>NZ_JALPKR020000002.1:1155000-3555000 GCF_023195515.1 Variovorax sp. S12S4
GCTCGAACTCGACGGCGGCGCGATTTATGCCACGGACGCCTCGCGCGCCGCCGAACTGAGCCAGCGCCACGCCCAGATCGACGACGAGTTGCTGGCCGCCCTGGAACGCCAGGAAGAACTGTCCGCCGGTCGCTAGTTCGTTAGTTCTACATGGAGCTGTCACGCCGTCCCACGCCGGGACGGCGCCGACTGAGCTATATATGCGGCTCCAAATTCCCGGAAAGCCGCATGTCTTCCATCTTCGCGTTCTTCGGCCGGTCCGTCGTGCTCCTGGCCATCGTGCTGCAAGGCGCCTGCGCGCAACTGCCGGAGCATGTCGACCGGCCAGTGTCCAGCGCACTTCCCTCGCCGAGCGGCACCGCCCTGGAAGCCCTGGTCCAGCAGCGGCGAAAGGCCGACGCGGCGCGCTTCGAGTCGGGCTTCCTGCTGCTTGGCGGCCCTCCCGCCGCTTACGGTAGCCGGCTCGCGCTGATCGAAGGCGCGCAGAAGACGCTCGACCTGCAGTACTACGCCATCCATGCCGACGCCAGCACCGGCCGGCTGTTGCGCGGCATCCGGTCCGCGGCCCAGCGCGGCGTGCGCGTGCGCATCCTGCTCGACGATTTCCATAGCACCGGCCGGGATGCGCTGGTGCTGGGCCTGGCCTTCGTGCCCAACATCGAAATGCGGCTGTTCAACCCGCTCGCGGGCGCGCGCGGCTCGTCATTCGCACGCCTTCTCAATTCGGTCGGCGATGCTTCCCGCATCCAGCAGCGAATGCACAACAAGCTTTTTCTTGCCGACAACGTGCTCGGCGTGACCGGCGGCCGCAACCTGGGCGACGCCTATTTCGGCAATGCGCTGAAGGGCAACTTCATCGACGTCGACATTCTGGCGGCCGGCCCCATCGTGCAAGACCTGTCGCGCAGCTTCGACAGCTACTGGAACAACGAACGCGCCTACCCCGTGCAATCGCTGGTCAAGCGCGAAGAATTGAAAGCCATCCGCGAGCGCGCGGCGCAGGCTGACCGCGAGCTGGCCGACGAATCGGCCCGCGCGCAGAACCCACCGCCGACAACCACCGACGGCGAACCGAAACCCGGCACGGCGCCCACGCCCGCGCAACTCGCCCGCGCCTGGGACGAAAAGCCGCTTGATCTGAAGACCGCCCGCTTCGTCTGGGCGCCCGCGGTCATGCTTGCCGACCAGCCCGGAAAGATTCCGGCTGATAGGGGCCCCGAGCAGACAAAGGCGCCCGGCCTGGTGGTGAGCCAGCCTGGCGACGCGGCCGGCTCCTCGCGGCGCGCGGCATCGCTCCAGGCCAGCTCCGACATTGCCGCGGGCAGCGACACGGTCGTCGAAGGTCTGCTGCAGCTGATTGGCCAAGCGCGCAGCGACTTGCTCATCATCTCGCCCTATTTCGTGCCCGGCCCCGACATGAAGCAAGCCTTCGCGGCAGCCCGCGGACGCGGGGTTCGCATCCGGGTGCTGACCAATTCGCTCGCGTCGAACGATGCGCCGGTGGCGCATGTCGGCTACGCGCGCCATCGCGAAGACCTGCTCAAGCTCGGCGTGGAACTCTACGAACTGCGCAGCGAGCAGGCCAGCGTCAGCAACGCATTCGGGTCTTCCGGCAGCGGCAACCTGGGCGAGTCGCGCTCCATGCTGCACTCGAAGGTGCTGGTGATGGACGGCCGGCTGCTGGTGGTCGGATCGATGAATCTCGACTTGCGCTCTCAGTTGCAGAACACCGAAATCGCGCTTCTGGTGCGAAGTGCCGAGCTCTCCCGCGCAGCCTCCGAGCAGATCGAGCGCGGCATGCGCGAAGGCTCGTGGCGCGTCGAACTGAACGATCGTTCATTGCTCTGGCGGGCGCCCGAGGGCAGCGGGCTGAAGGACACATCCACCGAGCCCGACGCCAGCCTGACCCTGCGCCTGCTGCTCAGGCTCTTCGGTCCACTGGCGCCCGACCAGTTGCTGTAAGCGCTTCCCGCCGGGCGCCGGGCGGGTCAGTGCTTGTGCTGGTGAGCCGGTGCCGCCGCATCGGCACCTTCGGGCGCGCCCACCGGCAGCTTCAGCTCGAGCGAGGTCTTCTGCCCCTTGGCATCTTCGAAGCGGAGCGTCACCGGAACGGTCGATCCCTTGGTCAACGGCTGCTTCAGGTCCATCATCATTACGTGGTAGCCGCCCGGCTTGAGTTCGACGGTCTGGCCCGCGGGAAGATCGAGGCCGCCCGGCAGCTCGCGCATCTTCATGGTGTCGCCTTCCATCTTCATCTCGTGCACCTCGGCCACGCCGGCCGCTGGCGTCGCAATGCCGACCAGCTTGGTGCCCGTGGGCGCGGTGAGCTTCATGAAAGCACCCGTGCCGCTCTGGCCCGGCACCGACTGGCGCACCCAGCCGTCGCGCACGTCGACCGTGGCCACGCCCTGCGCCACCACGTCGAGCTTAGCGGCGGGCGTCTTGAGCCCCGCGGTCGAGTTGCCTGTTGCGGGCACTTCGGCCCAGTCGATGCTGCCCACGTCGCAGGTCTGCAGCACCTTGAACCACAACGGTCCGGGCGTGCCGGGCACCTTGCCGCGCAGCACGAATTCGGCGCGTTCGCTGGCGGGCAGCGCGGTTTGCGCGCTTTCGGCGGTCCAGCGCACCTCGCCGTCGCCGGCGTTCTTCTGCACATCGAGCTTCCAGCCCTTGCGCGCCTGCGCGTCGCTCAGGACAAATCCCTTGGGCAGGCGAACGGCCAGGCCCGTGGTGGCCTTGGCGCCTTCGCAGGCATGGCCCACGCGGAACGCCGCGTTGTAGTCGCTGCCGACGGTCGCTCCGCCTCGCGGCAGGGTGACGTGGGCAAAGCCTGTGGTCGCGCTGGCGAGCATGGCACATGCGGCAACGGTCTCGAGGATGATGCGCGGGTGGTTCATTGAGGAAACTCCTTGAAGAAATTGAGAAAAAAGAAAATCAGAGGTCGAACTTGAGCTCGGCCACGAAGGTGCGTTGCGTATAGGGATGGAAAGCCCAGTACTTGTTGTTGTTCAGGTTGTCGATGCCCACGGCGGCGCTCCATTGCCGGTCGAAGCGGTAGCGAATGCGTGCGTCGACCACGAAGAACTTCGAAAAGCCCATGTACGCCGCGCCGTTCGTGTCGCTGTTATCGAGCGTGCCGTACTGCGTGCCGCTGTAGCGCGCGCCCACCGTGTAGCTCCATCTCGCGTCAGGCCGGTAGGTGGCGAGCAGCGTGGCACGCACCTTCGGCACGCGCGGCTGGTCGCGGCCCACGCTGGCGGCAAAACCGCTGTTGGCGGCAATCCTCGACCGCGTCAGCGTAAGGCTGCCGCCCAGGTCCAGCCCCTTGATGCCCACGTCCACCGCATTCAGTGCCACCTCCAGGCCGCGCGTGCGAATTGCATCGACGTTCTGCACCGTGCTCACCAGGTTGGTGAGCGCCTGGCTGTAGAGCGCATCTTTCGTGTTCTCGAAGAACAGCGAGGTGCGCAGCACGCCGTCGACGCCCCAGCCCTTCAGGTCGCGCTCGGCGCTGAGCTCGGTGGTCCACGAGCGCTCCGGCCGCAGGTTCGGGTTGGTATTGACGATGCGGTTGCCTTCGATCGACCCCTGGTAGAGCTCGCTCACGGTCGGCATGCGCACCGCGCGGCCGGTCGAGGCCTTCAACAACCAGTCGGGCGTGGCCTGCCAGGCGATGGCCGCCTTGGGCGAGTCGTAGCTGTTCTTGCGCGGCGCAAAGTCGAGCAGCCTCGTCGCATTGCCGAGCTGGCCGCCGTAGGCTTCCCACCGTTCATGGCGCAGGCCGAGCGTGGTCTTCCAGTTGTCGGCGAAGCGCCAGGTGTCCTGCACATAGAACGACTGCAGCCGCGTGTTGCCGTTGAAGGCAGAGAACGGCGTCACGGGCGGCCCATCGATCCAATCGAGCGTGTTGCCGACGCTGGTGCGCAGCCGCGCCGTGTCCTGCTGAAAGCCGAACTCGACCACATGAGCGCCCACGCCGTCGGCAGAGCCGGTCGGGCGCCAGGTGCCCGCGGCCTTGAATGTGTGCCAGCCGGAACCGCCCATGTCGGTGGTGCGCCCGGGGCCGCCGTTGAAGGCGCCCGGCAACGGTGTGGTCGGCGTGCGCGAGGTGTCGCTCGCATAGTCGAACAGGCTCGCGGCCACCTCCCAGTCGAACACACCGCCGGCGTGGCTCTTGACCGAGAGGCCATGCATGTAGTGCGTGAGCGCGGTCTCTGTCGGCGCGAGCGCGGCGCTCGGCGCGTCGAGGTTGTAGCTGCGCCCGCCGATGTTCACGCGCCCTGAATACACCGGCCGTCCGAGCGCATCGCGCAGGTAGGTGTCGACGCTGCCGTGCGTCGTGTTGTTCCACGCGCCAAGGGTGTAGGTCGCCCGCACCGTGGGCGAAAAGTCGTAGGCCACCTTCAGCTTGGCCTGCTCCTGCATGGTGTCGTAGATGGTCGAGCCGCCCACCAGCCACCATGGCTGGTTCGACGGGTTCAGCCCCAGCACCGCGCCCGTCACCGGTGTGCCCGCATTGCCCACCGTGCCGGCGCTCACCAGCCGGTTGCCGAACACCAGCGCCTGCCCTTTGCTGTGGGTGCGCGACGCGCTGAGCCACCAGGACCAGTTACCGCTGCGGCTCCCCAGCGACAGGTCGAACTGCTGCCCGGCCGGCGACGAGCGGCTGTTGTACAGGTCGAAATTCGAGGCAAAGCCGCTGAGCTTGACGTGCGCTTCGAGCCTGGTGGGCATGCGCGTCACGTAGTCGACCACGGCCCCGACCGAGTTGCCCGGATAGGCGGCGGAGAAGGGCCCGTACAGCACGTCGACCCGCTCGATTTCTTCCGGCGACACCATGCCCCAGCGCGGCGCGTAGGTGGCGCCGTTGCCCAGCGGGTTCGACAGCATGATGCCGTCGGCGAACACCAGCGACCGAGCGCTGTTGCCCGTGCCGGAGGCGCGCGTGGCAAGCACCGCATGGTTGAAATCGCCGATGTAGCGCTTGCGCACCACAAGGCTGGGCAAATATTTGAGCGCGTCCTCGCTGTCGGTCGCATTGACCGTTTCGGAGATCTGCTCGCCCGTCACACCTTCGATGGTGGCTGGGATCTGCGTCGGCAGCGAGGTCGGGCGGCCGTCACTGACCGTGACGGTGCCGAGGGTGCGCACGCCGCCGCTCTCGGGCGGCTCGGGTGCTTCTTGCGCCCACAAGGGCGCGCCAAAGGGGAATGCCATGGCAATTGCCAAGGCCCGGGAATGCTTTTTCACTGGAAACCTGCTCCACGAACTTCAAGCCAGACAGGCCGCACGCACCTGTCGATCGGCGCATGCGGCTACGGTTTTGAAAGCTTCAGGAGAAGGTGGGCGGCCCGCGCGCCGGCAATGGCGCGGCGGTGGCCGCGGCAAGGCGCGCGGCGGGAATGGACTGGACCACGCGGCCCAGCGGCAAGGGAAGATCGAAACCGGCGGGGTCCGCCGAAGGAGGCGGTGCGCCGGTGAGCACGCACAGCGGGCAGTCCATGTGCGAGGCGCCCATTTCCTGCACGCCGTCTTCGGTGTGGACCACCACCTTGACCGAGCCGACGCTCGAGCACACCAGTTCCACGGCCTGTGGGTGCACGATGGGCGACGCCACCGCCACGCCGAGCGAAAGCACAAACCACAGCAGCACCCATCGGCCGACGAGGCCAAGGAAGCGGGGGTGGTTTCGCAGCAGGTGCATGGTGTTGGCGATTATCGGCGCTGTTTGGTCTTCGTGGCCGGCACGCGTTGCGCGGGCTTGGCGCTGGGCTTGGAACCCTTGGCACTGCTGCTGCTCTTTGCGCTACTGCTCTTGGCAGTCTGGCTGCCGCGCGCACCGCGGGCGTCACGGGTATTGCGGGCATTGCGAGCGCCCCTTGCATTCCGGCCCTCCGCCTTGGGCGGTGTCACAGCCGGTGCTGCCGGCACCGCGAGCGGCGGCTGCGCGGACAGCGGCACCGCGGCAACCGTGAACCCCCGGGCCGCCAGCAGCGCAGGCAACCCTTGCGGGCCCACCATGTGCAGCGCACCCACGGCCGCAAACACGCGCCGCCCGCCCGCGTGCATGCGCTCGATGCCGTCCGCGAGCCCCGGATTGCGGTCGTCGAGCAGGCGCTTCATCAGCCGCCGTTCGGCCGGCGTGTTGATGCAGTTGCACCACTCGGGATAACGGCCCAGCTTGTCCGCATCGCCACGGGCCCAGACCTCGGCCAGCTCCTTCATCTGCGTGCGCAACTGGCCCGACTCCAGTTCGTCCAGCGCAGCATCGATCTGTTCCGCCTCTTCGGCTTCGGAATCTCCCGTGAGCATCTTCAATTGCGAGGCCGCGCTTTCCAGCGCGAACACCGGCTTGCTGTTGTTCCGCGCCGAGACGGCCAGCGTTTCGTCGACGCCGAATTCCGGGTACAGGCCATCGGCACGCGCCACCAGGCCCGCCAGCGCAGTGACCTGCAGGATGGGCTGCAGCTCTGACATGGTTCCGGGCGGCACGCAGGCGGCTTCATTCTGGCGCGCCAGCCGCTGCGCACGCTGGCCGCTCAGCAGCCGCGCCACCAGGGCCGGATCCGCCGGCTGCGTCATGGCGCGCATGGTCGCCGGATCGCGCGCGTCGAGTTCCAGCGCGAGCGCGTCGCTTTGCTCCAGCGCCTTTTGCACGGTGGGGCCCGGCCGCACCCACTCGGCTCGGCCGAGATGAATGGTTCCGTAGAGCCAGGAGGTACGCCCGTCCCGGTCGGCGCGCCACAGCAGGCCCCGGTCGACCGCATTCCATTGGCCGACCGCAGAGCCCGGCTTGCCGAGGCTGGCAATGGCCGAAGGCGGGCAGGCGGCATGCGCCGCCACCGCGAGAAGGGAACAGGCACCCGCCAGCACAAGGCGCGGCAGGCGGGCAAGAAACCACTGGCGCGCGGGCGCCTTCAAGTCGAAATTGCGCCCGGGCGCAAAGAGGGTCCGGAGTATCCGCAAGGCTTGCTCCACGATGAAAGAAAGTCCGGCATTCTCACAGCACCGCTGCCCATAATCCGGAACCATGCAGAGCATCTTCCATCTTGCCTTTCACGTTCGCGACCTCGACGCGGCCCGCCGCTTCTACGGAAATGTCCTCGGCTGTGCCGAAGGCCGCAGCACCGACACCTGGGTCGACTTCGACTTTTTCGGCCACCAGATCTCCCTGCATCTTGGCGAACCCTTCGCCACCACGCGCACCGGCCGGGTCGGCAACGCCATGGTGCCCATGCCGCACTTCGGCATCGTGCTCGAATTGCCCGACTGGCAGGCGCTTGCAGAACGGCTCAAAGCCGCCAACACCGACTTTGTGCTGGAACCCCAGGTGCGTTTCGAGGGGCAGCCGGGCGAGCAATGGACCATGTTTTTCTGCGATCCCTTCGGCAACCCGATCGAGGTCAAGGGATTCCGTTCGCTCGCCGCGCTGTACGACAAATGATTCGCCGGCGCGGGGCCGCAACGGCGACCTTGTGGTTATTCACGCTCTTCACTGCCGGCGGCGCGCATGCCGCGCTCGACTGTGAACTCAACGGACGCCGGGTGAACCCCTCCGACGGCAGCACGCTCCTCGGCGCGACAGGCCTCATGCGCTGCAAGGACCGCGCGACCGGCGAGCCCCAGCGCGAGCAGCAGGTGCAGAACGGCGCCTTCACCGGCCTGTCGCGCTTCTATGAAAAAGGCAAGCTCGCCAGGGAGCACATCCTCAATGCCGGTGGAAACATCCATGGCCTCGCCCGCGAGTACGGGCCCGAGGGGCAAGTCTTGCGCGAGGCCACGTACGACGACGGCCAGGAGCGCGGGCTGGTTCGCAGCTTCTATCCCGGCGGCCGGCTGCGCCGCGTCACTTTCTATCCCAGCACGGGAACCGACCGTGCCTTCATCGAGTTCACCGAGCGCGGCCAGTTGTCCGCGCTGCGCTGCGGCGAAACGCCCATGCTCGCGCCGGTGGCCGACGACGCCCGGCTGTGCGGCTTCACCGGCGGCCCCTCGCAGGTCCAGCTGTTCGACGCGCGCGGCTTCCTGCGTTCACGGCTGTCGTACATGCTCGGCAAGCGCGTGCGGTCGCAGGACTTCTACGACAACGGCAAGCCCTCGGTGCAAGACGAGATCAACGGCAACCAGCGCACCGAGCGCCACTTCTCATCCGAAGGGGTGAAGCGCCGCGAAACGGTGTGGCTGCTGGTCGAACGCAGCGCGGTGCGGCAACGCGAGCAGGAGTTCTCCGAAAAGGGCTCGCTGATCCGCGACCAGCGCTGGAACCCCGCGGGCGAGCCGATGCGTGACGACAGCTACTACCTGCATGGCCAGCCCCGCAGCAAGTCCGCCTACAGCGGCTCCGGCGATGCGCGCGCGGTCGAGATCACCGAGTTCTACGAGAGCGGCCAGCGCGCTGCGCATGGGCGCTATCGGGTGGCGGGCCGCGGCCGGCAAGTGCCGGTCGGCAAGCACCAGCGCTTCAGCGAAAAAGGAACGCTGCTCGCCGAATCGAGCTTCGATGCCAGGGGCCGCGTGACGCGCGAGCGCAGCTGGGACGAAAACGGCGAGCTGCAACGCGACGAGCACGTGCTGGAAGACGGCTCCAGGAAATAGCCCGCCGCTGCGAAGCGCGCGGCGAGCTCAGTCCAGCTTGATGCCGGCCTGCTTGATGATCGGCCCCCAGCGCTTCGACTCGGCGCGCGCCAGCGCTTCGAACTGCGCGGGCGTGCCCGGCATGGCTTCCATGCCGAAATCATCGAAGCGCTTTTGTACCGCCGGCGTGCTGAACGCGCGGTTCAGCTCGCTGTTGAGCTTGGCCACCGCGGCGGGCGGAAGGCCGGCCGGGCCCAGCACGCCCTGGAACGCGAACACCTCGGTATTGGGCACGCCCACTTCGGCCAGCGTCGGCACGTTGGGCAGCAGCTTGTTGCGCGCGCCGGAGCCAATGGCCAGCACGCGAACCTTGTTGCCCTGCATGATCGGCAGGCCCGAGGCCAGGTCCAGGAACATGCACGGCACCTGCCCGCCCATCACGTCGGCCATCGCCGGGGCGGCGCCACGGTATGGAATGTGCGTGATGAAGGTGCCGGTGCGAACCTTGAACATCTCCATGGCCAGGTGATGCGGCGATCCGTTGCCCGGCGAGGCGTAGTTGACCTTGCCCGGATTGGCCTTCACATACGCCAGGAACTCCTTGAAGTTCTTGGCCGGAAAGTCCGGGTGCACCACCAGCGCCAGCGGAAACTTGCCGATCGCGCCGACGTAGGTGAAGTCTTTTTCCGGATTGAACGGCAGCTTGCCGAACAGGTGCTCGTTGAAGGCCAGCACGGCGTTGTCGGCCGACATCACGGTGTAGCCGTCGGGCTTGCTCTTTGCGACCAGGTCGGCGCCGATGTTGGTCGAGGCGCCGGGCCGGTTGTCGATAACGATCTGCTGGCCCAGCGCCTGGCGCATGGCCTCGGCGAGCGTGCGCGCAATCACGTCGGTACCGCCGCCCGCGGGATAGGGCACCACCCACTTGATGAGTTGCGTGGGGTAGTCCTGCGCGCTGGCGAACGGGCTTGCGGCCATGGCGGCGCCCGAAGCGAGCGTGGCCAGAAGAGTGCGGCGGTCCATGTGGATCAGTCTCCGGTTTGTTGTGATTGGGTTGCGGACAGCGATGGTACGGGCAGCGCGTCCAGCGCGTCGGCCAATGCGCGGCGGCAACGCGCCTCGTCGCCGACCTGCTCGAACAGCAGCAGCGCGAGCCGCGCGAGAAACAGCGATTCGCGTTCGGGGCCGGCTTCGGTGATGGCGCGCGCGCACTCCGCGTAGATGCGGTCCCGCGCGTCGGGGGCGAGCGATGTGGTCATGCGGCAATCTCCTTTAAAGCAGCGGCGGCGGAGCGGCCCAACGCGCCGGTCAGCGCGCCGCCCGGCAGGTTTTGCCAGCGCGCGGCCACATGGCCGTCGGGCCGCAGCAGATAGAAGGCGCCGTCACGTGCGCCCACCGCCTCGAACACCGCCGCGTCGGCATGTGCATCGGCGCCATCGACGCCGGCACCCGCGATGACGCGAACCGCGAACGGCAGATCGCCGCGCAGCGCCTGCGCCACCTCGTCTTCCGGCAGCAAGGCGGTACCGGCCCGCGGCCGCAGCACGAGCAATGTGAAGACCGGAGCGATCCAGTCGGTCAGGTGCCCCTGCTCAAGCTGCTGCTCGGCCATCACCTCCCCGGGCAACGGGCCTGCCGCCAGCACATCGCCTTCGCTGGAAAGCGCCGAAGCCGCATAGCGCACCGCCTGCGTCTGCCGCGGATTGATCAGCTGCGCAATGCCGCGATGCGCCTCCGACAGCGACAGCGCCGCTTCGCGCATCAGGTCGAAGCCGCGGGAAGGCGGCGACATGAATTCGGTGCTGCGCATCGCGTTCTCGGCATTGACGTGGAAGGCTTCGATTCGCTCCTGCGAATACGAGTCGAGCAGCGCCGCATCCGATAGGCCGCGTGCCACGAACGCCAGCTTCCAGGCCAGGTTGTCGGCATCGTCGAAGCCCGAATTGAGGCCGCGCACACCGAAGATCGGCATCGCATGCGCCGCATTGCCGGCAAAGAGAACGCGGCCGTGCCGGTAGCTCTCGAGCGTCATCGCGCCCGCACGGTAGACCGAGGTCCACACCGTCTTCCACGGCAGGTGGCCTTCGCCAATGGCGTCCAGATGCCGCTGCACGAACTCGGCCACGGCCGCCGGCGTCAGCGCTTCTTCGGTGCTCTGGCCGGCACGCAACTGGTAGTCGATGCGCCAGATGTCATCGGGCTGGCGATGCATCAGCACGGTCGAGCCCGGGTTCCACGGCGGATCGAACCACGCGCGCCGTTCGGTCGGATGCTTGCTGTGCAACTCGATGTCGATGATGACGTAGCGCCCCTCGTAGCCCGTGCCCTCGAGCGAAAGCCCCAGCGACTTGCGCACGAAGCTCTGGCCGCCGTCGCAGGCCGCGAGCCACTGGCCCTGCAATCGGTAGGCGCGTTCGGGGTTGCGCACGTCGAGCGTCACGCCGTCTTCATCCTGCGCAATGCCGACGAGTTCGGTGCCCCAGCGGATGTCGATGAGCCCCGGCGTCGCCTCGTTGCGGCGAAAGATTTCTTCCAGCAGATAGTGCTCGGCGTAGTACTGCTCGAGGTTGATCATTGGCGGCAGCTTCTGCCGCTCGTCGTGCGGCATCTCGAAGCGGAACACCTCGGCCGTCTTGTAGAAGCTGCGCCCGCTGGTCCACGGCAGGCCCTTGGCCAGGAACGCCGGAAGCGCGCCGAGCCGCTCCATGATCTCCAGGCTGCGGCGCGAGATGCAGGCCGCGCGGCTGCCCACGCACACCGTGTCGTCGGCCTCGAGCACCACGCAGCGCACGCCGTGGTTCGCGAGCCCCAGCGCCAGCGCCATGCCGACCGGCCCGCCGCCCGCAATCACCACCGGATGGCGCCCCGGCTCCACGCCGCCCTGCTCCAGCGGCGGCGTCCACGGTTTGTAGCGCGTGTAGTGAAAGGCACCGACCGAAGGCGGCAGCCCGGTCGCGCTGGGCATCGGCGGCACGGGGCCGCTTGCGGCATCGGCGGCAATGGCGCCGGGGGCGGGAGCGGGCGCCTCGGCCGCAATGGTGGGGTTCGTCATGCAGCGGGATTGTCCCGATGCGGGGCCACGCCCGTTGTCATAACTTTGTACGACGTATTTACCCTGAGTCTGGTCTGCTCCCATGAGACGCTGGCGCATTCAACCCACTGCCGACACCACGCTGCCCGCGGCCATCGTCCGCGACGTGCTGGCGGGCATCGGCACGCCGCATCTCGCAGCCAACTGCCTTGCGGCCATGCACCGCGTGATGCCAGCGACCTTCTGCACCGTGTTCGCGGTCGATGCGACCGGCCGCATCGAGGCCGTGTCGGCGGCCAGCAGCTACGGCACCACGGCCGAACGCACCGCCGAGGGCTATGTGGCGCAGCGCTTCGACCTGCTCGACCCCAACATGACCTGGCTCGCGAAGCGCAAGCTGCCCAAGCGCGCGCAGCTGTGGCTGGGCCACCAGCGCGCCGAGGAGGTGGCCGACCCCGCCTACCGCGCCGCCTGCTACGGCGACGTAGGCATTCGCGAACGTGCGTCGGTGCTGCTGCTGACACCCACCGGCCAGCGCGTGGCGGTGAGCTTCTACCGGAGCCTGGCGCAGCCTGAATTCGACGAGCGCGACTTCGCGGCAATCGAGAGCCACGCCACCCTGCTGGCCGAGGCCACGATGGCCCACGGCCGCAGCACGGTGGCGGCAGGGAACACGGTGGCGCCCTCCCTGGCCTCGCGCCTGCTGACCTTGAGCCTGCGGGAGCGCGAAGTCATCGGCCACCTGATGGCGGGCAGCACCGCCAAGCAGACGGCGCGCGAGATCGGCATCGAGCTGACGACGGTGCGCACCCATCAATACCGGGCGTTCCGGCGGCTGGGCATACGGACACAGAAAGAGCTGCTGCGCGCCGCGGCCCCAAAAGTTCTTGAGCCTAGTCTTCAGCCGTATCGGCGGACTGGTCGGCCTGGGAATTGACCAGCGACACCGGCGCCACCTTCGGCCGCCCCGCCACCGACACCACCTCCTGGTCGATCGCGCCGAACAGCGAGTGGCCGTCGAGCCCCTTCATCTCGATGCGGATCGTGTCGCCGAACTTCATGAACTCGGTCACGGGCTCGCCGCCCTGGATGGTTTCGATGCAGCGCTTCTCGGCAATGCACGAATAGCCCTTGGGCCAGTCCATGCGGCCGTTCTTTTCCACGCCCTTGTTGCTCACGGTGCCGCTGCCGACGATGCTGCCGGCGCGCACATTGCGCGTCTTGGCGATGTGGGCGATGAGCTGGCCGAAGTGAAAGGTCATCTCCGGCCCGGCGTCGCACATGCCGACCTTGCGGCCGTTCCAGCTGCTTTGCAGCGTCAGGTGCACCCGGCCGTTCTGCCAGGCCTCGCCGATTTCGTCGAGCGTCACGGCCACCGGGCTGAAGGCGGTGGCGGGCTTGCTCTGGAAGAAGCCGAAGCCCTTGGCGAGCTCGGCCGGAATCAGGTTGCGCAGGCTCACGTCGTTGGCCAGCATCACCAGCCGGATGCCGTCGAGCGCCTGGTCGGGCGTGGCGCCCATCTTCACGTCGCCGGTAATCACCGCGATCTCGGCCTCGAAATCGATGCCCATGGCTTCGTTCGGCACCACGATGTCGTCGGTCGGGCCGAGAAAGTCGTCGCTGCCGCCCTGGTACATCAGCGGGTCCTGATAGAAACTTTCAGGCACTTCGGCGTTGCGCGCCTTGCGCACCAGCTCGACGTGGTTCAGGTACGCCGAGCCGTCGGCCCACTGGTAGGCGCGCGGCAGCGGCGCCATGCACATCGAGGGATCGAACGGAAAGGAATGGCGCGCGCGGCCGTTGTTGACCGCGTCGTACAGGTCCTGCAGCTGCGGGCTCATGAAGCCCCAGTCGTCCAGCACCTGCTGCAGCCGGCTGGCAATGCCGGTGGCGTAGTGGGCGAGCGTGAGGTCGCGCGAGACGACGACGAGCTGGCCGTCGCGGGAGCCGTCCTTCAGGGTGGCGAGTTTCATGGTGGCAATTGCGTGATGAAGGACACGGGGCGAACACGAGAGCCGGCGCCGCGCCCACTAAACTGGGTGAACGGGCGGCAGTGTACCGAGGTGCTCCTTGTGAACCTCGACGCCCGCGCTCACTCCACACCTCATGCCGACGCTTGCCGCCTCCCCGTTTTCGCCCCTTGCGCCCCCGGCACGCCCCTCGTGGCGGGCGCTCGCCGGGCTGACGCTGGCGGTGGGGCTGGTTCACGTTCTGCTGCTGGGGCTGGCGCCCACGGCCATCGGCCCGGATCCCTCGCCTCTTGCGAACAAGTTCACCACCCGGACGATCGTGATCGCGCCGCCCGCACCGGAAAAGCCGGCCGCTGCCGCCGCAGCTGTCGCCCCGGCTGAAGCCAAGCCACCGCCGCCCGTCAAACCGCGTCGGCCGCGCGAGCCTTCCGCGCCCAAGCCGCCGACGGCGCCCGAGCCCATGCCAGTCCCAGCACCCCAGGTTTTCGAAGAGCCTCCGCCGGAAACGCGTGCTCTCACGGCGCAAACCGCTATCGATTCAGGAGCAGCCGCTCCTGAGCCGCCGGCAAGCGCCCCGGCAGGTGCTGCGCTGGGCGGCGCGGGCAGCACAAGCAACGCCGGCATCGGGGACGGAGGAGCCGGAGGCGCCGCGAGCGCAACGGCCGGCAATGTCGTCGGCCCGGAGGCGCTGCGCATTCCCGGCTCGGTCAAGCTCGCCTTCGCGGTCACCGGCCAGCAGGGCTCATCGCCAATGCAAGGCGTTTTCGGCGACCTGGCCTGGCTGCAGGACGGCAGCAGCTACGACGCGCGGCTTTCTCTCAAATTCCTGTTCAGGACAATCCGCAGCCAGCACAGCACCGGCAAGATCGGCCCCACCGGCATCGAACCGGACCGCTTTTCGGAGGCCCGCAAGGGCGAGGTGGCTTCGCACTTCCTGCGCGACCAAGGCCAGGTGATGTTCAGCAACAACGCGCCCAGCGTGCCCCTGCTGCCCGGCGCGCAAGACCGGCTCAGCGTGGTGATGCAGCTCGGTGGCATGCTGGCGGGCGACCCGGGGCGGTATCCGGCCGGGAGCCGCATTTCCATCCAGACGGTCGGGCCGCGCGATGCCGGCGTCTGGGTCTTCAACATCGAAGGCGAAGAGCAAATGACCGTGCCGGCCGGCGACTACGCGGTGCGCAAGCTCACGCGCAGCCCCCGGCGCGAGTTCGACGACAAGATCGAAATCTGGCTCGCGCCGGCCCTTGGGTACCTGCCGGTGCGGATGAAACAGACACAGGCCAACGGCGATTTCGCCGACATGCAGTTGCGCGAATCCCTTCCGGCGGGGCCCTCGAACTAGCGCGAAAGTGGAGGAAACAAGCATAGAAATTAATGCGTTTTCTCTACAAAAAGACAACCGAGCTTGAAACTGGCGCGTTGATTGCTATCTAACCCCCATGAACGCCATCGACATCCTCACAGGCCCCGCAATGAACATGCTCTATGACTCAGAGTCCTTCGTCGTCGTGCACGTGCAGCCGAACGAAAGCGACACACCCGCCCAGCCCAATGTGCCGGTCCTGGAACGCCACGGCTTCGAGATCGTCGACAAGCGCTCGGGCAAAGAGGTCTACCTCGACGGCTCGTGGGCCGAACTGTTCCAGCAGCAAATTGCCGCCTGGCAGCTCAATACGCCCACCCAGGAAGAGGTCGAGGACACGCTCGAAGGCTATGCCGAGCTGGCTCACACGCCGGTGCTGGTGCACTGAGCCCGCCCGCCCCGGATAAAAAAGCGCCTTTCGAGGCGCTTTTTTTGTGCCCACTCAGCCGTGGCCGCTCATTTCCGACCGTAGATCCACCGGTACATCGGCCCCACCAGCAGCAGCACCGCCACCAGCCGGCACACCTGAAACGCCGTGACCACCGGCACCCCCAGCTGCAAGACCTTGGCGGTGATCGACATTTCGGCAATGCCGCCCGGCGAAGTGCCCAGGATCATCGTGGCGGGGTGCAGCCCCGTCGCCCGGGCCAGCAGCCATGCGGCGCCTGCGCACACCACCAGCATGACGACCGTGCCCAGCGCCACCGAACCCAGCCAGCGCGGCGCCGTGTACAAGAACTCGCGGCTGAAGCGCACGCCCAGGCTCACGGCAATCACCAGCTGCGCGGTGTTCGACATCCAGGTGGGCACGGCCGACAGCGCCTGGCCCGCGATGGTGAACCCCATGGCAACCACCAGCGGCCCCATGAACCACGGGTTGGTGCGGCCCAGCGCACGCATCGCAAGGCCGCCGATGCCGGTGGCCAGCGCAAGCAGCAGGAGCCCGCTCGCATTCACCTCGCGCACCATGGGTGGATTGATTTCGAGCCCATGCAACCCGCTCCACTGCATGGCGAACGGAATGGTGATGGTCACCACCACCAGGCGCAGGCTGTGCGCGGCCGCCACCAGATCGGTACGCGCGCCGGCCGATTCGGACAGCAGCGTCATCTCCGACGCGCCGCCGATGGCGCCGGCGAAGTAAGTTGTCGCTCTCATCGATTTCGCCGGTACATGCGGCATTCGCTTGGCGTGCAGCCCATGCAACCAACGCCCGAAGCCCCAGCCGAGCAGCAAGGCCCAGGCAATGGCGAGCGCAATGGCCCACCAGACGCCGGCCACCAGCGCCACCACCTGCGGCGTGAAGTAGAGGCCCAGCGCGGTGCCGATGGTCCATTGCCCGCCGTTGCGCAGCGGCGTGTAGCTCGCGGTGGGGGCGCCGGCAATCGATGCCAGCGACACCGCGAGCAGCGGGCCGATCATCCATGGCAGGGGCGTGTGCAGAGCCAGGCAGACTTCCGCCGCGGCGAGTGCAAGCAACAGCGTGGCCAGCACGCGAACCGGAAAGCGAAGGGACACCACAGGAAAAAAGCGAAATTGGACGGCAAGGCGTGCGGGCGCCAACGCATAGTATGGCGCGATGCAATCCCAACCCTTCCCCGCGCGGGCTCCCCGATTCCTGGTCCCCCTGCTCGCCGCCGTCGTGCTGGCAGGGTGCTCCGCCTTTTCGCCCGGCCCTGATGCGCCCGTGGCAAAGCGCGCCGCGGCGCTGCTGCCGGCGGACGCGCTCATCCTGGGCGAGCAGCACGATGCGGCCGAGCACCACGCCATCGAGCGGGAAACCGTCGAGGCGCTGGCGAGCCAGGGCAAGCTGGCCGCACTGCTGCTCGAAATGGCCGAGGAAGGCAAGAGCACCGCGCGTCTCGACCGCACGGCCACCGAAGCGCAGGTGCAAGCCGCCCTCGGCTGGAACGACAAGGCCTGGCCCTGGCGAAGCTATGGTCCGGCGGTGATGGCCGCCGTGCGCGCCGGCGTGCCCGTCATCGGCGCCAACATGCCGCGCGCGCGAATGAAGAACGCCATGGCCGACGTCTCGCTCGACGTGCAGCTCAACGGCGAGGCCTACACCGCGCAGCAGGACGCCGTGCGCGAGGGCCACTGCAAGCTGCTGCCCGAAGCCCAGATCGTGCCCATGACGCGCATCCAGGTCGGGCGCGACCGCGCCATGGCGCAAGCCATCGTCAAGGCCCGGCAGCCGGGCAAGACGGTGCTGCTGATCAGCGGCGCGGGGCACGCCACCAAGGTGCTGGGGGTGCCGCAGCACCTGCCGACCGATGTTTCGGTCAAGACGGTGCGGCTGCAGGCCGGCGGCGATTCACCCGAGTCGAACGAAGACAACAAGGGCGCCTACGACGCCGTGTGGCGCACGCCCGCCCTGCCGCCCAAAGACTACTGCGCGGGCATGCGGGCACCCGCGTAGCCTGGGCGCCCGGCGGCTCAGGCGAATTTCTTGATCGAATCCGCCAGCGCATTGACCAGCGTGTCGATGTGCTGCTTTTCGACGATGTAGGGCGGCGCAATCACCAGCACGTCGCCCGCGGGCCGCACCAGCGCGCCCTTGTGGAAGCAGTCCAAAAAGATGTCGTAGGCGCGCTTGCCCGGCGTGCCCGCAATCGGCGCAAGCTCCACCGCCGCGGCGAGGCCGAGGCTGCGGATGCCGATCACATTCGGCAGGCCCTTGAATGCGCTGTGGAACGCATCGCCCAGCACCTTGCCCATTTCGCCTGCGCGCGCAAACAGGTTTTCTTCCTTGAACAGGTCGAGCGTGGCAATGGCCGCGGCGCAGGCCACCGGGTGGCCCGAGTAGGTGTAGCCGTGGAAGAACTCCACCACGTGCTCGGGCGCGTCGGTCTTCATCATCGCGTCGTAGAGCTTGTCGCGGCAGATCACGCCGCCGAGCGGAATGACGCCGTTGGTCACGCACTTGGCAAAGTTGAGCATGTCGGGCACCACGCCGAAATAGTCCGACGCGAAGTTGGTGCCCATACGTCCGAAGCCCGTAATGACCTCGTCGAAGATCAGCAGGATGCCGTGCTTGTCGCAGATTTCGCGCAGGCGCTTCAGGTAGCCCTCGGGCGGCAGGTACCAGCCTGCGGAACCTGCCACCGGCTCCACGATGATGGCGGCGATGTTGCTCGGGTCGTGCAGCGGAAGAATGCGCGTCTCGAGCTCGACCAGCGGGTCTTCGGCCCACACCGGCTCTTCATTGTGGATGTAGGCGTGGTTCACCGGATCGTGAATGAAGCGCATGTGGTCCACGCGCGGCAAGAAGGCCGAGCCGAACACCTTGCGGTTGCCCGGAATGCCGCCCACCGACATGCCGCCGAAGCCCACGCCGTGATAGCCCTTCTCGCGGCCGATGAACACGTTGCGGTGCCCCTCGCCGCGCGCACGGTGATAGGCCAGCGCCACCTTCATCGAGGTGTCGGCCGCCTCCGAGCCCGAATTGCAGAACAGCACCTTTTTCAGGTCGCCCGGCGCCAGCGAGGCGATCATCTCCGCCGCCTTGAAAGCCTTGTCGTTGCTGACCTGGAAAGCGGTGGCGTAGTCGAGCGTGTCGAGCTGCTTCTTGATCGCCTCGTTGATCGGCTTGCGGTTGTGGCCCGCGCCCACGCACCACAGCGACGAGATGCCGTCGATCACCTTCTTGCCGTCGTGCGTGGTGAACGTCATGCCGTCGGCCGCCACGAAGACGCGCGGGTCTTTCTGGAAGTGGCGGTTGGGTGTGAAGGGCAACCACTGGTTGCCCATGTTGAAGTCCTGGTAGGCCATGCGTGCTTCCTTCTTGGTCTCGGTGGATGCTGGCCGCCCTTGCGGCGGCCGCCCGTGGCATTCTTGCACTTTTGCCACGGGCCCGCCTCATGGCCTGGCTCTGCCGGCGCTCAGCCCCCGATCACCATTGGTAGCCCGCCTGCAGCCTGCCGCCGAGCTGCGCGCTGTTGCCCGCCGCCGCGCTCAGGCCCGCGCCCACGCTCCAGCGCTCGTCGAGCTGATAGGCAAAGGCCACGCCCAGCGCCGACTGCCCTGCGTAGTGCCCCACCGCCGCGCCCAGCCATTTGCGTCCGGGCGCGAGCATCGGGATCGACGGCATCGCCATGGCCTGCGCCACGCCGCGCGCGGCAAAGTCGCGCGCCTGGCCGTAAGACACGGCCACCGCGCGCTCCATCTGCGCAAGGTTGACCGCATCGCTGGCCGCCACGCCGGGTGCCACGTTGGTGATCTGCCGCTGGTAGCCCGTGGCCGCGTTGCCCACGCTCACGCTGTCGGGCCGGTCGGCCACCGATCCCTGGCCCAGCGCCACCGCATTGCTCGCGCTGGCCGTGCTGCCGTCGCCCAGCGCCATGGCCCCGGCCGCAAGCGCCTTGGCGTTGCGGCCCACGGCAAGCGCACCGTTGCCGGTGGCCTGCGAGCCATTGCCGATCGCCGCCGCACCCGCGCCCTCCGCACGTGCAGCCGCCTGGCCCTGCACCGAGCATTGCAGGGCGCCGCCATTGACGGTGCAGACACCCAACTGGCCATTGACCATGGCCTGTATCTGCACTGCCTGCTGCTCGATCTGCTGTGTGTTCTGCGTGATCTGCTGGGTGTGCTGCGTGATCTGTTGCGCGTGCTCTGCGATCTGTTCGGTGTGCTGAGTGATCTGCTGGGTGTTCTGGGTCACCTGCGTCGTGATCTGCTGCACCTGCGTGCCCTGCTGGCTTGCCAGGTTCAGTGCCTGCTCGGCCGTGCTCCTTACCGCATAGAGCTGGCTTCCGTTGACCGCATCGGTCGAGGTCGCTGTTACCGCGCCGGCGGTAACGCCGCTGATGCGCCCAGCGTTGGTAATACCGCCGCCCAGGTTGTCGATGCTGCCGGAGGTCAGCCGCCCCGCCACCGAAGCATTGCCGTTCACGGAAAGACCGCCGGCGTCGACGTGGCCCGCCGCGCTGATGCCGTCGATGTTGATCAGGCTGCGGCGGTCCGTCGTGCTGCCGAACGAAACGACGTTCTCGCGCCCGCCGTCCGTGCTGCCAGCGCCGATGGCGACCGACCCCGCACCGCTCGAGCTGCTGCCCGTGCCCATTGCCACGCTGTTGAAACCCGATGCGAAGCTTGCCGTTCCGATGGCCAAGGCACCCATGTCGGTCGCCCTTGCGCTGGCGCCAAACGCCAGCGCGAAATCGCTCGTGGCGCGGGCTTCGCGGCCGAGCGCCATTGCGCTGCGTCCCGAGGCGGTAGCCATGTCGCCCAGCGCCGTGCTGCTGTCGCCGCTGGCCTCGCTTTCGCGTCCGAATGCGGCAGATCCGTCACCAGATGCCAGCGCGCGATAGCCCACTGCCGATGCCGCCTCGCCCGTGGCGTTGGCCACGTTGCCCACCGCGGTGGCCGAGCCGCTCGAGGCCACGGTGTTCGAACCTATGGCCGTGGCCGAGTTGGCAGTCGCACTGCTGTTCGAGCCCATTGCGGTGGCGCCGTTGCCGGTCGCGTTGCTGTTCGCGCCGACTGCCGCGGCCGAAACGCCCGCCGCAGTGCTGCCGCGCCCGAGTGCTGTCGCCTGGCCGCCGCTTGCGCTGCTGTCGCGCCCTAGAGCCGTGTTCGCGCTGCTCAGGTCGATGCCGGCCTGCGCGCCCGATCCGCCCGCCATGTTGCTCTGGCAGTCCTGCTGCACGATGTCGCGATGCGCGCTGAAGCCCGAGTACGCGCCCGGGTCGGTGCTGCTGTAGAGCGTGCCGCCGGGGCAGGTGTTGGGGTTGAGCACCTGCGCACCTGCCGGTGCGGCCGCCGCCGCGCAAAAGGCCAATGCAATGCCGGCCCCCAGCCGGCGCCTGCTTCGAAAGCGCATGGTTTCTTCTCCTCGGTCTTGTGTGTGTGAATGCCGCCCGTCCGAAGCCGGAATCGTCCTTCGCGCCCGCCCCCGCCGCCTACCATGGGTTGTGGTAGCCTCCGCCGCCTCGCGATTCGACAAACCGTTCGATGGCGCCCAAGTCCCCGTTCTCTCTCACCGATCCGGACTCCGCGGCACTGGGCCTGCTGCGCCTTGCGCGCACTACTGCCTGCGAGCGCTTTCCGAAGAAACTGCTCGAACGGCTCGTCGGGCTGATGGGCGCCGACCATGGCGCCATCAACATCTGGCATCCGCGCAGCTTCGTGGCCTCGGTAGGCGTTGGCTACGACCTGTCTGGAATGAGCGCCGACTGGTATGCCATCGGCGGCGCCGAGCTCGACTTCACCACCCCCGCCATGCACGCACAGCCCCTGCGGGCGGTGTGCGTGAACGACGACGACCCCCGCTGGAAGCAGAGCCATCCGTCGTGGCGCAGCTTCCAGGCACGCTACGGCATTCACCATCAGCTGGGCGTGTCCATTCCGTTCGAAGGCAGCGAGACCTTCGCGCATTGCTACCTGAACCGCGGGCCCGCATCGCCGCGCTACGGCACAGCCGAGGTCGACGCGCTCACTGCGCTTGCGCCCGGCATCGGCGAGGCCCTGCTCATCAACCGCCTCTACGCCGGTGCGCACCAGGGCCTCGAAGACACCGGCAGCGGAGACCAGCCGCTGGCCGTGACCGACAACGAAGGCTGGATCCTCTTTCCCAATGGCGACTTCTGCCGCGCGTGGCCGCGGCTCGCCGCAATGGCGAAGGTGTCGGAACCGCGCCTGCCCAAGTCATGGCTGGAGGGCGAGCGCGGCGCAATCCGCAAGCTGCATGCGGCCGGATGGCAGTGCGAAGTCACACCCGCACATGGCGGGCTGCGTGTGGCGCTGCGCCGCAATGCGCCAGGCACCGGCGCCATGCTCACGCCGCGGCAAACCGAAATAAGCCGCCTCTATTGCGCCGGCTATTCGGGCAAGGACATTGCCACCCGCCTGTCCGTGTCGCCCGCCACCGTGCGCGTGCACTTGCGTGAAACCTATTCGAAGCTCGGCGTCACGAGCCGCAGCGCATTGCGCAGCGCCCTGGGGCTTTGAACGCGGCCGGCGCCGGGCCTCGGCGCGCGCTGCGACAATCGGGGCCTCATGAGTGCATACATCCTGACCCTTTCCTGCCCGGACCGCGTGGGCATCGTGCATGCCGTTTCGGGCTTTCTGCTCGAGCGCGGCGGCAACATCGAGGAAGCCGCCCAGTACAACGACCACGACACGGGCCTGTTCTTCATGCGCGTGCGCTTTGCCTGCAGCGACCACACCGAGGCGGCGTTGCGCGAACAGCTCGCCACCTTCGGCGCGGGCTTCGGCATGAACCTGCAGCTGCACGCCGCCGCCCAGCCGATGAAGACGGTGATCCTGGTCAGCAAGGAAGGCCACTGCCTGAACGACCTGCTGTTCCGCTGGAAGAGCGGGCTGCTCGCCATCGACGTGCGGGCCATCATCTCGAACCACCGCGACTTCTACCAGCTGGCCGCCAGCTACAACGTGCCGTTCCATCACATTCCCGTGACGGCCGCCACCAAGGCCCAGGGCGAGGCAAAGCAGCTTGAAATCATCGAGGCGGAAGGCGCCGAACTGGTGGTGCTCGCGCGCTACATGCAAATCTTGAGCAACGACCTGTGCAACAGCCTGGCCGGTCGTGCGATCAACATCCACCATTCGTTCCTGCCCAGCTTCAAGGGCGCCAAGCCCTACTACCAGGCGCACGACCGCGGCGTGAAGCTGATCGGCGCCACGGCCCACTACGTGACGGCCGACCTCGACGAAGGCCCGATCATCGAGCAGGACGTGGCGCGCGCCGACCACACCGATACGGTCGAAGACCTCACGGCCCGCGGCCGCGACACCGAAAGCCAGGTGCTGGCCCGCGCGGTGAAGTGGCACAGCGAACACCGCGTGCTGTTGAACGGGCACCGCACGGTCGTGTTCCGCTAGCGGCGCCCCTGCGCCTCAATCAGTTGCGGTTGGGGTTGTTCGGACGACGGTCATGGCGGTTCGGTACGCCGTCGCCGTCACGGTCCCACTGGCCGCGGCGGTATTCCCAGCGGCCGTCGCGTTCGCGCCATTCAGGCGCACGGTAGGCATAGCCAGGGCGGGCACGCACATACATGCCGCGGACCCACACATGGCGTCCACCTCGCCATTCATAGTGCCCCGGGGCCCACACGTAACCACGGCGCGGCGGCGGCGGGCGCTCGTAGCGCGGCGGCGGAGGCGGCACCTCGACGTAGACGCCGGGCTGCGCATGGGCGGCTGTCGGCACCATGAGCGCGCCTCCCGCGGAGAGCAGCGAAGCGGCACCGATCGAAAGCGTGATTGCTAGTTTTTTCATGGGTTGGCCCTCATGAGTTGTTGGAGACTTCATGCTGCCGGGGCCATGTGAACCCCCTGTAAGCCCTACACCGGACTTTGTGTAAACGTGTATCGCGAAAAGTAGTGCTTTGGTTAGCGCTTACTCTTGCAATTCGCGAAGATCCACCGCGGCTGCCATGGCGGCATGGCCCGCTTTGTTGGGATGCAGGTGATCGCCGTTGTCATACAGGGGATTGAGCGCCAGGGGATCGGCGGGGCTGCGAAGCACCGCGTCGAAATCGATCACCGCATCGACGTCCTGCCGGCTGCGGATCCAGCGGTTGACCTCCGCGCGCATCGCCTCGGAAGCGTCGCTCCAGTAGGGCGTGTTCTTGAACGGCGGCACGGTGCCGATCAGCACTTTCACGCCCTTGGCGCGCGCCTGCTTGATCAGCTGCTGCAAGCCTTCGGTGATGCGCTGCGCCGTCGGCACTTCGTGCTCCGGCGTGGGCAGCCGCGCCATGCCGACCAGCACGCTGCGGCCGATGTCGTTGGTGCCCAGCAGCACGACGACATGCGTCACGCCCGTCTGCCCAAGCGCATCGCGCGAAAAGCGGGACAGGCCGCTGGGGCCGATGCCGTCGGTCAGCAGGCGGTTGCCGCCAATGCCCGTATTGATGACGGACACCGGCTGCGTCGCCAAAGGGCTGTTGCGCAAACGCGTGGCAAGCAGATCCGGATACGCGCCCTCGCCCGCCTCGCCGCCGCCGGCGGTGATGGAGTCTCCGAAAGCGACCACCACGCGCACCGGCTGCGTGGTCATGACATCGAGGCCGGTCACGATGTGATTGAGCGGCAGCGGCGCGGCCCCTTGCAATTTGGGCGTGCCGACTGCATTGCCGCCCACCACCCAGCTCGTGTCGGACACCTGTGTGTGAACGGTCGCGTAAGGCACCGTCCGATCGAAGAAGGCGCTCACCGCAACGGCCTGTCCGGCTTCGACTTTCAAGTCGGCACCGTCGCTCCATGCATCGGCGCCCGGCGCAACCACCACGCTGTCGCGGCCGCCGAAGCGCAGCATGCGCAGCGTCGCCGGCGACACCGCGTCCGCGCCGGTGCTGAGCCCCACGCTCGCGGCCGCGATGCGCAGCGGGGCCTTGCCGAACCTGTTGGAAAAGCGGATGCGGATGCGCTCGCCCCCAACGCGGTCTCGAATTGCTGGCGCAGCGTCTGCCCGCGGAACAGGTCACCTCCGGGCTTGGGGGCTGCGGCCTTGGCGAGAGGATTCGCCGTCAGCTCACGAAAGTCCACCGGCGCAACGGCCCAGCTGGTCACCCAATGTGCTTCTACCGGCTGCTTCGGCCTTTCATCCGGCTGAACGGCCTGCACGGCCACAGCAGCGGCCAGCAGCAACAGCCCGACCGCAGTCACGCCATGCCGCAAAACACCTTGGCAAAGAACAGAAAGCCAATGCGAACCCAGTTTCATGCGCGCAAAGCGACTCAGTTTACGGAGCCTCCTTGCCCTCTCGTGTGACGAGGTCTAGTGCATCGTTACCAAGTGTCTACATACGGCGAGGCAGCTTCGACCGACCGGCCGGCCGATGCAAGTCCACGCACCAGCCAGGTGCGCGTTTCGGCAGGATCGATTACCGCGTCGATCTCCAGCGTTTGCGCCATGTGAATCGCTTCGCCGTTGGCGTACTGCTGCGCGACGAGCTTCTTGAACAGTGCATCGCGCTCGGCACCTTCGGGCACCGCGGCCAACTCCTTGCGGTAGCCCAGCCGCACCGCGCCTTCGAGCCCCATGGCGCCGAACTCGCCCGTGGGCCATGCCACCGTGAACACCGGGGCGTCGAAGCCGCCGGCCGTCATCGCCTGCGCGCCCAGGCCATAGCCCTTGCGCAGCACCACGGCAAAGAACGGCACGCGCAGGTGTGACGCCACCATGAACATGCGGCACACGTGGCGCACCTGCGCCTGCGCCTCGATCTCCGGTCCGACCATGAAGCCGGGCGTGTCGCACAGCGAGACGATCGGCAGCCCGTGTGCGTTGCACAGCTGCATGAAGCGCGCGGATTTGTCGGCCGCCTCCACGTCGATGGCGCCGCCCAGGTGATGCGGATTGCTGGCCATCAGCCCCACCGGCTTGCCCTCGATGCGCGCCAGCGCGGTAACGATGCCCGCGCCGAAACCGGCACGCAGCTCGAGCAGCGAGCCGGTGTCGGCCACGCCGCGCATGGCGGCGCGCACGTCGTACACGCGCAGCCGGTTCTCGGGCACCACATGGCGCAGCGCGCGTTGGTCGGCGCAATGCCAGTCGGCCACGGGGCCCTGGAAGTACGAGAGGTATTGCTTGGCCGCAGCCACCGCGGCAGCTTCGTCCTCGACCAGAATGTCGATCACGCCGTTGCGCGACTGCACGCTGCTCGGGCCGATCTGCTCCGGCGCAAAGCTGCCGAGCCCGCCGCCCTCGATCATTGCGGGGCCGCTCATGCCGATGTTGCTTGCCTTGGTGGCAATGATCACGTCGGCGCAACCCAGCAGAGCCGCATTGCCCGCAAAGCAGCGGCCATGCACGATGCCCACCACCGGCACCTTGCCCGACAGCGCCGCAAACTGGCTGAAGGTGTGGTTGTTAAGGCCCGCGACGATCGGCATGTCGGTATCGCCCGGCCGCCCGCCGCCGCCTTCTGCGAACAGCACCACCGGCAGCTTCAGCTGGTGCGCCACCGCCAGCAGCCGGTCTGTCTTGTGATGGTTGCGCATGCCTTGCGTGCCGGCCAGCACCGTGTAGTCGTAGGCCAGCACGGCGCAACGCGACTTCTCGGGGCCGAACAGCTTCGCGTTGACGCTGCCAAGCCCCGTCACCATGCCGTCTGCGGGCGTGTTGGCGATCAGGTCTTCGAGCGTGCGGCGCCGCGTTTGCGCGGCAATGGCGAGCGCACCGTATTCGATGAAGTTGCCCGGATCGGATGCGATCTCACACAGGTCGGCGATGTTCTCGCGCGCGGTGCGCCCGCCCTGCGCATGCCGCCTGGCCACGGCGGCCTCGCGGTTGGCGTCGAGTGTGTAGGCATGCCGGTCGATCACCTTCTGCAGATCAGGGCGGATCGCGTCGAGATCCTGCCCGGCGTGAGCCTCGGCCTCGACCGCCTGCGCATCGACAGGCTCCAGCCGTACCAGCGACTGGCCTTCGACCAAGTAGTCGCCCGGTTCGGCCAGCAAGGCGATCACCCTGCCCGCAGCGGGCGCATGCAGCAAGTGCTCCATCTTCATGGCTTCGAGCACACCCAGCTGAGCACCCGCGGGCAGCACATCGCCCAGCGCGACTTCGAACTGCACCAGCTTCGCGGGCATGGGCGCCTTGACCGTCAGCCCGTCTTCGTCCTCCGAAGAACTTGCCGGCGCCGTGTTTCCTGCTTCCGATGCGTTCTTTCTCGGGCTCTTCTTCTCGAACGCAACCGCCGAGGCGAGCAGGTCGCCAAGGTGCGCTTCCACGAAGCGGGTGTGCACCGCCTGGCTAGCGAACTCGGGCCGTGCCGCAATGGCGCGCAGCAATGCAAGGTTGGTGGCAATGCCATCGATATGGCATTCGTCCAGCGCGCGAAGCGAACGGCGCAACGCATCGGCGAAGTGCGGCGACGGCGAATGCACGATCAGCTTGGCAAGCAGCGTGTCGTAGTGCGGCGATGGGGCAAGGCCTGCGTAGCCGTGCGTGTCGATGCGCACGCCCGGCCCGGCCGGCAGGTCGAATCGCGCGAGCGTGCCGCCGGATGGCCGAGCGTTGCCGTGCGCATCGAGCGTCTCCGCGTTGATGCGCCATTGCACCGCAAAGCCGCGCTGCGGCGCGGTGCGGTCCGCATCAATGCCCAACGCGTTCAGCGGCTGGCCCGCGGCCACCGCAATCTGCAGCTGCACCAGGTCGAGCCCGCTCACGGCCTCGGTCACCGTGTGCTCCACCTGCAGCCGGGGGTTGGCTTCGATGAAGACGAAGGGCAGCGTGGCCGATTCCGTATCGACCAGAAACTCGAAGGTGCCCAGGCTGCGGTAGTTCACGGCCTTGGCCATGCGCAGCGCCGCATGCGTGACCTGCGCGCGCAGCGAATCGGGCAACGAAGGGCTGGGTGCAATTTCCACCAGCTTCTGGAAGCGCCGCTGCAAAGTGCACTCGCGCTCGCCGAGGCTTGCCACGGCCTGCCCGTCGCCCAGCACCTGCACTTCGATATGGCGGGCGTTGCGCATCAGGCGCTCCACATACACGCCCTCCACGCCGAACGCCGCCTTGGCCTCCGACATGCAGCGTGCATGTGCCTCGGCCAATTCTTCGGCATGGAGCACGGCGCGCATGCCGCGCCCGCCGCCGCCTCCGATGGCCTTGATCATCACGCCCGCGCCTTGCGCCTGCTGCTCGGCAAAAAGGCCTGCGCC
Source organism: Variovorax sp. S12S4 (assembly GCF_023195515.1). Lineage (NCBI taxonomy): Bacteria > Pseudomonadati > Pseudomonadota > Betaproteobacteria > Burkholderiales > Comamonadaceae > Variovorax > Variovorax sp. S12S4. Next base: position 1,182,568 of record NZ_JALPKR020000002.1, read on the forward strand.
TGCGCGAGCGTTACCGCGCCGGTGCTGCCCGGCATCACGGGCACGTCGCATTGCGTGGCGAGCGCACGCGCACGCGCCTTGTCGCCGAACAGCGCCAGCTGCTCGGGCGCCGGGCCGATAAAGACCAGCCCGGCGTCTGCGCAGGCCTGCGCGAAGTCGGCGCGCTCGCTCAGAAAGCCGTAGCCGGGGTGCACCCCATTGCAGCCCTGCGCTCGTGCAGCAGCGATCAGCGCGCCGATGTCGAGGTACGCCGATGGGCCGGTTGCGTCAAGTGCGACGGCGGCATCGGCCAACTGCACGTGCAGCGCCGATGCATCGTCGCGCGCATGCACCGCCACGCTGGCAATGCCCAGGTCGCGCAGTGCGCGCACCAGCCTCACGGCAATCTCGCCGCGGTTGGCAATCAGGATCTTGGTGAACAAGAGAGAACCTTTCAGGCTTTGTCTTTCAGCAGGCGCCGAAGCACCTTGCCCGCGCCCGTGGTCGGCAACGCGTCGATGAAGCTCACGGTCCGCGGCGCCTTGTAGCTCGCCATGTTGTCGCGCGACCAGGCAATGAGCGCGTCGGCATCGAGCGCAGCGCCGGGCTTGCGCACGATGAAGGCCTTCACCACTTCGCCCTTTTCCGAGTCGGGCTGCGCGATGACTGCGGCCTGCGCCACCGCGGGGTGCTTGATGAGGATGGTCTCTACCTCTTCGGGGAACACGCTGTAGCCCGAGACCTTGATCATTTCCTTGAAGCGGCCGATGAAGGTGAGATACCCGTCCGCATCGAGCTTGCCCATGTCGCCAGTGTGCACCCATTTGCCGCGCAGCGTGGCGGCGGTAGCCTCGGGCTTGTTCCAGTAGCCCTTGAAGCAGCCGGGGCTGGTCAGCACGATCTCGCCGACCTCGCCTGTGGGAACGTCGGCTTGCGTGTCGGGGTCGACGATGCGGATGGTCACGCCGGGCACCGCAATGCCCTGCGTGCCCCACCGGGGCGCGTGGTGCGGCGTGTAGGTGTCGCACGTGTGGGTTTCGCTGAGGCCGTAGGCGGCCTCGAACGAAACGCAATGGGGTGCATGCGAGCGCCACTGCGCGGCCAGCGGCTCGGTAAAGGTAATGCCGAAGCTGGTGACCGGATTTCGCTTCAGGCTCGAGAGATCGAAGCTCGCGATGTCGGGCACCTGCATACAGGCCACATTCATCGGCGCGATGCTGTACCACCAGCTCACCTTGTGCTGCGCAATGGCTTGCAATGCGGCGCGCGGATCGAAGCGATGCAGCAGCACCGATGCGGCGCCGCTGAGCACCGGCACGTTCACGCCCATCAGCATGCCGGCGATGTGATAGAGCGGTGCAATGGAAAGCAGCACGTCATCGCCAGTCACGCCATTGCAATCGGCAGCAGCACGCGTCTTGAAGAGCGCGTTGCCGTAGGTGAGCATTGCGCCCTTCGGCAAACCGGTGGTGCCCGATGTGTAGGTCATGAGCGCCACGTCGTCCAGGCCGATGCTCACGGGCTGCGGTGCGGCGCCGCTTCGCATCACGGAAAGAAAGTCTTCGCAGCCTTCAGGCACGCTGCGAACGGATCCGCGTTCGGCAAGCAGCTCGGCCGGCAGATCGAGCACGGGATTGGCAGGCAGCAGGTCGGCGTAGTGCACCACGAACACATGTTCGATCGCACTCTCGGGCTGAACCTTGCGCACCACTGGCAGCAGCGGCGCGGCCGCGACGATCACGCGTGCCTTCAGGTCGTTGACCTGGTAGGCCAGCTCGTGCTCCTTGTTGAGCGGGCCGCTGGGGCAGACGATGGCGCCGATTTTCTGGATGCCGAAGTGCGCCACCAGGTACTGCGGGCAGTTGTTGAGAAAGAGCACCACCGGCTCTCCCTTCTTCATGCCGATGGTTTGCAACCGCGCCGCGAAGGCATCGCTCGCAAGGTCGAGTTGCGCCCAGGTCATGGCATGGCCGTACCAGATGCACGCCGCGCTGTCGCCGCGCTCACGCGCATGGGCGCGCAGGTATTCGTGCAGCGGTTGCTGTGGACGGGGTGGAAGCTCGCTCAACCCGCGAGCCGTTGCGGTTGTCTCCATGGCGTCACTTTCTCAGGGTTATCGATAGCCGCCTGCGCGGGGCCGGCGCTTGCCAATGAGTGCATGGTGCACCAACAATCCTACCCATGGGTATAACTTCGGCGACACGGCACAAACCCTCTGGCGATGCCGATGCTTCGGCATCCACCACGGCACAGCCGCATCTGCCCCAAGGCACGGGCCGCCAGCGAGCGGCCACGCAGGGCACCGACCTGCAGCGCGAGCGCATCCTGCAGGCGGCGGCGCAGCTTTTTGCGGCGCAGGGCTATGCCAACACCACCATGGCGCAGATCGTTCGCGCACTGGGCGTGACCAAGCCATTCGTGTACTACTACTTTCGCGACAAGCAGGAGATCTTCGAGACGCTTTCCTGGCGCCCCGCGGTCGACTGCTTCACCGCGCTCGACTTTGCGGCCAGCGATCCGCGGCGAGCGAGCGAAAAAGTGATCGAAGGCATCGAGCGGCTGATTCGCGCGACCGTTTCGCACCACCCCTGCGCTTTTTTTGCGTACCGCGAGCCGCAGGTGTACCGGCCCGAATACATCGCCGCTCAGAAAAAGCTCGCGCACCACTTTTACGACTTGCTGTGCCCGCTGCTCGAAGAAGCGCGGCGCGATGGCGACCTGGACTTCACCGAAACCAAGATCACCGCGCTGGCCGCCTGCAGCCTGCCGGGTTTCCTCTACAGCTGGTACCGGCCCGACGGCCGCCTTTCGGCCGACGAAGTGGTCGCCGAACTCACGAAGCTGGCAAGCCGTGTGATCGGCCTTCGCGCCAAAGAAGCGCATTGAAGCGAAAGGCGCGCACGGCGCCCTCCGCGGAAGTTTCTTTTCAAACAACATCGGAGACACACTGACATGAAATCCAGGCACGCCCCCATCGCCCTTGCGGTGCTGCTGGCCCTTGCGGGTACGGCACAGGCGCAGCAGCAGACTTACAAAATTGCGTACATCGATCCGCTCTCGGGCCCGTTCGCAAACGTGGGCGAGCTGATGCTGACGCACACCCAATACGCCATCGAAGAGATCAACGCCAAGGGCGGCGTGCTCGGCGGCACCAAGCTGCAGTTGCTTCAGTTCGACAGCAAGCTCTCGGCGCAAGAAAGCCAGAGCGCATTGCAGGCGGCCATCGACCAGGGCGCCAAGGCCATCGTCACGGGCGGCTCGGGCTCGTCGGTGGTGGCGGCGCTCGTCCAGTCGGTCACACGCTGGAACCAGCGCAATCCGGGCAAAGAACTGATCGTGCTGAACCATTCGTCGATCGACCCCGAGATGACGGGCAAGACCTGCAGCTTCTGGCACTTTCAGACCGAGGCGAACACGGCGATGAAGATGAAGGCGCTGGCCAACTACATCAAGAAGACGCCCGAGGTGAAGAAGGTGTACCTGCTGAACCAGGAATATGCGCACGGCAAGCAATGGGCAAGCTACGGACGGCAGCTGGTAGGCCTTGCGCGGCCCGACGTTCAGTTCGTCGGCGAAACGCTGCATCCGATCGGCCGGGTGAAAGACTTTTCGCCGTATGTCGCGAACATCAAGCAGAGCGGTGCGGACTCGGTGATTACCGGCAACTGGGGGCAAGACATGACGTTGCTGCTCAAGGCCGCGGGAGACGCGGGCTACGACCTGCGCTATTTCAATCACAGCGCGGGTTCGGTGCCGGGAACGGTGCTGGCGGTGTCACAGGCCAAGCTGGGGCAGCTGACCTGGGTGGCCGAATGGCATCCGGGCCAGGCCGATACGCCGCGCGCGGATGCGCTCGCGAAGGCCTACAAGGCGAAGACGGGCAAGGACTTTCTCGCGCCGCGCATCGACTTCACGCCGCGTCTCCTGGCTGCGGCCATCAACAAGGCGGGCAGCACGGACACAGTGAAAGTGGCGCGTGCGCTCGAGGACCTGAGCTTCGATTCGGTGGTGGGGCCGGTGCGCATGCGCGGCGAGGACCATCAATTGCTGTTGCCCCAGGTGGTCAACACGATTGCGCCGGTGGATGGCAAGAGCGTGAAGGTGGGCTGGGAAGGGACCAACTACGGGTTCCGGACAGACGCTGTGTATACCGGGAACGAATTGGCTCAGGGGACTGACTGCAAGATGGTTCGGCCTTAGTGGGTTGAGTTGAGCGTTTTTCAGGGCGCGTGCAAAGGCCACCGGGTACTCCCCCTCCGCGAATGTCCCCGGGGCTGCGCCCCTCCTCCTTTATTTCGCTGCGCGGAGCACCCGATGCCCTGTGCACTTGGGCACGCTGCGGTGTATCGCTGATCGACGACTGCTCTGGATCACGCACACGTCGATGGGGTGCCTTGCGCAGCGAAATAAAGGAGGAGGCCGCAGGCCGGGGGACATTCGCGGAGAAAGGTACCCCGTCGGCAGGTGCGCCGCCCTGAACGAGCAACGCCCCAACACCGAACCAGCCTAAGGGAAACCCCGTCTGCCTCGCTCTCACGCCCCCGAGATACTCCGGAAGTCACACCCGGACACCCCGAAGCGGGTCCACTCCAAAGGCGCAAACCCATGGCAGGCAAGAACTCGCTCTATCCGATTCCGCATCCGGCAAAGAAGCCGTTCGTCGGCAACCTGCTGTCGATCGGGTCCGACTCTCCCGTGCTGGACATGTGGCGGATCGCGCAGGAGCTTGGCGGAATCTACTGGCTCGACATGCCGGGCATGCCGGTGATCGTGGTGTCGTCGCCCGCGCTGGTCGACGAGCTGTGCGAAGAGGCGCGCTTCGACAAGAGCACGCGCGGTGCGCTGCGCCGGTTGCGTGCCGCGTCACACGGGCTCTTTACCTCCGATACCCACGAAGAAACCTGGTCCAAGCCGCACAACATTCTGTTGGCCAACTTCAGCCAGCGCGCAATGCAGGCCTACCACCCGATGATGCTGGACATTGCGAGCCAGCTGGTCACCAAATGGGAGCGCCTGAACTTCGACGAAGAGGTGGACGTGGTGCGCGACATGACCGCGCTCACGCTCGACACCATCGGCCTTTGCGGCTTTGGCTACCGCTTCAATTCGTTCTACCGCGAAGGTTTTCATCCCTTCGTCGATGCGATGGTGCGCACGCTCGAGACGGTGCAGAACCGCCGCGGCCTGCCGCTCGAGGAGTTCATGCTCAAGAAGGAGCTTGCGCAGCAGCGCAAGGACATCCGCTACATGCACAAGATGGTGGAGGACATCATCGAGGAGCGGCGCGCGAGCGGCGCCGACATCGCCACCAAGCCCGACCTTTTGAGCTACATGATCGCCGGCGTGGACAAGAAGAGCGGCGAGCAGCTCACCGACAAGATGATCCGCGACGAGTGCATCGAGTTTCTTATCGCGGGGCATGAGACCACCAGCGGCCTGCTCTCGTTTGCGATCTACTTCCTGCTCAACAACCCCGAGGCCATGGCCAAGGCGCAGGCCGAGGTCGACAGTGTGCTGGGCGGCGACACCTCGCAGAAGCCCACCTATGCGCAGGTGAACCGGCTGACCTACGTGCTGCAGGTGCTGAAGGAGTCGCTGCGCCTGTACCCGACCGCGCCCGCGATCTCGATGCGCGCGAAGGAAGACACCACGATTGGCGGGCAGTACACGATCAAGAAGAACAACATGGTCATCATGCATGCGCTCGCGCTGCATCGCGACAAGGGCATCTGGGGCGAGAACGCAGACCAGTTCAACCCCGACAACTTCAGCCGCGAAGCCGAGCGCGAGCGGCCGGTCAACGCCTTCAAGCCCTTCGGCAACGGGCAACGCGCCTGCATCGGGCGGCAGTTCGCGCTGCAGGAGGCGGTGCTCACGCTGGGCATGATCCTGCAGCGCTTCAACCTGGTCGATCACACGGGCTACAAGCTCAAGATCAAGGAGGCGCTGACGATCAAGCCCGAAGGCTTCAAGATCAAGGCGCTGCTGCGCGACCCGGCCTCGCGTCCACGCGGCAACGGCGAGATTGCCGCCACAACGCCGGATGCGCCGGCCAAACCCGCGGCACGCAAGCCGCAGGCCGCGCGCCACGGCACATCCCTGCTGGTGCTGCAGGGCTCCAACCTGGGCACGGCCGAAGACCTGGCGCGCCAACTGGCCGAGGCCGGCGAGCTGCGCGGCTTCTCCACGCAAGTGGCTTCGCTCGACGACTACGCTGAGCGGCTGCCGGCGAACGGCGCGGTCGCCATCGTCTGCGCCTCCTACAACGGCGTGGCGCCCGACAACGCCGCCGAGTTCCATCGGTGGCTCGACAAGGCCGACGACTCGCTCAACGGCGTGCGCTTCAGCGTGTTCGGCTGCGGCAATACCGATTGGGCCGCCACCTACCAGGCGGTACCGCGGCGCATCGACGAGCGGCTCGGGGCGCTCGGCGCCACGCGCGTGCATCCGCGCGGCGAAGGCGATGCGCGCGAGGACATGGACGGGGCGTTCCAGGACTGGAGCGATGCGCTCTGGCCCGAGCTGGTGAAGACCTTCGGCATCCAGGCCGGCGCCGACACACCCGCCGAGGCCGAGCCGCTCTACACACTGGAAGAGCTGCCGCCGCCGCAGAAGAACGCGCTGGTCGATGCGCTCGGCGCGGTGGCGCTGCGCGTGGTGGAAAACCGCGAACTGCAAAGCCCCGGCGGCGATGCGGGGAGCAGCCGATCCACGCGCCATGTCGAGTTGATGCTGCCCGAGGGCCTGAACTACGTGCCCGGCGATCACCTGAGCGTGGTGCCGCGCAACAGCCCCGCGCAGGTGGAGCGCGCGATGGCACGCTTCGGGTTCGACCGCTCCGCGCATGTGCGGCTGCATGCTGCTGCGGGCCGCAAGGCGGCCCTGCCGGTCGACCAGGTGGTGGCGGTCGACCGCCTGCTGGGCGACTACGTCGAGCTGCAGGACGTGGCCACGCGCAAGCAGATTGCCACGCTCGCCGCCTACACCGAGTGCCCGTTCACCAAGCCCAGGCTCATGGCGCTCTCGGGCAGCGACGAGGCTTCGCAGGCCGCCTACAGGGCCGAGGTGCTGCACAAGCGAAAGTCGCTGCTCGACCTGCTCGAGGAGCACCGCGCGTGCCAGGTGCCGTTCGCGGTGTTTCTTGAAATGCTGTCGCCGCTCTCGCCGCGTTACTACTCGATTTCTTCTTCGCCCTCGATGACACCGGGGCGATGCAGCGTCACGGTGGGCGTGGTGAGCGCACCGGCGCTCTCGGGCAATGGCACCTTCGAGGGCGTGTGCTCCAACTACCTGGCGCGCGCCGAAGCCGGCGACACGGTGCACGGCGTGATTCGCGAAACCACGGCCGAAGGCTTTCGCCTGCCGGAGGATGCGCAGCGCCCGCTCATCATGATCGGCCCCGGCACCGGCCTTGCGCCGTTTCGCGGCTTTCTGCAGGAGCGGGCATCACGGGTCGAGCGGGGCGAAGCGCTGGGCGATGCGATGCTGTTCTTCGGCTGCCGGCACCCGGAGCAGGATTTCATCTACGCGGAAGAACTCAAGGCTTGGTCGCACCGCGGGCTGATGAAGCTGCACACGGCCTTCTCACGCTCGGGCGAACGCAAGGTGTATGTGCAGGACCTCATCCGCGAGCAGGGCGCTGCCGTGTGGAAGCTGCTCGAAGCGGGGGCGGTGATCTATGTGTGCGGCGACGGCTCGCGCATGGAGCCCGACGTGCGCCGCACGCTGGCCGACCTGGCCCGCGAGCATGGGCACGACAGCAACGCGTGGATGGACAGGATGATTGCCGACCAGCGCTACGTGCTCGACGTGTGGGCCGGGGCCTAGCCCCTGCGGCTCAGCTCAGACCTCGCGGTCTGGATCGGGATAGACCAGCGGCCCGAGCAGGCCGCGGTTGAAGGGCTTCCACTTGCCCTCCGGCTGCGCAAGGCGGTCGGCCACCGCGTAGAGCACGGCGGGATGGCCGCCGAGCCCCAGATGGCTTGCCACCACCTCGATGTTCTCGGCCTTGGGGCCGGGCTTTTCAAGGCTGCAGCGCCACGCGACGACACCGTCGGTGCGGCTGAAGATCGACGTGGTGGGCACCGGCGGCGTGGGCTGCACGAACTTCATGCGGCGCGGGTCGTGCGAGCTCTGGCCGCTCACGCCTTCGTACACCCGCCAGGCGTTGGTGGCGCGCGGGCTGCCGGAGAACGGGCTGCCCAGGGTGATGACGTTGCGCACCAGGTCTGGCTGTGCGGATGCGAGAAGCCGCGCATAGATGCCGCCAAGGCTCCAGCCGATCACGCTGACCTTCTGGCCGCTCTTTTCATGCAGCGACTTGAGGAGCGCCAGCATGCCGTCTTCCACGCCTTCGCGCGGGCCGAAGTTGCGGCCCAGGCCCCAACCGTGCGCGTCGTAGCCGCGGCTGCGCAGGTAGCGGCGCAGCAGCAGCGTGGAGCCATCGCCCGCCACGAGCCCCGGCAACACGATCACCGGGTGCCCGTCGCCGCGAGGCGTGAGCTGCAGCAGCGGCCACATCGCCACGCCGGCACCTGTTTCCCAGAGTGCGCGTGCTTCGGCCAGCATCAGCAGGCCCGATGGTGGCGCAATGTGGTCTCGGGTGGCGGTGGTCATGAGGGCGGAATTCCTGTCTATTTCTGTTTCGCTGTTGTGTGGGACGAGCATGGCGAACGAAAGTTTCGCCACCTCGTCGGACAACTGCGATGTTTATCCGAGGTATTTGCCCCGCAGGTAATCAAGGTAAGCCCTCGATTCGCTGGAAACATACGGGGAAATCAAGGTGAGCGTGTAAAAAGCCGCCAATCCCGGGTCGGCCTGCGCCAGCGCATCGCGCCCCGGCACCAGGCGCTCGAACGAGAGCCAGCAGGTGGTGGTGAAAACCATCTGCAACGCCAATATGCGCGCCTGCTCCGCGCTGGTCTGGATGACGCCCGAGGCCACCAGCCCTTCGCAAAGCGCCTGGGCCGCCAGCAGGTTCTGCGCAGTGAGCGCCTGCGCGCGCTGGCCCAGCGCAGGGTATTCGCCGGCCAGGAAAGCCATGTCGCGGTAGATGAAGCGGTATTCGTCGATGGCTTCGAAGCGCAGGTGCAGCGCAAGCCAAAGGTCGTCGATCGCGGCAATCGAATCCGAAGATCCATTGAGCACTTCGAGCCGCTGCTCGAAGCGCCGGAACAGCCACTCGACGATCAGCTGCTTGGCCTTGAAGTGATAGTGCAGGTTGCCCGGACTCATGCCGAGCTCGGCCGCAATCTTGTGGGTGGACACCGCCGCAAGGCCTTCCGCATTGAACAGCGCAAGGCTGGCCTGCAGGATGCGATCGCGCGTGGTGTTGGAACTGGCCACAACCGGCTGGTGCGTGCGTCGGTGTTCGCTGGGCTTGGGGCTCAGCGCTTGCCGCTGCCGCGCGGGCTGGCGTTCTTTGGTTCGAGCTCGGCAAGGCGTTCGCGCAGCCGGGCCACTTCCGCACGCAGTGCCTGCACTTCTTGCACGCTGGGCATGCCAAGCCGCTCCAGGGCGGTGGCCACGCGCTGGTCGAACACGTCTTCGAACTTGCGCAGGCCAAAACTGTCGAGGCTCGGAAAGCCGCGCGTGAGCGGCGCCTTGGTGGCGCCGGCGGTTGCGTCGAACTTGCCCTGGCCGATACCGAGCAAGCCTTCGATCACGTTGGCCTGGCGCTTGGCGACGTCGTCGCGCACATTGCCAAGGGCTTTCAGGCCCGCGCGAAGCAGGCCCTCGGCGCCGCCGGTCTTTTCGGCGGACCGGGGCTTGGGTGCAGCAGCAGATTTCTTCTTTGCCGCCGCAGCCGTTTTCCTGGCTGCAGGCGCTTTTTTGGCCGCGGAGGCTTTCTTCGCAGGCACCGCCCTCTTCTTCGGATCGTCAGTCGAGTCAGTCGAACGGGGTCGGGTCGCCATGCGTTGTTTGCTCCAGGGTCAGGTCAGGCCGCCTTGCGGGCGGCGGTGCGGCGAACCGGCTTCTTGGCGGCGGCCGCCTTGGCCTTCACGGTGCGCACGGGCTTGGTTTCTTCGGTGCCGCTCACGCGCACTTCGATCTGCTTGGCACCGGCCGCGACCTTGTCGGCGATTTGCACCGACACATTGGCGATCGGCTGGTTCAGCGCGTTGAAGGTCTTGACAACCGAGGTGACCACAGGCGACTCGACACCTGCCACGCGGCCGGCCACGGCTTCGATGCCGCTGGTGGTGCCCGCGGCCACGCGGTCCATCACCGAAACGATGCGGCCGGTGTCGATGTCCAGGCGGTTGGTCAGGAAGCCATTGATCTTTTCCTGCGCGCCGATCAGGTTGGCCTTGACCTGCTCGCTCACCAGCGGAATCTGGCGGCTGCCCAGAAATTCGCTGTAGCGCGAAGCAGCACCGCCGAGCAGGCGATGCACGCCGGCGCGGTAGGCACCCACCAGGGTCTTGCCGGCGTCGTTGTACTGGCCGATGACGTGGATGGCGGCGGAAGAGAAAGAAGCTTGCGTGGTCATGTGACGATTTCCTGGAAGTTGAACGTTCGCGGGATTCGCGATGGGGTGATCTTCTTCCGGAGTGCCTAGGCCTGAAAAGCTAGAACTGTGGGAAAACTAGTCCAACTGCCCCAATTTCCGGCCAGGGGCCTGCCGATCATCATGCCGCAGCAGCCGCCCTGGCGCGCTTGGCAGGTGGCGCGGCGGGCTTGCGGGGCGCGACCTTGCCCGGGGCCGTCTTGATCGGCGCCTTCCTGGCGGGCGCCTTGGCGACCGTTGTCTTTGCCGCCGCCGGCTTCTTCGCTGCCACCTTCTTTGCCGCGGGCTTCGGCACGGCCTTCGGAGCAGCCTTCGCAGCGGGCTTGGCCGCAGCCTTCACGACAGGCGCCGGCTCAGGGGCAGCCGCAGCCTTCGCGAGCGCCGCACCCGCAGCCGCCGGATGCGTCTGCGTCAGGTCCATCAGTAGCTTGTGCTCGGCCAGCATGTAGTCGCCGATCTCGGTGATGTCCGGCACCGCCCGTCGGCAGGCGATGAGGCCGTAGTCCATGCGCCCGTTGTAGCTCTGCACGGTTACGTTCAAAGCCGTGCCGTGGCTCGCAATGGACACCGGGTAGTAGCTGGTGACCAGTGCGCCCGCAAAGTACATCGGGAACGGCGCGCCCGCCACGTTCGAAATCGCCACGTTGGCCGCCGGCGGCAGCAGGTTCACCAGGCCCGAGCGGCCGACCATCGACGCGATGCCCGACACCAGCCAGGGCGCCGCAAAGGTCGGAAAGTCGTCGAGGATCATGGCCTTGAAGCGGTTCATCGTCGACTTCGACGCGTTCGACGACGCATTGATGGCCTTCAGCCGCTGCACCGGGTCCGTGATGTCGGTGGCCAGGCTCACCAGGATCATGCTGGCCTGGTTGTTGGCCGTGTCGTCGCCCGCTTCGCGCAGGCTCACGGGCACGCCGGCCACCAGCGGCTTGGCGGGCAGTTCGTTGTTGTCGGCCAGGTAGTGGCGCAGCGCGCCGGCCACCGTGGCCATGACCACGTCGTTGAGCGACACGCCGAAGTGCTTGGCAATGTGCTTGGTCTCGGCCAGTGAAATGGTGCGGCCCGCAAACGTGCGCTGGTTGGTGATCGACACGTTCAGCGAGGTGCGCGGCGCAAACAGGTTGAACTTCTTCGGCGCGGTGGCGGCGTCTTTCTCGGCCGCCTTTTCGTCGGGCTTGGCAAGTCCGCCGATCGCCCGCGCAATGGCCGGCGCCATCTTGAAAAGCTTGACGTACTGCTGCGCCGTGTTGCGCAGCGCCGCCGTCGCAAGCTCGGCCATGCCAAGCTGGTAGCCGCTGCTGCGCGGGCGTGCGCGCGGCGGCTTCACCACGCGCCCCGTCGCCTCCAGGTCGAAGATGGCCTTGCCCAGCGCCACGCCGGCCTGTCCGTCGATGCCCGCATGGTGCACCTTGGTGTACAGCGCCACCTGCCCGCTCTTGAGCCCGTCGATGATGAAAAACTCCCACATCGGGCGGCTGCGGTCGATGAGCGTGGAGTGCAGCCGCGCCACGTATTGCTGCAACTGCCGGTTGGTTCCGGGCTTGGGCAGCGTGATGTGGCGCACGTGGTAATCGATGTCGATGTCGTCGTCCTCCACCCACACCGGGTTGGTCATGTCGAAAGGCATGAGCGCGAGCTTGCGCGTGAACACGTCGGCCAGATGGATGCGGCTGGCCATGAACTGCTTGGCGTCTTCGTAGAAGTCGCCCTTGTAGCCCTTGGGCAGATCGAGCACGTTGAGCGAGCCCACGTGCATCGGCATCTCGGGGGTCTCAAGGTGCAGGAAGGTGGCATCAAGACCGCTCAGGTGTTTCATGTGACATGTCTCCTTGTGTGCGCAGGCGCCGTTCGGCAGGATACCCGTGGGCAGCCTCTCCAATAGGGGCGAATCCGTCGAACGCGGGTTTGTCCCGAGCCCATGCACGCGCTATGAATTCAATAGCTTCCGCCCTGCCGGCGGGGACATGCACGCTTTCACACCGGATTCGTACACTGCGGCCATGACCTCAACTTCTTCTTCCATGCAGACCGACGAGTTCCTGTGGCTCGAAGACATCGACGGAGCCGAACAGCTCGACTGGGCCCGGCAGCACAACGCGAAGACGGTGCAGCGCTACGCGCAGTCGCCCGCCTTCGAGCGGCTGGAGAAAGGCATTCTCGAAGTGCTCGATTCGGACGACCGAATTCCGATGGTGCGCAAGATCGGCCCGCTGTTCTACAACTTCTGGCGCGACAAGAAGAACCCCAAGGGCCTGTGGCGCCGCACCACGCTGGCCGAATACCGCAAGCCACAGCCCGCCTGGGAGACCGTGATCGACCTCGACGCGCTGGCCGAAGCCGACAAGGAGAACTGGGTGTGGCACGGCGCGCAGTGCCTGCAGCCCGAATACAAGCGCTGCCTGGTTTCGCTCTCGCGCGGCGGTGCCGACGCCAACGTGGTGCGCGAGTTCGACTTGGAGCTCAAGCAGTTCGTCGAGGGCGGCTTCACGCTGCCCGAGGCCAAGAGCAACGTGGCTTGGAAGGACATCGACCACCTCTACGTGGCCACCGACTTCGGCCCGGGCTCGATGACCAGCTCGAGCTATCCGCGAATCGTGAAGGAATGGAAGCGCGGCACGCCGCTGGAGAGCGCATTGACCGTGTACGAAGGCGGCGCCGACGACATGACCGTGAGCGCCTGGCGCGACACCACGCCAGGCTTCGAGCGCGACTTCGTCTCGCGCCAGATGGACTTCTACGACAGCGAAACCTGGTTGCGCCATGCCGACGGCCGGCTCGTGAAGATCGACGTGCCCGACGATTCCAACGCCGACATCACCCGCGAGTGGATGCTGGTCGAGCCGCGCAGCCCCTGGACCGTGGGCGGCACCACCTACAAGCCGGGCTCGCTGCTGGCCGCGAAGTTCGACGACTACATGGCGGGCAAGCGCGAGCTCACCGTGCTGTTCGAGCCCAATGACACCACCGCGCTCGACGACCATTCGTGGACCCGCAACCACCTGATTCTCAATGTGATGCACGACGTGGTGAACAAGCTCGAAGTGCTCACCCCGCTGGCCGGTGAATGGAACCGCGAGAGCCTTGGCGGCGCGCCCGAGCTTTCGACCATTGCGGCCGGTGGCATCGACGAAGACGAGAACGACGACTATTTTCTGACCGTGAGCGGCTTCCTGCAGCCGACCACGCTGTACATGGGCACCATCGGCAAAGGCGAGCCCGAGCCGCTGAAAGACAGCCCCGGCTTCTTCGACGCCTCGCGCTACCGCGTGAGCCAACACTTCGCCACGTCGAAGGACGGCACGCGCGTGCCGTATTTCGAAATCGCGCCGAAGAACCTGCAGGCCAACGGCAAGAACCCCACTCTGCAATACGCCTACGGCGGCTTCGAGATATCGCTGCAGCCGAGCTACAGCGGCGCCATCGGCCGCGCATGGCTCGAGCAGGGCGGCGTGTACGTGGTTGCCAACATCCGCGGCGGCGGCGAGTACGGCCCGCGCTGGCACCAGGCCGCATTGCAAGAGAACCGCCTGCGCACCTGTGAAGACTTCGCGGCCGTTTCAGAGCACCTCGTCGCGCGCAACATCACCTCGCCGCGGCACCTGGGCGCGATGGGCGGCAGCAACGGCGGCCTGCTGATGGGCAACATGCTCACGCTGTACCCGCAGCTCTACGGCGCCATCGTGAGCGAGGTGGCGCTGCTCGACATGAAGCGCTACACGCACCTGTCGGCCGGTGCCTCGTGGATTGCCGAATACGGCGACCCCGACCAGCCGGAAGAATGGGCGTGGATCAAGGCCTTCTCGCCGTATGAGAACGCGAAGAAGGGCCAGCCCTACCCGCCCGCGCTCTTCACCACATCGAACCGCGACGACCGCGTGGGACCGGTGCATGCGCGCAAGATGTACGCAAAGCTGGCCGCCATGGGCTACGACGCCAGCTTCTACGAGAACATGGAAGGCGGCCACAGCGCGGCAACGGACAACAAGGAGTCCGCCTTCATGGACGCCTTGGGCTACGCCTACCTGTGGAAGCACATCGGGCCATCGACATGAGCAATGACAACGGCATCACCCTCGAACTGATCGGCGCACCCACCGACATCGGCGCCAGCGTGCGCGGCGCCGGCATGGGGCCCGACGCCCTGCGCGTGGCCGGCCTGCCGGAGGCGCTGGCGCGGCAGGGCTTTGCGGTGCTCGACCGCGGCAACCTCGCGGGCCCGGCCACACCGTGGACCGCCCCTGCCAACGGCCTGCGCCACCTGGACGAAGTGATTGCGTGGAACCGCTCGGTCTATGCCGCGGTCGACACGGCACTGGGCCTCGGCCATGTGCCGCTCATGATGGGCGGCGACCATTGCCTGGCCATCGGCTCCATCAGCGCCGTGGCCTGGCATGCGCGCAAACGCGGCAAGAAGCTGCGCGTGCTGTGGCTGGACGCGCACTCCGACGTGAACACCGAAACCACCAGCCCGAGCGGCAACCTGCACGGCATGCCGGTGTCGTGCCTGCTGGGCCACGGGCCCGCGGTGCTCACCGGCTGGAGCGGCGAGCGCGCGGCGCTGGAGCACGACGCCATCCGCTTCATCGGCATCCGCAGCGTCGATGCGGACGAGAAGGAGGCCATTCGCACGCTGGGGCTCAACGTGTTCGACATGCGCCACATCGACGAGCACGGCATGCGCACCACCATGACCGAGGCGCTGCAGGACGTGGACGAAGACACCCACCTGCACGTGAGCTTCGACCTCGACTGCCTCGACCCGAACATCGCGCCCGGCGTGGGTACCGGCGTGCGCGGCGGCCCCACCTACCGCGAGATGCAGCTGTGCATGGAGATGATTGCCGACACCGGCCGACTCGGCTCGCTCGACGTGGTGGAGCTCAACCCCGCGCTCGATGTGCGCAACCAGACCGCCGAGGTGGCGGTGGAGCTGATCGAGAGCCTGTTCGGAAAGTCGACGCTGGTGCGCTGACCGCCCTGGCGCGGGCGTGGGCGCGCGGTCAGCCCGGGCTGGGCACCGGCTTCACCGGAAAGGTGGTGGCGGGCGCTCCCGGGTTCAGCGGCGCGGCCGGGCGCGGCGCCTCGGGCGCCACGCTGGGCGCCTCGGGTTCTTCTCCGCCCTGGCCTTCGAGAAAGCGGTCGAGCAGCGCGAAGAACCGGTCGTAGAACAGCTCGTCGGTGAGCGTTTCGCTCGCCACCTTGACCATGGCGTCGTCGCTGCCGGCAAAAGGCAGCGAGAGCGAGCCGATGGCGCCCACGCCCAGGCTGGCCGAGTTGTTGACCTTCTTGATGCCGTAGCGGTCTTGCAGCGCGGTGGCAAAGGCCACGGTGCTGCGCTTGCCGGACTTGCCGCCTTCGCGTGCGCACACCACGCGAAACTCCACTTCCACATGCACCTCGGCCGCCGGCTGGAAGCTCTTGCGGCCCGTCACCAGGTCGGTGTTGGCCGCGTTGATCATGTAGCCCTGGCTCAGCAGCGCGCGGCGCGCGGCCTCGCAGGTCTGGGCTTCGGTGGCGGCGTAGGTGCGCGTGTGGGTGGTGGTGGAGTCGAACTCCTCGGTCTCGTAGGAAACGCGGCGCGAGCTGCTGCTGCCGCAACCGGCAAGCACCAGGGCGGACAGCAGCCCGAGCGCGAGAACCTTGAAACGAAGAGCAGAAAAGACAGAAGAAGAGAAATTGGGGTGCATGGTCGTCATGAAGCGGCGGCGAATGCTAACCGGCTGGCATTGCAGCGCCGCCGGCGAAGCTTCGAGCATTGCGCCGCGCCAGTGTTCCCGGCAGCGCAAGAGAATTTTCAGGACCAGTGCAGCACGAAGTGCGCGCGCCCGCGCGTTGCGGCAATGAGCCGCGCATTCGGCGCATCGGTGGCGGCCACCCAGTCGCGCGCGGCCTCGGAGCTGCGGCCGAACTGCTGGTGGCGCTTCAGCAGGCGCTCTTCACGCACCGCATCGTCGATGTCCACATACCAGACCTCGTCGAGCATGCTCGCGGCGCCCGCCCAGGGCCCGGCATCGTGCAGCAGGTAGTTGCCCTCGGTGATGACCAGCTGGGTCTCTGGCAGCACCGCGATGGCGCCGGCAATCGGCTCCTCGATCTCGCGGCGGAATTCGGGCGCGTACACGATGGGATCGCCCGGCCCCTGCCCGCGCAGCCGCTGCAGCAGCGCGACGTAGCCGGCGCTGTCGAAGGTGTCGGGGGCGCCCTTGCGCCCGGCGCGGCCGAGCCGTTGCAGCTCGACATTGGCCAGGTGAAAACCGTCCATCGGCACGACCTGCGCGCGGTCTGCGCCTGCAGCCCGGAGCAACGCCGATGCAAGCGTGGACTTGCCCGCGCCGGGCGCGCCGACGAGGCCGAGCAGCTTGCGCTGGCCGCCGGCCATCAGGGCCTGCAGGCGGGCCAGGCCGTCTGCGGGAATCGAGGGGAGTTGTTGCTCGGGGGTGGTGCTCATCCCCCGAGCGTACAACCTTGCTTCAGCGAATCAGGGGTACAGGCCGCGTTCCTGGCGAGCCATCAGGATGCGCTCGCAAGCCACCGCGTAGGTGGCGGTGCGCAGCGTGATCTTGTGCTTGTCCGCCGTGTCCCAGATCTGGTTGAGCGCGTTCATCATGATGCGGTCGAGCCGCACGTTGATCTCGTCCTCGTCCCAGAAGAAGGACGAGAAGTCCTGCACCCATTCGAAGTAGCTCACCGTGACACCGCCGGCGTTGCAGATCACGTCGGGCACCACCAGCACGCCGCGTTCGGCCAGGATGTCGTCGGCCTGCGATACCGTAGGGCCGTTGGCGCCTTCGAGCACCAGCTTGGCCGATGTCTTCTGCGCGCGCTCGGCCGTGATCTGGCCTTCGAGCGCGGCCGGAATCAGGATGTCGCACGCCGTGTCCCAGAAGGCTTCGTTCGGCACCACGTCGCCGCCCTTGAAGGCGACCACGCCTTCCTTGTTGGCAACGGGAATGAGCTTTGCCAGGTCGAGGCCGTTGGTGTTGACGATGGTGCCGGTGTGGTCCTGCACCGCGACGATCTTGGCGCCCGCTTCGGCAAAGAGTTCGGCCGCAACCGAGCCCACGTTGCCAAAGCCCTGCACCGCAATGCGCGCGCCGCGCAGGTCCATGCCCAGGCGGCGAGCCGCCTCGCGGCCGGTAACGAACACGCCGCGGCCCGTGGCCTTGACGCGGCCGAGCGAGCCGCCCAGGTGCAGCGGCTTGCCGGTAACCACGCCCGTGGCGGTGCCGCCCACGTTCATCGAATACGTATCCATCATCCAGGCCATGATCTGGCCATTGGTGTTGACGTCGGGTGCGGGAATGTCGGTGTGCGGGCCGATGATGATGCCGATCTCGCTGGTGTAGCGGCGGGTGATCTTTTCGAGCTCTTGCAGCGAGAGCTTCTTCGGATCGACGCGGATGCCGCCCTTGGCGCCGCCGTATGGCAGGTTGACCGCGGCGGTCTTGATGGTCATCCAGGCCGACAGGGCCATCACTTCTTCGAGCGTGACGTCGGGGTGAAAGCGCACGCCGCCCTTGCCCGGGCCACGGCTCATGTTGTGCTGCACGCGGTAGCCCTCGAAGTGGGCGATGGTGCCGTCGTCCATCTCGATCGGCACGTCGACGATCAGCGCGCGCTTGGGGCGCTTGAGCGTTTCGACCCAGCGGGCCAGCGGGCCGAGGTACGGCACCACGCGGTCGACCTGCGAGAGGTACGTGCCCCAGGGGCTGTTGGCGGTCGGATTGACGAAGGAGAGCTTTTCACTCATGAGAGAACCCTTGGTTTGAACGGATGGCCGCAACGATAGACCTCTCGCGCCCGGTGCGCCATGGCTTATGCGCGCCGCGAAGGCGGTTATGCAAGAGAGGTTTGACCCTGCGGGCGCCCGTGCCGGCCCGGCGAAAACAAAGGCGCTCCTTCCGCCGCGCTAGGCAACGGCGCTCAGCAACGCGGCATTGCCGCCGGCCGCCGTGGTGTTGACCGTGACCGTTTGCTCGGCGCAGAACCGATACAGGTAGTGCGGCCCGCCGGCCTTGGGCCCCGTGCCGCTCAGCCCTTCGCCGCCGAAAGGCTGCACACCGACCACCGCGCCAATGATGTTGCGGTTCACGTAGATGTTGCCCACATGCGCGCGCGAGGCCAGCGCCTGGGCGCGCGAATCGATGCGGGTCTGAATGCCGAGCGTGAGGCCGTAGCCCAGCGCGTTGATGCGATCGATCACCTCCGCGGGGTCGCTCAGCGCGCCATGGCCCCAGCGCGCAATCTGCAGCACCGGGCCGAAGATCTCGCTGGTCACGCTTTCGATGGAAGACACCTCGTAGGCCTGCGGCGCAATCAGGTTGCCTTCCGCATCCGTTGAAGAAGAAGCCGGCGCAAGAAGACGCTTGGCCTCCGAATCCAGCCGCTTCAGGTGGCGCCGGATGTTGTCGGCCGCTTCGCTGTCGATCACCGGCCCCACGTCGGTCGACAGCAGCGCCGGGTCGCCAGCCACCAGTTCCCCGGCCGCGCCGCGAATCATTTCGATCACCGCGTCCGCAACGCCGTCGTGCAGCACCAGCAGCCGCAATGCCGAGCAGCGCTGCCCAGCCGAACGGAATGCACTCTGCACCACGGCATCGACCACCTGCTCGGGCAGCGCGCTCGAGTCGACCAGCATCGCGTTGATGCCGCCGGTCTCCGCAATCAGCGGCACGATGGGGCCGTCCTTGGCGGCAAGCGCGCGGTGAATGATGCGCGCCACCTGCGTCGAGCCGGTGAACACCACCCCTGCCACGCCCGGCGCGGCGACCAGCGCGGCACCCACCGTTTCACCCGGGCCGTGCAGCAGTTGCAGCGCATCGGCCGGCACGCCGGCGGCGTGCAGCAGCTTCACGGCTTCGAGCGCGACGGCGGGCGTTTGCTCGGCCGGCTTGGCGAGCACCGTGTTGCCGGTGGCAAGCGCGGCCGCCACCTGGCCCATGAAGATTGCCAACGGAAAATTCCACGGGCTGATGCACACCCAGGGACCGCGCGCGGTGAGCCGCAGTTCGTTGCTCTCGCCCGTGGGGCCGGGCAACGCCACGGGCTGCATGATGCGCTCGGTTTCGTCCGCGTAGTAGCGCAAGAAGTCGATGGCCTCGCGCACTTCGGCTACTGCATCGCCCCAGGTCTTGAACGCCTCTTTCACCAGCAGCGCGCAGAAGCGCGGCAGTTCCCGCTGCAGTGCATCGGCGGCTTGGCGCAGCGTGGCGGCGCGAGTCTCGACCGGCGTCTTGCGCCAGTGGCGAAAGCTGGCTGCACTGGCGGCAACGGCTTTGGGCGCGCTGGCAGGGTCGAACTCTTCGACCCGGGGCACGGCGGTGGCATCCAGTGCCGCAAGCAACGGCGCGCGCATCGATTCGACGGCAAGGTCCACGCCCTCGCTGTTGCGCCGCGCAGGCGGCGGGCCGAAGAGCGCGGGCGGCAGCGGCAAGGCGGGATTCGATGGTTCGAGCCAGAGCGGGGACATGAGCAGCTCGTCGATGTCCACGTCTTCGTCGCCCAGCTGGTTCACGAACGATGAATTGGCGCCGTTCTCGAGCAGGCGCCGCACGAGGTAGGCGAGCAGGTCCTTGTGCTGGCCCACGGGCGCATACACGCGCACCGGCGCGGCGGTGCTCTTCATCACTTCGCGGTAGACGCCCTCGCCCATGCCATGCAGGCGCTGCAGTTCGAAAGGTGCCTGCGCCGCCTCGGCCATTTGCAGGATGGCGGCGATGGTGCCCGCGTTGTGCGTGGCGAACTGCGGATAGATCGCATCGGGCGCCGAAAGCAGCGCGCGTGCGCAGGCCAGGTAGCTGATGTCGCTGTGGTGCTTGTGCGTGAAGACCGGGTAGTGCGGCAGACCGAGCTCCTGCGCACGCTTGATCTCGGCGTCCCAGTAGGCGCCCTTCACCAGCCGGCACATCAGGCGCAAGCCGTGTTTGCGCGCCACCGACGTGACATGCTCGATGAGTTCGAGCGCGCGCGTCTGGTAGGCCTGCAGCGCAAGGCCAAAGCCGCGCCACTGCGGCTGTTCGGCGGCCACGCGCGCGGCCAGCGCCTCGAACACATCGAGCGAAAGCTCCAGCCGGTCGACCTCTTCGGCGTCGATGGTGAGGTTGAGGTTGGCAGCCGCTGCAAGCTCGCACAGCTGCCACACGCGCGGCACCAGCTCGCGCATCACTCGCGCGTGCTGTGCATATTCGTAGCGCGGATGCAGCGCGCTCAGCTTGATGGAAATGCCGTCGTTGTGCTCGGGCGCACGCGCCGCATCGGCGCCGGCCGCAATGGCGCCGATGGCGTGCGTGTAGCTGTCGAGGTAGCGCAGCGCATCCGCATCGGTACGCGCGCCTTCGCCGAGCATGTCGTAGCTGAAGCGCAGTGCGCCTTGCTTGCGGTGCGCCGAGCGGGCCTCGTCCATGGCCTCTGCAATGGTCTGGCCCAGCACGAACTGGCGGCCGAGCAGTTGCACCGCACGCAGCGTGGCGGCCACCACCGTGCGCGCGCCCAGCTTGGCCATGAGGCCGGACGGGTGGTCGCCTTCGGGCAAGAACTTCTTCGACATCGCGATGGCGGCGGAAGACAGGCGCGACAGCGTGGAGTCGGCCGTGCCTTCGAAATCGGCGCGGCCCAGCTGATCGGCCGTGAGCGCAATGGCCGTGGCGGCATCGGGCACGCGAAGCAGCGCCTCGGCCAGGCGCATGAGCGCCAGGCCCTCGGCACTGGAAATCGGGTATTCGCGCAGCAGGCTTTCCATGGCCCAGAACGGCGGCGGGTGGCGGCGCACCGCCTCCACCCACGGCCTAGCGGCAATGGCCGCCGCAGCCCAATCGAGTGCGCCTTCGAGCGAGGCGAGCCGGTGAGATACGACATCCGCTTCAGGGCGGTAAGGGGTGGGCAGGTGCATGGCAGTTCCTTGGTTCTATCCCCTATGGTCTTTGGATATAGGCCGAATCTTTTGCCAAAAAACAAGGTGCGAACCGGATAATTCACCAATGCCCGACCTGGACCTGGACCGCATCGATCTCCGGCTACTGAAGATTCTTCAGGAAGACGGCCGCATCACCAACCTCAAGTTGGCCGAGGCGGTGGCGCTCTCGCCCACCGCGGTGCTGGCGCGGGTGCAGCGGCTCACGCGCGAGGGCTTCATCCAGGGTTACGAGGCGCGGCTCGATCCGCACAAGCTCGGGCGGGGCCTTACGGTGTTCGTGGAAATTCTGCTCGACCGCACCACCCCCAACGTGTTCGACCAGTTCAAGGCCGCCGTTCACGCGCGCGACGAAATCATGGAATGCCACATGGTTGCGGGCGGTTTCGACTACCTGCTCAAGACCCGCATGGCCGACATGGCGGCGTACCGCGACTTTGCCGGCACGGTGCTGTGGCAACTGCCCGGCGTGCGAGAGACGCGCACCTACGCGGTGATGGAAGAAGTGAAGAGCAGCGCGCGGCTGCCGCTCGCGCTGTAGCTCACCGATAGGCTCAGGCCGGTTTGCGAGGGCGCCCGCCGAAGATGGCCGTGCCGATGCGAACCATCGTGCTACCCGCGCTGACGGCCGCCTCCAGGTCGGCACTCATGCCCAGCGAAAGCGTGTCGACTTCGATGCCCGCGGCCCGAATGGCGTCGTAAACCTCGCGTGCGCGCAAACACAGTTCGCGCTGCGCGGCGAAATCCGGCGCCGGCTCGGGAATGGCCATGACCCCGCGCAGCTGCAAATGTGGCAAAGCCGCCACAGCGCGCGCAAGCGGCAAAGCCTCTTCCGGAGGCACGCCGGACTTGTTGGCGCCGCCGTCCACATTGACCTGCAGGCACACCTGCAGCGGCGGCAAATGCGCCGGCCGCTGGGCCGAAAGGCGCTCGGCAATCTTGAGCCGGTCGATGCTGTGCACCCAGTCGAAATGCTCGGCCACGGGCCGCGTCTTGTTGCTTTGCAGAGGGCCGATGCAGTGCCACTCGAGCTCCGCGCGCAGATCCGAAAGCGCCTCGATCTTGTCCAGGCCTTCTTGCACATAGTTCTCGCCGAAGGCCCGCTGGCCCGCCCCGTGGGCTTCGCGCACGGCCTCCGGACCGAAGGTCTTGGACACCGCCAGCAGCCGGACTTCGGCCGGGTTGCGCCCCTCGGAGGCGCAGGCCCTTTCGATCCGGTTCTTTACTTGCTGGAGGTCGTCGCCAATCATCGTCATAATCGTCCAAAATCGTATCAAAACGTCACCGAACTCGAGCCGAGGATCCCCGTGGACATTACCCAACTGCTGGCATTCAGCGTCAAGAACAAAGCATCCGACCTGCATTTGTCGGCCGGCCTGCCGCCCATGATTCGCGTCCATGGCGACGTGCGGCGCATCAACGTCGATGCGCTCGACCACAAGGCGGTGCACGCCATGGTGTACGACATCATGAGCGACACCCACCGCAAGCACTACGAAGAGTTTCTGGAGGTCGACTTCTCGTTCGAGATCGACGGCCTGGCGCGCTTTCGCGTGAACGCATTCAACCAGGCACGCGGCGCGGCCGCCGTGTTCCGGACCATTCCTTCGAAGATCCTGACGCTGGAGCAGCTCAACGCGCCCAAGATTTTCGCGGAACTGGCGCTCAAGCCGCGCGGCCTGGTGCTGGTGACCGGCCCCACGGGCTCGGGCAAGTCGACCACGCTGGCCGCCATGGTCAATTACCTGAACGAAAACGAGTACGGACACATCCTCACGGTGGAAGACCCGATCGAATTCGTGCACGAGTCGAAGAAGTGCCTGATCAACCAGCGCGAAGTGGGGCCAATGACGCTGTCGTTCTCGAACGCGCTGCGCTCTGCCCTGCGTGAAGACCCGGACGCCATCTTGGTGGGCGAGCTGCGCGACCTGGAAACCATTCGCCTGGCGATGACCGCGGCCGAAACGGGCCACCTGGTGTTCGGCACGCTGCACACCTCGTCGGCCGCCAAGACCATCGACCGGATCATCGACGTGTTCCCGGGCGAAGAAAAGGAAATGATCCGCGCCATGCTGTCGGAGTCGCTGCAGGCCGTGATCTCGCAAACGCTGTGCAAGACCAAGGACGGCCAGGGCCGCGTGGCGGCGCACGAGATCATGCTGGGCACGCCGGCCATCCGCAATTTGATTCGCGAAGCCAAGGTGGCGCAGATGTATTCGGCCATCCAGACCGGCCAGGGCTCGGGCATGCAGACGCTGGACCAGAACCTGACCGACCTCGTGCGCCGCAATGCCATTTCGGCGGCGGAAGCACGCGGCAAGGCCAAGATCCCAGAAAATTTCCCTGGCTGATCCACAGCCCTTCGGAGTACCGACATCATGGAACGCGATCAAGCCAGCCAGTTCATCAACGACCTGCTCAAGCTCATGGTGAGCCGGAACGGCAGCGACTTGTTCATTACGGCGGACTTTCCGCCCGCCATCAAGGTCGATGGCAAGGTCACCAAGGTGTCGCAGCAGGCGCTGGGCGCGCAGCACACGCTGGCGCTGACGCGCTCGGTCATGAACGACCGGCAGACGGCTGAGTTCGAGCGCACCAAGGAATGCAACTTTGCGATTTCGCCCACCGGCATTGGCCGTTTCCGCGTGAACGCGTTTGTGCAGCAGGGCAAGGTTGGCATGGTGCTGCGGACCATTCCGGCCAAGCTGCCGACCATCGACGGCCTGGGCATGCCGCAGGTGCTGAAAGACGTGTCGATGACCAAGCGCGGCCTCACCATCATGGTGGGCGCCACGGGCTCGGGCAAGTCGACCACGCTGGCGGCCATGATCGACTGGCGCAACGAAAACTCCTACGGCCACATCGTCACGGTAGAAGACCCGGTTGAGTTTGTGCACCCGCACAAGAACTGCGTGGTAACGCAGCGCGAAGTGGGCATTGACACCGACAGCTGGGAAGCCGCGCTCAAGAACACGCTGCGCCAGGCGCCAGACGTGATCTTGATGGGCGAAATTCGCGACCGCGAAACCATGGAGCACGCGGTGGCTTTTGCCGAAACCGGCCACCTTTGCATGGCCACGCTGCACGCCAACAGCGCCAACCAGGCGCTGGACCGCATCATCAACTTCTTTCCCGAAGAACGCCGCGCGCAGCTGCTGATGGACTTGTCGCTGAACCTGCGTTCGCTGATTTCGCAGCGCCTGATTCCCACCGAAGACGGCCAGGGCCGCGTGGCCGCAGTCGAAGTGCTGCTGAACACGCCGCTCATCTCAGACCTGATCTTCAAGGGCGAAGTCGGCGAGATCAAGGAGATCATGAAGAAGAGCCGGAACCTCGGCATGCAGACCTTCGACCAGGCGCTGTTCGACCTGTTCGAAAGCCACTCGATCACCTTTGAAGACGCGATTCGCAACGCCGACTCGGCCAACGACCTGCGGCTGCAGATCAAGCTCAACAGCCAGCGCGCGCGCAGCACCGACCTGTCGGCCGGCACGGAGCATTTCGCGATCGTTTAGACGCCCCCGAAGCGCCTTCGGTGCGCTGGGTGAATCCGCTGCGAGACGAAGGCCGCTCATTGGCTTTAAGCTCTCGCCCATGAGCAGCATCAACACCCGAACCTACGAATCCACCCCCGCGCAGACGGTGGCCTTTCTGGGCCTTGGCGTCATGGGCGGGCCGATGGCCGGCCACCTGGCCAAGGCCGGACATAACGTCACGGTCTACAACCGCACACCGGCCAAGGCCGAGGCATGGGTTGCCGAATTCGGCCCGCCGGGCCGCTACGCCGCCACGCCGCGCGATGCCGCCGCCGGCGCCGACATCGTGTTCAGCTGCGTGGGCAACGACGACGACCTGCGCTCCGTGGTGCTGGGCCCCAACGGCGCCTTTGCGAGCATGAAAAAAGGCGCCGTGTTCGTCGACCACACCACCGCTTCGGCCGACGTGGCGCGCGAACTGTCGAGCGCGGCGCAGGCGCTGGGCCTGCATTTCATCGACGCACCGGTTTCCGGCGGCCAGGCCGGCGCGCAGAACGGTGCGCTCACCGTGATGTGCGGCGGCGACAAGGCCAGCTTCGAGCGCGTGAAGCCGGTGATCAACGCCTTTGCGCGCGCCGTTACGCTGCTGGGCGCCAGCGGTGCCGGCCAGCTCGCAAAAATGGTGAACCAGATCGCCATTGCCGGCCTGGTGCAGGGTCTCTCCGAAGCCATTGCCTTCGGCCAGCGCGCCGGCCTCGACATGAAGGCGGTGCTCGAAG
The DNA here is from genome assembly GCF_023195515.1 of Variovorax sp. S12S4. Taxonomy (NCBI): domain Bacteria; kingdom Pseudomonadati; phylum Pseudomonadota; class Betaproteobacteria; order Burkholderiales; family Comamonadaceae; genus Variovorax; species Variovorax sp. S12S4. The sequence continues at coordinate 1,208,221 of NZ_JALPKR020000002.1, forward strand.
TCATCGGTAAAGGCGCAGCGCAAAGCTGGCAAATGGACAACCGCGGCAAGACCATGATCGAAGGCAAGTTCGACTATGGCTTTGCCGTCGACTGGATGCGCAAGGACCTGGGCCTGGTGCTCGACGAGGCCAAGCGCAACGGCTCGCGCGTGCCGGTCACCGCGCTGGTCGACCAGTTCTATGCCGACGTGCAGCAGGCCGGTGGCAGCCGGTGGGACACGTCGAGCCTGATCATCCGGCTCAAATAAAAAAAGCCCGCGAAAGCGGGCTTTTTGCTTTGGGCCTGGCTGGCCTGGAGCTAGGGCCGGCGAGAGACAGATCAGCGCACAGGCGAGGTGGTCACGCTGCCCGGCTGGCCGGCCGGCGGCAGCGGCTCCATCGGCGGCAACGGCACGCGCGATGAAGAAGAAGGCGCCGGAGCCACCGAGCTTGGCGCCGGCGCGGGAGCAGCACCCGTGCCGCCGCGCTGGGCCTGGTTGGCCAACTCGGCCTCGCTCACGATCTCGACCACGCGCACCACCTTTTGCACGCCCGAGATGCCGCGCGCGATTTCGGTCGCGCGGTCGGTCTCGCGCCGGGTGGCAATGCCCATCAGGTAGACCACGCCGCGCTCGGTCACCACCTTGAACGAGTTGGCAAAGATGTCCTTGGCATCGAGCAGCGAGGCCTTGATCTTGCCGCTGATGAACACGTCGTTCGAACGGTCCTGGAAGGTGCTGGGCTGGCCGATGGTGAGCTCGTTGACTACCGAGCGCACGTTGTCCACGCGCTGCACCACTTCCTCGACGCGGCGGCGGTCGGCCTCGTTGCCCACGGCGCCGGTCAGCAGCACCTGGCGGTTGTAGCTGGTCACGCTCACGTACATGTTGTCGTTGGCAATCTCGCGCACGCGGGCGGCCGCGCGCAGCTCGATGCCCTGGTCGTCCAGCTGGGCGCCGGAGCTGCGGCGGTCGGTCGCCACCATGCCCACGCCCATTGCGGCCGCGCCGCCCACCACAAGCGGCACGCAGCCGGAAAGCCCGGCAACCAGAACGGCTCCCGAGGCGAATGCAATGGCGAGGCGTTGGAATGGTGTCGTCGTCATGTGGAAGCTTCCTGTTCTCCGAGTAGCTGGGCATCCACGCCGTCGCACAGGCAATGCAGTGCGAGCAGGTGGACTTCGTGGATGCGTGCCGCACGTTCGTGCGACACACCAATCTGAACATCAGTTTCGCGCAGCGCACGCCCAATGGCGCCGCCGGTTCCGGTGCTGCCCGCGGCAGGCGAGGCCGGCTGGCCGATGCTGGCATTGCCGAGCAGGGCCACAACAGTCATGTCGCGCTCATGCGCGGCCAGCACGGCGGCAAGCACCGCAGCCGATTGCCCGCTGGCACTGAGGGCAAGCAGCACGTCGCCGGCCTGGCCGAGCGCGCGCACCTGGCGGGCAAAGCGGTCGGCGTCTATCGCGTTGGCGCTGTCGGCCAAGGGATCGGTGCTGTCGCCGGGCAGCGCAATGGCGCCCAGCTCGGGCCGCTCGCGCTCGAAGCGGCCGACAAACTGCGCCGCGAACTGCGCGGCAAGCAGGCCCGACACGCCCGCACCGCAGGCCAGCACCTTGCCGCCGCTCGTCACGCACGCCAGGATGGCCTGCATGGCTTGCGATATGGGTTTGCTGAGGACTGGGCCGGCCTGGTATTTAAGGTCGGCGCTATCGATGAAATGTTGCTGAATCCGTTGCTCGAGCATGGGGCGGGATGATACCGGGGGGCAATGAAACAAGACGTTTGCGGTGTGGAGCCTTCGGCGCGCGCCGAGTTCCCGCGCCGCCGCCAAGACGCTAGCCCGCGTCGAACGCCCCCTTCAGCCAGGTGATGCGCTCTTCGACCAGCACCACGTCGAAGCGGCACGGCGGCAGCGTGCGCAGCCCGTTCAGGTAGTGCCGCGCCGCAAACACGATGCGCCGCTGCTTCACGCCCGTGATGCTGCCGCCGGCACCGCCATGCGAGGCCGTGCTGCGCTGGCGCACCTCGACGAACACCAGCGTTCCGTCGCGCGGATCGCGCATGATCAGGTCGATCTCGCCGCCGCCGCGCCCGGGCGTTCGATAATTGCGGGCAACCAGCGCGAGGCCGGCGTTCTGAAGATGGTCGAGCGCGGCGTCTTCCGCCGCATCGCCCCGATGCTTCGTCGTGATGGTTTTCATGCTTGGCTCCCTGCCGGCTTCTTTTTGTTTCTTCGGAGAAACCCATTGGCTTCACTAGTACCCGCCGCCTTCGGCGCCGCTCTTGCGGCAGCGCGCGATGCCTCGGGTGCGCAGCATTATCCGCAGGGCACGCTCTACGTGGTGGCCACGCCCATCGGCAACCTGGCCGACATCACCCTGCGGGCGCTGCATGTGCTGCAACTCGTCGACGCCGTTGCCTGCGAGGACACGCGCCACACCCAAAGCCTGCTGCGCGCCTACGGCATCGACCGGCCCAATGCCCAGCTGCTGGCCGTGCACCAGCACAACGAGGCCGAGGCGGCCCAGGCCGTGGCCGCGCGGCTCGCCCAGGGTGAACGCATCGCCTACGTGAGCGACGCCGGCACCCCCGGCGTGAGCGACCCCGGCGCGCGGCTGGTAGCGGCCGTGCGCGCAGCCGGCCAGCGCGTGCTGCCGCTGCCGGGCGCCAGCAGCGTGACCACGCTCATCGGTGCGGCCGGGCTGGTGGCCGATGGCGGCGACGGCAACGCCAGCAGCGCCTTCGTGTTCGCGGGCTTTTTGCCGAGCAAGGCGGGCGAGCGCGACACCGCCGTGCAGGCGCTCGCGCAAGAGCCCCGCGCCGTGGTGCTGCTCGAGGCGCCGCACCGCATCGAAACCCTGGCCCGCGCGCTGGCCGCGCTGGGCGAGCGCCGTATCACCGTAGGGCGCGAGCTCACCAAGCAATTCGAAGAAATCGCGACCGTGCCGGCCAGCGCCCTGCCCGATTGGTTCGCCGCCGACCGCGACCGCACGCGCGGCGAGTTCGCGCTGGTGCTGCATCCCGTAGCCGTTGCGAGCGACGACGGCGCGGAAGGCGAGCGCGTGCTGCGGCTCCTGCTGGCCGAGCTGCCGGTGAAGACCGCCGTGCGCCTTGCGGCGGAGATCAGCGGCGCACCGCGCAATGCGCTGTACGAGACGGCGCTGCGCATTCGCAACGATGCCGGCTCGGCGGACGACGACGAATAGCCTCAGCCGTCCAGCTCCGCATAGCGCCTGAAGATCCCGTCTTCATTGAACGCAATGCGGCGCGGGCTTTGCAGGTAGTCGTGCACGCGCTGGCGGCGTTTGACGTTGTCGTGCAATTTCTCGACCTCCGGCGTGGCAGCCAGCGCCCGCGCGGTGGCCTTCGGGAATGCGTAGCGCAGGCCATCCACCAGTTGGAAGAGCGACAGGTCGGCATAGGTCAGCACATCGCCCACGAGGTGCGACGACCCCGCGGGGTTGCGCTGCAGCACCCGTTCGAACCAGTTAAGGAACTTGGGAATCCGCTCTTCGCGGAAGGCTTGTGCGCGCTGCATGGCCGCGTCGCGCTGGTCTTCGTAGTAGGCGCCTGTTGAGATGGGGTGGTGGGTGTCGTGCGCCTCGGCCACCACGTCGGCGATGGTGAGCTGCAGCTGGTGTGTCCACAGGCCGTCCGATTCGCCGACACCCGCAAGGCCCAGCCGCGGCCCGAGGTACAGCAGGATGGCGGCGGTCTGCCCGACGACGATGTCGCCGTCGATCAGGAACGGCGGCGCGAACGCCGGGCGAACGATCTCAGGATCGTCGAGCCGGTCGCTCAGCGCCGATTCGCCGCCACCCTTCTTCTCGGGCAACCGCGCCACGTCGACATAGTCCGCACCGGCCGCCTCGAGCGCGAGCCGCACGAATTCGCCTCGGCCCTGGATGGTGGGCCAGTAATGAAGTTGGTACGTCATGCGGCCATGGTGTCAGGGTCTGCGCGACCCTGCAACCGGCCCGCTCTTAGCCCTTAGAGCCCCTCTGCGAGCTCGGTGGCCCTGCGTTTTGCCTCGGCTCTTGCGCCGGCATCAACCTCCGGGCCCATCAGCGTCTTTTCGACGACGACCGAGCGCACCTCGCGCACGCCGATGAACCGCAGCCACGTCTCGATGTAGGGCAACTGAAAGTCGAGTGCGTGCGCGGAGCCGTCTTTGCCCAGCGGGTAGTCGAGCCCCCGCGCGCAGACCACCGTCGCCATGCGGGTCTGGAGCATGCCCGAGAGGCCCGATGCGTCGAAGCGGAACAGCACGTCCTTGTGCGAAACCACGTCGATCAGGTGCTTCAGCTTGTAGGGAATGCCGAAGTTCCAGAGCGGCATGGCAAGCACGATGTGGTCCGCTGCGTGGAAGGGCGCGGCAATGCGCCGCACTTCGTCCCACTCCGTTTGCTGGGCTGCGGTGAGCGGCACGCCGTTGATGCCGGCGTACTTGGCGTCGAGCATGTCTTGCGACAGCTCCGGAAGCTCCATCGTCCAGGGGTTCAGGGTGGTTACGCGGCAGCCGGGGTGGACGCGCGTCACCTCGTCGATGAACGCCCCGGCGACCTCGATGCTGGCGGAGCGCGCAGATCTCGGCGACGTCTCGATGTACAGAAGTTCTTTCATGGCATGCGGTGAGTAAATGGTTCAGGAAAGCCGAGGCTAGGCATCGCACGCAATGCACACAAGCAACATAATTTGCACCGATTCAGAACCAACCGCACTGAAACCCATGCTCGACTCCCAACAGCTGCGCGCCTTCGTCTCGGTTGCCGACCACGCCAGCGTGACGCGCGCGGCTGACGCCATGCACCTGACGCAATCGGCCGTCAGTGCGCAAATCAAACGGCTGGAGGAGCAGCTGGGTTGCCGCGTGTTCGACCGCACCACGCGCTCGCTGCAACTCACGGCGCAAGGCAGCGTGCTGCTGAGCTATGCGAGGAGCATCCTCAGCCTGCAGCAGCAGGCGGTCTCCAAGCTCGCTGCGCCGCGCCATGCGCCAACGACGTTGCGCCTCGGGTGCTCCCGAAGGATTCCCCAGCGAGTGGCTGTTCGCCGCGCTCGCGAGCTTTCGCAGCCGCAGGCCGGACGTGCATGTGGAAGTCACCTGCGGCATCAGCACGATGCTTGCCAGGCAGGTGCGGGAACGCTCGCTGGACCTGATGGTCGGCACGGTCTGCGATGCCGGTAGCGACACGGAAACCCTCTGGATGGAACCGCTCGTCTGGGCATTTTCAGAAAAGTCGCTGCTCGACCCCGAGGGGCCGATTCCGCTCGCCTTTCTTTCGGAGCCCTGCCCCTTCCGCGAAGCCGCGCTGGCATCGCTGGCCGGCCATGGCCCGGCCAACTGGCAGATCGTGCTGACTGCGCAGGGCTCGAGTGCTTTGACGGCAGCGGCCGCTACCGGGCTGGCCATCACGGTGCTGACACCGTCGGGCATGCCGCCGGGCCTGAAGGCCATTCCGGCGGGGAGCTTTTTGCCGGTGCTGCCGCCGGCGAGGTTCGTGATTCAGCGCGGCGGAAGCGGCACCGCGCCTGAAGCCCTGTCGGCGCTGGCCAATGAGGTTCGGGAGGCCTGCTTTCGATGGAGGGGGTCGCGCGCAGGAGCGGCCGGGGTATAGCGCCTCGCAAATCACCGGCTCCGATCTCGGTCATCCATCGCGCGAAGCCGCTGGCCGCGATCGACGCCTACGTGGTAAATGCTGGCCAACTCGCATCGTCGCCAGAAATCCAGGCCTTCCAACGCATTGGTGATGTCGATCTTCGCGAGCAGAGAGAACCCCAGGACCACCCCTTGCGCGAATGCCAAGATCAGCGGCTCCGCGTGCTCGGTACTCCTCAAGCTGCCGCGGATTAGTTGGCCGCCAAGCTCCATGAGCTTCAGTGTGTGGGCAGATGCGGTAGCGGTGCCTTCCTTCGGTACCCTCAGACACCAAAGCCTGGAGCCGAGCGTCCACACCGTGTGGCGCGGAACCTCGTCGCACCGCGCCTCTTCGATCGCGATCTGCCTTGCGCGGATTGCACAGAAGTTGCGATGGTCCCGGCCGTAGAAGAATTCAGCGAACTCGTCGGCTTTCTTCTCCACCGCGCGCTCACCACGTGTCATGTTCTCTGTCGCCCTGAGGCCGGAGACATGCTCGACAAGGAACCCTAACTCATCGTCTGACATTCGGCGACCGGACGCGAGGCGGTCATACCAGACCGCTAGTTGGGCCAAGGTCTTGCATTCCGTGAAAGCCCTGTCGAAGGGCATATCAGGAGCGAGGCAAGCGAGCCGCTTGGGCTTGCCTTCAATCCGCTCCAGAGCAGCGTCCCTCCGCTCGGGCCACGCTCGAGAAAACTTCCCGCACTTCATTTCGAATCCCCCTGCCGCTTATTGGTATCGCGTCGATCAGTTGCCACCGCGCAGGAAAGATCGTAACTTAAAAGATGCTTATAGACCGCGCTTCTATGGACCGCCAACCTATGGACCGTGGAGTCTTGGACCTTCTAGGGCGACCATCGAGAAATGGCCCGAGTACCACCCCCCACTAGAAGAAAGACACCCTGCGCTGGTGGCTTTTGGCCAGGCCGTGCGAAATCGGCGGAAGGCGATGAATTTTTCGCAAGAGTCGTTCGCCGACGAGTGCGGGATCGACCGAAGCTACATGGGCGGTGTAGAACGCGGCGAACGCAACCTTGCCATGGTAAACATGATGAAAATCATCGACGCCCTGGGCGTGCAGCCCTCGGAGTTCTTCAAGGCGTTGGACAAGCCCACCAAGAAGAACAAGTCTGCGTAGCGATCGGTGGTTGGGCTGCTCCAACTGGCTGGTTGGATCAGTGTTGGGCGCCGGGGCAATTCAATTCGATGATCTCGCATCACTGCTGAGCCATTAGCAGCGGTTGATCGAAATGGTTGGTGAGGCTGGCGATAACGGCCACTCATGCGCCTCGACCACACGCCTGAACGTCCACAAGGGCTGTTGTGCAGCGGATGCTGTCGCGGAGTCCGCGAGGGCCAGCGTACGGTCTCAGCTCAATCTCAATCATCGCCCAACAACCGCGCCCGCGGACCGCGAACGACTGGTTTGAAGCTGTTCGCTGACTCGTCACGACGCCAATGCACGCTGGCGTGTGCGTGATCAATTTTTGCATCCAGCGTCTGTCGGTGAAGCGGCGAACGTTCTTCATCGTGTCAAAAGTTATCTTCGCCTGATATGATCTTCGCAGCATCATTTGGAGCCGTCGCATGCGCACCATCGTTGGCATCCGTAGCGAGCCTGCTCCCCAGGGCGTCGTTCCCATTGAAGCGCCCACGGTGTGGTTCGAATCGTGGCGGCAGTTGGCCGGCGTTCTGTCAGATGAGAACAGGCAGCTCCTCAAGATCATGAGTTCGGCGCAACCACAGACGGTCGCGGAACTGGCCAAGTTATCTGGTCGGGCACCGAGCAATCTCTCCAGAACACTGAAGAACCTTCAGGCCCATGGTCTGGTTCGCTTGCATCGTGCTGATGGTGCCCGCGCAATTCGACCCGAGGCGATTGCGACAGAGTTCATGGTGCTTCTGGAATGAAGCTCGGGAAGTACAAGAACAAAGTCTACGAAAAACTGCATCTGTTTCAGGAGGAACGCGAGTGAACAAAGGAGACATGAGCGAACGCGACATCTGTACCAAGTTCATCACCCCCGCCATACAAAACGCCGGATGGCAGCAGGCGCAGTTCCGAGAGGAGGTCAGCCTCACTGATGGCCGTGTCATGGTGCGTGGCAAGCTGGCCGCACGCGTCCGCAACCCAGAAGCCAAAGGCGGGCCGAAACGCGCAGACTACGTCCTCTACGCGCGGCCGGGCGTCCCCTGGCCGTGGTAGAGGCCAAGCAAGCCCGCTTCCCTGTGGGGCACGGCATGCAGCAGGCGCTGGCTTATGCTGAGATGCTGGACGTGCCCGTCGCCATCTGCAGCAATGGCACCGCACTCCTAGTGCACGACCGAACAGGTCTCACCTCGCCCACCGAACGTGAAGTCCCGTTGGACGCGTTCCCGACGCACGCCGAACTTTGGGCGCTCTACCAGCAGTGGAAGGGGCTGACCGAGCCCACTGCCATCGCGCTCGTGGAGCAGCCCTTTTATACAGACGGCAGCGGCCGGGAACCCCGCTACTACCAACGCGTCGCCATCAACCGCGCCATCGCGGCCATTGCCAAGGGCCAGCAGCGCGTGCTGCTGGTCATGGCCACGGGCACGGGCAAAACCTACACCGCGTTCCAAATCATCTGGCGGCTGTGGAAGGCCAAAGCCAAGAAGCGGATACTGTTCTTGGCTGACCGGAACATCCTGATTGACCAGACCATGCAGCAGGACTTCGCCCCGTTCGGCGAGGTAATGCACAAGGTGACCAACCGCCAGGTCAAGAAGAACTACGAGGTCTACCTCGCCCTGTACCAGGCAGTGACCGGCCGCGAAGAATGGAAGCAGATCTACCGGCAGTTTCCCGCGGACTTCTTTGACTTGGTGGTCATTGACGAGTGTCACCGCGGCAGCGCTGCAGACGACTCGGCGTGGCGCGACGTGCTGGACTACTTCAGCGCGGCCACGCACCTGGGCCTGACGGCCACACCGAAGGAAACCAAGGAGGTAAGCAACATCAGCTACTTCGGTGATCCCGTTTACACCTACTCGCTCAAGCAAGGCATCGAAGACGGCTTCCTTGCACCCTACAAAGTCATCCGCATCGCTACCGATGTCGACGCTGTCGGCTACACCCCGAAAAAGGTAAGGTCGATAAACTCGGCCAGACCGTTGAGCAACGCCAGTACAACACCAAGGATTTCGACCGCAATCTGGTGCTCGAGAAGCGCACCGAGCTCGTTGCCAGCAAGGTCTGGGAATATCTGAAGGCCACCGACCCAATGGCCAAGACAATTGTGTTCTGCGACGACCAAGATCACGCCGAACGCATGCGCCAAGAGCTGGTCAAGCTCATCCCCTCCGCTGCCAGCAACCGCCGCTACGTGATGCGCATCACTGGCGACGACACCGAAGGCAAGGCGCAGCTCTCTTACTTCATCGATAACGATGAGCCCTACCCAGTCATTGCCACGACGTCCAAGCTGCTCACGACCGGCGTTGATGCCAAAACCTGCAAGCTCATCGTGCTGGACCAGAACATCAACTCGATGACCGAGTTCAAACAGATCATTGGCCGTGGCACGCGCTTGCGTGAGGACTACCAGAAGCTGTACTTCACCATCATGGATTTCAAAGGTGCCACTCGCTTGTTCGCTGACCCGGATTTCGATGGCGAACCCGTGGTGATCTACGAACCCGAACCCGACGAACCCGTGGTGCCGCCAGAAGACACGGTTCCACCTGGTGCTGGCGAACCAGAGCCGCCCCCTATGGTCCCGGCGCCACAGTCGAAGACAACACGCCACCCGGGGGCAATACAGGTGGAGGCGGCGGCGAAGGCCGCACCAAGTATGTGATTGACGACGCCAACGTGCGCGTGGCCGTGGAGCGCTCGCAGTACCTCGACGCTGATGGCAAGCTCATCACCGACGACTATCGCGTTCTGCTCAAGGACGACATCAAGAAGGCACTGCAAGCCGAGTTCGGCACCATGACCGACTTTTTGCACCGGTGGAACAGTGCCGAGCGCAAGCAGGCCGTCCTGGAGGAACTCGCAGACCACGGCGTGCCTTTCGAAATACTGCGGCAGGCAGTAGCTAACGGCGCTGAGCTTGATGTATTTGATCTGGTCGCCCACGTCGCCTTCGACCAAAAGCCATTGACCCGCCGGGAGCGCGCCAACAACGTCAAGAAGCGCGATGTCTTCGGCAAATACGGTGAACAAGCGCGCGCCGTGCTCGATGCCTTGCTGGACAAGTTTGCCGACCACGGTGTGCAAGACATTGAAGACGCAAAGGTGCTGGAACTGCCGCCGTTTGATCAATTCGGCAGCAAAACCCAAATCCGGCGTGGCATCTTTGGCAGCCTTGAGCAATACACCCAAGCCGTTCACGAGCTGGAACAAGCGATCTACGAGCAGCCAGAATTGAAGCAGGCCTGACACTACGTCAAGCCACGTAAAACGAACACAACAAGATGAATCTCAGTAGCACCATCAAATCCATTCAGGACATCATGCGCAAGGACGATGGCGTCGATGGCGATGCTCAGCGCCTCGGCCAACTCACCTGGATGCTCTTTCTCAAGGTCTTTGACCAGCGCGAGGAAGAATGGGAAGACGACAACAAGAAATACAAATCACCGATGCCCGAGCGCTGCCGCTGGCGCAATTGGGCTGCCTATATCGTCGATGCCGATGGTAAGAAGAAGCCGCAGATCGCTGCGAGCGACTTGGTGCCCTTCGTCAACAACGAACTCTTTCCGGCGCTCAAAGATCAAATTGATGCGAGCAAGAGCCCGCAGCACAAGGTCATCAAGCAGGTGTTTGAAGACGCCAACAACTACATGAAATCCGGCCCGCAGATGCTGGCTGTGATCGAGAAGCTGGAAGACGCCATCAACTTCCACGACTTCAAGACCCGCGCCAGCTTGGGTGATGTCTACGAGCAAATGCTCAACGACCTGCGCGGCGCTGGCAATGCCGGCGAGTTTTACACCCCGCGCGCTATCACCGCCTTCATGGCCGACCGCGTCAACCCACGGCTGGACAAACGTGAAACCGTGATGGACCCGGCCTGCGGCACCGGCGGCTTCTTGACCGCCGCCATCGACCATTTTCGCAATCAACTTTCAGCCAAATCCAGTGCTGAAGACAAACGCGCCATCGAAGAACTGATCCACGGCATCGAGAAGAAGCAACTGCCCCACCTGTTGTGCACCACCAATATGCTGCTGCACGACATCGACGTGCCCAGCCAGATTGAGCACCGCAACACCCTGGGCATCGGCTGGAACGAATGGAGCGCCAACCACAAGGTCGACTGCATCATCACCAACCCACCCTTTGGTGGCTATGAAGATGATGGCGTGGGCAGTGACTACCCGGCCGACCTGCGCACCCGGGAAACCGCCGATATGTTCATGGCGCTCATCATCAAGAAGCTCCTCAAAGAAAACGGCCGCGCCGCCGTGGTGCTGCCCGATGGCTTTTTGTTTGGTGACGGCATCAAGGGCACGCTGAAAAAGCTGCTGCTGCGCGACTGCAAGCTGCACACCATCATCCGCCTGCCCAGAGGCGTGTTCGCCCCCTACACCGCCATCAAGACCAACCTGCTGTTCTTCACCAGGGGCACTGCGGTGGACGATGGCACCGAGCACTTCCAAACCGACGCCATCTGGTTCTACGAGCACCCCTACCCAGCGGGCTACAAGAGCTATTCCAAGACCAAGCCGATCCGGCTGGAAGAATTCAAGCCCGAGCAGGAGTGGTGGGGCACAGAGGCCAACGACTTTGCCGACCGCCTGGAAAATGAATTCGCCTGGAAGGTGGACTTTAAAACCAAGCGCGAGCAAGCCGAAGCCGCTGCCCAACCGCATTGGCAACGCGCCGAAGACCTGAACAACCAAGCTGCCAAACTGGAAGGCGAAGCGGGCGACTTGCGCAAGAGCCTGGTTGGCACCACCGATGTCGCCTACCGCGAAAAGATCGAAGCCCAGATTGCCGAGCTGCGCGCCCAAGCCGAACCACTGCGCCTGCAAGCGCGAGATGCGCAGGCCGCTGGCGACCGCATCTACTGGCCCATCTTCAACCTGGACATCAAAAACCCCAATGCGCCAGAGGAAGAGACCCACGACCCCGATGCGTTGCTGGTGAAATACAAAGAACTGTTGAGCGAAATTGAAGAAACCGAGAACCAGCTCAAGAGCGAATTAGCCGCCGCACTTGCGCATCACTTCGTGAGCGAGGATGCCTGATGGATGCACAGCGGTTTTTGGCGGAGTTTGGGCATATTGCGAATGCGCCAGCGGGTGTTGGCAAGCTACGTGAGCTGATCATCCAATTGGCCATTTCAGGCCGACTAGTAGAGCGCATCGAATCTGAAGCTGCTGTCTCGCAGGCAATTGAAGCTGCTACAGGGATGCGCCGTGCGTATGAAGAAGAGCTCGATCTCCGGGCCACCAGAATGCATCCACCAATGCATTCGAAGCCATTCGCGGTGCCCGATCATTGGCTGTGGATTCGCCTAGAACAAATCTGTCTCTACATTCAACGAGGCAAAGGCCCTAAGTATGTCGAGAAGAGCTCGACTCACGTTGTCTCACAAAAATGTGTGCGATGGTCTGGGTTTGATCTGTCGGCCGCGCGCTTTGTCGCCGACGACTCATTGAATTCCTACGGCAAAGAGAGATTTCTTTGCGCAGGCGACTTGTTGTGGAATTCGACCGGAACCGGCACAGTCGGACGTGTGGCAATCTATCCGCCGGCAGAGAACATCACGGCCGTCGCAGATTCACACGTTACGGTTGTTCGTCTCGCCAGCTGCTCCCCACGCTACCTGTGGTGTGTAATCGCTTCGCCTTGGGTGCAGGCACGTATCGAGCCGTCGCATCCAGATTCGCTGGTGTCAGGTACAACGCAGCAGGTGGAATTAAATACCAGCACAGCACGCGCGCTTCCCATTCCACTTCCGCCAATCGAAGAACAATCTCGCATTGTCGCCAAGGTCGATGAACTGATGGCCTTGTGCGACACGCTGGAAGCGCAACAGCGAGCCCGCCGCAAACTGCAAAACAACCTGCGTCAGTCCACCCTGCAAGCCGTCGCCAGTGCCACCAGCCCGCACGAACTGCAAACCACGTGGACGCGCTTGGCCGACAATTTTGGGAGACTGTTTCATGCGCCGGAGGATGTGGCAGACCTCAGAAAAATGGTGGTCGAACAAGCAATACGTGGTGCACTCGTCGCACGCAGCGAACCCTCAGATGAAACTGCTGTTGATACATATCTAGCAGAACTAGCTGGCAAAAAGTCTGGAAAGAGGTTTGCAAAAATCACTCACATTGACGAAGACATTCCTCTACCCAACGGGTGGCGCTGGGTTTTTTCTTGAAAATCTCCTTGTCGGTTCTGAGTCGGGATGGAGTCCAAAATGTGACCCTGAACCTCGGCGCGGCAATGAATGGGGTGTGTTAAAGGTGAGTGCTGTTACTTGGGGATTCTTCAATCCAGAAGAAAATAAGCGATTACCACTATCCTTAGAAGCCAGGCCTGAATGTGAAGTGAAGCCTGGCGACTTCATGCTTTCTCGCGCAAATACAGCGGAGTTGGTAGCTCGAAGCGTGATAGCCCCTACGAACTGCCCAGAGCAGCTATTGATGAGTGACAAAATTGTTCGGTTAGTTTTTTTGGATGAGAGATTGAAGCCGTGGGTAAATTTGGTCAATAACTCAGAATTATCGCGCTCGTATTACAAAGCAAGAGCAACAGGCACAAGTGACTCGATGCGGAATGTGTCGCGCCAAGTGATTCATGAATTACCCATTCCGCTTCCATCACTGCAAGTTCAAGAGCGTGTTTTGAAGGCGTTGGGTCGTATGATGACTTTCTGTGATGAGCTGGAGCGGCAATTGGTATCTCGTATGAGGTTGAGTTCGCAACTATCGATAGCAGCCGTCTCCAGTCTCACTGGCATCACCATCGAACAAGAAGAGGACCCTATGAAAGCCCCGCAGACCGAATTGATCGCACCACTGCGTCTGGGCACTGCGCCCGACATCAAAGCCCAGGCCCCGCTAGCCACCATCCTAGCGCGCCACAACGGAGAAATGAGCGCCAAGGATTTGTGGCAGCGCTTCGCCGGCGAGATTGACGCGTTTTACGCGCAACTGAAAACCGAAGTGGCCCACGGCTGGATTCTGGAGCCCGCGCCCGCCGAAATGCGCGAAAAGCGAACTGACGCGGTGAGCGCCTAGTATGCAACTACAGCGCATCCGCATCCCGGCCTTCCGCAATCTGCGAGATCTCGACATCGCCTTCGATTCGCACTTGCCGCTTGCTGCGGGGACCTTTGCGGACGCGATGCCCAAATCTATCCGCAGCCACGCCCTGATCGGTCAGAACGGCACCGGCAAATCCAACTTGATCGAGGCGCTGATTACCATCTTCCGGGATGTCGATCTGGCTCGCGAAGCGGCTTTTGATTACACGCTGGAATACAGCATTCGCGGCCATGCAGTGCGCATTGAAGCCGATGGCTCCAAGCAGAAACGCCCCTTTGTGTGGGTGGATGGCGAGGCCGAATCGAACGGCTATCTGCTGAAAAACCGTGAGCTGCTGCCGGCGCATATCTTTGCCTATTACTCGGGCCGCAATGAGCGCATAGAGACCTTGTTTCAGGAGCACCAGCGCCGTTTCAACCAGCGGCAGGAAATCACCACTGACGAGGTGCTGTCAGCGGCAACACTTAGTGCGTTCACCGAATCGGAAAAGTTTCTGGAGCTTGAGCAAGGATTGCGTAAATTCAAAGGGAAGCAAGAAGAAGAGCTCAGTGATATTGAACGCGTTGAGCTACAAAGAATTCTGCAGGAGCTCAAACCGTTTGAGGAGCAAAGAGCAGAATTCCTAGAGCGGACCGCAACCCGCAATCGGGGAAGGTTCGCGCACCTTGGCGACGACCGCCTGCGCCGGCTGTTTTACTGCCGTGGTGGCCATAGCCAGTTGGTGCTGCTGGCGTGTTTGCTCTCGGATGACCCAGTTTTTCAGAAGGTGCTCAAGAACCTTCACATCGAATCATTGGAATCCGCGCTGTTCGTTTTGAAAGAGCCGCACCGCCTGCGTGAAAAACGCCGCACCGGCAAGTTTGATGAACAGGAACTGATCGAGGGCGACCCGCGCTTTTGGTATGCGCGCGGCAATGTGGTGAGCGAGTTCCTCGACAAGCTCTGGCAAGTGGCCTGGGCACCGATTGAGCAAGAAGCGACCAAGCAGATCGACTTCCGGGGACGTACGGAAAAGCAGAAGCAGCTTTATCTGTTTGTGCCGAGCCAAGACAAACTGAAGCGATTGGGCGAACTGGTAGGTAGCGCCGACAGCTTCTTCCGCTACGCCGAGGGTGCTTACATCGGTGACCTCATCGACGAAGTGCGCATCACGGTCAAGAAACGCGATGAACATGGTGGCAAGGTGAGCTTCACCCAACTCTCGGAAGGCGAGCTGCAAATGCTCACGGTGCTGGGCCTGATGCGTATCACCCGCGAAGACCACTGCCTGTTCCTGCTCGACGAGCCAGACACCCACCTGAACCCCATCTGGAAGCTGCGGTATTTCGATGACATCGAAGGCGTGCTGACCTCAGAAGACGGTGCGCTGATGCAGGGCGAATCCCAGATCCTCATCACCACCCATGACCCGATGATGGTGGGCAGCCTCAAGCGCGAGCAGGTCCACATCCTGCGCCGGGATGCTAATCGCACGGTGGTGGACACGCCGGATGAACACCCGCAAGGCATGGGCGTGACCGGGCTGCTGAAAAGCGAGCTGTTCGGCTTGTCATCTACGCTGGACATTGAGACCGAGCGGCGCTTGTTCCGGCGCAACGAGCTATTCGTCAAGCAGCCTCGCACAGCCGAAGAAGGCGCGGAGTTGACCAGGCTATCGACTGAGCTTGCGGACTTGGGCTTCTCGACAGCTGACTTCCGCGATCCCGACTACGCCCTGTTCGTGCGCAAGATGGCACAGCACCGCAAGTTCCGCAAACCTACGCTCAGTCCAGAAGAGCAAGCCGAGCAAAACAAGGTGGCGGACGAGATCATCGATGAGATCTTGCGCGAGGAGGCTGGCAAGTGATCTTCATTGACCTCGAACACAAGAAGCCCACTGACAGTGACATCCCTGGGTGGACACCGTGGACGCGGGCGGAGTGGGATGCTTGGCTTGCCAAGTCTGCGCAGTTGGTGACCGACATGGCCGCTTTGCAGGCTGCTGGCAAGCGAGACGAGCGCAATGCACTGATTGATGTCAACAATGCGCACTGGGGTGCGCTGAAGCAGTGGCTTTTGGCGCTGTCGGGCGGAAAGTGCTGGTTTTCCGAAGTTCGTGACCTCTACTCGCATTACGACGTCGAGCACTTCCGACCCAAGAAGGAGGCCAAGACTCCGGATGGCGCGCAGCGTGATGGCTACTGGTGGTTGGCGTTCGACTACATGAACTTTCGAGTCTGCGGGAATGTTGGCAACCGCAAGAAGGGGGCTGGTTCCCGCTGCAGCAGGGGTCGCTTTGTTCCACGTTCTCCGCGCGCTGCGAGGAGTCTGAGGCCCCGTACCTGCTGGACCCGATTGACGACGACGACGTATCGCTGATCGCTTTCGATGAAGAAGGGAAGCTCGTTCCGATGCCCGGGAGTTCCCAGTGGGAACAAGACCGTGTGAGCGAAACCGTGAAACGGCTCAAGCTCAACGAGCATGTGCCCTTGGCTGAGGCCCGTCGAAGTGTCTGGCAGAAGGTCGATGCACTTGTCGAAGACTTTCTGGCTGCGAAAGCAAAGTGCGCCGCTGGGAAGAACCCAGCCGCAAAAGCCAAGCTGCTTGAGGTGCGCGCAAAGGTGCGCGAACTCACCCACCGGTCGGCAGAACTATCGTCGGTGGCGCGTTGGTGTCTCCAGGTTCGCAATGAGCCGCAACTGCTGAAGCTTGTAGCTTAAGGAGAGCGCGATGCCTATTCATCACGCCATCTGGCGCATCGGCGATCAACCAGCGCCTTTGTTTCCCGGCCGACTTGCCAGCGAGCAGCAGCTTGAGGACATGATCGTGCGGGATCCCCGGATTCTGTCCAGCGAGTGGATGTTGATCGGTCGCCAGGAGGTCACGTCGCATGGTGGACGTATTGACCTGCTGGCGATTGCGCCCGATGCGTCCCTGGTGCTCATTGAGCTGAAGCGCGACCGCACGCCGCGCGAAATCATCGCCCAAGCGCTGGACTATGCATCGTGGGTCGAGCAGTTGACGCCGGACCGAGTGGCTCAGATCTTCCAGCGGTTTTCCGGTGGCAAGAGCCTGGATGCAGCCTTTCAGCAGCGCTTCGGTCTGGAGCTGGACGAGGAGACCCTGAACCAGTCACATCAGATCATCATCGTTGCTGCTGAGCTCGACCCGTCCACCGAGCGGATCATCGGCTACCTAAACGCCCGCGACATCGCAATCAATGTCGTGTTCTTCCAAGTCTTTGAGCATGGGATCGACAAGCTGCTTAGCCGTGCTTGGCTGATCGACCCCGTTGAGACCCAAGCCAATGTGGCTTCCACGAGCACTGCCAAGGTAGAAAAGGAGCCATGGAACGGTGAGTTCTACGTTTCTTTTGGTGATGAATCGTCAAGGAGTTGGGATGACGCTCGTCGCTTCGGCTTCATCAGTGGTGGCGGCGGCAGTTGGTACAGCCAGACGTTGAAGCTCTTGTCACCCGGTGACCGGGTGTGGGTCAAGATCCCAAAGAAAGGATACGTTGGCGTCGGCACAGTGCTCGAGTCCGTGCAGTCGGTCAACGACTTCAAAGTGCAAACTGAATCAGGCGAGCAGCCCGCTTTGATAGTACTCAAGCACGCCGACCTATACCTGCTGACTGCCAATGATCCGGAGCGTGCTGAGCACTTCGTTCGAGTGCAATGGTTGGATACCGTTTCAGAAGACAAGGCGATCAACGAGGTCGGTCTGTTTGGCAACCAAAACACCGTTTGTAAGCCGACAACGCCCAAGTGGCGCCACACGGTCGACCGACTCAAGGGCGTATTTCCGAGGTGGGCGGAGCACCCGGGCGTCTGAGCGTCGTCGGGCGGCTGGTTGCGACGCACACCGGAAAAGCCACTTTGGATGCATGAGCGGCAAGCTTTGCCAACGGCGGTCGTTCTCCTCGCGCATCCGTCCGTCGGCAACCAGTCTGAAGCCGACTTGAATGAGCTTACGCAGGCCGCTTATCGATACCTCTTCGCAATCGCTGCAGCCCTACCCAGACTCGATGCGCTTCCTGATGCACGGCACCCGACACTGCGCCAAAAAATGAAGAGGGGCGGTTGGAAAAGCATCTCCAGACGAGAAAACAAAAAGCCGGACACCTGTGCAAGTGTCCGGCTTCATATCTGGTCCCGCCGCCAGGAATCGAACCTGGATCTCAGCCTTCGGAGGGCCGAATTCTATCCGTTGAAATACAGCGAGGAATCTGGGTTCCGGCAGAACCGGAGCCCCGCATTATCGCCTATCAGGCGGCGACTTCTTCAGCTTCGTTCTCAACGCTTGGGGTCGAGTTCCGGCCAAAGCCCAGTCCGGCCAGGTAAACGCGAAAGGTGCGCCGGCCGCTTTGCACCAGGTCGAAGGCGGCGGGGTCGAGCAGCCAGTTCTGAATGAGCCCGCTGATGAGCGCATGCAAACCCTGCGCGGCCACATGGCCGGGCACGGGCAACTTGATGCTGGCGCGGCGGGCGGCCAGGCGCAGGGCTTTTTCAAAATCGGCCACGCAGGCGTTGCGTGCGTCCAGGTGCCGCTGCTGCACCGACGCCATGTCGTGCGTGTATTCGACCTTGTGGGTGGCCACGTCGAACACGCGGCGCACCTGGGGGTCGGTCACCATGAGGGTGAGCGCATGCACCATGCCCTCTTCAATCTCGGCCAGGGGGTCGTCGTTGCCGGCCGCCGCGGCGGCCCGGGGGCCGGCCTCCAGCGGCAGGATGACGCGCTCCATCATGGCGTTGAAGAGGTCGGCCTTGTCCTTGAAGTGCCAATAAATGGCGCCACGCGTCGCGCCGGCCTGCTGTGCAATCTGTTGCAGCGAGGTCTGCGAAACGCCCTGCGCCTGAAACAGCAGCTCCGCGGCATCGAGCAACCGATGCCGCGTGGCCAATGCTTCTTCCTTCGTACGACGTGCCACCAAGTCTCCTGATTTGTAAACCCAAGCCCTTTCCGCATCGTGGGGCCATTCCATGCTGTCACTATACATCCATGAATGTATGTAAACTATCGGGCTTCCCCGATGGCCCGGCTATTTATGCTGGCTTTCTGTTCGCTTTGCGAACGCGCCATCTCCCGTCTTTGCTTCAAAGGATTCGCATGCCTCTCCTGCATGTTTCGCGTCAATCTTCGTTCTCGCCGCGCCTCGCGATCGTGGCCGCTGCCGTGGTGCTGGCGCTTGCGGCCTGCTCCAAGGGCGATGCGCCCGCCGGCAAGGGAGGTGCAGCCGGTGGCGGTGCCCCGCCGGCGCCCGAAGTGGGCGTGGTGGTTGCCACGCCGACGGACGTGGGCTTGGTGACCGAACTGCCGGGCCGGCTCGAAGCCTCGCGCGTGGCGCAGGTTCGCGCCCGCGCCTCGGGCATCCTGCTGAAGCGCGAATTCCGCGAAGGCAGCGACGTAAAGGCCGGCCAGCTGCTGTTCCGCATCGACCCGGCGCCGCTGGTGGCCGCATCGCAAAACGCGCAAGCCACGCTGGCCCGCGCTGAGGCCAACGCCGTGCAGGCCAAGGCACTGGCCGACCGCTACAAGCCGCTGGTCGAGGCCAATGCGGTCAGCAAGCAAGAATATGCAAACGCCGTGGCCGCGCAAAAAACGGCCGAGGCCGACGTGGCCGCGGGCCGCGCCGCGGTGCAAACCGCGAAGATCAACCTCGGCTATGCCGACGTGACCTCGCCCATTGCCGGCCGCATTGGCCGCGCGCTGGTAACCGAAGGCGCACTGGTGGGCCAGGGCGACGCCACCGAGTTGGCCGTGGTGCAGCAGATCAACCCGATGTACGTGAACTTCACGCAATCTGCGTCCGACGTGCTGAAGCTGCGCCGCGCGCTGGCCGCCGGCCAGTACAAGCGCGCGAGCGGCGACGAAGCCGCCAGCGTAACCGTGGTGCTCGAAGACGGCACCGACTACGCGCTGCCCGGCAAGCTGCTGTTCTCCGACCTGACGGTGGACCAGGCCACGGGCCAGGTCACGCTGCGCGCCGAAGTGCCCAACCCGAAGGGCGAGCTGCTGCCCGGCCTGTATGTGCGCGTAAAGCTCGAGCAGGCGCAGGCCACCAACGCGATCACGGTTCCGCAGCAGGCGGTGACGCGCACCCAGCAGGGCGACACGGTGTCGGTGGTAAGCGCCGACGGCAAGATCAGCCAGCGCACCGTGAAGATCAGCGCCGCCAAGGACAACCAATGGGTGGTGCTCGACGGCCTGAAGGCGGGCGAACAGGTGATGGTCGACGGCTTCCAGAAGCTGCAGATGATGCCGCCCGGCACGCCGGTGAAGGCGGTGCCTTGGCAAAAGTCCGCGCCTAACGGTGCGGCACAACCGGCAGCGCCGGCGGCGTCTGCCGCGGCGGCGCCAGCCAGCGGTGCGGCGGCTGCGCCGGCCGAGAAGAAGTAATAGCAGGAGCGCGCCCGCATGGCCAAATTCTTTATCGACCGCCCGATCTTCGCCTGGGTGATTGCCCTGTTCGTCCTGGTGATGGGCGGCGTGGCAATTACGCAGCTGCCGATCTCGCAATACCCGCCGGTGGCACCGCCGGCCATCGTGATCAACGTGGCGTACCCCGGCGCCTCGGCCCAGACGCTGGAGGACAGCGTGCTGTCCGTGATCGAGCGTGAAATGAACGGCTCGCCAGGCCTGATCTACATGGAATCGGTGGCCCAGGCCGACGGCACCGGCACCATCACCATCAGCTTCGAGGCCGGCACCAACGACGACCTTGCACAGGTGGACGTGCAGAACCGGCTCTCGCGCGCAACACCGCGCCTGCCGGCGGCGGTAACGCAGCAGGGCGTGCGCGTGGACAAGTCGCGCGACAACTTCCTGATGTTCGTGATGCTGTCTTCGGACAACCCGGCGTTCGACCCCATTGCGCTTGGCGACTATGCCGCGCGCAACGTGGTGCCTGAGCTGCAGCGCGTGGTGGGCGTGGGCCAGGCCCAGCTGTTCGGCTCTGAAAACGCGATGCGCGTGTGGATCGACCCGGCCAAGCTGCAGGGCTTCAACCTGTCGGCCACCGACGTGAACAACGCGATTCGCGCGCAGAACGCACAGGTGTCTTCGGGCACCCTGGGCGACCTGCCCAACGTTCCGGGCCAGGCTATTGCGGCCACCGTGGTGGTGAACGGCCAGCTTGCCAACGTCGACCAGTTCAAGGAAATTGTGCTGCGCGCCAACCCCGACGGCTCGACCGTGCGGCTGAAGGACGTGGCCCGCGTTGAGCTGGGCGGCCAGTCGTATGCCACCTCGGCGCGCCTGAACGGCGTGCCGGCGGTGGGTGTCGGCGTGCAGCCCACGCCCAACGGCAACGCGCTCGAATCGGCCAAGGCCATCCGCGCCAAGATGGCGGAGCTCGAGCGCTTCTTCCCGCAGGGCGTGAAGTGGAACATTCCGTACGACAGCTCGCGCTTCGTGCAGATTTCCATCACCGAAGTGGTGAAGACGCTGCTTGAAGCCATTGCGCTGGTGTTCGTGGTGATGTTCCTGTTCTTGCAGAACTGGCGCTACACGATCATTCCGACCATCGTGGTGCCAATTGCGCTGCTGGGCACGTTTGCCTCGCTGCTGGCGCTGGGCTTCTCGATCAACGTGCTGACCATGTTCGGCATGGTGCTGGTGATTGGTATCGTGGTGGACGACGCCATTGTGGTGGTCGAAAACGTCGAGCGCATCATGAGCGAAGAGGGGCTGTCGCCGCTCGAAGCCACGCGCAAGGCCATGCGGCAGATCTCGGGCGCCATCATCGGCGTGACGGTGGTGCTGATCTCGGTGTTTGTGCCGCTGGCGTTCTTTGCGGGCTCCACCGGCAACATCTACCGCCAGTTCTCGGCGGTGATGGTGACGTCGATCGCCTTCTCGGCCTTCATGGCGCTGTCGCTCACGCCGGCGCTGTGCGCCACGCTGCTCAAGCCGGTGGAAGCCGGCCACCACCACGAGAAGCGCGGCTTCTTCGGCTGGTTCAACCGCGGCTTTACGCGCACGGCCAAGGGCTACGAAAGCATGGTCGCGCGCATTCTGCGCCGCGCCGCGCGCTACCTGATCATCTACGCCGTGATCATCGGCGCGGTGGTGTTCACGTACATGCGCCTGCCAAGCTCGTTCCTGCCGCAAGAAGACCAGGGCAACATCATCGTGAACGTGCAGCTGCCGCCGGGCGCCACGCAAGAGCGTGCGCTGTCGGTCATGCAGCAGGTCGAAGGCTTCATCCTGAAGCAGCCTGAAGTGCAGAGCATGGTGGGCGTGATGGGCTTCAGCTTCTCGGGCCAGGGCCAGAACGCCGGCCTCGCCTTCGTCACGCTGAAAGATTGGGAAGAGCGCAAGGACCCGGCCCACTCGGCCAGCGCCCTCGCGGGCCGCGCCTTCGGTGCGCTCTCGGGCATTCGCGATGCGTTCATCTACCCGCTGAGCCCGCCGCCCATTCCTGAACTGGGCAACGCCAGCGGCTTCAGCTTCCGGCTGCAAGACCGTTCGGGCGCGGGCCACGACGCGCTCATCAACGCGCGCAACCAGTTGCTGGGCATGGCCAGCCAGAGCAAGGTGCTGACGCAGGTGCGCCCTGACGGCCTGGAAGACGCGCCGCAGCTGCAGATCGACATCGACCGCGACAAGGCCAACGCCCTGGGCGTGAGCTTCGATGCGATCAATGCCACGCTGTCGACCGGCCTGGGTTCGAGCTACATCAACGACTTTCCGAACCGCGGCCGCCTGCAGCGCGTGGTGGTGCAAGCCGATGCACCGGCCCGCATGCAGCCGGACGACCTGCTGCGGCTGAACGCCAGCAACTCGCAGGGCCAGCCGGTGCCGCTGTCGGCCTTTGCCACCACCAAGTGGGTGACGGGCGCCACGCAAACGGTGCGCTACAACGGCTACCCCGCCATCCGCATCAGCGGCGACGCGGCGCCGGGCTTCAGCACGGGTGCGGCAATGGCCGAGATGGAAAAGCTTGCAAGCCAACTGCCTCAAGGCTTCGGCTTTGAATGGACGGGCCAGTCGCGCGAAGAAAAGCTGGCGGGCTCGCAGGCCATCATCCTGTACGGCTTCGCCATTCTTGCGGTGTTCCTGTGCCTGGCCGCGCTGTACGAGAGCTGGTCGATCCCGCTGTCGGTCATTCTGGTGGTGCCGCTCGGCGTGCTGGGGGTGCTGCTGGCAACCATGCTGCGCGCCTACTCGAACGACGTGTACTTCCAGGTGGGGCTGATCACCATCATCGGCCTCTCGGCGAAGAACGCGATTCTGATCATCGAGTTTGCGAAGGACCTGCAGGCGCAGGGCAAGGGCATCGTCGAATCGGCGCTGGCCGCCGCCCACCTGCGGTTCCGCCCGATCATCATGACCTCGCTGGCCTTTGGCCTGGGCGTGGTGCCGCTGGCCATTGCCTCGGGCGCCGGCTCGGCAAGCCAGCGCGCCATTGGCACCGGCGTGCTCGGCGGCATGGTCACGGGCACGATCCTGGCCGTGATCTTCGTGCCGGTGTTCTTCGTGGTGGTGCGCACGCTGTTCAAGGGCAGCGCGCGCCAGCATGAAGCCGACAAGCGGCATGCTGAGGCCGCCGGCATCACGGAGGAAAAGACACATGACTAAGAAACTGATTCCCACGGCCCTGGCCGCGGCCATGCTGCTGGCCGGCTGCTCGCTGATTCCGACCTACGAGCGCCCCGCTGCGCCGGTACCCACCACCTTTCCGGGCGACCCGGCGCAGCCGGCGGGCCAGGCCGCGGCCGCCCTGCCCTGGCAGGACTTCTTCACCGATCCGCGCTTGACCGGGCTCATTCAGACCGCGCTGGCCAACAACCGCGACCTGCGCGTGTCGGTGCTCAACATCGAGCAGGCACGCGCGCAATTCCAGATCGAGCGCTCGGCTTTGTTCCCGGCGCTGGGCCTCACGGGCAGCGGGTCGCGTTCGAGCCCCAACCAGCTGCAGGCCTTCGACAGCAGCGCGGGCAGCGTGTCGTCGCAGTACAGCGTGAACCTGGGCATTACCGCCTGGGAGATCGACTTCTTCGGCCGCATCCGCAGCCTGAAGGACCAGGCGCTGGCGCAATACCTCGCCACCGAAGAAACGCGCAAGGCCGCGCAAATCAGCCTGATCGCGGCCGTGGCCACCGGCTGGCTCACGCTGATTGCCGACGACGAACTGCTCGAGCTCACGCGCCAGACGATGGTGACGCGCGAAGAATCGGTGCGCCTGACCAAGCTGCGCTTCGACAACGGCGTGTCGTCGGAGCTCGACTTCCAGGCCGCGAACTCGCTGGCCGAAACCGCGCGCGCTTCTTATGCGCAGCAGCTGCGCACGCGCCAGCAGGACGAGAACGCGCTGGCCCTGCTGCTCGGCGCGCCGGTGCCGGCGGAAGCCACGGCCGGCGGCGCCAAGGGCCTGGACGGCATCAAGCCGATGCCTGACGTGCCGGCGGGCCTGCCGTCCGACCTGCTGACCGAGCGGCCGGACATCCGCTCGGCCGAGCAGCAGCTGATTGCGGCCAATGCCAACATCGGCGCGGCGCGTGCGGCGTTCTTCCCGCGCGTGTCGCTGACCACGTCGATCGGCACCGCCAGCAGCGAGTTCTCGGGCCTGTTCGACAGCGGATCGAAGGCCTGGGCCTTCTCGCCGCAGATCACGCTGCCCATCTTCGATGCGGGGCGCAACATTGCGGGGCTCGACTCGGCCAAGGCCGGGCGCGAGATTGCCGTGGCGCAGTACGAAAAGTCGATCCAGACGGCGTTCCGCGAAGTGGCGGACGCGCTGGCCGGCCGCGCCACGCTGGGCGAGCAGGTGCGGGCGCAACGCGCGCAGGCCGACGCCGAAGCGGTGCGCTTCAAGCTTTCCGACATGCGCTACCGCAACGGCATTGCCAGCGCGCTCGACCTGCTGGACGCGCAGCGCTCGCTGTACACGGCGCAGCAATCGGCCGTGACCACGCGGCTCCTGCAGCTGCAAAACCAGGTCACCCTGTACAAGACGCTGGGCGGCGGCTGGGCGGGCCGCGAACAAGGGCTGAGGCTTTCGCGCGACGGCTCCGGGCAGGCCTTCCGTCCTTTGGGCGGAGGGCCTCTCTATAATCGCCGGTTGATTCGAAAAAGCCCCCCGACGAGCCCCCGTTATTGAGGACGCCATGAGCGCAGACCCGCACTACCAGGCCACAGAAGAAGCCCACACCGGCCCGATCAAGAACCCGAAGCAACTGCTGCTCGCGGTATTTTTCTCTTTTCTTGCCCCCATCCTGATCATCGTGGGCCTTGTGGCCTATGTGGTTTCGGGCAACAAGCCCGCGGGCACGGCCGAGGGCGACAACATGGCGCTCTACGGCGTGTCGCAAGACGCGCGCAACCGCGAAGTGGCCGAGCGGCTCAAGAAGGTCGGCACCATCGAAATCCGCGATGCCAACCGCCCCCTTGCGGCTGGCGAGACCGTGTTCAAGGCCCAGTGCGCCGCCTGCCATGCGCCGCCCGGCATTCCCGGCGCCCCGCACCTGAACGACGCCGCAGCCTGGGGCCCGCGCATCGGCCAGGGCTACGCAACGCTGCTCGACCATGCGCTGCATGGCAAGGGCGCCATGCCGGCACAGGGCGGCGGCGACTTCGAAGACCTCGAAATTGGCCGTGCCGTGGTTTACCTGGCCAACGCCGGCGGCGCCAAGTTCCCGGTGCCCGAGCGTCCCGCCGCGGCAGCGGCACCCGCCGAAGGCGCTGCTTCGGCCGCCGCACCGGCGGCGCCCACCGCCAGCAAGTAACCCAGGGCTTCGCCCCAATAAAAAAGCCGGCCTCGAGCCGGCTTTTTCATGCGCGCGACCTGAACAGCTACTGTTTTGATAGCGTAGCGGACTGGCGTGCCGCGGGGCTCAGCACATGACCGAAGCGCTGCGGCAAGTCCGCCGAGCGCACCGGCTCAGGCGTCCACAGCCCCTGGTCGATGGCCTCTGCGGCCAGGCCAACGTCCTGCGTGTGAACCAGCCCCAGCCCGATGGGAGCGGCCAGGTAGAGGCGGCCCTCCTCGTCGAGCAGGCACCCGGAAACCTCGACTGCCTGCCCGGTGTGGGCGGTGACGGCAAAGCCCCCGTGTCGTCGGCAATGCGCCAGACAAAAGGCGCCGCCTCCAGTTCGACATAAACGCGCTGCGGTCCGTTCTGGAAGAACCACTGGCCTTCGCCGTCATGGTCGTAGTTGCGATGGATGAAGTCGATGAGCTTCTCGTGCCGCAGCATCGAGCCCTTGGCGGCCGGAAACGGCCCCTGGGCCTGGGTGCGGTCGTCGCGCATGTACCAGTTGCCGCGCGCGTCCAGGCCAAGCCAGCCGTAGCAATGCGGCACGTTGGGCCACTTGGCGAGCGCTTGTTTAACGATGTCGTCCATGAAAGCTATTCTGCGCGCCCGCGCGGCAACCAGGGCTAGGCGAATTGCCCGAGCCAGCTACCGACGCTCTCCGGCATGCCGCGCACATGACCCGGCGGCACGCCGAGCGGAAAACCCACATGGCCGCCGTGCGCGGGCTGCCACAGCGTGACATGTCGGCCCACCTCGCCCGGCCCCGGCAGGCTGCGGGCCGGAATGAACGGATCGTTCAGTGCGTTCACCACCAGCGTGGGCACGCGAATCGCGCTCAGGTGCGGCTTGGACGAGCCCCGCGCCCAGTAGTCGTCGGTGTTGCGAAAGCCGTGCAGCGGCGCGGTGAACACGTCGTCGAAGGTGTAGAGGTCTCGCGCCGCCAGCAGCCGCTCGCGGTCGAACAGCCCCGGAAACTGGGCCAGCTTGGCTAGGGCCTTGGGCTTCATGGTGGCGAGGAACATGCGCGTGTAGACCAGCCGGTTGAAGCCGCGGCCGATGGCCTCGCCGCCGGCTGCCAGATCGAGCGGCGCACACACCGAGGCCACCGCGGCCACCGAGGCGTGGGCCGAGTCGCCGGCCTCGCAGGCCCAGCGCAGCAGCGCATTGCCGCCCAGCGAAACGCCCGCGGCCAGCACGGGGCCGCCGCCATGGAGCGCCTGCCGCTCGCGCATGCGCCGCAAGATCCAGTCGATCTCTTCGTAGTCGCCCGAGTGGTAGGCGCGCGGCGCCAGGTTCAGCTCGCCGCTGCAGCCCCTGAAATGCGGCACCGCGAAGTCCATGCCGCGCTCGGCCGCAAAGGCGGCAAAGGCTTCCGCATAGTGGCTGCGGGACGACCCCTCCAGGCCGTGGAACAGCACCAGCAGCGGACGCGGTCCGGCGCTTGTGCCCTGCAGGACCGAATCGGCGAAATCGACGTCGATGAAATCCCCGTCCGGCGTGTTCCAGCGCTCGCGGCGGTACACCGGCGCCAGGCCGGTGAAGCGGCGCGCATACAGCGCCGCCCAGATGGTCTGCAGGTTGCCGCCGGGCAGCCAACGCGGCGCCGCATAGCCCATCGATGAGTGCGGGGAAGAAACGTCGCCAGGCATTTCTCAGTGCAGGATCTGGGGCGGGTCGTTCGCGTCGACGGGCTCCCGCGCGCTGCCGGGGCTTGCATGGTGCGCCACCATGCGCCAGCCTTCGGCGGTCTTGTGATAGACGTTGGTGGCCAGCACAAAGGCGTGCTTCGGGCCCTCGGCCGTGAGCACCTCGATGCGTTCGAGGACGTTGTGCACCGCGCTTGCGAGCGACTCGATCTTGCGCACGCGCGCGGGCATGGCGTGAATTGCGCCGTTGCCGAACATCTGCTCGAAAGCGGCGCGGATTGCCGTGGCGCCCACCAGGCGGGGGCCGCCCGGGTGCACGCAAAACACCTCGTCCTCGTCGGCCCAGCACGCCATCAGCGCTTCGATGTCGCCGCGCTGCAGCGCCTCATAAAACGCGGCCTCGATGTCGTCGGCAGTACCGCCGACGGCAGCGGCGGCGCGGAGTGGGGTCTTGGGCATGGGGTGATTTTGCCGCGCGATCCATGACGCCGGCGCTGCACCGGTTTGGCCTTGCCGCGCACCGTGCTGCCGCAAGCCGGGCGGTTCATCTGCTCCACTTTGGACCAAATGGTCAAAAAGAAACATTAAAAAACATTCAACGTGTTGATTTGAAAGGGATTTTTTAACTGGCACGGGCCATGCATAGGGCTTTGCGACCCTGCAACTGGAGCTTCTGCATGAACGTCGGCATCTTCATCCCCATCGGCAACAACGGCTGGCTGCTCTCCGAAAACGCACCGCAGTACAAGCCGAGTTTCGAACTCAACAAGGAGATCACGCTCACGGCCGAGCGCTACGGCGTCGACTTCGTGCTGTCGATGATCAAGCTGCGCGGCTTTGGCGGCAAGACCGAGTTCTGGGACCACAACCTCGAGTCGTTCACGCTCATGGCCGGGCTCGCGGCCGTCACCACCAAGATCAAGCTCTTTGCCACCGCGGCCTCGCTGGTGATGCCGCCGGCCATCGTCGCGCGCATGGCATCGACCATCGATTCGATTTCCAACGGGCGCTTCGGCCTGAACCTTGTCACCGGCTGGCAGCGGCCTGAGTACTCGCAAATGGGCATGTGGCCCGGCGACCAGTTCTTCGGCACGCGCTACCAGTACCTGTCTGAATACATTCAGGTGCTGCGCGACCTGTGGGGCACCGGCCAATCGGACTTCAAGGGCGCGCACTTCCAGATGGACGACTGCCGCCTGAGCCCCCGGCCGCAAGCGGACATGAAGGTGATCTGCGCGGGCCAGAGCGACGCCGGCATGGACTTTTCCGCCAGGTACGCCGACTACAACTTCTGCTTCGGCAAAGGCGTGAACACGCCCAAGGCCTTTGCGCCCGCGGCCGAAAAGCTCATCGAGGCCACGGGCAAGACCGGCCGCCACGTGACCACCTACGTGCTGATGATGGTGATTGCCGACGAAACCGACGAAGCCGCGCGCGCCAAGTGGGAGCACTACAAGGCGGGCGCCGACCACGAAGCCATTGCCTGGCTGGGCCAGCAGGGCGCGGCCGACACCAAGTCGGGCGCCGACACCAATGTGCGCCAGATGGCCGACCCGACCTCGGCCGTCAACATCAACATGGGCACGCTGGTGGGCTCGTACGCCACCGTTGCGCGCCTGCTCGAC
Organism: Variovorax sp. S12S4; assembly: GCF_023195515.1. Taxonomy (NCBI): domain Bacteria; kingdom Pseudomonadati; phylum Pseudomonadota; class Betaproteobacteria; order Burkholderiales; family Comamonadaceae; genus Variovorax; species Variovorax sp. S12S4. Next base: position 1,237,099 of record NZ_JALPKR020000002.1, read on the forward strand.
GAAATGGCCGAGGTGCCGGGCACCGAAGGCGTGTTGCTCACTTTCGACGATTTTCTGCAGGGTGTTGCGGCCTTCGGCGAACGCATCCAGCCGCTCATGAAGAGCCGCGCGCATGTGCAGAGCCCCGTGGCCTCGCAGGCCGAACCCGAGCGCCTTGCGGCCTGAAAGGAACGACGCGCATGGCCACGCCCGCACGCAACACCACGCTCAGCTCGACCACGCCCGTCGGCGCCCCGCGCCTGCCCGGCGCACCCGCGCCGCTGGTGCTGCCCGCCCGGCCCGAACCGCTGGCGCTGCATGCCACCGACTCGGCCCTGATCGTGGTCGACATGCAGAACGCCTACGCATCGATTGGCGGCTATGTCGATTCGGCGGGCTTCGATATTTCCGGCGCGCAAGGCACCATCGCCAACATCGCGCGCACCATTGCGGCGGCGCGTGCGGCCGGCATGCTGGTGGTGTTTCTGCAGAACGGCTGGGACGCCGCCTACGTCGAGGCCGGCGGACCGGGCTCGCCCAACTGGCACAAGTCGAACGCGCTCAAGACCATGCGCGCCAAGCCCGAGCTCGCAGGCAAGTTCCTCGCCAAGGGCGGCTGGGACTACGAACTCATCGCAGAGATGAAGCCGCAGCCCGGCGACATCGTGGTGCCCAAGACGCGCTACAGCGGCTTCTTCAACAGCACGCTCGACAGCACGCTGCGCGCACGCGGCATCCGCCACCTGGTGTTCACCGGCATCGCGACCAACGTGTGCGTGGAGTCGACGCTGCGCGATGCCTTCCACCTCGAATACTTCGCCGTGATGCTCGAAGACGCCACGCACGAGCTTGGCGGCGCGGCCATACAAAAGGCCTCCGTCTACAACGTCGAGACCTTCTTCGGCTGGGTTTCGACCGTGGACCAGTTCTGCGCCACCTTTGCACCCCAGCCCGCCGCGCAGCCTGTAGCAGCTGAAGCGGCCATCGCCTGATTTTTTTCAAAAGGAGCCCGTCCTCATGCCCAAGCAAGCCATCATCCCCGCCGGAACCACCACGCCCATCGCCCCGTTCGTGCCCGGCACCATGGCCGACGGCGTGGTCTACGTGTCGGGCACGCTGCCCTTCGACAAGGACAACAACGTGGTGCATGTGGGCGACGCCTCGGCGCAGACGCGCCACGTGCTCGAGACGATCCAGAACGTGATCAAAACGGCCGGCGGCACCATGGACGACGTGACCTTCAACATGATCATGATCAAGGACTGGGCCGACTACGCGAAGGTGAACGCGGTGTACGCCGAGTTCTTTCCGGGCACCAAGCCTGCGCGCTACTGCATCCAGTGCGGCCTGGTAAAGCCTGATGCACTGGTCGAAATCGCCTCCATCGCCCACGTCGGCAACAAGGCCTGAGCATGCCGCTGCACTACGAAGTGCATGGGCCGGCCGACGGCGAGGCTGTGCTGCTGTCGTCGGGCCTCGGCGGTTCGGCCGCCTTCTGGCAGCCGCAGATCGGCGCGCTCGTTGCAGCGGGCCATCGCGTGATTGCGTACGACCAGCGCGGCACGGGCCGCAGCCCCGCCACACTGAGCGCGGACTACGCCATCGCCGACATGGCCCGCGACGTGGTGCAGATTCTGGACGCCACGTCAACGCCGCGCTGCCACCTGGTGGGGCATGCGCTCGGCGGACTCGTCGGGCTGCAGCTGGCACTTGACGAGCCCACGCGCGTGGCGAGCCTGGTGCTGGTCAATGCATGGTCGAAGCCCAACCCGCATTCGGCTCGCTGCTTCGAGGCACGGCTCGCGCTGCTCGATGCCTGCGGACCGCGCGCATACGTGGAAGCGCAGCCGATCTTCTTGTACCCCGCGGCCTGGTGCGCGGAACATGCGCAGCGCGTGGCCGACGAGGTCGACCATGCGTTTGCGCACTTTCCCGGTGAAGCCAACATGCGTGCGCGCATCGGCGCGCTGCGCGCCTTCGACATCGACGCGCATCTTGGCGACATCACGGCGCCCACGCTGGTGGCCGCCGCCATGGACGACGCGCTAGTGCCGTGGACCTGCTCGCAGCACCTGGCCGATGGCCTGCACGACGTGACGCTGCACTTCATGCCGCACGGCGGCCATGCGCACAGCGTGACCGAGGCCGACGCCTTCAACCGCAGCCTGCTCGACTTTCTTTCCCGGGTCAGCGCACCCGGCGTTCCCGCATGACCACCACCACCGCCCTCGACGACGCCGCACTGGCACTTCTCTTTACCGAGGCACGCAGCCACAACGGCTGGACCGCGGAGCCCGTGACGGATGAGCAGCTCCGGCAGGTCTATGCGCTTGCCCGCATGGGCCCGACCTCGGCCAACTGCTCGCCCGCACGCTTCGTGTTCGTTCGCACCCCCGAGGGCAAGCAACGCCTTGCGCCTGCGCTTTCCAAGGGCAACCTTGAGAAGACCATGACGGCACCGGTCACCGTCATCGCAGCATGGGACCGCAAGTTCTACGACAAGCTGCCCATGCTGTTCCCGCACACCGATGCGCGCAGCTGGTTCACCGGCAGCCCCGAGGCCGCGCACGAAACCGCCTTTCGCAATGCCAGCCTGCAGGCGGGCTACCTGCTGCTCGCCGCGCGCGCGGTGGGGCTCGATGCAGGCCCGATGTCGGGCTTCGACAAGGCGAAGGTGGATGCCGCGTTCTTCGAGGGCACCGACTGGAGCACCAACTTCTTGATCAACCTCGGCCACGGCGATGCGGCCAAGGTGTTCGGCCGCCTGCCGCGGCTCAGCTTCGAAGAAGCCTGCGTCCTCGCCTGAAACCATTCCGGAAATCTCTCCCATGCTGCTGAACGCAATGGCCTCCCACCACGTCACGCCGAGCGGCCTGCCCCACGCGCTGCCCAAGGCCGACTACCGCAATGCCATGGCGCGGCTGGGCGCGGCGGTCAACATCATCACCACTGACGGGCCTGCGGGCCGTGCCGGGTTCACCGCATCGGCCGTGTGCAGCGTGACCGACGAGCCGCCGATGCTGCTGGTGTGCCTGAACCGGTCGGCATCGGTGTATCCCGCGTTCACGGCCAATGGCGTGCTGTGCGTGAACGTGCTCGCGGCGGGTCACCAGGCGCTCTCGGGCCTGTTCGGCGGCAAGACGCCGATGGACGAGCGCTTTGCCGCGGCCCGCTGGAGCCGCAAGGCGACCGGATCGCCGGTGCTGGAAGATGCCGCGGCGTCATTCGACTGCCGTGTGGTGCGGGCCACGAGTGCGGGAACGCATGACGTGCTGTTCTGCGAGGCGCTGGCGATCGCGATTGGCGGGGCGGCGCAGAGCCTTATTTATTTCGACCGGCGGTACCACGAGATCGCGGCACCGCCGCATTGACCTGGTCTTGTCCCCTCTCCCTCTGGGAGAGGGAGAAAAGACCGATCACCGCGGCGCAATCCCCTGCAGCACGATCCGCTGCACGTTCTCCACCGTCTGCTCGAAGAACACCGGGTCCTCCAGCGTGTGCCCCGTCAGCGCCTGCACCTGCACGCCGAAATCCGCGTAGTGCTGCGTGACGGCCCAGAGCGCAAAAATCAGGTGATGCGGATCGACCGGCGCGAGCTTGCCCGACGCGACCCATGAACGGATGACCTCCGACTTGCGTTCCACCAGCGTGCGCAGTTCGCGGTCGAGCTCGTCGCGCAGCAGCGGCGCTCCCTGGATCATTTCAAGGCAGAACAGGCGCGACGCATCGGGCCGGTCGCGCGAAACCACGAGCTTGCGGCGGATGTAGCCGCCGATGGCCTCGCCCGGGTCCTGCTCGGCACTGAAGCCGCGCAGCGGCTCAAGCCACAGCGCGAGCAGGTCGCGCAGCACGTTCACATACAGCTCTTCCTTGTTGGCAAAGTAGTAGAGCAGGTTGCTCTTCGACACATCGGCGCGCGCCGCCACCTGGTCGATCGAGGTGCCATGCAATCCGAAGCGCGAGAACAGGCCCAGCGCCGCACCGAGGATGGCGCTGCGCTTGTCCTCGATCTGGCGCAGCCTGCGGCTCACCGCCGAGGCGCTGCGCACCGGGGGCTTCGCGGACTTGCGCACCAGGCCCTTCACGGCGCTCTTCACAGCGCTCTTGGCTGGAGTCTTCTTTGTGCTGCTGGCTGCGGCCAGCGCTTTGGTCTTCGGCATCTTCCCTCGCTTCTCGATTTGCAGGCTCTTCATTCAACGCGCACCACTGTAAGGCCACGGTGCATCGCGTTGCGCCAGGCAGACCGTTCAGCACGCGCGGCGCGCACCATGCTGACGCGACAAATGCGTTTTGTCCATTTGGTCCAACTGGCACAGACGTTGCATGGCGAAAGGCATGCCAAGCACGAGGACCGACACATGACCACCCTGCTGTCCGTACCCATCATCGATCTCGCGCCCTACTTCGCCGGCACGGCCGAAGGCAAGGAACAGGTCGCGAAGAAAGTCGACGAGGCCTGCCGCAGCATCGGCTTTCTCGTCATCACCAACCACGGCATTCCGGCCGAACTGATCGCGCGCGTGTCATCGCTCTCGCGCCAGTTCTTCGACATGCCGCTGGCCGAGAAGCGCAAGGTCGACCGGCCGCGCGAAGACGCGGTGCGCGGCTACAGCGCAGTCGGCGAAGAAGGGCTTTCGTACAGCCTGGAAGAGGCCGCGCCCGGCGACCTGAAGGAGTCGTTCTCGATCGGCCCCTCGAACGTGCCCGACGACGACTACCACCGCGGCCCCGCCGCCGGCCCGCACTTCGAGCCCAACAGCTGGCCACCGATCGAAGGTTTCCGCGAAGCGTACGAAGCCTACTTCGAGGCCATGAGCGATCTCTCCCGCTCGCTGATGCGCATCTTCGCGCTCGGCCTTGCGCTGCCCGAGACGTTCTTCGACGACAAGATCGACAAGCACATCAGCATGTTCCGCGTGCTGAGCTATCCGCCGCAGCGTGAAGCGCCGCTGCCGGGCCAGTTGCGCGCCGGCGCGCACAGCGACTACGGCAGCCTCACCATCGTGCTGCCCGACGACAAGGGCCTGCAGGTGTTCAACAAGGCGGGTCAGTGGGTCGACGTACCGCAGGTGGAAGGCGGCCTGGTGGTCAACATTGCCGACCTGATGATGCAGTGGACCAACGACCAGTGGGTGTCCACGCTGCACCGCGTGGTCAATCCGCCGTTCGAAGTGGCCAGCACCAACCGCCGCCAGTCGCTGGTGTTCTTTCACCAGCCCAACTACGACGCGATGGTCGAGTGCCTGCCAAGCTGCCTGGCGCCGGGCGAGCAGCCGAAGTACGCGCCCATTTCATCGGGCGACCACCTGACCTCCAAGTTCGTGAAGCAGACGACCTTTGGTGGCACCAAGGCTGTGGCCTAGGCACCGTGATGAAAACTTGTTTTTTCAGTCGCGGTGCTGTGCGTGAGTTGCCTTGTTCGGGGCGCGCACCCGCCGACGGGGTACCTTGCTCCGCGAATGTCCCCCGGCCTGCGGCCTCCTCCTTTATTTCGCTGCGCAAGGCACCCCGCCAGCGGGAGCGTTACAAAGAGCGGTCGTTGATCAGCGGTACACCAGCAGCGTGCCCCAGTGCACAGGGCATCGGGTGCTCCGCGCAGCGAAATAAAGGAGGAGGGCGAAGCCCGGGGACATTCGCGGAGGGGAGTACCCGGTGGCCTTTGCACAAGCCCTGAACAAGAACAACAGCGCCAAAAACGAAGAGCAATGAGCCCTTGACATGCCCCATCTCTCTTACGTCAACGTCTTCGCCAAAGACGTGGTCGCACTCAGCGGCTTCTACCAGCGCGTGTTCGGATTCCCCGAGATCGAGGCCATTCGCTCGCCGATCTTTCGTGGACTCGACACCGGCAAGTCGAGCCTCGGCTTCAACGCGCTCGATGCCTACGAACTATTGCGCCTGGCCGAGTTTTCCGACACGCGCGGCGTCAAGTTTTTGCTGAACATCGACGTCGACAGCAAGGACGACGTGGACCGCATGGTGCCCGTCGCGCTCGAGGCCGGCGCCACGCTGGTGAAGCCGCCTTACGTCACCTACTACAACTGGTACCAGTCGGTGCTGCTCGACCCCGAGGGCAATGTGTTTCGCATCAACTTCATGATGTGACGCGCGCGGCACCTCCGTCTTTCAACGCTTCTTCCCTGACTTGCTTCTCACGAAAGGTCGCTCCATGCTGCGCACTCCCACCCACGGCTTCACCTCCGGCCTTGCCCTGGCGCTTGCAGCCGGCGGCGCGTTCGTCTCGCTGCCCGCGGCAGCCGCCGACGGCTTTACGCTCAAGGACAAGCCCAAGATCGCAATGCTCTACTTCGGCCCGAAGAACGACGGCGGCTGGACGCAGGCCTTCGACGAAGCGCGCGTGAAGATCGAGAAGGAAATCGGCCAGAAGATCCAGTTTGTGGAGAACGTTCCCGAAGACGCATCGGCCATCAAGCCTGCGGCCGAGAAGTTCATCCAGCGCGGTGCCAACATCGTGATCGGCACCGCCTTCGGCTATTCGGACAGCTTCAAGGACTTGGCCGCCAAGTACCCGGGGGTGGCTTTTCTCAATGGCTCGGGCACCACCAACGGCAGCAACCTCGAATCGTTCTACGGCCGCACCTACGAGAGCCAGTACCTCTGCGGCATGGCCGCGGGCGCGGCCTCCAAGACGGGCAAGCTCGGCTTCGTTGCGGCCAATCCGTTCGGCGTGGTGAACTGGACCATCAACGCCTTCGCGCTCGGTGCGCAGAAGATGAACCCCAACGCCACCGTCAACGTGATCTACACCGGCGCCTGGAACGACCCCGTGAAGGAACGCGCCGCCGCGGCCGCGCTGATCGACCAGGGCGCCGACGTGATCGGGCAGCACGTGGACTCGCCCACGCCGCAGATCGTGGCACAGGAGCGCGGCGTGTACGGCACCGGCCACCACCGCGACCTGCGCCAGTTTGCACCCAAGGCCACGCTGTGCTCGTCGGTGTGGGTGTGGGACCGCTTCTTGACGCCCGAGCTCAAGAAGATCATGGCCGGTGACTGGAAGCCCGGCCAGTACGGCGCCTTCATCGAGATGAAGGACGGCGGCACCGACATTGCTGGCTTCGGCCCCGCGGTGCCCAAGGACAAGGCCGCGGCCATTACCGCCGAGCGCGACGCGATCATGAAGGGCAAGCAGGTCTATGCCGGCCCGCTTGCCGACCGCGACGGCAAGGAGCGCGTGGCCAAGGGCGCGGTGCTTTCGGACGCCGATCTGTGGAAGATGGACTGGTTCGTCAAGGGCGTGGTCACACAGAAGTAACCCAAGAGAAGAAAAAGCAAGGCGATCCGGCATGCCCAACGCGCTCGAACTCACCGGCATCCGCAAGAGCTTCGATGGCTTTGCGGCGCTGACCGACGTGCACTTTGCCGCGCGCTGGGGCGAGGTGCATGCGCTCCTGGGCGAGAACGGCGCGGGCAAGTCGTCGCTGATGAACATTGCGGCCGGGCTCTATGCACCTGAAGCCGGCCAGCTCTTGGTCGACGACAACGTGGTGCGCTTTGCCGGCCCGGCCGACGCGGCAAGGCAACGCATCGGCATGGTTCACCAGCACTTCAAGCTGGTGCGGCCGTTCACGGTGGCAGAGAACATCCTTCTCACCGCACCGCCCGCGCCCGGGTTCCAGAGCCACGGGGAGCGCCTTCGCGAAATCACGCGCAGCATCCGCAACAAGGCCTCGGAGCTGGGCTTCGACATCGATCCCGCAAGGCGCGTCGATTCGCTCTCGATTGCCGAGCAGCAGCGGGTGGAAATTCTCAAGGTGCTGCTTGCGGGCGCCCGCATCCTGATACTCGACGAACCCACCGCGGTGCTTACCGACCAGGAGGCTGCGCGCCTTCTGCAAACCGTGCGCGGCCTTGCGCGAAGCAGGCTCCGCCGTGGTGCTGGTCACGCACAAGATGGCCGACGTGAAAACGTATGCCGACCGGGTAACGGTGATGCGCGGCGGCCGCACGGTGGCCACGCTGGCGCCAGATACAGCCTCGGTGGCCGAGCTGGTGAAGCTCACGGTGGGCGAATCGATTGCCACGCAAAGTTTCCAGGCGGCAAAGTCGCCGCGCGGCGCTGTGCGGCTCGCGGTGCGCGGCCTGCGCTCTGCGCCCCCGCCGGAAGGCCGCCGCGTGCTCGACGGCGTCGACCTCGAACTGCATGCGGGTGAAATCTACGGACTGGCCGGTGTCGGCGGCAACGGACAGGGCGAGTTGGCCGGCGCCATCATGGGCCTGCCCGATGCGGGCGGTGCGCTCGAAGGCGAGATCCACCTCAGCGGCCACGGCGACCTGAAGGCCATGAGTGCACCAGCGCGCCGCAACGTCGGCATTGCCGCCATTCCGGCCGACCGCTACGGCCTTGCGCTGGCCGGCGGCCTCTCGGTGGCCGAGAACTACGCCATCGGCCGCGTGCACACCGGCCGCTACGGCCCGGCGTGGCATCTGCGGCGCGGCCGCATCCAGGCCGATACGCAGGAGGCGGTTCGCGCCTTCGATGTGCTGGGGTGCGCTCGGTCGCGCAGAAGGCCGCGCTGCTCTCCGGCGGCAACGCACAGAAGCTGGTGCTCGCGCGGGAGTTCGGCAAGTCACCCTCGCTGGTGCTGGCGCACAGCCCGAGCCGCGGGCTCGACGTTCGCGCGAGCGCCGAGGTGCATGCGCGCCTGCGCGCGGCGCGCGACAGTGGCGCCGCGGTGCTGCTGATCAGCGAAGACCTCGACGAAGTGCTGCAGCTGGCCGACCGCGTGGGCGTGATGACACGCGGACGCATTGCAGGCGAGTTCGCGCAACCCGCCGACCGGCAGGCGATTGGACAGGCGATGGTGGACCATGGTTGACGCCACGCTCGCGGCCATTGCGCAGCCCGCGCAGACCGACCCGGATGCCGCGCAACGGACACGCCGCCAGCCGCTGGCGCGCCGCCGCTATGCGCTGGAGATCCGCCAGCACATGGGGCGGCGGCGGCAGGCGCTGATTCTTGCGGCGGCGCTGCTGGCCGGCCTGGCAATTTCCGCCGCCATTCTTGTGGCCGCCGGCGTTCCCGCGGACGAACTCGCCAACGAGTTCGTGATGCAGACCTTTTTCGACGGCCAGAACTTTCGCGCCGTGCTGTTCCAGGCTGCGCCGATGATCCTCGTGGGCCTGGCAGGCTCGCTGGCGTTTCGCGCGCGCTTCTGGAACCTGGGCCTCGAGGGCCAGATGGTGTGGGGCGCCATCGGTGCCACGGCCGTCTCGATGTGGCAGATCGGCCCCGAGCCGCTGCGCCTGCCGCTGATGTTTGCGGCCGCCATCGGCTGCGGGCTGCTCTGGGTGCTGGGGCCGGCGTGGCTGAAGATCAGGCTCGGCGTGAACGAAATCATCTCCACGCTGATGCTCAACTACATGGCGGCCAACTTTTTGCTGCACCTGGTGTACGGCAGCTGGAAGGACCCGAAGGACAACTTTCCCTATTCGCCGCAGTTCCGCGCCTTCGAGCGGCTGCCCGAACTGGGCGCCGGCGTGAGCAGCGCCATCTTGCTCACGGCGGCGGTGGCGCTGCTGGCATGGTGGCTGGTGGGCGTGAGCCGAGCCGGGCTGTACCTGCGCTTCGTCGATGCCAATCCGCGCGTGGCGCATGCCAACGGCGTGCCGGTGCGCCGCACCATCTATGGCGCCGTGCTGCTGTCGGGCGCGATGGCCGGGCTGGCAGGGTTTGCGGTGGCCTCGGGGCAGGAAGGGCGGCTCACGCAGGCCTTCTACCAAGGCTATGGCTTCTCCGGCATCCTCATCGCCTTTCTGGCGCGCAACAACCCGCTCGCGGCCACCGTGGTGGCGCTGCTGGTAGCGGCGCTGTTCGTCACCGGCCGCAGCCTGCAGGTGTTCTACCAGGTGCCGTTCTCGATGGTGCAGCTCATCCAGGCCATCATCGTGGTGTGCGTGGCGTCGAGCGATTTCTTCATTCGCCACCGGCTGCGGCGCGTGGGTGGGGAGCAAGCGCAATGAGCGGAAGCATCGTCCTCAACTGGCTCGCGAGCACGCCCGACTTCGCGGTGCCCTATGCGCTTGCCGCGCTGGGCCTGATCATCAGCGAGCGCGCGGGCGTGCTTTCGCTGGGCGCCGAAGGGCTGATGCTAGTGGGCGCACTCGCGGGCATCGGTGCGCAAATCGCCTTGGGGCAACCGGGCGTGTCGCTGGTGCTTGCCATGCTGGCGGCCAGCGCGGTGTCGCTGCTGTTCGCGGTGATGGTGATCTGGCTGCGCGTGAACCAGGTGATTGCGGGGCTGGCACTGGTGTTCTTCTGCCAGGGCTTCACGGCACTGGTCGGCTCGCTGGCCGAATGGACCAACCACGCCACCGAAGGCATCGGCTCGATGGCGCTGTGGCCGCTGTCCCTCATGCCCGGTGCCGGCCGCCTGTTCGAACAGAACGCAATGGTGTGGCTCACGCTGCCCATCTTCGTTGCGGTGGCGTGGTTTCTCTCGCGCACCTCGGCCGGGCTGCGGCTGCGCGCGGTGGGCGAAAACCCGCAGGCGGCCGATGCGGCCGGCATTCGCGTCACCACATGGCGGCTGGCCGCGGTGCTGGCGGGATCGGCGCTGGTGGGCCTTGCGGGTGCCTACATCTCGGTGGTGAGCACCAAACTGTGGATCGCAGGCATGACCGGCGGGCGCGGCTGGATTGCGGTGGGGCTGGTGATCTTCGCGCGCTGGTCGCCGTGGAAGGCGCTGGTGGGTGCGCTGCTGTTCGGCTGCATCGAGGCGCTCATTCCCCAGCTTGCGGCGGCCGGAGTGCAGCTGCCGCAGTACTTCGTGATGATGACGCCCTATGCGGTGACGCTGGGCGTGATGGTGTGGGTCGCATTGGCCCGGCGCGGCGGAGACGACGAGCCGGGCGCGCTCGGCCAACCCTATGTTCGGGAGGAGCGGCGATGAAGGCCTGGGTGTACGGCGAAGAGCGCGAACTCGGCGCCGCGCAGTTTGCAGACTACCTCGATCCGGCCACCACGGCTGTGGTGTCCATCGACATGCACCGCGGCCACCTGGACGACAGCCCCGACTGCCCCTGCCCCGCGCCGCGTGCACGCGACGTGGTGGCGCCCATCGACAGCTTTCACGACGATGCCCGCGCGCTGGGCGTGCGCATCGTGCACGTCAAGTCGGTGCTGCGGCCCGGTGGCGCCGATGACATCAACGGCATTCCGGCTGCGTGGCGGCGCACCTTTCCGCTGCACGTGGGCGCCATACCGAATGCCGATGCGCATGCCATCGAAGGCTCGCGCTGGACCGAGTGGGTTACGCGCGTGGAGCCGGGCGACATGCGCGTGGAAAGCAAGCGCCGGCTGTCGGCTTTCTATCCGACAGACCTCGACTTTCTGCTGCGCAACCAGCGCATTGAAACGGTGGTGCTCAACGGCGGGTTTACCGATTGCTGCGTGCTCAACACCGCGTTCGACGCCAACAACCACAACTACCGCGTGATCGTGCTGCGCGACCTGGTGCGCGGCACCGATGCGCATCTGGAAAGCGCCGCGCTCAGCATGGTGTCGCTGCACCTGGGGCTGGTGGTCGACTCGGCCGAACTGCTGCGCCAGTGGCGCGGCGCTGGCCAAAGCTAGTCGGCAAGGCCCAGCCAACGCCGCAGCACGGGCTGCATCTCTTTCTGCGCCGCTTCCCACACCAGTTCGGGCGCGGCCACGTGCACGCCGGCGGGTGCGATGCGCAGGGCCACGTCGACCAGCTCGGCCACCTTGGAGGGACGCACCGGCTGCTCGCTGGTCGGCACCATGAAACGCATGATCGACAGCATCCACGCGGCCAGCCTTTCGGCGGGGTTGGCCAATTTCGCATTCAGCGGCTTGCGCGCGGAACGCAGGAGAATCACGCGCTCGAAACCGCTGGCGACCACTGCCTGCTCGTCGAGGCTGGCCAGCCCACGCTTGAGCGCCTCGGGCAGGCGGCCCTGGTCGTGCGGCTGCACGATGGCAAGCGTCTGCACGCCGCAGGCGCGCAGCCAGCGCGAGAGTTCGGGCAGGTCGGAAGGCTGCGGCACCCACAGGGCGCGCTCGCGGCCGTGATACAGCCGGGGCGGATCGAATGCGATGACCGCGGTATCGGCGGACGTGAGCCCCCATTGCGCGATCGGCAGGTCGGGGCAGAGGCAGGTCTCGACCCCGCGCATGCCGTCGCGCATGGGTTCGCGCGACAGCACCCGCACGTGGGCAAAGCGGTGGCCGCCCGCGAGCCGGCGCAGCAGCTCCTGGCCCAGGGCGCCGGTGGCGCCGGCAATCAGCAGCGTTCCGGCCGTTGCGGTGGAAACGGCGGTTGCAGGCGGCACCGCGCGGTTGGCAGCCTGCAGGGCTTGAAGGGGATCGAGGGCCATGGAGACATCTATGCTAACTTCCGGCTCTTCTGCGGAGGTAATGCAAATGATGATGAAACGCTGGCTCTTGATTCTTGCTGCGGTCCTGTCCCTGAGCGGATGCGGCTACAACCAGTTCCAGTCGCTCGACGAGACGAGCAAGTCGGCCTGGAGCGAGGTGCTCAACCAGTACCAGCGGCGTGCCGACCTCGTGCCGAACATCGTGGCCACCGTGAAGGGTGAGGCCAGCTTCGAGCAGGACACGCTCACCAAGGTGATCGAGGCGCGCGCCAAGGCCACGTCGATCCAGGTGACGCCCGAGACGCTGAACAACCCCGAGGCATTCAACAAGTTCCAGCAGGCGCAGGGCGAGCTCTCGTCGGCGCTGTCGCGGCTGATGGTGGTGTCCGAGCGCTACCCGGAGCTGAAGGCCAACCAGGCCTTCCGCGACCTGCGCGTGACGCTGGAAGGCACCGAGAACCGCATCACCGTGGCGCGCAACCGCTACATCCAGACGGTGCAGGAGTACAACGTGCTGGCGCGCAGCTTCCCGACGAACATCACGGCCAAGATCTTCAGCTACGAGCCGAAGCCGAACTTCTCGGTGCAGAACGAAGCGCAGATTTCCACGCCGCCGACCGTCGACTTTTCTACTCCGAAGAAGTAACACGCGCGATCGATGACCGTTGCCCTGATACGCCGCGTGCTGGCTGCCGTTCTGCTGGCGGCCACGGCGTGGGCCGGGCTTGCGGCCAGCGCATGGGCGCAAGACCTGCTGCCGGTGCCGGCACTCACGGCGCGGGTGATCGACCAGACCCAGACGCTGGCTGAACCGGAGCGCGCCGACCTCGAGGCCAAGCTGGCCGCCTTCGAGCAGCGCAAGGGCTCGCAGATGGTGGTGCTGATGGTGCCCACCACCCAGCCTGAAGACATTGCCAGCTATGCCAACCGCGTGGGCAACGCCTGGAAGATCGGGCGCAAGGACGTGGGCGACGGCATCATGGTGATCGTGGCCAAGAACGATCGCAAGATGCGCATCGAAGTGGCCAAGACGCTCGAAGGCGCGGTGCCCGACCTGGCGGCCATTCGCATCATCGACGAGGAGATGAAGCCGCGCTTTCGCAACAACGACTTTGCAGGCGGGCTGAACGCGGCGGTGGCCCGGCTCATCGGGCTGGTCGACGGCGAGGCGCTGCCCGCGCCTTCCAGCGGCAGCGACGAAAGCGCCGGTGACGGCATCGACTGGGAGAACCTTGCGATCTTCCTGTTCGTCGGCGTCTTCGTTGCGGCGCCCATCGTGCGATCGATCGTCGGCAAGAAGCTCGGCTCGGTGGTCATGGGCGGCGGCATCGGCGTGATCGCGTTCTTCATCACGACCAGCATCGTCATTGCGGTGCTCGCGGGCTTCGTGGCGCTGATGGTGTCGCTGTTCTCGGCGGTTGCGGCAACCGCTCCCGGGCGCCGGGGCGGCGGTGGCGGCGGCTTTGGCGGCTGGAGCGGCGGCGGTGGAGGCGGCGGCTGGAGCAGTGGCGGCGGCGGAGGCGGCGGTTTCAGTTCCGGCGGCGGCGGTGATTTTGGAGGCGGCGGCGCCTCGGGGGATTGGTAGGCATGGCAACGCTTTTCTCCAGGCTCGGCCGCATCTGGCGCCACCAGTGGATGGACGAGGCCGATGTGCGCCGCGTGCTGCCCGACGCCGCCATGGAACGCCTGGCCGCGCGGGTGGCTGCGAGCGAGCGGCGCCACAGCGGCGAGATCCGCATCTGCGTCGAGGCGGGCCTGCCCTGGTCTTACCTGCGGCGGGATGCCTCGGCGCGCGAGCGTGCCGTCACCATGTTCGGCAAGCTGCGCGTGTGGGACACCGAGCACAACAACGGCGTGCTCATCTACCTCTTGCTGGCCGAGCATGCGATAGAGATCGTGGCCGACCGCGGCATCAGCGCGCGGGTCAGTGCCGCCGAATGGGCCGCGATGACGCAGCGCATGGGCGCGGCATTCCGCGAAGGGCGTTTCGAGGATGGGCTCACACAGGCGCTGGAAGAAATGTCGGCCTTGCTGGTCGAGCACTTTCCGCTGGCGGACGACCAGCCGGACACCAACGAGCTGCCGGACGCGCCCGTGGTTCTTTGAATTTGTTTTTCCCTCCCCTTCCCGGGGAGGGTTGGGGTGGGGGCAAGCGGCGTTGGCGATGGGCACGCTCTGCCTGCCCCCATCCCAGCCTTCCCCGGAGGGGGAAGGAGCTAAATCCCCTACTCCGGTGCCGGCAGCGCCCAAACGGTTTCGCCACCTACCGCGTAGAAGCGCCTGCCGGGCGCCCGCTCCACCAGCCACCCGCCCGTGAACTCGCCGAAAGCCGGCAGCACCGCCTGTTGTTCGTCGCTCACGAAACACGGCAACCGCACGCTGTCCCGCCCCGGCCCGTAAAGCCTGCACACCGGATGCAGGTGCCCGGCCAGCACAAAGTGCGTGGCATGCGACTGCGGATGATGGCAGCAGGCGAAGGGGCCGAGCAGATAGGGCTCGTCGACCACCTCGATATCCAAGGCCGCAGGCGGATCGCCCGCGCGGCTGTCGTGGTTGCCCCGCACCAGCGTCATGCGGACGGCCCCGTGCGTGGCCCGCCAGTCGGCGAGCGCGGCCAGCACTTGCGGCGTGCGCGCCTGTGCCGCATGCATGAAGTCACCGAGAAACACGATGCGCTGCGGCGCATGGGCCGCGATCAGCGCGTCAATCCGCGCCAGGTTCTGCTGCGTGGTGCCGCCCGGCACCGGCTGCCCCAGCGCGCGGTAGGTCGCGGCCTTGCCGATATGCAGGTCGGCGATGAACAGCACACCGCTCGCCGGCCACCAGATGGCGCGTTCGGGCAGCAGATGAACCCACTCGCCGGCCCATCGGACCGGCAGGGCCGATGCGGAAAGTTGCGGGGAAGTCACTGGCACCAAGTGTCGCAAAAGCCGGTGCGCATGGGCGGCCGTCACTTGCAATTCACCCCTGCGAACCCCAGTTCTTCGGTATGACCGAAACGCCATCGCTGCACATCGTCTGTCCGCACTGTCACACGACCAACCGCGTGCGCGCGGCACAGCTGGGCAGCGCGCCCGATTGCGGCAGTTGCCACCGCCCGCTGTTCGCCGGCCATTCGACTGCGCTGCCGGACGAAAAGACCTTCGACCGCCACATTGCACGCAACGAAATTCCGGTGCTGGTGGACTTCTGGGCGCCGTGGTGCAGCCCGTGCCGCCAGATGGCGCCGGCCTATGAGCAAGCCGCGGCCCAGCTGGAGCCGCGGGTGCAGCTGGCCAAGGTCGACACGGAAGCCGTGCCCAACCTGGGCGCGCGCTTCAACATCCGCAGCATCCCCACGCTGGCGCTGTTTCGCGGTGGCCGCGAGGTGGCGCGGCAGGCCGGTGCCATGGGCGCGGCGGACATCGTGCGCTGGGTCAAGGCGCACGGCGCCGGCTGAGCCGGACGGCTCGCTCCTCACTTCACAGCGGCGGCAACGGCCGTGAGCGGCGCGAGGGCGGCCTGCGCTGGCGCTGCGGGGTGGGTGGCTTGCCCGGGCTTTCTTGGCCGAACGCGAGCGTGCTCTTCACGCGTTCGATTCCGCCAGCGGTGACAATGCCGCCCGCGGCTTTTTCGAGCTGCTCGACCATGCGCGCGATGCGGTCGGCCACGTTCTCGTTCGACAGCTTTTCGCGGAACAGCTCGACCATGAGCGGAAACGAAAAAGGCGTCGGCCGCTCGAGCGGCTTCAGCACCAGCTGTTGAGTCGCCATGCGCGCAAGGCTGGCGCGCAGGCGGCCGATTTCGAGCTCCTGCGCGAGCAGCTCCTGCTCGGCCTGCAGCAGCAGCTTGTTGGCGGGGTCGTACTTGCGGAACACCTCCCAGAACAGCGACGACGAGGCCTGCAGCTGCCGGTTGCTGCGCTTCTCGCCGGGGTAGCCCTGGAAGATGAGGCCCGACACACGCGCAATTTCGCGAAAGCGGCGCTGCGCCAATTCGCCCGCGTTGAGCGAAGCCAGCACTTCGTGCAGCAGTTCGGCATGCGCATCTTCGCCCTGCGGCAAGCGCAAGACCTGCGGCAGCAGCGCGGGCCAATCGACCGGCACGGCGCTCAGCAGTTCGAAGCCGTAGTCGTTCACCGCAATGGAGAAGGTGCGCGCATCGTGCTGCGCCACGCGCCAGGCCAACAGGCTTGCAAGCCCCAGGTGCACGTGCCGCCCCGCGAAGGGATAGAGAAACAGGTGCGAGCCTTCGCGTGTCGTCAGCGTTTCGGCCAGCAGGGTTTGCGGCGTTGGCAGGGCCGACCATTGCTGCTGGATCTCCAGCAGCGGCCGCACGCACTGCAGTTCGGGTGAGTCATAGCGGCCTTCCCCGGCCAGCGCGAGCTGCTGCACCACGGCATCGGCCAGCGTGGTCGACAGCGGCATGCGCCCGCCGTTCCAGCGCGGCACCGCGGCGCGCTTGCCGGTGGCGCGCCGCACCCAGGCCGTCATGTCGTGGATGCGCACGAGCTCCAGCAGCCGGCCGCCGAAGAGGAAGCAATCACCGGGCTTCATGCGCGCAACAAAGCCTTCCTCGACGCTGCCGATCTTCGCGCCGCCCATGTACTGCACCGCCATGCTGGCATCGCTCACGATGGTGCCGATGTTCATGCGGTGCCGCCGCGCGAGCCGCGCGTCCGGCACGCGCCAGACGCCTTCGGCATCGGGCACCGCGCGGCGGTAGTCCGGGTAGGCGGCCAGCGAAGGGCCGCCCTGCGAGACGAAGGACAGGCACCACTCCCAGCTCTCCCGCGACAGCCCCGCATAGGCCGCGGTGCCGCGCACCTCCGCATACAGGTCGTCGGGCACGAAGCCGCCGCCGAGCGCCACCGTGACGAGGTGCTGCACCAGCACGTCGAGCGGCTGCACGGGCGTGTGGCGCGCCTCGATATGGCCTGCCGCAATGGCCGCGCGCGCCGCGGCGCCCTCGACCATCTCGATGCTGTGCGTGGGCACCAGCGTGATTCGCGACGGCCGGCCGGGTGCATGGCCCGAGCGCCCCGCGCGCTGCAGCAGCCGCGCGACGCCCTTGGGCGAGCCGATCTGCAGCACGCGCTCGACCGGCAGGAAATCGACGCCCAGGTCGAGGCTCGATGTGCAGACCACCGCCTTGAGCTCACCGCTCTTCAAGCCGAGTTCCACCCACTCGCGCACCGCACGGTCGAGCGAGCCGTGGTGCAGCGCAATGGTGCCCGCCCATTCGGGCCGCGCCTCGAGCATGGCCTGGTACCAGATCTCCGATTGCGAGCGCGTGTTGGTGAACACCAGCGTGGTGCTGCTGGCGGCAATTTCATCGAGCACCTGCGGCAGCATCGTGAGGCCCAGGTGGCCGCCCCACGGAAAGCGCTCGGCGCGGCCGGGCAGCAGCGAATCGACCACCAGCTTCTTGGGCACCGCGCCCTGCACCAGCACGCCCTCTTCATCGCCGAGCAATGCGCGCATGGCCTCCTGCAGGTTGCCCAGCGTGGCCGACATGCCCCACACCGCAAGCCCCGCATTCCAGCGCCGGAACCGCGCAAGCGCCAGTTGCACCTGCACGCCGCGCTTGTTGCCGAGCAGCTCGTGCCATTCGTCGACCACCACCATCTTCACGCGGCCGAGCACCTCACTCGCATCGGCGCGCGCGAGCAGCAGCGAAAGGCTCTCGGGCGTGGTGACGAGCACGGTGGGCAGGCGCTCGTTCTGCGCGGCGCGCTCGGCGGACGATGTGTCGCCGCTGCGTGCACCGGCGCTCCACGGATGCACCTCGGCGCCGAGCGCTTCGAGCGGCTGCTTCAGCGCGCGCAGCGTGTCGGCCGCAAGCGCGCGCATGGGCGTGAGCCATAGCACCGTGAGCGGCGGCGCGGCGGGGCGCGCGGTTTCTTTTCTGGCTTGCGAGAAGACCTGCAGCGCGCCGAGCCACACGGCGTAGGTCTTGCCCGCGCCGGTGGTGGCATGCAGCATGCCGGACTTTCCTTGCGCGACGGCTTTCCACACATCGCGCTGGAACTTGAAGGGCTTCCAGCCGCGAGCGGTAAACCACGCATCGAGCGCCGCCTTCACGGTGGTCTTGCTCCTTCCCCTCCCGGGGAAGGCTGGGATGGGGGCAAGCGGCCTTCGACAAGCGGCTGGCCTTTGATACGCCGCTTGCCCCCACCCCTGCCCTCCCCGGGAGGGAGGGAGAAATTCGGGGTCCACCGGCGCAGTCATGACGGCAGCAATGCGGCCAGCGTCTGCAACGTATCCGCCTCCGCCACCGGCTTGTCCTCGCGCCAGCGCAGCATGCGCGGAAAGCGCACGGCAATGCCGCTCTTGTGGCGCGTGCTGCGCGCAATGCCCTCGAAGCCGAGCTCGAACACCAGCGTCGGCTCCACGCTGCGCACCGGGCCGAAGCTCTCCACCGTGGTCTTGCGGATGATCGCGTCCACCCGCGCCATCTCGGCATCGGTCAGGCCCGAATAGGCTTTTGCAAAGGACACGAGCTTGCGGTCTTGCTGTTCGGGCGGACCGTCCCACACGGCAAAGGTGTAGTCGCTGTAGAGGCTGGCGCGCCGGCCATGGCCGCGCTGCGCGTAGATGAGCACGGCGTCGATGCTGAGCGGGTCGATCTTCCATTTCCACCACACGCCAACGTCCTTGGTGCGGCCCACGCCGTACTGCGCGTCGCGGCGCTTGAGCATCATGCCTTCCACACCCATGCTGCGCGCTGCTTCACGCTGGCGCGCCAGGTCGCCCCACTCGGCGCCGGTGAGCATCGGGCTCGGCAGCAGCGACGGGTGCTGCATGCGCGTGACGAGCTCGTCGAGCAGCGCGCGGCGCTCCCACTGCGGCAGCGCGCGCAGGTCGCGGCCTTCCCATTCGAGAATGTCGTAGGCCAGCAGCACCACCGGTATTTCGCGCAGCAGCTTCGCGCCCAGGGTCTTGCGGCCGATGCGCTTTTGCAGTTCCGCAAAGGGCTGCACCTTGTCTTCGCGCCAGACGGCGATCTCGCCATCGAGCACCGTGCCGTCGGGCAGCGCCTCGCCCAGCACGGCGAGCTCGGGAAAGCGCTCGGTCACCAGCTCTTCGCCGCGCGACCACAGCCAGACCGCACCCGCGCGCTTCACCAGTTGCGCGCGAATGCCGTCCCACTTCCACTCGACGACCCAATCGGCCGGCGGACCGAGCGCCGCATCGAACTGCTCCAGCGGCAGGTTGAACGCATGCGCAAGAAAGAAGGGGTACGGCTGCCCGCTGGTCTTTTGCACCTGCTCCGCACCCGACTCCGGCGCGATGAGCGCGCGGTAGTCGTCGGCCCGCGGGCGGCCGCCGATGTGGGTGTAGCCCATGAGCCGCTGCGCCACGCGCTTGGGGTCGATGCCGCCCACCGCCGCGAGGGCCTGCGTGACCTGCAGCTTCGACACGCCTACGCGGAACGCGCCGGTGATGAGCTTGAAATACACCAGCCGCTCTTCGGCCGCCAACTGGCGCCATTGCGCACGCAGCCTCGCGGGCAACTCGTCGGGCGCCGACTTGCCGGCTTCGCGCAGCGGCAGCAGATGCTCCTCGACCCAGCGCGCCAGACCGAGATCGTGCGCCTCGGTGGGTGGTGGCAGCAACAGCGCGATGGTTTCCGCAAGATCGCCTACCGCCTCGTAGCTCTCGTCGAATAGCCATTCGGGAAGGCCCCCGCCTCTTGCGCAAGCAATCGCAGCAGCTTGGTGGGCACGAGCTGGCGTGGCTTGCCGCCGGCCAGGAAGTACACGGCCCAGGCCGCATCGGCGGGGTCGGCCTCGCGCAGGTAACGCTGCAGCGCGGCCTGCTTGGCAAGGCTCGAGGTGCTGGCGTCGAGCTCGCGGTAGAGCGCGGCGAAGTCCTTCATGCCTTTGCTCCTTCCCCCTCTGGGGGAAGGCCGGGATGGGGGCTGCCAGCGTCCCCATCGGGCGCCGCTTGCCCCTTCCCGGCCCTCCCCAGCGGGGAGGGAGTTTCCTGGTCGTCCTCATCGCCGTACTCGGTCTTGAAGCCCTGTGCCTCCAACCCGTTCTCGGTGAGCCAGCGCACCATGACCGCCACGCTGCCGTGTGTGACGAACACCCGGCTCGCGCCCGTGCCCGCGATGGCCTGCTGCAGGCCGGGCCAATCCGCGTGGTCGGACATGACGAAGCCGCGGTCCACACCGCGCCGGCGGCGCGTGCCGCGCAGTTGCATCCAGCCGCTTGCGAAGGCGTCGGCGTAGTTGCCGAAGCGGCGCATCCACGGCGTGCCCTGGGCCGAAGGCGGCGCCAGCACCAGGGCGCGCTTCAAAAGCGCGGCGTCCACGCCCGGGTCGGTCACGCGCAATGTCTCGGGCAAGGCCACACCCGCCGCGCGATACACGGCGTTGAGCGGCTCGACCGCGCCGTGCACCACGATCGGCCCGATGGAGGCATCGACGCCATGCAGGATGCGCTGCGCCTTGCCGAAGGCATAGCAGAACAGCACAGATGCGCGGCCGGCCTCCGCGTTGGCGCGCCACCACGCATCGATCTCCGCGAACAGCGCCGCCTGCGTGGGCCAGCGATAGATCGGCAGCCCGAAGGTCGATTCGGTGATGAAGGTGTCGCACGGCACAGGCTCGAAGGGCGTGCAGGTTCCGTCGGGCTCGGTCTTGTAGTCGCCCGAGGCCACCCACACGCGCCCGCCGTGTTCGAGGCGAACCTGTGCCGAGCCCAGCACATGCCCGGCCGGATGCAGCGAAACGCGCACGCCGTGGTGCTCGATGGCTTCGCCGTAGCCTAGCGTCTGCAGCGCGATGTCGCTGCCGAGGCGAGTGCGCAGCGTGCCGGCGCTGTCGGTATGCGCCAGGTAGTGCGCATGGCCCATGCGCGCGTGGTCGGAGTGGGCGTGCGTGATGACGGCGCGCGCCACCGGCCGCCACGGGTCGATGTAGAAATCGCCCGGTGGGCAATACAGCCCCTCCGGGCGTGCGACGACGAGATCTTCTTCCTTCGCGGCCATGGCCGCATCGTAGGCGGTGGCGGCCTTGCGCGTTGCCGAACGCGGGCCGCGAAGCGCTGTGGGCCGGCGCCTACTTCTTGCGCCCGCCCGCCATTTCGAGCACGTTCATCTTCATGCCGTTGGACATGATCATGTCGCCGGGCTTCTGGCCGGCCTTGCAGGAGCCGATCCACTTGGCTTCGATGACGGCGGAGCCTTCGGCGCGGCCCATCAGCGGCGGGCTGTAGGTCGACTTGCTTTCCATGCGATAGGCCGAGCTGAAGTCGCCGCTCATCACGGCGTGCGACGTGGCGGTGGTGGAGCCGATCTTGCAGACTGAATCGATCACCAGCTTGCCGCCTTCGTTGCGCAACTCCTGCTTGGAGCACGTGTCCTTGCCCATGCCCTGGCCCATGTCGCGCAAGGCCTTGTCGCTGGCCGCGTCGATGCACTGCTGGATGGTCTGGCTGGCGCCCTTGGCAGCGGTCCCGTCGCCGGTCTGGATTTCCCAGAGGCCGGGCTTGCGCGCGGGGTAGTCGATGGCCATGGCGGGCATGGCGGCCGCGCAGGCCAGCGTGAGAAAGGCAATGGCGGTCTGGCGAATCTTCATGGCGGGCTCCGTGTCGGTTCGAGAGAACGATGCCCGGTTTTTACCGCAGGCGCCGGCCGTGAGGAATAGCGCAATCGGCCTACGCCGGCTCCGCCTGCACAGCCGCTGCCGCAACGGCTTGGCGTGGCCGCGAAGCCAGCCCGAACCCGATGCCCAGTGCCAGCCCGCCGAGCACGTCGATCAGCACATGCTGGCGCACCGCCATCGTCGAATAGACGATTCCGAATGCCCATGCGATGTTGAGCATGCGAAGCCACGTGGGCGCCGCCACGTCGCGCAATTGCCTCGCAAGCACCACGCAGGCAAACACCGAGAACGACACGTGCAGCGACGGAAACGCGTTGCCGGCCGCATCGATCGTTTTCAGCAAGTGAAGCGACGTGCCCGGGCTGGTGTCGATGGTGAAGTTGGGTATGGCCGTGGGCATGAACCAGAACACCACGAGCGCGATGCACGTCATGAAGGCGCAGCCCAGCGCAAAGCTCGAGAGCTCCCGCCGGTCCTTGGCCAGGAACACCGGCAGCGCGATGTAGAGCCAGAGCGAAAGATAGACCGGCAGCAGCGCCGGCCAAAAGGCGATCAGCCGGTCGAATGCCGTGAGCGGCAGCGTCCAGGGCTGGCCGGCGTTCTTCATGATCCAGAAGTACAGCGGGAAGAACCCGGCAGTGGCCACCGTGTTGCCGACGAGCTTCAGCGGCCAGAGCGCAAGGCAGCGCCGGCCCAGGGCGCGAAGCCACGGTGGTGGGCCGGAAGGCGGCAGGTCTCGAAGGGAAGAAGGTGTCATGGGCGCCAGGCGCCGTGCGTTGCGTGCCCGCAGGTGCGGGCATGCGGCACGGCTACCAGGGCGTCCACTTTAATTCGCTTTTCGACGATGCCACCGTGCGCTCGATGAAGCGGACGCCGCGGGCGCCGTCTTCCACGCGCGGATAGTCGGCGGCGATGGCATCGGCCTGCTGGCCCGCGATGCGTGCGCGGATGTCGGCCGCTACGCCGCCATAGATGTTGGCAAAGGCCTCGATGAAGCCTTCGGGGTGCCCCGCGGGCAGCCGGCTCGCGCGCTGGGCCGATTCGCAAAGCCACGGCGAGCCGCGCGTGAGAATGCGCTTGGGTCCGTCGTGCGGCAGGTGCAGCAGTTCGCTCGGCCCCTCCTGGCGCCATTCGAGCGTGCCCAGCGCGCCGGAGATGCGCAGGCGCAGGTCGTTCTCCAGCCCGGTGTTGATTTGCGAGGCGATCAGCACGCCGCGCGCGCCGCCCTTGAAGCGCAGCAGCAGGCTGCCGTCGTCGTCGAGCATGCGGCCCGGCACCAGCGCGCTCAGGTCGGCGCAGAGGCTTTCGATTTCCAGCCCGGTCACGCTTGCGACGAGGTTCTCGGCATGCGAGCCGATGTCGCCGATGGCGCCGGCTGCGCCGCTGCGCGCAGGGTCGGTGCGCCAGTCGGCCTGCTTGTTGCCGGCGTCTTCGAGCTGGCTCGCGAGCCAGCCCTGGTTGTATTCGACGACCACCTTGCGCAGCTCGCCGAGTTGGCCCGAGCGGACCATCTCGCGCGCCTGCCGCACCATCGGGTAGCCGGTGTAGTTGTAGGTCACGCCGAAGACCGTGCCTTGCTTTTTCACGGTGGCCACGAGCGCATCGGCCTGCTCGCGCGTGTGCACCAGTGGCTTGTCGCACACCACGTGAAAGCCCGCCTCGGCAAAGGCCTGCGCCACCGGAAAGTGCACGTGGTTGGGCGTGACGATCGAGACGAAGTCGATGCGCTCCTCGGGCGGGCGCTTCAGCTCGTCAGCCAGCAGCGACTGCCAGTCGCCGTGGTTGCGGTCGTCAGCCAGCCCGAGATCGCGGCCCGAGGCGCGCGCCTTCTCGGGGCTCGAAGACAGCGCGCCGGCCACGAGCTCGATCTGCCCGTCCAGCGCCATGGCCTTGCGGTGCACGGCGCCGATGAAGGCGTCGCGCCCGCCGCCGACCATGGCGCAGCGGAGCTTGCGAAAAGCGTTCTCGGTCACCTTAGAACGGCGAGTTCGGGTGGTAGAAGTCTTTCGCGTTTTCCTTGGTGATCAGCACCGAAGGAATGATCGTCGTCGCGGGCAGCTTCTCGCCCTTCAGCCGCGCCTCGGCCGTGAGCTTGATGGCGTCGTAGATGAACTTGGGCGAGTAGCTCACGTCGGCGCCAATGCGCTTGTCCTTGCCGTCCATGATGGTCTTGACCATGCCCTTGGCGCCCGCGCCGCCGAAGACGATCTTGATGTCGTCGCGCTTGGCCTGCTCGATGGCCTTGAGCACGCCCACGGCCATGTCGTCGTCGGCCGCCCAGATGGCGTCGATCTGCTTGAAGCGCGTGAGGTAGTCCTGCGTGACCTTGAAGGCGTCGTCGCGGTTCCAGTTGGCGTACTTGGCGTCGAGCAGCTTGATGTCCGGATGGTTCTTGAGCACCGCGTTGAAGGCGTCCATGCGCTCGTTGTCGAGCGTGGTGGCAATGCCGCGCAGGGCGACCACGTTGCCCTTGCCGCCGAGCTGCTTGGCAATGTACTCGGCCGGAATGCGGCCGAACGCGGTGTTGTCGCCGGCCACGTATGCGTCTTGCGCGCTGGTGTCCGTCAGGCCGCGGTCGACCACGGTCACGTAGGCACCTTTGGCCTTGACCTGCGCCACCGGCTTGGTGAGTGCGGCCGATTCGAACGGAAACACCACGAGCGCGTTGATCTTGGTGACGGTCGAGAGGTCTTGCAGCTGGTTGGCCTGCTCGGGCGCGTTGGCGGCGGTCTTGATCGTGATCTTCAGGTCCTTGTGCTGCTTCTCCAGGTCCTTCTTGGCCTGGTTGGCCCAGTAGTTGATGCCGCCCATGAAGCTGTGCGTGGCCGCGGGAATCGAAACGCCGAGGTTCACTTTCTCGGCGGCGAGGGCGGGCAGGCTCGCGAGCGCTGCTGCGGCCACGGCCGTGAGTGCGATGCGGCGGGTGAAGCTTGTCATGCTGGATGTCTCCTTGTGGTTGATGGTGAAGCGGAACGGGAACGAACTAGCGGCGCCCTCTTTGGAGGAACGCAACGATGATGATCACGAAGCCCTGCACCGCGGCGTTGAGGTACACGCTGATGATGCTGGTGAGATTGAGGATGTTGCTGATGACCGAGAGCAGGATCGCGCCCACCACGGTGCCGGTGATGCTGCCTGCACCGCCCTTGAGCGCGGTGCCGCCGACGATGACCGCGGCAATCGCCTCGAGCTCCCACAACAGGCCCGTGGTCGGCGACGCCGAGCCCAGGCGCGGCACATACAGCAGCGTGGCAATGCCCACGCACACGCCCAGCAGCACGTAGGTCAGGATCTTCACGCGGTCGACGTCCACTGCCGCATAGCGCGCGACCTGTTCGTTGGAGCCGATGGCTTGCACATAGCGGCCATAGGCCGTGCGGTTCAATATGACGCCGCCGATGATCGCGACGATCACGAACACCCACACCGGCACCGGAATGCCCGCTAGGCTTGCGTAGTACACCGGCGCATAGAGGTCCGACAGGTCGTTGTCGAGCGTGAGCGCGCCGCCGTCGGCAAAGTACGTGAGGTAGGCGCGAAAGATGCCGAGCGTGCCCAGCGTGACGATGAAGGGCTCGATGCGCCCCTTGGTGATGAGCAGGCCGTGCGCCAGGCCGAACAGCGCGCCCAGCACCACCGCGAGCACCGCGCCCATCACCACCGCCATGAGCGGCGAGCCTGACGCAGGCCCGGCCCAGTTGATGAACATGATCACGCTGCCCGCGATGAGCGCCGCCATCGAGCCCACCGAGAGGTCGATGCCGCCCGAGATGATCACGAAGCACATGCCCACCGCAATGATGCCTATGAAGGCCGTGCGCGTGAGCACGTTCATGGCGTTGTCGACGGTGGCGAAGTCGCTGTTGAGCAGCGTGCCGCCGATGCACAGCAGCACAAGGCCGATGACGGGGCCGAGGCCGTGCAGGCGCTCGGTCCAGCGCGGCTTGCTTTCGCTGCGGTGCTGCGCGGCTTCAGGCTGCGGCATGGGTGTCTGCTGTTCCGGTGGCATGAGCGATGAGCTCCTCTTCAGTCAGGTTGTCGGCATTGAGCGTGGCGACGAGGCGCCCCGCGCGCATCACCGCCACGCGGTGGCACAGGCCGATGAGTTCCATCAGTTCCGACGAAACGACGATCACCGCGAGCCCTTCACGGGCGAGTCGCTGGATCAGGAAATAGATGTCGCGCTTGGCGCCGATGTCCACGCCGCGCGTGGGCTCGTCGAGCACCACCACCTTGGGCTTGGGCTGCAGCACCTTGGCGAGCGCGAGCTTCTGCTGGTTGCCGCCCGAGAGCGACGATGCGCGCACGTCGAGCGAGCCGGTGCGAATGCCGTAGTCCTTCACGGCCTCGGCCAGCGCGCCGCGTTCGGCATCGGGCTGGAGCCATGGGCGGGTGTAGCGCTCGAGCGCCATCAGCGTGAGGTTCTGGCGCAGTCCGAAGTTCACGTGAAGGCCCTTGCCCTTGCGGTCTTCGCTCAGGTAGGTGAGGCCGTGTTTTGCGGCGTCGCGCGGATTGCGCCAGCCCTTCTGGTCGGGCACCGCCTTGCCGAGCATCTCGACCTGGCCGCTCGCAGGCCGGAGGCCCAGCAGGCCTTCGAACAGCTCGGTGCGGCCCGCGCCGACCAGGCCCGCAAAGCCGAGGATCTCTCCGGGACGCACTTCGAAGCCGACATCGTTCGCCCAGCCGGGCACGCTGAAGTTGCGCACGCGCATGGCAGGCGCGTCGGCGGCCACCACCACGTCGCGCGGCGGGTACAGGTCGGCCAGTTCGCGGCCCACCATGAGGTTGGCCATCTGCTGGCGCGAGACCTCGGGCGTGGGTGCGCGCGCGACAAAGCGGCCATCGCGCATCACGATCACCTCGTCGGTCACCTGCTCCACTTCGTCGAGCTTGTGCGAGATGTAGACGATGGTCACGCCGTCGGCGCGCAGCTGCGCAATGAGCTTGAAGAGCCGCTCGGTCTCGCCGGGCGTGAGCGTGGCGGTGGGCTCGTCCATGATGAGCAGGCGCGCGCGGCGTGCAATGGCCTTGGCAATTTCGACGAGCTGCTTTTCCGCGACGATGAGGCGGCGCACCTTGGTGCGCGGATCGACCTGCAGCCCGACTGCGGCCAGTGCGGCGGCGGCATCGCGTTCCATTGACGCATCGTCGAGCAGCCAGCCTTTTTTCTTCTCGTGGCCGAGAAAGATGTTCTGCGCCACGCTCAGGTCTTCGGCGAGATTGAATTCCTGGTGAATCAGCACGATGCCCAGCGCCTCCGCATCGCGCGAGCTCGCAAAGTGCCGGGGCTCGCCGTTGATGCGCAGCGTGCCGCCGGTCGGCTGTTCGTAGCCCGAGAGAATCTTCATCAATGTCGATTTGCCGGCGCCGTTTTCGCCGAGCAGCCCGTAGACGCGACCCGGCGCCAGCGCAAAGCTCACGCCGTGCAGCACCTGCACGGGGCCGAAGGCCTTCACCACATCGGCAAACTCGACTGCAACGCTTCCCTTGGTTTCTGCTGCGGTCATGGCGCCACTCCGCGGACTTTCAGTGTTTCGTGCATTGCGAGCACGCCGGCGCCGATCAGCCCGCCCTGCACGCCCAGCGGCGTGTACTGGATCTCCAGGTGCCGGGTCGAGAGCGCGAGCGAGCGCTGGTAGACGCTCTGCCGCACGGCCGCCAGAAACAGCGGCCCGATGCGCGTGATGCCGCCGCCGATGAACACGTGCGACGGATTGAAGAAATTCACCACCGACGCCAGCATCTGGCCGATGAGGTTGCCGGCGTTCTGGATGATGCCGTTGGCCGCCGTGTCGCCCGCGCGGCTCGCCTGGCCGACGTCGACGGCTTCGATGCGCCCATGCACCCGCAGGCATTCGGCGAGCATGGCGCTTTCGCCGGCTTCGGCCGCCTGCACGGCCATGCGCGTGATGGCCGGCCCCGCCGCCATGGCTTCCACGCAGCCCACGTTGCCGCAGTGGCAGCGCGGGCCTTCCTGGTCGACGCAGATGTGCCCCACGTCGCCGGCCGAGCCGGCGGCGCCGCGATAGACCTCGCCGTGGCAGACGATGCCGCAGCCGATGCCGGTTCCGATCTTGATCACGAGAAAATTGTTGAGCGAGCGCTTCAGCCGCCAGAGCTCGCCGAGCGCCATCAGGTTCACGTCGTTGTCGACGAAGACGGGCGCCGCGTAATCTTCGCGCAGGTAGTCGCGGATCGAGAAGCTGTCCCACGCGGGCATCAGCGGCGGGTTCACGAGCTGGCCGATCTCGAAGTTGACGGGGCCGGGCACGCCGATGCCGATACCGAGCACGTCCTTTGCGCCGCTGTTGCAACGCGCGAGCAATTCGCGCATCAGCACGCGCACCCGCGCCAGCACGACAGCCGGGCCTTCGCGCACGTCGGCGGGTTCGTCATGCTGGGCAAGCACGGTGAGGTCGGGGCGCAACACCGCAACATCGAGGCTGGTGGCGCCAATGTCGATGCCGACCAGCACGCCCAGGCCGGCATGCAGCTGCAGGTTTTCGGCACGCCGCCCGCCGGATGAGCGCTGGAGACCAGCTTCGGCCAGGAGGCCTTGTTCGACGAGGCCCGCAATCAGCGCATTCGCCTTGCTCTTGGAGAAGCCGAGCTGTTCGGCCATGGCATGGCGCGAGCC
Source organism: Variovorax sp. S12S4 (assembly GCF_023195515.1). NCBI lineage: Bacteria > Pseudomonadati > Pseudomonadota > Betaproteobacteria > Burkholderiales > Comamonadaceae > Variovorax > Variovorax sp. S12S4. The sequence continues at coordinate 1,265,666 of NZ_JALPKR020000002.1, forward strand.
GCCGGCCGACCAGAAGGTGGTCTCCAGCAACCGCATTTCGTCCGCAGTGATGCCGCTCCAGCGTGTCACGCGTTGTTGTCTCCGTCTTTGTTGCCTGCTGCCCCAAGGCTCGCCGCAGGTGAGTGAACGCGAATACTAGAGGCAGGTCTTCAGCCGGACAAGGCTGAACTTCGACCAAATTCAGATCGAAGACATCGGGAGATCGAACTTTGCGGACGAAAAAAGCCGCCCGGAGGCGGCTTCTTCTGGCGGGCCCTGGGGGCTGCCGCGGTATTTACTTCTTCTGGCGGTACTTGCGAAGCGCCGCGATCTGGGCAGCCATGACGGCGAGTTCGGATTGCGCCATGGCAATGTCGATGTCGCTCTTGGCATTCTTGAGCGCTTCCTCGGCGGCGGCCTTGGCCTGGTTGGCCTTTTCGTCGTCGAGGTCCTTGCCGCGAATGGCGGTGTCGGACAGCACGGTGACGGTGTCGGGCTGCACTTCGAGAATGCCGCCAGCCACGAAGACGAACTCTTCGCCGCCGTCGGCCGTTTCGATGCGCACTGCACCCGGGCGGATGCGCGTGATCAGCGGCGTGTGGCGCGGATAGATGCCGAGCTCGCCGGCTTCACCGGGCAGCGCGACGAACTTGGCCTCGCCCGAGAAGATCGACTCTTCTGCGGAGACCACGTCGACGTGAATGGTGTTTGCCATCTTTTTTCCTTTGCCGTTCTATGGAGAACTTCGGAAAGCAAGCAGTCGGTCGGCTGGTGAGGCGCCGCGCACAGCCGTACAGAAGTACGGCGAGCACGGCAACGAAGCCAGACGGTCGAATGCGCCGCTTTACGCGACCTTCTTGGCCTTCTCGAAAGCCTCGTCGATCGTACCGACCATGTAGAACGCTTGTTCCGGCAGGTGGTCGGCTTCGCCGTTCACGATCATCTTGAAGCCGCGGATGGTTTCGGCCAGCGGCACGTACTTGCCAGGCGAGCCGGTGAACACTTCGGCCACGTGGAACGGCTGCGACAGGAAGCGCTGGATCTTGCGGGCGCGGGCCACGGCAAGCTTGTCTTCCGGTGCGAGTTCGTCCATGCCCAGAATTGCGATGATGTCGCGCAGTTCCTTGTAGCGCTGCAGCGTGCCTTGAACGGCGCGGGCCACGTTGTAGTGCTCTTCGCCGACCACGTTCGGGTCGAGCTGGCGCGAGGTCGAGTCCAGCGGGTCCACGGCGGGGTAGATACCGAGCGAAGCGATGTCGCGCGACAGCACCACGGTGGAGTCCAGGTGGGCGAAGGTGGTGGCGGGCGACGGGTCGGTCAAGTCGTCGGCCGGCACGTACACGGCCTGGATCGAGGTGATCGAGCCAACCTTGGTCGAGGTAATGCGCTCTTGCAGGCGGCCCATTTCTTCGGCCAGCGTCGGCTGGTAGCCCACGGCGGAAGGCATACGGCCCAAGAGAGCCGACACTTCGGTACCGGCCAGCGTGTAGCGGTAGATGTTGTCCACGAAGAACAGCACGTCGCGGCCTTCGTCGCGGAACGACTCGGCAATGGTCAGGCCGGTCAGCGCCACGCGCAGGCGGTTGCCCGGGGGTTCGTTCATCTGGCCGTAGACCATGGCCACCTTCGAATCCTCGAGCTTCTCGAGGTTCACGACGCCGGAGTCGGCCATCTCGTGATAGAAGTCGTTGCCTTCGCGGGTACGTTCACCCACACCGGCGAACACCGACAGACCCGAGTGAGCCTTGGCGATGTTGTTGATGAGTTCCATCATGTTCACGGTCTTGCCCACGCCGGCGCCGCCGAACAGGCCCACCTTGCCGCCCTTGGCGAACGGGCAAACAAGGTCGATCACCTTGATGCCGGTTTCCAGCAGGTCTTGCGAGGGCGACAGTTCGTCGTATGCGGGTGCCTTGCGGTGGATCGAAGCGGTGAGCTCCTGGCCGACCGGGCCGCGCTCGTCGATGGGCGCGCCAAGCACGTCCATGATGCGGCCCAGCGTGGCCTTGCCGACCGGCACGGTGATGGGCGCGCCCGTGTTGGTCACGATCAGGCCGCGGCGCAGGCCGTCGGACGAGCCGAGCGCAATGGTGCGCACCACGCCGTCGCCGAGCTGCTGCTGGACTTCGAGGGTCAGCGCGCTGCCTTCGAACTTCAAAGCGTCATAGACCTTCGGCATCTGGTCGCGCGGGAACTCCACGTCGACCACAGCGCCGATACATTGAACGATCTTGCCTTGCACTGCGTTTGCTTGAGCCATGTGTGCTCCGATAAAAATTGTTTGTAGGGGACGACCGTGAAACTGGCTTACACGCCCGCGGCTGCCGCCGCGCCCGAGACGATCTCGGAGAGTTCCTTGGTGATGCCGGCCTGACGGGTCTTGTTGTAGACCAGCTTGAGCTCGCTGATCACATTGCCGGCGTTGTCGGTTGCAGCCTTCATCGCAACCATGCGGGCCGAGTGCTCGGACGCCATGTTCTCGGCCACGGCCTGGTAGACCAGCGACTCCACATAGCGCACCAGCAGCTCATCGATCACGCTTTCAGGATCGGGCTCGTAGATGTAGTCCCACGAGTGCTGGCCCTCTCCGACCTGCAGCGATTCGGCCGCGAGCGGAAGCAGGGGCTCGACGATCGGCTCTTGCTTGATGGTGTTGATGAACTTCGTGTAGCACAGGTACACCGCGGACAGCTTGCCTTCGGCATAGGCGTCGAGCAGCGTCTTGACCGGGCCGATGAGCTTGTCCAGGTGAGGCGTGTCGCCCAGATGGGTGACGTGCGCGACCACGCGGGCGCCGATGCGGTTCAGAAAGCCCAGGCCCTTGCTGCCGATGGCCACCGACTCGATGGCCGTGCCGGCCGCCTGCGCTTCGCGCAGCTTGGTGGTCACGGCGCGCAGCAGGTTGGTGTTCAAGCCGCCGCACAGACCCTTGTCGCTCGTCACGATGATGAAGCCGATGGCCTTGGCCTCGTTCGTCTTCATGAACGCGTGAACGTATTCGGGGTTTGCACGGCCCAGGTTGGCCGCGATGTTGCGAATCTTCTCGCTGTAGGGGCGCGCGGCGCGCATGCGCTCCTGCGCCTTGCGCATCTTGGAGACCGAGACCATTTCCATGGCCTTGGTGATCTTCTTGGTGTTTTCCACCGATTTGATCTTGCCGCGGATTTCCTTACCAGCTGCCATGGGGGCTCCTTGTCAGGTCGATCAGGCGAACGACTTCTTGAACGCGGTGATCGCGCTCGTCAGCTCGGCCTCGGCGTCCTTGTCGAGCGCCTTGGCTTGCTCGATCTTGTCGAGCAGGGGGCCGTGGCTGGTCTTCAGGAACTGGTGCAGGCCGTGCTCGAAGGACAGAACCTTCTTGATGTCCAGGTCGTCCATGAAACCCTTGTTCACGGCAAACAGCGTGGCACCCATCAGCGAGATCGGCAGCGGGCTGTACTGGGCCTGCTTCAGCAGTTCGGTCACGCGGGCACCGCGGTCGAGCTGCTTGCGGGTGGCTTCGTCCAGGTCGGAGGCGAACTGCGCGAACGCGGCCAGCTCGCGGTACTGCGCGAGGTCGGTACGGATACCGCCCGACAGGCCCTTGATGATCTTGGTCTGGGCCGCCGAACCCACGCGCGACACCGAGATACCGGCGTTGATGGCGGGGCGGATACCTGCGTTGAACAGGTTGGTTTCCAGGAAGATCTGGCCGTCGGTGATCGAGATCACGTTGGTCGGCACGAAAGCGGACACGTCGCCGGCTTGCGTTTCGATGATCGGCAGCGCGGTGAGCGAGCCGGTCTTGCCCTTGACTTCACCCTTGGTGAAGGCTTCCACGTAGTCGGCGTTGACGCGCGCGGCGCGCTCGAGCAGACGGCTGTGGAGATAGAACACGTCGCCGGGGTAGGCTTCGCGGCCTGGCGGGCGGCGCAGCAGCAGCGACACCTGGCGGTATGCAACGGCTTGCTTGGAGAGGTCGTCATAGACGATCAGCGCGTCCTGACCGCGATCGCGGAAGTACTCGCCCATGGTGCAGCCCGAGTAGGCCGACACGTATTGCATGGCTGCCGATTCGGAGGCCGATGCGGCCACCACGATCGTGTAGTCCATGGCGCCGACTTGCTCGAGCGCGCGCACCACGTTCTTGATCGACGAAGCCTTCTGGCCGATCGCGACGTAGATGCAGGTCACGCCCTGGCCCTTCTGGGCAATGATGGCGTCGATGGCCACGGCCGTCTTGCCGGTCTGGCGGTCGCCGATGATCAGCTCGCGCTGGCCGCGGCCGATCGGCACCATCGAGTCGATGGACTTCAGGCCGGTTTGCAGGGGCTGGTCGACCGACTTGCGGGCGATCACGCCCGGAGCGACCTTTTCGATCACGTCGGTCATCTTGGCGTTGATCGGACCCTTGCCGTCGATCGGCTGGCCCAGTGCGTTCACCACGCGGCCGATGAGCTCGGGGCCGACCGGCACTTCCAGGATGCGGCCGGTGCACTTGACCGTGTCGCCTTCGGAGATGTGTTCGTATTCGCCCAAGATCACGGCGCCGACCGAGTCGCGCTCGAGGTTCAGCGCCAGGCCGAACGACGGCGTGCCGTCAGCGCTCGGCGGGAATTCGAGCATTTCGCCTTGCATCGCGTCGGACAGGCCGTGCACGCGCACGATGCCGTCGGTCACCGACACCACGGTGCCTTCATTGCGGATGTTGGCACTGACGCCGAGACCCTCGATGCGGCTCTTGATCAGTTCGGAAATTTCTGCGGGATTGAGTTGCATGACTCTTTCCTTCTTTCTGTAAATGGGGCCAACTGGCTGCCGGCCGCCGTCAGGCGGTCAGCGCCGCTTTCATTTGTTCGAGGCGCGCCCTGACCGAGGTGTCGAGCACTTCGTCGCCAACCACGGCACGGATGCCGCCGATGAGCGAGGGGTCGAGTTCGACCCGCGTCGTGAGCTTGCGCGCAAAGCGCCGCTCCAGCGCCGCGCCAACCTCTTGCAGCGCCGCGTCGTCGATCGGAAAAGCGCTGTAGATCACGGCATCGGCAGCCCCGCTGCGCGCATTGCACAAGGCACGGAACTGGATTGCCACTTCGGGCAATGCAGCCAACCGGCCGTTGTCGATGACGGCGCGCAGAAAGTTCTTGCCCGCATCGGGCAAGGGCTGCTTCGAAAGCCCGGCGATCAGCTCGAACACCTGCTCGGGCGGCACCTTCGGGTTGGCCGCGAACTCCAGGAGCTGCGGGTTGCCGGCGACGGACGCCAGCTGGTCGAGCCAGCCTGCCGTGCCTTCGAGGTCGCCGGAGCACGCCTTGAACAGCGCCTCGGCGTAGGGACGGGCAATGGTCGCGAGTTCGGCCATGTCGTCCTCAGAGTTCGGTCTTCAGGCGGCTGAGCAAGTCGGCATGAACGCCGGCGTTGACTTCCTTGCGGAGAATCTGCTCGGCACCCTTGACGGCCAGTGCGGCCACCTGCTCGCGCAGCGCCTCACGCGCACGCACGGACTGCTGGTTGGCCTCTTCGCGCGCGGCGGCCACGATCTTGTTGGCCTCCTCGGTTGCGCGGCTCTTGGCCTCTTCGATGATCTGCTGGGCACGGCGCTCGGCATCGGCCAGGCGATTGGTGGTCTCGTTACGAGACGCCACCAGTTCCTGCTCGACACGCTGGTTGGCGGAGGCCAGTTCGGCCTTGGCCTTCTCGGCGGCCGCCAGGCCCGCAGCGATCTTTTGTGCTCGTTCGTCCAAGGCCTTCGCGATCGGCGGCCACACGAATTTCATCGTGAACAGCACAAGCAGCAGGAAGACGATGGCCTGAACGAACAGGGTCGCGTTGATACTCACGGCAACACCTTTCTGGAGTGGCGTTGAACGGAAATTACTTCGGCAGAGCGGCGATGAACGGGTTGGCGAAAGCGAACAGCAGGGCAATTGCCACGCCGATCAGGAACGCAGCGTCGATCAGACCGGCCAAGATGAACATCTTGGTTTGCAGTTCGTTCATGAGTTCAGGTTGACGAGCCGACGACTCGAGGAACTTGCCGCCCATCAGTGCAATACCGATGGAAGCACCGATCGCGCCGAGACCGACGATCAAACCACAAGCCAGAGCGACGAGACCGAGAACGTTTTCCATGATGACTCCTTAATACAGATTGAAAGCAAACGAAAAGAAAAAAGCAAACTCAATGCGCTTCATGAGCCTGGCCGAGATAGATCAGGGTCAGCATCATGAAAATGAATGCCTGAAGCGTGATCACCAGGATGTGGAAGATCGCCCAGACGGTACCGGCAATGACGTGCCCGATGGGCAGCATCACTCCCGAGAACGAAGCCGCCATCGCACCACCCATGAGCGCGATCAGCATGAAAACGAGCTCACCCGCATACATGTTGCCGAACAACCGCATGCCGTGCGAGACGGTCTTGGCCAGGTATTCGATGACTTGCATCAGCAGGTTGATCGGCCAGAGCACCGGGTGCGCACCGAAAGGCGCAGTGATGAGCTCGTGACCCCAGCCGCCCAGGCCCTTGATCTTGATGCTGTAGAACAGGCACAGCAGCAGCACCGAGGTCGACAGGCCCAGCGTGGTGGACAGGTCGGCCGTGGGAACGACGCGCATGTAGGCGTGGTGCGGATCGTGTCCGGCTGCCTCGAAGACCTTGGCCCACAGCGAGGGCAGCAGGTCGACCGGCAGCATGTCCATGGCGTTCAAGAGGAAGATCCAGACGAACACGGTGAGCGCCAGAGGCGCAATGAACTTGCGGCTTTTTGCGTTGTGGATGTTCGACTTGGCCTGGTTGTCGACCATTTCAACGAGCATTTCGACCGCAGCCTGGAACCGGCCGGGTACGCCCGGCGTGGCCTTGCGAGCAGCCAGCCACAGCACGAAGCAGCCCAGCGCACCGACGATCAGCGCATAGAGCACCGAGTCGAGGTTGATGACATTGAAGTCGACGATGGCCTTCTGGACCACGGGATTGAGGCTCCAGTCAACTTGCCAGTGCTGGAGGTGGTGAACGATGTATTCACTCGCGGTCGGGGCGTGTCCTTCGGCGGCCATCTTTCAGCGTCTCTTTTTAAACAGTCAAATCCGGTTCAACAATCCGGGCCGCACCAGCAGGGCCACCCAGTACATTTTCATGGCGACCACCACGCCGGCCAACAAGGCCAGCCAACTGATGCCCTCGATCAGCCACGGTGCCGCCGCCAGCAAGGCAACGGTCAACGCGATCTTGATCAACTCCCACACAAAAAACCGCAGCATGACAGCAGATTGCGACACGGCACCCCGTGCCCGCCGCACACCCCGCACGAACAACGCCGCCGGGATCGCTACCGCCATGGCTCCGTAAAACGCCGACACCGCGGCACCCGGCCGCTGAGTCCACATCCATGCCACTCCGGCCACAAGAATTCCCATGGCCACCTGGGCCCCAATCACCCACCAGGGCGACATTTCGGGATTTTTCTCGCGAAGCCGCTGGGCCTCTTCGGCGGTCAGCGGCTTGAAGTCGGAGACTTCAGCATCGATCTCGGAGACAGGAGCGCTGGTTGTCATTGGAATGCCGCTCGCGTTGTCAGCCGTGAATTTAACAAAGCCATTGATTATAAGTAGAAACCCAGCCTGCCCGGCCACCTGAACTGTCACGTTTGCAAAACGAGGCCTCGTTGGCTGACTGGAACCCGACCTGGCGCACACAACCATAATTCCCGCATGCACCCTCTTACTGCCGCTCTCCCCACCACGCTCTGCTACCTCGACGGCGAGTTCACCGCCCTTCGGGATGCGAAGATCAGCGTTCTCGACCGTGGCTTCATTTTCGGCGACGGCATCTATGAAGTCGTCCCTGTCTACGGCGGCCAGCCTTTCTGCTTCGAAGAACACATGGCGCGGCTCGATCGGTCGCTGGCCGAGCTTCAGATTGCCAATCCGCTCACGCTCGCCCAATGGCGCGACATCGTGATGCGACTGGCCGAACCCGGCGGCGATGCGCCCCAGGCCGTGTACTTTCAGATTACCCGCGGTGTGGCGCCGCGCGATCATGCCATGACCAAGGGCGTGCGCCCGACGGTGTTCGTGATGGTGAATCCGCTGCCGCCGGTGTCCGACGCCGTGCGCGCCAAGGGCGTGGCCTGCGTGACCGCGGCCGACTTTCGCTGGGAGAAGGCGCACATCAAGAGCACCAGCCTGCTGGGCGCGGTGCTGGCGCGGCAGATCAGCGTGGAAGCCGGTGCGGCCGAAACCGTCATGTTCAGGGGCGAATGGCTGAGCGAAGCCTCTTCCAGCAACGTGTGGATCGTCAAGGATGGCCAACTCATCGGTCCGCCCAAGGACAACCTGGTGCTGACCGGCATCCGCTACGGCCTGCTGGAGCGCCTGTGCGCCGAGCGCGGCATTCCATTTGCCCTGCGCCGCGTTTCGCGCGACGAAGTGTTCGGCGCCGATGAGTTGCTGCTCTCGTCGGCCAGCAAGGAAGTGCTGCCGGTGGTGACGCTCGACGGCCAGGCCATTGGGAATGGCCGCCCCGGCCCCATCTACCAAGCCTTGTACGCGGCTTACCAAGAGGCCAAGCAGCGCAACGCAGAGAAGCCACAGAAACAAGGAGTGACCCCCGCATGACCGACAGCACCACCGACACGAGCACTCCGATTCCCGATCCGCGCAAGGAGTCGCTGATCGAGTACCCCTCGCAGTTCCCCATCAAGGTCATGGGCGTCAAGGCCGACGGCTTCGTGCATGCCATCACGCAGATCGCCGAACGCTTCGATCCGACCTTCGACGCCACCACGGTCGAGCTGCGCGACAGCAAGGCGGGCAACTACCTGGGCGTGACGATCACCGTGACCGCCACCAGCCGCGAGCAGCTCGACGACCTGTATCGCGCGCTGTCGACGCATCCGTCGGTCAAGGTCGTCCTCTGACACCAAGGCGCTGATGACGGTCGCAGAACACGCACCCGCCACCGCCATTGCCGCGCAATGGCTGGGTCGCGTCGGCTATGCCGAGACCTTCGAGGCAATGAAGCGGTTCACGCTCGAACGCGAGGCTGAAACGCCCGATGCGCTATGGATGTGCGAGCACGCGCCCGTGTTCACGCAAGGCATCGCAGGCAAGCAGGACCACATCCTGAACCCAGGCGACATTCCGGTGGTGCAGACCGACAGGGGCGGGCAGGTCACCTTCCACGGCCCGGGCCAGGTGGTGGGCTACCCGCTCATCGACCTGCGCCGCGCGGGCTACTTCGTGAAGGAATACGTCTACCGCATCGAGGAATCGGTGCTGCGCACGCTGGCGCATTTCGGCGTGACCGGACACCGCGTGGCGGGCGCGCCGGGCATCTACGTGCGGCTGGACGACCCGTTCTCCCATGCCGCGCTGACCGGCCCGCTGCCCGCGGCCGACCCGTTTCGGGGCCTGGGCAAGATCGCGGCGCTGGGCATCAAGGTGAGCCGCCACGCCACCTACCACGGCGTGGCGCTCAACGTTGAAATGGACCTCGAACCCTTCTCGCGAATCAACCCTTGCGGCTACGCAGGGTTGCAAACGGTCGATCTTTCTACAATCGGGGTCCAAACCACATGGGAAGACGCTGCCCGGGTCCTGAGCCAGAAGCTCACCACCTATCTGGCGCCCTAGCAATCCAATGAGCACCACCGAAGTCGTCCGCGACGCGCAAAGCGCCGAAAACTACAACCCGCTGGCCAAGCAGAAGGCCGCGGCCAAGCTCTCGCGCATCCCCGTCAAGGTGGTGCATCAGGGCGAAGTGCTCAAGAAGCCCGAGTGGATTCGCGTGAAGGCCGGCAGCCCCACCACCCGGTTCTACGAAATCAAGCAGATCCTGCGCGAAAGCAACCTGCACACGGTCTGCGAAGAAGCCTCGTGCCCGAACATCGGCGAATGCTTCGGCAACGGCACGGCCACCTTCATGATCATGGGCGACAAGTGCACGCGCCGCTGCCCGTTCTGCGACGTGGGCCACGGCCGCCCAGATCCGCTCGACAAGGACGAGCCGCTCAACCTTGCCAAGACCATCGCCAAGCTGCGCCTGAAGTACGTGGTGATCACCAGCGTCGACCGCGACGACCTGCGCGACGGCGGCAGCCAGCATTTCGTCGATTGCATCAAGAACATCCGCGAGCTCTCGCCGATGACGCAGATCGAGATCCTGGTGCCCGACTTCCGCGGCCGCGACGACCGCGCGCTCGAGATCCTGAAGGCCGCGCCGCCGGACGTGATGAACCACAACCTCGAGACCGCGCCGCGCCTTTATAAAGAAGCGCGCCCCGGCAGCGACTACCAGTTCAGCCTGAACCTTCTCAAGAAGTTCAAGGCGCTGCACCCTAACGTGCCGACCAAGAGCGGCATCATGGTGGGCCTGGGCGAAACCGACGAAGAGATCCTGCAGGTGATGCGCGACATGCGCGCCCACGGCATCGACATGCTGACCATCGGCCAGTACCTGTCGCCGTCGGGCTCGCACCTGCCGGTGCGCCGCTACGTGCACCCGGACACCTTCAAGATGTTCGAGGAAGAGGCCTACAAGATGGGCTTCAGCCATGCGGCGGTTGGCGCGATGGTGCGCTCCAGCTACCACGCGGACCAGCAGGCCCACGCCGCCGGGGTTTAACAATTGATGCGGCCGCGGCGGCAAGCAGTCCGTCGCGTGCAGCTCACCCGGTCCGGCGCTTCTTCGCTATCCTGCCGTCTGGCCAAGACGAAGGATCGATTTTGCAAACGCACCCCGCCATCCAAGCCGCGATGGAACGCGATTTCGGCGCCATTGCCGACCTGGTTCGCCTCCATGCGCAACACACGCCCGACCGCCCCGCCCTTGCGGACGCCCATCGCACACTGAACTACGGCGCGCTCGATGCACTGATGGACCGCATCGCGGCCAGCCTGCAGCAGGGCGGCTTGAAGCCCGGCGACGCCATCGCGGTCTGCGCGGCTTCGTCGGTGAACTACGCGGCGGTCTTTCTCGGGGCGTTGCGTGCGGGTGTGGCGGTCGCGCCGCTCGCGCCCGGCTCCACGCCGGCCAGCCTGGCCCGAATGATCGAAGACGCGGACGCGCGCATTCTTTTCACCGACGCCGCGGCGGCCGAGGTTGTCGGCCCGGCCAAGGATGGCGGCATTCCGCGCGTGGCGCTCGACGGCTCCGCCGCCGGCCAAAGCCTGGAGAGCTGGCTGGCACCCATGGGCGCACGGCCCACCGGCGTCGAGACGCAGCCTTCCTGGCCCTTCAACATCATCTATTCCTCGGGCACCACCGGCGAGCCCAAGGGCATCGTGCAGGGCCACGGCATGCGCTGGGCCCATGTGCAGCGCGGTGCCAAGTACGAGTACGGCGCCGACACGGTCACGCTGCTGTCGACTCCGCTGTATTCGAACACCACGCTGGTGGTGTTCTTTCCCACCATCGCCTTTGGTGGCTGCGTGGTGCTGATGCCGAAGTTCGACGCGCTCGGCTATCTGCAGCTGGCCGAGCAGCGCCGCGTGACGCACACCATGCTGGTGCCGGTGCAATATCAGCGGCTGATGGCGCATCCGCGCTTCGACGCGCACGATCTCTCGTCGTTCCGCTTCAAGTTCAGCACCAGCGCGCCCTTCAACGCCGCGCTCAAGGCCGACGTGCTCGAGCGCTGGCCGGGCGGGCTGATCGAGTTCTACGGCATGACCGAGGGCGGCGGCACCTGCATCCTGGAAGCGCACCTCAACCCCGACAAGCTTCACACCGTGGGCCGCCCGGCCGAGGGAAGCGACGTCCGGCTGATCGACGAAGACGGCCATGAAATCCCGCGCGGCAACACCGAGCTGGCCGGCGAGGTGGTGGGGCATTCGGCCGGCATGATGACCGGCTACCACCGCCAGCCCGCCAAGACACGCGAAGCCGAATGGTTCGACGACACCGGCAAGCGCTTCATCCGCACGGGCGACGTGGGCCGCTTCGATGCCGATGGCTTCCTGACGCTGTTCGATCGCAAGAAGGACATGATCATCAGCGGCGGTTTCAACATCTACCCGAGCGATCTCGAAACCGTGGTGCGCGGCCATGCGGCGGTGGCCGACGTGGCCGTGGTGGGCGTGCCTTCCGAGCAGTGGGGCGAGACGCCGGTGGCCTTCGTGGTGCGCCGCGAGGGTAACGACACCACTGAGGCCGCGCTGCTGCAATGGACCAACGACCAGCTCGGCAAGACGCAGCGCCTGGCGCGCCTGCATTTCATCGACGAGCTTCCGCGCAGCGCGATCGGCAAGGTGCTCAAGCGCGAGTTGCGTGACCTCGTCGGCCGCTGAAGCCAAGGCAACGCCGCCGGGCGAACAGGGCGGCGGCAACGGCCTGCTGTGGGTGCTGGTCGCCGTGGCGGTGGCGTTCGCCTTCCTGCGCCCGCGCGCGCCGATGGACTGGCTGCGGCTGGTCGACTGGGAGACCGTGGGCGCGCTTGCGGGGCTGCTGGCCATTACGCAGGGGGTGGAAAAAAGCGGCATGCTGCAGGCCACCGCGCAGCGCCTGCTCGCGCGCACGCACAACCAGCGCAGCCTTGCGCTGCTGCTGACCGCGAGCGCGGCCTTTCTCTCGGCGCTGGTGACCAACGACGTGAGCCTGTTCCTGCTGGTGCCGCTCACGCGGGTGCTCGCCAACCAGGCGCACCTGCCGCTCGCGCGGCTCGTGGTGCTGGAGGCGCTGGCGGTGAATGCGGGCTCGGCGCTCACGCCCATCGGCAATCCGCAGAACCTTTATCTCTGGCACCGTTCGGGCGAGAGCTTCTTCGCCTTCATGGCCATGATGGGGCCGACGGTGGCGGTGATGCTGTTCTGGCTCTTCGTGGCCGTGTGGCTGCTGGTGCCGCGCACGCCCATAGCGCTCAAGCCCGAGGCCGAGGCCACGCCGGTGCAGCCGCGCCTGCTGGCATTGGCGGGCGTGCTGTTCGTCGGCTTCGTCGTCGCGCTCGACCGGCACTGGCTGCTGGCGGGCCTGGGCATGGTGTTCGGCGTGTTCCTGCTCGCGTATCCGCGCGTGCTGCGCGGCATCGACTGGGCGCTGCTTGCGATCATCGCGCTGATGTTCGTGGACCTGCGCCAGCTGGCCGAGCTGCCCGCCGTGGTGGCCCTGCTGAATCATTGGCCGATTACCGAAGGATGGCGCGCCTACCTTGCCGCCATTGCCGCGTCGCAGCTCATCAGCAACGTGCCGGCCGCCATCCTGCTCGACGGCCATGTGCGCGATCTGCCGGCACTCGCCGCCGGGGTGAGCGTGGGCGGCTTCGGGTGCGTGCTGGGTTCGCTGGCGAACCTGATCGCGCTGCGGCTCGCCCGTGTGCCGCACGGCCTGCGCGAGTTTCACCGCATCAGCATTCCGTTCCTGCTGGTGTGCGCGGCTTCGGCGCTGCTGCTGCGGCTGGGGTGACAGCCGCCACGGTGCGGAAGACAATTCGACGGCCCATGCAAACGCCAACAGTACGCCCCCACGCAGAACCGGGCAGCCTTTCGCTGCGCGACTACGGAGACTCGCGCGGCAGCCACGCGCATGACCATTTCCAGGTGCTGATCGGCCTGGCGGGCGTGCTCGAACTCGAAGTGGAAGGCCGCGGAGCCCGCGTCGGCGCCGGCGAGTCGCACGTGGTGGTGCCCGGTGACCGGCACGACTTTGAATCCCGCGGCGGCAGCCAGTGCCTCATTCTCGATACCCACCAGCCACAGTGGGCGCGCTGCGCAGGGCGCCCACCGGTGGATGCGTCGCGGCTGCATGCCTTGGCAAAGTACCTCGCGCAATGCGCGCAGCATCCGTACGCGTCCGCCTTGGCCCTGCAGCACGGCCCTGCGCTGCTGCTGGAAGCTTGGGGAGCGGCAGCGCCGGCCCACGGTCGCGGCCGCGCCATCGACTGGACCGCGCTCGCGGCCTGGGCCCGTGCTCGCTGGCATGAGCCGCTGGGCGTCGCCGATCTCGCACGCGTGGCGTGCCTGAGTCCGAGCCAGTTCGCGCAGCGCTGCCGCGACGAGCAAGGCATGAGCGCGATGCACTGGCTGCGCGCGATGCGGCTCGCGCATGCGCGCGAGCTGCGGCTGGCCGGCGTGGGCGTGGCCGAAACGGCGCGCCGCACGGGCTACCGTTCGCCCTCCGCGCTCACCGCGGCATTGCGCAGGCTTGGCAGCTTCTAAGCCGCACCGAAGATCGTCGCCGCGCGACGATGCACCGGCGCTGCGCGACGACCGGGCCGCTTAAGCTCGGAGCGATGTCTCCCACGCTCCTCGCCCTGATCGCCATCGCGCTATGGGCCACGCTCGCTTCGCTGGGCACGGCGCTTTCGCACCTGCCGCCCTTCCTGCTCACAGGCCTTGCTCTGATCATCGGCAGCATTCCGAGCTGGCCGCTGGTGCTGCGCGACCGCAACGCCTGGCGCGTGCCGCCGCGCACGCTGGCGCTGGGCATCTATGGCCTGTTCGGCTTTCACTTCCTGCTGTTCATCGCGTTGCGGCATGCCCCGCCGGTCGAAGCCAATCTGGTGAACTACCTGTGGCCGCTCTTCATGGTGGTGCTCGCGCCGGTGCTGCTGCCAGGCATGTCGCTGCGGCCGCTGCATGTGGTGGCCGCCTTGCTGGGCTTCGCGGGCGCCGCCATTGCGATTCTCGGCGCCCGCGAAGGCGCCGCTTCCACCTCGGGCGCCGCGGGGCAGTACTGGGGCTTTCCGCCGGCGCTGGGCTCGGCTTTCATCTGGGCCAGCTATTCGCTGTGGACCAAGCGCGTGGCGGCCTTCCCCACCTCGGCCATCGGCCTGTTCGGCCTGGTCTCGGGCGTGCTGTCGCTGGCTTGCCATGCGCTGCTCGAAGCCTCGATCGTGCTCTCCGCCAAGGACTGGCTGCTGGTCGCGCTGTGCGGCCTGGGCCCGCTCGGTGCGGCCTTCTTCGTCTGGGACATGGCGCTCAAGCGCGGGGATGCGCGGCAGATCGGCATCCTGAGCTACATCACGCCGCTGGGCTCCACCGCGCTGCTGCTGGCGGTGACGGGACGCCCGCTCACCTGGAGCATCGCGCTGGCCGCGGCGCTGATCATCTCGGCCGCGGTGATGGGCACACGCGCGCGTGAATACGTCCGCGTCCGACGGATTGGCGCCGTTTTTATGGCTAGAGTGGAAGCTCCGGAAAAAAGGAGCCCACCCATGGACAACAAGAACAACAACGAAAATTTCGAGATCACCCCCAAGCTGGTGTTCGACCTGAACCTGGCGCTGTACCTCGACCTGGTGGCCGCGCTCCAAGGCGCGGGCGCCATCACCTACCGGCAGATGGCGGCCCGGGTGCTCAACATCAGCATGGACGCCCGCGCAGACGGCGAGACCGGTCTCTCGACGGTGCTCGAAGGCATTGCCAAGGGCTTTGCCGGGCACGGCGATGGCCTGTCGATCGAAACACTGAAGGCCGCCCGGGGCCTGCGCGAAGACGAGGCGATGGGCGACATTCCGATGCGGCCCAGCGAGCCCTGAGTCCTGCTCAGTCTTCCGCCACCTGCAGCACCAGCTTGCCGAAGTTCTCCCCGGCAAACAGCTTGTTGAGCGACTCGGGGAAGGTGTCGAGCCCCTTCACGATGTCTTCCTTGCTCTTCATGCGGCCGTCCTTCAGGTAGCCGGCGAGTTCCGCCACGGCAATGTGGAACCGGTCGGCATAGTCGAACACCACAATGCCTTCCATGCGCGCGCGGTTCACCAGCAGGCTCAGGTAGTTCCTGGGGCCGGCGCCCGGCATGCTGTTGGCATTGTTGTACTGGCTGATGGCGCCGCAGATGATCACGCGGGCCTTGCGCGCGAGCCGCGCCAGCACCGCGTCGAGGATTTCTCCGCCCACGTTGTCGAAATAGATGTCGACGCCCTTCGGGCAATGCGTCTTGAGGCCTTCGCGCACCGCACCCGCGCCGGCCTTGTAGTCGATGCAGGCGTCGAAGCCCAGCTCTTTCACCACCCAGTCGCACTTGGCGGCACCGCCGGCAATGCCGACCACGCGGCAACCCTTGATCTTGGCCAACTGGCCCACCGTCTGCCCCACGGCGCCGGCCGCGCCGGAGACCACCACGGTTTCGCCCGGCTTGGGCTGGCCCACGTCCATCAGGCCGAAGTAGCCGGTCATCCCCGGCATGCCGAGCACGTTGAGCCATTGGGTGATGGTGCCGACATTCAGGTCGATCTTCACAAGGCCGTTGCGCTTGATCTGGTCCTGCGGAATCAGGATGTATTCCTGCACGCCGAGCGTGCCGTAGACCGCATCGCCCACCGCGAATTGCGGGTTCTTCGAGGCGACCACGCGGCCGACGCCCCCGGCGCGCATCACTTCGTCGATGGCCACGGGTGCGATGTAGCTCTTGGCGTCGTTGAGCCAGCCGCGCATGGCCGGGTCGAGGGACAGCGACAGCGTCTTGACCAGCACGCCGCCTTCGGCCGGCTCACCGACGGGTTCGGTCGTGAACTTCCAGTTCTCGCGCGTGGCCGCGCCTTCGGGGCGCTTGGCAAGACGAACCTGATGGTTGGTAAGTGGGCTGCTCATGGTGTCTCCTGGATTGACGGGGGCGCTGGCACGGAGGCGCATCGTAGCTCCGCACTTCGCGCCACTTGGTAGCGCAGGCGACACCAGAAGTGCCGTTGGCGAACTAGAGCCGGACGACGATCTGCAGACCCGGATGCGCGTTGCGCACGGTCAATGTGCCGCCATGCGCCTCGGCAATCAGCCGGCACAGGTACATGCCCAGCCCCACGCCGCCGGTGGCCCGCGCCCGCGCGCCGTCGGTGCGGTAGAAGGGCTCGGTGAGCCGCTCGACCTGCGCTTCGTCGACGCCGGGGCCGTAGTCCCGCACCTCGAGCTCAACACCCTGCACCTTGCCGTCCACCACGGCCCGCAGCGACACGCACGGCGGCCGCGGCGCACCGGAGCTGTAGCGCAAGGCGTTGTCCAGCAGGTTGCGCACCAGCAGGCGTATGCGCATGCGGTCGATGCCATGCGGCGGCAGGCCTTCCGCCAGGTCGAGATGCACGTTCTGCGCGCCGGCCATTTCGGCCACGATTTCGCGCACCAGCACGGCCAGGTCGACCGGCTCGCGCTGCAGCGCCACATGCGGACTTGCGAGGCGCTCGCTTTCGAGCAGGTCGCTGATCAGGTCGCGCATCTCGTTCAGGTCGCGAAGAAGCGCCTCGCGCTCGGCCGCTCCTTCGGGCGTGGCCGGCAGCAGCTCGGCATTGAGCCGGGCGCGCGTGAGCGGCGATCGCAGTTCATGGCTGAGCGCGAGCAACAGGCCGCGCTTGGCGTCGAGCATGGCCTGGATGTCGTCGGCCATGGTGTTGATGCGCTCCGCAAGGTCGCCAAGGTCGTCGTTCCGGCGCACGGGAATGGGCTGCGTGAACTCGCCGCGGCCAAAGCGCTGCGCGCCCTCGCGGATATCGATCAGCGGCCGCAGCAGGCGGCTCACATAGGCATAGCCCAACACCACAAGCAGCAGCAGCGCGCCGAGCGTGGCCCAGGCCACGGCACGCGGCGCGAGCTTCCAGAGCTTGGGCGCCCAGCCGAAGATCACGCGGTGGCCGTCGGCCGTGGGACGGATGAACCACTTGTCGTTCCACGGCTCCTCGTCGCGGTCATGCATCCAGCCGCCGCGGCCGTTGCTGCCGCCGGGGTTGGAGTCCCAGTTGACCGTGGGCCCCACGATGCGGATGGTGATGGGCAGCCGGGCCACCAGCGCCTCCGCGCGCGCAATGTCGGGCGGCGTGCCGATCTCGGCGACGAGCCGGTCGGCATAGTCCACCAGCATCGGCTTGGCGGCCTCGGCCCATCCGGTGGAGAAGGATCTCTTCATGCCCCCCATGAACACCACGGCCATGACCAGCGCCAGCAGCACGAACATCATCACGAGACGGATGCGCAGCGAGCGGCGCCAGCGGCGCTTGCCCTGCACCTTCTCGTGCCACTGCTCGTGCCATTGCCTGCGCAGCTCGGCGCGGCGGCAAGTCATTTCGCGCCAGGCGTTGCGCAAGCCTCCCTTGCGAGCCCTCATGCGGGCTCGCTGCGCGCCACGGCTAGCGCATAGCCGGCGTTGCGAAGCGTCTTGATGCAGTCCAGCGGCTCGAGCTTCTTGCGCAGGCGGCTCACCACGATGTCGACCGCGCGCGTGTACAGCTCGGCTTCGTGGCCGCGAAGCCGGTTCAGGATGTCGTCGCGGCTGAACACCTTGCCGGGCTCGGCCGCGAGCAGCGCGAGCAGTTCGAATTCGGTGCCGGTCAGCTCGACGCGCTCGCCATGGCGCAGCACCTGGCGCCGGTCGAGGTCGATCGACAGGCCGTCGAACACGCGGTGCTGCGTGCCGTTGCCGTTAGGCGCAGCAGGCGTCGTGCTGCGCTGGCGCCGCAGGATGGTCTGCACGCGCGCCACCAGTTCGCGCGGCTCGAAGGGCTTGGGCACGTAGTCGTCGGCGCCGAGCTCCAGGCCGACCACCCGGTCCATCACCTCGCCGCGCGCGGTGAGCATCACGATGGGAATGTCGTTTTCCTTGCGGATCTCGCGGCACAGTGCAAAGCCGTCCATCTCGGGGAGCATCACATCGAGGATCGCCGCGTCGTAGTGGCCGGCTCGCAGCATGGCCAAGCCTTCGCTCGGCCGGGCGGCACTTTCGAGCGTGCAGCCGAAGCGTGCGAAGTAGGTGGTCAGCGGCGCGGCGAGGTGTTCGTCGTCGTCGATCAGCAGGATGCGCGGCATGGCGGGATTGTGCCTCCTGGCGAACAATTGGCTGACGATCAGGCCGGCGGGCATCGCACCGCCGCTGTCGTCGTTTCTGTTTTCATTGCCAACGGTGGTGCGCGCCATCGTGCGTGCCTCACCACGGGTCGGCCCGCCCGATGCGGCCCAGGTGCGTGGCGCCAAAGTCGGAGCCGTACTTGAGCCCGTAGCCGAGCGCCCGGTCCAGGCCGATGTGCGTGCACCAGATCAGGCCGCCGGCCACGGCCCAGGGCATTGCGGCCAGCACGCCGAGCACCAGCAATGCCACCGCGCCGGCGTACGAATGGGCCGCGTTGTAGAGCGCCGCGCCCACGCGCGGGCCCGCAAGGTAGCCGAGCACCGCGAGGTCGGGCGCGAGCAGCAACAGTGCGAACATGCCCCAGCCCACGCCGAACTGCGCATAGGCCGCCACCGCCGCGGCCAGCACGACCGCGCCTTCGAGCCGCAGCAGGGTGCGCACACCGCCCGAGACCGCTTGTTCGCGAGACACCGTGGAACCGGCTTCGCCGGTCCACAGAGGCCGCCCCTGGAAAGGGGCTGGCGAGGCGACACGAAGTGCGCGAAGCCCGGGGATGAATCGAGTTCAGCCACGATGGCCCCAGCGGCGGCCGCCGCGATCCATGAAGTCGCGCACCTTCTGCTGCTGCGCGGCGTTCAGGCTGTCGAAGAAATCAGCGGCGGCGGCAATGATTTCCGGGCTGCCGTTGCGCACGGCCGTGGTCTTCTCGTCGACGAGCCGCGCGGCACCGGCCTGGTCGAGCTTGTTGCCCGCAAACAGCGCCTTGAACTGCGAACGCGGATCGCCCGCGCCGCCTGCCCCGCGCATGGCTTGGCGCTGCGCCTGCAGCTTCTCCGCCAGCACGGTGAGCTTCTGCTTTTGCGTAGCGTCGAGTTCCAGCTTGCTGCCGACACGCTCGACCATCTTGGTGCGGAACTCGGTGCTGTCGCCGCTGCCCCAGCCGTGCCGATGGCCGCCGCAGCCGGCAATGCTGCCGGCCACAACTGCAAGGCCGGCAAAACCGAAGAGAGTGCGTTTGATCCAGTGTTTCATGATGTTCCTTGCGGGCCCCAGGGGATGCCCTGCGGGCGGGGTCTTAAAGCTTGTTGCTGTTGCCGGCGGCTGCGGCACGGGCGTCGACCGGGTTCTGCAGCGTGGAGATGACCTTGCTGTTCACGCGCGAGCCCGAGGTCACGTTCTGGTCGGGCGCGGCGGCGGTGCGCATGGCTTCGAAGACAACGCCGGCGCGGTCCCTCGACGTGGCCATGGTCTCGGCGCCGCGCGAGCCGCGCACCACGTTCTGGTCGGGTGCCGAAGCCGTGCGCATGGCTTCGGCGTTGACTTCGGCGCGGCTCTTGGCCGAGGCGAGCGGCTGGACGCCTTCGTAGGTTTCAGCCTTGGCGCCGGCGGCGGCGAGCAAAGCGAAGGAGCCGACGGTCACGATTTGGGTGAGGGAGAGAGCTTTCATGTTCAGGCCTTTCTGTTGTGGAAGAGGAGACCTGATGGTGCTTGCCGCGGCGCGACAAGTCCTTTCACTGCCGTTTCGGCGTGTTTCGTTTTATTTCTCTTCAGGCCCCTGCCTTTGAGCGAATTGAAGCCGGAAGAACTAGTTTCCAGCGAGAACCGACGCCGGATCGTCCGACTCGAGCACGCTCTTGGCCCACGCTTCGAGCTTGCCGGTGTCGGCACGCAGCACTTCCTGCTTGACGGCGAGGATGCGCGAGGGATGCATCGAGAAGCTGCGCAAGCCAAGGCCGAGCAGCAGCCGCGTGAAGGCCACGTCGCCGGCCATTTCGCCGCACACGGCCACGCCCTTGCCCTGGCGGCGGCATTCGGCAATGGTGTCGGCCACGAGCTTCAGCACCGCGGGGTGTGCAGGATCGTAGAGATGGGCCACGGCCTCGTCGGCGCGGTCGATGGCCAGCGTGTACTGGATCAGGTCGTTGGTGCCGATCGACAGGAAGTCGAAGTACTTGAGAAAGGTCTTGAGCGTGAGCGCGGCGGCAGGAATCTCGATCATCGCGCCGAGCTTGACCTTGCCGTACACGGCGCCGCGGCTGTCGAGCTCGGTGCGCGCGAACTCGATCAGCGACAGCGTCTGGCGGATCTCGCTGGCATGGGCGAGCATGGGAATCAGCAGGTGGATTTCGCCGTGCGCCGCCGCACGAAGAATGGCGCGCAACTGCGTGAGGAACATCGCCGGATCGGCCAGGCTCCACCGAATGGCGCGCAAGCCCAGCGCAGGGTTCAGGTGCTCCTGCTTGATGCCCGCCTTGCCGTCGAGCGGCTTGTCGGCGCCCACGTCGATGGTGCGAATGGTGACCGGCATACCCTGCATGCCTTCCACTGCGCGCTTATAGGCTTGGTATTGCTCTTCTTCGTCGGGCAGCCGGGTCTGGCGCTGCGACTCGCGGCCCATGAACAGGAACTCGCTGCGAAACAGTCCGACGCCGACCGCGCCAGCCTTCATGGCGCCGGCCGTGTCCTCGGGCATCTCGATGTTGGCGAGCAGCTCGACGCGCTGGCCGTCGAGGGTGACCGCGGGCTTGTGACGCAGGCGCGCGAGCCGGCCGCGCTCGAGGTCGCCCTGGCGCTGCTTGAAGCCGTACTCCGCAAGAATGATGGGCGAAGGGTCGACGATCACCACGCCCGCATCGCCGTCGATGATCACCCAGTCGTCCTGGCGCACCAGCTGGCTTGCGGTGCGCGCGCCCACCACGGCCGGAATGTCCATGCTGCGCGCGACGATGGCGGTGTGCGAGGTGCGCCCGCCCACGTCGGTCACGAAGCCTGCGAACACGCTCTTCTTGAACTGGAGCATGTCGGCCGGTGACAGGTCGTGCGCAATCAGCACCAGCGGCGCGTCGATGCCGTCGGCCGCGGTGGGATCGTCGTCGTCCTCGGCGGCGGGGCGCTTGCGGCGCGGCGGGCTTGGCGCGAGCACCGCGGCCGTGCCCTTCATGCGGTGCAGCAGCCGCTCGACCACCTGCTCGAGGTCGGCCTTGCGCTCGCGCAGGTACTCGTCCTCCATCTCGTCGAACTGGCGCGCGATGATTTCGAGCTGCGTGGTCAGCGCCCACTCGGCGTTGTAGAGGCGATCGGTAATCCAGTGCTTCACGCCACCGGTGAGCGCCTCGTCCTGCAGCAGCATCTGGTGCACTTCGAGTAGCGCCGCAAGCTCGTGCGGCGCGTCGTTGGGGCCCATCTGCGCGACGCTGGTCTGCAGCTTGGCGAGCTCGTCGGCCACGGCGTTGCGCGCCGTGCGGACACGATCGATCTCGGTCTCGATCTCTTCGGGCTTGATGAAGTAGTGGGCCACGTCGATGCGGCTCGACACCACCAGCACCGCGCGGCCGATGGCAATGCCACGGGCGACGGGAAGGCCGTGGACTGCGAAGGTCATGGGAGCTGGCCGAAGGTTACCGGCCGCCGCCGGGCCGCCTCAAGGCGGCCGAGCCCCTCAGGGGCAGCGGCGACGCGCAGTGTGGAGCGTGGGGGCCACATCGGCCGCCGCCGGGCCGCCCCAAGGCGGCCGAGCCCCCTCGGGGGGCAGCGACGACACGCAGTGCGGAGCGTGGGGGCCACATTCATTCGCCTTCGCCGAACTTGTCGTTCATCAGCTGGACGATGGCGTCCATCGCCTCCTCTTCCTGCTGGCCGTTGGTCTCGAGCTCGACGGTCGAGCCCAGCCCGGCGGCGAGCATCATGACGCCCATGATGCTCTTGGCATTGATGCGGCGGTCGCCGCGCGAGAGCCACACCTCGCAGGGAAAGCTGCCTGCGAGTTTGGTGAGCTTGGCGGATGCGCGTGCATGCAAGCCCAGCTTATTGCTGATGGTCACGGATTTCTTGATCACTGTGCTTTCTCTTCGCCTGGTTCTGGGGTGCGGCCACGGCCACCTGCATGACGCCGGCGGTGCCGCCCGCGATGGCGCGCTGCACCAGCGTTTCGAGCGGCTCGTGGCGATAGGTTACCGCCCGCAGCAGCATCGGCAGGTTGACGCCCGCCACCAGCCGCGAGCGGACACCGTCCACCAGCTTCTGGGCCACGTTGCAAGGGGTTGCGCCGAATACGTCGGCCAGCACCAGCACCTGCGAGCGAGGCGCGCTGAGCTGCTGTTCGAGCGTGATGCGGGCCGCGGCCAGCGTTTCTTCGGGCGACACGTTGGGCAGCACGTCGAGCGCAACCACGGCCTGCTCGCAATCAGGGAACACATGCAGCGCGCACCGCCGCAGCGCCTGCGCGAACGGTGAGTGGGCAATGATGAGAATGCTGTTCATGCGGGTCCGGGAACTACGCGCCGATTATGCGGGGGCGCCCAAAGGAAGTAGGTATACGACATAACGCAGCAGGCCAGGAAAACGGCCAAGGCCGCGCGGAAGGAGCCGACGATGTCGAGCCCGGCGCGGGCAAACAGGTCGATCAGCAAGCCGATGCCCCACTGCACGACGAATACACCTGCGAAAACCACCAGGTTGTAGGCCGACAGCGCACGCCCCGCGAGGGCGGGAGGCAAGGCAAGGGCCACGGCGGGCTGGGCCAGCGTGACCACCGTGGAAATGCACAGGAAGCAGATCCAGGCGACGGTGCCCGCGGCGGGGCCAGCTATCAAAACAAGAGCAAGTGCGAGCATCGCGAGCGGCATGCCCCAAGTCAAAAGCCGGGTCGCCGGAATGCCGCGATGCACGAGCCTTGGATTGGTCACGCCCCAGAGCCAGTAGGTGGCGAGTAGCGCGATGCTGATCCAGAACAGGGCGCCGGCCGCCTCTTGCGGCGTGTAGCCGGCCACGCGGGTGAGCCAGGGCACCACCCACAGCGTCTGCATGGCGACGAACCCGCCGTAGTTGAAGAAACCGACTGGCGCGAGCTTGCGGAAAAACGGGTCGTGCCACACGGCGGCGTATCCGCCTTGCGCCGATTCACTGCCTTTGGCCCCCTCTTCGCGGGCATCGGCGGCGCTCTCGCCCTGCCAGGCAGGCGCAGCCCAGGCAATCAGCGCCATCGACGCCACGATGCCCGCCGCCAGCAGCCAGAACAGCGGCCGCCATCCCAGCAGCGGCATCAGCCATTGCACCGGAAGCGTGGCGCCGACGAGGCCGAAGGAGCCCACCATCAGCATCCACGAGTTGCTGCGCAGCTGCATTGGCGGGGTCAGCCAGCGGCGGTAGCCGGTGAGCGGCGCCATCAGGCAGGCGCTCACGCCGACACCGGTCAGCACGCGTGCGGCGAGCAGCAGCGGGAAATTGGTCGCCGCGGAAAACAGCAGGCAGCCGATGACCGCGACGGCCAGGAAGCAGACGATCACGCGCTTCGGGCCGTGCCGGTCGAGCCAGGTGCCCATGGGAAGCTGCGTGAAGGCAAAACCCAGGAAGTAGCCGCCGGCCAGCAGGCCGAGATCGCGCGATTCGAGTTCGAACTCGGCGGTGAGCGTCGGCGAAAGCGTGGCGGTGATGGCACGCACCAGCGTCGAAAAGAAGTAGGCGACGGCAAAGGCCAGGAAAACGGTGGCAATCCGCCGCCGTCCGGCGAGCAGGCCGCCGTTCAGAGAGCTCGCTGCGTTCACGGAAGACGCAGGCCGTCGAAGAAGGTGGCCGCCGCGTCGGGCGCGGTGGGCCGCCCGAGCACCGTGGCCTGGTAGAGCGAAACACGGCCGTCCTTTTGCGATTGGGCAAACCAGAGAACCTGGACCCGTGCGGCGCCCTGTTGCGGGGGCTGGGCGTCGAGCCTTACCGGTGCGGGCGACGCGGTGGCGCGTTTCAGCGTTGCCGGCGCTTCCGTCACCTGCGCATTGCCCAACTGGCTCCGGGTGGCCGCGCGCCATGCAGTGAGCCAGGTCTCGGCCTGCTCGGGACTGCCGGCGGATGCATGGGCAATGGCAAAGGTTGCGCCGCCCGCTTCACAGCCCGCCATGTCGACCTGCACGGACTCGGCGCCAAGGGGCAAGGCGCGATGGGCGCGATCTGGCTTGCAGGGCAGCAGCGCGACCAGGCCGGCGTCGGCAATCGGCGTCTCGCGCCAGTTGAAGGTCGGGCTGCAGGCAGCAAGCGCAACGGCGGCGGTGGCTGCGAACAGCGCAGGCCAGGGGCGGGGAACGGGCGACGGCATCGGAAAGCGATTATCGAGCCGCTCGAGGCAGGCTCCAGCGCGATCGGCCCGGCGGAACTAAAATCGCGCCGCCCTCCTCTTTCAGTTGCCATGAAAAAATACATCGCCGCCGCAGCAGTCGTCCTTGCACTGGCCGCCGGCGTGGGCGTGTACTTCGGCTCCGGCGCCACGGCGGCACCGGCATCGACCTTCGTGCTGCTCGACGGCAGCAAGAAGAGCACCGACGACCTGAAGGGCAAGGTCACCCTGGTCAACTTCTGGGCCACGAGCTGCGTGACCTGCGTGGCAGAAATGCCGAAGGTCATCGCGACCTACGACAAGTACAAGTCAAAGGGTTATGACACACTGGCCGTGGCCATGAGCTACGACCCGCCGAGCTACGTCGTCAACTTTGCCGAAACGCGCAAGCTGCCGTTCAAGGTGGCCATCGACAACACCGGCAGCGTGGCGCAGGCCTGGGGCGACGTGAAGCTCACGCCCACCACCTACCTGGTCAACAAGAAGGGTGAAATCGTGAAGCGCTACGTGGGCGAGCCCGATTTCGCCGAGCTCCACAAGCTGATCGAGAAATTGCTCGCGGAGGCTTGAAGCTCACTGGTTGCGGAAGCTGTCGTGGCAGGCCTTGCAGCTGCCGGCGGTGGTGCCGAACTGGGCCTTGAGCGCGTCGATATTGCCGGCCTTGGCGGCGACCGCCAGTTTGCCGGTTTCGGCAACCATCTTGTCCTGGTGTTCCTTGAACTTGGCGGTTTCCTTCCAGACCTCGGGCTTGCTCTTGCCGCCCTCGGTGCCGGCGCCAAATGCGGCCCAAGGCAGCTTGGCCATTTCGGCCACGATGTCGGCATTGGCCGCTGCGGCCGCCGCGTCGAACGGAACACGCCCATTGGCCATGGCGCCGATGCGGCTGAAATGCTGGCCCATCACGAACAACGCGCTCTGGCGGTACTTGATGGCGTCCTCAGGCTTGGCGAACTGGGCCGAGGCCGGCAGGGAAATCGCGGCGCAGACAGCGGCCAGCGCAAACGAAGCAAGTCGAATCATCGGGGGTCCTTGTAGTTGGTTCGGCACCGCCGACAGCGGCGCCGCGCCGAGTGTAGGGGCAGGCCTTGCGGCCTGCATAGCAACAACCCGATGCATGCGGCGGCCCAGACTTTGCTAATCTGCGCCTTCCGCAGTTTTTGCGCACTTTTCCTCTTCGATGACCGACTCCTCCGTGGCCGCCATGCGTGCCGCAGCGCCCGACACCCCTGTGCGGGCGCGCATCTGGGATCTGCCGACGCGTGTTTTTCACTGGGTGTTGAGCGTTGCAGTCATCGGCCTGATCGCTACCGGGCTGGGCGGCGTCATGGAGTGGCACTTCCGCCTTGGCTACGCGGTGCTTGCCCTGCTGCTGTTTCGCTTGCTGTGGGGCTTCGTGGGCGGACGCTGGTCGCGTTTTGCCTCGTTTTTCTACGGGCCCGGCTCCGTCGTCGCCTATCTGCGCGGGCGGGCTGATCCGGACCACGTGATCGGCCACACGCCGCTTGGCGCCCTGTCGGTATTTGCCGTTCTCGCAGTGCTGGCCCTTCAGGTTGCCACCGGGCTGGTGGCGGACGATGAGATTTCCGCGGCGGGCCCGCTCACGCGCTTTGTGTCAGGCGAGGTGGTAAGCCTTGCAACCGGCTGGCACAAGGGGCAGGGGAAAACGATCGTGATCGCGCTGGTCAGCCTCCATGTGCTGGCGGTGCTGTTCTATGTGCTGGTCAAGCGGCATCGACTGGTGCGGCCCATGGTTTCGGGCGACAAGCTGATCAGGCCGGCCGGCAGCCAGGTCGCGCCCAGCCGGGACGACGCCGCCTCCCGCGGACTCGCGCTGGTTCTGTTCGCGGTGTGCGCGGGCGTGGCGTATTGGGTTGCGTCGCTGCGCGTATGAGCTTTTCGGTTTCACGCCCTCTGCCGCTGGCCGACACGCCGGCCGTCGTGCTCCTCGCGCCCGACGAAGCCCATGAGCTCGATGCGGCACGCGCGATCTTTCGCGACTACGCGGCGTCGCTGGGCATCGACCTGTGCTTCCAGAATTTCGAAGAAGAAGTTGCCACGCTTCCGGGCGACTACGCGGAGCCGCGCGGTGCCCTGCTGCTGGCCCTGGTCGACGCGGCCCACATCAAGGAAGCGGCGGGACAACAGGCGCCCACCCTGATGCGTCCCAACGGAACGCTGGCGCACGTGGCCGGCTGCTGTGCCCTGCGCCCGCTCGACAATGCCGACTACGCAAATGCCGCCGAAATGAAGCGCCTGTTCGTGCGACCCGGCTTTCGGGGACTGGGTGTCGGCCGCCAGTTGGCCGAAGCCATCCTCGATGCGGCACGCGGCGCGGGTTATGCCTGCGTGCTGCTCGACACTTTGGACGACATGGAATCGGCCCGGGCGCTCTATGAAGATCTGGGCTTCGAGGAAGTGCCGCCCTACTATCACAACCCGATTGCGGGCGCGCACTACCTCAAGGTCGATCTCTAGCTACTCAGCCGCGAGCTTGCGCCAGCAGCGTCTCGGCGTTGCTGACCTCGAACTTGCCCGGTGCTTCGACATTGAGCGTGGCCACTTTGCCGTCTTTCACAAGCATCGAATAACGGTTGCTGCGCAGGCCCATGCCGCGGGCGGTCAGGTCGAGCGTGAGGCCGATCGCCTTGGCGAAATCGGCGCTGCCGTCGGCCAGCATGCGCACCTTGGTGCCGGTCTTCTGGTCGCGCGCCCAGGCGCCCATCACGAATGCGTCGTTCACGCTCACGCACCAGATCTCGTCCACGCCGGCGGCCTTGAAGTCGTCGAAGTGCTGCACATAGCCCGGCACGTGCTTGGCCGAGCAGGTGGGCGTGAAGGCGCCCGGCAGCGCGAACAGCGCAATGGTCTTGCCAGCCGTGGCCTTGCTCACGTCCACCGGGTTCGGGCCGATGCTGCAGCCTTCGCCCTCGACCTCGGAATATTCCTGCAGGGTTGCCGAAGGAAGGGTGTCGCCGACTTTGATCATCTAGATGCTCCTGAAAAAGAAAAACGGCCCACATTGTGGGCCGTTTCGAGTTGGGTTGCCTTTTGCGAGGCTTCCCGATGCAGTTCAACCAGCGATCAGACCAGCACGGCCTTTTCGACCAGACGGGTCACGACCCAGTTCTTGGTCTTCGAGATCGGACGGCTTTCCGTGATCTCGATGGTGTCGCCCAGCTTGTACTCGCCCTTTTCGTCATGGGCGTGGTACTTGCTCGTCTTGGCCACGATCTTGCCGTAGAGCTCGTGCTTCACACGGCGCTCGACCAGCACGGTCACGGTCTTGGCACGCTTGTCGCTGACCACCTTGCCGATCAAGGTGCGCTTGAGGGATTTTTTAGCTTCCGTCATGTTCACTCCTTACTTGGCGGCTTGGGTTTCTTGCTGCTTCTGAGCAAGAATGGTCTTGGCGCGCGCGATGTCGCGGCGCGTCACGCGCAGCGTCGAGGTGTTCGACAGCTGTTGCGTGGCTTTCTGCATGCGCAGACCGAAATGGGCCTTCTGCAGGTCCTTGATTTCAGCTTGCAGGCCTGCGACGTCCTTCGTGCGCAGCGTTGCAGCCTTGGTCACCTTGGCCGGAGCCGCGGTTTCTTTTTTCTTACGTGTTGCCATGGATGTTCTCCTCTCAGGCGCCGAGCTGGCGAGCGACGAACGTCGTACGCAGCGGAAGCTTGGCGGCGGCCAGGCGGAACGCTTCGCGGGCGAGTTCTTCGGGCACGCCGACGATCTCGAACACGATCTTGCCAGGCTGGATTTCAGCGACGTAGTACTCGGGGTTGCCCTTACCGTTACCCATCCGCACTTCGGCGGGCTTGGTAGAGATCGGCTTGTCCGGGAACACGCGGATCCAGATACGGCCACCGCGCTTCACGTGACGCGAAATCGCGCGACGAGCGGCTTCGATCTGGCGCGCCGTGAGGCGGCCGCGGTCGGTGCATTTGAGACCGAAGTCACCGAACGCAACCGAGTTACCCGTGGTTGCGATGCCGGTGTTGCGGCCCTTTGTTCCTTGCGGAACTTTCTGCGTGCAGGTTGCAGCATTTTTAATACTCCGTAGTTCTAAGACCGATCACTCGGTCTTGGCACCGTCAGCTGCTGCAGCTGGCGCGGCTTTGCGGACGCGCTTAACGGCGGGTTTCGAGTCTGCACCCGGAGCAGCGGGAGCTGCGCCAGTAGCTTCTGCGGGCTTGTCGCTGCCGTCGGCCGGTGCGGTGTTGCCACCGATCGGGCCACGGGCACCGGCGCGAGGGCCGGGACCACGACGATCGCCACCCGGACGGTCGCCACCAGGGCGGCCATCGCGGCGCGGACCACGCGGGCGACGCTCTTCGTCGGGACGCGGCGTTTCGACGGCCGGCAGGTCGTTACGACCCAGCGTGTCGCCCTTGTAGACCCAGACCTTGACGCCGATGACGCCGTAGGTGGTCTTGGCTTCCGAGGTGCCGTAGTCGATGTCGGCGCGCAGCGTGTGGAGGGGCACGCGACCTTCGCGATACCACTCGGTACGAGCGATTTCGATACCGTTCAGGCGGCCAGCCGACATGATCTTGATGCCTTGGGCACCCAGACGCATGGCGTTTTGCATGGCGCGCTTCATGGCGCGGCGGAACATGATCCGCTTTTCGAGCTGCTGCGTGATGCTGTCGGCGATCAGCTGGGCATCGATTTCGGGCTTGCGCACTTCTTCGATGTTCACTGCCACCGGCACGCCGAGCTGCTTGCCCAGTTCGCGCTTGAGGTTCTCGATGTCTTCGCCCTTCTTGCCGATCACGACGCCCGGACGAGCCGAGTAGATCGTGATGCGTGCGTTCTTGGCGGGACGCTCGATCATGACGCGCGACACCGAAGCGTTCTTCAGCTTCTTCTTCAGGTATTCGCGGACCTTGATGTCTTCGGCCAGCATGCCCGCGAAATCGCGGTCGCTTGCGTACCAGCGGCTGGACCAGTTACGGGTAACCGCAAGGCGGAAGCCGGTCGGATGGATTTTCTGTCCCATATTTCTTCCAGGCGTTCTTAGTTGCCAACCGTCACGTACACATGGCACGTGGGCTTGCTGATGCGGTTACCGCGACCCTTGGCTCGCGCGGTGAAGCGCTTGAGCGTTGCGCCCTGTTCGACGTAGATGGTCTTGACCTTCAGTTCGTCGATATCGGCGCCATCGTTGTGCTCGGCGTTGGCAATTGCCGACTCGAGCACCTTCTTGATGATCACAGCGGCTTTTTTCTGCGTGAATTGCAGAACGTTGAGCGCTTGATCAACCTTCTTGCCGCGGATCAGGTCAGCGACCAGACGGCCCTTGTCGACCGAGAGGCGGACACCGCGGAGGACTGCACGTGTTTCAGACATGGTCGTTCCTTACTTCTTCTGGACTTTCTTGTCCGCGGGGTGCCCCTTGAACGTGCGCGTGAGCGCAAATTCGCCGAGCTTGTGGCCGACCATTTGATCGGTAATGTAGACAGGCACGTGCTGCTTGCCGTTGTGCACGGCAATGGTCAGGCCGATGAACTCGGGCAGAACCATCGAGCGGCGCGACCAGGTCTTGATCGGCTTCTTGTCCTTCGTCGTCACTGCCTTGTCGGCCTTGGCCACGAGGTGATGGTCAACAAACGGACCCTTTTTGAGAGAGCGAGTCATTTGCTATCCCTTACTTCTTGCGGCGCGACACGATGAAGACCTGCGTGCGCTTGTTGTTACGGGTACGGTAGCCCTTGGTCAGGTTGCCCCATGGGTCGACAGGATGGCGGCCTTCGCCGGTCTTGCCTTCGCCACCACCGTGCGGGTGGTCGACCGGGTTCATCACCACGCCGCGAACGGTCGGACGAATACCCATGTGACGCTTCACACCGGCCTTGCCGAGTTGGCGCAGGCTGTGCTCTTCGTTTGCGACTTCACCGATGGTGGCGCGGCATTCGATGTGGATGCGGCGCACCTCACCCGAACGCATGCGGACCTGGGCGTAGACGCCTTCGCGAGCCAGCAGCGTGGCCGACGTACCGGCCGAGCGCGCGATCTGCGCACCCTTGCCGGGTTGCAGTTCGATGCAGTGGATCGTCGAGCCGACCGGAATGTTGCGGATCGGCAGCGTGTTGCCTGCGCGGATCGGGGCTTCCGAACCGCTCAGCAGCGTTGCACCGGCTTCAAGACCGCGCGGGGCGATGATGTAGCGGCGCTCGCCGTCGGCGTAGCAGACCAGGGCAATGTGGGCGGTGCGGTTCGGGTCGTACTCGATGCGTTCGACCTTGGCCGGAATGCCGTCCTTGTTGCGCACGAAGTCGACAACGCGGTAGTGGTGCTTGGCACCGCCGCCACGATGACGGATCGTGATGTGGCCGTTGTTGTTGCGGCCGGCCTTCTGGAACTGGGGCTCCAGCAGAGGCGCATGAGGAGCACCCTTGAACAGGTGGTCCCGCGAAATCTTCACCGCGCCGCGTTGGCCCGGCGAAGTGGGTTTCATCTTGATGACGGCCATGATTAAGCGCCTTCCCCGACGAGGTTGAGCTCTTGACCGGGCTTCAGGGTCACATAGGCCTTGCGAACGTTGTCGCGGCGGCCGATGGACTTGCCAAAGCGCTTGGTCTTGCCCTTGGTGTTGAGCACCGACACGCCCTGGACTTCGACCTTGAACATCAGTTCGACAGCGGCCTTGATCTCGGGCTTGGTGGCGTCTTGCAGCACCTTGAAAGTGACAGCGTTCGATTTCTCGCCGACCATCGTGGCCTTTTCGGACACGATCGGGGCGACCAGCACCGCCATCAGGCGGCCTTCTTCGAACGTACGTTCAGCGGCGGTAGGGTTCACGCGGCTCATGCGAACATCTCCTTGAGCTTGTCGACGGCACCCTTGGTGACCAGCACCTTCTTGTAGTGAACGAGCGACACCGGATCGGCGTAGCGGGGTTCGACCACGAGAACGTTCACCAGATTGCGCGAGGCAAGGTACAGGTTTTCGTCGACTTCTTCGGCGATCACGAGCACGGACTCGAGATTCATTGCCTTGAAACGGGCTGCCAGCGGCTTTGTCTTGGGCGAATCCACGGTCAGCGAATCCACCACGGCCAGACGGCCTTCGCGAGCGAGCTGCGAGAAGATGGCGGCCATGCCGGCGCGGTACATCTTCTTGTTGATCTTCTGCGAGAAGTTTTCGTCAGGCATGTTCGGGAAAATCCGGCCACCCCCGCGCCACAGCGGCGAGGACGTCATACCGGCACGGGCGCGGCCCGTTCCCTTTTGCTTGAAAGGCTTCTTGGTCGAGTGCTTGACCTGCTCGCGGTCCTTCTGGGCGCGCGTGCCTTGGCGGGCGTTGGCCTGGAATGCAACGACGATCTGGTGAACCAGGTCTTCGTTGTAGTCACGGCCGAACACGGTCTCGGGGGCATCGTACTTCGACGCGGCCTGGCCTTGTTCGTTCAGGAGTTCGAGTTGCATTACTTCGCTCCTTCAGCCGCTTGCGGCTTGGCCTTGATGGCGGGACGCACGGTGACGAAGCCACCCTTTGCGCCCGGGATCGCGCCCTTGATGAGCAGCAGTTGACGCGCTTCGTCGATGCGGAACACATCGAGGTTCTGCGTCGTCTTGGTGACGTCGCCGAGGTGGCCCGTCATGCGCTTGCCGGGGAACACGCGACCGGGGTCTTGTGCCATGCCGATCGAGCCGGGAACGTTGTGCGAACGGCTGTTACCGTGCGACGCGCGTTGCGAGCTCATGTTGTGGCGCTTGATGGTACCGGCGTAGCCCTTACCGATCGAGGTGCCTTGCACGTCGACCTTCTGGCCCACGGAGAACACGCTGCTCGCGGCGATGACGCCACCAGCCTTGTGCTGACCCGCGGTATCGGCGGTCACGCGGAATTCGCGGATGATTTCACCAGCTTCGACACCCGCCTTCGCGAGGTGGCCGGCTTGGGGCTTGGTCACGCGCGAAGCCTTGCGCGAACCGAACGTCACTTGCAGCGCGACGTAGCCGTCGGTCTCTTGCGACTTGATCTGGGTCACACGGTTGTTGGACACATCCACCACCGTGACAGGAACTGCGTCCCCGTCATCGGTGAAGAGACGCATCATCCCCACCTTGCGGCCCAGCAACCCGAGGGAGTTGCTCAGACTCATTTGTTTTCTCCAAAAATGGATCCTCTTCCGCCGCTGTCACTTCAATTGGCAACAGCGTTTAGCCGATCGCCCGAAGGCTTCCCGGCTTGCGGAAGAAGGTTGATAAATCTCCGCACTCACGGCATCCATACGGACGCAACAAGGGCAGAGCCAGCGATTATAGCCCGCGATGCGGGCGCTGTGCAAGCAGCGTTGCACGGCGGTCCAATGGGGCTTTTTGCCCCGGTTCAGGCCGCTTTTTGCTTATTTGACAGGCATCGTGATGATGCTGTCGCCGTCCGACGTGGATTTCATTTCACCGGTGGACTTGAGAGCTGGCGCCACCGTGCCGGTCTGGACGGGGATCGAGACGGCGCTCGACGCGCCGTCCTGCGTGATGAACACATTGAGGTAGGCCAGGCCCTCGGCCTCGCTCACCACGGCGATCGTGGCCGTGGACCGCTTGCCCGCAGGCAACGCGAGCGTGCTGCTCCCCGAAGAGTGAGACCGCGGTCGGCAACCAGGCGGACCGCGGCGCCGTCGGCCGCAGTCACACCGTCGAAGTTAAGAACGACGGGGGTAGCGCGGCCCAGTTGCGGCGTGGCCTCCAGGCGGTATTGGAGCTTGACGCCGGAACTGCCGGGCTTCTGTGGCGCCGAGGTCATGGGGGCATGGCGATGCGCCCCTGGGTGCTTGGCATTGCGCGCCGCACGCTCGCCGTCTGCCGCGGCAGGCGTCGACAACGCCGCCAGAGCGAGGCATGCCGCTGCCATCACGGGGATCGAACGAGAGTTCATAGCGGCCTTTCTTACTGCTGAATGGAAACGTCAAAGCACGGATCGCCAGTGCCGAGGTTCGTCACGGCCAAAACGTGCTCGCCGGCCGTGAGGCCGGCCGTATTGCCGGTTCGGGCGACCAGTCCGCCCCTGAAGATGTCGAAATCCGGGATGGATCCGGGCGGACCGTTCACGAGGATCTGATAGCTGCCGCTGGCAGGCGCCGTAAAACGGACATAGGAGTAGTTGCCCAGCTTGTTGTTGTCCTCCGTACCGGCATCATCGGAAACGCACGCCTGGGTTACGCCGCCGCCCACGACGGCACTCCGGT
Organism: Variovorax sp. S12S4; assembly: GCF_023195515.1. Classification (NCBI taxonomy): domain Bacteria; kingdom Pseudomonadati; phylum Pseudomonadota; class Betaproteobacteria; order Burkholderiales; family Comamonadaceae; genus Variovorax; species Variovorax sp. S12S4. The sequence continues at coordinate 1,299,678 of NZ_JALPKR020000002.1, forward strand.
ACATCGGAATCGTGACCGGAATTCCGCCGTTGTTCGTTTCGGCGGTACCGAATGGGTCGCTGGGCGCTGCGCTGATGCCCTGCCCGGTGAGCAGGGCAGCCAGTGCTGCAGCGCTGCCCGGAGCAACTGTATTGAAGGCGGCGGCGAACGGATGAATCGAGGTGACCGCAACGCTGCCCCTGAACTGAACGCTGGTCAACGCGTCATGTATGGGCTTGAAGCCGACCTGCTGGTTGAGATTCCAGAAAATCGACTGGATTGATGGCTCGCGGTACCAGCCCGGCGTGGTCGCGGCGCCTGCACCCAGATCGATGTTGGTCCTGAACTGTGTCGACGACTGCTGCGCTCCGCCGGAGTCGACGTAGTTTCGCCGCTCGAGCGCGATGCCCGACCACGCATTGCCCCACCCTTCGGAGAAGGCCAGCCTGCGATCGAGCTGCTGACTCTGCGAATGGGAGCCGCCCATCGAATCATCGCGGCTGAACGCCGATTGGTAGTAGTGGCCCCATTCATGCGCGATCACCGAATGGTCGTATTCATCGGTGTCGACATCTTCTTTACCCAGCACATAGATTTCACGGCCGCTGGTTCTGCTGATGAAGGAGGTGGTACCTATGCGCCCTGTTGCGGGATCAAGAACGCCAATCGAGGGCGCATTGTTGGCGCTCCAGAACACGCGCAATGCCGGAAAAGCCGCCGCAGGCGCGACCGACACCACCTTCTGCATCGAGGTGTAGACGGTGTCCAGGATGGCAAAAGGCGCCGCCACCCGGTCTTCGGTGTAGCTCGAACCGCCCCAGCCCGAGGGCGCATGAAGGTCGCGCACCAGCGCCACGCTGCCCGATGAAAATGTCGGGCTCTGCATGGAATACAGCGCATTGGACCGGGTGTTGTCCCGTACCGTCACGTCCCAGCTCGGGCCCGGGCCGCTGCGTGACAACTGCGCCTTGACGCGCACCGCAACCGCCGTGTTCGCGGGAACAGACACGGAATAGTTACCGTTGTCGTCGGTGGTTGCCGTGGCCAGTTGCGCGGAAGTATCCCCGTTGAGCACTTCCACCACGGCGCCGCGCACGGGCCTCGGTGCGGAGCTGGCATAAACCAGGGTGCCGTTCGGGTTCGGCACGGATTCATAAGTGGCCTTGCCGCTCAGCGTGACCGAGCCCGCCGACGGGGGACTGATAGGCAAGAACGGAATCCCGCCGCCCCCTCCACCGCCTCCGCCACCACCGCAGCCGACCAGCAACGCTGCCGCTGCGATACATGCCATCACACCCGACGCCAAAGAGTTGCCGTGTCTCATGCTGTACTGCCTTCGTCTCAGATCGGCCGACGTGTCGGCCGAGGAAGGCCGCCGCCTTGGCGAGGATGCCACATCTGCGCGACAAAAAACAAAGCCCGACTGCATTTCTGCAGCCGGGCTTTGTCACAAGATGCGGCACGGGGCCGCATTGCTTATTGCAGCTTGATTTCGACGTCCACGCCGGCCGGCAGGTCGAGCTTCATCAGCGCGTCCACGGTCTTGTCGGTGGGGTCGACGATGTCCATCAGGCGCTGGTGCGTGCGGATCTCGAGCTGGTCGCGCGACGTCTTGTTGACGTGCGGCGAACGCAGGATGTCGAAACGCTTCATGCGGGTCGGCAGGGGCACGGGACCCTTGACGATCGCGCCGGTGCGCTTGGCGGTATCGACGATTTCGGCTGCCGACTGGTCGATCAGCTTGTAATCGAATGCCTTCAGGCGGATGCGGATTTTTTGCTTGGTAGCCATGGTGATTCCTTTGCGTCCGGCTTAGATGTCGAGGATCTTTGCCACGACGCCCGAACCCACGGTGCGGCCGCCTTCACGGATGGCGAAGCGCAGGCCTTCTTCCATCGCGATCGGGTTGATCAGCTTCACGGTGATGCTGACGTTGTCGCCAGGCATGACCATTTCCTTGTCCGCGGGCAGCTCGATCGCGCCGGTCACGTCCGTCGTGCGGAAGTAGAACTGCGGACGGTAGTTGTTGAAGAACGGCGTGTGACGGCCACCTTCGTCCTTGGACAGCACATACACCTCGGCGGTGAAGTGCACGTGCGGCTTGATGGAGCCGGGCTTGCACAGCACTTGGCCGCGTTCGACTTCTTCACGCTTGGTGCCGCGCAGCAGCACGCCGACGTTGTCGCCAGCCTGGCCTTGGTCGAGCAGCTTGCGGAACATTTCCACGCCGGTGCAGGTGGTCTTGACGGTCGGGCGGATGCCGACGATCTCGATTTCCTCGCCGACCTTGATGACGCCGCGCTCGACGGCGCCGGTCACGACGGTGCCGCGGCCGGAGATCGAGAACACGTCTTCGACGGGCATCAGGAAGGTGCCGTCCACGGCGCGCTCGGGCGTCGGGATGTAGGTGTCGAGGGCTTCGGCCAGCTTCATGATGGCTTCTTCACCGAGCTTGCCCTTGTCGCCTTCCAGGGCGAGCTTGGCCGAGCCGTGGATGATGGGGGTGTCGTCGCCAGGGAACTCGTACTTGTCCAGGAGCTCGCGCACTTCCATTTCGACCAGCTCGAGCAGTTCGGCGTCGTCGACCATGTCGCACTTGTTCAGGAACACGATGATGTAGCCCACACCCACCTGGCGCGCCAGCAGGATGTGCTCGCGGGTCTGGGGCATGGGGCCGTCGGCGGCCGAGCACACGAGAATGGCGCCGTCCATCTGGGCGGCACCGGTGATCATGTTCTTGACGTAGTCGGCGTGGCCGGGGCAGTCGACGTGTGCGTAGTGGCGGTTGGCCGTTTCGTACTCGACGTGGGCGGTGTTGATGGTGATGCCGCGGGCCTTTTCTTCGGGCGCCGCGTCGATCTGGTCGTAGGCCTTGGCTTCGCCGCCGAACTTGGCCGACAGCACCGTCGCAATGGCCGCCGTCAGTGTGGTCTTGCCGTGGTCAACGTGACCGATCGTGCCCACGTTCACGTGCGGCTTGGTGCGGGTGAATTTACCTTTTGCCATTTTTCAATCCTTGAAAGAGCATTCCCGTGTATTGGTTTTATGTCTGCATCCGATTGCTGGTTCGCCCCGCACGGGAACAGGGCGGCACCGGATCGCAGACAAGTTGGGCGGCGCCGTGCGCCACCCGACGTTCTTGAAAACTTACTTAGCGCGAGCAGCCACGATGGCTTCGGCAACGTTGCGCGGAGCTTCAGCGTAGTGCTTGAACTCCATCGTGTACGTGGCGCGGCCTTGCGACATCGAGCGCAGCGTGGTCGAGTAGCCGAACATTTCCGACAGCGGCACTTCGGCCTTGATGGCCTTGCCGCCACCAACCATGTCGTCCATGCCCTGCACCATGCCGCGGCGTGAGGACAGGTCGCCCATCACGTTGCCGGCGTAGTCTTCGGGCGTTTCGACTTCCACGGCCATCATCGGCTCGAGGATGACCGGGTTGGCCTTGCGGGCGCCTTCCTTGAAACCGAAGATCGCGGCCATCTTGAACGCCATTTCGTTCGAGTCCACGTCGTGGTACGAACCGAAGTGCAGCGTGACCTTGACGTCCACGACGGGGTAGCCCGCCAGCACGCCTTGCGTCAGCGCTTCCACAACGCCCTTTTCCACCGCGGGAATGTATTCGCGAGGAACCACACCGCCCTTGATGGCGTCGACGAATTCGAAGCCCTTGCCGGCTTCCTGCGGCTCGAGCTTGAGCACGACGTGGCCGTACTGGCCCTTGCCGCCCGACTGGCGAACGAACTTGCCTTCGGCTTCTTCGACGGTCTTGCGGATGGTTTCGCGGTAGGCCACTTGCGGCTTGCCCACGTTGGCTTCCACGCCGAACTCGCGCTTCATGCGGTCCACGATGATTTCGAGGTGGAGCTCGCCCATGCCGGCAATGATGGTCTGGCCCGATTCTTCGTCGGTCTTGACGCGGAACGACGGGTCTTCCTGAGCGAGACGCTGCAGCGCGATGCCCATCTTTTCCTGGTCGGCCTTGGTCTTGGGCTCGACGGCCTGCGAGATCACCGACTCAGGGAACACCATGCGCTCGAGCGTCACGATGGCTGCCGGGTCGCACAGGGTTTCGCCCGTGGTGACTTCCTTCAGGCCCACGCATGCGGCGATGTCGCCGGCGCGGATTTCGTTGACTTCTTCGCGGTTGTTCGCGTGCATCTGCACGATACGGCCAATACGCTCTTTCTTGCCGCGCACCGGGTTGTAGACGCTGTCGCCCTTGGTCAGCACGCCCGAATAGACGCGCACGAAGGTCAACTGGCCCACGAACGGGTCGGTCATCAGCTTGAATGCGAGCGCCGAGAACTTCTCGTTGTCGTCAGCCTTGCGGGTCACGGGCGCTTCGTCTTCGTCCAGGCCTGCAACCGGCGGGATGTCCAGCGGCGACGGCATGTATTCGACGACGGCGTCGAGCATGGCCTGCACGCCCTTGTTCTTGAAGGCAGAGCCGCACAGCATCGGCTGGATTTCGCCGGCGATGGTGCGCTGGCGCAGGGCCTTCTTGATTTCTTCCTCGGTCAGCTCGTTGCCTTCGAGGTACTTGTTCATCAGCTCTTCGCTGGCTTCAGCAGCGGCTTCGACGAGCTTTTCGCGGTATTCGTTGCAGACGTCGATCAGGTTCGCGGGGATTTCACCGTAGGTGAAGGTCACGCCCTTGTCTTCGTCCCAGATGATGGCCTTCATCTTCACGAGGTCGACGATGCCCTGGAAGTGCTCTTCGGCACCGATCGGGATCTGGATCACGACGGGGTTGGCCTTCAGGCGGTCGACCATCATCTGGCGCACGCGCAGGAAGTCGGCACCGGTGCGGTCCATCTTGTTGACGAACGCGAGGCGCGGAACCTTGTACTTGTTGGCTTGGCGCCAGACGGTTTCCGACTGGGGCTGCACGCCGCCAACGGCGTCATACACCATCACGGCACCGTCCAGCACGCGCATCGAGCGCTCGACTTCAATGGTGAAGTCCACGTGGCCGGGGGTATCGATGATGTTGATGCGGTGTTCGTCGAACTTGCCGGCCATGCCCTTCCAGAAGCAGGTGGTGGCAGCCGAGGTGATCGTGATGCCACGCTCTTGCTCTTGCTCCATCCAGTCCATCGTGGCGGCGCCATCGTGCACTTCACCGATCTTGTGGTTCACACCGGTGTAGAACAGGATGCGCTCGGTCGTCGTGGTCTTGCCGGCGTCGATGTGCGCGGAGATGCCGATGTTGCGGTAGCGCTCGATGGGGGTCTTGCGGGACATGATTTACTTTCGGGTTAAATGCGTTGAGCGCTGGGCCTTGAGCACGGGCGACGTCGCCCGACACTCAATACCCAACGCCCAAGCGAAGTTTGATTTTTAGAAGCGGAAGTGGCTGAAAGCGCGGTTGGCTTCTGCCATGCGGTGCACTTCGTCGCGCTTCTTCATGGCGCCGCCACGGCCTTCCGTGGCTTCCATCAGCTCGTTGGCCAAACGCAGGGCCATCGACTTTTCGCCGCGCTTGCGAGCAGCTTCCTTGATCCAGCGCATCGAGAGCGCCAGACGGCGCACCGGACGCACTTCGACCGGCACCTGGTAGTTGGCACCGCCCACGCGGCGCGACTTGACTTCGACCATCGGCTTCACGTTGTTGATGGCAACGGTGAAAGCTTCGAGCGGGTCCTTGTCGGGGTTCTTCTTTTCGATGAAGTCGAGCGCGCCATAAATGATGCGCTCGGCGATCGCCTTCTTGCCGCCTTCCATGATCACGTTCATGAATTTCGACAGCTCGACATTGCCGTACTTGGGATCCGGCAGGATTTCACGTTTGGGGACTTCGCGACGACGTGGCATGTTACTAACCTCTTTGCTTCAGTTGGCACCGTTTCCGGCACCGCGAGAGCCATTCCGGACTCTCACTTACTCGACCCGACAGTGGGTCACTTCGTTCGATGTGCCCGCCAAGGCAACCGAACACCGTTTGTTTGTTTCTTACGACAGGAAGGCTTAAGCCTTCTTGGGACGCTTCGCGCCGTACTTGGAGCGCGACTGCTTGCGGTCTTTCACGCCTTGCAAGTCGAGCGAACCGCGCACGATGTGGTAGCGAACACCGGGCAAGTCCTTGACACGACCGCCGCGAACCAGCACGACGCTGTGTTCCTGCAGGTTGTGGCCTTCGCCGCCGATGTAGGAAATGACTTCGAAGCCATTGGTCAGACGGACCTTGGCAACTTTACGAAGCGCCGAGTTGGGCTTCTTTGGCGTCGTGGTGTAGACGCGGGTGCAGACACCGCGGCGTTGCGGCGAGTTCTGCATGGCAGGGCTCTTCGAATTGATCTTTTCGACCGTTCGACCCTGACGCACCAGTTGATTGATGGTTGGCATGAATGAATTAGTCCCAAAACAACCCGGCTTTTGGCTATGAAGCCGCCCTTGCCTTGACGTGACGCAAGGCAAGGAAGCCGGGAATAACGAAAACGTGAAACCCTTCGGAAAATTCCGAAAAGCCCACGAGTATAGCAGTCGCCTCCGTTACGGGCAAATGAAGCACGCGGAGGCGCGCGAAATCACTTGATCCAGAGCCGCACGGCGTCCCAGGCGCGGCCGAAGACGCCCGCCTGCTCGACACCTTCCAGCGCCACCAGAGGAACGTCGGCCAGGGGCTGGTCGTCCAGGGTCACCTTGAGCGACCCCACGGGCTGGAACTTGGTGAACGGCGCCACCAGCGGTTCGGGGCGCGCCACCTGGGTCTTGATCTTGCTGGCGGTACCGGCCGGTACCGCTACCACGATGGCTTCGGGGCGGCCGAGCTTGAGGGTGTTGGCCTTGCCCTTCCAGACCGCCGGCGTGGCGGCCGGCTGGCCGGCGTCGAACAGGCGAACGGCGTCGTACGCCGTGTAGCCCCAGTTCAGCAGTTTCTGCGACTCGTTGGCGCGCACGGTCTCGCCCGAGGTGCCCAGCACGATCGACAGCAGGCGGCGGCCGCCGGTCAGGTTGGGGAAATCGCGCTTGGCGGTGGCAATCATGCAGTAGCCGGCCGCGTCCGTATGGCCGGTCTTGAGGCCGTCCACCGTCGGGTCGCGAAACAGCAACAGGTTGCGGTTGGTGTCGTTGGTGGAGGGCGTGCCCGGATAACGGTACTTCTTGATGGCGTAGTACTTGGCTTCTTCAGGGAAGTCGCGCACCAGGCGCGTTGCCAGGATGCTCAGGTCGCGGGCCGTGGTGGTGTGGCCGGGCGCGGTCAGGCCTTCAGGGTTCTTGTAGGTCGTGTTCTTCATGCCCAGCGCCTTGGCTTGCGCGTTCATGAGCTCGACGAAGTGCTCCACGGTGCCGCCCACGCCTTCGGCCAGCGCCACGGTGGCATCGTTGCCCGACTGCACGATCAGCCCCTTGATCAGGTCTTCGACCGGCACCTGCATCTTGGGATCGATGAACATGCGCGAGCCGGGCATCTTCCAGGCACGCTGGCTGACCGGAAAAGTCTGGTTCAGCGTGATCTTCTTGGCGCGCAGCGCGTCGAACACGATGTACGCCGACATCAGCTTGGTGAGTGAGGCGGGCTCGACGGGGCTGTCGATGTCTTTCTGCGCCAGGATCTGGTTGGCTGTGACGTCGAGCAGCAAGTAGCTGCGCGCGGCAATTTCGGGCGGTGCCGGCACCTGGGCGGCGGCAATCGTGCAAACCGATGCGGCGGCGGCGAGCACCAGCGCGCGAAATGCGTCAAGAAAACGATTCATGGGAAAAATTGGAGAAAACGAAACAAGCCCGCAGGGCTTCATGCGGCGCCCGCGCGCAGATGGCGGACGACCAAGCTTTTGAGCAGCGGCAATTGTCCGTGAAAGAAATGGCCGCCCCCGGGGACAACCGTGACAGGAAGTGACTGCGGCCGTGCCCAGTCCATGACAGCCGCGAGCGGCACCGTGTCATCGGCCTCGCCGTGAACCACCAATGTGCGCTCGTGCGCCTCGGCCGGCAGCGTCGCGACCGAGAACCGGGAAGCTGCCGTTCCCACCAGAACGAGTTGCCGCACGTCGCGCGAAGCCCAGAGCTTTTCGGCCGCGCAGCTTGCAACGAAAGCGCCGAACGAAAACCCGGCAATCGCCAACGGCCCCTCGGCGGCCAACTGGCTCACCACATCGAGCATGTCCTCGCACTCGCCGCGCCCCTCGTCGTGTGCGCCTTCGCTCGCGCCCACGCCTCGGAAGTTGAAGCGCACCGCCGTCCAGCCGCAGGCGACGAAAGCACGCGCCAGCGTCTGCACCACCTTGTTGTCCATGGTGCCGCCGAACAGCGGATGGGGATGGGCGATGACCGCAATGCCGCGCGGAGCGTCGGCCGGCAGATCGCGCTGGACCTCGATGACGCCGGCGGCGCCTTGGAGACGGATCTTTTCGGTCTGGGAGTTCATGGTGCAAGGTTCAGGACTGCGCGGCTGCGGCGCGCTGGGCGCACGGTACGAGCGCGGAATTTCCGAAAAAGTTCAGCGGCCCACATCGGGAGGCAGCAAGAGCCGCTCGACGACTTCGCCATTCTTCAGATGCGACTCGACGATTTCGTCGATGTCATCGGCATCGACAAAGGTGTACCAGACCGCTTCCGGGTACACCACCGCCACCGGCCCGCCGGCGCAACGGTCAAGGCAACCCGCCTTGTTGACCCGCACCTTGCCCGGCCCGGCCAGCCCCGCTTCCTTGACCTTGGCCTTGCAGCGGTCGAAGCCCTGCTGGGCGTTGTGCAGGGCGCAGCTGTCTTCCCCGTTCTTGCGCTCATTCAGGCAAAAGAAGATGTGGCGGCCGTAGTAGCCGCGCGGCGCGGCGGATGTGGGACTGGGCATCGGTAGATTTTAGTGACGCCCGCCGGCGGCTTCAGGTTGCCGCCTTGCTTCGCCGCGACAGCGCGGCCACCACATAGGCAAGCACCGCAAAAGGCCAGAGCCAACCCAGCCACTGCGCCAGGCCGTGAAAGCGGATGAAGCGCCCCTGCTCCCAGGTGGCCAGCGTCTGCGCGAAATACGCGCTCTCGGGCGCCTGGTTCAGCAAGCTCAACTGAATGACGAGCCCCACCAGCAGCAAGGCCGCGCACAGCCGGCGCGGCGCGCCCAGCAACAGCACGCCTGCAACAAGAGCCGTTGCAATGCCCACCTGCACTGGCAGGCCCAGCCAGGCCCAGGCGTGCTCGGGCCCATAGCTCAGCGCCGCCGAAAGCGCCGAAGCGCCAATGCCCGCCAGCAGCGTGAGCGGCAGCAGCACGGCGCGCCGTGCGACGGTACGCGTTACCAGGAAAGCCAGCAGGCATGGCACCAGTGCGCCGAGCATCACGCACAGCAGTTCGGCCGCTGGCACCAGCGGCTCGAGTTCGAATTGGCGCAGCGGCATCCAGTCGATGAAAGGCGTGTCGAGCAGCCACTCGGAGATTGCGACCTCCAGCCGCTCGAACACCTGCCCCAACCCGAACGTCACCGCCGCCGGAAACAGCAGCGCAAACGGCCACAGTGCCAGCAGTACCAGTGCGCCGCGCGCATCGTCGACGAACCACTGCGAGCGCGTACGGCTCCAGTGCGCCACAGCACCCAGGCGCTCGAGCCCCGCGGCCAGCATGGCGCCCAGAAGAGCGCCGGAGGTGTTCAGGCCCAGATCCACATTGGAAGGAATGCGCGCCGGAAGATAGCTTTGCAGCGTCTCCATGGCAAAGGCCAGCGCCGCGCCGGCCGCGGTGGCGCGCAGCATGGCGCGCCAGCCGCTGGCGTCCTGCCGCGTACGCAGCACGGCCAGCGCACACAGGAAGCCGAACGGGACGTAGCCGGCGACATTGACCGCGAAATCGAAACCCGTCCAGTACTTGGGCCACGACGCCGAAAGGTACGCCCAGGGCGCGATGCCCTGGTCGCGCCAGTCGGCAAACGGATACAGGCTGGCATAGACGATCAGCGCCGCATAGGCGAGCGCAAGAGGCAGCGCGGCGGACTTGTGCTGCTTCTCCACCGTGGACACCGGGCTCAGAACGGCTTGACGACCACCAGCACCACGATGCCGAGCAGCAGCAGGACGGGCAGTTCATTGAACCAGCGATACCAGCGGTCATTGCGCCGGTTGCCGCCCGCGATGAAACGCCGCAGCAGCACCGCGCAGCCATGGTGATAGCCGATGGCTACCAGCACCAGCGCCAGCTTGGCATGCATCCAGCCATTGCCGGGGCCTCGCCCGATGCCATAGCCCAGCCAAAGCCACAAACCGAAGCCCAGCGCCGGCACGGCCAGGAAAGTGGTGAAGCGCAACAGCTTGCGCGCCATCAGCAGCAGGCGCTCACGCTCTGCGACGGACTCTGGCGGCACCATCGCCAGGTTGACGAAGATCCGCGGGAGGTAGAACAGCCCCGCGAACCAGCTGGCAATAAAGACGATGTGAAGAGATTTGACCCAGAGCATGGAGGCAGTTTAGTGGCCGACCGCGCCATGCACCGCCCTTTGCCTGCCGAGCCGATGCCAACGACAGGCAAAAAAAAGCCCGACGTCTTCACGCCGGGCTGGGAAGCCCTTTTGCTGTCACACATCAAGGCACCCGCTCAGGGAGGAAAAGCGGGGAGCGGCAAGCCGCCCGCTTCAGAATTTAACAAAGACGAAACAAGGTTTCAAGCGACTCAGCCACTTTCTTTGACATTTTTATAGAAAAAAAGAGAACCTTTGAGTTACCAATTTGTCGTGTTATCGGACAACTGCCAACGCCGCCCCCTGCCGCCGTTTGACGGTTCAGGCACAATTTTCGGCTTATGACGCGCCCCTCCCCCTCCTTTGCCATGTACCCGGCCGGCCGGCCCCGCCGCTTGCGCCGCGATACTTTCACCCGCAACCTGGTCAGGGAGCACGCGCTGACGGCGCACGACCTCATCTATCCCGTGTTCGTGCAGGAAGGTGAAAAAAAGCGCGACGCCGTGTCTTCGATGCCGGGCGTGGAGCGCCTGAGCCTCGATCTGCTGTTGCCCGTGGCGGAGCAGTGCGTGGCAGCCGGCATTCCGGTGATGGCGCTTTTTCCGGTGATCGATGCGGGCCTCAAGACGCCCGGCGGCGACGAGGCGTTCAACCCCGACGGGCTCATTCCGCGTGTGGTCGCCGCTCTCAAGGCGCGCTTTCCGGAGCTTGGCGTGATGACCGACGTGGCGCTCGACCCCTACACCAGCCACGGGCAGGACGGCCTGCTCGACGACACCGGCTACATCATCAATGACGCCACTGTTGAAGTTTTGACGAAGCAGGCGCTCACACAGTCACAGGCGGGCGTCGACATCGTGGCGCCCAGCGACATGATGGACGGGCGCATCGGCGCCATCCGTACCGCCCTGGAGGCCCGCGGCGACGTTCACACCCGCATCATGGCCTACAGCGCCAAGTACGCCAGCGCCTTCTACGGCCCGTTTCGCGATGCCGTGGGCTCGGCCGCCACGCTCGGCAAGAGCAACAAGAAGGTCTACCAGATGGACCCGGGCAACAGCGACGAGGCGCTGCGCGAAGTGGCGCTCGACATTGCCGAAGGCGCCGACATGGTGATGGTCAAGCCCGGCATGCCGTACCTGGACATCGTGCGCCGCGTGAAAGACGAGTTTCATGTGCCCACCTTCGCCTACCAGGTGAGCGGCGAATACGCGATGCTCAAGGCCGCCGCACAGAACGGCTGGCTCGACCACGACGCGGTCGTGCTCGAAAGCCTGCTCGCCTTCAAGCGCGCGGGCGCCGATGGCGTGCTCACCTACTTTGCACTTGACGCCGCGCGCTTGCTACAAAAACAATAGCTCCCGCACCCTTGCGCCCGCAGCGCGGGCCGATCGGTATTTCCCAAAAGAGAGCAATAGGGCGGGCCCATGCGCATCTTCGAAATCAACCGCTCCCAAGTGAGCGAGCATCCGGCGCTGGCACCGCTCACGGTGCCGGGCGCCTGCGCTGCACAGGGCTATCTCTGGATTTCTCTCACGCGGGACGAGTTTCGCGCGTCGCTGGCGGAAGTCCAGCAGATCCTGCAGTCGCTCTGCCTCACCCAACTGGTCGACCTGCACGTGGCCGACTTGCTCAACGACCAGTTGCCTTCGCATTACGACTACACCTCGAAGTACGACGTGCTGGTGTTTCGGCGCCTTTCGGCCGGCCCGGGCCAGGCGGCGCTGGGCAACGGCAAGGGCACCTCGGGCGGCGAGCCGCCCCTTCCCACGCCGTCGCGCCGCGGCCCGCCGGTGCTGCGCCGGGTCGACACCCGGCCGGTGGGGTTTGCGCTCTTCGACCGCGTGCTGCTGTCGGTGCACCCGGAGGACGGCGCGGTGCGCGACGCTTTTGCCGCCCGCCTGCTGGCCGCGGGGTCGCCGGACGACAAAGGCGCCCCGGCGCTCGACGTGCGCGCCACTTCGGCCCGCGTACCCACTGGCACCGCCGACCTGATGCTGCGCGTCATCAACCAGATCGTCGACGGCTACCTGGACATGCGCCGCGAGCTCACGCGCCAGCTCGACCATTGGCAAACCGAGCTGATCGATCCGCGCAGCCGCTTCACCAACTGGGGCGCGCTGATGGAAGCGCGACAGTCGCTGCACCACCTGGACGAAATCTGCGAGGACCAGCGCGCCGCCATACAGGACTGGATCGATTCGCTGGAGACGCTGCCGTCGCCGAAGAACGAGGCGGAGCAGCGCGAGCGGGAACTGATCATGGTGCGCAGCCGCGACGTGCTCGAGCACATCGAACGCGTGGTGCATCACGTCCACCGCCTGGAGCAGAACGCCGAAACCGCGGTGCAGATGCATTTCAGCGTTCAGGGGCACCGCGCCAACGACATCATGCGGGTGCTCACCGCGCTGACCGCCATTTTCCTGCCGCTCAATCTCATCGCCGGCATCTTCGGCATGAACTTCGAATTCATTCCGCTGGTGCACAAGGCGGACGGGTTCTGGATTGCGATGGGCGCGATGCTGGTCATCGCGCTGGTGCTGGTCGTGGTGTTCTGGCGCAAGCGCTACCTTGCGCGCACGCGTTGAGCGCCGCGCGCGATACCCGTTCTCCAAAGCAAAAGGCCACGCAGTTGCGTGGCCTTTTTGATTGCTGGCCGCAAGGGCCGCAAATTCGCCTGGCTTACTTGGCGACGGCGCCCGAGCCTTGCTGGGCTTGAACGCGTGCGTCCATGGGGTGGGGCATCGTCGAGATGACCTTGCTGTTGACGCGCGAGCCGCCGGTCACGTTCTGGTCGGGAGCGTAGGCGGTGCGAATCGCTTCGGCTTCGACGAGTGCGCGGTCCTTCGACACGGCAACGGTTTCCGGGCCGCGCGAGCCGCGGGTCACGTTCTGGTTCGGAGCCGCTGCGGTGCGCACGGCTTCGGCGTTCACTTCGTCACGGCTCTTGGTCGAGACGGCGGTGTTCACGCCTTCGTACGATTCGGCTTGGGCGCCAGTGGCGGCCAGCACGGCGATGGCTGCGGCGGCGAGGATGTGCGAGGTCTTCATTTTCAGTTCCTTGTGTTCGTTGGATGGTTCGTCCACCAGGCTCGCTGGTTGCTCACCTGTGCGGCGAGTTTCCAACTGAATTGCTGCCGCAAAACACGTGGAACAGAGACACCGTGTTTCCTCTATTGAAACAATGACAACCGGAAGGCATGCACTCGATTCAGCAGGTTCGCTGGAAAATCAACGCATGCCGTTCCCGGAACGGAAACAATAGGCCTTTGACATGGACAGTCTCGATCTGATCAGAACCTTCCGGGAGGTTGCTTCGCACGGCAGCTTTTCGCATGCGGCCAAGAAGCTCGACATGTCGAAAGCCACCGTCAGCAAGTATGTGGCCGAACTCGAAACACGTTTCGGCGTGCGTCTTCTCAACCGGTCCACGCGTTCCGTAAGCCTCACCGATGCCGGGCAACTGCTGCTGGAGCGCAGCACCCCGGTGCTCGAAATGGTGGAGCTCACACAGGCCGAACTGCAGGAGCGCGCCACGCAGCCCGGCGGCCGGTTGCGCATTTCGGCGCCGCACGGCATGGGCAACGGCGAATTTCCAGGCCTCCTGGCCGACTTCATGCGCTACTACCCGGATGTGAGCATCAGCCTGCAGCTGACCAACCGCGCGGTCGATCTCGCCGAGGAAGGCATCGACGTCGACATTCGCAGCGGCCCCGTCACCGACGACAACCTGATCGTGCGCAAGCTGATGCTCATGGAAATGGTCGTCTGCGCCTCGCCCGTGTATTGGAAGAAGCACGGCAAGCCCGAACACCCGAGCGAGTTGGCCGGGCACGACGCGCTCACGCACTCACGGCTGGGCGCCCAGCCGGTCTGGCGCTTCGAAGACGGCGGCCAGCCGCTCGACGTGCCGGTGAAAAGCCGCATGGACTGCACCGAGGGCGCGCCGCTGATCCGGGTTGCGATGCGCGGCTTCGGTGTGATCTACCTGCCGTCGATCCTCGTGCAGTCGCACATCGACGAAGGCGAACTGGTGCCCGTGCTGCAGGGCTATGCGCGGCAGGACATGTGGCTCTCGGCCGCTTACTTGCAGCGGCGCCACAACAGCGCGGCCTTGCGCGCCCTGCTCGACTTTCTCCAGACCCGCGTCGGCAAGGGGCCCGGCTCGCAAAAGAAAAAATAAGAAAGCCCGGCATGGGCCGGGCTTCGCTTGGGCCCCGGAGCGGGCTCGGGCTCGCTCAGCCGACGTGCTTGGCAAAGAACTCCAGCGTGCGCGCACGCGCCAGCTTGGCGGCCTCGGCGTTGTACGAGCCGCGCTGGTCGCAGTTGAACCCGTGGCCCGACTCATACACATGCACTTCCACCTCGGGGTGCGCCTTCTTGAAGGCCTCGATGGTGTCCAGCGGAATCCAGTGGTCCTGGTTGCCGAAATGCGCCAGCACCGGCACCTTGGGCTGGCGCGCGGTTTCTTCCGGCGTGGTCATGCCGCCGCCGTAGTACGGGGCTGCGGCGGCAAGCCCGGGGAGCAGGCTGGCGGCGCGCCAGACCAGCAGGCCGCCCCAGCAAAAACCGACGATGCCCACCTTGCCGGCCTTCGCGGCGTAGGCCACGGCGGCCTCGATGTCTTGCAGCACGCCCGGCGCGGGCAGCGCCTCGACCGCGGTCTTCAGTTCGAAGCCGGCCTTCATGTCCTCGTCGCTGTAGCCGAGCTCCACACCGGGCTTCACACGATGGAAGGTCGAGGGCGACACCGCAAGGTAGCCGTCCGCCGCGTAGCCGTCGGCCACCGAGCGAATGTGCGAGTTGACGCCGAAGATCTCCGGCACCACGACCACTGCGCCGCGCGGCTTGCCGGCGGGTTCGGCCACGTAGGCGGGGAAGGTGAAGCCGTCCTTGGCTTTCAGATCGATGAATTGACCCATGATGTCTTGCTCCTTGATGGCAACTGAAAAAAGAAGGCCGGGTTACGCGCGCAGCGCCCGCTCGACGAAGTCGAGGCGGTCCTGCCCCCAGAAGATTTCACCGTCGATCACGTAGCTTGGCGCGCCGAACACCTGGATGTCGATGGCCTCCTGCGTATAGGCTTCGTAGCGCTCCTGCACCGCCTGGCTCTGCGACTGCTCCGCGCGCCTGGGCGACAGCCCGCATTCGACGACCAGCGAATCGAGCACCTTCGGGTCGCCGATGTTGCGCTCCTGCACCCACACGGCCGCGAACACCGCGGCACACATGCGCATGGCGGCCTCGGTGCCGTCGTGCATGTCGACGGCGATGATGACCCGGGCCGCGTCGTCGCTGGCCACCGGGAAGAACTTCGGCTTGGTGTTCAGCGGCAGGCCGAGGTGGCGCGAACAGCGTGCGAGGTCGACCAGCCGGTACGCCTGGCGCTGCGGCGCGCGCTTGCCCAGCGGCAGCCCGCCCGACACCGGGAACACGCTGCCCAGGTCGATCGGCCGCACGCGCACCGTGGCGCCCGCGGCCGCGGCGATCGCGGCAAACCGGGAATGCCCCAGATAGGTCCACGGGCTCTGTGGCGCAAAGTAGTAGTCGATCGTCTTGTGCATTCAATAACCTCCGTGCTTCGCACTGAGGTGCGAGCTTGCTTGGGGCGGCCGGCGCCGCGCTCACGCTCATGCGCTGAGCCTCGATGATGTAATCCAGGCCAACGGTTTTAACTGACACGCAGTTTCTCTGCAGGAGGTGGGTTTTGGACCAGGTGCTCTTGATCACGGGCGGCAGCCGCGGCATCGGCGCCGCGACGGCCCTGCTGGCGGCGCAGCGCGGCTACGCGGTGGCAGTCAACTACGCCAGCAACTCGCTCGCCGCCGACGAAGTGGTGCGCACCATTCGTGCGGGCGGCGGCACCGCCATGGCCGTGCAGGCCGACGTGGGCGACGAGGCCCAGGTGCTGGCCATGTTCGAAAAGGTCGATGCCAGGCTCGGCCGCCTCACGGCGCTGGTCAACAACGCCGGCGTGGTCGACGTGCAGGCGCGCGTCGAGCAAATGAGCGTGGCGCGCCTGGAGCGCATGTTCCGCATCAACGTGATCGGCAGCTTCATCTGCGCGCGCGAAGCCGTCCGGCGCATGAGCACCCGGCAGGGCGGTTCGGGCGGCGCCATTGTCAACATCTCCAGCGGCGCCGCGCGGCTGGGTTCACCCGACCAATACGTCGACTACGCGGCCAGCAAGGGCGCGATCGATACCTTCACCATCGGCCTGGCCAAGGAGGTCGCCGCCGAGGGCATTCGCGTGAACGCGGTGCGCCCGGGCCTGATCGATACCGAAATCCACGCCTCGGGCGGCATGCCCGACCGCGCCTTCGAACTCGCACCCACCGTGCCGATGCGGCGCACCGGCAGCGCCGAAGAAATTGCCGGCGCCATCCTGTGGCTGCTGTCCGCCGAGGCCAGCTACACCACCATGGCCCTGCTCGACGTCACGGGAGGAAGGTAGGCATGAGCCGCAGGGCCGCTCCCAAGGCGAATACCGCAGCGCGCAGCGCGGAGGCTTTCCGATGAGCACCTCGATGGACCTGATCAAGCCGCTGGTCACGCTGGTGGCCATCGTCAACCCGCTGGCCATCGTGCCCTTCTTCATCCACTACACACAGGGGTATTCGGATGCGCAGCGGCGGCACACGGTGCGCATGTCGGCCTTCAGCGCCTTCGTGGTCATTGCGGTCAGCGCGCTGATCGGGCTGCAGCTGCTGGCGTTCTTCGGCATTTCGATTGCCAGCTTCCAGGTGGGCGGCGGCCTGCTGCTGCTCATGAGCTCGCTGTCGATGCTCAATGCCAAGCCGGCGGAGAGCAAGACCAACGTCGAAGAGCTGCGCGCCACCGAGGTAAAGGCCTCCATGGGCGCGTCCATCGCGGTGGTGCCGCTCACCATTCCGCTGCTCACCGGGCCGGCCACCATATCCACGGTGGTGATCTACGCCGACAAGACGCAGCACCTGTGGGAGCTCGGCTTGCTGGTCGGCTACGGTGTGGTGGTGGCACTGGCCACCGCGCTGGCGTTTTCGCTTGCACAGCCGATCGCCCGTGTGCTGGGCAAGACCGGCATCAACATCATGACCCGGCTCATGGGCCTGATCCTCGCCGCGCTCGCGGTGGAGGTGATGGCCGACGGCCTCGGCAAGCTGTTTCCCATTCTTCAGCGCGTGGGCTGACCGATTCAGCCCAGCATCTTCTCGATGACCCGCCAATGCGCGGGATCGACCGGCGTGATCGACAGCCGGTTGCCCTTGCGCAGCACGACCAGCTCGCCCAGCTCGGGCTTGGCGCGCAGCTCGGGCAGCGCCAGCAGCCGGGTCTTGCGCACGGCCTGCACGTCGACCAGCAGCCAGCGCGGGTCTTCCTTCTTCGAGGCCGCGTCGTAGTACGGAGACTTCGGGTCGAACTGTGTCGGGTCGGGCTTGATGCCCGAGGCCACGCGCGCAATGCCCGCGATGCCGGGCTCCGGGCAGCTCGAGTGATAGAACAGCACGCCGTCGCCGACCTTCATGCCGTCGCGCATGAAGTTGCGTGCCTGATAGTTGCGCACGCCGGTCCACGCCACCGTGGCGTTGGGCGCGGCGAGCGCGTCGTCGATCGAGACCTCGTCGGGCTCGGATTTCATCAACCAGTAATTGGGCATGGTGCCCGTTATGGTGTCACATAGTCAGACACGACGACCCATTTCCCGTCCTTGATCTGGGACAACCGCGATTGGTCGTTGCCCAGGCGCTTGGTGGCGGTGTAGGTGCTCTTCGCGCTGCCGAACATGTCGGGCTCGAAGGTCATGCTGTCCATGGCCTTGATGAAGCTGTCGGTCGAAAGGCCGGGGCCGGCCTTTTGCGCCGCCTTGATGAACGAATCGATGATCACGTAGCCATACACCGAGAACACCGTCGGGTCTTCGTTGAACTTGGTCTTGTACTTGTTGGCCCAGAAGCGCAGCGGCTGCGACTGCTCGTCGGTGTACGGGTTCTGCACCGTCATGGTGGCGTAGATGCCGTCCATCGCCTTGCCGCCCAGCTTGTGAATCAGGTCGGTATACGCCGCGCTCGAACCCAGGAAGGTCGGGTTGAAGCCGGTCTTGCGCGCCTCGCCCACGGTGCCGATGGTCTCGCGGATGATGGTGCCGAGCACCACCAGGTCGCAGTTGGCGGCCTTCATCTTGGCAACCTGCGAGCTGAAGTCGGTGGCGCCGCGCTTGAACGAGGTTTTCTCCGCCAGTTCCATTCCCGCCGTTTTCAGGCCCGCCTCGGCGCCGCGCTGCACCTCGAGCCCGAACTCGTCGTCCTGGTAGATGGTGCAGACCTTCTTGGCGCCCTTCTCCTTGATCATCTTCGGCAAGGCGAGGCGGATCTGGTCGTAGTAGGTGGCAGCGAACGAATACTTGAGCCGGTGCAGCGGGTCGTACATTTCGCGCGCCGCGGTAATGGGCATGAAGTTGACGATGTTCTTCTCGAACTGCACCGGCATGGCCGCCATGTTCTGCGCTGTGCCGATGTGGCCGGCCATGATGAAGATCTTTTCCTGGTTGACCAGCTTCTGCGCCGCGAGCACGGCCTTCTTCGGGTCGTAGCCCGAATCTTCGACAAAGAGCTTGAGCTTGCGGCCATTGATGTTGCCCTGCTCGTTGAGTTCGTCCACGCGCAGCTGCATGCCGTTGCGCGCCTGCTTGCCGAAGCCCGCGAGCGGCCCCGACAAGTCCTGGATCGTGCCGATCCGGATCTCGTCCTTGCTCACGCCCTGTTGCTGCGCGGACGCGAACGTCGCGATCAGGCCCAGCACGGCCAGAGTCGTCACTGTCTTGAGCTTCATGGGGTTGTCTCCTCGGGTTGACAAAAAACGAATCAGCGATACATCGCCTCGATGCGCTCGGCGTACTTGGCCTGCACCAGTTTCCGCTTGAGCTTCATCGTCGGCGTGAGCTCTTCGTCCTCGGCACTCAACTGCGTTTCGAGCAGGAAGAACTTCTTGATCTGCTCGACCCGCGCAAACTTCGCGTTGACGCGATCGATCTCGCCCTGGATCAGGTCCAGCACCTCTTGCGCACGCGTCAGGCTTTCGTAGTTGCTGAACGGCACATCGTGGTCCTGCGCAAACTTCTCGACGTTCTCCTGATCGATCATGACGATCACCGTCAGGTAGGGCTTCTTGTCGCCGATCACCACTGCGTCGGTGATGTAGGGGCTGAACTTGAGCTCGTTCTCCAGCTCGCTCGGCGTGATGTTCTTTCCACCTGCCGTGATGATGATGTCCTTCATGCGGTCGGTGATGCGGAAATACCCTCCCGCGTCGACTGTTCCCACGTCGCCGGTGTGCAGCCAGCCGTCGGCGTCGATGGTTTCGGCGGTTTTCTCCGGCAGGTTGAGGTACCCCATGAAGACATTGGGGCCGCGCACCAGGATTTCGCCGGTTTGCGGATCGAGGCGAACCTCGTTGTAGCTGGTGGCCGGCCCGATCGAGCCCGGCATGATCCGCGACGGCGGCACGCCCGTGGAGGCGCCGCACGATTCCGTCATGCCCCATACCTCCAGCATGGGCACGCCCAGCGCGAGGTACCAGCGCACGAGATCGGGCGAAATCGGCGCCGCACCGGTCACGAGGAACCGCGCGCGGTGAATCCCGATGAGCTTGCGCACGTTGTTGAGCGCCAGCCAGCGCGCCACGCGGAACTTGAGGCGCAGCCCCGCGCCCACCGGCTGGCCCTGCAGCACGCGCTCGGCTATCTGCTGGCCCACGCCAATACTCCAGCCGTAGGCGGCCTGCTGCAGCCGGCTCGCTTCCTTCAGCGCGATCATCACGCCCGAATAGAACTTTTCCCACACGCGCGGCACGGCGGTGAACACGGTGGGCGAGATCTCGCGCACGTTCTCGGGCACCGTCTCCGGGTTCTCGACGAAGTTGAGAATCGAGCCGGTGTACATCGCGAAGTATTCGCCGCCCATGCGCTCGGCGATGTGGCACAGCGGCAGAAAGCACATGCGCTCGTCACCCTCGCCCTGCGCCAGCAGGGAGTTGTAGCCGCGCATGGTGTACACCAGCCCGTGGTGGCTGTGCATGGCGCCCTTGGGTTTGCCGGTGGTGCCCGAGGTGTAGACGAGGATGGCCAGGTCTTCGGGCCGGCAGGCGGCAATGCGCTGCTCCAGCGCCTGCGGATGGGCCTGCAGGTATTCACGGCCGAGCAGGCGCAAAGCGTCAAGGCTGATGACGCCCGGGTCGTCGAGGTCGCGCAGGCCCTCCATGTCGAACACGACAATCTTGCGCAGCATCGGCAACCGCGCACGCACTTCGAGCGCCTTGTCCAGCTGCTCGTCGTCTTCCACGAAGAGCACCGTGGTGCGGGAGTCTTCGCAAAGATAGTGCACCTGCGAAGCCGCGTCGGTGGGGTAGATGCCGTTGGACACACCGCCGCAGCTGAGCACGGCAACATCGCACAGCACCCATTCGATGACGGTGTTGGCGAGGATCGAAGCGCACTCCCCTTGGCCAAAGCCGAGCGCCAGCAGCCCACCCGCAATCTCGCGCACCGCATCGGCGGTTTGCCGCCAGGTCCAGGCGCGCCAGATGCCGAATTCCTTCTGCCGCATCCACACCTTGTCGGCACGCAGTTCCACGGCCTTCCAGAACACGGCGGGAATGGTCTCGCCGGGCACCACGATGCCGGGCTTCGGCTGCAGGTGAGCCAGGTCCCAGAGGCCGGCTGGAGCGCGCAAGGCAAGGGTGCTCATCTCGCTCATCTCCAGGTCTTTTTCTTTTTCCAGCGCCGCTCGCCGCGCACGCCGTCGTCCTTGACACCGAGGTAAAACTCCTTGATGTCCTCTTTCTCGCGCAGGCGCTCGCAGGTGTCTTCCATGACGATGCGGCCGTTCTCAAGCACGTAGCCATGGTCGGAGGCGTTGAGCGCCATGTTGGCGTTCTGTTCGACCAGCAAGATGGTGGTGCCGCGTTCGCGATTGATGCGTACGACGATCTCGAAGATCTCTTTCGTCAGCTTGGGGCTGAGGCCAAGGCTGGGTTCATCGAGCAGGATGAGGTGCGGCGCGGCCATGATGGCGCGCGAGATGGCGAGCATCTGCTGCTGGCCGCCGGAGAGCAGGCCGGCGTCCTGCGTGGCACGTTCTCGCAGGATGGGAAAGTAGGTGTAGACACTCTCCATGTCCCGCGCCACGCCGTCGCGGTCCTTGCGGGTGTAGGCCCCCATCAGCAGGTTGTCCTTCACCGAAAGAAGCGGAAACACTTCGCGGCCTTCGGGCACGTGGCTCAGGCCCTGCTGCACGATGTGGGCTGGGTCCTTGGCGGTGATGTCCTTGCCCTGGAATTCGATGCTGCCTTTTCTGGGATCGATGATTCCTGAGATCGTTTTCAGGATGGTCGTTTTTCCTGCGCCATTCGATCCCAGGACAGTCACGATCTCGCCTTGCCTGACTTTCAGGCTCACGCCACGGATGGCCTTGATGGGGCCGTAGGCGCTTTCGACGTTTAGCAGCTGGAGTACGACGTCGGTCATTGCGTCGCCTCGTTTGCTTCGGATGGGGGGCGGCGTTGGGGCCCCTGCCCCGGTCGGGCCGACGTCACCGGCCCTTCGGGCTGCCCTGCGCTGCTCACGACAGGCGGGGTCTCGCAGAACTCGCTTCGCTCAAACAGCTGCGAGCCCTGATCC
This sequence comes from Variovorax sp. S12S4, assembly GCF_023195515.1. Taxonomy (NCBI): domain Bacteria; kingdom Pseudomonadati; phylum Pseudomonadota; class Betaproteobacteria; order Burkholderiales; family Comamonadaceae; genus Variovorax; species Variovorax sp. S12S4. The sequence goes on from NZ_JALPKR020000002.1 coordinate 1,321,697, forward strand.
GCCTGTCGCTCCGCTGCTCGGCGGCGCCTCAACGGCCCGCCCGCGGCAGGGGCCCCAACGCCGTGGGCACGCTCAGGGTGGTTCCTCCACTCCCAAGCCCGGTGTGCGGTGCGGGGCGGGCGGCCCCTCTGTGCCGCCGAGGAGCGCAGCGTTTCGCGGACAAGGGCTCGCAGCTGTTTGAGCGAAGCGAGTTCTGCGAGACCCCGCGAAACGCGAGCACCGCAGGGGAGCCGCGAAGCGGCCGGCATAGTGGGGGCGCTCGCGCCGTACCGCATACCGGGCGTCTCCAACGAAGCAGCGAACAAGGCGTTCATACCGCCACCCTCCTCAAGCTGCTCACATCATCCACAGTCCCAAGATAGGCTTCGACAACGCGCGAATCAGCCTGCACCTCGCGCGGCGTGCCCGTAGCCAGCACCTCGCCCATGTTCATGGCAAGCACACGGTCCGAGACCTTCGACACCAAAGACATGTCGTGCTCCACCATCAGCACCGAAACACCCAGCTCATGCTGAATGTCCTGAATCCAGAACGCCATGTCGGCTGTCTCTTCCACGTTGAGCCCTGAAGACGGCTCATCGAGCAACAGCAGCTTCGGCTCGGTGCACAGTGCGCGCGCCAGCTCCACCACCTTGCGCACGCCGTAAGGCAAACCGGCGACCATCGAATCGCGGTGATGCTGCAAGTCCAGCAGGTCGATCACCTGCTCGGCCTTTTCGCGCGCCGCAATTTCGGCACGTCGCGTGGCGGGCGTAAAGAAAACCTCGCTCCAGAACCCCGTCTGCCGGTGCGTGTGACGGCCGATCAGCAGGTTGTGCAAGACAGTCGCATGCTCGAAGAGTTCGATGTTCTGGAACGTGCGCGCAATGCCCAGCCCCGCAATCGCGTGCGGTGCCTGCTGCGTCAACGCGAGCGGGCCCGAGGCCTCGCCATTCCATCTGATCTCGCCCATGGTCGGCGTGTAGATGCGGCTGATCAGGTTGAACACCGTCGTCTTGCCCGCGCCGTTCGGGCCGATCAAGGTGAACACCTCGCCTCGCCGCACGTCGAAGCTCACCTTGTTGACCGCGAGCACGCCGCCGAAGCGCACGCTCAGGTCCTTGGCGGAGAGAAGGATGTCGCCGCTCATCTCAACCGGTCCGATTTGGTGAACGACTTCTGCCGCTTGAACAAGCCCCGGCGGTAGAACGGAAAGAGCTGCAGCCAGGTGCGGATCTTCAGCCACCGGCCATACAGGCCCAACGGCTCGAACAGCACAAACGCGATCAGCACCACGCCGTACACCAGCCCCTGCAGTCCCGGCGCCTGGCCGACCACGGCCGGCAGCCAGTCCTTGCCCATCGAGATCAGCTGCGGCATCGCAATCAGGAAGATCGCGCCCAGGAACGCACCATGCACCGAGCCCAGGCCACCGATCACCACCATCAGCAGCAAGTCGATCGACTGCAGGATGTTGAACTGGTCCGGCGAGATGAAGCTCAGCTTGTGCGCATACAGCGCACCGCCCAGTCCCGCGAGCGCGGCCGAAATCGCGAACGACATCGTCTTGTAGCGCGCCAGGTGAATGCCCATGCTCTGCGCCGAGATTTCCGAATCGCGAATGGCAACGAAGGCGCGCCCGGTCGGCGAGCGCAGCAGGTTCAGGATGCCCAGCGTGCTGAGCACCGCCACCACCAGGCACAGAAAGTAGAAGCCGTTGCCCGACCCGAGCGACCAGCCGAAGAGCTGCGGCGACTTCACATGCAGACCCGCGTTGCCGCCGGTCACGCTCTCCCAGCGCGCGAACACTTCCTCGACGATGAAGCCGAACGACAGCGTCGCGATGCCAAGGTAGATGCCCTTCACCCGCAACGCCGGCAAGGCCACCACCACGCCAACCCCCGCCGAGAGCGCTGCGGCCGCGAGCAGCGCAATGGGGAACGGCACGCCCATGTTGGTCAGCACGCCTTGCGTGTACGCACCCGCCCCGAGGAACGCCGCATGCCCGATGGAGAACTGCCCTGTGAAGCCGGCGAGCAGCATCAGGCCCAATCCGACGATGCCGTAGATCAGCACGAAAGTCAGCTGCGCGAGCCAGTACTCGTCGATGGCCCACGGCGCAACGACAAGGAAAGCGACGAGCAGGCCGTACCAGAACACATGGCCGCCGTGCCGCGCAAGGCGGATGTCCTGGTCGTAGCTGGACTTGAAGATGAAGCGCATATCGGGCTACACCTTCTTGCGCAGCTTCTCGCCGTACAGGCCGTTGGGCTTGATCATGAGCATCAGCAGCACGACGATGTACGGTGCCGTGTCCTTGAACCCATCGGGCAGGTAGAACCCGGCGAACGATTCGACGATGCCGATCACCAGCCCACCGACGATGGCGCCCGGCAGGCTGCCGAATCCGCCCACCACCGCGGCCGGAAAAGCCTTGAGCCCGATGAAGCCCATGTTCGCGTGCACGAAGGTAATGGGCGCGAGCAGCATGCCCGCAATGGCCGCCACCGCCGCCGCCAGGCCCCACACCAATCCGTTGAGCCGCTTCACCGGAATGCCCATGTAGTAGGCCGCTAGCTGGTTCTGCGAAGAGGCCTGCATCGCAATGCCCAGCTTGCTGTAGCGGAACATCGCAAACAGCAGCCCGCAGAGGATGGCGGTGGCAATGATGATGGCGAGCTGCTCCATGTTGACCACCAACTCGCCCACTTTCCAGATCTGGTCCTTGTACGGAACGGCGAGCGTGTGGGTGTCGGTGCCGATACCCGGCACCATGGTGATGAGCCCGCGCGCCACGTACGCAATGCCGATGGTCAGCATCACGATGGAGAACTGCGGCTGCCCGAGGATGGGACGAATCACCACCAGCTCCAGCAGCACGCCGAAAGCTGCCATGGCCACCAGCGCCAGCACCGCCGCAAGCCAGAACGGCATGCCGAACAGCGACATGCCGGCAAACGCACCGAAGGCTCCGAGCATCATCAGGTCGCCCTGCGCAAAGCTCACGGTTTCGGTCGCCTTGTAGATGAGCACGAAGCCCAGCGCGATCAACCCATAGATGCAGCCTTGCGCAATGCCCGACAGCAGGAGCTGGAGTATTTGCATGCGGCCTCTTTTTGCGCGCTACTGCCTGTATCCGCCGGCCGCATCGTGCAGCGCCAGGCGGCGCGAGCCGGCCACGATGTCGCTGGGCTTGAGCCCGTAGACCTGGCGGATCGAATGGCTGAAGTGCGTCGAATCGGGGTAGCCAGTGTCCAGCGCAATGTCGGTCAATGTGCTGGTCTGGCGCACGTAGCGCAGCAGGCTCCGCGCGCGCTTCCAGGCCCGGAAGGCGCGAAACGCCGTGCCGGTCTCCTGCTTGAACAAGTGCAGAAAGCGCGAGAAAGACAGGTGCACCGAAGCCGCGCAGTCTTCGGCCGAAGTGGGCGCGGCCGGGTCGGCGTTGATGGCATCGATGACCTTGCGGATGCGCGGATCGAGTGCGCGCGGCGCCAGGTCTTCGCCGAAGAAGAGGCGATCGAACTCCAGCCCTTCGAAGCTCTGGCGCCCCGAGAGCGCAAGCAGATGGGTGTGCGCATCGCGCATGCGCTGCACGAACACGGGCGCATCGACCGGGCCGCAGTGCTGCAGGTAACCGGGCAGGCGAGAGGGATCGACCGACTCCGATTCGATCAGCAGATTGAAGATGAGCGGGTGTGCGCTTTCCACGCGGTGCGGCACCTGCGGGGGCACCACGAACAGCGCGCCCGTTTGCCATGCGCCGCCGCCGATGCGCAGGCGGTTGGGCGGTGCGCCGGCGGGCGACACATACACGCCGTACCCGCCCATGGTGCGTTCGGCTGCGGCCCCGAGCAGCCCTGCATAGAACACGCGCTGGTGCGTGAGCCACATCAGGCGCTCTCCGCGCTGCCCGGCGCCGCTGCCTGGCAACGTCGTGTTCGATCGCTGCATGCTGTCTGTCTCCTGCATCGGGCCGCGGCCGGCCAATGGCCAGCGCTGCGTTGGCAGGATCGTAGCGGCGAGGGCCTGCTGCGCGGCATGCATTTGCGCGGGGACTTTCCCTAGGCTCATGCGAACGCCCGGCGCGTTCCGGCGTTCGGCAATGCTTCGGGTTGCGCGGCAGTGCGCTGGGCGCTTTCGAACTGGGCGCGGGCCTGGGGGTGCGGCATGGTGTCTCCGGTGGGCCGGGCGGTGTTCGCCCGGTCTCCTGTGCACGATGCCTTCGAGCCTCCGGCCCGGCTTGCGAAAACTGGCTGTGCTTGCCTGCTTGCGCGGGCCGCTCAGGCCTTGCGCGGCTTCACGCGCGAGGCGGCTTCCTTGGCGTTGACGCGCGCGGTGTCCACATCGCCCGCATGCGCGAGGGCCACGCCCATGCGGCGCTTGGCAAAGCTCTCTGGCTTGCCGAACAGCCGGATGTCGCTGCCGGGCACCTGCAGCGCCTCGGCCACGCCGTCGAACGCAATGCCGGTGGCGTCGACACCGCCGTAGATCACCGCGCTCGCGCCCGGGCTCTTGAGCGAGGTGTCCACCGGCAAGCCGAGGATCGCGCGCGCATGCAGCTCGAACTCGTTCTGCCACTGGGTGGCCATGGTCACCATGCCGGTGTCGTGCGGACGCGGGCTCACTTCGCTGAACCAGACCTCTTCGCCCTTCACGAACAGCTCGACGCCGAAGAGGCCCTGGCCGCCGAGGTCAGCCGTGACGGCCTGCGCAATCTGCTGCGCCTTCTGCAGCGCGGCAGGTGCCATGGGATGCGGCTGCCAGCTTTCGACATAGTCGCCGCTCACCTGCACATGGCCGATGGGTTCGCAGAACTGCGTCTGCACCGCGCCGGCCGCGTCCTTGGCGCGAACGGTGAGCAGCGTGATCTCGTAGTCGAAGTCGATGAAGCCTTCGACGATCACTCGCCCGTGGCTCACGCGGCCGCCGGCCATGGCGTAGTCCCAGGCCTTCTGCACGTCGGCCGGGCCGTCGATCTTGCTCTGGCCCTTGCCGGAGCTGCTCATCACGGGCTTGACGATGCAGGGGTACCCAATGCCGGCGTCGATGGCCGCCTGCAGCTCGGCCAGCGAATCGCAGAACTTGTAGGGGCTGGTGGGCACGCCCAGCGTTTCGGCGGCCAGGCGGCGAATGCCTTCGCGGTCCATCGTGAGGCGCGCGGCGCGAGCGGTGGGAATCACGCGCACCACGCCCGCGTCTTCGAGCTGCTGCAGCATCGGCGTGGCAATGGCCTCGATCTCGGGCACCACGAGGGTGGGCTTCTCGGCCTCGATCAGCGCCTTGAGCTGCTCCGGGTCGCTCATGGTGATGGTGCGCGCATGGTGCGCCACCTGCTGGCCGGGCGCGTTCTCGTAGCGGTCGACCGCGATGGTTTCGACGCCGAGGCGCTGCAGGGCGATCAGCACCTCCTTGCCGAGCTCGCCGGAGCCGAGCAGCATCACGCGGGTGGCGGAAGGGGAAAGAGGGGTGCCGAGGGTGGTCATGGTCGGGGTCGAAAAAGAGAAGAGAAAAAACGATGGCCGCACTGTAAGCCACCCGGTGGCGGCCGTGTCACTCGCGGCAACAGCAGCCTGGCGGGGCTGCTTCACAATCGATCTCCTGCAACGTGGCCGCCTTCGCGCCACGCGCCCCTTATCCCGTTTTTCTTTATTCAAGGAGTTTTCTCATGACGATCCAGACCGTCGGCATCATCGGCGCCGGAACGATGGGCAATGGCATTGCGCAAGCTTGTGCGGTGGCCGGTGTCAATGTGGTGATGGTCGACATTGCCCAGGCGGCGGTCGACAAGGGCCTGGCCACTGTCTCGGGCAGCCTCGACCGCCTGATCAAGAAAGAAAAGCTCACGGCCGAGCAGAAGACCGCGGCGCTCGCGCTGATCAAGGGCTCGACCAACTACGACGACCTGAAGAGCGCGCAGCTCGTGATCGAAGCCGCCACCGAGAACCATGCGCTCAAGCTCAAGATCCTGAAGCAGGTCGACGAGCTGCTGGCACCCGAGGTGATCATCGCGTCGAACACCTCGTCGATCTCCATCACCCAGCTCGCGGCCGCCACCTCGCGCGCCGATCGCTTCATCGGCATGCACTTTTTCAACCCTGTGCCGATGATGGCGCTGGTGGAGCTGATCCGCGGCTATCTGACGAGCGACGCCACGCACGACGCCGTGAAGGCGCTGGCCGAGAAGCTGGGCAAGTCGCCCATCACGGTGAAGAACGCGCCGGGCTTCGTGGTCAACCGCATCCTGGTGCCGATGATCAACGAGGCGTTCTTCGTGCTGTCCGAAGGCATTGCCACCGCCGAAGACATCGACGCCGGCATGAAGCTGGGCTGCAACCAGCCGATCGGCCCGCTGGCGCTGGCCGACATGATCGGCCTGGATGTGTGCCTGGCTGTGATGGAGGTCTACCTCGAGCAGTTCGGCGATTCCAAGTACCGACCCTGCCCGCTGCTGAAGGAGATGGTCGCGGCCGGCCAGCTCGGGCGCAAGACCGGGCGCGGCGTCTACACCTACTAAGCGCGGCAACAACAAAAACAAGGAGACAAACGCCATGACCGCCACGCCCATCACCCCAACCGCCCCGCCCGCCGAAGGCTGCATCGACACGCAAGTCATCGACCACGTGCTGCTGATCGGCATCAACCGCCCCGCCAAGCGCAACGGCTGGACGCCGCCGATGTTCAAGCAGCTGGCCGAGGCCTACACCCGGCTGGACGACGACCCCGACCTGCGCGTGGGCGTGCTGCATGCCTTTGGCGACCACTTCACCGCGGGCCTGGACCTGCCTGCGGTCACCGAGTACATGAAGCGTGGCGAAAAGGCGATTCCGGCCGGGTTGGTGGAGCCGCACGACTTCGGCCTGCCCGGCTACCGCCGCCGCACCAAGCCGATGGTGGTGGCGGTGAAGGGCATCTGCTTCACGGTCGGCATCGAGCTGATGCTGGGCGCCGACATCGTGGTGGCGGCCGACAACTGCCGCTTCTCGCAGATGGAAGTTCAGCGCGGCATCATGGCCACGGGCGGCGCCACGCTGCGCATGGCCGAGCGCGCGGGCGTGGGCAATGCCATGCTGCATCTGCTGACGGCCGACGAGTTCGACAGCGCCGAGGCCTATCGCCTCAACTTCGTGCAGAAGGTGGTGCCCGCCGGGCAGGAGCTCGACACGGCGCTGGCCATTGCGCAGCGCATCGCTGCGCAAGCGCCGCTGGCCGTGGTGGCCACCCGGCTGAATGTGATCAAGGCTGTCGAGCAAGGGCCGCTCGCGGCCGTGTCGGAATTCATCGAAACGCAGAAGCGCCTGTCGAACAGCGAAGATGCGGCTGAAGGCGTGCGTTCGTTCGTCGAGCGCCGGCCGGCGCGCTTCAGCGGCCGCTGACGAGCAAGTTGAAGATGAATCCCACCGGAGCCACGAAGCCCATGTCCTTTTTCCAACGCACGGCGCTCGTCGCCGCCTTCACACTGATTGCCGTGAACACCTCTTCGAACGCCCAGACGCCCGCGCCCGCCGCGCCTCCCGATCCGGCGGCCACCTCGGTCGAGGCCATGGGGTGGATGAAGGGCTTTCCGCCACCGCCCGACAAGCTGATTACCTTCGACAACCCGGTGGGCGGTGTGTTTCCGCGTACGCGCTGGAGCTTTTCGCATGTGCGCGAAACCGTGCCGACAGCCAATGTGTGGCGCGGCAGCGGTGCGCCCAGCCCGCTGCCGGCGGCGCCGCGCACCGACATCGAAGCCGTCACGTTCAAGCCCCTGGGGAGTACCGGCGAGACCGTGACCTTCGCGCAGATGATTCCGCGCACCTACACCGACGGCATCCTGGTGATGCACCGTGGCCGCGTGGTCTACGAGAAGTACTTCGGCGCGCTCACGCCCGAGCGGCCGCACATCGCGATGTCTGTCACCAAGTCCTTCGTCGGCACGCTGGCGGCCATCCTGGCGGACGAGGGCAAGCTCGACCCTGCGGCACCGGTCACCAAATACCTGCCTGAACTGAAGGACACGGCGTACGGCGACGCCACGGTGCGCCAGGTGATGGACATGACCATCGGCGTGCGCTATTCCGAAAACTACGCCGACCCGAAAGCCGAGGTCTGGGACTATGCGCGCGCCGGCGGCATGCTGACCCAAGGCCCGAACTACACGGGCCCGAAGTCGTTCTACGAATTCCTCGCCACGCTGCAGAAGGAAGGCGCGCACGACGCTGCGTTTGCCTACAAGACAGTCAACGCCGAAGTGCTCGCCTGGATCCTGCGCCGCGTGAGCAACCAGCCGCTCGCCGACCTGCTGAGCGAAAAGATCTGGCGCCGCATCGGTGCCGAGCAGGACGCCTACTTCATGGTCGACCGCATCGGCACCGAGTCGGGCGGCGGCGGGCTCAACACCGTGCTGCGCGACCTGGCGCGCTTCGGCGAGACCATGCGCAACGGCGGCCGTGCGACCAACGGGCAGCAGGCCATTCCGAAAGCCGTGGTCGAAGACATCCAGCGCGGCGGCGATGCGGCCAGGTTCGCCAAGGCCGGCTATGCGCTGCTGCCGGGCTGGTCGTACCGCAACATGTGGTGGGTCACGAACAACCCGCACGGCGCCTACATGGCGCGCGGCATCCACGGACAGAGCATCTACGTCGACCCGAAGGCCGAGATGGTGATCGTGCGCTACGCCGCGCATCCGGTGGCGGCCAATGCGGGGAACGATCCGCTCACGCTGCCCGCGTTCCACGCGGTCGCCGAAGCGCTGATGCGCCCCTGAGCTTTTTGGAAAAAGGCTTAGCCGCCGTCCCGCTCGCGAGCAATGACGAGCAGGCCGTCCATGATCAGGCTTTCGACGAGTTCGAAGTCACCGTTCATGACGGGTGCCATCTTCCACCCCGCGCCGCCGGTCATGTAGCAGGCCGGCTCGGCGCCGCAGTGCGAGCGCACGTGCTGCACCATGCGCTCCACTGCGCCCGCAATGGCATAGGTGCCGCCGCTGGTGAGCGCGTCGCTGGTGTTGGTGGGAAATTCGCGCACCTCGCCGGTGGGCACGTGCAGCCCGGCCGTGCCCGACTCCAGCGCGCGCAGCATGATGCCGTGACCCGGCAGAATCAACCCGCCGAGGAACTTGCCGCCGGCATCGATGGCCTCCACCGTGACGGCCGTGCCGATCATCACCACCACCATCGGCCTTGCGGGCCCCGTGCCCAGCATGCGGTGGCGCGCGCCGATCATCGCCACCCAGCGGTCGGCGCCAAGCCGCGTCGGATGGTCGTAGCCGTTGACGATGCCGGCCTCGGCCGCACTCGCCACGACCCAGCGCGGCGCGCACTCGAAGCGCTCGACGATCTGCTCCTCGGCGCGGCGGCGCACTGCATCGCCGGCCACCACGCAGCCCAGCATGGCGCTTGGCGCGGGCAGGTTGGCCCATGGACCTTCGGCAAGGCGCTCGATGTGGTCGAGAAACTCGGCACCGTGCGCCTGCAGCGCGGCTCCCGGATGCGCGGCATCGTAGAGAGCCCATTTGAGGCGGGTGTTGCCGATGTCGATCGCGAGGAAGGGGGAAGCCATGGGCGGGATTATTGCGACTTTATGTCGCTTACCGCCGCTTGCACTTGCGGCAAGGGACTACGCGCCATGGTCACTTGCCGCCGTTACAGTCGCGATTCCCAATAACCACGGCAGAAGGAGTACCCCATGGGTTTGCTGAGTTTCATCAAGGAAGCAGGAGAAAAGCTGTTCGGCGGTTCATCGGCCCAGGCTGCCGAGCCGGACGCGAACACCAAGGCCGCGGCTGCCATCAAGACCTATATCGAGACGCAAAATCTCGGTCTCACGGGCCTGGAAGTGACCTACACGGCCGCAACGGGCGTGGTCACGCTGGCCGGCCAGGCACCTTCGCAGGAAGCGAGCGAAAAAGCCGGGCTTGCCGCGGGTAACGTCGCCAATGTGACGAGCGTCGACAACAACCTGGTTGCACCGGCCGCAGCGCCCGCGCAGTACCACGACGTGGTGAAGGGCGACACGCTCTCGGCCATCTCGAAGAAGTACTACGGCGACGCCAACAAGTACAACGCGATTTTCGAAGCCAACAAGCCGATGCTGAGCCATCCGGACAAGATCTATCCGGGGCAGAAGCTGCGCATTCCGGCGCTTTGACCTGATTCAGCTCGCCAATGGAAAGGCCCACTGGGAACGGTGGGCCTTTTGTTTTTGTGCTGTTGTTCTTGGCGCTGCTGTTCAGGGCGCGTGCACAGGCCACCGGGTACTCCCCTCCGCGAATGTCCCCGGGCTTCGCCCTCCTCCTTTATTTCGCTGCGCGGAGCACCCGATGCCCTGTGCACCTGGGCGCGCTGCTGGTGTACCGCTGGTCAACCACCGCTCTGTATCGCACCCGCTGGCGGGGTGCCTTGCGCAGCGAAATAAAGGAGGAGGCCGCAGGCCGGGGACATTCGCGGAGAAAGGTACCCCGTCGGCGGGTGCGCCGCCCTGAACTGAACCCTCAAACAAAAACCCCGAACCCTAGTTCTGCTTCCAGGGCAACCCGCGCTTGCGCCAGCCGCCAAGCACCCCTCGGTGCCCGTTGTCGTCCGGATTGCCTTCAAAGCCCTCGAGGATGTTGTACGCCTCCAGGCCCAGTTCGGTTGCGCGCCTGGCGGCCGCGATGGAGCGCACACCGCTGCGGCACAGCAGCACCAGCTTCTTGTTGCCGTCCTCGCCCGCGGCCCGGATGCCGCCGTCGAAGGCCGGGTTGAGCGTCATGCCCGGCCACTGCTTCCAGGCGAGCGGCACGGCGCCGGGTACGTAGCCGACCCACTCGCGCTCGGCATCGCTGCGCACGTCGACCAATACGGCCTCGCCGCTTGCCATCCACTCTGCGGCCTGCTCGGGCGTCACGTCGCCGGCATAGCCCTTTTCCCCAACGGGTTCAGTCATGTCTTTGAGTCCTTTTGATGGACGGGGCTCTCTACACAGGCAACAGCGCCTTTGCGCCGCCCCCGGAGCCCCGCCGGATGATGGAATTTTTCACCAGTTCGTGAAAACCCTGTTTGTCGCATATTCCCGCGCGCCAAAGATGCGGTCGGGCCTGCCGAACATAGCGCCAAGAAGGTGGGCAGGGTTTCTTCGGTCAGAACTTGTATGGAGAGAGACAACATGACAGAGAGCAAATCACCCCGCCGCCGCAGCCTTCTCAAGGGCGCGGCCGTGGCTGCGGGCGCCATGTCGGCGCCCATGGTCAGCATGGCGCAGACCACGTCGCTGCGCTTCCAGAGCACGTGGCCGGCCAAGGACATCTTCCATGAATACGCGCAAGACTTTGCCAAGAAGGTCAATGACATGGCGGGCAGCCGCCTGAAGATCGAAGTGCTGCCGGCCGGCTCCGTGGTGCCGGCGTTCCAACTGCTCGACGCGGTTGCCAAGGGCACGCTCGACGGCGGCCATGGCGTGGTGGCCTACTGGTACGGCAAGAACTCGGCGCTCGCGCTCTGGGGGTCGGGCCCCGGCTACGGCATGGACGCCAACATGGTGCTGGCCTGGCACAACTACGGCGGTGGCAAGGCGCTGATCGAGGAAATCTACAAGAGCCTGAACCTCGACGTGGTTTCGTACCTCTACGGCCCCATGCCCACGCAGCCGCTGGGCTGGTTCAAGAAGCCGGTGGCCCGCGTGGAAGACATGAAGGGCCTGAAGTTCCGCACCGTGGGCCTGGCGGTCGACGTGTTCACCGACATGGGCACGGCCGTGAACCCGCTGCCGGGCGGAGAGATCGTGCCGGCGCTGGACCGCGGCCTCATCGATGCGGCCGAGTTCAACAATGCCTCGAGCGACCGCGTGCTGGGCTTCCCGGACGTGGCGAAGAACTGCATGCTGCAGAGCTTCCACCAGTCGGGCGAGCAGTTCGAGATCCTGTTCAACAAGGGCAAGCTCGCGGCACTGCCGGCGGAACTCAAGTCGATCATCGACTACGCGGTGCAGGCGTCGAGCGCCGACATGAGCTGGAAGGCCATCCAGCGCAATTCGCAGGACTACATCGAGCTCAAGAAAGCCGGCATCAAGTTCTACAAGACGCCCGACGCGATCTTGCGCGCGCAGCTTGCGTCGTGGGACAAGACCATTGCCAAGAAGGCCGCCGAGAACCCGATGTTCAAGAAGGTGCTCGACTCGCAGATGGCCTTTGCCGAACGCGCCGGCCAGTGGCAGAACGACTACACGGTCGATTTCAAGATGGCCTACAACCACTACTTCGGCGCGAAGGCCAAGAAGTCCTGACGCTGATCCGGTGATGCGAGGGCACCCGGCGCGGTGCCCTCTTTTCATGCCCGCCCATGCTGCGCCGGCCGCAGCGAGGAGTTCTTTTCGATGCAATCTTTCCTGTTGGCCGTCGATCGTTTCTCGACATGGATCGGCAAGACCTTCGCATGGTGCGCGCTGCTGCTCACGCTGCTCATCAGCTGGGAGGTGTTTTCGCGCTACGTGCTGAACCACCCGCATGCATGGGTGCTCGACGCGCAGATCATGCTGTACGGCGCCATGTTCATGACGGCCGGCGCGTACACGCTCTCCAAGAACGGCCACGTGCGCGGCGACGTGCTCTACGGCTTCTTTCGGCCCCGCACGCAGGCGCTGGTCGACCTGGTGCTGTACATCATCTTCTTCCTGCCCGGCATCGTCGCGCTGACCTGGGCGGGCTGGGTCTATGCAGGTGAATCGCTCGCCATCCGCGAGCAGACCTTCTCGGCCGAGCCGCTGCCGCTGTATCCCTTCAAGTACATCATTCCTCTCGCCGGGTTCACGCTGCTGTTGCAGGGCCTGGTCGAGATCATCCGCTGCGTGCAGTGCATCCGCGACGGCGCGTGGCCTTCGCGCGAGCAGGACGTGGAAGAGGTCGACGTCGAGAAGCTCAAGGAGATGGTCAACGTCAAGGACGAAGACATTGCCGCGCTCGACCGCGTGGTGGTTGCCAAGGAGGCCGCACGATGATCCGCCGCGAACTCTGGTTCGGCCTCTCGTTCATGGCGCTGATCGTGACCGGCGCGGCCGCGGTGCTCGTGAGCGCCGACACCATCACCAACGGCCACCTGGGCCTCCTGATGCTCTCGCTGGTGGTGGTGGCCATCATGCTGGGCTTTCCCACGGCGTTCACGCTGATGGGCATGGGCATGCTCTTCACCTGGCTGGCGTACGACCGCGACTGGCACCGCACGCTCGACCTGATGGTGCAGGCCGCCTACAAGACCATGGCCAACGACGTGCTCATTGCGGTGCCGCTGTTCGTCTTCATGGGCTACCTGGTGGAGCGCGCGAACCTCATCGAGTCGCTGTTCAAGAGCCTGCACCTGGCGCTTGCACGGCTGCCGGGTGCATTGGCGGTGGCCACGCTGGTCACCTGCACCATCTTTGCCACCGCCACCGGCATCGTGGGCGCGGTGGTCACGCTGATGGGCCTGCTGGCCCTGCCGGCCATGCTGCGCGCGGGCTACAGCGTGCCGCTGGCCGCGGGTGCCATCACCGCCGGCGGGTGCCTGGGCATCCTGATTCCGCCTTCGGTGCTGCTGATCGTCTATGGCGCCACGGCGGGCGTCTCGGTGGTGCAGCTGTATGCGGGCGCATTCTTTCCGGGGCTGATGCTCGCTTCGCTCTACGTGGTGTACGTGATCATCATCGCGCGGCTCAAGCCGCAATGGGCGCCGCCGCTGTCGCAGGCGGAGCGCGCGGTGCCGCTCACCCCGCTCTCGCAACGGCTGGCGGACAGCCCCGCTGCGCATGCGGTGGTCGGCCTGTTGAAAGGCCGGCGCAATGCGGACGTGCCGTTCTCGCACGTGCTGCGGCAGCTGGGTATCGTTGCCATGCCCGGCGTGATCTTTCTGCTGCTCGCCGGCTTCAGCTACAAGGCCGTGACCACCGTCGAGGCGCAGGCGCGCTACGAGATCGAGGAGATCGGCGCCACGCGCAGCGGCACCGCCGAGGGCTCGGGCGCTGGCGGATTGCAGGAGCCACCTTCCACCGGCGGGCTCCAGGAGCCGCCGGCCGCGGGCGGCTTACAAGAGCCGCCTTCCGGCGACACGCCTTCTGCTCCTTCCGCTTCAGGACCGCTCGCAGAACCGCCTGGCGCATCCAGCCCGCCGGCCGAAGCAGCCGCGGCGCAGCCGCCCGCCGCAGGCACAGCCGCCGTTGCCCCGGCGGCAGAGGGCGCATCGGTGCGCCCCGCGCCCACTTGGTGGTGGGTCACCTTTGCCATCTTCGGCGCGTTGGTCACGCTGTTCTACCTGTTCCTGAGCTTTGCGCGGCTCGAGATCTTCAAGATGCTGCTGGCCTCGTTTTTCCCGCTGGTGCTGCTGATCCTGTCGGTGCTCGGCTCGATCGTGCTGGGCTTGGCAACGCCCACCGAGGCGGCGGCCATGGGTGCGCTCGGCGGCATGCTGCTGGCGGCGGCCTACCGGCGGCTCAACCTGTCGGTGCTGAAGGAATCGGTGTTTCTCACGGCCAAGACCTCGGCCATGGTGTGCTGGCTCTTCGTGGGCTCGGCCATCTTCTCGGCGGCGTTCGCGCTGCTCGGCGGGCAGGCGTTGGTGGAAGAGTGGGTGCTGGGCATGAACCTCACGAAGGTGCAGTTCCTGGTGCTGAGCCAGGTGATCATCTTCCTGCTGGGCTGGCCCTTGAAGTGGACCGAGATCATCGTGATCTTCATGCCCATCTTCATTCCGCTGCTCGACAACTTCGGCGTTGACCCGCTGTTCTTCGGCCTGCTGGTTGCAATGAACCTGCAGACGGCGTTCCTGAGCCCACCGGTGGCGATGGCGGCGTTCTACCTGAAGGGCGTGAGCCCGCCGCACGTGACGCTGAACCAGATCTTCCTGGGCATGCTGCCCTTCATGGGCATCCAGGTGCTGGCCATCGTGCTGCTGTACATCTGGCCGCAGATCGGGCTCTGGCTGCCGCAGCTGCTCTACAAATAAGCGGCAGGGCGGCGCGCGAACTTCAGCGGCGCCGCTCTACATAGGGGCGCGCCTGCAGCAGCACAATGCGGTCGCCCACGGTGGCCCATTCGATGTCCTGGTCGACGCCGCCGAACGCGCGCTTCACCGCGGCGCCTACGCCTGCGAGGCGCACCACCAGCTCGTCCGTCAGCACGGTGCGGCCGGCTTCCACCGGCACTTCCTTCACGCCGCCGTCCTTGTCGAGCTGCAGGGCCGTTTCTTCGGCCGAGCGGCTCAGCACCTGGATGGCCTTGGACCAGCTCGAATACATGACCTGCTCCGCCACACGCTTGCCTTCGACCACGCGGATGCCGATGCCGCGCTTGGCCGAGATGTAGGTGACGTGCGGATGCCCGGCGTCGAAGGGGTCGCGCGTGATCATCACGCCGGCGTTGGTCGAATCGATGGCGGCCTGCACGAACACCCCCATCAGCACCGACTCGGCGCCAAAGCCCGCGGCACTGCGCGCCTCCCAGGCCTCGGGGTTGAACACCGAAGCCCACACCTTTTTCACCGCGAGCTCGAGCGCATCGCCGGTCTTGACGTTGGGCACCGTGCTGTAGAGCCCCGCGCCGCTGAAGCCGGGCAGGTCTTCCGAATTGGACGAACTGCGCACGAACACGCCGCCGCCGCCAAGCTGCGACTGCCAAGCGGCACGCCACGCCGCCGCGGTGGCCGCATCGACCGGCCACTGCACGATCTCATCGCGCAACTGCGCCAGCGCCTTCTGCCGGACCTGCGGGTCGCTTGCAAACCCGGGTTGCTGCTGCATGCGCGCGATGCGGCCGGCCAGGTCGTTGGCGCGCATGAAGCGGTCGTAGTGCGCAAAGGGAATGCAAAAGCCGTCGGGCACCGTGGTCTGAGGAATGCGCGCGGCCAGCACGGCCCCGAGGTTGGCCGCCTTGGAGCCGCACTGCGCGCTGTTGCGCGCACGCAGCGACGCGAGCGGCAGCAGGCGGGTTTCGCGCAGGTCGGGCCTGGCGGCTTTCGCACCGCCCGGCACCACGCCGATGGCCGCGGTGCGCACGTTGCGCGGCGGCAGCGCCGCAATCTCCTCGGGCGTGAGGCGGCGCAGCTGGTAGCCCGAGGCCGCGACCTTGAGCGCCACCCATTGGCCCGCATGCTCGCGCAACACAGCTGCGGCATCGCGCACATAGGCGTTGGGAATGCCCCAGCCCTTGGCCAGCAGGTTGACGTGCGACAGCGCAGTAGAGGGCCGCTCGGTCAGCACGCCGGCCACGGGCGGCAGGCTGATCGGCACCTGGCGCAACACGGCAATGTCGTCGGGCAGCAGCGCATTCAGCACGTTCGCGCCCGAAGCCTCGTCCACGATGCGCACCCGGCCGGTGGCCGTGCCGAGGTTCATCGGCATGTAGGGCTGCTCGCGGATCAGCGCTTCCTGGCTCACGAAGTCGACGCCCGTTTCCTTCGCAACCCGCTCGTGCAGCGTGGAGTTGGTCTTGAACTTCACGGGTGCGAAAAAGCTGGCCTTCACCTGCGCATCGGCCTGCCGCAGCAGCGCCGGCGTGAGCTGGTCGCCCTCCCAGAATTCGTAGGTGAAGGTGCCGATGTTCTGCTGCCAGCTCAGCGTGCCGAACAGGAAGCGGCGGTCCGGCGCAAGGTAGTTGCGGTCGATTTCGCGCTTGCCGGCGCGCGGCGAAAGCCCCGTATCGCGCACGAAGCGCACGTGCAGCTGAAAGCGCGGCGTGTCGATGTAGTAGGTGCGCACCGGTTTGGCCTGGCGATCGACGGCGAAGAGCACGTGGGCCAGTTGCATCGGCGTGCCGGCGTCGTAAACGCGCGCCAGGGCGTCGAAGTCGCCCCGGCTGCGAAGCATGGACAGCGACGCGGGCGCTGCGGGGCGGGTGGCCGCGGCCCCAGGAGCCGCGTTGCTGCTGTTCTGCTGCTGGTAATAAGAGGGCTTGCGCGCCAGCTGGGCCTCGGCACGTGGCGCCGCGAGGAAGATCGCCGCACCGAAGCCGAGCGCCATCATTCCCCACGATTTGCTATGGTTCCGGTAGCGCACTTTGCCCCGTGCACCTGGGCTGTTGTCGTTTTTCATGCAGAGTCCCTCATTACAAGCAGTTGCCGAATGTGCGTGCGCTTCACCAAGCAGGGGGCATGCGCTGACAGCGGCAGCGGATTCTCGCGCGTTACATGTGCATCGCTTTCATCCGGTCCCGCGAACCAGAGACAAACCATGAACCGCACCGCCTTTTCCCCTCTTCACCGGCCGCTGCATCGATGGCTGCTCGGCCTCGCGCTGCTGTGCCTTGGCGCGGCGGCCGGCGCGCAGCAAGACCCGCCGGGCCGCGTGGCGCGCCTGAACCTGCAGCAAGGCACGGTGAGCTTTGCGCCGGCCGGCGAAGACAGCTGGTACGACGCGCAACCCAACCGCCCCATCACCAGCGGCGACCGGCTCTGGACCGACCGCAATGCGCGCGCCGAGGTTCACATCGGCTCGGCGGCGCTGCGGATGGACGGGCAGACGCATGTTGAATTTTCCGAGCTCGACGACGACACCGTGCGCATCACCGCGAACCAGGGCAACCTGCAATTGCGCGTGCGAGATGACCTTTCGGGCCAACGCGTCGAGGTGGACACAGGCAACCTCGCCGTGGTGATCGACGCCCCCGGCGAATACCGCATTGCCGCCGACCCGTCCGCCGGCACCACCTGGGTTGCGGTGGCCTCCGGCCGAGCGACGCTCCATGGTGAAAACGGCCAGTCGCAAACCCTGGGCGCGCGGCAGCAACTCACCGTGTCCGGCCGCGACCTTGCCGCGGTGAACAGCTTTCCGCCGCAGAACGGCAGCTTCGACGCGTGGGTGGCCGAGCGCAACCGCATCGAGGACCAGTCCGTCTCCGCGCGCTACGTGTCGCGCGAGGTGGTCGGCTACCAGCAGCTCGACAACTACGGCGACTGGCAGAACGACCCCTCCTACGGCGCCGTCTGGTTCCCGCGCAACGTGGACGCCGACTGGGCGCCCTACCGCGACGGCCAGTGGGTGAACGTGGCCCCCTGGGGCCTGACCTGGGTCGATGCCGCGCCCTGGGGCTTTGCGCCATTCCACTATGGCCGCTGGGCCCGCGTGGGTCCGCGCTGGGCCTGGGTGCCGGGGCAGGCCACCGCACGGCCCGTGTATTCGCCCGCACTGGTCGGCTTTGTGGGCGGCGGCAGCGGCGGCGTGAATGCCACCTTGCAGATCGGCGACGGCCGCAGCGGCGTGGGCTGGTTCCCGCTCGCGCCCGGTGAACAATGGCGGCCCGCCTACAGCGCGAGCCCCCGCTACATCGATCGCGTCAACCGCATGGCCGCCTACCGAAACCGCCAGGCCGAGATGCGCAACGACTTCTATGCCAACCAGCGGATGCCGGGCGCGGTGACCGTGGTGCCGGCCGACCGCTTCGGCCGTGGCCCTTTCGGCCGGCGCGACCTGGTGCGCTTGCCCGATGACCGCTTTGCGCGCGTGCCGGTTGCGCCCGCTCCGGGCATTCCGATGCACGGCTTTGGCGGCGGCTATGGCCGGCCCGCCGCGATGCAGCCGCCGCCGCAGCTGCGGGCTCGCCAGCAGCAGGAGTTCCAGTACGAGCAGGCGCGGCAAGTCCAGCAGATGCAGCAGGCGCAGAACATCCAGGCCATGCAGCAGCGCGCCGCGCAACAGCAGGCGGCACAGCAACAACAGCAGCAGCAAATGGAATGGCAGCGGCAGCAAGGCCAGCGCCAGCAGCAGGAGTGGCAGCAGCGCGCCAACCAGAACCAATGGCAGCAACAGCAGCATCAACAACAGCTCCAACTCCAGCAGCAGCAACAGGCGCAGCGGCAACAGCAGGAACTGCAGCAGCGCGCCGCCCAGGCCCAAGCGCAGCAGATGCAGCTGCAACAACAGCAGCAACGCGCCGCGCAGCAGGCGCTGGCCCAGCAGCAGATGATTCGCCAGCAGCAGGAGACGCAACAGCGCGCCGCGCAAATGCAGCAGCAAGCGCTCGCCCAGCAGCAGGCTCAGCAGAACGCCATGCGGCAGGCCCAGGAAGCGCAGGTGCGCGCAATGCAGCAGCAACGCGGCTTTGCGCCGCCGCCCCAGCAAGCCCAGCCCCAGCCTCCACCCGGCCAGCGGGGCGGTGACGACCGGCGCAGGCTGATGACCTCGCCGGACTCGCAGCAGCGCTGAACGCCGAGCGCGCGGGGGTAGCGCATCGCCCCGCGCAAGACCCGCGAATACCGGTGCTTCCCGCCGGCGGCTAAAGTCGCCGGCAAGGAGCACCCTTCACATGCGCACATTCGACTTCGACCTTTTCGTCATCGGCGGCGGCAGCGGCGGCGTACGGGCAGCGCGCATGGCGGCGCAGCACGGCGCGCGCGTGGGCCTGGCCGAAGCGGCGGACCTTGGCGGCACCTGCGTCAACGTGGGCTGCATTCCCAAAAAACTCTACAGCTACGCGGCCGGCTACGCCGAATCGTTCGAGGAAGCGGCGGGCTACGGGTGGAAGCTGCCCGAGGCACCGCAGTTCGACTGGGGCCAGCTCAAGGCCCAGCGCGCCAAGGAGATCGAGCGTCTCAACGGCGTGTATGCCTCGCTGCTGAAAAACTCGGGCGTCAGGCTGATCACGGGCTGGGCGCAGCTGGTCGACGGCCACACGGTGGAAGTCGACGGCCAGCGCCACACCGCGCGCCACCTGCTCGTTGCCACCGGCGGCACGCCCTTCGTGCCCGAGATTCCGGGGCGCGAGCACATCGCCACCTCGGACGCGATGTTCAACCTCGACCCGTTTCCCAAGCGCCTGCTGGTGGTGGGCGGCGGCTACATCGCCTGCGAGTTCGCATCCATCTTCAACGGCCTGGGCGCCAAGGTGACGCAGCTGCATCGCCGCGCGCACCTGCTCACCGGCTTCGATGACGACGTGCGGCAGTTCGTCGCACACGAAATGGGCAAGGCCGGCATCGACGTGCGGCTCAACGTCGAGGCAGCGTCGATTGCGCGCGGCCCGGGCGGGCTGGTCGTCACCCTGGCGCGCGGCCAGCAGGTCGAGGCCGACGCGGTGCTCTTTGCCACCGGCCGGGTGCCCAACACCCAAGGGCTCGGCCTGGAGGCGGCGGGCGTTGCGCTCGACAAGCGCGGCGCGATCGCGGTCGATGCGAACTACCGCAGCTCGGTACCGTCGATCTACGCGGTGGGCGACGTTTCCACCCGCGTGCACCTCACGCCGGTCGCGCTGGCCGAAGCCATGGTGGTGGTCGATGCCTTGTTCGGCCAGGGCAAGCGCAAGCTCGAGTACGAATACATTCCCACCGCGGTTTTCACGCACCCGAACATCGGCACCTGCGGCTACACCGAGATCGATGCGCGCGCCAGGTTCGGCGAGGTGACGGTGTTCTCGAGCGAGTTCAAGTCGCTGCGCCACACGCTCTCCGGCCGCAGCGAGCGCACCTTCATGAAGCTGGTGGTGCACAAGGCGACCGACCGCGTGGTCGGCCTGCACATGGTGGGCGCCGACGCGGGCGAAATTGTGCAAGGCTTCGCGGTGGCCATGCGCGCGGGCGCCACCAAGGCGCTGTTCGACAGCACCGTGGGCATCCACCCCACGGCGGCCGAAGAGTTCGTGACCATGCGCGAACCGATGCCGGGCTAGACGCCTGCCTTCTGCTGCTGCTTGCCTTCGAGCAGCTTCACCAGCACCAGTAGTACGCGGTTCGCCGGCGTGGGCACGCCGAGCGCCTTGCCGCGCCGCACCACAAGGCCGTTGAGATGGTCGATTTCGCTCGGCTTGCCGCGCGCAAGGTCCTGTGCGGTCGATGAATATTGCGAGGGCATCGACTGCACGATGCCGCGCACGGCGGCGCCGGTATCGCCGGGTATGACGATGCCTTCGGCCTTGGCAACGGCAAGGCATTCATCGACCACATCGCGAATGACATCGTCCACGCCCTGGCCTTTTGCGAGTTCGCCGTACGGCAGTTGGGTGATGGCCGAGAGCGCGTTGTACGCGCAGTTCAACACCAGCTTGGCCCAGAGCGCGCCGCGCACGTTGCCGGAAATCTGCGTCGGTACGCCGGCGGCTGCAAGATGCTGCGCCACCTGCTCGCTGGCGCGCGAAGGCGCAATCACCAGCTCGCCGCGGCCATGGTGCTTCACATGGCCCGGCCCCGCCATCTCGGTGGCCACGTAGACCACCGCGGCGGCCACCTCGTGGCGCGGCAGCACCGAGCGCACGCGCTCGTCGTTGTCGACACCGTTCTGCAGCGTGAGCACCAGCGCATCGGCCGCAAGATGCGGCTCGATCTGGGCCGCGGCCAGCTCGGTGTCGGTGGACTTCACGCAGAACAGCACCAGGCCGGCGCCCTGCACCGCGCTGGCTTCGGTGCTCGCGTCGAGCCTCACATGCTCCTCGAAAGCCTTGGTTTCCAGCCGCAGCCCATTGGCGCGAACGGCCTCCACGTGCGATGGCCGACCGATCAGCACCACCTCGTGGCCTGCGCGCGCCAGCATGGCGCCGTAGTAGCAGCCGACCGCGCCGGCGCCCATCACTGCGACCTTCATTACTTCACCTTTCGGGATGTCTGTGGAGATCGGCCGAGAGTAATCGCTTCGTTTGCCCTTTGTCGCCAGGGCCCTGCGCGCACGGACATTGCACAATGCCGTCATGCCCCACATGCCCACTTTCGTTGCTCCCGCCCGCTTCAACGACGCCACTGCGGCGCTGGACCAGGTCAAGTCCATCTACCAGGGCGGCCTTGCGCACCTGAGGGAATCGATGCTGCGCTTCGTCGCCGGCGAGGCATTGCCCGGACGCGTACGCGCCTGCTACCCCTTTGTGCGGGTGCACACCCACACCGTGTCGCGCCACACGCCGCCGGCTAATGCCGGCCTGAGCTACGGCTTTGTCGCGGGGCCCGGCCGTTACGAGACCACGCTGACGCGGCCCGATCTCTTTTCGCGCTATTACCTCGACCAGTTCCGGCTGCTGCTCGAAAACCACCAGGTCGAGATCGAAGTCGGCACCAGCACACAGCCGATTCCGATCCATTTCTCTTTTGCCGAGAACGACCATATCGAAGGCACGATGAGCGACGAGCGGCGCGCCCTGATGCGCGACGTGTTCGACCTGCCCGACCTGGGCGTGATGGACGACGGCATTGCCAACGGCACCTACGAAGCGCAGGCCGGCGAGGCGCAGCCGCTGTCGCTCTTCACTGCCGCGCGAGTGGACTATTCGCTGCACCGCCTGCGGCACTACACAGGCACGGCGCCCGAGTGGTTCCAGAATTTCGTGCTGTTCACCAACTACCAGTTCTACATCGACGAGTTCGTGCGGCTGGGCCACGAAGCCATGGCCGACGAGAAGAGCGAGTACATCGCCTTCATCGAGCCCGGCAATGTGATCACTCGCCGCCGCGGCCTGCCTGCGGGTGCGAGCACCAACTTTGGCACGCTGCTCGACGGCACCCAAGGCACCGCGCCGCCGCGGCTGCCGCAAATGCCGGCCTACCACTTGGTGCGCGAGGACTGCAGCGGCATCAGCATGGTGAACATCGGCGTCGGCCCGGCCAATGCCAAGACCATTACCGACCACATCGCCGTGCTGCGCCCTCATGCCTGGATGATGCTGGGCCACTGCGCGGGCCTGCGCAATGCGCAGCAGCTCGGCGACTACGTGCTGGCCCACGCCTACGTGCGCGAAGACCACGTGCTCGACGAAGAGTTGCCGCTGTGGGTGCCGATTCCGGCCCTCTCTGAAATCCAGCTCGCGCTGGAAAAAGCCGTGGCCGACGTCACGCGCTACACCGGGCCCGACCTGAAGAAGATCATGCGCACCGGCACGGTGGCGAGCACCGACAACCGCAACTGGGAGCTGCTGCCGGGCAACCAGCCGCAGCGCCGCTTCAGCCAGAGCCGCGCGGTGGCGCTGGACATGGAAAGCGCCACCATTGCCGCCAACGGCTTCCGTTTTCGGGTGCCCTACGGCACGCTGTTGTGCGTGAGCGACAAACCGCTGCACGGCGAGATCAAGCTGCCGGGCATGGCCAACCACTTCTACCGTGAGCGGGTGGAGCAGCACCTTCGCATCGGTATGCGGGCCATCGACATCCTTCGGGAACAGGGGTCGACCCGGCTGCACAGCCGCAAGCTCCGAAGCTTCGCCGAGGTCGCTTTTCAGTAATATTTAACACTCATTAGGGTTTTTACCTACTTCGACAGGTAGGTGACAGACTCATTTCGCGGACATCATTGGTTACTTCTGCCAACAAATGGAAACGAAATGCCTAGTTCGTCGCCCGCGAGCCTTTCTCGCCGCAACTTCAATGCATGGATGGCGAGCGCAGCCGCGGTTGCGGGCGCCGGCCACGCCGCGCTGTGGTCCCGCCCGGCGCGTGCCGCCGAGCCGCAGCTCATTTCCAAGCTGCGCATCGTCATTCCGGCCAACGAAGGCGGCGGCTGGGACCAGACCGGCCGCGCACTTGGTGCTGCGCTGGTCGCCTCTGGCGCTGCGGGCGAAGTGATTTATGAAAACATCGGCGGCAAGGGCGGCACCATCGGGCTGGCCAAGTACGTCGAGAAATACGATGCCGACCCCGACACCCTGCTGATGAGCGGCATGGTCATGGTCGGCGCAGTCGCGCTGCAGAAGCCGCCCGTCACCATGGCACAGGTCGCGCCCGTGGCGCGCCTCACCAGCGACTACGAAGTGGTGGCGGTCAAGGCCGATTCGCCCATCAAGACGCCCAAGGACCTGATCGCACAACTGCGCGCCGATGCGGCCAAGACCATCATCGCCGGCGGTTCGGCCGGCGGCGTGGACCACATGTACGCCGGCATGCTGGCGCGCGTGGCCGGCAACACCGCGGGCCTGGTCTACCAGCCGTACCCGGGCGGCGCGCAAGTGGTCGAGGCGCTCATCACCGGCAAGGCGGTGGCGGGCATCTCGGGCTTCAGCGAATTCAGCGAGGGCCTCTCGAGCGGCAAGCTGCGCGCGATTGGCGTGTCGTCGAAGCGGCCGTTCCTCGGCATTCCATCGGTGCGCGAGCAGGGCGTGGACGCCGACCTGGCCAACTGGCGCGGCGTGCTCACCGGCAAGAAGGTGCCGCCGGACCGCAAGGCCGTGCTGCTCGAAGCCGTGCACCGCGCCACCACCGCCGACATCTGGAACAAGACCATCAAGCGCAACAACTGGGATTCGTTCTGGATGGCCGGCAAGGACTTCGAGAGCTTCCTCGAACTGGACCTGGCCATGGCCGGGCCGATGATCTATTTGCTCAAGCTGAAGGCCTGAGCAGGCGCTTCGGGCAAAGAGTTCAGGCAAAGAGCTCCGGCAGTTCGCGCAGCGCCTTGGGCGTGAGCGCCAGCTCACGGCCGTCGAGTGCCTGGCGCACCCAGCCGCGGCGCAGCGACAACTGGAGCCATGCCGCGCCGAGCGCACCGCCCAGGTGCGGGCGGCGCTCGCTCCAGTCGAGGCAGGCGCAGGCAAAGCGCCGCCGCGATCGGCGCACGGCATCGATCTCGACACCCAGGCTCTCCAGCGCCACCGCGCCTTCGGGCGTGAGTTCGTACGAACCGCTCTGCAGCCCGCTGAGCCAGCCCTGCGCATGCAATCGGTCGTGCAGCGCCACGCCGGCGGTGCCGGCCATGTGGTCGTAGCAGGTGCGCGCGGTGCGCAGCCGGCTCGGCGTGCTCGGCTCGAACGCAGCCGTGCGCGGCGTGCCCGCGACGACCATGAGGCTTTCGAGTGCCGCGGCCACGTTGTCGTCGGCCAGGCGAAAGTAGCGGTGCTTGCCTTGCACCAGCAGTTCGACCAGCCGCTCTTCCTTCAGCCGCGCCAAGTGCGCGCTGGCCGTGGATGCGGCCACTTCGGCGACCGCAGCCAGCTCGGTCGCGGTGCGCGCATGGCCGTCCATCAGGCAGCTCAGCATGCGCGCGCGCCCGGTTCTGCAATGGCGCCGGCCAACCGGGCGAGTTGGACATCCGCGTTTTCGGACACGGCCGGGTGCGGCGCTGAAGTAGTGCTCATCCCTTCATCGTAAGGCGCCTGTGCAACCGACACTTCGCTCGCGGGCGAAGTGTGCCGGCGGCTGCAGTTGCACACTGCGCGGCATGAATTCGAGCTTTTCTCTCCCAGCCATGCCCGCCGACCCGGTCGCAGCCGTCACGTACGCCGATCCCTATCCCTTCTATGAAACCCTGCGTGCCGGACCATCGCTCGCGTGGAACGAAAGCCTGCGCCTGTGGGTTGCGAGCCGCGCCGAAGTCATCGAAGCGCTGCTGCTCGCACCGGGCGCCTTGCGGGTGCGCCCGGTTGCAGAACCGGTGCCGCGCGTGATTGCCGGCAGCCCGGCGGGCGAGGTGTTCGGCCACCTGGTGCGGATGAACGACGGTCCGGCGCATGCCGCGCACAAGCCGGCATTGCAGCGCGCGCTGGCCGGGCTGGATCTGAACGCCGCGCATGCCGCCGCGCTGCAGGTCGCACGGCAAGTGCCCGAGGAGCAATCGCTGTCGGACACCTTGTTTGCCATGCCCATCCAGGCGGTCGCCCACCTGCTCGGCTTTGCGCCCGAGGCATTGCCGCAGGTCGAGCTGTGGATGCGTGACTTTGTCGCGTGCCTCTCGCCGCTGTCGACCGAGCCGCAACTGCGGCGCGCCAGCAGCGCAGCCGACGCTCTGATGACCCGCTTCGAGGCCTTGGCCGCGGGCACGCCGCCGCGGCACGGCACGCTGCTTGCGGCCGTGCTTGCGGACAGCGCGGTAGGTGCTCCGCTCTCGCGCGCCCTGCTCGCCAACCTGGTCGGGCTGCTGTCGCAGACCTGCGACGCGACGGCGGGCCTCTTGGGCAACAGCCTCGTCGCCCTGCTGGGAGAGCCCGCGTTGCGCGCTATCGCACGCACACGCGACGGCCTGCATGCCATCGTCGAGGAGACGGCGCGGCACGACCCTTCTGTGCAAAACACACGGCGTTTCGTGGCGCAGCCCGTCACCATCTCGGGCGTGCCGCTGGAGGCGGGGGACGCGGTGCTGCTGGTGCTGGCGTCGGCCAACCGGGATCCGGCTTTCAATGCGGAGCCCGACCGCTTCATGCCGGTTCGCGCGCAGCGGCGCATGCTGGGCTTCGGACATGGGGTACACGCCTGCCCTGGCCAGGCGCTGGCGTGCACGCTGGCGGCCGCCGGCCTCGAGGCGCTCCTTGCGCGAAGCCTCGACCTCGACGCACTGCGCGAGCGGGGCTGGCACTACAGGCCTTCGGCCAACGCACGCATTCCGTTCTTCGTCTGAAGCGAGAAGCCCTTTTCGAGCCGCCGGGGACGGATGGCGTCAGCCCACCCAGTGGCCCATGCGGGCCAGGTGCGGCGACACTTCCGCGCCGCCCCACCGCAGCGGCAGCGCACCCGGACGCCGCAACACCTGCTCCACACGCAGGCGCAGCAGACGCTCGGCGCCTTCGAAAGCAGCGACCTCAGGGCCATCCCATACGATCTCGGCAGTGGCTGTCAGGTGCAGCAGGTCGCCGCTTTCGAAATCGATGAACAGCAGCCCCGCTCGCGGGTGGACCGACAGGTTGCCCAGCGTATTGAAGAAGCGGTTGCCGGTGAAGTCGGGCACGGTGAGCACGCCGTCCTCGCCGACTCGCACGAAGCCCGGCAGCCCGCCGCGATGCGACACGTCGACACCCTGCGCCGCCGGGTCGGCCTCGTCGCCGTCTGCCGCATGCTGCGGAAACGCGGAGGCGATGAAGAAGGTGTCGGCACGTGCGATGAGTGCGCGCGCCGCATCGTCGAGGCCATCGAGCCGCTGCGCCGGCGCGGCCGCCTGGCCCGCTGCGAACAACGGCTCGCGCGCCTGGATGTACTTGGGGCAATTACCGAAGCTCTGCTGCACCTCCACCATGAAGCCGGCGGCATCGATCGCCTCGACATTGCCGTTCATGCGATTGCGCCGGCGCGTGTGCGGCTGAATCCCGAGCAGGCCCAGCGATGCGCCTTGCACCAGCTGCGCGGCCAGCGGATCGTCCGCCATCGGCAATGCGTCGATGCGCAAGTGCGTCGGGTCCGGCGAATGCGCGAAGCCGGGCGGAGCCGCCAGCACGCTGGCCCAGGGCTGCAGCTGTGCATCCATGCTGCCGACGACGAGGAACGGCAGTTGCGCGAAGAAGTCGCGATGCTGATCGGGCATGAAGTCGCGAATCACGCGCGAGCCGGCCGCGGCCATGACCTCGCGCGAACCCGCCAGCGTTTGCAGCGCGCGCTCGCCGGCGTGGAACGGCGCGGCGATCATGCGGCCGCCGCAAGCCCGATGGGCGTACGCACCATGGGCACGAAACCTGGCAGCGCCTCGATGCGTTCGAGCCAGCCGCGCAGCTGCGGATACGGTTCGAGCGACACGCTGCCCTCGGGCGCGTGCGCCACGTAGGCATAGTTCGAGAGGTCCGCCAGCGTGACCGACGGGCCTGCGAGAAAAGCCTCGCGCTGCAGGTGCGTTTCCATGACCGACAGCAGCACGTGCGAGCGCGACACCGTTTCGGTCGGATCCGCGGGCAGGCCGAACAGCGCCATGACCCGGGGCCGCCGCCGGCCCATACGCCAGCGGACCCGCGGCCACCGAGAACCAGCGCTGCACGCGCGCAGCGCCGACCGGATCCCGCGGCATCCAGCGCGCCGGATCGGCGGCATAGCGCTCGTTCAGGTACACCAGGATCGCGTTCGAATCGGCCAGTGTGATCTCGCCGTCCTCGATCACGGGAACCTGGCCGAACGGATTGCGCGCAAGGAATTCCGGCGTGCGCGTGGCCTTTTGCGAAGGTCGAGATCAATGACTTCGACAGGGAGCCCGAGCATCGAGAGAAACAGCCGCACACGGTGCACGTGGCCCGAGATCGGCGTGCCATAGAGCTTGATGGGCTGTGCGGGAAGACGGGCGGCGGCTGTGCTTGCGTTCATGGAGTTTCCTTCGATGGCTGTTGGATGCCTGCATTCTTTTCTAATCCAATAAATGAATGAATAGCCTTTGAAGGATTTCACTGCTGCGTTTTTCGGTTTAATAATCGCGCCATGGACCGCTTCAAAGCCATGCAGACCTTCGTGGAGATTGCCGAGCAGGGCAGCCTCACCCGTGCCGCCGATTCGCTGGGCAGCTCGCTGCCCGCGGTGGTGCGCTCACTGGCCGCGCTCGAGGCGCACCTGGGCGTGCGGCTCTTTCACCGCACCACGCGCCGCCTGTCGCTCACCGAAGAGGGCCGCCACTACCTGGCCAGTGCGCGCGATGTGCTGCTTGCAGCCGATGCGGCCGACCTTGCGCTCAAGGCCGAGGCTCACGAGCCCGCCGGCCAGCTCACCATTACCGCCCCCGTGCTCTTCGGCCACATGTACGTGGCGCCCGCCATCACACGCTTCATGAAGCGCTACGACAAGGTGCACTGCAGCGTGCTGCTGTACGACCGCACGGTGAACCTGCTGGAAGAGAACATCGACATCGGCATCCGCATCAGCCCGCTGGAGGATTCGTCGCTTGTGGCCCAGACGCTCGGCACCATCCGGCGCGTGGTGGCTGCTAGCCCCGACTTTCTCGCGCAGCACGGCACGCCGCGGCATCCGCGCGACCTGGCCGGCGCTCCGTGCGTGCGCGGCCGCATCGGCGCGTCGCCGCAATGGCAGTTCCACGAACGCGGCAAGACACTGAACGTGACGCTGAGCAACCGCCTCGAGTTCAATCACCTCGCGCCCGCTGTGGAGGCCTGCGCCGCGGGCATGGGCTTTGGCTCTTTCTTTTCTTACCAGGTGCTGCCGTACGTGGCGCAAGGGCGGCTGGCGCTGGTGCTCGAAGACTACGAACCGCCGCCGCGGCCGGTGAGCGTGATTTACCCGAGCGCGCGCCTGCTGCCGGCCCGCACGCGGGCTTTCATCGACTGGATGAAGACCGAGTTCAGCGGGTTACGGATGTAGAGCGCGGCGCCGGTTGCTCCGAACTCGGCGGGCCTGACCATCGGATGAAGCGATGGCGGCAGGTTTCGCGGAGCTGGGCCAGAATGGCCGACGTGCAATCCTCCTCTTCCACACCCCTCTTCCGCGCCAGCCATCTCCTCAAGCGCTATGGCAGCACCACGGTCGTCGACGACCTGTCATTCGAGATCGCGCCCGGCGAGTGCCTTGGCGTGATCGGCCCGAACGGCGCGGGCAAGACCACCACCATCCGCATGTGCCTGGGCCTGACCACGCCCGACGGCGGCGAGATCTCGGCGCTCGGTTTGCAGATGCCGCGCGACGCGCTGGCCATCAAGGCGCAGCTCGGCGTGGTCTCGCAGTTCGACACGCTCGACCCTGATTTCAGCTGCGCCGAGAACCTGGTGGTGTACGGCCGCTACTTCGGTTTCAGCAAGGCGCAGGTGCGCGAGCGCGTGCCGCAGCTGCTGGAGTTTGCGGCGCTTTCGCACAAGGCCGACGCAAAGCCCGGCGAACTGTCGGGCGGCATGCGGCGGCGCCTTTCGCTGGCGCGCGCGCTGGTGAACGACCCGAGGCTGCTGCTGCTCGACGAGCCCACCACCGGGCTCGACCCGCAGGCCCGCCACCTGATGTGGGAACGGCTGCAGGTGCTGCTGCAGCAGGGCAAGTCGATCCTGCTGACCACGCACTTCATGGACGAGGCCGAGCGCTTGTGCTCCCGACTGCTGGTGCTCGACCATGGCCGCAAGATTGCCGAAGGACGCCCGCGCGACCTGATTGCCGAGCACCTGGAGCCCGACGTGGTCGAGGTGTACGGCAACGGCGCGCTCTCGCTCGCCGAGTCGCCCGAACTCAAGGCGCTGGCAGCGCGTGTGGAGGTGAGCGGCGAGACCGTGTTCTTCTACACGCAAGACGCGCGGCGCCTGCTCGATGCGCTGACACACCACGGCCGGCTGCGCACCTTTCATCGGCCAGCGAACCTCGAAGACCTTTTTCTCAAGCTCACCGGCCGGCAGATTCGCGAGGAGGGCTAGCCAATGAACAACACGACGACAACATCGACGACCGCAGCAAGCGGCGCCACGCCGCCGACGCGCTCCGTATGGCGCGCGCCCGAACTCTCGCTGCGCTGGTGGCCTGTGTTTTTGCGCAACCTGCTCGTGTGGCGCAAGCTCGCGATACCGAGCCTCATCGGCAACATTGCCGAGCCCTTGATCTGGCTCGTGGCTTTCGGCTACGGCATGGGAGCGCTGGTGGGGCAAGTGGCGGTGGACGGCGTGAAGGTGCCGTACATCCTGTTCCTGGCCAGCGGCTCGATCTGCATGAGCGCAATGAACGCCGCGAGCTTCGAGGCGCTGTACTCGGCCTTTTCGCGCATGCATGTGCAGAAGACCTGGGACGGCATCATGAATGCGCCTGTCGGGTTAGACGACATCGTGCTGGCCGAGATGCTGTGGGCGGCGTTCAAGTCGATCTTTACGGTAACCGCGATCCTATTCGTGATGCTTGGGCTGGGGATCAGCCACAGCCCTAAGTTGATCGTCGCTTGGATGGTGCTGGCGGGCGCGGGGATTACCTTCTCGTCCATTGCGCTGATCTTCAATGCGCTGGCGAAGGGGTACGACTTTTTTACTTATTACTTCACGCTGTTCATGACGCCGATGATGTTCTTGAGCGGGGTGTTCTTTCCTTTGGAGCAGTTGCCTTCTGCTGTGAGGGCTGTGGCGGCTTGGCTGCCGTTGACGAATGCGGTGGCTTTGGTGCGGCCTCTTTTTATGGATCAGTGGCCTGTTGGGTGGTGGCGGCATGCATTGGTGTTGACTGTTTATGCGGTTGCTGCGTTTTGGGTGGCGTTGGGGCTTACTCGGAAGAGGTTCAGGGCGTAGTTTTTTTCCCGGGGCCGGGTATCGCCCCGCGGGCGACCTTCGCTTCGCTCGGTCCCAACAGCCAACAGCCGAAACCAACAGCTAATACAAACATCCAATTCATCCCAACCACGGCGGCGCGCCGCGCCGCCGTGGCTTGGTCGGCCGAGCGAAGCAAAGGCCCGTTCGGTTTCCAAGCCCCTCTGTATGCGCCGAGGAGCGGAGGGTTTCGCGGATCAGGGCCGCAGCTGTTTGAGCGAAGCGAGTTCTGCGGACCCCGCGAAACACGAGCACCGCAGGTTGCCCCGTAGCGAAGCGCAGGGGTCGCAGACAGTGGGGTCGCCTTTTCTTTGCTTACTTTCTTTTGGCGAAGCAAAGAAAGTGAGTCCGCCGCCGGGCGGAATCCCGGCCTCGGAAAGCAAACCCCAAAACGAGCCCCAAAACGAACTCAAAACAATTACATTGCACGCAATTCAATTGCTCGCTACAATTCAACCCATGCGCTCCACCACAGCCCCCGCCGACGAAATGCTGAAGCTGGACAACCAGCTCTGCTTCGCCGTCTATTCCGCCTCGTTGGCCATGACCCGGCTCTACAAGCCGGTGCTGGAAAAGCTGCAGCTCACCTATCCCCAATACCTCGTGATGCTCGCCCTCTGGGAGCAGGACGGCCCCACGGTCTCCGAGCTCGGCGAACGCCTTTCGCTCGATTCCGGCACGCTCACGCCGCTGCTCAAGCGGCTCGAAGCCAACGGCCATGTGGCCCGGGTGCGTGATGTGGCCGACGAACGCCGCGTGCACATCACCCTGACTGCCGCCGGCCGCAAGCTCAAGACCCGCGCAGCCCATGTGCCCGAATGCCTGATGGCTGCCGCCCAATGTTCGGTGCCCGAACTGATTTCGCTCACCCAGCAGATCCAGACCCTGCGCGACCGCATCAAGAAAGCAGCCTGACACGCACGCTCCGAGTTTTTTCCGCTTCATCCAAAGAAGCTCTTTTCACCGTTCCCTCCATCCCTCATCCACAAAGGAATCACCATGACCACCAAGCTCGACAAGGTTCTCTACACCGCTGAAGCCCACACCGTCGGCGGCCGCGACGGCGCAGGCAAGTCCAGCGACGGCGCCATCGACGTCAAGCTGAGCTCGCCCGGTTCGGGCAAGCCCGGCACCAACCCCGAGCAGCTGTTCGCGGTCGGTTACGCCGCCTGCTTCATCGGCGCCATGAAGGCCGTCGGCCCGAAGATCGGCGTGAAGGTGCCTGAAGACGTGGCCATCGACTCGAAGGTTTCCCTCGGCCCGACGAACGGCGGCGCGGCCTACGGCATTTCGGTGCAGCTCGCGATCACGCTGCCCGGCCTGGACGCAGAACAAAAGCAGAAGCTGGTCGACACGGCTCACCAGGTCTGCCCGTACTCGAACGCCACCCGCGGCAACATCGACGTCGAACTGACGATCGCCTGATCCCGCACTGAGTGCAAAAGGAGCGTCCCGGCCACAAGCGGGGGCGCTTTTTTCATGGCCGTCGTTGTCTCACGGGTGACCCGGAAAATGCAAACGCGATAGCGCCTTTCATCAAGCTTGGCTAATGTGGCCGCACGCCCTTCAACGCACCGTGGAGATCGACCCCATGAGCACCACCAGCCTCCTGATCCGCAAGGACGAACTCGCCGCCACGCGGCTGCACACCGCCACCGACCAGCCTTTGGCCGACGGCCAGGTGCGCGTTCGCATCGACAGCTTTGCGCTCACGTCGAACAACATCACCTACGCCGCTTTCGGCGATGCGATGAGCTACTGGCAGTTCTTTCCCTCGGGAGAAGAAGGCTGGGGCAGCATTCCGGTATGGGGCTTCGCGAGCGTGGTGCAGTCGCTGCACCCGGGCGTGGCGGTGGGCGAACGGCTCTACGGCTATTGGCCCATGGCGTCGAGCGCGGTGCTCAGCCCCGAGCGTCTGTCGCCCGAGCGCTTTGCCGACGGCGCCGCGCATCGCGCGGCATTGCCCGCGGTCTACAACCAGTATTTCCGCTGCAACGCAGACTCGCTCTACACCGCCGACACGGAAGACGTCCAGGCGCTGCTGCGCCCGCTGTTCATCACCTCGTGGCTGATCGACGACTTCATGGCCGACAACGACTTCTTCGGCGCCGGCACCATGCTGCTGTCGAGCGCATCGAGCAAGACAGCCTACGGCACCGCCTTTCAGTTGCACCAGCGCGAAGGCATCGAGGTGATCGGCCTCACATCCCACGCCAACGTGGCTTTTTGCGAAAGCCTGGGCTGCTACGACCGCGTGGTGACGTACGACGCGCTCGACAGCATTGCGGCCGACACGCCCTGCGTGTACGTCGACTTTGCCGGCAACGGCGGCCTACGCAACGCCATTCACACGCGTTTTGCCAATCTCAAATACAGCTGCTCGATTGGCGGCACGCACGTGGAGCAGCTCTCGTCCAAGGGCGCCGGCAAGGACCTGCCGGGCCCGCGCGCCACCTTGTTCTTTGCGCCTGCACAAATCAAGAAGCGCACCGCCGAGTGGGGTGCGGACGAATTCGGCCGGCGCATGGTGTCCGCCTGGCGCAGCTTTCTGTCCACGGTGAGCGACGCAAAGAACCCGTGGCTGCGCGCCGAGCACCACCACGGCGGCGAGGCCGTGCAGGCGGCCTATGCGCAGGTGCTGGCCGGCAAGGGCGACCCGCGCACCGGCCATATCCTTTCGCTTTACAAACAACCCGGCGGGCTTTAACGGCGCCGGCGCGGGGGTAGCGACAATCGCTGCATGACCCCTTCCCCGCAGCGCCCGCCAACACCCATCCCTACGAGAGCCTCACGCCCGACGTGGTGCTCGACGCGCTCGCGACGCTCGGCCTGCACGGCGACGGCCGGCTCACCGGCCTCAACTCCTATGAAAACCGCGTCTACCAGGTGTACCTGGAAGACCCGAATCCGTATCCGGCCGTCGTCGTCAAGTTTTACCGGCCCGAACGCTGGAGCGAGGCCGAGATTCTGGAAGAGCACGCCTTCTCGCTCGAACTGGCCCAGGGCGAGGTGCCCGCGGTGCCGCCGCTGGCCTTCGACGGCACCACGCTGCACCACCACGGCGGCTTCGCCTTCAGCGTGAGCCCATACCGTGGCGGCCGTGCGCCCGAGCTCGACGACTTCGAGGTGCTCGAATGGGTCGGCCGCTTCCTGGCGCGCATCCACACCGTCGGCAGCGCCAAGCCCTTCGAGGCCCGCCCCGCGCTCGACCTGCAGACCTTCGGCATTGCCTCGCGAGACTGGCTGCTGGCCAACAACAAGGTGCCGCTCGACGTGCAGCGCGAATGGGAAGCGGCCTGCAACGAGGCGCTGGACATGATCGGCGCGACCGCGCTCTCGGTGAATGCGCCGGCCTCGGACTTCCAGCCGCGCAAGCTGCGCCTGCACGGCGACGTGCATCCCGGCAACATCTTGTGGACACCCACCGACCGGCCCGGTGGCGGCCCGCACTTCGTCGACCTGGACGACGCGCGCACCGGCTTCGCCGTGCAAGACCTGTGGATGCTGCTTTCGGGCGACCGCGCGCAGCGCACCTCGCAGTTGTCGGGCCTGCTCGATGGCTACGAACAGTTCCGCGAATTCGACCGCCGCGAACTCGCACTGATCGAACCGCTGCGCACGCTGCGGCTCATTCACTACAGCGCCTGGCTCGCGCGCCGCTGGGAAGACCCGATCTTTCCGATCAACTTTCCGTGGTTCGGCTCCAGCGACTACTGGAAGGGCCAGATTCTGGTGCTGCAGGAGCAGTGCGAGCAGATGGCCGAAGAACCGCTGTACGCCTGAGCCGTCCTCCGGCTTGCAGCCGCGAAGGTTGCGGGCTCATGGCAGAACCGGCCGCGCGCCTGCGCCGCCTTCGGCGCATTGAAGGCATGCAGAAAGGCGCTCTGCAATTCGCCCGGCAGATCGGAGCGGTGGCACATTGCATAGCCAAGGCTCGGCGGTTCGTCCGACAGCGGCACGAAGCGGATGTCGGGCCGCGCGATGCAGGCGAGCGACTCCACCACCAGGCCGATGCCGGCACCGGCCGCCACCAGCCCCACGAGCGAGATCGACGAGGTGGCGCACTGGTTGACCCGCGCCGTGATGCCGGCACGCGAGAAATAGCTGGCGATGCGGTCGAACACCACGGGGCCGACTTCGCGCCGCACGCCGACCAGCGTCTCGTGCCGCAGGTCGGCCGCCTCGATGCGCTCGGCGCCTGCCAGCCGATGCGTGGCAGGCACCACGGCGACGAAACGGTCACGCGCCACTTCGCGCACCACCAGGTCGTCGCGCGAAGAGGGCGGATGCACCACGGCAAGGTCGAGCCTGCGGTGCGCCACGGCCTCCTCGAGCTCGTCGGACAGGCCCTCGGTGAGCGCCAGCACCACGCCCGGGTACGCGGCCGAGAAGACGCGCATCGCATCGGGAAAGAAGGACAGGGCCGCAATGGGGGTGACGCCGATCTCCAGCCGGTCGAAAGCGCCGCGTCCGATGGCGCGCGCGGCCTCGTCGGTTTCGGCGGCACGCGACAGCAGGCGCTTGGCGTGCGGCAACAGGCGGGCGCCCTGCTCGGTGAGGCGAACGCCGCGGGCCTGGCGATCGAAGAGCGCGAAGCCGAGCTCTTCTTCAAGCCGCTGGATGCGCACGCTGAGCGCAGGCTGCGAAACGGCGAGCAGCGAGGCGGCGCGACGGATGTTGCCGATCTCCGCGAGCGTGACGAAGCACCGCCATTGCTTGAGTTCCAAGAAAGCGATCTCCGTTCAGTCAGGCGGCAACCAAGATCGACTTCGCGCCGGCGCCGCGGCACCACACGAGTCGAGGGACATTCAAGGAGCGACGGGATTGCCCGGCGTGCCCAGCCCGCCAGCCGGCTCGGCAGCGGAGGCCAAAGCGGGCTGGCGATAGGAGACGCGCACGGCCGCAGGCTGCGGCATTGCCGCAGGTGTGGCCGCCACGGCCGGCCTGGTCACCCCGCCTTTGGTGATGGTGACCGGCGCGTTGGATGCCGCCACGGGCGCGGCGGGCGCAGGAGCCGCTGCGGCGGTGGCCGTGGCGAGCGCAGGCGCGGGCTTCACGGCATTGGGATCGTGCAGCACCACGCTCTTGCTCACGCCCACGCCGGTGCCGATCGGCCCCACGCCGACGCCCACACCCACGCCGGCCGAACCGGCCACCACGCCCGAGTTGTTGACCGCCACGCCCGCGCCGAGCGGGCCCCAGCCGGTGTTGAGCCCGACCGAGAAATTGCCGTCCTTGGTGGCACCCAGGCCGAGCGAGAGCCCGGGCACCAGCGGAATGCCGATGCGGTAGTGCGAACAGCCGCTCATCGAAACCAGCAGCACCGCCGCCGCAACGGCGGCCCCTGCCCGAACGATGCGCGGCCGGGCGTTCACACCAGCAGCGCGTTCACGCGCCTCACGTAGGCCGCGGGATCGGCCGGCAGGCCGCCTTCGGCCAGAAGGGCCTGGTCGAACAGAATGTTTGCCAGATCGTCGAAGTGCTCGGAGCCGTCGAGCTTCTTCACCAGCGCGTGCTCGGCGTTGACTTCGAGCACGGGCTTCAGGTCGGGCGCGGGCTGGCCGGCCTGCTTGAGCATGCGCGCAAGCTGCGTGCTCATGCCGCCATCCTGCACCACCAGGCAGGCGGGCGAATCGACCAAGCGCGTGGTCACGCGCACGTCGCCGGCCTTGTCCTTGAGCGCTTCCTTGAGCTTCTCGAGCATCGGCTTGAAGGTTTCGGCGGCTTCCTCGGCGGCCTTCTTCTCCGCCTCGTCCTGCAGCTTGCCGAGATCGACCGCGCCCTTGGCCACGCTCTGCAGCGGCGTGCCGTCGAACTCGGTCAGGTAGTTGAGCGCCCACTCGTCCACGCGGTCGGTCATGAGCAGCACCTCGATGCCCTTCTTCTTGAAGACCTCGAGCTGCGGAC
Source organism: Variovorax sp. S12S4 (assembly GCF_023195515.1). Taxonomy (NCBI): domain Bacteria; kingdom Pseudomonadati; phylum Pseudomonadota; class Betaproteobacteria; order Burkholderiales; family Comamonadaceae; genus Variovorax; species Variovorax sp. S12S4. The sequence goes on from NZ_JALPKR020000002.1 coordinate 1,358,355, forward strand.
TGTTCTTGGCGGCGGCGAGCGTGTCGGCCGTGATGTAGTAGATCGCGTCCTGGCCTTCCTTCATGCGGGCCTTGTAGTCGGCAAAGCTCACGCTCACCGTGTCGCTCGTGGTCGAGGCAAAGCGCAGCAGCTTGGCAATGCGGTCGCGGTTGCCGAAGTCTTCGCCCAGGCCTTCTTTCAGCACGGCACCAAACTCGGCATAGAACTTGGCGTACTTGCCCGATTCGTCCGCCGCGGCAGCAGCGGTTTCGGCGGCCGTGGGCGCGTTCTTGTCGACCACGTCGGTCACCGCTTCGGTCGGCTCGGGCGCGGGCACCGATTCGCCGGACCCCACGTCGATCTTGCCCTCGCCGCTTTCCGGCCCGGTCTTCTGCTTCTTGGCCAGGTCTTCGAGCATGCCGAGCACGCGCTTGGTGCTGCCCTCGCGAATGGCCTTCACGTCGCGGCTTTCCTGCAGCAGTTCGCGGCTCACGTTGAGCGGCAGGTCGGACGAGTCGATCACGCCCTTCACGAAGCGCAGGTAGCTCGGCAGCAGCGCCTCGGCGTCGTCCATGATGAAGACGCGCTTCACGTACAGCTTGACGCCCGCGCTCTTTTCGCGGTTCCACAGGTCGAACGGCGCCTTCGCGGGGATGTAGAGCAGCTGCGTGTACTCGGTGCTGCCCTCCACGCGGTTGTGGCTCCAGGCGAGGGGCGCCTCGTAGTCGTGGCTGATGGTCTTGTAGAACTCTTCGTACTGCTCGGGCGTGATGTCCTTCTTGTTGCGGCTCCACAGGGCGTTGGCCTTGTTGACCGTTTCCCATTCGCCGGTCTTGACCATGTCGCCGGGCTGATCGTTCTCGCCTTCCTTCCACTCCTCTTTTTCCATGAGGATGGGCAGCGAGATATGGTCGGAATACTTGCCGACGATCTGCTTGAGCTTCCAGGCATTGAGGTATTCGTCGGCGTCGTCGCGCAGGTGCAGCGTGATGCTGGTGCCGCGCTCGGCACGCGTGATGTCGGCCACTTCGAAGTCGCCCGCGCCGCCGCTCACCCAGCGCACGCCCTGCTCCGGCGGCAGGCCGGCGCGGCGCGATTCGACCGTGATCTTGTCGGCCACGATGAAGCCCGAATAGAAGCCCACGCCGAACTGGCCGATGAGCTGTGCGTCGGCCTTCTGGTCGCCGCTGAGCTTGCTCATGAAGTCCTTGGTACCACTTTTTGCGATGGTGCCGAGGTTGTCGATGGCTTCCTGGCGCGACAGGCCGATGCCCTTGTCGGTGATGGTGATGGTGCGCGCGGCCTTGTCGAACGAAAGGCGCACGTCCAGATTGGGCTGGTCTTCGTACAGCTCGGGGTGGTCGATGGCCTCGAAGCGCAGCTTGTCGCAGGCGTCCGATGCGTTCGAGATCAGCTCGCGCAGGAAGATTTCCTTGTTGGAGTACAGCGCATGCGTGACGAGATGCAGCAGTTGCGCGACTTCAGCCTGGAACGGTAGTTTCGTATTGGAAGAATCAGCCATGGGAAAGAAGAAATATCGAAACCAAAAAATTCTAAGCCGGACAGCCTTGACCGCACGCCCGACCCGCCAACTCTGCGAGTTGGGGCTGGCGCCCCAAAAAACAATAGGCCGCATTTCTTGCGGCCGCGTGAAGCCCCCGCGCAGGCTTTACCTGAGTTGGGATTCCACTTCGCGGGTCCAGCGGTCGATGAGCCGCTTTCGCTCGGCGGCCTTGCCGTATTTCTCGAAGTCGTACTTGATGAGCTTCACGTCGCTCATCGACGGAATGCGCGCGTCGGGCTTGAAGGTCTTGTTGGCCGGCGACTGCAGGCTGCCGACCTGCCCGCCGATCGCCTGTCCGACCGGGCTCATGAGCCAGTCGTAGTAGCGCTTGGCATTCTCCTTGTTGCGGGCGCCCTTGACCAGCGCGATGCCGCCTACCTCGTAGCCCGTGCCTTCGCAGGGCGCGGCGGTTTTTACCGGAAATTTGTCGTACCGCCAGCGCTCGAAGCCGAAGATGAAGCTCACGCCGACCGCCACCTCGCCCTTGGCCACGTTGGGCGCCTGCGCCTGGCCGCTGCGGGTGTAGCTGGTCACGTTGCGGTGCAACTTCTTCAGGTAGTCGAAGGCCGCGTCCTCGCCCATCTGCTGCACCAGGCCCGCGATGATGGTGTAGGCCGTGCCGCTGGAGGCCGGGTGCGAAATTTCGATCTCGCCCCTGTATTCGGGCTTGACCAGGTCGGACCAGCACTTGGGCTCGCTCAGCTTCTTTTTCTTGAGCAGGTCGGTGTTGAAGCCGAAGCCGATGGCGCTGGTATAGAAGCCGCCCACCATGTTCTGCGACATGGCGTATTGGCGCACCGCCCAGTCGTGCAGGTCGTTGATGTAGGCCGGGCGGTAGGCTTCGAGCAGGCCTTGTTCGGCGGCCTGCAGGAATGGGTCGCCCGTGCCGCCCCACCAGATGTCGGTCTTGGGGTTGGCCGCTTCGGCGCGCAGCTGGGCGCCGATTTCTCCGGTGCCCTTGTGCGCCTGCTGCACCTTGATGCCGGTCTCGCGCGTGAAGGCCGCGGCGGCCGCCTCGCACCAGCCCGCGTCGGTGCTGCAGAGGGCGTTCACCGTGCCCTGCGCCGCCGCGCCCGTCGTAAACAAGGCCAGGTACCCCGCGCATGCGGCTAGGGCCGCGACGTTCCTGATGGCAAAAGGGCGCATGCGTTCTCCGGCAAATGAAATGGAATGGCAACAAAGCCGCAGGATAGCGGGCAAAGCCGCTCAGCGGGCCGCCAGCAGCGGCGGCAGATGCTCCGCGAGCCAGTCGATCACCACCCGCGTCTTGTGCGGCAGGTAGCGGCTTTTGTGGCGGATGACGTTGAGCTCGAAGCCGAAAGGCTGCGGCTCCTCGAACACCCGCACCAGCGTTCCCGCGGCCAGCGCCTCGGCGGCCAGCCAGGCCGGCAGCCGCGACAGGCCCATGCCGCCAATGGCGGCTTCGAGCAGCACCTCGGCACTGTCGCAGCGCAACCGCGAAGGCAGCACCACCTCGACAAGCCGGCCTTCGGCATCGTGAAAGCGCCAGGGCCAGATATGCCCGTCGCGGGCATAGAACACCGCCTCGTGCGACGACGGAGCGGTCAGCTCGGTCACGCTTGCCGGGCGTTCGTGCGCCGCCAGATAGGCGGGCGCGGCGCACAGCACCATCCACTGCATGCCGACCGGCCGGGCCACCAGGTCGGCGGTGTCGGGCAGCCCGCCGCTGCGAATGGCAAGGTCGAGGCCCTCCTCGACCAGGTCCACGCGCCGGTCGTTGAATGAAAGCTCCAGCGAAAGCCCCGGATGCCGGCGCGCGAGCGCAAGCAGCAGCGGCCCGACCTTCAGGCGGCCGAGCATCGCGGGCATGCTGAGGCGCACCAGCCCTGTCGCGGTGCAGCGCGCGGCATCGGCCATGGCCTCGGCGGCGTCGAGCTCGGCCAGCGCGCGGCGGCAGCGCTCGTAGTAGCCGTGGCCTTCTTCGGTGAGGCTCTGGCTGCGCGTGGTGCGCAAAAAGAGCCGCGTGCCCAGCCGCGCCTCGAGCCGCGCGATGCTCTTGGCCACCGCCGAGCGCGTGACGTGCAGCCGCTGCGCCGCAAGCGCAAAACTGCCGGCCTCGACGGCCGCGACAAATTCTTCTATGCCCTGGAGACGTTGACTCATTGGAGATTTTCAGGCGCCATCGAGTTGAAAATTATCCACCACTGGATAGATCGACTCACCAATAGCATGAACAACTCTTTGTTTGACGTGGAGTCTTTTCATGCAGGAACCTCAAGCGCTTCGCCGCTGGCAACTCTCTTCTTTTGGCAACAAGCACCTCGAACAGGTCGAGCGGCCGCTCCCACGCCGGGGCCGGGCCAGATCCTCGTGCGGGTGGGCGCGGTGTCGCTCAACTACCGCGACCTTCTGATGGTGCGCGACGGCATGGGCATGAATTTCGACATGCCTTTCACGCCCGCCTCCGACATGGCCGGCACCGTAGTGGCCGCGGGCGCGGACGTGCGCCGGTTTGCCGTTGGCGATCGCGTGGTCAACACCTTCTGGGGCGGATGGATCGACGGCCAGTGGACGGCCGATGCGGTATTGGCCGGCGGGCCCGGACCGGGCATGCTCGCTTCGCACGTTCTCCTCGACGCTGCCTGGGCCGTGGCCGCGCCGGCCACACTGGACTTTGCCGAAGCGAGCACGCTCCCCTGCGCCGGCCTCACCGCCTGGTTCGCCCTGGCCGAAACGGGGGCGCTGCGGCCCGGCCAGACCGTGCTGATCCATGGCACGGGCGGCGTGGCGCTGTTCGGTTTGCAGATTGCGCGGCTGCATGGCGCGCGCACCATCGTGATCTCGGGCAGCGAAGACAAGCGCGCGCAGACCCTTGCACTCGGCGCCACCCACGTGCTGATGCGCGACAGCGACTGGCCCGCCGAAGTGCGTCGCCTCACGCAAGGCCGCGGCGCCGACCATGTGCTCGAGCTCTCGGGCGGGCCGAACCTCGATCGTTCGCTGCAGGCCGCTGCGCAAGGCGGGCGCGTATCGATCATCGGCATGCTCGGCGGCGAAACGCTGAGCGCTTCGTTCTATGCCATGGTGCTCGGCCGCGTCACGGTGCAAGGCATTGGCGTGGGCCATCGCCGTGCGCTCGAAGACCTGGTGCGCGCCGTCGACGTGAACGCGCTCAAGCCCGTGATTGCGGCGCGCTACGCGTTCGATGCATTGCCCGATGCGCTCGACCACCTCGCACGCGGCGCCTTCGGAAAGATCGTGGTCACGCTCTGAGACGCCTCGTTAGCCTGTTGCGGAACGCGTGTCAGAAACAAAAGATCGCCGATTTGTGAACAGGTTCCGATAGATGCAACAACATGCGTGACGCTCGTTGTTTCCATTCCTAGAATCCGCCCGCGCCATGGCCCAGGCCACGCATTTTTCTAACAACTTCAGGATGGAACAACATGGAACATAGCACCTACAAAAAGTGGTCGGCCGAGTTCATTGGTACTTTTTGGCTCACGTTCGGCGGCTGCGGTAGCGCTGTTCTGGCCGCGGCCTTTCCGGGCCTTGGCATCGGCTTTCTGGGCGTTTCGCTGGCGTTCGGCCTCACGGTGGTGACCGGCGCCTATGCGCTCGGCCCCATCTCGGGCGGCCACTTCAACCCCGCCGTCTCGATCGGCCTCGCGGCCGCGGGCCGCTTCAAGGCTTCGCAGCTCGCGGGCTACATCGTTGCGCAAGTGCTGGGCGCCATTGCAGCGGCCGGCGTGCTCTACCTGATTGCCACGGGCAAGCCCGGCGCAGACATAGGCGGCTTTGCCACCAACGGCTTCGGCGAGCACTCGCCCGGCAAATACGGCATGACTGCCGCGCTGGTGTGCGAAGTGGTGCTGACCGCGGTGTTCCTGATCGTGATCCTCGGCTCCACCGCCAAGCGCGCAGCCGGTGGCTTCGCGGGCCTGGCCATCGGCCTGTGCCTCACGCTGATTCACCTGATCTCCATTCCGGTGACCAACACCTCGGTCAACCCGGCGCGCAGCACCGGCCCGGCGCTGTTCGGCCCCTCGTATGCAGTGTCGGAGTTGTGGCTGTTCTGGCTCGCACCCATCGTGGGCGCGATCATCGGCGCGGTGATCTACCGCGCGCTGCTCAGCAACAACGACGACTGATCTTCGGTCAGCTGCCGCTGGCCGACTGCACCAGCGGCAGCGAGGTCGACTGGCCGATCGATTCGGTCCCGCTCGCGTGCGATGCCGCGTACGCGCCGGCCTCCACATCGGACACCGGGATCGTCGAGTTCATGGCCGGCGCGCTGGTCGACTGGCCGATGGACTCGGTGCCGCCGGGCCGCGCGGCAGCCATTGCACCCGCAAGCACGTCGGGGTTCTCGGGCGAATTCATCTGCAGCGGGTGGTAGTCCGAGCCGTCGGTCGTCTCGGCCGACGCATGAACGGCACCCAGCGCCGCAAACGCGGCAAAGGAACCAAGGGCAAGAAGCTTGAAGGAAGTGCGCATGGTGTGTGCTCCTGAATGGCGGTTGTCCCCGGCCGCGTGCCATCGCGCGAACTGCGCGTGGCAAGGCCTGAACGCACTCTAGGCAGCCGGACTGAGCTGGCCCTGAGCAATGAATTAGCTGGCAATGAGCGGCGCCGTCGGCGGCGGAAGATGCACCCGCGCCATCAGTCCCGAGCCACCCCCTTCCGCTTCGGCGCGGTTGCACAGCTCGATGCGCAAGCCGTGCCGCTCGGCCGCCGTGCGCGCAATGGCGAGCCCCAGCCCGCTGCCGCCCGCAGGTGAGCCCGGCACGCGAAAGAAGCGGTCGAACACGCGGCCGATCGATGCTTCGGGAATGCCCGGCCCGTTGTCCAGCACGTCGACCACGGCATGGCCGCCTACTTCGTGCAGCCGCACATCGACCACGCCGCCTTCGGGCGCATAGCGCAGTGCGTTGTCGAGCAGGTTGTCGAACACGCTGCGCAACTCGGCGGCCGGTGCGTGCACCACGGGCGCAATCGATCCCTCGAAGCCGATGTCCACGCGCCGCGCGTCGGCCAGCACCATCAGCTGGCTTACGCTTTCGCGCAGCAGGGCTTCGATGTCGACCGGCTCGCCCGGCATGGGGCGGCCCGGTGCGTCTTGCCGCGAGAGGCTCAGCAGCTGTTCGATCAGGTGCTGCGCGCGCGTGACGCCGGCTTCGAGCTGGTTGAAGCGCTCGGTGGCTTCGCCCGCAGGCACATGCGCGCGCAGGTTCTCGATCTGCAGGCCGATGGCGGCCATGGGCGTGCGCAGTTCGTGGGCTGCGTCCTGCACGAAGCGGCGCTGCGTGGCAAAGGCATTGCGCACGCGCGACAGCAGGTGGTTGAAGGCCTGTACCAGCGGCGCGATCTCGTCCGGCACGCGCGCCAGCGAAAGATCGGTGAGGCTGCGCTCGTCCTGCGAGGCCACGTCGCGCGCCACCGCCCGCAGCGACCGCGAGGCCGCCGACACAATGAGCCACAGGATCAGCAAGGCGAGCGGCAGCAGCAGCGCGATGGGCAGGCCTTCGAGCAGCGCGCGGCGCAGTGCCCGGCGCCGCCGGTAGTCCTCGTTCTGCAGCACCTGCACGCGCGGCTGGTCGGCGCGCGGTCCGGGGTCGGCGGTGAACACGCGCCAGCGCGAATGCGTGTGCGCGCCGGTGCTCACATCGCTGAAGCCCGGTCGCGGCTGCAAGGGCACCGCAGCCAGCGGCGGCCACGAACTCGCAAGCAGCGTGCGGCCATCGGCGCTCCATATCTGCACCACGAAGGCGCCGCGTGCAAAGGCGGCTTCGCCGTCGAGCGGGCGAGGCGCGCGGGGCGGATCGGTGCCCGCATGGGAATCGGCAACGAGCCGCATCTGCTCGTCGAGCGCGTTGTGAACCAGGTCGCCATACGCGACGAAGGTGAACCACGCCGTGAGCGCCGCCGCCGCCACGTGCAGCGTAATGAGCCAGAACAGCAACTGCGAGCGCAGCGAGCGCGGACGCCACCAGCGGCCCGGCATTGCGCTCATCGGAGTACCTCCGTGCTTCGCACTCCGGCGCGAGCTTGCTTGGGGCGGCCCGGCGCAGCGCTCATGCGACGACGCGCCATCCCAACCCGCGCACGTTGCGGATCGATTCGGCGCCGAGCTTGCGGCGCATGCCGTGGATCAGCACGTCGATGGCGTTGCTGGTCACTTCCTCGCCCCAGCCGTAGATACGGTTCTCGAGCTGCTCGCGCGAGAGGATGGCGCCGGGCCGCTCCAGCAGTGCGTGCAACAGTGCAAATTCGCGCGCCGTGAGCGCCTCGCGCGTGCCGTGGATCACCACCTCGCGCGTGGTCAGGTCCAGCTGCATCGCGTTGCCGCCGATCAGCGAATGCGCGGCGCCGTCGCGCCGGCGCACCACCGCCCGCATGCGCGCGAGCAGCTCGCGGAATTCGAAGGGCTTGCGCAGGTAGTCGTCCGCGCCAAGGTCGAGGCTGTGGATGCGGTCGTCGAGCCCGTCGCGCGCGGTGAGCACCAGCACCGGCGTGGCGTCGCCGCGTTCGCGTGCGCGCCGCAGCACCTCGGTGCCGTCCTGCCGGGGCAGCCCCAGGTCGAGCAGCACGCAGGTGTAGCCGCCATCGCCGAGCGCGCTTTGCGCCAGTTCGCCGTCGCGCACCCAGTCGGCCGACCAGCCCGCGCCCTCGAGCGCCTGCTTCAGGCTGCGCCCGATCATCTCGTCGTCTTCCACCAGCAGCACACGCATCGTGTCGACTCCTTGGGCGGCAAGGCAGCAGCGTGTCGGGATGAGCGGCAGTGCCTTGCGCCGTGGCGCAGCGTAGGGGCGGAGTCTTAGGCGAGTCTTAGGGCCTGTCAACGCTGCACTGGCAAAGGCTCACAGCACGCGCACGTCGTGCCGCTCGCCCTCGCCGTCCGCTGCAAAGGCCAGCAGGCGCATGGCCTCTTCCTGCGCGCCGAGCCGGTCGGCCTTCGACCAGCGCGTGAAGGGCTCCAGCACCGCGGTGGCCGTGTTTTTCGCACGCTCGATTTTCCAGATGCCTGCAACGAAGCCGTCGAGCAGCACCGTGCCGCGAACGATGCCGTTGACGGTGAACACCCGGGCACGGTACTCCTCGCTCATCACGCGGCTGCGGTCGGCATGCGAGAGCAGCAGGTTGTCCCATTCGGCGACCAGGCGCGGCGGCGCGGGCGTGTCGGGGTCAGGCCGCGGCGCGCGGGGCAAGTCGAACAATTCCTGTCCCTCATCGCCGGTGAACACGCGCAACTGTGGCCCCAAGCGCTCGGCCACGGCCTTCCAGCCCGTGAGGCCCGACCATGCACCCGCATCGGCGAGCGTGGCGGGGCCGAAGGCCGCCAGGTAGCGCAGCAGCAGGTCGTCCTGCGTGGCGGGCGCCACGTCGGCGGCGGATTCGCCGAGCCACTCTGCGATGGACTGCAGTTGTGCGCTCTGGTGCGAGTTCCAGTTGCCCGCGGGAGGCAGGTGCACCAGCGGTACGTTGTTGCGGATGAGTGCTGCGAGCGAAGCGGGCTCACGGTCTTTCCATTGCAGCGCGAGCGCCTGCCCGAGTTCGGCACTGGCAAGCGGGCCTTCGCGCAGCAACGCCAACCCGGCCTTCACCACGGCCGCGTGGTCGATGCCTTCGAGCGCCCGCGCGTGGCTGCTGCCCCGCAATCCGCGCTGATGCACCGGCTCGAGCAGCGGCCGCCAGGCCAGCGCGTCGGATGCGGCCATCAGGTGCAGGGTCGCGCGCATCGTCGACATGCGCACGATGCGCCGCTTCTTCAGCGCCTCGGTCAGCTGTTCGCGCCGAAAGCCCTCGAGCCGGCTCCACAGGCCGATGTAAGGCGGGTTCGGCGCCTGCGCCTGCAGCCCCGCCAGCTTTTCGATGGCCTGCGTGACCGTCGCCTTGCGCCGCTCCAGCAGCATCTGCCGCGCCAGGGTGGCCCGGTTCAGCGCGCGCTGGCTCAGCACCACGGCCATGGGCAAGAACTCAGAACTTCTCGTGCGGGCCGAGGTAGCGCCACTGCCCCACGGGCAGGTTGCCGAGCATCACCTTGCCGATGCGCACGCGCTTCAGGCCCACCACCTTCAGGCCGACCAGCTCGCACATGCGGCGGATCTGGCGTTTCTTGCCCTCGGTGAGCACAAAGCGCAGCTGCTCGGGGTTCTGCCATTCGACGCGCGCCGGCTTGAGCGGCTGGCCGTCCAGGCTCAGGCCGTGGCGCAGCTTGGCGAGCATGGCGGGCGGAAAAACCGCCTGCACGTTGGTCGTGACGGGATCGTCGTCGTCCATGCGCACCAACTGCCCGGTGGGCGCGGGCTGGCCCAGGCCGTGGTAGGCCACGCGCACCAGGTATTCCTTCTCCATCACCGAGTCTTCGCCGATGAGCTGGCGCGCGATGCGTCCGTCCTGGGTCATGACCAGGAGGCCGATCGAGTCGATGTCGAGCCGGCCGCAAGGCGCAAGGCCGCGCAACTGCTGGGGGCTGAAGAAGAAGCGCGCGTTGTCTTCGGCCCAGCGGTTCTGCGGCGTGAAGAGCGTCACTGCCGGCTCGTGCCCGTCCTCGGCCTGGCCGCTCACGTAGCCGATGGGCTTGTTGATCAGGATGGTGACCTGGTTCGCCTGCTGGCCCTTGGCGGCCTTGTCCACCTCGATGCGGTCGGACGGCGTGACCTTCACGCCCATTTCGGCCGGCTTGCCGTTCACCTTCACCCAGCCGTTGGCAATCCACTCGTCGGCCTCGCGGCGCGAGCAGAGACCGAGCTCGGCCATGCGTTTGTTGAGGCGTACAGGTGCGGCGGGAGCGTCAGTCATGCCCGCATTTTCGCCCATGGTCGGTGTCGGCGGTATGTGTCGCATTGCATGGGGATAATGCGCGCCAATGGCCCGCCGACGGCCCCGGACCCGAATGACAAAAATCCTGATCCTCAGTGTGAGCGCCGGCAACGGCCATGTGCGCGCAGCGCAAGCCCTCGAAGCCGCCATGCAATCGGCCCCGCCGCACACGGCGGTCCACATCGATGCCATGGCCCATGTGGCCGGCGGTTTTCGGAAGGTGTACACCGACTGGTACATCCAGCTCGTAAACCGCGCACCGGAGCTTTGGTCTTACCTGCACCAGCGCGCCGACGCCACGCCGCACCACGCGCCTTCGCAGCGGCTGCGCCGCGGCATCGAGCGGCTGAGCACCGGCGCCCTGGTGCGCGAGATCCGCCGCGAAAAGCCCGACGCCGTGATCTGCACCCACTTTCTGCCGGCCGAGCTGCTGATGCGCGAGCGCAACCGCGGACGCATCGACTTTCCGGTGTGGCTGCAGATCACCGACTACGACCTGCACAACATGTGGCTGGTGCCGGGCATGGCGGGCTACCTGGCCGCGACGGAAGAAGTGGCCTTCAGGCTCCGGGCGCGCGGCATTCCGGCCGAACGCATCCATGTGACGGGCATTCCGGTGATGCCGGCTTTCTCCGAGCCCGATGCACCGGCCCTCGCGCGCGATGCCTGCGCCGCGGCGCTCGGCCTCGACCCCGCGCGGCCCGTGTTGCTGATGGCCTCGGGTGGCGCGGGCGTCGGCGACCTGCCGAGCATGGTCGAACGCGTGCTTTCGCTCGGCGGCGACAGCGGCTTCCAGGTCATTGCCGTGGCGGGCCGCAACGCCGAGGCGCACACCAGGCTGCAGGCGGTGGCCGTGCGCCACCCCGGCCGCGTGGTGCCGATCGGCTTCACGAACGAAATGCACAAGCTCATGGCCGCAGCCAACCTGGTGGTGACCAAGCCGGGCGGTCTCACGGTGTCGGAGTGCCTCGCGCTCGGCAAGCCGATGCTGCTGATATCGCCGATTCCGGGCCAGGAAGAGCACAACGCCGGCTTTCTCATGGAAGAAGGCGCGGCCTGGCTCGCCTACGACGCGATCGGCCTCGACTACAAGGTGGCGCGCCTGATGGCCGACCCCGCCAAGCTGGCCGACATGGCCCGCCGCAGCCGCGCGCTCGGCAAGCCGCGCGCGGCGGCCACGGTGCTGCAGCGCGTCTTGGGTGAAGCAGCATGAACGGCGCCACGGAGAAAACGGGCGTGGCCCGCACCATCGGCTACCTGGCCTGGGTGGTCGTGATGGCTTTCTTCTTTGCGAATGCCGAGATCCAGATCGAAGGCGGCGCGGGCTGGGCGACGTCGCTGCCCACCTGGCGCATCGAGAACAACATCTGGCTCGACATTTTCTGGGGCGGCCGTGCGATGACCGGCTATCACGCCTGGGTGTTCACCTTCATGGCGCTGGTGTTCTTTGCGCCCTTGGCCTTCAACGGCCGCTGGACCTGGCGCGACGTGGGCTTGGCCGTTGCGGGCCTGATCGTCTTCTGGGTCTGCGAAGACTTCCTGTGGTTCATCATCAACCCGGCCTTCGGCTGGGCACGCTTCAATCCGGTCGATGCGTTCTGGCACAAGCACTGGGTCTGGGGCGCGCCGGTCGACTACTGGGGCGGCCTGGCGGTGGCCCTGCTGATCCTGGTAACCCGGCACTGGCGGCGCGCGAAATGAGCATAAGGCGCGCGAAACGCAAAGACCGCGACGACAACGCCGCGGCGCAAGCCGTGCCGCGGCCCGGGCACTGGGCCGATCCGCTCGACACGCTCCAGGTCGAAAACCTGCACCGCATCACGCCCACGCTTTACCGCAGCGCGCAGCCGCGCATCGCCAACGTGGCGGCGCTGAAGGCCCTGGGCATTCGCACCATCGTGAGCCTGCGCTCCTTCAACGACGACCGGAAGGTGTTCGCGGGCAGCGGCATCCGGCTGGTGCGCGTGCCGATCAACACCTGGTCCATCGACGACACCAAGGTGCTGCGCGCGCTGGTCGCCATTCGAGAGGCCGAAAAGCAGGGCCCGGTGCTGATCCACTGCATGCACGGCGCCGACCGCACCGGCGTGGTGGCGGCGGTCTATCGCATGGCGGTGCAAGGCTGGGACAAGGAGAGCGCGCGGCTCGAGATGCTGCGCGGCGGCTACGGGTATCACACGCTGTGGCGCAACATTCCGCGCTACATCGACCGGCTCGATCCGGAGAAGATGCGCCATGCGCTGGACCACGCCCCGGTGATTCCCGTGGTGTCCTGAAGGCGCCTGCAGACTTCGCGGGCCGCTCCTATACTGGCCGCCCCGTGGCCTTGGAGCCACCTTCGAACAGACCCTTCTTCGGGGTCGCAAGGGGTTCTTCATGGCACTGCAACTGCGCTCGCTCATCCGCGCGAACGGCGAACTCGAACTCTCGCTGCACGACGATCCGGTGCCCGAACCGCAGGCGCACGAAGTGGTGATCCGCGTCGAGGCGTCGCCCATGAACCCGTCGGACCTGGGGCTGCTGTTCGGCGCGGCCGACATGAGCACCGCCAAGGTCTCCGGCACGCCCGAACGTCCGGTCGTCACGGCCACCGTGCCCGAGCGCGGCATGCCCATGATGGCCGGGCGGCTGGACCAGTCGATGTCGGTCGGCAACGAAGGCGCCGGCGTGGTGGTGAAAGCCGGTTCGTCGGCTGCGGCGCAGGCGCTGCTCGGCAAGACGGTGGCCGCCATCGGCGGCGCCATGTATTCGCAATACCGCGCCGTGGCGGCCGCCCAGTGCCTCGAGCTTCCCGCGGGCACCGCGCCGGCCGAAGGCGCATCGTGCTTCGTGAACCCGCTCACCTCGCTCGGCATGGTCGAGACGATGCGGCGCGAGGGCCACAAGGCGCTGGTGCACACGGCCGCCGCATCCAACCTGGGGCAGATGCTCAACAAGATCTGCCAGAAGGACGGCATCGACCTGGTCAATATCGTGCGCAAGCCCGAACAGGAGGCGCTGCTGCGCGGCATCGGCGCCAAGTACGTGTGCAACGCAAGCTCGCCCACCTTTCTTGAAGACCTGACGCAGGCCCTGGTCGAAACAGGCGCCACGCTGGCCTTCGACGCCACCGGCGGCGGCAAGCTCGCAGGGCAGATCCTCGGTTGCATGGAGGCGGCGCTGAACCGCACCGCAAAGGAATACAGCCGCTATGGTTCGACCACGCACAAGCAGGTCTACATCTACGGCGGCCTCGACCGCTCGCCGACGGAGTTTGTGCGCAACTTCGGCATGGCGTGGGGCATGGGCGGGTGGCTGCTGTTTCCGTTCTTGCAGAAGCTTGGGGACGAGGGGGTGCAGCGTTTGAAGGCGCGGGTGGTCGCGGAGTTGAAGACGACGTTCGCGAGCCGGTACACGCGGGAGGTTTCTTTGTTCGAGGCGCTTCAGCTGGATGCCATTGGGGTGTACGGCAAGCAGGCGACGGGGGAGAAGTTCTTGCTGAACCCGAACAAGGGTGTCGCTGCCTGATTTCTTCTTGCGGTCAGCGGTGACGTGGATGCCGCGGCCCTCACCCTAACCCTCTCCCAAGGGGAGAGGGAACAACGCGCAGCCTCGACGCGTGCATTCGGTCTTGTCCCCTCTCCCTCTGGGAGAGGGCTAGGTGAGGGCACTGTGCCTTCGACAAAGCGCGGCGCCCCTCGGCTAAACCACCAACCGATACCCCACCGCAGTCTCCGTCAACAAATGCCGAGGCTGCGCCGGATCGGCCTCGAGTTTCTGCCGCAGATGCCCCATGTAGATGCGCAGGTAATGGCTCTGGTCCGTATGCGACGGGCCCCACACTTCGCGCAGCAACTGGCGTTGCGTGAGCACGCGGCCGGCGTTCGCGACGAGCACGGAGAGCAGCCGGTACTCGGTCGGCGTCAGGTGCACCTCGGCGCCGGCGCGGCGCACGATGCGCGCGGCGCGGTCCAGCTCGACCTCCCCGAAACGGAACAGTGCTTCCGCCGTATCGTCGCCGTTGGCTGCGCGCGGGCGGCGCAGATTGGCGCGCACGCGCGCCAGAAGCTCACCGGTGCCGAAGGGCTTGGTCAGGTAATCGTCGGCGCCGGCATCGAGCGCGGCGATCTTGTCGGCCTCGTCGCTGCGCGCGGAAAGCACGATGATCGGCACCGCAGACCAGCCACGCACATCGCGAATCAACGACACGCCGTCGCCATCAGGCAGGCCGAGGTCCAGCACCAGCAGGTCAGGTTGCCGCGTGCCGGCTGCCGCGAGGCCATCGCGCAGCGTACCGGCCTCGTGCACCACCCAGCCCTCGGCCTCGAGCGCGCCGCGCACAAAGCGGCGGATCTGCGGCTCGTCTTCGATCACGATGGCGGTGGGGGATGGCATGGCTTCAGAGTTGGGCTTCGGCCGGTTCGGGCGGCTCGCGGCGTGGCAGGCTAACGGTGAATTCTGCACCGCCGCCCAGCGCATTGGCCGCCGTGATCTCACCGCCGTGCGCACTCACCACCGCGCGGCAGATCGCCAGGCCCAGCCCGACACCCGGCGTGGCCGATTCGGCCTCTCCGCGCGTGAACTTGTCGAACAGTTTCTGCTCACGGCCCAGCAACGTCGCGGGCAGGCCGGGGCCGTGGTCGCGCACCGTGAGCACCAGCGTTCCGGGCTCGGCGCGCGCCCACCACGATGGGCGGGGCGCCGTATTTGGTGGCGTTCTCCAGCAGGTTGACGAGCACGCGCTCGATCAGCACCGCATCGAATTCGACCAGCGGCAGGTCGGCAGCGAGCGCGGTCTGCACGACGGTATCGCCCAGCGACGTGCGCGCCGCGCGGATCGACGAGCCCACGACTTCCTCGACCGATTGCCAGTCGCGCCGCAGGTTCACCGCACCGCCCGCAATGCCGCTTTCGAGCCGCGCCATGTCCAGCAGGTTGTTGACCAGCGCATGCAACTCGTGCGCCTGCGCGACGATGGCGCGCGCCGCGTTGCCGTGTTCTTCGGGCGGCAGCGTCTGCAGAGATTCGGCCAGCGCGATCAACGCGGTGAGCGGCGTGCGCACGTCGTGCGAGATCGCGCCGAGCAGGGCATTGCGCAAACGCTCCGACTCCATCTCGACCACGGCCTGCTGCGCCACTTCGACGTAGTGCACGCGCTCCAGCGCAATCGCGATCTGCCGCGCCAGCGTTTCGAGCTGCTGCGCCTGTTCCGGAATCAGCAGCCAGCGCGGCTGGGCGGGCGACAGCGCCAGCACGCCGCGCACGCGCATCGGCGCCTGCAGCGGCACGTAGTGCCACGGCTGTGCCGCCAGCGTGGCGGTCGCAAGGCCCGCGGGCTGGCCGTGGCGAAAGGCCCAGTCGGCCACCTGCGCATCGAAGTCCTCGGGCGGCTCCTTCGGCAGCACAAGCTGGTCGGCCGAGTCCGTCACCAGCACCAGCGCATGGCCGCCGAAGTGGCCCTGCACGGCGGCGGCACCGAGCGTGACGACCTGCGTGCTCTCCAGCGCTGCCGAGAGCTCGCGCGTGAGTTCGAACAGCGAGCGCGCACGCCGTTCGCGGCTGGTCGATACGCCCGCCGCAAATCGCAGGCCGGCCGTGAGCTGCCCCACCAGCAACCCGACGCCCAGCATGATCGCGAAGGTCAACACGTATTGCACATCGCTTACCGCAAACGAGAGCTGCGGCGGCACGAAGAAATAATCGAAGGCCGCGACGTTGAGCAGCGCCGCCAGCGCCGAAGGCCCGCGTCCGAAGCGCATGGCCACACCGACCACGCCCAGCAGGAACAGCATCACGATGTTCGCGAGTTCGAGGACGCCGGCCAGCGGCGTACAGGCCAGCGTGAGCGCCACGCTGGTGGCCGTGGCCCAGGCATAGCCGGGCCAGTGGATGGGCGCTTTTTCGTGATCTCCTTCGTCGGCACGCGGCGTGTTGAGCGGCGTGCGTGCGAGGCGGCGCGCGCTGTCGACGCGGCCGACCTCCAGGATGTCGAGAGCGGGTGCATGCTGCGCCAGTGCGCGCGGCAGCGGCACTGGCGCGGCGGGCCACCAGCGGCGCCATCCGCTCGCGGGCTTCGAACGCCCCATCACCAGCGTGGCGCAGTTGAGCCTGCGGGCCTGCTCGGAGAGTTGCTCGGCCACATCGGAGCCCGTGAGCACCGCGGTGGCCGCGCCCAGTTCCTCGGCCAGCTTGAGCACCGCAAGGATGCGGTCGCGCTCTTCAGCGGCCAGGCGCTGCAGCCGCGGCGTCTCGACGTAGGCCGCGTGCCAGCGCACGTTGAGCTGGCCCGCAAGCCGCGCCGCGGTGCGCACCGTCTGCGCCGCGCCTTCGTCCGGACCGACGCACGCGAGGATCGCGCCCGAGGTGTTCCAGGCCTGCAGCGCGCCGCCATTTCCATCTTTTCCATTGCGGCCGGCCGCGCCGGACTGCTCGACCCGCCAGCCGCGCACATCGTCTTCCACGTGCTCCGCCGTGCGGCGCAGCGCAATCTCGCGCAGCGCGATCAGGTTGCCCTTGCGAAAGAAATTCTGCGCGGCGCGCTCCGCCTGCTGCGGCAGGTACACCTTGCCGGCCGCGAGCCGCGCCGTGAGTTCGTCGGGCGTGACATCGACCAGCACCACCTCGTCGGCCTCGTCGAGCACGGTGTCGGGCACGGTCTCATGCACGCGCACGCCGGTGATCGCGCCGACGGTGCCGTTGAGGCTCTCCAGGTGCTGCACGTTGAGGGCCGACCACACCTCGATGCCCGCGGCCAGCAGTTCCTGCACGTCTTGCCAGCGCTTGGCGTGGCGCGATCCCGGCGCATTGGTGTGGGCCAGCTCGTCGACCAGCAGCACGGCGGGCTTGCGCGCCAGCGCCGCGTCGAGATCGAACTCGGCCAATGTGCGGCCGCGGTAGTCCAGCTCGCGCAGGGGCAGGGTGTCGAGCCCCGCGAGCAGCGCGGCGGTTTCGCTGCGGCCATGGGTTTCGACCACGCCGATGAGCACGTCGCGGCCCGCGGCGCGCTCGCGCTGGGCGGCGCTCAGCATGGCCCAGGTCTTTCCCACGCCCGCGCTGGCGCCGAAATAGATGCGCAGCTTGCCCCGTTGCGCGCGCGCCTCGTCGTTGCGCAGTTGCGCAAGCAGGGCGTCGGGGTCGGGGCGGGTGTCGAGCATGGATAGCGTGGAATGGCTGCGCAGGTTAGCGCATCGGGCCGCGCTTGCGGCGCCTGGCCTCATGCCGCCGCGCCGTGCGCGAGAGCACCCACCAGGCAAAGCCCAGCGGAATGAAGAGCGCCGCGAGCGCCAGCACCACGTGGAAGAGGTCAGTGACCATCGCGCAGCCCGCAGCGGGCCAGGTGCTCGCGCCAGCTCACGAGCCGGCCGATCTCGCCCGAGGGCACGCACTCGATCAGGCGGTGCAGCACCTCGGCGTAGCTCGCGATGGGCAGGCGGATCATCAGACGCACGCACGGCGCATCGCTCTCTTGCGAGCAGAGGGCGTGCAGCAACGGCTCGCAGCGCACCACGCCCGCATCGGGGCAACCCGAGACGCTGCGGCGCACGCGCAGCGCGTCGGCGCAGCAGATGGTGACGTCGAGGACGTAGAACGAGCCCGTGGCGGTCACGGGCGCATGCATTCGCAACGTGCCGGGGTGTTCACGGTAAGCGGCATAGGCCATGGTTTTTCTCCTCAGCGCACCGAAGCATCGAGCGCGAGATTCAGTGCGAGAACGTTGACGCGTGATTCACCGAGCACGCCCCAAAGTGCGCTTTGCGTGTTCTTTTCGATCAGCGCATTGATCTGTTCGACCGGCACCCCGCGCACGCGCGCGACGCGGGCCGCCTGGTAGCGCGCTGCGGCGGGGCTGATGTCCTGATCGAGCCCGCTGGCCGAAGCCGTGACCAAATCGACCGGCACCGGCGCGGTGTTGCCCGGGTCCGCGGCGCGAAGCGCTTCGACACGGGCCTTGACCGCATCGGCCAGCGCCGGATTGAGCGGGCCGAGGTTCGAGCCGCCCGAAGCGCTCGCGTTGTAAGGCTGCGGCGCGGTGGCCGAGGGCCGGCCCCAGAAGTGCTTCGGATCGCTGAAGTTCTGGCCGATGAGGCTGGAGCCCACTGCGGTTCCGCCCTGCACGACCAGGCTGCCCGCCGCCTGCGAGGGAAACAGCGCCTTGGCGGCGCCGGTTACGGCCAGCGGGTAGACCAGGCCGGTAAGGGCGCCCAGCAGCGCGAAGAGCACGAGCGCGGGACGAACGATGTTGTTCATGATGAAGAACTCCTCAGACGAGATGGACGGCGACGAGCAGCCAGTCGATCAACTTGATGCCGATGAAAGGGACGAGCAGGCCGCCGAGGCCGTAGATGGCCAGGTTGCGGCGCAACAGCGCAGCAGCGCCCACCGGCCGGTAGCGCACGCCCTTGAGCGCCAGTGGAATCAGGAACACGATGACCAGCGCATTGAAGATCACCGCCGACAGGATCGCCGACGAAGGGCTCGCAAGCCGCATCACGTTGAGCGCACCCAGCTGCGGATAGGTCGAGACAAAAATCGCGGGAATGATGGCGAAGTACTTCGCCACGTCGTTCGCAATCGAGAAGGTGGTGAGCGAGCCGCGCGTCATGAGCAGCGCCTTGCCGGTCTCCACCACCTCGAGCAGCTTGGTCGGGTTCGAGTCCAGGTCGACCATGTTGCCGGCCTCCTTTGCGGCCTGCGTGCCGCTGCCCATGGCCACCGCCACATCGGCCTGCGCCAGCGCAGGGGCGTCGTTGGTGCCGTCGCCGGTCATCGCGACCAGGCGGCCTTCGGACTGGTATTTGCGGATCAGCGCCAGCTTGTCCTCCGGCGTGGCTTCGGCCAGGAAGTCGTCCACGCCCGCCTCGGCCGCAATGGCCGCGGCGGTGAGCTTGTTGTCGCCGGTGATCATCACCGTCTTGATGCCCATGCGGCGCAGCTCGGCGAAGCGATCCTTGATGCCGGTCTTCACGATGTCCTTGAGCTCGACCACGCCGAGGATGCGGTTACCCTCGGCCACGGCCAGCGGCGTGCTGCCGCGGCGCGCAGTCTCCTCGGACGCGCGCAGCACCTCGGCCGGCACGCTGCCGCCCATCGATTCGACGTGCCGGCGAATCGCATCGACCGCGCCCTTGCGCAGCAGCACGACTTCAGTATCCAGGCTGTTGGGCGCCGCCGGCAGGTCGGCGCCGCTCATGCGGGTCTGCGCGGTGAACTGCACGAAGCGTGCACCTTCCACCGCCGTGACTTCGAGTCCGTCGCGACGCGCCAATTCGACGATGCTGCGGCCTTCGGGCGTTTCGTCGGCCAGCGAGGCGACCATCGCGGCGCGGGCCAGGCGAGCCTTGGTCACGCCGGGCGCGGGCAGGAAAGCGCTGGCCTGGCGGTTGCCATGCGTGATGGTGCCGGTCTTGTCGAGCAGCAGCACGTCGACGTCGCCGGCCGCTTCCACGGCGCGGCCCGAGGTGGCAATCACGTTGGCCTGCATCATGCGGCTCATGCCCGCCACGCCCACGGCCGAGAGCAGGCCGCCGATGGTGGTGGGAATCAGGCACACCAGCAGCGCCACCAGTGCGGTGAGCGACACCACGGTGCCCGCGCCCGCCGCCTCCACGCTGAACACCGAGAATGGCAGCAGGGTGACGGTGACCATCAGGAACACGAGCGTGAGCGCCACCAGCAAGATGGTGAGCGCGATCTCGTTGGGCGTCTTGTGGCGCTTGGCCGCCTCGACCATGCCGATCATGCGGTCGAGGAACGACTCGCCCGGGTTCACCGAAATGCGCACCACCAGCCAGTCGGACAGCACGCGCGTGCCGCCGGTCACGGCAGAAAAGTCGCCGCCCGATTCGCGCACCACGGGTGCCGATTCGCCGGTGATGGCGCTCTCGTCGACCGAGGCCACGCCTTCGATGACTTCGCCGTCGAGCGGGATCACATCGCCGGTTTCGACCAGCACCACGTCGCCCTTGCGCAGGTTGGGCGCCTGCTCCGGCAGGAACGTCGCGCCGTGATGCGGCTCCTGCAGCTTCTTGGCCCAGGTGTCCTTGCGAAGACCGCGCAGCGATGCCGCCTGCGCCTTGCTGCGGCCCTCGGCCAGTGCTTCGGCAAAGTTGGCAAACAGCACGGTGAACCACAGCCACACGGTAATGGCCAGCACAAACGCGGGCTTCATGCCGGTGTCGCCCGGAAAGCTCAGCGAATGCACCCAGAGCAGCGTCGTGAGAATGCTGCCGATGTACACGATGAACATCACCGGGTTGCGCCACTGCGTGCGCGGGCTGAGCTTGGCGAAGGCGCCCCACAGCGCAGGCTTGACCAGCGCCGCGTCGAGCAGCGAGAGAGAGGTTTTTGTATTGGCAGTCATGGTGCGCGCCCGTTATTTCCAGAGCACCAGGTGTTCGACAACGGGCCCGAGAGCCAATGCCGGCACATAGTTGAGCAGGCCGACCAGCAGCACGGTGCCGATCAGCAGCGAGACGAACAGCGGCCCGTGCGTGGGCAGGGTGCCGCCGGTGACCGGCAGGCGCTTCTTCGCGGCCAGCGAGCCGGCAATGGCCAGCACCGGCACGATCATCGCGAAGCGGCCCAGCCACATGGCCAGCCCAAGCAGGCCGTTGTAGAACGGCGTGTTGGCCGAAAGGCCCGCGAAGGCGCTGCCGTTGTTGTTGGCGGCCGAGCTCAGCGCATACAGAATTTCAGAGAACCCATGCGCACCCGGGTTGGCGATGCCGGCCTTGCCGGCGCCTGCGATCACCGCCACCGCGGTGCCGGCCAACACCAGGATGGGCGTGACCAGGATGGCGATGGAGATCAGCTTCATCTCGCGCACCTCGATCTTCTTGCCGAGGTACTCAGGCGTGCGGCCGATCATCAGGCCCGCAATGAACACCGCGAGCATCGCGAAGATCAGCATGCCGTAGAGGCCGCTGCCCACGCCGCCGAACACCACCTCGCCCAGCTGCATGAGCACCAGCGGCACCATGCCGCCTAGCGGCGTGAACGAGTCGTGCATGGCATTGACCGCGCCGCAAGATGCCGCGGTGGTCACGGCCGCGAAGAGCGCCGATGCGTCGATGCCGAAGCGCACCTCCTTGCCTTCCATGTTGCCGCCGCTTTGCAGCGCGCTCGCCGCCTGGTCGACCCCCATCGAAGCGAACAGCGGATTGCCGGTATGTTCGGCGGGAATGATGGCAATCACCGCAAGCACGAACATCACCGTCATTGCCGCAAGCACGGCCCACCCTTGCCGCATGTCGCCGACCACGCGGCCGAATGCGAAGCACAGCGCCGCCGGAATCAAAAAGATCGCGATCATCTGCAGCAGGTTGCTGAGCGCGGTCGGGTTTTCATACGGGTGTGCCGAGTTGGCGTTGAAGAAGCCGCCGCCGTTGGTGCCGATCATCTTGATGGCCTCCTGCGAAGCGACAGGGCCCATGGCGAGCGTCTGTGTTTGCGTTCCTGCAACCGCCTCGACCGTTTGCACGGTCTTGTAGGCGTCGAAGTTCTGGATCACGCCCTGCCCGGCAAAGGCCACCGCCAGCGCGAACGACAGCGGCACCAGCAGCCACAGCGTGATGCGTGTGATGTCCGCCCAGAAGTTGCCGACCAGGCCACCGCTCTTGCCGTCGCCGCGGCGCGCGAAGCCGCGCACCAGCGCAAAGGCCACCGCAATGCCCGTGGCGGCCGAGAAGAAGTTCTGCACCGTGAGCCCGAGCATCTGCGTGAGGTAGCTCATGGTCGATTCACCGGCATAGCCCTGCCAGTTGGTGTTGGAGACGAAGCTCACCGCGGTGTTGAAGGCCGAGTCGGGCGACACGCCCCCCATGCCGGCGGGGTTGAGCGGCAGCCAGCCCTGCAGGCGCTGCAGCGCGTACAGAAAGATCGCGCCAACGGCATTGAAGGCCAGCAGCGCGAGCGCATAGCGCAGCCAGTGCATCGATTGCCCGGGCTTGGTGCCCGCGAGCTTGTAGAGCGGCGCCTCGATGCGCTGCATCCAGCGCGGCAGGCGTCCGTCGCACAGCGCGGCAAGAAGCTTGCCGACCGGCCATGCCAGCAGTACAAGCGCCGCGAGAAAGAGGGCCAGCAAGGACCAGGCGGAGGCGGTCATTTCAGAACTCCTCCGCGCAGATCAGCGCGAACACCAGGTACGCGAAGAGGACGACGGCAATCAACGCGCCGAAGCCGTAGAGCGCTTCGAGGCTGATCATGGCCGCTCTCCTTCGCCCGTGTTCAGCTCATTCGGCGCATTCATTGCGCCCGGCCCTTCGAGCCGGTTCAGCCCGAAGGCCATGGCCGCCAGCGCGGCCCACAGCGCCAGCAAGACGCCCATCCAGACGAAATCCATTCATTGCTCCTGCAGCGAAACCAAGGCATCGAGTCTCGGCAGGGGCCCGTAAAAACGGGGAACAGAGTCGGCGAGGCCGCATAAAGAAACCGTAAAGACGTCCCGTCTTTCGCAAGGCCCTCGACAGCGGATGCACAGTCATTCAATAATCAAAGCCAAACCTGTGAAATAAAAAGGATGACCACCCGCCCCCTCGACCTGAAGCCCGCCTGGACGCCGCACCAGCCGGCGGACCGCATCCTGTCCACGCTCAAGACCCGCGGCGCGCTCGGCATTCCCGACATTGCCAAGGTGCTCGACGTGACGGTGGAGGCGGTGCGCCAGCAGATGGTCAAGCTGCAGTCCGACGGGCTGGTCGACGCCGAGAGCCGGCCGGCGGGCCGCGGCAGGCCGACGCAGATATGGCGGCTGACCGGCGCCGGGCACGCACGCTTTCCCGACACGCATGCCGAGATGACGGTGCAGATGATCAGCGCCGTGATCACCGTGTTCGGCGAGAAGGGCATGGACCAGCTCATCGGCGCGCGCGAGGAATCCATGCGCGCCAACTACCGCGAGGCGATGCTGGGCGCGCGCAGCCTGAAGACGAAGCTCGAACGGCTAGCCGAAATCCGCAGCCGCGAAGGCTACATGGCCGAGTTCCGGCCCGAGGGCGAGGGCTTTCTGTTCATAGAAAACCATTGCCCCATCTGCACCGCGGCGCGGGCCTGCACGGGCTTTTGCCGCAGCGAACTGCAGCTCTTCGAAGAAGTGCTGGGAACCGACGCAAGCGTGAGCCGCGTCGAGCATGTGCTTGCGGGCGCGCGGCGCTGCGCCTACCAGGTAAGCCCCAGGAACGCGCCTTGATTCAGACTGTTTTCAAAACCCGAAAGGAAAGACCCACCATGGAACACACCCTCCCACCCCTGCCCTACGCCCTCGACGCGCTGGCACCCGAGTACTCGAAGGAAACCCTCGAGTACCACTACGGCAAGCACCACAACGCCTACGTGGTGAACCTGAACAACCTGCAAAAGGGCACCGAGTTCGAATCGATGACGCTCGAGGAGATCGTCAAGAAGTCCAGCGGCGGCATCTACAACAACGCCGCGCAAATCTGGAACCACACCTTCTTCTGGAACTGCATGAAGCCCCAGGGCGGCGGTGCTCCCAGCGGCGCGCTGGCCAAGGCCATCGATGCCAAGTGGGGCAGCTACGACGCGTTCAAGGAAGCGTTCGTGAAGTCGGCCGTGGGCAACTTCGGCTCGGGCTGGACGTGGCTGGTGAAGAAGGCCGACGGTTCGGTGGACATCGTGAACATGGGCGCCGCCGGCACGCCGCTGACCACGGGCGACACCCCGGTGCTGACGGTGGACGTGTGGGAACACGCCTATTACATCGACTACCGCAACCTGCGCCCGAAGTTCGTCGAGACCTTCCTGGCCAAGCTGGTGAACTGGGACTTCGCGGCCAAGAACTTCGGCTGATGCCAGCCGAAGTTCCCGCCGGCGGCATCCTCACTCGTTGACGAGGTTGAGGATGTTGCCGTCCGGGTCCTTGAACCAGGCGACCTTCATCTTGTCCATGACGTGGATGTCGCCCGCTAGCGTCGTGTTCGGCATGTCGTAGTGCTCGAAGCGCACGCCCTTGGCCTTGAGCGCCGCCACGAGCCCTTCGATGTCGCCGCCGACCGCCCAGGTCACGGCCGTGGCCTGGTTGGTGCCGGCGAATGACGAGCAGTAGACATTGATACGGGTGTTACCGCTGCGGTAGGCGATCATGTCCTCGCAATCCGTGTCGGCCGGCGTCAGGCCCAGCGTGTCTTCGTAGAAGCGGCGGGCCACGGCAAGGTCCTTCACCGCGAGGTTGGGCACCGCATTGATGTTTCCGAGCATGGCTGTCTCCTGTGTGGATGGGCACCCATCTTCTGCCCCGCAACGGACATGTCAAGCCGCCGCTACCCGATACGGGGCCCATCTCGAACGAAGAAAACCGCACTGCCGGGCTTCCGGCACACTGCACCCTTGGTGCAGTGCTTGGCAAGGCCTGAAAATCTGCCCCTTGATCCGCACCCGACAAGCCCCCGATACAGAGACAAACCCATGATCCGCAAACTCACCCGCCCGCTGGCCCTTGCGCTGGCCCTTCCCCTGGCCGCCCTTGCCCTCACGTTCGCCGCCCCTGCCGCGCAAGCCCAGGCCTACCCCGCCAAGCCCATTCGCATGATCGTGCCCTTCCCGCCCGGCGGCGGCACCGACATCCTGGCGCGCCTCGTGGCCCAGAAACTCACCGAAGCCAACCACTGGACCGTGGTGCCCGACAACCGCGGTGGCGCCGGCGGCACCATCGGCATTGCCGAGGCCGCGCGCGCCGCGCCCGGCGGCTACGACATCGTGATGGGCCAGAAGGACAACATGGTCGTTGCGCCCTGGCTCTACAAGAACCTGAGCTACAACCCGGTGAAAGACCTCACCGCCGTGGCCCATGTGGCCTACACGCCCGTGGTGATCGTCACGCAGGCCAACTCCAAGTTCAAGACGCTGAACGACGTGGTCACCGCCGCGCGCGCCGCGCCCGACACCGTCACCTACGGCTCGCCCGGAAACGGCACCACCATTCACCTGGCCGGCGAAATCTTCAACGGCGCCGCGCAGATCAAGATGCGCCATGTGCCCTACAAGGGCTCCAACGCCGCCATGATGGATGTGCTGGCGGGCAACGTCGACCTGATGGTGTCGTCGGTGCCTTCGGCGCTGGCGCAGATCAAGGCAGGCAAGCTGCGCCCCCTGGCCGTGACCTCGGCCAAGCGCAGCACCTCGCTGCCCGACACGCCCACCGTGGCCGAGCTCGGCTACAAGGGCTTCGACGTGTCCACCTGGTACGGCGTCTTCGTGCCGGCCAAGACGCCGAAGGACGTGATCGCCACGCTGAATACGGAAGTGAACAAGCTGCTGGCCACGCCGGAGATGAAGGCCGCCATCATTGCCCAGGGCGCCGAGCCGCAGGCCATGACGCCCGAACAATTCGAGACGCTGCTGAAGACCGACTACGAGAAGTGGAAGGGCATCGTGCAAGCCTCGGGCGCGACCATCGAATAAGCACGCGCCGTCGCAGAATGGCGTCTCCACCACAGGCCGCACCGGCGGTACGGAGACAGCGATGGCACTGCGCAAGAATTCCAACAACGCCTTTCTGCTGAACACCACCGCGCTGGCCGCGGTGGCGGTCGCCCTGTTGCAGGGCTGCGCGCAGACGCCTCAGCAGCAGATGGCCCCGTCGCAGGCCAGCGTTGCCTCGCATGTCGCCACCGCCACGCGCGCCGCCGGCACCGACCTGACGGCACTGCTGACCCTCTGCAAACCCGCTCCCGCCACCCGGCCGCCGCAGGCCGAGCTGGACAAGGGCCTGGCCGCATTCATCGCGCGGCCCGCGCCGCCGCCGGGCCAGGCTTTCGACAACCTGTATTTCGTGGGTGCCGACTGGGTGAGCGCCTGGGCCATCAAGACCACGGACGGCATCATCCTCATCGATGCGCTCAACACCCAGGCCGAGGCCGCGGCGCTCATCGAAGGCGGCATGCGCAAGCTCGGCCTCGACCCGGCGCAGATCAAGTACGTGATCGTCACGCACGGCCATGGCGACCACTACGGCGGCGCGCCCTACCTTGCCGAGAAGTACCGCGCACGCGTGGTGATGAGCGAGGCCGACTGGACCATGACCGAAACCCGGCTCGAGTTTGCGACGCCGATCTGGGGCGCGCCGCCCAAGCGCAGCGCGGGCGGCATTTCCGCGAAGGACGGCGACCGCATCACGCTGGGCGACACCAGCGTGACGCTGTACCTCACGCCCGGCCACACCATGGGCACGATCTCTCCGGTGTTCGACGTCGCTTCGAACGGCCAGAAGCACCGCGCCATGCTCTGGGGCGGCACGGGCTTCAATTTCGGCAAGGACGTGCCGCGGCTCGACAGCTACATCGGCGCGACGGAGCGCATGGGCGCGATCGTGCAGACCCAGCGCATCGACGTGCTGCTGTCGAACCACTCCAACATCGACGGCTCGCAAGCCAAGCTGGCCGCGCTGCGGCAGCAGCCTGCTCCGGCCGCAAACCCCTTTGTGCTGGGCACGCCCACGGTGGAGCGGTCGCTGGCGGTAATGGGCGGGTGCGCGCGGGCGCAGCGCGACAGGTTCTTGCTGCAGTAGGCGACGTTGCCCTGCTCCTTCCCCCTCTGGGGGAAGGCTGGGATGGGGGCGGCTCCCGCATTGGAGGCTGCGCGGCAATGAAAGCCGTCGTTCCCCACCCCTGCCCTCCCCGGAAGGGGAGGGAGAAAAGACAGGTCAGTCGGGCGTGAACTTCTTGTTGAAGATCTCCACGTCCGACGGCAGCTCGAACGTTGCGACCTGCCCCATCTTTCCGTCGCTGAGGCGGCAGGCGGAGAACAGGCTGTAGCGGCCCTTGAAGTAGAACTCGTCCATCACGATCAGCGCGTACGGATACGGCACGAAGACCTGGTGCTCGAAGACGATGCGGTGCACGTTCCTCGGCGAAGGAAAGAGCTTGTAGTCGTTGGTGTCGATCGACTTTGCGGTGGCCATGTTCGTTCTCGGCTTTTTGTGCCCGGCGTTCAGGCCGGGTCGCGCACGTCGGCCACGGGGTTGCTGCCGAAATCCGCGCGCGCCAGGTACTTGAGCACCTTGGCCGCGGCGGTCTCGGGGCTGTCGAGCATGCCTTCGTTCTTCAGCTTTTCGAAGCGCCCGCGGTCCGGAAACTTCTCGGCCGACGCACCGCGCAATTGCACCTGCATGTCGGTGTCGATCACGCCCGGCGCCAGCGACACGATGCGCGCGCCGTTCGGCGACTGAGCCTCTTCGAGTGCCACGGCGCGCGAGTAGTGGTCCATGCCCGCCTTGGCGGCGCAGTAAGGCGCCTGGCTGCCCATGGCATTGCGGCCCAGGCCCGACGAGATGTTCAGCACCTTGCGCGCGCCGCGCCATTCGCGGGTGGCACCCAGGAAGGCGGCGGTCAGCAGCATCGGCGCTTCGAGACCGATGCGAAGAGCCTGCGCCAGTTCGGCCGGCACTGCGCTCGCGAGCGGCGCCGGGTTGCCGACGGTGCCCGCGTTGTTGATCAGGGTTACGCCGTCGAAGCGCTGGCCGTCGAGCGTCTTGAGCCAGGCGGAGAGGCGCGCCGCTGCGGCGACAGGCTCCGACAGGTCCTGCTCCCACTGGATGAGCTCGGCGCCGGCCTTGGCGGCCAGCTCGGCCAGCTGCGGGTCTTGCCTGCGCGAGATGCCGAGCACCATGTGGCCGGCCTGCAGCAGCTGCGCGGCCATGGCACGGCCCAGGCCGCGCGACGCGCCGGTGATCAGGGTGAGTTGGGAGGTGGTCATCAAAAGAACTTTCTTGAACGAAGGCGGAAGGTTAAGCGGTATGCAAACAAGGGCCCGGCGGCTCAACCGGTGCGGAACTGCTTGCGCAGGAAGTTGCGATGCCGCGCGATGTGCTGCAACTGTGCCGGTGCGATGGTGCCGCCCAGGTCGACCTCGTCCGCACCGTTGAGCACCGCATTGGCGTGGGTCATGGCGCGCGCCACGACTTCTTCCTCGCTCACGCCGAGTTGCGCCGCAAGGTCGAGTGCCACGCGCCGCATGGCGCGCTGCGAAAGCATCCACATGGCGCCGAAGCGGTCCCATGCAAGAGCGGCCTCGTCGGCCTTCTCGCGCTCGGCAAGGATTTCGGCAAGCGGCTTGGCGAGCACCGCGTCGAGCGCATCGAGCTTCTCGGTGAGTGCCTCGTTGCGCGCCATCGCTTCTTCGAGCGTGGGGCCGGTCTCGCCGGTGTCTGGTTTGCGCGTCTCGGGCGGCGGAACAAGGGCCGCCTCGGCATTGGCGGAAACGATCTGGAGCTGGTCTTCGAGGGTCATGAGGTTTCCGTTTCCGGTGAGGTGTTCTTCTTGTTCGATATCGCGGTGGCGCGCAGGCCCGGCAGGTCGAGCACGCGCAGCCCACCGTACTCGACACGGATCAACCCCTGCGCCGAAAGGCCGTTGAGCGCCTCGTTCACGCGCTGGCGCGAAAGGCCGACCAGGTAGGCCAGCTCCTGCTGCGTGATGCGCAAGACTTCGCCCACGCCGGGGTACAGCACCGGGTTGAACAGCGACACCAGGTTGCGCGCCACGCGCGCGTCGGGGTTGTTGAGGCGGTCGATCTCCAGCGCCGCAATGAACTGGCCGAGCCGCTCGTTGAGCTGGTTCATCACAAAGCGGTTGAAGCCGATCGAGTGATCCAGCAGCCAATGAAAGCTGTCGATCGGCAGGCCCGCCACCACGCTGCGCCGCAGCGCCTGGATGTTGTAGCGGTAGGGCTCGCGCTTCATGACCGTGCCTTCGCCGAACCAACCGCCCGGCGGTATGCCGGCATAGGTGACGGAGCCGCCGTCGGCGTTGTCGTTGCTCATCTTGAGCAGGCCTTCGACCACGCCGAACCAGTAGGTGGGCGAGCGGCCGACACGGCACACCAGGTCGCCGACCTCGGCCTCGCCCACCACCAGCGCGGCTTCCGCGCGGCGCCGCTCGGTGGGCGTGAGCGCGGGCAGCCACGGAATGCCGTCGAGCTCTTCGGCATTGGGAGAACGCGCGCGGTCCTTGATCGAAGCGCCGTGCAGGCTGTGGTTTGAATGGCCGTGAAGCATCGGGAAACTCCGGGGAGTAGTGTCCCTAGGATTGTCGTTGGAACGACAACCCAGCGTCAAAGTGAGGCCTACGATCCGCCCACTGTGCAAACCACCGACCCCACCTTTCCCCGCCTGCTGCTCGCCCACGCCCAGGCCCAGCCCGATGCGCCCGCCGTTCGCGAGAAGGACCTGGGCATCTGGCAGACCTGGAGCTGGAGCGCCGTGGCCCAAGAGGTGCGCGAGATGGCCTGCGGCCTCGCGAGCCTGGGCTTCAAGCCCTTCGACAACCTGTCCATCGTGGGCGCCAACCGCCCGCACCTGTACATGGCGGTGCTCGCGGCACAAAGCCTGCGCGGCGTGCCGGTGCCGCTCTACCAGGACGCGGTGGCCAGCGAAATGGTCTTCATGCTGCAGGACGCAGCCATCGACTTCGTGATCGTCGAAGACCAGGAGCAGGTGGACAAGCTGCTCGAGTGCCGCGAGCTGCAAAAGAACGAACAGCACGGCATCCGCCACATCATCTACGACGACCCCAAGGGCCTGCGCCATTACGACCAGCCCGGGCTCATGAGCTACGACCAGCTGCGCGAACTGGGCCGCACCTTCGACGCGGCGAACCCCGGCTACTACGACCGCGCGGTGGCCAGCGGCGAGGCAAGCGATGTCGGCGTGATCCTCTACACCTCCGGCACCACCGGCCGGCCCAAGGGCGTGTGCCAGACGCATGCGAGCTTCATCGCGGCGGGCCGCGGCGGCGTGGAAACCGACAAGCTCGGCCCCGGCGACAACATCATGAGCTACCTGCCGATGGCGTGGGTGGGCGACCACCTGTTCTCGGTGGCGCAGTGGCTGGTGGGCGGCTTCACGCTCAACTGCCCCGAGTCGAGCGAGACGGTGATGAACGACATGCGCGAGATCGGCCCAAGCTATTACTTCGGCCCGCCGCGCACCTTCGAAGGGCTGCTCACGGCCGTGTCGATCCGCATGGAAGACGCGGCGGCGCCCAAGCGCTGGCTGTATGCAAAGTTCATGGCGCTTGCGCAGCGCGTGGGCGCGGACATCCTCAACGGCGCGCCGGTGGGCACGGGCGACCGGCTGATGTACAGCCTGGGCAACCTGCTGGTGTATGGGCCGCTGCGCAACGTGCTGGGCATGAGCCGCATTCGCGTGGCGTACACCGCCGGCGCGGCCATCGGGCCCGACCTGTTTCGCTTCTACCGCTCCATTGGCGTCAACCTGAAGCAGTTCTACGGCCAGACCGAGACCTGCGCCTATGTGTGCCTGCAGCAGGACGGCAAGGTCAAGCTGCAGACGGTGGGCACCGCCGCACCGGGCATCGAACTGAAGATTGCCGACGACGGCGAGGTGCTGGTGCGCGGCGTGTCGGTGCTGAAGGAATACTACAAGCGCCCCGACGCCACCGCCGAAGTGCTCGACGCGAACGGCTACTTCCACACCGGCGATGCGGGCGTGCTCGACAGCGAAGGGCACCTGCGCATCATCGACCGTGCGAAGGACGTGGGCCGGCTCGTGAGCGGCGCGATCTTTGCGCCCAACTACATCGAGAACAAGCTCAAGTTCTTTCCGCAGATCAAGGAAGCCGTGTGCTTCGGCAACGGACGCAACGAAGTCTGCGCGGCCATCAACATCGACTTCGAGGCCGTGGGCAACTGGGCCGAGCGGCGCGGCTTGGCTTACGGCGGCTACGTCGACCTGGCCGGCAAGCCCGAGGTGCTGGCGCTGGTGGGCGAATGCATCGCCAAGGTGAATGCAGACCTTGCGAGCGAAGCCGGCATGGGCGAGACGCAGATCGCGCGCTTCCTGGTGCTGCACAAGGAGCTCGACCCCGACGACGACGAGCTCACCCGCACACGCAAGGTGCGCCGCGGCTTCATCGCCGAGAAATACGCGGTGCTTGTCGATGCGCTCTACGGCCGCAAGACCGAGCAGTTCATCGAGACCCAGGTCAAGTTCGAGGACGGACGCACGGGGGTTGTCAGCGCCACGCTGAAGATCGTCGAGGCCAAGACCTTCCCCATCGTGAAGGCGGCGGCATGAGCAGCAACAGAAAAATCGGCGACGTCATTCTCGACGTACAGAACATCTCGCTGAGCTTCGGCGGCGTGAAGGCGCTCACCGATATCAGCTTCAACGTGCGCGAGCATGAGGTGCGGGCCATCATCGGCCCCAACGGCGCGGGCAAGAGCTCGATGCTGAACTGCATCAACGGCGTGTACTGGCCGCAGCAGGGCTCCATCACCTTCCGCGGCCAGACCTTCAAGCACATGAACTCGCGCCAGGTGGCCGAGATGGGCGTGGCGCGCACCTTCCAGAATCTTGCACTCTTCAAAGGCATGAGCGTGCTCGACAACATCATGACGGGGCGCAACCTCAAGATGAAGAGCGGCCTGTTCGCGCAGGCGCTGCGCTGGGGTCCGGCCGAGCGCGAAGAGCTGAAGCACCGCGAGTTCGTCGAGCACATCATCGACTTTCTCGAGATTCAGGCACACCGCAAGACGCCCGTGGGCCGCCTGCCCTACGGCTTGCAAAAGCGCGTCGACCTGGGCCGCGCGCTTGCCATGGAGCCGCAGGTGCTGCTGCTCGACGAGCCGATGGCCGGCATGAACGTGGAAGAAAAGCAGGACATGAGCCGCTTCATCCTCGACGTGAACGACGAGTTCGGCGCCACCATCGTCCTGATCGAGCACGACATGGGCGTGGTGATGGACATCTCCGACCGCGTGGTGGTGCTCGACTACGGCAAAAAGATCGGCGACGGCACGCCCCATGAGGTGCGAAACAACGAAGACGTCATCCGGGCGTACCTGGGTGTGGAGCACTGACGCCATGCCACACCCGACGCTGATGCATTGCTCCTTCCCCCTCTGGGGGAAGGCTGGGAAGGGGGCCCGACAGCCCTCGCTACACGGCCGCGCTTCATCGAGCGCCGCCTGCCCCCCACCCCAACCCTCCCCGGAAGGGGAGGGAGAAGAACAAGAGAGACATTGACCATGGGCTTTTTCCTCGAAACCCTCTTCGGCGGCCTCATGGTCGGCATGCTCTATTCGCTGATCGCCATCGGCTTCGTGCTGATCTACAAGGCCTCGGGCGTCTTCAACTTTGCGCAGGGCGCCATGGTGCTGTTCGCGGCGCTGGCCATGGCGCGCTTTGCCGAGTGGTTTCCGCAGTGGTTCGGCTTCGAAAGCCAGATCCTCGCGAACATCCTGGCCTTTGTCGCGGCCATGGGCGTAATGGTGATCGTGGCCTGGCTCATCGAGCGGCTCGCGCTCAGCAAGCTGGTGAACCAGGAAGGCATCACGCTCCTGATGGCCACGCTGGGCATTGCCTACTTTCTGGATGGCGTGGGCCAGACGATCTTCGGCAACGACATCTACAAGATCGACGTGGGCATGCCCAAGGAACCGCTGATGGTGCTGCAGGGTACCTTCCAGGGCGGGCTGCTGCTGAGCCAGGAGGACCTGATTGCCGCGCTGGTGGCAGCGGGCCTTGTGGTGGTGCTGGCCATCTTCTTCCAGAAGACCGCCACGGGCCGCGCGCTGCGCGCGGTGGCCGACGACCACCAGGCCGCGCAGTCCATCGGCATTCCGCTCAAGCGCATCTGGGTGATCGTGTGGTCGGTGGCCGGCTTCTCGGCTCTGGTGGCCGGGATCATCTGGGGATCGAAGCTGGGCGTGCAGTTCTCGCTTTCGCTGGTGGCGCTGAAGGCGCTGCCGGTGGTGATTCTGGGTGGCCTCACCTCGATTCCGGGCGCCATCATCGGCGGCCTGCTGATCGGTGTGGGCGAGAAGCTTTCTGAAATTTATCTCGGCCCCATGCTCGGTGGCGGCATCGAGATCTGGTTTGCCTACGTTCTTGCCCTGGTCTTCCTGCTGGTTCGCCCGCAAGGCCTGTTCGGCGAGAAGATCATCGATCGGGTTTGAGATGTTCTATAGAGAAAACGGCCAATTCAAGTCGAGCTACAGGGCCGACCAGCAGATCTTCCCGATCGCGCAGGACCGCATCGCCATCCTGGTGCTGCTGCTCGTGGCTTTCATCGTGGTGCCGCTGGGCGTGTCCGACTACTGGATGCGCGCCATCCTCACGCCCTTCCTGATTCTTTCGCTTGCGGCGCTGGGCCTCAACATCCTGGTCGGCTACTGCGGGCAGATCTCGCTGGGCACCGGCGCCTTCATGGCGGTGGGCGCGTATGCGGCCTACAACTTCCAGGTGCGCATCGACGGCATGCCGCTGATTGCATCGCTGCTGCTCGGCGGCCTCTGCGCCACGATCATCGGCGTGCTGTTCGGTATTCCCAGCTTGCGCATCAAGGGGCTGTACCTCGCGGTGGCCACGCTGGCGGCGCAGTTCTTCACCGACTGGGCGTTTCTTCGCATCCAGTGGTTCACCAACAACTCGTCGTCGGGTTCGGTGAGCGTGGCGGGGCTCAACGTGTTCGGCGTGCCGATCGAGTCGCCGGTGCAGAAGTATCTGTTCTGCCTGGTCTTCGTGGTGGTGTTCGCGCTGCTCGCCAAGAACCTGGTGCGCAGCGCCATCGGCCGCGAGTGGATGGCCATGCGCGACATGGACGTGGCCGCCGCGGTGATCGGCATTCGCCCGGTGTACGCCAAGCTCACGGCCTTTGCGGTGAGCAGCTTCATCGTCGGCGTGGCCGGCGCGCTGTGGGGCTTCATTCACCTGGGCGCATGGGAGCCGGCGGCGTTCAGCATCGACCGCTCGTTCCAGCTGCTCTTCATGGTGATCATCGGCGGGCTCGGCTCAATCATGGGCAGCTTCTTCGGCGCCGCGTTCATCGTGCTGCTGCCGCTCTTTTTGAACCAGCTGCCCGGGTGGCTGGGCTTCTCGATTTCGACCGCGCTGGCCTCGCACCTGGAGACCATGATCTTCGGCGCGCTGATCGTGTTCTTCCTGATCGTGGAGCCGCACGGCCTTGCAAGGCTGTGGTCCACGGGCAAGGAGAAATTGCGGCTCTGGCCCTTCCCCCAGTTGATTTTCTTCGTTCGTAGAAACCGGCACAGAGGTGCCCACATAAGGAGACAGGCATGAAACTGAAATCGCTCGCTCTGACCGCCGCCCTGGTGGCCGGCACTGTCGGCACGCTGCTCGCGCCATCGCTCGCGCAAGCCCAGGCCAAGGAACAGTTCTTCCCGCTGCTGGTGTACCGCACCGGGCCGTACGCGCCCAACGGCACGCCATGGGCCAACGGCAAGCAGGACTACATCAAGTACGTCAACGCCACAGGCGGCATCAACGGCGTGAAGATTGCCTACGAAGAATGCGAGACCGGCTACGCGACCGACAAGGGCGTGGAGTGCTACGAGCGGCTGAAGGGCCGCCCCGGCGTGACGCTGTTCGACCCGCAGGCGACCGGCATCACCTTTGCGCTGACCGACAAGGTGCCCACCGACAAGATCCCGCTCATCACGCTGGGCTACGGCCTCTCGGCGTCGCAGGACGGCAGCGTGTTCAAGTGGAACTTCCCGCTGATGGGCAGCTACTGGACCGCGGCCGACATCCTGGTGCAGCACATCGGCAAGAAGGAAGGCGGCATGGACAAGCTCAAGGGCAAGAAGATCGCCCTTGTCTATCACGACTCGCCTTTCGGCAAGGAGCCGATTCCGCTGCTGCAGGAGCGCGCCAAGCAGAACGGCTTCGAGCTGTCGCTCATTCCGGTCACCGCGCCCGGCGTCGAGCAGAAGTCCGCCTGGCTGCAGGTGCGCCAGTCGCGTCCCGACTACGTGCTGCTGTGGGGCTGGGGCGTGATGAACTCCACCGCACTGAAGGAAGCTGTGGCCACGGGCTACCCGCGCGAGAAGATGTACGGCGTGTGGTGGGCCGGCGCCGAGCCCGACGTGAAGGACGTGGGCGCCAATGCCAAGGGCTACAACGCGCTGGCGCTCAACACCTCGGGCACCGAGCCCAAGGTGATCCAGGAAATCCTCAAGCAGGTGCACGACAAGGGCCAGGGCACGGGACCGAAGGAAGAAGTGGGCTCGGTGCTCTACACGCGCGGCGTGATCATCCAGATGCTCGGCGTCGAAGCCGTGAAGCGCGCGCAGGAGCGCTTCGGCAAAGGCAAGGTCATGACCGGCGAGCAAGTGCGCTGGGGCATGGAGAACCTGGCGCTCGACCAGAAGAAGCTCGACTCGCTGGGCTTCTCGGGCGTGCTGCGTCCGCTGAGCACATCGTGCCAGGACCACATGGGATCGACCTGGGCGCGCGTGCACACCTGGGACGGCGCCAAGTGGGGCGGCATGTCCGACTGGTACCAGGCCGACGAGCAGATCATCAAGCCGATGGTGAAGGTTGCGGCCGAGAAGTACGCGGGCGAGAAGAAGCTCACCCGCCGCGACGCGGCGGACTGCAGCTCCTGATGACCTGACGACGGTGGCGGCTCGCAAGAGCCGCCATTCGAAAGAACAGCCTCCTGTCGTTGTTCTTTCGAATGCTTCGGAACACACCATGAGCGAATCCAAAATCCTTCTCGACGTCAACGGCATCGAGGTCATCTACAACCACGTGATCCTGGTGCTGAAAGGCGTTTCGCTCACGGTACCCGAGGGCGGCATCGTGGCGCTGCTCGGCGGCAATGGCGCGGGCAAGACAACCACGCTGCGCGCGGTGAGCAACCTGCTCGCGGGCGAACGCGGCGCGGTGACCAAGGGCACCATCGAGTTGCGCGGCGAGCGCATCGAGGCGCTCTCGCCCTCCGAACTGGTGAAGCGCGGGCTGATCCAGGTGATGGAAGGCCGCCACTGCTTCGCGCACCTGACGATCGAGGAAAACCTGATGACCGGCGCCTACACGCGCACCGACGGCAAGGCGGCGGTGCAGCAGACGCTGGAGAAGGTGTATGCGTACTTCCCGCGCCTGAGGACGCGGCGCACATCGCAGGCGGCCTACACCTCGGGCGGCGAGCAGCAGATGTGCGCCATCGGCCGCGCGCTGATGGCCAACCCGACGATGGTGCTGCTCGACGAGCCGTCGATGGGCCTGGCGCCGCAGATCGTGGAGGAGGTGTTCGAGATCGTGAAAGACCTGAACACCAAGGAGCGCGTGACCTTTCTGCTGGCCGAGCAGAACACCAACATGGCGCTGCGCTACGCCGACTACGGCTACATCCTGGAGAACGGCCGCATCGTGATGGACGGCGAGGCCAAGAGCCTGCGCGAGAACGAGGACGTGAAAGAGTTCTATCTTGGCGTCGGCGGTGCGGACCGGAAGAGTTTTCGCGACGTGAAGAGCTACAAGCGGCGCAAGAGGTGGCTGGCGTGAAGCACCGGTGCGCTGCTGTTCAGGGCGCGATCCCGCCGACGGGGTACCTTGCTCCGCGAATGTCCCCCGCCTTCGGCTCCTCCTTTATTTCGCTGCGCAAGGCACCCCATCGGCGTGCTCGTTGCACAGAGCAGTGGTTGATCAGCGGTACACCAGCAGCGTGCCCCGGTGCACAGGGCATCGGGTGCTCCCCGCAGCGAAATAAAGGAGGAGGGGCGCAGCCCCGGGGGACATTCGCGGAGGGGGAGTACCCGGTGGCCTTTGCACACGCCCTGAGGGCTCCCGCATTGCACAGCGCCGCAAACCAGCCTCACGGAATAACAGAACTGAAAGATGAAGGGTACGGACATGACCGACCACTACGACAAGCTAGAAATCCGTGACCCCGCCGAACGCGAGCGCGACCTCCTGGCCGCGTTGCCGAAGCAGATTGCGCAGGCCCAGACCGCCGCGCCCGCTTTCGCAAAGATTTTCGACGGCGTAAAGCCCGCCGACATCACGACACGCGAAGCGCTCGCCAAGCTGCCCGTCACGCGCAAGACGGAACTGCTCGAACTGCAGAAGCAGCGCCGCGCCGACGACCCTTTGGCGGGTTTTCTGCCATCGGCCGCGGCACCCGCATGCCGCGCGTGTTCGCAAGCCCCGGCACCATCTACGAGCCCGAAGGCGAAGCGCGCGACTACTGGCGCACCGCACGTGCATTGCATGCGGCGGGCTTTCGCACCGGCGAGCTCATCCACAACAGCTTCAGCTACCACATGACACCGGCCGGCTCCATCATGGAGAGCGGCGCGCGTGCCATGGGTTGCACCGTGTTTGCTGGCGGCACCGGCCAGACCGAGCAGCAGCTCGAAGCCATGGTCGACCTGAAACCCGAGGGCTATGCAGGCACGCCGAGCTTCCTGAAAATCTTGCTCGAAAAGGCCGAAGAGAAAGGCCTGAAGCTGCCTTCGCTCACCAAGGCCCTTGTTTCCGGCGAAGCCTTTCCGCCCAGCCTGCACGACTGGATTGCTGCGCATGGCGTGAAGGGCACGCAGTGCTATGCCACTGCCGACCTCGGCCTGATCGCTTATGAGACCAGCGCACGCGAAGGCCTGGTGATCGACGAAGGCGTGCTGGTCGAGATCGTGCGCCCCGGCACCGGAGATCCGGTGCCCGACGGCGAGGTGGGCGAGATTGTGGTGACCACCTTCAACCCCGACTACCCGCTGGTGCGCTTTGGCACCGGAGACCTCTCCGCGGTGCTCGCGGGCACCTGCCCTACCGGCCGCACCAACAAGCGCATCAAGGGCTGGCTCGGCCGCGCCGACCAGACCACCAAGGTGCGCGGCATGTTTGTGCATCCTTCGCAGGTGGCCGAGATCGCGCGACGTTTTCCGGAGATCGTGCGCGCGCGCCTCGTGGTGTCAGGCGAAATGGGCGACGACCAGATGACCTTCAGGCTCGAGTGCGCCGGCGCGCCGGCCGGGCTCGATGCGCGCATTGCCGATGCGGTGCGCGAAGTGACCAAGCTGCGCGGCACCATCGAGCTGGTGGCGCCGGGCACGCTCCCAAACGACGGCAAGGTGATCGAGGACGCGCGCAGCTACAAGTAGCGGCGGTAGAGGCGGCGCGTGATGGCGCGCACCAGCACCACCAGCAGCACCAGGTAGACCGCCGCCATTGCGATGGCGAGCATCAAGAGATTGCCGTCGCTGCTGCGACCCGAAAAGCTCACGCTGGCAACCCACACCAGCCCGCCGACGGCGAGGGCAATGCAGACCGCCTGCAGCATGGCAAAAGCCGTAACCGCCGCCGCCACGGCCCTGAAAGGACGCGTTTGCACGGGCGCCGGCGCGGCGCCGAGCCATGCGCCCCAGAACGCCAGGCCATAGACCAGCAGCGGCACCGCGAACCAGCCGAGAAGAAGCGGCAGCAGGTCGGAGTCCCTCGACGTGTCGACCCAGCCGCTTGCGACGTTGCCGACCCACATCTGCAGCGAGACGAACATCGCGGCGATCACGAGCGCCACCGCGCGGCGGGTCGATGTTGCGGCAGCGGGCGCGTCATCCTCGATGGCCATGCCGCGCTCGCGCAGTGCGAAACGGGCGGCAAGCCACACGCTCGCAACCAGAACAATCATCTGGATGACCGACTGCACCAGCATCGACATGGCCATGATCGAGCGAAGGCCGTACATGTCGACCGTCTCGTGCAGCGAGCCGCCCGGCATGAAGAGCACCTGTGCCTGGTAGAACAGCGGCGTCAATGCAAGCGCATTGATGACCATCGCCGGCAGGAACACGGCGGCAAAACGGCTCGTTGGACTGCGAAGCTGCGCAACACGGGCGGCGCCGCGCTCGTCGAGCGCCTTGCGCGCATGGCACCACGCCAGCGTAGCGGCCAGCAGCCACACCGTGGCAACGCGAGACAGCAGCGGAACCCACACGCCCGGCTGCGCGTACACGCTGCGCATCTGCTCGCTGTGCGGCGACGAAGGCAGCAGCTGCACCGTCATGTTCACGATGAAGAGGGCCGCATCGATCGCCACCACGATCCATGCGAAGTCCATGGGCAGGCGCTGCGCGCGCTCGAAGGAAGATGGGGATGCCGCCATACGATGGGAATACTTTCGCCTTGATGAATCCGTCGCCCGGCGTGCGTGGGCCGGGCGATTCGAAAACGGCGAGCGTACCGGAACGCGGCGGCAATCCGGAGACCACGCGATGCGGCCTGCTTGAGCTCAGTGCGCGAGCGCGGCCTCGGCCTCTTCAGGCGCGGGCCCCACGTACACCGATTGCGGCCTTATCAACCGCCCCTTCTTCACCTGCTCGCGCGCATGCGCGATCCATCCGCTCACGCGTCCGGCGGCGAACACGCAGGTGAAGCTCTCGCGGCCGAAGCCCAGCGCTTCGAGCAGCAGCGCGGTGTAGAACTCCACATTGGTTTCGAGCGCGCGGCCGGGCTTCTTCTCGCGCAGGATGGCGAGCGCGGCTTTCTCGGCAGCCTCGGCCAGTTCGAAGCGCGCCGCATTGACGCTGCCCTCGGCGCCCAGCCGGCGCAGCGCCCCTTGAGCGCATCGGCGCGCGGATCGCGCACGCGGTAGATGCGATGGCCGAAGCCCATCAGCCGCTGGCCGTCGGCCACGGCCGCTTCGAGCCAGGCCCGGGCATTGGCCGCGGTGCCGATGGCATCGAGCGCGTCGAGCACCGGGCCCGGCGCACCGCCATGCAAGGGGCCCTTGAGTGCGCTGATGCCGGCGAGCACCGCCGACGCAAGCCCCGCGCCGGTCGAGGCCACCACCCGCGCGGCAAAGGTCGACGCATTCAGGCCGTGATCGCAGACGGTGACCAGGTAGGTGTCGAGCGCGGCAACCCGCGCCTCGGTGGGGGTGCGGCCGTGCAGCATGCGAAGCATGTCGGCAGCCTGCGGCAGCGCTTCGTCGGGTGCGAGCGCCTGCACGCCCAGCCGCCAGCGCGTCACCGCTGCGGTGTAGACCGCAGGCGCCGCCACCAGCCGCAGCGCGGTGGGCAGGTCGTCGCCGTCGGGCAGGCGCGCCAGCAGGGCACGGACCGCTTCGATGGGCGGCAGCTTGCGCAGCATGGCATCGTCATTGGGTTGCAGCCGCTCGAAGGCCTCGCGCCGTGCGCGGCCCAGCCCTGCGCGCAGGCCGGCTGCGTCGGGCAGTTTGTCGAAGAAGCCCTGGAACAGCAGCGCCACCGCTTCTTCGTAGCGCCAGTGCTGCGCGATTTCATCGAGCTCATGGCCGCGAATCACCAGCCGGCCGGCGGCGCCATCCACTTCGGACAACACCGTGTGCGCGGCCACCACGCCTTCGAGGCCGCCGCCATCTTCGTCGTTCATTTCTTGCACTCCTTGATGAGATGGCGTTCATTCTGTCGGCGCTAACATTGACGTCAATCTTGATTTAATCCATCAACATGACCAAACCACCGCTCTGGCTGCCCGCCGCAGAGGCGCTCGAACTGATGCAGGTGCGGCCGCAAACCCTCTACGCCAGCGTGAGCCGTGGCCGCATTCGCGCCAAGCCCGACGCGGCGGACCCGCGCCGCAGCCTCTACAACCGCGACGACGTGCAGCGCATTGCTGCGCGCACGCGCGGGCGGCGCAGCAGCGAGGCGGTGGCAAGCGAAGCCATTCAATGGGGCGAGCCGGTGCTGTCCTCCGGCGTGTCCACGGTGGCCGAGGGGCGGCTCTGGTACCGCGGGCAGGACGCCTGTCTGCTGGCGGAGCATGCAACGCTGGAAGACGTGGCGGGGCTGCTGTGGGAGAGCGCACCGCAGCGCTTCGCATGCACTGCCTCCCTACCGGTGAGCAACACCAAGCAAGCGACGTCCTTGCAGGCGGGCCTGCTCGCACTCGCGGCGCGAGCCGCGGTCGATCTGCCCTCGCGCGGCCGCTCACGCGCGGTGCTGCAGGCCGAGGCAGCGGAAGCGATCGGCACGCTGGCCAATGCACTGCTGGGGCCGGCCTCTTCGGCCGCCTTGCCCTTGCATGCGCGGCTTGCCGCGGCCTGGCGCCGCCCCAAAGCGGCCGATGCATTGCGCCGCGCGCTGGTGCTGATGGCCGACCATGAACTCAACGCATCGACCTTCGCGGCGCGCGTGACTGCATCGACCGGTGCTTCGATGGCGGCGTGCCTGCTCACCGGCCTTTCGACGCTCACAGGTCCGTTGCATGGCGGCGCGGCGGCGGCGGTCCAGGCGCTCGTGCGCGACGCCGCCGCGTCGGGCAGCGAGGCCGCGGTGCGCGAGTGGCTCGCGCACGACCGGCCGCTCGCGGCTTTCGGCCACCCGCTGTATCCGCAAGGCGACGCGCGCTGCGCGGCGCTGCTCGCGGGCATCGAGCTTCCGCCCGTGTTCGCGGAGCTGCGTGCCGCGGGCGAAAGGCTGCTGGGCGAAGCGGTGAACATCGACTTTGCGCTGGTGGCCATGGCGGCCGTGCACAAGCTGCCGGCCGATGCACCGTTCATGCTTTTTGCGCTCGCGCGCACGGTGGGCTGGACGGCCCACGTGCTCGAGCAGCAGGCCACAGGGCAACTGATAAGGCCGCGTGCGCGCTACACGGGGCCGGACTTCACACCCTGAATACCGGCCCCGTTCCAGCCCGCATCAATGAATGGCGTCTTCGTAAGAGAGTTCGAACACCTTCGTCATCTCGCGGTTGAACGCGGGCAGGTCATCGGGTTTGCGGCTCGTCACCAGGTTCTGGTCGACCACCACTTCCTTGTCGAACCACTTCGCGCCGGCGTTCTGCAGGTCTGCGCGCAGCGACGGCCACGAGGTCATCTTGCGGCCCTTGGCGCCGCCCGCGTCGATGAGCGTCCATGGGCCATGGCAGATTGCGGCAATGGGTTTGCCCGCTTCGACGAACGCGCGCACGAAGGCCACGGCCTTCTGGTCGATGCGCAGCGCATCGGGGTTGACGACACCGCCGGGCAAAAGCAGTGCATCGAAATCATCGGCATTGGCGTTCTTGAGCGGCACGTCGACTTCGAAGGTGTCGGCCGGGTCGAGGTGTCTCCAGGCGCGCACGCTGCCGTCGAGCGGCGAAACGATCTGCGTCTGCGCGCCGGCGCCTTCGAGCGCCTTGCGCGGCTCGGTCATCTCGGCTTGCTCGAAGCCGTCGGACACGAGGATGGCAACCTTCATTCCGTCGAGTGAAGAAGAAATTACGGACATGGGTGAAGACTCCTTGGACAAGAGTTCACCCTAAAGCCCACCCCCACGGCGTGCATCGGCACCGGCCGGGTCCGCCTGTCGGACAGTTCGACAGGCGGAAAACTTCTCTTACGCTTTGATGGCCATCACCTGGCCGTCACCTGGCCATGACCCGGCCGTCACTTGCGGCAGGAAACCGGCAAGGCTTTTTGCGACAGGTCGTCGCCGGCCACGCAGTTCCAGGCAATGCCTTCCTCGGTAGCCGAGGGTTCCATGCGCAGCGTGCCCTTTGCCTTGGGGAGCTCCACGTCGACCACCATGGTGTCGGTATCGAGCGTCAGCACAGAACCGCCGGGCAAGGCCTCGGGCGCGCCGGCGGTTGCAAGGGATTCGGGAATCTCCTGCTTCTCCTTGTAGTAGTTGCCAAGTGCTTCGCGCACCGGCGCGGCTTCCGTCCAAGCCTGCTAAACCGCGGCGCGCGACTCGTAGTCCTTGTAGGCCGGCAGGGCCACGGCAGCCAGCACGCCGATGATGGCCACCACCACCAGCAGGCCAAGCGCGCCGCCGCCGGCGCGACCGGTGTAGGGCACGAAGATCGCGAGCACATAGGCCAGCGGATTGCGGCTCGGCAACTTGGCGGCCGGATCGATGGTGCGCGCCACGCGCTTGGTGAGCCACGGATAGCCGGCGATCAATTCATGGAACGAGGCCCAGAAACCGCTGTTGCCGGCCGATTGGTTGGCATAGCGCTGCAGGTCGACATTGCGCCATTGCTGCGCGCCGGCCGCCAGTGCCACGAGTGCGCGGGGTGGGGAGTCGGCCTGCTCGCAGCAGGCGGCGCCGTGCAGGTCGCAGGTGTATTCCTGCGCGCGCGAATAGGCGGCGCCGAGCAGCGGAATCCAAAGCACCGGTGCGCGCCAGATGTGGCCCGTGAGGTGGCCGCGGCGGATGTGGCCGAGTTCGTGGCCGATGTAGAAGTTGATGCCGTCGGGCTGCGCTTCCATGGCGTCGACCACGTCGGACAGCAGCACGACGAAGTTGCGGCCGAAAAAGCGCGTGGCAAAGGCATTGAAGATGCCGTCGCCGTGCAGCAGGTAGGCCTCGGGCGGCTCCTCGATGCCGAGATAGCCGCAGCACGCCTGGAAGCGTGCATGCAGCTCAGGCAGCTGCGTGGGCGAGAGCTTGACGGCCGTGCCCTTGATCCAGGCAATGACGGCCGATTGTGCGAATACGTAGCCGATGAAACCAAGCAGCACATAAATAAGTGCAATGCCGAAAGTGCCGAGCACCAGCGCCGCCCAGACCAGCAGGCCGAGCCCGAGCGTGATGTTGCCGAGCCAGCGCTCGCGCGGATAAACCCAGGGATCCATTGAAATTCCTCCTCGATGCGGCCTTGGGGCCAGCAGTGTTGTGGTTATTTTTTCGCGCCCCCTCAGGCGCGAGTTGCGAGCGCGCATCATGCCCCAGGAAAGGGCATATTTCGGGCCCGTCCTAAGGGCTATTCGCTAGAGGTCAGGTCACGGTCAGCCCTTATGATCGCGGCCATTTTCAATTTCACCGTCTCCGGAGACACCATGAAGAAACTGCTTGCACTCACGGCGCTTGCCGCTGCCGCCGTCGGCGTCCATGCCCAGGATTTCCCCGCAGGCAAGACCGTCACCATCGTGGTGCCGTTCACGGCCGGCGGCCCAACCGACCGGGTGGCCCGCGACCTGGCTGAATCGCTGCAGAAGACCCTCGGCGCGACCATCGTGGTGGACAACACCGCCGGCGCCGGCAGCTCCATAGGCACCGCCAAGGTGGCCCGCGCCGCACCGGACGGCCACACGCTGCTGTTGAACCACATCGCCATGTCGACCATGCCGGCGCTGTACCGCAAGCTGCCGTTCAACGTCGAGAACGACTTCGAATACCTCGGCATGGTCAATGAAGTGCCGATGACGCTCATCGGCAAGCCCGGCCTGCCGGCCAACAACTACAAGGAACTGACGGGCTGGATCGAGGCCAACAAGGGCAAGATCAACCTCGGCAACGCCGGCCTGGGCGCAGCCTCGCACCTGTGCGGCCTGCTGTTCCAGAGCGCCCTCAAGACCGAGATGACGCCGGTTCCCTACAAGGGCACGGCACCGGCCATTGCCGACCTGCTGGGCGGCCAGATCGACCTGTTGTGCGACCAGACCACCAACACCACGTCGCAGATCGAAGCCAAGAAGGTCAAGGCCTACGCCGTGACCACGTCCAAGCGCCTGACCACGCCGGCGGTGCTGAAAGACCTGCCCACGCTCTCCGAATCGGGCCTGAAGGACTTCGAAGTGACCATCTGGCACGGCGTGTACGCGCCCAAGGGCACGCCGGCACCGGTGCTGAAGAAGCTCAACGAAGCCATCAAGGCCGCCATGAAGGACCCGGGCTTCATCAAGCGCCAGGAAGGCCTTGGCGCGGTGATCACCACCGACAAGCGCGTGGAGCCGGCCGAGCACAAGAAGTTCGTCTCGGCTGAAATCGCCAAGTGGGGCCCGATCATCAAGGCCGCAGGCGTGTACGCCGACTGAT
Source organism: Variovorax sp. S12S4 (assembly GCF_023195515.1). NCBI lineage: Bacteria > Pseudomonadati > Pseudomonadota > Betaproteobacteria > Burkholderiales > Comamonadaceae > Variovorax > Variovorax sp. S12S4. The sequence continues at coordinate 1,403,157 of NZ_JALPKR020000002.1, forward strand.
CGTTTTCGAATCTTCGGACAAGTAAAAAGCCGCCGGACCTCAGGTCCGGCGGCTTTTTAATGCTGCGGCTGGTTGCTTTACTTGGGCCGTATCGCGTCCGCCGTGCCCTGGATGAAGGCCTTGATGCTCTCGATGTCGTCACCCGAGAGCTTGCCCGTGAAGTCGGGCATGCCGCGCGCCATGGCCGGGCCCTTGAGCACGAACTTGTCCAGGTTCTCGATGTACGCCGCGTCCATGTAGCCCAGGTTGGGGATGTTGCCGCCGCGGTCCACGCCCGGCACGCCGTGGCAGAACACGCAGTTGCTCACGTAGAGCATGGTGCCGGCCTGCACCTTGGCGGGGTCGTACTTCACGCCTTCGACCAGCTTGCTCATGCGGTACTGCACGAAGTCCGGCATCTTGGCGGTGCCGCCGACGGCAAAGGTGTACACGGTGCCCGGGCCCTGCCTTTCGGTGGCGCGCTGCGCCAGCCCGTAGACGCCGCCCCAGCCCACCGCAACCGACACGTACTGCTTGCCGTCGACCATGTAGGTCGAGGGTGCCGCGACCACGCCGGTGCCGGTGGGGGTTTCCCACAGCTTCTCGCCGGTCTTGGCGTTGTAGGCCAGGAGGCGCCCGTCGGCGGTGCCCTGAAACACCAGGTTGCCCGCGGTGGTGAGCGTGCCGCCATTCCACGGCGAGGCGTAGTCGACGCCCCATGCTTCCTTCTGGGCCACCGGGTCCCATGCCACCAGCCGGCCGAAGGGCTTGCTCTTGGGCGGCTCGGCATTGGCGAACATGGCGGTGTTCCAGCCCATGGCGCCATGCGGGCGGCCGGGCACGTTCTGGTCGAACTTCCAGTCCTTGTCGTCCATCAGGTTGAGCGGCACATGCTGCGCGGGCACATAGGCCAGGCCGGTCTGCGGGTTGAACGACATCGGGTGCCAGTTGTGCGCGCCGAAGGGCCCCGGAATGCTGTCGCCGGGCTTTTCGTTCTGGCGCGCGGCGGCAATCTCGATCGGGCGGCCGTTGGTGTCGTAGCCGGTGGCCCAGTTCACCTCGACAAAATTCCTGGCCGAGATGAACTTGCCGTTGGTGCGGTCGATGACAAAGAAGAAGCCGTTCTTCGGCGCATGCAGGATCACCTTGCGCGGCTTGCCGCCGATCTGGATGTTGGCCAGGATCATGGGCTGGGTCGACGTGTAGTCCCAGTTGTCGCCCGGGGTTTCCTGGTAGTGCCACACGTACTTTCCGGTGTCGGGGTTGAGGGCCACCACCGAGCCGAGGTAGAGGTTGTCTCCGCCGCCGGGGCTGCGCTTGCTGCGCGCCCACGGCGAGCCGTTGCCGGTGCCCACGTACATCAGGTTGAGCTCGGGATCGAAGGCGAAGGTGTCCCACGCGGTGCCGCCGCCGCCGGCTTCCCAATATTTGCCGCTGGGGTCCCAGGTCTTGGCCGCGCGCGCCATCGACTCGTCCTCGAAGGGCTTGGACGGATCGCCCGGCACGGTGAACCAGCGCCACTTCTGCTCGCCCGTGGCGGCGTCGTAGGCCGTGACGTAGCCGCGCACACCGTACTCGGCGCCGCCGTTGCCGATGATGACCTTGCCCTTGAAGACGCGCGGCGCGCCGGTGATGGTGTAGGAGCCCTTCTGCCCCTCGATGGTGTTCTTCTCCCAGACCTTCTGGCCCGTGGCCGCATCGAGTGCGATCAGGCGCCCGTCGTAAGCGCCCACGTAGACCTTGCCCTCGTACAGCGCCACGCCGCGGTTCACCACGTCGCAGCAGCCCCTGAAGCCCTTGGACTTGTCGACCTGCGGATCGAAGGTCCAGAGCCTCTGCCCGGTACGCGTGTCGACGGCGTGCACCACGCTCCACGAGGCCGTGACGTACATGATGCCGTCCACCACCAGCGGCGTGGCCTCCACGCCGCGCGTGGACTCCAGGTTGTACGACCACACCAGGCCGAGCTGCTTCACGTTGCCGGCGTTCACCTGGTCGAGCTTGCTGAAACGGGTCTCGGCGTAGTCGAGGCCGTAGCTTGGCCAGTCGGGTGTCTTCTTCTGGGCCGCGTTGGCGCGAATGAAGTCGCCGTTGACCTTCTTGACGGCAGCGCCCGCGCGGTCTTGTGCGCTGGCGGAACCCTGCGCGGTGGCCACCGGCGCGCACAGGCTCAGCAATGCACCGGCAAGCACAAGCAGGCCGGAGTGGATCTTTTTCATCGTGAGTCTCCTTTGTGCCGCAAGGATCGTTTTTGCCGCACTCGCCTTCACCCTCGGGATTTCCCCAGTCCGGCGCTGTTCCATTGCGGAACACATTCGCAGGGGTCAGCAACTCCCCTTCGTCCCCTCCGATTTCCCCGTTTCGAGGAGCAGCGAACAGCATGGCTTTCGAAAGGCTGGGCAAGGCCAATGCGCCGCGCCAACTCTTTTCAACGACGCCGGCGCAGCGCGTGGCGCTCGCGCGGCAGCAGTTCTTCGAGGAAGGCGTGCGGCCCTCGGGGCTGGTCGGCGAAGCAGTGATCCAGTCGTGGCTGCGCTGCACCCGCACGCACAGCGACAGGCAGCGCATCGTTCCCTTCGACGCGGTCACGCCCAGCCGGCTGCACGCCACGCTGGCGCGCAACCGCGAGCTGCTCGAAGTGGCGCGGCAGGAACTCGCGAGCATGGAAAGTGCGCTCGCGGGCACCGATTGCCGCGTGATCCTGACCGACGGCGAAGGCGTGGTGGTGCATGTCACGCAACAGCCGGCCGCCGCATACCAGCCGGTGCTGCGCAAGACGGCGCGCGTGGGCGTGAACATTTCCGAACGCATCGTCGGCACCACCGCGCCGGGTATCGTGGCGACCACCGGGCAGGCCTGCACCGTCGACGGGGCGGAGCACTACTTCGACGTGCTGTCGCAGATGCAATGCGCCGCAGCGCCCATTCGCGGCGTGACAGGCCAGCTGGCCGGCGTGCTCGACATCACGATGGAAGCGCGGCGCTTCGGTTTCGACGCGGCGTCGATGGTGGCGCTGTACGCGACGATCATCGAGAACCGACTGCTGCAGGCACAGTCGTGCGATCACCTGATCCTGCGCTTTCAGGCCAGCCCCAACCTGCTCGGCACGCCGATGGAAGCGCTGGCCGGCGTGGCGCCCGACGGCACCATTGCCTGGCTCAACGGCGCCGGCGCGCGGCTGATCGGCCGCCTGCCTGAAGACACTTGCGAGCGCGCTGTGGAGTCGATGCTGGGCCACGATCTGGCGAGCCTGCTGCGGCTGGGCCGTCGCGAGGCCGCGCAGCCGATGCGCTTGGCGAGTGGCCTCGGCGTTTGGGTGCAGGCGCGGCTGAAGGCTGCGGACGGCGCCGACTTCAGGAACGCGGTGGCCATGCCCGGCGAGGCCGCGCCGGTGTTGCCGGTCGAACCTGCAGCCGCGATGAAGGCGCCTGTGGCAGAAGGTTGCGCGGACCCGGCCATGCCGAACCCCATGCAAGCGGAAGCGTCGCATGGCGAAACCCTGCGCGAGCACAGCCGCAAGCTGATCGAGGAAGCCCTGGCGGCGCAAGGCGGCAACGTGTCGCAGGCGGCGCGCCAGCTGGGCGTGTCGCGCGGCACGCTGTACCGCCGCTTGCGCGGCTGGCGCGAAGAGGACGGCCAGGGCGCGCCGCTCGCAGCGGGCTGAGCCCTCAGCGCTTGGGCAATGCGTAGGCGATCACATGGTCGCCCGTGCTCGTGCCGAGGGAACCATGGCCGCCCGCGGCCACCACCACGTATTGGCGTCCGTCGCTGCCAGCGTAGGTCATGGGCGTGGCCTGTCCGCCGGCCGGCAGGCGGCTGCGCCACAGCTCCTTGCCGTTGGCGACGTCATAGGCGCGCAGGTAGTAGTCGAGCGTGCCCGACAAGAAGGCCACGCCACCGGCCGTCATGATCGGTCCGCCGAGGCTGGGCACGCCCATCGCAAAGGGCAGCGGCAACGGCGAGCTGTCGCGCACGGTGCCGTTCTTGTGCTTCCACACCACCCTGCCGGTGCGCAGGTCGGCCCCCGCCACGTGGCCCCAGGGCGGTGCCTGGCACGGCAGGCCCAGCACCGAGGTGAAGGCGCTGAGCTGCACCGCGAAGGGCGCACCGAAGTTCTCGTTGAGCGCGGGCAGGCTGTCGTTGGGCCGGTCCTTGCCCTGCACGTAGAGCGAGGTGTCGTCCTTGCGCGGAATGAGCTTGGACACGAAGGCCAGCGAGGCGGGCGTGGTGAACGCCATCTGCCGCTGCGGATCGACGGCGACGCTGCCCCAGTTGAAGACGCCGAAGTTGCCCGGGTAGATCAGCGAGCCCTCGGTCGAAGGCGGTGTGTAGCGGCCCTCGTAGCGCAGGCGATGAAATGCGATGCGGCACGCGAGCTGGTCGAACACGGTGCCGCCCCACATGTCGGCCGGCGTGAGCGCGGGCGGATCGAAAGACAGGTCCGACACGGGTTGCGTGAGCGAAGTGTGGTCGCCTTCCGCCGGGCCTTGCGGCGCGGGCCGCTCATGCACGTTCACCACGGGTTTGCCGTCGCGGCGGTCGAGCACGAACAGCTCGCCCTGCTTGGTGGGCTGCACCAGCGCGGGCACTGTCTCGTTGCCTACGCGCAAGTCGATGAGGCTGGGCTGCGAGGGAACGTCGTAGTCCCACAAGTCGTGGTGCACGGTCTGGAAGCTCCAGCGCACACGGCCGGTGGCCAGGTCGAGCGCCACCACCGACGACGAGTAGCGCTCCGCCCCTTCGGTGCGCTTGCCGCCCCACTGGTCGGGCGGCTGGTTGCCGGTGGGCACGTAGACCATGCCCAGCGCCTCGTCGACGCTGGAGATCGACCAGCTGTTCGGCGAATTGGCGGTGTACGTGCGGTCGGCCGCAATGGGCGCGGTTTCATCCGGGTTGCCCGAGTCCCAGTTCCACACCAGCGCGCCGGTGTCGATGTCGAAGGCGCGGATCACGCCCGAGGTCTCCTGGGTCGAGACGTTGTCGAGCACGGTACCGCCGACGATGATGAGCGAGCGCGTCACGACCACGGGCGAGGTCGAGTAGTAGGAGCCGGGCTTCACGTTGGGCATGTTCTTCCAGAGGTCGATCTGGCCGGTGCCGCCGCCGAAGCGCATGCAGGGTTTGCCGCTCTCGGGGTTGAGCGCGAGGATGCGGCCATCCGCGGTGGGCATGAAGAGCTTGGCGTCGCAATCGCCACCGGCGGGTGCGGGTGCGGGTGCTTGCGCAGCGGGTGCCGGCGTAGCAGTGGAAGCGGCCGCGGGCCGCACGGCACTGCCGGGGTCATACGAAAGGCCGCGGCAAGTCAGGTGCTGCAATGCGAGGGGGCGGCGAATCTCGGGCGTGTAGCGCCACAGCTGCTCACCCGTGGTCGCGTTCAGCGCCACCACCGACTGGTGCGGCGTGCAAAGAAAAAGCCGCTCGCCGATTTTCAGCGGCGTGACCTCGAAGGTCGTCTCCTCGGGGTCGCCGCTCTGGCCGCGCACGTCGCCGGTGCGAAAGTGCCACGCTTCCTGAAGCTGGCCGACGTTGGCCGGCGTGATCTGGTCGAGCGCCGAATAGCGCTGGCCCATGCCGTTGCCGCCATAGGCAGTCCAATCCTGCCTGGGGGGCGGCGGGCTGGCGGGTGTAGCGGCGGCGGCCACAGGTGCCGTGGGTGCGGGCATGGTGCCTTCCACACGCGTGGCGGGGTCTCGCGTCCACGAAACCAGCGCGGCCAGCAGAAAGGCCAACAGCACCACGCCAAGAAAACCGCGCGCGGGCGCCACGCCAACGGCGTTGCGGCGCACAAGCGCGCGCCGCCACCCACGGGGTGAGCAGGAACACGCCGATCACGAAGAACACATCGCCGCGCGCCGCCAGCGGCCACCAGTCGAAGCCCACCTCCCACAAGGCCCATGCCAACGTGAATGCCACCACGAGCGCATAGACCCACACGCCCGCGCCGCCTCCGCGCGGCAGCAGCACCGCGGCAAGGATGAGTCCGAGCCCCGCAGCCACGTAGTACCAGGAGCCGCCGAGCACGACGAGCCACGCGCCCGCCGCACCCAGCGCCAGGCCCGCAAGGCCGATGACCACCGCGGTGACAGTCAGCAGCGTGGAAGAAGGCGCACGTAGGCGCGCGGCGGCGTCGGGCATGGCATGAAGCTCCTTGTTGTTCCCGGGTTCTTGGAGACTGCGAAGTCAAGAACCTAGGCCAAGGCCACGGCGACGCGCGTAGGCGGTTTGCGCATGTGGCCGTGCAATGCCGGTGGCGATGCCGCTTTGAAGAGAGTCTTTTAGTTCGAAGGTACTCGGTCTTCGCGCGCGGCGCGGGCACGGCGCGTGCGCGCATCGGGCTGCAGCGGCCGCAGGTATTCATGCAGCGCCAGTGCCGCAGCGCCGACAGCGGCTGCAAGTTCGCCGTAGCGCGCCAGGCGCAGGTCGGGCGCGGGCATGCCGGCCGCTTCGGCCTGGCGCTCGACCACTTTGAAGGCCGCTTGCAACAGGCCGGGATGGTTGGTGCACGACTTGCCGCCGAGCACGATGGCGCGTGGATCGAAGGTGACCCACAGGTTCTGCAGCAGCACACCGAGGACGGCGGCCGCATGCGCCATGCCGGGCGCTTCGCGCTCGAGCGCGCGCGAGCCGAAGAAGGCTTCGGCGCAGCCCCGGCGGCCGCACGAGCACAGCGGCCCGTCGATCTGCAGGATGGTGTGGCCGATCTCACCGGCCATGCCCTGCGCGCCGGTGAAGAGGCGGTCGTTCAGCACCACGCCGGCGCCCACGCCCACGTCGCAGCTGACGAAGATCAGCGGGTCTCCGCCTTCGCTGCCGAAAAATTCATACTCGCCGAGTGCGCCGGCATCGGCATCGTTCTGCAGCTGCACGGTCACGCCCGGAAGCCCCGCAGCGGCAAAGGCTTTCTCTAGCGCAGGCAGCAGGCTCACATTGCGCCAGCCGAGATTGGGCGCGAAGCGGACCACGCCGGTGCAATCGTCCACCGCGCCCGGCACGCCGACACCGATGCTCGACAGGCGCAGCCCGAGGCTTTTCAGCCGCGCGTGCGCCGCCGCGGCCATGCGCGCGACCTGCGCGCATACGCCCGCGGGCGTGCCGTCGGCCAGCGCTTGCGTGTCGGCATGAAGCACTTCGCCCTGCAGCGAGACGCACACGAGACGCACCGTTTCGACCGCGATCTCGACGCCCATCAACGCGCGCACGCCGACGTTGATCTGCAGCGGCGTGGAGGGGCGCCCCAAGCCATCGGCAACAGTGGCACCCGCTTCGCTGAGCCAGCCCTCGTCAAGCAGTTCGCGCACCAGCAGGCTCACGGTCGATTTGGTGAGCCCGCTTTCCGCGGCCAGCCGCGCACGCGACAGGCCGGGCCGCGCGCGCAGCAGGCGCAGCAGTGCGCTGCGGTTCATTCGCTTGAGGAGTTGCTGGTCGCCGATGGTCATGAACCAGCCCCCAGCGCACGAACCACGACCGCGTTCACCTGTGCGCCTGCTCTTTTCCTTCGGGGCGCTTGCCGGCGATGATCATGCCGAGCACTTCGTCTTCGGTAACGTCGGCGGTGCGGTAGGTGCCCACGAGCTTGCCGTTCTTCATGACGGCGACGCGGTCGCTGAGGGAGAACACATCGGGCATGTCGTGCGTGATCAGGAAGATGCCGACACCGTCGGCCTTGAGCTGCTTCACGAGCCCGCCGACCATGGCGGTTTCTTCGGGCCCGAGGGCGGCACAGGGCTCGTCCATGATGAGAATGCGCGCGTTGAAATACAGCGCGCGCGAGATCGCCACCACCTGCCGCTGTCCACCCGAGAGCCTGCGCACCGGAATGCGGATGTTGGTGAAGTTCTTGTTCAGGCGCTGGAACACCTTGCGCGCCTGCACTTCCATGAAATGATCGTCGAGCGTGTTCCAGCGCGTCATCTTCTCGCGGCCGAGAAAGAGGTTGGACACGGAGTCGAGGTTGTCGGCCAGCGCGAGCGTCTGGTAGATGGTCTCGATGCCCAGCGCCTGCGCCTCGGCGGGGGTGCGGATGTGGACCTTCTCGCCCGCGATCAGCGTGTCGCCCGAATCGATCGGGTAGGCGCCGGCGAGCATCTTCATGAGCGTGGACTTGCCTGCGCCGTTGTGGCCCAGCACTGCGACCACTTCACCGGGGTGGAGGTTGATGCTCACACCGTCCACGGCTTTTACGCCGCCGAAGGCTTTGCGGATTTCGCGCAGTTCGACCAAAGGTTTTGCGGTGTCTGGCGTGGTCATCTGGCTTCCGTTGCTGTGGGCACGTTGTTGTTCAGGGCGTGTGCAAAGGCCACCGGGTACTCCCCCTCCGCGAATGTCCCCCGGCCTGCGGCCTCCTCCTTTATTTCGCTGCGTGGAGCACCCGATGCCCTGTGCACTGGGACACGCTCTTGGTGTACCGCTGATCAACGACCGCTCTTTGCAACGCTCCCGCTGGCGGGGTGCCTTGCGCAGCGAAATAAAGGAGGAGGCCGCAGGCCGGGGGACATTCGCGGAGAAAGGTACCCCGTCGGCGGGTGCGCGCCCCGAACCAGACCGTGAACGACGCAAGTTCATCTAGTTCTCCCCAAACTTGCGCCGATACAGCACGTCGAACACAACAGCCACGATCAGCACCTGCCCGATGATCACCATGCGCTTGCCGATGGGGACGTCGAGCAGCAGCATGCCGCTGTCGAGCGACTGCATGATGAGCGCGCCCAGCACCGAGCCGAAGATCGAGCCGGTACCGCCCGCGAGTGCGGTGCCGCCGATGACGGCCGCCGCGATCACGTACAGCTCCATGCCGGTGCCCAGCGAGTTGGTGCCGGCATTGAGGCGTGCAATCGACACGATGGCCGCCACCGTGACCAGCACCGCGAGCAACGCGAACAGCATCAGCGTGACGCGCTTCACCGGAATGCCCACCAGCGCCGCCGCATCGGGGTTGCCGCCCATCGCGAAAACGTAGCGACCGAAGCGCGTGCGGTGAACGATGAACGAGAGCACGATAGCCACCACGGCCCAGATCAGCACCGGAATCGGCAGGCCCTGCGGCGCGTCCTTAGAGGCAATCTGGTAGTTGTTCATGACCGCCGCGAAGACGAACACCACGGCTGCGGGCACCGCCGTCAGCAGCACCTCCATCCACAGCGGCTCGTTGGGCATTTCATGATGGGCGCGGGCGCGGCGCTTCTGCAGCATGCGGGCGAACAGCACCAGTGCCACGAAAGCAGCGATAGCCCAGGTTGCCGTGGTGCCAATGCCGCCGTCGTAGCCTCCGCCGAGCCTCTGAAAGAACTCGTCGTTCACCGGCTGTGTCTTGCCGTCGGCCACCAGGAAGGCTGCGCCGCGAAACGACATCAGGCCGCCCAGCGTGACCACGAACGACGGTACGCCCAGCATGGCGGTGAGCCAGCCCTGGTAGATGGACACCAGCAGCGCCACCGCAAGGCCCGCCAGGCAGGCCGTGGGCCACGACCAGCCCGAGGTGTATTGCAGGTAGGCGATCAGCACGCCGACGAAGCCCATGACGGAGCCCACCGAGAGGTCGATGTGGCGCGCGACGATGACCAGCACCATCACCGTCGACACGATGCCCACCACGGCCGTCTGCTGCGCCACGTTGTAGAGGTTCTCGGGCGAAAGAAACACGCCGCCGGACATCACGTTGAAGACCACGCCCATCGCGATCAGCAGCACGCTCATCAACAGCAGCCGCAGGTCGACGCCGGTGCGCCGCCACCAGCCTGGTGTTTGGTTGCTCATTTTTTTTGTGCCCTCTCGAAGGTACAGGTGTGCGGCAGCTCTCCGGCCGGGCCCGCGGGCCGGCCGGCGCAGTGCTGCGCCGATCAACAGCGAGCGGTTGTGCTCGCAGCCGTCGTTGTTGCTGCTGTTGTCACTACTTGCAGGCCGCGGGCGCGCTGGCCGCCGGAACGCCCTTGCAGAGCTCGTCCTTCTTGATCCAGCCGGCCTTCACGACCACGTCGAGGTTGTCGCGCGTGACTGGCACCGGCGTGAGCAGGCGCGACGAGAGCGAGATCTTCTTCGGCCCGGAATTCCAGGGCGCGGCCTTTTCGACCGGCTTGCCTTGCGACAGTGCGATGGCAGCGCTGGCGGCCTCGCGTCCGAGCTCGCGCGAGTCCTTGAAGATGGTGGCGGTCTGCGTGCCCAGTGCAATGCGGTTGAGCGCCGCAAAGTCGGCGTCCTGGCCCGACACCGGAATGCCGCGCAGGCCCTTGGCCGTGAGCGCGGCCACCGCACCGCCGGCGGTGCCATCGTTCGCTGCCACCACCGCGTCGACCTTGTTGCCGACCTTGGTGAGGATCTGCTCCATGTTCTTTTGCGCGACCTCGGGCTTCCAGCCTTCGGTGTATTCGTCGCCGACGATCTTGATGTCGCCCTTCTTCACGGCGGCGTCCAGCACCTCCTGCTGGCCCGCACGCAAAAAGTCCGCGTTCGGGTCGCTCGGCGAGCCCTTGATGATCACGTAGTTGCCCTTGGGCTTGACCTTGAACACCTCGCGCGCCTCCATGCGGCCGACCTCGACGTTGTCGAACGTGATGTAGAAGACGCCGGGCGCTTCGATCAACCGGTCATACGCCACCACGGGCACCTTCTGGCGCGTGGCCTTGGTGATGGCGGGCAGGATCGCGTCCTTGTCCATCGCAAGCACGATGAGCGCCTTGGCCCCCTTGGACATCAGCCCCTCGATATCGCCCAGCTGCTTTTCAGGCGAACCACCCGCATCGGCGCTGATGTACTTGGCGCCGAGCTTCTCGAGCTGGGCCTTGATGGCAGCCTCGTCCGTCTTCCATCGCTCTTCCTGGAAGTTGGACCAGCTCACGCCGACCACGGTCTGGGCCAATGCGCTCACTGCGGTGAGGCCGAAGGCCATGGCGGCCAAGGTGTGCTTGAGTTGCATCGATGTCTCTCCTGTGGTGGTGCCCGGCGAAAACGCCGTGTAAGAAATTAGTTAGTTTGAAGGGCGAACTAACTATCCCATTGGTGTTGGGCCAAGGTCATCCGGGAATTCCCGATAAGCCTGGTTTCAAAGTGCAAGGCGGCTGCAAAGCATTGAAGAAATCGATGCTCAGCAACGAGATATATCGTTTTCGGTTATGAGGCTCGCTGCTTAAAGTTTGCCCACCTTCAACTCCCAGCTGCGATGTCCGCCATGAACGCTCCCCACGAAAGAATCCCTTTTCACCTGGCTTTTCCGGTCCGCGACATTGCCGAAGCGCGTGCGTTCTATGGCAATCTGCTCGGATGCCCCGAGGGCCGCAGTGCGCCCGAATGGGTCGACTTCGATTTCTACGGCCACCAGATCGTGGCGCACCTCGCCCCCGACGAATGCGGCCACAAGGCCAGCAGCGCGGTGGACGGGCACGACGTGCCCGTGCGCCATTTCGGCGCCATTCTTCCAATGGACAGGTGGCAGGCCATGGCCGACAAGCTCGTCGCGCGGCAAACCAGGTTCGTGATCGAGCCCTACATCCGCTTCAAGGGCGAGCCGGGCGAACAGGCAACGATGTTCTTTCTCGACCCCTCGGGCAACGCCATCGAAATGAAGTCGTTCGCGAATCTGGATTCGCTGTTCGCCGTTTGAGAAAGAAGCGCCGCATGAAAACTCCTTTGCTCATCGCGAGCGCCGCTGCTGCGGCTCTGCTGCTTTCGACGGCGAACGCTTCTGCGCAAACCGACACCTTGAAGAAGATCAAGGAATCCGGTGCCATCACCATGGGCGTGCGGGACGCTTCGGGCGCCATGTCCTTCACGCTCGGGCCAGGCAGCTACACGGGCTTTCATGTCGAAGTCTGCGAGCGTGTCATCGCGGACATCCGAAAGGCGCTGCAGCTCGAAAAGATCAATGTGAAGTACCAGCTGGTCACGCCGCAGAACCGCATTGCCCTGGTGCAGAACGGAACGGTCGACATCGAGTGCGGCACCACGACCAACAACACGGCGCGGCAGAAAGACGTGGCGTTTGCGCCCACGCTCTACGTCGAAGGAGTTCGCATCGCCGTCAAGGCAGCTTCCGGCATTGCTTCCCCGGCCCAGCTTGCCGGCAAGGCCGTGGCCGCGACAACGGGCACCACGTCTGTGCAAATCCTGCGAAAGCTCAAGCGCGATGGTGCGGGCGAAATTGCGGAGGTGCTGGCCAAGGACAACAGCGAGGGCTTCCTGCTGCTCGAATCGGGCCGCGTGGACGGCTTTGCGGCCGATGGCCAGATTCTTGCCACGCTGATCTCCAAGAGCAGGGAGCCGGCGCAGTACAGGCTGCTCGACCAGGTGCTCAGCGTGGAGCCGATTGCAATCATGCTTCCGAAGGGCGACGCGGCATTCAAGAAGCTCGTCGACCAGAGCGTGGTGTCGCTCGCCAGGAGCGGAGAGGCCGCGCGCATCTACGACAAGTGGTTTGTGCAGCCTATTCCGCCCCACAACTCGAAGGTCGGCCTGCCGGCAAGCGCACTGACCAAGGCCGCTTGGGCGAACCCGACCGACAAGCCGATGGAAGAGTACGAGGCGCGGTAACGGGTCGATGCATGGCTCCGAGCGATGAGTCGTTGAACCGGGCATCGATTCTTGAGATGCTCGGGCCATGATCAACGAGCTCAGAACCTTCATTGCCGTGTGCCGACACGGCACGTTTGCCGCCGCGGGCGAGCGCATCGGCCTGACGCAATCGGCCGTCAGCAGCCAGATCAAGCGGCTCGAAGAGGCGTTGGGATTCGAGCTCTTCGACAGGACGGGCCGGTCGGCCACCTTGAACGCGGCGGGCGAGACGACGCTGACACGCGCGGAAGAAATCTGCACGCTCTATGCAAAGCTCGGCGAACTGCCGGAGGAAGCCGCCCATGGCGGACTGCTGCGGATCGGCGCCATCGCCTCGACCCAATCGACGCTGCTCGCGCGGGCGCTTGCCAGCCTGCGCAAGGAGCTTCCGCAACTTCGCGTGCATGTGTCGCCCGGCGTGTCGATGCGGCTGATGGACGACCTGGACGCCGGTGTCATCGACGCGGCGGTGATCATCAGGCCGCCCTTCGGCATTCTTCCGGACCTGACGTGGCAATCGCTGGTGCATGAGCCGTACGTGCTCATTGCACCCAGGAAAATGCCGGGGAAAGACTGGCGCACCCTCATCCAGGAGCAACCGTTCCTGCGCTACGACCGCGCATCGTTCGGCGGACGCATGGTGGAACGGTTCCTGCGCCGCGAAGGCATAGTGGTCAACGACTCGATCGAGCTCGACGAAATTCCGGGGCTCATCCACATGACATCGAAGGGGCTGGGCGTTGCCCTGGTGCCGCTGGTCGAGGCGCACCTTCCGCTGCCTGCGAGCGTTCGCGTGCTCTCGCTCGGCGAGCTCACGTTCTACAGGGAGGTGGGCCTTCTCCAACGAAAGCCGCGAGCCAGTCCGCCCATCGTGGGACGGCTCGCGCAGTGCCTGCAAGAAGCGGCCGAGGCAACCGAGACGCGTCGGGGGTAAGCCCCGTGCCGAAGGCTTGTCACGCTTGATACCATTTTTTCCCATGCGCCCGCATCACCGGCGCTGGAGACAAAATGGTTTCGAGCAATTCAAACGCCACGCCAGAAATCATCGGCAAGGCGCTGTACCGCACCATGGTCCGCATCCGGGCCTTCGAGAACGCCGCCGAAGCGGCGAGCCAGGGTGGCGTGAGCGCCTATGGCCAGCAGGCCGCCGGTTCCGCCAAGGTGCGCGGGCCGCTGCATCTTTCAACCGGACAAGAGGCGGTGCCGGCAGGCGTGTGCGCCCATCTGCGCGTGAGCGATTACCTCACCTCCACGCACCGCGGCCACGGCCACACGCTGGCGAAGGGCGCTGACCTGGTCCGCATGATGTGCGAGCTGTTCGGCAAGGCCACGGGCTTCAACGGCGGCAAGGGCGGCTCGATGCACATTGCGGACTTTTCGGTCGGCATGCTCGGCGCCAACGGCGTGGTGGCGGCCGGCCTGCCGATTGCCGTGGGCGCCGCACATGCGCAAAAGGTGCTCAAGAAAAACGGTGACATCACGGTCTGCTTTTTCGGCGACGGCGCAATCAACCGCGGCCCCTTTCTCGAGGCGCTGAACTGGGCGCGCGTGTACGACCTGCCGGTGCTCTTCGTCTGCGAGGACAACCGCTGGAGCGCCACCACCGCAAGCGGGCCGATGACGGCGGGCGAGGGTGCATCGGCGCGTGCTGCCTCCATGGACATTGCAGCTACGCAGGTCGATGGCAACGATGTGTTCGCGGTGCATGAAACCGCTGCGCGACTGGTGCGCGAAGTGCGCGACGGCGGCGGGCCGCGCCTGCTGCATGCGCTGACTTACCGGGTGAAGGGGCATGTCTCGGTCGACTTGGCGGCGTACCGCGATCCGGCCGAACTCGCGGCGGCGCTCGAAACCGATCCGATTGCACGGGCACGCGGACACCTGTTGTCGCACGGCGTCAGCGCTGCCACGCTCGACGCGATTGAAAACGCTGCCCGCGATGAAGTCGATACCGCCCTGGCCATTGCCGATGCGGCACCCTGGCCCGACGCCACCGCCGCTTTCAGCGACGTGCAGAACATCGGAGCCGGCCAATGGCACTGAACAAGGATTTGAGCTACTCCGAAGCCGCGGTGCTCGCGGTTCAACGCGAAATGGAAGCCGATGCACGCGTGGTGGTGCTCGGCGAAGACGTGGGCCGCGGCGGCATCTTCGGCCAGTACAAGGGGCTGCAGCAGACCTTCGGCGCCGAGCGTGTGATCGACACGCCGATCAGCGAGGCCGCGATCATGGGTGCCGGCGTGGGCATGGCACTCGCAGGCCTGCGCCCGGTGGTCGAGATGCGCGTGGTCGACTTTGCGCTGTGCGGCATGGATGAGCTGGTGAACCAGGCTGCCAAGAACCGCTTCATGTTCGGCGGACAGGGCCGGGTGCCGCTGGTGGCGCGCATGCCGGGCGGCATCTGGGACGCTTCGGCCGCGCAGCATTCGCAGTCGCTCGAAGCGTGGTTCGCGCACCTGCCGGGCGTGGTGGTGGTCAGCCCTTCGACGCCGCAGGACAACTACAGCCTGCTGCGCGCCGCCCTGCAGTGCGGCGATCCGGTGGTCTACATCGAGCACAAGACGCTGTGGGGCCTGCGCGGTAACGTGGACGAAGACATGGCCGTGCCGCTTGGCAAGGCGCGGCGCGTACGCGAAGGCAACGCGATCACGATCGTGAGCTGGAGCAAGCAGGTGCAGGCATGCACAGCCGCCTGCGATGCGCTCTCGGCCGAAGGCATCGAGGCCGACCTGATCGACCTGCGCACGCTCTGGCCGTGGGACCGCGAGACGGTGCTTGCTTCTTGCGCGCGCACGCAGCGGCTGCTGGTGATGCACGAGGCGGTGCAGGTGGCCGGCTTCGGTGCCGAGATTGCGGCCAGCGCCGCCGAAGCCACCGGGTGCCGCGTGGCGCGGCTCGGCGCGCCGCGCATTCCGGTCGGCTATGCGCCGGTGCTCGAAGCGCAATCGCGCGTCGACGCCGAAGCCGTGGTGGCGGCCGCGAAAAAACTGCTGGGCTGATGCCGGGCCCTGAGGGACCCATCAGTTCAGCCGTTCAGGCCGCGAAGCCGCCGTCGATGTTCAGGCTCGCGCCCGTCACAAAACCGGCCTCGGGGCTGGCCAGGTACGCCACCATGCCTGCAATTTCTTCGGGATGCGCATGGCGGGCGAGCGCCATCAGGCCGTGCATGGCGGCGGCGTTCGGGCCGTCGACCGGGTTCATGTCGGTGTTGACCGGGCCGGGCTGCACGTTGTTGACCGTGATGCCGCGCGGGCCAAGGTCGCGCGCGAGGCCCTGCACCAGCCCTTTCAGCGCCGACTTGCTCATGGCATAGGCGCTGCCGCCGGGCCAGGGCATGCGCTCGGCGTTGGTGCTGCCGATGTTGATGATGCGGCCGCCTTCGCCCATGTGGCGCGAAGCCGCCTTGGCCGCGACGAACACGGCGCGCACGTTGATGTCGAGCGTCTTGTCGAAGTCCTCGAGCGAAAAGTCGTCGAGGCTGCCGCCGAGGAACACGCCGGCGTTGTTCACCAGCACGTCGATCTTGCCGAACGTGCGGGCCGCTTCGTCGATACCGGCGGTGAGCGCGGCGGCATCGGCGCTGTCGATCTTCAGCGCCAGTGCGCGGCCGCCTTCGGCTTCGATGCTGCGCGCGAGTTCTTCGGCCGGAGCGCTGGAGCTGGCGTAGCTGAAGGCCACTGCGGCGCCGTCGCGAACCAGGCGGCGCACGATGGCGGCGCCGATTCCGCGCGAACCGCCGGTGATGAAAGCGACCTTGCCGGCCAGGACGGGAGTGGTGGGTTGGGGGTGGAGGCCATGTTGTTTCCTGCAGTTGTGAAGTGGAAGACCTTCAGTGTCAGGATTTCATTACCCTCGCGGTAGCCGTCAATTGGTGCAATCAAATTCAACCATTGGTTGAAAATGAGCGAATGGAACCGCTCAATCACCTCGATTCTTTTGTCCAGAGCGCGGAAAGCGGCAGCTTCTCGGCCGCCGCCCGAAGGTTGGGGCTCACGCCCGCGGCGGTCAGCAAGAACGTTGCCCGGCTCGAAGCGCGCCTGGGCGTCAGGCTGTTTCAGCGCAGCACGCGCCGCCTCACGCTGACGGAGGGCGGCGAGCGGTTCCTGGGGCAGATCGGCGGGGCGCTCGCAACGCTGAAAGACGCGGTGGCCGATGTCTCGAAGGACGACGGCCAACCGGCCGGCACGCTGAAGGTGAGCATGGGCCAGGCGTTCGGCCGCGAGCATGTCTTGCCGCTGATGGGCGAGTTTCTTGCGCGCTACCCGTCGATCCTGCCCGACTGGCATTTCGACAACCAGCAGGTGGACCTGGTGGGCGAGGGCTTCGACGCGGCCATTGGCGGCGGCATCGAGCTGTCGCCCGGCATGGTGGCGCGCGAGCTGGCGCGCATTCACGTGGTGGCGGTGGCCGCCCCGGGGTACCTGGCGGGCCGCACGCTGCCCGGCCATCCAGCCGAGTTGGCGCAGTTCGATGCGCTGCTGCGCCGTTCTTCGCCGACAGGCCGGCTGCGCAGCTGGACGCTGCAGCACGCCACCGGCGACCAGACCACGGTGGAGCTGCCCCGGCCGCGCGCGATCTTCAACGACCCGGAAGCAATTGCACATGCCGCGCTGATGGGTCTGGGCGTGGCCATGCTGCCGATGCCGTTCGTCGAGCGGGGGCTGCGTACCGGCGATCTGGTGCGCCTGCTGCCCGAGTGGCATTTCGATGCGGGCGCGGTCTGGATTTATTTCCCGAGCAAGAAGCTGCTGCCGGCCAAGACGCGGGTGTTCATCGACTTTGTGCTGGAGCGCTTTCGCCGCGAGCGCTTCGCCGAGCGGATGCAGGTGGCCTAACCGGCATACCCGGCGCGCCACCGGGGTTTTTACCCGCGACGCACCATGCCCTTCACCTGTACAAACGCGCGCATGACTTCTTCAACCTTCAAATCGAATCGCCGGGTTGCGCTTGCCGCTTCCGCTGCGGTGATCGCCCTTGCGGCTGCTCCTTCGTGGGCCCAGAACACCTGGCCGAACAAGCCGGTGCGCATCGTCGTGCCCTTTGCTGCCGGCGGCACTACCGACATCCTGGCGCGTGCCGTTGCGCCCGAACTATCCAAGGCCTTCGGCCAGCAGTTCATCGTCGACAACCGCGCGGGCGCGGGCGGCAACGTGGGCGCCGAGCTTGTCGCGCGCGCGCCGAACGACGGCTACACACTGCTGATGGGCACGGTGGGCACGCACGGCATCAACCGCGCGCTTTATCCCAAGCTGCCGTTCGACCCGATCAAGGATTTCGTGCCGATCACACTGGTGGCCGCCGTGCCGAACGTGATGGAAATGAATGCCGACAAGGCCAAGGCACTGAACATCCGCAACGTGCAGGATTTCATCAAGTACGCCAAGGCCAACCCGGGCAAGCTCAACATGGCTTCCAGCGGCAGCGGCACGTCCATCCACCTGGCGGGCGAGCTCTTCAAGAGCATGACCGGCACCTACATGGCGCACATCCCGTACAAGGGCTCGGGCCCCGCGCTGCTGGACCTGGTGGGCGGCAATGCCGACCTGATGTTCGACAACCTGCCTTCCTCGATGGCGCAGATCAAGGGCGGCAAGCTCACGGCCCTGGCCGTGACCAGCGCCCAGCGCTCCCCGGCGCTGCCCGATGTTCCGACGGTCGAGGAAGCGGGTGGCCCGGCGCTCAAGGGCTTCGAGGCGAGTTCCTGGTTCGGCTTGCTCGCACCGGCCGGCACGCCGCCCGACATCGTGAACCGCATCCAGCAGGAAGTGGCCAAGTCGCTCGGCACGCCCGCCATCAAGGAAAGATGCTGGCGCAAGGCGCCATTCCGAGCGGCAATTCACCCGCCGACTTCACCAAGCTGATTGCCAGCGAGCATGTGAAGTGGGCCAAGGTGGTGAAGGACTCCGGCGCAAAGGTCGACTAACCCCCGGCCTGGTCAGGTGCCCCAAGTGACGTCTTTTTTCTCGGCCAGCGAATCTCGCAGCATGTGAAGCAGCGGCGCGGCGCGCTGGTGCAGGCTCACATGCTGCTTTTCGGCGTCATCGCCGTGGCCTTCGACGACGTGGTCGTCGTGGTTGTGGGGGGCGTTGCTGGCCTCGCGTGCCAGCGCCGACTCGAGCGCCGCGATGGCGGCGGGAATCTGCTCGACGGTGATGATGCCCTGGGGCGCGGCCGGCTTGCCGACGATGTCGAGCAGCTGGCGCGCATGCACCTCCAGCATCACGAAGTCAGGCGTAGCCCGCGACTGAAATTTATACAGCATGGTTTGTTTTTACTCACTTGTAGATGTAGTCACGGGCAAAAGGGTACACCGATTGCGAACCGCGCAGCGCACCGTGCTCCACCCTGCCGTCCGGCTTGGTGGAAAGCATCTGGTGCAGTGAGATCCACCCCTGCTCGAAGCTCATGGCGGAGCCCGCCAGGTACAGGCGATACGCCCGCAAGATGCGCTCGGCATTGCGGCTCTGGGGCCCGCCGGTGCGCTCCAGCACTTCGCGTGCGGTGCCGAGCTGCGCCTCGAGCGCGTCCGACCAGGCCCAGAGCGTGCGCGCGTAATGCGGGCGCAGGCTTTCTGTGTCGACCATCTCCAGCCCCGCGGCAGCCGTTTCGCGCAGCACATGCGTCACATGCAGCAGCTCGCCGCCCGGGAAGATGTACTTCTCGATGAAATCGCCCATGCCCGCGCCCAGCTGCCGGTAGTCGAGCTGGCCCGAGGTAATGCCGTGGTTCAACACCAGGCCGCCGGGCTTCAGCAGCGAATGGATCTTGCGGAAATAGGTCGGCATGTTGGCCGCACCCACGTGCTCGAACATGCCGACCGACGCGATCTTGTCGAAAGGCGCATCGGCGGAAAGCTCGCGGTAGTCGCGCAGCTCCACGCGCACCCGGCCCTGCAGGCCTTTTTCGTCGATGAGCCGCTGTACATGCGCATGCTGGTTCTTCGACAGCGTGATGCCGGTGGCGTCCACGCCGTAATGCTCGGCCGCCCACATCAGCAGGCCGCCCCAGCCGGAGCCGATGTCCAGGAACCTCTCGCCGGGCTGCAGCAGCAGCTTGCGGCAGATGTGGTCGAGCTTGGCTTCCTGCGCCTGGGCAAGCGTCAGGTCGGGGGTGCGGAAGTACGCGCACGAGTAAACCCGGCGCGGGTCGAGCCACAGCGCGTAGAAGTCGTCCGAAACGTCGTAGTGAAACTGGATCTGCTCCGCATCCTTGTTCAGTGAGTGCGAGCCGCGGGACTTGGCGAGCCGGGCCAGGCGGGTCCACCAGGTGGTGTTGGTCTCGGCGGGGTTGCCGGGCAGCATGCCGACCGTTGCGTCGATCAGGTCGCGCATTGCGCCTTCGATCTGGACCTTGCCTTCTACATACGCCTCGCCAATGGCGCCCACCTGGCGGGCGGCCAGCTTGGCCAGCGCCGACCACTCGCTGAACGCCAGGGTGACACGGGACCCCGGCTTGGCAACTCTTCGGCCATCAGGCAATTCCAGCGCGATGGGCACGGGCAGCGACGCAAGCTGCGACTCGATCTTGGGTATCAAGCTTTGCATGGTGCGGCCATGGTATTGATTTTTTCAGTTTTTTGCATGACATCGCAACCTGCAAGGTACCCCCTGTGGTAGTGGTCCCGTTGACAGCAGATTGTTTATGCTTAAACTATTCAATCATGAACAGCCTTACCGTCGGCGCTTCAGCCGCACCCGCCATGGACCTTCAACGCATCCTGTGCATCGGCGGCGGGCCCGCCGGGCTGTATTTCGCGCTGCTGATGAAGGCGCGCAACCCGGCGCTCGACATCACCGTGGTCGAGCGCAACCGCCCGTTCGACACCTTTGGCTGGGGCGTTGTGCTCAGCGACCAGACGCTGGCCAACCTGGCGGCGGCGGACGGCGAGACCGCGGCGCTCATCGGCAACGAGTTCCATCACTGGGACGACATCCAGGTGTTCTTCAAGGGCCGCCAGGTGCGCTCGGGCGGGCATGGCTTCTGCGGCATCGGCCGCAAGCGGTTGCTGAACATCCTGCAGGAGCGCTGCCTGGCGCTGGGCGTGAAGCTGGTGTTCGAAACCGACGCGACGGACGACCAGGCGATTGCCGCCCAGTACAACGCCGACCTGGTGATTGCCAGCGACGGGCTCAACAGCCGCATCCGCCAGCGCTATGCCGATGTGTTCAAGCCCGACATCGACCTGCGCAACTGCCGCTTCGTGTGGCTGGGCACGAACCAGACTTTCGACGCATTTACCTTTGCTTTCGAGCAGACCGAGCACGGCTGGTTCCAGGCGCACGCCTACCAGTTCGACGACAAGACATCCACCTTCATCGTCGAAACGCCCGAGGCGGTGTGGAAGGCCCACGGCCTCGACCAGATGGAGCAGCCCGAGGCCATCGCCTTCTGCGAGAAGCTGTTCGCCAAGTACCTGGGCGGCCATCCGCTCATCAGCAACGCCACGCACCTGCGCGGCTCGGCCAACTGGATCCGCTTTCCGCGCGTGGTGTGCGAACGTTGGACGCACCGCATCGACGTGCAGGACCGCTCGGTGCCCGTGGTGCTGATGGGCGACGCGGCGCACACGGCGCATTTCTCGATCGGCTCGGGCACCAAGCTCGCGCTCGAAGACGCGATCGACCTGGCGAATGAATTCGAGCGCGGCGGCACTGTCGACCACGTGCTCGAAGGCTACGAGGCACGCCGCAGCGTCGAGGTGCTCAAGATCCAGAACGCGGCGCGCAACTCTACGGAATGGTTCGAAAACGTGCCGCGCTACACCGGCATGCAGATCGAGCAGTTTGCCTATTCATTGCTCACGCGCTCGCAGCGCATCAGCCACGAGAACCTGCGCGTGCGCGACACCGAATGGCTCGGCGGCTACGAGCGCTGGCTTGCGGGCGGCAAGCCGGTGGCGCCCATGCTGATGCCGCTTACCGTGCGCGGCCTCACGTTGAAGAACCGCATCCTGGTGTCGCCGATGGCCACCTACAGCGCGGTCGACGGTGTGCCGCAAGATTTCTTGCTGGTGCACCTGGGCGCGCGCGCGCTCGGCGGCGCCGCCATGGTGTTCGTCGAAATGACGAGCCCGACGCCCGAAGGCCGCATCACCCCCGGCTGCACCGGCCTCTACGACGACATGCAGCAGGCCGCGTTCAAGCGCATCGTCGACTTCGTGCACACGCAGTCGAGCGCGAAGATCGCCATGCAGCTCGGCCACAGCGGGGCGAAGGGTTCGACGCGCGTGGGCTGGGAAGGCACCGACGAGCCCCTGGAGAGCGGCAACTGGCCGCTGCTGTCCGCCAGCGCGGTGGCCTATGGCGAGCAGAACCAGTTGCCGGCCGCCATGACGCGCGAGCAGATGGACGACATGCGCGAACGGTTCGTCGAATCCACCCGTCGCGCGGCCGAATGCGGCTTCGACTGGCTCGAGCTGCACTGCGCGCACGGCTACCTGCTGTCAGCCTTCATCAGCCCGCTGACCAACCTGCGCACCGATGAGTACGGCGGAGGCATCGAAGCGCGCTGCCGCTACCCGCTCGAAGTGTTCCGCGCGATGCGCGCTGCCTGGCCTGAAGACAAGCCGATGAGCGTGCGTATCTCCGCGCACGACTGGGCGCCGGGCGGCAACACCGACGCGGATGCGGTCATCGTCGCCCGGCTCTTCAAGGAAGCCGGCGCCGATTTCATCGACGTGTCTTCCGGCCAGACCACGCGCGCCGCAAAGCCCGTGTATGGCCGCATGTACCAGACGCCGTTCTCGGACCGCATCCGCAACGAGGTCGGCATCTCGACCATTGCAGTGGGCGCCATCACCGATGCGGACCAGGCCAACAGCATCATTGCGGCCGGACGTGCCGACCTCTGCGCCATCGCGCGCCCGCACCTTGCCGACCCCGCCTGGACGCTGCACGAAGCCGCGAAGCTGCAGAGCCGCGATGTCGATTGGCCGAAGCAGTACCTGAGCGGCCGCGACCAGATGTACCGCGAGATCGCCAAGCAGCAGCAGATGGCCGCGGCGGCCAATGCCGCAATGGCCGCGCAGAACAACGAGGAGACGCACTGACATGGACCTCGAAGCGCGCGCCCACAGCGAACACCCCGAGGCCTTGCGCCTCTGGCTGCGGCTCCTCACCTGCACGCAGCTGATCGAGAAGCAGGTGCGCAACGAACTGCGCTCGCAGTTCTCGACCACACTGCCGCGCTTCGATTTGATGTCGCAGCTCGAGCGCGCGCCCGACGGCCTGAAGATGAACGAGCTCTCGCGCCGCATGATGGTGACGGGCGGCAACGTGACCGGCATCACCGACCAGCTGGTGACCGAAGGGCTGGTGGAGCGCGTCGACGTCGAGGGCGACCGGCGCGCCTGGCGCGTGCGTCTTACCGCCCGCGGCCGCAAGCTCTTCAATGAAATGGCGCAGCAGCACGAAGACTGGATCGTCGATGCCTTCGCGGGACTCAGCGCCAAGGAGATCGCGCAGCTTCACAAGCTGCTCGGCAAGGTCAAGCAACACTCACACAGCCAGATGGCGGAGGCCGAATGAAGCACTACATCGGAGCGGGCAATCCCATGCGCGCGCAGTTCGAGGCCAAGGCGCCTTACGAGGCCAAGCACTTCGCGTGGAGCTATGAAGCCGGCGTCGGCACCGTCACGCTGAACCGGCCCGAGCGCAAGAACCCGCTCACATTCGACTCGTACGCCGAGCTGCGCGACCTGTTTCGCGCGCTGAACTACGCCACCGACGTGAAGGCCATCGTCATTACCGGCGCGGGCGGCAACTTCTGCTCGGGCGGCGACGTGCACGAGATCATCGGCCCGCTCACCGGCATGCGCATGCCCGAGCTGCTGGAGTTCACGCGCATGACGGGCGACCTCGTCAAGGCGATTCGCGCGTGCCCGCAGCCGATCATCGGCGCGATCGACGGCGTGTGCGCCGGCGCCGGCGCAATGATTGCGCTGGCCTGCGACCTGCGATACGGCTCGCCCGCCACCCGCACTGCCTTTCTTTTCACACGCGTAGGCCTTGCCGGCGCGGACATGGGTGCCTGCGCACTGCTGCCGCGCGTCATTGGCCAGGGCCGTGCATCGGAGTTGCTCTTCACCGGCCGCGCAATGACGGCGCAGGAAGGCCATGCCTGGGGCTTCTTCAACGCGCTGCACGAAAGCGATGCACTGCTCGAAGCTGCCACCAAGGTGGCACGCGAACTGGCCGAAGGCCCTAGCTTCGCGCACGGCATGACCAAGACGATGCTTTCGCAGGAATGGTCGATGACCATCGACCAGGCCATCGAAGCCGAAGCGCAGGCGCAGGCCATCTGCATGCAGACCGAAGACTTCAAGCGCGCCTACGAAGCCTTCGCCGCCAAGCGCAAGCCGGTGTTCGGCGGGGACTGACGCCATGATGACGAAGATTCCCGCTCCACCTTCGACGGCGCATCTCGCGCTGCCCTTCTTCGACGAAGCCCATCGCTCGCTCGCGCGCGACCTGCTGCCCTGGTGCGCAGCGCAAGAGATCGATGAGCGCGACGACCGCGCAGCCTGCCGCGAGTGGGTAAGGCGCCTTGGCGATGGTGGCTGGCTACGCTACGCCGTGCCCGGCAGCGCGGGTGGCACGCTCGAGCGTCTCGATTCGCGCGCGCTCGTGCTGCTGCGCGAAACACTGGGCTACCACTCGCCGCTGGCCGACTTCGCTTTTGCAATGCAGGGGTTGGGCAGCGGTGCGATCACGCTTGCGGGTACTCCGGAGCAGCAGTCGCAGTACCTCACGGCCGTAGGCAAGGGCGAGAAGATCGCGGCCTTTGCGTTGAGCGAACCCGATGCGGGTTCGGACGTGGCCGCGATGGCGATGCGCGCCGAGCCCACCGCCGAGGGCTGGCGGCTGAACGGCACGAAGACCTGGATCAGCAATGGCGGCATCGCCGACTTCTATTGCGTGTTCGCAAAGACGGACCCAACGGGCGGTACGCGCGGCATCACGGTGTTCATCGTCGATGCGAAGACACCCGGGCTCGACACGTCCGAGCACATTGACGTGATGGCACCGCATCCGTTGGCTACGCTGCGCTTCGACAACTGCGTTGTGCCGCGCACGGCGCAGCTGGGTGAGCTCAACGGCGGCTTCAAGCTGGCAATGCGCACGCTCGACATCTTTCGCGCCTCGGTGGCAGCCGCCGCGCTGGGCATGGGACGCCGAGCACTCGCCGAGGCCGTCACGCATGCGAAGAGCCGCCGCATGTTCGGGCAGACGCTCGCCGACTTCCAGCTCACGCAGGCCAAGCTGGGTGAGATGGCTGCATTGATCGACAGCGCCGCATTGCTCACCTATCGCGCCGCGTGGATGCGCGACGACGCCGAGCAGCGCGGTGTAGCCGCAGTGGGCGATGTGTCCGCTGCGGCAGCCATGGCCAAGATGTGCGCCACCGAGAACGCGAGCCGCGTGATCGACATGGCACTGCAGATGCACGGCGGCCTTGGCGTCAAGGTTGGCACGAAGATTGAAAGCCTCTACCGCGACATCCGCTCGCTGCGCATCTATGAAGGCGCGACGGAGGTTCAACAACTGATCATTGGCAAATCCGTTCTGCGGGGATAAATACCGTGTCTGCCCAAGTCGACCGCTTCGTTCACGACCGCCTGCCGCCCGCCGAGCAGTTGCCGGTCTTTCGCTACGACCTTCCGGAGTTGCAGCTGCCCGATCAGCTGAACCTGGTCGAAGAGCTTCTGGACAAGGCGCCCGCCAAGGGGTTCGGCGACAAGCCGATGCTGCGTTCGCCGACCGGCATGTTGACCTACTCGCAGGCGGCTGTCGAGGTCAACCGTATCGCGCAGGTGCTCACCGAAGATCTGGCGCTCGTGCCGGGGAACCGTGTGCTGCTGCGCGGCGGCAATTCGGTGGCCATGGCGCTGGCGTGGCTCGCAGTGGTCAAGGCCGGCCTGATTGCAGTGGCCACCATGCCGCTGCTGCGCGCCAAGGAACTGGGCGACATCATCGAGAAGGCGCAACCGGTGGCGGCGCTGTGCGACGGCCGGCTGCTCGACGAACTCTCGATTGCGCAGCGGGAGCATCCGGTGCTCGCATCGGTGATTGCCTTCAACAAGCCCGATGCGCCCGATTCGCTGTCGGCACGTGCGGCGGCCAAAAGCGGTGTGTTCACGGCGTGCCCGACGGCGTCGGACGACATCGCATTGCTTGCATTCACATCGGGCACCACCGGCAAGCCCAAGGCACCGGTCACCACGCACCGCGACGTGCTCGCGATGTGCGAAACGTGGCCGCGCCACGTGCTGCAGGCACGAAGCGACGACATCGTGATCGGCTCGCCGCCGCTGGCCTTTACCTTCGGACTTGGCGGGCTGCTGGTGTTTCCGATGTGGGCCGGCGCCTCGGTGTACTTTGCCGATGCGCCGTTCACGCCCGAAGGGCTCGTGAAGCTCATCAACGAGGTCGGTGCGACCATCTGCTACACCGCGCCCACGTTCTACCGACAGATGGCGCCCTTCGTTCGCCAGCACGGCGCGCCGAGCCTGCGCATCTGCGTAAGCGCGGGCGAGGCGCTGCCCGACGCGACGCGGCAGCTCTGGAAGGAAGCCACCGGCATCGAGATGCTCGACGGCATCGGCGGCACCGAGGTGTTCCACATCTACATTTCCGCAGCGGGCGACCAGGTGCGCCGGGGTGCGGTCGGCAAGGTGGTACCGGGTTTCACGGCAAAGGTGGTGGACGACCAAGGCAACGAAGTCCCACGCGGCACGGTCGGCAAGCTGGCGCTGCAGGGCCCGGTGGGCTGCCGCTATCTGGACGATCCGCGGCAGGCCGACTATGTGAAGAACGGCTGGAACTACCCCGGCGATTCGTTCGTGCAGGACGACGACGGCTACTTCTTCTACCAGGCGCGCGCCGACGACATGATCATCACGGCCGGCTACAACGTAGGCGGCCCGGAGGTGGAAGATGCGCTGCTCAAGCATCCGGCGGTGGCCGAGTGCGGCGTCATCGGCAAGCCCGATCCGGACCGCGGCATGATCGTGAAAGCCTTCTGCGTGCTGAAGCCCGGCCATGAAGGCGACGACGCACTGGTCAAGGCGCTGCAGGACCACGTGAAGGCCAGCATCGCGCCCTTCAAATACCCGCGGGAGATCGAGTTTGTGACGGTGCTTCCG
This sequence comes from Variovorax sp. S12S4, assembly GCF_023195515.1. Classification (NCBI taxonomy): domain Bacteria; kingdom Pseudomonadati; phylum Pseudomonadota; class Betaproteobacteria; order Burkholderiales; family Comamonadaceae; genus Variovorax; species Variovorax sp. S12S4. Next base: position 1,429,819 of record NZ_JALPKR020000002.1, read on the forward strand.
CGCACCGAGACCGGCAAGCTCCAGCGATTCAAACTGAGACAACTCAACAGCACAACATGATGAACAAACTCTTGCAGCCACCGGGCTGGCTACCTCCCAAGGGCTATGCGAATGGCGTGGCCGCACGCGGCACCATGGTGTTCGTTGGCGGACAGATCGGCTGGAATGCGCAGCAGCAGTTCGAGTCGGACGACTTCATCGACCAATGCGGCCTGGCGCTGCGCAACATCGCCGAGGTGCTGCGCGAAGCGGGCGCCGGCCCAGAGCACATGGTACGCATGACCTGGTACGTGACGGACCGCGACGAATACAGCCGGCGGCTGGCCGAACTCGGGCCCGTGTACCGCGAAGCGATGGGGCGCAACTTTCCGGCCATGACCTGCGTGCAGGTGGCGGCGCTGGTCGAGCACCGTGCCAAGGTCGAGATCGAGGTGACGGCGGTCATTCCCGACTGACCGGCAGAGCAATAAAAAGCCCTCGCGAAGAGAGCTTTTTATTTGGATTCATCGACCAAAGAAAAAAGGCCCTTTGAATTTCAAAGGGCCTTTTAAATTGGTTGCGCGAGCAAGATTTGAACTTGCGACCTTTGGGTTATGAGCCCAACGAGCTACCAGGCTGCTCCATCGCGCGGCAAGATGGAATTATACCTTATTCAGCAGCGCCTTGCTCGGCGGCTTCTTCTTTAATTTCAGGACGGTCGACCAGTTCGACCAGAGCCATGGGTGCATTGTCGCCAACGCGGAAACCCATCTTCAGGATGCGGGTGTAGCCGCCCGGACGCGCTGCGAAGCGCGGGCCGAGTTCGCCGAAGAGCTTGACGACGCTGTCGCGGCTGCGCAGGCGGTCGAAAGCCAGGCGCTTGTTGGCAAGCGTGGGCTTCTTGGCGAGCGTGATCATCGGTTCGATGACGCGGCGCAGTTCCTTGGCCTTGGGGACCGTGGTCTTGATGACTTCGTGCTCGATGAGCGAATTCATCATGTTCTGCAGCATCGCAAGGCGGTGCGAGCTGGTGCGGTTGAGTTTGCGGAGTCCGTGTCCGTGACGCATGGTGCTTTTCCTTTACTTTATTAAACAGGCAGCCGTATCAGGTACTGCCCGGGCACGAGCCCTCATGGGCTCAATTCAAAAATCAACGCTTGTCGAGACCGGCCGGCGGCCAGCTTTCAAGCTTCATACCCAAGGTCAGGCCGCGCGAGGCAAGCACTTCCTTGATTTCGTTGAGCGACTTGCGACCCAGATTCGGGGTCTTGAGCAGCTCGTTCTCGGTGCGCTGGATCAGGTCGCCGATGTAGTAGATGTTTTCGGCCTTCAGGCAGTTGGCCGAACGCACGGTGAGTTCGAGCTCGTCGACAGGGCGCAGCAGGATCGGATCGAATTGCTGAGCGCTGCGCGGTGCCGGCGCATCGAATGCAGCCAGTTCGCCGCCTTCGAGCTGTGCAAACACGGCCAGTTGCTCGACCAGGATTTTAGCCGAGGCGCGCACGGCGTCTTCAGCGGTGATCGCACCGTTGGTTTCGATCTCGACCAGCAGTTTGTCCAGGTCGGTACGCTGTTCGACACGAGCGCTTTCGACGGTGTAGCTCACGCGCTTGACGGGCGAGAACGAGGCGTCCAGAACGATACGGCCAATCGACTTGGTCGGCTCGTCGGCGTAGCGGCGCATCGTGCCGGGCACGTAGCCGCGACCCTTTTCAACCTTGATCTGCATGTCGAGCTTGCCGCCTTGCGACAGGTGCGCGATCACGTGGTCGGGGTTGATGATCTCGACGTCGTGCGGGGTCTGGATGTCGGATGCCAGGACCGGGCCTTCGCCGTCCTTGCGCAGGCTCAACGTGACTTCATCGCGGTTGTGGAGCTTGAACACCACGCCCTTGAGATTCAGCAGGATGTTGACGACATCTTCCTGCACGCCGTCGATCGACGAGTACTCATGCAGAACGCCGGCGATCGTGACTTCAGTGGCCGAATAACCGACCATCGACGACAGCAGAACGCGACGCAGCGCGTTGCCGAGCGTGTGGCCGTAGCCGCGCTCGAAAGGCTCGAGCGTGACCTTGGCCTTGTTGGCGGCAAGTTGCTCGACCTGAATGGTCTTGGGTTTCAGCAGGGTGGTTTGCATGCAGACTTCCTCTCAATACCCCCGGCTCGTTACACCGGTAAGGCTGGTGAAGCACCCATCGGAAGTGCCTCCCGATGGGAACAAAAAAATCAAATTCGGGCCGCGAAGAGCGGCCCGTTATCGTCTGTTTAGCGCGAGTACAGTTCGACGATCAGCGATTCGTTGATGTCGGCTGCGAATTCGTCGCGATCGGGCACCTTCTTGAAGGTACCTTCGGCCTTGTCGGCGTTCACTTCGACCCAGGCCGGAATACCGACTTGTTGGGCGAGCTGGAGCGCTTCGGCAATGCGGGTCTGCTTCTTCGACTTGTCGCGCACGGCGATCACGTCGCCGGTCTTCACCAGGTACGACGGGATGTTGACCGACTGGCCGTTCACCGTGATCGCCTTGTGCGACACGAGCTGGCGCGCTTCGGCGCGCGTCGAACCGAAGCCCATGCGGTAGACCACGTTGTCCAGGCGCGACTCGAGGATGAACAGCAGGTTGGCGCCGGTGTTGCCACGGCGACGATCGGCTTCTTCGAAGTAACGGCGGAACTGCTTCTCGAGCACGCCGTACATGCGCTTGACCTTCTGCTTTTCACGCAGTTGCAGGCCGTAGTCAGACGTGCGCTGACCCGAAGTGCGGCCGTGCTGGCCGGGCTTGGAGTCGAACTTGGCCTTGTCTTGAATCGAGCGGCGGGCGCTCTTCAGGAACAGGTCGGTGCCTTCGCGGCGGGAAAGTTTGGCCTTGGGGCCGAGGTAGCGTGCCACGTGGTTTCCTTTGTGTCATCTGCCGCAGTTGCCTGCGGGAGCCATCGGCGAAAACGCGGATGGCGGTGGGCTTAGTTAAAAAACAAATGCGCAGCCGCTCAAGAGCCGGCTGCGCCTTGCGGACTGACGATCAGATGCGGCGACGCTTCTGGGGACGGCAGCCGTTGTGCGGAACGGGCGTCACGTCGGCAATGGAATTGATCCGGATGCCGAGCGCAGCCAGTGCGCGCACCGACGATTCGCGACCGGGGCCGGGGCCCTTGATCTCGACGTCGAGGTTCTTGATACCTTGTTCGACAGCAGCACGGCCGGCCACTTCGGAAGCCACCTGCGCAGCGAACGGCGTCGACTTGCGCGAGCCCTTGAAGCCCTGGCCACCCGACGAAGCCCACGACAGGGCGTTGCCCTGGCGATCGGTGATCGTGATGATGGTGTTGTTGAACGAGGCATGCACGTGGGCGATACCGTCCGCAACGTTCTTGCGAACCTTCTTGCGAACGCGCTGTGCGGCGTTGTTTGCAGGTGCTTTAGCCATGCTGGTCTATCCTTATTTCTTCAGGGACTGCGCAGCCTTGCGCGGACCCTTGCGGGTGCGGGCATTGGTGCGCGTGCGCTGGCCGCGCATCGGCAGGCCGCGACGGTGACGGAAGCCGCGATAGCAGCCGATGTCCATCAAACGCTTGATGTTCATCGTCGTCTCGCGACGCAGATCGCCTTCGATGGTGAACAAGGCGATCTGGTCGCGGATCTTTTCGAGATCGGCGTCAGTCAGGTCCTTGATCTTCTTCGAATATTCGATGCCGCTCGCTTCGCAGATTTGACGGGCGCGCGTGCGACCGATGCCGAAGATGGCGGTCAGGCCGATTTCAGCGTGCTTGTGCGGCGGAATGTTGATGCCAGCAATACGTGCCATGTGCGTCCTCTAATACTCTTCAATCAACCCTGGCGCTGCTTGTGGCGCGGGTCGGTGCAAATCACACGCACCACACCTTTACGGCGGATGACCTTGCAATTACGGCAGATGGTTTTGACCGAAGCCGAAACTCTCATTTCATTCTCCTAAAACTGTTTAACGTGGCGGTACACCGCCCACACCCAAATTCTCAATACTGAAACTCACGGCCCTACGATGTCTTGAAGTTGGCCTTCTTCAGCAGCGATTCGTACTGCTGGGACATCATGTAGTTTTGCACCTGGGCCATGAAGTCCATCGTGACGACCACGATGATCAGCAGGGAGGTACCACCGAAGTAGAACGGTACGTTGTACTTCAGGATCAGGAACTCGGGCAGCAGGCAGACGAAGGTGATGTACACCGCGCCGGCCAACGTCAGGCGAACCAGAATCTTGTCGATATAGCGAGCGGTCTGGTCACCCGGGCGAATGCCAGGAATGAAAGCACCACTCTTCTTCAGGTTGTCGGCCGTTTCCTTGCTGTTGAACACGAGTGCCGTGTAGAAGAAGCAGAAGAAAACGATCGCGGCAGCGTACAGCAGCACGTAGATCGGCTCGCCCGGGCGCAGTGCGCTGGCAATGTCCTTGATCCAGCGGAAACCGCCTTCACCGGTGCTGAACCAGCCGACCACCGTTGCGGGCAGCAGGATGATCGACGAGGCGAAGATCGGCGGAATCACACCGGCCATGTTCAGCTTCAAGGGCAGGTGCGACGACTGGCCGCCATAGACCTTGTTGCCGACCTGACGCCGCGCATAGTTCACGAGGATCTTGCGCTGGCCGCGTTCGACGAACACCACGAAGTAGGTGACCAGCACCACGATCGCGATGATGAAGAGCGCGATGATCGGATTCATCGCACCGGTCGTCACCAGCGACGCAAGGCCGCCAATGGCGCTCGGCAGACCGGCCGCGATACCTGCAAAGATCAGGATCGAGATGCCGTTGCCCAGGCCGCGCTCGGTGATCTGCTCGCCGAGCCACATCAGGAACATCGAACCCGCCGTCAGGCTCACCATCGCGGTCAGGCGGAAGCCGAAACCGGGGGAGTTCACCAGACCGGCCGACGACTCGAGCGCCACCGCGATGCTGAACGACTGGAACAAGGCCAGGCCGAGTGCACCGTAGCGCGTGTACTGCGTGATCTTGCGACGGCCAGCCTCGCCTTCCTTCTTCAATTGCTCGAAGGTAGGAACCACGTAGGTCATCAACTGCATGATGATCGACGCCGAGATGTACGGCATGATCCCCAACGCGAACACGGTGAAGCGCGACAGCGCCCCGCCCGAGAACATGTTGAACAGGCTCAGAATGCCGCCTTGCTGGCCCTGGAACAACGCAGCCAGCTGGTCCGGGTTGATGCCCGGCACAGGAATGTGCGCGCCGATCCGATAGACCACGAGCGCGAGCAGCAAAAAGACGAGCCGGCGGCGGAGGTCGCCGAACTTGCCTGTTTTTGCGATCGTTGCCGCGTTAGTTGCCACGAAGAACTTCTTTCAGTCCAGTGTGATCAGGCGATGCTGCCGCCGGCTGCTTCGATTGCAGCCTTGGCACCAGCGGTTGCGCCCACGCCCGTCAGCTTGACGGCCTTGGTGAGTTCACCGGTCTTGACGACCTTGACGACCTTGGCGAGCTGGCCCACGAGGCCGGCTTGCTTGAGCGCCAGGATGTCCACTTCGGCCAGGCCGAGCTGCTCGAGGGCAGTCAGCGTGACTTCGGCGTTGAACTTCAGCAGGTGCGACTTGAAGCCACGCTTCGGCAGGCGACGCTGCAGCGGCATTTGACCGCCTTCGAAGCCAACCTTGTGGAAACCGCCTGCGCGCGACTTCTGACCCTTGTGACCGCGACCTGCGGTCTTGCCGATACCGGAGCCGATACCGCGGCCAACACGGCGCTTGGCGTGCTTGGCGCCGGCTGCCGGCTTGATGCCATTGAGTTCCATATCAGTCTCTCTTATAGAACTTTGACCAGATAACTGATCTTGTTGATCATGCCGCGCACCGCCGGGGTGTCTTGCAGCTCGCTCACGCTGTTGAGCTTGCGCAGGCCGAGGCCACGCACGGTCGCGCGATGCGATTCCTTGGTGCCAATCGGGCTCTTGACCAATTGCACCTTGAGGGTTTGTTGTTGCGTCGTCATTTGAATGTTTCCTTCAGCCTTGCGAGAGCTTGCGCTCAGGCGAAGATTTCTTCGACGGTCAGGCCGCGCTTGGCAGCCACTTCGGACGCGGTCGTCGAGTTCTTCAACCCGTCGAGCGTGGCGCGAACCATGTTGTAGGGGTTCGACGAACCATGGCTCTTGGCCACGATGTCGGTGATGCCCATGACTTCGAACACGGCGCGCATCGGGCCGCCGGCGATGATGCCGGTACCCTTCGGGGCGGGGATCATGACGACCGAAGCGGCGCCGTGATGACCCGTCACGCGGTGGTGCAGCGTGCCGTTCTTGATCGAGATCTTGGCCAGGTTGCGACGGGCTTCTTCCATCGCCTTTTGCACGGCGGCAGGCACCTCCTTCGACTTGCCCTTGCCCATGCCGACGCGGCCTTCGCCGTCGCCCACGACGGTGAGTGCTGCGAAACCGAGGATACGACCACCCTTCACCACCTTGGTGACGCGGTTGATCGCGATCATCTTCTCGCGCAAACCGTCTTCAGGGCCTTCGTTCTGCGTTCTTGCTTGAATCTTTGCCATTTTGAATCTCGTGTCCGGTTAGAACTGCAGACCGGCTTCGCGGGCCGCCTCGGCGAGCGCCTTGACGCGGCCGTGGTACGCGAAACCTGCGCGGTCGAAAGCGACCTTCTCGACGCCGGCAGCCTTCGCCTTTTCAGCGATGCGCTTGCCGATGGCCGTTGCAGCGGCGGCATTGCCACCCTTGCCCGAGCCGCCAAGTGCAGCGCGCACTTCGGCTTCGGCCGTCGATGCGGTGGCGATCACCTTGGTGCCGTCGTCGGAGATGACGGTGGCATAGATGTGCAGGTTGGTGCGGTTCACCGTCAGGCGAGCCACGCCCTGCGTCGCGATGCGGATGCGGGTCTGGCGCGAGCGGCGAAGACGCTGTGCTTTTTTGGTCAACATCATTTTGCTGCCCCTTACTTCTTCTTGGTCTCTTTGATCACGATCTTCTCGTCCGAATAACGGATGCCCTTGCCCTTGTAAGGCTCAGGCGGACGAACAGCGCGGATCTCAGCGGCGATTTGACCAACGCGCTGACGGTCAGCACCCTTGATCACGATTTCGGTCGGGGTCGCGGTGGCCACCGTGATGCCTTGCGGCATGTCGATGTTGACCGGGTGCGAATAACCGACTTGCAGGTTCAACTTGTTGTTGGACGCTGCGGCCTTGTAGCCGACGCCGACCAGGTTGAGCTTCTTCTCGAAGCCCTTGGTCACGCCAACCACCATGTTGTTCACCAGCTGACGGATCGTGCCGCTCATTGCGTTCGCTTCACGCGATTCGTTGGCGGGTTCGAAGTTCAGCTTGCCGTCATTGCTGACGATCTTGACCAGCGCGTTGCGTGCGAGGTTGAGCGTGCCGCCCGTACCCTTGACGCTGATCTGGTCTTCCTTGATCGACACATCCACGCCTGCGGGGATGGTGATCGGCATTTTTCCTACTCGGGACATTTCAGTTACTCCTCGATGTCTCGGTTAGGCGACGTAGCACAGCACTTCGCCACCGACACCGGTAGCGCGCGCCTTGCGGTCGGTCATCACGCCCTTGGGGGTCGTGACGATCGCAACACCGAGGCCGTTCTGGACTTGCGGAATGGAAGCACTGGCCTTGTAAACGCGCAGGCCGGGGCGGCTCACGCGCTCGATGCGCTCGATGACCGGACGGCCAGCGTAGTACTTCAGGGTAATGACGAGTTCGGACTTGCCGTCTTCGGTCTTGACCTGGAAACCGTCGATATAGCCCTCGTCCTTCAGGACCTGCGAGATCGCGATCTTCACCTTGGAAGACGGGACCGACACAGTGGGCTTCGCCACCATCTGCGCGTTACGGATACGCGTCAGCAGGTCGGCAATGGGATCACTCATGCTCATGTTGTTTGCTCCTGCCTGGCTTACCAGCTGGCCTTGGTGACACCGGGGATGTCGCCATTGAAAGCCAGTTCGCGGATCTTGGCGCGGGCCAGACCGAATTGACGGAAGGTGCCACGGGGGCGACCGGTGATTTCGCAGCGGTTGCGCTGACGCGTGGGGTTCGCGTTGCGCGGGAGCTTTTGCAGGCCCAGGCGGGCAGCAGCGCGCTCTTCGTCGCTCTTCTTCACGTCGTTGGAAATTGCCTTCAGTTCCGCGTGCTTCGCAGCGTACTTGGCGACCAGCTTGTCGCGCTTGAGTTCGCGCTGGATCAAAGATGCTTTAGCCACAGATCACCTCAGTTCTTGAACGGGAAACGGAAACCAGCGAGAAGCGCCTTGGCTTCTTCGTCGGTCTTGGCCGTCGTCGTGATGCTGATATTGAGACCGCGCAGGGCATCGACCTTGTCGTATTCGATCTCGGGGAAAATGATCTGTTCCTTGACGCCGATGTTGTAGTTGCCACGGCCGTCGAACGCACGGCCGGAGATGCCGCGGAAGTCGCGAACACGCGGCAGCGCGATGGTCACGAAACGGTCCAGGAACTCATACATCTGCACGCCGCGCAGCGTGACCATGCAGCCGATGGGCTGGTTTTCGCGGATCTTGAAACCGGCGATAGCCTTCTTCGACTTGGTGACCACGGGCTTCTGGCCGGCGATCTTGGTGAGGTCGGCGACAGCGTTGTCGAGAACCTTCTTGTCGGCGACAGCTTCACCCACACCCATGTTCAGGGTGATCTTGGTGAGGCGGGGGACCTGCATCGGCGACTTGTAGCCGAACTTTTCCGTCAGGTCTTTCGCGATCTTTTCGCGATAGTGTTGTTGGAGACGTGCCATGTGAGTACCTCTTAGGCGAACTTGATTTCGTCGCCGCTGGACTTGAAGACGCGAACAGCCACGCGCTTGCCGTCAGCACCCTGGGTGATCTTGATGCCCACGCGATCGGCCTTGCCGGTCGCGGCATTGAAGATCGCCACGTTGGATTGGTGGATGGGCATGGTCTTCTCGACGATGCCGCCGGTCGTACCCTTGAGGGGGTTCGGCTTGGCGTGCTTCTTGACGATGTTCACGCCCTCGACGACGAGGTGCGAATCATCCTTGCGCAGCGACACGACGCCGCGCTTGCCTTTGTCGCGCCCGGCCAACACGATGACCTGGTCGCCTTTGCGAATCTTGTTCATGGCGTTGTTGTCCTTACAGAACTTCGGGGGCCAGCGACACGATCTTCATGAACTTTTCGGTGCGCAGCTCGCGCGTCACCGGTCCGAAGATGCGGGTGCCGATCGGCTCCAGCTTGGCGTTGAGCAACACAGCTGCGTTGCCATCGAATTTGACGAGGGAGCCGTCGGCGCGACGGATGCCCTTGGCGGTGCGGACCACCACTGCGCTGTAGATCTCGCCCTTCTTGACGCGACCACGCGGAGCGGCTTCCTTGATGCTGACCTTGATGACGTCGCCCACGCTGGCATAACGCCGCTTGGAGCCACCGAGCACCTTGATACACAGGACGGACTTCGCGCCTGTGTTGTCGGCCACTTCGAGCCGGGATTCAGTTTGGATCATTGCTAGTAGTTCCCAACTTGTACCGATGCGCCTCCAGGAGGGAGACGCTGCGGTCAGTCTTGGGCCCGTCGTCTGCACCTCGAACCACTCGAGGCACTTCCGCTTTGGGCTGAAAGCTTCGCCTTTTTGAAGCGAAGCCAGCGATTGTGGCACGCAGGCAAAAGGCTGTCAACTGCCTTCTGGCCCGGAAATGCGCTGGAACTAGACTTGGCGGCGTGCGCACCGTTATTCCAGCCCTCCAGGAAGTCCCTTCACCCGCGCGTCGCCGGCTGCTGCTGGCCGGCGGCGCCGCCGCTTTGGCAGGCTCGGGACTGTGGGGCTGCGGGAGTCCGGCGGTGCCGCTGCCAGGGGCGGGACGACTGCGTCGCATCGTGGAGGCCCACTGGCCGCACCGGCTGAATATACAGGGCACGACGGCGGGCGGCCTTTCCGGCGTGGACTACAACGCAGAAAGAAGCGAGTACTTGCTACTCAGCGATGATCGATCTGACTTGAGTCCGGCACGTTTCTATATCGCCTCCTGGCCCGCGCCCTGGACCGAGGCACCCGCCCCGCGAGATGTGGTTCAGCTGCAACGACCCGGCGGCGGCCCTTGGCCCGACCGGCGCCGCGCCGAGCCGGGCACCCCTGTGGCAGACCCCGAATCGCTGCGCCTGCGGCCAGGGGCCGGCACCCTGCTCTGGGTGAGCGAAGGGGACGTGCTGCGCGGATTCGGGCCCGCTCTCTATGAATCGGCACGCGATGGCCGCCTGCTGCGTGAATTCGCGCTGCCCGCCATGTTCAGCCCCGATCCGGCCCGGCAACGCGGTCCGCGCGACAACCTGGGTTTTGAAGGCCTCGCAGTGACGCCGGACGGCCGCCATGCCTGGCTCGCGATGGAGAACGCCCTGATCCAGGACGGCCCGGTTCCCACCACCCAAGCGGCCGGGGGCCCTTGCCGGCTGACCCAGGTCGACCTGGAAACCGGTCGGGCCGTTCGCCAGATCGCCTATGTTCCCGACCCGATTCCGCTGCGGCCGCTCCTCCCCGGCGGCCATGCGGACAACGGCATCAGCGAGATCCTGATGCTCGACAACAAGCGGATGCTGGTGCTCGAGCGCGCCTACGCCACTGGCGCCGGAAACTCGCTGCGCCTCTATGAGATCGAAACCCGCGACGCGACCGATGTGCTGAATACCGACGTGCTCGCCACAGGCAACCACCGGCCGGCGCCAAAAACGCTGGTCGCCGACTTCGCCTCGCTCGGCCTTTCGCGCCTGGACAACACCGAAGGCCTTTGTTGGGGCCCGGCATTGCCGGACGGCAAGCGCATGCTGGTCGTGGTGAGCGACGACAATTTCAACCCGCTGCAGACAACCCAGTTCGCGGCATTCGAATACACCGACCGACCATGACCATCGCAGTCACTTTCCTGCCCCGCACCGCGCCGGCCCCGCTTCCTCCCGTGGCCTTCATCGGCGGCGGCAACATGGCCAGCGCCATCATCGGCGGCCTCATCAAGCAGGGCACGCCCGCCGACGCTTTCGAGGTGGTCGAACCCTTCGAAGAAGCCCGCCAGAAGCTGGCGCAGTCCTTCGGCATCACCGCGCAGGCCGAGGCGAGCGAGGCCCCTCTCGCGCTGCGCCGTGGTGGTGTGGGCGGTCAAGCCGCAGACCTTTGCGGAAGCCGCCCGCCCGGTGCGCGCCTTTGCTGAAGACGCACTGCACCTGAGCGTCGCGGCGGGCATTCCGTCGGGCAGCATCGCGCGCTGGCTCGGCAGCGAGCGCTTGGTGCGCGCCATGCCCAATACGCCGGCGCTGGTCGGCCAGGGCATGACCGGTCTCTACGCGCGGCCCGGCGTGGACGCTGCCGACCGCGCACTGGTCGCGCAATTGCTGGCGCCCACCGGCGAGCTGCTCTGGGTCGACGACGAGGCCGCGCTGGACGCGGTCACGGCCATGTCCGGCTCGGGCCCGGCCTATGTGTTCTATTTCATCGAGGCGATGGCCGAGGCCGGCGTCGAAATGGGCCTTTCGTCCGACCAGGCCCTGCGGCTGGCGGTCGGCACCTTCACCGGCGCCTCGGCGCTCGCGCACAGCGCAACCGAGCCGCCCTCGGTGCTGCGCGAGCGCGTGACGTCGAAGGGTGGAACCACCTATGCGGCCCTCACATCGCTCGAGGGCGCCGACGTCAAGGCGAAGTTCAAGACCGCCATTCGCGCGGCCCAGCAGCGCGCCGCTGAACTGGGCGAGGAATTCGGCCGCGCCTGAACCTCGTCAGGCCGGCAATGCGCGCGGCCCGAGGAAGACCAGCCACTCGGCCGCGAGCGTGACGGTGCCGTCCTCGAGTTCGAGCAGCACCTCCTCCTTCAGCAGGAAGCTGTCGCCAGGCTTGGGCGTCACTTCGAGAATGCGCACCCGCGCCCGGAAGCGCGCACCCACCGGCATCGGCCTGACAAAGCGCAACCGGTCGAATCCATAGTTCAACGCGTGGTTCGCATCGAAGGGCAGCAACGTCCGCATGGCCTCGCCGGTCAGCCGGATCAGGTGCGACACCTGGAAGAAGCCCGGGACGATCGTTCCGCCGTAGTTCGCCTCGCGTGCGGCGCGCTCCGGGTCGAGGTGGATCCATTCGCCCTCTCCGTCGCCCGACAGTGCCGCATACCGGTCGACCATCTCCTGCGTGATGAGGTGCCATCCGGACAGGCCTTCCTGGCCGATCTTCTGCGTCAGGTGATCGAGCATGGTGCGTCCTGTCTGTCTAGCGAATGGCGTAGCCGGCCGCGATGCCGGCGAACACGGTGAAACCCAGCCAGTGGTTCAGCCGGAAGGCCTTGAAGCAGCCGTCGCGGGTGCGGTCGCGAATCAGCCGCCAGTGACAGCCCGCCTGCGCCGCGGCAATGGCAATGGCTGCAAAAACCACCCCGCCCAGCCCCCGGCTGGCACCGGCCCAGGCCCAGACCGCCAGGAACAGGCCGTAGCTCGCCATGACCGCGGCCACGTCGAAGCGTCCAAAAGTGATGGCCGAGGTCTTCATGCCGATCTTGAGGTCGTCGTCGCGGTCGACCATGGCGTATTCGGTGTCGTAGGCCAGCACCCAGAACAGGTTGCCGGCGAGCAGCCAGGCGGCGAACACCGGCACGGTGGACTGCACCGCCGCAAATGCCATCGGAATACCGAAGCTGAAGGCAATGCCGAGCACCGCCTGGGGAACCGAGACGAAGCGCTTGGCAAACGGATAGACCAGCGTGATGGCCAGCGCCGCGAACGACCACAGCACCGTCACCCGATTGGTCGTGAGCACCAGCGCAAAGGCCAGCAGCGCCAGCACCGCGCCCAGCACCAGCGCCTCCCTGACCGAGACCGCCCCGCTGGTGACCGGCCGCTGCGCGGTTCGCTTCACATGGCGGTCGAAATCGCGATCGGCCACGTCGTTGACGCAGCAGCCCGCGCTGCGCATCAGGATGGTGCCCAGCACGAACACGGCCAGCAGGTGCCAGCCCGGCCATCCCTCGGCCGCAAACCAGAGGGCACCGAGCGTGGGCCAGAGCAGCAGCAGCCAACCGGCGGGACGGTTCCAGCGAATCAGGTCGAGATAAAGCGCAAAACGGCGGGCGAGCATGCGGCAGGCAACAAAAGAGCGGCCATTGTGCCGCTCTCGGGGGTTCGGGTTTGCGTGCCCGCTCAGTCTTCGAGCAGCGAACGCAGCATCCATGCGGTCTGGTCGTGCACCGTGCAGCGCGCGGTCAGCATGTCGGCCGTCGGGTCGTCGCCGGCCTCTTCCGCCACCGGGATGAACTCGCGCGCGATACGCGACACGGTTTCGTGGCCCTTCACCAGGATGCGCACCATCTCCATTGCCTTGGGCGGGGTCTGCGGCACATCGGGCACGGTGGCGATCTTGCTGAACTCCGCATAGGAGCCCGGCGCATAGTGGCCCAGCGCGCGAATGCGCTCGGCAATGATGTCGGTCGCACCCCAGAGCTCGGTGTACTGCGTCATGAACATGGCGTGCAGCGAGTTGAAGTGCGGCCCCGTCACGTTCCAGTGAAAGTTGTGCGTGGTGAGATAGAGCGTGTAGGTGTCGGCCAGCACGCGGCTCAGGCCCTCGGCAATGGCGGCACGGTCCTGGCGCTCGATGCCGATGTTGATGATCGGCGCATTGCGGCTGCCCGACTCCTGGGCCACCAGGGCATCACCCTTCTTGGGCACCTTGCCCGATGAAGAGGACGACGACGCTTTCTTCGAATCTTTTGCCATGGCGTGAAACTCTTTCTTCAAGTTTTAGGGACACCGTTATTCTGAAAGCCGGCCCGCGGCTTCGCAACAGCGTCACTCTATCCCAGCGATGAATGAATTCGAATGGCCTCCACGTAGGCCAAGTTCGCGAGTTTGCCTCTCTTGCGGCAGCCTTATGACAGGCGCTTGACGCCCGGCAGCTCGCACGCATAAATGGCATTGCGCAACGCGGCAATCGCCTCGTAGCGCGTGAAGGTGCGGCGCCAGGCCAGCACCACGCGCCGCGTGGGCGGGTCGCGGTCCTGCGCGTCGCGCACCGGCAGGTAGCGCACCATCTGCTCGGGCTCCCTGCGGCCCTTGACCTTGGGCTTGAGCGCCTCGGCGGGCACCGAGAGGCGCGGCACCAGCGTCACGCCCATGCCCGACGCCACCATGTGCTTGATGGTTTCGAGCGACGAGCCCTCGAAGCTTTTCCGGATGCCCTCCGCATTGCTCGAAAAGCGGGCGAACTCGGGGCACACCTCCAGCACATGATCCCGAAAGCAATGGCCGGTGCCCAGCAGCAGCATGGTTTCGTTCTGCAGCTCGTCGGAGGTCACCGATTCCCGGTCCGCGAACTTGTGCTTCACGGGCAGCGCCGCCATGAACGGCTCGTCGTAGAGCGGCGCCATGGCCAGGCCCGTATCGGGAAAAGGCTCGGCCATGATCGCGCAGTCGATCTCGCCCGCGCGCAGCATTTCGAGGAGCTTGGCGGTGAAATTCTCTTGCAGCACCAGCGGCATCTGCGGCGTGCGCGAAATCACCTGGCGCACCAGATCGGGCAGCAGGTATGGGCCGATGGTGTAGATCACGCCCAGGTTCAGGGGCCCGGCCAGCGGGTCTTTTCCGCGCTTGGCAATTTCCTTGATGCTGGCGGCCTGGTCGAGCACGCTTTGCGCCTGCTGCACGATCTGCTCGCCCAGCGGCGTGACGGTCACTTCGCCCGCGCTGCGCTCGAAGAGCTTGACCTCGAGCTCGTCCTCGAGCTTCTTGATGGCCACCGACAGCGTCGGTTGGGAGACGTAGCAGGCCTCTGCCGCCTTGCCGAAGTGCCGTTCGCGGGCTACTGCGACGATGTATTTGAGTTCTGTGAGAGTCATAGCTTGCGTCAATTATGCGCAAGGGTGTGTGACCGGGCGCTGTCTGGGGTCGCCTTTCGGGTAAGGAGACCTATGCCTTCAGGTACTCGGCCTTGGTGCCGAGCCAGCGGTCGATATGCCGCTGCGCCAGGTCCGGGTGCTTTTCAAGCATGACGGGCGCGAGTTCGCGCGCCCAGTCGAGCAGCATCACATCGGTGGTCAGGTCGGCAAAGCGCAACAACGGCGCGCCCGACTGGCGTGCGCCCAGAAACTCGCCGGGGCCGCGAATCTCGAGGTCGCGGCGTGCGATTTCGAAGCCGTCGCTGGTTTCGGCCATGGCCTTGAGCCGGGCCCGCGCCGCCTCGCCGACGCGCCCGCTGTCGCCCGGCGCATAGAGCAGCACGCAGGCCGATGCCGCGGCGCCGCGTCCCACACGGCCGCGCAGCTGGTGCAGCTGAGAGAGGCCGAAGCGCTCGGCGTGCTCGATCACCATCAAGGAGGCGTTCGGCACGTCCACCCCCACCTCGATCACCGTGGTGCTGACCAGTACCTGGATTTCGTTGGCCGTGAAAGCCGCCATCACGGCCTGCTTCTCGGCGGTGGGCATGCGCGAATGCAGCAGCCCGACGTTGACCGCGGGGCCCAATGCGTCGGCCAGTTCGTCGCGCGTCTCGGTCGCGTTGCGCAGGTCGACGGCCTCGCTCTCCTCGATGAGCGGACACACCCAGTACACCTGCCGCCCCTGTTCGACCTGCGCCTGGATGCGATCGATCACCTCGTCGCGCCGGTGGTCGGCCACCAGCTTGGTGACGATGGGCGTTCGGCCCGGCGGCAGCTCGTCGAGCGTGGAGACATCCAAGTCCGCGTAGTAGCTCATCGCCAGCGTGCGCGGGATGGGCGTGGCGCTCATCATCAGCAAGTGGGGTTCGAGGTGCCCGACTGCCTTGCCGCGCAGCGCGAGCCGCTGGGCCACGCCGAAGCGGTGCTGCTCGTCGATGATCGCGAGCGCCAGGTTCTTGAAGCGTACCTTTTCCGAAATGACGGCATGCGTGCCGATCACCAGGGCTGCCTCGCCGCTTTCCACCGCGGCCGACATGGCGTCGCGCTCCTTCTTCTTCTGGCTGCCCGTGAGCCACGCCACGCGCAAGCCCCGCTCGGCCAGCAGCGGATCGAGCCAGCCCACCAGCTTGCCGAAGTGCTGGGCGGCAAGGATTTCTGTCGGCGCCATCAACGCGCACTGAAACCCCGCATCGATGGCCCGCGCCGCGGCAAGCGCCGCCACCACGGTCTTGCCCGAGCCTACGTCGCCCTGCAGCAAGCGGTGCATCGGAATCTCGCGGCCCAGGTCGCGCGTGATTTCTTCGCCCACGCGTTGCTGCGCGCCGGTCAGGCCGAAGGGCAGCACCGCAAGCAATTGCGCATGCAGCGAGCTCGGCTCCGGCTCAGTCGAAGAGGGCAGCGCCGGTGCGCGCTGCGCCGCCCGCTCCAGCCGCGCCTGCAGTTGCGAGAGCTGCTGCGCCAACAACTCCTCCGCCTTGATGCGCTGCCAGGCGGGGTGGCTGTGGTCCTCGAGCGTGGCCATGGCCACGTCGGGCGTGGGGTAGTGCAGAAAGGTCAGCGAACTGCGCAGGTCCCAGGCGCCTCGCAGGCCGATCTGCACCGGAATCGTCTCGTCGAGCACCGCACGCGCCAGGCCCGAACGCACCTCGCGCCGGAGCACGGGCTGCGGGAGTCCGGCCACGGTCGAATACACGGGCGTGAGTGCCTCGGGCAGCGAAGTGCCGGCCGCCTTGACGGTCGGATGCATGATCTGCCGCCCGACGAAGCCGCCGCGCATCTCGCCCCGCACGCGCACGCGCGCACCGACCGCGAGCTGCTTCTGCTGCGAAGGATAGAAATTGAAAAAGCGCAGCTGGCAGGTGTCGCTGCCGTCGTCGATGGTGGCAATCAACTGCCGACGTGGACGAAACACCACCTCGCACTCCGTCACCACGCCTTCGACCTGCGCCATGTCGCCGTCGCGCGTGTCGGCCAGCCGCACGATGCGGGTCTCGTCCTCATAGCGCATCGGCAGGTAGAGCGCGAAGTCGATGTCGCGCACCAGGCCGAGCTTGCGCAGTGCGCGCTGCACGGCGCTCAGGCCGGCGCCGGGCGGTTGCGCCGGCGCGGCGGGGGAGTCGGTTCTTTCTTTGCGGGCACGGGCAAGGCTTCTAGCGTGGACGGCAAAGGTCCGTCAAGGCGCTGCGGGCATCGGGAAACATGAACTGGAAGCCGGTGCGCAGCAGCTGCGCCGGCACTACGCGCTGGCCTTCGAGCAGCAGGTCGGCCTGCTCGCCGAGCAACCACTTCACGGGCGCGGCGGGCGTGGGCATCCAGCAGGGGCGATGCAACACACCGGCCGCGACACGGGTGAAGGCCTCCTGGCCCAGTGTGCCCGGCGCGGTGACGTTGAAGGCCTGCGCGGCGACGGGCCCGGAGGAAGATTCGGTCGCGGTCCACACGTGTGCGATGGCACGAATCAGGTCGTGCACATGCACCCACGAGAGCCACTGCCGCCCGCTGCCCAGGCGCCCGCCCATGCCGAGCTGCACCGGCATCAGCAACTGCGGCAGCGAGCCCTGGTGGCCCAGCACGAATCCGAAGCGCAGGCAGGCCACGCGAACGCCGTGCGGCACGGCCGCATGCGCCGCCTGTTCCCAGCGCTGGCACAGCGTCGACATGAAGATGCCTTGCGGCGGCGCGTCTTCGGTGAGTTCGGTGGTCTCGCCCTGCGGCTGCACGCCGTAGTAGCCGATGGCGGAGCCCGAGAGCAGCAGCCACGGCTTGCGCGGGCGCGCCGCAATCCATGCGACGAGTTGCTGCGTCAGCCCTTCGCGGCTTTGCAGCAGCTGCTGCTGGCGCCGCGCGCTCCAGCGCTGGCCTAGGATGCGCGCGCCCGCAAGGTTGACGATGACATCGATGGCGTCCGCCGCAGGAATCTGGTCGAGCGCCTCCACGCAGCGCACTGCGCCGCCGAAGCCCCAGGCGGCGGCGCGCGCGTTGCGCGTCCACACCGTTACCGCGTGGCCATCGGCCAGCAGGTGCCGCACGAGGATCTGGCCGATGAAGCCGGTGCCGCCCGTCACCAGCACCTGCCGCGGCTTCGTGCCGAAGTGCACCCGTGCCTGGGCGTCGCGCGCCTGCGCCTGCTTCTGCTGTTTGAACAGCGCGCGCGCCGCAAAGCCGTCGCGCAGGCCCGAGATGCCGACGCCCACGCCGCACAGCGCGAGGAAGGCGCTGAGCCAGCCGTGCGGCTGCCAGACCATCGCGGTCGATTGCGCGGCCCAGCCGACCGCGCTCATCGCCAGCAATACGATGAACGCGCCGGCGTTGATGGCCAGCACCGTGTGCGTCACGCGTTCGGTCGGCGGCAGCAGGCGGCTGCCGTCTTCGACCACGAAGTCCCACAGCGTGAGCACGATCTCGACGCCGAACACCGCGAGCAACACCCACGCCCACGCGCCGTGCCAGGCCCACGCCGACAGCCCGAGGAACAGCACGCAATAAATGGACGAGCGCGTGGCGTGGATCGCCAGTTCGCGCCCCGCCGTGCCGCGGCGCGGCAGGGCTTCTGTGCCTTCGTGGTGGTAGAGCGTGTCGAAAGCGCCCAGCGCGCCCTGCACCGCCATGAGCTGCAGGGCCAGCAGGTGCGTGTCGATCATGCGGCCACCGCCCGCCTGCGGCTGCGTCACTTCTTCGAATACGCCGACCTGCGTGAAGGTGGTGCCCATGAGGCAGTGGCGAATCTCGATGCGGATGTTGAAGCGCTCGGGCGTCTCGTTGTGGTGCCACAGAAAAGTCTTGCCCGGCGTGAAAAGGCCCGGCAGCGGAATGCGCCAGCCGAACAGTTCCCAGAAATAGCCGTCGCTCTGGAAATGCAGGCTGCCGTTGGCTTCCACGCTCAGCACCAGCTTCATGCCCAGCCCCATGCCCACGTACTCCAGCACCTCGCCGCGTTCACTCTCGCGCATGAAGCTGGTGAACTGGATGGGTTGGCGCCCATGCAGGCGGTAGATGCGCTGCTTGTAGATGGCCGGGTCGCCGGGCCGGGCGTAGACCTGGATTTCGACCGGGAAGTGGCTGTCGCTGTAGGGGATCAGCGCGCCCTGGATCATCGGCTGCGTGAGGTGCCCCAGCAGCTTGCCGAAGCGCGAGCAGCGCAGTTCGCTGAGCGCGCCCAGGTAGTGCAGCGCCTTGCCCGGCAAGGGGTTCTTGTCGAAGCGCCGGCGGATGTCGGGGTGCAGGCCCATCCAGGCACCGCCCAGGATCTTCTTGAAGAGCTCGCCTTCGGAAGGAGGAGCAGGGGACGGCGTGACACGCGCGACAGAGGAATCGACCATGCGTCGATTCTGCCTCGGCAACCCCGGGCCAACCCCTGAGCAGTGCTGTGATTCCGGGCCATGGGACAATCGCCGCTCTCCGCCTTTTTCTCTTCCCACGCCTCCTTGGCACGGGCCCGTCCGGCCCTCAAGTACCATGCGCGCCTTTACGCTTTCCGATTTCGATTTCGACCTGCCCCCGAACTGGTGGCGCAGCACCCGGCCACCGAACGCACTTCGTCCCGCCTGCTCGACGGCACCGACAGCGAGCCGGTCGACCGCATCTTCAAGAGCCTGCCTTCGCTGCTGCGCGCGGGCGACCTGCTGGTCTTCAACGACACGCGCGTGGTCAAGGCACGCCTCTTCGGCGAGAAGCCGACCGGGGGCAAGCTCGAACTGCTGGTCGAACGCGTGCTGCAGGGCAACGAGGTCGTCGCACACATGAAGGTCAGCAAGAAGCCGCCTGTGGGCACCACGCTGCAGATGGTGGGCGGCTTTCGCGCGACGCTGCTGGGCCGCTGGCCCGAAGAAGACGGCGCGCTGTTCCGTTTCAGCTTCGAGAGCGATACCGGCGAAGACCCCTACGCGCTGATGGCCCGCTGCGGCCACGTGCCGCTGCCGCCCTACATCACCCACACCGATTCGGCCGATGACGAGAGCCGCTACCAGACCGTGTTCGCGCGCGTGCCCGGCGCCGTGGCCGCACCAACGGCAGCGCTGCATTTCGACGAAGCGCTGCTCGACGAACTCGAAGCCCGCGGCGTGCAGCGCGCCAACGTCACGCTCCACGTGGGCGCCGGCACTTTCCAGCCGGTCAAGACCGAGAACATCGCCGAGCACACGATGCACGCCGAGCGCTACGAGGTGCCCGAAGCCACGCAGCGCGCAATTGCCGAGTGCAAGGCACGCGGCGGCCGCGTGGTCGCGGTCGGCACCACCACCGTGCGCACGCTCGAATCGTGGGCCAAGAGCGGCGAAACGAGCGGCGACACGCGCATCTTCATCACGCCGGGCTTCGCCTTCGAGCACGTCGACCTGCTGATCACCAACTTCCATCTGCCGAAGAGCACGCTGATGATGCTGGTCTCGGCCTTTGCGGGCTACGAGCGTGTGATGGCGCTGTATGCCCACGCCATTGCCCATCGATACCGCTTCTTCAGCTACGGCGACTCCATGCTGCTGGCGCGCTCTGCCCCATGAAGATCAAAGCCTCTCACCTTCGGCTGGCCGCACTCGGATGCGCGATGCTGCTGCCGACGGCCGGCCATGCGCGCGGCTACACGCCTCAGGGGCTCTGCGGCGAGTACGCGCGGCTCGACATCGGCAGCCCCGCAGGCACCTGCGTCGCGCTGCTGGCCGACGAGGCGCAGGGCCTGCGCGCGCCGCGTCGCATTCTCGAGGTCGCACCCGGCCGCTACTGGGTGGTCGACATGGGATCGTGGGAACCGCGCCGCGGCCGCCTGCTCGAGATGGTGCTGCCCACCGACGGTCCGGCACCGCGGCGCGCGCGCTTCAGCGTTCTGGCCGAGCAGCTCGACCGGCCCCTGGGGCTCGTCGCCGGACCTGACGGCAAGATCTACATCGGCGAATCAGGGACGGTCTGGCGCACGGCTATTCCTTCGCCCGGCGGCGCACTGCAGCGCGAAACGGTGATCGACGGGCTGCCGGTCGACGGCACGCATCCGCTCAAGGAACTGGCGTTCGGACCCGGCGGGCGCCTCTACGTGAACGTCGGCTCCGATTCCGATGCCTGCCGCGATACGTCGTCGAAGCAATACCCGCTGCCCTGCCCCGACTTGGCCGGACCGAAGCCGCGCGCCGCGGTGTACGAAGCCGTGCTCTCCGGGCCAGATTACAAGCTGCAGAGCTTCAAGCCCTTTGCCACGGGGCTGCGCAACTCGGTCGCATTGACGGTGCTGCCGGACGGCCCGGCCAAGGGCACCGTGCTGCAGGGCGAGAACTCCATCGACTACGAAGACGTGGGCCAGCCCCCCGAAGAGTTGAACCGGCTTCAGGCCGGGCGCGACTACGGCTGGCCCTACTGCGTCGGCAACCGCCGGCCCGCGCGCGGCTACGAGAACCGGCACGACTGCAAGGCCACCGAAGCCCCGCTGATGCTCTGGCCCGCGCACGTGGCGCCGCTGCAGATGATCGTCGGGCCCGCCGGCAGCCGCTTCGCCGGCCAGCTGCTGGTGGCGTGGCGCGGCCACCAGGCGCCCGGCCACCGCGTGGTGGGCTACAAGCTCGATGCGCGGGGCCTGCCGTCGGGCAAGCCGATCGAATGGCTCGCCGGCTGGAATCCCAAGCCCGGCATGCGACCCATGGGCCGCCCCACCGGCATCACCGTCGACCGGCAGGGCCGCCTGCTCGCGGTCGAAGACTTCAACCGTACCATCCTGATGCTGCTGCCGGACGCCGGCGCCGCCACCCAGAAATGACCGACACCACGTCCCTGCCGCGCCTGAAGTTCGAACTTC
The DNA here is from genome assembly GCF_023195515.1 of Variovorax sp. S12S4. Taxonomy (NCBI): domain Bacteria; kingdom Pseudomonadati; phylum Pseudomonadota; class Betaproteobacteria; order Burkholderiales; family Comamonadaceae; genus Variovorax; species Variovorax sp. S12S4. The sequence goes on from NZ_JALPKR020000002.1 coordinate 1,451,459, forward strand.
TCAAGACCGACCCCGACAGCCATGCGCGCCGGGCCACGCTCACGCTCAACCACGGCGTGGTGCAAACGCCGATCTTCATGCCCGTGGGCACCTACGGCACCGTCAAGGGCGTGATGCCGCGCAGCCTCGAAGAGATGGGCGCGCAGATCATCCTGGGCAACACCTTCCACCTGTGGATGCGCCCCGGGCTGGACGTGATGGCGAGCTTCGGCGGGCTGCACCAGTTCGAAAAATGGAACAAGCCCATCCTCACCGACTCGGGCGGCTTCCAGGTCTGGTCGCTTGGCGCAATGCGCAAGATCAGCGAAGAGGGCGTCAAGTTCGCATCGCCCGTCAATGGCGACAAGCTGTTCCTCACCCCCGAGGTCTCGATGCAGATCCAGACCATTCTCAACAGCGACATCGTGATGCAGTTCGACGAGTGCACGCCCTACGATACCAAGGGCCACATCACCACCGAAGCCGAGGCGCGCATCTCGATGGAGCTGAGCCTGCGCTGGGCCAGGCGCTGCCAGCATGAATTCGCACGGCTCGACAACCCGAACGCACTCTTCGGCATCGTGCAGGGCGGCATGTTCGAGAACCTGCGAGAAGAATCGCTCGCCGCGCTGGTGGACATGGATTTTCCGGGCTACGCCATCGGCGGCGTGAGCGTGGGCGAGCCCAAGGAAGAGATGCTGCACATCATGGGCCACACGCCGCACCGGCTGCCGGCCGACAAGCCGCGCTACCTGATGGGCGTGGGCACGCCCGAGGACCTGGTGCAGGGCGTGGCCGACGGCGTCGACATGTTCGACTGCGTGATGCCGACCCGCAATGCGCGCAACGGCACGCTGTTCACGCGCTTCGGCGACCTGAAGATGCGCAATGCGCGCCACAAGAACGACCCGCAGCCCATCGACCCGAGCTGCACCTGCCATGCCTGTGCGGGCACCTCGGGCGTGAGCTGGAACGACGGCGGACGCGAGGGCTTCAGCCGCGCCTACCTGCACCACCTGGACCGCTGCGCCGAGATGCTGGGGCCGATGCTCACCACCATCCACAACCTGCACTACTACCTGAACCTGATGCGCGAAATCCGCGCATCGCTCGAGGCGGGCACTTTCACGGCTTTCAGGGCGCGCTTCAAGGCCGACCGCGCGCGCGGCGTGTAGCCGCCGCACCGGGCCCGGTCGAACCGGCTCGCTCTACTTTGCAGCGGCGGGCGCCTTGACGGCAAGCGGCGTGGCGTACGGCTCGATGCGCAGCAGGTCGTTCTTGAAGACGGCCACCTGGCGCAGCGGCGCCTGCACCAGCGCACCTGCGGCATCTTTCTGCGATGCGTATTGCCAAAGCGTGAGCTGCCCCTTGGCCGCCAGCAGCTCGGCCAGGCGCTGCACGCCGGGGCCGGCCCCGGTGCCGAGCTGCGCCGCCTCCACCCCGACGATGATCTCGTCTTTCGGCGAGACCAGCTTGAAGAGCTGGATCGGCGCCGGCGCTTGGGCGCGGGCGGGCCGCACGGCGGCTGCCAAGGGCAGAAGCGCCAGGGCGGAAAGGCCGCTCAGCGCGCGGCGGCGGTAGGAATTGTTCATGGGCGACAAGCCTACCCACGCAGGCGCCCGCTGCCCACATGCCGGAAGCCATACGCCACGTACACCGGAGGTACGCAGGACTAAACCGGGTTCGCCTGCAGACGTACATCCGCTACGCTAAACGCCATGACCACCGCTTCTTCATCACCACCTACCGCATACACCGCCCGCTACCCCTCGCTGGCCGGCCGCACCGTGTTCATCTCCGGCGGCGCCACCGGCATCGGCGAAGCGCTGGTGCGGGCCTTCCACAACCAAGGCGCGAAGGTCGGCTTCTGCGACCTCGATGCTGCGGCGGGCCGTGCGCTCGCGGGCCAGCTCCAGGACGGCAACCCGGTGCTGTTCTGCGAATGCGACGTAACCGACACCGCGGCCCTCAGCGCCGCCATTGCCGCGGTGCGCGCACAGTTCGGCCCCATCGGCGTTTTGCTGAACAACGCGGCCAACGACCGCCGCCATGAAATGGCCGACGTGACCAGCGAAGATTTCGATCGGCTCGTGGCCGTCAACTTCAAGCACCAGTTCTTCGCCGCGCAGGCGGTTGCGGACGACATGCGCGCGCTGAGCGGCGGCTCGATCATCAACTTCGGCTCGATCAGCTGGATGATCAAGGGCCGGGGCTACCCCGTGTACCAGGCCTGCAAGGCGGCCGCGCGCGGGCTCACGCGGTCGCTGGCGCGAGACCTGGGCAAGGAGAACATTCGCGTCAATTCGATCGTGCCGGGCTGGGTCATGACCGAGCGGCAGATCAAGCTGTGGGTCAAGCCCGAGTCCGGCGCCGAGATCGATGCCGCGCAGTGCCTGCCAGGCCGCGTGATGGCCGAAGACATTGCCGCCATGGCCCTGTTCCTGGCCGCCGACGACTCAAGGATGTGCACCGCGCAGGATTTCGTGGTGGACGCCGGGTGGACCTAAGCCCTGTTGCTGATTTTTCAACGCAAAAGCCCGGCATGCCGGGCTTTTTGCTGGGTTGACGACGATGCTCAGTCGCGCAGTTCGGCCGGCACCTTGCCGCCGTTGGCAGCCAGCTTGGTCATGACCTGGCGGTGCAGCCAGATGTTCATCTTCGCGCTGTCGCTGGTGTCCGCGCCGTAGCTGAGCTCGGCCGCGAGCTGCTTGCGCGCGTCGAGGCTGCTGTCCAGGCCCAGCAGCTTCATCAGGTCGACGATGGAAGTGCGCCAGTTCAGGCTGCTTGCGCCGGGCATGCCGTCGAGCAGTGCCTCGACGTCGACCACGGTGATGGCCGCCGGCGGTGCCGCCGCAGCGGGTGCGCCGGCGGGCGCCGGTGCTGCCGGAGCAGCAGGGGCGGTGGCGGCGTTCGCGGACGGGAAAATCTTGGAAAGAATGCTGCCGAAAATGCTCATGCGTGTGCTCCGTCAATGTTGAGAACTGAAAACTTGCGGCAACAGTTGTGTCGCCGCCGGACGTTGTAGCACGGCCCTGCGGCGCCCCCGCTACACGGCGGGCCGAACCGCCGCGCCGGATGTGAACGAATCCGCAGACTCCGCGGCCGATGCGAGCGGCACCTGCGGCGCAGCGGACGTGCCGCAGGCGTGGCAGAACTTCGAGAACGCGCTCTTGCGGGTGTCGCACTGGCCGCAGTGGTCGAACAAGCCGATGCCGCAATGCGGGCAGAAGTCGATCTCGTTGTTCTTCAGGTCCACCGGCCGCTCGCAGCCGGGGCACACGTTCTTGCCGAGCCGCGTGAGCGCGGTGTCGTAGCTGAGCTCTTCGCGCCGCACCTGGTCGGGCTGCTGCTCGGCCAGCTTCTGGCGGGCAAGGTAGCGGTTCAGCGCGACGATGGCGTAGCGCCCCACGAGCACCGTGACCAGTATGCCCACCACGTAGCGCACGTAGCCGCCGTAGCTCGGCATGTAGGGCACCAGCTCGACGAAGAAAGCGAACAGCGCAAAGAAGATGAAGCCCCAGACAAAGGGCCAATAAGTGCCCTTGCGCTTCTTCACGAACAGCCAGCCTGCCACCGCCAGCAGCGGCAGCGTGAGCGCAAGCCGGTAGCCGAACACGCGCAATTCGACGCGGCGGTACTCGGCGTCCAGCTTGTCCTGTGCGTCGCGCTCCAGCACCGCCAGCGATTCGCGCGCACGCTGCTCGCCCTGCCGCGCATCGACCACGATCTGGTGCTGCGCATCCACCTTGCGCTGCACGGCGTCTTCCTTGTTCTTGAGCGCGTCGAGCGCCTTGGTGCGCGCGATGAGCTCCGTGTCCTGGTCGGGCTGCGCGGTGGCGCGCCGCGTGGCAATCCAATTGCCGAAGGTCTCGCGGGCGTTGGCGCTCGCCTGCTGCGCGGCACTGAGCTGCAGGCTGATCTGCTCGAGCTCCCGCGACGCGGCCAGTTCGGTCTTTTCCGCTGCCTTGATGGTCTCGCGCAGCGGCGCTGCCGCGGCGCGGTCGATGAAGTCGTCGAGTTCGAGCGCCCGCTCGACCCGCGGCAGATCGCCCACCACAGTACCGCCGAGCCCGATCAGGAAACTCGCGAACACCAGGGCCACCAGCCACAGGCCGCGGCGAAACCACTTCTCGGACAGACGCAATGACTTGCTCATTTGTCTTTTTCCTCTTTTTTTCTTCTGAAGCGCGCACGCTCCCGTTGCAACTACAGCTTGAAAGCCACCGGCGCCGCGCCGAGCCCCGCGCGCGGCAGCCATGCAAACACCGAATCGACCGTGACCGTTTCGATGCGGTCCGAGAACCGCTTGTCGTTCGGGTGATCGTCGAAGGCCACATTGGCCGACCCCACTCGGCCGCCCAGACGAGTGAGCGGGCCGAGCCGCAGTGTCGTCGGTTCGTAGCCCTTGAACTGCATCCACGCCTGCGCCTGCCCGCGGCTGCCGATGGTGGCCGGCTCCATGGCCGCGGCCAGCGTCTCGACGGCCCACTGGTTCGATTGCTGGTACTTCTGCCCCCACACGTAGCTCACGATGCTGTAGGGCGCCACGTTCAGCCGCACGATGCGGGGCGGCGGCTCTTGCAGTGCGGCCAGCAGCTGGGCCTGCACCTGCGGCGTGGGCACCACCCAGGCCGCCTCATAGCGCCAGAGGTCGTCCAGAAAGAACTCGCCGAGCCCCTGCCGGTACACCGCGGCCACGGCCGTGCCGCATTGGTTGAGCTTGTGCACCACGCGCCACGGGCCTTGCTCGGTCTTGTAGGCGATGCCCAGGTGCGAATAGCGCAGGCCGTACTTGCTCAGGTCTTGTCCGGCGCGGGCCAGCAGCACGACGCGGGCGCCGCTTGCATCCAGCTGCTGCGACGTGCGCTCGGCCAACTGCATGCCCTTGACAATCAACTCTGCCGTCGGCTTGGCCTGCTCGCAGGAGCGGCCGGCCTGCGCTTGCAGCGGCAGCGCCGTTGCAAGCGCCAGGAGCGCCGGAAATAGCGCCTGGACGAGTGCGCGCTTCACGACAGCCTCTCGTTGTGCAACAGCGCGCGGCCGATGGCATTGGGCACAAAGGCCAGCACGTCGCCCGCGGCGGACAGCACGATGCCGGTGCCGATCACGCTGACAAGCACGCCCGTGCCGACCGAGGCGGATACGCCGTTGGCGGCGCGGCCCATGACCTTGACGCTGGCGCGTGCGCCGTCCGAAGCGCGCTCCAGCACGTAGACGGTACCGTCGGCCGAAGCCTCGACCGCCACCACGGTGAGCACCGAGCCGCCCACCGAAAGCGCGGCAGGCACCGCGACCACTGCCGTAGCCGAAGCCCCGACGGCGGATGCAGCCCCCGCCACCGAGGCCACCGGTAGCAGCGAGAGGGCGGCCGAAGCCTCGGAAGCGTGGTTCTGAGCTTGGACGTGAAGGGGAAGCGCAGCACCTGCGAACGCGGTGCAGGCAGCGACCAGAAGAGCGGCAATCGACTTTTTCATGACGGTCTTTCGTTGGTTGAGATGTGGGTCAAAACAAAGCGAAGAAGCAGCGCTCATTCGGCCGAGCCGGCGGCAGCGGCTTCCTGGCGGGCGGCACGGCGGCCTTGCAGGCGCGCTTCGACAAGATCGGCTTCGTGGCGGTCGCGCAGCGTCTTCGCCAGCGTGAAGGCCGAGCTGATCAGGAACAGCCAGCTCACACCCAGGAAGGCCTTGTAGGCATCGTTGATCTCCATGCGGATCAAGCCCCAGCCGGTCAGGCCCATGGCGGTGAAGAAGCTGCCCCAGACCACCAGGCGCCACATCGGCACGTCGCGGCCTGCGGTGCCACCGGCGTCCGCGTGCTGGTTCTCGCGGATGAACTTGGCCAGCATGAAGGCGGTGCTCAGGCAGAACACATAGCCCATCACCATGAACGCGCGGTCCAGCGCCTCGCCCGGCAGCCAGCTCAAGCCGGTGGCACACAGGAACACGGCAATGGCGAAAGAAGCCCAGACCTGAAGCTGCCAGGCCCGCGTATCGCGTTGGATCGAAACGGTGGTGGAAGGGAAGGGTTGCATGAATGCCTCGCGGCGTAGTGAAGGTGGGCGAATGATGGTTCGCCCCCGCGCCGCGAGGATCAAATGCTTCGACCAGTTCTGGTTTGAGCCGCTATCGGTATCCCGTCAAGATACTTTCCGGCGCCTTGCGCGCCGGCGAGCCGTGCCTCTGCGCGTCAGGCTGCCAGCAACCCGCTCACGCGCTGCTGCAGCGCCTCGGGCTGCACTTCGACCGGCGGCACCGCATGGCCGACGTTCAGCCCCACGCGGCTGAAGAAACCGCGGCGGAACGGCTTGGCCATGGCCACGTTCTGTCCGCCGCGCAACTCGATGCGGCTGAAGTACGAGCCCCAGAGGTTGGTCAGCGCCATGGGGATCACCGGCGGCTCGATGCCTTCGGCGCGCGCGCTTTCGATGATCTTCATCACGCCGCCCTTGAACGGCTGCAGTTGGCCGTCGCGGGTGATGGCGCCCTCGGGAAAGATCGCCAGCAGGTCACCCTCGCGCAGCACCTGCAACGCGCGGGCAAAGGCGGCTTCGTAGGCGGCGGGATCTTCCTTCTGCGGCGCGATCGGAATGGCCTTGGCCAGCTTGAACAGCCAGCCGAGCACCGGCACCTTGAAGATCCGGTGGTCCATGATGAAACGGATGGGCCGTGGGCTCGCCGCCATCAGCAGGATGGCGTCGATGAAGCTCACGTGGTTGCACACCAGCACCGCCGCGCCTTCGGTGGGAATGTGCTCGTCGCCCTTGATCTCGAAGCGATAGACGAAGTGCGACAGCATCCACGCAATGAAGCGCAGCAGGTACTCCGGCACCAGCATGAAGATGTAGAACGCCACCACCGCGTTGGCAATGCCGGTGAACAGGAAGATCTGTGGAATGGTGAAGCCGGCGCCGAGCAATGCGCCCGCGAGCACCGAGCTGCCGATCATGAACAGCGCGTTGAGGATGTTGTTGGCCGCAATGATCCGTGCGCGGTGCGTGGGCTGGCTGCGCAGCTGGATCAGCGCATACATCGGCACGCTGTAAAGCCCCGCGAAGAGCGACAGCAGCGCCAGGTCGGCCATCACGCGCCAGTGCGCGGCCTGGCCCATGAAGGCGCCCAGCCCCATGCCGGAGGAAGGCGGCAGCGCGCGCGATGCAAAGTACAGGTCGATGGCGAACACGCTCATGCCGATGGCGCCCAGCGGCACCAGGCCGATTTCCACCTGCCGGCGGCTCAGCGTTTCGCACAGCAGCGAACCCACGCCGATGCCCACCGAGAACACCACCAGCAGCAGCGAGGCCACCTGCTCGTCGCCATGCAGCACTTCCTTCGCAAAGCTGGGAAACTGGCTCAGAAAGACGGCGCCGAAGAACCACATCCACGAAATGCCCAGCAGCGAGCGGAACACCACGATGTTGCCGTGCGCGAGCTTGAGGTTGCGCCAGGTCTCGCTGAACGGGTTCCAGTTGATCACCAGCCCCGGGTCGGTGGCCGGTGCCTGCGGAATGGCCTGCGCCACGCCGCGTCCGAGCAGTGCCAGCAACACGCAGGCCACCGCCACCGTGGTGTGGCCGATTTGCGGCAGCGCCACCAGCAGCCCGCCCGCCACCTGCCCGAGCAGGATGGCGACGAAAGTGCCCATCTCCACCATGCCGTTGCCGCCGGTGAGCTCGCGCGAGTCGAGCACCTGCGGCAGGTAGGCGAACTTGACCGGGCCGAACAGCGTGGAATGCAGGCCCATGAGGAATACGCAGCCCAGCAGCACCACCGCATCGGCACGCATGAAGCCCCATGTCGCAATCAGCATGATCGCGATCTCGAAGTTCTTCACGAACCGGATGATCTTCGTCTTGTCGAACTTGTCGGTGAGCTGCCCCGCCGTGGCCGAGAACAGCAGAAACGGCAGGATGAACAGCGCACCGATCACCAGGCCCGCCATGGCCGGCGGCATCCAGCTCAGCTGGAGCTGGTAGGTCACCATGACGGTGAAGGCGAACTTGAAGAGGTTGTCGTTCGCCGCGCCCGCGAACTGCGTCCAGAAGAAAGGCGCGAAGCGCCGCTGCTTGAGAAGAGCGAACTGGTTGGCGTGGGCGTTCGCTTCGTGGGGCGCGGTAACGGCAGCAGCGGCGGGGTTTGTCATTCGAAGAATTCTCCTCAGGCCGTCAGTGCGGCTGCGTCGGGATTGTGCCGCAGCAACGTTGCCCGCCAGCCCATATCGAGCTTCCGGAGCGCCGCCAGGACCGGCAAGCCCGCGAGCGCCGCCACCAGGTGCTTCAAGCTGTGGCCGGAGATCAGGTGCCCGGAGGCCTCGTAGATCTGGTGGTCCGCCAGCTCGAAGGCCTTGGCCACCACATAGAAGAAGATCACCCAACCCAGCTTGAGGCCGACCGCGCCGCGCATCGGCGTGGCAAGCGCAAGCGTCAGCACCAGCGCCATGCCGCCGAACTGCACAAGGGCCCAGGGCAGGACATTGCCGGTCTCCTGGACCACCTCTGCCGCGAGCAACCCTGCCGTCAGCACGAACCAGGCCGCGGGCCAGCCGGCACGCTGGCTCACGCGTTCGCAGACCGCAATGCCGATCAGCCCCGCAAAGGCCACGGCCATGCCGGCGCGGTCGGCCGCGAGGCGGGGTGCGTCCGGCAGCAGGTGATAGAAGGCGGAGCCCGCCGCGGTGGCGATCAGGCCGGCGAAGAACAGCCAGGCGCAATCGAGCGTGTTGTCCGGCGGGTCGCTGGCCGGGGGTGCCAGGGGAAACTGGGCCAGCGCCTGCTGATGGGCCCGGTCGATGCGGTTGAGCCGGTACAGGCCCCAGCAGCCGATCAGCAGGAACGGCAGGTTGCTCAGCACGTCCATGGCATTGGGCAGGCCGTGCCAGGTGCGGTTGTCGGCAAACACCGAGGCAATTGCCACGTCGGCCGCGGGCAGCGCGGGGCCGAACAGAGCCACCAGCGCAAGCAGCGCAAACGTGAAGAGCAGCGCGCGTTCGCGGCGGCTGAGAGTGGGCAGGAACATGGCGGGCCTCGTTGGTTGGGTGGTACGAGCCGCGGAATTTAGTTGCCAGCCTCTCTGTAGGCATCGAGAATCGATACGAGGTATTAATTCACACCTTTCGGTATCCTTTTTCGATACCCCTCCCCGCACAAGCCACCTTTCATGAGCACCACCGTCGACCTCGTCCAAGCCCTCAAGAACGAACTCAAGAGCGCCCGCATGACCTACGCCGACCTGGCGCGGTCGCTCGACATGGCGGAATCCAGCGTCAAGCGCATGCTCGCCAAGAGCGACATGCCGCTGTCGCGCGTCGATGCGATCTGCCGCGCGCTCAAGATCGACTTTGCCGAGCTGGCGCGCCGCGTGGCCGACGCCCAGCCGCTGCTGAAGGAGCTCACGCAGGAGCAGGAAAGGGCGGTGGTCAAGGACAAGAAGCTGCTGCTGGTGGCCATCAGCGTGCTGAGCCAGTGGACGCTGGAGCAGATCGTGGCCTCGTACCGGATCACCGAGGCGGAGTGCATCGGCTTCCTGGCGCAGCTGGACCGCATCGGCATCATCGAACTGCGGCCGCTCAACCGCTACCGGCTGAAGCTGGCCAAGACCTTCCGCTGGCGGCCGCACGGCCCGGTGATGGAGTTCTTTCGCGAGAACGTGGTGCTCGACTACTACCGCGGCGGTTTCGACGGCCCGGCCGAGGGGCTGCTGCTGGTGCACGGCTCCATCAGCCGGTCATTGGCACCGGCGTTTTTGGAGCGCCTGCAGCGCGTGGCGCAAGACTTTGCGCAGCAGCACCAGACGGACCAGAAGCTCTCGGCCAAGGACCGCGAGGGCTACACGCTGCTGCTGGGCATGCGGAATTGGGAGTTCGAAGCCTTTACCCGGCTCCGCCGCGCCTGATTGGCTCTCCCCAGGCTTCGCGCACTTCGTGTCGCTTCTCCAACCCCTCACCGGGGGCAACACCAGCGGCCCGGCAAGCCGGTTCCGCGGTGTTCCACGAAAAAGCCCGTCAGGCCTTGGCGGCTTCTAGTGCGTCGCGCGTGGTGCGTGCGGCGCTCTTCGCTGCGACCGCGAAGTCGTCGCCCGAGGAGGCGTAGATGATGGCGCGCGACGAGTTCACGATGATCGGCGCATCGGCGCGCCAGCCGGCGCGCACCGTGGCCACTGCGTCGCCGCCCTGGGCGCCGACGCCCGGAATCAGCAGCGGCACCGTAGGCGCGAGTTCGCGCACGCGTTCGATCTCGGCCGGATAGGTGGCGCCCACCACGAGGCCGAGTTGGCCGTTGAGGTTCCACGGGCCTTGCGCGAGCTTGGCGACGTGCTCATAGAGAAAGGGCTGGCCCTCGATGTCCGCGAGGCGCTGGCCCTGCAGGTCGGAGCCGCCGGGGTTGCTGGTACGGCACAGCAAAAAGGCGCCCTTGCCTTCGTGCTTGAGGTACGGCGCCACGGAGTCGAAGCCCATGAAGGGCGACAACGTGACCGCGTCGGCGCCATAGCGCTCGAAGGCCTCGATGGCATATTGCTCGGCGGTGGAGCCGATGTCGCCGCGCTTCGCGTCCAGGATCACCGGCACATGGGGCGCGTTGCGGCGCATGTGCTCCATCAGTTGTTCGAGCTGGGCTTCGGCGCGGTGGGCCGCGAAGTAGGCAATCTGCGGCTTGAAGGCAATCACCAGGTCGGCGGTCGCATCGACGATGCGCGCGCAGAAGTCATAGATGCGGCTCGCGTCGCCCTTGAGTTGCCCCGGGAACTTGGCTGGCTCCGGATCGAGCCCCACGCAGAGCAACGAACCGTTTTTTTGCTGTGCGGTGGCCAGCTTGTCGAGGAAAGTCATGGGGCCCGATTTTAAGGACCCGCCGGCCGCCGCTTATTTCGACGGCATTTGCTGGTCGGCTGCCAGGCACAGGTCGGCCCAGGCGCGCGCCTTGTCGGCGGGGTTTCGCAGCAGGTAAGCCGGGTGGTAGGTGGCGACCACCGGCACGCCGTTGACCGAGTGCAGCGGCACGGCGCGGCCGCGCAGCTTGCCGAGCGGGTCGGTGCTTTGCATCAGGCTTTGGGCGGCCAGCGGGCCCATGGCGAGCACCATGCTGGGCGCAAGCGCGGCGGCATGTTCCTCGAAAGCCTCGGCCATGGGACGCGGGCTGCCGGGCTGTCCTGCGCCCACGCCGCGGTGCGTGCGCATCAGGTGGACCGGCGTCTTGCCGTCGTGCAGCTTGAGGGCGCGAAGCATGTTGTCGAGCAGCTTGCCGGCGTCGCCCGCAAAGGGCTCGCCGTGGCGGCCGTCGGCTTCGGGCGGCATGTCGGCCACGACCAGCCAGCCGCCTTGGGCCGACTCGGTGCTTCCGGCCTCGGCATAGAGGCGACGGGGCGTTTCGACCAGCACGGCGGCGCCATGGGCGAGCGGTGCCGCGGCAGGTGCAGTTGCTGGGCGAGCGACCGGCCCCGGTGCCGCGGCGGGCCTTGCGGCCGGTGCATGCGCAGGCGCGGCCACGGGCGTTTCGGCGACGTACGGTTCGCGCTCGTCGACGGGCGGCGGCTCTGCGACAACTGCTTGCGCCTCTGCAACGACGGGGGTCGCCTCGACGGCTTCGGGCATCGGCCACCAGACCTTCACGCCCATCTCGTCGAGCATCGCGCGCTGGCGCGCATCGAGCTTCAGTGTCTGTACCGCACTCATCGCAAGGCTCCCCAGGCGGAGCCTGTTTCGTTCAATCTCAGGCTCATGACCACGGCGTCTTCGCGCTTGCCCTCATGCGCCGGGTAATAGCCCTTGCGCACGCCGACGCTGCGGAAACCCTGGCGCACATAGATGTCGAGCGCACGCCGGTTGCTTTCGCGCACCTCGAGCCACAGCCACTGCGCGCCTTCGCCGCGCGACCACCCGGTCAGCGCCTCGAGCATCAACGGCGCCCAGCCCTGGCGCTGGAAAGCCGGCGCCACGGTGATGTTGAGCAGATGCACCTCGTCGACGCCCTTCATGGCGACGTAGTAGCCGATCAGCGTTTCGCCGAGGCTGGTAACCGGCGTGGCCAGGTTCGGCAGCGACACCGGCGCGAGCAGGCATTGGCAGTGGTAGCCAACGGCCATGGAATCGATGAAATTCCCGCGCGTCCACGGATGGCTGTAGGCCGTGTGCTCCACCGCGCAGACAGCCTCGAGCCGCTCGATGGTGAGCGGTTCGAGTCGGGCTTCGACGGGCTGGAGAACGGCACTCATGGGTGGGTCACTGGTGAAATCGCAACCGCGGCCACCTTGATGGCGGCACGCTCTTCCGTGGTTTGCGCCACTTTATCGCGAACATACAGCGGCCAGGCATGTGCCGCATCCACAGTGCGTCCGGCGGCCAGCAGCGCCGGCGCGAGCCGAAGCATGGCGGCGGCCGTCGGCAGCACCTCGTGGCGCGCTGCCGCCGGCGCCAGGCGCGGGCCGTAGGCCGCAAAGGCATTGCCGGCGAGCGACCAGCCGGCGGGCACTTCGAGCGCCTCGGGGGCCAGCAGCAGCGGCTCGTTGTCGTTGCCTTGCAACGCGCCAAGTTCGCCGCCGCCTTCGAAGTCGTAGCGGGCGGCATACAGCTGGTCCATGCGCGCATCGAGCACCGCAACCACCTGGCGGGCGCCGAAGGCATGGCGCGCTTCCTCGGCCACGGCCAGCAGGGTGTCGACCGGCAGCAATCGCACACCGGAGCCGAAGGCCAGCCCCTGGGCCACCGAGCAGGCGGTGCGCAGGCCCGTGAAGGAACCCGGCCCGCGGCCGAAGGCGATGGCGTCGAGCGCGGCCAGCTCGAGCCCGGCCTCGGCCAGCAATTGCAGGATGAGCGGGATCAACGTGCTCGACGCCTGGGCGCCGCCAGCGCCGCTGTGCGTGAACAGGCGCTCGCCGTGACACACCGCGACGGACAGGTGTTCAGTGCTGGTGTCGAAGGCCAGGAGCTTATGCATCGCGGCGTCCCATGGCTGCGGCAGCCGGAACCGCGGGTACTGCGGGTACTGCGGCATTGCGCGCTCCGACGGCCTTCTGCACGCCGAACAGGATGCCGGCGGTCACCAGCAGCAGGCCGGCGATCAGGTTCCAGTACAGCGGCTCGTCGAGCCAGATCACCGCGCCGAAGGCCGAAAGGCCGGGCACCAGCGCCGTGATCATGGTGCTGCGCACCGGCCCGAAATATTGAATCATTTTCGTGAAGGTAATGCCCGAGATCACCACCGAGCCGATGCCCTGGAACAGCATCTGAAACGCCATCTCGCCCCAAGGGGCGGAGCCGATGTGGCTCACGACCGCGCCGCCCGCCACCAACAGGCTGTACACCGGCACATAGGTCAGCAGTGCGAACACGGTAATGGCAATGGTCGCGCGCACGGCGTCGAGCCCATGGCGGCGTGCCACCACGCTGTAGCAGGCCCAGCAGAACGCTGCGCCCATGAAAAGCAGGTCGCCCTTCCAGACCTCGCCGCCCTCGAAGGCGTGCAGCAGGCTGCGCCCGCCGACCATGAGGTCGCCGGCAACGATCAGCGCCAGGCCGAAGGCCCGGCCCGGCGTGATTCGGTCGCGCAGCACCAGGGCGGCCAGCAGCGTGGTCCACAGCGGCAGGCTGCCCGGCATCAGCACCGCGGCATGGCCCGCGGGCGCAAAGAAGAAGCCGCTGTACGCAAGCATGGCGTAGGCGAGGCCGCCGAAGACGCCGGCGGTGGCGGTGACGCGCAGGGAAAGAGGCGAAAGCCCGAACAGCGAGGAGGCCGTGCCTCCCTGCTGCTCGCGCCGGCTCTTCATGACCAGCCACGCACCCCATGGAACCAGCACCATGCTGGCGCCGCAGATGCGCGCCAGGGCCAGGTCGAAAGGCGTGAGCGAGCGGCCGGCCGAGGCCCGGGCGATGACGATGAAGGCGGTCCAGACCAGCACGGTGACCACGGCCGCGCCGATGCCGAGCGTGCGGGGCGAAAAACGGGGCGTGGCAGGCATCCCCCGATTATCGAGGGCTCGCCGCCGCCCCGCCGGCCAGGGGCGAATCAGCCGCCGTCGCTGCGCAAGATGGCCAGCCCCGCCTTGCGCAGCGCCGCCAGCGCCGGGCCCGGCGCCTCGGGCGACACCAGCAGATGGGTGGCGGCCGAAACCGGGTTGATCACCCAGGCCGAAGCGGCGCCGATTTTTTCCGATGAGGCCAGCACCACCGTCTCGGCCGCCGCCGCCATCAGCGCGCGCTTGATCGCGGCCTCTTCGTCATCGCCGGTCGTCAGCCCTGCTTCGGCCTGCACGCCGGTCACGCCCATGAAGAAGGTGTCGGCATGGATGCGCGAGATGGCGTCCATGGCCGCGGCGCCCACCGCCACCATCGAATGCCTGAAAAGCCGCCCGCCGATCAGCACCACCTCGACGGCGACGTGGCCAGCCAGCTCGACCGCCACCGAGGGGCTGTGCGTCACCACGGTGGCACGCAGGCTTTCGGGCAGGTGCCGCGCCATCTGCACGGCCGTGGTGCCGCCGTCGATGAACACCACCTGCCCCGGCCGCACCAATCGCGCAGCGGCACGGCCGATGGCCACCTTCTCGGCGGTTGCCAGCTGCAGGCGGCCCGCAAAGTCGGCCTCGGCCCTGGCGAGCGGCAGCGCACCGCCGTGCACGCGCTGCAGCAGCCCTTCGGCGGCGAGCTCCCGCAGATCGCGGCGAATGGTGTCTTCCGACAGCGCGAGCTCCTCGCTGAGCGACTTCGCGACAACGCTGCCGTCGCGCTGCAGGACCGAGAGGATGTGTTGTTTGCGCTGGCGGGTAAGCATCGGGCGATCGTATCCGGCCAAGCTGCAGATTGCACGAATTTTCTTGTTGATGCACGAATTTACGCATAAGCTTTGCATCATGACCCTTCAAGACCGCGTCCGGGTGCACGAAGCCATCCTTCTTTCCGACAACTGGTACACGCTGAAGACCACCGCCTTCGACTGGCGGCGCAACGACGGCAAGTGGCAGCGCATGCACCGCGAAACCTATGACCGCGGCAATGGCGCCACGCTGCTCCCCTACGACCGGGCCCGGCGCACGGTGCTGCTGACGCGGCAGTTTCGCTACCCGGCTTTTGTCAACGGCCACGACGACCTGCTGATCGAAGCGGCCGCCGGCCTGCTGGACAACGCGGCGCCCGAGGAGCGCATTCGCGCCGAGGTGGAAGAAGAACTGGGCTACAGGCTCGGCGCGGTGCAGAAGATCTTCGAAACCTTCATGAGCCCGGGCTCGGTGACCGAGAAGCTGCACTTCTTCATCGCCGAGTACGAGCCTTCGATGCGCGTGGGCAATGGCGGCGGCCTGGCCGACGAGGGCGAGGACATCGAGGTGCTCGAACTCGGCATCGACGAAGCGCTGGCCATGGTGGCGGACGGGCGCATTGCCGATGCCAAGACCGTCATGCTGCTGTACCACGCGCAGCTGCATGTTTTTCCGCCGAGATAATCGGCCGATGGTTCTTCCTCGTCTCTCCTTCCTGCGGCCTGTCTGCGCGCTCTCCCTTGTCACGCTTTTCGCCTCCGGCGCCCACGCGCAGCAAGCTTTTCCGACCGAAGTAGAGACGGCCCTCGCACGCGCCAGGGTGCCGCGCGACTCGGTAACCATGCTGGTGGCCGATGCCGACGGCGTGCGCCCGCCGCGCTTGGCGTGGCGCTCGCAGGTGCCGGTGAACCCCGCATCGATCATGAAGGTGGTGACCACCTACGCGGCGCTCGACCTGCTCGGTGCGGCCTACAGCTGGAACACGCCGGTCTACGTCGACGGCACGGTGAACAACGGCGTGCTCAACGGCAACCTCTACATCAAGGGCCA
The DNA here is from genome assembly GCF_023195515.1 of Variovorax sp. S12S4. Classification (NCBI taxonomy): domain Bacteria; kingdom Pseudomonadati; phylum Pseudomonadota; class Betaproteobacteria; order Burkholderiales; family Comamonadaceae; genus Variovorax; species Variovorax sp. S12S4. Next base: position 1,467,229 of record NZ_JALPKR020000002.1, read on the forward strand.
GGGCGACCCCAAGCTGGTGCTCGAGCGCGTGTGGCTGCTGCTGCGCCGCGTGCAGGGCCTGGGCATTACCACCGTGAACGGCGATATCGTGCTGGACCGCAGCACCTTCGAGAACACGGCCGAAAACGATCCGGCCGCCTTCGACGGCGAGCCGCTGCGGCCCTACAACGCCTCGCCCGACGCGCTGCTGGTCAACTTCAAGTCGGTCAACATGACCTTCACGCCCGAGCGCGGCGGGCAACAGGCGCGCATCAACTACGAGCCCCCGCTCGCCAGCGTGTCCATGCAGCCCACCATCGCGCTAGCGCCCGGCGAATGCGGCGACTGGCGCACGGCGATCAGGCCCGACTTCAGCGACCCGAACCGCATCCGGTTCAACGGTGCGCTGCCGACCGCCTGCGGCGAGAAAAGCTGGGCCGTGGCCTATGCCGACCCGCGCACCTACGGGCTGCGCGCCGTCGGCGGCATGTGGGCCGAGATGGGCGGCCGCGTCGGCGGGCAGATGCGCGACGGCCGAGTGCCGCCGGGCCTGAAGCCGGTGTTCGAGTTCGGCTCGCCGCCGCTCGCGGAGGTGATTCGCGACATCAACAAGTACAGCAACAACGTGATGGCGCAGCAGGTGTTCCTGACGCTCGGCCTCACGCAAAAGAACCGCGGCACTTTCGAAGCTTCACGCAATGCGCTGGGCCAATGGTGGCGCGACCGCATCGGTACGGGCGAGGGGCAGCCGGTGTTCGACAACGGTTCGGGCCTGTCGCGCGAAGAGCGCATCAGCGCCGCGGCGCTCGGCAAGATGCTGCAGGTCGCGTGGCGCTCGCCGGTGATGCCCGAGTTGGTGTCGTCGCTGCCCGCCTCGGGCGTGGACGGCACGCTCAAGCGGCGCGCGCTGCGCTCGGGCGGCGCGGCGCACCTGAAGACGGGCACGCTGCGCGACTCGTCGGGCGTGGCTGGCTACGTGCATGGCGCGAGCGGACGGCGCTACGTGCTGGTGGCCATTGCCAACGGCGAGAACGCGGGTGCGGCGCGGGCGGCGTTCGACGCCCTGGTCGACTGGGCTTACCAGGACAACTAGGCGCCTGGTCGCTTGGTCGCCTGGCCTGCCGCACCGTGTACTGAAAACTTCTGTAGGTGATAGCCGCTTGCGCGCGGCAGGGGCGCTGCACAGAATCGGACGCCCGTTCGATTCGACACCCGTGCAACACAGGAGATACGCCTTGAAGACACCGCAACAACCTTCCCGCCTCTCGATGCAAAGAGGGGCGGCATCGGCGGCGCTCATCGGCGCCGCGCTGCTGCTGGCGGCCTGTGGCGGAGGAGGCGGCGGTGGTGGCGGAGGCGGCATCGGAATCGGCCTTCCTCCGCCCGCGACGGATACGGGCCGAGGCTCCGTCGTGACGGACCCGCCCGAGCAGGCGTCGAAGCTGACCGCCGACCAGTTCAGGTCGCTGCTCGAGGCCGATGCTTCGGGCAGAGCGCTGCTTCAGGTGACCGGCACGCCCAAGTGCGGCATCGAGACGCGCTATCTCGAATACCGCACCATCGGCGGCAAGAACGAAGCCACCAACGCCACGGCCGCGGTCATGGTGCCCTCCGGCGCCGACGTGGCCTGCAACGGCGCGCGGCCGGTGGTGCTGTATGCCCACGGCACCACCGCCGCGCGCAACTTCAACATGGCCAAGTGGACCGAAGCCGGCCAGCCCGCGGCCGGCGAAGGCCTTCTGGTTGCCGCCATGTTCGCGGCGCAGGGCTACCTCGTGGTGGCGCCCAACTATGCGGGCTACGACAAGTCGACACTGCCCTATCACCCGTACCTGAACGGCGACCAGCAAGGCAAGGACATGGTCGATGCGCTCACCGCGGCGCGCAAGACCTTCTCGGGCATCAACGCGACCGATGCGGGCTCGCTGCTGATCACCGGCTATTCGCAGGGCGGCTACGTGGCCATGGCGGCGCACCGCGAGATGCAGGCCACGGGCAAGGCGGTCACCGCGTCGGCGCCGCTCTCGGCGCCATCGGCCATCGGCCTGCTGGCGGACTACACCTTCCAGGGCTGGCCGGCGCTGGGCAGCACGCTGTTCGTGCCGCTGCTCTCGGCCAGCTGGCAGCAGCAGTTCGGCGACGTGTACGGCAGCACCAGCGACATCTACGAATCGCAGTACGCCCCCGGCATCGACACCCTGCTGCCGAGCCTGACGCCCATCACCACGCTTTTCGCGAATGGAAAGCTGCCGCAGCTGGCGCTCTTTCCGGCGGGCGCCACGCCGGGGCCGGTGAGCCCCGACCTGTCGATCTTCTATGGCGCCAACAACCTGATCCGCCAGAGCTACCTGACGCAGGCGGCCAGCGACATCCAGGCGAACCCCTGCCCTGGCAATGCGCTGCCTCCCACGGCGAGTTCGCTCAGCACGACTTCGCCGCTCGATTGCCGGCCGGCCGTGGGCTTTAGAAAGGCGGCGCGCGCCAACGACCTGCGCAACTGGCTGCCGACCCGGCCGGTGCTCATGTGCGGCGGCGCCAACGACCCGACCGTGAATTTCCTCAGCACCCGCGCCACCGCCGGCTACTTCCGCGCCCGCGGCATGCCCGCCGCCGCGCTGACCGTGGTCGACCTGGAAGACAACGCCACCACCGACGCCTATTCCGCCGCGCGCGCCGGCTTTGCGCAGGCCAAGAGCACCCTGGCGCAGAACAGCCCGGGCAGTGAGGCCGACAAGGCGCGAGCGGTCACTCTGGCCTATCACGGCACGCTGGCGCCGCCGTTCTGCCTGGCTTCGGCGCGTGGCTTCTTCCAGGGCGTGCTGGCCGCCGGCGGTTAACCCTTGGTCAGCCCATCGACGCGCGTTGAAGGCGATCGCGTACGCCTTCCCACTCGGGCGTGTCCGGCGGCGTCTCGACCCAGATCAGCTTGACGCCTTGCGCGTCGAATTCGCGCAGCACCGCGAACAGCTGGTGCGCGCTGGCCGCTGCGTCGTCGGGCATGCGCCGCTGCAGCACGCGCTGCGAATGGCTGCGCACCCCGACGCGCGTCCACACCGCGATGTTCGCGGCGCCGGCGCCGAGCACGTCGAGCCCGGTCTGAATGGCCTTGGCATCCATCAGCCGCAGCTTGGCATTGGGGGCGTAGTGCGCCTCCAGCGTGCCGGGGGCGCGTGGATCGGGCGTTTCGAGCACCTCGCGGTCGCTCAGGCGCTCGCCCAGCGCGGCCTCGACCTGCGCGCGCGTGATCAGGCCCGGCCGCAGCAGCACGGGCGCGCCGCGGCTGCAGTCGATGATGGTCGACTCGATGCCCACCTCGCAGGCACCGCCGTCGACCACCGGCAGCGAATCGCCGAATTCGTCGAACACATGCTGCGCGGTGGTCGGGCTCACGCGGCCGAACCGGTTGGCGCTGGGCCCCGCTAGGCCGGGGACGCCCTGCTCGGCGCAGGCCTCGAGCAGCGCCTGCGCCACCGGATGCGAAGGGCAGCGCAAGCCGATGGTGTCTTGCCCGCCCGCCGCCGCGGCCGCAACGCCGGGCTGGCGCGTGACGATCAGCGTGAGCGGGCCGGGCCAGAAGGCCTGCACCAGCTTCTGCGCGAACGGCGGAAGCGGCTGCGCAAAGCGCGACAGCGCCTCGGTGCCCTTGATGCCGGCCGCCACGTGAACGATCAGCGGATGGTCCGAAGGCCTCCCCTTGGCCTTGAAGATGCCGGCCACCGCCATGTCGCTGGTGGCATCGGCGCCCAGGCCATAGACGGTTTCGGTCGGAAACGCGACCAGCCCGCCCGCGCGCAGCACGCGCGCGGCTTCGGCGATGGCCTGGGGAGACTGGCCGTCGAGAATCATGCGAAGTCGGCCGCCGTGAGCGCCGGCAGGCCGAGCAGTGTGGAGGCTTGCGACGCCGCGGCGCGCACGCCCTCGAGCGTGGCGCCGGTGAAGGTGATGTGGCCCATCTTGCGGCCGCGTCGCGGTTCGACCTTGCCGTAGAGGTGCAGGTGGGCGCCCGGCAGCGCGAGCACGTCGCTCCAGCGCGGCGTTACCGGCTTGTCGCCGCCCTCGGCGGTGAACCACAGGTCGCCCAGCAGGTTCAGCATGATCGCCGGGCTGTGCTGCCGCGGCGGGGCCAGCGGCAAGCCGGCAAGGGTGCGCACCTGCAGTTCGAACTGCGACACGTCGCAGGCCTCCATGGTGTAGTGGCCGCTGTTGTGCGGCCGCGGTGCCATTTCGTTCACCACCAGCGAGCCGTCGGTCAGCACGAAGAACTCGACGCACAGCACGCCCACGTAGTTCAGCCCGGAGGCAATGCTCTTTGCCGAGTTGATGGCGGCCTGCGCCACCGTCTTGGGCATGTTCTGCGCATGCACCTCGGTCACGGCCAGGATGCCGCCCCGGTGCAGGTTGCGCTGGGGCGGAAAGTGCACGATCTGCCCGTCGCGGCCGCGCGCCACGATCACCGAGCATTCGAACTCGAGCGGCAGCAGCTTTTCGAGCACGCACGGCACGCAGCCCGCGGCCTGCCAGGCGTCGATCAGCTCGGCCCGGGTGGACACGCGCTGCTGGCCCTTGCCGTCGTAGCCGAGGCGGGCCGTCTTGAGAATGCCGGGCAGCAGCCCGTCGTCACCGGCGGCAAGCTGCGCCGCCGTCTCGATGACGGCGTACGGTGCACAGGCCACGCCGCAGCGCGTGAAATGAGCCTTTTCGGCCATGCGGTCCTGCGCGATGGCAATGGCCGCCGCGTCGGGCGCCACGGGCCGGGCGACGGACAGCTTGTCGAGCGACGGCGCGGGCACGTTCTCGAACTCCGTCGTCACCGCGTCGGCCAGGCCCGCGAGCCGTGCCAGGCCGTCCACGTCGGCGTAGTCGGTATGGATGTGGTGATGGCTCACGCGGCCGGCCGGGCTGTCGGCGTCGGGGTCGAGCACCGCCGTGAAATAGCCCATGCGCTGGGCGGCGTGGGCGAACATGCGGCCCAGCTGGCCGCCGCCAAGCACGCCGAGCGTGGCGCCCGGAAGAATGGGAAGGTCGTTCTTGCTCACAGTGCACCCCCGCCTTGCGGCGAAAAAGGCGATACGGCGCCGGCCTCGGCCGCGGGAGGTGGCGGCAGCGTCATGGCCTCGGCCGCGGCGGTTTGCGCGGTGCGGAAGGCGTCGAGCCGGGCGCGCAGCGCCGGATCGCTCACCGCCAGCATCGCCACCGCGAAAAGGGCCGCATTGGCGGCCCCCGCATTGCCGATGGCAAAGGTCGCCACCGGAACGCCCTTGGGCATCTGCACGATGCTGTAGAGCGAATCGACCCCCTGCAGGTGGCGGCTGGCCACCGGCACGCCCAGCACGGGCACGGTGGTCTTGGAGGCCAGCATGCCCGGCAGATGCGCCGCGCCGCCCGCGCCCGCGATGATTGCGGTGAGCCCTCGCCCGGCGGCGCTTTCGGCGTACGCGAAGAGCGCATCGGGCATCCGGTGGGCCGAGACCACCTTCGCTTCGTGCTTGATTCCGAATTGCTGGAGAATCTCGACCGCGTTGCGCATCGTCTCCCAATCGGAGCTCGAGCCCATCACTACACCGACCTGAATGGTTTCGTTCATGGTTTCAATTTTACGTTTCACCCCCAGCTGGTTCCGATGATCGACATCACTCTCGAAAATTTTCAGGCCGAACTGATCGAAGGCTCGGTCGCCACGCCGGTGCTGCTGGACATCTGGGCCGAATGGTGCGGCCCGTGCAAACAGCTCGGCCCGGTGCTCGAAAAGCTCGAAACCGAATACGCCGGCCGCTTCACGCTGGCCAAGCTCGACGCCGACAAGGTGCCCCAGATTTCGTCGCAACTGTCGGAGATGTTCGGCGTGCGCAGCATCCCGTTCTGCGTGATGTTCAAGGACGGCCAGCCGGTCGACGGCTTCGTCGGCGCCATTCCGGCCGACAAGATCCGCGAATTCCTCGACAAGCACGTGCCCGGCGCCGAAGAGGTCGAGGCCGCCTCCGAGGAAGCCGCAGCCCAGGAAGCGCTGGCCGAGGGCGACACCGAAGGCGCACTCGAGCGGCTGCAGCATGCGGTGGCCACCGACCCGGCCAACGACGATGCGCGCTTCGACTACATCAAGCTGCTGCTGCAAGAGGGCCGCATCGACGATGCCAAGGTGGCTTTCGCCCCCGTCATCGCCAAGACCACGCTGGTGCGCCGCTTCGATTCGCTGCAGCGCTGGATGGACGCCATCGACTTTGCGGCGCCGGCATCCGGAGCCGCGCCGTCATTGGCTGATTTCGATGCCAAGATTGCCGCCGGCAAGCGCGACTTCGACGCCCGTTTCGGCCGCGCCCGCCTGCTGGTAGCCGAGCAGCGCTGGACCGATGCCATGGACGAACTGCTCGAAATCCTCATGCGCGACAAGAGCTGGAACGAAGAACTCGCGCGCAAGACCTACATCGCCATCCTCGATCTCATCGAGCCGCCGAAGGTGAAAGTGGCCGACGGGCAGATTCCACCGGACGATCCGCTGGTGGCCACCTATCGCCGCCGGCTCAGCAGCGTGGTGTTGAGTTGAGCAACGAATTGCTCATTGCAATGAGCAATTAGATAAAAAAGCGACTTGAGAGTCGCTTTTTATTGCCCTTCCCAGTCTCATATAGATATCATTACTACTCAATTCGATGTAAAAGCGTACGCTAATGATCCAACTCACTGAAGAACTCGAAAAGGCCCGGAAGGCAGCAAGCCTGAGCCAGGAGGCCTTGGCGACCCAAGCCGGCCTTTCGCGCATGACGGTGCAGCGCATCGAAAGCGGCCAGATCGATCCGCGGCTTTCAACGCTGCTCGAAATGGCGCGCGTGCTGGGGCTCGAACTCATGACGGTGCCCGCCGCGCTGCGCCCGCAACTGGAAGACTTCGTGCGATCGGGCGGCCGGCTGCTTGGCCAGCCCGCGGGCGCGGGCGCGCCGCCCTCCATTGCACAGAGCCTGGCTGACGAAGGAAGGTGAGCACCCGCGCCGCGTTCAACACCGGCATCCGCTATCTGCGGATGTACCTGCATGCGCCCGGCGACAATGCCCAAGCCGCGGACGGGCGGCGCGCCATTGGCTATCTCTCGCAGTACGGCGACATTCTTCGCGTGTCGTTCGACGAGGCCTACATCGCCGATCCGGCCCGACCCACACTCTCGCTCGCCTACCGGGGTGCCGACGAGGCCGCGACCCGGGCCATCCTGGCCTCAGCCCGCGATGCCCGGGTGTCGCGCAGCGACGGCCACTGGCCGAGCTATTTCCAGAACCTGCTGCCCGAAGGCCACAACCGTGAGCGCCTCGCCTTGCAGCGCGGCTGCAGCGCGGACGACGAGTTCGAACTGCTGGCCGCCGCCGGACACGACCTCATGGGCGCGCTCGAGGTCGAGCCCGTGCCCACGGCCGAAGGCATTCCCGACACGGTCCGGCACTGGCACACCGCGCTCGGGCTGGACGTGCTCGAACCGGGCTTCGTCGAACTGCCGGTGGAAGACGCGGCCGCCATTCCAGGCGTGGTGACCAAGTTCTCCGCCGTGCAGGATGGCCGGCGCTACGTGGTGCGGCGTCACGGCGCAGCCGGCTCATTCATCCTCAAGCTGCCGACCACGCGCCACCCCGACCTGGTAGCCAACGAGCACACCGGGTATCGCCTGTGCGGCGCACTCGGCCTTGACTGCGCCGAGGCCAGCGTGATCGAGCGCACCGAAGCCGACCTGCCCGAGCAGGTGCCGTTCGGACAGATCCTTGCCGTGCGCCGCTTCGACCGCACGGCCGATGGCGGCCGCATCCACATGGAGGAGTTCGCCCAGGTGCTGCAGTACGAGCCGCGCCAGAAGTACGGCCGCGGGCTCAACGTCGACTGGCCCGCCATGCTGCGCGTGCTGGACCGGCTGTCGCCCAACCCGGTGGCCGACGTGCGCGAATGCGTGCGACGCATCGTGGCTTTCATCCTGCTGGGCAACAGCGACGCCCACCTGAAGAACTGGGCATTGCGCTACCCCGACGGCGTGGCGCCGGTGCTGGCGCCGCTCTACGACCCGGTGTGCGTGGCGGCTTTCTTCGAAGACGTGCCGGCGGTCGACTACGCGGTCAACCGCGCCATCGATGCACGCCTGCGCGCCTTCGACTGGCCAGCGCTCGAAGCGCTGCTGCGCGCGGCCGGGCTGCTGCGCCCCCCCGGCTCATGGCCATCGCCCGCGACACCGTGCGCCAAGCCCAGGCCGAGTGGCCCGCGCTGCTCGACGACGAGGCCACGCCGGCCAGCGTACGAAACTGCGTTCGCGCCCGTTTGGCAGGCGGCACGGCATTGGCGAGCTAGGCCGGCGTCGAATACGATTGCAGGCGATTCAACTTGTTGCAATTGAGAAGAAGGAAAAACCGGCCATGCGTTTCCTCGCCCGCCATCGCGCCCGCCTCGCGCTTCCCGTTTTCGCGGCCGTCGTCCTCGGGGCCGCGCTGTCCGGTTGCGGCAGCGGCATCAGCCTGGACGAACCGATCGAGGGGCCGGTCTGGCGCCTCGTGCAGCTGGGCAACGAGCCCGTGGCGCCCGGCGGCGATGCGCAGATCCAATTCGACCGCAGCAGCGGCCGCGTCAGCGGATCGGGCGGCTGCAACCGGGTGTCGGGGTCGTTCACGCGCAGCGGCAGTACGCTGCGCATCGGCCAACTGGCCTCTACCCGCATGGCCTGCGCCGACCCTGTGCGCGGCGCGAATGAAGCGCAATTCATCTCGGCGCTGCAGGCCGCCGCCACCTATCGGTTGGCCGGCCCGGGGCGGCTTGCATTGCTCGACGCAAGCGGCCGGACGGTGGCAACGCTGAACTCGGCCAGCCGCTGAGGCGGCCGGAGCCGGCTACCCAGCGAGCTCAGCCGGTGAGGCGCTCCAGCGCCTCGCGGTACTTGGCCGCGGTCTTCTCGATCACTTCGGCCGGCAGGCGCGGCGCGGGCGGCGTCTTGTCCCAGGGCTTGCCGTTGATCTTGGTGGCCTCGAGCCAATCGCGCACAAACTGCTTGTCGTAGCTCGGCGGGTTGGCGCCGGCGGCCAGCGCGGCCTGGTAGCCCTCGACCGGCCAGTAGCGCGAGCTGTCGGGCGTCAGCACTTCGTCCATCAGCACCAGCGTGCCGGCTTCGTCCAGGCCAAACTCGAACTTGGTGTCGGCAATGATCATTCCCTTGGTGAGAGCGATCTGCGCGGCGGTTTCGTAGATCTCGAGGCTGGTCTCGCGAATCTGCTGCGCCAGCTTGGGGCCGACGATCTCGACCACGCGGTCGTAGCTGATGTTCTCGTCGTGCTCGCCGGCCGCGGCCTTGGCGGCGGGCGTGAAGATCGGGCGCGGCAGCTTGCTTGCGTTGGTAAGCCCTTCGGGCAGCGGAACGCCGCACACGGAGCGGCTTTCCTGGTATTCCTTCCAGCCGCTGCCGGCCAGGTAGCCGCGCACCACCGCCTCGACCGGAATCGGCGTCAGGCGCTTGACCAGCATCGAGCGGCCAGTGACCTGCGGCACTTCTTCGGCCGTGACGACGCTCTCGGGCGCTTCGCCCGTCAGGTGGTTGGGGCACAGCTGGCCAAGCCGTTCGAACCACCACAGCGCCATTTGCGTGAGGATTTCGCCCTTGCCCGGAATCGGCTCGCCCATGATCACGTCGAAGGCGCTGAGCCGGTCGCTCGCGACCATCAGGATGCGGTCTTCGCCGACGGCGTAGTTGTCGCGCACCTTGCCGCGCGCAAGCAGGGGCAGGCTCTGGATGGAGGAGGTGTGGACGGTGGTCATGGGGGCGATGCTGTGCGGAAACGGGTGACGGGGGAAAACGGATTGTGCGCGCAGAAAAAAGCCACCGCGAACGGTGGCCTGCGAATCGCGGAAAAAGTTTTTCTTCAGACCACTTCTTGCGCGAGCTCGCCCTTGGCGTACTTGGCGGCGACCACTTGCAGCGTCTCGCCCTTGATCTTGGCGCCCTGGCCTTCGCAGCCGAACTCGATGTAGCGCTGCTTGCAGATCTGCTTGGCGGCTTCGCGCGCGGGCTTGAGCCATTCGCGGGCGTCGAACTTCTCGGGGTTCTCGGCCAGGAACTTGCGCACCGCGCCGGTCATGGCCAGGCGGATGTCGGTGTCGATGTTGATCTTGCGCACGCCGTACTTGATGGCTTCCTGGATTTCCTCGACCGGCACGCCGTAGGTTTCCTTCATGTTGCCGCCGTACTTGCGGATGATCTCGAGCAGGTCTTGCGGCACCGACGACGAGCCGTGCATCACCAGGTGGGTGTTGGGCAGGCGGGCGTGGATTTCCTTCACGCGCGAAATCGACAGAATGTCGCCCGTGGGCTTGCGGGTGAACTTGTATGCGCCGTGGCTGGTGCCGATGGCAATGGCCAGCGCGTCGAGCTGCGTGGCCTTCACGAACTGGGCGGCTTCCTCGGGATCGGTGAGCAGCGCGGAGTGGTCGAGCACGCCTTCGGCGCCAATGCCGTCTTCCTCGCCGGCCATGCCGGTTTCGAGCGAACCCAGGCAGCCCAGTTCGCCTTCGACCGTAACGCCGACCTTGTGCGCCAGCTGCACGACCTTGCGGGTCACGTCGACGTTGTAGTCGAAGGAAGCCGGCGTCTTGCCGTCTTCGTGCAGCGAGCCGTCCATCATCACCGAGGAAAAGCCGAGGTCGATGGCGCCCTGGCAGATGGCCGGGCTCTGGCCGTGGTCCTGGTGCATGACCAGCGGAATGTTCGGGTACTGCTCGATCGCGGCCTGGATCAGGTGCTTGATGAAGGCTTCACCGGCGTATTTGCGGGCACCGGCGCTGGCTTGAAGGATGACGGGCGCGCCGGTTTCCTTGGCGGCCTCCATCACGGCCTGGACCTGTTCGAGGTTGTTGACGTTGAAGGCCGGAATGCCGTAGCCGTTGGCGGCTGCGTGATCCAGCAGTTCGCGCATCGAGACGAGTGCCATGGGAAATACCTCGCGGAAATAGGGGAAAAAGAAGGCGGAAAGACGAGAGAAAACTGCCGCAATTCTATCGAGCCCCCTTGTGGGACGGCACTGACAGGTACCTCAGGGGAAATGGGCCGTACCGTGGCGGGCGCCCCTAGATCGGCAATTGCGTGGTCGACAGCACCTGCTTGAGCACCACGAAAGTCCGGATCTGCCGCACGCCCGGCAAATACAGCAGCTGCTCCGCGTGCAGGCGGTTGAAGCTGTCGTTGTCGCGCGTGCGCACGAGCATGAAGTAGTCGAACTCGCCCGTGACTACGTGGCATTCGAGGCAGCCGGACACCTTTTGCGCCGCCTTTTCGAAGTCGGCAAACGAGTCGGGCGTGGAGCGGTCGAGCACCACGCCGATCATCACCAGCATCCCGAGCTCCAGCGCGTCGGCATCGAGCAGCGCCACGATGCCCTTGATGAGCCCGGCGGCCTTGAGCCGCTCCACGCGGCGCAGGCAGGCGGGCGCGCTGAGGTTGACCTTGGCGGCCAGCGCCACGTTCGACACCGAGGCGTCGCGCTGCAGGGCGCGAAGGATGGCGCGATCGGTGCGATCTAGCTCTGCCGCCGCCTCGGCCGCCTGTGCCGGCGCGGCACGCAACTTTGTTTTGCTCATCTTTGTCTTGGCGAACCAAAAATCTCTGATCGCCCGATCTTGTCTTTTTTACGCCGTAATTCCACCAAAGTTTGCAAGCACGTTTCGGCGGCTTCTTCCTACCATCGATGGCATCCCTTTTCTGGAGCAGCACCGATGAATCTCAAGAAATTCCCCCGCCACGCACTCACCTTCGGCCCCACGCCGATTCACCCGCTCAAGCGCCTGAGCGCTCACTTGGGCGGCGAGGTCGAGCTCTACGCCAAGCGCGAGGACTGCAACAGCGGCCTGGCCTTCGGCGGCAACAAGACGCGCAAGCTCGAGTACCTGATTCCCGAGGCGCTCGAAGGCGGCTACGACACGCTGGTGTCGATCGGCGGCATCCAGTCGAACCAGACCCGGCAGGTGGCGGCCGTGGCCGCGCACCTGGGCCTGAAATGCGTGCTGGTGCAGGAGAACTGGGTCAACTATTCCGATGCGGTGTACGACCGCGTCGGCAACATCGAGATGTCACGCATCATGGGCGCCGACGTGCGCCTCGATGCTGCGGGCTTCGACATCGGCATTCGCAAGAGCTGGGAAGAGGCCATGGCCGACGTGCGCAAGGCCGGCGGCAAGCCTTTTCCCATTCCGGCCGGCTGCTCGGAGCATCCGCGCGGCGGCCTGGGATTCGTGGGCTTCGCTGAAGAAGTGCGGCAGCAGGAGGCCGAACTGGGCTTCAAGTTCGACTACATCGTGACCTGCTCGGTCACGGGCAGCACGCAGGCCGGCATGGTGGTGGGCTTCGCGGCCGATGGCCGAGCCGACCGAGTGATCGGCATCGACGCCTCGGCCAAGCCGCAGCAGACCTTCGAGCAGATCGTGCGCATTGCCAAGGGCACGGCCGAATTGGTGGAGCTGGGCCGCGACATCACCGAGAAAGACGTGGTGCTCGACCGCCGCTTCGGCGGCCCCGAATACGGCCTGCCCAACGAAGGCACGCTGGAAGCGATTCGCCTCTGCGCGCGCCTCGAAGGCATGCTGACCGACCCTGTGTACGAGGGCAAGTCGATGCACGGAATGATCGAGAAAGTGCGCTTGGGCGAATTCCCGGCCGGCTCGAAGGTGCTGTACGCGCACCTGGGCGGCGTGCCCGCGCTGAACGCCTACAGCTTCCTGTTCAGGAACGGCTGAGCGGACTCAGCTCGCGCGGCAGATCTTCAGCATGTTGGTGCCGCCCGGGGCACCCATCGGCTCGCCGCAGGTGATCGCGTAGACGTCGCCGGTCTGCACGATGCCGCGCTTCTTCAGGTGGGCTTCGGCCTGCTCGAGCGCGGTGTCACGGTCGCTTTCGGAATCCATCAGCAGCGGGCGCACGTTGCGGTAGAGCGCCATGCGGCGCTGCGTGGCAAGGCGCGAGGTCAGCGCGTACATCGGAATGTGCGCGCGGTGGCGGCTCATCCACAGCGGCGTGGAGCCCGACTCGGTGAGCGCCACGATCGCCTTGGCGCCCAGGTGGTGCGCCGTGAACAGTGCGCCCATGGCAATCGACTGGTCGATGCGGCTGTAGGTCTTGCCGCTGAAGTCGGCGTCAAGGGTCTTGTCTTCGGCCGATTCGGCGGCTTCGCAGATGCGGCTCATCTCCTGCACGGTTTCGAGCGGGTAGCGGCCCGAGGCGGTTTCGGCCGAGAGCATCACCGCGTCGGTGCCGTCGAGCACGGCGTTGGCCACGTCGCTCACTTCGGCGCGGGTGGGCACGGGGTTGGTGATCATCGACTCCATCATCTGGGTCGCGGTGATCACCACCTTGTCCATGTCGCGCGCCATGCGGATCATTTTTTTCTGCAGCGCGGGCACGGCGGCGTTGCCGACTTCAACCGCCAGGTCCCCGCGCGCCACCATGATGCCGTCGCTCGCGCGCAGGATTTCTTCCAGCTTGGGAATGGCTTCGGCGCGCTCGATCTTGGCGATGAGCCCGGGCTTGTGCCCGTACGCGGCCGCGGCCACGTTGCACAGCTGGCGCGCCATTTCCATGTCGGTGGCGTTCTTCGGAAAGCTCACCGCCACGTAGTCGGCCTGGAAGCTCATCGCGGTCTTGATGTCTTCCATGTCCTTGGCGGTGAGCGCCGGCGCCGTGAGGCCGCCGCCCTGCTTGTTGATGCCCTTGTTGTTGGAGAGCTCGCCGCCCAGCTTGACGGTGGTGTGCACCGCCTCGCCCCGCACCGCGTCGACCGTGAGCACGATGAGGCCGTCGTTCAGCAGCAGCCGGTCGCCGGGGCGCACGTCGCGCGGCAGGTCCTTGTAGTCGAGGCCGACGGCATCGGCATCGCCCGGCTCGGTGCGCGAGGCGTCCAGCACGAACTTGGCGCCCGGCTCGAGCCAGACCTTGCCCTGCGCGAACTTGCCGACGCGGATCTTGGGGCCTTGCAGGTCGGCCATGATCGCCACTTCGCGGCCGATCTTGCGGGCGGCCTCTCGCACCATGGCGGCGCGGTCGATGTGGTCTTGCGCCGTGCCGTGGCTGAAGTTGAGCCGCACCACGCTGACCTTGTTCAGGATCATCTGTTCCAGCAGCTCGGGCGTATTGGAAGCCGGGCCGAGCGTGGCGACGATCTTGGTGGCGTGGCGGGGAAGGCGATCCGTGATCATTGAGCTTGTCTCCATTTTGTATCCGCTACTGTATACACTTTGTGTGACAACAGGAAGCGGGCACCGCGGCGCGGGCGCGAAAAATCAGCCCGCAGCACGCTTGGCAAGGATTTCGAAGGCCGGGAGGGTCTTGCCCTCGAGCACCTCGAGGAAGGCGCCGCCGCCGGTCGAGATGTAGCCGACCTGCTTCTCGATGCCGTACTTGGCAATGGCCGCGAGCGTGTCGCCGCCGCCTGCGATCGAGAAGGCGCTGCTCTCGGCAATGGCCTGCGCAATGGCCTTGGTGCCGCCCGCGAAGGCGTCGAACTCGAATACGCCCACCGGGCCGTTCCAGACGATGGTGCCGGCTTCGCGCAGCTGCGCCGCAAGGATCTCGGCGGTCTTCGGACCGATGTCCAGGATCAGGTCGTCATCGGCCACGTTGCTCGCGTCTTTTACCGTGGCGGGCGCGTCGGCCGCAAAGGTCTTGGCCGTGACCACATCCACCGGAATCGGCACGTCGGCGCCGCGCGCGCATGGATTCGATCACTTCCTTGGCTTGGTCGACGAGGTCGGGCTCGGCCAGCGACTTGCCGATCTTGAGGCCGGCCGCGAGCATGAAGGTGTTGGCAATGCCGCCACCGACGATCAACTGGTCGACGTTGGCCGACAGGCTCTTGAGGATGGTGAGCTTGGTGCTCACCTTGGAACCCGCCACGATGGCCACCAGCGGCCGCTTGGGCAGAGCCAGCGCCTTCGAGATGGCGTCGAGCTCGGCTGCGAGCAGCGGGCCGGCCGCGGCCACCTTGGCGAACTGCGCGATGCCGTAGGTGGTGGCTTCGGCGCGGTGCGCGGTACCGAAGGCGTCGTTCACGTAGATGTCGGTGAGGGCCGCGAGCTTGCGGGCCAGCGCTTCGTCGTTCTTCTTCTCGCCCTTGTTGACGCGGCAGTTCTCGAGCAGAACGACCTGGCCGGGCTTCACGTCGACACCGTCGACCCAGTTGGCTACCACCGGAACCTCTCGGCCCAGCAGCTCGCCCAGGCGCTTGGCCACGGGGGCGAGCGAGTCTTCGGGCTTGAACTCGCCTTCGGTCGGGCGGCCCAGGTGCGAGGTGACCATGACGGCGGCGCCGGCGTCGAGCGCCAGCTGGATGCAGGGCACCGAGGCGCGAATGCGCGTGTCTTCGGTGATGTTGCCTGAGTCGTCCTGCGGCACATTGAGGTCGGCACGGATGAAGACGCGCTGGCCGGCGGCCTTGCCCTGCGCGCAGAGGTCGGTGAATCGAATGACGTTCATGGTCTGTGTTTCGTGGAAGACAAGTCGCCTTGCATTGTAGGTTTCGCTCAGCGGCAGCTCTACACGCCTCTTGCGGCGTTCCGATGCTTTGCGTCAACCTTTCGGCTGCGCCCTGGCGAAGCGTTCGAGCACTTCGACAAAGCTCGCCGCAGCCGGCGACAGGGCGCGCGCGCGGCGCTGTAGATGCAGACCTCGCGGTGGAAATCGGGCGACTCCAGCCGCACCATCTGCAGGCCGTGGGCACGCACGAGCGATGCGGAATAGGTCGGGCATACGGTAAGCCCCAGCCCCGAGGCCACCATGCCGAGCGCGGTGGTCATGTACGACACCTCCTGGGTGCCCGGGCGCAGCATGTAGTCGCGCTCCGCCGGGCCCAGTTCGGGCAGCACGCGCTGGCGAAAGTCGCGCGTGGGGGCAATGAAGGTGTACGGCCCGAGCTCATGCCAGCGCACCTTGCGGCGCCTGGCAAAGGCGTGGTCCGGCGGACAGATCAGCCAGTGCCTGTCGCGCAGCAGCGTGCGGCGTTCGATCGCGCCGTCAACGGCCACGTCCTGCCCTACAGCGAGTTCGACATCGCCGGCCGCAACGCCGGCGAGCAGGTGTTCGGGCAAGGTATCGGCAAGGCGAACGTCGACATCGGGGTACGCCTCGCGATAAAGAGCAATCACCCGCGGCATCAGTGTGCAGGCCATCAGCTGGGGCGCTGCAAGGCGCAACACTCCTTTCTTCTTGTCACGCAAATCCGTCACGCCGGCCACCGCGCTCGTCAGGTCGCCGAGCAACCGGTGCACGGAAGGCAGGAACTCGCGGCCCGCTTCTGAAAGCTGCACCCGCCGGGTATGACGGTCAAGCAATTTCACGCCGATTTCGCGCTCGAGTTCGCGCACCAGCACGCTGAGCGCCGATTGCGTGAGATGCAGTTGCTGCGCCGCAGCAGTAAAGCTGCCGGTCTCGGCCACCGCAGCGAAGGCGCGCAACTGGCGCAAGGTCAGATTCATATGTCTATTTCATCAATCGATGAATTAATTTCGATTGCATCATAAGACGCGGCGTCGCCCAATAACGGCTCACCGGAGACAAGAAGCCATGCCCACGACCGACCACACGGCGCCCCCACCCGCCCCACCAGTGCGTGGACTGCACCACTTTGCCTGGCGCTGCCGCGACAGCGAGGAGACCCGCCGCTTCTACGAAGACCTGCTGGGCCTGCCGCTCGCGCACGTGATCAAGAGCGACCACGTGCCGAGCACGGGCGAGTACTGCCCCTACGTGCACATCTTTTTCCAGATGCGCGACGGTTCGTACATCGCCTTCTTCGACCTGGGCGACGACATCGCCGCGCTGCCTTCACCCAACACCCCCGCGTGGGTGAACCACATCGCGCTGCGGGTGGACTCGGTGAGCGACCTGCTCGCCGCCAAGGCGCGGCTGGAGAACGCCGGCGTTGAAGTGCTGGGCGTGACCGACCACCACATCATCGAATCGATCTACTTCTTCGACCCCAACGGCATTCGCGTGGAGCTGACCACGCCGACCGTGCCGCAGGCCGAGATGGAAGCGCATGTGCTGCGCGCCCGTGCGGATCTCGACGCGTGGACCGTGCGCAAGGCCGCGCTGCGCGCAGCGAAAGGCATGGCAAATGTCTGAGCGGCAACTCGCCGTCATCGACGTGAAGCCTGGTGCGGCAATGGAAAGCCAGTCGGGCCTGCAAATGCTGCGCCCGCGCATCTACGGAGCTTTTCGCGCGCCGCAGGGTCCGAAGAAGATCGCGGCCATCGTGATGCACCCGACCAGCAACTTCATGGGCCACTACCTCATCGGCCCGCTGGCCGAGCGCGGCATCTGCTGCATGGGCCTGAACTCGCGCTATGTGGGCAACGACACGGTGCTGCTGATGGAGCGCGCCATCCAGGACCTGGGGGCCGGCGTGCAGTACCTGCGCGCGGCCGGCTACGAGAAGGTGTTCCTGGTCGGCAACTCGGGCGGCGCGGCACTCGCCAGCTTCTACCAGGCGCAGGCCGAGAAGCTCACTGCCACGCACCTGCCAGACGGCGACCCGACGCACCTGCACCCGAGCGATCTGCCGCCTGTGGACGGCATCGCGCTGTGCGCGGCGCACCTGGGCCGCACGCGCCTGATGCGCGACTGGATCGATCCGTCCGTGACCGACGAGCACGACCCGCTTTCGGTAGACCCCGAGCTCGACATGTACGACCCGCGCCACCGCGTGCCCTACGAACCCGAATTTCTCGAGCGCTTCAGCGCGGCGCAGAAGGCACGGCTGGACCGCATCGAGCAGTGGTGCGTCGACCGGCTCGCGCTGCTGCGCAGCAGACCGGGCGCGCCGCGCGACCAGACCTTCATCGTCTACCGCACGCACGCCGACCCGCGCTGCGTGGATCTTTCGCTCGATGCCAACGACCGGCTGCCGGGCAGCGTATGGGGCGATGCGCGGCAGGTGAACTACTCGGCCAACGCGATGGGGCGCACCACCTCGCTCACGGCGTTTCTTTCGCAGTGGTCGTCGCGTTCGCAGGCGGACGGGCCCACCAACCTCGGACGTACTTCCGTGCCGAAACTGCTGCTCACCTACACGGGCGACCAGTCAACCTTTCCGAGCACACGGGACGCGTGGATGGCCGCCGGTGGATCACGCATCCGCAATGTCGACATCGTGGGGGCAACCACTATCTCGCAGGACAGCCCGATCTGGTTCCTAAGGCGGCGGATGCAATTGCCGAATTTGCCCACGCGCTGTAGACCGGACATGGAAACCTTTGCATTTGCGCCAGCCTACGAGCTGCCGAGCTGGCCTTTCACACCGCCGCCCGAAATGGGCGGCACGAAGATCGTTCGCCACCCGATCGTGATCGTCGGCGCTGGGCCTTCGGGCCTCACGTTGGCCTGCGACCTGGCACAGCGCGGCGTGCGCGCCGTGCTGCTCGACGAGGACGACACCGTTGGGGTGCGCGGCGCCTCGTCGCGCGGTATTTGCTATGCGCAAAAGAGCCTGGAGATCTTCGAGCGCCTGGGCATCTACGAGCGCATGGCCGCCAAGGGCATCACCTGGTCATTCGGGCGCACCTTCTCGGGCGAGCAGGAGGTCTACAACTTCAACCTGCAGGCGAACAGCGTCTCCAGGCAGCCGCCTTTCATCAACCTGCAGCAGTTCTACGTCGAATGGTTCCTGGTCGAGCGCATCCTCGAGCTCGGGCTGACCGACGTGCGCTGGAAGAACCGCGTCAGCAGCGTCGAGCAGTTGCACGACGGCGTGCGCATCGAGGTCGAGACGCCCGCCGGCCGCTACACGATCGAGGCCGACTGGCTGATCGACGCCACCGGCGCCAATAGCCCGATCCGCGCAAAGCTGGGCATCGATGCACACTCGTCGCGCAGCACCGATCGCTGGTGCATCAGCGACGTGCGCTTCAAGAAGCCGCTGCCCACCGAGCGCTGGACCTGGGTCGACGCGCCCTTCAATGAAGGCCGCGGCGTGTGGCAGCACCTGATGGCCGACGGCGTGTGGCGCATCGACTACCAGATGCCCGAGGACTGCGACACGAGCTACATCAGCAAGCCCGAAGTGGCCGGCGCGCGGCTGCGCGAACAGCTGGGGCCGGGCGTGGAGTTCGAGTTCGTGTGGATCGGACCTTACGGCTACCGCGACCACCTGCTCGACAGCTTTCGCCATGGCAACGTGTTCTTCATCGGCGATGCCGCGCATGTGGTGAGCCCGTTCGGCGCGCGCGGCGGCAACAGCGGCATCCAGGACGCGGCGAACCTCGGCTGGAAGCTGGCGCTCGTTGCGCAAGGGCAGGCGAGCGATGCGCTGCTCGACAGCTACGACGCCGAACGCCAGCCCGCCGCGCAAGAGAACCTGCGGGTGACGAGCCGCTCGGCGCGCTTCCTCGCACCGCGTTCGCCGGCCGAGCACACGCTGCGCCGCGCCGTGGTGTCGCTGGCCGCGCGCCATCCGTTTGCGCGGGCGCTGGTGAACACGGGCCGCATGTCGGTTGCGAACGACTATCCACCCGCGCCGCAATTGCCTGAAGGCGGGCGCAGCGTGCAGAACCTGCCGCTGCGCTGGGCCGACGGAAGCGAGACGACGCTGATGCAGCTTCTGGCCGATGGCACCCAGTGCATCGGTCTGTGGCTGGCGCCGACACGCACCGAGGCCACGGCGGCGATGAAAGCGACCGCATCGTTGCCGCTGCGCCTGCTGGCCATCGGCGGCGACAGCGGCTTGCCGACGCTGCAGGTCGACGACCGGCTCACGAACCACCTTGGCCTGCGCGACGCGGGCAGCCTGGTGCTCGTGCGCCCCGACGCCTACCGCGCCGCGACGTTGACGAATGCCTCGTCCGCGGCCATTGCCGACGCGCTGCGCACAGCCCTTGCCCGGAACACCAACTCATGATCACCGAGCCCCGCATCCCCAATCCGGACGGCTTCTACGCCGCCCTGCTCGCAGCGCACGAAGGCCTGGGCGAAGCGCAGAGCGCCGACCTCAACGCCCGCCTCGTGCTGCTGCTGGCCAACCAGTGCGGCGACCAGGCCGTGCTGCTCGACTGCATCCGTGCAGCGGCCGAAGACCCTACGACCATTCAAGCCCCATGAACGCCAACGTCTCCTTCGCTTCCGCCTCCGACACACGCGAGCAGCAACCGCAACTGCGTGAGCTCGCGCCCGGCGTGTACGGCTACATCAGCGACTTCGATCCGAACTGCGGCTTCGTGGTCGGCGACGAGCAGGTGGTGCTGATCGACACCCGGCCCACGCCGCGCATGGCCCGCGACTTTCTCGCCGCCATTCGCACGGTGACCGACAAGCCGATCAAGACCATCGTACTCACGCACTACCACGCGGTGCGCGTGATGGGTGCAAGCGCGTTCGACGAGGTCGAGGCCATCATCGCGAGCAACGGCACGCTCGACTGGATCCGCACGCGCGGACAGGCCGACTTCGATTCGGAGGTCGGGCGTTTTCCGCGCCTGTTCGCGGGGGTGGAAGAAATTCCGGGCCTCACTTTTCCGACGATGAGCTTCGAGCGCGAGATGAGCCTGTGGCTCGGTCCACGACCCGGCCTGGGCCGTGAGTTGCGCCTGATGGCACTGGGCCGCGGCCATTCGAGCGGCGACACGGTCGCGTGGCTCCCCGACTGCGGCGTGCTGTTCTCAGGCGACGTGGTGGAGAACCACTGCGGCGTGTACGCGGGCGATGCCTACATCGGCGACTGGGCCGGCACGCTCGACGCGGTGCGGGCATTGAAGCCGCGCGTGCTGGTGCCCGGACGCGGCGCCGTGCTGCAAGACGAAGCCGCCTGCGCCGAAGCCATCGGCCTCACCCAGGCTTTTCTTGGCACCCTGCTCGACAGTGTGAAAGCCGGCATTGCCGCGGGCGAAACGCTCAAGGGCTGCTTCGCGCGCGCAGAAGCTGCGATGACCCCGCGCTTCGGCGCATGGCCGGTGTTCCAGCACGTGCTGCCCTTCGACGTGTCGCGCGCCTATGACGAACTGCGCGGTATCGAACACCCCGTGGTGTGGACGGCCGAGCGCGACCGCGAGCTCTGGCAGACGCTGCGCGGGGACTGACCCACTACCGATTTCAAAACAAGCAACGGAGACACGAACGATGAAACGATTTTTTTCCCCTGCTGGCCGCAACCCTCGCGCTGGCCGCCGCGCCTTTTGCATCCGCTCAACAGGCGGGTTACCCGAGCCAACCCGTCAAATGGATCGTGCCCTACGTGGCAGGCGGCGGCACCGACAACCTGGCGCGCGCGCTGGCCGAGGCCATGCAGCCTTCGCTCGGGCAGCCGCTCATCATCGACAACCGGCCGGGCGCATCCACCAACATCGGCGTGTCGGTGCTGATGCAGGCCAAGCCCGACGGCTACACGATCATGCAGGCCGAAAACGCGGCGCTGCTTTTCAACGAGCACATGTTCGCCAAGCTGCCCTACAAGCCTGCGAGCGACTTCACCTACATCGGCACCATCGGCCGCTTTCCGGTGGCGCTGGTGGTGCACCCGGACTTTCCCGCGAAGAACGTGGCCGAGTTCGTGCGCTACGTAAAGGCCAACCCCGAGAAGGTGAGCTACGCGTCGCCCGGCAACGGCTCGCCGCACCACATGGCGATGGAGCTCTTCAAGCAGAAGGCCGGTATCAGCATCACGCATGTGCCGTACAAGGGCGCCGCACCCGCCATGACCGACCTGATGGGCGGGCAGGTGCCGACGATGATGCTCGACCTCGCTTCAGGCCTGCCGATCATCAAGGCGGGCAAGGTGCGGGTGCTGGCGATTGCGCTGCCGCAGCGTGCGGGCGCGCTGCCCGAAGTGCCGACCTTCGTCGAGGCCGGGTTCAGCGACGTGAACGCCTATGCCTTCCACGGCCTGATCGGCCCGGCCGGCATGCCGCCGGAAGCGGTCGGGCGCATCAACAGCGAGCTGCAGAAGGCGATGAAGGCACCCAAGGTGGTGAAGCTGTTTGCGGATTTCGGCTTCGAGCCGCTGCCGGGCACGCCGCAGGAGTTCTACAAACTGTCGCGGGCGGAGAGCGAGCGCTGGGGCAAGATCATCCAGGCCGCGGGCGTGAAGCTGGACTAGAGAAAGTGCCGCCGGCTACCAGCCGAGCCACAGGTGCAGTGGCAGGTACACCGCCATGCCCGCCAGCATCGTGCCGAGCACCCCGCGCCGCCAGTAGTAATAAGCGGCGCCAACCACCGTGGCGTACAGGCGTGCATCGTGCAGCGTGGTGATCAGGTGGCCCTGGGTCATCACGATCTCCGGCGCGATCACGCCTGCCAATGCCGCGGCCGGCGCATAGTGCAGCGCGCGGTGCGCCCAGTCGGGCAAGCCCCAGGGGCGGTCGAGAATGAAGAAGAAGCACCGCGTGAGCACGGTGACCCCGGCCAGTCCGACGATGATTGCGAGCGTCCAGAAATCGGTGGTGGCGCTCATTTGTTGTCTTCCGCATCCGGGTCGAGCCCGAGCTGCTTCTCGAGCCAGAAGCACAGCAGCACCGCCGTGCCGATGGCCACCACGATGTTGAGCTTGAGCGGCAGCGCATAGGCCGCCACCGCGGTAACGCTGGCAATCAGCGCGGCCAGCATGCGCAGCGGCGTGGTCGCCATCGAGCAGACGATGGCCACCAGGCTCAGCACGCCCGCAAAACCGAGGCCCCAGTTCTGCGGAATGAAGTTGGCCAGCGCAATGCCCAGAAGGCTCATGCCCATCCACGAGCACCAGGTCACGAAGTAGTTGCCGGTGAGATAGGCCTCCTGCGCCTTCTGCTCGTCGGGCCCGACCGGCGGCGACGTATACCGCCGGGTGAAGAGCGCATAGCTCAGGTCGGCGGTGAGATAGCCGTGTGTCATGCGGCGCCAGCGCGGCATGTGCATGAGGTATGGCCGAAGGTGCAGGCTGAAGACCACGAAGCGCAGGTTGACGCAAAAGCCGGTGGCCAATATCACCCAGGCCGGCGCGCCTGCGAACAGCAGCGGAATGGCGGCGAGCTGCGAACTGCCGGCGTAGACCAGCAGCGTCATTGCCACGGATTCCAGCACGCTCATGTTCGACTTGACCATGGCAACGCCGGTCATGAGGCCCCAGGCGCCGATGCCCAGAGCGGCCGAGGACATGTCGCGGATGCCGGCGCGGAATTCTGGGCGGCGGCGGATGGCTGCGGACAGGAACATCAGCCGAACACCTGCCCGGGCTTCAGGTCGAAGCCGCGCAGGAAATCGGCCACGGCCAGGCGCTTGCCGCCGGGACGCTGGAGTTCGGTGACCATCACGATCGAGCCGGCCGCGGCCACCGCAACGCCCGCGTCGGTAACAGCGAGGATGGTGCCGGGTGCGGCCGATTGTTCGGCGGGCGCGGCGTAGGCGGCCCAGAGCTTGATGGTTTCTCCATCGAGCACGCTGTTGGCACCGGGAAAAGGATCGAACGCGCGAATGCGCCGCACGATGGCGTCGGCAGGCTGGTTCCAGTCGACCTGCGCTTCGTGCTTTTCGACCTTGTTGGCGTAGGTCACGCCTTCGGCAGGCTGCGGGGTGCGCGCCAGGTTGCCGATACGGGCCAGCGCCTCGACGATCATGCGGCCGCCGAGTTCGGCCAGCCGGTCGTGCAGGCGGGCGGTGCTGTCGTTGCCGATATCCACCGACTCGCGCAGCAGCATGTCGCCCGTGTCCAGGCCGGCGTCCATCTGCATGATGGTGATGCCGGTTTGCGTGTCGCCGGCTTCAATGGCGCGGTGGATCGGCGCCGCACCGCGCCAGCGCGGCAGCAGGCTGGCATGGATGTTGAGGCAGCCGAACTTCGGCAGGTCGAGCACCCATTGCGGCAGGATGAGCCCATAGGCCGCAACCACCATCACATCGGGATTTGCCGCCAGAAGGGCCTCGCGCGCGGCCGAAGCGTCTTCGGGGTACTTGCCGTCGAGCCGCAGGCTGCGCGGCTGCGCCACGGGCCAGTGGTTGGCCACGGCACATTGCTTGACGGGAGAGGCCTGCAGCTTCATGCCGCGCCCGGCGGGTCGGTCGGGCTGGCTCAGCACCAGCACCACTTCATGTCCGGCCGCGGCAATGGCCTCGAGCGCGACGCGCGCAAACTCGGGCGTGCCCGCAAAAACGACCTTGAGCGGGTTCAATCCCGGATCCGATCGAGTTCGAGGTCATCCCCCGTGTGATAGCGGCGAACCACGCCGGTGGGGTCGATATAGATATAGAGCATGCGGCGCTCGTTCACGGCCTTGTAGCGCCAGGTCCAGACGGTGCCGTCGAAAGAACTGACGCGGCTGATTTCATAGGGCCGGCCATAGAAGGCGACCACGTCGTTCTGGCGCCATCGGTCGACCTTGATGTCGTGGCCGAAGCGCGCCTCGTTGAGCACCTGCGTCACGGAAATCACCTTGCCGGAGGCATCGACGTCGATGTCGATCACCTCGTAGCCGGCCGGCATCCGCGAATACTGCAGGCGCTCGCCGCCGCCGGTGAGCGGGTAGCGGCCCGTCGGAGGCCCCAGGCGCTGCAGGGTTTCGGCCGCCGTGGTGCCCGGCACGATGCGCGTCGGTTCGCTGGCGCAGCCGGCCAGCAGCAGCGCGGCGGCGACGATAAAAGCACTCGGCCAGGCAAGGCGCATCCTCAGGCCCTGCCTTCCCTGGCCTCTTCGCGCTGCTGCTTGAGCAGCTTGCTCTTGATACGGTTGCGCTTGAGCGGCGACAGGTATTCGACGAACACCTTGCCCAGCAGGTGGTCGAGCTCATGCTGGATGCACACGGCGAGCAGGCCTTCGGCCTCGATGGTGCGCAGCTCGCCGTTTTCGTCCAGCGCCTGCACCTTGACCGACGTGGAGCGCATCACGCCGTCGTAGATGCCGGGCACCGAGAGGCAACCCTCTTCGTTCAGCACCTTTTCGTCGCTTGCCCAGATAATTTCGGGGTTGATGAGCACCAGCGGCTCGTTGCGCTCTTCGGAAACGTCGATGACGACCAGGCGCTCGTGCACGTCGACCTGGGTGGCGGCCAGCCCGATGCCGTTGGCGTCGTACATGGTCTCCAGCATGTCGGCAACCAAGGCCTTGATGCGTGCATCGACGCCCTGTACCGGCTTGGCAACCGTGTGCAGTCGCTTGTCCGGGTAACTCAGAATGATTCGTTTGGCCATGAAAAACGGGAAAAGTTGTGGCTATTTTCGCCAATTCCGCGACGCGATGAGCTCGGATCGCCTGAAAACGTTGCCCTTTAAAGGGCTTCGGGCGCAGAATTCGTAGCAAATTGTGAGATTCGTATGCGCGCCGATACTTTGATGCGCTCACCCATCCAGACATGAAAAAGCTCCGAACCCCTGTCCGCCAGCGCACGCATCTTTTCGCCACGTTGGCAGCCCTTGCGGTAATCAGCGGTGGCACGACGGCCTGGGCTCAGAACTACCCCGTCACTCCGCAGCAACGCGCCACGGCACAGCAAACCGCCCAGAACGGCGTTCCGCTGAGCGAACTGGCGGCCAGCGCACCTGACGAATACACGGTCAAGCCCGGCGATACGCTCTGGGCCATTTCGCGCCTCTACCTGTTGCGCCCCTGGCGCTGGCCGGAACTGTGGGGCATGAACATCAACGAGATCGCGAACCCGCACCGCATCTACCCGGGCCAGGTTCTCTACCTGGACAAGACGGGCGGCCGCGCGCGCCTCACCATGCGCCGCGGCTCGGGCGGCAGCGCAGACGGCGGCACCATCAAGCTGTCGCCGCGCACGCGCTTCGATTCGCTGGCCGGCATGGCGCTGCCCACGCTCAACCCGAGCATCATCGAGCCGTTCCTGAGCGAGCCGATCGTGGTGGACGCCGACACGCTGCAAAGCGCGCCGCGCATCGTGGCCGGCAACGACAGCCGGGTGCTGCTGTCGCGCGGCGACCGTGCCTATGCGCGCGGCAATGCCGATACGCCGTTGCTCGAAACGCCGGGCCCGCTGAAGAACTTCCGTGTGTTCCGCAGCGCCACGCCGCTCAAGGACCCGGGAACCGGTGAAATCCTCGGCTACGAGGCGCAGTACCTGGGCAAGGCCCAGCTCCAGCGCGGCGAATCGACCACGGTCGAGACCCAGAAGGACAAGGACGTCATCACGGTGGTGCCGGCCAGCATCGACATCATCGCGGCACGCGAGGAAATCCGCGCCGGCGACCGCCTGCTGCCCGAGCCGCCGCGCCAGCTGCTGAGCTACGCGCCGCGCGCGCCCTCCACGCAGGTCGAAGGCCGCATCATCTCGGTCTACGGCAATGCGGTTCAGTTTGCGGCGCAGAACCAGGTGGTGGCCATCAACAAGGGCACGCGCGACGGCGTCGACAGCGGCCACGTGCTGGCCATCCTGAAGAACGGCGAAACCATTCTCGACCGCACTGGCGAACGCAAGGAAACGATCAAGCTTCCGAACGAACGCATCGGCCTGCTGATGGTGTTCCGCCCGTTCGAAAAGGTGTCGTACGCGCTGGTGCTCGAAATCACCGACACCCCGCGCGCCGGCGACTTCCTCGTCAATCCCTGACGCCTTCACGCTTTCCATTTTTCGCTTCGTTTGGAACGCGCAGAACTCGCAGGCTGGTTGCGGCTTTCACTGACGCCGGGCATCGGCGACGGCGCCGCACGCAAGCTTCTTGCGGCCTTCGGGCTGCCCGAGAGCATTTTTGCGCAGCCCGCCGCGGCGCTCCGGCAGGTGGTGTCCCAGGCGCAGGCCGACGCCTTGCAGCAGCCGCCCAACGGCCTTCAGGCGCAAATCGACTTGACCTGGCAGTGGCTGCAATCCGGCCCGGATGACGGCACCGCCCGCCGTATCGTGACGCTGGGCGATGCGGGCTATCCGGCGTCGCTGCTCGAAATGGTCGACCCGCCGCTGATGCTCTATGTGCTGGGCGCAGCGGACTTCGACCTGACACAGCTCACCAACAGCATTGCGGTAGTGGGCAGCCGTAACCCCACGCCGCAGGGTGCCGCGAATGCGCGCGCCTTTGCACGGGCGCTGGGCGACGCGGGCTTGCCGGTGATTTCGGGGCTGGCGCTCGGCGTGGACGGCGCCGCGCACCAGGGCGCGCTTGACGCGGCCGGCGATGCGCCCCGGCTCGCGACCGTGGCCATCGTGGGGACCGGCCTCGACCGCGTCTACCCGGCCCGGCACCGCGACCTGGCGCACCGCATCACGCAGCACGGACTGATCGTGAGCGAGCTGCCGCTCGGCACGCCTCCGCTCACGCAGAACTTTCCGAAGCGCAACCGCCTCATTGCCGGCCTGGCACGCGGCACGCTGGTGGTGGAGGCCGCGCTCCAGTCGGGTTCGCTGATCACGGCTCGCCTGACCTCGGAACAGGGCAAGGAAGTGTTCGCCATTCCGGGCTCGATCCATTCGCCGCAATCGCGGGGCTGCCACGCGCTGATCCGCCAGGGTGCAAAGCTGGTCGAGTCCGTCAACGACATCATCGAAGAACTGCCCGACCTGCGCGCAGCCAGCGCGAATGCGGGTCTTTTCGGCGATGCGGGCGCCTCCTCTTCAGCCGCTGAAAATCCGCTGCTCGAGGCCTTGGGCTTCGATCCGGTGAACCTCGACGCCCTCAGCGCACGCACCGGCTGGAGCGCCGCCGAGCTGCAGGCCAAGATGCTCGAGCTCGAACTCGACGGCCATGTGGCGCGCCTGCCCGGCGGGCTGTTCCAGAGAACGGCGGCGGCTTAGTATTTTTCTCCCCCCAAAAAGGAGGGAAGAAGTGACATGAAGCCCGGGAGCTCGCAACAAGCTTCGGCTATATTGGGCTCATGTTCGAAGTGCTTGTTTTTGTCTACGAAAACTATTGGCGCGGCGATGCCTGCCCCGAACCCGGACAACTGGGCCGCAAGCTCAGTGCCCACGGCTTCGAGGCAGAAGAGATCCGCGATGCGCTGCACTGGCTTGACGGCCTGAGCCTTGCAACCCAAGGCATGCAACTCGAGCGAAGCGCCGATGACGACGCCATTGCCACCGTCACGCTGCGGGGCGCCCCCGAAGCCGCGCTGCCCCAGTCGAGCAATGCCATGCGGGTGTATTCCCAGGCCGAACAGGAGCACCTGGGCGCCGACTGCCTTGGCTTCATCCGCTTTCTCGAGTCGTCGAACGTGCTGTCTTGCGGTTTGCGCGAAATCGTCATCGAACGCGCCATGGCCGCACCGGGCGACCCGGTTGCGCTCGACGAACTCAAGATCATCGTGCTGATGGTGCACTGGAGCACCGGCATCGAGCCCGACGCGCTGGTGCTCGACGAACTCTGCGAAAGCCGCGAGGGCCGCATCGCGCACTAGCCGGCTAGTTCAGCAGGCGCTCCGGGTTGGCGTCGAGCTTGGCGAGCGCCTCGCGCGTGGCGCGCACCGTGAGTGTTTCTTCCTCGGCCGGTACCAACAGGCCGGCTTGCAGGTAGTTGGCCAGCCGGCCGACCTGGATGAGAAAGCTGCGGCCGTCGGCCGAAGCGAACAGGTGCAGCTGCTTGCGGTCGCTGCGCCAGACGAATTGAACCTGGCTCACGCGGTCGTTGTGGTCGAGCATGAACCAGTTGCCCACCTGGAGTTCGTGTGCCCACTCCAGCATGTCTTCGGCCACAACGGCGCCGGAGGTATCGGGCACCACCTCGATCGAGGCCGCATCCACGCCGAGCAGCAGCTCGATGCTGTTCGCGTCGAGCGGCAGGTTGGAGGCGCCGCCTTCGTCGCTCACAAAGTCTTCCAGGTGCGCCAGGCGCTCGGCCATGGCCTCGATCTTGGCGGCGGGAATGGCCTCGGTCTTCGACAGGAAGGCATCGGACAAGGTCGCGCCGATGGTCTTGATGTGGGCTTCCTGGGGCTCGTCGATGATGCCCAGCAGGTTCATGCCCAGGCGCAGTCGCTGAAGCAGCTGCGGCAGGTCCTGGATCACGCGGGCGCGGTCGGCGCGGTTGGGCTTGGCGCTCGCGGCCCACACCAGTTCGGAGGCGACGCGCTTGAGCATGACCGTCTGCTCGCCCTGGGCGCCGTAGCGCAGTGCGGCAATGGCCAGCACCTCGGCCCAGACCTTGAAGAGAAACTCGCGGATCTCGTCGCGCACCGGCATGTCGTTGAGCATCTTGCGCAGCTCGATGGTGTACTGGATCGCCATCGTTTCCTTCTGCTCGACCTGCTGCGCCACGCTCATGACACGCTGGGTGGTGTCGCTTTGCGTGAGATAGCGCCCGAGGAACGCGACGAACTCGTCGAACACCAGCTTGAAAACGCGCTGCCCGGTCTCGGGGTATTGCTCGATCACCTGCACCACGCGGCGAATTTCGCCTTCGAGCGCACTGCCCGAAATGGCCGCGGCATCGAAGCCCATCACGCAAGAGCCCATGCGGTCGATCAGCATGCGCGCCGGATGCTGCAGGGTGCCGAAGAACTCGGGCTCGGCAATGGCCACGCGCAGCACGGGCATCTGCAGCCGCGCAAACCACACGCGGGCCGAGAAAGGAATGCGCTCCTCCGCGAGGATGGCCTGGAACATGAGCGCCACGATCTCGACGGTGGCCTTGTCGGCCGTAGTGGGCGCGCGCTTCTTGATCTCGGCGCTGCGCCGACGCAGATCGACCGACGCCTGCTGGAGCATGGTGGCCTGGTCGCCGGGGCTGTTCTGCATGTACTGCGTGGCGGCCATCCTGTAGGCGGCTTCGGCATCGGCGATCACGGCTGCAAAGGTGTTGGAAACGGCCCGCGAAGTGCCGCCACCCCCGCCGGCGCCGCCCGCGGGCGCGCTGCCGTCCGTTCCGGCGACCGACTGCGGCGACGAAGACATGGTGGACTGCATGTCTGCCGCACCGATGCGGGCGGCGACAAAGCGCTTGAGGCTGAGCAACGCCGTTTGCGCGCGCTGGCGGGCAAGCAGCAGCGGCGAGCCGCCGGTCGTTGCGAGCGGCACCGACGGCGCAAAGCCCCGCGCTTGCGGCGGCGCTTCCGACGAGCCATGGCGCGAGGCGGCACCCGGAGCCTGGCTGGCACCGCCGCCGGCATATGGCGACCCGGGCACCGTCGCCGGTCCGCTGGAGCCGCCGGTTCGGCGCACGAAATTCTTGAGATCGATCTCCTCCATCACGCCCTTGGAGACCAGGAACGCGTTGGCGTCTTCGTAGGCCTTGACGACCGCGCCGACCAGGAGCTGCTGCACGGTGTCCTGCACGCGGGCCCAGAGCGCGCGGCTCAAGCCGGCCGCCAGCCACTGGTCCACCAGCAGCTTGGACAGCGCTTCGGGCCTGAGCACGTCATGGGCGTCCAGCTCGGTGGTGCCTTCGAGGTGCTGGATGCGCAGCCGCAGGTCGCTGAGTTCGAAGCTCGCTTTTTCCTGGATCGCCTGCGCGAGGCGGGACGACAGGATGTTGCTTTCCATCACGTCGTCGCCGATCAGTTCGAGCCGCAGCCCGCCTGTGGACGATGCGCCGGCCGCCGCACCCGGCGTGTTCACCGACTTGCGCCAGCTGGTCTGGGCCAGCGAAACCCATTGCGTGGCCTGCCCCTGGAATGCCACGAAATCGTCACGGCTTTCCTGCATGGCGCGCGCGCTGCCGACTTCCGAAGCCTGCCTGGTCAGGCGGTCCCGGATGGCCTGCGCCAGGGGAACGATGACGCTCCCGGTCGCCAGCACGAAACGCTCACGCGTCTCGCGTGCGAGCTGCAAGGAAGAGGCGGACCGCGCAATACTCATTGAAAGATCGGGAAGGCCGGTGAAGCTCTATTCGGCAACAGCCGAGAGCTTGCATCGGGAAAAGCAACTGCACAAGTGTGCATCAGCTTCCTTGCAGTTGCTGACTTCCCGCGGCACTTTCGTTCGGATCCGGTGCCGTCAGACCACGGCGCCGGCGTTCGGGTCGTCCTCGGAATCGCCGTCGCGCTTGACCGGGGTGCCCTTGATCAGGTCTTCGCGCTTGATGCCGAGCCACATGGCGATGGCCGCCGCCACGAAGCACGATGAGTAGATGCCGAAGCAGATGCCGATGGTCAGTGCCAGGGCAAAGTAGTGCAGCGTCGGGCCGCCGAAGAAGAACATCGAGAGCACCACCAGCTGCGTCGAGCCGTGCGTGATGATGGTCCGGCTGATGGTCGAGGTGATCGCGTTGTCGATGATCCCCACCGTGCTCATCTTGCGGTAGCGGCGGAAATTCTCGCGCACCCGGTCGAAGATTACGACCGACTCGTTCACCGAATACCCCAGCACCGCGAGCACCGCCGCCAGCACCGCAAGCGAGAACTCCCACTGGAAGAAAGCGAAAAATCCCAGGATGATGACCACGTCGTGCAGGTTGGCCAGCACGGTGGCCACCGCGAACTTCCATTCGAAGCGCACCGCCAAGTAGATCATGATGCCGATCACCACCATGCCGAGCGCTTTCAGCCCGTTGGTGGTGAGCTCGTCGCCCACCTGCGGCCCGACGACTTCCAAGCCGCGCTGCGTGGCCGAGGGGTCGACCGACTTGAGCGCCTGCATGACCTGCGCGCTTTGCTGGTCGGAGCTCATGCCCTTTTGCGCCGGCAGGCGGATCTGCACGTCGCGCGACGTGCCGTAGCTCTGCACTTGCACGTCCGGATAGCCGAGCTTGCTGACGGCCTCGCGCACCTTGCCGATGTCGGCGGACTGCTGGTAGGCCACCTCCATCACGGTGCCGCCCGTGAACTCCACCGACAGGTGCAGCCCGCGATGCAGCAGGAAGAACACCGCCAGCGCGAAGGTGGCAAAGGAAATGATGTTCAGCACCAGTGCATGGCGCATGAACGGGATGGTCTTGTGGATGCGGAAGAATTCCATGGCGCTTGTCCTTGACCTTTACTTGCCGTCAGCCACGGCGGTGCCGTCGGTCTTGGGCCGCCACACGGTGCCGATCGACACCGACTTGAGCTTTTTCTTGTTGCCGTACCAGAAGTTCACGAGACCGCGCGAGAAGAACACGGCGGAGAACATCGAGGTGACGATGCCGATGCAGTGCACCACCGCAAAGCCGCGGACAGGGCCCGAGCCGAAGGCCAGCAACGCAATGCCGGCGATCAGCGTGGTCACGTTGGAGTCCAGAATCGTGCCCCAGGCGCGGTCGTAGCCGGCATGAATGGCGGCCTGCGCCGAGGCGCCGTTGCGCAGCTCTTCGCGCACGCGCTCGTTGATCAGCACGTTGGAGTCGATCGCCACACCGATGGCCAGCGCCATGGCCGCAATGCCGGGCAGCGTGAGCGTGGCTTGCAGCATCGAGAGAATGGCCACCAGCAGCATCAGGTTGACGGCCAGCGCAATCGACGAGAACAGGCCGAACAGCGCATAGTAGGCGCACATGAACACCATGATGGCCAGGAAGCCATACATCACGCTCTTGAAGCCCTTTTCGATGTTGTCGGCGCCCAGGCTTGGGCCGATGGTCCGTTCCTGGATGATTTCCATCGGCGCGGCCAACGAGCCGGCGCGCAGCAGCAGCGCGAGGTCGGCCGCTTCGGCCACCGTCATCGAGCCCGAAATCTGGAAGCGGTTGCCGAGCTCGCCGTTGATCGAAGGGGCCGTGAGCACTTCGCCCTTGCCCTTTTCGAAGATCAGCATGGCCATGCGCTTCTTGTAGTTCTCGCGGCTCACGTCGCGCATGATCCGGCCGCCCTTGGCGTCCATGGTCAGGTCGACCTTCGGCTGGTTGCTCTGCTGGTCGAAGCCGGGCTGCGCGTCGGTGAGGCTTTCGCCGGTGACGAGCACCTGCTTCTTCACGATCACCGGGCGGCCGTTGCGCTCGAAGAATTTCTCGGAGCCGAAGGGCACCGGTCCGCCGCTCAGCTCGGCCGCGCGGCCCTCGGCGCTTTCGTCGACCAGGCGCATTTCGAGCGTAGCGGTGCGGCCCAGGATGTCCTTGGCCTTGGCCGTGTCCTGCACGCCGGGCAACTGCACCACGATGCGGTCCAGGCCCTGCTGCTGGATCACCGGCTCGGCCACGCCGAGTTCGTTGATCCGGTTGTGCAGCGTGGTGATGTTCTGCTTGAGCGCCGCGTCCTGGAGCCGGCGCGCGGCCTCGGGCTTGATGGTGGCGGTGAGGCGCCAGTTCGCGCCGTCTTGCGCTTCGGTGGTCGCGAGATCGGGGAACTGGTCCTGGATGAGCTGCTTGGCCGTTTGCAGCGCCGCCGCGTCGCGGAACGAGACCTCGATGGTCTGGCCGTTGCGGTTCACCGAGGTGCCGCGAATGCCCTTGTCGCGGAAGGTGGTGCGCAGGTCACCCGCGAACGACTCGGCCTTCTTGTCGATGGCGCCCTTCATGTCGACCTGCAGCAAGAAGTCGACGCCGCCGCGCAAGTCGAGGCCCAGATACATCGGGAACGCGTGCAGCGACGTGAGCCACGCCGGGGAACGCGAAACCAGGTTCAGCGCCACCACGTAGGGCGGGTCGGACGCATCGGGCACCAGCGTGCGCTGCAGAACGTCGCGCGCCTTCAGCTGCTCGTCGGGCGTGGCGAAGCGCGCGCGCAGCGAGCCGCCTTCGAGCGTGAGCAGGTCGGGCGTGAGCCCGGCTGTTTTCAGCGCCTCCTCGACCCGGCCCTGGGTAGCGGCGTCGACCTTGACGGTCGACTTGGCCGCGGACACCTGCACGGCAGGCGCCTCGCCGAAGAAATTGGGCAGGGAATAGATCAACCCCACAAGCAGCACGATCACGATGATCGCGTACTTCCAGACCGGATAACGGTTCATGAGAGAGCGCTTTTCAGAAACGAAACACGGCGTGACTTGAGGCCTTGCTCCACAAAGCGCAAGGCCGGGCCACGCATTTATTGCTTACTTGACGGCGCCCTTGGGCAAGACCTGGACCACAGCGCTGCGCTGGATCTTGATCTCCACGCCATTGGCGATCTCGAGGCCGAGGTACTGGTCGCCGAGCGAAGTGATCTTGCCGAGCACGCCGCCGGCCGTGGCCACCTCGTCACCCTTGGCGAGCGCCTCGATCATGGCGCGGGCTTCTTTCTGGCGCTTCATTTGCGGGCGGATCATCACGAAATACAGCACCACGAACATCAGCACCAGGGGCAGCATGCTCCCGAGCGAGGACAACATGTCGCCACCGCCGGAAGCAGCGGGCGCGGTTTGGGCGAAAGCAGAGGAAATGAACAAGAGAGTCTCCAGCAGAGAGAAGAGGAATGTCAGAAGCGCGGAACGGGCCCGCGGTTCCGCGGCCCCGTGGAAAAGGCCGCGAGTCAGAGCGTGAAGCGGCATCGGCCGCGCACAGCAGCGGGCATTGTATTCGTGGCAATGCCCCGCTCCGCGCGCTTATCCGGCGCGCCGGGCAGGGCTTTCCAGGGCTTGGGGCGCGCGTCTGGCGCTATCTTTTCGGGAGCACAGTACAGCCGGAGGCCGGCTGCTCCCAAGAATCAGGCCGCCACGCGCTGCGCCGTCTGCGGGTTGCGCCACTTGGCGAGCAGTTCGCTCCAGCGGGTGCGCGCGGCAGCCAGGTTGCGCTCCTTCACATGGCCGTAGCCGCGAATCTGCTCGGGCAGGCTGGCAATCTCCAGCGCCAGCGCGTGGTTCTCGGCGCGGAGGCCGGCAATCACCTCTTCGATGCTCGCGCGGTATTCGCCGATGAGCGCGCGCTCGGTCTTGCGCTCTTCGGTGCGGCCGAAGATGTCCAGGGCCGTGCCGCGCAGGCCCTTGAGCCGGGCCAGCAGCCTGAAGCCGGAGAGCATCCACGGGCCGAATTGCTGCTTCTGCAGCTCGCCCTTGGTGTTCTTCTTGGCGATGATGGGCGGGGCGAGGTGGTAGTTGAGCTTGAAGTCCTTGCCCATCTCGCCCTCGAACATGCCTTCCACCCGGTCCAGGAAGCTGCGGTCGGTGTGCAGGCGCGCCACTTCGTACTCGTCCTTGTACGCCATCAGCTTGAACAGGTAGCGGGCGACCGTTTCGGTCAGCGCGGTCTTGCCCAGCGCCGATTCAGCCTGCTGCACCTTGCCCACGAACTGACGGTATTCGTCGGCATAGGCCGCGTTCTGGTAGCCCGTCAGAAATTCAGCCCGGCGCGCCACCAGGCTTTCAACGGTTTCGCGCTTCTTGAACTCGATGACCTGGCCGGGGCGCACACGCTTTTGCAGCGCGCCCGGGTTGGCGGCCGCCTGGCGGCCCCAGGCGAAGGCGGTCTTGTTGTTCTCGACCGCCACGGCGTTGAGTTCGATGGCGCGCAACAGCGACTCGAGCGCCAGCGGGATCCAGCCCTTTTGCCAGGCAAAGCCCAGCAGCATCGGGTTGGCGTAGAGGCTGTCGCCCATCAGCGTGGTGGCGGCAGCGTCCGCGTCGAAGGTGCCGAGCGCATCGGTGCCCACGACGCGTGCGATCTGGTTCGCGCAGTCGTCTTGCGGATTGACCCAGTTGGCGTTGCGCACGAAGGCGGCCGTCGGCGTGCTGTGCGTGTTGAGCGCCACGTGCGTGCGCCCTTCGCGCATGCGCGCCAGGGTTTCGGCGTTGACGGCCACCAGTGGATCGGCCGCCAGAATGAGGTCGGCCGCGGCGGTGCCGACGCGCGTGGTGCGAATCGCGTCCTGCGATTCGCCGATGAGCGCATGGCTCCACGTGGCGCCGCCCTTTTGTGCAAGGCCCGCCGCGTCCTGCGTGACGATGCCCTTGCCCTCGATGTGCGCCGCCATGCCCAGCAACTGGCCAATGGTGATGACGCCCGTGCCGCCCACACCGGCCACCACGATGCCCCACACCTGGTCACGCGCCAGCACCGGCACGGCCGGGTCGGGCAGCGGGCCGAGTTCGAGCGGCGTATCGGCCTTGTTCTTCGCCTTCTTCTTGAGCTGGCCGCCTTCGACGGTGACGAAGCTCGGGCAGAAACCCTTGAGGCAGCTCATGTCCTTGTTGCAGCTGCTCTGGTTGACGGTGCGCTTGCGGCCGAATTCGGTTTCGAGCGGCTCCACCGACAGGCAGTTGCTCTTCACGCTGCAGTCGCCGCAGCCTTCGCAGACCAGGTCGTTGATGACCACGCGCTTGGCCGGATCGACGGCCGTGCCCCGCTTGCGGCGGCGGCGCTTTTCGGTGGCGCAAGTCTGGTCGTAGATGATGGCAGTGGTGCCCGGAATGGCGCGGAACTCGCGCTGGATGTCGTCCAGCAGGTCGCGGTGCTTCACCTCGACGTGGTCGCCGGGGATGTTCACGCCCTCGTACTTCTCGGGCTCGTCGGTCACGATGACGACCTTCTTCGCGCCTTCGGCATGCAGGCTTTCGGCAATCTGCAGCACCGAGTGGCCCTCGGGCCGCTCGCCGACCTGCTGGCCGCCGGTCATGGCCACGGCGTCGTTGTAGAGAATCTTGTAGGTGATGTTCACGCCCGCCGCGATGCTCTGGCGAATGGCCAGCAGGCCGCTGTGGAAATACGTGCCGTCGCCCAGGTTCGCGAAGATGTGCTGGTCGGTGGTGAAGGGCTGCTGGCCCACCCATGGCACGCCCTCGCCGCCCATTTGCGTGAAGCCGATGGTGGAGCGGTCCATCCAGGTGGCCATGAAGTGGCAGCCGATGCCGCCCATGGCGCGCGAGCCCTCGGGCACCACCGTGCTGGTGTTGTGCGGGCAGCCCGAGCAGAACCACGGCTGGCGGTCGGCGCCTTGCACGCCGCCCACCTTGAGCGCTTCCATCGAGCGCTCCTTGGCTTCGAGGATGGCGATCTGCGCATCGATGCGCGCATGCATGTCGGCGCCGGCCTGATCCAGGATCCCGAGCTTGCGCAGGCGCTGGGCAATGGCCTTGGCGATGAGCGCGGGGTTCAGGTCGGCATTTGCGCGCAGCAGCGTGTTGGCGGTGGGGTTGGGCATGGCCCATTCGCCGCCCGAGAAATCGCCGTCGAGCTCGTTGAACTTGCCGAGCACGTTGGGCCGAACGTCGGCGCGCCAGTTGTAGAGCTCTTCCTTCAGCTGGTATTCGATGACCTGGCGCTTCTCCTCGACCACCAGGATTTCCTGCAGGCCGGTGGCAAAGTCGCGCGTGAGCTGCGCCTCCAGGGGCCACACCACCCCCACCTTGTGCAGCCTGATGCCCAACTGGCGGCAGGTGGCGTCGTCCAGGCCGAGGTCGATCAACGCCTGCCGTGTGTCGTTGTAGGCCTTGCCGCTGGCCATGATGCCGAAGCGATCGTTCGGGCCTTCGATCACGTTGTGGTTGAGCCGATTGGCGCGGATGTAGGCCAGCGCGGCGTACCACTTGTAGTGCATGAGGCGCGCCTCTTGCTCGAGCGCATGGTCGGGCCAGCGGATGTGCAGGCCGCCGGGCGGCATCTGGAAATCGGTGGGAATGACGATCTCGACGCGATCCGGATCGATCATGGCCGTGGCGCTCGACTCGACGATTTCCTGGATCGTCTTCATGCCCGACCAGACGCCCGAGAAGCGGCTCATCGCAAAGGCGTGAATGCCCAGGTCCAATATTTCCTGCACATTGGCCGGAAAGAACACCGGCGTGCCGCAGGCCTTGAAGATGTGGTCGCTCTGGTGCGCGGCCGTGCTGCTCTTGGAAATGTGGTCGTCGCCTGCCACCGCAATCACGCCGCCCCATTCGGTGGTGCCGGCCATGTTGGCGTGCTTGAAGACGTCGGAGCAGCGGTCCACGCCCGGGCCCTTGCCGTACCAGATGCCGAAGACGCCGTCGAACTTGTTGGTGCCCGCGGGCGAGAAGCCCAGTTGCTGGGTGCCCCAGAGCGCCGTGGCGGCAAGCTCTTCATTCACGCCGGGCTGGAAGACGATGTTCTGTTCCTTCAGGAACTTGCTGGCCTTCCACAGCGCCTGGTCATAGCCGCCGAGCGGAGAGCCGCGATAGCCGCTGATGAAGCCCGCGGTGTTCTTGCCGGCCTGCTTGTCGCGCAGCCGCTGCAGCATGGGCAGCTTGACCAGCGCCTGCACCCCGCTCATGAAGGCCCGGCCGTAGTCGAGGCTGTATTTGTCGTCGAGCGTGACGGTTTCCAGCGCCTTGCGGATGTGCTCGGGCAGCGGTGCGTTCATGTTTGTCTGTCTCCGTGTGGCAGGGCCTTGTGGGCCTGGCTGATGGGTGTGGGTCTGTGCCCGGGTCGGGCGCGAGCCCATGATCACGCAAAGTGTATGCCGGGGCCAGCGACAGGTGTTTGCGTTCTTCGCCTCAAAAAAACGCCTTTTAGAAAGAATCTTGCTTAATATCGGTACTTATGGAAAGCATTGACAAGTTCGACCTTGCAATCCTGCAAGAACTGCAGGCCGATGGCCGCCTGACGAATGCCGAGCTTGCGCAGCGCGTAGGCCTTTCGGCCGCACCCTGCTGGCGCCGGGTGCGCGCGCTGGAAGAAGCCGGCTTCATCAAGGGCTACCACGCCGAGATCGACCGCCACAAGATCGGGCTTGGCGTGCTCGCTTTCGTGCGCGTGGACACCGAACGTGTGACCCACGACGCCACGCAGCAACTCGAGGACGCCATCCGCAAGCTGCCCGAGGTGGTGGCCTGCCACTACATCAGCGGCACCGGCACCTTCGAGCTGCAGGTGGTGGCGCAGGACCTGGACAGCTTCTCGGCCTTCGCGCGGCGCCACCTGATGAACCTGCCCAACGTGAAAGACCTGCACACCAGCTTCTCGCTGGGGAGGTGAAGGCCAGCAGCGCCTGGCCGCTCGGGCACTTGGCACGCTAGCTGCAACCTAGAATTCCCGCCCACCCCATACATATAGATGCCGCCAGCTGGCGGAACAAGAGGAAGAGGACCCCGCATGAACTCCATCCGCCGCGCCCTGGCGCTCGGCCTTGCCGCCGCCACGCTCGCCTTCGGCGCCCAGGCACAGAACCGCGAACTCACCGTGGCCTCCAGCGCCACCTACGCGCCCTTCGCCTTCGAGAACAAGGACAAGCAGATCGTCGGCTTCGACATCGACATCATCAACGCCATTGCCAAGCAGCAGGGCCTGAGGATCAAGGTGGTCAACACGCCGTTCACCGGCATCTTCGGCGCGCTCAACAACGGCGACGTCGACCTGGTGATTTCGGGCGTGACCATCAACGACAAGCGCAAGCAGAGCTACGACTTCACGCCGCCCTACTTTGCGGCGCGACAGCTCATCGCACTGCCCAAGAGCAGCACGGTCGCGTCGCTGAAGGATCTTGCCGGCAAGAAGATTGCCGTGGTGAGCGCCTCCACCGCCGACGACATCGCCTCGCGCGAGTTCGGCAAGACCAGCCCCAACATCCGCCGCTTCGAGAGCACGCCGCTCATCATTTCGGAGCTGGCCGGCGGCGGCGTCGATGCCGCCATGGGCGACAACGGCGTGATCGCCTACCGCGTGGCGCAGAACCCCGAACTCAAGACCATCGACGACAAGTCCTTCCCTGAAGAGGGCTTCGGCATCGTGGTGAAGAAGGGCGACAAGGCGCTGCTCGACAAGCTCACGGCCGGCCTGGCCGCCATTCGCGCCGACGGCAGCTACAACACGATCTACAAGAAGTGGTTCAGCAAGGACCCGAACGCCCGATGAGCAGCAGCACGTCCGGCCCGGGCGCAAGGGAGCACTAGATGGAACAGCCGATCCTGTTGTTCGGATGGTTCCGC
Source organism: Variovorax sp. S12S4 (assembly GCF_023195515.1). Taxonomy (NCBI): domain Bacteria; kingdom Pseudomonadati; phylum Pseudomonadota; class Betaproteobacteria; order Burkholderiales; family Comamonadaceae; genus Variovorax; species Variovorax sp. S12S4. Next base: position 1,506,730 of record NZ_JALPKR020000002.1, read on the forward strand.
TGGGACATCCTGGTCGAATACAAAGACCTGTTCTGGCAAGGCGCCTGGATGACGCTGCGCATGACGGTGGTGTGCGTGCTGCTGGGCGCAAGCTGGGGCCTGTGCCTGGCGCTGGCGCGGCTCGCGCAGCCGCGTCATGCGCCCTGGACGTGGGTTGCGCGGTTCTTCCTGCGCTGGCCGGCCACGGTGTACGTGAGCTTCTTTCGCGGCACGCCGCTCTTCGTGCAGATCCTGCTGATCCACTTCGCGGTGATGCCGGTGTTCATTCACCCGAGCACGGGCCTCCTGATCGACGGCGACCTGGCGCGCACGCTCAAGCAGGAACACGGCGCGCTCATTTCGGGCGTGGTGGCGCTCACGCTCAATTCGGCGGCCTACATCTCCGAAGTGTTCCGCGCCGGCATCCAGTCGATTTCGCGCGGACAGTTCGATGCGGGCCGGTCGATCGGTTTCACGCCCGCGCAGGTCATGCGCTACGTGGTGCTGCCGCAGGCCTTCCGCCGCATGCTGCCGCCGTTGGGCAACAACGCAATCGCCTTGCTCAAAGACACGTCGCTGGTCTCGGCCATCGGCCTGGCCGAACTGGCCTACGCCGCACGCACGGTGGCCGGCGCCTATGCGCGCTACTGGGAGCCGTACCTTGCGATTTCGGTGGTGTACTGGGTGATGACGCTGGTGCTCACCACGATGCTGCGGCGGCTCGAACACCGCCTGGCGCGCAGCGACAGGGGATAGGCACAATCGGGCGACATGCCACCGATTTCCCCCGAAGAAACACCCGTTCCCCCCGGCGCGGCCGCAGCCGCCGAAGTTCGCGGCGCTGGAGCCGCTCAAGCTGCCCGTGTTCCGCATGTTGTGGAGCACCTGGCTCATCGCCAACATCTGCATGTGGATGAGCGACGTGGCGGCGGCGTGGATGATGACTTCGCTGACCACCTCGCCCATCTGGGTGGCGCTGGTGCAGTCGGCCTCCACCTTGCCGGTGTTCCTGCTGGGCCTGCCCAGCGGGGCATTGGCCGACATCCTCGACCGCCGGCGCTGGCTCGTGGCCACGCAGTTCTGGCTGGCGGGAACGGCCATCGTGCTGTGCGCGGCCATTGCGCTGGACATGATGACCGCGCCGCTCTTGCTGGCGCTCACTTTCGCCAACGGCATCGGCCTGGCGCTGCGCTGGCCGGTGTTCTCGGCCATCGTGCCCGAGCTGGTGCCGCGGCCGCAGCTGCCGGCGGCGCTGGGCCTGAACGGCATTGCCATGAACGCGTCGCGCATCATCGGCCCGCTCACGGCCGGCATGCTGATTGCCAGCGCGGGCAGCGTCTGGGTGTTTGCGCTCAACGCGGTGCTGTCGGTGGCCTCGGGCTTCGTGGTGCTGCGCTGGCGGCGCGAGCACAAGCCCAATCCGCTGGGGCGCGAGCGGCTCATCAGTGCCATGCGCGTGGGCGTGCAGTTCGTCTGGCAGTCGCAGCGCATGCGGGCCGTGCTCTCGCGAATCACCATCTTCTTCTTTCATTCGACCGCGCTGCTGGCGCTGCTGCCGCTCCTGGCGCGCAACCTCGAGGGCGGCGGCGCCGGCACCTTCACGCTGCTGCTGGCGGCCATGGGCTCGGGCGCGATCGTCGCTGTGCTGTTCCTGCCGCGGCTGCGTCAGGCGCTGGGGCGCGACCAGCTGGTGCTGCGCGGCACGGTGCTGCAATCGCTTGCCACCGCGGTCATGGCCTTTGCGCCCAACGCGTGGGTGGCGGTGCCTGCCATGTTCTTCGGCGGCATGGCCTGGATCACGGTGGCCAATTCGCTCTCGGTGTCGGCCCAGCTCGCGCTGCCCGACTGGGTGCGCGCGCGCGGCATGTCGACCTACCAGATGGCCATCATGGGCGCGAGCGCGATCGGCGCGGCCCTTTGGGGTCAGGTAGCCACCGTGACCAACCTGCGCTCCAGCCTCGAAATTGCCGCGGTGAGCGGCACGCTGCTGATGCTGGCGGCGCTGCGCTGGGTGACCGACGTCTCGGGCGAAGAAGCCGACATGAGCCCCGCGCAGGCCGGCTGGGCGGCGGGCCCGCCGGCGGAAAAGCCCGAAGAAAACGGCCGAGTGGTCATCACCATCGAATACATGATCGATCCCGCACGCGCGGCGGCCTTCCACCTGGTGATGCACCAGACCCGCCGCGCGCGGCTCGGCCAGGGCGCCATCGGCTGGGAACTGCTGCACGACATCTCGGAGCCCGGCCGCTACGTGGAAGAGATCGTCGACGAAAGCTGGACCGACCACCTGCGCCGCTTCAACCGCGCCACGGCCGCCGACATGGCCTTGCGCGAACGGCGGCTGGCGTTTCACATCGGCGAGTCGCCGCCCGTGGTGACGCGCTACGTGGTGAAGCGCTGAATCAGACCGGGCGCTCAGGTTTGCAGCAATTGGTTTTACGGGCGATCGGCCTGTCTGGGTAACTACCGATCCATGTTTTTTTGACCGATTGGATAATTTAGACCATCATCCCGCCCTGATTGCCCGTCACCACGAGGTACGCCACGATGAACCCGGTCCCCCTGCGCAGCCGCTTCTGGTCCGACCTGACCAGCGAAGAGTTCTCCCGCCTCGACCGTGAACGGCTCATTGCCGTGCTGCCGGTGGGCGCCACCGAACAGCACGGCCCCCATCTGCCGATGTCGACCGACACGGCCACCATCGACGGCATGGTGCGCGCCACCCTCCCGCACCTGCCCGACGACCTGCCGGTGCTGTTTCTCCCCACCGTGCCCTACGGCAAGAGCAACGAGCATTCGCGCTACCCCGGCACGCTCACCGTGTCCGCGAACACGCTGATTTCGCTGTGGAAAGACATCGGTGCCTGCGTTGCGAAGGCCGGGGTGCGCAAGCTGGTGCTCTACAACAGCCACGGCGGCCAGATGAGCGTGATGGACATCGTCGCGCGCGACCTGCGCGAGGAGCACGACATGATGGTCGTGGCCGCCAACTGGTACACGCTCGGTTTGCCCGAAGGGCTTTTCACCGCGCACGAGGGCAAGCACGGCATTCACGCGGGTGACCTCGAAAGCTCCGTGATGCTGCACCTCACGCCCAACTACGTGCGGAAGGACCAGTTCCAGAACTTCAGCTCGATGACCGAGCAGTTGGCCGCCGAAAACAAGTTTCTCTCCATCACGCCCAGCGGCAAGCTCGGCTGGCAGATGCACGACATCAACCCTTCGGGCGCCGCCGGCGATGCCACGCGCGCCACTGCCGAGAAGGGCGCCGCGGTGCTCGACCACGTGGGCCGGCGCTTCGTCGAACTGCTGCACGAGGTCGACCGCTTTCCGCTCTCGCGCCTTGCCAACGAGCCCGCCTGGAAATGAGCTCCACCGCCACCCCGCCGCTGGTCAGCCTGCGCCACGTCAGCAAGCGTTTTGCCAACGGCACGCTCGCGCTTCAGGGCATGACGCTCGACATCGGCGAGCACGACTTCATCAGCTTTCTCGGCCCGTCGGGCTGCGGCAAGAGCACCGCGCTTCGGTTGATTGCCGGGCTCACCCGGCTCAGCTCGGGCGACATGCATTGGTCGGGCGCCAACACCGGAAAGACGCAAAGCGACCGCGACCTGGGCTTCGTGTTCCAGGAGCCCACGCTCATGCCCTGGGCCAAGGTGTTCGACAACGTGTGGCTGCCGCTCAAACTGGCCGGCATGAGCCGCGATGCGGCCGCGCCGGTGGTGCAGCAGGTGCTGGAGATGGTCGGCCTTTCGCGCTTCGCCGACGTGTACCCGCGCGAGCTTTCAGGCGGCATGAAGATGCGCGTGTCGATTGCGCGCGCACTGGTCACGCATCCACGCCTGTTGCTGATGGACGAGCCCTTTGCCGCGCTCGACGAAATGACGCGCATCAAGCTCAACAACGACCTGCTTGCGATCTGGCGCGAGCACCGCTTCTCGGTGGTGTTCGTCACGCACAGCGTGTACGAGTCGGTGTACCTCTCCAATCGCATCGTGGTGATGGCCGCGCGCCCCGGCCGCGTGATCGACGAAATCCGTATCGACGAACCGTATCCGCGGGGCGAAGAGTTCCGCACCTCGAGCCGCTACAACGCGCACTGCACGGCGGTGTCGCAATCCCTTCACGGAGCGCTGCATGACGTCGATCACTGAGCCCGTGGTGCCGCCGGCTGAGGTGGCGGTGAACCCGGCCGACGCGGCACCGTCGGAAGCGATGCTGCGCGCGCATGAAGACAGGCTGCGCCGCCGCGACTCGATGCTGCGCATCGTGGTACCGGCCGCCATCGTCATTGCGCTGCTGCTGGCATGGGAATGGATGGTGCGCGCCAACAACATTCCGCACTACATATTGCCCGCGCCCTCGCTCATCCTGCGCACGCTGTTCGACAACTGGGCGTCGCTTTCGAGTGCGCTGTGGTTCACGGTCAAGCTCACGCTGCTGGCGCTGGCCGCGGCCATCGTTGGCGGTGTGCTGCTGGCCATTGCGTTCGCACTCTTCAAGTGGGTGGAGATCGGCCTTTTCCCTATCGCCGTGATCCTGCAGGTGACGCCGATCATTGCGATTGCGCCGCTGATATTGATCTATGTGTCCAGCACCACCGCGGCGTTGCTGTTGTGCGCGTGGATCGTGGCTTTCTTTCCCATCCTGTCGAACACCGTCGTCGGCCTGAAAAGCGCCGACAGCAATCTGCGCGACCTGTTCCAGCTCTACAAGGCCTCGCCCTGGCAGACCTTCCGCTACCTGCTCGCGCCCAGCGCGCTGCCTTACTTCATGGCGGGCCTGAAGATTGCCGGCGGACTGAGCCTGATCGGCGCGGTGGTGGCGGAATTCACGGCCGGCACGGCGGGCAAGGAAACCGGGCTGGCTTCGCGCATTCTCGAATCGAGCTTTCGCACCGAGATCCCGATGATGTTCGCGGCGCTGCTGCTGGTGTCCCTGCTCGGCATCGTGATCTTCATTGTGTTCGCTGCGTTGTCGCGCCTTGTGCTCGGGCATTGGCACGAGAGCGAAATGCGCCGTGAACGCTAGCACCATGGCAGCAGCGCAAGTCGACTGGAGCGCCCTGCATGCGGACCTGCGCGGGCTCAACGTCATTACCGCGCCAAACCAACGCAAGCAGCTGTCGAAAGACTTCTACTGGTACAGCCCCATCCTCACCGCGCAGCTCGCGGGCTGCGTGGCAGACCTCGTCGTGAAGGTCAGCACCGAGGACGACGTGCGCCAGGCCGCGGCCGTGGCCGCCAAGTGGAAGCTGCCGCTCACCGTGCGCGCCGGCGGCACCGGCAACTACGGCCAGTGCGTGCCGCTGGAAGGCGGCATCGTGCTCGACGTGACGCAGATGTGCCGCGTGCTCGACATCCAGCCGGGCCGCATGCGCGTGGAGGCCGGTGCGCGCATGCACGACATCGATCTTGCCGCGCGCGAAACCGGGCAGGCGCTGCGCATGTGGCCCTCGACTTGGCATGTGGCCACTATCGGCGGCTTCATCGCGGGCGGCTTCGGCGGTATCGGCTCCTTCCGCCACGGCATCCTTCGCGACCCGGGCAACCTGCTGCGCGCGCGCGTGATGACGGTGGAGCGCGAGCCGCGCACCATCGAGCTGCACGGCGACGAAATCCAGCAGGTGCACCACGCCTACGGCACCAACGGCGTGATCCTCGACGTGGAGGTGGCGCTAAACCCGGCAGTCGAATGGGTGCACTGCACGGTGCTGTTCGACACATACCGCGGCGCACTCGACTTCGGCATTGCCGCGCAGGCGCCGACGCTGGACATCTTCTTGCTCTCGACCGTCGAAGCGCGCTTTTCGCCCTACTACACGGCGATGCGCGACCGCTTCCCAAGCAACCGGCATGCGGTTTTCACCATGGTCTCGCCCGAATCGATGGCGGATTTCCGCGCGCTGGCCAATACGCACGGCGGCACGATCTCTGTCGCCGGCACGGAGGCCGAGCTGCTCGCCGACGGTCTGCCGCCCGCCTATGAATGCGCGTTCAACCACACCACCCTGCAGGCGCTGAAGGCCGACCGCGGCTGGACGTACCTGCAAGTCGCCTACGCCCAACCATTCGACCCGGCAGTTGTCGAGCGCCATCTGCAAATCTTCGGTGACGACGTTCTGCAGCACCAGGACTTTGCACGCGCCGGCGGCGAATGCGGCACCTTCGGCATCCTGCTGGTGCGATGGAAGGGCGAGGCCCACCAGTACGAAGTGATTCGCGAGATCGAATCGCAGGGCGGCTGCCAGATCTTCAATCCGCATGTGTTCACCATCGAGGACGGCGGAATGAAGACCATCGACACGCAGCAGATCGAGTTCAAGAAGCGCAGCGATCCTATGGGTTTGATGAACCCTGGAAAGACGCGCGGCTGGACTTCAGATATGGCTGTGGAGCGCTGAGATGACGTCGTGCTTTGTCGTTCGTTGGGTTGGCTTTCGGGGCTGCTGTTCGGGGCGCGCACCCGCCGACGGGGTACCTTTCTCCGCGAATGTCCCCCGGCCTGCGGCCTCCTCCTTTATTTCGCTGCGCAAGGCACCCCATCAGCGGGTGCGTTATCCAGAGCAGTCGTTGATCAGCGGTACACCAGCAGCGTGCCCCAGTGCACAGGGCATCGGGTGCTCCGCGCAGCGAAATAAAGGAGGAGGGCGAAGCCCGGGGACATTCGCGGAGGGGAGTACCCGGTGGCCTTTGCACAAGCCCTGAACAGCAGCGCCAAGTTCCGCGCGCCAAAAGTTTGTTCCCTCACACGCCCGCTGACATGAAAATCCCCCGCAGCATTCAACCCAGGAGTCCACTGCCATGCGCGTTCCCGCTCTGACCATCCGTCCGCTTGCTCTAGCCCTTGCCCTCGCGGCCGCTGCCTTCGCCGCACAGGCGCAGGAAAAAGTGGTGTTTGCCACCAACTGGAAAGCACAGGCCGGCCACGGCGGCTTCTACCAGGCACTGGTGGACGGCACCTACAAGAAATACGGCCTCGACGTCGATATTCAGCAGGGCGGCCCCATGGTCAACAACCGGCCGATGCTGCCGGCCGGCAAGGTCGACTTTCTGATGACCGGCAACCTACTGCAGTCCTTCGACAACGTGAAGAACGGCGTGCCCACCGTCGTGGTTGCGGCCTTCTTCCAGAAAGATCCGCAGGCCATGTTTGCGCACCCGGGCCAGGGCTTCGACACCTTCAAGGACATGGCCAAGGCCCCCGTCGCCTTCATCGGCAAGGACGGCCAGTTCAGCTTCTGGCAGTGGATGAAGTCGGAGCACGGCTTCAAGGATTCGCAGCTCAAGCCCTACACCTTCAACGTGGGCCCGTTCCTGGCCGACAAGAAGTCTATTCAGCAAGGCTACGCCATCTCGGAGCCGCTGTCGATCAAGGCGCAGGCCGGCTTCGACCCCGTGGTGCAGCTGCTGGCCGACAACGGCTTTTCGACCTACTCGACCACCATCGAAACGCGCGCCGACCTCGTCAAGACCAAGCCCGAAACCGTGCGCAAGTTTGTCGAGGCCTCGATCATCGGCTGGAACAATTATCTCTACGGCGACAACAAGGCAGCCAACGAGATGATCGCCAAGATCAATCCCGACTCGCCCGTGGCCGCATCGCAGGGCTCCATCGAACTCATGAAGAAGATGGGCATCGTCGACAGCGGCGAATCGCTCACCAAGGGCATTGGCGCGATGGACGAAGCACGTGTGAAGGACTTCTACGACAAGATGGTGAAGGCCGGTTTGTACAAGCCCGGCGAGATCGACCTTTCGAAGGTCGTGACCACGCAGTTCGTCAACAAGGGCGTCGGGCTCGACGTCCGAAAGAAGCTCGCCGGCAAGTAACCGGCACGCTTTTCTCTCGCGGGCCGCGCGGGGCTTGCGCCGGGGTCAGATGCCGGCGCCTGGGTTGCCATAAGGCACTGCGCGGCTCTTTGCTCCCTGGGCTCTGACCCCGTCTCGCCGACAGGCGAACCGGCCCTCTCTTTCATGAAAACGCTCGTCGTCCACTGCCATCCGAACCCTGAGAGCTTCAACCACGCGCTCTACCGCACGGCCCTTGCGGCGCTGGAGCCGCGGCACCCCGTCAAGGCCATCGATCTGTACGCCGAGGGCTTCGACCCGACGCTGACGCGCGAAGAGCGCATCGCCTACTTGGACAACCCCGAACTCATCCGCGAACGCGTGAAGCCCCATGTCGAAGCGCTGCTGTGGGCTGAGCACCTGGTGTTCGTCTACCCCACCTGGTTTCATGGACCGCCGTCCATGCTCAAGGGCTGGCTCGAGCGCGTGTGGCTGCCGGGCGTTGCATTCCTGCCCGCGGAGCGCAAGGGGCAGGTCGCAAAGTCGGGCATGCGGCACATCCGGCGGCTGACGGTCGTGACCACGGGCGGCTCGCCGCGCTGGTTCGTGATGCTCATCGGCGACCCGGGCCGGCGGCTCTTCACGCGCGCGCTGCGGGCGCTTTTTGCATGGCGCTGCAAGGTCACGTGGCTGCAGCTGCACGACATGAACGCCGTCACCGAACGCGACCGCATCCATTTCATCGAACGCGTGTCGCGCAAGCTGCAGAGCATCTAGCCAGGGAGACACACACCATGAGCCTTGAACGCATGCTCACCGTCCGCGTCGAACGCATCTCGCGGCAGACGCCGGAAATTCTGGCTTTCGAGCTGGCGCATCCGTGGGGCCGTGGACTGCCGGGCTATGAAGCCGGCGCGCACATCGATGTGTTCATGCCCGGGGGCTTCTCGCGCCAATACTCGCTGGCGCGATGGTCTTCCGATGCGCCGTCGAATGCCGCCTCGTACGTGATCGGCGTGAAGCGCGAGGCCCAAAGCCGCGGCGGCTCGGCCTCGATGCACGAGCGCGTGCGCGAGGGCGACCTGCTGGCCATCAGCGCGCCGCGCAACACCTTTCCGCTGCGCGAAGCGGCAACGCGGCACTTGCTGCTGGCCGGCGGTATCGGCATGACGCCGCTGCTGGCCATGGCCCAAGCGCTTGCGGCACGCGGCGCCAACTTCACCCTGTGCGTGTTCGCGCGCAGCGAAGAGCACCTGGCCTTTGCAGACGCACTGCATTCGCCGACGCTCGCACCGCACCTGCGGCTGCACCTGGACCAGGGCGATGCCACGCAGCGCATCGACCTGCGTGCGCTGCTGGCCGAGCGTGCACCCGGCACGCACCTCTACGTCTGCGGTCCCGGCGGCTTCATGAAGGCGGTGCGCGAAGCGGCTGCGCACTGGCCCGAAGACGCGCTGCACGCCGAATACTTCGCCGCGCCGGCCGATGCGAACACCAGCACCGGCCTGCCCTTCACGCTGAAGCTCGCGCAGCGCGGCATCACGGTGCCGGTTGCAGCCGACCAGACCGCCGTCGATGCGCTGCATGAGGTCGGCATCGACATTCCGGTGTCGTGCCAGCAGGGCCTGTGCGGCACCTGCGTGGTCGAAGGCGACGGCGACGGCGCGGAGCACCGCGATTTCTGCCTCACGGGCACCGAGCGCCGCACGAAAGTGGCCTTGTGCTGCTCGCGCGCCAAGGGCCAGGAACTGGTACTGCAGCTGTGAATGCGCGGCCCGCAATCGGCACTACCGACGAAAGCATCGGCGAGGCGCCCGCCACGCGCGGCCGTTCGCGCAAGTACACCCAAGTGCTCGGGCTCATCAACCAGGCCGCCATCGAGGTGTTTGCCAGCGAAGGGCTGGCCGGCGCATCCACCCAGGCGATTGCCGACAAGGCTGGGCTTTCGAAGGCGCAGCTGCACTACTACATCGAGAGCAAGGAAGCGCTGTACCGCCAGATCCTGCAGGACATTCTCAACGACTGGATCGTGGTGTTCGGCTTTGCGGACGAGGCCTTCGGCCCGCGCAAGGTGCTGGGCGACCTGATCCACCGGAAGATGGTGTTCTCGTTCGAGCACCCGCTGCGCTCGCGTATTTTTACGGCCGAGATGATGCACGGCGCCCCCGTGCTCAACAGCATGATGAACACGAGCAAGCAGCGCACCGACCAGGCCGCCGCCGTGATCCAGAACTGGATGAACCAGGGCCTGATGGACAAGGCCGACCCGATGCTGGTGCTGTTCCACATCTGGGCCGTGACGCAGTTCTATGCCGACCACGCCACGCAGGCCGCGTATTTCCGCAACGTTGCGCAAGACGGCGACGACAGGGACCGGCGCTACCTGATCGAGCAGGTGACCGAGTTCCTGCTGAAGGGCGCGGGCGTCAAATAGGCCGGTGCTGCGGGAGGTACATGGTGGCTTCCACTTCCACCAGCACTTCGTCGCCCGGCAGGAAGCGCGACACCTCGACCACCGTGCTCACCGGCGGCTCGCCCGGATAGAAAAGCCCGCGCACGCGGTTGTAGAACGCATAGTGCGGCAGGTGCCGAAAGTACTGCACCAGCTTGACCACGTCTTCCATGGTGCCGCCGTGCTCGGCGGCAATCTGGCGAATGCGTTCGAGCACGAACCAGCTCTGCGCCACGATGGGCGCCTCGAAGATGTCGACCGACATCTGCCCCGTGGCATAGCCCACGCCCTGCAAGGCCGTGCGGGCTTCTTCGGGAATGGCGTCGTAGCCGGCCACGGCGCGTCGCGTGGCCGGATCGACCGCGACCACGCCGCTCATGAAGACGAAATCGCCCACGCGCTTGGCGGCGGCGTAGTTGGCCATTGGCTTGCCCATACTCGTCGTGCTTTTCATTGTGTTTGCTCCAGAATTTGACCGGCACGGATCACGGTGCGTTGGCGCCCGCGCGGGCCGATGAGTTCATGCTCAGCGATGGCCGCGAGCAGCACCAGGTCGGCGGGGCAGCCCGGCGCAATGCGTCCGTCCCACGCAAGGCCGAGCGCCTTCGCGGGGCTGACCGTGATCGCGTCGAACCATTCGCCCGCGGGCGCGAGGTGCGCCATTTGCACGCCAAGGCCGAAGGTCTCGAGAAGATCGTAGCTGCCATAGGGATAGAAGGCGTCCTGCACGTTGTCCGTTGCCAGGCTCACACGCAAGCCCCGTGCCGCCGCCTCGTGGATGCGCGTGATGCCGCGCTGCACAGGCGTGTGGTCCCAGGCGCCCTGAAGGTAGAGGTTGGTGGTCGGCAGCGAAACGATGTGAAGACCCGCGCCGGCGCACAGTGCCAGCGTTTCGTTGGCCATCGCATCGTCCTGCATGGCCAACGAGCAGCAGTGGCCGCAGACCACGCCGTGCCGGAACTCGCGCGCGCGCATCAGCTGCGCAATGCTGCGCAAGCCGCTCGCGTCGGCGTCGAGGCCTTCGTCGACATGAAAGTCGAGACCCAGGCCGTGGTCTTGCGCGAGGTCGAAGACGCGGCCCAGCTTGTGCACCAGGCCTTCGTTGCGATAAACGAAAGCGCCCAGCGTGCCGCCCGCACGTTTGACCTCGCGCGCGATGCGCTCGCCGGCGGCAAGGTCCGCAAACAGATCCAGCGGAGTGAGAGAAACAAACTGCAGCTCGATGCGCCCGCGCCATTCTTGCCGCAAGGCTTCGAACACCGCGAGTGCGGCCGGCGGATCGGCCTGCACCCAGTCGATGTGCGTGCGCAGCGCGCGCGTACCCGATTGCCAGGCGTCCTGCAGCGCGCGCTCCATGCGCGGGTGCAGCGCTTCGCCGGTCCAGCCCGCGCGGTGCTTGTCCATGCGCTCGATGGCCGCGAACAGGTTGCCCTCGGCCGCGCCGACTTCCTGCACGGTGTAGTTCTTGTCGATGTGCGCGTGCGCTTCGACCAGCGCACTCAGCAAGATGCCGCGCGCGCCCGACTGCGATGCGCTCGGCACGACGGCCTGCACGCGATCGCCGGCCAACGTCACGTCGAACACCTGCGCATCGCCCGCGGCAAAGCCCCGCAGCCGCGTCGGAATGCGCACGGACTCGAGCTTCATGTGCGCTGTTGCAATGCCCGCAGCCAGCCCAGGCCGGCCGAAGTGCCGCCGGGTTCCATGCCGCGGCTGGGCCGGTATTCGCAGCCGATCCAGCCCTGCCAGCCGCACTGCGCCGAGACTTCGTCGATCAGGTCGAACAGGTATGGATAGTTCTGCTCGCCGATGTCGGGCTCGTGGCGCTCTGGAACGCCGGCAATCTGGATGTGGCCCACGCGGCCGGTCGGCAGGTACTTTCGGATCTTCATGGCCACGTCGCCCTCGACGATCTGGCAGTGGTACAGGTCCATCTGCACCTTGAGGTTGGGCGCGCCCACCATGTCGACGATTTCGTGCGCGTGGTCTTGTCGGTTCAGAAAGAAGCGCGGAATGTCGCGCGTGTTGATCGGCTCGATCAGCACGTCGCGGCCGGCCTTGGCGGCCTCGGCGGCGGCCCAGCGCAGGTTGTCCACGTACACGGGCTGCACGGCCTCGCGCTCCAGGCCTTCAGGCACCAGGCCCGCCATGATGTGGATGCGCGGGCAGCCGAGAGCCGCGGCGTAGTCGATGGCCTTGGCCATGCCTTCGCGAAACTCGGCGTCGCGGCCCGGCAGGCAGGCAAGGCCCCGCTCGCCGCCGTCCCAGTTGCCCGGAGGGCCGTTGAAGAGCACCTGCTGCAAGCCGTTGTGCTTCAGGCGCGCAGCAATCTCGTTGCGGTCGAAGGCATAAGGGAACAGATATTCGACGGCCTTGAAGCCATCTTTCGAGGCGGCTTCGAAGCGGTCAAGAAAGTCGAGCTCCGGATAGAGCATCGAGAGGTTGGCGGCAAATTGAGGCATGGGGTGCTTTTTACTATTACCAGCGCGCGCCGAAAGTGCGGCGCAGTTCGTCGATCTGTTCATCGCTCAACGGCTGGGGTTTGGCCATGCCGGTGAGCAGATGGAGCTTTGCGGTTTCTTCGAGTTCCTCGAGCACGGCCATCGCCGCGCCCGGTGTCTCGTGCCACACATTGGGGCCGAGGCGTTCGAGCATCACGGCGCGAATCGGCGTGCCGGCGGCACCGTGGCGCTCGATGGCTTGCGCCACCAGCTCGGCCGCTTCGGGCGCGCCGGGGCGGTGATAAGGAATGAGCGGCACGTGGCCGACCTTCATCACAAAATATGGCGTGAGGGCGGGCAGGAGTTCGTCGCCTTGCGTGCCAAGCGTGAGTGCAACGCAGTGCGTGCTGTGCGTGTGAATCACGCAGGCCGTGCCTGCATCAAATTTGCGCGCCGCCGCATAGATGCGGGTGTGCAGGGCGATGGTCTTACTGGCTCGGTCGCCGGCGGTCTGGTTGCCCTGAGTGTCGAGCTTGGCCAAGCGCGCGGGGTCGAGGAAGCCGAGGCAGGCATCGGTTGGCGTAATGAGAAAACCGTCGTCGAGCCGCACGCTGATGTTGCCTGCCGTCGCATGCACATAGCCGCGTTCGAAAAGACTGCGGCCTACGCGGCAGATTTCTTCGCGGGCTTCGGTTTCTTTCATTTCGGCTTTCTATGCGCGCTGTGTAGATGCTTTTTCAGGGCGTGTGCAAAGGCCACCGGGTACTCCCCTCCGCGAATGTCCCCCGCCTTCGGCTCCTCCTTTATTTCGCTGCGCGGAGCACCCGATGCCCTGTGCACCGGGACACGCTGTTGGTGCTTCGCTGATCAACGACCGCTCTGAATTACGCACCCGTCGATGGGGTGCCTTGCGCAGCGAAATAAAGGAGGAGGCCGCAGGCCGGGGGACATTCGCGGAGAAAGGTACCCCGTCGGCGGGTGCGCGCCCTGAACAAGTACCCGGCATGCAATTCATCCCAGCACTGTAAATGCCTTGGTGAAAAAATCATCCCCCCCAAAGTTGCCAGACTTGAGCGCAATGTGCACCGACGTGCCTTCCGCAACATCAGTACGCGCGTGGCACCACGGCACGCCGGGATCGATCTGCGGACCGATCTGCATTTGCGCAATACCCAGTGCCTGCACGCATGCGCCGGAGGTTTCCCCGCCCGCCACCACTAGTTGGCGCACGCCGCGTTCGACGAGGCCGTGCGCGATGGCTGCGATGGTGCGCTCGACCATGGCACCGGCCTCTTCGACGCCGAGCCGACCCTGCACCGACTTGACGGCGCCCGCCTCGGCTGTGGAATAGACCAGCACTGCTTGCTTGTCGACGAGCGGTGTCGCCCACGCCAGGGTTTCGGCCGCCACATCGACGCCTGCGGCAATGCGCAGCGGATCGATGGCCAGTGCCGCGCCGCCACGCTGGATGAAGTCGAGCACCTGGCGGTTGGTGGCCAATGAGCAACTGCCTGACACTACGGCACGCAATCCGCCCGCGGCTGGCAGCGCGCTGGCTTGCGACGACGGTGCGAGGCCGAAATTGGCAGGCAAGCCGATGGCCACGCCCGAGCCGGCGGTGACCAGCGGCATCTTCGCAATGGCCGGGCCGAGTCGCAGCAGGTCGTCGTTCGACACCGCGTCGACGATGGCGATCGACACGCCCTCGCCTTTCAGCTGTTCGATGCGCTCTGTAATGGCCGCCGCACCTCGCGCGACTACCGCATGGTCCACGAGCCCTACCTTGCGCTTGCACTGCGCCTGCAGCACGCGCACGAGGTTCGGGTCTGTCATGGGCGTGAGCGGATGGTTCTGCATGCCGCTCTCGTTGAGCAGCACGTCGCCCGCGAACAGGTAGCCCTTGAACACGGTTCGCTTGTTGTCGGGGAAGGCTGGCGTGGCAATGGTGAAGTCGCATTGCAGCGCGTCCATGAGCGCTTCGGTCACCGGGCCGATGTTGCCCTGCGGCGTGCTGTCGAAGGTGGAGCAGTACTTGAAGTAGATCTGCTGCGCGCCCTGCGCCTGCAGCCAGCGCAGCGCGGCAAGCGACTGCTCGATGGCTTCCGCCGGGGCGATGGTGCGCGACTTGAGCGCGACCACCACCGCATCGACTTCCGCATCGAGCGGCGTGGCCGGCACGCCGATGGCCTGCACCACGCGCATGCCGGCGCGCACGAGGTTGTTGGCCAGGTCGGTGGCGCCTGTGAAGTCGTCGGCAATGCAGCCGAGCAGCAGCTTGGGCATTGCTCAGTCCTTTGCGGCCACGGCCAGCTTTACGGCCTGCGGGTTCTCGCGCACATAGTCACGCAAGATGGCGTCAAAACTCGCATCCGCCTTCAGGCCCAGCGCCTCGGCGCGCGCTGCGTGAATGCGGCTGGGCCAGCTGGTCACGATCTTGGCGATGTTCGCATCGGGCTCCCAGTCGATCAGCGACGTTGCTTCTTTGCCGGCGATGCGCTCGAGCGCTTCCGCCATTTCGCGCACGGTGGTCGTCAACGCGGGCAGGTTGATCGCGGTGCGCGCACCCCACTCAGCGGCGCTGGCCGTGGCCGCGCGGATGATGCCAGCGACGGTGTTGCCGGGCGATGCGAGAGCGACTGCGGTCTCGGGCGCCACCGGGCAGCGCGCGCGTTCGCCGGCCAGCGGCTCGCGCAGCATGCCGCTCAGGAAGCTGGAGGCCGCGCCGTTGGGTCGGCCCGGCCGCACCGACACCGTCATGAGCCGCACGTTGCGGCCCTGCACGAAGCCCTTGCGCGTGAAGTCGGCCACGAGCTGCTCGCCGATGAACTTCTGGATGCCGTAGCTGTTCTGCGGTGTCGGCAGCGTGGTGTCTTCGATCACCTCGGGCAGGCGCTGCTCGGGCGAATCGCCGAAGACCGCGACCGAGCTGGAGAACACGAACACCGGCGCGTGGCCCGCGCGGCGGCAGGCTTCGAGCAGCGCGCGCGTGGTGTCCAGGTTGCTGCGCATGCCCAGGTCGAAGTCGGCCTCGCATTCGCCGCTTACGGCGGCGGCAAGGTGGAACACGGCATGCGTGTCGGCCAGCGGCAGCACGCCGCTCACGGCCTGCTCGTACAGGTCGCCTTGCACAAAGTGCACGCGGCCATCGGCTTGCAGGTCTGCGGGCGGCGGCACGCGGTCGGCCAGCGTGATGCGTGCGACGGGCTGGACCACGCCGCCGGCCAGCGCCAGCGGGCCACCCGCGAGCAGCGTGCGCGCGAGCCGCGCACCCACAAAACCGCAACCTCCGGTGATGAGAATATTCATGATGCTTGTCTTCCTTGTTCAGGCTTTCTTGTCGGCAGCCGGCAGTTCGATGCCGGGAAATATCTTGATGACCGCGCTGTCGTCCTCGCGCGCAAAACCCGCGGTAGACGCCTGCATGAACATCTGGTGCGCGGTGGACGAGAGCGGCAACGGAAACTTGCTGGCACGCGCCACGTCGAGCACCAGGCCCAGATCCTTCACGAAGATGTCGACGGCCGAGAGCGGTGTGTAGTCGCCTGCGAGCACGTGCGCCATGCGGTTCTCGAACATCCAGCTGTTGCCCGCGCTGTGCGTGATCACCTCGTACAGCGCGGCCGGGTCCACGCCTTCGCGCAGGCCCAGCGCCATGGCCTCGGCCGCTGCGGCAATGTGCACGCCGGCCAGCAACTGGTTGATGACCTTGACCTTGCTGCCCGCACCCGCGCGGTCTCCAAGACGATAAACCTTGGCCGCCATGGCGTCGAGCACCGCGCCGGCCTTTTCATAGGCCGCGGGCGTGCCGGCCGTCATCATCGTCATCTGGCCGCTCGCGGCCTTGGCGGCGCCACCGGAAATCGGCGCGTCGAGGTACAGGATGCCCTGCGCGGCCAGGCGCGACTCGAGCGCGACCGACCAGTTCGGATCGACCGTGGAGCACATCACGAACAGGCTGCCGGGCTTCATCGACGCCGCGCAGCCGGGCGTGGTGCCGTCGCCAAACAGCACCGACTCGGTCTGCGCCGCATTGACGACCACGGAAACCACGATGTCGCACTGCGCGCCAAGCGCGGCCAGCGTGTCGCAGGCCACGCCGCCGTCGCGCGCAAAGGCGTGGGCCACGTCCAGGCGCACGTCGAAAACGTGCGGCTCGTAGCCCGCGCGGCGCAGCGATTGCGCCATGCCGCTGCCCATGGCGCCAAGGCCCACGAGGCCGACGACCGGTGTGTTGTTGGTGTTTGAAGTCATCAGGGGTTCTTTCGATCAGCGATTCACGAGTTGCTTGGGCGTGAGCCACACGCCGATGGCCCCAAGCACCAGCGCAGCGGCCAGCACGTACATGCCGATCTGCGTGCTGCCGGTGAGGTCTTTGAGGTAGCCGATGAGATAGGGGCTCACGAAGCCCGCAAGGTTGCCCACCGAATTGATGACCGCAATGCCCGCCGCCGCCGCGGTGCCCGAAAGAAAGGCGGTGGGCAGCGACCAGAACAGCGGCGCGCAGGTGAGCACGCCAGCTGCGGCAAGCGAGAGGAATGCGAGCGACAGGACCGTATTCTGCGTGTACGAGGCCGCCACCGTGAAGCCGATGGCGCCCATCAGCGCGGGCACGATCAGGTGCCAGCGGCGCTCCTGCCGGCGGTCGGCGCTGCGGCCGAAAAGGTTCATCGCGACGATGGCACAGATGAACGGAATGGCGCTCAACAGGCCGATGTGCAGGTTGCCCTTGACGCCCGTGGCCTTGACCAGCGTGGGCAGCCAGAAGGTGAGCGCGTATTGCCCCATGACGAAGGCGAAGTAGATCAGCGCCATCCACCACACGCGCGCATCGCGGAACATGGCGCCCACCGAGTGCGGCCCTTTGGCGCCGTGCGCCTGGTCGCGTTCGACCTCGCGCTGCAGCAGGCGCTTTTCTTCGGGGTCGAGCCAGCGCGCCTGCTGGATGCCGTTGTCCAGGTAGACCAGCACCATCACGCCGACGATCACGGCCGGAATCGCTTCGATGATGAACATCCATTGCCAGCCTTCCATCGAGGACACACCGTGGAACGCATCCATGATCCAGCCCGAGAGAGGATTGCCGAAGATGCCCGCCACCGGAATGGCCGACATGAAGACCGCGATGATGCGCGCGCGCCGATGCGCCGGGTACCAATGGGTGAGGTACAGGATCACGCCGGGGTAGAAGCCCGCCTCCGCCACGCCGAGCAGGAAACGCAGGATGTAGAAGCTGGTCGGCGTTTCCACAAACACGAAGCACGCCGAAAGCACGCCCCAGGTGATCATGATTCGCGCAATCCAGATTCGCGCGCCCACGCGGTTGAGCAGCAGGTTGCTCGGCACCTCGAACAGGAAGTAGCCCAGAAAGAAGATGCCGGCTCCCAGGCCGAACACGGTTTCGCTGAAGCCCAGGTCTTGCCCCATCTGAAGCTTGGCAAAGCCCACGTTCACGCGGTCGAGATACGCGACCACATAGCAGAGCATCAGAAAGGGAACGAGGCGCCAGAACACCTTGGTGTAGGCACGCTTCTCGAGCGCGACATCGGCCGGCGTGTCCGCAGTGGCAGCCAGCGGCGCGTGGAGTGTTGAAGTCATTGGAGGAAGTCCGTTTGGATGATGAACCGGGTCTCGCTTGGGCGGTGCATGCGGCGCGCCGCCCTTATTTGTCAGGTCATCATACAAATCTGAAACAGGCGATCTGCTTCGGGTAAACCCGCAAGCTACACCTCGTTTCCTTTTCTTCTAATGGCCCGCCGGCCAGCCTTCGACCAGCGGCCGGGCGAGTTGCGCGCCCTCCTGCTGCCAGAAGGCAGGGTCGGCCTGCTCGATGCGGCGAATGGCGTTGTCCATGTGGGACTTGGCGGCTTCTCGCGCGCGCAGCGGGTCCCCCGCCTCGATGGCCTCGACGATCCGCGCATGCTCCTGCGCCACCTCGCGCGCAAAGTCGGCCCGGCGCGCCTCGTTGGCGCGCGTGACACGCGTGGCGCCATGAAGAAACTGCCGCAGGTACTGCAGCGTGCCGATCAAGAAGGGGTTGCGCGCCGCCTCGGCAATGGCGCGATGAAACCGCACGTCTTCGTCGGCGCCGTTGCGCCCCGCCGCCACTGCGGCGTGCAGCGCCTCGATGGCTTCACGGATGCGCTCTACGTCTTCAGGCGTGCGCCGTTCGGCGGCGAGCGCGGCCACTTCGGCCTCGAGCGCACGGCGCAGTTCGACCATCTGGATCACCGCTTCACGCGAAGCCACATGCGGCATCTCGAAGCGCAGCGGCTCCACGCCTGCCGCGCGCACATACACGCCGCTGCCCTGCCGCGAATCGAGCAGCCCCAGCGACTTGAGCCGCGAAACCGCCTCGCGCACCACCGTGCGGCTCACGCCGAACTGCTCGGCCAGCGCAGCCTCGGTCGGCAGACGGTCGCCTGCCGACAAGCGCCCGCTGCGCACCTCGGCCGCCAACGCATCGGCCACCTGGTCGGCGAGGCGGACTGTGGGAGCGACGGATTGAAATCGTGCGGTCATGAACGCGTGGGGCGGTGGGCTGCGACTCTAACGCAGGCCCTTGCGCCGGACTCCTAGAACTTACGGGTTACACACGATTGACGAGTGTTGTTCTGATGCTCTTTACGCGTGTGAAAAATCTGACGATTCCTCTGCCTATCTGCACTCTTCCATTGATTTTGACATTCATTAACTCTTTGTAACGAGAAAATCCCATTCGTCGGCATCGGTGCCGGCGGGTCGCACGCCTTCCAAAGCGGCGTGCATTGCTGTCACGCAGAGAGATCAGGGAATGAATAAAAATTTGCACCGCATTGTGTTCAATGCGAAGCGCGGGCTGCGCATGGTCGTTCAAGAAACGGCCAAGAGCACGGGCAAAGGCACGTCCAAGGCCACCACCGGTGCCGGCGGCGCAATTGCCGCAGGTGCGGCAGCCCTGGCGCCCATGCTCGTGGGCGCAGCGCTCGCGGGCATGCTCTCGGCTTCACCCGCCCAAGCCCAGATCGTCGGCGCGCCCAACGTTCCCGCCAACCTGCGCCCCACCGTGATGGTCGCGCCCAACGGCGTGCCACTCATCAACATCCAGACGCCCAGCGCCGCGGGTGTTTCGCGCAATGTGTACCAGCAGTTGAACGTGGCGCCCAACGGCGCCATCCTGAACAACAGCCGCACCAACGTGCAGAGCCAGCTCGGTGGGTTCGTCCAAGGCAATCCGTATCTCGCGACCGGCCCCGCGCGCATCATCCTCAATGAAGTGAACGGCGGCAGCCCGAGCCAACTGCGCGGGTACATCGAAGTCGCGGGGCAGCGCGCCGAAGTGATCATCGCCAACCCGGCCGGTATCAGCGTCAACGGCGGCGGCTTCATCAATGCCTCACGCGCCACGCTGACCACGGGCACGCCGCAGTTCAATGCCGTGGGCGGCCTGGACAGCTTTCTGGTGCGCGGCGGCACCATCACCATCGACGGTGCGGGCCTGGACGCCAGCAAGACGGACTACGCCGCGATCCTCGCGCGTGCGGTCGAGGCCAACGCGGGCATCTGGGCCAGCGAGCTGAAGGTGGTGACGGGTGCGAACACCGTGAGCGCCGACCACAGCCAGGTCACGCCCACCAGCGGCACCGGCACGGCGCCCACCTTTGCGCTGGACGTGGCCGCGCTCGGCGGCATGTACGCCGGCAAGATCACGCTCATCGGCACCGAGGCCGGCCTGGGCGTGCGCAACGCCGGCACGATCCAGGCCGCGCCGGGTGCCACCGCGCTGATGGGCGCGGGCCAACTGGTCGTCACCAGCGCCGGGCGCCTGGAGAACATCGGAACCATCCAGGCCACCGCCGACGCGAACCTCTCGGCCTCGGGCCTGGCCAACAGCGGCCGCGTGGTCAGCGGCGGCAACCTCAAGGTCACGACCCAGGGCGACCTGGCCAATGCATTGAACGGCACCGGCGGCACGCTCGAAGGCGCGCGGCTGGAACTGGCCAGCACGGCGGGCGACCTCGACAACCGCGGCGGCACGATCCGCCAGACCAGCAGCGCCGGCTTGATGCTGAGCGCGCCTGCTTTGAGCAACACGAGCGGCGGCGTCATCGGCGCGGAGCCCGTGGCGGCTGCGCCGTCCACGCCCGACACCGGAGCCGGTGGCGGCACGGGAACAGGAACTGGTACAGGCGGCACCGCGAGCCCGACCACGCCGCCCGCAGGCACCGGCACGGAGACCGGCTCCGGCGGCACCATCGCGCCCGCACCGTACGTGCCGCCGTCGCCGGGTGCGATCACCGCCGCCGGCACGATCCGCAACGACGGCGGCAAGATCTACGCCGGCGGACCGATCAGCCTGCAAAGCGCCAACATCAACAACAACGGCGGCACGCTGAATGTTGCCAACATGGCCGTGAGCCAGCCGACCTTCGACAACCACGGCGGCACGCTGAATGTCAGCAACGGCTTCAGCGCGAATGTCGATCGCTTCGACAACACCGGCGGCACGCTGAACGCGGGCAGCCTGAACATCACCACGACCGGCGACCTGGTCAATGTCGACGGCAAGCTGACCAGCGCGGCCGACGCCACGCTGACGGTTGGCGGCCAGGCCGACAACACGCGCGGAGCGATCTCGGTAACGGGCGCGCTGACGGCCAATGTGGCGGGCGCAGTCAACAACACCGGCGGCACGCTGGTCGCGAACCAGGGCGTCGCGCTCGGCGCCGGCAACCTGGACAACACCCAGGGCAGCATCCAGTCGGCGCAGGCCGGGGTGCAGCTGGCGGTGGCGAGCCAGTTGACCAACGGCAGCGGCGGCACGATCGGTGCGGCCACCGACCTGAAGGTGCAGGCGGGTTCGCTCGTCAACGCCAATGGCGCCAGCCTGCGCGGCACCAACGATGTCAGTGTCGCGGTCGGCGGCGCGCTCGCCAACGACGGCAGCATCACGGCCGGGCGGCACACGACGGTCGCGGTCGGCAGCCTGCAAAGCGGCACCACAGGCGTGCTGGGTGCCGGCATCCAGAGCGACGGCCAGCTTGGTGCGGCGGGCGACCTGGTCGTGACCACGGCCGGCGCCCTGGTCGCCAACGGCACCAACCTTGCGGCAGGCAATGCCACGCTGCAGGGCGCGAGCGTCGATCTCTCGGCCAGCCAGACCAGCGCGGCGAACATCACGGTCACGGCCATGCAGGGCAACGTGACCACAGATAAGGCCACGGTCACAACGCCGGGCACCTTGACCGTCACCGCCAACGCACAGCCTGGCCAGACGCTGGTCAACCAGGGCGGCAAGCTCAGCGCCAATCAGCTGGACCTGCGTGTTTCCAATCTTGCCAACACGAACGGCGGCGAGATCGTGCAGACCGGCACGGCCGCAACCACCATCACGACGTCGGGCGCCATCGACAACAGCGGCGCCACGCTGGCCAGCAACGGCAGCCTCACCTTTACCGCAGCCAGCCTGAACAACCGGGGCGGCACGCTGCAGGCCGCCCAGGCATCCGATCTGAGCGTCAATGTGACGGGTCTGCTGGACAACAGCCAGGGTGAGATCAGCGCGGGCGGCAACACGACCCTGCAAGCCGGCAGCCTTGCCAACGATGCCGGGCGCGTCACGGCCACGGGCGATGTCGCAAGCACCACGAGCGGCGCCACCAGCAACCGGGGCGGCACCATCGCCGCCAATGGCAACACCGCATTGAATGCGGGCAGCCTGGACAACAGCGGCGGCACCGTTTCCGGGCTGAACAGCCTGGCGATGAACGTCCAGGGCGCCGCCGACAACACAGCTGGCACGCTGGCCGCCAATCAGGCTCTGACTCTCAGTGCTGGTTCGCTCGCCAACGACAAGGGCTCAATCCAGTCGGCCCAGGCCGCGACCCAGGTGAACGTGACTGGCGCTTTGACCAACGGCCAGGGCTACATAGGCGCAGCCACCGACCTCGGCCTGCAAGCCGGCAGCCTGAGCAACGCCGCGGGCGGCACCCTGCGCGGGGCCAATGACACTGCCGTGGCAGTGGGAGGCCTGCTGACCAACGACGGCAGCATCACGGCCGGGCGAAATGCCACCATCACCACCGGCAGCCTGCAAGGCGGCAGCACCGGAGTGCTCGGTGCAGGCGTCCAGAGCGATGGCAAGCTCGGTACGGCGGGCGAGTTGAGTGTGACGGCCTCCGGGGCGCTCGCCACACACGGCACCAACCTGGCAGCCGGCAATGCCGCGCTGCAAGGCGCCAGTGTCGATGTCTCGGCCGGTCAGACCAGCGCGGCGAACATCGCGATCACGGCCACGCAGGGCGACGTGATCACCAGCAAAGCCACGGTCGTCACGCCGGGAACCCTGAGCGTCACCGCCAACAGCAAGGCGCCGCAGACCCTTGTCAACGACGCAGGCCAGCTCAACGCGAAACAGCTTGATCTGAAGCTTTCGAACCTCGCCAACACGAACGGCGGCGAGATCGTGCAGACGGGCACGGGCGCGACCACCATTGCGACCACCGGCACCCTGAACAACAACGGCGGGCGCATCGCCAGCAATGGGCAGGACCTGAGCCTGAGTGGTGCCAGCATCATCAACACCGCCGGCAAGATCGAGCATGCCGGTGCCGGCACGCTCGCCATTGCTGGCGGCAGCTACAACGGCACCAACGGCCAGGTCACGGCCAATGGTGCGCTGACCGTCGCCATGTCCGGCGCGTTCAACCAGGACGGCGCAAAGGCCGCGATCAGCGCCAAACACATCACCATCGACGCCGGATCGCTCGGCAATCGCGCCGGCGCCCAGATCGTGCAAACCGGCGCCGATGCCACGCGCATCACAGTGGTGGGCGCGCTGGACAATAGCGCTGGCACGCTGGCCAGCAATGGCAACACGACCGTCGCGGCCGGTAGCCTGACCAACCAGGGCGGCATCCTCCGTGCCGCCGAGACCTCCGACCTCGGCCTGACCGTGGGCGGCCTGCTCGACAACAGCAGCAAGGGCGTGATCGGCTCGGGCGGCACCACCACCGTCGCGGCCGGCAGCCTGAGCAACAACGCGGGCAGCGTGACCGCTGCCGAAGCCCTGACCGTTACCGTCGGCGGGGCCGCGACCAACGTGGGCGGCACACTGGCCGCGAACGGCAACACGACGCTTGTAGCCGCAACGCTCGACAACAGCAGCGGAACCGCAGCGGCGGTCAATGGCAACCTGAACGTCATCACGACGGGCGCGACGACGAACAACGGCGGCACCTTGCAGGCCGGCGCCGCGACCACGCTGCTCAATAGCGGGCTGAACAATGTCGGGGGCAAGGTCTTCGGCAACAGCCTGGCGGTGAACACGCGCGCGAACGGGCAGAACAATGCGCTGAACAACACGCAAGGCACGCTGGCGGCCACCACCACGGTGGCGGTGAATTCGGGCGCGCTGATCAACGCTGCCGGCCTGATCCAGTCAGGTGGGGCGATGACCATCGACACGAATGGTCAGACACTCACGAACACGAATGCGGCCGGGTACATCAATAGCCAAGGCGGCATCAGCAGCGGCGGCACGCTGAACCTGACCACCGGGTCAGTCAACAACAACGCGGGCTTCATTGGCGCGAAGAACGCCGTGACGGCCGGCACCCAAGGCTTCTCCAACACGGGCGGAGGCGTGGTGCTCGGGCAGTCCACCGTCGCCATCAACACCAACGGGGCTGGCTACGACAACAGCGGCGGCCGCACCCTGGCCGCGGGCGACCTGGCCGTGAACGCCGGGACGCTGACCAACACCAGCGGCCTGATCCGCTCGGCGGCCACGACGACGCTGAACGCCGGCAGCATCGTCAACACCAGCACTCTTGGCACCGAGCAAGGCATCGAAGGCCTGAATGTGGCCATTGGCGCCGGCAATCTCGACAACAACTCGGGTGCCATCCGCGCCGACGTCAACGCCACCATTACGAGTGGCGGCACTGTCAACAACACGAACGGGTTGATCTCGGCGGGGGACACGCTCACCATCGCCGATCCCAATGCAGCCAACCCGGGCGCCAAGACGCTCAACCTGGTCAATACCGGCGGCACGCTGGTGGCCGACAAGAGCCTGAAGATCGATGTCGCGACCTTCAGCGGCGACGGCCGGGCCGTCTCGGGCCAGGACCTGAGCATTGCGCTCCAGCAGGACATCGTGAACAACGGCGAGGTGGCTGCCAACGGCAACCTGACCTACACCACCACGGGCAATTTCACGAACAACGGCAAGCTGCTGGCAGGCCAGACGCTCACCGTGGGCGGCAACAACGTGGACAACACGGCGAATGCGGAGATGTCGGGGACGAACACCATCGTCAACGCCGGCGGTACGCTGACCAACCGCGGCCTGATCGACAGCCGCGGTGCCACGCAGATCAATGCAGGCACGCTGAAGAACATCGGCACCGGGCGCATCTACGGCAACGATATTTCCATCGGCGCCGGCACGCTCGAGAACGATGCCGAAAGCGTCAACGGCGCGACCAAGGCAGCAACCATTGCCGCGCGCAACACCCTGAACATCGGCGCGGGAACCATCAACAACCGCGAGCATTCGCTGATCTTCAGTGGCGGCCTGGGTGCAGGCTCGATGAACATCGGCGGGGCGCTCGATGCCAATCGCAAAGCGACCGGCCAAGGCGCAGTGCTCAACAACCTGAGCGCCGACATCGAATCCCTGGGCGACATGTCCATCTCGATGGCGCAGGTCAACAACCGCGACGTCCATGTCCAGAAGGGCACGCCCACGGTGACGCCGAGCACCCTGACCGGCGTCGCACCCAACACGCTCGTGGGCAGCGGTGTTGGTAGGACTACCACCTATCCGATGGACGAAGTCAATGTCGATGCCGTCAACGGTTTCGTCTATCTCAAGGCCACCGGCGAGCTCGTCGGCATGGGGGCTACGCCGTCTGGCACAACTCCATCACGACGACCGAAGACACGGCGATCAACATCGACCCCGCCCATCTGGTGGCGGGCGGCAGCATGAACGTCAACGGGCGCCTGTACAACGAGAACAGCCAAGTGCTGGCCGGCGGGACGATCACGGCCACTGACTACCAGTCCTACCAGCTGACGGGTACGCGCACGGTCACGGGCTCTGCCATCGTGATCGACAACAAGAACCAGGTGCAGGCACCGAACGTGCCGCTCATCCTTCCGCCACAGACCATTTCCCTGGGCGCCTACAAGTACCAGGAAAACATCAACGCGGCCGTCGGCTACAACGCGGGCGTCGCACCGGTCGGCAGCGGGACAGGCGGTGCGACCGGCAAGGGCGCGGTGGGCGGCGGCCAAGGTCCGGCCACCATTGTCGAAGTGCCGGCGAATGTGGGCGACACGGTCAAGGTCGATGGCCAGAACGCTGGCAACGCCACAGGGGCGACCGGGCCCGATGGCACGACGGCAACGCAGTCGGGCACGGGCGCCACGGACGTGGGTGGCAGCGGCGCTGCGACCGGCACGGCTTCGTCGGCCCAGGCCGGCGCGAGCCGGACCGTCCCGATGGTCGTGCGCACCAGCATGCCCAACGTGCGTATCCCGAATGCCAGCCTGTTCAACCTTCGTGCCGGTCCGGGCAGCTACCTGATCGAGACCGACCCGCGCTTTGCCAACTACCACAACTGGCTCAGCAGCGATTACCTGCTGAACAGCCTTGGTCAAGACCCGTCCAACACCCTCAAGCGACTGGGCGATGGCTTCTACGAGCAGAAGCTGATCCGAGAGCAGGTGGCGCAGCTCACGGGCTATCGCTACCTGGATGGATTCAACAGCGACGAAGACCAGTACATGGCGCTGATGGACGCCGGCGTGACTTTTGCGAAGCAGTACGGATTGCGTCCGGGCGTGGCGCTGAGCGCGGCGCAGATGGCGCAGCTGACCAGCGACATCGTGTGGCTCGTCGAACAGACGGTGACCTTGCCGGACGGCACGACCCAGCACGTGCTGGTGCCGCAGGTGTATGTGCGTGTGCGGCCCGGTGACATCGACGGCTCGGGGGCACTGCTGAGCGCGGACGCCACGGTCATCAAGAGCTCGGGCGATGTCACCAACACGGGCACCATCGCCGGCCGCAGTCTGGTCAAGATCGATGCCGAGAACGTGAACAACCTCGGTGGTCGGATTGCCGGGGGCAACATCGGCGTCAACGCCCGCAACGATCTGAACAACATCGGTGGCAGCATCACGGCGCGGGATGCTGCGGTGCTGACCGCCGGCCGCGACATCAACATCGAGACGACGACGCAGAGTGCGAGCGGCAATACCGCCATCGACCGTGTTGCCGGCGTGTATGTGACCAATCCGGGTGGGGTGCTGATTGCCTCGGCGGGACGGGATACCAACCTCATCGGCGCTGCGTTGGTCAGCGACGGCAGCGTGTCGGTCGGAGCAGGGCGCAACATCAATCTCGGCACCGTCACAGAGAGCTACACCATCGCGGGGACGGGCAAGGGGTGGGCAGGGATTTCGTCCGGAAGCCGTGAGGTCGGTTCGGTCATCCAGGGGCAAGACAACGTACGCCTCGCGGCCGGCAATGACCTGAACATCCGTGCCGGTGCGGTGGCCAGTCTCGATGGCGCGTTGGTCGCGACCGCGAAGAACGACATCAATCTCACAGCGGGGCAGTCCACGACCAGTGTTACCACGGCCACGCAGAAATCTTCGAAGAGCCTGCTCAAGAAGAGCAGCTCCAGCACCTTCGACAGTACCACCACCACGGAGGTGCTCTCCAGCAGCCTGAGTGGCAAGGCGGTGTCCCTAGTAGCTGGCAACGACATTAACCTTCAGGCCGCGCAGCTTCACTCCGACGAGGCCATGAGCCTGTCGGCCGGGCGTGACATTAATCTCACCACTGCCAACCGGAGCACGCAGGAAGCTCACGCCAAGCAGAGTAAGTCCGGCGCGACCGGGCTCGCGAACCAGATCGGGATGTCCATGGGACCGGACACCCCGGGTGGCGCCGCCATGAGGGGCGGCAAATCCAACATGTCGGCCAGCACAAGCATCACCACCGAGGCGGTGGGGAGCAGCATCTCTGCCGGCAGCTTGCAGGCAATAAGCGGTCGAGATATCACACTGCAAGGTGCGACCGTCGTCGCGGACAACGACATCACGATGATGGCCGGGCGTAATCTCACCATCGAAAGCGCACAGAACACCAGCGCCGAGAGCAACTACAACGCCAGCAGCAAGACCGGGATGGTCGGCACCTGGTACAACCCGGCCGTCGGGCACGTGAAGGGCTCGGAGGCCGTGGCCACGACGCGCACAACGCAGGCCAGCAGCCAGGTCGCGAGCCTGCAGGGCAATGTGACCCTGGTCGCAGGCGACACCTACCGCCAGACCGCCAGCAGCGTGATGGCGAGCGGCCAGGCGGGGCCGCTGGCGGGCGGCGACGTCAACATTCTCGCGAAGAACGTCGTCATCAACGAGGCGTTCAACACCGAGCAGTCGGTCACCCTGACGCGTAGCGCCAGCAGCATCTTGGGCGGCAGCGCGAGCATCGGCGGCATCAGCACCGAGACGCTCAAGGGCGGATCCAGCACCATCAAGGCCATGGGCGAAACCGGTGACGGGCGCATGCAGGCGCTCGGTGCCATCAATCTCGCGATGAGCGGCAAACAGGCCTTTGACACCGCCAGCGCGCTCGCAGGCGGAGGCGGCGGGCTGAGCTACGGCGTCAGCGTCAACGTCAGCCGCAACACCAGCCAGAGCAGCAGCATCACCACCAGCAGCCAGGCGGTGGGTTCGGGCATCGTGGGAGCCAACAACGTCAACATCGTGGCTACGGGTGGCGGCAAGGACTCCAACATCCGCGCCGTGGGCTCCACCATTGCGGCAGGCAACACCGTCAACCTGGCGGCCGACAACGACATCTCGCTCGAAGCCAGCAAGAACACCAGCTCGACGGTCGGCCAGAACTCCAGCCACGGCGCCAACGTGGGCGTCACCTTCGGGGCCGGCGCGCAGAACGGCTTCAGCATCCAGCTGGGCGTGAGCAACGGCAAGGGCAAGAACAACCAGAACGAGGTCAGCTACAACGCCACACAGGTCAGCGGCGGCAAAGCCGTCAATATCAGCTCAGGCGGCGACCTGAACATGCGCGGCGGCATCGTCGAAGCCAACCGTGTCACGGCCGACGTGGGCGGCAACCTGAACATCGAGAGCCTGCAGGACGCGAGCGTGGGCCAGTCGCGCCAGAGCAGCTCGGGTTTCAACCTGAGCCTGTGCATCCCGCCTATTTGCTACGGCGTGGTCGCCACGGTGGGCGCCAGCGCGGCCGGAGCCAAGGCGGACGGCATCTTCATCAGCCCGGCCGTGCAGTCGGGCATCAAGGCCGGCGACGGCGGCTTCGACGTGAAGGTGGCGGGCAACACCGACCTGAAGGGGGCAGTGATCGAGAGCACGCAGGCGGCCATCGATGCCGGTAAGAACAGCTTCAGCACGGGCGGCGTGCTCACCATGAGCGACTTGCAGAACGTGAGCCAGTCGAGTGGCAGCAGCTACGCGGTCAGCGGCAGCGTGGGCCTGGGTTACACCACAAGGACCGACGCCACTCCAACGTGGAATCCCAAGGAGGGACAAGCTGCTGCACCGCCTGGCGGCAGCGCGGGCGTGGGCAGCGTCAGCGGCAGTAACCAGAGCAGTGTCACGAGATCCGGCATCTCGGGGATTGCGGGCGACCAGAGCGTGAGGACGGGTGACAACCGCAGTGCGGGCACCTTGGTCAAGGACTGGAACACGCAGACCATCATCAAGGATGTGCAGGCGCAGGCGCAAATCTCACAGCAGTTCAATCAGAACGCAGCAAGGGAAATCGGCACGTACGCAGACAAGAGACAGAACGAGCTGAAAAACACGGATCCTGCGGAAGCGGCCAAGTGGGGTGAGAAGGGGGAGTACAGAGTCGCATTGCATACCGCCGCGGGCGCACTCGGTGGAGGCGTGGCCGGCGCATTGGGAGCA
The DNA here is from genome assembly GCF_023195515.1 of Variovorax sp. S12S4. Classification (NCBI taxonomy): domain Bacteria; kingdom Pseudomonadati; phylum Pseudomonadota; class Betaproteobacteria; order Burkholderiales; family Comamonadaceae; genus Variovorax; species Variovorax sp. S12S4. Next base: position 1,536,342 of record NZ_JALPKR020000002.1, read on the forward strand.
GGCGCTAGTGCAGCCCTCATGCCAAGAATCGGTGAGGCCATCGCAGAGATGGGGCTGCCGACGCCGGTAGCCCAGGCGCTGGGCGCCGTCACCGCCGCAGCAGTCGGTGGGATGGCCGGAGGCGTCGCAGGAGCGGCGAGCGCTTACAGCGTGGACGTCAACAATAGGCAGTTGCACTCGTACGAGCGCCAGCAGTTAGCTCAAGAGGCGAAGCGAGTGGTACGCGAGCAAATCCAAGGATTTGAGCAGTTGTCGCCTGAGCAGCAGGCTAAGGTCGAGAAGTACTGGTACGACCAGTTGGCTCAAGCCACGGTTGCGCGAGTGGACGACGATGGAAAGGGTAAACGCGACGCATTCCTTGCGGCCGCCGCGGGAATGAGCCAGTTGCCGTATCAAGGGTACTTTTCATCTTCGCAAGTCATCGCGGATGCTGCTACCGCTGATCGCATCATCGGCGATCTCGCGAGCCAGAACCAACCCATCCTGAACATATACGGTGAACCCGTCCGGGCTGGAGGAAGCGCGCTCATCGCTTTCAACGCTACTGAAGAGCAGAGAGCTAACAGCTATCTTTTGAACACACCGACAGCCGAGGCCGAACGTCAACAGACCGCGAATCAACGACAAGCCACACTCACCTATCTTGGTGCAATTAACGGAGGAGCGCCGCGCGACTACACCTTTGAGGAGGTAGTTCTGGGCGGAGCGATCGGTGGCCGTGTGGTTAATGCGGTGGCAGGGGCATTGGAGCGTTCTTCCACAATTCTCACGTCTCGATCTCCAGTCCGTACTGGCACATATGACGGGGCGAGCCTGACCGTTGACGACGCGAGAGCGGTGTTCGTGGAGAGAGAACTGCCCGCGGCGAAAGGCACTTTGACCGGGCCCCGGGAGCTTCCGCCACCCAATGCCAACGCAGAGCAGATCCGCTCTTTTGCTAGACAAGACGAAGCAGCCGAAATTCTTTCAGAGCGCGGATTAAAAGTGGAACGATTAGAAAATGACGGGGGTCGATCAAAGGCAAAGCAGCCAGACCTCAAGATCAACGGAGAAATCGCTGATGTCTATTCACCGAGCTCGGCCAATGTGCAAAGCATATGGGATGGGATCAGCAAGAAGGCTAATCCAGCGGAGGTCAAGACTTTCCAAGCAAACAATGTGGTTGTGAACTTGGCAGACTCACCGCTGAGCGCATCCGAGATTGCGCAGTTTGTGCAGCGAAATCCGATTGGTGGACTGCGTAACCTGATCATCATCAAGGACGGGCGGGTTACGAATTTGAATGGAGGATGGTGACCATGGCACTTGATATGTACCTTGAGATGGGTGGCAGCGCCAAGGATTGGGAAATCACAAAAGAGATCCTTTACGAGTTGGGAATGGAGCGTCTCCCGGAGCATCGGCTCGACGCAGTTTGGTACACGCTCGGCAATGGTGAAGTGTTCTGTGAAGCCGAGTGGAGGCGACCATCGCGCCGAACCAAAGAAATCATTGCGGAGGGCGATCATGGCTGTTCGTTCCTTGTCGATGCGGAAATTTCGTTTCGCATCAATAACTCGATGTACGACGAGGCCGTCGAAACCATGAAGTCGGTCTTGACGCGATTGACCAAGAAAACGGACATGCTGTTCGTGCTTTCCTTTCAGTACGAAGGGGTGTATGCAATTCGAGATCGAGAGCGTGGCTTCGAGTGGTTTTGGAATGATCCTAGATAGGGCTTCAGCGATGAACCATTCGGGGATTTTTTTCTTAGTATTCAGCGCTGTGCTCCCGGCTTGCACCTACAGCAGCATCAACCCCGACGCTGCGCTCGCCGACATCCGCGCCAACAACGGCTATGACGAATTGCGCGATGTCGAGCCAGGCACAGCCAGGCTCATCTTGCGAGCCTCGGGCTCGGGCTACCCGGCACATTTCTCTGTCAGCACGTCGCCGCAGGCCTGTCAGAACTTCGCGCTCTTGGGCAATGTGGCTTACGCCGGCCGTGGCATCGTGTACCCCTGGATCGCCAATGCAGTGCAACGTGGACGCAGGACTGAGCCTTACCTTGTTCATGAAGCCAAGCCCGGTGAACCGATCCAGGTGCGTGGCCACGGCTCCTGGGCGGACGGCACAGGCTCTGGTTATCGCTCCGGCCATTGCGGGCCTGTGACGGCCAAGTTCGTGCCACAGGACGGGCATGCCTACACCGTGGATTTCGTGTGGGGCAACAAGCCCGCCTGCAGTTTGAGCGTCATGGATGCCACCGATCCGGATGCCCCCGTGTCTATTTCAGTGGAAGCCATCGAAGGTTGTCCCGCGCCACTTCGCTGAACATCGCCGGCTGGGTCAACGCTGATCTCGGCCAAAAACAAGAAAGAGGGAGTTCCACTTGAAACACAACCTGCTGCTCGCCGCGATGGCGACGGCGCCGCTGTGGGCGCAGGCCCAGCAAACACCCACCACCCCCAGCCCTTCATCGAGCAACAGCGCCAACAGGAACGCGAACGCGCCCTGCGCGAGCAGAACGAGCGCACCGTTGACCAGCGGCCGCAGGCGGCCCCGCCTGCACCGGTGGCACGCATCCCCGAGACCGAAGCGCCGTGCTTCCGGATCGACCGCGTGCTGCTGGTCGGCGAGCGGGCCGAGGCCTTCCAATGGGCTGTTTCCGATCTGTCGGGTCCGGACGGCAATGATTCCCCGGTTGGCCGGTGTCTCGGCACTGCGGGCGTGAACGTGGTGCTCGCGCGCGCCCAGCAGGCGGCCATCGCGCGCGGCTTTGTCACCACGCGGGTACTCGCTGCGCCGCAGGACCTCTCTACCGGCACCCTGACCCTGTCGCTGGTGCCCGGGCGCATCGCGGCCATCCGCCTGACGCCGGATTCTTCGCCCACGCTGCTGGGCAGTGGTGCCTTGCTGGGTTCGGCCATTCCGGCCCGGCCAGGCGATCTCTTGAACCTGCGCGACATCGAGCAGGGGCTGGAGAACTTGAAGCGCGCCCCCACCGCCGAAGCCGACATCCAGATCGAGCCCTCGACCGCGCCCAATGCCGGGCCGGGCGACAGCGACCTGGTGGTCAAGTACGTGCAGGCCAAGAAGTGGCGCGTGGCCTTGAGCCTGGACGACAGCGGCACCAAGGCCACCGGCCGCTACCAGGCCGGCGCCACGGTGTCGGTGGACAACCCCTTTGGATTGAACGACCTGTTCTACCTGAGCGCCAACCACAGTATCAACAGCCACTTTCTCTCGGAGCCAAGCTACGGCACCGAGGGCCAGACGGTGCATTACTCGCTGCCCTACGGCTACTGGATGCTGGGGTTCACGGCCTCGAACAGCCAATACCACCAGAGCGTGGCCGGGCTGAACCAGGACTATGTGTATGCGGGCAAGACCAACAACGCCGAGGTCAAGCTCTCGCGCCTGCTGTACCGCGACCAGAGCCGCAAGACCACGCTGGCGCTCAAGGGCTTCCGGCGCGAGTCGCGCAACTTCGTGGACGACACCGAAGTCGACGTGCAGCACCGCGTGGTGGGTGGCTGGGAGCTCGGCCTCAATCACAAGGAGTTTATCGGCGAGGCCACGCTGGAGGGGACGCTGGCGGTCAAGCACGGCACGGGCGGCTTCGGTTCCATTGCGGCGCCGGAAGAAGAATTTGGCGAAGGCACTTCGCGCATGAAGCTGTACACGGCCGAGGTGAGCCTGAATGCGCCGTTCAAGCTGGGTGCGCAGAAGCTGCGCTATTCGGGCCTGATCCGCGCGCAGTGGAACCGCACGCCGTTGACGCCGCAGGACCGGTTTTCGATTGGCGGGCGCTACACGGTGCGCGGCTTCGACGGCGAGACGAGTCTGATGGGGGAGCGGGGCTGGCTGATCCGCAACGACATCGGGTGGGCCATGGGCCAGAGCGGGGCGGAGCTGTATGTCGGCGCCGACTACGGGCATGTGGGGGGCGCTCGACCGAGGACCTGCTGGGCCGCAGCCTGGCGGGTGCGGTGGTCGGGGTGCGGGGGCAGTGGAGCAAGTTGAGCTATGACTTCTTCATGGGCGCGCCGATCCGCAAGCCCGAGGGGTATCGCACGGCCAGGACCACCTTTGGGTTCAATCTCAACGCGAGTTTCTGACTAATTGACGCGACCTCCGCACATGAAGTTGAGGGTAATGCAGCGTGAAGGATGTATTGAAAGGCAAATGATGAAGGCAATATTTCTTTCCACCATCGCTCTCGCACTGGGCGGTTGCGCAACGAAGTATGAGTTGCCTTCAGGTGCGCCGTACGCGACCGTCAATGGCGAAGTGATTGGTAGATCAAGTTCTCGCGACGGTGGTGCAATCAGCGTGAGCGAGGTGCGCTGCGGTACCTTGTTTCCAAAGACGCTGTTCGTCGCCTCGCGCGGACGAACATTGCCGAAAGAGGCTGTACACGTCACCGCAGGCAAGGCGATCTGGTTTCACTACAACCATCGAAGCGCAATTAGCTCTGTGCAGGAGGCCGTCTGCAATATCAACGCGCAGGTTGCTCTGGAAGAGGGTGAAACCTACACCGCGTTGGCGTCTCAGATCTTCCCGCCGGGCAGTCCTGACGCAGCTCCACTCTGTTCGTTCACGATAAAAAATGTCCGAACGGGAGAGGCGGCTCAGCGCACGAATTTCTCGTGTGCGAAAGAAAAGTAGCGGAAGAAGGCATCCGTGAGCTGCCCCATCTCTCCAACTACGCAGAAACCAGCGCATACCGCGCCGCCCGCGCAATGCTCCCTGCATCCACCCCAAAGAACTTCCGTAGCGCCGCACGCGTGTCACTGCGGCCAAACCCATCCGTTCCCAGCGTGAGATAGCGGCGGCCTTCGGGCAAGAAGGCGCGCACGCTCTCCGGCACGGCACGCACGTAGTCGGTGGCGGCGATGATCGGGCCCTTTCCGGCACCGAGCTGCTGCGCAACGAACGGCACACCGGCTTTTTCTCGCCCGCAATCGCGCGCTGCTCGCAAGCCAGGCCATCGCGCGCAAGTTCGCTCCAGCTCGTCACACTGAACACCTCAGCCTCGATACCTTCATCGGCCAACAGCTGCGCAGCCTTGACGACTTCGGTGAGGATGGCGCCCGAGCCCATGAGCGTGACGACCTTCTTCGTTTTCGCCTTGCCTGAAGCCGGCGCATACACGCCGAATCGATAGCAGCCGCGCAGGATGTCCGCCTCTGCACCCTCGGGCACATCGGGCTGCGCGTAGTTCTCGTTCATGAGCGTGACGTAATAGAACATGTCCTTCTGCTCGACCATCATTTCGCGGATGCCCGCATCCACGATGACCGCCATCTCGCCCGCGAAGGCAGGGTCGTAGGCCTTGCAGTTGGGAATGGTCGCGGCCACGAGGTGGCTGCTGCCGTCCTGGTGCTGCAGGCCTTCACCGCCGAGGGTGGTGCGGCCCGAGGTGGCGCCGAGCAAAAAGCCGCGCGCACGCTGGTCGGCGGCGGCCCAGATGGCGTCGCCCACGCGCTGAAAGCCGAACATCGAGTAGTAGATGTAGAAGGGCAGCATCGCCAAACCATGCACGCTGTAGCTGGTGGCGGCTGCCGTCCAGCTGGCAATGGCACCGGCTTCGCTGATGCCTTCTTCCAGAATCTGTCCGTCGGTGGCTTCGCGATAGCTCAGCACCGAGCCGATGTCTTCGGGCGCATAGCGCTGGCCTACGCTCGAATAGATGCCGACTTGCTTGAACAGGTTGGCCATGCCGAAGGTGCGCGCCTCGTCGGCCACGATGGGCACGATGCGCGGGCCGAGCGCCTTGTCCTTCATGAGGTTGCCCAGCATGCGCACGAAGGCCATGGTGGTGCTCATTTCCTTGCCGGCCGCGGCTGTCGCGAATTGCGCGTAGCTGGCAATGTCGGGCTTGGGCACGACGTCGCATGCGGTCTCGCGGCGGGGCATGGCACCGCCGAGTGCAGCGCGGTGGCTGCGCAGGTACTGCATCTCGGCGCTGTCTTCGGGCGGGCGGTAGAAGTCCATTGCAATGGCCTGCGCGTCGGTGAGCGGCAGGTTGAAGCGGTCGCGAAACTCGATGAGGTCGACGTCGCCCATCTTCTTGTGCGAGTGCGTGGTCATCTTGCCTTGCGCGGCGCTGCCCATGCCGTAGCCCTTCTTGGTGTGGGCGAGGATCACGGTCGGTTGACCCTTGTGCGCGGCCGCGGCGGCATAGGCGGCGTGGATCTTCACCAAGTCATGGCCGCCGCGCTTCAGGCGGTCGATCTGCTCGTCGGTCATGCCTTCGGCCAGGCGCGCGAGTTCGGGGTTCTGGCCGAAGAAGTTGTCGCGGTTGAAGCGGCCGTCCTTGGCCGCGAAGGTCTGCATCTGGCCGTCGACGGTGTTGGCGAACACGCGCGCGAGCGCGCCGCTCACATCCTGCGCGAACAGGCCGTCCCAGTCACTGCCCCACACGAGCTTGACGACGTTCCAGCCCGCGCCGGCAAAGAGCTTCTCGAGCTCGTCGATGATGCGGCCGTTGCCGCGCACCGGGCCGTCCAGGCGCTGCAGGTTGCAGTTGACGACCCACACGAGGTTGTCGAGCTTCTCGCGCGCGGCAAGCGTCAATGCGCTCATCGATTCGGGCTCGTCCATTTCGCCGTCGCCGAACACGCCCCACACTTTGCGGCCCTCGCAGTCGAGCAGGTTGCGGTGCGTGAGGTAGCGCATGAAGCGTGCGTGATAGATCGAGCTGATCGGGCCGATGCCCATCGAGCCGGTGGGGAACTGCCAGAAGTCCGGCATCAGGTAGGGATGCGGGTAGCTGCTGAGGCCGCGTGCGCCGCTGCCTTGGGTGAAGGCGGGCGCGGTGAGTTCCTGGCGGTAGTGCTTCAGGTCTTCTTCGCTGAGGCGGCCTTCGAGGTAGGCACGCGCATAGACGCCGGGCGCGCTGTGCGGCTGGAAGAACACCAGGTCGCCTCGATGCTTTTCATCGCGCGCATGAAAGAAGTGATTGAAGCCGGTCTCGAACAAATCGGCCGCACTGGCATAGCTGGCAATGTGGCCGCCCAGTTCGCCGTACGCCTGGTTGGCCTTCGCCACCATCGCGAGCGCGTTCCAACGCATGAGCGAAGCCAGGCGCTCCTCTACGGCCAGGTCGCCAGGAAACGGCGGCTGGTCTTCCACCGCAATGGTGTTGACGTAGGGCGTTGCGAGTTCGGGCTGCCATCCGATGCGTTGCTGCCGCGCAAGCCGGGCAAGCTCCACCAGCATCTGCCGCGCACGCTGCGGGCCATGCGTTTGCGCCAGCGCCAGGAAAGCGTCGCGCCATTCGGCGGTCTCCGCAGGGTCGGGGTCGTGCGAGAGCGGCGTGTCGAGCAGCAGCGCGCGCATCTGGTCGGATGAAATCGGGGCATTCATGCCGGCACTTTAGGCCGCAACGGCAAGAATTAGCTACCGGCCTGGGCATACCCATGGCACCAGCGCAGCATAAAATTCCTGAAAACCAACCGAACGCCGCATTTCGTGCAACTCGACACCATTGACCTGCGCATCCTCGACGAGCTGCAACGCGACGGCGGCTTGTCGAACGTGGAGCTCGCGCGCCGCGTTCAGCTGTCGCCCTCGCCTTGCCTCGCGCGCGTGAAGGCGCTGGAAGCCGGCGGCGTAATCGACCGTTATGTGGCGCTCGCGAATGCGAAGGCGCTGGGCCTCGGGCTCAATGTGTTCATCTCGATCAGCCTCACCACGCAAAGCAAGCAGTCGCTCGCCGACTTCGAGCAGCGCATTGCGGAGCACGACGAAGTGATGGAGTGCTACCTGATGACGGGCGACAGCGACTACCTGATCCGCATCGCAGTGGCGGACATGGCGGCGCTGGAGAAATTCATCCTGGAACAGCTCACGCCGATTCCGGGCATCGAGAAGATCCGCTCGAGCTTTGCGCTCAAGCAAGTGCGATACAAAACGGCGCTGCCGTTGCCCCGCTAGCTCGCTGGGCTCCCACGGATTGCGCGCGCAACCCGGGGAGTGAACGGCACAACCGATCAGAGGCCGATCAAGCCGCCGTCGTCCTTGGTGATGACGACCGTGGCCGAGCGCGGGCGGGCCGTGCCGCCTTCTGGCCAATGGCTGCCGAACTTGGTCGGGTCGCTGATGTTTGCCGCAGCGGTGGTTTCACCCGGGTGCTGGATGTTGACGAACAGCGCGCGGCCGTCGCCCGATTCGGCGATGCCGGTGATTTCGCAGTCCTTCGGCCCGACCAGGAAGCGGCGCAGGCCGTCGGTGCCGGGTGCCTTGCCGATAAAGGTAGCCTGCGTCGCGCTGGTGGCGCCGTCGACGTTGGTGATCGTCTTCGCCGCGCCGTCTCCCACCTGGCCCGGCAGTGCCGCAAGCATCATGCAGTTGGTCACGTCGGTGTACTTGCCATCGTCGGTCTGCAGCCACAGCAGGCCGGCGGTCGCGTGGCTGAACCACATGCCGTCGGGGCTGGAGAAGTCGTTGTCGGCAACCAGGTTCGACAGGTTGACGTCGGCCGATGCCGTCGAGCGCGCACCGAACAGGTAGACGTCCCAGTTGAAGGTGACGGCCGCGGGGTCGCCGCCGGCGTCGGCAAAGCGAACGATGTGGCCGTTCGGGTTGCCCTTCTGCGCCGTTTGCGCCACGCCCTTGGGGTCGTTGTAGTAGCGCGGGTTGGCGGCATCGGTCGTGCTGATGGTGCGCGCGGCGTTGTTGGTGAGGGTGAGGTACACGTCGCCGTTCTTCGGATTGACGGCGGTCCACTCGGGGCGGTCCATCTTGGTCGCACCGGCCACGTCGGCTGCAAGGCGCGCGTTGATCACCACGTCGGCCGCATCGGCGAAGGGGTACGTCGCGTTGCCGGAGGTGATGCCGTTCACGCCCAGCGAGAGCTCCAGCCAGTTGCCCGTGCCGTCGGCGTTGAAGCGCGCGACATAGAGCTTGCCATCGTCCATGTACTTGTCGCCGGCCGCAATGCCGCCGCCGATGTCGGCCGCATCCCAGGCCTTGGTGGAAACGAACTTGTAGAGGTACTCGTTCTGCGAGTCGTCGCCCATGTACCAGACCAGCGGCTTGCCGACCACCACCGGGCCGAGGCAGGCGCCTTCGTGGCCGAAGCGGCCGAGCGCGGTGCGCTTCTTGGGCGTGCTGGCAGGATTGAAGGGGTCGATCTCGACCACCCAGCCGTAGGTGTTGGCGCCATTGCGGAAGTCGTCGGTGGCGGTGGCGCCGGTCACCTGGGTGTTCCAGCGGCCGTAGATGTTGTCGGCCGTGTCGGGCGTGACGGTTGCCCACAGTTCGCGGCCGGTGCTCGAAACACCGTAGCGGCTGAACGATGTGAGTTCCTTGGCGGTGCGGTTGGGGTTGTCGGTAGCCGGAATGCGGCGGAAGTAGCCGGCCCAGTTCTCTTCGCAGGTCAGGTAGGTACCCCAAGGCGTGGTGCCGTTGGCGCAGTTGTTGAGCGTGCCGCGGGTCTTGCTGCCGTCGGTCGAATACTTGGTCTTCAGGTAGTCGGTCTTGGCGGCCGGGCCCGAGAACGTCATTTCGGTGAGGGTGTGAACGCGGCGGTTCAAGCTCGAGTCCTGCTTGTAGCTCCAGGCGCTGCCGTTCTTGTTGACCTCGATCACGCTCACGCCGTGCAGGTAGAACTCGCGCAGCACTTCGTCTGCGACGGTGCGGACTGCGGCATTGCCGGTGCCGGTAATGGTCTGGCCGGTGGGGTGCAGGAACAGCGGCGTGATGGCTTCGTGGTTCATCACGAGCAGGCCGCGCGCCGCGTTGGCGGGGTCCCACTTGTTCGAGCCGTCCATGCCGAAGAAGGTCATGCCGTCGTGGTGGTCGCCGGCACGGCGGTCGTAGGTGGCAGGATCGTCGGTGCCATCGTTCTTGTAGGCAGCCACGCCGTTCGCAATCGGATCGCCCAGGCGGTAGAGCACGCTGGCGGTGTAGCCGGCAGGCACGCTCACCACGTCGTCCAGGCTCTTGGCCACGGCATTGAAGTTGAGCTTGAGCGGTGCGGGCGCCGGTGCCGGCGGAGCGGGTGCGGGCGGTGGCGGTGCCGGTGGTGCGGGAGCCGGTGCGGGGGCAGCACGGGGAAGCCAACGCCCCCGCCGCCGCCACCACCGCCGCATGCCTGCAGCAACGCGGTGCCGGCCGTGCCGACGCCCAGGCCGAACAGATGGCGGCGGCTCAGGCGCGACGCGATCAGGTCGGTGAAAGAGGGATTCGAAGTGGGGTTGGTGCCGATGTCGTCAAGGTCGATCGAAGGATCGTCGCTGCGGGAGTTTGCGGTCATGCGCAATATCTTTCGTGGGTTGAACAAGAAATCAACCCGCGAAGGTAGTCAGTTCGCATGACACGAGCGTGAAACGCTCAGCCTCCGGTCAGCCGCGCTGACTCGCCCTCCGATCGGCAACTGGCGCCGGTCAGGGCGCCGGCATTTGCCTCGGCCACAGCGCCCACAAGCGCAGCGGCTGGTTCATGCTCGCAGCCAGCCGGCCGGCATCGGCACCGGTGCCGGCAAAGTAGTCCGCGCGCACGGCGCCGACGATGGCGCTGCCGGTGTCCTGCGCGACCACGAGCTTCTGCAGCTGTGCGGCGGGGCCGCTCGAGGCGAGCCACACCGGCGTGCCGTACGGAATGCTTTCGCGGTCGACCGCGATCGAGCGCCCCGCCGTGAGCGGCACGCCCTGCGCGCCGCGGGGGCCGAACGAAGCGTCCAGCTCGCTCATCGTCTCTTCGCGGAAGAACACATAACGCGGATTGCTCCACAGCAATTGCGACACGCGCTGCGGGTTCTGCGCGGCCCATGCCTTGGTGTCGTCAGGCCATTTGCCGACCTTCGACACGCCTTGCGACATCAGCCATTGCTGCACGCTCTTGTAAGGCTGCTCGTTGGTGGCCGCAAACGCCACGCGCACGGTGCGCTGCACGCCGTTGGCTTCGGTGATGCGAAGGCGCCCCGAGCCCTGGATGTGCAGCATGAGCGCATCGATGGGGTCGGCCATCCACGCGATCTCGCGGCCGCGCAGCGCCGCCTGAGCCTCGGGCAGGGTTTCGATCTCTTGCCGGGTGTACCAGGGGCGGCGCGGCACCAGGCCTTCCGGCGCCTGGTAGATCGGAACGTTGAAGGTGGCGGTGGGCACGCGCGAGGCGTCGTACACCGGCTCGTAGTAGCTCGTGAGCTTGCCTTCGCTGGAGCCCGCGAGCGACTCGACCCGATAGGGCTGCAGCCGGTCGGTCATCCACTGGCGCTGCTCTTCGGGCGTGGCAATGGCCAGCTGGCGCACGTCGCGGCACAGCGGTGCAAAGGCGGCATTGGGGCGCGCGCAGTTGGCAAGCAACGCAATCCAGGCTTCGTGCAGCGGATCGTCGCTGAAACCCGGAAGCTCCGACCAGCCGACGGGCACCCATCGGCTCTTGGGATGCGCCAGCGAGCCGGTCAGGGGGCCGAGGTCGCGCGGGGGCGTGACGGTGGGGCGCGCCGGGGTTTCCGGTGCGCGTGGGCTGAGCGAGCAGCCCGCCATCGTTGCTACGATCGCGAGCCCTACCAGCCACTGGAGTCCATTTCTCATGGGATTGATTTTGCTTGAAGCCCTCGGGGCAGGGCTCGTGCTCATATTGATCGTCTGGTGGACCATGTTTTCCGGTCGAAAGAAGGGTGAGCTGCACGAAGAAGATGAGACCGCCAATGACAACGAGTCCTCCAAGCAGGGCCGCCCTCCAGAAGCGTGAATTTCTTGCGTAGCCGCAAGTCGCAGGGAAATGTCGGAGAAGAACCCATTAGCTATTACTTTAGTAGCAATCATCCTAGCATTCATCGGACGCGGCGAAAGGTTTTCCTGTTTTCGGCGGATCGGTAAGGCCGTACCATCGCATGCTTGCCGAAGCTAAGCTGTGGCCCGCCTGATTCATCCTTGAAAGGGAAAGCCATGAAAAAATTCGTTCTCGCCACCTCCGCCGCCGCCCTCGTCCTGTCCGGCTGTGCCGGCGGCATGACCGACACCCAACGCAACACCGGCATCGGTGCCGGCATCGGCGCCTTGGGCGGTGCGGCCATCGGCTCCGCCACCGGCGGCAACCGCGGTGCCATCGGCACCGGTGCCGTTAGTGGGTGCCGCAGCCGGCGCGCTCGGCGGCTACCTGTGGTCGCAGCGCATGGAAAACCAGAAGCGCCAGATGGAAGCCGCCACGCAAGGCACCGGTATTGCGGTCACGCAAACCCCGAACAACGAGCTCAAGCTCCAGATTCCGAGCGATGTGTCGTTCGACGTGGGCCGCTCCAACATCAAGTCGAACTTCGCGCCGGTGCTCGACCAGTTCGCAAGCGGCCTGCGCAACAACCCGAACGCCGAGGTGCGCATCATCGGCCACACCGACAACACCGGCTCGGACGCCATCAACAACCCGCTGTCGGTCGACCGTGCCGCCAGCACGCGCGACTACCTGGTGGCACGCGGCGTGAGTGCCGCGGCCTTCCGCATCGAAGGCCACGGCTCGCGTGAGCCGATTGCCGACAACAACAGCGATGCAGGTCGGGCCCAGAACCGCCGCGTCGAAATCTTTGTGGGCGAGCGCGCACCGCGAGGCTGAACTCGCCAGTAGATAGAAAAATAAGTAAGCCAGACAAGAAGAAAAAAGCCGGCCGGGCGGGAGCGGCCGGCGTCCATCGTTATCGTTTCAATGTCAATCCAGAGGGAAAACTCATGAGGAAGTTTGTTGTTTCGGGTGCGGCTGCGGCCGCATTGTTCATTGCGGGCTGCGCTTCGCAATCGCCTGCGCCGGGTGCTGCAACCGCACCGGATGCCCAGTCGGCCGCGCCATCCAACAGCTGGACCGCGCGCCTGGCGTCGCTCAAGACCGAGCTGGAAAATTCCACCAAGGGCACGGGCGTGGTGATCGAGCAGACCGCGGACAACCAGCTGCACCTTGTGGTTCCCAACGAGCTTTCGTTCGACGTGGGCCGCTCCAACGTGAAGCGCAATCTTGCCCAGGTGCTCGACAAGGTCGCCGAAGGCCTGCGCAGCGCCACGGCAGCCAGCGTGCGCGTGGTGGGCCACACCGACAACACCGGCAGCGAAGAAGGCAACGAGCGTCTCTCGGTGAGCCGTGCCGACAGCGTGCGCAACCATCTGGTGGCGCGCGGCGTTTCGACCACCGCCATCACCACCGACGGCCGCGGTTCGCGCGAGCCCCTGGCCGACAACGGCACCGCCGCCGGCCGTGCGCAGAATCGCCGCGTAGAAATTTTCGTCGCGGAAAAAAGCTGATCTCTTAGAGATCTCTCAAGCGGTTGGCCAGCTCAACCGCTGACTTCACTTCCATCTTTTCGAACACGCGCGCGCGGTGGACCTCCACCGTGCGCACGCTGATCGCGAGCTGGTCGGCAATCAGCTTGTTCGGCAGGCCTTCGACCACGAGCCGCATCACGTCGCGCTCGCGCTCGGTGAGTTCGGCAATGCGGCCGGCCAGGCTGCGCCGCACGCGCTGCACCTCGAGCGCCCGAAGCGAAGCACCCAGCGCCTGCTCGATGCGGTCGACCAGCGCGTTGTCCGAGAACGGCTTCTCGCAAAAATCGAATGCACCGCGCTTCACCGCGTCGACCGCGGTCGGCACATCGGCGTGGCCGGTCAAAAAGATCACGGGCATGGCATCAAGCAGGCCGCGCTCCGCAAGCCGGTCGAACAGCACCAGCCCGCTGGTGCCGGGCATGCGCACATCCAGCAGCAGGCACAGCGGCTGCTGAGGCAGCGGCCCTTCGGCCAGGCGCTGCTCGAAGGCCTCGGCGCTTGCAAAGTGCTCGCTCTCCAGTCGGCGCGAGCGCAGCAGCCAGGCCAATGCCTCGCGCACACTGGCGTCGTCGTCCACGATGAAGATGAGGCCGTCGATCAGCGGTTGCATATCAGTCGTTTCAAAAATGTGGCCGCGGCAAACTTGCAAGGGTCATGCCGCCGGCAGGGTAAAGCGGAACACCGTGCCCCGAGGCTGATTGGGCTCGAACATCAACACGCCGCCGTGCTGCTCCACCACGGTGCGGCACAGGCTGAGACCAAGCCCCATGCCGTCGGCGCGCGTGGTGAAGAAGGGTGTGAAGAGGCGGCTCGCCACCTCTTCGCTGATGCCGCTGCCGAGGTCGGCCACCGAAAACTCGAGCCAGCGGCGCGCGTCTTCCACGCCCGTGCCGCCCACGGCCACGGCGCGCGCCACCCGCAGCCGCAGCACCCGTTCTCCGGCATTGTCCGGCGTGTCCATGGCCTGCATGGCGTTGCGCGCCAGGTTGAGCAGCACCTGCTCGACCAGTGTGCGGTCGCACATGGCCTGCGGCAGGCGGTCTTCGAGCAGCACCTCGATGATCACGCCGAGCTTGCGCGCCTGCAGCCGCACCAGCGGCAGCACCGCATCGACAAGTGCCTGGGGCGCCACGGCCTCGCGCGTGCGGTCGCGCCGGCGCACGAAGTCGTGCACGCTGCGAATCACCTGGCCGGCGCGGTCGGCCTGCTCGGCAATGCGCCGCACAGCCATGGCCACTTCGGCCTGCTCGCCCTTGGCATGGGGGCCGAGCATGTTGAGCGAGCCGGTGGCATAGCTGGCAATCGCGGCCAGCGGCTGCGTGAGCTCATGGCTCAACAGCGATGCCATTTCGCCCACCGTGGCAAGCCGTGCGCTGGCCTGCAGGCGCTCCTGGCTCGCGCGCGAGAGTTCTTCGATGCGGCGCTGCTCGCTGATGTCGATGAAGGCGCTCATCCAGCCGGTCTGCACGCGCTGCGCATTGATGAGCGGGGCCTCGAAGATGAGCACCGGAAAGCGCGTGCCGTCCTTGCGCATGAAGACCGACTCGAAGCCCTCGCGGGGCGGCATGCCGCCGGCCAGGCGCCTGGCTTGCCGCTGCTGGTATTCGTGCGCCAGCTCGGTGGGCCAGTAGGGCACCTCGGTCGATTCGCCGCTGCCGGCCATCAGCTCTTCGGGGCTGAAGCCGACCATCTCGCAGAACGCCGGGTTGACGTAGGTGATGCGGCCCTGCAGGTCCCGCGCGCGCAGGCCTGTGATGACCGAGTCTTCCATCGCCTTGCGAAAGGCCAGCGCATCGGCCAGGTCGCGCTCTGCGCGCAGCCGGCGGCGCGTGTCGCGCGCCAGCAGCACCAGCACCGACACCAGCGCAATCGATATGCCGGTGACCAGCGCCGTGAGCACGTTCGGAAAAAGATCGGGCGCCGCGCGCCAGCCGTCGACTCGCAGCATCAGCGCGGCTCCGGGCAGGTCGATGAGCTGCTGCGAGGTGAAGACGCGCGTGCCGGTACGGCGCGACGTGCCGAGCGCCACCAGCCGCGTGCCGTCGGTTTCGGTAAACGCCACTTCCTGCCCGCGCGTGAGCGTGGGGCCGACCAGTTCGATGAGCGTGTCGCGCAGCGAGTAGCTCGCGACCAGGAAACCGCCCGCGTCGATGGGCACGCAGAGCTCCATCACCTCGACGCCGCCTCCGCCGAGCACCGGCACGAAGTGGCTCGGCGAATAGGCGGGCGCACCGAGCTTGCGCGCGGCGGTGCAGGCCAGCGCCACGTCGGTCTGGTCGGCACCGCGGCTTTCCTCGTCGATAAGGCGCATGCGGTAGGGCGTGTTGGCCGACTCCAGCGGACGCAGCGCGGCGTCGCGCCACTCGAGGCGAAGCCACTCGCGATGCTCCCTCAGCAAGGTGGCCGCGGCCTCGGGCCAATGCGTGCGGTCCAGGCCCGAAGCCTGCGTGGCGCGCAGGCTCTGCGCATTGCGCTGCAAGCCGATGCGAAGGTCGGACACCGCATCGGCCGTGTCGCGGTCGAGCGCCGCCTGCACCTGCTCCACTTCATGCCGCCCCGCGAGCCACACCACGGTAACGAGCAGTGCGGACACCAGCACGGCCAGGATGAGCCAAAGAAACCAGCGCTTCCACAGCGAGCGCAGGCGCGCGAACGCCAACAGCGCCCACCGTGGCGACGCGGCGGTCAGCACATCCTGCATCTAGAGCACGCAGTGCGAGAGCACCGGCAGCTGCGTGCGCATGCGCCCGGTCTGCCCGGCATCGATGTCGAACAGCACCACGCCTTCTTCGAGGGCCTGCTGCGCAACCACGGTGCCCCACGGGTCGACCACCATCGATTGGCCCCACGTATGGCGGCCGTTCTCGTGCGTGCCGCCCTGCGCAGGCGCGACCACCCAGGCCAGGTTTTCGATGGCACGCGCGCGCAGCAGCACCTCCCAATGCGCGGCACCGGTGGTGCGGGTGAAGGCGCTGGGCACCAGCAGCAGGTCGGCGCCCTGCTTGGCAAGCGCGCGGTACAGCTCCGGAAAGCGCAGGTCGTAGCAAACGCTCATGCCCACGCGCCAGCGGTGGCCGTCACGCGAGGGCAGGTCGAACACCACGGGCTTGGCGCCCGGTGCGATGACGCGGCGCTCGTCGTAGCGCTCGGTGCCGTTGTCGAAGTAGAACAGGTGGATCTTGTCGTAGCGCGCCACGCACTGGCCATCAGGCGAGTAGCACAGCGAGCTGTTGAACACGTGCTCCGCATCGTTGCTTTCGATGGGCAGCGTGCCGCCGACGATCCACAGGCCGAACTCGCGCGCCGCATTGGCAAGAAAGCCCTGCACCGTGCCGGCGCCGGCGGTTTCGCGCAGGCCCAGCTTGTCGGTGTCTCGCGCGCCCATCATGCAGAAATACTCGGGCAGCACCGCCAGCTCGGCGCCGGCCGCGGCGGCTTGCGCGAGCAGGTCGTGGGCGCGTGCGAGGTTCGCTTCGCGGGCGATGGCCGACACCATCTGGATGGCTGCGACTTTCATTGCGTGGTCTCCGTTTTCCGGCCTTCGGCGGCGGGCGCCGGCGCGGGAAGATTCAGGGGATTGGGCAGGATGGACCGCGGCACCTTGGCTATCTTGGGGTCGGCCCAGGTGCCTTCGATGTGAAACTCCTGCGTGGCGGCGGCTGCGAGCGGCTTGCTCAGCACCCATTGGGCCAGGAAGGTGCCCAGCCCGATGGCGGGGTTGATGGCGGTGGCCACCAGCGCGGCCGTGCCGGCATTGATTTCGGGCACCACCACCACGCGCAGGTCCTGGGTTTCGCGCACGATGTCCGCCGAGCCGTCCATGAGCGCGGCGGCGTTGACGCCCTTCATCTGCAGGTTGTTGGTGCTCGCAATGCCGTTCGTGATCTTCGCGTCGCCGCGGATGAAGTCGAAGGCGAAGCCCTGGCTGAACACATCGCGGAAGTCGAGCGTGAGCCGGCGCGGCAACGCCTGCAGGCTCAGCACGCCAAGCAGCTTGGCAAGGCCGGGGTCGGCCTTGAGGAACTGGCCCGATCCCACGTTGACCTGCAGCTGCCCGCCCAGGCTGGGGTAGTCGAGCGAGAACGGCGAACCGCGCCAGTTGACGTCGCCCTCGAGCCGCCCGCTGCCGCGCCGCAGCACGCCGGGCATGCCGAAGCGCGCAAGCAGGTCGCCGGCATCTGCAATGTCGAGCCTGAAGGTCATGGCGGTGCGGCGCTGCTCGACGCGTCCGGCCCTGCCGCCCGGCACGGCAGCCCAGGTGCCCTTGGCCGCGAAGCTCGCCTCGGGCATGGTGAAGCTCAGCTTGTTGAGCAGCCATTCGCGGCCGGCGCCGCCGCGGTTGACCGCATCGATCTCGGCGCGGCCGAGCCGCTTGCCGAGCAACTCGAAGTCGTCGATGACGATGTCGAGCGCGGGCAACGTGCCGGGCTGTTCGTCGAGCAGCGTCTCGACCTGCGTCGCCTCGGTTGGCGCGATCTTGAGCCGCGCGAGCCGCGCATGGAGCCGCCCGGCCTGCGAGTGGCTGTACTCGGCATAGCCGCTGAGCTCGGTGGCGTCGATGTTGGCGCGCCAGAGCGAGCCGTCGCGCGTGCCGCCCAGCACCACGTTGTGCAGCGTGCGGCCCGCAATGCCGAGCTCCTGCGCGCGCACGGCAATGCGCGTGGGAAGGTAGCCCATGGCCGCGTCTTCGGGCCGCTCGGCGCCACCCGCTTCAGCCGCATTGGTTGCGGTGTCGCCGACCAGGGCTTTCCACGCAGGCATATCGAGCTTGGCGACGTTCACGTTGGCGAGCACGCCCCTGTCGGGCACGCTGGCCGTTTCGCCAGGCGCCAGGCCAATGCCGATGCTTCCGCGCAGCACCCGCGCCTCGGCGCCCGAGATGTCGCGCACATATTGGGCGCTGCCGATGCGGCCGAGCTCCAACGAAAGCTGGTCTTGCACCGCAACGGCGGCGCCCGCACGGGTTTCGCGCTGAAGCACTTTCTTTTCGATGCGCAGCGGCATCTGCTCGTCCGCCGTCTTCACGAGTGGGACGGGCAATTGCAGGGCCAGGCCCTGCAAGGTGCTGGTGAGCAGGAACTCCGGCGCGCCGTCTCGCATCGAGAAAGTGACCGCGTAAGGCGTGCTGCCCGTAGCCTTGGCCGCGATGCGGGTCAGCCACTCGGCCTCGCGCGCACTGCGAAGGCCTTCGGCGGTTGCGGTGCCCTGCGCTTTGAGTGTTACTTCGCGGTTGGCGCCGGCAAAGCGGCCGCGGCCCTCGATGCGGACGTCGCCGCCCAGCAGCCTGGCGTTGAGGCCGGCCAGCGAAAAGTTGGTTTCGGTAAAGCCGACCACGCCCTTTGCGTGCGTGAACGACGGCGCCTCGGGCGCCAGCTGCAGCTCGTTGTCCGACAGCGCAATGCTGGCCTGGACCTTGGCCGCGTCCATGTCCTCGAGCGGCAGCTCGAGGTGCAGCCGGTAGTCGGCCGTGCCGGTGGCGCGCGCACGCGACAGCACCTCGCCGGTTTCGCCGGCCAGCGGAGCGCCCACGCGCAGCAGTTCGCCGAGCGGCCCCTTGGCCTGGGCGTCGACGCGCAGCAACGAGGCGTGGTGCGACATGTCGGCAATCTGCGCCTCGGCCTTGGTGACCTCGATGCCGGTCGCTCCAGCCAGCCGGCCGCGCGCGTTGCGCACCAGCATGCCCGCGCGCTCGAACACCAGCTCGCCCGAGACGCCGGTCAGGGCGGGCCAGACCGCCGCGGGCGTACCGGGCCGTGCCGAGGCGGCGGCTCTGGAGGCGGTGGACGCCGCGGTGGCGGAGGCCGGGGGCACGTAGGCGTAGTTGACATCGGCCACCTTGGCCACGATGCGGAACTCGCCCTGCTTCGGGTCCATGAAGGGCATGTCGTGCAGGTCGCCGCGCACGCGGAAGTCGACGCTGCTGGCCGTGCCCTTGGTGACTGCCTGGCGCACGTAGTCGCGCGTGTGCTGGGGAATGTCGAGCGGCAGGTAGCGGAACACGCGCGTGCCGTCGGCGCGGGTCAGCTTGCCCTGCAGGTCGAGCACACCGGGGTAGAGCGACTGGCCGGCGGAAATGGCGGGATCGCTGGTGCGCCAGCTGGCTTCGGCCTCGCCCTCGGCATCGGCGTTGGCGAAGCGCAGCTTGGACACCTGCAACTGCGCATGGCCCTTGTCGAGCTTCCACTGGAGCTGGGCCGCCAGCCGGTCGATGGGAATGACTGGCTCCTCGAACACGCCCGGAAACTCGAGCGTGCCCTGCGCCATGGACAGCGCGGCGGTGCCGCCGTTGTGGGTGGCGTCGAAATCGATGGTGGCGCCGCTCAGGCCGGGCGAACCGGCGTGCGCGTGGGGAGTGGTGGCCGGGGCGCCGGCTTTGGGAGCTGCGGCAACCACGGGCGGGGCGGGTTGCGACGCGACCCGCAGGCCGCTGACGCGCCCCTTGGCCTGATAGCGCTCGGGCGCACCCAAAGAACCCTGCCAGTTCAGGTCGATGCGCTCGACCAGCCCACGCGGCGCATAGGCATCGAGCACACGGTGCGTGGCCTCGCCCAGCGGCAGGCGGTCGGCAATGAGGGCCAGCGCCGCCAGGTCGAGCCGGTCGGCGCGCAAGGCGCCGTGCTCCGGCGTGCGGCCGCGCGCGGGCGAGTGCTGCATCCACAGGTTGCCGCCGGGCCAGCGCATGCCGTCGGCGGTGTCGAACTGCAGCGCGGCGGTCGAGAACTCGAAATTCTCCTCGTTGAGCTGGCCGGCAAGCCGGCCGGTGACCGAGCGCAGCACCAGCGGCTGCAATCCCCGTCCCAGCGAGGCGTCAACGCGGTTGAGCCCCAGGTCGGCGGCGCCGCCCACGATCTGCCCGTCTTTCACGTCGGCCCAGACGCGCAGCGCGCCGCTGCCTTCGCGGATGCGCGCGTCGATGGAGACGTAGCGGCCGAGGCGGGTCACGTCCATGTAGGGCAGGTCGGCGTAAAGCTGGCCGTCCCACGTCTGCCAGCGGCCCGAGCGCACCGACAGCAGGGGCTGGCGGAACTGGCCGCGCAGGGTGAAGCGCTCGCCCCAGCCGGCCGGCGGGGTGGCGTCGAGCCGCAGCCCATGGCGGCGGCCGCCGTTGCGGGCCACAAAGCGCACATCGGTCAACAACAGGGGCTCGGCCTGGCGCTGCTCGTCGGTCCAGCGGACGGTGCCGCCTTCGACCACCAGTTCGCGCTGGGCGAAAAACCAGTCGGCGGCGCGGGTCTCTCCGGTGGTGTCGTTGGACATGTGCAGGCCGGCCACGTGCAGCTTGCCCAGCACGTCGCGGCGCACGTCGACCTGCGGCCCCTCGATGTAGAGCTGCTCGAAATTGAGGCGCCACAAGGAGCGCGGCGACACGCTCGCCACCACCCGCACAAGGCGCAGGGCTTCGCGTTGGCTGGCATCATGCAGCACCACGTCGCGCAGCTCGAAGGCAGGAAACAGACTATCCGAACGGGCGGTGATCGACCCGATGCGCACAGGTACCCCGATGGCCTTGCTGGCTTGTGCCTCCAGGGCACCACGGTAATCGCCGATTCGCGGCACAATCCACGCGTGTAGGACAACCACTGACAGTGCAAGCAGAAGCCATGCAGCGATCAGTAAACCCAGCAGCCAGCGCGCCGTCGCAGCGGTGATCTTGAGCAGACGTGAAGGGGGAGACGCCGTGTCGTTCATTGAGGATCGCGCTGTGTCGGGAATTATGACCGCCAGCCATCAGAGGGGTTCCACGGAAACCAATATCAGTGTGAACCAGTTGCCAACCACGCCCACGCCACCTATCGCGATCGAGCTCGCGTTTTCTTCCTATTCGCGCTTCGTGCAGCGCCTGCGCCGCAGGTATGCGGCCGAACTTGCATTGCTTCCTCCCGGCGCGCCGCTGCGCGAGTCGATATCCAGGGCCTACGAGGCATTGCGCGGGCGCGGCGACAGCGTCGGCGATGCGCTGCGCATTGTGCGGCAGCTCGTGATGGAACGGCTTGTAACGCTCGATTGCGATGCCCAGGCACCGCTCGCCGTGGTAACCACCGCCGTGACCGAGCTCGCCGAATTCGCGCTCGACATCGCGTGCCGCGACGCCTGCCAGGAGCTCGACGCGCTGCATGGCGCGCCGCTCGGCCCCGAAGGCCAGCGCGCGCAGCTCTGGGTGGTGGGCATGGGCAAGCTCGGCGCGCGCGAGCTCAACGTGTCGAGCGACATCGACCTGATCTACCTGTACGACCTGGACGGCGAAACCCGCGGCGATGCCGACGGCCGCGGCCGGTTGTCGAACCAGGAGTATTTTTCGCGCGCGGTGAAGCGCATCTATGCGCTGGTGGGCGACACCACCGAGCACGGCTTCGTGTTTCGCGTCGACCTGGCGCTACGGCCCAACGGCAATTCGGGGCCAAGCGTGGTCTCGCTCGACGCGCTGGAGGAATATTTCCAGGTGCAGGGCCGCGAGTGGGAGCGCTTTGCCTGGATGAAGAGCCGGGTGGTGGCGCCGCGCGACATCGTGTCCGAAGGCCATGCGCAAGGCCTGCGCGCCACGGTGCTGCCCTTCGTGTTCCGCCGCTATCTGGACTACAGCGTGTTCGATTCGCTGCGCACGCTGCACCGGCAGATTCGCGAGCAGTCAGCGCGCCGCAGCGCGGGCCGGCCCGAGCGCGCGAACGACGTCAAGCTGTCGCGCGGGGGCATCCGCGAGATCGAATTCACCGTGCAACTGCTGCAGGTGGTGCGTGGCGGCCAGTTCCCCGAGCTGCGCACCCGGCCCACGCTCGACGCGCTGCAGCGCCTGGCGCGCGCCGGCCTGATGCCGCAGGAAACCGCCGATGCGCTGGCCTCGGCCTACGAGTTTTTGCGCCGCGTGGAGCACCGCATCCAGTACCTGGACGACCAGCAGACCCACATGCTGCCGGTGGGCGACGACGACCTGCGCTGGATTGCCCAGACCATGGGCTATGCCAACTGCTGCCCCTTTCTCGAGCAGCTCGATACGCACCGCGAACTGGTGGCGCAGGAGTTCGACAAGCTGCTCGGCGGCGAGAAGCCCTGCAACGGCAAGTGCAGCGGCAAGAAGGCCGCCGCGCCCGCCGACCTGGCCGATCTGCTCGACGACCTGCCGCCGGTGTTTGCCGAGCGCATTCGCAACTGGTGCGAACAGCCCCGCGTGCTCGCCCTGCGTGAAGAAACGCGGGCCCGGCTGCGCCAGCTGGTGCAGCGCACCGGACAGTGGCTGAAAGAGCCCGACGGCGACGGCCCGGGGCAGACGCCGCGCCATGCGGACGCCGCATTGCGCTGGGCCGACTGGATCGAGCCGCTGCTTCGGCGCGAGAGCTACCTGGCGCTGCTGGTCGAGCGGCCTGCGGTACAAGAACGGCTGCTGCGGCTGCTGGGCGCCGCGAAGTGGCCGGCGCGCTACCTGATGCAGCACCCGGGCGTCATCGACGAGCTCGCGAGCGACGAAATGCTGTCGGGCCGCTTCGTGGCGGCCGAGTTCGAACGCGAACTGGAAGCACGCCACGCCTCGCTCAGCCGCACCGGCGAAGCGGACGAAGAGCGCCTGCTGAATCTGCTGCGCCACGCCCACCATGCCGAGGTGTTCCGCACGCTGGCACGCGACGTGGACGGCCGCATTACCGTGGAGCAGGTGGCCGACGACCTGAGCGCGCTGGCCGACACCACGCTGCGCGTGACCGCCCGCTGGTGCTGGCCGCACGTGCGCAACCGCCATCGCGAAGCGCCGCAGTTCGCCATCATCGGCTACGGCAAGCTGGGCGGCAAAGAGCTGGGCTACGGCAGCGACCTGGACATCGTTTTCGTCTACGACGATGACGACGAGCGCGCCGGCGAGGTGTACGCGGCCTATGTGCGCAAGCTCATCAACTGGCTCACGGTAAAGACGCGCGAGGGCGACCTGTTCGAGATCGACACCGCGCTTCGGCCGAACGGCAATTCGGGCCTGCTGACCACCAGCTTCGAAGCCTACGAAAAGTACCAGCTTGGCCGCGGCAGCAACACGGCATGGACCTGGGAGCACCAAGCCATGACCCGCGCGCGTTTTGTGCTGGGCAGCGCCGAACTGGGCGCGCGCTTCGACGACGTGCGCCAGGCCGTGATCGTGTCGCCGCGCAATCGCGAGGCGCTGAAGGCCGAGATCATTGCCATGCGCGACAAGGTGCGCGGCGCACGGCCGGTGAAGGCCGACCGCTTCGACGTGAAGCACAGCCCGGGAGGCATGGTGGACGCCGAGTTTGCGGTGCAGTTTCTGGTGCTGTCGGCCTCGGGCGAGCACCCGGAGCTGATTCCCAATGTCGGCAACATCGCGCTGCTGGTGCGCGCCGAAGAAGCCGGCTTGCTGCCCGCCGGCGTCGGCCGCAATGCCGCGGCGGCGTACCGCGAACTGCGCCGTGTGCAGCATCGCGCACGCCTCAATGAAGAACCGACCCAGGTCACCCCGCCTGCACTGGCCGCCGAGCGCGATGCCATGCTGGCCTTGTGGAAGGCTGTATTTGGCTGAGCGAGCTGTTTCTCCCGCCCCCACCGCGCTGGCTGCGTGCGCGGTGGCCGTCGCTGTTCTTCTTGCGGGTTGCGCGAGCGGCACCCGCAGCGGCGGCGGCGCGCTGAGCGGCCGCGACGGCCCGGGCACGAACATTCCGTCGGACCTCGACCGGGTGCCCGATGCCGAGCCCCGCATCGAAGCCATCCGCAGCAGCGGCGGCACCAGCAAGCCCTATACGGTGCTGGGCCGGGCGTACCAGCCGATCACCGACGACCGGCCGTTCCGCGAATCGGGCATCGCCTCGTGGTACGGCCGCAAGTTCCACAGCGCGTCGACCGCCAGCGGCGAGCCCTACGACATGTACGCCATGACGGCCGCGCACAAGACCCTGCCGCTGCCGAGCTACGTGCGGGTGCGCAACCCGGCGAACGGGCGCGAGGTGATTGTGCGGGTGAACGACCGCGGCCCTTTCGTCGACGGCCGGATCATCGACCTGAGCTACACGGCGGCGCTCAAGCTCGACCTGCTGCGCGGCGTGGCGCCGGTGGAGATCGAGCGCATCACGAACGAGGACATCCGCACCGGCGCCTGGCGGCGGGACTCGGGAACCGCGTATGCCGCGGCCCCTGCGTCAGCACCACCATCGCGGCGCGCGGCGGCTGCATCGGTGGCCGTGCCTTCGGCCTGGGTGGCGCCGGTGGCGATGAATGCGCCGGAGGCCTCGACGATGCCGGTCGTGCCGCAAACGCCGGTGGTACCAATGGCCCCGATGCCGCAGACAGAAACTATCGCGCAAGCGGCACCGACAACGCTCGAGGCCGATGCCGCGCCGCCGCCGCGCCAGCCCATGGTGGTCACCGACCTTGCGCCCATAGCACCCCTGTCTGCGCCGACGGCACCGGCACCGGCCGCGCCGGCCGCCGCACCATCATCCGCCGCGGTGGCGGGCTTCTGGGTGCAGCTCGGCGCCTTCCGCGAGCGCGATGGCGCGGAAAGCCTGCGCAGCCAGGCGGCGCGCGGCCTGCCTTCACTGGCCCCGCAACTGCGCGTTTTCAGCGAGGCCGGCACGCATCGGCTGCAGGCAGGACCCTTTGCGTCGCGCAATGAAGCCGGCGAGGCTGTCACGCAGTTGCGCGACAGCCTGCGCATTGCGCCGATGGTCGTCGAGCGCCGCTGAAAGAGAGACGCTCAGTCCAGCGCCTTGGCAGCGACAGGCACGCGCATGCCCACGTTGATGCGGTTCCAGGTGTTGATCTGCGCGACAGCCACGGTGAGCTCGGCAATCTCGACATCGCTGAACTGCGCCTTCAAGGCTGCGAACTCGGCTTCGCGCTCGTCGTGATGATCGGCCAGCCGCGTGAGCGATTCGGCCCACGCCAGCGCCGCGCGTTCGCGATCGTTGAAAAAGCTCACTTCACGCCAAGTCGCCAGGCTGTTGATGCGCTGCCATCCCTCGCCCTGCTTGCGCAGGTCGCGCACGTGCATGTCGAGGCAGTAGGCGCAGCCATTGATCTGCGAGACGCGCGCGAACACCAGATCGAGCACCGTCTTGCCGACGGTGCTCGAATCGATGCTGGCACTGACCGCCAGGATGGCTTCGAAGGTCTTGGGGATGGTCTTGAACCAGTTCAGGCGCGGGGTCGTGTTCATGAAAATGCTCCAGTGGTTTGGGTTTGAAAGATCTGCTTCCTACCCACTGAAGACGGGCCGGCACCCAGCCCTGTGACACGCCGCGCGAACTACTGCGAAGAAAAAAGCCGAGCGATGCGCGCCAGCTTGTCGGGATTGCGCTGGGCGCGGATGCGCACGATGCGCTCGCCCTCGATCTCGAAGGTTTGCGCCGATTCGAGCTGGCCGTCGAGAAACCGCAGCAGCCCGGGCTCGCCGTTGATGTCCACCAGTTCCATGCGCACCGCGGGGCCCATGCGGCGCCAGAGCGCAAAGTAAAGCTGCGCCAGCCGCTGGCTGCCGCGCAGGACCTTGCTGAAGGTCTGCACCTTGCCGCCGCCGTCGCCGATGAGCTCAACGTCTTCCGCCATCAGCGCCTTCAGGTCCTGCAGGCTGCCGCGCGCGGCCGCATCGGCAAAGGCCTGAAGCAGGCGCTGGTGGGTTTCACGCGAAACCTGGAATCGCGGGCGCGCCTCCTGCACCTGCGCCTTGGCGCGGTGCACCAGCTGGCGGCAGGCGGCCTCGCTCTTGCCGAGGGTGCGGGCAACTTCTTCGTAGTCGGCGTCGAACACTTCGCGCAGCAGGAAGGCGGCGCGCGCCTCGGGCGCCAGGCGCTCCAGCACGGCAAGGAAAGCCACCGACACGTTGTCGGCGCGCTCGAGCAGCTGCTCCGGCGTGGCGGGGGCATCGGTGAGCGTGGGCTCGGGCATCCAGGCGCCGATGTAATGCTCGCGCTGGACCTTGGCGGCGCGCAGCCGGTCGATGGAAAGCCGTGTGACGACGGTGACCAGCCAGGCCTCGGCGCTGTCGAAACCGGTCTTGTCGGCCTCGTGCCAGCGCAGCCAGGCGTCTTGCACCACCTCTTCGGCCTCGGCGACGGTGCCGAGCATGCGGTAGGCAATGCCCTGAAGGCGGCGGCGGTGGCTGTCGAAGGTAAGGGTGGCGTCGTCCATGGTCACAAGACGGGCGAGCGGCCTGGTTTGTGACAGGCCATTTCGCGGGACGCGCCCCTTTATTCCTTCAAGCGCCCTGGTACTCGGCCTTCGGCCCGAGGTTGGCGGAGACTTCCTTGCGGTAGCGGTTGAGCTCCTGCACGGTCTTGAAGCTGCGGTTCATGAGCAGGCTCAGGTTGTGCAGGATGCGCTCGCCGACCTTGCCCTCCCAGACGGCATCGAACTTGATCTGCTTGTCCAGCCAGTGCTCGAGCCAATCCGGGTCGGGCATGCGGCTCTGGATGGTGTCGTTGGGGAACAGCGCCTTGTTGACGTGCAGGTTGGTGGGGTGCAGCGCCTGCGCGGTGCGGCGCGCGCTGGCCATCAGCACGCCAACCTTGGTGAAGGCGGCGCGGGCTTCGTCGCCGAACTTTTCGAGCGCGCGCTTCATGTAGCGCAGGTAGGCGCCGCCGTGGCGGGCTTCGTCCTGGCTCAGCGTGGTGTAGATGTGCTTGATGACCGGCTCGGTGTGCCACTGGGCCGCGCGGCGGTACCAGTGGTTGAGGCGGATCTCGCCGCAGAAATGCAGCATGAGGGTCTCGAGCGGGGGCGCCGGGTCGAAGTCGAAGCGCACTTCGTGCAGCTCCTGCTCGGTGGGCGCATGCTGGGGGCTGAAGCGCTTGAGGTACTCCATGAGCACCAGCGAGTGCTTCTGCTCCTCGAAGAACCAGATCGACATGAAAGCGGAAAAATCGCTATCGTGGCGGTTGTCGCGCAAGAACATTTCGGTGGCCGGCAGCGCCGCCCACTCGGTAATGGCGTTCATCTTGATGGTTTGCGCCTGTTCTTCGGACAGCAGCGAAGCATCGAACGACTGCCAGGGAATGTCCTTGTCCATGTCCCAGCGGACAGATTCGAGTTGTCTGAAGAGTTCCGGATAAAGCATCAAAATCTTTCTAAGGCCGCCGATTTTAGTCGGCCTGCTTGGCGCGCTCGTGACAGACACGCGATGATGCGGCCATGCGCCCCCTGACGGCACGGATACATACCCCCATTTTTGTACCAGGAGCCCCTATGCCAACCCCCACCCGATCGCCCGTGCCGATGCGCCTTGCACAGGCCGCCGCGCTCGCGGCTTGCCTGCTTGCCGCTGGTACGGCGGGTGCCCAGGCCCCCTCTGCCGGGCCATCTACGGCTCCGGCCACCGCACCCGCCGACGCGGCCTGCCCGGCCACTCTGCAACACACCTTCCCGAGGCTGCAGGACGAAAAACCCCAATCTTTGTGCCAGTACTCCGGCAAAGTGGTGCTGGTGGTCAACACCGCGAGCTTCTGCGGCTTTACCCCGCAATACAAGGGGTTAGAGGCGCTGGACAGCAAATATCGATCGCGCGGGCTGGTAGTGCTGGGCTTTCCGTCGAACGATTTCTCCCAGGAGTCGGGCTCCAACAAGGAAATTGCCGATTTTTGTGAAAGCACCTTCGGCGTGAAGTTTCCGATGTTTGCGAAATCCTCGGTGCGCGGTCCGAATGCCAACCCGCTGTTCAAGCAACTGGCGCTGGCCTCCGGCACCACGCCGAAGTGGAACTTCTACAAATACCTGATCGGGCGCGACGGCAAGGTGGTTCAGGCGTGGTCGAGCATGACTGCACCGGACGAGGCCGCCTTCGTGAAGGTGGTGGAGAGCCAGCTCGCCGCCAATTGACCGAGAGCCCCCGACCTGCTCCTTCTCGCATCGGAGTCTTGTAGTACGCGTGAACTGATCGTCACAAACGTTTACCACTGAACCGGGAACCGCGCTGGCACACTGTCCTCATAAAAGACGTGGACAGCAAATGTCCTCCGGTTTTCATGTTGCGAGGTCTTCCAGGCGTTTCTCGTCTGGTCGAAATCCCGAGGTGATTCTTCTCCTCCTCCCTCCCTCCCTCCTTCGCGTCGGGGCGCCTCGCAGCATTTTTGTATTCCACGAAAGGGGGCGCCGCACAACGGTGCCCCGGAATTGAAAAAGGCGCCCGGGGCGCCTTTTTCAATTCATGGTTGCGTGTCGATGAAGCTGGGCCGCAGCATCAGCTTGTCGTACAACTTTCCGAGGTTCGGGTGCTCGCCGCGCCAGTCGATCTCGGGAAAGCGAAACCCCACCCAGCCCAGCGCGCAGCCGACCGCGATGTCCGACAGGCTCAGGTGAATGCCGCTGCAGAAAGGTTTGTCGCCCAGGCCCTTGGCCATGGCGGCAATGCCGCCCTCGACCTTGGCGCGCTGGCGCTCGATCCAGGTGGCGCTGCGCTCGCCGTCGCCGCGGCCGCTCCAGGTGGCTTCCAGGCGCCAGAGCACGCCGGCGTCCATGACGCCATCGGCCAGCGCTTCCCAGGTCTTGACCTCGGCACGCTCGCGGCCCTGCTGCGGAATGAGCTTGCCCACGGGGGACAGCGTGTCCAGGTATTCGACGATCACGCGCGAGTCGAACATCGCCTCGCCGCCTTCCATGATGAGGCAAGGCACCTTCCCGAGCGGGTTGGAGTGGGCGATGGTGGTGTCGGCGGACCAGACATCTTCGATCACGAACTGGTAGTCGAGCCGTTTCTCGGCCAGCACCACGCGCACCTTGCGCACATAAGGGCTGGCGGCCGATCCGATCAGTTTCATGAAGGCTCTCTCCCTTTGCTTTGATAACGATTGTTCGTGGCTATTTTAGGGGAACGCTGAAAAAGGCAGCTTCGAACTGTCGCAAACGGGCCTCGGCGCGGGCCGCCTAAAATTCGGGCATGAGCTTCTCCACCGTTTCCGCCCTCTCCCCACTGGACGGCCGCTATGCGGCCAAACTCGCGGCATTGCGCCCGCTGATGAGCGAACAGGGCTACATGCACCGGCGCGTGCAGGTCGAGGTGGCGTGGTTCATTGCGCTGTCCGACTGCGGCTTCGCTGAATTCAAGCCACTCACGGGCGGCGCCCGCAAGTACCTGCTGGGCCTGGTCGCCCATTTCTCGGAGGCCGACGCGCTGGCCATCAAGGAAATCGAAAAGACCACCAACCACGACGTGAAGGCGGTCGAGTACTGGATCAAGTCCAAGTTCGAAGCCCGGCCGGAACTGCTGGCCGCCGCCGAATTCGTGCACTTTGCCTGCACCAGCGAAGACATCAACAACACCAGCCATGCGCTGCAGATCCAGGCCGCCCGCGAGAAAGTGGTGCTGCCGGCCATCGACGGTCTGATTGCCAAGCTGCGCGAAATGGCGCACCAGTTTGCCGGCGTGTCGATGCTGTCGCGCACGCACGGCCAGACCGCGAGCCCCACCACCGTCGGCAAGGAAATCGCGAACGTGGCGGTGCGCCTGTCGAAGGCCCGCGCGCAGATTGCGGCGGTGCAGCTGCTTGGCAAGATGAACGGCGCGGTGGGCAACTACAACGCCCACCTTGCGGCCTGGCCAGACTTCGACTGGGAGGCATTCAGCCGCAAGGTGATCGAAACGCCAGCGCCGCTGGGCCTGGGTCTGAGCTTCCAGCCGTACAGCATCCAGATCGAGCCGCACGACTACATGGCCGAGCTGTTCGACGCCGTGGCGCGCGCCAACACCATCTTGATCGACTTCTCGCGCGACATCTGGGGCTATGTGAGCCTGGGCTACTTCAAGCAGCGGCTCAAGAAAGGCGAAATCGGCTCTTCGACGATGCCGCACAAGGTCAACCCGATCGACTTTGAAAACGCCGAGGGCAACCTGGGCCTGGCCAATGCGGTGCTGCGCCACCTGAGCGAGAAGCTGCCGATCAGCCGCTGGCAGCGCGACCTGACCGACAGCACGGTGCTGCGCAACATCGGCGTGGCCTTCGGCTACGCCACGCTGGCGTATGCGAGCCTGGCCACCGGGCTCGGCAAGCTGGAGCTCAACGAAGAAGCGCTGGCCGAAGACCTCGACGCCTCCTGGGAAGTGCTGGCCGAGCCCATCCAGACGGTGATGCGCCGCTACGGCGTGCAGGGCGCCTACGAGCAGCTGAAGGAAGTGACGCGCGGCAAGACGGTCACCGCCGAGGCGCTGCACGGCCTGATCCGCTCGCTCGAGATTCCGGAATCCGAAAAAGAGCGGCTCCTGGCCATGACGCCCGCGAGCTACGTGGGCAAGGCCGCGGAGCTCGCCAGTAGAATCTGAGGCTTCCCGCACCGATGCACCAGCCGCCCGAGGGCGGCTGTTCGCTTGGCGCTTTCGCCTTTCGTTTGCCGAGATTTCCAGCCAACGCGCCGTGACCGGCGCGCCAGCCAACAACCGTGACGGGACGCCTCGAAGTCCCCGTTGTTCATGCGCGCCCCCCTGAGACGCCTCTGGCTCAAGATTCACCGCTGGATCGGCCTTTCGCTCGGACCGGTACTCGCCCTCACGGCGCTGCTTGGCGCCGTGCTGGTGGTGGCCTTGCCGATCGATCGCTACGCGCATCCCGCCTTTTTCGTCGCGCGAAGCGCGGCCGATGCGGGAACAGCAACGGCCCCCGCCGCGCTGCCGCTCGAGCCGCTGCGCCAGCGCATCCTGGCCGAGTTCGGTCCCACCACCAACTTCACGCTGCGGCCACCGCGCAAGCCCGGCGAAACGCTCTGGGTGTACGTGCGCGGGCCGTGGGAAGGCACGCTCTACCTTGACCCGACAACCGGGGCTGAGCAAGGCCGGCGCGGGTCTCACGAAGGCGCCTACAACCTGCTGTTCGAACTTCACAGCAGCCTGCTGCTGGAAGACACGGGCAAGGGCATCCTGGCCTTCGTGGCACTGGCCTACCTCTTCCTGCTGGTCACGGGCGTGGTGCTCTGGTGGCCCACGCGCTGGCCGCCTTCGCTGCGCATCGTGCTGAACCGCGGGCTGCTGCGCGGCTTGTTCGATTTGCATCGCACCGGCGGCGCGGTGCTCGGGCTGCTGATTGCGGTGTCGATCTTCACGGGCGCCTACATGGCCTGGCGTCCGCTCGGCAACTTCATTTCAGCCGCGGTCGGGCAGCAGCAGGTCAAGCCGCCCGTGGTGCCCAAGGGCCCCGCGTCAGGCCCCCGGCTTTCGCTCGACGAGCTCGTCGCACGCGCCCAGCAGGTGTTTCCGGGCCAGCCGATCGGCTACGTGCAGGTGCCGGCCAAGCCCGACCGGCCGCTGCGCGTGCGCTTCCGGCTGCCCGACGACCCGCATCCGAACGGCATCGGTTCGGCCTGGCTGCATCCGCTGACGGGCGAGGTGCTGGCGGTGCGCCGCTGGCAGGACCTGGACGTGGGCAACGGCGCGGTGGTGGTGATTTACCCGCTGCACACCGGCGAGCTGGGCGGGCTGGTGCACCAGGCGGTCACGGTGCTGCTCGGCCTTGCCCTTTGCGGCCTGGGCGTGAGCGGCGTCTGGCTCTGGTGGCGGCGCCGCGCGGTGGCCGCGGCGGCAGCCCGCGACCGGGCACTTTCCGGCAGCACCCGCACCACGTCTTGAGCGGAGCGCCGCAGCAGCTTTCGATTATTGATATCCGAGGAGAAACCTTGTTCAAGCAGAAAAAGTGCGCCGCGCTGGTCATGGCGCTGTTTCCCATCAGCTTCCAGAGTTTTGCGGCCGACGCGGAGCCTGCCGATGCCGCATCGGGCGCTAAATCGCTGGAGGCGGTGACCGTCACCGGCGACTGGCTGGGCTCGCCCAACGAGACCAAGGTGCTCGAGCATCCGGGCGCGCGCAGCATCATCGAGCGCAAGCAGATCCAGGAAAGCGGATCGAGCAGCGTGCGCGACGTGCTGCGCCAGGTGCCCGGCGTGCAGGTGCAGGAGAGCAACGGCACGGGCGGCAGCGACATCTCGCTCAACGTGGGCGTGCGCGGGCTCACCTCGCGGCTGTCGCCGCGCTCGACCATCCTGCTGGACGGCGTGCCGCTGGCCTATGCGCCCTATGGCCAGCCGCAGCTGTCGCTGGCACCCCTTTCCCTTGGCAGCCTGGAGGCGGTCGACGTGGTGCGCGGCGCGGGCTCGGTGCGCTACGGCCCCCAGAACGTGGGCGGCATCATCAACTTCGTGACGCGGGCGATTCCGAAGCAGTTCGCGGGCGAAGTAGGCGTGGGCGTTGAAAGCGCCAGCCACGGCGGCGGCCTCAAGACCACGCCCACGCTGTTCGTGGGCGGCACCAACGAGAACGGCCTGGGTCTTGCGCTGCTGTATTCGGGCACGCACGGCGACGGCTTTCGGCAGAGCAACGACCACACCAGCATCAACGACCTGATGCTGAAGGGCGCGTATCGCATCTCGAAGACCGACGACATTGCCGTGTCGCTGCATCATTTCGAAGGCAAGGGCCGCATGCCCGGCGGCCTGACGACGGCGCAGTTTGCGGCCAACCCGTTCCAGTCGGACCGCCCTTTCGACGAATTTTCCGGACGCCGCACCGACGGCTCGATCAAGTACACGCACAACGACGGCGTGAACAAGTTCGAGATGCTGACCTACTACACGGACTCGTACCGCAGCAGCTACCTCGAGCAGGAAGGCACCGGCGCCAACACCGGCCGGCGCCGGCTCACCACGGCTCCGCGCGACTACAAGACCTTTGCCATCGAACCCCGCTACTCGCGGCTGATCGATTCGGGCAGCGTGGTGCAGGAAGTGAGCGTGGGCCTGCGCTACCTCAAGGAAGAAGCCTCCGAGGTGGCAACGCGCAGCAGCTACTACACGCCCACGCCCGGCTACAACGCCTACACGCGCGCGCAGCCGGCGTACCAGACCAGCAAGGGCGGCACGACCGCGCATGCCTTCTACATCGACGACCGCATCGACTTCGGCAACTGGACGATCACGCCCGGCGTGCGCTACGAGTCGATCCGCTCGCACAACGATGTCTTCACCGTGGCAAACAACCGGGTGACGGGCGCGATCTATCCGAAGATCGATTCGAACGAAGTGCTGCCGACGCTGTCGGTGCTCTACCGCATGAGCGAGCGCTGGTCGGTATTTGCGAACGCCGGCGTGTCGTTCGGCCCGCAGCAGTACGCCCAGCTTGCGCAGTCCACCACCGGCCTGCATCCCGAGAAGGCGAAGACCTACGAAATCGGCACGCACTACAAGGGCGAGACCTGGAGCGGCGAGCTGACGCTGTTCAACATCAATTTCGACAAGGAACTGCAGCTGGCCCGCTCCATCACCGGCGACGTCGGGCAGTGGACCGACCTGGGCGCCACTCGGCACCGCGGCCTGGAGTCGGCGCTGCGCTACGACATGGGCAGCCTGAGCGATTCGCTCAAGGGCCTGTCGCTGTCGGCCACCTACACGTACACGCAGGCCACCTCCAAGGCGGGCGCCTTTGCGGGCCGCGACCTGCCGTTCTACTCGCGCCAGGTGGCAACGCTCGGCGCACGCTACGAGCGCGGGCCGTGGACCTTCAACGCCGACGTGTACGCGCAATCGAAGCAGCGTTCACCGGGCTCGCCCGACGACGGCGCGAACTACATCACGCTCGAAGATTCGACCGGCCGGCTCGGCAACATTCCGGGCTACGCCACCATGAACCTGCGCGCGGGCTACGACTTCGGCCCCTCGATGAGCAACCTGAAGCTGGCCGTGGGCGTCAAGAACCTGTTCGACCGCCGCTACTACAACCGCTCGGTCGACAACAACGGCGGCAAGTACGTGGGCCAGCCGCGCACGCTGTACCTGCAGGCCTCGGTGGCGTTCTGACGGCGCCCGTGGGGGCGCATACACTCGCGCACCCATGGCCCTCAAATCCACCATCTTCAAGGCCGCCCTCGCGGTGGCCGACATCGACCACGGCTACTACGCCGACCATGCGCTGACCCTGGCGCGCCACCCGAGCGAGACCGACGAACGGATGATGATCCGGCTCGTCGCGCTCGCGCTCAATGCCTACAAGCTGCAGGACGTGTGCCAGGGCGACGGCACGCTGGCCTTCGGCGCGGGTCTGTCGAACGTGGACGAGCCCGATGTGTGGCTGCGCGATTTCACGGGCGAGACCAAGCTGTGGGTCGAGGTCGGCCAGCCCGAGGACAAGCCCATCATCAAGGCCTGCGGCAAGTCGGACGAAGTGATCGTCTACTGCTTCAACCATGCCGCCGAGATCTGGTGGCGCGGCATCGAGAACAAACTCACGCGGCCGCAGAACCTGTCTGTCTATCGCGTGCCGACGGAGGCCTCGCAAGCGTTGGCCGCGCTGGCGCAACGCAGCATGCAGCTGCAGGCGACCATCCAGGAAAACACGCTGACGCTGGGCGACGGCACCCACAGCATCGACGTCGAACTGCTGCGCTGGAAGTAAGCATTCAACAGGCGCTAGGCCGCCGGCATCATTGCGCCGCAGTGCCAGCACTGCTCGAAGCCGCCTTCGATCCGCTCGCCGCAGGCGCACTGCCAGTTGCGCTGCGGCCGGTGCTGCGCCGCATGCAGCACCTGCTGCGCGCGCTCGAACTGGGTTTCGTCGTCGATCCAGATTTCCGGCAGGCACTGGTCGGGCGGCAGTTGGCCCATCACCGCGCCGAGAAATTCACGCTGAACGGTTGCCTCGACGCCCTCCTCGCGCAGCGCATGCACCCACAAGGTCGCGATTGCGAGGTTCGGCGCTTGGGCGAGGCGGCGCATGCGTGGGCCTCTTTCAGGGCGTGTCGTCGGGGCCGAGGGGCTCGGCGGGATCTTCGTCCGGCCATTGCGGCGGCTCGGCTTCGCGCGCCCGCTCGGCGTATTTGTTGAAGCGCCAGGCCGTGTCTTCCATGGTGATGCGGCGCCACGTGACGCGCTTTTCGGCCGGCGACATGGCGGGCCAGTGCTGCACCTCGTCGAAGCTGCGGCCGCAGCCCTTGCATTGGTCGTCGCCCTGGCTCGTGGAGCAGATGGCGATGCACGGCGTGTCGGGCGTGCTGTGGTACCAGTCGAGCCAGGCGGCCCAGGCTTTTTCAGGGAAGCCCTGCTCGTCGACCTCGTCTTCATGGTGGAACACCATGAGCGCATAAACCTCCGCGAGCGCGCGCAATTCGGGCGCCAGCGTGATGCCGTCGGGCGAGGGACTCTTCTCGCGCCAATGGTTGATGGCGGCCTCGATGTCTGTGATGTGAATGGCGGCCATGGGAGAGAAAAAACAGCGAGCGGCGATCATAGTCCGGCAATGCCCCGCAGCCGCTGAAGGTTATGTGCGCTACCAAAAATGAAGCGCCGGAGGCCCTGTTCGCGCGCGTTTTGGCGCGTCATCCCCAACCCGCAGAAAACTTTTGGTTGCCAGGGCGGGGGCTCGATGATCTAATCCCCCACGAAGGGGAGTAGCTCCCGACTGCCGTCCAACGGCGGAAAACGCCAGGTCGTCAATACGAAGCACAACACTTCCGGCCTGTCGGGCAACGCGTGCCTGCGGTATGCGCTGTCGAGCAAGACCTTCGATTTGAACCTGTGCAGGTTTGATCGAAGCGTTCCTGAATTCCCGGTTCCACCACCGGTCTTCGTCATGCTTCGAACAGCCCGCACGGGATGAATCGAAACGAACGAATGCGCCAAACTGCCGCCATTCCTCTTAGGATGGATGGCCGAATGGCGCGCGAAGACAAGAGGAACCTATGGAACAGTTCATGGCCCCGGAATTCTGGGTCGCGGTCGGTCAGATCATCATGATCGACATTCTTCTCGGTGGCGACAACGCCGTCGTCATCGCCCTGGCTTGCCGCAAGCTTCCGCCTGCGCAGCGCACCAAGGGCATTCTCTGGGGCACCGCCGGTGCCATCGTGCTACGCGTGATATTGATCTTCTTCGCGCTCACGCTGCTGGCGATTCCGTTTCTCAAGCTGGTCGGCGCCGCGCTGCTGGTGTGGATCGGCGTCAAGCTGCTGGCCCCCGACCATGACGATGCGCACGGCAACATCCAGGGCAGCGACAAGCTGTGGGCCGCCGTGAAGACCGTCATCGTGGCCGACCTGGTCATGAGCGTGGACAACGTGATCGCCATTGCCGGCGCCGCTCAAGGTGCCGGCCAGGGCCACCAGATGCCGCTCGTGATCTTCGGCCTGCTGGTGAGCATTCCGATCATCGTCTGGGGCAGCCAGCTGGTCATCAAGCTGATGGACCGCTTCCCGATCATCATCACGATCGGCGGCATGCTGCTGGGCTGGATTGCCGGCACCATGGCGGTGTCCGATCCCGCGCTGTCGAACACCGCGGCCTGGACCTGGGTGCCGAAGGTGCCTCAGAGCGACACCGTCAGGTACGCCGCCGGTATTGCCGGCGCGCTGCTGGTGCTGGTCATCGGCAAGCTGGTGGCCATGCGCCGCCCGAAGCACGCCGAAGAAGCCGCGACGACGAGCTGATCGCCCGCAGCCGCCATCGGAGAAAATGCTCTTCCTCTATGGAACAGTCTCTGCCACTCTAACTACTTGAAGGAGCGCCTCATGGAAAAGATCATTCTCTATGTCGACGACGCTGGCTATGCCGCCGAGCAGTTCGCAGAACTCGCACCGGACGCCGGCAGCGTCGTGGCGCGCCATTGGGTACTGGTGGCCTGCGCTCCGCGCATGACGCACCGCATCAGCAAGTGGGTGAGCCACAGCGCGCGCGAAAACTGGCGCGCCAAGTGGTTCAGCAAGGTGCAGGCGCAGCTGCTGCCCATGCTGGAGCGCAATGGCGGGCAGGTGACGGCGGTGCTTGCCAAGGGCCCGCTGACCGAACTGACGCAGCAGCTCAAGCGCGAACATGCGGCCACGCACGTGGTCGATGCGCGCCGTCCCAAGATCGGTGTCGACCTGGAGCCGGTCACGCACGAGCAGACGCCGCCGCGCCAGTCGGGCTGGGCGTTTCCCGGTGCCGTGATGGGCATGGGTGCGCTGCTGGTGCTTGCGAACGAACTGGCCGAATAAGCCGCCGGTTCAACGCTGCGAAACGTCCCCTGACGAGCCCCGGTGCGGCAACGCCCGGGGTTCGTTGTTTTGGAGCCGCTGGGGTATCCTGCGGCGCATGCGAATCATCATCAAATGGCTGCTCAGCGCCGTCGCGCTGCTGGCGGTGGCCTATCTCTACAGCGGCGTCCAGGTCAACAGCTTCGGCTCCGCGCTGATTGCCGCCGCGGTCATCGGCCTGCTCAACATGATCGTCCGGCCAGTGTTGGTGGTGCTGACGCTGCCGGTCACCATCGTCACGCTGGGGCTGTTTCTGTTCGTGATCAATGCGCTGCTGTTCTGGGCCGCATCGGGCCTGCTGGGCGGCTTTCAGGTCAGCGGCTTCGTCGCGGCGCTGATCGGCTCGCTGATCTATTCGCTGCTGGGGCTGATCATCGAAGCCGCGCTGGGCGGGCTTCTTTCGAAGCGCTGAGCGAGAGCTCCCGCTCGCGTCACCCGACCCGGCTCAGCGCAGCGGCGGCTCTTCAGCCTGCCGCTTCACCATCGCTTCCACCGCCCGCGCACGGGTGTCGATGATCGACGCCTCGTAGTGGTCGATGGGCGCACCGGGCTTGCGCACCAGCTCCTGCGCGGCCTTGAAGCGGTCGCGTGCAGCGGGGTAGTCGAGGATGGCCACGTTCGCTTCCGCATCGGCCCGCACGGCGCGCAAGGTGTCGTTCTGTGCGCCGTAAAGATTGGCCAGCGCCCGCCAGGCAGTGGCGTCGCGCGGATGCGTGGCCACCCAGTCGCGCAGCACGGGCACCATGGGCGCAGGCTGGCGGGTGGCCACGGCGGCCTCGGCTGCGAGCAGCATTTCCGGCCGTTCCCTGGATTTCACGTCGAGCAGGGTGGCGGCCTTGGGAGCACCGCCGCCGGCGAGTTCGATTTCGGCGTTGAGCCATCGCGCCAGCTTGGCGGCGGATGCGTCTTCGGCGGTGCGCGCAGTCAATCGCTCGGCCAGTGCACGCGCCGATCTGAAATCGCGCAGCTCCTTGGCCGACAGCGCTGCCGCGTAGAGCGTGCCGGCCTGCTGGGCCGGGCTGCTCCTGGCGAACTCGCCGCTCGAGGCGGCGTCGACCCAAAGCCGCAGCACATCGACACCCGGCCGCGTGAGCACCCGCGCGCGCGCCGCAATCATCGCGTGGTCCATCACCAGCGGCATGGCCGGGGCCGCGTCCATGCGGAACTGGAATCGCCCCTGCATGTCCGAAATGCGCTCCGAGGTGAGCGGGTGGCTGCGCAGATAGGGGTACGAGCCGTTGTCGTTGAGGCGCGCGGCGTACTGCAGCTTCTCGAACATGGTCGCCGCGCCCTGCGGTGCAAAGCCCGCCTGGGTCATCACGCCAAAACCGACACGGTCGGCCTCGCGCTCCATGTCGCGCGAGAAGCTCAGCTGGTTCTGCATGAAAAGCGCCTGGCTCCCCATGATCACGGCCTGGCCCGCATCGGCGTTACGGCTCTTGCTGGCCGCGATCATGCCGAGGATCAGCCCCGCCAGCATCAGCGGCATCTGCTTGCCCTGCCGGCTCATGATGCGCGAGATGTGGCGCTGCGTGACGTGCGAGAGTTCATGGCCGAGCACCGTCGCCAGCTCGTCGCGGCTGCCCACGGTGGCAATCAGGCCCATGTTCAGCCCCAGGTAGCCGCCCGGCAGCGCAAAGGCGTTGATGTTGCGGTCGCGGCCCAGCAGAACGACCCAGGCAAAACGCTCGTCGAGCTCGGGCGTGAGCTCGCCGCGCTCGCGTGCGGCAGTCATCAGGCGCTGCCAGATTTCCTGCACGTACGCGCCGACCACCGCGTCGTCGATATAGTCGGTGTCGCGATAAAGCTCGCGCGCAATCTGGTCGCCCAGCTGGCGCTCGGCGCTGGCCGTCATTTCGCCGCCGTCGCCCAGCCCCGGCAGCACCTGCAGCTGCGCGCGGGCAGGCACCGGCAACAATACCTGGCAAGCTATCAAAACAGTAGCGCACAACGACCGCAAAGCGGGCGCGGCAGAACTTTTTTTCTTGGCAAAAGGAGTCAAGCGCGGCATTCCTCGTCCATGGCTCGGGCTCGTATGATGCACCTCCACACCGAACGTTCACACATGAGCTCCCTCACCCATTTCGACGCTCAGGGCCAAGCCCACATGGTCGACGTCGCGGCCAAGCCCGCAACCCACCGCGTGGCCGTGGCCACCGGCCGCATCGAGATGCAGCCCGCCACGCTGGCGCTGATCGAATCGGGCACCGCAAAGAAAGGCGACGTGCTCGGCATCGCCCGCATTGCCGGCATCCAGGCCGCCAAGAAAACCAGCGACCTCATTCCGCTGTGCCACCCGCTGGCGCTCACACGCGTGGCGCTGGCGTTTGCGTTGGCCGAAGAAGGCAACGCGCCGCAGGTGGTGTGCACGGCAACGGTTGAAACCGTGGGGCCGACAGGCGTCGAAATGGAAGCGCTGACCGCCGTGCAGGTGGCGCTGCTCACGATCTACGACATGTGCAAGGCGGTGGACCGCGGCATGCGGATCACCGACGTGCATGTGCTCGAAAAGCACGGCGGAAAGTCGGGGAGCTACGTCGCTGGTTAGCCTGCCAGCTAGGTAAATCTAGGGCGACCGCGCGTCGACTGGCTGGCCCCTCAGCCACCGCTCGTATTCCACCGGAAAGGCGATTCGGAAGCGCTCCGCCTGTTCCCAGGCCTCTTGGTCCCGCCCCGTCAGTTCGGCGCTTTCGATCAGCTTGACGATCACGCGCGGCTCGGGCGAGAAATGCAGGGTGCGCGCGGCCAGGGAATGCATTTCGGCGGCATTGGCAGCGGTCACCCGCGTGAGCGTCAGTTCGGCAAAACCCACCTGCCGTACAAAGAGCCAGGACTTCTTCGCCTTGGCCAGCGTGTCGTCTTCGTAAGCCGGCAAACGTTCGTCGCGCGGCAGGTAGATCTGGCTGATGCGGATGTAGTCCCAGGTGGCATAGCCGACCACAATCGCCAGCGCAGTGGCCGCCACGGCGGGCAACACCGGCGCGTTGAGCCACCTGGCTTTGAGCCGTTGCCGCGACGAGACAACTCGCACCGGCCACAGCATTCCCAGGCACAGCCCGAACACCAGCTGGAACGGCCCATACCAGAGCGGATATTCCAGCAGGCTGTGCAGCACGATCGCCCCCAGCATGCCCCACGCCATGAGCCGCGCCGGGTCGCGCTCGCGCCAGGGCCGCGCCGCCAGCACCATCCAGATGAACCCGCCGCAGATCAGCACCGATGCCGGTATGCCCAGCTCCACGGCCAGGTGCAGCGGCAGGTTGTGCGCGTTGTCCAGAATCTCCGGGAACCGTGGCCCTGAATACAGCGTGCTGTAGTGCGCAAAGGCCAGCTCGCCCCAGCCCCACCCCGTCCACGGATGCTCGGAAATCAGCGTGAGCACATTGCGCCAGAGAATCACTCGCGTGTGGTCGCCTGGGGCGCCTTCTTGCAGGCGGCGCATCATGCCTTCGACTTCGCTGGCGGTGAGTTGGGGCAGCACCCATGCGATGGCGAAATAGATCGGGATCATCGCCAGCAGCACGAGCGGCGGCGGCAGGCTGAAATGCTTCCTGTCGCTTTCAGGCGCGCTGCGGCGTTCGCGCCACGCGATCAAGGTTGCGACGCCTACGATCGATAGCAGCTGAAGCAGGCCGGTGCGCGACGTCGACGCCGCCGCGGCCACCAACAGCAGCGAAGCAGCCAACACCAGCCAACGCCTGATCTGCACCGACGGCTGCGTGGCGTGAATCCAGAGTGCTGCCACCAGCGCCATGCTGATCAGCGTGGCGAACTGGTTGCGCTGGCGCAGGTTGCCGTATGCCTGGCCGAGCGCGGGCGTGGTGGTCCAGGGCACCAGCGGTTCGGCAAGCCCGTAGTACTGGAGCAGGCCGAGGACGGCGCTGACGAGGCCGGCCGCGAGGATGCCGGTCGCCAGTACCGCTGGGGCGTAGGGGCCGCCCCGGGCGATGCCGGCGCCCACGCAGGCGGTTGTTGCAATGGCGCCCAGCACTACGACGGCGGGCAGCCACAGAGCGGGCGAGCCGTGAGAGGAAAGCATGACCACCGCCATTCCGGTCGCTAGCCAAGCCCAGATGCCCCGCGCGGGCGCGCCGGGAGGGATTGCGAGAAGCAATGCTGCAAGGCAGATCCAGGTGGCGAACAGCTGCCAAACCTGGACCGAAGGACCGGCCACGAGGGGGCAGAGAAACGGGAGCGCGACCAAGCCGGCCCCCAAGGGACCCACTGCTTTTGACGGAAGTGCGGCCGCCTCGACGGGCGCAACGTGGGAAGTCATTCCGCTAATTGTGCCGACCGGCCGGGCCGACGAATGGCAGTGAGCGGGAGACGAGCGGTTTTGCAAAAAAACACAATTAGAGACATTCTTTGACAACTGTCTGCAACTGTTGCCGCCCCTCTGGCGGAAGGCCTGAAATCGGTCTGAAAGGTGTCTCTTGAAGAAACAAGCAAGCTTTTTGCGTCGCGCTTCTCAGGCGCGACGCGGTTCGTGTGGCTTTACGTTGATCGAAGTGATGATCGTTGTGGCAATCATCGGTATCTTGGCTGCCGTCGGAGTGCCGGCCTACAACGACTATGTGCGCCGTGGGCAGTTGCCGGAGGCTTTCAATACGCTATCCACCTATCGGGCAACGATGGAGCAGTATTACCAGGACAACCGAAGCTACGGTCCTGCCGGGACGAATTGCGCTGCCAATGCAGCGGCCGCGTTCACACCCTCTGGCGCCAAATACTTCAGCTACAGCTGTTCAACTTCCAACAACCAGCAGAACTATGTGATCACTGCCACTGGAAGCGCAGGACAAGCGGTCGGTCACACCTACACCATCAATCACAACGGCGATCGGACTACCACCCAGTTCAAAGGCAGCAACGTAACGCAATCTTGCTGGCTTACGAGTGCTAGCACCTGCTGATTGAGCTATGGCGATCACCATGCGACAACGCGGCTTCACACTGGTCGAGCTCATCGTCACCATCGCGGTGCTGGCACTGATCCTTTTCTCAGTCATGCCGAACATCAGCACATGGCTGGAAAAT
This sequence comes from Variovorax sp. S12S4, assembly GCF_023195515.1. Taxonomy (NCBI): domain Bacteria; kingdom Pseudomonadati; phylum Pseudomonadota; class Betaproteobacteria; order Burkholderiales; family Comamonadaceae; genus Variovorax; species Variovorax sp. S12S4. Next base: position 1,578,577 of record NZ_JALPKR020000002.1, read on the forward strand.
ACCCGTATACGCAACGTTGCCGACTCGCTGCAGAACGGGCTTCAGCTGGCGCGCGGCGAAGCCGTGCGTCGCAATCAGAACGTGTCGCTCTGGCTGGTGTCGCTCGACGATCCGGCCGTGCTGAGCGATGACTGCTCTCTCTCAGGCGCCAGCGGTGCCTGGATAGTGAGCGTGAATTCGCCGATTGGACATTGTGCCGACGCTCCGTCAACGACCAGTTCTCCCATGATCGTTACAGGTCGCCCGTCCGGGGACAGCAGTGGAAGAGTCTCCGTCACCGCGATTCAGTCCGCTGACGGGTCCACCGAAGGCACAAGCGTTACTTTCAACGGTTTTGGCCGCATTGCCAACAGCGATGCCATTGGACAGATTGACGTAACCGGTACCAGTGGCACCAGGGCATTGCGAATCGTTGTCTCGCCTTCAGGCGCCGTACGCATGTGCGAGCCGTCCATTGTCGACAGCACTGCAAAGGATCCCCGCAAATGCTGAATCGAGTGAATCGCAAGCCGGTGCACGGCGGAATCAAGAACGCGCGCCGCCCATGTGAAGTCCGTCGCTCTCAAGGTATCGCATTGATTGAAGTGCTCGTAGCCTTGCTGATCTTCATGCTTGGGGTGCTCGGGCTGGTCGGCCTGCAAGCGTCGATGACGCGTGCCCAGACCGATTCCAAGGTACGCGCCGACGCCGCCTACCTAGCCAGTGAATTGAATGGACGCATGTGGTCCGACCTTACAAATCTGGCTGGTTACAACGGCGCCGGATGCGCCGCGCAAGCTCGATGCAGCGAATGGCAGAGCAAAGTCAGAAGCAGCCTGCCTAGTGGGAGCGGAGCCGTCACCGTCAATGCAAGCTCTGGCGATGTCGCCGTCACCATCAGCTGGACGATGCCGAACGGCGAAACGCACCAGTACGTCACGCACACCACCGTCTCCAAGGCTGCGAACTGAGATGCGCACCGCTAAATACATCCTCTCCAAGCATCCTTCCCAGCGGGGTTTCACCCTGGTCGAGCTCATGGTCGGCCTTGTTTTGGGTCTGCTCACAGTGCTGGTCATCAGCCAGGTGCTCGCGCTCGCCGAAGGCAAGAAGCGCTCAATCACCATGGGCAGTGACGCGCAGGTCAATGGTGCGCTATCGCTTTTCACCCTTCAACGCGATGTGCAGATGGCGGGCTACGGTGCGGCGGCAAGCCCAGATGCACTCGGCTGCTCAGTGACGGGGAAGTACGACGCGGGCGGCGCGTCATTTGTCTTTCCGCTGGCACCGGTCGTTATCACCAACGGCAGCAGCACCGACACCGACGCGCCGGACATGATCACTGTCTTGCAAGGCCGAACCACAAACTTCTCGGCCCCCATGGTCCTCAAGGAAGACCACCCACAGTCCAGCAACTACTTCGAGGTAGCGTCCTCATTCGGCGCCGTGGTCGGCAACATGATGATCGCCGTGCCAAAAATACAGGGTACCGGCCTGGGGTGCACATTGTTCAGCGTGACAAACGACACAACGTCCCCAGCCACGACGCTGGGACCCACACGCGTACCTCACGCCGCCACCGCTGCGAGCAAATGGAACCAGAACAGCATATTCCCGGAGAGTGGATACGTGTCGGGCAGTTATCTGCTGAACATGGGTTCGATGGTCTATCGCAGCTACTCCGTCAGTAGCGCCAATAGCCTCCAAATGGTCGAACGCTCCCCTGTAAACGGGGCGCTGACGAACCCGCCGTTGGAACTCTATCCGCAGATCGTCAACGTCCAAGCCATGTATGGCAAGGACACCAATGGCGACGGCGTTGTCGACACATATGACAACACCACGCCCACCAGCAACGCGGGCTGGCTGCAGGTGCTCGCGATTCGTATTGCAGTGGTGGCACGCAGCAATCAGTACGAGAAGGAGACGGTCACCGCGGGTCCGCCTCAGTGGGACGTCGGTGCGAACGCCACCATCGCAGGCACCGCCACCTGTCATGGGACCAGCAAGTGCCTTGGGCTGAAGGTGAGCCACGTCCCCGAGTGGGAGCACTACCGCTTCAAGGTCTACGACACGATCGTGCCTCTGCGCAATGTTCTCTGGAATTCCTGAGCCATCCCATGCAAATCAGACTCTTGAATCTCTCCCAACGTCGGCGCGCTCAACGCGGCGTCTCACTGCTTTTCGCTCTGCTGACCCTGGTCGCGCTTTTGCTTGCAACATTGGCGCTGGTACGTTCGGTTGACACCAGCACGCTGCTGCTGGGCAACATGGGTTTCAAGCAGGATGCCACTTCGTCCGCAGACCAGGCCGCGCGCCAAGCCATTGACTGGTTGACTGCCAACAGCGCCAGCCTAAACACCGACGCTGCTTCGAGCGGCTACTACGCAAGCACGCAAGAGCTTGCCGCCGATGGCATTACGGCAAAACCACCGATCGATGTAACCGGTCGGCAACTCGCCGCCAGCAACAACCGCCAACTGATCGATTGGGATGGGAATAGCTGCCAGTCAGCCACGACCGGCACGTACAACGGCTGCACCGTAACGACCGCGGATGCCGGCACCATCAACAACAACGACGCCCGCTTTGTCATCTTCAGGCTGTGCTCCAAACCGGGCAACTACCTCACAGATGCAAGCATCAGTTGCGCCAAGCCAATTTCGAGCAGCGGTGCCAGCGTTACCAAGAAGGGCGAAATGAACTACGCCGAGCAGCCTTTTGCCGGTGGTGCATCCGGACCGTATTACCGGATCGTGGTCCGCGTGCTGGGCGCGCGCAACACAGCCAGCTTCACCGAAACCATTGTCCATTTCTGATGAGGGAGCGCCAATCCGGCGCCAGACGGAAAACCCAACACCATGAAAAATAGACTCACTCCTGTCCTCAATCGAAAGCCCCAAAGGCAGGCCATCTGCTGTGCGGCAATGGTCTGTGCATTTCTGGTGGGTTTGTTCGCCCCCGTTGTCGAGGCAGCCTCCACAGACCTGTCGAACCAGCCGATGGCCACGCTGCCTGCCGTTCAAGCCAAGCCGAACCTGTTGTTCGTCCTGGACGATTCGGGGAGTATGGACAACGACTACATGCCGGACCAAATGACCAGTGGCAGGTATGGATACAGTTCCGCGCAATGCAATGGCGTGGCCTACGACCCCACCATGACCTATTCGCCACCGCTCAATGCGGACGGAACGACTTATCCCAATGCGGTTTTTACAGCCGCACGCGACGATGGCTACAAAGCGGCGAATCCCACCACCAATCCCACCACTGATCTCAGCAACCGGGTCTATTACACCTACAGCGGTACTCAGCCCAAGATGGGCTGGGCCTACACGAGCGAGGGAGCTGTCCGGAACACGTTCTATAACGAATGCAGAACCGCGACCACCTCAGCGACCACGCTCTTTCACCCAGTGAGGGTCACCAGCGCTTCCGCCGAAGCTCAAAACTACGCCAATTGGTATTCGTACTACCGCAAGCGCTACCTGTTGATGCGCACCGCCATGGGCCGGGCGATTGCGGCGCTCGACTCGAGCTACCGCGTTGGCTTCAGCACAATCAGCGATGGAACCGCGGTGGATGGCGAAAACCATTTTCGCGATGTTAAAGATTTCGATATTGCGCAAAAAACCAACTTCTACAACAGCCTCTATAGTGCCTCGCCGAACGGGTGGACACCTTTGCGCTCGGCCCTGTCCAAGGCGGGAAGGTATTTTGCGAACAAGGCTCCTGAGCAGAGCTACGACCCCGTCCAGTACTCCTGCCAACGCAACTATGCGCTCCTCTCGACGGACGGCTACTGGAACAAGACCAAGGGCCTGAAGCTCAACGGTACCAGTGAGATCGGGCAGCAAGACGGTACCGAGGCTCGCCCGATGCGGGACGACGCCCAAGTCATCGTCACAACCGTGACGCCCTACACCCAGGCGCTGACGAGAAACTCGGTTTCCACGCAGACGCAAACCAGAACCTGGACGCGCACCTCCACCACTGTTTCATCAACGCCAAAAGCCAGCAATCCGAACAGGGGGCAGTATGCCGTCACCACGCGTACGAATCAGCGCTACACCGAGACGCAAACCCGGACCCGTACGACGCCTCAATCCGCAACCTTGTCCTACTCCGAGACGGTAGTGACAACCGACGGTGTCGAGACTTCCAGAAGCACCAGCACGCCAGTCACTTCCACCTGGACCAGCACTGCGACACCGACCGAGTCGCTCACAGGCGATGGCCCTCCCACCGCCAGCAGCAGCTTCACGGCCGGAACCGCAAACACAACCTACCAGACAGCTAAGGGCGACAACGTAACGGTCTATTCGACTCCCGTCGCAGGAACCTGGAGCGCATGGTCTACACCGGCAGCCATAACCAACTCGACGCCGGTTGCCCAGGCTCCTGTTACAGGCACGCCAACCCAAACGCAGTCCACCTCAGGGGGTACCGGCAATACGCTGGCCGACGTTGCCCAGTACTACTTTGCAACGGACCTGCGCACCAGTGCGCTCGGCAATTGCACTTCGAGCAGTTCCGGCAGCAGCCAAGATGTTTGCAGCAACATCGTGCGCCCGGTGGGAAGTGACAGGGCTTCATGGCAGCACATGAATTCGTTCACCATCGGTCTTGGCGTGAGTGGCACCTTGCCTTATGACAAGAACTACCTGACCCAGACGGCCGGCTCCTATGTTGACCTGACCAGCGGCAGATTGAACTGGCCGGTGCCCGAAGGCGCGGACCTGAATGACGGCGAGGGCGGCAACGCCACAAACGTGGACGACCTGTGGCACGCAGCCGTCAACGGCCGCGGCCAGTATTACTCGGCACTCAATGCCAGTGCGCTGAGCGAAGCCATCAACGGCGTCGTTACATCAGTGCAACAGGTTTCGGGGTCGGGTGCCACGGCATCGACCAGTTCGCTCCAACTGGTGGCCGGGGACAACAACTTGGTCTTCCGCGCCAGCTACACCACGCAGCTTTGGACCGGCGATCTGCAAGCCTTTGCGATCAATGGTTCAACGGGCGTCATCGCGAATACCGCCACGTGGTCTGCGCAGGCAAAACTCGATGCGACCCCCGCTTCGGATCGCAGGATCTACTTCAGCAACGGTTCGGCCCTTCGGAGCTTCGAATATGGGAACCTGAGCACCGCACAGAGAGGTTACTTCGACAATTTCTGCAGCCAGAGCCTCATTGCCGCGCAGTGCGCGGTGCTCTCGGACAACAACAAGACGCTGGCCAATAATGGCGCCAATCTCGTCGACTACCTGCGCGGCGTACGCACCTATGAAACGGCCAGCGTCGACGCGTCAAACAACAGCATTGCCGCGCTCTATCGCAAACGCGAACACGTGCTAGGCGACATCATCAATGGCGCCCCGGTCTATGTCGGAAAGCCGCCCTTCCGCTATGCCGACGCCGGCTACGCCGACTTCGTTACGGCGCAATCAACCCGCGCGCCCGTGGTGTACGTTGGCTCGAACGACGGCATGCTACACGCCTTCTCGGCCGCCAGCGGCAGCGCAGGGGGCACTGAGCTCTGGGCCTATGTTCCGGGCGCAGTCATGCCCAACCTCTACAAGATGGCTGACACAAGCTATGGCTCGAAACACCAATATTCCGTGGACGGAGCGCCGGTCATGGGCGACATCAAAATCGGCACGACCTGGAAGACCATTGTTGTCGGCGGCCTGAACAGCGGCGGCCGCGGCTACTACGCACTGGACATCACCGACCCCAACGATCCCAAGGCTCTTTGGGAGTTCACCGATCCCAACCTGGGCCTGAGCTTCGGCAACCCGGTGATTGCAAAACGCAGCGACGGCACTTGGATCGTTGCATTTACCTCCGGCTACAACAACACCAATGGCGACGGCAAAGGCCATCTCTATGTTCTGAACGCCAACACCGGTGCCCTGCTGCTGGACATTCCCACCAGCGAAGGCAGCAGTGCGGACCCAAGCGGCCTCGCAAAAATCAACGCCTGGATTGAAAGCTCCAGCGACAACACAGCCAAGCGCTTCTACGGAGGCGATCAGCAAGGCAACCTCTGGCGCTTCGATATAGACGGGCTCCTGCAGCCCAACCGGGCAGCGATGCGGCTCGCGAAATTCCAGATCAACGACTCGACCCCGCAACCCATCACCACAAAGCCGGAGACCGTGGAGATTTCAGGCAAGCCAGTAATCGTGGTTGCGACTGGCCGGTACTTGGGTTCGTCAGACATTGCGGACTCGACGCAGCAAAGCATCTATGCGGTGAGGGACACGCTGACCGCCACGGGCTGGAGCGACGTGCGCGCCGACACTGAAAACTTCGTCAGGCAGACATTCACGCTGAATGGTCCTGCGGCAACGGCAACATCGGCTTCGGTATCCAACACGTCGGTCAACTGGGCGACCAAGGGCGGGTGGTGGATCGATCTGCCGCATTCGCGTGAACGCGTGAATACCAACCTGGGCCTGCAGTTCAGCACCCTGTCGGTTGCCACCGCCATCCCGAACGGCGATGCTTGCGCGTCGGGCGGCACGGCTTGGCGCTACTACCTCAATGTGGCCAATGGCGGCGTCGTCACAACCAACCCGGCTGGCGGGCTCTTCAGCACCGACGGGCTGATCATGGGCATGACCTGGGTGCAGGACAGCAACGGCAATGCCCGCATCATTTACCAGAAGAGCAATGGCGACAACGTTATAGAGACGCCGCCGGTAGCGACATCGTCCGGCTCGGGCAGCGTGCATAGAACTTCCTGGCGCGAGCTGGTGGACTGAACCTCAATGAGATAAAGATAGCGGTTTCGGCCCGACAGGCTGGGCAGGGTCGGGCCGGATAAGGATGCGATACGTACTTCTTGTGAGCGCAATACTCTCCATGACGCTTCACGTTGCAGTACTTTCGATACGGATTTCGCCCGTTGACTCGAAAGATGCCGTGGATGGGAGTGCCGCATCCGCCGTCATTCGGGTACGAGCGACCTTACTCCTTCCACCCTCACCTCCGTTGCCGGTTCGCGAGTCCCTTCAGATCAACAAAGCGATTCATGCGCCTGACCGCGCATCCCTTCCGGCCTCCGGGCAAAAACACTCGACAGAAGCGCTGCCCCCGACGCCTCCGCTCTCGATTGCGGCCGAAGTCGATACCGGCATCTATATGACACGGAGTCAACTATCCGCGCCGCCGGTCGCCAAAACGGCCATCGTGCTCGAACCTCCGCCGGGCCAGCTAGTAGCCGGCCGCGTTGCTGGAATTCTGTTGCTCTTCATTGACGAGCAAGGTCGCGTCCAGCGCGTCGATGCTGAAGAGTCGGCACTTCCTCCGGCGTTCGAGCAAGCTGCACGCGAAGCTTTCATGGCCGCGGAGTTTTCTCCCGGGGAGATCGACGGCCGCGCAGTCAAGTCGCGGCAGAGGGTTGAAGTGGTCTTCGACTTCACCCCCTGACGCGGAACGAGGTGCGTACGGTCCGTACCTCGAACCTTTTCGGCACGAACAATACATTTAGCAGCGAGCCGATTGTCCTCTTGGCTGCCACGACGTAGCAATCCGTTAGCCTAGCTAGCACGGTACACAGACCGTGCGAGCCCGATCACACGTCAGGGCACATTGTATGCAGCCAAGGACGTGCGGCAAAGCTCGAGGCCTCGTGTGATCGCAGCTGCAGTGCCAACAAAAAAATCCTTCCGAACGCCGACGGTGTAACCTGAACAGAAGATTTCACATCGCTGAAGATCCAGCGTCGCGGTGCCGTTGAATGGAGGCTTGGTCGATATCGGGAAGAATGGCCGTGAAGTGCCGCCGCGATCGAGCGATCTTGACGCTTAGCGTTTCAAGACCTACCTGCGTCGGGCTCCTCTTTCTGTCTGATCAGTTACCGCGAGCCCAAAGTCGTACATGTAGTCTTGACCCGTGTTCTGAAGACTGCTTTCGTCTGCCCTGTGTTCCCTTGAAGAAAAGCGTCAGTCCAATCAGAGTGATTCACGCAGACGAAAAAAAGCCGCCCGAAGGCGGCTCGCTGGCAGACCGTATTAAATTACGGGCAATCGCCTTGGCCAGGCTTCAGGCCCCTGGTCGAATTGCAGATCGTGCCCGATTGAGTGAAGACCATCGTGGGTTGGCCGGCAGCAGGAACCGTCGGGGTGAGAATATAGGTCAATGCCGTGCCGCCAGCGTCCGTTGCGCCGGTCGTTGCGTTGATGGCACCCGTTGCTGCGGTGATGGTTACAGCGGAAGTGATGTTTTTCGTCGTGGCGGTCGGGGTATTGGGGATTCCATTCGTGCCCAGCGTCACGCAATTTGCAAGCACGTTGCCCTGCTCAGACATGCAAACAGCAAAGGCTTGCTTGAAGGCTGTCATTTCAGCAGCAGCGCCAGCTGCACGCGTACGCGATGTGTAGTCAGAGTACTGAGGAATAGCAATAGCAGCCAAGATACCGATGATCGCCACAACGATCATCAATTCGATAAGGGTGAAACCCTTTTGCACGTTGCGTGCGATAGAACGACGGTTCATTTGAAAAAACTCCAGGTTGGTTTGTACAGCCCGGGAACCAAGCCCGGAGCTCAGTACCTACCGCAGCATCCGTGCCACCTGGTTTCGGGCCTCTGGCCGACGAAACCGGTCACTTCATGCGTACACAAGTTACATCGAGTGACACAAAACGCTTGCAAAGGCTCCAAAGCGTGACAAATTTGTCATGCCAATCCTGGTTGCGGCTCAAAAAGTCAGCACCCCATTCGCCTTCAACCACCGGATATCCCGCTGCGCCAACCCCGGCACCTGGTGCCCGGCGAGCAACTGAATTTGGCTCATGATTTCTTCCGTTTCCGCCGGCTTCGTGTGCGTGATGTAGATCGGGTACTGCTTGCCCGGATCGATATGCGCCAACTCGTCGGCCAGCACATGCGGTGACAGGTGCAGGCTGCGTTCGGCCAGCGCCTGCTCCCGGTTGCTGAAGGCGGTTTCGATGACCAGCATGGCCACGTCGAGCGCATTGACACGGTCCCAGAAGGGGGCGTTGCGTTCGGTGTCGCCGGTAAATACCCAGTTGGCGCCGCCCTCGGCGCGGCACACGGCAAAGCCGCAGGCGGGCACGGTGTGCACGGCGGGAAGCACTTCGATGCGCTTGGGGCTTGCGCTGCCAAGCTGCAGGATCTGGCCGACTGTTATGTCGTGAAAGCTTACGAAAGGCGCCTGCGGGCTCGGAATGGTCTCGAAGTCCGGCCAGATGACGTTGTTGAACACATGGGCGCGCAGCGCCTCGATGGTGGAGCGCAGGGCGTGTACGCGCACGGGGCGGGTACGGCGAGCGCCGACGGCGTCGAGCATGAGGGGGAGCGCGGCGATGTGGTCGAGATGGCAGTGAGTAAGCACTACGTCGTCGATGCCGGCCATTTCGTCGAGCGTGAGGTCGCCCACGCCGGTGCCGGCATCGACGAGCAGGTCGGTGTCGACCAGGAAGGATGTGGTCCGGCAGTCCTTGGCGATGGCGCCCGAGCAACCCAGCACGCGAACCTGCATTGTGAAAGACCCCCTGCTTGTGCCTGTCGTCATTTGGTTTCGAACCGGGTTGCGCCGTCCCATTCAGGGTCGTAAGGCCGCAATGCCATGGAGGCTAATCGCTGGGCGTAGAGCTGGTAAAGGACTTTTTGGCATCCGCTGCGAGCAGCGGGTCCAACAAGTTTCGGCCCGCAGCCCAGTCCTGTCGGCGGTAGGCGTCCAGAACGCCGGCCCAGCGGTGCAGTTGCTCGGCTTGCTGCTGCGCGGCGGCGGTTTGGGGTGCGGCGTCGGGTGCGAGAGGAGTGAACACGGTAATGGCCTGGGCCTTGCCTTTGACGAGCACGCTGTCGAGCTCCTGCCAGAGAAAGCCGGGCGCGAGTTCGCGGGTGGCGCCGCTGGCGACGATTTCCACGCCGTAGTGCGCGCTCAGGCCTTCGAGCCGCGACGCGAGGTTGACCGCATCGCCCACGACGGTGTAGCTGCGCCGCGCCGCCGACCCCATGTCGCCGACGCTCATCACGCCGCTGTTGATGCCGATGCCCACGCTGATCTGGGGGCGCCCGTCGGCAATGTGAAGCTTGTTGATGTCGCGCACGGCTTCGGCCATTTCGAGCGCGGCGCGCACGGCAAGGGTGGCGTGGTCGGGGGTGTCGATGGGCGCGCCCCAGAAGGCCATGACGCAGTCGCCCATGTATTTGTCGACGGTGCCGCGGTGCGCGCTGATCACGCTGGTGAGCCGGTTGAACAGGGTGTTGAGAAAAGCCTGCAGCTCGGCCGGCGTCATCTGTTCCGAAAGGCGGGTGAACTCGCGCATGTCGCAGAACATGACGGTCATGTTCTTGCTCTCGGCGCGCATGCTGTAGCGGCCGGGGGTCACGAGCATTTCGTCGACGAGTTCGGGCGGCACGTAGGTGCCGAAAAGCCGCGCCAGCCCGCGCCGCGCGCGGGCCTCGATGAAGTAGCCCCAACCCATGTTGAAAACGAAAGCCAGCGCCGCCATGGCCAGCGCCGACGCCAGCGGGAGCACGAGGCTGTGGTTCTGGTAGAGCCAGGCGTTCACGCCGACCAGCACGGCGACCGTGACGATTCCCAGCACGACGGCGCGCGGCGCCGGCAGCAGCGTGAGGCCCAACGCCAGCACGAGCCCCGCGGCCAGCACGTTCAGCACCTCGTAGCCGGGCGCGTAGTCGGGCACCGCGAGCAGGCGGCGGTCGAGCATGGCCGACACCACGTTGGCATGCACCTCGACACCGGGAAACGCAGCGCCAACTGGCGTGGCGCGCAGGTCTTGCAGGCCCGGCGCGGTAGCGCCCACAAGCACGATGCGGCCCTTCAGTTCGCCCGGCGCGAGGCGGCCCTCGAGCACGTCGCTAGCCGGCACATAGCGGAACGAGCCGCCACTCGCCCCGCCCGGACCGCGGAACGGCACCTGCATGCTGGCTGTTGCGTCGACCGGCACGCGCAAGCCGCCCACGATGAGCGATTGCAGCCGGGGCACGGCGCCGCCCGATGCAAAGGCCGGCAGCACGGGGGCGTGCCATTGGCCAGCCTGTAGACGGCCAGGCCCAACGATTCGTAATACCCTGGCCGGCCACGGTCACCCTCATAACGGGCGATGAGCGGCACGCTGCGGATGATGCCCTCGTCGCCGGAGCTGACCAGCGTGTTGAGAAAGCCCGAGGCCGGCGCGGCGGCCGCCAGCACCGGAAGGTTGGCGCCGAAGCCGTTCCACTCCGTGGCATAGCCGTGGTCCGCCGGAAATGCTTCGGGCGGCAGCAGCGGCGCCCCCGGCAACTGGCCCTTGGCGCTGGGCTTTTCGGTTCGCGTGAAGTAATAGCCGAGCGCCACGCGCTGCCCGTCGAGCGATCTCGCAAAGATGGCGTCGTTGTCGAGCGATGGCGCCACGCGTTCGATTTCGCCGGCAAGCCCCGGCATGTCGCGAAGCGGGCCGCGCGCAATCTGCCGCAGCTTGTCGAGGCCGGAGCTTCGGTCCGGCTCGACGAACATCACGTCGAAGCCCAGCACCGCCACTTGCTGGCGCCCCGTGAGTTCCCTGGTCAGCCGGGCCAGCTTGTCGCGCGCCCAGGGCCATTGCCCCTGCCGCGCCAGGCTGGCGTCGTCGACGTCCACGATCACGATGCGGGGGTCGAGCGTGCCCGGCATGGTGGCGCGAAGGCGGGTGTCGTAAATCAGGTGGTCGAGGTGGTCGAGCACGCTCAGGCGCCAGGCGCCGGTGGCGTGCGCCAAGGCCAGCAAAACCGGCAGCAGGGTAATGACGATGCGTGGCCAATGCCGCCGGAGCGCATTCATGGCGTCGGCGCTACGCGGGCCTGAGTTCAGACCCGCACGAACTGCATGCGCGTGGCGCCGCCGAGTTCCAGCACGTCGCGTTCCTGCAATCCGACGGCATCGGTACCGAGGGGATTGCCGTTGAGCCTGACCTCGCCCATGACGCTGGCCGCCACATAGCCTTGGCGCCGGCGCGTGACAACCGCCACGGCAACGCCGGGCTTGCCGATGGTGGTGACAACCTTCTGCAGCGGCAGGTCCTGGCCGCCGCCGGTGTCCGAGAGTTCACGCAGCACCGGAACGCCCAGTTCGACCAGCGCGCCGGCTTCGGTCGGTGCGGACGAGAGGGGAATGGGGGACGAAAAATCGTCCGACACGTTGTGTACCGAGCCCGCGCCGGGCTCCAGGTTGTTGCGGGCGCGAAAGTGAATGCGGCAGCCGCCGAGCTCGATGACGTCGTTGTCCTTGAGCACCTGCTTCTGGACGACGAGCGCATTGACGTAGGTGCCGTTGGTGCTGTTGAGGTCTTCAATTTCGACTTCGCCGCCGCGCATGTGCAGCACGGCATGCTCGCCGCTCACCGCCAGGTTGTCGATGACGATATCGTTGTAGGCGCGCCGTCCCAGCGTGGTGCGGTCCTTGGCGAGCGCCACTTGTTCGATGACAACGCCATCGATCGAAATGATCATTTTCGGCATTGCCGACTCCCCGATTTACAGAAATTGGTTGGTGGCAGGCGGAACAACGGGCGGTCGCTCGGGCCTGGGGCTAGGCGGCAGCAGGCGCATCGCCGACGCGCGCTTTTGCCAGGACAACGGAAATGTTATCCCGTCCGCCATTGTCGTTTGCAATTGCAACCAAAAGTGATGCTTTCTGCTGAAGTCCGACATCGTGGTTCAAAAGCGTGAAAAGCTGCGCATCCGAAATCATCTCGCTGAGTCCGTCGGAGCACAGCATATACAGGTCGTCGGGCCTTGCGGTGTGCTCATGCATTTCGAGCACCACCTGCGCCTCTACACCCACCGCCCGGGTCACGAGGTTGCGATGGGGCGAATGCAGCGCCTCCTCGGCGGTGATTGCGCCCGCGTCGAGCTGCTGCTGGCGCAGCGAATGGTCGCGCGTGAGCTGCTCGAGCTTGTTGTTGCGAAGCCTGTAGCAGCGCGAATCGCCGATGTGGCCGACCAGCACGCGCTGGGGCCGGAAAGCCGCCAGCACCAGGGTCGTTCCCATGCCCTGCAGCTCCTCGTTGGCAATGCCGGCTTCGAGAATGGCCGAATTCGCCTCGTCGGTGGCGGCCTGCAAGGCACGCCGGATCACCCGCGCGGGCGCCTGGGGGCCGGCTTGCGCGAACCACCGGGCAAAACTTGCGTGCACCAGCGACACGGCCATGGCACTGGCCACTTCGCCGCCCTTGTAGCCACCCATGCCGTCGGCCAGCACGGCAAGGCCCAGCGCCGGATCGACATGGAGGTCGTCCTCGTTGTGGGCGCGCGCCCGCCCCACGTCGGTGAGCGCGGCGAACTCCCAGGACAGCGGGGGCCGATTGGAAAGAGGGACGCGCCGACGCTCACCATTGTGTACAAGCGTGGGCGCGCGGCATTCAGTGCCCGGCCGCAGCGCGTGCGCGCTGCTGCAGCAAGCGGCCGGCGGCCACGACAAAGAACGCACCGGCGGCCGCGGCCGCATAGTGCAGCCAGGGGTTGGCCGCGAGCACGCCATGCAGCGAGACGTCGCTTGCAATCGTCTCCCCGCCGACCCAGCCGATCAGGGCGGCACCCAGCATGACGATGATCGGAAAACGTTCCATGAGCTTGATCATGAGCGTACTGCCAAAAATCACCAGCGGAATGCTGATTGCGAGGCCGAGCACCAGCAGCACCATGCTGCCTTGCGCGGCAGCCGCCACGGCAATGACGTTGTCCAGGCTCATGACCAGGTCGGCCAGCAGGATGGTGCGCACGGCAGCGAGCATGCTGCCGTATTCCTTGGCCTCGCCGTCATCCTCTTCTTCCTCGCCCAGGAGCTGCAGGCCGATCCACAGCAGCAGCAGGCCGCCGACGATCTGCAGGTACGGCAGCGCCAGCAGCCTGGCCGCCACGAGGGTCAGCACGATGCGCAGCACCACGGCCGCGCCCGAGCCGAACAGCACGGCTTTTTGCTGCTGCGCGGGCGGCAGGGAACGGGCAGCCATGGCAATCACCACGGCGTTGTCACCCGAAAGAATGATGTTGATCCAGACAATCTTGACCAGGCCGATCCAGAAATCGGTGCTTTGAAGGAGTTCCATGTCTCTTTTCCACTGTGTTGTAGTGAAAAAAGCGCCCGCAGGGTTTGCGGGCGCTTTTTTCTTTTTGCGTGGTGCGCAGAGAGAAGGTCTGCTGCGGTTTAGAGCTGTGCCTTGAGCAGCTTTGCCAGCTCCGAGAAGTTGCGCGTGACGGTGAAGCCGCACTCTTCCATGATGGCGAGCTTGGCATCGGCCGTGTCGGCGCCGCCCGAGATCAGCGCGCCGGCGTGGCCCATGCGCTTGCCGGGAGGAGCGGTAACACCGGCGATGAAGCCGACCACCGGCTTCTTCATGTGTTCCTTGCACCAGCGAGCCGCATCAGCCTCGTCGGGGCCGCCGATTTCGCCGATCATGATGACCGCGTCGGTGTCCGGATCGTCGTTGAAAGCCTTCATCACGTCGATGTGCTTCAGGCCGTTGATCGGGTCGCCGCCGATGCCCACTGCCGACGATTGGCCGAGGCCGATTTCGGTGAGCTGCGCCACGGCTTCATACGTGAGCGTGCCCGAGCGCGAGACCACGCCGATGCGGCCCTTGCGGTGGATGTGGCCGGGCATGATGCCGATCTTGATTTCGTCGGGCGTGATCAGGCCGGGGCAGTTCGGGCCCAGCAGCAAGGTCTTCTTGCCGCCGGCCGCTTCCTTGGCCTTCATCTTGTTGCGCACTTCGAGCATGTCGCGAACCGGAATGCCTTCGGTGATGCAGATCGCCAGGTCCAGGTCGGCCTCGACGGCTTCCCAGATGGCGGCGGCGCGCCTGCCGGCGGCACGTAGATCACCGACACGGTGGCGCCGGTTTGCGAAGCAGCTTCCTTCACCGAGCCGAAGATCGGGATGTTGAAGATCGACTCGCCGGCCTTCTTGGGGTTCACGCCTGCCACGAAAGCGTTCTTGCCGTTCGCGTATTCCTGGCACTTTTCGGTGTGGAACTGACCGGTCTTGCCGGTAATGCCTTGCGTGATGACTTTGGTGTCTTTGTTGATGTAGATCGACATGACTTGTTCCTTAGGCCTTCTTGACTGCTGCCACGACCTTCTGGGCCGCTTCCGCCATGGTGTCGGCGCTGATGATCGGCAGGCCCGATTCGGCCAGCAGCTTCTTGCCTTCGACTTCGTTGGTGCCCTTCATGCGCACGACCAGCGGTACTTGCAGGTTCACGGCCTTGCAGGCTGCGATCACGCCGGTGGCGATGGTGTCGCACTTCATGATGCCGCCGAAGATGTTGACGAGGATGGCCTCGACATTCTTGTTCTTCAGCATGATCTTGAAGGCTTCGGTGACCTTCTCGGGGGTGGCGCCGCCGCCCACGTCCAGGAAGTTGGCCGGCTCGCCGCCGAACAGCTTGATGGTGTCCATGGTGGCCATGGCCAGGCCGGCACCATTCACGAGGCAGCCGATGTTGCCGTCGAGCGAGATGTAGGCCAGGTCGAACTTGGAGGCTTCGACTTCGGCTGCGTCTTCTTCGTCGAGGTCGCGCAAGGCCACGATTTCAGGGTGGCGGAACAGCGCGTTGCTGTCGAAGTTGAACTTGGCGTCCAGCGCCATGACGTTGCCCTTGCTGTCACGGTTGAGCGGGTTGATCTCGACCAGCGAGGCGTCCGTCTCCATGTAGCAGGTGTAGAGCTTCTTCAGGATGTCGACCGTTTGTGCGGTCGAGTCGGCCGGCATGCCGATGCCGTCGGCAATTTCCTTGGCTTGCGCGTCGGTCAGGCCTTCCTTGGGGTCGGCGTAGACCGTGATGATCTTTTCGGGCGTGGAGTGGGCCACTTCCTCGATGTCCATGCCGCCTTCGCTCGATGCGATGAACGCGATCTTCTGCGTGGCGCGGTCGGTCACGGCCGAGACGTAGTATTCCTTGTTGATGTCGGCGCCATCTTCGATGTAGAGGCGGCGCACCTTCTGGCCTTCGGGGCCGGTCTGGTGGGTCTTGAGCTGCATGCCGAGGATTTCGCCGGCGAGCTTCTTGACGTCCTCGATGGACTTGGCGACCTTGACGCCGCCGCCCTTGCCGCGGCCACCCGCGTGAATCTGGGCCTTGACGACCCAGACCGGGCCTCCAAGTTTCTGGGCGGCCTCGACCGCCTCCTGAACCGTATAGGCCGGAATGCCGCGCGGCACCGGCACGCCGAACTTGGCAAGAATTTCCTTGCCTTGGTACTCGTGAATCTTCATGAGGGTTGTCTCTCGGAAGGAGGAAGTTGAGAACGGGAGATCTGGGGTCTGAGGCGTCTTTGGCTCTGTTGTTCGCGGGCGACGGCAACCTGACGGCTGGGGGCGGCGAACAACCGCGGACTGTATCATGGTGCGGCGCACCAATACTCGACGTGACCTTGCGGTCAATACGTACTTTCTTCTAGCGACCCCACGGATACTCCGATATGGCCAAGGTTTTCATCGACGGCGAAGCCGGCACCACCGGTTTGCAAATTCGCGAGCGGCTCCAGACGATGCCGCAAATCGAACTCGTGAGCATTGCGCCCGAGCTGCGAAAAGACGTGAACGCCAAGCGCGAACTCATGGCCGGTGTCGACCTGGTGGTGCTGTGCCTGCACGACGACGCGGCCCGCGAATCGGTTGCGCTGATCGACCAGCTGTCGGGCAAGAAGCCCAAGATCATCGACGCATCCACCGCGCACCGCGTGGCGCCCGGCTGGGTGTTCGGCTTCCCTGAACTGGTGGAAGGCCACTGGCAGGCCGTGGCCGCGGCCGACCGCGTCGGCAACCCGGGCTGCTATGCCACGGGCGCCATCGCCATCGTGCGCCCGTTGGTCGATGCGGGCCTGCTGCCGGCCGATTTCCCGGTTTCGCTGCCCTCGGTCAGCGGCTATTCGGGTGGCGGACGGGCCATGATCGAGGACTACGAGGGCGGCAAGGCGCCGCTCTTCGAAACCTACGCGCTCGGCCTCAAGCACAAGCACATTCCTGAAATCATGAAGTACACCGGCCTCACCCGCCGGCCCGTCTTCATTCCTTCGGTGGGCAATTTCAAGCAGGGCATGCTCGTGCAGCTGCCGCTGCACCTCGACCTGCTGCCCGGCAAGCCGAAGGCCGGCGACCTGCACGACGCCATTGCCGCGCACTACGCCAGGAGCAACACGCCCGAGCAGTTCGTGAAGGTGCTGCCGCCTACCGACAACGGCAAGCTCGACGCGCTGGCGCTCAACGACACCAACGAGCTCGAAATTCGCGTGTTCCCGAACGAAGACCACCGCCATGCGGTGGTGATTGCGCGGCTGGACAACCTGGGCAAGGGCGCCAGCGGCGCCGCGGTGCAGAACCTGAAGCTGATGCTGGCGCTCTGAGCGCCAGCCATCGTTCCCGGTTCACCTGACGAGCCAGAGGCCGACGCCCAGCAGCACCGCGTGCGCGCCCAGCGCAATGTAGAGCGGCTTGCTTGAGGGCTCCGCCATCTCCTGCAGCGTTTCGTTGATGCGGCGCGTGAGCAATGCGCGCAGCGCCGGGTCTTGCGCGGCGCCCTCTTCTGCTGCCGCCAGCTCGCCATGTTCCGCACGGCCTTGCTGCCATTCGGCGAGCATGTCGCTCAATGGCAAACGGTTGAGCACAAAGCCGACCACCGCGCGCACCGCCTTGCCCTCACCCAGCACCGGCGCAAGCTGCTTGCTCAGCGCGTCGACGGACAGCCAGTCGGCCGCACGCTGCAGCGTGCCGTGCGTGCGCGGCATGGCTTCGATGCGGCCTGCGATAGCGCCGCCCAGCCGCTCAGACACGGCCTCGCCCCGCGCAGCCACCAGGTGCTGCATGGCCTTGGCCCGGCCCTGCTGCACACCCAGCATCACGTAGACGACCACGAAGAGAAACAGCAGCACCGCGACCAGCAGGGGCGGCGAAGTGAGCAGCGCGAGCGCGGCACCGGCGCCGCCCGCACGCGCGCCCGCATTGCCGGGCCCCTGCAGCTGGCTCAGGTAATAGAAGAAGGCGCCGCCACCGAGGATGAGCGAGAGCAAGCCGCCCTTGACCACCGATCCGATGAAGGCGGCGCCGGCCTTGGCACCCGCGCGCATGAGCGACGGCTGGCCTGCAGGTCCTGAAGACATGAGAGTTCCTCCTCCGAAGTTTTATATGAAGGCGGTCCTCGTGCGGGACCGGCCCGCGCCGATCATGCCATCGGCGGCATCTTGAGCATCACCGCCGCGGCGGCGCAACGGCGCTACCCGCTTCATTCGCCGCCGGTCGCTGTCGCCGTCGAAATCGCTCCGGAGCACCTTGGCCACCACCGCGCCCGAAAAGCCGCGCGCCATCAGAAAGCGCATCTGCTTGGCGCGCTCCTTCGCATCGGTGGGCGGTGCATCGAAACGGCGGCGCCACAACGCAGTGGCGCGCTCTACTTCGGTGTCTTGCAGGCTGGCCACGGCTTGTGCGATGGCTTCGGGCGTGATGCCCTTGGCCTGCAATTCCTGGCGCACACGCAATGCGCCCGAGCGGGCGACGCGCTGGTTCAGCACCGAGGCCACCACCCGCGGCTCGCTGATGAAGTCCTTGGCGGCCAGTTCGTCGAGCGCGCGGGCCAGCGTACCGGGCTCTTCTTCATGCCTGGCCAGCTTGCGCTCCAGTTCCGCGCGCGAATGCTCGCGCTGGCTCAGGAGCCGCAATGCGCGGCCTTTGAGTGAGGGGGCACCGAATGCCATGCCGGGTGGTCGCTTGCGCGGCCCCGCGAGAGGCCGCGCCGTACCTTGCTTACTCGCCCTTGTCGGCCTTCTCGGCCTTGGCTGCCTTCGCAGGCTTCTCGGCCTTTTCGGTGGCCGGGGTGTCGGCATCAGCCGCCAGCAGCGGAATGCCCAGCGACTCGCGCACCTTGTTCTCGATTTCGCGCGACAGCTCGGGGTTCTCGCGCAGGAATTCGCGTGCGTTGTCGCGGCCCTGGCCGATCTTTTCGCCGTTGTAGGCGTACCAGGCGCCCGACTTGTCGAGGATCTTGGCGTTCACGCCCATGTCGATGATTTCGCCTTCGCGGCTGATGCCTTCGCCGAACAGGATGTCGAACTCGGCCGTCTTGAACGGGGGCGACACCTTGTTCTTCACCACCTTCACCTTGGTTTCGTTGCCGATGGCTTCGTCGCCCTTCTTGATGGTGCCGATGCGACGGATGTCCAGGCGCACCGAGGCGTAGAACTTCAGCGCATTGCCGCCGGTGGTGGTTTCGGGCGAGCCGAACATCACGCCGATCTTCATGCGGATCTGGTTGATGAAGATGACCATGCAGTTGGTCTTCTTGATGGTGGCGGTGAGCTTGCGCAGCGCCTGGCTCATCAGGCGGGCCTGCAGGCCGGGCAGCGAATCGCCCATTTCGCCTTCGATTTCGGCCTTGGGCGTGAGCGCGGCCACCGAATCGACCACGATCAGGTCGACGGCGCCCGAGCGCACCAGCGAATCGACGATTTCGAGCGCCTGCTCGCCGGTGTCGGGCTGGCTGATCAGCAGGTCGGACAGGTTCACGCCGAGCTTCTGGGCGTATTGCACGTCGAGCGCATGCTCGGCGTCGACGAAGGCGCAGGTGCCGGCCTGCTTTTGCATGGCGGCGATGACCTGCAGCGTGAGCGTGGTCTTGCCCGACGATTCAGGACCGTAGATTTCGATGACGCGGCCGCGCGGCAGGCCGCCGACGCCCAGCGCGATGTCCAGGCCGAGCGAACCGGTGGAGACCACCTGGATGTCTTCAAGCGCCTCGCCTTCGCCGAGCCGCATGATCGTGCCCTTGCCGAACTGCTTTTCGATTTGCGCCAGCGCGGCTTGCAGGGCCTTGGCCTTTTCACTGTTGGCGACCGAGATGCTTGCGCCCTTGACGACTGCGTCCATGTGGAAATCTCCTTGAAAATCAACGGTTTGTGTGTGACTGCCATCCATCTGCTTTTAATTACAGGCTGGATGCTTGAACAGTAGTGTAGGGGCTCATTGGTTTCAGTAAACTCATTTTTTAGTCAGTTTGCTTTACCATTTGGCGGATGGCTGACAATGCTTTTCCGACCGATCCCGATGCTTGGCGGCAAACCCACCTGGGCCGCCTGCTGGGCCATGCGATGCGCCGCTTCGACGAGCGCGTGCTCGAACTCATGGCGCATGACGTCGAAGTGCCGCTGGCGCTGTCGAACCTGGCCGCCCGGGCCCAGGTGAGCGCCGCGCACATCCACATCACGCGGCACCTGGCGCGCGAAGGTTCGCGCCTGACCGAACTGGCCGAACGGGCCGGCATGACCAAGCAGGCCATGGGTGCGCTGGTAGACCAGTGCGAAGCCTGGGGCCTGGTCACCCGCGGGCCCGACCCGCTCGATGCGCGGGCGCGGCGCGTGCTTTTCACCGCCGACGGATTGGCATGGCTCGACGCCTTTCGCGGCGCAGTCACGCAGGCCGAGCGCGAATTCCGCGCCAGCGTCGGCAACGACGTCGCCACGGTGGTAACCATCGGTCTGGAAGCGTACACAGCGGGCTAGACTCGGCTGGGAGAGAGACAAATGTGAACGGCGCCGGCGCGGCGCCCGAACCGGCCGGAGGTGGCTCATGCGGATTCTGATTGCCGAAGACGACCAGGTGCTGGCCGATGCCCTGCTGCGCAGCCTGCGCACCTCGGGCGCGGCGGTCGACCACGTGGCGAACGGTTCGCAGGCCGACACCGCGCTCATGACGCACAGCGAGTTCGACCTGCTGATCCTCGACCTCGGGCTGCCCAACCTGCACGGCATCGAGATCCTCAAGCGCCTGCGTGCGCGTGGTTCGCAGTTGCCCGTGCTGGTGCTCACCGCGGCCGACAGCGTGGAAGAACGCGTCAAGGGCCTGGACCACGGCGCCGACGACTACATGGCCAAGCCCTTCAGCCTGCAAGAGCTCGAAGCGCGCGTGCGGGCGCTCACGCGGCGCGGCATGGGTGCCACCAGCAACACCATCCGGCACGGTCCGCTGGTGTACGACCAGGCCGGCCGCGTGGCGACCATCGACGGCAAGATGGTCGAGCTCTCGGCGCGCGAACTCGGCCTGCTCGAGGTGCTGCTGCAGCGCGCGGGCCGCTTGGTCAGCAAGGACCAGCTGGTGGAGCGCCTGTGCGAATGGGGCGAGGAAGTGAGCCTGAACGCGATCGAGGTCTACATCCACCGCCTGCGCAAGAAGATCGAGAAGGGGCCGGTGCGCATTGCCACGGTTCGCGGCCTCGGCTACTGCCTCGAAAAAATCCAGCAATGACACGCGGGCTTGCCCCGCGGCTTCGGAGGCCGTAAGCCTTGAAACTGTTCCAGCGCGCGCAGCGCTCCCTGTTCGGCGAGATCCTCGACTGGATGCTCACGCCGCTGCTGCTGCTGGTGCCGGTGAGCATCGGCGTCACGTGGCTGGTGGCACAGGGCATTGCCAATGCGCCCTTCGACCGCGCGCTCGAATACAACGTGCAGACGCTGGCGCGGCTCGTCACGGTACAGCAGGGCCAGACGCAGTTCGTGCTGCCGCAGCCGGCGCGCGAAATCTTGCGGGCCGACGACGCCGACCGCGTGTACTACCAGCTGCTCGACAGCCACGGCAAGCTGCTGAGCGGCGAGTCCGACGTGCCGCATCCCAACACCGACGAGCCCCCGGTGCCGGGCGTGGTCACGTTGCGCAACGGCGAAATGCGCGGCAAACCGGTTCGCGTGGCCTCGCTCTGGCTGGCC
Organism: Variovorax sp. S12S4; assembly: GCF_023195515.1. Lineage (NCBI taxonomy): Bacteria > Pseudomonadati > Pseudomonadota > Betaproteobacteria > Burkholderiales > Comamonadaceae > Variovorax > Variovorax sp. S12S4. Next base: position 1,600,267 of record NZ_JALPKR020000002.1, read on the forward strand.
AATGACGACGACGACTCGGCGCCCGCGCTGCTGCAGGTGGCCGAGACGCGCGAGAAGCAGTCGGTGCTGGCCACCGAAATCATCAAGGGTGTGCTGCTGCCGCAATTCGCGATCCTGCCGCTCGCGGTGCTGCTGATCTGGCTGGCGCTGGTGCGCGGCATCAAGCCGCTGTCGGTGGTGGAGGCGCGCATCCGCGAGCGCCGTCCGGGCGACCTGAGCCCGCTCGACGAATCGTCGGTGCCGCTCGAAGTGGTGCCGCTGGTGTCTTCGGTCAATGAGCTGCTCGACAAGCTCAACGACTCGATCCACACGCAAAAACGCTTTCTCGCCGACGCGGCGCACCAGCTCAAGACGCCGCTCGCGGGCCTGCGCATGCAGGCCGACCTGGCGCAGCGTGAAGGCGCCAACGCCGACGAGCTGAAGCAGTCGCTCAAGCAGATCGGCCGCGCCAGCGTGCGCGCCACGCACACGGTGAACCAGCTGCTCTCGCTCGCGCGCGCCGAAAGCACCGGTGCCGGCACGGGCCGCCAGCCCTGCGATCTGGCCCGGCTCACCATTGAAGTGGTGCGCGAAGCCGTGCCGCGCGCCATCGAAAAGCGCATCGACCTGGGCTACGACGGCGCCGAAGCGGGGGCGCCCGGCGTGGTGCTCGAAGGCAACCCGACTCTGCTGAAGGAACTGGTGCGCAACCTGGTCGACAACGCCATCAACTACACGCCGTCGACTCCTGAGCGGCCGGGCGTGATCACCGCGCGCGTGCTGGCCGACCCCTTCGGGCATGTGGTGTTGGTGCAGGTGGAAGACAACGGCCCGGGCATCGCGGAATCGGACCGCGAGCTGGTGTTCGAGCCGTTCTACCGCGTGCTCGGCAACGAGGCCGACGGTTCGGGGCTGGGCTTGCCGATCGTGCGGGAGATTGCCAACCAGCACCATGCGCAGGTCAAGCTTGAAGACGCGCATCCGGGCCGGCAACCGCCGGGCGCGCGCTTCACGGTGCGCTTCGAGGGCGAAGAACTGGCGCCTTGAGCGGCAGCGTGTTCAGGGCGCGGCGGTGGTGTTGCCGGTCTTGCCGTCCTTGCGGATCTGCAGCCACTCGGGATGAACCTGGCGCGAGAGGCGCTGCGGCTCGCGCTCGGTGATGCCGGCGGGCATCAATCCGAAGCCGGCAAGGTCGCCGCGGGCCCACAGCCAGTAGCCGACATTGGCCAGGACGAGAACGATCAGTGCAAGGCGCAACTTCATGGTGAATCTCAAAAAGCCATGCCGCGAGGACGCACGCTGACCTCGTCGCTCGAGACCATCTGCAAGCCCGCGGCCGTGCGCACCTGCAGTTCGCCGCCCCAGGCCACGCCTTCGCATGTGCCAAAGCTGCCGTCGCTGAGCTGGACCTCGCGCCCCCGCAATGCGTCGCGCGCGGCAAAACGCTCGGCAAAGGGCGCGAAGCCTTGCGCCTCGAAGGTCTGCACGCTGCGCACCAGCGGCGCGGCAAGTTCGGCAAGCACTTCGGGCCCTGTGGCGTCAGGGCGCCATTGGCGCAGCCACGCGGGCGGCGTGCGCATGCCCTCGGCTTCGCGCGGGCCGATGTTGATGCCGATGCCGATCACCAGGTAGCGCGGCGCGGCCGCCGCATCGGCACGGCCCGCATGCGGCATGGCGGTTTCGATCAGGATGCCGGCCAGCTTGCGGTCGTTAATCCACAGGTCGTTAGGCCACTTGAGCGCCACCTTCGCATCGCCGGACGGGTCGAGGCTTTCCGCCACGCTGACACCCACGGCCAGCGAGAGCCCCGACCAGTCGCGCGGCGCGAGCGGCAGGCCCAGCGAAAAGGTGAGCGAGGCGGCGTTTTGCTGCTCGCCCTGCTGCGCGCTTTGCCAGGGCCGGCCAAGGCGGCCGCGTCCGGCGGTCTGGCGCTCGGCCACCAGCAGCACCGGCTCGGCGCGGCCGGCGCGCGCGCGGCGCATGAGCTCGGTGTTGGTCGAGTCGATCTCGGCCACGGCCTCGACCGCAAAGCCGGGCAAGAGCGGCGCCACTGCCGCGGCAATCCGGTCTTCGAACCTGTCGGCCGTGGTGCTCATGCTCAGCCCTTGTCGGCCTCGTCCTTTTTAGACTTCTTTTTCTCGGACTTCTTTTCAGCCTTTTTTTCGGCTTTCTTTTCTGCCTTTTTGGCTTCTTTTTTCTCGGCCTGTTTCTCGGCTTTTTTCTTTTCGGCCTTCTTCCTGGCTTTTTTCTTCTTTTTCTTTTCTTCGTCTTCGTCCTTGGGCGTCAGCAGCGTGCCGCGGCAATTCTCGGAGCCGCACCAGCACGGAAACTCGGCCAGCAGCTTGGGCGTGTAGGGCTCGTCGATGATCAGGCCGTAGTCGTAGTTGAGCTCTTCTCCTGCAGCGATGTTGCGCAGGGCCTTGATATAAACGCGCCCGTTGACTTCGTCGGCCTCGCAGTTCGGCTCGCACGAGTGATTGATCCAGCGCGCGGCATTGCCGTTCACGTTGCCGTCGATCACCCGGCCGTCGTCGATGTGGAAGTAGAAGGTGTGGTTGGGCTGGGAGGGGTCGTGCGGATGGCGGCGCAGCGCCTCTTTCCAGCTGATGACTTCGCCCTTGTATTCGATCAGCGTCTCGCCTTCGGCCAGGTCGTCCACGGCGAACACGCCGTTGCCGTGGACATCCGAACGCCGCATCTGAATGCGGCGGCCGGCGAATTGTGGGGATTTGGAAGGCATCGCCGAAGTCTGTTAGGTTGAATATGCACACATGCGCGTGTGCGCGTGCGCACACGCGGGAAGCCGCAGATTGTATGTGGCCCCCACGCTCTCGCACTGCGTGTCGTCGCTGCCCCCCGAAGGGGCCGCAGGCCGCCTTGAGGCGGCTCGGCGCCGGCCTGGGAACTCTTTTAGGAATTGTTGATGAAGACTTTGGTAATTGCAGAAAAGCCGTCGGTGGCACAGGACATCGTCCGCGCCCTCACGCCGGTGGCCGGCAAGTTCGACAAACATGACGAGCATTTCGAGAACGAAAGCTACGTTGTGACCAGCGCTGTCGGCCACCTGGTCGAAATCCAGGCGCCCGAGGAGTTCGACGTCAAGCGGGGCAAGTGGAGCTTCGCGAACCTGCCGGTCATTCCGCCGCACTTCGACCTGAAGCCGGTCGACAAGACCAAGACGCGCCTGAACGCCGTGGTCAAGCAGGCCAAGCGCAAGGATGTGACGCAACTCATCAACGCCTGCGACGCGGGCCGCGAGGGTGAGCTGATCTTTCGCCTCATCGAGCAGTACGCGGGCGGCAAGACCGGCCTGAACAAGCCGGTGAAGCGCCTGTGGCTGCAGTCGATGACGCCGCAGGCCATTCGCGACGGCTTCGATGCGCTGCGCACCGAAAAGCAGATGCAGGGCCTGGCCGACGCCGCGCGCTCGCGCTCCGAGGCCGACTGGCTGGTGGGCATCAACGGCACGCGGGCCATGACGGCCTTCAATTCGCGGGACGGCGGCTTCTTTCTGACGACCGTGGGCCGCGTGCAGACGCCCACGCTCTCGGTGGTGGTCGAGCGCGAGGAAAAGATCCGCAAGTTCGTGAGCCGCGACTACTGGGAAATCCACGGCGTGTTCCAGGCCGAGGCCGGCCAGTACCCCGGCAAGTGGTTCGACGCGAACTTCAAGAAGCCGCCCGCGGGCCCGGACGGCGCAACCGACGCCGAGATTCGCGCCGACCGCGTGTGGAGCGAGCGCGAAGCCCGCGAGATCGCCGATGCGGCGCGCGGCAAGCCCGCCACCGTCACCGAGGAAAGCAAGCCGACCACCCAGGCTTCGCCGATGCTGTTCGACCTGACCTCGCTGCAGCGCGAGGCCAACGGCCGCTTCGGCTTCTCGGCAAAGACCACGCTGGCGCTGGCGCAGAGCCTGTACGAACGCCACAAGGCCCTGACCTATCCGCGTACCGACTCGCGCGCGCTGCCCGAGGACTACCTGCCGGTGGTGAAGGACACGATGAAGATGCTCGCCACCAGCGGCATGAAGCATCTGGCGCCCTTCGCGCAGCAGGCGGTCGACGGCAGCTACGTGAAGCCGAACAAGCGCATCTTCGACAACGCCAAGGTGTCGGATCACTTCGCCATCATTCCGACGCTGCAGGCGCCGAGCGGCCTCTCCGACGCCGAGCAGAAGCTCTACGACTTCGTGGTGCGCCGCTTCATGTCGGTGTTCTTCCCGAGCGCCGAATTCCAGGTAACCACCCGCATCAGCACGGTGGAAGCCGGCGGCAAGAAGTACCCCTTCCGCAGCGACGGCAAGGTGCTGGTCAAGCCGGGCTGGCTCGCCATCTGGGGCAAGGAAGCCATCAATGACGACGATGAGAAGGACGGCAAGAACCTGGTGGTGGTGAAGCCCGGCGAGACGGTGAAGACCGAATCGGCCGACCTGAAGGCGCTGAAGACCCGGCCGCCGGCGCGCTATTCGGAAGCCACGCTGCTGGGCGCCATGGAAGGCGCCGGCAAGACCATCGACGACGACGAACTGCGCGAGGCCATGCAGGAAAAGGGCCTCGGCACGCCAGCCACGCGCGCGGCCATCATCGAAGGCCTGATCAACGAGAAATACATGCTGCGCGAAGGCCGCGAGCTGATTCCGACGGCCAAGGCCTTCCAGCTCATGACGCTGCTGCGCGGCCTGGGTGTGGAAGAACTCTCCAAGGCCGAGCTCACGGGCGAGTGGGAATACAAGCTCGCGCAGATGGAAAAGGGCGCGCTCAGCCGCGACGCCTTCATGCGCGAAATTGCCGAGATGACGCAGCACATCGTCAAGAAGGCCAAGGAATACGACCGCGACACCGTGCCGGGCGACTACGCCACGCTTGCCACGCCCTGCCCCAACTGCGGCGGCGTGGTGAAGGAAAACTACCGCCGCTACAGCTGCACCGGCAAGGCCGGGCAAGAGCCCTGCGGCTTTTCTTTCGGCAAGTCGCCGGCGGGCCGCACCTTCGAGGTGGCCGAGGCCGAGGCGCTGCTGCGCGACAAGCACATCGGCCCGCTGGAAGGCTTCCGCTCCAAGGCCGGCTGGCCCTTCACGTCGGAGATCGTGCTGAAGTTCGATGACGAAGCGAAGAACTGGAAGCTGGAGTTCGACTTTGGCGACGACAAGAACGCCGACACCGGCGAGATCGTCGACTTCAGCGAGCAGGACACCGTGGGCCCCTGCCCCATCTGCGGCGCGCCGGTGTTCGAGCACGGCAGCAACTACGTCTGCGAAAAGTCGGTGCCCACCAACGCGCAGCCGACGCCGAGTTGCACCTTCAAGACCGGCAAGATCATCCTGCAGCAGCCGGTGGAGCGCGCGCAGATGGAAAAGCTGCTGGCCACCGGCAAGACCGACCTGCTCGACAAGTTCGTGAGCATGCGCACCCGCCGCGCCTTCAAGGCCTTCCTGACCTGGAATGCCGAAGAAGGCAAGGTGACCTTCGAATTCGCGCCACGCGAAGGCGGCAGCAAGTTCCCGCCGCGCAAGACCTTCGGCAAGGCGGCGCCTGCGGGCAAGACGGCCGCGGCCAAGAAGGTGGCGGCAAAGAAGACACCGGCCGCTAAAAAGGCACCGGCTGCGAAGAAGGCCGCCGCGCCGCGCAAGCCCGGCGCGGGCTTGAAGCCGAGCGACTCTTTGGCTGCGGTCATCGGCGCCGAGCCGGTGGCGCGCACCGAGGTCATCAAGAAGCTGTGGGACTACATCAAGGCCAACGGCCTGCAGGACGCGACCAACAAGCGCGCGATCAATGCCGACGCCAAGCTCAAGCCGGTGTTCGGCAAGGACCAGGTGACGATGTTCGAACTGGCGGGCATCGTGGGCAAGCATCTGTCGGCACCATGAGGGTGCAGCGCAGGCGTTTCGCCGCTGCCTTGGCGGCCGGTGCGGCGGTGTTGTTTGGCGTCACGGCCGGCCTCGCGCAGGCCGCCGCGTGGCCCGACCGGCCCGTGAAGCTGGTGGTGCCCTTCCCGCCCGGGCAGGCCACCGACATCTTCGCGCGCGCCCTGGCCGAACAACTCGGCAAGCGGCTGGGCCAGCCGGTCATCGTCGACAACAAGGCCGGAGCCGGCAGCAACATCGGCACCGAGTTTGTGGTGCGCTCGCCGGCCGACGGCTACACGCTGGTGGTGGCCGGAAGCGCCATGGCAGTGAACCAGACGCTCTACGCGAAGCCGGGCTTCGATCCGCGCAAGGACCTGGTCGGCATTTCGCTCATCGCCACGGTGCCGCTGGTGTTCCTGGCCACGCCCGAAAGCGGCATTCGCAGCATGACCGACCTGGCGGCGCGCGCCAAGGCCGAGCCCGGCAAGCTGAGCTACGCCAGCGCCGGCATCGGCGGCACGCAGCATCTCTCGGGCGAGATGTTCAAGTCGGCGGCTCGCGTCTTCATCACCCACATTCCGTACCGCGGCAGCGGGCCGGCGCAGGCGGACTTCCTGGGCAATCAGGTGCCGCTGATGGTCGATTCGGTGACGGCCGCGCTGCCGCACATCAAGTCGGGCCGCGCGATTGCGCTGGCGGTGACCTCGGCCAGGCGCACCTCGCAGTTGCCCGACGTGCCGACGGTGCGCGAAAGCGGCGTCTCGGGAACGAAGGACTTCGAAGCCGTCGGCTGGCTCGGGCTGATGGCGCCGCGCGGCACGCCGCCCGAGATCACGGCGCGTCTGAACCAGGAAGTGACCGACATCCTGAAGAGCGAACAGATGGCGCGCTTCATACGCGAGCGGGGCTCTGAGCCCACGCCCACCACGGGCCCCGAGTTCGACCGCTTCGTGGCAAGCGAGATCCAGCGCTGGGGCGGCGCGGTGAAGGCATCGGGCGCCAAGTCCGAATAAGCGCCACGCCCGTCAGGCGGCGGCCGGCGGCGTTCCGGCGTTGCGATCGACCTCCGCCAGCAGCCAGCGGCGGAAATGGTCCAGGGTGGCCAGCTGGCCGCGGCCCTCTGGGTAGCAGAACCAATAGCCTTCGTTGCCGCGGTAGCCGCCGCCCGGCAGCGGCTCGTCCACCAGCCCCGAAGCGATTTCATCCTGCACCAGGCAGCGCGGTACCAGCGCCACGCCCATGCCCACCATCACCGCGCGAATCATGGTCTGGAACTGGTCGAACTGCGGGCCGGCCAGCGGATCGAGCCCGCGCACGCCGTGCGTCTCGCTCCATTGCAGCCACGATTGCGGCACGGTCACATGGCGCAGCAGCGTGCAGCGCGCCACGTCTTGCGGGGTGCGAATGGCCACCTCTGCGTGGCCGGCACGCGGCGCGATCAGCGCCACATCTTGCCCCGCCAGGTAGTGCGAACGAGCCCCCGGCCAGTGGCCGTCGCCGAAGAGGATGGCGCAGTCGAGCTCGGGCCGCTCGAAGTCGTAGCCGTGCGTATAGGGCACGAAATGCAGGGTGATCTGCGGATGGCGCCGCTGGAAATCGGGCAGGCGCGGAATGAGCCATTTGGCACCGAAGGTCGGCAAGGTGGACAGGTGCAACGCGCCGCCGCCGTCGCCGCTGGTAATGAGCTCCAGCGTGGCGGCCTCCAGCTGCGCGAGCACGGCGCGCACCGACTTCTCGTAGCGCTCGCCCGCGGGCGTGAGCGCCAGCCGCTTGCGGCTGCGCTCGAACAGCGGCACGCCGATCCAGCGCTCCAGCTCCTGCACCTGCTTGCTGACCGCGCCCTGGGTCAGGTGCAGCGCCTCGGCGGCGCGCGACACGCCGCCGAAGCGCACCACGGTGGAAAAGGCGCGCAGCAGGTTCAGAGGCGGATTGAGGCGGCGGAGCGACATGGCTGGAAGCCCATTAAAACATTCCAGATCAGAATGTTAGCTGGTCTATCCTTTGCTTGAAGTGATGCAGCAACTTTTGCTTCATTACCCTCTGCCTCATTGGAACAGTCCCCATGCAACGTCGTCATCTTCTTTCCGCCCTGGCCGCCGTTTCTGTCGCTCCAGGAATATCTTTTGCCCAACAAGGAAAACCGATCCGCATGATCGTGCCCTTCCCGCCCGGCGGCGCCACCGACATCACCGCGCGCGTGCTCTCGGAGCCACTGGCCAAGATCCTGCAGCAGCCCGTGGTCATCGACAACCGCGCCGGGGCCGGCGGCTCCATCGGCATGGCCGAAGTGGCGCGCTCGGCGCCGGACGGCCTTGCCTTCGGCGTGGCCACGCTCTCTACCCACGGCGTGAACCCGGCCGTGTACCAGAAGCTGCCCTACGACCCGATCAAGGGCTTCGTCGCGGTGACCGAGCTGGTGAAGGCGCCGGGCGTGGTGGTCATCAACCCGCAGGTGCTGCCGGTGAAGAGCTTCGCCGAGCTGGTGAAGTACCTGAAGGCCAACCCGGGCAAGGTGTCGTACGCCTCGCCGGGCAACGGCACCATCGGCCACATGTGGGGCGAGCTGTTCAAGAGCAGCACCGGAACCTCGATGGTGCACATCCCCTATCGCGGTGCGGGCCCGGCCATCAACGACGTGCTCGCAGGCGAAGTGCCTGTGTATTTCGACCAGGTGGCCTCCTCGCTGCCGCACGTGAAGGCGGGCAAGCTGAAGGCGCTGGCCGTGTCGTGGAGCAGCCGGCTCGACGTGCTGCCCGAGGTGCCGACGTATCGCGAACTCGGCTACCCGGCCAACAACGATCCCTCGTGGTTCGGTCTTGTGGCACCCGCCGGCACGCCGGCCGACGTTGCGCTGCGCATGCAGCAGGCCGTGGCCACCGCGCTGAAGGACGCCTCGGTGCGCGAGCGGCTGGCGCTGCAGGGGCTCTATGCGTCGGGCACCACGCCGGCCGAGTTCGCGAAGCAGATCGACAGCGAGATCGAGAAGATGAAGAAGGTCGCGGCCTTTGCTCGAATCCGATTGGACTGACCCGCCTATGCATCCTGTCCTGAAACTGATCCAAACCCGCGCCCAGGTGACCAGCGTTGCCGGGCATGCGCCGCTGGTGCTCGATTCGCCGCACAGCGGCACTGTGTACCCCGAGGACTTCCGGCCCGTGTGCGACCTGGCCACGCTGCGCCGGGCCGAAGACACGCACGTCGAAAAGCTCTACGCCTTTGCGCCCGCCATGGGCGTGGCGTGGATCGAGGCGCACTTTCCGCGCAGCTACCTGGACGCCAACCGCGACACCACCGAACTGGACACCACCCTGCTCGACGGCACGTGGACCGAGCCGCTGTCGGACGACCCGCGCGTGCTTTCCAAGGTGCGGCTCGGCAAGGGATTGATCTGGAAGCTCACCGACGAAGGCCTGCCGATCTATGACCGGCTGCTGAGCGTGGACGAGGTGCGCGGGCGCATCGACCACTGCTGGCGGCCGTATCACGCCGCGGTGGCCCGGGCCATCGACGACGCGCATGCGCGGCACGGCTACAGCATTCACATCAACTGCCATTCGATGCCGGCCATCGCGGGCAGCCATGCCACCGACTTTCCGGGGCTTGCGCATGCGGACTTCGTGATCGGCGACCGCGACGGCAGCACCGCCGACCCGGCGCTGTCGCACAAGATCTGCGAGCACCTTCGCGAGCGAGGCTACAGCGTGGACTACAACCACCCTTACAAAGGCGTGGAACTGGTTCGCCGGCATGGCCGGCCAGCGGAAAACCGGCACAGCATCCAGGTCGAGATCAATCGCAAGCTCTACATGGACGAGGCCACGCTGGCGCTCGACGAAGCGGGCGCGGCGCGGCTGCAGGAGCACCTGAAGTCGCTGGTCGAGATGCTGCTGGCCACCGATCCACGCAAGGGCTGAACACCCCTGCGCGTGCGGCCCCCGCGTGCATCCCATGCGGGGTGCGTGTTGTTACAGCGACTTGACGAGCCCCACGCCTATAGTGGGCCAAGTCAAACCTCCTGGAGATTCTGTGAAGCCATTCATTGCAGCTGTTCTTGCCATTGCGATGGGCGTCCTGGTAGCGGGCTGCGCCGGCACAGGGTCGGCCGGCAGCAGTGACCGCGCCGCGTCGTCGTCGGGCAGCGGCGTCACGGTGTTCGGCACCATCGACGCCGGCGTCAGCGGCAGCACCAACCGTTCCGAACGGCGCTAGCCGGCCTTTTCGGTCGGCGCTCGGCCGGCGTTCGGTCAGCGCCTCAGCAGCGCCTGGCGCAGCACGCGTGCCGCACGGTCGCGAATGCGGCCCTGCCCCGCGTTCGGCGTGGTGGTGCGAGGCGCCACCTTTGCTGTGGCACAGGCCCACAGGAAGTCATGCAGGATGGGCGTGTCGTCGACCGTCTCGGTGCTGCCGTACTTGTGGAACTCGGGGTGCCACTGCGTGGCCGCGATGTAGCTGCGGCCGCGCTCGGGCCGGCGCCGGATGGCCTCGGGCACGCGGTCGGGCAGGCTCCAGGCCTCGATCTCGAAACCCGGTGCAAGGTCTTTCACCCCCTGGTGGTGAATGCTGTTGACCCGCGCCTTCTTCACCTCGGGGTAGAGCTTGGACAGGCGCGTGCCGTCCACGATTTCGATATCGTGGAAGTTCTGGTCGTAAGTCACCGGGTCGCGGTGCCGCACGGCCTCGGGATGATGGTGCTGCGCCTCGATGTCCTGGTACAGCGTGCCGCCGAAGGCGACGTTGATCAGCTGCAGCCCGCGACACACGCCGAAGATGGGCTTGCCGGCCTGCTCGAAGGCTTCGACCAGCGCCAGGTCGTACAGGTCGCGAATGCGGTCGCCCACCCACGCGTCCTTGAGTGGCACCTCGCCGTAGCTGCCGGGCCACACGTCGGCGCCGCCGTGCATCACCACGCCGTCGAGCCATTCGGCGTAGTGTGAGAGCTTGGTGTCGCCGCGCGCGGTTTCGCCCGTGGGGCAAGGCACCATCACCACCATGGCGCCGGCCGACATGAGCCAATGCGCGATCGACTGCTCTACGTACTGCAGCGTCTTGTTGGTGAACAGCGAGCGTGCCGGGTCCGCGTGGGAAAAGCAGGCGGACAGGCCGATCTTCAGCCGGGCGGAAACGGGTTGTGGCATCGCGATGCTGGCAGCGGGTGCAGTGCGAAAAGGAAAGTCCATTTTGGCGCTTTGGCCTCTCGCACGGGGTCGGACGACACGCCAAGTATGCTTTCAACGCTGCCACGACCAAGAAGGAAGACAAAGCCATGAAGACGATCAAGGGCCCGGCCATTTTTCTGGCCCAGTTCGCGGGAGACGAAGCCCCGTTCAACTCGCTCGACGCCATTGCCGGCTGGGCCGCCGGCCTGGGCTACAAGGGCGTGCAGATTCCCAGCTGGGATGCGCGCCTGTTCGATCTGAAGAAAGCCGCCGAGAGCAAGACCTACTGCGACGAGGTCAAGGGCACGCTTGCCGCGCACGGCATCGAGATCACCGAACTGTCGACCCACCTGCAAGGCCAGCTGGTCGCGGTGCATCCGGCCTACGACGCGGGCTTCGACGGCTTTGCGGCGCCCGAGGTGCGCGGCAACCCGGTGCGGCGCCAGCAGTGGGCCGTGGAGCAACTGCATTTCGCGGCCAAGGCCTCGGCCAACCTGGGCCTCACGGCGCACGCCACCTTCTCGGGCGCCCTGGCCTGGCCGTATCTCTATTCGTGGCCGCCGCGTCCGCCGGGACTCATCGAGGAAGCCTTCGACGAACTCGCGCGCCGCTGGCGGCCGATCCTCGATGCGTTCGATGCGGCGGGCGTGGACGTGGGGTATGAAATCCACCCCGGCGAAGACCTGCACGACGGGGTGAGCTACGAGATGTTCTTGGAGCGCGTGAAGAACCATCCGCGCGCCTGCCTGCTGTACGACCCGAGCCATTTCATGCTGCAGCAGCTCGATTACCTGGCCTACATCGACCACTACCATGAGCGCATCAAGATCTTTCACGTGAAGGACGCGGAGTTCAACCCGACCGGCAAGCAAGGCGTGTACGGCGGCTTCCAGAGCTGGATCAACCGCGCGGGCCGCTTCCGTTCGCTGGGCGACGGGCAGGTCGACTTCGGCGCCATCTTCTCGAAGATGGCGCAGTACGACTTTCCGGGCTGGGCGGTGCTCGAGTGGGAGTGCTGCATCAAGCATCCCGAAGACGGCGCACGCGAGGGCGCTGCCTTCATTGCCGATCACATCATCCGCGTGGCCGAGCGGGCGTTCGACGACTTTGCGGCCGGCGGCGTGGATGTGGCCGCAAACAAGCGGATGCTCGGTATCGCCTGAAGCTCTTTAGCTACATTTTTGATAGCGTCAGACGTACCGGCGGCGGGCACCGACAGTTAATTCATGCAATCGTTGTTTTTAAGACAAGCAACTGTCATGCCCCGCGGGCTATAATGTCGGGTTCGTTTCGATACCACGACGAAGCACTTTTCGTCACTCCGCCGGCTGACCTGTACCGTCCCTTGGATTTTTCAGGCCTCTTTCTTTCAAGCCGGCTTCACAGTGTGTTGGAGCGCCAGACCGGGCGCCCATGATTGCCACCACTGCCTTCGTTCTTGTTGAAGCGAATAGCGCGTCCGCCGCGCCGTTCTGGCCGGCCCACGCCCGTTTTCAATTATTTTTTCGGCATTTTGCGCGCACTTTCCGCGCAGCGTGCCAAGGCTTCATGGACATCATTCAACACAGTATCGCGGTGGGCAAGTACCTTGTTTCCCCGCTCATTCGCCACCAGGACGACGGCAAGTACGCCGCATCCGTCTCGATCCGCTCCGGCCGGGGCAGCGGCATGCACGACCGCGTGATGCGTTTCACGCCGCGCTTTGCCAGCCACGCCGCCGCGGTGCGCTATGCCGTCGACGAGGGCCTCTGCTGGGTGCGCGAAAGCAGCAGCCCCCGCAGCGTTGCCCCGCTCGCGCTTTCGTGCGCAGGCTGAAACAATTACGCCCATCTTCATATCCAACACACATCGAACGAGAATTCAGAGGTAATCACACATGCCCAAGGAAGAACTGATCGAAATGAACGGCGCAGTGACCGAAGTCCTGCCCGACTCGCGCTACCGCGTAACGCTCGACAACGGCCATCAGCTGATCGCCTACAGCGGCGGCAAGATGCGCAAGCACCACATCCGCATCCTGGCGGGTGACAAGGTGTCGCTCGAGCTCTCGCCCTACGACCTGACCAAGGGCCGTATCACCTTCCGCCACCTGGAGCGCCGCGGCCCGCCGCCGACGAACTCCGGCAACAACAACGCACCTCGCCGCTGATCCGCGACGGACGAAGGGCCTTGCGGCACCCCGCGAAGGGTGCTGGCAAGGCCTTTGTTTTTCCGGGTCCGGCTGCCGCACGATGACCACGACCAATTCCACAGCCGGCGGCTCCCCAGCCCAGGCCCAGGCCGACCACGGCTTTGCCACGCTGGCGCTCTCGCCCCAGATGCTGGCCAACCTCACGCAGCTCGGCTACACGCAGATGACGGCCATCCAGGCCGCCGCGCTGCCGCCGGCACTGCTCGGCAAGGACCTGATCGCCCAGGCAAAAACCGGCAGCGGCAAGACCGCCGCCTTTGCCCTGGCGCTGCTCTCCAACCTGAACCCGCGCCGCTTTGCCATCCAGGCGATGGTGCTGTGCCCCACGCGCGAGCTGGCCGACCAGGTCACGACCGAAATCCGCCGCCTGGCGCGCGCCGAAGAAAACATCAAGGTGGTCACGCTTTGTGGCGGCGTTGCGCTGCGCGGGCAAATTGCCAGCCTGGAGCACGGCGCGCACATCGTGGTGGGCACGCCGGGCCGCATCATGGACCACCTGGAGCGCGAGAACCTGAACCTCGAGGCGCTCAACACCCTGGTGCTCGACGAAGCCGACCGCATGCTCGACATGGGCTTCTTCGAGGACATCGTGAAGGTGGCGCGCCAGTGCCCGAAGGAGCGCCAGACGCTGCTGTTCTCGGCCACCTATCCCGAAGGCATCGCCAAGCTCGCGCAGCAGTTCATGAAGAGCCCCGAGCAGATCACGGTGCAGGCGCAGCATGAAGGCAGCAAGATCCGCCAGCGCTGGTACCAGGTGAAGGAAAGCGAACGGCTGCACGCCGTGAGCCTGCTGCTCGATCACTTCCGCCCCGTGAGCACGCTCGCCTTCTGCAACACCAAGCAGCAGTGCCGCGACCTGGTCGAGGTGCTGCAGGCCCAGGGCTTCAGCGCGCTGGCGCTGTTCGGCGAACTGGAACAGCGCGAACGCGACCAGGTGCTGGTGCAGTTTGCCAACCGCAGCTGCTCGGTGCTGGTGGCCACCGACGTGGCCGCGCGCGGGCTGGACATTGCTCAGCTCGAAGCGGTGATCAACGTCGACGTGACGCCCGATTCCGAAATTCACATCCACCGCGTCGGCCGCACCGGCCGGGTGGGCCAGCAGGGCGGCGCCGAGGGCCTTGCGCTCAACCTGGCCAGCATGGACGAGATGGGCAGCGTCGGCAAGATCGAGCAGCTGCAGGGCCGCGAATCCGAATGGCACGACCTGGCCGAGCTCACGCCCGGCAATGGCGAGCCGATGCGCCCGCCCATGGCCACGCTGCAGATCGTGGGCGGCCGAAAAGAAAAGATCCGCGCCGGCGACGTGCTGGGCGCGCTCACCGGCGACTGCGGCTACACCAAGGAGCAGGTCGGCAAGATCAACGTCAATGAGTTCTCGACGTACGTGGCCGTGGAGCGCGGCATTGCCGCCGAAGCGGCGCGCAAGCTCTCGAGCGGCCGCGTGAAGGGCAAGAGCGTGAAAGTGCGCCTGCTGGAACTCTGAAAGAAACCCTGTCATGCCCGTTGCTTCGGCTTCTGGCAGGCAAAATCCCCGCTGTGGCCTAATTGAGCCTCGAACATCACTTTTTTACCCGAGCTTTTCATGCCCAAGAAAATTCGTACCGAAGCCGACCGCGTTGCCACCCCGAAGCCGACGCCCCTGCCCGGCTACGCCGTGCCCAGGTCCGGTGGCGGCCAGAAGGTCAGCCTGGAACGCGGCACCGCCACGCGCAGCAAGAAGAACCCCGGCAAGCGCGCCAAGAAGGGCGGCTGATCCAGCAGCCCCCGCCGGCTCGCAAGGGCCACGACGAACGCGCCCCCGGGCGCGTTTTGTCATTGGGGCAGCCACAGGATGCACGCGCGATGTCCGACGACAACCAGATCTTCATTCCGCCCTCGTTCTTCGCGGTGTACAGCGACGCGCGCCAGCGCCTGCTGGAGCCCATCGGTGTGGTGCGGGAGCGCTACGAGATCTGTGAAGACCTGGCCAACCATCTCGTGGGCCACGCGCAGATCCAGCACCACACCGAGGTGCCGGTCGAAAGCGAGATCCTGCGGCGCATCCACGCCGGGCTGGCCACCCCGGAATCCGGCGTGTCGCCCGCCGAGGCCGGCTGGATCGTGCAGCGGCTGGCCGAACTGCTGGGCTGGCCCGGGCCGGAGCCTGAACAGGCCGGCAACTAGCTCGCCGCATCGAACCGAATGACGAGCCGAACCACCGACGTCCTGCTCACCGCGGCCGCGCCCGCCATCTGGGGCAGCACCTACATCGTCACCACCGAGCTCCTGCCGGCCAACTACCCGCTGACGGTGGCGCTGCTGCGCGCATTGCCGGCGGGGCTGCTGCTGCTACTGATCGTCCGCCGGCTGCCTGAACGCGCCTGGTGGGGCCGCATCTTCGTGCTGGGGGCGCTGAACTTCTCGATCCTCTGGGCGATGCTGTTCGTCGCGGCGTATCGCCTGCCGGGTGGGGTCGCGGCAACGATCACGTCGGTACAGCCGCTCTTCGTGGTGTTTCTTGCGAGCTTCTTCCTCGGGTCGGCGGTGCGCGCACTTTCGGTGGCGGCGGCGGTCGTCGGCATCGGCGGGGTGGCGCTGCTGGTGCTCACGCCCAATGCCGCGCTGGATGCGCTCGGCATTGCCGCGGCCTTTGCCGCCGCGGTGTCGATGGCCTTCGGCACGGTGCTGAGCCGCCGCTGGCAGCCGCCGGTTTCCGCACTGACCTTCACCGCTTGGCAACTGACCGCGGGCGGGCTGCTCCTGCTGCCGGTGGCGCTGTGGCTGGAGCCACCGCTGCCGGCGCTCAGCGCGGCAAACTGGATCGGCTTTGCCTGGCTCGGCCTGGTGGGTGCCGCGCTGACCTACATCGTCTGGTTCCGCGGCGTGGCCCGGCTGGAATCGTCGGCGGTCGCGCCGCTGACTTTCCTGAGCCCCGTCACCGCCGTGATCCTGGGCTGGGCGCTGCTCGGGCAGAGCCTGTCTGTACCGCAGGTCGTGGGCATCGTCGTCGTGATCGCGAGCATCTGGCTCAGCCAGCATGCGCAGCGCGGTGCGCCGCAGGTACTGGCAAGGCCCGCAGCGCGCTAGGCCGGCTGGGCCGAGGCTGCGCGCTTCAGCAGGCTCAGGTAGCCGGGCTGCACTTCCATGCGCGCAGTTGCGCCGCGTCGCTGCAGCAGCCGGTGCGCCTTCGGCAGGCTCCAGCAGGGCAGATTCGTGAACATGTGGTGTTCGCAGTGGTAGTTGACCCAGTAGGGCGCGACCAGCGCGCGCTCGAGCCAGCCGGCATGCGTGGTGCGCGCCTGGCGCAGCGGATCGGCCTCGTTCTGCGCCACCAGCGCATGCTCGGCGATGTTGCGCACGCGGCTCACGAGCGGCAGCCAGGTGGCCATGGGCAGCAGCCACATCAGCAGCCAGGCCCACCAGAAGCCCGCCAGTGCAAATGCCAGGAAGCCGAGGCCGTTGCCAAGCAGAAAGCGTCGGTCCTTCGCGAGCTCGCGCGCCAAGACCGTGAGCGCCGATTCACCCGGCGCGCGATTCCGGATGCCTTCGGCGATATGGCCGAAGCGCTGCTTGTAGAAGGTCTGGCCGCTCAGGTCGCGCACGACCTTGCGCCACATCGACGCACGCGTGATGGGGAAGGGCGCCGACAGCACCAGGTCCGGGTCTTCGGTCTGCTGCACGAAGCGGTGGTGCTGCAGGTGATACGGCCGGTAGTCGCGCAGCGTGGACGAGCACAGCCAGTAGGCCACCCAGTCGTTGACCTTGCGGTTGCGGTGCAATCCCGCGTGCGCGGCGTCGTGCATGAGGATGAAGAGCCCCAGCTGCCGCGCGCCAACGATCGGCACCATGAACGGCACAGTCCAGGGCCACGCGATGCCCACGAGCATCGCGGCGCCGATGACACCCCAGCAATGCGCAACCAGCCACAGCCCCTTCCATGAGGAACGGCTGGTGAGCGACTGCCACTCTTCAGCAGTGAAGAAGTCTTCGGGTTGCGCGCGGGGTGCGACGGCCATCGGGCCAGTATGCGCCGGAGGCCTCGGCAGATCACGCGTAGTTCCCCGGTGTCGGGCGCGAGGCCCTTTGGCCTACTTGTCGATGATCTTCCGGGCGAAAAGCTCGAGGTAATCCATGAGCCGGTTGGCGCCCGCGACGGCCGCGGCCTCGTTGCCGGTGGCAATGCCCTGCGCCAGTTCGAGGTGCGCATTGGCGCCTTCGACGATCTCGCCTTCATGCTGGTAGGCGTACCAGAAGCGCCGGCACTGCACGATGAGCGGAATCACCGCCTTCACCGCCGAATCGTTGTGGCTCGCCTGGTGATTGACGAGGTCGAGCGCCCGGTCGGCCTGCATGTAGTCGTTCAGGTCGCCGCGATGGGCCGCCTCGACCATCACCTCGGCGCAGCGCACGATCTCCTTGCGCTGCAACGCGGTGGCGCGGCGCGCCGAACACGCCGCAATCAGCAGTTCGAGCACCCGTCGGGTCTGGATCACGTCGAGGTGGTCGGCCAGGTCGATGGTCGACACCAGCAAGCCGCGGCGCGGCTGCTGCACGATGAGGCCGATCGACACCATGCGCATCAGCGCCTCTCGCACGGGCGTGCGGCCAAGGCCGGTGCGCTCGGCCAAGTCGGCTTCGACCACCTGGCTGCCGGGCTCCAGCTGCATGGTGGAAAGCAGCGTCTCGATCGCGTCGTAGGCGAGGTCGGCGGCCCTTCGCTTGGGCTGGAGGCGGGAGACGGTCTTCGGAGGGGCCATGGTTTTTTTCTTCTGGAGCTGCTTCGGTTTCATTGTCGGTCCACATCGTTTCCGTGGGCCGCAAGGCCTGCAAGAGTTGCGATGCGCGCCGGCGAAAGCGGCGGCCGTGGCGAGGGCGGCGTCCAGCCGAACAGGAACTGCGCCGCATCGCCGCACACGCGGCCCTGGCAGGCGCCCATGCCGCAGCGGCGATGCAGCTTGGCGTCGGTCCAGCCGTTGCAGCCGGCGAGCGCGGAAAGCGGCACGTCTTCGCAGCGGCACACGAGGGTGTCGGGCTGCGGTATCTGGCGGATCTCGGCGGACAACGCAAAGCTGCGGTTCAGCTGCGAGGCAAAGGCATTCCATCGGGCGCGTTCGTGTTCATGCTGCTCTGCGGCGCGTTCGTTGCCGACCGCTGCGAGCCCGGCGATGCTGCCCTGCGCAAGGGCGCGCTCGCTGCCGCCGAAGCCGGTGCATTCGCCGGCCGCATAGACGCCTGGCAGGCTGGTGCGCTGCAAGGCATCGATTGCCAGCGCCCGCGCACCGCCGCCTTCGGGCGTGAGAGCACAGCCGAGCATCTGGCCGAGTTGCGTGTTGGGCGTGAGGCCGAAGCCGCACGCCACGCGATCGCATTCGATCTGAACTGCGCGCCTGCCCTGGCGGAGCCTTGCGGATTCGACCTGGCCATTGCCCTGGACGGAGACGATGCGCGACGAGGTGCGGTATTGCGCATCGCCCAGCGCCAAGGCTTGAACAGCCTTGCCCGGCCAGCGCAGAAGGTTGACGGCAAACCCCGCCACCGCCGCGAGCGAGGCCTGCTCGGCGATGCGCACGACCTTTGCGCCCGCGGCGCGCGCGGTGGCTGCGGCTGCGAGCAGCAAAGGTCCGCTGCCCGCAACGACGATGCGCTCGCCCTCGACGGGCAAGCCCGCCTTGATGAGCGCCTGCAAGCCGCCCGCGCCCGTGACGCCCGGCAGCGTCCAGCCCGGAAAGGGCAGCAGCAACTCGCGCGCGCCGGTGCAGAGAATCAGCTTCTTCCATTGCATGCGCCAGCCGCGCACGGCGTCTTCGAGCAGCAGCTCGTCGTGCGCGGGTGCAGCAATCACGCGCGTGCCGCTGCACACGCGGATGTTGGCGTGGCGCTCGAGCGCCTCGCGCCACTTGCGTGCGGCCGGCGGCAGGGCGGCGCCGGGACCGTCGCGCCAGATCTGGCCGCCGGGCGCGGGGTTGTCGTCGATCACGACGATGGATGCGCCGCTGGGCGCCGCCGCCACCGCCGCGGCCATGCCGGCAGGGCCCGCGCCGACGATCAACAGGTCGCACTGCTCCAGCGCCAGGGCGGTCATGCCGTGGTCTCCACCTGCATGCCTTCGGCGCAGACCGTCTGGCAGGCCAGCATGCGGCGCCCGTCGACCCGCACGCGGCATTCCTGGCACACGCCCATGCCGCAGAACGGGGCGCGCGGCTGGCCGGTAACGGAGGTGCGCGCAGTGCCCGTGCCGCCGGCGACGCGCAATGCTGCAGCCACTGAGCTGCCCGCCTTCACGCGGACCAGGCGGCCATCGATATGCAGCTGGGTGGTGCCGATCATGCTGGTTCCAGCAGGCCGCGCGGCGCATAGGGCGCCGCGTCGAATTCGGGATTGGCGCCGTTCATCAACGCCGCGAGCAGATGTGCGCTGCCCGGCGCGGTCGTCACGCCCAGGCCTTCGTGGCCGACCGCGAGCCAGAGCTTCTCGCGCCACGGATGCTTGCCTAGAAGGGGCAGCCCGTCGGGCGTGGCAGCGCGCATGCCGGTCCACGAGCGCACGGCGGTGAGGTCCGCAAGGCCCGGCAGGTACTCGAGCGTTCGTTGCAGCATGCGCGCGAGCATCGGCGCCTCGACGGCCGGGTCGGTAGTGTCGAACTGGCGCGAGGAACCGATCAGAAGTTGCCCCGTCGGGCGCGGCTGCACGTTGAAGGCGACCGAATCTCCGTCGCTGTGGTGCGCGCTGGTGACATAGCCGAGCTCGACAAGCTGGTGATGCACGGTGCCCGGATAGCGGTCGGTAATCAGCAGGTGGCCTTTCTTGGGTCGGATCGGCAGTTCGGGGCACAGCGTGGTGGCCTCGATGCCGTTGGCCAGCACGATCTGCGGCGCGTTACGGCGGCTGCCGTCAACGAGCCGCAGCGTGCCGTCGCCTTCAATCTCATCGACCTTCGCATGTTCGACGCGGACCGAATCTCCGGCCTGCGCGAGCAGCCAGCGCGCCGCATTGGGCGCATACAGAATGCCGTCGCCAGGCACTTCCAGCGCGCCTGCAAGGCCTTTGCGAAGCGCTGGCTCTGCGCGCGCCAGTGCGGCCCCATCGAGCAGGCGGCTTTCGATGCCGTGCGTCCGCAGTCGCTGCTGCTTGCGTTCGGCCTCCGCCATTTCTTCTTCGTTCGCGGCAATCCACAGAGTGCCGCAGGCGCTGTATGCGCAGTCTTCGATCATGCGCGGCGCCAGTGCGCGCCATTGCGCCGTCGAATGGCTGCTCAGCGCGAGTTCGGCCGGGTTGTCGTCCATCACCACCAGGTGCCCCATGCCGGCGCCGGTGGCTCCACCGATTCGCGCGTCGAGCACCAGCACGCGTCGGCCGATTTGTGCCAGCGCATGCGCGCAAGCGGCACCGACGATGCCGGCACCTATGACGATGACCTCGGCGTGCACGGCCTATTGCACTTCGCGGAACACCGCGGAACCGGCTTTGCCGGGCCGCTGGTGTTGCCCCCGGTAGGGGGTTGGCGTAGCGACACGAAGTGCGCGAAGACTGGGGGCGAGCTTCATATCCGGATGCCCCACCCGAAAGGATCGTTGTCGTCGATCAGCAGCGTGGCTTCGGCGCTGATGTGCGCCCGACCGCGCAGGGTTGGAATGACCTTGCCGTCTTCCACCGTGTAGCTGGCTTCGAAGCGGCTGCCGATCACGCTGGCCTGCGTCCACAGCTCGCCCGGCGCGAGCTTGCCGTCGGCCGCGAGGCAGGCGATCTTGGCGCTGGTGCCGGTGCCGCATGGCGAGCGGTCGTAGGCGTTGCCGGGGCAGAGCACGAAGTTGCGGCTGTCCGCGCCTGCATCGTCATCGGCAAAGAGTTCGATGTGGTCGATCTCCGCGCCTTCCGCCCCCGTGATGCCCTGCGCAGCGAGCGCTTTGCGAAGTGACTCGGTGTAGCCGGTCAGCGCGGCGAGGTTGTCGCTGGCCACGCGCTGGCCGTGATCGCTCACCAGGAAGAACCAGTTGCCGCCCCACGCCACATCGCCATGCACAGTGCCGTGCCCCGGAAGCTCGACGGCCACCTGGTGAAGATGCCGGTAGGCAGGCACGTTGCGCACACTCACCGAACCATCGGCATGCAGCGTGGTCGTGACGGTGCCCACGGGCGTCTCGATGCGGTGCTCGCCCACGCCGATGCGCCCCATGTGCGCGAGGCTGGCCACCAAGCCGATGGTGCCGTGGCCGCACATGCCGAGGTAGCCGGTGTTGTTGAAGAAGATCACGCCGGCCGCTGCATCCCTGGACACGGGTTCGCACAGCAGCGCACCCACCACCACGTCGCTGCCGCGCGGCTCGAGCACCGCGGCGGCGCGCCACTTGTCGTGCCGCTCGGCCAGCAGCGCGCGGCGCTCGGCCATGCTGCCGCCACCCAGGTCGGGAAACCCGCCGGTTACCAGGCGCGTGGGCTCGCCGCCCGTGTGCGAATCGACGATCTGGATGCGCTGCATGTCTTCCTTCGGCTCAGTAGCTGGCCAGGGGAACGGGCGCTGCGTTCTTGAAGGTGTACACCGTGATCGGCGCCTGCTTCATGTTGCCCTGCTCGTCGTAGGCGTAGGTTGCGGCCACGCCCTTGTAGGTGGTCTTGTAGAGCTCGGCGCCCACCTTGTCGGGGTCGATGGAGTTGGCCTTCTGCATCGATTCGCCGATGAACATCACCTGGTCGTAGTACGAGGCCGCATAGGCGTCCGCGTCGACGTTGAAGCGCTTCTTGAACTTGGCCTTGAACGCCGGGCCGCTCTGCGCCTTTTCGAGAATGGAGCCGCCCTGTGCGCAGAACACCAGGTCGTTGACCGCGTCACCGCCCAGCTTGCCGGTGGCCGGGCTGCACACCGTGTCGCCGCCAAGCAGCTTGCCGGGCACGGCAAGCTGCTTCATCTGGCGCGCCATGGGTGCGGCCTGCGGTGCATAGCCGCCGAAGAAGATGGCTTCGGGTGCCTTGGACTTCATGTTGGTGAGGATGGCGGTGAAATCCACGGCCTTGTCGGTGGTGAACTCCTGGCCGACGATGGTGAGGCCCTGCTTCTTCGCCTCCTTGGTGAACTCTTCCGCAAGGCCCTGGCCGAAGGCGGTGCGGTCGTCGATCACGCCCACCTTGGTGACCTTGAGCACCTTGGCCGCGTACACGGCCATGCTGGAGCCGATCTGGTTATCGCTCGCGATGATGCGGTACAGGTTCTTGTAGCCGCCCTGCGTAACCTTCGGGTTGGTGCCCACGGTGGAGACCATGGTGCCGCCGCTGGCGTAGATGCGCGAAGCCGGAATGGCCACGCCCGAGCAGTACGGGCCCATGACGTACTTGACGCCATCGTCCACGAACTTCTGCGCAACGCTCACGCCGGTCTTGGCGTCGCACTGGTCGTCTTCGGACACCAACTCGAACTTCAGCGTCTTGCCCCCGGCGGTGATCTTCTTCGCGTTGAGTTCTTCGATGGCAAAGCGCACGCCGTTTTCGTTGTCCTTGCCCGCGAACGCATTGGGACCGGAGAGAGGACCGCTGTGGCCGATCTTGACGACCTGCTCTTGCGCACCGGCGTGGCCTACGAGGGTGAGGGCGGCCAGGCCCACGAGGCCGATGAACGGAACCATGCCTACTTTTGTCTTCATGCTTCTTCCTAGGTTGGGGAACGACGAAAAGACCGGTTATTACATAACCGACTGGTACTGCACAGGCCGCGTTGCCAGCGCCTTCTTCACGATTGCCTCGACCGCCGCGCGCTCCTCGCCGATGAGCGGCAGCCGCGGGCGGCGCATGTGCTCGCTGCCTACGCCCACCAGTGCATCGATCAGCTTGAGGTTCTGCACCAGCTTGGTCGACACGTCCAAGTGCAGCATCGGCGTCATCCACTGGTAGAGCTTCAGCGCTTCGGCAAACTTGCCGGCCTTCATCAGGTCGTACAGCGCCACCGTCTCGCGCGGGAATGCGCAACCAACGCCGGCCAGCAGGCCGTCGCAGCCCAGCGCCAGCCCTTCGTAGGCCAGGTCGTCCACACCCAGGAACAGCTGGTAGCGGTCGCCCACCGTGTTGCGCAGGTCCGTGATGCGGCGGATGTTGTCCGTGCTCTCCTTGATGGCCGCGATCCATTCGCAGTCCGCCAGCTCCACCATGTGCTCTGGCTTCAGGTCCACGCGGTAGGCCACCGGGTTGTTGTAGACCATGATGGGTTTTTGCGCCGCATTGGCGATGGTGCGCACATTGAGCATTGCCTCGCGCGCATCGGCCACGTAAATCACCGACGGCATCACCATGAAGCCCGCCACGCCCAGCTTGTTGGCTCCGTCCACATAGCGCAGCGCTTCGCGCGTGCTGGTTTCAGACACATTCGCCAGCACCGGAATGCGGCCGTCCGCGGCTTCGAGCGCGATCTTGGCTACCTGCAGCTTTTCTTCCAGCGTGAGCGTGCTCGCTTCACCCAGCGAACCGCAGGTGACCAGGCCGTGGATGCCGTTGCGGATTTGAAAATCGATGTGCCGCGCAGTGCCCTCGGCATCGATGCTTTCGTCGGCGTGGAACTTGGTGGTGATGGCGGGAAAGATGCCTTGCCAGCGGGGATTGGTCACGGATGGTGCTCCTGAGGTGTGCGGTGGAAATCAGGTGCACTTTAAATATATTAGCAATATATCGTCAAGACATTTCTGCTTTGCTGCGGCGGTGGGCACAAGGCCGGCTCGCCCAAGACTTGCGTGGTTGGGGTCTTATTCGACGCGCGGCGAACCGGCATTGCCAATGTCGGCAAGGCCTGAACGAAAGCGCTCGGCTTCGCTTCGCATGCCCCGCGAAATGGCTTCCCAGGTTCGTACGGGGAAGCCGGCTGGCAACAGGGCCTCCACCTCGCCCAGTGCCTCGTCCAGCGACTCCACCATGTCCAGCATGGCGTTCCACACCTCGATGCCGCCGTTCTTCATTGCCAGTTGGTGCCAATGACGCGTGTGGATGGTGTGGAAAACGTAGTGCTTGTTCCTGGAACGAACCGCCATCGCCAGGCCCGCCTTGCGCGGCTGAAACTGGTTGGGCCCGTTGCCGAAATAAGGCCACATCGAAATAATGTCGTAGAGCGGCGTCATGTCATAGACGTCGCCTTGGTACAGGCGGACCGAAAAGTTCTTGGCGTGGCCGTCTGTCGCGGCCAGAAGAAAGAAGGCCAGCTGGGTCAGGAGAAACCGGGTGCGGTCGTCGGCGCTCCGGCTTCCTTGCAGGAGCTGCAGGCAATTGGGCATGCCGGGGCCTTCGTCTTGCTCGTACTTCCTGGTCGACGGCAGCCCCATGGCTTGGCAAAAGTCTTCTTGCGGCAGGCGCGCGATCCATGTGCCGCCCTCCATCCACTCGCGATCGAAGCGCTCCACCACCAGAACCGCCTGGCCCTCGAAGGTCGCCATGGATGTAGGCGCCACAGGCAGGCCGAGCGCCTCGACGATCTGCGCGCACAGCCATTCGTTCTGCACCGAGTCGGATGCGTCCACGCGCCGGGAGCCGCCGATGAGCCCAAGCGGCAGCTTGATGATGTGCGTGGTGGGCGTGGCGCCGTGCGGGCGGCACCATGCACCATTCCAGCGGGTCAGGGCAGTCTTCTCCTGGGCGCCGGCAAGAGAGATGCGAAACAGATCTTCGTCACGCATGCTTTCGGGCGTGGCGTCGGACGGAACGGTGCGCAGCAGCTCGGCGACCTCGTTGTCGCCAAGAGGCTCGCAGTTCATGGCCCTCCAGCCCTCGGGCGCGGCTCCTTCGGGCAGCAGCTGCACGGCACCGACGCAGTCGCGCCCAATGGCTTCGAGCAGGCCGAAGGTGCCGATGTCCTTGAGCTTGAAGCGACGGCCCAGGCGCACCCGGACCGCGATGTTGTCCGGCAGCAGGTTGTCGAAGTAGTTCCTGACCACGTCGCCGCGGACTTCGAGCGTGCTGTTGATCGGGATCGACAGCGACAGCGATCGCTGCCGCGGCGACTCGAGCCACCGCGGGTGGTACCGGAAAGTGTGGGAATCACGATCGACAAGCCAGGTGCCGACCAGTTCACCGTTCATCCACGCATTCAGCGCCTGCATTACCAGGAGCCCGTCTTTGGCCGGATGACGAAGCTGCGGCGCGAGGTCGGCTTGACGTCCTTGTCCGGGTTCAGGGCTTGCAGCTGCCGTAGCAATGTGCCCGGTGCAGCCGATTGGGGCGCCGGAGCGCCAGTCTCCCCGGGAGACAGCGTGACCAGCACGGAGCCATCACTCATCTGCCTGGTCGTCCACGGCCCCGCCGGAAGGTTCACGGCTGCGTCCTGGAGCGGCTCATATGTTGTCGAGGGCTCCTCCCTCGCGTACAGGACGCCGCCCGAAGGCGTGTCTTCCCGCAGGAAGAAAGTCGCGCCGAAAGTCGACAGAAGCTTTGCCAGCTGTTCGAGACTGACAGCTCCGGGATTCGCTTCGATTTCTGCGATGCGTGCCTGGCTGACACCGACGAGCGCACCGGCTTGCGCCTGTGTCAGACCACGTTTTTTCCGTAGCGCCTTCAGGTGAGGCCGCAGCTGGTCGACGAAGCGAAGGGGATAGTCCATCTTGCAAGCAAGTTATCGTCCCTGGCTTGTTTTGTCAATATACAAGGCTTAAATTATTTTTCCTCGTTATAGGCTGAGGCTTGTATCAAGTAAAAACAAGGGGAATCTTGTAATGTCCGCCTAGTCGATCTTGGCGCCCGAAGCTTTCACCACCGCGCCCATCGCATCCCAGTCCGCGCGCAGCAGCTTCTGAAAATCCTCGGCGCTCTGCGTGCGGGGCTCCACGCCCAAGCGCTTGAAGCGCTCCTGGATCACCGGATCGGCCAGCACCTTGTTGGTGGCCGCGTTCAGGCGCTCGACCTCGGCCTTGGGCGTGCCGGCAGGTGCGAGCAGGCCGATCCATGAATCGAAGGCGTAGCCCGGCAGCCCGCTCTCGGCCACCGTCGGCAGGCTGGGCAGGAACGGGCTGCGCGCCTTGCCGGTGGACGCGAGCAGCTTCATGCGCGGGTCCGCCTGGAAACCCATCACGCCGATGCTCGAGGAGATGACCGCCTGCACGCGCCCCGCGAGCACTTCGTTTACCGCCTCGCCCGTGGACTTGGTCGGGATGTGCGTCATCTCCAGCCCCGCCTTGGCGAGGAAAGACGCCATTGCAAGATGCGTGGCGCTGCCGTTGCCGGCCGAGGCGTAGTTGTACTTGCCCGGGTTGGCCTTCACCTCCTTGATGAAGTCGGCCGTGCTCGACACGTTGAGCCCGCTCGCCACCGCCAGCACATAGCCCGCGTTGCCGATGTTGGCCACGCCCACGAAATCCTTCAGCGGGTCGTACGAGAGCTTGCTGTACAGAAAGCCGGCGATGTTGTGGCTCGCGGCGGCGAGCACCAGCGTGTTGCCGTCCGCCGGCGCCTTGGCCACGGCCGCCGCGCCCACGGTGCCGCCCGCGCCCGCGCGGTTCTCGACAACGGCGCTGGCATTGAGCGCCGCGCCAAGCTCGGCATTGAAGGCGCGCGCCACGGTGTCTTGCACCGCACCGGTGCCGAAGGGCACGACGATGTGGATCACGCGCTGTTGCGCGTGAACGGGTGCGAGGGCACCCACGGCCATGGCAGCTGCAAGGGCAGCGAGCGAACGTCGGGTGAACAGGGTCGGGGTCATTAGGGTGGCCGCTTTCATCATCGTTGGCAGTAAAAAATCAGGCGCCCGACGGCAGCCAGCGCTGTACCAGCTTCACGAAGTAGCTGGCGCCGATCGGAATGATCTCGTCGTTGAAGTCGAACGAGGTGTTGTGGATGATGCAAGGGCCGGGCCCGTGGCCGTCGAGCCGATGGTCGCCGTCGCCATTGCCCAGGAAGGCGTAGCAGCCGGGCCGCGCAAGCAGCATGTGCGCAAAGTCTTCGGCGCCCATCACGGCAGGAAAGTTGTCGGTCACCATGTCGTCGCCCACCACCTCGCGCATCACGCCGGCGGCAAAGCGCGCCTCGGCCGCGTGGTTGACCACCGGCGGCGAAGAGCGGTTGAAGAAAACCTCCGCCGTACAGCCATGCGCCGCGGCCACGCCGGCGGCCACTTCACGCAGGCGCGCCTCGATCTTGTCGATGGCTTCGATCGAAAAGGTGCGGATGGTACCGCCGACCGTCGCCACGTCGGGAATCACGTTGGACGCATCGGAACCCTGCAGCTGCGTGACCGCGAGCAGGGCACGCTCGGTGCTCGGAATGGTGCGCGGCACGATGGTCTGCAGCTGCTGCGCCAGCGTGACCACCGCGGCCACCGGGTCGATGCCGGTGTGCGGCATCGAGGCGTGCGTGCCGCGCCCCCGCACGGTGATCTTGTAGGTATTGCTCGACGCCATCAGCGCGCCTTCGTTGAGCGCGAAGCGGCCCACGTCGCCCACCGGAAAGTTGTGCAGCGCAAAGACCGCGTCGCACGGGAAGCGGTCGAACAGGCCGTCCTGGATCATCTTCTTGGCGCCGGCCTTGCCCATCTCCTCGGCCGGCTGGAAGATGAAATGCACCGTGCCATCGAAATCATTTGGCCCCTGCTGCGACAGGTGCCAGGCCGCGGCCAGCAACATGGTGGTGTGGCCGTCATGGCCGCAGGCGTGCATGCGGCCGGCATGCGTGGACTTGTGGGCGAACTCGTTGGCCTCGTTCAGAGGCAGCGCATCCATGTCGGCGCGCAGGCCGATGGTGCGCGAGCTGGTGCCCTTGCGCAGCACGCCCACAAGGCCGGTGCCGGCAATGCCGCGGTGCACCTCGATGCCCCACTCGGCGAGCAGGCCCGCGACCTTTTCGGAGGTTCGGTGCTCTTCGAAACCGAGTTCAGGGTGGGCGTGAATGTCGCGTCGGATGTCGACGAAGCGGGAGACGTTGGCGGCGAAGGAATCGACGATGTTCATGAGGATGGGGGCTGCAGCGGAGTCGTTCGGAGCGAACGATTCTGGCGCAGCTGCCCATCGAGCGCACGCTGGTTTGCGCTACACAAGCACAACCAACGGGCGCGAACACAGGCTCAGGCGAGCCGGCCTTCCTGCCGCAATCGCGCCCCGATGCGGCGGATCTCGGCCTCGCCCTGGTCCAGTGCGGCCTTGCTCGTATGCACCGAGTAGTGGCCCATCACCAGTTCATGCGGATGCTTCACGGCCGAGCCCAACACGAAAGACGTGTCGCCGCGCGCCACGAAGTCGATGGTCGCGCCGGACTCTTCGAACACCGCCAGCTCGCCCGTGCCGATGGGTTCGCCGCCGGTACCCGTGCCGAGGCGGCCCGCGCTCACCGCCACCCAGCCTACGGTGTGGCCGGCGGGCGGCGTGTAGCGCCAATGCTCGCCGTCCTTCAGCTGAACGGCCAGGTAGTTCATCGGCGCCGGTGCCGGAATGGGGCTTTGCGCTGCGCCGTAGCGGCCGAGCAGCACGCGCGCCGGGCCTTCCTTCGGCACCTGCGAGGGCGCCAGATACATGCTCTGGGCCAGCGCGTTTTCTTCCGCAGCCGGCAAGGCCACCCAGAGCTGGAAGCCTTGCACGCGCTTGGTGCCGGGCGCGGGCGCGCCGTCGTGCCATACGCCGTTGCCGGCGCGCATCCACTCGACCCCACCGGCCCGCAGCACGCCCTGCTCGCCGGTCGTGTCTTCGTACAGCGTGTCGCCTTCGATCAGCCAGGTGAGCGTTGCAATGCCCGAGTGCGGGTGCATGCCGAAGCCCTTGTGGTCGCCCGTGGTGTCGAAACCGAAGAGGTCCAGGAACACGAACGGCTTCAGAAACTCGCCCAGGTCGCCCGGGCTCATGAGCCGGACGATCGGCCCGTGCTGCGAGCCGAACGTGCGGTAGACGATGGCGCGGGCCGCGGTGGCGGCAGGGGTAATGGCGGTTGCGGCGGTCATGCGGCCTCCCTGGCGGTCTTCAGCGCCTTGGTCCACCACGCGAGGTCGTCGAGCATGCCGCTGGCGGCCTGCGCCAGGTGCGGAAAGTCGTCGAAGGTCTTGCCCTGCTGCCAGATGCCGAGAAACTCGACCATGCCGATGTGCACCGCGTTGCGCACCGGCGCCATCTGCATCTCGACGGCGACGAGCCGCAGTTGCTCCACTGCACGCGCAGCCCCCACACCGCCGTAGCCCACAAAGGCGATCGGCTTGCGGATGAACTCCTTGTAGGCCCAGTCGATAGCGTTCTTCAGCACCGCGCTCGGGCCGTGGTTGTATTCGGGCGTGACGACGATCAGCCCGTCGAGCGTGTCCAGCTTGGCGGCCCACCGTTGCGCGGCTTCGTTCTTTACCGGGCCCCAGGCCGGCGCGCCCGCTTCGTTGAAGAAGGGCAGCGGATGGTCGCGCAGGTCGATCAGTTCGAACGACAGATCGGTGCGCTGCCTGGCCAGTTCGTAAATCCAATGCGCGGGCTTTTCGCCGAAGCGGCCTTCGCGGGTCGAGCCGATGATGATTCCGATGCGGGGTGGTTGTTGTTGCGAGGTCATGGGTACAAGGTTAGGGTTGCACCCATTGATCGACTAGACGGCAGAATCGGATTTCACTCGTCCATTTGCAGAAGGAATTGCCGCCATGCTCGACCTCAACGACATCGCCATGTTCGTGCAGGTGGTGCGCCACGGCAGCTTTGCCGGGGCGGCGCGCCGGCTGGGCCTACCGCCCAACACGGTGAGCCGGCGCATCCAGCAACTGGAGGCCCAGCTGGGCACGCGGCTGATGCAGCGCTCCACCCGCAAGCTCACCCTCACCAGCGCGGGCCAGGCTTTTCACGAGCGCTGCGCGGGCGCGGTCGACGGGCTGGTGGAGGCTGGGCAAGAGCTGATGACCGGCAGCCGCGAGCCGAGTGGCCTGATCCGCGTGGCGGCAACGGCCGATTTCTTCGACTTCTTTCCCATGGAGTGGGTGGCCGACTTTCTGGCCGCGCATCCGCTGGTGCGCGTCGACTTCGTGCTCAGCGACGCCAAGGCCGACCTGATCGCCGAACAGATCGACATCGCGTTCCGCGGCGGCGAACTGCCCGATTCAGGCTATATCGCCCGCAAGCTCCTGAACGCCCTGACCGACGGCATGGTCGCCAGCCCCGCCTACCTTGCCGCGCGCGGTGCACCCGCCAACTTGCAAGACTTGGCGGCGAACCACGACTGCGTGACCTCGCCGCATCCCAGCGGCCGCACCATCTGGCGCATGGCGGGCCCTGACGGCGTGCAGGAAGAAGTGCAGGTCGCGGGCCGCTTCAGCGGCAACACCGCCCAGGCGCTGCGCAAGGCCGCAATCGCCGGACTGGGCGTCGCGCTGCTGCCGCCCACGATGGCCCGGATCGACGTTCGGGCCGGCCGGCTCGTGCCGGTGCTGCCGCAATACCAGCGCACGGGGCAGGGGCTGAGCGTGCTGTATCCGAGCCGCAAGCACCTGCCGCTGGCGGTGTCGGCGTTCATCGGCATGGTGACGAAGAAGCTGAGTGCGGAGGAGACGTTGCCGGAGATGCTGCGGGTGGCGAAGACCTAGCCTCACCGGCCGATCGATTTGCACAGAAAATGCCTTCATGAAAATCGAAAAAGACACCGTCGTCACCCTCAAGTACAAGGTCGCCGACGCCCAGGGCAAGCTCATCGAAGCCAGCCCCGAGCCGATGGCCTACCTGCATGGCGGGTACGAGAACACGCTGCCCAAGATCGAGGAAGCGCTCGATGGCAAGGAAAAGGGCTACCAGACCACGCTCAACCTTGCGCCTGAAGACGCCTTCGGCCTGCGCGACGAATCGCTGGTGCGCAGCATTCCCAAGGCCGAGTTTCCGCCGGGCGTGAAGGTGGGTGGACAGCTGCAGGGGCGGCTCGACGACGGCACCGAGCACGTTTTCACGGTAATGAAGATCAAGGGCCCGGTGGTGCTGCTCGACGGCAACCATCCGTGGGCGGGCAAGGCGTTGAAGTTCAGCCTCCAGGTGACGGACGTGCGCGCCGCGCTGCCGGTGGAGATCGAGCATCGTCACGTGCATGGGGCGCACGGGCACCATCACTGATCCTTGATCGGATCATGGATTTCCCGAACGCCTCCAACATCTCCAGTGTTTTCAGCGTCGTCGCGCCTCTACTGATCGGAGCGGCTTTCCTCTGGGTTGTGTGGCGCACCGAGTCGCGCCACGTGCTTTTAAGCCGCTTGTGGCAGTTGGTTCACGGGAAACAGGAAATCTCCGACCCACAGGTTCGCGCATTTGTTGATGAGCAAACGAGCCTTATCTCATTTCGCATGTTTGCCGGCGTGCCCGTTGCCAGTCTGAAGGAGGCGCATCAACTCATTGAATGGACGAAGCTGAACGGAGTGCAGATGCGCACGTTGAGCATCTGTGGAGAACTCTTTGATCCGGAGCTTCGTCAAGTTCGCGTCCATAAGCTGCCGTCGCGCTTTTCGCAAGCGTTGAAGCTGGCCCGATTTTTTTCGTTGTCGCGATCGGTTGCGCGTGTGTGATGAGCCTCTTCTCGTCTCAGTCGCTTCTCGTGCTGAAGGGTACGCAGCGGTATTTCTGGGCGAGCCCAACTCAGATGAAGCCGGCTTGGCCTCTCAATGTCGAGGCATTGAGAGCGGACGACTGCTCGCAAGCTGCAGGTGCGAATGCCATGCGCACGTCGTTCAGCGAACAGGAAGTCAACATTCTTTGCGGCGTGCTGAAGTCCGAGGGTACGGCCGAGTTCATGAAGAAGGCGTTGAGCGAGCAGCGATGGTCTCTGATCATGTTGATTGGGCTAGCCCTGTGGCTCTCGTGGATAGGCCTGTTTTCATGGGCAGCCGGATCCGCGGCTCACAGGTTGGCAAAGCGGGGGATTGACCCATCTCTGCAAGGTTCCCAGTTGAGTTTGGAGCTGGGCGACTAGCTACGCTTCTTCCAGAAGCGCCGCGCCTTCTCGATCTTGCCCAGCGCCTTGCGGCACGCCTTTGCGCCGGCCGCATGGCGCGCGCTGAACCAGCCGACTGCGAACCATGCGCGCGCATCGCGCTCGGCGGCTTCGCGGTAGAGCGCCATTGCCACGGCTTCGTCGTTGAACTCGCCCAGCGCGTCTTGCGCCGGGCGCAGCCGCTTCAGGTAGCGCTCGGCGGCTGAATTTTTTCCGTCGTCCGCATCGGCGAAGAGCGGCGCCACGAATTCGGCCAGGTAGCGCAGGCGCTTGAGCCGCTTGCGGGTGCGATGCTGGTCTTCGGTGGGCAAGGACTCGAAGCGCTGGCCGTCTCGGACGATCTGCTTGTGCAAACGCTGCAGGCGCTTGCGCAAGAAGCGGCGGGCATCGCCGGCATCCAGCGGCGCCGGTTGCTCCTGCTGCTGCGCAGCTTCTCCGGCTTTCGGCGCTTCCGCGTGCACCGCAGCGGTAAAGCCGATGAGCGAAACCAGCACCGACTGGAATGCCGGAGCGCGCACGATGTCGCCGGCTGACTGCGCGCCCGCCGCGCTCTGGTCTTCCGCGAGCGGATCGAACTCCGGCGCGCCCGCGCTGCGCAGTTGAGGCTGCGCCAGCTTCACGACCTGCTCGCGATCGCGCAGCGCGCCAAGGGCGCGAAAGGCTTCGACCAGGGGCGGCTCCCATTCGGTCGCGTCGAAAAGACCCGCGCTCGCATCGAGCCCCGCGAGTTCGCGCAATGCGGTGCGCAGCCGGCGGATGCCGATGCGCAACTGGTGAATCTGTTCCTCATCTGTGCTGCCGGCCGCAATCTCGCTGGCGTTGGGCAGCATCTGGGCGAGGCAAGCCGCGACCACGGCTTGCTGGATGGTGCGGCCGTCGAGCTTGTTGTCTTTTTCATCGGCGAAGCGGGGCGGCTCGGCCTTGATGGCTGGCACGACCTCGAGCTTTGCCAGCAGCCGGGCGCCGCGTTCGGCCTTGGAAACGGTGCTGAACCACAGGCCATGCTGCTGCGACCAGCGGCGCGCGAGCGCCACCAAGCCCGGCACATCGCCCCGCTTGAGTTCGAGCTCCAGTTCGCACACCGGCGATTCGCGCTGCTCGGGCGTGCCTGCGTGGGCGACGACCTTGCCGACGTCGAGTGCCAGCTCCACCACGGCGGCATTGGCGCCCGTGGTGCGCACGTCGCGCGTGAGCCGCACGATGTCCGTCGATTGGCGCTCGACCAGGGCCGCGCCGCTCTCGGCCAGCCCCTTGCCGAGCCGCTCGCCGACCGGCGTGCCCTGGTGGCGTTGCGGGTCGATCGTGGGCGATGCGCCGCCCGCCGCAGCGCCAAGATCGACGTTGTGTTCGAGCCGGTGCAAGGCGTTGTCGCCGGTGGCCTTGACGGTCTGCACCCAGCGCCGCCCTTCCTTGCGCAGGCGCAGCACGATGCCTTGCGCGGCCAGCGCCTGGTCGGCGGTGTCGAAATAGCGCGCCTGCAGCCGGGTGCGCACCACGGTGCCGCGCCGCATGGCCGCCTCGACCGGCTTCAGGCGCTCGGCGGGAATATGAAACTTGAACTCGATTTCCATGAGGGCCATGATGCCCGCTCTTTTCCGCGCGGCGCCACTTCCGGGCGGGCCAGGGATGCCCCGCGATTCCGGGCTTGAAAAAATATGTGGACGCCGTCCATTTTCTTTGATATCTTTTGTGGACGGCGTACACAACACGCCGGCAAACCACCCGATCCACTCTTCATCGACACAGGAAGACAACCATGGCCAACAAGCAAATCTTCGTGAACCTCCCCGTCAAGAACCTGGAAAAGTCCAAGGCATTCTTTGCCGCGCTGGGCTACACCTTCAACGAGCAATTCACCGACGCCAACGCGGCGTGCATGGTGATCAACGAAGGCAGCATCCACGCCATGCTGCTGGCCGAAGACTTCTTCAAGACCTTTACCGACAAGAGCCTCACCGACACCAGCAAGAGCACCGAGGTGCTGCTGTGCCTGTCTTGCGAAAGCCGCGCCGAAGTCGACGAGATGGTGGCCAAGGCGGTGGCCGCTGGCGGCACGGTGCCGCGCGCGCCGCAGGACTACGGCTTCATGTACGGCCACGGCTTCCAGGACATCGACGGCCACCTGTGGGAGCTGAGCTTCATGGACCCGAACGCCGAGATGCCCCCGCAGTAAGGTTCGGCCGAAGAGAACGAGAACGATGCCCATCGTTCCATATGCGCTCTTCACTGTTGCACGGAAGGCACCTTCCTTAAAGCACGTTCGCCCCGATATTCCGAAGAACAGTGCTGCCGCGCGTTCCGCGGCGCGATCAACGGAAAGGAATATCGAGGTGTCCAGCAACAACAGCAATGAAGAAGGCCGCAGCCCCGTGCTGCAGGTGAGCGCGCTCGGCTTTCCGTGGCAGACGATCGACCCGTTCCTGTTCTGCGTCTATCACGACGACGCTTATCCCAAGGCCAATGCGCAGATGGGGCCCGAGGCTGCGCTGGCGGGCCGGCAGATCGGCCAGGACTTCAGCCGCAAGGACGGCTGGAGCATGTACCACGGCGAAACGGTGCCGGGCTTTCCATCGCATCCGCATCGCGGCTTCGAAACCGTGACCATCGTGCGCAAGGGGCTGGTCGACCACTCCGATTCGCTGGGCGCCACCGCGCGCTTTGGCGGCGGCGACGTGCAGTGGCTCACCGCCGGCAAGGGCATCGTGCATTCGGAGATGTTTCCGCTGCTCGATGCGAACGCGCCCAACCCGTTGGAGCTGTTCCAGATCTGGCTCAACCTGCCCGCCAGGAGCAAGATGGCCGACCCGCACTTCACGATGTTCTGGTCGGAAGCGATTCCGCGCTTTGCGTCCGACGACGCGAACGGCGGCCGCACCGAGGTAGCCGTGATTGCGGGCCGCTTCGGAGATGCAGCGGGCAACGGCAACGCATCGGAGCCGATCGCCCCGCTTGCGCCGCCGCCCGATTCATGGGCTGCGCAGGCCGATGCCGACGTGGCCATCTGGACGCTGAAGATGACGCCCGGCTCGCAGTGGACGCTGCCCGCCGCAACCGGGGAGGGCACGCGGCGCATGCTGTACTTCTTCAAGGGTGCCGTAGCGCACGTAGCGGGACAGCGCATTGAAGGCCCGGCCGCCATCGAGCTGCGTGCCGATACGGCGGTGGAGTTGATCAACGGCAACGACGAGGCCAGCGAATTCCTGCTGCTGCAAGGCCGCCCGATTGCGGAGCCCGTGGTGCAGTACGGGCCCTTCGTGATGAACACGCAGGCGGAGATCAGCCAGACGCTGGCCGATTACCGCCGCACACAATTTGGCGGCTGGCCGTGGAGCGACCCGGCGCCGGTGCATGGCCGCGATGAGGCGCGATTTGCGCGGCACCCGGGTGGGCGCGAAGAGAAGCCGAAGGCTTGAGGAAGAAGACGCAGGCCAGCCTGCGGCGAATCAGAAAGTTTTAAGCAGCTCGACAGCGGGAGCGGTCATGCTGGGCACGAACTCGATCACGTGCGTGCTTGCCACGCCGCTCTGCACGAACGGGTCGCGTGCCAGCACCGCGTCGAGCGCGGCCCGGTCGCCCGAGCGCGCGAGGATCACGCCGCCCTTGCGCGGCACCTGCCGGCCCGAAGCCACGAAGAGGCCGCTTGCGTAGTGCTTTCGTAGCCATGTCATGTGCCCATCCATCAGCGCATCGAGCTCTTCAAGCGGACGGATGTAGGTGAGAGTGACGATGAACATGGACGAGGCGGCAAGTAGATCTGGAACTTGCAATCCTATGGCCTGAAGCGTGGGCATTCCGTGACACGAGAAGTAACGGAGTGATCTATGTTTTGCAGCTTCTGCTAACTTCTTTTTCATTGTTTCAACTGCCCAGAGGAGTCGTTCAATGCCGCTTCAGTCGCCGCGTTTTTTGCCGCCTGGTTTCGTACCGCCGTATCTTCTGGACCGGCTGGCCGAGCGTGCGAGCGCGCATGCAAGCGCGCGGGCGGCGCAAACGCTGATGATCGATCGCGAGCACCGCGGCCTTCGCGAGGCGGTAGCCACGCAAGGCGTCTCGTCGGGCCGGCCACCGGCTTACGTGCGGCGCGACGCTCCCCAGCGCGCCGTTCACGACGCGGAGCACACCATGAGCCTGCCCGGCCGGCTGGTGCGCGCCGAAGGGCAGGCACCCACACGCGACATTGCAGCCGACGAGGCCTACGACTACCTGGGCGCCACCTACCGGCTATACCGCGACATCTACGAGCGCGACTCCATCGACAACGCCGGCATGCCGCTCACGGGCAGCGTGCACTACGGCAACGACTACGACAACGCGTTCTGGAACGGCAAGCAGATGGTGTTCGGCGATGGCGACGGCGAAGTCATGAACCGCTTCACCATCGCGGTGGACATCATCGGCCACGAGCTGACGCACGGCGTCATCGACCACGAATCGGGCTTGATCTACCAGGGGCAGTCGGGCGCGCTCAATGAATCGGTCTGCGACGTGTTCGGTGTTCTGGTCAAGCAGCACTTGCTCAAGCAGACGGCGCAGCAGGCCGACTGGCTCGTAGGTGCGGGGCTTTTCACCGCCAAGGTAGAGGCACGCGCTCTGCGTTCGATGGCCGAGCCCGGCACGGCTTACGACGATCCGGTGCTCGGCAAAGACCCGCAGCCCGCCCACATGAAAGACCTGGTCGTCACGCGGCAGGACAATGGTGGCGTGCACATCAATTCCGGCATTCCGAACCGCGCTTTCTATCTTGCGGCCACCGCCATCCAGGGCCCGGCCTGGGAGACTGCGGGCCGCGTCTGGTACGACACCGTGTGCGACAGGCGGCTGCGCCAGGACTCTGACTTCCTGGCTTTCGCGCAACTGACGGTGGAGAATGCAGCCAGGCGCTTCGGCGCCGACAGCGCGGCGCACAAGGCCATCGGCGCCGCATGGAACACCGTGGGGGTCACACCATCATGATTCAGCTTCCGCCTTTGGACCAGGCTTCGGTCGTGCGAGTGACGCGCGAAGGCGGCGTTGCCTACCTGCCGGGCCTTTCGCGGCCGCGCAGCTACCAGTTGGGCAATTGCAGCGAAGAACTGCGCCAGCAGATCGGCGAGGCTTTGCAAAGCGCCGCACCGCATGCAGAGCAGCGCGACGGACCCGCCTCGCCGGGCGGCGACCAGCGCTTCTACCGCGTGGAAGTGGTGGTGGAAAGCGCCACCACGCATTCGGGTTCGGTCAGCTTCGAAGTGCCAGAGAACGAAGCGCCGGAAGCGTTGGTGCATCTCTGGAAAGACGCGGCCGACCGCTGAGGCGCGCGGCCTCGGTTCAGAGCCCGCCGCGAATCGTCGACACCACGAGCCACACGTTGGCCAAGCTGATCACGCCGAACAGCCCCCACGCCAGCAGCTTGACCACGGTGCCGTTGGCAAAGCCGCCCATCATTGCGCGGCTGCTCGTGAAGCGGATCAGCGGCCACATCGCAAACGGCAGCTGAAAGCTCAACACCACCTGGCTCAGCACCAGCATCTTGCCCACGCCGCCGTCGCCGAACCACCACACCCCCAGAAAGGCCGGCCCGAGTGCCAGCGCCCGCGTGATGAGGCGGCGCTGCCAGCACGGAATCTTCAGGTCGAGAAAGCCTTCCATGATGATCTGGCCTGCAATGGTGCCGGTGAAGGTCGAGCTCTGGCCCGATGCCAGCAGCGCAATGCCGAACAGCGTGGCCGCCACCGCACTGCCCACGATGGGTTCGATGAGTCGGTAGGCATCGTCGATCTCCGTCACTTCCACATGGCCTGTGCTGTGGAAGGCACTGGCCGCCAGCACCATGATGGCCGCGTTGACCAGGAGCGCGAGCGAAAGGGAGATGACCGCATCGAAGGTGCAGAAGCGCACCGCCTCGCGCCGCGCCGCATCGCTGTCGGCCACCAGCCGGGTCTGCACGATGGATGAATGCAGGTACAGGTTGTGCGGCATCACCGTGGCGCCGACCACGCCGATGGCAAGGTACAGCGCGCCGGGCTGCTGCAGCCGCTCGAAGCTCGGCGCAAAGCCCATGGCCACGCCGAACCAGTTGGGCTGCGACATTGCAAGCTCCACCACGAAACAGCCCGCGATGGTGCCCACCAGCCCGAGCACGATCGCCTCGACGCGCCGGAAGCCAGCGCCTTGCAGCCCGAGCACGAGCAGCGTGTCGAATGCCGTGATCGCAATGCCGACCGGAATCGACACGCCGAACAGCAGGTGCAAGGCGAGGGCGCTGCCCAGCACCTCCGCCAGGTCGCAGGCCACGATGGCGAGT
The DNA here is from genome assembly GCF_023195515.1 of Variovorax sp. S12S4. Taxonomy (NCBI): domain Bacteria; kingdom Pseudomonadati; phylum Pseudomonadota; class Betaproteobacteria; order Burkholderiales; family Comamonadaceae; genus Variovorax; species Variovorax sp. S12S4. The sequence continues at coordinate 1,638,567 of NZ_JALPKR020000002.1, forward strand.
TCCGCGCCCAGCCACAGAAAGCGGCTGACGCGCGGCGAATAGTGCTCGCGGCAAGCGCGGGCAAGATCTTTCTGCGCCACGAGGCCGAGCCGCACGCACAGCGTTTGCAGCAGCATGGCCGCCAGGCTCGCAAGCAGCACCACGAAGAGCAGGCCGTAGCCGAAGCGCGAGCCGGCCTCGATGTCGGTCGCCCAGTTGCCCGGGTCCATGTAGCCGACCGACACCAGCAGCCCGGGTCCCGCATAGCGCAGCAGCTTCTTGCCGAAGGGCAGGTCCTGCGGGACCGCCACGCTGCCTTTGACTTCGGAAGGGCAGAAGGGCGCGGTGGCGGTGCGGGGCAGGGGAAAGAACATGCGGACGATGATAGGGGTGGCGCATCGGGTCTCGCGCGGGACCGACACCAAAGCGTCGGATCTTTTAGATTCGACGCTCGCCATCCATTACCGTCACAACACCGGAGTCCATTGCAATGATCCACGTCGTCGCCGTCATTACCGCCAAGCCCGGCCAGCGCGCCCAGTTGCTCGAAGCCTTTGCCGCCAACCGCGCGGCCGTGCTGGCTGAAGAGGGCTGCATCGAGTACAGCGCCACGGTCGACGCGCAGGGCGTTCCGACGTCGAAAGCGAGCTTCGGGCCCGACACTTTCGTGGTGATCGAGAAGTGGGAAACGCTGGCCCACCTGCAGGCGCATGGTGTCGCACCGCACATGAAGGCTCATGGCGAGAAGACCAAGGCGCTGGTCGAGAGCAAGCTGATCCACGTGCTCGAACCCGTCTAAGAGATCGGGCAACGGGCCTTCGCGCGCGGCGCAATGCCTGCTACCCTCGCGCCGGGATCAGGCATCCCGAGGAGGGAATCACGGCATGGCGATCTTCTGCAGACCGCGCGGCTGGCGCGTGCGCGCTTTCACCTTGAGCCTGGGCGCAATGGCCGCGGCCGTGCTGTCGGCCGGTTGCGCGCAACTCGCTGCGCCGCCCTACGCGGCCGACTACGAAGCGCTCGACCGGCTCGAGGCCACGCGCCCCGGCATGGTGGCCGTGGCCAAGGTGCAGCCGACTGATCCGAACGACAAGATCAACAGTTTGAGCCTGCGCCGCGCGAGGCTGCTTTCGCCCAGCGGCACCTTCGCGCAATACCTGGAAGACGCGCTGATGCGCGACCTGGGCGAAATATCGGCCTACGACCCCAAGGCGCCCACCCGCATCGCGGCGCGAATACTGGTCAACGAACTCGACCTTGGCGTGATCAACGGCACGGGCCGCATGGACGTGGAGGTGGTGGTTACGCGCGCCAACGCGCAGCGGCTGCGCAAGACCTACCGCGGCGAAATCGCCTTCGATTCGAGCTACGCGAACATCGTCGCCGTGCCCGCCGGACAGGCCGCCTACCCGAGGCTGGTGCGCGCGCTTTTGCGGCAGGTGTATGCCGACCCGCAATTCATCGCGGCCATTGCGCCGTAGAACCGGAATGAGCCGCACCATGTCGTTCGCCTTTTCTTCGGCCGCACGCCTGTGCGCCGCCGCTGCGCTCGCGGCCTTGCTGGCCGCCTGCTCCCATCCGATCACCATGATCACCGAGACCGCGCCGCCGCGGTCGATGGCCCACCTCATCCCGAAGAAGGTGGCCTATGTGATGACTGACGCCCAGCGCGACCAGCAGGTGACGAGCCCCGGCGGCAGCGGCGACCGCGTGAGCTACTACCCTTACCGCGATCTGGAAAAATCGATTCGCGATGCACTGCGCGCGGTGTACCGCGACGTGATCGTGCTGCGCACCGCCGGCGACGCCAAGGCCAATGAAGCGGCGGGCGTGTCGCTGGTGTTCACGCCGCAGATCAAGACCGATTCGAGCTCGTCTTCATGGGTGACCTGGCCGCCCACTTCGTTCACCGCCGAGGTGAACTGCGTGGTGAGCGACACCGCGGGCGCCGAGGTCACGCGCGTGCGCGCGGTGGGCAACGGCTCGGCGGATTTCGGCGAGTTCAACGGCGACTATGGGCTCGCCGCCCGGCGCGCGGCCAAGCAGATGACTTCGCAGCTCAGCAGTGAGATTCGCAGAAACGAGAAGCTGCGTTAACGGTTCGACGTCAGGGCTTCTCGCTGATCGCGCGCAGCAATTCCGGATCGATCACTATGTAGTCGTGCTTTTTCGGCTCGATCTTCGGATCCTGATCATGAACGACCGCCCATCCGAAAGATGCCGCGAGAGCACCGGTGTCCGCATCCTGCGCAACGCCAAACATGCCTGCCACGAAACGGAGCTCACGCTCCTTGCCGTCACGCACGTCTATGCAACGTACAGGTGCACTCGCAAGGCTCCCCGGCACCGCTCCCATGCCGGGCCCTTGGACACCCTTGAAATCTAGCCACCCGGTTCGCTGGTTCGCCACATCGAAGCGGCCTTGCCATGTGTCGAGATACTCGTTGGGGCCGAGCGCCTTGCTTTCCCAGTCCACGATCAGATAGGGAAAGAGCGTGAGGATCCAGCCAGTCAACTCCGACGGCCCCGATCCGCTCTGGTATCGAAAGAAGGACCGCCAGAACGCAGGATCGACATCGCCGGCGGCAGTTTGCGCTATTTTTTCCAAGACCGGAACAAGTGCTGCGGCCCACCGCTCGAGACCGTATGTCGCCAGGCGCTTCACGCGCGAAATCATCGAGGTCCAATCCTCTTCTGTGCCGAGAAGATGAATCGCCGGAATGCCGCATCCCACTCGCATCTCATAGTCAAAATAGCCCTGGAACGCGTCCATCAAGCAGATCTCGAAGGCCGCCGTTTCAACTGGCGTCGTGGTCGAGAAGCATGCGCTGATCAAATCTCTGGGCTCGCCGACATGCTCTCCGATCTGCTTCGAAAACGCCTCGAAGATTTCGTGCCATGGGTTCTCTTGTCCAAGAATGAAGTCTGTTCGCTCAACGACCAATGTCTTTTTGCCTTCGTGCGCCACGAATCTTGGCCGCAACGTCTCGGTGTTCTGCCCTATGTGCGCGGCAAACCCCTGGGCAATGCAGAACCAGATGTCATCCGGCCGGATGGTGAGTGGGTGATGATCGTAAAAGGCATCGTGCGCCGCCTTCACGAATGCATGCTCCGTCGTGCAGGAAACCAGTTGCGGCGTAGCGCATGCCATTCCTTCGACGGGTCGGGCGAGCAGACTGTGAATGCGCTCCCTGGCATCGAGCTTTTGGTAAGGCTCGCCGCGGGGAACGGCCGAAACCGTGACAGTCTTCATCAATTACTCCCTTGTTCAAGGACACTGTGAACTCCAACAAAAAACGCGCCCTCAGGCGCGTTCTTGTTCTGCTGCGGCGTCTTACTTAGAGACGACCTTCACCATTTCGAGGCACTTGTTCGAGTAGCCCCATTCGTTGTCGTACCAGCTCACGAGCTTGACGAAGGTGCCGTCGAGCGCAATGCCGGCTTCGGCGTCGAAAATCGAGGTGCGCGGGTCGCCGCGGAAGTCGGTGGCCACCACCTTGTCTTCGGTGTAGCCCAGCACGCCCTTGAGTGCGCCTTCGCTCTGCGACTTCATTTCAGCGCAGATTTCCTTGTACGTGGCTTCCTTCTCGAGCTCGACCGTGAGGTCGACCACCGACACGTCGGAGGTCGGCACGCGGAAGCTCATGCCGGTGAGCTTCTTGTTGAGCTCGGGGATCACCACGCCCACGGCCTTGGCGGCGCCGGTGCTCGAGGGAATGATGTTTTCCAGGATGCCGCGGCCGCCGCGCCAGTCCTTGTTGCTCGGGCCGTCGACGGTCTTCTGCGTGGCGGTGGCGGCGTGCACGGTGGTCATCAGGCCGCGCTTGATGCCCCACTTGTCGTTCAGCACCTTGGCAAGCGGGGCCAGGCAATTGGTGGTGCAGCTGGCGTTGCTCACGATGGCCTCACCGGCGTACTTCTTGTCGTTCACGCCGTAGACGAACATGGGGGTGTCGTCCTTCGAAGGGGCCGACATGATCACCTTCTTGGCGCCCGCATCGAGGTGCTTCTGGCAGGTTTCCTTGGTGAGGAAGAGGCCGGTCGACTCGAGCACGATGTCGGCGCCGACTTCGTTCCACTTCAGCTGCGAGGGATCGCGCTCTTGCGTGAGGCGGATCTTCTTGCCGTTGACGATCAGCATGTTGCCTTCAACCGTGACTTCGCCCTTGAAGCGGCCGTGCACCGAGTCGTACTGGAGCATGTAGGCCAGGTAGTCGGGCTCGAGCAGGTCGTTGATGGCGACGATCTCGATGTCGTTCTTGAAGTTCTGCACCGCGGCGCGCAGCACGTTGCGGCCGATGCGGCCGAAGCCGTTGATACCGAGTTTGATAGCCATCTGATTTGCTCCTAAGGTTGAAAAACTTTGTGATCGAACGGAAAGATGAAACGCCTTGCTGCCGGCTCAGTCGCGCAGGGCGGCTTCGACGGTGGCGGCAACGTTCTCTGCCGTGAAACCGAAATGCTTGAACAGCGCCGGTGCGGGTGCCGACTCGCCGTAGCTGTCGATGCCCACGACGGCCGCGCAGCCGTATTTCCACCAGCCGCCGGTGCAGCCCATTTCGACGGCGATGCGCGGCAGCTTCTTGGGCAGCACGCTCTTCTTGTAGGCCACGTCCTGGCGATCGAAGGTGGTGGTCGAGGGCATCGACACCACGCGCACGGCAATTTTCTTCTCGGCCAGCAATTTCTGCGCGGCAAGGGCCAATTGCACTTCGGAGCCGGTGGCAATGATGACCGCAGCGGTCTTCTTGCTCTTGAGGCCGACGGCCTCGGGCTCCGACAGCACATACGCACCGCGGCTGATGTCGCCGAGGTCGCCCTTTGGCGCATAGGCAATGTTCTGGCGGCTGAGCAGCAGCGCCGTGGGGCGCGACTGGTTCTGCAGCGCCACGGCCCAGGCCACGGCGGTTTCGGCCGTGTCGCCCGGACGCCAGACGTCGAGGTTGGGAATCAGACGCAGCGAGGCGGCGTGCTCGATCGACTGGTGCGTGGGGCCGTCTTCGCCCAGGCCGATGGAGTCGTGCGTGAACACGTGCACCACGCGGCGCTTCATCAGCGCGGCCATGCGGATGGCGTTGCGGCTGTAGTCGCTGAAGGTAAGGAAGGTGCCGCCGTAGGGAATGAAGCCGCCATGCAGCGCCACGCCGTTCATGATGGCCGCCATGCCGAACTCGCGCACACCGTAGTTGATGTGGCGGCCGATCACGCCGTGGGGCGGCTCGGCCTTGTCGGCGGTGCTGTCGGGCTTGGGCTCGTCTTCGGCGCCCTGGGCGGGCTGCTGCGGCTGGCCCATGACCACGGCACCGGTCTTCGCATCGAAGCGCAGGGCCGCGGTGCTCTTGGTGTTGGTGAGGTTGGAGCCGGTGAGGTCGGCGCTGCCGCCGAGCATTTCGGGCAGGGCTGCAGTGAAGGCCTCCAGCGCCAGCTGGCTGGCCTTGCGGCTGGCCACGGTTTCGCCCTTGGTGTGGGCGGCCACCACGGTGTCGAACGCCACCTGGTGGAAGTTCTTGGGCAGCTCGCCCTTCATGCGGCGGGTGAACTCGGCGGCCAAGCCCGGGAAGGCTTCAGCGTAGGCGGCGAACTTGTCGTTCCAGGCGGCTTCGGCCCTGGCGCCCTCGGCCTTGTGGTCCCAGTCGGCGTAGGCTTCCTGCGGCACTTCGAAGGCAGGGTACGGCCACTCCAGCGCGGCGCGGGTGAGGGTGATTTCATCGGCGCCCAGTGGCTCGCCGTGGGCCTTGGCGGTGTTGGCGCGGTTCGGGCTGCCCTTGCCGATCTGCGTCTTGCAGATGATGAGGGTGGGCTTCGAATCTTCCTTCTTGGCCTTGGCAATGGCCTTGGACACGTCCTTGGCGTCGTTGCCGTCGATCGGGCCGATGACGTTCCAGCCGTAGGCCTTGAAGCGCTCTTCGGTGTTGTCGATGAACCAGGGCTTGACCTGGCCGTCGATGCTGATGCCGTTGTCGTCGTACAGCGCAATCAGCTTGTTCAGATGCCAGGCGCCGGCCAGCGCGCAGGCTTCGTGGCTGATGCCTTCCATCATGCAACCGTCGCCGAGGAAGGCGTAGGTGTGGTGGTCGACGATGTCGTGGTTCTTGCGGTTGAATTCGGCCGCGAGCAGCTTCTCGGCCAACGCAAAGCCGACTGCATTCGTGATGCCTTGGCCCAGCGGGCCGGTGGTGGTTTCCACGCCGGGGGTCACGTCGACCTCGGGATGGCCGGCGGTCTTGCTGTGCAGCTGGCGGAAGTTCTTGAGCTCGCTGATGGGCAGGTCGTAACCCGTGAGGTGCAGCACCGCATACAGCAGCATCGAGGCGTGGCCGTTCGAGAGCACGAAGCGGTCGCGGTCGAACCAGTGCGGGTTGGCCGGGTTGTAGCGCAGGTGTTCGCCCCAGAGTGCGACGGCCATGTCGGCCATGCCCATCGGTGCGCCCGGATGTCCGGAGTTAGCTTGTTGGACGGCATCCATGGCCAGCGCGCGAATCGCGTTGGCCATCAGGGCTTGGTTTGCCATGGGCGGTGGACTTTCGGGGAATGTGGATTGGGGGGAACCCGCAATTTTACCGGGCTCGCTCCAACCCGCTCCAATACGGCCTGAACACCCGACTGATGTTCTTTGGCGACACCCGGACTGCTAGAGTTGCCACCCATGCACGGGCTGCACCTCACCGCCGATCTCCACGACTGTCAATGCGCAATGCAATGGCTCACCGACAAGGAGGCGCTCGGCGCCGTTTGCCTGAAGGCCGTCACGGCCGCCGGGCTGCAGCCGGTGGGCAAACTGGTGCACGGGTTTCCGGCCACTCCGCAGGGGCCGGGCGGCGTCACAGCCACGGTGCTGCTGGCCGAATCGCACCTGTGCATCCACACCTGGCCCGAGCAGCGCGGCGCCACGCTCGATGTGTATGTGTGCAACTTCGGCGCCGACCATTCGGCCAAGGCGCATGCGCTGATGGAATGCCTGGTGGCGCTGTTCCAACCCGGCCGCAGCGAACGCAACGAGCTCGTACGCGGCCAGGTCGGCCAGGTGGCCGCTTGAAGCCGGCGCCCTCCTCGGTGCGAGCCATGATCCTCGCGGCCGGCCGCGGCGAGCGCATGCGGCCGCTGACCGACACCACGCCCAAGCCGCTGCTCGAAGTGCGCGGCAAGCCGCTGATGCAATGGCCCATGGAAGCCCTGGCGGCCGGCGGATTTACCCAACTGGTGGTCAACACCGACTGGCTGGGCGAGCAGATTTCCGGCCGCTTCGGCCCCGAATCGCAGCTTGGCGAGCAGCGCGCGCTATCAATTTCATATTCCGACGAAGGCCGCGACTTTGGCGGCGCGCTGGAAACGGCGGGCGGCATCGTGCGCGCGCTGCCGCGGCTGGGCGATATTTTCTGGGTGGCGGCCGGCGATGTGTTCGCGCCGGATTTCGCCTTCACGCAAGCCTCGGTGGAGCGCTTTGCGGCAAGTGGCAAGCTCGCGCACCTGTGGCTGGTGCCCAACCCGCCGCACAACCCGAAGGGCGATTTTGGCCTCTCGGCCGAGGGTTTGGCGCTCAATTCGGCGGCCGAGAAGTACACCTTCTCGACCATCGGCCTGTACCGCGCCGCGCTCTTTTCGCCGCCTTACTGCAGCATTCCCGCCGGCAACCCGGCGGGCCTCAAAGCCCCGCTGGCACCCATCTTGCGCGCCGCGATGGACAATGAACTCGTGAGCGCCGAGCTCTACACCGGGCCCTGGACCGATGTGGGAACGCCCGAACGGCTTCTTCAACTGAACACGCCAAGATGACCTCAGAAGACAACAAGATCTACGCCGAGCGCCGCGCGCGCCTCGCCTCGCAACTGGGCAAGGACGGCATCGCCATCGTGCCGACCGCGCCCGAGCAGCAGCGCAACCGCGACACCGACTTCCTGTTTCGGCACGACAGCTACTTCTATTACCTGACAGGCTTTACCGAACCGAACGCCTGGCTGGTGCTGGCGGGCGACGGCCGTAGCACGCTGTTCTGCGCGCCCAAAGACCTGGAGCGCGAGATCTGGGACGGCTACCGCCTGGGCCCCGACGCGGCCCCCGAGGCGCTAGGCGTGACGGAGGCCTTTTCGGTCAACGACCTCGACGCCAAGCTGCCCAAGCTGCTCGAGAACAGGTCGACCGTGTGGTTTCCGTTCGCCACCCACAAGGGGCTCGAAACCCGCGTCGACGGCTGGCTTCAATCGGTGCGCGCGCGCGTGCGCTACGGGGCGCTGTGTCCGCAGGAGCAGCACGACCTGTGCGGCCCGCTCGACGAAATGCGGCTGATCAAGGACGCGCACGAGCAGGACATCATGCGGCGTGCCGCGCAGATCAGCGCCAGGGCGCACATTCGCGCGATGCAGCTTTCGGCCCGCATGCTGCGCGAGGGCAAGGACGTGCGCGAATACCACCTCGATGCCGAGCTGCTGCACGAGTTCCGCCTGGGCGGCTCGCAGTACCCGGCCTACGGCTCCATCGTGGCGGCGGGCGCCAATGCCTGCGTGCTGCACTACCGCGCCGACGCGGCGCCGGTGCGAAGCGGCGAGCTGGTGCTCATCGACGCCGGCTGCGAGCTCGATGGCTACGCGAGCGACATCACGCGCACCTTTCCGGCCAACGGCAAGTTCAGCGGCCCGCAGCGCGCGCTGTACGACCTGGTGCTTGCCAGCCAGGACGCATCGGCCGCAGCCACCAAGGCCGGCAACCGCTTCAACGACCCGCACGACGCGGCCGTGAAGGTGCTGGCGCAGGGCATGCTCGACCTGGGCCTGCTCGACGCAAACAAGGTGGGCAGCGTCGACGACGTGATCGACTCGCGCGCCTACTTCCAGTTCTACATGCACCGCACCGGCCACTGGCTGGGCATGGACGTGCACGACTGCGGCAGCTACGTCGAGCCCACGCAGGTGGGCGAAGTGAGCGAGCGAAAAGATCCGCTGTCGAACGAGGTCATCAAGAACCGGCCGAGCCGCATCCTGCATCCGGGCATGGTGCTGACGCTGGAGCCCGGCATCTACGTGCGGCCCGCCGACGGCGTGCCCGAGCAGTTCCACAACATCGGCATCCGCATCGAAGACGACGCGATCGTCACCGTCACGGGCTGCGAACTTATTTCGCGCGGCGTGCCAGTGAAGGCGGACGAGATCGAGGCACTGATGCGAGCTTGACCGCCCGCTGAGACACCGGCGGCGGCGCATGCCGCGCCTGCAGGAAGTCGATGAACACCCGCAGCTTGCGCGGTATCTGCGCGGAGCTCGGGTGATAAAGGTAGAAGCCCGGAAAGGTCGGCCACCAGGGTTCGAGCAGCGGCACAAGCCGGCCGCTGTCGATGTCGCCGCGAACCGAGCCTTCGAAAGCCACCGCAATGCCCGCGCCGTCGCGCGCAGCGGCCAGCAGCACGTCGCCGTCGTTGCTGATCAGCGGGCCGGCCACTTCAATGTCGAGCACGCGGCCGTCCTGCGCATACTCCCACCGATAAAGGCCGCCCGTGGTCAGGCGGTAGTTCATGCATTGGTGCTCGCGCAGGTCTTCGGGCGTCTTCGGCAACTGGCGTTTCGCAAGGTAGCGCGGCGACGCAACCGTCACCATGCGTTGCGGCCCGCCCATCGGCAACGCCACCACGTCTTGCGCCAGGCTTTCGCCAAGCCGGATGCCCGCATCGAAACCGCCTTCGACCAGGTCGACCATGCGGTTGTCGCAAACCAGCTCCAGCGTGATATCGGGAAACGCTTCGGCAAAGTCCCCCAAGTGCGGATACAGCAGGAGCTCGGCCGACGCGCGCGCAACGTTCAGCCGCAGCAGCCCCGCCGGCTTGTCGCGCGCCTCATTGATGCTTTCGACCGTTTGCGCGAGAGCGGCAAGCGCCGGCTGCGCACCCTTCAGAAGTTGCTGGCCCAGTTCGGTCACGCCCACGCGGCGTGTGGTGCGGTCGAGCAGGCGCACGCCCAGGCGCCGCTCGAGCGTGCGCAAGGTCTGCGACAGCGCCGAAGGCGAGACGCCCAGCTCTTCCGCCGCCCGCGTGAAGCTGGCGTGGTGCGCAACGCGTGCGAAGGCGGCAATGGCGGGGAGCAGTTCGGGCGACATGCGCCCGATTATCGAGACCGCGGCAGACTCAGGCTACTTGGCCTGCAGCAACGCCCCCGCTTCAAGCAGCACCAGCTCGTTGTCGTCGGCCTTGTTCGGCTCGCGGCTGCTGGAGAACGGCAGGTTGTTGTCGTTGCCGACCACGATGTGCGTGGCGTCCACCACGTCGACGTTCTCGATGGTGAAGAACGGGAACTTGAGCACGCCGTTGTTCAGCGGCTTGCGCGCGAGCTTGGCCGGGTCGGCGATGTTCAGCAGATCGATGTAGCCGATCTTGCGCACCGCGCCGCCCACGTTGGCGTCGTTCAGCTCGACCTTGTAGACGCGCTTGAACTTGGCGATGTCGTGGAAGCAGTCGGTGCGCTTCTGGCCTTCGGGGCAGGCCTTGTCGCTGGTGCCTTCGCCGTTGTCGCGCTCGATGATGAGGCCCGTGGTGCCATCGATCATGTTGAAGTCGCCGATGGCATGGCCGTTGGCCTCGAGCACGTAGTGCCAGTGGCGGCCCGTCCACGTTTCGGAGGCCACGTCGAACTCCAGCACGCGCAATGCTTCCTTGCCGTCCTGTTTTTCGTAGTCCTTGGTCTCCGCGTTCCACACCGGGCCTTCGAGCAGCGCATAGAGCTTGCTGCCGTCTTTCGACGCGGCCATACCTTCGAAGCCCTTGGAGCGCTTGACCTGGAAATCGACCGCGCCACCCGGTGCCCCCGGCGTGGTGACCGAGGGATGGTCCGGCGAGCGAACGGCCCTGCCGCCCACCAGCGTGTCGAACACCGCGAGCACCTTGCCCTTCAGGTCGGCCTTGATCAGGAAGGGACCGAACTCATCGCCGATCCACATCGCACCGCCGGCAAACTGCAGGCTCTCGGGATCGAAGTCGGACCCCGTGAGGTAGCGCTGCTTCGTGCCTTCATGAACGATGCGGAAGGGCACCTTCTTGTCGGGGTCATGCAGGAAAACGGTGTCGAGGCGGTTGAACTTGCCGCTCTTGAAGTCCACCTTGTAGTGGTTCAGGTAGAGCATGAAGTCGGGCGAATTGGCCTTGGCGCCCGCACCGTTGTCGGTAAGGATCCAGAACGAGCCGTCGTCCATCTTCTTGATGCCCGAATGGCCCTGCAGCGGCTGGCCCTTGAAGGGCACCGAAACGCCCGTGCCGCGCCCGCCCGAGAGACCCTCCACAGTGCCCAGCGCCTCCACGCGCTTGCCCGAGGTGAACTTGCCGCTCACTTGCAGATCGGCCGGCGCGTCCTTGGGCGCGGCAACGAAGCTCTGCGCGGGCAGCACGGCATGGCCGGCGAGCGTGACCGGAAAAACGGTCTGTGCGGCGGCGTTGCCGCAAGCAAATGCGCCGGCAAGGGCGACGAAGGAGAGAGAAGCGATGCGCGTCATGAGAGCAAGAAGAAAGGTTTCAATCGAAACGGGAGACCATGCCGATTGCGCGTGACGCGGCCATGACATGCAGCGTTCAGAACTGGAGCGAAGGCTTGTTCGCCAGAAGCCGGGACACGGCCAGTGCGGCGAGGATCGTCACGCGGCGACCATGCCCGCAACGTGCCCACGCGTAAACGCTTCTTCAAAGATGGAGTAGCCCGACCAGTCCGCATGCGCGAACGAGAGACGCCCGGCGGCAACGTGGCCGCGGTGCGCAGTACCCATGCGCGCCAGCAGGCCCGGCGTTGGAATGGCCATGGCGTGGCCGTAGCGGGTGATCTCGACGCGCGTGGCCAGTTCCGGCAGGTCCGGGTGAGGCACCGAGAGTTCGGTAAGCAAGTCGTCGCGCCATCCGGTCCAGGGGCGGTCCTGCAACAGGCGGCGTCCGTCCACCGAGTCGTAGCTGCTCGGCCCGAGGGGGCGGTACCAGCTGATGACGGTGCCGCGCGGCGTAGGGTCGAGCGTCTGGTGGCGCGCGTCGACGTACCCCAGGCCGCGTGTGCCGTACACGACGTTGTCCCAGCTCGCCGCTGCGCCGGGACGATCGGCAAACGGGCCGCTCAGGTGCACGTTGGCGACCAGCCAGGGCGCATAGCGCACGTGCGCGACGGCATTGCGCAGCACCTCCGGCGCGTTCTCGACGATGCGGGCGGCGATGAACACCGGCAGCGCGACGATGCAGCGCTCGGCCTGCCAGCGCACCAGCGATTTTGTTTCGGCGTCCCAGGCGTCGACCTCCACGCCCCCGCGCAGATCGGCGATGCGCGTGACGACCTGCCCCGTATGCAACCGGTCACCCAGGGGCTCGGCGAGCCGCTTGGTGAGCCAGCCGTTGCCCTCGGGCCAGGTGAGCACGCCGTCGCGTTCGGGGTTCGAATCCGCACCGACGCCCGACGAGCCCGGCGCATGAAACCCGTGCCGGCTTGCGAAATAGTGGATGCCGGCCCAGGCCGAAACATGGGCGATGCCGGCGCCGTAATCGTCGCGGCAGCAGTAGTCGAGGTACCAGCGCAGTTGCGGATCGCTGAAGCCTTCGCTGTCGAGCCAGCGCTCGAACGGAACGGCGTCAAGCGCGAGCAGCTCGGGGGTTGCCGCCACCTTGAGCGTGGGAATGGCGAAATGCGCCGCGTGCTGCAACGCATCGATTCGTTGCGCGAACTTGCGGTACTGCGCATGGGTGCTCTCGCCGACGTCGTGCACGGGCAGGAGGCCGTCTTGCCACTCGCCGCGAAAGAACAGGCGCTCCTGCGGGCTGTGGCAAAGGTTGCGTTCGTCGTATTCCCAGCGACCGGCCACGCGGCGGCGCAGGCCCAGTTCCTCCAGCAGGTCTTGCACCTCGCGGGCGTTGTCGTCGGGCACCGGCAGGTAATGCGCGCCCAGCGGGCAGGCAATGCCGTTGACCATGCCGGCACGGGAGTTGCCGCCGGCCGTGTCTTCGAGTTCGAGCAGGGCGAAGTCTTCGATGCCCGAAAGCCGCAAGGCGCGCGCCGCGGCAAGGCCTGCAACGCCACCTCCGGCGATGACCACGCGCGTGCGCTTCACGGTTGCAGGGGCCTGGCTCTTGAGCGCGCCGTCGCGCATGGCGTGGCCTCGCGCCATGTCGATGCCGGTGAAGCCGCCTTCGATGATTGGCTGCGGCGCCTCGCAGCCCGCGAGGGCAAAGGCGCCCGCCGCACCCACTGCACCGAGAAAATCGCGCCGCCGCATGCCGGGGCTAGTGCGTCATGACCTTGCCCCACTCTTGTTCGTAAGTGGTGACGAGGGTCTGGTTCGACAGGCGGTTGACCTCCGCCGGCACACGCGCCATGTCGAGTGGAAAGTCGAACATCAACGGCAATGTCGAAGGTGCCAGGAAACGCAGTCCGGAGGGCAGCGCATCCGGCATGCGGTACGGGCGGCGGCTGGCGATGATGTAGCCCCACTCGCCGAAGCTCGGTACATGCGCGTGATACGGCGTCGCCTTCAGGCCGACCGACTCGATGGTGGTTGCCACGGTCCAGTAGCTCTTGCGCGCCACCAGCGGCGATGTGGTCTGGATGACCGCATAGCCGCTCGCGGAAAGACGCTTTTCCAGCAGCGAATAGAAGCTGTTGGTGTAGAGCTTGCCGATGGCAAAGTTGGTCGGGTCGGGAAAGTCCACCACGATGACGTCGAACATGTCTCCGGGTTGCTGCAGCCACTGGAAGGCGTCGGTGTTGACGACCTTCACCTTGGGTGACGACAGCGCATGTCCGTTGAGCGCAGCCAGCGTTTCATGCCCGGCAAAAAGCTGGGTCATGTTCGGATCGAGCTCCACCAGCGTGACCGATTCGACCGACGGGTACTTGAGAATCTCGCGCACCGCCATGCCGTCGCCACCGCCGAGCACCGCCACCATCTTCGGTGCGCCGTGCGCGGCCATCGCCGGATGAACGAGCGCCTCGTGGTAGCGGTATTCGTCGCGCTCGGCGAACTGCAGGTTGCCGTTCAGGAACAGTCGGTGCCCGAGTTGCCCGCGCGTGACCACGATGCGCTGATAGGGCGAACTGGCGCTGAACACGATGTGGTCCTGGTAGAACTTGTCTTCGGCCAGCGTGGTGATGTGGTCGGCCCACACAAAGGCGCCAAGCAGCGCCGCGAGCGCAAGAAAGCAAGCCACCGCGTGGGCACCCATGCGGCGCAGTTCATGGCGAAACAGCCATAGCGCCCACACGGCCACGGCCGCGTTCATGAAGCCGAACAGGAGCCCCGTGCGGATCATGCCGAGCTGCGGCACCAGGATGAGCGGAAAAGCCACCGACACGGCCAGCGCACCGAGATAGTCGAAGGTGAGCACCTGCGACACCAGGTTCTTGAGCTGGATGTTGCGCTTGAGGATGCGCATCACGAGCGGTATCTCGAGCCCCACCAGCGTGCCCACCACCATCACCAGGCCGTAGAGCAGCAGGCGGAAGGCGCCGGGCACGTACGCGTTGGCCAGGAAAAGAATGGCCGGCAGTGCGCCGCCGATGAGCGCAACCAGCAGTTCGATGCGAAGGAAATGCGCGGGCAGCTGCCGCTCGAAATAGCGCGAGAGCCACGAGCCGACGCCCATGGCGAAGAGATAGGTGCCGATGATGGTGCTGAACTGCAGCACCGAGTCGCCGAGCAGGTAGGAGCTCAGCGCGGCCGCGGTCAGTTCATAGACCAGGCCGCAGGCGGCCACCACGAACACGCTGGCGAGCAGCGCAATTTCAACGGGCTGCGGCCCCTTGGCCGGCGACGCCGGACTGACAGGAGCGTCCACGGAAGCCAAGCAAGCGCTAATGGATTGCCGCGGCCACGATGACGCAGATGCCCAGGCTCATGGCCGCGACCACCAGCCCCAGCGCGACGTTCTGCTTCTCGACGATCTCGCCCCACAAATCGTAGGGCGTGAGCTTGTCGATGATCAGGAAGCACAGCCAGAAGATCAGCACGCCAAGCAGCGCATACACGAGCGATCCGAGGACCACGCCCGGTTTCAGCCATTCAAATCCCATGGGGACCTCCAGTCGTAGTAGCAGTAGTGAGAGAAGACATCGCGAGAAACTCCGCCGTCATTTGTGGCCGCCGCCGCTCGAATAGCCGCCGTACGAGCCGCCCGTGCTGCGCGAGCTCGAACAGTTTTGCACGCTCGGGTCGCAGCGCGACGAGCAGGTGCTCAGGATGATGAGCAGAACGATGACGATGATCACGATGAAGATGATCGTGCCGCAGCCCATGCCCGACGCAGCGCTGACGGGCAGTGCGTCGCCGCGCACGAACATGTCCTTCTTGTCGTCGAGCTTGAACGCGGCGGACACCGCGCCGCTGTCGAGCTTGCTGCCCGATGACCACGTCAGTTCGTTGGCCGAGCGCTCCATCGACAGCAGCGCATTGCCGCTGGCGAAGTCGCGGTTGAAGGTTTTCTGTCCGCGCTCGACCTGCCAGTAGAACTCGCCCGCCACATAGGTGGTTTCGGCGTTGTAGGCGTATTGCTGGGTGTAGCGCTTGCCAAGATAGCTGGCGCTGCTGCCGTTCTCGGCCATGACGGGCGCGCCGGTGGTCGGCTTGACCATGCTCCAGCCGTCTTCGGCGTCGACCAGGAAGCTGAAGCCGCGCTTCTTGTTGTACAGCAGGTACTCGCTCCAGCCGAAGTGCTCGTCGTCGCCCGGCTCGGTGCCCATGCGGTGCTGGAAGCCCACCACCTGCCACTGTGCGCCCTGCAGCTGGCCCACGCTGCCGATGGCGATGAGCGGGCGAACGGGTTCGTTCTGCTCCGCGTGCTTCAGCTCGCCGCCAATGCCTTGCGACAGGTCGATGATGCTGTCGCACGAGCCGCAGGTGATGCTCTTGCTGTCGGCCAGGTTGACGGTAACGGGCGCGCCGCAATTGGGGCAGTTGAAGGCGCGGCCTTTTTCGTCCTTGGCGGATTCGTCGCGCAGGCCGCTGAGCTGCAGGTCTTCGAGCTGTACCGAGCGGCCCAGGTACGCGCCCGGAGGCTGCGTGCTGTAGTCGAGACTGAGCACCAGCCCGTTGCCGCTGCGCAGCTCGACCATGGGGAACGAGCGGCCCAGTTCCGGCAGATGCGAGAGCTCGCCCTGGGCGGAAAGCAGCGCCACCTGTTCGTTCGACGAAACGGTGTAGCTCTGGCCGTTGAACGCGCTGGTGGCGCCCACGCGCAGGTCGGTGGGCGGCGGCGCGACGCGCTGCAGTTCGAACGGCAGCGCAAAGACATAGGCGCCGTTGTCCTCGCTCAGGACGCCGGCTCGGCCGTCGTCGAGAGCGGCAATCCATTCGGTCCAGCGCCCGCCAGGGTGGCTGTATTGCAGCCGCCCGACGATGGTGAACGGCTGGTCCTGGATGCGGCCGGCTGCAAGCAGCTGCAGCGGACTGAAATCGTCGAACAGCTCGGCCATCTTGCCGATGCGCGCGAGCGTGTCGCCCTGGCGCACGACGGTGCTCTGGCAATACGGGCACACCGCATGCGTCGATTGCGCGGAACGGAATTCGACCGGTGCGCCGCAGCCAGGGCAGGGCGCACGGTAGGCGCGCTGGGCGCCTGGTTGCTCAGCCATTGCCGGTGCTTAGACCAGCTTCTTGAGCAGCTCCGCCTTCTTGGCGTCGAACTCTTCCTGCGTGAGGATGCCCTTGGTCTTGAGCTCGCCGAGCTTTTCGAGCGTGGTCATGACGTCGTTCGGGCTCACCACGGCAACAGCAGGCTGCTGCTGGGTTGCCGCAGCCTGCGCCGCTGCGTTGGGGCTCAGGCCCTGCGCGAGGTTTTGCGCCAGCACCTGGCCGAGCGCCACGCCGGCACCCAGGCCCATGGCGTCGCCCGCAATGCCGCCGCCGTTGGCAGCGCCCTCGGCAAACTTGGGAATGGCTTGCGCGGTCTGGTATTGCATGAACTTGCCCATGTCGTTGCCGACCATGCCCATGCCGATCTTCTGGTCGAGGATCTTCTGCAGCTCTTCGGGCAGCGAGACGTTCTGGACCGTGATGTTCTCGAGCTTGATGCCGATCTTCTCGAACTCGGGCACCAGCTGCGCGGCCAGCGCCTGCGCAAACTGGATTTGGTTGGCCGCAAGGTCGAGAAAGGGCACGCCGCTGGAGGCAATGGCGTTGCTGATGTTCTGCAGCACCAGGCCGCGCAGCTGGCCGTCGAGGTCCGCCACGCTGTAGATGTCGCGCGTGCCGGAAATCTCGGTGTGGAACAGCTTGGCGTCGCCAATGCGGAACGAGTAGTTGCCGAAGGCGCGCAGGCGCACGGCGCCGAAGTCCTTGTCGCGGATGGTGATGGGCTGCGGCGTGCCCCACTTCTGGTCGACCTGCTGGCGCGTGCTGAAGAAGTACACGTCGCTCTTGAAAGGGGATTCGAAGAGCTTGTCCCAGTTCTTGAGGTACGTGAGCACGGGCAGCGTCTGCGTCGTGAGCTTGTACATGCCGGGACCGAACACGTCGGCCACCTGGCCTTCGTTGACGAACACGGCCACCTGCGACTCGCGCACGGTGAGCGAGGCGCCGTTCTGGATTTCCATCTCGGCCATGGGGAAACGCCAGGCCAACGTGCCATCGCCAGTCTCGGTCCACTGGATGATGTCGATGAACTGTTTCTTGATGAAATCCATCAGGGCCATGGCCGCTCCTCGTCGAATTTTTTTACAGACTGCGCATATTGCCACATCGCCTTGACAGGCCGGCGTGCTTTCGGCAAGGCCCATGCCCCGCCATGCGGCCTATGGCGTCATGGGCCGAGGTCTACAATCGGCGCCCCCAGAAGAAGCGCCACCAGGAGCAACGGCACATGTCCGATTCGACGAACTCATCGACCCCTACGCCCGAAGACAAGCGCGCCGAGTTGCGGCGCGCCGCCCTCGAGTACCACGAGCTTCCGGTGCCGGGCAAGATTGCCATCGCCGCGACCAAGCAGATGGTGAACCAGCGCGACCTGTCGCTGGCCTATTCGCCCGGCGTGGCCGCGCCCTGCGAGGAAATCGTCAAGGACCCGGCCAACGCCTTCAAGTACACGGCGCGCGGCAACCTGGTGGCGGTGATCACCAACGGCACCGCCGTGCTGGGCCTCGGCGACATCGGCCCGCTGGCGGCCAAGCCGGTGATGGAAGGCAAGGGCGTGCTTTTCAAGAAGTTCGCCGGCGTGGACGTGTTCGACATCGAGATCGACGAAAAGGACCCGGCCAAGCTGGTCGAGGTGATCGCCGCGCTGGAGCCGACCTTCGGCGCCATCAACCTCGAAGACATCAAGGCCCCCGACTGCTTCTACGTCGAGCGCGAGCTGCGCAAGCGCATGAAGATCCCGGTGTTCCACGACGACCAGCACGGCACGGCCATTACGGTGGCTGCGGCCATGCTCAACGGCCTGAAAGTGGCGGGCAAGGACATCACCCAGGTCAAGCTGGTCACCTCCGGCGCGGGCGCCGCGGCGCTGGCCTGCCTGAACCTGCTGCTCAAGGTGGGCCTGAAGCGCGAGAACGTGTTCGTGACCGACCTGGCCGGCGTGGTCTACGAAGGCCGCGAAGAGCTCATGGACGACGACAAGCGCCAGTACATGCAGAAGACCTCGGCGCGCTCGCTCGCCGAGGTGATCGAAGGTGCCGACGTGTTCCTGGGCCTGTCGGCCGGCGGCGTGCTCAAGCCCGCCATGGTGGCCAAGATGGCGCCCCGCCCGGTGATCTTTGCGCTGGCCAACCCGAACCCCGAGATCTCGCCTGAAGACGCCCACGCGGTGCGCCCCGACGTGATCATGGCCACGGGCCGCACCGACTACCCGAACCAGGTCAACAACGTCCTGTGCTTCCCGTACATCTTCCGCGGCGCGCTCGACTCGGGCGCCACCACCATCACCGACGAGATGGAAATTGCCGCGGTGCACGCCATTGCCGACCTGGCCCAGGCCGAGCAGAGCGAGCGCGTGGCTGCCGCCTACGTCGGCGAAAAGCTGTCTTTCGGCCCTGAATACCTCATTCCGAAGCCGTTCGATCCGCGCCTGATGATGAAGATCGCTCCGGCGGTGGCCAAGGCTGCGGCGGAGAGCGGCGTGGCCACGCGCCCCATCAAGGACATGGACGCCTACCGCGACCGCCTGCAGAGCTTCGTCTATGCCTCGGGCACCACCATGAAGCCAATCTTCGACGCCGCCAAGCGGGCGCAGAAGAAGCGCGTGGCGTACTGCGAGGGCGAGGAAGAGCGCGTCCTGCGCGCCGCGCAGATCGTGGTGGACGAAGGCATTGCGCGCCCCACGCTGATCGGCCGCCCGGCCATCATTGCGCAGCGCATCGAGAAGTTCGGCCTGCGCCTGAAGGAAGAGCTGGACTACGACATCGTCAACGTCGAGCAGGACCACCGCTACCGCGACTTCTGGCAGACCTACCACCGCATGACGGAGCGCAAGGGCCAGACGGTGCAAACCGCCAAGATCGAGATGCGCCGCCGCCTGACGCTGATCGGCGCCATGCTGCTGCACAAGGACGAGGTCGACGGCATGATCTGCGGCACCTGGGGCACCACGCTGATCCACCTGCACTACATCGACCAGGTGATCGGCAAGCGCCCCGGCGGCTGCGAAAGCACCCCGCAGGACGTGCCGGTGTACGCCTGCATGAACGGCCTGCTGCTGCCCGACCGCCAGGTGTTCCTGGTCGACACCCACGTCAACTACGACCCCTCGCCCGAGGAGCTGGCCGAAATCACGACCATGGCGGCCGAGGAAATGATGCGCTTCGGCCTCAAGCCCAAGGCCGCGCTGTTGTCGCATTCCAACTTCGGCACCAGCAACGAGCCCAGCGCGGTCAAGATGCGCAAGACGCTCGACCTGCTGCGCGTACAGGCGCCCTGGCTCGAAGTGGACGGCGAAATGCACGGCGACGTGGCGCTCGACAGCAAGCAGCGCGCGGTCGTCATGCCGCACAGCGCGCTCGCGGGCGACGCCAATCTGTTGGTTTTTCCGAACATCGATGCAGCCAATATTTCTTACAACCTGCTCAAGACCGCGGCAGGCGGAAATATCGCCATCGGCCCGGTGCTGCTCGGTGCTGCCAAACCTGTGCATATTCTCACGGCCAGCGCAACTGTTCGGCGCATCGTGAACATGACAGCTTTGACTGTCGCTGACGCAAACGCGGAGCGATAGGCCCTCTGGCGAGAGTGGCTGCCCACTTAAACAGCCGCTCCCCGCCCCTTCGCACTGCTCAAACTTTGGGCAGTCGCTTGCTATTTTCGCCAGCGTGGTGCACACTCGCGGGCTTGAATTTGCGGGTTAACCCCAGGTTTGCCCGCCAATTCGGAACCCCGCTCTTTTCTTGTGGTGCCCCATGGCGGCTTACGCCTCGATCACGTCCTCTGTCACTAAGTTTGCGCTCACCGGCTTTGTGCTGGCGGCGTTGGCGACGGGGGCCGAGGCCCGCGAGTGGTTCGGCACCGGAAAGCCCGCCCAGGAATCGATCGCACTGTCCGAATTGCCGGTTCAGGGCCAGCGAACCTACGAAGCCATCCTGAGTGGCGGCCCCTTCCGATACGAAAAGGACGGCACTGTATTTGGCAATCGCGAGCGTCTTTTGCCGCCGGCGCGGCGCGGTCATTACCGCGAGTACACGGTGGCAACACCCGGCTCGCGCGATCGCGGTGCGCGGCGCATTGTCTGCGGCGGTGAACAGCGCACGACACCCGAGGCCTGCTGGTATACGGCAGACCACTACGCGAGTTTCAGACGGATTGCACCATGAGCGATGACAACGACTTGAGCGGCGCCCCGAAGCGCCCCGAAGAAATGATGATGACTATGGAAAGACCAGCGGAGATGACCTTATCCCTTCGTGCCGTACGCCCGAACATCGTGCAATCGATTCGTGCGTTCCGCGTGAACGACCTGCAGGAAGCCGCCAATGCAGCGGGCCAGCACTTCCTGTACGCCAACCTGGGCAATGCCCAGACCAAGCAGGACGTTCTCGACCTCATCGCGCAGCAGTTCACCTTTCCGGCGCACTTCGGCAAGAATTTCGACGCGCTGTACGACTGCATGACCGACCCGTTGCATAAATCGGGCCCGCAGCCCGGTTTCGTCATCGTGCTCGAGCAGATTCCGGCCAACGCCAAGTTCGACAAGGAAGCACGCGAGCAACTGCTCGACATCTTCCGCGACGCCTCCGACTACTGGGGAGACCGGAAAGTCCCGTTCCGGTGCTTCTATTCTTTTCTGTAGCCCGTTCTGCACACACCAGCCAAGCAGAACGGGCGAACGAGGCTCAGCCGAACGGCGCAGCACTCGATGGCATCGAAATCAACGGCGGCACAGCTGCCGCGGCAACCGGCACCGAGCCGGAAGGCGAAAAAATGCCGACCGATAAACTGGTCGACGTTTCTCCGCTTGCATTGCGCATGAGCAGCCCGTTCAATGCGGGTTACTGGCTGGCGGCGGCTTAAAGCCCTCGCCCCCGTCGCAATAAAAAAGCCCGTTTCGACGGGCTTTTTTATTTGGGCTCGGGAGGGACGGCCTGCGCCAAGGCCACGTATTCGGCCACTGGCACTTCCTCGGCCCGGCGCTGGGCGTCGAATTCGCCCGCAAATCCATGCTCTTCGAGCCACCTGCCCAGGGTATGCCGCATGATCTTGCGGCGCTGGCTGAAGGCGACCTGCACGATCTCACCGAGCCGCGCGGCATCGACGGCCGGCGGCTGCGCCAGCGGCACCATCCGCACCACAGCGCTGTCGACCCGCGGCGGCGGATCGAAGCTCTCCGGCGGCACGAACAGCACGTTTTCCATCTCGTAGCGCCACTGCAGCATCACGCTCAGGCGGCTGTAGTCAGAAGTGGCGGGCTTGGCGACCATGCGGTCGATCACTTCCTTCTGCAGCATGAAATGCTGGTCGGCAATCAGGTGGGCGAAGCCTAGCAGATGAAACAGGATGGGCGTCGAGATGTTGTAGGGCAGGTTGCCGACCACGCGCAGCGGCGTCGGAAACCGGGCGGCCAGCTCGGCGAAATCGACCTTGAGCACGTCCGACTCGATCACATCGAGCTGCGGATGGTCCCGCAGGCGCTTGGCCAGGTCGCGGTCGAGCTCGACCACCGTCAGGCGCCCGAGCCGTTCGACCAACGGCTGCGTGAGCGCCGCCAGCCCCGGACCGATCTCGACCATGGCATCGCCGGGCTGCGGTGCGATCTCGTGCACGATCGCATCGATGATGCCGCCGTCGGACAGGAAATGCTGCCCGAACCGCTTCCTGGCGATATGTGCCATCAGGACTGCGGCGCCTCGCGGTACTCGACGTAGGCGCGCGCGCGCACTTCCTGCACCCAGGTGGTGAAGGCTTCCTCGACCCGCTGCTCGCGCAGCACCGCGCGTGCGGCTTCACGCTGCTCGGCCTGAGTGAGCTTGGATTCGCGGCGGCCGACGACCTGGATCAGGTGGACGCCGAATCGGGACACCACGGGGTCGCTGATCTGGCCAGGTGCCAGACGGTCCATGGCTTCTTCGAATTCAGGCACGAACTGGCCCGGGCGCGACCAGCCGAGGTCGCCGCCTTCCTTGGCGCTCGCGTCCTGCGAGTTGTCGCGCGCCAGACCGGCAAAGTCGGCCGAGCCGGCTTGCACGCGGCGCTTGAACTCGGCCAGCTGCGCAACGGCCTGCGCGGTGGTGCGCTTGGGATCATTGAGCAGCAGGATATGGCGCACCTGGGTTTGCGTAACGGTCGCGTCTGTGGCGCCCAGCTGGGCCTTGGCCAGCACCTTCAGCACATGAAAGCCCGCGCCCGAGCGGATGGGGCCCGCAATGCCGTTGACGGGCACCGACTGGGTCGCTTCGACGAACAGCGTCGGATAGCGGTCGGCGGTGCGCATGCCGATGGCGCCGCCGTTGGCGCGATCGGGCGAATCGGAGTTTTCCTGCACCAGCTTGGCAAAGTCTTCGCCCGAGCGAGCGCGCTGCGCGAGCCCCTGCGCCTTCTGCTGCAGCGTGGCAACCTGCGCATCGGTGGCGTTCTCGGGTACGGCGACCAGCAGCTGCGCGAGATTGATGTTCTGCAGGGCCGCGGCCTTGGTGGGCGAGTTGCGCTGGTCGCGCAGGTATTCGTCGGCTTCGGAATCGCTGACCTTGACCTTCGATTCGACTTCGCGGTCGCGCAGGCGCGTGAGCAGCAACTGGTCGCGCAGGTCGTTGCGGAACTGGCGAGGCGTGATGCCTTCGGCCGCGACACGGCGGCGCAGTTCTTCGAGGCTGAGCTCGTTCTGGCGTGCCACGGTTTGCTCGGCCTGGTCGATCGCCACGTCGTCCACCTTGATGCCGTTTTCCTTCGCCAGCTGGAGCTGCGCGCGCTCGGAGATCAGGCGCTCGAGCACCAGGCGTGTGAGTTCAGCGCGGGGCACGCGCTCGGCCTCCGGGTTTTCGCGGACCAGGCGCGTGACGCGCGTCTGCACCTCGGTGTTGGTGATGGGCTCGGAATTGACCAACGCAACGATGTACTCGGCCGATCGCTGCACGGGCGCCGCAGCGGGAGGAGCACTGCGCTGCACCGGCGGTGCAAGGCGCGGCCCCGCGCGCATGATGTCCGTGATGCCGCCGCCGGAACGCAGGCCCTGCGCGCCCGACGTTGCGGCCAGCGCCGCAAGGCAGCTCAGGGTAAGGATGGAACGGATGTGTTTCATGGCGTTGCTCAATCGTCTCAGTCGTAATTGGTGAAGCGGCTCGGCGCCTCGGTGGGCTCGCGAAGGGGCTGGTAGCGCTGGATGTTTTGCCGCAGGGCCTGCATGGGACTCGATCCGATGCTGGAAAATCCGACGAATTCGAGCTGGAACATGATGCGGGTGTTGGCCGTCACCTGCCCGGTGGTCACGCGCTGCAGCACCACGCGGCCGATCCAGCAGCAGCCGTCGTACTCGAAACCGAGCACGCCGTCCGTGAGTTTCTTGTCCTGCAGGCTGTAGTTGAGCCGGCCAACCGCATACCAGCGGCCGCCACCCTGGCCCTTGCCCGGACCGAGGTCCTTGCCCTTGTCGCCCCACAGGTCGTTGAGCGGCCATTGCCAGCCCACGTCGATCGACTTGTTGCCGTCGGTGGCGGTCGGGGTACTGGGCGCCTGGTAGCGGAATGCGGCGCTGAGGTTGTGATACGGCTCGGGGTTGTAGCGCGCGCTGATGGCCGAGCGCGTGGACCTTTGCGTGTCGGGGTTGTACTGCACGACGGTGTCCAGGCTCCACTTGGGCGTCCAGTTGATCTGCGCGCCCACCAGCAGGTCGCTCGCGCGGTCGGTGACCGGCACGCCGCCCGGCAGCGTGACCTTCTGGTCGCTGAAGCGCAGCCGCTGCGCAATGCCGAAGCGCGCCGCCTCGACGCCGGTGGCGGGGTCGATCAGGCGGGACGTCACGCCGAGCGTGAGCGTGTTGGTGTCGGAGATGCGGTCGTTGCCCGAGAACGCATTCTCGGTATAGATGGTTGCAAAGCTGAAATCGTTGGCCGCCGAATCGTAGTTCGGCAGCATGCTCTGGTTGCGGTACGGCGTATAGACGTAGTACGCACGCGGTTCCAGCGTCTGACGGAAGGCACGGCCGAAGTAGTTGGCGTCGCGCTCGAAGATCAGGCCGCTGTCGAGGCTGAAGGTCGGTACCGTCCGGCTGCTCGACGTCGGGAGGAAATACAGCGAACTCGGGTTGTAGGGCACACCGTTGACGTACGTGATTCCGTTGACCGTGAGCTTCGGAATGTCCGCCTGCGGCAGGTAGTAGTTGTACGACGTCGCGTGCAGTTGCAGCTTCGGAATGACAAAGGAACTCGGCGTGATGAACGGACGGCTGATGGTTGCCTGCGCGAAGGCGCGGTCCCCATCGGGCTGCGACTGCTGGTTGACGTCGAAGCCGGGCTGGCCGCTCAGGATGCTGTTGACCCGGAAGCGCGTGTAGTCGAGGTTCAGCCCCACATCGAAGCCGTGCCAGTCGTACTTGGCGTAGTTCGCGGTGATCTGCGGCATCCGGTCGTAGGACGGCACGATCGGCGAGAGGTTGTATTGCAGCGTCTGGTAGCGCGTGGTGCGCAGAATGCCGCTCCAGTCGTCCTTGGCCCAGTTGAGCGACGCTTCGTTCGGCAGCTGGCGCTGCGCCAGCGTGGGCGTGCGCGTGAAGTCGCGCCAGTAGTCGTCGTCGCTGACCCGGTTGATGTTGATGTTGGCCGACAGCGAATCCAGGCCCAGCGCCTTGGCGTTGAACTCCTGGCGATGGGTGCCCCAGATACCCCAGCGCTTGCTGCTGTTGGGCGCTGAGGTCAGGTCCTTGGCCTGGATTTCTCCGTTGGCCAGCTGCTGGAGCTGGCTGGCGCGCAGCTCGTTGTAGCGCTGGCCCACCAGGCGGTCGCTGCCCATGAAGTCGAGGCGGATGGTGCCGTTGTATTCCTTCTCGAGGTAGCGGAATTCCGAACCCAGATTGAGCCCGCGCTTGCTCATCAGCGTGGGCGTGAAGGTGGCATCCCGGTTGGGTGCGATGTTCCAGTAGTACGGCTGCGAAATCTCGATGCCGTTGGTGTTGTCGATGCCGACCGTGGGCGGCAAGAGGCCGCTCTTGCGCTCGCTCGACAGCGGAAAGCTCACGCTCGGGAGCGGCGGCGTGCTGATGCCCATGAAGCTCAGCCGCGCATCGGTGGCCACGCCGATGTTTTCCTCGGTGTCGGTGGTCATCGTGGCCGCGGTCAGCAGCCAGGCGGGCATCCAGCCCGGGTAGTCTTCACGGCGGCAGGTGGTGTAGGTGGCGCTGCGGGCCACTGACACGCTGCTGTCGACGAAATCGATGCGCTGCGCCTCGCCGTGCCCGCCGGTGGCAAGAAAGCTGTAGCGCACGTTGTTGAAGAAGCCCTCGAAGGTCTCGAGCTTGAGTTCGAGCTCGGGGCCTTCGTACACGTTGCCGGCCTGGTTCACCCGCACGTTGCCGCGCGCCTTGGCGCGGTCGTCGGGCTGGTAGTACTCGAGCCGGTCGGCGGTGATGGCGACTTCGCCGCGCCGCAAGGTGGCGTTGCCCTCGACCACGGTTTCGAGGTCCTGGCGGCCCGACAGGCGATCCCCGGTGATCAGGCTCGGCAGCTGGCTGCGCTCCGCGGGGGGCAGTGTTTCAGTCAGTTGCGGCGTGCGCTTGAGCACCAGCGGGCCGTCGAGGCCGCCCGCCGGCTGCGCGGAGGCGCCGTGCGCGTGCAGCAGCGCCAGCGACAGCAACGCCAACGGCAGCGGCGGGCCGGAACGCCGCAAGGCAGCAGCACGTCGGCTCATCAAGCCTCCCGCCGCATCGTTCCGGAGAAGGACCGCAGTCTCCCCAAGGAGGGCTGCGAGTGCACAAGGTGCCAAACGTGGGAGCTTTGGATCGTAGGCATCGGTCAGGAACGAAGAGATCGTCGGGAGGACGGCGCGGCAGGCCGGCAGGTTGCAGGGGCCGGCGGCAACTCTGTTCGACCAGGGAGGACCGCAGGAGTTGCCGCGCCAGGCGGATTTGTAGAATCGATTATCCATGACAGCACCCCCGTCCCCGGCCACCGAGCCCGCACCCCCTGCCAACCCCATTCTCTGGGCCGATCCGCAGCGCGCCGCGGTGTTCGAAGGCTGGCTGGCCGGCATTGCCGCCGCGCACCGCCTGCTGCCCGGCACCGTTCGCCTCGCTTCGGCCGATGCGAGCTTTCGGCGCTACTTCCGCGTCGACGCCGCGGAGGCCGCCGGCACCCGCATCGTGATGGATGCGCCGCCCGACAAGGAGAACAGCGAGCCGTTCGTGCAGGTCGCCCGCCTGATGGCCGAAGCCGGCGTCACGGCGCCGCGGATGCTCGAATGGGACCGGCCGAACGGTTTTCTATTGCTCGACGATCTCGGCCACCAGACCATGCTCGACGTGATCGACCCGGCCAAGCCCGATGCGAGTCGGCCGCTCTACGACCAGGCGATCGACGCGCTGATCCGCTGGCAACTGGCGTCCAGGCCGGGCGTGCTGCCGCCGTACGACAGGGCGTTGCTCGAGCGGGAACTGGCGCTTTTTCCCGAGTGGTACATCGGCCGCCATCGCGGCATTGCCGTCGAGGGCCAACTCAAGGAGCGGCTCGATCGCAGCTTCAAGCTCATCGTCGAGAGCAACCTGGCCTCGCCAAGCGTTTATGTGCACCGCGACTTCATGCCGCGCAATCTGATGGTCCGCAATGATGCAGACCTCGGCGTGCTCGACTTCCAAGATGCGGTCTACGGCCCCATCACCTACGACATCGCCAGCCTGATGCGCGACGCCTTCCTGAGCTGGGATGAAGAATTCGTGCTCGACATCACCATCCGCTACTGGGAGGCCGCCCGCAGGGCCAAGCTGCCGGTCGATGCGGATTTCGGCGCCTTCTATCGCTCGGTCGAATGGATGGGGCTGCAGCGCCATCTCAAGGTGGCCGGCATCTTTGCCCGCCTGACGCTGCGGGACGGCAAGCCGCGCTACCTGGCCGACACGCCGCGCTTCATCGCCTACATCCGCTCCACGGCCAGCCGCTACATGGAGCTGACCCCGCTGCTGCGCGTGATCGACGAAATCGAAGGCAGCTCGGCCATCACCGGCTTTGCCTACGGCAGGGTCTAGATGCCCCGTTTTCACTGCCCGGTGCCGCTGGCCGCCGGCGTCACCCTAGCGCTGCCGCCCGGCGCCGCGCGCCACGTGCAGGTGCTGCGGATGCAACCCGGCGATGAACTCACGCTGTTCAACGGTTCCGGCGGCGAATACGCGGCCACGGTCGAGCGCATGGGGCGCAGCGACGTTTCCGTCACGGTCGGCGTCCACACGCCGGCGGAGCGCGAAGCTGCGCGCGCGGTGCATCTCGCGGTCGGCATGCCGGCCAACGAACGCATGGACTGGCTGGTCGAAAAGGCCACCGAACTGGGCGTGGCCAGCATCCAGCCCCTGGCGACCGCCCACGGCGTGCTGCGCCTTTCGGGCGAGCGTGCCGAGAAGAAGAGGGCGCATTGGGAAGCGATTGCCATTGCGGCGTGCGAGCAGTGCGGCCGCAACCGCGTGCCGGTGATTCATCCAGTGCGGTCTTTCTCGAGCTCCTCGGCGTGGATCGACGCAGCGGCAGGCAAAGAGGCGCTGCGCCTCATCCTGAGCCTTGCCGAAGGCACGCGCCGCCTGGCCGACGCCATTGAGTCGGCTCCGGCCGATCGAAGCGTGCTGGTGCTGAGCGGTCCCGAAGGCGGCCTGAGCGCCGCCGAAGAGCAAGAAGCACTCGCGTGCGGCTTTGCGCCGGTCACGCTCGGACCCCGCGTGCTGCGCGCCGAAACCGCCGCACTCGCCGCGCTCGTGTCGCTAGCCGGAAACTAGGCCGGCCCGCGGGGTTGCAAGTTGCGGAACAATGCTTGCTTCACCCATTCATCACAACCAGAGAAGGATCTTCACGTCATGCTTCGCTCGCCACGCGCGCTCCGATTTGCGCCCCTCGCTCCCCTTGTGCTGGCCATGCTCTTCGCCACCCAGGATGCGCAGGCTCAGAACACCGCCGTGGCGCCCACGCCCGCGCAAGTCGCTCCCGAGGTGGACAAGGTCTTTACCCAGCTGACGGCGGCACCTTCGATCCAGAAACTGCTCGACGCAGTCAAGGCAGACCACGACCGCTCGATCGAAGACCTGAAGATGCTGACCGAGATCGAGGCGCCTCCGTTCAAGGAACAGAAGCGCGCTGAAGCTTTTCTCGCGCGCATGAAGGCTCTTGGCCTCACCGACGCGAAGATCGATGCCGAAGGCAACGTGATCGGCCTGCGCAAGGGCACCGGCAACGGCCCCAAGCTGCTGGTCTCGGCCCATCTCGACACCGTGTTTCCCGCCGGCACCGATGTCAAAGTGAAGGAGCGCGACGGCAAGCTGCATGCGCCCGGCATCGCGGACGACACGCGCGGCCTGTCGGTGCTGCTGTCGTGGCTCAAGGTGCTCAACGACAACAAGGTGCAGACGGTCGGCGACCTCCTGTTCGTCGCCAATGTCGGCGAGGAAGAACTCGGCAACCTGCACGGCATGAAGGCCATCTTCCGCGACAACCTGGACATCGACGGCATGGTGGGGCTCGAGCCTTCGCCCGACGGCAACGTGCTGATTCTCGGCACCGCGAGCCACCGCTATGAAGTCACGTTCAAGGGACCGGGCGGCCACAGCTTTGCCGCCTTCGGTCAGGTGCCCAGCGCCATCCACGGCATGGGCCGCGCCATCGCAAAGATCGCGGAGGTGCGTACGCCCAGCTTTCCGAAGACCACCTTCACGGTCGGCACCGTGGGCGGCGGCACGTCGGTGAACACCATTGCGCCCGACGCTCGCATGGCAATCGACATTCGCTCGGACGACATGGCGTCGCTGCTCGAAACCGAGAAGAAGATTCTTGCGGCCATCGACGAGGCCGTGGCCGAGGAAAACAAGCGCTGGAACGTGTCCACGCTGAGCGCCAGCAACAAGCTGATCGGCGACCGTCCCGGCGGCCGCACGCCGTCCGACTCGGTGATCGTGGAGGCGGCCATCCGCTCGAATACCGCCTTCGGCCACAAGACGCTGCTGCGCGGCGGCAGCACCGATGCCAACGTGCCGATGTCGTATGGCATTCCGGCCATCATCATCGGCGGCGGCGGCAAGTCCACCGGCTTTCATGCCTTGAGCGAATCGATCGACGTGACAGACGCATGGAAAGGCGCGCAGAATTCGCTCGTGACTGTGCTCGGCCTGGTCGGCGTGCAGGGGGTCAGCCCCGCATTGCTGCCGAAGCGCGCGGCGCGCACCAAGTAATTTGTCACACTGCGCGCTCGAAAGTGGGCAACCCCTTTCACGCGCAGCTCATCGCGCTGGCGACAATGCCGGCAGTTCTGTCACACACCAAGGAAACGTCATGGGAATGCTCGATTCGGTACTCGGCCAAGTGCTGGGAGGCGCTGCCCAACAGCAGCAGCCGCAAGGCGGCGGCATCGGCGGCTTGGGAGATCTCGGCGGCCTGGCCGGCGCGCTGGGCGGCCTGCTCGCCAACAATGGCGGCCAGGGTGGCCTGGGAGGGCTGGTCTCGAAATTCGAGCAGGCCGGCATGGGCGACGTCATCGGCTCGTGGATCGGCAAGGGAGAAAACCAGCCGGTTTCCGGCGGGCAGCTGCAAGACGCGTTGGGCAGCGACACCATCGCCAGCATCGCTTCCAAGCTCGGCATCAATGCGCAAACGCTGCTGCCCATGCTGGCTGCCATGTTGCCCACCCTCATCGACCAGCTCACGCCGCAAGGCAAGGTGCCGGAGCAAGGCCTGGACACGCCGAACGATCTCCTGGGTTCGCTAAGCAGCCTGCTGCAGAACAAGCAGCTGTAAGCCAATTTGCTCATAGAAGTTCCGGCGCCCACGAGGGCGCTTTTTTTGGCTGCCGCATTTCGACTGGCGCATCCGCGGCGAATCACGTAGAACCTCAAGCCTTCATGCCGCAACCTGCTTCCACCTTCTTCCGATGAACCGCAACCTCTGGCTGCTTGCCATCTGCCAGGGCTTGTTCCTGACCAACAACGTCACGTTCATTGCCATCAACGGCTTGGTGGGCCTGAGCATTGCGCCGCGCGGCTGGATGGCCACGCTGCCGATCATGGGCTACGTGGTGGGTGGTGCGCTGACCACCGGGCTGGTGGCACGCACGCAGCAACGCTTCGGCCGGCGCGGGTCGTTCCAGATCGGCCTGGCCGTCGGGCTCGGGTCGGCCCTGCTGTGCGCGTTCGCGGTGGTTTCGAAGAACTTCTGGCTGCTGTGCTTTGCCACGGTGGTGGCCGGCTACTACAACGCCAACGCCGGACTCTACCGCTTTGCAGCCGCCGAACTCGCGGCACCGGCGTGGCGCGAGAAGGCCGTGTCGCTGGTGATGGCCGGCGGACTGATCGGCGCCGTGGCGGGGCCCAACCTCGCCACGGCCACGCGCGAAATGTTCGCAGTGCCGTTCGCGGGTGCCTACATTGCGCTGGCGGCGGTGGCGTTGCTGTCCATGGCGGTCATGCGCTTCATTGAATTTCCGCCTCCGCTCACGCGCCAGCAGGCGATGGGTGGAAGGACGTTGTCGCAGCTCATCCGCCAGCCGGTGTTCGTCGTATCAGCCGCGGCGGGTGCATTGGGCTTTGGCGTGATGAACCTGCTGATGGCGGCCACACCCATTGCGATGCAGATCTGCAGCCTGCCTTTCTCCGATGCCGCGCTGGTGCTCGAATGGCACGTGATCGGCATGTTCGCGCCCGGCTTCTTCACCGGCCACCTGATCCGCCGCTTCGGTGCGCTGCCGGTGATGGGCGTGGGAGTTGCGCTCAACTTCGGCTGCATTGCCGTCGCGCTCTCGGGTGTGGAGCTTCAGCATTTTCTGGTGGCGCTGTGCCTGCTGGGCGTGGGCTGGAACTTCCTGTTCACCGGCAGCACGACCCTTTCGCTCACGGCCTACACCGCGGAAGAACGAGACCGGGCGCAGGGCGCGCTCAACTTCTGCGTGTTCGCGACGGTGGCACTGACCTCGTTCGCCTCGGGCGTGCTGGTCACGACGCAGGGCTGGCAACTGTTGAACTACGGTTCGCTGGTGCCGGTGGTGCTCACGGGCGCGGGGCTGCTGTGGCTCGCAAAGTCTCGCCGGCGCGAGGCGGCCGCAAACGCCTGAACACCGCTCAGTTGGGCGGAAAGCGCGTATCGAGCCACCGCTGCAGCGCGGCGAACACGGGCCCGGCATCCAACTCGTTGAATATCTCGTGGTACAGGGCCTCGAAGCAATGCGCCTCGACCATGCCACCGGGCGCGGCCGCCGCGGCAAAGGCACGGCTGGCGGCCGGCCTCACGAGATGATCGTCGCCCGCATACATCAACAGCGTGGGCACGGGCCAATGCGGCGCGGCCTGCTGGATGGCCGCCCCTTCGTGCGCGAGAAAACGCGCCAGCCGGCTGCCGATGCGGTCGTGCGTGAGCGGATCAGCGCGGTAGGCCCGCACGACGGCCGGGTCGTGCGAAAGAAAGTTGTCGTCGAGCCCGTTGCCGACACGCAGGTTCGGCGCAATGCGCGGCAACACTGCGAGCAGCGCCTTCTGGAAAGCATTCAGGCCGGGATCGAGCCCCGGGGACGACAGCACCAGCCCATCGACCGGTCGCACGCCGCGCGACACCAGGCTGGCCGCAACCAGCCCGCCCAGGCTGTGGCCCAGCAGCACCAGCGGTAGGCCAGCGTTCTCGCGGCGAGCATCGTCAATGACCAGTGCAAGATCTTCGACCAACCGCAGCTCGCCCGGCAAACCTCCGCGTGCGCCCGACGATTTGCCGTGGCCGTGGTGGTCGTATGCCCACACCGCGAAATTCCATTCACGCAGGCGCGCGGCAAGCTGCGTATAGCGTCCCGCATGCTCGCCGAGCCCGTGCACCAGGACCACCACCGCACGCGGCGCGCCGGCTGCAGGAAGGCGGCGCAGCGCCAGCGTTTCGCCGTCGGGCGTGGACAGTGAAACGCGCTGCGGCGCAGGTCCGGTCAAGCGGCGGCCGGCTCCGCGGCGGCGGTGCGGTGCGCAGTCGGCAAGGCCGCGATCACCTCGGCCACGGCGGCCGTCAGCTTCTTGGCATAGGGCACATGAAGGAACTCGTTGGGCCCGTGCGCGTTGCTCTTCGGACCGAGCACACCGCAGACCATCATCTGCGCCCTGGGAAAGCCGGCGCTCAGCATGTTCATCAGCGGAATGGTGCCGCCCTGGCCGATGTAGCCGCACGACGCGCCGAAATGCGCCAGCGAGGCCTTGTTGAGCGCGTCTTCGAACCACGGCGTGATCGTCGGCGCGTTCCAGCCGGTGGCGCCGCCGCCGCTTTCGAAGGTGACACGCGCCTGGTAGGGCGCGTTGTCCTCGAGCAGCACTTTCAGCTTCTGCACCGCCTCGGCCGCGTCGACCAGCGGCGGCAGGCGCAGCGAGAGCTTGAACGCGGTGTAGGGGCGCAGCACGTTGCCCGCATCCTTCAGCGCCGGAAAGCCTTCGGCGCCGGTGACCGACAGCGTGGGCTTCCAGGTGCGGTTGAGCAGCGCCTCGACCGGGTCGGTGGTGGTCGGCAGCGCGAACATGGTCGAGCCGCCGCAGTCGTAGTGCGCCCAAGGAAAGCGCTTGTAGACCTCTTCGCCAAGGATGGCGGCGGTGGCCTTGGCCTGCGCCAGGCGATCGGCCGGCACTTCGCAATGAAAGCTCGCGGGCAGCAGGCGGCCGGTGGCGCTGTCTTCGAGCCGGTCGAGCACCTGCCGCATGATGCGAAAGCTCGAAGGCACCAGGCCCGACGCATCGCCGGAGTGAATGCCCTCGGTCAGCACCTCGACCTTGAGCGTGCCGCTGGCCATGCCGCGCAGCGACGTAGTGAGCCACAGCTGGTCGTAGTTGCCGGCGCCGGAATCGAGGCAGATCACCAGTTCCACATTGCCCAGGCGCGGGCGCAGCGCATCGACGTACGGCAGCAGGTCGTAGGAGCCGCTTTCCTCGCAGGTCTCGATGATGCCCACGATGCGCGGATGGGCCGCGCCCTGATTCTTCAATGCCTGCAGCGCGGCGACGCTGGCGTAGACCGCATAGCCGTCGTCGGCGCCGCCGCGGCCGTAGAGCAGGCCGTTCTCGTACTTGGGCGTCCAGGGCCCGAGGTCGTTGCGCCAGCCGGTGAATTCGGGCTGCTTGTCGAGGTGGCCGTACATCAGCACGGTTTCGCTCATGTCGGTACCGGTGGCCGGCACTTCGAAGAACAGCACCGGCGTGCGGCCTTCGAGCCGCACGATTTCCAGCTTCAGGCCTTCGACCTTCTGCGCCTCGACCCAGGCGGCCGCATTGCGCAGCACCGTTTCCAGGTAGCCGTTGGCCGACCAGTCCTTGTCGAAGCCCGGCGACTTGGCGGGAATGGCGATGTAGTCGGTGAGCTGCCTGACGATGTCGCCGTCCCATTGGGCGGTGACATCGGAGAGGGCGCGCTCGGCGTCGAGCGTTCCGGCGGGCATTTCGCGGTGCAGGGGGGCGTTCATCGGTGGGTTCTCCGCGGAGGTGACGAAAAATCGCATTTTGCGCCTCGCCGCGACCCCGCGTAGAGTGCGGCGTTCTCAACCCGGAGCGCAATGTGAGCAAGGCAACATCGACTCGGACGCAGGCGAATATCAAGGTGGGCATCGGCGGCTGGACCTACGAGCCCTGGCGCGACAACTTCTATCCCAAGGGGCTCGCGCACGCAAAGGAGCTGCGCTATGCGAGCCGCAAGGTCAGCGCCATCGAGATCAACGGCACCTACTACAGCACCTTCAAGCCAGAGACTTTCCGCAAGTGGCACGACGAGGTGCCCGACGACTTCATGTTCTCGATGAAAGCCTCGCGCTTTTCGACCAACCGCAAGGTGCTGGCCACCGCGGAAGACTCGATCAAGCGCTTCATCGACAGCGGCGTGAGCGAGCTGGGCGACAAGCTCGGGCCGATCGTCTGGCAGTTCATGCCCACCAAGCAGTTCGATGCCGAAGACTTCGAGGCCTTTCTGGAGCTGCTGCCGAAGAAGGAGGGCAGCCGCGTGCTGCGCCACGTGATGGACGTGCGGCATGAGAGCTTCATCACGCCCACCTATCGGGCGCTCGCGAAGAAGCACAAGGTGTCGACCGTGTTCACAGACGCCGACAAGTTTCCGTCGTTCGAGGAGCCCGAGGGCGACTTCGCCTATGCGCGGCTCATGATGGCCGACGCCAAGCTCAAGACCGGCTATGCGCCGAAGGCGCTCGACAGCTGGGCCGAGCGCGCGCAGCAATGGGCCGAAACGCCCAAGAAGCGCGACGTGTTCGTCTACTTCATCAACGGCGCCAAAGAAAAAGCACCGGCCGCGGCCGGTGCCTTGCTGGAGCGCCTGGGTTGGAAGCCGCCCGAAGAGGCGGCCTAGGAGTGGATCAGGTGGCCGATTGCAGCGACTGCTTGGCGCCGAAGCTGATTTCGCCCGAGAGCTGGCCGCCTTCTTCGATCACGATCTTGCCGTAGCGGATCTTGCCGGTGACCTTGCCGGTCGAATGGATCACGAGCTTTTCGCGCACCGTGAGGCTGCCGTCGAAAATGCCGCGGATTTCGGCAATGTCGATTTCGGCCGAGCCCTTGAATTCGCCCTGCTCGGCGATCTGCATCAGGCGCGAGTCCATGGTGGCCTCGACAAGGCCTTCGACCACGAGCGTGTCGCAATCGGTGATCTCGACGCCCTTGAGCTTGATGTTGGGGCCGACGGTGAGCTTGCTGCCGCCTTCCTTGGCGGCGGGAGCGGCCGCCGGAGCCAGGCCGCCTTGCTGTGCGGTGAGGGAAGAAGGGTTGACGGGCGAACCCGAGAGATTGGTACCCGAGCCCACCAGCGGCGCGGGGCGGGAGGTCAACGAGTCGGTGTCACGATCACGCTTGCCGAAAAATGGGGACTGTGTAGCCAAAGGGGAGCTCCTCAACAAAGGGGCTATCGTAAGAACCACTCCACGGCCTGCGGCACTTCATTGCGCAAGAAACGTAACTGAATAAATCCCCGCCGCATTGGACAATGCCCCCTTCCGTGACCTCCTGGCTCGCAAGATGACCCGATCGAACACCGCTCCCGCTGCCCGGACCCTGGCTATCTCCTCGACCATCGACGCGCGCTTCGACAAGCCGGCAAGCGGCTGGCGGCGCCGCTTATTCACCGTGATCTTCGAGGCCGACACGCGCGCCGGTCTGCTCTTCGACCTGGCGCTGATCGCCGTCATCGTGACCAGCGTGCTGGTGGTCATTCTGGACAGCGTGCAGTCGATCCGCGACCAGTGGCGGCCTCTGTTCAATGCGTTCGAATGGGGCTTCACCATTCTCTTCACGCTCGAATACATCGCGCGGCTCGCCTGCGTGAACAAGCCGATGCGCTATGCGCTGAGCTTCTATGGAGTGATCGACCTGCTCGCGCTGCTGCCAACGTACCTGGTGGCGTTTGCGCCCGAGCTCGCCTACCTCATCGATGTGCGCGTGCTGCGGCTTTTGCGCGTGTTCCGCATCTTCAAGCTGTCGCGCTACTCGGTGGAATACCGCGCGCTGGTCTCCGCCGTGGCCGCCAGCCGCCGGAAGATCACGGTGTTCGTCGGCTTTGTGATGCTGGTGGTGCTGGTGATGGGCACGCTGATGTACGTGGTGGAAGGCCCGGTGCACGGCTTCACCAGCATTCCGGTAGCGATCTACTGGGCCATCTCGACCATGGCTACCGTGGGCTTCGGCGACCTGGTGCCCAAGACCGATCTCGGCCGCGCCATTGCTTCGGTGATGATGCTGGTGGGCTGGGGCGTGCTGGCGGTGCCGACCGGCATCGTCACCGCCGAGATGGCGCGCCGCGGTCCGGGCGACGATGAGGCGCCCGTGGCGCTCGCGCCGCGCGGCGTGCTGGGGATGGCAGCGCCTCCGGCGGTGCCCGCGCGGCGGCTTACGCCTGCGGCCAGACGGCGCGCCCTTGCGCAGCATCGTCGAGGCGGGCGATGAAGGCGTTGGCGTCAGGCTCGGGCAGCGTGAATGCGAATTCCACTGCGTCGCCGTGCCGCACGTCTGTAATGGAGGCGCCGCTCACAGCTGCAATCTCGCGCCGCACGAGCCCTTCGAGCGCATAGGGCACGGTGCATTGCAGCAGCCGCTGGCGCACCAGCGGGACCAGCGTTGCGCCGACACAAGCCTGCGCAACCGCATCGGTGTAGGCCCGCACGAGCCCGCCCGCGCCCAGCTTGATGCCGCCGAAATAGCGCACCACGGTAGCGAGCACGCCTTCAAGCTGCTGGTGCCGCAGCACCTCGAGCATCGGGCGTCCGGCCGTGCCGCCCGGCTCGCCGTCGTCGTTGGCCGCCGATTGGCCGCCTGCCATCAACGCCCAGCAGACATGCGCCGCGGCAGGGTGTTCGTTGCGCAGCGCCGCCACCACGGCGAGCGCAGCGGCGCGGTCGGCCACGGGCTGCACGCAACCGATGAAGCGGCTCTTCTTGACCAGCAGGTCGCTGTGCGCCGGTTGCGAGAGCGTGAAGCTCATGGGGCCGCCGTGTTCGTTCTTGTCGAGGCGCGAAAGCGCTCAGCGCTCCCGCTCGAACTTGAACACCGCCGTGCTCGCGCGCGCATTGGGCAGCCAGCGCACGCTGCGGCCTTCCTGCACGCCGAACGCGTCGAGCACGCGCAGGCTGTTCTTTTGCGCCAGCACTTCAAAGTCCTTGAACGTGCCGACGCGGATGTTGGGCGTGTCGTACCACTGGTAGGGCAGGCGGCGTGTCACCGGCATGCGGCCGCGCGCAATGCTGATGCGGTTGGGCCAATGCGCAAAGTTGGGGAAGGCCACGATGCCGATGCGGCCCACGCGCGCGGTTTCGCGCAGCATGACCTCGGCATTGCGCAGGTGCTGCAGCGTGTCGATCTGCAGCACCACGTCGAAGGTGGCGTCGTCGAACACCGCCAAGCCCTCGTCGAGGTTCAGCTGGATCACGTCGACGCCGCGGCGAATGCACTGCAGCACGTTGCCATCGGCAATTTCCACGCCGTAGCCTGTGCAGCCGCGCTCGCGCTGCAGCAGGTCGAGCAGGGCACCGTCGCCGCAGCCGAGGTCGAGTACGCGCGCGCCCTCGGGCACAAGATTGGCGATGAGGCTTTGGGTTTCGATATCGCTCATTGGGCGGTACTCCCTTCAGCCTCGGTTTCGAGGGCCACGCGCTCGAAATAGGACCGCACCACGCCCATGTAGCGCACGTCGTCGAGCAGGAACGCGTCGTGCCCGTGCGGCGCATCGATCTCGGCGTAGCTCACGTTGCGGCGGTTGTCGAGCAGCGCCTTCACCAGTTCGCGGCTGCGCGCCGGCGAAAAGCGCCAGTCGGTCTTGAAGCTCACGAGCAAAAACTTGGCGGTGGCCTTCGCAAGCGCAGCGCTGAGGTTGCCGCCGTGCGCGCGTGCCGGGTCGAAGTAGTCGAGCGCGCGCGTGATCAGGAGGTAGGTGTTGGCGTCGAAGTACTCGCTGAATTTGTCGCCCTGGTAGCGCAGGTAGCTTTCGATCTGGAACTCGATTTCCTGGGTGGAATAGCGGTAGTCCAGCGTGGCCGCCTCGCCTTCCACCGCGCTGCGCAGGATGCGTCCGAACTTCTCGTTCATGACGTCGTCGCTCAGGTAGGTGATGTGGCCGATCATCCGCGCAATGCGCAGGCCGCGCTTGGGAACGACGCCGTGCTCGTAGAAGTGGCCGCCATGAAAGTCGGGGTCGGTGACGATGGCGCGGCGGGCCACTTCGTTGAACGCAATGTTCTCGGCCGTGAGATTGGGCGCGCTGGCCACCACCACGGCGTGGCGCACGCGGTCCGGGTACTGCAGCGTCCACGACAGCGCCTGCATGCCGCCCAGGCTGCCGCCCATGACGGCCGCAAGCGTGCGAATGCCGAGCGCATCGAGCAGCACGGCCTGGGCATCGACCCAGTCCTCGACCGTGACCACCGGAAAGTCGGCGCCGTAGATGCGCCCCGTGGCGGGGTTGGTGTGCATCGGACCGGTCGAGCCGAAGCAGGAGCCGAGGTTGTTCACGCCGATCACGAAGAAGCGGTTGGTGTCGACCGGCTTGCCAGGGCCCACCATGTTGTCCCACCAGCCTTCGGACTTGGCCTGGCCTTCATAGACGCCGGCGACGTGGTGCGAGGCATTGAGCGCATGGCACACCAGCACCGCGTTGCTGCGGTCGGCGTTCAGGGTGCCGTAGGTTTCGTAGGCGAGCGTGTAGCTGCCGAGCGACGCGCCGCTGCGCAGGGCCAGCGGGCCCGCGAACTGCATCGACTGCGCAGAGACGACCAAAGAAGTTGACGACATCAATGAAAAAACCCGGCCTCGCCAAAAACGAGCCGGGTTGTTCGCCAACTGACTGTCTTTAGCTGAATTTATAAAGCGCCCGCAAGCTGAAGCAAATCGGCGCAGCCGGCAGTATATCGCTCTGCCGCATTACCAGCCGATGATCATCACGATGCCGAGCACCAGGAAGATCGCTGCCGAGATGCCGTGCACGAGCGTGATCGGCACGCGCTTCACCAGCTTGTCGCCCAGCCAGACCACGGGCGCATTGGCCAGCATCATGCCGAGCGTGGTGCCCGTGACCACCCAGATGTAGGCGTCGGTGAACCGGGCGGCGAGCATGACGGTGGCGATCTGGGTCTTGTCGCCCATTTCAGCCAGGAAGAACGCGATGAGCGTGGTGCCGAATACCCCGTAGTGCGACGCCGCGGGCGCGTCGTCTTCGTCGAGCTTGTCCGGAATCAGCATCCAGGCAGCCATGGCGATGAACGAGCCCCCCAGGATCCAGCGCAGCACGTCGGGGCCGAGCCAGTGTGTGATCCAGTTGCCGACGGCGCCGGCCAGGGCATGGTTGACGATGGTGGCAACGAAGATCCCGAGCACGATCGGCCAGGGTTTTCTGAAGCGGGCGGCCAGCAGCAGGGCCAGCAACTGGGTCTTGTCGCCCATTTCGGCGAGCGCGACCACGCCGGTTGCAACGAGAAAAGCTTCCATGAGAGCAGGGGTTCCTTGGGCCGAAGGACGCAATTGACCGTGCAACACCTTCGGCCATATTCCCGAAGTTGCACGGTCAAAGGTCTCGCCAGGTGAATCACTGCACGCGCCATGTCCCGTGTGGGGCAGGACAAGTCTGTTGACGCGGGCCCTTCTCGCAGTGGAAGGCGGCTACTCCCCAATGACGGAGCGGATTCTACCTGCGGCTTTGCGGCCCCTTCGGCGCCGTTCTTGTAAGCGGGCGCTAGCTTCTTTTAATTTTCGGAGGCCCTACAGGAAGCAGCAAATTCCTGCTTGCATTTCGTGTATTTCACCCATAATGCACGAGCCTCCCTCTTCATTTTGCCGGGGCGGCAGTTCGGTGATCGGTCAGTTTCGCGCGACTCGACAGCTCTTGGTTGAGTGATGCTTTCGGGACTCCATCGCTTTTCTTGCTATGTGTTTATAGGAGTCCCTTGATGGGCAACAAACTGTATGTCGGCAACCTGCCTTACTCGGTGCGCGACGGTGATCTCGAACAGGCTTTCGGACAATTCGGCTCGGTGACCAGCGCCAAGGTCATGATGGAACGCGACACGGGCCGCTCGAAGGGCTTCGGCTTCGTCGAGATGGGCAGCGACGCGGAAGCGCAAGCAGCAATCAACGGCATGAACGGCCAGCCCCTGGGCGGCCGCAGCGTCGTCGTCAATGAAGCACGTCCGATGGAAGCACGTCCCCCGCGCAGCGGTGGTGGCGGCTACGGCGGCGGCGGTGGTGGTTATGGCGGCGGTGGTGGCGGTGGCTACGGCGGCGGTGGTGGTGGCGGCTACGGTGGTGGCGGCGGCGATCGCAGCGGCGGTGGCGGCCGTTCCGGTGGTGGCGGCGGCTACGGCGGTGGTGGTGGCCGTAGTGGCGGCGGCGGTGGTGGTGGCGATGGCGGTTTCCGCAGCCCCTACGGCGCCGGTCCCCGTGGCGGCGGCGGTGGCCGCTCCGGCGGTGGCGGCGGCTACGGCGGCGGCAACAGCGGCTACTGAGCCCTGCATTCCAGGCACACAGGCAAAAGGCTCCCGAGGGAGCCTTTTTCTTTGGTGCTCGCGAAGAATCCGCTCACGCAGCCTTGCCGAGAGCCCCGGCGGTTCAGCTTTCGCCGCTGCGCTTCTTGCGCGCCCGGCCCTGCACGGCGCGGTCGAGCACGGCGTTCGGCAGCATGCGCATGAGCTTGGCGACAACACCCATCTGCCAGGGAATCACGCGGTAGCTGGTGCCGGCCTCGATGGCGCGCAGCGCCTGGTCTGCAAAATCTTCCGCCTTCATGAGAAAGGGCATGCCGTATCGGTTGCCCTGTGTCAGCGGCGTGTCGATGTAGCCGGGGCAGAGGGTGACGACCTTGACGCCGCTGTTGTGCAGCTCGCCGCGCAAGCTCTCGCAGTACGCGACCACGCCCGCCTTGCTGGCGCAATAGGCGCCATGTCCCGGCAGGCCGCGTATGGCCGCGACGCTCGCGATGCCGACCAGCCGGCCGCTGCCGCGCTGCCTCATCGCCGCCACAAAAGGATGGAAGGTGGCCATCAGGCCGACGTTGTTGGTGGCAAAGGTTCGCGCCATCACGTCGATGTCTTCCCGCTCCGTGGTGTCGATGCCCACGCTGATGCCGGCGTTGGCAATGACCACGTCGGGCAGGCCCTGGCGCTTGATGCATGCGGCGCCGGCTGCCAGGATGCTGTCGGTCTGCGCCACGTCCGCGCTATAGATCCGGTAGCTGGCCGGGTCGAGATTGCGGGCGTTCGCCCAGGTTTCGATTTCCGCGGTGCGCCGCGCCACCAGCGCCAACCGGTAGCCGGCGTGGTGAAAGCTGGCGGCCAGGGCCTGGCCGATGCCGCTCGATGCACCGGTGATGAAGACCAACGGGGACGTAGTCATGGGTGCGGGCGGCTTCCGGTGAATTTCTTCTTCAGCGCGGCTTGCCGCCTGGGCTGGCCGCCGATGGAATCAGGACGCCGCGCACCCGCCCGGTCAGGTTGGCGA
Organism: Variovorax sp. S12S4; assembly: GCF_023195515.1. Lineage (NCBI taxonomy): Bacteria > Pseudomonadati > Pseudomonadota > Betaproteobacteria > Burkholderiales > Comamonadaceae > Variovorax > Variovorax sp. S12S4. Next base: position 1,680,043 of record NZ_JALPKR020000002.1, read on the forward strand.
CCCCGCTCAGGTTGTCGTAGTCGAGGTTGTCGGCGGTGAACTGGTCAGTGCCGCGAATGAGCGTGACGGGCTTGTTCGAGGTCACGCGCTCGGTGTCGAGAAACGCGTGCAGGAAGTCGCCGCGGAACTCGAGCCGCGGCGTGGCCTTGCCGTTGGGGCCGACGACCGGATCGCGAATCACGATGGCATTGCCGAAGAGCTGGATCTCGCTGCCGTCGGAATTCGAAAGGCCGCGGTTGGCCGTGGCATGGGTCGTGTAGCCCTGCGGCGAGACGGAGCGCACGCGCACGTCGTCAACCTCGGTGGTGTCGGTGTCGGGGTAGTGCCGGCCTTCCTTGCCGTGCAGTTCGCTGCGCAAGTCGCCGTTGGGCAGGTAGTTCTTTATGACGAAGCCGCGCATGAAATAGTCGGGCTCGTGCGTGGGCGCGGCCTTGACGGTGGGCTCGAGCAGCTTGGGCGCGTTGCGCACCAGCCAGTAGGTGCCGAGCGCCACGGCCGCCGTCAGGATGATGGGCAGGTAGATGGTGGCGCGGTCGACCGCGTTGCGCAGCAGGTTCCAGGCGCGGCTCATTGCGTGGGACCCCGTGCCGCGTCGAGCAGGCGCCTGTACTGGCCGCAGGCCGTCAGCAGCACATCGCAGAACTCGCGCGCCGCGCCTTCGCCGCCGCGCGCCCGGGTAACGTAGTTGACGGCATCGCGCACTTCCACATGCGCGTTGGCGGGCGCCGCCGCGAATCCGACGCGCGCCAGTACCGGCAGGTCGGGCCAGTCGTCGCCGATGGCGGCGGCCTGGTGCCAGCCGAAGCCCAACTGTTCGAGCATGGCCTCGGCCGCAGGCAGCTTGTCTTCGGTGCCGTAGCGCACGTGCTGGATGCCGAGTGCCTCGAGCCGCACGCGCAGCGGCTTGGAGTCGCGCCCGGTAATCACCGCCGGCGTGATGCCCGCCAGGCGAAGCAGCTTGAGCCCGTAGCCGTCGAGAATGCTGAAGCGCTTAAGGGTTTCGCCGTGCTCGGTGAAGTACACGCCGCCGTCGGTCAGCACACCGTCGATGTCGAAGAAGGCCACCCGCACATCCTGCGCGGCCAGCAAGGTTTCGGCCTGGAAGTCGAGCGGCATCAGATGACCTTCGCGCGCATCAGGTCGTTGATGCTGAGCGCGCCGATCAAAAGCCCCGCGGGGTCGACGATGAGCACGCTGGTGATGCGGTGTTCTTCCATCAGCTCGGCCGCCTCGACCGCCAGCGCATCGGCGCGCAGCGTGCGCGGGCCGGGGTGCATCACGTCGGCGGCGGTCAGGCCGCGCAGGTCGCCGCCGGTCTCCACCTGCCGGCGCAAGTCGCCGTCGGTGAAGATGCCGATGGCCCGGCCGTCGGCGTCGACCACCGCCGTGGCGCCCAGGCCCTTGGAGCTCATCTCGCGCATCAGTTCGCTGAGCGTTGCGGTGGGTGCCACGCGCGGCACGTCGTCGCCCGAGCGCATCACGTCGCTCACATGGGTGAGCAGCTTGCGGCCCAACGCGCCGCCGGGGTGCGAGCGCGCGAAGTCTTCAGAGCCGAAGCCGCGCGCGTCGAGCAGCGCGACCGCCAGCGCGTCGCCCATCGCCATCTGGGCGGTGGTGCTTGCGGTGGGAGCGAGGTTGAGCGGGCAGGCCTCCTTGGCAACGCCCGCATCGATCACGATGTCGGCATGGCGCGCCAGGGTGGAATCGAGGCGGCCGGTCATCGCGATGAGGGGCACGCCCTGGCGCTTGACCACCGGCAGGATCACGGTGAGCTCGTCGACCTCCCCGCTATTGGAGATGGCCAGCACCAGGTCGACCGACTTGATCATGCCGAGATCGCCGTGGCTGGCCTCGGCCGGGTGGACGAACATGGCCGGCGTGCCGGTGGAGGCCAGGGTGGCGGCGATCTTGCGGCCGACGTGGCCGCTCTTGCCCATGCCCATCACGACCACGCGGCCGCGCACCTCGAGGACCTTGCGCACGGCTTCGACGAAGCTCGGGCCCACGCGCGACTTGAGACCGAGTACGGCATCGGACTCGATGTCGAAGGTGGCGCGGGCTCGCGCGAGTATCGCGTCGGCGTCGACCACGGGGGGCAGGGGAGCTGAACTCATCGCCGGATTTTACGGGGCGGCCGGCATCCGCCGTCATCGGGTGAAAGCGGTGCGCGCGGGGCATGGACATTGCTCTAGCATCCAGCCATGTCTTCGTTCGATCTCACGCTGTTGTATTTGCTTGCCGCGGTCATCGGCGTGGTGGTCTGCCGCTCGCTGAAGCTGCCGCCGATGCTCGGTTATCTGTCGGCCGGCGTGCTGATCGGCCCTCATGCGTTGGCATTGGCGCAGAACTCCGAGGCCATCCGCCACCTGGGCGAATTCGGCGTGGTGTTCCTGATGTTCGTCATCGGGCTGGAGTTCAGCCTGCCCAAGCTGCGCGCCATGCGCAAGCATGTGTTCGGCCTCGGCTTGCTGCAGGTGTTGCTGACGATGACCCTCGCCACGGCCGGCGCGCTCTTGATCGCCTCGCAGCTGCCACCGGCCTGGCGGCTCGGCTGGCAGACGGCGCTGGCCCTCTCGGGCGCGCTCACCATGAGCAGCACCGCCATCGTGGTCAAGCTGATGGCCGAGCGGCTCGAGCTCGAAAGCGAGCACGGCAAGCGGGTGATGGGCGTGCTGCTGTTCCAGGACTTGGCCGTGGTGCCGCTGCTGGTGCTCATTCCCGCGCTGGGCGCGCCGCCCGAAGCGCTGGCCAAGGCGATCGGCTTCGCGACGGTGAAGGCCATCCTGCTGATCGGTGTGCTGCTCTATGGCGGGCCGCGCATCATGCGCTGGTGGCTCACGCTGGTGGCGCGGCGGCGCAGCGAGGAGCTGTTCATCCTGAACGTGCTGTTGATCACGCTCGGGCTGGCCTGGCTGACGGAACTGGCCGGCCTGAGCCTGGCGCTGGGCGCCTTCATCGCCGGCATGCTGGTTTCGGAGACCGAATACAAGCACCAGGTCGAAACCGACATCCGCCCGTTCCACGACGTGCTGCTGGGGCTCTTCTTCATCACGGTGGGCATGTCGCTCGACTGGCACATCGTGGTGGACCGCTGGGCGCTGGTGGGTGTGCTGCTGCTGATACCGCTGGCGTTCAAGCTGGTTCTGGTGACGGTGCTGGCGCGGGTGCTGGGGGCAACTTCGGGCGTGTCGCTGCGCACCGGCCTCTACCTGGCGCAGGCGGGCGAATTCGGCTTCGTGCTGCTGACGCTTGCGCAGGAGCGCAGCCTGCTGCCGCCGTGGCTCGCCCACCCGGTGCTGGCCTCGATGGTGCTGTCGATGCTGGCCACGCCGTTCATCGTGATGTACACCAACGCCATCGTGCGCAAGCTGGTGGCGAGCGACTGGCTCCAGCAATCGCTGCAGATGACGTCCATCGCGCGCAAGACCATCAACACCGCGAAGCACGTGATCATCTGCGGCTACGGGCGCTGCGGCCAGAACCTGGCACGCATCCTGGAGCGCGAAGGCATTCCCTACATGGCGCTGGACCTGGACCCCGACCGCGTGCGGCAGGCCGCTGCAGCCGGCGATTCGGTGGTGTTCGGCGACGCGGCGCGGCTGCAGGCGCTGATGGCGGCCGGCCTGGCCCGCGCCAGCGCCGTGGTCGTCACCTACCTCGACGTGCCCGGCGCCATGAAGGTGCTCGCCAATACCCGCGCCCACGCACCGCAGGTGCCGGTGATCGTGCGCACCCAGGACGACCACGACCTGGAGAAGCTGCAGGCCGCCGGCGCCACCGAGGTGGTGCCCGAAGCCATCGAGGGTTCTCTGATGCTCGCGAGCCACGCGCTGGCCCTGGTCGGCGTGCCGATGCGGCGCGTGATCCGCGTGGTGCAGGACCAGCGCGATGCGCGCTACAACCTGCTGCGCGGCTACTTTCATGGGGCCGACGACGACAACGCCGACGAACTCGACCATGAGCGGCTCAACACCTTCACGCTCACGCCCGGTGCGCGCGCGGTCGGCCAGACGCTGGCGCGGATGGCGCTTGAAACACTGGGTGTACGCGTTGCCGGCCTGCGCCGACATGACGGCCAGCCGCAGGAGCCCACCGACGACACGGTGCTGACGGACGGCGACACGCTGGTGCTGTCGGGCAAACCCGCCGCATTGGCCGTCGCCATCGAGCGGCTGCAAAAGGGCTGAGAGAAACGCGCCGACAGGGGCGGCCGCAGCCTTCGGAACCCGCTCAGTTCACCAGCGTGGGATTGCGCTTTTCTTCTTCGATCCGCTGCTGACGGCGCACCGCCTCGCATTGCGCGTGCGGCTTGAATTCGGCCTTGAGGCACTGCGCAGCCATGCACTGCGCCTTCGCGATGAAATTGCGGTCGCCGCAGATGGATTGCGGATCTGACGGTCCCGCCGCTGCGGGCTGCGGCGCGGGCGCGGCGGCCACTGCCGGCGCGGGCTCGGGCGCGCCCGGCTGCGACGGTGCCGCTGGCGCGGGCTTGCGGGACTTGGCCGCGGCGGATGGCGGCTTCGGGGTTGCGATGGCCGGCGTGGCCGGGGCTGCGGCGGCAAGTGCCGCATCTGCCGCAGCCGGGGGCTCGGTGGGCGGCAAGGCGAGCGGTGCCGCCTCGGAAGCTGGCGATGCAGGAGCAGGCGCCACGGCAGCCGCGGCAACAGGCACCGGGGGCGACGCTGCTTCGGCCTGTTCGTCCGGCGTGCCTTTTCCGTAGCCGTACCAGCCGGCGACGATCATGAGCAGCCCCACGGCCAGCAGCACCAGCCAAAGCAGGATGCCGCGCATGCGCGGTGGCTTGTTGCGCACTTCCGCGCCGGCAGGGCGCGGCGTCCGAGGCCTCGAAGCCTTCTTGGCCCGGGGCTCGCGCGGCGGCGAAGGCGGCCGCCTGGAGCGGCCCGCGCCGACGATGACGGTCTTCTCATCGGCCAGCGATCCGGCATGCGCGTAGGCCGCCTGAGAAGCGATCGGCAAGCTGCCGTCGAAAAGCCCGCCGGGAATGGTGGGTGCGCGCAACTGCGCGGGCGCCGTGGCGGCCCATTCGCGCTCCGACCGGCTTTCAGGGCCTGGTGGCGGCGCCATCGGCGCCGGTGCCGCAGGCGCCAGCTTTCCGCCGCAACTCCTGCAGAAATTCGCGCCCTCGCGGTTCTCCGCGCTGCACACCAGACAGATCAAGGCCATGACGACTGACTTCTAGGAAAACGATTTCAAAAACTGGCTTGAAGAGCCGTCTGGGCCTGAATTGCGGAACCGACCCGATGGAGGTTCAGGTCACCGCGACGCGCTTGGACCGATGCCCCATGCGCTTGGCGATCACCGCGCCGAGCCCCATGGCAATTTCGAGGGCGAGGTTGGGTTGCCGGTTGGACATTTCCGCAAAGCGGATGGCCGTGAGGCGCCACACGCGGCCGGCGCCGGTCACCACCACGTTGGCCGAATGCGGCTCGCGCGAGAAGAACGAGCCTTCGCCCACCACCGATCCCGGCATGAGCACGGCCAGCTTCATCTGTTCCTTGCTGCTGACGCGATGCACGCTGATGGCGCCGCCTTCGAGGAAATACACCGAGCGGTCGTGGGTGCCTTGTTCGATGAGAACGTCGCCAACGCCGGTATCGATGGGCTGCAGATAGCCCGCCAGCGTTTCCCACTGCTGTACGTTGAGCGTCAACGCAAAGGCGTCGTTGCTGTTGTTGTCCGCGATGGCGCGGCTCAGGTTCTGGATGGACATGCTTTTCTCAACCCCCGCATCTGTGCCGAAGTATCCGCGAAGGCCGCGGGTTTCGGCTACAACTCTTTACGTTTTTCGTTGCGGCTGTCGCTATTTGCCGATGCAGAAGCGCGAAAAGATGACCCCCAGCAGGTCGTCCGCGCCGAATTCGCCGGTGATTTCGTTCAGTGCGTTCTGCGCGAGGCGCAACTCTTCGGCCAGCAGATCGAGCAGTTGGGCTTGTGCAGCCAAGTGGCTTGCAGCCAACTCCAAGTGGGTTTGGACGCGGCCCAGCGCCTGCACATGGCGCGCGCGAGCGAGGTAGACGCCCTCGGGCACCGACTGCCAACCCGCCATGGCAAGCAGTTGTTCGCGCAGCGCTTCGATGCCGAGGCCGGTCTTGGCGGAAAGGGCAATGCCCTGGGCCGGCGCAGGTATGGCGGTTGTGGGCGCGGCGTCCTGCTTGTTCCACACATCGAGCACCGGCACGCTCGCGGGCAGCTTCTGCCGCAGGCCGCGCAGGATCTCCGCGTCGGCGGCGGCGTAGTCGGCGTGGCTAGAGCGCGTCAGGTCGTGCAGGAAGAGCACGGCGTCGGCGCTCTCGATCTGGCCCCACGCGCGCGCAACGCCGATCTGCTCGACTTCGTCGCTGCTCTCGCGCAGGCCCGCGGTGTCGGCCACATGCAGCGGCACCCCATGGATCTGGATCGTTTGCGAGACCACGTCGCGCGTCGTGCCTGCCACCGCGCTCACGATGGCCAGTTCGGCACCGGCGAGTGCATTGAGCAGCGAACTTTTGCCTGCATTGGGCTGGCCTGCAATCACGACCTTGATGCCTTCGCGCAGCAGCGCCCCTTGCTTCGCGCGCTGCTGCACCGCCGCAAGTTGCGCCTGCAATCTCACCAGCTGCCCGGCCGCATCGGCCTTTTGAAGAAAGTCGATTTCCTCTTCCGGAAAGTCGAGCGTCGCCTCGACCAGCATGCGCAGGTGGATCAACGCATCGCGCAGCGTATGGATCTCGCGCGAGAAGGCGCCCGAGAGCGAACGGCCGGCGCTGCGCGCGGCCGCCTCGGTGCTGGCGTCGATCAGGTCTGCAATGGCCTCGGCCTGGGCCAGGTCGATCTTGCCGTTGAGAAAGGCGCGCTGGCTGAACTCGCCCGGCTCGGCCACGCGCAGGCCGGGCAGCCGCGGCCGGCCAGTAACCGCGTCGGGCTCGGCGGCGGCTTCGAGGCAGCGCGCCAGCAACAGTTGCAGCACCACCGTTCCGCCGTGCGCCTGCAGTTCGAGCACGTCTTCGCCGGTGAACGAATGCGGCGAGGGAAAGTGGATGGCCAGGCCATGGTCGACCGGCTCGCCGGCCGCATCGCGGAAGGGCAGGTAGGTGGCTTCGCGTGGCTTGAGCGGCCGGCCGCAAAGCGCTTCGATCAGCGGCGCGAGCCGGGCGCCCGAAACGCGCACGATGCCCACCGCCCCGCGCCCCGAGGCGGTGGCTATGGCGACGATGGGATCGGTAGTGCGGGCGAATGTCATGGAAGCGCGATTCTTTCAGCAAAAAGGCAAAGGGCCGCGAATGCGGCCCTTTGCGGGAGTGGCGGAAGCCGCTGCGGCTTACTTGCCGAGCACGCCCAGCCGCTTGTTGATGAACCACTGCTGCGCGATCGACAGCACGTTGTTGGTGATCCAGTACAGCACCAGGCCGGCCGGGAAGAAGATGAACATCACGCTGAACGCGAGCGGCATGATCCACATCAGCTTGGCCTGCATCGGGTCCGGCGGCGTCGGGTTGAGCCAGGTCTGGAACAACGAGGTCAGCGTCATCACGATCGGCAGGATGTACCAGGGATCGGGTGCCGAGAGGTCGGTGATCCAGCCGATCCACGGCGCATGGCGCATTTCGACCGACGACAGCAGCACCCAGTAGAGCGCGATGAACACCGGGATCTGGATCAGGATCGGGAAGCAGCCGCCCATCGGGTTGACCTTCTCGGTCTTGTAGATGCGCATCATCTCCTGCTGCATTTCCTGCGGCTTGTCCTTCAGCCGCTCGCGCATTTCCATGATCTTGGGGTTGATGGCCTTCATCTTGGCCATGCTGGCGTAGGCCTTGGCGTTGAGCCAGTAGAAGGCCGCCTTCAGCAGCACCACCAGCGCCACGATGGCCCAGCCCCAGTTGCCCAGGATGCCGTGCAGCTGGTTCAGCAGCCAGTACAGCGGCTTGGAAATGATCGCGAAGATGCCGTAGTCCTTGACCAGGTCGAGGCCCGGTGCAATGGCTTCGAGCTTCTTTTCTTCTTCGGGGCCGGCGAACAGCGCGCTGTTGACCACCAGGGTCTGGCCCGGGGCGATCTTCGGCAGCGTGGCCACCATGGCGACGGTGAAGAGATTGTCGCCCAGGTCCTTCACGCGGAATTCGCGCCGGAGCTGTTCGCTGGCCGGGTCGCCCTTGAGGAGCCACGCCGACACGAAGTAATGCTGCACCATTGCAATCCAGCCGTCGTTGGCGGGCGGCGGCGGCTCGACCTTGCCCTTGGCAATGTCCTTGAAGTCGAGCTTGTGGAACTTCTTTTCGTTGGTGTAGGCCGCCGGACCGGTGAAGGTGTTGGTGCCGAACATCGTGCCCGCTGCCACCGTGCCGTGGCGCAGCAGCTGCATGTAGAGCTGCGCGTCGCGCGGCTGGTCGCTCACATTGACCACTTCATGGCGCACGCCGACGGTGTATTCGCCGCGCTTGAAGACATAGGTCTTGACGTACTTGAGGCCGCCCGAGGGGGCGCTTTCGAAGCTCACTTCGAGCGTGTTCTGGCCCTCGGCCATTTCGCGCGGACCGGCCTTCGGCGTCATGGGCGTCAGGTGGTTGGGAAAGGCTTCCCCGGTCTGGCTCAGCAGGCCGGTTTGCGCCACGTAGCGCGTGGCGGGCGAGTCGTTCTCGAACAGCACCACGTGCTTGGTGCGATCGGCTTCGTCGAACTTGAGCAGTTCGAGATAGTTGACCGTGGCGCCTTCGCTGTCGATCACCGCCTTGAAGAGGTCGGTGGTCACGTTGACGCGCTCACGCGGCGCGGCGGGCGCAGCCTGCGTGGGCACGGCGGCGGCGCTGCCACCGGCCGTGGATGCGCTCGGTACGCCGTTGCTGGCCGCCGGCGTGCTGCCCGCCGGGGCAGAGGCCACGGCAGCTGGCTTGGTCGACGGCAGGAAAGTCGGCTTGTTGCCGTTGAAGACCTGCCATTGGTCCCACAGCAGCACCAGCGAGAAACCAAAAATCACCCACAGGATCGTGCGGCGTATATCGTTCATGACGAAGACTTCTTGTCGGAGGAAAGGAGAGACGAAAACAGCGAGCCTGACTTGTCAGTGCGACACTGTGATGCCGGTGGAACCGGATCGTGCCCGCCCTGGCACCAGGGCTGGCAGCGCACGATGCGGTGCAGGGTGAGGTAGCTGCCCTTGAGAGCGCCGTGGACTTCCAGCGCCTCGATCGAATAGACGGAGCAGGTCGGCTCGAAGCGGCATGACTGCCCGAGCCACGGGCTCAGCAACAGGCGGTAGCCCTTCACAAGGCCGATCAGCAGGCGCTTCATGACGAGGATGCAGGGCCGCGCGCGGCCCGCGCCAGCAGTTGCTGGAGCTCGGCGCGCACCGCAGCCTTGAGCTTGTCGGAGCTGGCGCTCACGAATTCCTTGCGGTCGAACGCCGCGCGCAGCCGCACCACGTGCGCCGCACGAGGCAGGCCGACGTCGGGCGCGGCGCTCACGGTATAGATCTGTCGCTTGATGGCGTTGCGCGTGACGGCGCGGCGCGCCCAGCGCTTGGGCACCATGGCGCCCAGCCAGACATCGTCGGACGCGAACAAGGGCTGCGCGCTCGACGTTGAATCGAGTGCGCAGCGATGCAATGCGAAATGAGCAGTGCGCGCCACGGTGGCACCTGCGAGGACGGCCTGGAATTGCGCGCGGGTCTTGAGCCGCTGCATGGAAGCCGGGCCAGACACGCCAGAAACGCTGGCTGGGAAAGCTGGCGCTGGCGGGTCGGCGGCTGGCAACGGCAGAGGAACTGCCGTCAGACGGCCAGGCGCTTGCGGCCCTTGGCGCGGCGTGCGTTGATGACGGCACGGCCGCCACGGGTCTTCATGCGGACCAGAAAGCCGTGGGTACGGGCGCGGCGGACTTTGGAAGCTTGGTAAGTGCGTTTCATGATGAGATTTCCTGCTGATTCCCCCGATATCCACCGAGCCCGACGAAGCCTGGAAAGGCTGTATCGGGCAGGCGGGCGCTGGGAGCGTTTTTCGGATGACCCCCGAAAGACGCAATGAGGTTTTCAGGGAAACCCGCAATTATCGCAAACATTCGGCCCAACACCAAACATCGAGTAACTTTGCGGGCCTTTGCATGGTGCCCGGGGGGATGTGGATAAGGTTTTGACAAGTTAGAATGCGGGCCGCCTTGCAGCAGAGAATATCCACAATACATATACCAAAAAATGGACGAGGGACGCACCACTTTTTCAAGCACCCATGTCGACTGACGGCATCGGTGAAAGCCTCTGGCAGGCCTGTGTCGACCAGCTCGCGCAGGAGCTGTCCGAGCAGCAATTCAATACCTGGATCAAACCCCTGACGGCGCAGGTCACCGACGACCTTTCGCGCATGACGGTGTTCGTTGCCAACCGCTTCAAGCTCGACTGGATCCGCGCCCAGTACGCCGGCAAGATTGCCGCCATGGCCGAGAAGATGTACGGCCAGCCGGTGGCAGTTGAGTTAGCGCTTGCTCCGCGTGAAGCACCCGTGCGCTCTGCGCCCATTGCCGTCATGGCAGAAACCGACGTGCCGCGCGACATGGCCGGCCCGGGCGAGGAGCCGGCCGCGGCCGGCTTCAAGAACCGGCTGAATTCGGGCCTGACTTTCGACACCCTGGTGGAGGGCACGGCCAACCGCATGGCGCGCGCCGCGGCCATGCACGTGGCCGGCATGCCGGGCCATCTGTACAACCCGCTGTTCATCTATGGCGGCGTCGGCCTGGGCAAGACCCACCTGATGCATGCTGTGGGTAACCGGCTGCTCGCCGACCGGCCCGATTCCAAAGTTCTCTACATCCATGCCGAGCAGTTCGTATCGGATGTGGTCAAGGCCTATCAGCGCAAGACCTTCGACGAGTTCAAGGAGCGCTACCACTCGCTCGATCTGCTCCTGATCGACGATGTGCAGTTCTTCGCCAACAAGGACCGCACGCAGGAAGAATTCTTCAATGCGTTCGAAGCCCTGCTGGCCAAGAAGTCGCACATCGTGATGACCAGCGACACCTATCCGAAGGGCCTCGCCGACATCCACGAGCGGCTGGTTTCGCGCTTCGATTCGGGCCTCACGGTCGCCATCGAGCCGCCCGAACTCGAAATGCGCGTGGCCATCCTGATCAACAAGGCGCGCGCCGAATCGGCTGAAATGCCGGAAGAAGTGGCCTTCTTTGTCGCCAAGAACGTGCGCTCCAACGTGCGCGAGCTCGAAGGCGCGCTGCGCAAGATCCTGGCTTACTCGCGCTTCAACCAGAAGGAAATCTCGATTGCCCTGGCGCGCGAGGCGCTGCGCGACTTGCTGTCGATCCAGAATCGGCAGATCTCGGTCGAAAATATCCAGAAGACGGTGGCCGACTACTACAAGATCAAGGTCGCCGACATGTACAGCAAGAAACGCCCGGCCAGCATTGCGCGGCCGCGGCAGATCGCGATGTACCTGGCCAAGGAACTCACCCAGAAGAGCCTGCCGGAAATCGGCGAGCTCTTCGGCGGGCGCGATCACACAACGGTGCTGCATGCGGTGCGCAAGATCTCGGGCGAGCGCCAGCAGCTCACTGAACTGAACCAGCAACTCCACGTGCTCGAACAAACGCTCAAGGGCTGACCCCGGATGTCATCAAGAAAGCCACCCGCAACAGCGGAGAATGGCGTCTTACAAGCGGATTCAAAGAGATAAGAGAAGAGGAAGAAGACATGATCGTTTTGAAGGCAACCCAAGACAAAGTCCTCGCCGCGCTGCAATCGGTGGCGGGCATCGTGGAGCGGCGCCATACCCTGCCTATCCTGGCCAACGTGCTGATCCGCAAGACCGGCGGCCAGCTGCAGCTCACAACCAGCGACCTCGAAATCCAGATCCGCACCACGGCCGAGCTCGGCGGCGATGAAGGCAACTTCACCACCACCATCGGCGCGCGCAAGCTCATCGACATCCTGCGCACCATGCCGGCCGACCAGACCGTGAGCCTCGAGTCGAGCGCGAGCAAGCTGGTGCTCAAGGGCGGCAAGAGCCGCTTCACGCTGCAGTCGCTGCCGGCCGAAGACTTTCCGCTGGTGCAGGAAGCCGCCAATTTCGGTCCTGTGTTCAGCGTGCCGCAAAAGACGCTGAAGGACCTGCTCTCGCAGGTCTCGTTCGCCATGGCCGTGCACGACATCCGCTACTACCTCAACGGCATCCTGTTCGTGGCCGAAGGCAAGCAGCTGAGCCTGGTGGCCACCGACGGCCATCGCCTGGCGTTTTCGTCGGCCACGCTCGACGTCGAGGTGCCGCGCCAGGAAGTCATTCTTCCGCGCAAGACCGTGCTCGAAATGCAGCGCCTGCTGTCGGACGCCGAAGGCGCCATCGAGATGCAGTTTGCGAACAACCAGGCCAAGTTCAGCTTCGGCGGCATGGAGTTCGTCACCAAGCTGGTCGAGGGCAAGTTCCCCGACTACAACCGCGTGATTCCCAAGAACCACAAGAACAGCGTCACGCTCGGCCGCGCGCCCCTGTTGGCCAGCCTGCAGCGCACCGCCATCCTGACGAGCGAAAAGTTCAAGGGCGTGCGCCTGAACATCGAGCCCGGCACCCTGCGCATTGCATCGAACAACGCCGAGCAGGAAGAAGCGCAGGACGAGCTCGACATCGACTACGGCGGCGACGCCATCGAGATCGGCTTCAACGTGACCTACCTGATCGACGCCCTCGCGAACATGGGCCAGGACATGGTCAAGCTGGACCTGGCCGACTCCAACAGCTCCGCCCTTTTGACCATCCCCGAGAACGCATCCTTCAAATATGTCGTGATGCCGATGCGAATCTAGAAGACAGAAAACACAGCGCCTTGCGCAGACAGCCCGCGGCCCTCCGCGGGTTTGCGCTTTCAAGAGGCAGGAAAAGCAGGCCGCCAAGGCCCGAAAAATCCCGTGAATGCCGTGAGAGATAGAGGAATATCCGAATGAGTGCAGAAGAAAACAAGCCCGAAGTGCCCCACACCGAACCGGTCTACACGCCCGAGATCGAGAGTGCGGTGCCGATCGAGATCACGCCCGCCGACACCAGCTACGGCGAAGGCTCGATCACGATCCTCGAAGGGCTCGAGGCGGTGCGCAAGCGTCCCGGCATGTACATCGGCGACACCTCCGACGGCACGGGCCTGCACCACCTGGTGTTCGAGGTGGTCGACAACTCCATCGACGAAGCGCTGGCGGGCCACTGCGACGATATCGTCGTGACCATCCACAGCGACAACTCCATTTCCGTGACCGACAACGGCCGCGGCATTCCGACCGGCGTGAAGATGGACGACAAGCACGAGCCCAAGCGCTCGGCCGCTGAAATTGCGCTCACCGAGCTGCACGCCGGCGGCAAGTTCAACCAGAACAGCTACAAGGTGTCGGGCGGCCTGCACGGCGTGGGTGTGAGCTGCGTGAACGCGCTGAGCGTGATGCTGCGCCTGGTCGTGCGCCGCGAGGGCAAGATCCACGAACTCGAATTCAGCCGCGGCTTCGTGCAGAACCGTTTGCTCGAAACCGTGAACGGTTTCGAGGTCTCGCCCATGAAGATCATCGGCGACACGGACAAGCGCGGCACCGAGGTGCACTTTCTGCCCGACACGGAAATCTTCAAGGAGAACAACGATTTCCACTATGAAATTCTCTCCAAGCGCCTGCGCGAACTGAGCTTTCTGAACAACGGCGTGCGCATCCGCCTGAAGGACGAGCGCACCGGCAAGGAAGATGACTTCTCGGGCGCCGGCGGCGTGCGCGGCTTTGTCGAATTCATCAACAAGGGCAAGACCGTCCTGCATCCGAACTCGTTCTATGCAGCGGGCGAAAAGCCGGCCGACACCTACGGCGGCATTCCCGGCACGCACATCGGCGTTGAAGTGGCCATGCAGTGGAACAGCGGCTACAACGAGCAGGTGCTGTGCTTCACCAACAACATTCCCCAGCGTGACGGCGGCACCCACCTCACGGGCCTGCGCGCCGCGATGACTCGCGTCATCAACAAGTACATCGAAGAGAACGAACTGGCCAAGAAGGCCAAGGTCGAAGTCACCGGCGACGACATGCGCGAAGGCCTGTGCTGCGTGCTGAGCGTGAAGGTGCCCGAGCCCAAGTTCTCGAGCCAGACCAAGGACAAGCTGGTGTCCAGCGAAGTGCGTGCGCCGGTCGAAGACATCGTCGGGCGACTGCTGACCGACTACCTGCAGGAACGCCCGAACGACGCGAAGATCATCTGCGGCAAGATCATCGAGGCCGCCCGCGCCCGCGAGGCCGCCCGCAAGGCCCGCGAAATGACCCGCCGCAAGGGCGTACTCGACGGCATGGGCCTGCCCGGCAAGCTGGCCGACTGCCAGGAAAAGGACCCGGCGCTGTGCGAGGTCTACCTGGTGGAGGGCGACTCCGCCGGTGGCTCCGCCAAGCAGGGCCGCGACCGTAAGTTCCAGGCCATCCTGCCGCTGCGCGGCAAGATCCTGAACGTGGAAAAAGCGCGCTACGAGAAGCTGCTCACCAGCAACGAAATTCTCACCATGATCACGGCGCTGGGCACCGGCATCGGCCGCGCCGGCGCCACCACCGCGGGCGGCGGGGCGGACGACTTCAACGTCGCCAAGCTGCGCTACCACCGCATCATCATCATGACCGACGCCGACGTCGACGGCGCCCACATCCGCACGCTGCTGCTCACGTTCTTCTACCGGCAGATGCCGGAGCTGGTCGAGCGCGGCCATATCTACATTGCGCAACCGCCGCTCTACAAGGTGAAGGTCGGCAAGGAAGAGCAGTACCTGAAGGACGGCCCCGCGCTGGATGCCTTCCTGCTGAAGGTGGCGCTGAAGGATGCGAGCATCGAGACCGGCGGGCCCAACTCGACCACCCTGAGCGGCGACACGCTGGCCGAGCTCGCGCGCAAGCACCAGCTGGCTGAAGCCGTGATCGCGCGCCTGCGCAACTTCATGGATGCCGAAGCGCTGCGCGCGATTGCCGACGGCGTGGCGCTCGACCTGGACACCACGCCCGCGGCCGAAGCCTCGGCCGTGGCACTGCAGGCCAAGCTGCGCGAGCTCAACACCACCGGCGTGCCCGCCGAAGTGAGCAGCGAGTTCGACGCCCGCACCGACAAGCCGCTGCTGCGCATCAGCCGCCGCCACCACGGCAACATCAAGAGCAGCGTGCTCACGCAAGACTTTGTGCACGGCGCCGACTACGCCGCGCTTGCCGAAGCCGCCAACACCTTCCGCAACCTGCTGAGCAGCGAGGGCGCCATCGTCCGCCGCGGCGAAGGCGAGCGCGCCAAGGAAGAAAAGGTGGCCGACTTCCGCATCGCGATGAAGTGGCTCATCGGGCAGGCCGAAAACGCCACCTCGCGCCAGCGCTACAAGGGCTTGGGCGAAATGAACCCCGCACAGCTGTGGGAAACCACCATGGACCCGACCGTGCGCCGCCTGCTGCGCGTGCAGATCGACGACGCCATCGAGGCCGACCGCGTGTTCACGATGCTGATGGGCGACGAGGTGGAGCCGCGCCGCGAGTTCATCGAGCAGAACGCGCTGAGGGCCGCGAACATCGACGTATAAGAAGCGGGGCAGCAACTTGGCTGCCGCGAACCGATTCGACAAAGAAAAAGCGCCCAGCATTGCTGGGCGCTTTTTTTACGCCAGGCTCAGCGTGCAGCCTGGAGTTCTTCGTGGTCTCTACTGACGACTGAGGACTACTTCCCCTGCGCCATCCCCAGGATGTCCACCACCACGCGCCGATCCGGCTGCAGGCAAGCCACCAAGCGCGGCGAGCGCTGCAGCCCCTGGCAGTCGCGCGTCACCGGCTCGCGCTCGCCCATCGAGCGCACCTCCATCGGCGCGCGCACGCCCGCGGCCTTCAGGTAGTCGCGCACCGTGTTCGCACGCTGCAGCGCCAGCCGGTCGTTGTAGGCCTCGTCCCCCAGCCGGTCCGTGTGCCCCGTGATCGTCAGGCTCTGCACCTGCATCTCCGGGCTCTGCAAGGCACGCGCCAGTGCGTCCAGCTCGGCGCGGCCCTGCGGCAGCATGTCCGCCGCGGCCGAGCGGTCGAACCGGAACAGCGTGTCCGCGCTCAGGTTCACCCGCCGCGTCGTCGGCGGGACCGGGGCCGGGGCGGGCGCGGGCGCCGGCGTCACCACCGGCGTGAGCGCGCAGTTCTGCCCCTGGCACCAGTTGTAGCGCTCGTCGTGCAGGCTGCCGCAGCCCGTGAGGATCGTGAGCGCGGCCAGGGCCGTGGCGCCCAGCGCCAGACGTTTCGGTGTGTTCTTCGTTTGCATGGTGTGTGGATTCCTTCCTGTGGTCAGTGGTGCATGGTCCGGTCGTGTGGCGGCGGCGCTCACCACGCCACCTTCACGCCCAATTGCCCCGAGACCCCTTCGCGGCCCTTGCCGCTGAGCGAGCGCTGGTACTGCACCCCGCCGTACAGGTAGGCCGCCTTGCTCAGCGGCAGCTGCGCGCCCACGCCCAGCTCGGCCCAGGTCTGCTTGGCCCATTGCTCGTTCACCGTGGTGTTGCCGATGGTCACGCCCTTGGGGTCCTTGAACTCGTGCAGCACGTTGGCCGTCACATAGAAGGTGTTGGTGCGCGTGAGCTTCTCGCCGCGCTCGGCCTTGTCGTTCCAGGCCAGGCGCGCGCCCAGGCGACCGCGCAGGCTCTGGCTGGTGAAGCCGTCCACCGTGGAGATGTTGTCCGCAAAGCCGCGGTAGCGCGTGAGCTGGTAGCTCAGCTGCGCCTGCGGCTCGATCAGCCACTGGCTGTCGCCGATCTGCCAGGGGCGGCCCACTTCCACGCTCAGCCCGCCGCCGGTGCCCTTTTGCGTGCCCTCGCCGCCGTACTTGTCGGTGTACTTGTTCTGCACCGCATGCAGCTGGCCGACCAGGTCCAGGTAGCTGCCGTTGTCGGCGTAGCGCGTGTGGTACGCGCCCAGGGTGAGCATCTGGCCCTTCATCTTGCCGGTGTCGTAGCCCATGCCCGCGTCGCCGCGGCGGCGGTCGTTGAAGTTGGTGCTGGTGCGCCCGTAGCCCACGCTCAGGCCGGTGTGGCTGCGCGACTTGTCGCCGGCGTCGCCGCTGTAGCGGATGGCCAGGTCCTTGCCAAACTGGAAGAACTGCATCTCCTGCTCGAAGCCGAACTGGCGCTTGCCGTCCAGGTCCAGGCGCTGCGCATGCAGGCGCATCCACGCCTGGTCGGCGGGCGCCTTGTCGTCGCAGCCGCAGTGGTCCCACTTGAAGGTCTGCTGCTCGCCCACGCGCTGGTGCAGCGTGCCCAGCAAGCCCAGGCCCAGTTCCTGGGTGGCGACCTGGCCCATCACATAGCCGGGCACGGCGGGGCGCAGCACCTCGGGGGCGGGGACCGGGATGGGAGCGGGGGCAGGCGCGGGGGCGCCGGGCACCGGCACCGGAATGGGTACCGGCGTTTGGTAGACGCTGCTCAGGTAGAAGCTGTTGGCGTCGCCGTCGGTGCGCCCGCCGCGGTGCAGGCCGTACTCGTAGGCGCCGGCCTGCACGGGGGCGGCCAGGGTGAAGTTGCCTTCCGAAGAGGTGCCGGAGACTTGGACCACCTGGATGCCGTTGACGGTGGCGGCGCCGGCGCCGCCGGTGTTGGCCACCAGCACGCGGGTGGTGCCGCTGGTGTTGCCGTTGACCACCAGCTTGTCGGTGGCGCTGGCGTCGCTGCCCAGAGCGGTGTTGATCCGCACCAGGCCGTTGGCACCGGCGTAGTTGCCGTTGACGGTGAGCGCGTTGCCGGGCGTGCCGGCGGGGTTGCGCAGGTCCAGCAGTCCCGCGTTGTGCAGGTCGCCGGTGAGGGTGAAGGCCGGCTGGCCCATGAACACGCTGCTGGTGGGCTGGATGAACAGGCCCATCGGGGCGCCGCCGGCGTCGGTGCCGCTGCCCACGGCCAGCGGTGCGCCGGCCAGGGTCAGGCGGGTGTTGTCCAGGGTGATGGTTTCCCAGTTGCGCAGGGTGTCGCCGCCGGCGGTGGCGGTCACGCCTTGCAGGGTGAGCTTGTCGACCCAGCCGTCGGCGGCCGAGACGTCGTCGCCGCCGTCCAGGATGGTGCTGCCGTTGTAGCCGGCGGCGGACACCAGGGCGGTGTCCGAGCCGTTCTGGCCGTAGAAGCCGCCCGCCAGGGTGCCGCCGGTCCAGGTGAAGGTGTCGTTGCCGTCGGCCGCGCTGGCGGTGCGGTCGTCGCCGTAGATGTTGCCGCTGAAGCTGCCGCCGGTGAGCGCCAGGCTGTCGTTGCCCAGGCCCAGGATGGCGTCGCCGGTGACGGCGCCGGCGGTGGTGACGATGGCGTTGCCGCCGAGGGTGTCGGTGCCGGTACCGGCCGCGTCGCCGTCGCGGATGGCGATGCCGGAGGCGGCGCCATTGACCACTGCGGCCGCGCCGATGTTGACGGTGCCGCCTGCTGCCGCCAGCGTGTGGATGGCGGCGGCGGTGCCCGAGCCGCTGGTCACGCTGCCGCCCGTGGCGTCGACCTGGTAGGTGCCCCCAGCGGAGGCGGCGCGCAGGCCGTCGGCATTGAGGCCTGTGGCCGTCACAGTGCCCGCGGCCATAGCGACCTGAGCCAGCCCGGTGCCGTCGGTCTGGCTGTACAGGCCGTGCGCGCCGGCGCCTGCGGTGCTGACTCTGCCGTTCAAGAGCGCGGTGGTGGCGGTGGCCGTATTGGTTGCGTTTGTGATCGCGGAATAGATCCCGTAGGTACCGGCTTGCAACGTGGTGATCGTCGAAGCTGCGGCGTCCATGCTTGCCGTTGCCGCGCCCGTGCCCCTGTTACGGGCCAGGATGCCGTAGCCGCCGGCGCCCTGCATCACGATGCTGCCACCCGTCATCGACGCGTTCGCGAAACCCGGGCCGGTACCCGAGTTGCTCGCGGCCAGCCCGCCCCCACCCGCTCCGTTGCCGATCAATGCCCCTCCCGTCTGGCTGGCAATCGCGTTGCCGGTTCCGGTGACGACAGCGACAACGCTCGCGCTGGCGGCGTTTGTTGTCGCGGTGCCGCCAGACATGGTGGCGTAAGCATTGCCGGAGCCCAGTGTCTGGGCCACAACGACCGAGTTGTTCAAGGCCTGTGTGGTGCCAGCACCACCCGTCATGGTGGCCACGGCATCGCCATTGCCCCACGCCAAGGCGTAAGCCGCGTGCGACCCGCCCCCGCAGTGCCGGTATTGATCGAACCACCGTTCACCGTGACCGTCGCTGTGCCGATACCGTGCGTTTCTGCAAGCAGACCGACCCCTGAGCCTTGCGTGCCAGTGGTGGAGATGGAACCGCTGTTGAGGATCGAGGTTGCATTGCCGCTACCCACGACGCTGGTGGCGACGCCCATGGCGTTCTCGCCTTTGCTGGTGATGTTCGCACCATTGATGACGATGGTCGCATCACCGCCAGCGCCGCTTGAGAGTGAGTTGGCCAGCACAGCCCAGGCTGCACCGGACACAGGATTGCCCGCCGGGGTGGTCAGATTGATCGTGACGGGCCCGTTGACTTCGACCAGTCGATTGCCTGTGCCGCTACCGCCCGAATAGACAGCATTGGCGGTTATCGGCGCAGTGATCGGCGCAATGGTGAAGGGTGCCGCGGTGCCGTCCAGGATGACAGTGATGCCGTCGGTGCCATATGCAATGCCCGTGGTGTTCGGGTTCGCGTCCCCCACCGGCGTTCCGTCACCGTTGCAGATGACGGTTCCACCAACGGCGACAGCTCCGCACTCGTTGGCCGCCCAGGCGGACGATGCGCCGCCGAAGGCCGCAGTGGCCAAGACAACCGCGCCGAGCGTAGCGCTCGAAGACTTCTTGCCGCGCGCACTGCAAACCTCGCTGGCCGCTACCCAGGCGCCGAGCGCCTCATTCCAGATGCTTCTAAATGACCGGTTCATCCTCTGACCCTCGCTCCAAAAAAGTCCAAGCGATGCGGTCAATCGGAAACCATTTCCGCCAACCCACTGCTCTGACACGCCGACTTTTGCGGCAGGCGTGGAGACTATTGGCAGGGGAGGGATAGCCCAAAGGCACTAATTCACAAACCCGGGATTTTGATTACATTCTGGCAAACAAGATTTCTCATAAGGGAATTTTTCACGATTTCGTGGCCAGGCAGTACAAAAGTTCGCTCGGCAATGTGCCACTCCCTTAAAAAAAAGATGGCTGGAAGTGCCATTTTAATTTTCGACCATCCGTACAACTTTGTTAACAATTTCAGCGAGCCTTTGAATTGTTAACAAAGAAGTTTAAAGCCACGACTACCTTTCGCGGGTTCAGAATTGTTCTGCCGCTCAGCCCGGCAGGCTAGCAATAAAACTTCTCATATAGCGAATGAACTCCGCGGGCTCTTCCTGAAACGGCCAATGCCCGCTGTTGGCGAAGTACTTCAGGGTCGCTCCCGGGATATTCTTTGCCAGCTTCTCATCGTCGCCAAAACGCCAGATATCGCCAGCGCCGTAGTGGACGGCGGTAGGTACATTGATCGACGGCAGGCGCGAAACAAGGTTGTAGCTGGCCAGGAGCTGATTGCCACGATTGAATGCCCCGGCGGAGTAGATCGTCCTTTGGTCGACATCTGCAATAACCCCGGCGGGCGGGTTCGCATTTTTGTAATACAAAGGCGCTACCTCTGTCCATTTTTTACGAAGGTCCTCATCACTGCTGGCCGGAGCCAGCAGCAATTGACCTAGCGCTGCCTGCTGAGCAGGCGTTCCGCCCAATGGATTGCGCTGGAAAGAAGCGGTATCCGGCGCGGTGCATGACAGCACCAGGCCTGCCAGGCGGTGGGGAAAACGGAGCGCAAAGTCGAGTGCGATAAATCCGCCGTAGGAATGACCAACAAGAACGAATTTTTCGATGCCAACCGCTCGGGTCAATGCATCGCAATCGGAACTCAGGCGCTCGAAACTCAGCTCGTCATAGCTGGTGGGCCGATCCGATTTGCCCTGCCCCAGTTGGTCATAGCAGATGAGCCGGGCATTGTCGGCAAGTGGATCGATGAAAGGGCGAAAGTACTCATGACTCAACCCCAGACCGCCGTGCAGAAAGACAACCGGAATTCCCTTTCCCACGCTCTCGTGGTAAAGGTTTTTTCCGTTGACGGAAACGAGCCCCGAGGTCTCGGCGCCAGAGGCGAATGACGGTGCGGCGGGCCAGGCGCCATTGCCACTTCCACCCCCACCTCCACTACCGCCTCCGCCACAACCTGCGGCGCTCAAAATTGAAAAAATGGATCCCGCTGCATTGAACGTACGTCGGCTGATTCTCACCAGAAAAGTCTCCCACCGAGCGCAGCCGACAAACGGGATTGTGGCCGGCTCTGAACTGTCTCAGAAAGCTACAAAAGCGGCGCGAAGGGCGTATTGAATTTGACGCTCGAGCGAGTCTAGATTCGCTTGGGCACTGCCGGCGCGGGCTTGCTCTTCAGGTGGTTTTTTTGAATCGATTTCGAGAGATCGTTCACGATGCCGATCAGATTGAAATACCGAAATTCGCCGTGATTTTTAGTTCAGGCACATGTTTAACATTGAACTAAATTCAATGTCTCGGCTTCAATAATTTACCGTTCGGGTTTCCGGGGCTGCCTTCCCTTTCACCCACAGCGGATTGCGCCGGCAATCCGCCGGCGCTTGTCCTTTACGGCATGCGCATTGGCCGGCGCACACCCCAGCCGCCTTGCATCAAGCGCGCGACCCGAGCCAGCCCGCCGGTACCACTGGCAGCTCGGCCAACCAGGGCACCGCCCGCGGCACCCGCCAGCACCCGGCGCACGAGCGACCGGCTGCGTCCGGCGGTCAGCAGCAGCAGGACGCCCGCGCCTAGAACCGCGAGGTGCTCGCCCGGGAAGTCCGGCCGCTGCGCATCCATCTTCTTGACTGCCTCGATCTTGGATCCGATGTTCATTGGAAGCTCCTTTTCTGTACGAACTTCTTCATATCAAGCGAGGCGATGCACCGGTGTAGGCGCGGGTCACGTGCAACGCGCCGAATCGGGCGTACGGCGTTGTTTGTCAGGGTTTTCACATAGAGGAAGACCAAAAGCGGCCGCACGGCCCGTCATACAGGCGTCACGAGCTATTAAAACAATAGCGTTCAATACTTTCGCGAGGATCGTTCCTCGTAAACGCTATATCTAGCCCGACTCTTGCTAAGCAAAATCCTCGACGGATTCACGTCACCCATGATCGAGGACATCGAAGCAATGAACCTTTTGCGTCTCCGGCAGCCGATGGCTGCGTTGGTACTGGGCGGCACAGCAGCATTCTTGGGGGCCATGGCCACATCGGCCCATGCGTTCTCGAACCCGCCCATACAGATGGCGCAAGGCGTCGAATACATGTGCGGGGGCACGAGCAAGGCCGAGGCGTCGTTCATGCAGATGGTGTCGCCGCGGTGGGCGGCGACCATCGAGTTCGGCATCAACGACAGCACGCAAAAGAGCAATTTCCCGGTGCGGGCCGCGGTTCAGGTGCGCGAAAAGTACACGGGCCGCCCCGTGATGGAGGCGCAGTCGAACGGCCCCTACATGCTGGCCCGGCTCGATCCCGGCGCATACGACGTGAACGTGACGCTCGGCGGCCTGACGATCACGCAGACGCTCACCGTGATTGCCGGCGTGCCGTCCCGCGCGGTCTTCATGTGGCCTTCGAATTTCGACATGGCCTCGGTGCTGCCGCCCGCGCCGCAAACGCAGGCGCTCGCGCAGACCTCCGCCGCCCGCTAGGGGGGTTTTCTCCCCGGCCTCGGTCCGGCAGACGCCGGTCCTTCCTGTTAAGCCTTGTCTAAGCCGTGCGCCGCACAGTGGCGCCGTGGCCTTCCGCCACGCAGACAAGGAAGAAAGGATTCAGACCATGAGCACCCTGATTTCATCTCGCATGCGGCCCGTTGCGGCCGCCGCGCTGTGCGGCGCCGTTCTTCTCGCGGCGCTTTCGACGGCGCATGCGGCGGTCAACCCGCCGATCTACATGACGCACGGCATCGAATACATGAGCGGCGGCATCGGCAGCGACGAAGCCAAGCTGATGGAAACCGTGGCGCCGCGCTGGCCGGCCACTTTCGAATTCGCCATCAAGGACCACAAGGGCGCCGAGTTCGCGGCCGACGTTCACGTCACGGTGCGCGACAACCGGGGTACGGCGCTGATCGACAACGTGGTGTCGGGCGGCCCGTTCATGGTGGCGCGGCTCGACCCCGGCACCTACGAAGTGGAGGCTCGCTTGCTTGGAAACACGCTCAAGCAAACGCTGCACGTCTTGCCGGGTGCGCCCGCCAAGGTGGCATTTGTCTGGCCGGCGGGCACCGACATGGCATCCGCCGGCACACGCACGGTGCAGTAGAACGCGAGGCGGGTTCTCAAGCCCGCCGCCGGCGCATGCATTCCGGCGCCGGTATCGTGCGCAACGCCTGCTATCCGGGTGAAGCACGCTATAGAAAAAATAGCGCGCTGCGGGCCAGCCGGCGTCTTGAATGCACGGCATGCGCCTTGCAGATGTTGCCTCCCGGGCAGTGCCCGTTCCCATTGCCCCCATGCCGATACGTCCCCTGAGCGTTCTGACCGCGCTCCTGCATGTCTACATTGCGCTGCGCCTGGTGCCCGCGCTGGCCATGCTCACCCCGGCCTGGCCGCTGGCGCTCGTGGCGCTTGCCGTTTCGGCCTTCACGATTCCACTGCCGTTCATCTCGCGCCGCTCCGAGCGCAACGCCTCCCTGAAGGACGCGCTCAAATGGACCGGACTGATCAGCATGGGCTGGTTCTCCTCGATGTTCGTGCTGACGCTGGTGCGCGATGCAGGCCTGCTGCTCACCTGGCTGGCAGGCGCGTTGGCGGGCCTGCAGGTTTCCTGGAACGCAGTGCTGCCGTGGAGCGCCATAGCCGTGCTGGTGGTCGCCACGCTGGCCTCTTTTGTCGGTTTTCTCAACGCGCGCCGCACTGCGGCCGTCAAACGCGTCGAGGTTCCCATTCAAGGGCTGCCTTCCGCGCTCGAAGGCTTCACGATTGCGCAGCTCAGCGACATCCACGTCGGGCCGACGATCCGGAGCGACTACATCCAGCGCATCGTCGATGCGGTGAACCGGCTCGGCGCCGACGCCATCGCGATCACCGGCGACCTGGTGGACGGCACGGTGGCCGAGCTGCGCGATCACATCGCGCCCCTTGCAGGATTGCGCGCGCGGCACGGTACCTTCGTGGTGACAGGCAACCACGAGTACTACGCCGGCGCGCATGCATGGATCGAAGAGCTGCGCCGGCTCGGGCTGAAGGTGCTGCTCAACGAGCACGTGGTGCTGCAGACGCGCAATGTGCGCGGCGCGCAGAACGACGAAGAACTGTTCGAGAGCCAGCTGGTGCTGGCCGGCGTGACCGACTTCACCGCCGGCCACTTCGATCCCGCGCATCAAAGCGATCCGCATCTTGCGCTGTACGACGCGCCGCCGCTGGTGCACACGCGCGTGCTGCTTGCCCACCAGCCGCGCAGCGCGCCGCTCGCGGCCCGGGCCGGCTACCAGCTGCAGCTGTCGGGCCACACGCACGGCGGGCAGTTCTTTCCGTGGAACCTGTTCGTGCCGATGCAGCAGCCATTCACGGCCGGCTTGCACAGGCTGCACGACATGTGGATCTACGTGAGCCGCGGCACCGGCTATTGGGGGCCGCCCAAGCGCTTTGGCGCGCCTTCCGAAATCACGCTGGTCACGCTGGTGCCGGCGCGCAGCTGACGCTCTTGCCGGTCAGTCGCGCAGCTCGGCCAGGCGCCGGGCGTTCGACGTGGCCGCTGCGTGGATCGGCTTCAGCCCTTCGCGCGCGATGCGAACCGCCGCACCCGAGAGCTGGCCCGCCGTGCTGGCCGCGCGTGCCGAGGCCTTGACGAAAGCGTCGCCGCGCACCGCCGCCTGTGCGGGCGTGATGCTGCCGGCCATCGAAAGAAAAGCTCCCGCGCTCAGAAACCATTGCTGCAGCACGCGGCTTGAGAGCGACACATGGCTGCTGTGCCACTGCCTGACCATTGCGGCGCCCGCCTTGCCCGCGGCGGCGAGCTTTTCGTCGCCCATGAGCTGGAACTCGGCAAGGTCCGCCGCGCTGGGCGTGAGCCCCGCCTTGGCCATGCGTTCGGTGCGCATGTGAATCACCGAGCCGGAAGACAGCAGCATTTCCTGGGTTTTCAGGGCCACGTCGGCCCACAGCATCAGCGGGCTGGCCAAACGGGCGGCGGAGGTAAGAGACGACATGGGGCGAGGGCCGATCTATGGGGATGAATGAACACCACTATAGGCTGCGCCTGTGCAAATTGCTGCAGTGCAACAAATTCAACTCTGCAGGAATGTTGAAGAAGTCCTACCTTTCGACATGGCAATAGCCTCGGGCGAAGGCGCGGAACGGAGCGGAAAGTAATTATTTCCTTCCTTTCCATCATTTGCTTTCAAAACCCACATCATGAAAGTACCACCGTCCGCGTCCCTCGGGGCTGCCGTGTTCGCAGGCATTCTCAGCCTGCTGGGCACCGAGGCTCATGCGTTCGAAGACAGCGCACGCGGCATCTACTTCGAGGGCGGCCGTGCGCCGCATGGCGACAAAGGAGCCACCAACTCGGCCACCGTGGGCGTCACGCTGCCCTGGTCGTTGCGCCAGCCGGTGCATGAAGGCGCGCTGACCTCCTATTGGGACCTGTTCATCAGCCAGTGGCATGCGCCGGCGCTCGGCAGCGGCTCGCGCAACTACACGCAGCTCGGCGCCATCTACACCTGGCGCTACCGCTTCGGCGGGGGCAGCTCAGCGTGGTTCGCCGAAGGCGGCGTGGGCGGCACGGTCATGGACCACCTCTACAAGACGCCGGACCGCACCTTCAGCACCGCCTTCCAGTTCACCGAGGTGCTGGGCGTGGGACGCAGCTTCGGCGAGAACGGCAGGCACGAACTCACGCTGCGCCTGCAGCACTTTTCGAACGCAGGCATCAAGAAGCCGAACCCGGGCGAAAACTTTGTCCGGCTGCGCTACACCTATCACTTCTAGAAGAAGAACAAGAACGCTCAGCGCGTGGTCGTGCGCAAGCGCCGGGTGCGCAGTTCGGTCACGAAGTAGGCCACCGTGGCCACGGCCAGCGGCAAGAGGTAATAAAGCCCCCGGTACACCAGCAGCACGCCCAGCAGCTTCCCTTGCGGCACCTGGTGCGAGAGCAGGGCGATGAACACCGCTTCCAGCACGCCAAGGCCCGCCGGCACGTGCGTGACCACGCCCGCCACCGCGGCCACCAGCAGCACCGCAAGCACCTGGGGGTAAGCCACCTGGCCCTGCAGCAGCACCCAGATCACGCCGCCGATCAGCGACCAGTTCAGGCACGACATGGCCAGCTGGAGCAGCGCCATGCGCAGCGCCGGCACCTTGAAGCGGTATTGCCGTATGCGAAAGACGCGCCCGCTGGCCACCGCGCACAGCACCAGATACGCCGCCGCCAGCAGCAGCAGCACCGCGCCAAGAACGCGCAGGCCGCCGTTGTCGATCTTCCATTCGTCCGGCAGCACCATCGGCCAGAAGCAGAAGGCGGCGCCCGCCACCACCAGATAGCCGAGCCAGTTGGTCAGCATGCTGAAGCCGAGCACGCGCGTGATGGTGTCGTTGGAAAGGCCCAGGCGCGAATAGAGCCGGTAGCGAAACGCCACCCCGCCCACCAGCGAACCCAGGTTCAGGTTGAAGGCATAGCTGATGAAGGTCACCCCCATCACGCTCGCGGCGCGGAGCCGGTGGCGCGTGAGATAGCGGCCCAGCAGGTCGTACGTGCTGTAGGTCGCAAAACTGCCGGCGGCCAGCGCGCCTGCCAGCAGCAGCGTGGACGCTGGCAGCGCGCGCATGGCGTCGAACACTTCTTGCCAGTCGATGGCCCGCGCCTGGTTGACCAGCAGCCAGGCAATGAGGCCGAAGAAGCCCCATACCGCGATGCGGCGAACCCAGGGCCACCAGGGGCGGTGCGCGAGGCTCATGGTGCTCATGGGAAAGCCGCCGCGCAGTTCATGCCGCTTCCGTCGTCTGGGTGGCACCGTTGTCGCCGGTCTTCTCGCGCTGGTCGCGCTTTTCGGCAAGATCGGTGGCCTGGGCCAGCGTGAGGCGCGGCACCTGGCGCGGCAACCAGCCCAGCCATGAGGGATACCAGCGCAAGAAGTGGAAGATGAAAAAGCTGCGCACCAGCCGCCAGCCGCTCCATTCGCTCTCCAGGTCGTCTTCGCGAATCAGCTTGCAGCTCTCGCGCATGAGCGTGTCCATGCGCTGCCACAGCAGGTCGTTGAACGCCTTGTCGCGCGCGATCACGTTGGCTTCCAGGTTGAGCGAGAGGCTCAGCGGATCGAGGTTGCTCGAGCCGACCGTGCTCCAGTCGTCGTCGATCAGCGCAATCTTCGCGTGCAGCGGACGGTCGCAGTATTCGAAGATGCGCACGCCCGAATGCAGCAGGTGGTGATAGAGCATGCTCGCGGCCGTCTTGACGATCGGCATGTCGGGCTCGCCCTGCAGGATGAGCCGCACATCCACGCCGCGGCGCGCGGCGCGTCGCAGTTCCTTGATGAGCCTGTAGCCCGGAAAGAAATACGCGTTGGCAATCACGATGCGCCGTCGCGCGGCGCGGATGGCGGCCAGGTACTGGCGCTCGATGTCGTTGGTATGGCGGCGGTTGTCGCGCGTGACGAACATCGCCTCCACTTCGCCCACGTGCTCCCGCGCAACCGGCGGCGCCTGCTTGAGCCGGCGGCGAAACCAGCGCGGCCCCTTGTCGCCGAGCGCAATCGCACGCAGCACGAACTGGTGGATCTGCGCCACGATCGGCCCGCGGAGTTCGACCGCGTAATCCTGCTTGGCCTTGGGCCCATAGTCGAGCAGATGGTCGGCCGAATAGTTGATGCCGCCGACGAACGCGAGCTCACCGTCGACCACCACGATCTTGCGGTGCATGCGCCGAAACACGTTCAGCCGCTGGCCCAGGATGCGCTTGCCCGGGTCGAACACCCGCATCTTCACGCCAACCGAGCTCAGGCCTTCGATGAACTCGCGCGAAAGATCCGGCGAGCCGAAACCGTCGACCAGCACATCGACCTTCACGCCGCGCTGGGCCGCCGCGCGCATGGCGGCATGCAGCGCCATGCCAACCTTGTCCTCGAAGAGGATGAAGGTCTCGATGATCACCTCGCGCCTGGCCTGGTGAATGGCATCGAACACGCGCGGAAAGAACTCCTCTCCGTTCTCCAGCAATGAAATGCTGTTGCCACCGACCCAGCGGGCTCTCTGGTCCATGTCGGCCACCATCTTCAAAGGTCGATGTTCGCCACCAGCGGCGCATGGTCCGACAGGTGCGACCAGGGCTTGCGCGGCAGCACCACCGGCGCATGGACGCCCGCGTTGCGCACATAGATGCGGTCGAGCGACAGCAGCGGAAAGCGCGAAGGAAAAGTCTTGGCGGCCGAGCCGTTCGCACTCACGAACACCTCGCGCAGTGCGGCGCCTTCTTCGAGCACTTGGTGGGCGCGCCCGCGCCAGTCGTTGAAGTCGCCCGCGACGATCAGCGGCGCATCGGCGGGCACTTCGTCGCGCACGATGTGGCACAGCAGCTCCAGCTGCTGCTGCCGGTGCGCCTCTGCCAGGCCCAGGTGGGCGCAGATCGCATGCACATCGATGGGCCGGCCGGGCAGGCGCAGAACGCAATGCAGCAGGCCGCGCTTTTCAGGCCCGGCCACCGACACGTCGTGGTTGCGGTAATGCACGATCGGAAACTTGGACAGCACCGCGTTGCCGTGGTGCCCGCGCGGGTACACGGCATTGCGCCCGTAGGCGAACTGCGGCCACATGGTGTCGGCCAGGAATTCGTAGTGCGGCGCCTCGGGCCAGTTGTTCACCTTGCGCGAGTGGCGCGAATGGGTGCCGAGCACTTCCTGCAGAAACACCACGTCGGCGCCCACCGTGCGCACCGCATCCCGCAGTTCCGGAAGGATGAACTTGCGGTTGAGTGCGGTGAAGCCCTTGTGGGTGTTCACGGTCATCACCTTGAGCGAGGTCGGCGCGGCGGCGGCGAGTGGAATCGGGGAGGAAGACATCTGTCCTGCGGTTGTACGTTGCCGCGCCGCCCGCGCCTGTAGGAACGCGCCACCTTCTTGCCACCTTTGCCTCCGGCCTTCGCGACAGGGGGGCCGGCTCCTACAGGCAGGCCTGCCGCACCCCGACACAGGGGCCATGGCGGGCCTCCTACGGTGAATTCAGGGTCAGGAAACGGCCCGCCTTTCCACTTCATTCATCCGCAGAGACAAGCAAAGGAACACACCATGAAGCACGCAGTCTTTCACGCCACGGTGCTGGCCGGCCTGATGGCCGCCACCGGCGCCGCCATGGCGCAAGCCACATCAATACCCGCGCAGCCCGATCCGGCCGTGGGCGGCCAGGCCAGCACGCAAACGCCCTCCGGCGTGCCCAACCCGCCGCAGCGGCCCGATGCGAGCATGCCCAATTCGCGCGAAGCGGTGAAGGCCGAGGCCCGCGCCCACAACCGCAACAACGTCAACAACCCGGTGCCCAAGGGCGAAGCCAGCACCACTGTGAACGCGCAGCCCAATGCCATGCCGCAACCCACGGGCGCAATGTCGCGCGCCGAGGTCAGCCAGCAGGCCCGCAAGACCAAGCCGCAGTTCGGCCAGAAGGGTGAAAGGCCCGACGTGCCGACGAACCCGACCGAGAAGACCGGCACGCCGCAGTAAGCGTCCGTGTACGAAAAAAGGCCCGCGATGCACGAGTGCATTGCGGGCTTTTTCATGCGTGCGCCTTGTCAGGCGCCGTCACGAATGCGGGGCTCAGCTCTTGGCGGCTGCCGCGGTGTGGCCGGCGTCGCCATGGCCGTGATGACCACGGTGGCCGCGGTGCCCGTGCATGCCGGCATGCACTGTTTCCGCGTCGAAGGTCTTCTGCTGCTCGGGCGTCAGCGCGGCATAGAAGGTCTTGGTGGCTTCGGCGCGCTTGGCGAACCTTGCGCTGCGCTCGGCCTGGCGGGCCTGCATGCGCTCCAGCCGCTCGGGCGTGGTGAGCTTGGCAAATTCCGCGCGGTCCAAGCGCTGCGGGCGGGCACCGGCCGGCGGCTGGGTGGCCGTCGTGAAGCTGGCCCACGCGCTTTCCTGTGCGGAAGTCAGCTTGAGCTTTTCCTTCAGCGCGGCCAGGCGCTTGGCGCGGTGCTCTTGCATGCGCTCCATGCGCTGGGCCGGGTCCATGCGCTTGTGCTGTGCCTTGGGTGCCGCGCCATCGGCTTGCGCAACGGCGGCGGGCGGAGCGGCGGAGGTCGCGGGCGCAGCCGGGGCCTGTGCAAAGGCACCCGAAGAGGCGAGGGCGGCCGAGCCGAGAAGGCTGGCCCAGACGATGCGTTGGCGAAGAGAGATCATGAGAAGTGCTTCCTTTCGAAGAAGCCCGCCGCCAATGGGCAGCAGGTGAAGCGAAGTGTGGAAGACCTCTGTATCTCCCAGGTGAGCCGAAAGTGAGCGTGCGTAAAGAATCATGAACCGCACGGACCTCACCGCTCCGGGCGTGATTTATTTGGGCCTTGGGGGCTTCAATCCACGGTCGGGCGACTGCAGCTTGCCGGTGCGCATCTCGCCCACCGCCAGCGCCACGGCGCGCGCCACGTTGCGCACCTCCTCCTGCACGTCCTCATCGGCGTCCAGGGCGTCGTGGCTGGTGGCATAGGGCTCGTAGTAGCCGATGTAGCGGTCGAAGCGGGCCTGCGAGCCGGCATCGATCAGGCCCATCCAGTCGAGCCAGTCCGACAGGTTGCGGCGCACGCTCTCCACGCCGGCCACGTCGCCATGCACCACCACGCCGTAGACGCGGCCTTCGAGGTGCTTGGGATAGCCCCAGCCCTCGAGCTCGAGGGCCTTGGCTTCTTCGGGCTTCTTGCCGTGGGTGCTGGTGGGATCGGGGTTGCCGCCGTCGGCGCACACCAGCCGGTCGATCATGAGCTTGAGCGGGCTGGCCGACTGGTACCAGTGCGTGGGCGTGAACACGATCACCCCGTGCGCGGCCACCCAGCGTTCGTAGATCTCGTTCATCCAGTCGCCGGTCTGGCGCATCGAGTGGTTGGGATAGCAGCTGCAGGGCCAGTGGCACAGCGGCATGGCGGTGGAAACGCAGCCTTTGCACGGATGGATGTGGCGCCCGTAGTCGGAGGTGAGCAGGCTCAGGTCGAGCACGTCGGTCTCGATGCCGCAGCCCTCGAGCACCTCGCGCGCGAGCTGCACCAGCCGCCACGTCTTCGAAATTTCGCCAGGGCAGGTGCCGTCGTTGCGCGGCGAGCCGTTGACCAGCAGCACGCGCGACCGCGTCTGAGGACTGCGCCAGGATGCTTGGGCCGCGTCGATACGCGCCTTGGCTTCGAGCCAGTCGACGGAGAGGTCGTAGTCCGGGTCGGCATAGCCCGCGCCGGCCTTGCGCGTGACGGGCGCCTTGCGGCCTTCCTGGTAGGCCTCCCACGCAACGAGCTCGATGCGCTGCAACGCTTCTTTCTCGGCTTCGAAGGCCGGGTCGCGAAAAGGCTGCATGAAGCGCTCGTGAAACTGCTCCCGCTTCAGTGTCTCGGGTGCCTGGCCCTTGCGGACTCTGGGGGATTTGGTCGCGGCTGTCGGAGGGGTCGTGCTGGAGGGCATGACCGCAATCTATGCCGAGCCCGCGCCCCTGTGACCTGCGGACGGTGCCGATTTTCGGTAGGCCTTCGACTACAGCGTCATCCGAATTTGCCGTTCTGAAAATCGTGCACGGCCTCTTTCACCTGCTCCTGCGTGTTCATCACGAAGGGGCCGTATTGGGCAATGGGCTCGTTCAGCGGCTTGCCGGCAATCAGCAGCACGCGCGCCGGGCTGTGGTTGGTGGCACCCGCGCGCAGCACCACGCCGTCGCTGCCCGGGTCGTTCGCCAGAATGGCCATGCGGCGCGTCGGCACCTCGCTGCCCGCAATCCACACCGACTCGCGGTACACGTACACCAGTGCGTTGTGGTCGTTAGGCAAGGGCTGCGCAAACTCGGCTCCGGGCGGCAGGCTGAGGTCGAGGTACAGCGGCTCGGTGTGCTCGCGCCGCACCGCGCCTTCGATGCCGTGGCTTTCGCCCGCGATCACGCGCACGTGAACGCCCGTGGCGGTGGTGTATTCAGGGATTTCCTCGCTCTGGATGTCGCGGTACCAGGGCTCGCGCATCTTGTCCCTGGCGGGCAGGTTGAGCCAGAGCTGAAAGCCTTCCATCAGGCCTTCTTCCTGCTCGGGCAGCTCGCTGTGCACCAGCCCGCGGCCGGCCGTCATCCATTGCACGCCGCCGTTTTGCAGCAGCCCCTCATGGCCCGCGCTGTCGCGGTGGCGCATGCGGCCCGCAATCATGTAGGTCACGGTTTCGAAGCCCCGGTGCGGATGGTTGGGAAAGCCGCCGATGTAGTCGCCCGGGTTGTCGCTGCCGAAGGCGTCGAGCATCAGGTAGGGGTCGAGCCGCTTCTGCAGCGGCTGCTGCAGCACGCGGGTGAGTTTGACGCCGTCGCCATCGCTGGTCGAAACACCGGCCACGATGTGGTCGATGCCGCGCGGCGTGGCCACGGGATCGGTCGGGTGGTTTGCGTTCTTCATGCGGCCATGGTGGCACTAACGACCCGACCGCGCCACCCGTGGGGGTGCCGGTTTCAGGTTACGAAATCAGCGCGGCCACTGCTGCCGCTGCCAGTAGCGGTACTGCCACTGCGTGGAAAAGCCGGCGCGCCGGTAGAGCGCGTGAGCCGGCATGTTGTGCGCATCGACCTGCAGGAACACGCGCTCGAACCCGCGTTCGAGCGCGGCCTGCGCCAGCCCGGCCAGCACGCGCCCGGCCAGGCCCCGGCCGCGCTGCGACTGCTCGGTGCGCATGCCGTGCACGCTCGCCCATCCGTGGCTGAAGGCCATGGCGCCCGCCGCAACGGTGCGGCGCCCTTCGCGCACGCTGGCATACAGCGAGCCCTTGGCGCGGGACAGCGCCCGCACGCGGTGCGCACCGTCTACAGGATCGAAGCCTTCGCCGAGGAACAGCGTGGCCCACGCCTCGTCGGGTGCGGCATCGACGTCGGCCAGCGCCGCATCGGCCGACGCCACCTGCCGCATGCGCCTTGCGGAGCCGATCTGCACGCAGGTGGGCGAATCGCCCACGTAGTGCCGCTGCTCCAGTTCGGCCCGCAGCGGGTCGAAGCAGGCCGTGTCAGCCAGGCGGAACGCGGGCACGAACTGGTGGCTGTCGTAGCGGGCCTCGATGCGGTCGAGCGTGCTGTCGCTCACGGCCCCCCGGTGCAGCGGAACGGCCGACCTCGCGCGCTTGACGGTGCCATCGTCGAAGGGCAACAGCCAGCCGTCGAGCTCCTCGACGGCAAGGGGCGACACAGCGGCGACGGTGGCGCGCTCGATGGCTTCGATCTCGCCGCTCTCCACGAACGCGCGGGTGTCATTCATGGCGCGGCCTCCGGCGCCGGGAATTTGGCGGCCGCCACACTCTTGAGCAGCGTCTCGCGCTGGTTGCGGCTGATGCCGCGCACGCTCTCGGCCACCCACTTGGTGCGATCCGGGTCAATGCGGCCGTCGCGCCGCCATTGTTCGAGCACCGCATGCGGCTTGTGCAGCATGGCCGCAAGCCACACGGCCTGCGCAGGCTCCAGGTTGCGTGCCGGGCGCTTGAAGTAGCGGCGCGCCGCGGCTTCGGCGCCGCACAGGTTGCCGCCCCAGGGCGCGTTATCAAGGTAGAGCTGCAGGATGCGCGCCTTGCCGAGCGTCTGTTCCATTTCGACCGCATAGAGCAGTTCGCGCAGCTTGCGTTCCGCCGTGCGGTCGCTGCCCGTCACCAGCAGCTTGGCCAGTTGCTGCGTGAGCGTGCTGCCGCCGCGCTTCGTTTGGCCGTCTTTCTGGTTGTTGTCGAGCGACGCAACGATTTCCGCCAGGTCGTAGCCGGCATGGCTGAAAAAACGCTGGTCTTCGGCCGCGATGACCGCGCGCGCCAGCCAGCTGTCGTTGGCCAGCTTCGACGGCGCGCCGCAACCGGTGCGCGCGCCAAGCATGGCTTCGGTCCCCAGCCCTTCGACGGTGAACTGGCTGACGACAGGAACCACCGCGAACGTGCCCTCAGGCAGCGCGACCTGCCCGCGCAGCGCCAGCGTGCCGCCGATGCGCGCACGCTGCAGTTCGGGCAGGTTGGGCGCAAGCACCGCGTACCAGCGCGCAATGGGTGCATCCTTGATGTCGGCGCTGAGCAGAAGGTTCTTGGGCGTGAGACGGCCTTCCCACTGGCCGTGGATCACGGCCGACGCCTCGGCGCTGCGGGGTGTGGCCTCCAGCATGCCCGTCAGGGTGTTGCCGTCACGCTTGACGGTGGCAAGCAGGCCTTCGACCCGTATCGGCTGCGTGCCGAGCGCCGGAACCTCGACCGTGCAGGGCGCGCAGCGCAATTCGAGCGCGCCGGCCTCGTTCTTCCAGGCGAAATGCACGGTGCCGAAGCGAGTGTCGAGCGCGTGACCGTCCAGGTGCGGCGCAAGCCATGGAGAAGTGGCCAGGCGCACTGCCGTGGGCATGCCGACTTCGAAACTCAGCGGACCGGCCTTGACCGTGCCGCGCCATTCGCCCGGTGCGGGCGCGAGGGCGAACTTCACTATCAGGAAGATAGCTATCGCTGCAGTGACTACAAGGGCCAACAGCCCGTAAATCGCAGATCTCAGGGTCTTGTTCACACAACTCTCACAAGGGTCTCGCCACCGTGACGGCTTGCCACGGACCGGTCGACTGCCCGCTGGCGGCCGCCCAGTACCAAGCTGAAGTGTCGGTGAAAGCCGTGCCTTCGGCATCGACGATGCGCTCGCAAACGCGGAACTTTTGCGCTCCGTGCATTTGCGCAACAAAACAGCGCCACAAGCGCTCCTGCGCATCGCGTTCAAGGCGCGCCTGTTCGATGCGATAGCCGAGCGCGCGGTAGCAATCGGCGGCCGGATGAAGCATGCGCGTCGGCGTGTTCACCGCGCGCATCACGATCATCTGCGTGCCGTCGGTCATGCGGCCGATGGCGCCCGGAAAGCGGTCCGCAAAGCGCTGCTCGACGTCGCCCAGCGCCATCGGCCGGAGCGGAACGCCGTCCCATTCGCGCGGCCACTCATGCGATGCCGCGGCCGCCACGTGTTCTTGCGGCGCGCGCAGCGCGGCGGCGGTAGACCACAGCAGACACAGCAGCATCGCGAGTGCAAAGGCCGTCTTGTGGCCGATGCGGTTGATGAAGTGATTAGCGAAAAAGCTTTCAAGGAACCGTATCGACATGGCGGCCTCCCTGCGTGGTGATCATTCCGGGAATCGGCTGGTCGGCAAGTCCGGCAGAAGTGCGTTCCGGCACCATCAGGCGGGCAATGCCGCCGCACACGGCCGCCAGCACCACCAGGCCGAGCGTGTTGTGCGCCCAGGGCGCCAGCGGCTGCCCCGCGCCCTCGAAGGCAATCAGCACGCTGTTGCGCAGGATGTTGCCGCCCAGCACGAGCAAGCCGACCATCGGCAGCCGGCGCAAAAAGCCGCGGTCGCTCTGCCGCGCCCAGAGCGCAACGGCGCAGGCCGTGAAGTAGCCGAGCCACACCATCTGCACGCCGGAGCACGGCGCATCGACGATGACCAGCCGCCCGTCGACCACGAGGCTGCTGCCTTCGCGCGCCACGCTGAAGCCGGGGGCCAGCAGCCAGCGGCTCGCCTCGGCCGTGACCACGCGCAGCGGATAGCCGGCATAGAACTGCAGCGATGACAAAAGCGGCAAGGCCAGCACCGCAAGACCGACGACCGGCAGCGCGGCCACGCGCCGCGGCAGGAAGGCCAGCAGCCCGCACGCCAGCGCCAGCACCGCCATCAGGCTTGCCGCGAGCGGCGGCAAGGCGGGCAGGGCGCCGGCGCCGGTGCGCAGCAGCGTGGCCAGCAAGGTGCCGGCGCCCGCCAGGGCCAGCCAGCCCAGCCGCGGCGCCGCGCGCAGTTCGCGCCGCCGCTGCCATGCCAGCGCCGCCAAGGCGGCCAATGCCAGCAGGCCCAGCGGATCGTCGGAGCCGTCGCGCATGCGCCGGACCATCCAGGCCCAGGTCGGCGCGAGCGCCGCGAATTGCAGCGCCAGCCAGAAGGCGGCCGGTGCCCGGTCGATGTGAATGCCCCAATCCACGATGCGCGGATGGCGGTGGGCAAGTGCGGCCAATGACATTTGTTTTTTCCCTTTCTGCCGCGCTCAGGCCGTGAAGCGGCGCGGATCGTTGCGGCGCGCACGGCGGCGCAGCATGGCAAGCATCGACAGCACCACGGCAATGGCGCCCAGGGTTTCGGGTTCGGGCGTGCTCGGCACTTCGGCGCCGAGTGCAAGTTCGCTCACGCCCTGGGGCAGGGGCAGCGGCTGGTTCACGTCCACGCTGTTCTGCGGCGCAACGTTGCGCACCACCTTGTCGACCGCAATGAAGCTGGTGTACTGCGTCAGCAGGCTGTACTTCAGGCCCAACTCGGTGATGCGCTCCTTGAAGGCAGCGCCGCCCTCCAGGGTTTCCTGGTCGCTCAGGCTCTGGATGCGGTGGCGCGCCCACAGCGTGCGCAGCGCGGCCGTGTCCTGGCGCATCTGCGGGTCGATGCGCAGTTCCTGGCGGTATGGGCCATTGGCGCCCTGGCCTTCGACGATCACGCGGCCACGGGCCTTGCCCTCGGCATCGGCGCGCCACTTGCCGAACACGATCACCGGGCGTTCGCCCAGTACGTCGGGCAGCGCTTGCGGCTCCACGTCGTACACGTCCAGGCCGCCGAAAGTCACCTTCACATTGGTGAGCACCGGCGACTCCACCATGCGGCGGAAACGCGCGGCCTGCTCCGGCGCCTGGATCGGGTCGGTGATGATGAAGGGCTCGCCCATGCCGGCACGCGCAATGCCTTCCATCAGGCTGCGGTTCACCGACGAACCGATGCCGAAGGCGAACACGTTGGCCTTCGAAAGGTTCTTGCGCACCAGCTCGAAGGCCTCGCGCTCCACGGTCACGTAGCCGTCCGTCACCAGCACCACGGTGCGCGACACGTTCTCTTCCTTCGGTTCGGCATACACACGCTTGAGCGCCGGAATCAGTTCGGTGCTGCCGCTGCCGCTGTAGTTCTGGATGGTGGCCAGCGCCTGTTCGATGTTGGCGCGCGTGGCCGGCACCGACTTGGGCGAGAGCATCTTGTTGCTGCCCGAGAACAGCAGCACGTTGAAGGTGTCGCTCGGGCGCAGTCCGCCGATCAGCCGCTCGAGCACGGTCTTGGCGGTGTCCAGCGGAAAGCCGTGCATCGAACCCGAGATGTCGACCACGAAGATGTAGTCGCGCGGCGAAATGGCGCTGGCGGCCACCGCCTTCGGCGGCTCGACCATCGCAAGGAAGAAGTTTTCCGCGCTTCCATCGGCGTTCTGCCCCTGGCCCTTGTAGAGCATCAGCCCCGACTCGATCCTTTCGCCCGCAAGCCGGTAGTCGAGCACGAAGTCGCGGTTGTCTGCGGGCCGGCCATCGGCCGCAAGTGCCACCTCGGCGTGCCGGTCTTCATCGCTCTTCTTCACCTCGATGGTGTGCGACGACGAGCGCACTTCCTTCAGGCCCATCGGCGTGTCGATGCTGGCCTTGAGCGTGAAGCGGGTGCTGGGCGCCACGCCCGCACGCAGCGTGGGCTGCGCCACCCATTGGGCCTGCGCGTTCTCCGACTGCGGACTGTTGTAGCGCGGGCCCACCACGGTGGGAAACACGAAGGCGTAGTTGCCCGACCGTGGCACCAGCAGTTCGGTGTAGCGCAGTTCCACCTTCACGTCGTCACCCGGCAGGATGTTGGCAACGTTCATCTGGAACACGTTGGGCAGGTGCTGCTCGAGCAGCGCGGCGGTCTTGCCTTCCTTCTTGGCGGTGTCGTATTCGATCTGCGCCTGCTGCTTCTCGCGGATCTGCGCAGTGATGAGCCGGTCGGCCAGGCGCACGTTGAGGCCGCTTACGGCGGCCTTGGTCGAGCCCGGAAAAACATACTTGGCTTCGATGGCGCGCTGGCCTTCGTTGCGGTAGGTCTGCGTCACGGTCACGTCGGCAATGACGCCCGAGATCTTTACCGACACCTCGGTGCCCTTGAGCGGCAGGCGGTCGACGGAGGGGTCGTCGCTCTTCACGAAGAAATACGGGCTCTCGGTCTTCAGCCGCGGGCCGGGAGCTTCCTGGGCATGCACCGGGTGCACGCTGAGCGCGACGAAGCCAGCGGCGGCCAGGCTCACGGTGGCGAGCCAGAGCCAGCGGCCGGGGCGGGTGGAGATTTGGGCGTCCATGGCGATGTGGAGTGGTGTCCGTGCGAACTTGCACAGCCGCAACTGTCGACGCCGCGCGAGAAGGAAATTGGAAGGCTGCTTGAAGTGCGGCAGCCGGTTGCCGCCTTGTGTGAAGCCTGAGTGAAGTCAGCCGGCGGGCGCGCTTCACACAGCCTTCGGGTTGCACGGCGAGCATCGCCGCTTCGTTATCGAAGAGGAGAAAAAAACATGTTCCAGTTGTTCAAGGCCTTGCAGAGTTCCATGCTGGTCAAGGTGGCCGGCCTGCTCTTGCTCACGCTCCTGCTGTGCATTCCATTGGCCGAAATCAATTCGATCAACCGCGAGCGCGGCCACAGCCAGCGCGAGGCGGCCGCGGAGCTTGCCGCCACCTACGCAAGCGCGCAGACCATGGTGGGCCCGGTGCTGCTGGTGCCGTATGTGGAGCGCTGGATGGAGCCGCTGCGCGATGCGCAAGGCAAGGTGATCGGCCAGGAGGCGCGCAGCAAGGAAATGGCCCACGCGGTGTTTCCCGACAAGCTGCACATCGAAGGTTCGATGACGCCGCAAGAGCGCTACCGCGGCATCTTCAAGATTCCGTTCTACACGCTCAATGCCACGCTCGGCGGCGGCTTTGCGGCCTTCAATCCCAATTCCGTGGCGCACAGCGAAGCCGATTCACGCATCGAGTTCAAGGCACCTTTCGTCGTCTTCTACGTGAGCGATCTGCGCGGGCTCGACGGTTCACCGTCCATCGCGATGAACGGCGAAGGCCTGCGTTTCAGGCAGCGCGTGCCCGGCCTGGCGGACAGCAGCTGGCTGGCCGACGGGGTCCACGCACCGCTCACCGGCGCCGCGCTTGCCGCATGGGAATCGAAGGCGCCGCTGCCTTTCGAAATGAAGCTCGGCCTGGTCGGGCAAGACACGCTCTCGATGGTGCCGATTGCCGAAGAGACCACCGCCCACCTGAGCTCGCCATGGGCGCACCCGAGTTTCGGCGGCCGTTTTCTCGCCTCGAAGCGCGAGGTGACGCCGCAGGGTTTCGATGCGCACTGGCGCGTGTCGTCGCTGGTGACCTCGGCGCGCGAGCAGGTGCGCGCCGGGCTGTCGGATCGGGACGATCGCAGCGCTGCTGCCACCGCCACTGCCGCGGCCCCCGCGGCGACAGCCGGCCATCCACCGCGCAACCTCGGCCCGCTGCAAACCTTCGATGTGTCGCTCGCACAGCCCGTCAATGTGTATTCGATGAGCACGCGCGCCGGCAAGTACGGTGCGCTCTTCATCGGGCTGGTGATCATGGCCGCCTTCATGTTCGAGCTGTTCCGCAGGCAGCGCATGCACCCGGTGCAATACGGACTGGTGGGCCTCTCGATTGCGCTGTTCTTCCTGCTGCTGCTGGCGCTGTCCGAGAAGCTGGCGTTCTGGCTCGCCTATGCCAGCGCGGCCGGCGCAAGCGTGCTGCTGCTCGGCATTTATTTCAGCGCGGTTTTGCAAAGCTGGAAACGCGGCGCGGGCTTCGGGGCCTATGTCGCGGTACTCTATGGCGCGCTCTACGGCCTGCTGGCATCGGAAAGCAATGCCCTTTTGCTCGGCGCCCTGCTGACATTCGGCATGCTGACGGTGCTGATGCTCGCCACGCGCAAGGTCGACTGGTACGCGTTGTCCGTGGGGAACCCCCGAGCACCCGAGCCAGTCTCACCTGAAGTGGCTCCGTCCGTGTAACTGACGCTACCGACTGTTTTTTCTCAACTACTGACTTCCATGGACGATTCCTCTCCTTCCACCGAACCGGCGCGCTCCGAACGCTCGATGCGGCTGCGGCGCATTGCGCGGTGGAGCGCCATCGTCGGCGGCTCGGCCGCGCTGGTTGTGCTGGTGGCCGCCGGCGTGGCGGTGGCCGTCATCTCGCCCCGGCTGCCCGACATCTCGGAGCTTGCCGACTACCGGCCCAAGCTGCCTTTGCGCGTGTATTCGGTCGAAGGCACGCTCATCGGCGAATTCGGCGAAGAGCGCCGCACGCTCACGCCCTTTGCCAACATACCCAAGGTGATGAAGGACGCCGTGCTGGCCGTGGAAGACGCGCGCTTCTACGACCACGGCGGTGTCGACTACAAGGGCTTTGCGCGCGCGGCGGTGGCCAGCCTGAAGGGTGGCCGCAAGCAGGGCGCCTCGACCATCACCATGCAGGTGGCGCGCAATGTGTACCTCAGCTCCGAGCGCACGCTGAGCCGCAAGATCTACGAGATCTTGCTGGCCCTGCGGCTCGAGCAGCAGCTCACCAAGGACCAGATTCTCGAGATCTACCTGAACCAGATCTACCTGGGCAACCGCGCCTACGGCTTTGCGGCGGCCTCCGAGGCGTATTTCGGCAAGCCGCTGCAGAACATCACCACGGCCGAAGCCGCCATGCTGGCCGGCCTGCCGAAGGCGCCCGGCGCCAACAACCCGGTGGCCAACCCGCGGCGCGCCCGCGCGAGGCAGCTTTATGTGATCGACCGCATGCAGGAGACCGGCTTCATTACCGCCGAGCAGGCGGCCGAAGCCAAGAAGGAAGAACTGCACCTGCGCGATGCCGCCGATCCGAACCGGCTGCACGCCGAATACGTGGCCGAAACAGTTCGCCAGATGATGTACGCGCAGTACGGCGACAGCATCTACACCAGCGGCATGAAGGTCTACACGTCGCTGGTTGCGGCCGACCAGGCGGCGGCCTACAAGTCGCTGCGCAAGGGCATCATGGACTACGAGCGGCGCCAGCCCTACCGCGGGCCCGAGCGCTTCATCGACCTGCCGGACGACGCCAAGGAAGCCGACGAGGCAGTGGACGACGCGCTGGCCGAGCACCCCGACAACGGCGACGTGATGGCGGCAGTGGTGCTGGAGGCCGGCCCCAAGGAAATCAAGGCCGTGCGCGCCAACGGCGAAACCGTGCAGATCACAGGCGAAGGCCTGCGGCCCGCGCAATCGGGCCTTGCCGCCAAGGCGCCACCCAACATCAAGATCCGCCGCGGCGCGGTGATCCGCGTGGCAAAGACACCCAAGAACACCTGGGAGATCACCCAGCTGCCCGAGGTCGAAGGTGCGTTCATCGCCATGGACCCGCGCACCGGTGCCATCAAGTCGCTGGTGGGCGGCTTCGACTTCGGCAAGAACAAGTTCAACCACGTCACGCAGGCCTGGCGCCAGCCGGGTTCGAGCTTCTGCCGTTCATCTACTCGGCCGCGCTCGAGAAGGGCTTTACGCCGGCCACCATCGTGAACGATGCGCCGCTGTACTTCGAGCCGAGCACCCCCGGCGGCCAGCCCTGGGAACCGAAGAACTTCGACGGCGGCTTCGAAGGGCCGATGCCGCTGCGCACCGCGCTGATGAAGTCGAAGAACCTCGTGACGATCCGCCTGCTGCAGTCCATCGGCGCGCCGTATGCACAAGACTGGATCACCAAGTTCGGCTTCGACAAGGACAAGCACCCGGCCTACCTGCCGATGGCGCTCGGCGCCGGATCGGTCACGCCGATGCAGATGGCCACCGCCTATTCGGTGTTTGCCAACGGCGGGTACCGCGTCAATCCGTACCTGGTCACGCGCGTGACCGACATGCGCGACAAGGTGCTGCTCGAAACCGAACCGCCGGTGCTCGACGAAACCCGCCGCGCCATTCCCGAGCGCAATGCCTTCATCATGGATTCGCTGCTGCAAAGCGTGGTGAAGGGCGGCACCGCCGCGCGTGCCTACCAGGCGCTCAAGCGCGACGACCTGTTCGGCAAGACGGGTACCACCAACGATTCGTTCGACACCTGGTTTGCGGGCTTCCAGCCCACCACGGTGGGCATTGCATGGATCGGCTACGACACGCCGCGCCAGCTGGGCGTGCGCGGCGAAACCGGCGGCAGCCTGAGCCTGCCGATCTGGATCGGCTACATGCAGACGGCGCTGAAGGGCGTGCCGGTGAGCAAGATTGCCGAGCCCGCGGGTGTCGTCAACATCGACGGCGAGTGGTACTTCGACGACTTCGCGCCGGGCCGTGGCGTGGCGAGCCTGGGCGTCGAAAACACCGAGGCACCGGCGCCGCCGGCCGAAGAACTCTCGGGCGTGCCGCTGGGCCCACCGCCGCCGCCCGAAGAGCGCAACCGCATTCTCGAATTCTTCCGGTAAGCACAAGCGCGGGACGGGCGGGCAAAAGAGAGGGCGGTTCCGGGTCTCTACACTCGGTGCTGCCTTTCGGTCCAACTTCCCCACGCTCTCATGGAAATTCTTACCCTGGTGACGTTGTTCGTCATCGGTGCCTACATCCTCAGGTCGCGCGAGCAGCGCCAGCGCATCGCGCTGCTCGGAAGCCATCTGGGCAGATACCAGATCGAAAGGCTCATGGAAACCCTCACCGAGGGTTACCTGCGTTGCCTGGGCGAAGACGACGCCGAACGGCGCCAGCAGATCTGGAGCCTGCTCGATTCCACCGAGGAAAAACTCTCGGGCCAGTTCGACAGCTTTGCCGCAGCCTTCGCACGGGTCGACGCGGCGGATGCACGCGTGAGCAAGCTGCCCTTCGCCATTCCCTTCGCTCACAAGCTGTTCCCGGCCGCCACCTTCGACCTGCGCGAGGCGCTCGTGATCCATGCACGCGGCATTTCGGAGGTGATGCGCAACGAAGCGGGCCGCACACCGAAGGCGAAGGCCTTCACCATGTCGGCCGAGCTGTTCCTGATGCAGCACACCTGCCATTGGTTCTGCAAGTCGAAAACCGTCGCGTCCGCGCGCATGCTGGCGCGGCACAAGACCTCGTACGAGCAACTGCTGGAAGCAGTGAGCCCGGCCACGCGCCGGGCCTACGGCACGCTCATCGGCCGGTGAGCCTTGCCAAGGTCCTTCAGTGATGCGAAGAGTGGTGCGATGAAGGCAAAAGCGGCAAGGTGAGCGTGGCCACCGCGCCGCCGCGTGCCGCATTGCCGAGCTCGATGCGTCCGCGGTGCAGCGCGGCAATCTCTTTCACGAAGGCCAGGCCCAGGCCCGTGCTTTTCTTCTGGCTGTGCGGCCGCGCCAGCGAATAGAACTTCTGGAAAACCTTTTCCTGCGCGTAGTCCGGAATGCCTGGTCCGCGGTCGCGCACGGTCACGCGCGCGAGCTTCGAGGTGGTCTCCAGCGTGAGCAGCACCTCGCTGCCCTGCGGTGAAAAATCGATGGCGTTGTCCAGCAGGTTGCTGACGGCGCGGCGCAGCAGGAACGGATCGCCCTCGGTACTGGCGTCGGTGCGGATGTTCACGCGCACGCCGATGTTGCGCTTGGCCGCGGCAGGCTGCGCGCTGAGGGCGACGTCCTCGATCAGCGCGGCCAGCGCCACCGGCTCGGTGCGGTCGAGGCCGCGCCGCGTTTCGAGCGCGGTGAGCTCCATCATGCGGTCGACGATTTCCTGGATGCGCTGCGTTTCACGTTCGATGTTCTTCAGGAAGCGCTCACGCTCCACATGCGGCATCGACGGCTCCTGCAGCAGCTCGGCCGCGCCGCGAATTGCCGAAAGCGGGCTCTTCACTTCATGCGTGAAGGTCTGCACGTAGTCGGCCACGTAGTTGCGGCCCGTGAGCGCATCGCGCATTTCGCTGAAGCCGGTGCGCACCGCATCGACCGCGCGCCGCGCCATGCGCGAAACGCTCAATTTTTTCTGGGCGCGTACCCAGGTCCAGTAGTCCGATATCAACCCGAACGGCCGTACCAGCCAGACCGAGACGATCACCGCCAGCAGCAGCAGCGCCAGGCCAGAACCCACGCCCACCCACAGCGTGCGGGCGCGCGCGTCTTCCACGAACTGGCCGAAGCTCTGCACCGGCTTGCCGACGCTGACCATGCCGACGATTTCGTTGTTCCAGCGGATCGGCGCGCCCACGTAC
This sequence comes from Variovorax sp. S12S4, assembly GCF_023195515.1. Lineage (NCBI taxonomy): Bacteria > Pseudomonadati > Pseudomonadota > Betaproteobacteria > Burkholderiales > Comamonadaceae > Variovorax > Variovorax sp. S12S4. Next base: position 1,724,189 of record NZ_JALPKR020000002.1, read on the forward strand.
ATCACCGACGTGCGCGGGTCGCCGTCGACGTCGCGCGAGGTGCGCGCGCCGTACAGCCCCGCGAGCGTGCGGTTCACGTCGCTCCACTGCGAGTAGTCGGCACCCAGGTGCCTGCCGAGCGAATCGAACATCACACGGCCGCTGCGGTCGGTCACGTACACGCGCAGTTCGACGCGGTTCTTGTGCAGGTTGTAGATCTGGGCCGAAAACTCGCGCGCATACACCGTGCGAAACAGGGGTTCGAGCCGCGCCGTGTTGATGGCGCCCGCAATCACGTCCTGCTCGACCAGGCTGGCAATCAGCTGCGAGGTCTCGACCAGCGATTCCTCGGCCGATTCGCGGTAGCGCGGGTCGATGTCGGACACCACGCGGTAGAGCAGGAACGCGATGCCCGCCGTGTAGATCAGCAGGATGCCGATGAATATTCGCGTGCGCCGGCTCACGGCGTCCGGGGCAATTCTTCGTTCAACGCGTAGCCGGTGCCGCGCAGCGTGCGGATCGGCTCCACATCGGGCGCCACCGCCTTGAGCTTGGCGCGCAGCGTTTTCACATGCGCGTCGACCGTGCGGTCGAAGCTGTCGCTCGCATCGTCCCAGACCAGTTGCAGCAACTCATCGCGCGTGAAAACACGGCCCGGCCGCTGCACCAGGAGCCGAAGCAGGCCGTATTCGTAGCGCGAGAGCTCGAGCAGCCGTCCGTAGTAGCGGATCTGCATGCGCTCGTTGTCCAGCGCAAACGGCGTTGCGGGTGGCTGGGAGCTCGCAGGAGCTGCCGCGCCCGGAATTTGAGGGGGACCCCCGTTGTTTGCTGCCGCGGGGCCTCCAGGGGCCGCTCGCGCGCTGCGCCGCAGGATGGTGCGCACCCGCGCCACCAGTTCACGCGGCGAAAACGGCTTGGCAATGTAGTCGTCGGCACCGAGCTCCAGCCCGACCACACGGTCGATTTCGTCGCTTCTTGCGGTGAGAAACAGCATCGGCACCTCGGCGCCGCCCTGCGACTGGTTCAGCGCGCGCAGGCGCTTGAAGAGCTCGAATCCGTTGAGGTCGGGCAGGCCGACGTCCAGTATGGCCAGCGCCGGCGGCTCCTGTGCGAACTGCGCGATGGCTTCCTCGGCCGTTGCGCACCAGACCGGCGTGAAGCCATCGCTCTTCAGGACGTATTGCAGCGTGTCGGCAATGCCCGATTCGTCTTCGGCGATCAGGATCCGGGGTTTGAAACTCATCCCCTGGATGTTAGCGAGGGGGCGCCGCCCGGCGAGGCTGGTTTTGTGGCGTGGCGCCGAGGACACGGCGCGGCCTTTCGAGGTCTTTTTTTCCGGCGCGGCGTTGGCTCTGTATCTTCTTCTTATCTCTCTTATTCAAATTAGTAGTAGTAGATAAGGGTCGCACCTGTCTGTGGACATGCCGCTTTTTTCCTTGTGTGACAGTCACTTGTCATACCTCTGTCACTGTGCGCAGCCGCGCTTCCGTGCTGTCGCGCCAAAAGGAACAACATTGGCCGGCGCGTCCGCCCTGTGGATAACCGCCTGCTTGTGCCAGAACTCTCCCCAGAGTTGTCCTTTGACAGGGTTCCGGAATTCTGCGAAAGGCGGTTTCCGGCGCAAGAAATTCATTGCCGCTTATTTAGGCAGACTGTAGATTTGCCTTGTAAATCAAACACTTAGCTTTCTCCTACAAAGAAGTGCGAGTGTTATCCACAGAGTTGCCCAAGCTTTGTGGGGAGAACCGCAGCGGAACCTTCGCGCGCGGCGCCGAACGAACTTTGTCTTTCAACCAGCGGAATTTCCAACGTGACACCTACCGAAACCAAGGCCATCGTGACCCTCAGCCTCCTGGCTGCCTTTGTCGACGGCGAAAAGCACGAGCGCGAACGCGCGGAAATCAAGCGCATTGCCGAAGGCCTTTCGCAGGCGGATGGCGTGAACCTGCCCACGCTCTACCAGGACGTGCTGATGAAGCGCGTCTCGCTGGCTTCGGTGGCCGGCGAGCTGCAAAGCACCGAATCGAAGCAGCTGGCCTATGAAATGGCGGTGTGCGTGTGCGATGCGGACGGCACGCAATCGGAAGCGGAGCGCATGTTCCTGGCCGACGTGCGCACCTCGCTCGGGCTGGATGCCTCGGCCGCCCAGTTCTCGCGCCAGGCAGAAGAAATTGCCGCGGTTCCGGTGGCGGCCACCAGTGCCGCAGCGGCAGCAGCGCCCGTGCCTACGGCCGGTGCCGTGGCTGCGCAATTGCCCGACAGCGCCGAGCTCGACAAATCGATTCTCAACGCGGCCATCCTCAACGGCGCGCTCGAACTGCTGCCGGAAACGCTCTCGACCATGGCGATCATTCCGCTGCAGATGAAACTGGTCTACCGCATCGGCAAGGCTCATGGCTACGAGCTCGACAGCGGCCACGTCAAGGATTTCTTGGCGACGGTCGGCGTGGGCCTGACTTCGCAGTACCTGGAGCAGGCGGGGCGCAAGCTGCTCGGCGGCCTGCTCGGCAAGATGGGCGGCGGCATGCTGCGCGGCCTCGGCAACCAGGCGGTGAGTTCGGGCATGAGCTTCGCATCGACCTATGCGCTGGGGCACGTGGCCAAGCGCTACTACGCCGGCGGCCGCACGCTCTCCACGCAGATGCTGAAGGACGCCTTCGCGGGCGTGATGCAGGAAGGCAAGGGCCTGCAGACCCAATACCTGCCCGCCATCCAGGAAAAAGCCCGCACGCTCGACGCCGGCAAGGTGCTGTCGCTCGTCAGAGGAGCCTGAGTATTTTCCAGGAACACCGTGGAACCGGCTTTGCCGGGCCACTGGTGTTGCCCCCGGCGAGGGGGTGGCGCAGCGACACGAAGTGCGCGAAGCCTGGGGGAGAGCCTATTTAGCCAAGTCGTCCAGGATGGGGCAGTCGGGGCGCGCGTCGCCATGGCAGCAATGCACCAAGTGCGCGAGCGTGCTACGCATCGATTGCATGTCGGCAATGCGCTGCTCCAGTTCGTCCAGGTGCTTTTGCGCCACGCGCTTCACGCTCGAGCTGGTACGCCGGCGGTTGTGCCACAGCCCGACGAGCTCGGCAATTTCTTCCATCGAAAAACCAAGGTCGCGCGAGCGCTTGATGAAGCGCAGCGTGTGGATGTCGGCATCGCCGTACTGCCGGTAGCCGCTTTCGGTGCGCGGCACGGCGGGCAGGAGGCCCAGGCCTTCGTAGTGCCGAACCATGCGCGCGGAAACACCTGAAAGCCTTGCAGCCTCGCCGATGGAGACGGTTCCGAAGCTGTTGCTCATTGCACCTTGTACCCGGCGTTCTCGATCGCGGCGACAATGTCCTGCCGCGGCTGCGTGCTCAGCACATCGACGTGGCCGGTTTCAAGATCCACCGTCACCTGCGCCTTGGGGTCGATGGTTTGCACCGCGTTCTGCACCGCGCTCACGCAATGGCCGCAGCTCATGCCCGAGACCTGGAATTTCTGGCTCATCTTTGTTGCTCCTGTTGAGAAGTTGAATCAAGGAAGCCGCCAGTTTGAACCCTCTCACGATGTCAATGTCCAGCGCAGGGGCACTGTGCTTTCGGCTTGACCTTGCCATGATGTGAGGCTTTACCTTCGGTGCATGGACAATCTGCAGTACTACCCCTTGAACCCCATGAGCACCCTGGATCTTTCTGTCGGCGGCATGACCTGCGCATCGTGCGTGATGCGCGTGGAGCGCGCGCTCAAGAGCGTGCCCGGCGTGCAGGACGTGAGCGTGAACCTGGCCACCGAATCGGCCCGCGTGGTGGCGGCCGATGGTGAAGACATGGATGCGCGCCTGCGCCGCGCCGTGCGCGCCGCGGGCTACGAGCCACGCGCGGCCGGCAATGCGGCCGAAGAAGCCGCGGCGGTGTCGCCCTGGCACGGCTTCGGCCCTGTGGGCATCGGCCTCTTGCTCTCGATACCGTTGCTGGCGCCTATGCTGGGGCAACCCTTCGGCCAGGACTGGATGCTTCCGCCCTGGGTGCAGTTGCTGCTGGCGGCGCCGGTGCAGTTCTGGCTTGGCGCTCGGTTCTATCGCGCGGGCTGGCATGCCGCAAAGGCCCGCACCGGCAACATGGACCTGCTGGTGGCGCTCGGCACCAGCGCGGCCTTCGGGCTGTCGCTCTGGCTCTGGTGGCGCGCGGCCACGGGCGAGCACGCGGGGCATGGCGCTGTACCTCACCTCTACTTCGAGGCGTCGGCCGTGGTGATCACGCTGGTGCTGCTCGGAAAATGGCTGGAAGCGCGCGCCAAACGGCAGGCCACATCCGCCATTCGCGCGCTGCAGCAACTGCGGCCCGAAATTGCGCACCTCGTCGGCCAGCGTGGTGAAACCGATGTGCCGCTGGCCGAAGTGATGGTGGGCGACCGGCTTGCGGTGCGGCCGGGTGAACGCGTGCCGGCCGATGCGCGCGTGATCGAAGGGCGCTCCGAAGTCGATGAATCGATGCTCACCGGCGAGCCGCTGCCGGTGGCCAAGGGTCCCGGCGATGCGCTGACGGGCGGCGCCGTCAACGGCGACGGCCGCATGGTCGTCGAAGTGAGCGCGGTGGGTGCCGAAAGCGTGCTGGCGCGCATCATCCGCCTGGTTGAAGACGCGCAGGCCGCGAAGGCGCCGATCCAGCGGCTGGTGGACCAGGTCGCGGCGGTGTTCGTGCCCGTGGTGCTGTTGATTGCGCTCGCCACGCTGGTGGGCTGGCTGCTCGCGGGCGCCGGCATCGAGATTGCGATGATCCATGCGGTGGCCGTGCTGGTTATCGCGTGTCCTTGTGCGCTGGGCCTCGCGACGCCTGTCGCGGTAATGGCCGGAACCGGTGTGGCGGCGCGCCGCGGCATTCTCATCAAGGATGCGCGGGCGCTGGAACTTGCCCACAAGGTCGACACCGTGGCCTTCGACAAGACCGGCACGCTGACCCTGGGCCGCCCGGTGCTGACAGCGCTGATTCCCGCGGGAGACCTTGGCGACGAAGCCGGATTGCTGGCAACGGCAGCGAGTTTGCAAAGTGGCAGCGAGCATCCGCTCGCGCGTGCCGTATCGGCGGCTGCGGCGCAGCGCGGCTTGCCGGTGCCGGCCCTGGGCGCCATGCAGGCAATGCCGGGCCGCGGCGTGCGCGGTGAAGTGAATGGCGAGAGCTGGGCCATTGCAAGCCTGCGCTGGTGTGCCGAACTGGGCGTTGTTCCCGACGCTGCGGCGGTCGAGCGCCTGCATGCGCAGGGTGCCACCGTGTCGGCGCTGCTGCGCTTCGATGCGGCGGGCGCTGCGCAGGTACAGGCGCTGCTGGCCTTTGCCGACGAGCCGAAGCCCGAGGCTGCGCAAGCGGTTCGCACATTGCGTGCACGGGGCCTGCGCGTGGTGATGATCTCGGGCGACAACGAGCGTGCGGCGCAAGCCATGGCGGCGCGGCTGGGCATTGCCGCCGCGGATGTGCGTGCCGACGTTCTGCCGGCCGACAAGGCGGCGCAGGTCAGTGCACTGCGCAACGACGGCCATGTGGTCGCGATGGTCGGCGATGGCGCCAACGACGCACCCGCATTGGCCGCGGCCGATGTGGGCATTGCAATGGCGCCTTCGGGCGGCGGTACCGACGTGGCCATGGAAGCCGCGGGCATCACGCTGATGCGCGGCGACCTGGCGCTGGTAGCGCAGGCACTCGACCTTTCGGCACGCACGGTGGCAAAGATCAGGCAGAACCTTTTCTGGGCCTTTGCCTACAACCTGGCCGGCATTCCGCTCGCGGCCTTCGGGCTGCTGAGCCCCGTGGTGGCGGGCGCGGCCATGGCGCTGTCGAGCGTCAGCGTGATGGCCAACGCGCTGCTGTTGCGGCGCTGGAGGCCTTGAGGCTTTGCCGGCGCTTGCGCTTGCTGCTGGTGCTTCAGTCGATCAGCAGCGCGAGCAGCTGGTCGTCGATGTAGTCGGCTTCGTTGGCACGCTTGTAGAACTTGCGCAGCGTGCCTTCGTATTCGAAGCCCAGCTTCTTGTAGAAGCGCAGCCCCGGTGCGTTGTCGCTTTCTACATAAAGCTCTATGCGCTTCACGCCTTCGGCCTTCAGGTGCTCGATGGCATCGCTCACCATCGCCTGGGCAATGCCCTTGCCGTGCAGCGCCGGATCGACCGCGAGCGTACCGAAGCAGGCCACGTGCCGCACGCGACCGGGATAGCGGCTCGCCCGGTAGAAGCCCGCCACGCGTCCGTCGTGTTCATAGATGTAGAAGCTGCGGCTGTCGACCAGCTCTTTGTAGATGCCACGAAATTCATCGAGCGGCATCGGGTCGTAGCCGAGGAAAGGCACGACACGCTCGTGCATGTAGATGGTGAAGACCGCTTCGAGATCGTGAGGTGTTGCGAGCCTGCGCATGGTGATCGGGTTGCCTGCGGATGCGGATGAGTCCGCCAGCATACCGAGTCCGGACCCCGGCCCGCATGCCGCGTTGAAACGGCTGGCGCTTCAGCGATGCGCGCGGCGGGAAGCAATCAGTACGGCGTTGGTGCCGCCGAACGCGAACGAGTTGGAAAGTACATGGCGCAGGTTTCCGGCGTCGCGCGCCTCGCCTCGTACCAGGTCGAGATCGAAGGCCGCATCGGGCACGCGCAGGTTGGCAGTGGGTGGAAGCATGCCGCGCGACAAGGCGCGCAATGCGGCCACGAGTTCGATGGCACCGCCTCCGCCGAGCACATGGCCGTGGATGGCCTTGGTGGCGCTCACCGGCGTGGCGTTGCCGAACACTTCGCGGATGGAAGCGGCTTCCGCGGCGTCGCCTGCCCGGGTGGCGGTGCCGTGCGCATTGATGTGGCCGATCTGCGAAGGGTCGATTCCCGCGTCGTGCAATGCCGCCCGCATGGCGCGCACCTGGCCTGCGGCGTTGGGGTTGGTGATGTGCGTGGCATCGCAGTTGGTCGCATAGCCGGTCAGCGCGGGCGTTGTGTCGCCGGCCGCGCCGCGTGCCAGTGCGTGCGCTTCCGATTCGAGCACCAGCGCGGCGGCTCCCTCGCCCAGCGCAAAGCCCGCGCGGTCGCCCGAAAAAGGCCTGCAGGCGCTTTCGGGCGCACCGGGCGGCAAGGGTGCGGTCACGCGCATCGCATGCCAGCTGGCCGTCACGCCCGGCGTGAGCATCGCGTCGTGTCCGCCTGCAATGGCCACGTCGATCCAGCCGCCGCGGATGGCGCGCATCGCTTCACCAATGGCCACCGCCGAAGAAGCGCAGGCGCAGGCGTATGCAATGGCGTTGCCTTGCGCGCCGAACTGCAATGCGAGCTCCGCGACCGCCGCGTTGGGCATGACGGTGAGCACCGTCGTGGGCCGCATGCGGCGCTGCTCGGCGTAGAGCGCCTGCGTGGTGTCGTCGAAGGTGCCTGCGCCGGCCAGGCCGCTGCCCCAGAAGATGCCGAGGCGCGTGGGATCGACGCTGCCGGCGTCGAGCCCCGCCTTTGCAGCGGCGTCGTGCGCGGCCGCGAGCGCCATTGCAGTGCCGCGGTCGAGCGGCAGGCGCGAGTTGCTTCGCACGTCGGCCGCGTCGAACTCGCAGGCGGCCACGGCAAGTTCCATCGGATCGAGACCTTCGATGCAAAGCGTTTGTGCGCGCACCGCCGAGCGTGCATTGAAGAGCGCATCGTCGAAGGCGTCGACCGTGCGCCCGAGTGGTGTGACAAAGCCAAGGCCCGTGACGAACACCGGCGCACCGGCCGGCGAGATCGAACGGGACTTGCCGTTGCTCACGCGAGCACGGCCGCCGGCGACTCGGCGTCGCACCTGATCTGCTCTTCGATCGCCTCGCACAGGCTCTGGAGCGTGATGCCCGCTTCTCGCGGGTCGAGCCGGTCTTCGGGAAGGCGCAGATGGAAAGCGTCTTCTACCGCGAAGACGAATTCCATCAGCCCGAGCGAGTCGAGGCCGAGCTCGGACAAGGCCGTGCCGGGCGCAATGGCCGTTCGCTCGACTTCGAACTTGCTCACAAGGATGGCCGTGATGTTGTTGAAGATCAGTGAAGACAGGGAAGAGGACATGAAACGTTTCTTTCAGGCGAAAAAGTTGCTGCGGGTGGACGAGGCGGCGGAAGCAACCGATGTGCCCGACGCGCCATGCGCCACGGCATCGGCAAAGGCCACTGTTTCGCGCGCCACCTGGTGGCGGTCGTTGTCGATCGTGATCATGTGATAGCTGTCGGGCAGCACCACGCTGCGAAATGCCTTGCAGCGCAGGCCTCGCGCGAGGATGTCGAGGTTGGCCACGCTGGCCACTTCGTCCTGCCGCGCATGCAGCGCGAGCACGCTGGCGCACTGCACGCGGCGAAGGTTGCGCTTCACATGGCGGATCAGCCGGTCGTGCTCGCGCAAGTGGCCGACGCCGATCAGCGCGCTGCCGGCACTCGATACCTTGCGCTGGCGAAGTTCGCGCTCGATCCAGGCGCGCACGCGCTCGTTCTTCACGCCATAGGGCGGCCGCTCCCGGTACTGCCAGAGCCGGCCGAGCGGGGTGTACAACGCCAGCGGCAGCAGCACGTGCGTGCGCGGAATGGCCCAGCCGTCGAAGCGCAGCGTAGTCGACATCAGCACCAGCGCGTCGACATCGCTGCCGCAGCGGATGGCCGCGCCGAGCGCAAGCGACGAACCGGCCGAGATGCCGACCAGCAGCACACGGTCATGCTGCGCGCGCAGCATCTTGACCTGCGCTTCGATGGCGTCGAGCCAGCGCTCGTAGGGTGCGGCGCACTGCACCGGCGCGGCGGCATCGAAGGAGTAGCCGTCGACGCGCATCGGATGCACCGGATACCCGCTGCCCCGCAGGGCCGATTGCACGGTCAGGAGCTCGTCAGGTGTGCTGCATAAACCATGCAGCAGCACGATGGCCGTGCGGCGCGCCGCGGGTTGCTGTCGTATGCTCATGGCGCGTTTATCGCCGCTGGGCACTGACGGGCCGCTGACCCTCCTTCGCGCAAGAATAGGCTTCTCAACCCACTACACACACCATGCGAATCCTGCTTGTCGAAGACGATGCCGTACTGCGCGACGTGATGCTGCGCAGCCTTGCGGATGCCGGCCATCGGGTCGACGTGTCGGCCAATGTCGAGGACGCCGACCACCTCTGGCGCGTGCAGCCCTTCGATGCGGTGCTGCTCGACCTGAACCTGCCGGCCACGGCAAGCCCCACGAGCGGCTTGGCAAGCGGCTTGACCGCCCTGCGCCAGGCACGCGCGCGAGGCGACCGCACGCCGGTGCTGGTGCTCACGGCGCGGGGCCGCACCGAAGAACGCATTGCGGGCCTCGATGCCGGTGCCGACGACTACCTGGGCAAGCCCTTCGATCTCGCGGAAGTCGAGGCACGCCTGCGCGCGCTCGTGCGCCGCGCCAAGGGCACCGAGGACATCGTGCTGCTGGGGCATCTCAAGCTCGACCGCAAGGCGCGCCGCTTTTCGACCGCGAACGGGCCGCTCGACCTGCCGGCGCGCGAGTTCGAAGTGCTGTGGGAGCTGATGAGCCCGCCGGGCCGTACGGTGAGCAAGCGGGCGCTGTCCGACAAGCTCTCGAGCTTCGACGAATCGCTGGGCGACAACGCGCTGGAGGCCTTCATCTCGCGGCTGCGCAAGAAGCTGGTCGGCTCGGGCGCGGGCATTCGCACGCTGCGCGGCATCGGCTACCTGCTCGAAGCCGAAGTGTGAGCCGCACCGCACCCGCCGCGCCGCGCCGGCAGAAGGCCGCGCCTTCGCTCACGCGCCGCGTGCTGCGCAACGTGCTGGTGCCGTTGGCGCTCACCTGGATGCTGGGCGCGGTGATTGCGCTGGTCATCGCCAACTACTTTGCCGAGCAGGCCTTCGACCGCAGCATGCTGGACGACGCCTATGCGCTCTCGGCCAACGTGCAGGCGGGCGAGCGGGGCATCGAGCTGCTGCTGTCGCCGCGCGAAGTGGCCACGGTGCTGTTCGACCAGGTGGACCAGGTGTATTTCGCGGTGCAGCGGATGGACGGTACATTGATCTCGGGCCAAGCGGGCTTGAACGCGCCGCTGCCGCCGGAGGGCGCGCGCTATCGCTTCTCGGACGTGAACCATGGCGGCAAGGTGCTGCGCGCCGTGGTGCTCGATCACGACGCCGATCCCGGCCTGCTGATGCCGTATCGCGTGATCATTGCGCAGACCACGCTCAGCCGAGCGGCGCTGGTGCGGCAGCTGCTCGGTTTTGCGCTCACGCCCCAGGCGCTGCTGCTGGTGCTGCTTGCGGTATGGCTCTGGCGTGGCATCCGGCGCGACCTGCGTCCGCTCGGCGAACTCCAGCAGGCGCTTGACCGCCGTGATGTGTACGACCTTTCACCGGTAGCGGTGGTCGAAACCTCGCGCGAAGTGCAGCGCCTGGGCAATGCGGTCAACGCGCTGTTCGAGCGGTTGAACCACAGCGTGCGCGCGCAGCGCGAGTTCGTGGGCAATGTGGCGCACGAGTTGCGCACGCCCCTCGCCGGCATTCGCGCGCTGGCCGAATACGGCCTTGCGCAGCATGACTCCAAGGTGTGGCGCGAGCAGCTTGCGCGCGTGGCTGAACGGCAGGCCCGCGCAAGCCATCTCATCGACCAGCTGCTGGCGCTGGCCCTGGCCGACGAAGCACGCACCGGCCTTGCGCGAGAACCGGTGCAGCTCGACGTGCTCGCCGAACAAACCGTGCTGCGACACCTGGCCCGCGCCGACACGCGCGGCGTCGACCTGGGCGCGCGAGGCCTCGACGAGCGTGTGACGGTGCTCGCGAACGAAGCCTTGGTCGAGGGGATTCTCGACAACCTGATCGACAACGCGCTGCGCTACGGCGGGCGCACCATCACCGTCGAACTGGCGGGCCGCACCCTGAGCGTGATCGACGACGGCCCCGGCATTCCGCTCGAGGCGCAGCGCGACCTGATGCAGCGCTGGGCGCAAGGCCCGGCGGGCCAGAAGCTGGGGCAGGGCTCGGGGCTGGGCCTGTCGATCGTGGCGCGCTATGCGGAGCTGCTCGGCGCCGAGCTGCGGCTCGATGCGGCCGAGCCCTCGGGGTTGCGGGTGAGCGTGACCTTCGCGGAGATTCATCACCGTCCGCTGCAGGACGACTACGAGGGCACTGCGCCAGGCGGTGTGCCCGGCTCCGCCTCGTAGAGCTCCAGCGGCAGGCCGTCGGGGTCCGCAAAGAAGGTGAAGCGGCGGCCCGTGTATTCATCGATGCGCAATGGCTCCACTGCAACGCCTTGCGCGGCCAGTGCTTCGGCCGCGGCCTGCACGTCAGGCACTTCGAAAGCCAGGTGTCGCAAGCCTCTCGCTTCGGGCCGGGTGGGGCGCTGCGGTGCGCCCGGAAAGAGAACAGCTCGATCTGCGAACCGTCGGGTAGTGCGAGATCGAGCTTGTACGAATTGCGCGCCGCGCGGTAGTTTTCGGCCAACACGCGCAGGCCCAGCACTTCGGTATAGAAGCGCTTGGACACTTCGTAGTCGCCGCAGATGACGGCGACGTGATGCAGTCTTCCGAGTTGCATGGCGCTCAAGCCTCGAACTCCACTTCGCCTTCGATTTCCACCGGAATATTGAATGGCAGCTCGGCCATGCCCACGGCGCTGCGCGCATGCGCACCGATGTCGGGCCCGAAGAGTTCGAGCACGAGGTCCGAGAAGCCGTTGATGACGGCGGGCTGCTTGTCGAAGCCTGGTGCCGAGGCCACCATGCCGAACACGCGCGTCCACGCGGTGATGCGGTCCAGGTCGCCGAGTGCGCGCTGCAGGCTGCCCAGCATCGCCAGGGCAGTCAGCCGTGCCGATGCGTAGCCTTGTTCCACGGTCAGCTCGCGGCCCAGCTTGCCGAGCGGCGCCGCAATGGTGCCGTCGGGGTTGAGCGGGCCGTGGCCGGAGATGATCGCGCGGCGGCCGACGATGCGCACGAAGCTGAAGGGCAGCACCACGCCGGGCGGCGGCGAGACCGGCGGCGGCAGCACGAGGCCGAGGGTTGCGAGTCGCTGTTCGATGCGGGCCATGGCGTTTCTCTCCTGCGGCGGGTCAATGTGCCGCCGCATCTTGCCATGGCCTTGCGCCGCCTTGCGGATCAGGCCAGCGTCGGATAGTCCGTGTAGCCCTTGGCGCCGCCGCCGTACATCGTGGCCTTGTTCACTTCATTGAGCGGTGCGTTCTCGCGCAGGCGGCGCACCAGGTCGGGGTTGGCGATGAAGGGCTTGCCGAAGGCCACGAGGTCGTCGCCTTCCTTGACGGCTTCATCGGCCAGCGGCTTGTCGTAGCCGTTGTTGACCATCCATGCGCCCTTGCCGCCGGCCTGGCGATAGGCGGCCTTGAGTGCCTCGTAGTCGAACGGGCGGTCTTCGATTTCGCGCGGGCCGCCGGTGGCGCCTTCGATGACGTGGATGTATGCCAGGCCCAACGGCGCCAGCTGCTTCACCACGTAGGTGAAGAGCGGCTGCGGATCGGAATCGTGCACGTCGTTGGCGGGCGTGACGGGCGACAGGCGAATGCCGGTCTTGCCGCCGCCGACCGCATCGACCACGGCGCGCGTGGCTTCGAGCAGCAGGCGGGCGCGGTTCTCGATGCTGCCGCCGTAGTCGTCGGTGCGCTTGTTGCTGCCGTCTTTCAGGAACTGGTCGAGCAGGTAGCCGTTGGCGCCATGCAGTTCCACGCCGTCGAAGCCGGCGGTTTCCACCGCGTTGCGCGCGGCAGCGGCGTAGGCGTGAACGATGCCGGGCAACTCTTCGGCGTCGAGCGCGCGCGGCTCGGAGGTTTCGACGAAGGTCGGCACGCCGTCCTTGATGAGCACGGTCTTCGTCTTGGCGGTGATGGCCGAGGGTGCGACGGGCTTGCCGCCGTCAGGTTGCAGTTCGGTGTGCGACACGCGGCCCACATGCCAGAGCTGCACCACGATCTTGCCGCCCTTGGCGTGCACCGCGTCGGTCACGCGCTTCCATCCGTCGAGCTGTTCGGTGCCGTAGAGGCCCGGCACGTCGGCATAGCCCTGGCCCTGGTGGCTGATGGCGGTGGCCTCGGTGATGAGCAGGCCGGCCGAGGCGCGCTGCGCGTAGTAGGTGGCGGCCATCTCGGTCGGAATGGCATTCGGCGAACGGTTGCGCGTGAGCGGTGCCATCACGATGCGATTGGCGAGTTGCAGGTCGCCGGCTTTTACGGGGTCGAAGAGAGAGGGCATTGCGTGAACCGGAGATGGCCGGAAAGAGTGGGACAGAGGCCGCGAGGCTAAGCCCGCGCGGCCAACCCTGCTGCGGCACGGTTGCCCGTTTGCTGCTAGGCGCCTGGCGCGGCGTGGTCTGCCGAGGCGTTTGCCTCCAGCAGCGCGAGCCATTCGGCGCCCACGCGCATCGGCATGGCGAGCAGGATCTGCCCCATGCCCTTGCCGAGTGCATCGTTGCGCAGCGATGCCATGCCCCCGCCGCCCAGCGCCTGTTCGCAGACGAAGTTGAAGGCGCCGATGCCTGGCACTTCGTAGCGCGTGACAGGTCCCTTGACCAGGTGCGCGAGCCATTCGGCCACGCGCGCTTCGGTCAGTTGCTCGCGCAGCAGCGGCAACAGGGCAGGGTGGCGCGCGATGACGCCGATGTTCGAGGTGTCGCCCTTGTCGCCGCTGCGCGCCCAGGCGAGGCGGATGAGCGGGACTTCGATGGTGCCGGCATCGTCGTCGAAAGATGCAACCTGCGGTTCGGCAATGCTCGGCGGCGGCGGCGGCGTTGGCGAGAACGTCTCTTCGCCGGCAGCCGGCCCCGCATCGCGCGGCACTTCGATGCACTGTCCGTCGATCTCCACGCGCGCTTCCACCTTCGACTTGTCGAGCAGGAACGCGTACTGGCGAATGGACGGCGACACCGGCGAGCGCCCCCGCCAGCGCCCGTGGTGCCCGGCGCCCACGATGTGCCGGCCGGAGCCACCTCACGCGCGAAGAGCTCCAGCGCTTCCTTGCGCGAGTGCGTGACCGCGATCCGGAGCACAGCCTCGCGTGTTTGCGTCGCGCGTGCGTGCGGGCCGTAGCAAGACTCCGCGCCAAGCACTTCGAGCTGCGTGCCGCTGTAGGGACCGAAGCCATGCTGCGCAAACAGCGTGCTCGTGCGCGCGAGGATCGCCTCGCCGGTGCGTTGCGCCTTGGCCACCGCATCGAAGCCGACGATGGTGAGTTGCGATGCGGCCTTGAATCCATCGACATAGGTGGCGCACACCTTGTAGCTTGCAGTGGGCGGGCGGCCGCGCGCGCCGTGCACGCGCACGCGGTGTTCGCCCGCCTGTTCGATGCGCACCTGCGTGAAGTCCGCCACCACGTCGGGCAGCAGGTAGGCCGAGGGGTCGCCGATCTCGTAGAGCATCTGCTCGCCGACCACCGCCGGCGTCACCTTGCCGCCCGTGCCCGCTGGCTTGGTGACGACAAAGCGGCCGTCGGCATGGCACTCGACGATCGGGTAGCCGATGTTCGGCCAGTCGGGCACGGTGTCCCAGTCCGTGTGCAGGCCACCCGTGGCCTGGCAGCCGCATTCGATGATGTGGCCGGCAAGGCTGCCGGCCGCGAGCAGGTCGTGGTCGCCGGGCTGCCAGCCGAACTCGTGCATCAGCACGCCGAGCGTCACGGCCGAGTCGACGCACCGGCCGGTGATGACCACCTGCGCGCCCGCGTCCAGAGCCGCCTGGATGGGCCTTGCGCCCAGATACGCATTGGCCGTGAGCACGCGCTCCGGCAGCGGTGCGCCGCTTTGCAGTTCGCGCACCGCGGGTTGCTGCTGCCGAAGCTGCGGCAGCAGCGGCGAGACGTCGTCGCCGCTCACCACCGCGATCTTCAATGCAATGCCTTGCTCGGCGGCGAGCGCGGCAAGCGCATCGGCGCAGCCCTGCGGATTGACGCCGCCCGCGTTGCTCACCACGCGGATGCCTTGCTGCACAACGTCCTTCAGCACCGCCTTCATCGCAACCGAGACGAAGTCGGTGGCGTAGCCGAGCTCCGGTTTCTTGAGCCGCGCACCCGCGAGGATCGACATGGTGAGCTCGGCCAGGTAGTCGAACACCAGGTAGTCGATTTGCCCGCTGGCCACGAGCTGCGGCGCCCCCACGCTGCTGTCGCCCCAGAAGCCCGATGCACCGCCGATGCGCACGACGCGGTTCATCGGCCGCTCCACTGCGGCTTGCGCTTTTCGCGAAAGGCGAGCTGGCCCTCCGCCGCGTCTTCGGTCAGTGCAAAGAGGCCGATCTGGCTTTCGGTGAACGCCATCGATTCCTCGAAGGCCATCGCTTCGATTTTCTTCATGGTGTACAGGCCGCGCCGCATGGCGGCGGGCGACTTGTCGAGCAGGCGGCCGAGCAGCCAGTCGACCGTTGCATCGAGGTCGTCGCTCACGTGGTTGACCAGCCGGTACTCGAGCGCCTGTGCGGCGGTGATCGGTTCGCCGGTGATGCACATCTCGGCCAGCACGCGACGCGGCAGCAGGTTGCCGAGCACGCTGAGCACCTGCGCGGGAAAGAGGCCGACCTTGACCTCGGGAAGCCCGAACACGGCCTGGCTGCTGGCCACGGCCATGTCGCACATGCCCATGATCCCCATGCCGCCCGCCATGCAGGCGCCGTTGACGCGCGCGATCAGGGGCACAGTCGATTGGCGTGCCTGGCGAAAGAGGTTCGCAAAGCCCTGGTGAGGCTCCGCATAGTCGAACTTGAAGGAGGTGCCGCTCTGCAGGTCGGCGCCGGCGCAGAAGGCGCGCGTGCCGCTGCCGGTAATGACGACGGCGCGCACCGCGCGGTCCTGGTTGGCGCGCGCCAGTGCATTCGACATTGCGGAGAGCACGCCCGCGCTGATGGCGTTGCGGCGCTCTTCGCGATCGATGGTGAGCCACATCACGGGCCCGCGCATCTCCTCGCGCACCTCCTCGCGCAGTTTTGGGGCTGAAGGGGCTTCGGCCATCGTTCGGGTCCTTCGCTGCAAGGTCTGGAATTCGACCCCTAGCGTGGCCCGAAAAAAAGCCGCAACATGCGGCTTGTGGCTGAAGCGGCCCGGGTTTTCCCTAGAGGGGCGGACCGCTTGCATGCGCGTTCTGGGCGCTTCTTCTTACTTCAGCAGGCCTTCGGCCTTCATCGCCTCCTGAACGGCGGGGCGGGCAGCAACACGCGCGTGCCATGCCTGCACATTGGCGAAGTCCGAAATGTTCACCCCGGTGGGCTTGGCCCAGTTGGTCACGGTGAACAGGTAGCCGTCGGCCACGCTGAAGTGGTCGCCCATCAGGTACTGCTTGTCGGCGAGCTGGCCGTCGAGCCACTGGTAGCGCGACTTGAGTTTGTCCTTGAAGATGGTCTTGGCTTCTTCGGGCATGGCCGAGTTGAACAGCGGGCTGTAGCCCTTGTGCATTTCGGTGCCGATGAAGGTCAGCCACTCTTGCAGGCGATAGCGCTGCAGCGTGCCGGCGGCCGGCGCGAGGTTCTTGGTGGGCGCGAGATCGGCAATGTACTGGACGATGGCCGGGCCTTCGCGCAGGCGCGTGCCGTCGTCGAGCTCGAGCAGCGGCACATAGCCGAGCGGGTTGATGCCGTAGTAGTCGGTGCCGTCCTGAAGCTTGTGGCTCTTGGTGCTGGCCAGCACGGGTTCGAAGGCGAGGCCGGCTTCGTGCAGCGCGATGTGGGGCGAGAGCGAGCAGGCGCCGGGCGAGTAATACAGCTTCATGCGAGGAATCTCCGAAGGATGTGGATAGCGAAAAGATCTTTGGACCGCCTGCATGCTAGCGGGTTTCACGGTGCGCGTTTTGTCCTACGGCTGCTCGCGCGCGCCGACTATCGGTGCGGCGGCGGGCCCTTTCTAAGCTCGCCGCAACGGTGGGGTGGCCCACCACAAGGAGTTTCAGATGTTGAAGTACGCGATCATCTTTGCGGTCATCTCGCTGGTGGCCGGTGTCCTGGGCTTCGGCGGCGTTGCTGCCGGCGCGGCCGGTATTGCCAAGCTGCTGTTCGGCCTGTTCCTGGTGCTGGCGGTGATCTTCGTGGTTCTTGCGGCGCTGGGAATCGGGGCAGTCAAAAAGGCAATCGATTGATGCACGGCCTTGTTCCGCGGTGGCCGCGCGCGCGTCCGTTGGGCGTACTGCTGCAGAGCCCGGCCCACCGCGTGATGCGGGTGCTGCTGGTGACGCAAACGCACTGGCAGCTTCCTGAGCACCGCTCGCGCCGCCGGCGCGCCTGAACCCCGATCGACAACAACAAACCATCCAAGGCGCGCATGCACATCTCCCACATCGAGGCGGAACTCGGCTACGAAGTCAGCGCGCCCGCGCACATGCAGCTCAACATCGAGGCTGCGCAGGCGGGCTCGCAAGCCGTGATCAGCGAAGCGCTGACCATCGAGCCACCGACCGAAGTGCAGGTGTATTGCGACGAGTCGAGCGGCAACCGCTTCGTGCGCTTCGATGCACGGCCCGGCCCGCTGAAGATCCGCTACAAGGCGACCGTGCAGCGCAGGCAGGTCGACGTGCCGCTCGATCTGCAGGAGGTGCCGGTCAACGAGGTGCCGAACGAAATACTCCACCACATGATGCCGTCGCGTTACTGCGAGTCGGACCTGATGTCGCGCTGCGCGCAGCAGCTCTTTGGCGATCTCGCGCCGGGCATCGGCCGGGTGCAGGCCATCGTCGACTGGATTCACGACAGCATCACCTACGAGCCGGGCAGCAGCGACTCGACAACGACGGCGCGCGAAGTGTTCGTGGAACGCGCCGGCGTTTGCCGCGACTTTGCGCACCTGGGCATTACCTTCTGCCGCGCGTTGAACATTCCGGCGCGGCTGGTGGTGGGCTACGTGTGGTTCGACGAACCGCCGCAGGATTTTCACGCCGTCTTCGAAGCCTGGCTTGGCGGACGATGGGTGCTGTTCGACCCGACCCGCATGGCGCCGGTCGACCGGCTGGTGCGGGTGGGCACGGGGCGCGACGCCAAGGACGTGGCCTTTTGCACGATATTCGGCGCGGTGGCCATGACGGGCAAGACGCTGGTGATTCGCGAACTGCAGGACGAGAGCGTGGCGCCGCCAGCCGAGCCCGAGCCCACGGGCGCTCTGGTGGGCATCGAAAAGCCGGTGCCTGTCGTGGAACTGGCTGCCGCAGCCGATTAGGCCTGATGCAGTCTTGTTGTGATGCTATCAAATAGATAGCAATCAAATGGTTGCTGGAACGATATCCGGGCGTTTTTAGGGCAATTAACCACGTTGCCCCCATTCCGGGCGCAAAGCGGCCCCCGATTAAAATTGGTGCCCCCTTTGCGCAGCGCACGCGTCAGTGCGCCCCTCTCTCATGCTGTATCCCGAAGAATTCGATGTCATCGTCGTTGGCGGTGGCCATGCCGGCACTGAAGCCGCGCTTGCTGCTGCCCGCATGGGCGCGAAGACGCTGCTGCTCTCCCACAACATCGAGACGCTGGGGCAGATGAGCTGCAATCCGTCGATCGGCGGCATCGGCAAGGGGCACCTGGTGAAAGAGGTCGATGCGCTGGGCGGCGCGATGGCCATTGCAACCGACGAGGCGGGTATCCAGTTTCGCATTCTCAATTCGAGCAAGGGCCCGGCCGTTCGCGCGACCCGCGCGCAGGCCGACCGTGTCTTGTACAAGGCCGCGATTCGCCGCCGCCTGGAGAACCAGCCGAACCTGAGCCTGTTTCAGCAAGCGGTAGACGACCTGATGGTGGAAGGCGACCGGGTGGTGGGCGCGGTCACGCAGGTGGGCATTGCATTTCGCGCACGCACCGTGGTGCTCACCGCCGGGACTTTTCTCGACGGCCGCATTCACGTCGGCCTCGACAACTACCAGGCCGGGCGCGCGGGCGACCCCCGGCCATCAGCCTGTCGGCGCGGCTCAAGGAACTGAAGCTGCCCCAGGGCCGCCTCAAGACCGGCACGCCGCCGCGGCTCGACGGCCGCACCATCGACTTTTCGAAGTGCACCGAACAACCGGGCGACGGCATGCCGGGCGGGGCAGGGCCGATGCCGGTGTTCAGCTTCATGGGCAGGGTCGACATGCACCCGCAGCAAATGGCCTGCTGGATCACGCACACCAACGAGCGCACGCACGACATCATCCGCTCCGGCTTCGACCGCAGCCCGATGTTCACGGGCAAGATCGACGGCGTCGGCCCGCGCTACTGCCCGAGCGTGGAAGACAAGATCAACCGCTTTGCCGACAAGGAAAGCCACCAGATCTTTCTCGAGCCCGAAGGCCTGACGACCAACGAGTACTACCCGAACGGGATTTCGACCAGCTTGCCGTTCGACATTCAGTACCAGCTCGTTCGCTCGATGCCGGGCCTGGAGAACGCCCATATCCTGCGGCCGGGCTATGCCATCGAGTACGACTACTTCGATCCGCGCGAGCTCAAGAGCAGCTTCGAGACCCGGGCCATCAAGGGCCTCTTCTTTGCCGGCCAGATCAACGGGACCACCGGCTACGAAGAGGCCGCGGCCCAAGGTTTGTTTGCCGGCATCAACGCTGCGCTTCAATGCCGGGGTGAGGACGCTTGGCTGCCGCGCCGCGATGAAGCCTACCTGGGCGTGCTGGTTGACGACCTGATTACCAAGGGTGTGACCGAGCCGTACCGCATGTTTACCAGCCGAGCGGAGTTCCGGCTGCAGCTGCGCGAAGACAACGCCGACATGCGCCTGACCGAAGCAGGGCGCAAGCTCGGGTTGGTGGGCGACGAGCAATGGGATGCTTTCAGCCGGAAGCGCGATGCTGTTTCACGTGAAACACAACGGCTCAAATCGATTTGGGTGAACCCGCGCAACCTGCCAGCGGCGGAGTCGGAGCGCGTGTTGGGCAAGGCCATCGAGCACGAATACAACTTGGCCGATCTGCTGCGCCGGCCCGATGTGAGCTATCAAACCCTGATGTCGCTGGACGGTGGAAAGTACAGCGCAGCCTCGGCGCTCAGCGAAACCGAGATCGAGCAGATCGAGATTTCGGCCAAGTATTCCGGCTACATCGAGCGGCAGCACGACGAAGTAGAGCGCGCCGCGCACTTCGAGAACCTGCGGCTGCCGGCGGATTTCGACTACAGCCAGGTCAAGGCTCTGAGCTTCGAGGTTCGCCAGAAGCTCGACAAGCACCGGCCCGAAACGCTGGGCTTGGCTTCGCGCATCTCGGGCGTGACGCCTGCCGCAATTTCCCTGTTGATGATCCATCTGCGAAAGGGCGGCCACAAGGCGTTCAACCGCGACGCCGCCACGGAAGCGACCGCAGAATCGCAACCCGCCCGATGAGCGCGCCCATCGAAACGCTGCGCCAAGGCGCGGCAGCCCTGGGCACCGCTTTGTCCGATAAGCAGGCGGAGCAGCTGCTGGCGTACGGCACGCTCATGCTCAAGTGGAACAAGGTCTACAACCTGACGGCCCTGCGCGACCCGGCCAGCGTGTTGACGCACCATCTGCTCGACAGCTTGGCAGCGGTAGCCCCGCTGCAGCGGGAGTGGGCAGGGAAGGGGAGGCTTCTCGATGTCGGATCTGGCGGCGGATTGCCCGGCGTGGTGATCGCCATCATGCGGCCCGATCTCGATGTGAGCTGCCTCGATGCCGTCGCCAAGAAGGCGGCCTTCGTTCAACAGGTGGCTGCCGAACTTGAACTGCCCAATCTGCGCGGCCTTCACGCGCGGGTCGAATCGCTCACCGGCAGCTACGAAATCATCAGTTCCCGCGCCTTCGCTTCGCTCCCGGATTTCTTCAACGGATCGAAACACCTGTTCGCGCCCGGCGGCGTCTGGCTGGCCATGAAAGGCAAGGTACCGAGCGATGAACTGGCCGTGCTGCCCCAAGGCGTCGCAGTGTTTCACGTGGAACAACTGACCGTCCCGGGCTTGGACGCCGAGCGCTGCATCGTCTGGGCGCGCAAAGAAACCGCCTGAATCGGCAAAAAAGAAGCGGCGACGCCGGTGAAAGCCGGCGCCAAGCGCTCCTCGCGGCACCTGCCTCGCTTAGACTCGACGCCTTCCCCTGGCTCTCTTTTTCGAGGCAAATCCCATGTTCGGCATTGCTGACTACGGCGCATTCGTT
Organism: Variovorax sp. S12S4; assembly: GCF_023195515.1. Lineage (NCBI taxonomy): Bacteria > Pseudomonadati > Pseudomonadota > Betaproteobacteria > Burkholderiales > Comamonadaceae > Variovorax > Variovorax sp. S12S4. Next base: position 1,745,175 of record NZ_JALPKR020000002.1, read on the forward strand.
GTTGCCATCGTCCTTTTTCTCCTGATTCCCGGTCCGGGCAACCTGGCGCTGATTACCTCGACCAGCAAAGGCGGAATCCGCGGCGGGCTGGCTGCCACCTTCGGCGTGATCATTGGCGACCAGTTCCTCATGTGGGCGGCGGTGGCGGGCGTCTCGGCCGTGCTGGCCGCTTACCCGACCGCCTTCGCGGCCGTGCAGTGGCTGGGTGCGGCCTACCTTGCCTGGCTCGGCTTCAAGATGCTGCTTGCCAAGCCCGGCGCAGCGCCGATTCTCAACATTCGCCCCAGCCACTTCTTGCGCCAGGCGCTGATGATCACCTTGCTCAACCCCAAGGCGATCGTGTTCTACATGGCTTTCTTTCCGCTGTTCGTCGATCCGGCGCGCCACCAGGGCGTGGTCACTTTCGGCGCCATGGCAGTAACCATTGCCGTGCTCACCTTTCTGTACGGCCTCACGTCCACGCTGCTCACGCACTTTCTGGCCGAACGCATCCGCGCCAATCCGCGCATTTCGGGCGCTCTTGAAAAGCTCGCGGGTGTCTTTTTGATAGCCTTCGGCGTCAAGCTCGCCATTTCCCGCTGATCTCCACATGGCCAAGATTTTCTGCATTGCCAACCAGAAGGGCGGCGTCGGCAAGACCACCACCACCGTCAACCTTGCCGCCGGCTTGGCCAAGGTCGGCCAGCGGGTGCTGATGATCGACCTCGACCCCCAGGGCAATGCAACCATGGGTTCGGGCATCGACAAGCGCCAGCTGGAACTCACGGTGTACGACGTGCTGCTCGAATCGGCCTCCGTGGCCGAGGCGCGCGTCAAGGCCGACAAGCTGGTGGAGGGCGGCTGCGGCTACGACGTGCTGGGCGCCAACCGCGAACTGGCGGGCGCCGAGGTGGAAATGGTGGCACTCGACCGCCGCGAGAAGCGTCTGCGCACCGCGCTGGCCGCCGTTGGCGCCGAGTACGACTTCGTACTGATCGACTGCCCGCCGAGCCTGAGCCTGCTCACGCTCAACGGCCTGTGCGCCGCCCATGGCGTGATCGTGCCGATGCAGTGCGAGTACTTCGCGCTCGAAGGGCTGACCGACCTGGTCAACACCATCAAGCAGGTGCACGCCAACCTCAACAAGAACCTGCAGATCATCGGCCTGCTGCGCGTGATGTTCGATCCGCGCATCACGCTGCAGCAGCAGGTGAGCGAGCAGCTCAAGTCCCACTTCGGCGACAAGGTGTTCGACACGGTCATTCCTCGCAATGTGCGGCTTGCCGAGGCGCCGAGCTACGGACTGCCCGGCGTGGTGTTCGATCCGGCCGCCCGTGGCAGCCAGGCCTTCATCGCCTTTGCCAAGGAGCTGGTCGAGAAGATGCCGCCGGCCAGCGCATTCGCCTCCGGCGCGGTGGCGCCGCCCATCGCAGAGGTTGCGCCGGCTGCTCCCAACCTGGCGATTCCCGAAGACGTGCTGGCACCTGCGGCCGCACCCGACACCAGCGAAAAAAGCATCTGACGCCGTCCATCCAGGACGTGTGCCTCAAGTTCTTACGAGCAAATGACCATCTCACGCATCCTGTTGCTGCCGGGCTGGCAGAACAGCGGCCCCGGCCATTGGCAAACCCGTTGGGAGTCGCTGTATGGCGATCACCGTGTCGAGCAGCATGAGTGGATGCACCCCCTGCGCGGCGACTGGTCCGCGCGGCTTGAGGAAGAAGTGCTGGCCGCGCCCGGCCCGGTGGCCTTTGCGGCGCACAGCCTGGGTTGCATCCTGGTGGCCGCATGGGCTGCGCATTCGCGCAACACGCACAAGGTGCTCGGGGCGCTGCTGGTCGCGCCCGGCGACTTGGAACGCGACGATCTGCGCCAGCTGATTCCCGGTTGGGCGCCCATCGTGCGCAAGCCGCTGCCGTTCCCGTCGGTGCTGATTGCCGCCAACGACGACCCTTACTGCGACGCCAGGCGCTCGCGCCAGATGGCCGACGACTGGGGCGCGCGCTTTGTCGACACTGGCGCAGGCGGCCATTTGAACGCCGAGTCCGGCCTGGGCGACTGGCCCGAAGGCCGGCAACTATTGAACGAAATCTCGAAAGACACGCACTGATGGCGACCAAGAAACCCAAGGGCCTGGGGCGCGGCCTCGAAGCGCTGCTCGGCCCCACGGCCGCACCCGCCGCCGACAACAACAACGGGACGGAAGAGGGCGCCGCAGCGCAGAACCCGAACACGCTGATGCTCGACCAGATGGTGGCCGGCGTTTACCAGCCGCGCACCCGCATGGACGAAGGCGCGCTCTACGAATTGGCCGAGAGCATCAAGGCGCAGGGCATCATGCAGCCGATTTTGGTGCGCCGGCTCGACGAGGCATCGGCTGCCGCCAAGAACGCCGAGTACGAAATCATCGCGGGCGAGCGCCGCTTCCGGGCCGCCAAGCTGGCGGGCCTCGACCGGGTGCCGGTGCTGGTGCGCGACGTGCCCAACGAGGCCGCGGCGGCCATGTCGCTGATCGAGAACATCCAGCGCGAAGACCTCAACCCGCTCGAAGAAGCCCAAGGCCTGCAACGCCTGGTCTCGGAGTTTGGGCTCACTCACGAAGCTGCGGCACAGGCTGTGGGCCGCTCGCGCAGCGCCGCCAGCAATCTGCTGCGCCTGTTGAACCTGGCCGAGCCGGCGCAACAGATGCTGATGGCGGGCGACATCGACATGGGCCACGCCCGCGCGCTGCTGTCGCTGGACCGCGGCACGCAGATCACCGCCGCCAACCAGATCGCCGCCAAGAAAATGTCGGTGCGCGAGGCCGAGTCGCTGGTGAAGCGGCTCGCCGCCGAATTCACGCTCACGCCGTCGCGCCGCGGCAACGACGGCGAAAAGTCGCGCGACCTGCAGCGTGTGGAAGAAGAACTGGCCGACCTGCTCACCGCCGAGGTCGAGGTCCGCATCAAGAAGCGCAGCAAGCGTGGCGGCAAGGTCGAGGAGAGCGGGGAACTCGCCATTCACTTCGGCTCCATCGAGGCGCTCAACGGCCTGATCGAACGCATCCGCCGAACGGCCTAGCCGGTGGGCCGCGGCTCGGACTTTTGCGTGATTGTTTCTTGCAATCTTTTACGCGTATCCTCTCCGCTGATTTTCAAATCGCAAATCTCGAGGAGAGGGAGTCCTTTCATGACATTCAACAAGTTTCCGCTCGCGGCCGTGGCCGTGGGTGCGCTGCTGCTGACCGGCTGCGTGACCACCGACATGCAGATGGGCAGCCAGTCTGCCAAGACCACGGCCACCGGCAGCGCGGCCGGTTCGGCCACCGCCGGCGAAAGCAGCCAGCTCGAGCGCTGCGAGTCGCCGCTGGGCACCGTCTCGCTCATCGAGAACGTGAACTCGGGCTGGTACACCATCCTCACCGGCGAATACCGCCTGCCGCCTACGGCCAACCTGCTGCGCTTGCTGGTGCAGCAATCGAACTGCTTTGTGGTGGTCGAGCGTGGCGCGGCCGGCATGAACGCCATGAACCGTGAGCGCGCGCTCATGCAGTCGGGCGAAATGCGCGGCGGCAGCAACTTCGGACGCGGCCAGATGGTGGCTTCCGACTACGGCCTTTCGCCCGAGATCGTGTTCAGCAACAGCGACGCGGGTGGCATCGGCGGCGCCCTGGGCGGCCTAGTCGGCGGCAACCGTGGGCGTGCCCTCGCTGCGGTCGGGGGCAGCATGCAGACCAAGGAAGCCAGCGCTCTCCTGACGCTCATCGACAACCGCTCGGGCGTGCAGGTGGCGGCCTCGGAAGGCAGCGCCTCCAAGACCGATTTCGGCGCGTTCGGCTCGGTCTTCGGCGGCCGTGCCGGTGGCGGCCTCGGCGGCTACACCAACACGGCGCAGGGCAAGGTGATTGCCGCGGCCTTCATGGACGCGTTCAACCAGATGGTCCGCTCGCTGCGCAACTACAAGGCGCAAACGGTGCGCGGCCAGGGTCTCGGCGGCGGTGGCCGCCTGGGCGTGGACGGCGGCGCTGCGCCGTCGCAGACCTCGGCCCCCGCGGAGCAACCGGCCCGCCGCCGCAGGTAAGACGCGGCGGTGGCAATATAAAAAGCCCGGCGGCTCGCAAGAGCCCCGGGCTTTTTATCGGGTCCTAAAACAGATCAGAGCGCGAAGATCTTTCCGGGATTCATGATGTTCTTGGGATCGAGCGCGCGCTTGATCGTGCGCATCATGTCGATGGCGCCCACGCCCGCTTCGGTCACCAGGAAGTCCATCTTGTGCAGCCCCACGCCGTGCTCGCCGGTGCAGGTGCCTTCGAGCGCCAGCGCGCGGCTCACCAGGTCGTGGTTGAGCTTCTCGGCCTTCACGCGCTCTTCGGGAATGTTCGGGTCGAGCAGGTAGCCGAAATGGAAATTGCCGTCGCCCACGTGGCCCACGAGGAAATAGGGGATGCCGCTGGCATCGGCCTCGGCCACCGAGTCGAGCAGGCAGTCGGCCAGGCGCGAAATGGGCACGCAGGTGTCGGTGGAGATCACGCGGCAGCCGGGGCGCGATTGCACCGCTGCAAAGTAGCTGTTGTGCCGCGCAGTCCACAGGCGGGTGCGCTCTTCCGGCGTGCTGGCCCATTCGAAGGCATTGCCGCCGTGGCCGCTGGCCAGCTCCTGCACGGTCTCGGCCTGTTCCTTCACGCCGGCCGGCGAGCCGTGGAATTCCATCAGCAGCATCGGCTCTTCGCGCAGGTTGAGCTTGGCGTAGGCGTTCACCATGCGCACCGTGTTCACATCGATGAGTTCCACGCGCGCGATCGGCACGCCGAGTTGAATGGTTTCGATGGTGGTGCGCACCGCGGCTTCAATGCTCGGGAACGAGCAGATCGCAGCGGACACGGCCTCGGGCAGCGGGTAGATGCGCAGCGTGACCTCGGTGACCACGCCCAGCGTGCCTTCGCTGCCCACCATGAGGCGCGTGAGGTCGTAGCCGGCGGACGATTTCTTCGCGCGCGTGCCGGTGCGGATGACGTCGCCACTGGCGGTGACCACCTCGAGCGCCAGCACGTTCTCGCGCATGGTGCCGTAGCGGACTGCATTGGTACCGCTCGCACGCGTGGCCGTCATGCCGCCGATGGAAGCATCCGCACCCGGATCGATGGGAAAGAACAGGCCCGTGCTCTTGATCTCTTCGTTGAGCTGCTTGCGCGTAACGCCCGGCTGCACCGTGACCGTGAGGTCGTCGGCGTTGACCGACAGCACCTTGTTCATGCGCGACACGTCGATGCTGATGCCGCCCTGCACCGCCAGCAGGTGGCCTTCGAGCGATGAGCCCACGCCGAAGGGGATGACCGGCACGCTGTGCTCGCTCGCGAGCTTTACGGCATCGGCCACGTCCTGCGTGCTTTCGGCAAACACCACGGCCGAAGGGGGCGGGGCGTCGAACGACGACTCGTCGCGGCCATGCTGCGTGCGCACCGCCATGGCCGTGGAACAGTTGGCGCCGAAGCGGGCCTTCAGCCCATCGATGAGGGCGGCGGGCACGTCGCGCAGATGAAGCTCCGGCAGCAGGTGCGAGGTTTGGGTCGGGGCGTTCATCGGGTGTCTCCTGAATGATGGGGGTGCGAGGCTCTGTTCGGTCATTTTACGGAGCGAGCACCATAATGCGCTTCGGAAAAAGCCATGAACCCTACGACGCTCGCTGCCCTTGCGGCATTTCCCACACTGCTCGAAGCCCATTACGCGATCATTCCGGAGGCACACCGCCACTGGGCCCCGCGGTCATGGGACGGCGTGCCCAGCGAGGCCTTCACGGCCATCGAGCAGCTGTGCCATGTGCGGGACATCGAGATCGAGGGCTACCACGAGCGCTTTCGCCGCACGCTGGAAGAAGACAACCCCACGCTGGCATCGATCGACAGCGAACCGCTGGCCATCGAACGCGCCTACGGCAAGGCCGATGCGGCACAGGTGCTGGCGGAGTTCCGCATTGCACGCGCGAAAACCATGGAAATCATCTCGCAGCTGAGCGACGCGCAACTCGCACGCCCAGCCGTGTTCGAGGGCTACGGACCGCTCACCATGCGCAGCCTCATTCATTACCTTTGCAGCCACGACCAGCAGCATCTTGCAGGCCTGCAGTGGCTGCTCGGCAAGATCGACGCATCCAGGGTCGGGCCGTAGAAAACACAAGAACAGGAGCGCCCATGGGCAACCGACTTTCGCAAATTGCCACCCGCACCGGCGACGACGGCACCACAGGCTTGGGCGACAACACCCGCGTGCCCAAGGACCACTTGCGCGTGCATGCCATGGGCGACGTGGACGAACTCAACTCGCAGATCGGCCTGCTGCTCTGCGAGCCCATGCCAGAGCCCGTGCGCGAGCTGCTGGTCGACGTGCAGCATCAGCTCTTCAACCTGGGCGGCGAGCTTTCGATGCCGGGCTACACGCTGCTGAAGGCCGACGCGCTGCTGCAGCTGGACAACGCATTGGCCGAGCACAACGCCGCCTTGCCGCGCCTGGCTGAATTCATCCTGCCCGCGGGCACGCGCGCGGCCTCGCTCGCGCATGTGTGCCGCACGGTGGCACGTCGGGCCGAGCGCGCGGTGGTGGCACTCGGTGCCACGGCCGAACTCAACGACGCATTGCGCCAGTATCTCAACCGGCTCAGCGACCTGCTCTTTGTGCTTGCACGTGTGCTCAACCGCATGAACGGCGGCGACGACGTGTACTGGAAGAGCGAGCGCATGGCGCGCGCAGCGGCCGCCGATGCCAAAGACGAAGGAAGCCCATCATGAAGACGAAGACAACTGCCCACGCCTTTTCCGTTGCAGCAGCAGCGGTGCTGCTGTTGTCCGTGCCCGCCGTGCATGCGCAGAGCGCGGACAACCCGCCCAAGGCAGAGCGTGCCCACACGCTCAATCCGCCGCCGCGCGACAGCAAGGTCGTCAACAGCGTGCAGCGCGGCACCAATGCCGCGGGCCGAGGCATCGATCGCGCGGAAGACGCAACGCGGCGTGGTGTCAACAACGTATCGGAAAAAGCGAGCCGGCCTGTGCGCCGAGTGGGCGAGTCCTTCGGGCGCAAGCTGGCGCCGGGTTCCAGTGGGCGCGCTGCGCCGCCGCCTGTGGGGCCGCAAGGGAATGCGCCCTGATTGACGCCCGTTTCGTCTTGAGGGTGTGCGGCGCGCTTCGTTCATGGTGCGCACCCGCCGACGGGGTACCTTTCTCCGCGAATGTCCCCCGGCCTGCGGCCTCCTCCTTTATTTCGCTGCGCAAGGCACCCCGCCAGCGGGTGCGATGTACAGAGCGGTGGTTGATCAGCGGTGCACCAGCAGCGTGCCCCAGTGCACAGGGCATCGGGTGCTCCACGCAGCGAAATAAAGGAGGAGGGGCGCAGCCCCGGGGGACATTCGCGGAGGGGGAGTACCCGGTGGCCTTTGCACAAGCCCTGAACAGCAGCGCCAAGAACAATGACGCCCTGAACAAAGCCCCCCATAAGCCCCATAACGCACAAAGCGATCAACCACAGATGGCAAGAAACATAGAGATCAAGGCCCGCATCGACAGTGTGGAACGCGTTGCCCAATTGGCAGCCCAACTCGCCGATTCAGGCCCCGTCGAAATCGCACAGGACGACACCTTCTTCCGCTGCGAGAACAGCGCAGACCGTCTCAAGCTGCGCACCTTCGCGCCCGATCGCGCCGAGTTGATCTTCTATCGCCGTGCGAACAGCAGCGGCCCGAAGGAATCGTTCTATTTGATCTCGCCCACCACCACGCCCGACACGCTGCGCGAATCGCTCACGCTTGCCTGGGGCCAGGCCGGCCGTGTGCGCAAGCAGCGCCGGCTCTTCATCGTGGGCCGCACGCGCGTGCACCTCGACCGTGTGGAAGGGCTCGGCGAATTCCTCGAGCTTGAAGTGGTCCTGAAAGAAGGCGAACCCGCCGAGGCTGGCGTGGCCGAGGCCCATGCGCTCATGGCGCAACTCGGCATCGCGTCCGACCAACTGGTGCAGGGCGCCTACGTCGATCTGCTGCAGCAGGCCGCCTGAGCGCTGTCGTCAGCGCCAGCCTGCGGCCTTGAGCTGGTCCGCGAGCTGCTCCGCGACTTTGGCGTAGCCCTGCGCGTTGGCATGAATGCGATCGGAGCGCAGCGACGTGTCCGACAGCACGCTCGAATACACATTGGCAACCAGCAGCGCCTGCCCCGACTTTGCAACTTCCTCGTAGAACGGTGCATCGCTCAGCGAGCCTACAGCCGCGCGCATCGCATCGGGCGCCGGCGTGGCAAGCAGCGCGACATAAGGCGTGTGCGCGCGTGCCTGGCTCACAAGCGACGCGAGGTTCTCGCGCGTGGCCGAGGGCGACACGCCGCGCAGCATGTCGTTGCCCCCGATGCCGATCAGGATCGCGTCATAGCTTTCCGCGGCCAGCAGCGCCGGCAAACGCTCCAGCGCTCCTGCCGACGTGTCGCCGTTGATGCCCGCATTCTCGATCTGCCAGCCGGTGAGCTCACCCAGTTTCACGGGCCAAGCCGCGCCGGGCGGTGCGCCGTAGCCGAAGGTCAGGCTGTCGCCCAAGGCGAGCACGCGGGCATCCGATTTCAACGCGGCGGTGGAAGGCTTGCGCTTGCCGCAAGCGGCCAGGAGGGCGGCTGCGGGCGCGCCGGCCAGCAGGTGGAGGAGGTGTCGTCGCTTCATGCTGCGCGCGAGCTTAAACGCAGTCGAGGAGGAACCGCGAACATGCGCCGCCCCGTTCAATCGGGACGTTTGAAGAACCGGTACAGGCCGGCAACCACCATCACGGCGCCCAGGAACGCGACGGCCGTCTGGCCGCCCTCGTAGCCGCCCACGCCAGCGGGCGGGCCCGTCATGAACCACCGCAGGAGCATGCCTCCACCCCAGATTACGCCGATGGCACCGATGATCTTGTCGCGCATATGTGATTGATGGCGCCTCCAGCGCCTGATGATCTGTATTTGCATTGTCCCCAAAGCCCTCACGCTCGGCGCAAATCACCTATGCGCAACCGGGATTGAAGGACAACGCGCCGCCCGGATACCAGCGCTTACGCGATTTCACCTGACGGCGACCTGATGTGCTCCGGGCAGACACAAGCGCCACTGACAATGGACTCGTCATCAACACGAAGGAGTTCCAGATGATCATCAAGTCAAAGAGCATGGCCGTCGCTGCTGCGGCGCTCGCGATGTGCATGGCCGCGGGAAGCGCCTTCGCGCAAGACCGTGGCCACGATCGCGGTCATGACCGCGGCGACGACCGAGGCAATGGCCGCTATGAACAACAGCATCGCCAGTTCGATCGGCACGACAACCGGCGCGGCGACCGCAGTGACCGCAGTGACCGCAGTGACCGCGGCGATCGCTACAGCCGTGAGGACTATCGTGCGGGCCGCCACTTCGACCGCCGCGGTTATCCGCAACCGCATACCGAATGGCGCCGCGGTGGACGCGTGCCCCACGAGTACCGTGGCCGCAACTACGTGGTGAACGACTACCGTGCCTATCAACTGCAGGCGCCGCCCCGCGGCTACCAGTGGGTGGGTGTGGGCGGTGACTATGTGCTCGCGGCCATTGCCACCGGATTGATCGCGCAGATCATCGTGGGCAACCAGTAAGCGCCAAGCGCTCAAGCCTTCGCCATGCGCGGGCTTGAATGAAGAGAAGACCGTCGCAGGAACCTCCTGCGGCGGTCTTTTCGTTTTGCGAGGAGCGAAGCTCTCAGGCCGTGACGGTGGGCAGCGACTGGGCGCACACATTGCGCCCGGTAATGGTGAGCCGCAGGCCGCCGCCATGCCATTCGAGCCAGTTAAGACTCACATACGCTTCGATGTCGCTGTCGTCGATGCGGTCGGCTTGGCGGCTTTGCAGCAGCTCCACGGTGGCGGGCAACGCCCGTCTCAGCCGCTCGCGCCGTTCGGCGGCGTCGGCCGCCTTGAGGGCGGCCTTGGTTTGCTGTTGCTGCTGCGGGGTCGATGCCATTGCTGATCCGTTCCGGGAAGCCAAGGAATTAACCCGAATGTACGCTCCCTGTGTGAAGCCTCATGCTTCTTTTTTAAACCTGTTGCTCGGAGCGTCGAATACGTTGCATCCGCGCTAGATTTCGTAGTGCGACCCCTTCGCTTCGCCGCCCAGAGCCTTTTCGACGACGGCTCGCGTCAACGTGGGTGCGAACGATTCGATGAACGCGTAGACGTACTTGCGCAGGTAGTTGCCGCGCCGCACGGCAAGCTTGGTCAGGTTGATGCCGAAGAGCCGGCCCGCATCGAGTGCGCGCAGCTGCGTGTCGCGCTCGGCCTCGTAGGCCACGCCGGCTACGATGCCCACGCCCATGCCCAATTGCACGTAGGTCTTGATCACGTCGGCGTCCATGGCCGACAGCACGATGTTGGGCGCGAGCCCGCGCTGCGCAAAGGCCTCGTCGATGCGCGAGCGGCCGGTAAAGCCCGTGTCGTAGGTAATGAGCGGAAAGCGCGCCAGCGCCTCCAGCGTCAATGGCGCGTCGAGCAGCGCATGGCCCGGCGGCACCACCACCGAGTGCGTCCAGCGGTAGCAGGGCAGGGCCACCAGCTGGGGGTAATCGCCGAGTGCTTCCGTTGCAATGCCCACGTCGGCTTCGCCGTCGATCAGCATCTGCGCAATCTGCTTGGGCGAGCCCTGGTGCAGGTGCAGTTTCACGTTGGGAAACTGCGCGCGAAATTCCTGCACCGCCACCGGCATGGCATAGCGCGCCTGCGAGTGCGTGGCCGCCACCGAGAGCAGGCCACTCTGCTGCGCCACGAACTCCTGTCCTGCATGCCGCAGGTTGCTGCTCTCCATCAGCATGCGTTCGATGATCGGCAGCACATGGCCGCCGGGTTCCGTGAGCCCGGTAAGCCGCTTGCCTGCGCGCACGAACAACTCGATCCCCAGTTCTTCCTCCAGCTCGCGGATCTGCCGGCTCACGCCCGGCTGGGAGGTGTGCAGCGTGTTGGCAACCTCGGTCAGGTTGAAGCCGCAACGAACGGCCTCGCGTACCGAGCGCAGTTGTTGGAAGTTCATCTGGCGCGAAGGGATCCGAGAGAGGACGAGAGAGGGAAACGGTGACAGGCCCGCAGCGGGCCGCCCGGCGATTCTCGGCAGAAGCGCTTATGCGGGGAACGATGCGTTTGTTGGTTTCACATGAGCAAATCATCTTTGCTGGCCCACTCTCATCGATGCCGCGGCTCAACTTGTAATTTCGCACGTATGTGCTAAAGTCGCTTCCATGGACGCCAAGACCCAGAAAAGCGAACTCACCCGCACCGCCATCATCGGTGCGGCGATGGACGTTGCGTTGACCGAGGGGTTGGAAGCCATCACGCTCCAGGCCGTGGCCAGCCGCCTGGCGCTTTCCAAGAGCGGCGTGTTCTCCCGCGTGGGTTCGCGCGAGGCGCTGCAGAAGGCGGTCATCGAAGAGTACGGCCGCCGCTTCCTTGCCGACGTGTTCGTGCCCGCCATGCAAAAGCCCAAGGGCCTTGCACGGCTCAACGACATCGTCGACCGCTGGATTGCCCGCACCCGCGACATCGAAGCCGAAACCGGCTGCATCTACACGGCGGGCGCGTTCGAGTACGACGACCGCGAAGGCGAGCTGCGCAACCTGCTGTTCAGCGAGGTCACGCGCTGGCGTGCCGCGCTGCGCCGCACGGTGCTGCAGGCGGTGGAAACCGGCGAGCTCCGGGCCGACACCGATGCCGCGCAGGTGGTCAGCGAGATCAACGGCCTGATCATCGGCCTTCTGCATGACGCGCGCTTTCTGCGCGATCCACAAGCCGCCGACCGCGCCATGCGCACCTGGCAGCGGCTTCTTTCCAGCTACCGCGCCTGAGCCATCGGACGGGTCGTCTTCTTCGTTTTTGTTCGGATCAATTTCGCACAACCGTGCGATAAAAAGGAGCAGCACCATGCTGATCATCGCCCTCTGCCTCGTTGTCTATGTGGGCGCCATCGGCGCCGAAACCGTCCGCGATGCGCTGCGCAGCCTGCCGCGCAGCAACGACGACTGGGTCTGGTTCTGAACGCGGGAGCCCATTGAATGACGAGCACCGGCAGCACCTCTTCGTCCGCGGCAGCGCATGCCGCGCAATCGAACTACTACCGCCCCAGCCGCCTGATGCGCGCAGTGCGCCTCGGCCTGACCACGTCGGAGCGCCTTTGGCCCGCATTGGGCGTGCGGGCGGCCCATCGCATCTTCGGCACGCCGCTGCCGCTCAAATGGCTCTACCGCGCACAGGCACCCGGCGCCGGATGGCGGCGCGAAGCCTGGAGCTTCGAGAACGCGAGCCTCGGGCTCTATCACCTCGCCACGCAGGATTCAGGCGCGGAATCTGCTCCCGTCGTGCTGCTGGTGCACGGCTGGGGCGGGCACGCGGGGCAGATGCTGACGCTGGCGGAGGCCGTTGCCAGTGCGGGCCTGCGGCCGGTGCTGCTCGAGCTGCCGGCCCATGGCCGGAGCGCCGGCATGATGAGCAACGCGCCGCAGTTCGCGCGTGCCATCTCGTACGTGGTGGCAAGGCTCGTGGCAGATGGCCATGCCCTTCGCGCCGTGGTCGCGCATTCGATGGGCGCCAACGCGCTCGGGGTGGCCGCCGCGCAGGGCCTGCGCGCCGAGCGGCTGGTGCTGCTCGCACCCCCGGCTTCGGCGCGCGAATTCACGCGCTACTTCACGCACACCTTCGGGCTGAGCGAGAAGACGCGGCTTGCCATGCAGCGGCTGTTCGAGGCGCAGGAAGGCTTCCTGATGGCGCAGCTCGAACCGGCCGCCGTCGGGCCGCGTATCGTGCAGCCGACGCTCATCGTGCATGACCGCGACGACCGCGTGAACCGGTTCGCCGATGCGGAGGCCTACCGCGATGCAATCAAGGGGGCGCAGCTCGTGGCCACGCAGGGGCTGGGGCACCGCCGCATCCTCAAGGAGGAGGGCGTGATCCAGCAGGTGACGCGCTTCATTGCGCGGGGGACTGACCGAAAGCCGCGCAGGCCGTGCGGGTTGCACGGCCCGCCTGCCGGGCGCTCAGCGCGCCGGCGTGGGCGAGGCGTCGGGCAGTTCGATCTTGATGTCGAGCACTTCCAGGTCGTCCTGCTTTTCCAGGTGAACCTTGATGTCCTCGGCATTGATCTTCACGTACTTGGAGATCACCGCCATCAGCTCGCGCTGGAGGTCGGGCAGGTAGTCGGGGCGCTTCTTGCCGCTGAGGCTGGACCGCTCGTGCGCGAGGATGATCTGCAGCCGCTCTTTGGCGACGCTGGCCGTCTTCTTCTTTTCGCCGAGCAGGAACGAGAAAAAGGACATGGCCTACTTGCCTCCAAAGATTCGCTTGAAGAAGCCCGGCTTTTCCGCATCGACGAAGCGCATCGGGCGGTCTTCGCCCAGGAAGCGCGCGACCACGTCGCTGTAGGCCTTGGCCACGTCGGTATCCTTGTCGTGGATGGCGGGCACGCCCTGGTTGGACGCCTGCAGCACGCTTTCGGATTCGGGAATGACGCCGATCAGCTTGATGCGCAGGATGTCCTGGATGTCTTCCAGCGAGAGCATCTGGCCGCCGGCCACGCGGTTGGGGTTGTAGCGGGTGATCAGCAGGTGCTCCTTGATGGGGTCGCCGCCTTCCTTCGCCCGCTTGGTCTTGCTGCTCAGCATGCCCAGGATGCGGTCGGAGTCGCGCACCGAGGATACCTCGGGGTTGGTCACCACCAGCGCCTCGTCGGCAAAGTGCATGGCCATCATCGCGCCGGTCTCGATGCCCGCGGGCGAGTCGCACACGATGTAGTCGAAGTCCATCGCGGCCAGGTCGTTCAGCACCTTTTCCACGCCCTCTTGCGTCAGGGCTTCCTTGTCGCGCGTCTGCGAGGCAGCCAGCACGAAGAGGTTGTCGCACTGCTTGTCCTTGATGAGCGCCTGGCTCAGGTTGGCTTCGCCCTGGATCACGTTGATCAGGTCGTACACCACGCGGCGCTCGCAGCCCATGATCAGGTCGAGGTTGCGCAGGCCCACGTCGAAGTCGATCACCGCCGTCTTCTTGCCCGCGAGCGCGAGGCCCGACGCAAAGCTGGCGCTCGTCGTGGTCTTGCCGACGCCGCCCTTGCCTGAGGTCACCACCACAATTTTGGCCATGGCCATTCCTTCTTGTTTCGATTCGGTTGTTGGTTTTTCAGATTCGCCGCGGCCCGTCAGGGAATCGCGTCGATCACTAGTTTTTTGCCATCGAGGCGTATTTGCGCCGGCTTGCCGAGCACCGGGTCTGGCAGCGGCACTTCGTTGGTGCGGTAGATGCCCGCAATGGCCACCAGCTGCGCTTCCATGCAGGTCGAGAAGATGCGCGCCTCTGTGTTGCCGCGCGCGCCGGCAATCGCCTTGCCTCGCAGCGGCGCATACACGTGCACGTTGCCGTCCGCGATGACTTCGGCGCCGAAGCTCACCACCGCGGTCACCACCACGTCGCCGCCGCGGGCGTAGACCTGCTGGCCCGAGCGCAACGGCTTGTCGATCACGAGCGTGCCGTTGGCCGGCACCGGCACTTCGCGCACGATCTGCGGTGCGTCGCCGGCGGGCGCTGGCGCGGCCGCCGGCGGTGCCGGGGAGCGCGGCGCGGGCGCCACCGGCATGGCCGTCAGCGAGAGGCCGGCCGCGCGGGCGGCGGCATTCTGGGCGTCGTTGCCCCCGCGCACCGCAATGGGTTGCGTCTGGTGGCGCGCCAAGAGGCCGCGCAGCGCCGCAAAGTCGAGCTCGGCGGGTTCCTCGCCGCTCTCTTCGTCGGGCTGGAGCTGCGAGAGATCGATGACCACCGGCTCCTGCTCGAAGAAATCGGGCGAGTCGGCCAGTTGCGCATCGAGTGCCTCGGCCAGCACGGTCAGGTCGGCCGTCTTGAGGATCACTGCGATCAGCGGCAGCGTGGCGCTTTTGAATTCGAAAACCGCCTTGGTGCGCGCGGCGGAGACATCGGCCATTGGAAAACGTCGGTGCGAAAAGCGTTGGAGTCTAACGGGCGCGGGCTTCGGGCCGGCGACCGGCCCGTGTTTGAATCACCTAGGAGAACATTTATTGCATGGCGTTTCACTTTGCAAGCAGTCGGTTCCCATGCTGAGGTGCCGGCGGGGAGCCGAGCATCGCACGGGGGCGAAAGAACTTTTTCCAGCTTTCGTGCAAATTTCGCACTCCCTCCCTGTGTGGATGACCATTGTTTGCAATGTCGTTGACGGCGTGCGGCAACACTGCTGCAGATGCCTGATCGCATACTGCAATCCACAGCCCGGCGGTCCCCGAGTTCCGGGGTTGCCACGCCCTCGAACCTGTTTGGAGCGACGGACATCAGCGAAGCGATGAAGAGCCGCCTCGTGCGCCGCGCTCTTAGCGAGACCGTCCCCATCGAACCCTACGAGGCCGACAAGATGGGGAGCCTCCAGGTGTTCTTCCTGCCGGATGACCAGATCAAGGTCTGGGTGTATCTGGCCGGCCCGCAAAACCCCGGGCATCCCTCCCATATGGGGCTACCCCGAGCCGCCTGCTTCCGCCGCGTCTTCACCCGCTTCACCCAAGGAATCCACCCATGGCCGCTAGTCCACCTTTGTCGTCATGGCGTTGCCTCGCGCTTCTCTTCCTTGTTTCTGCCCTTCTGCTGGCGGGCTGCAAGCCTGAGGCGCCGAAGAAGGAGGAGCCCGTCACGGTGGGCATCACCGGGTATGTGTTCACCGACGAAGGCATTCAGGAGTACTTCGTCAATGACATGTATGGCTCTAACCTGCCGCCCTTTGGCGGCGGAGGAAAAACATCATGTTGCGTGAACCTGCCGGCCAAGTGGTCGCCGGACTTGCGAGTGAAAGTGGATTGGATTACCGGACATTGGACCGTTCCGCTCGACAAGATCCAGGCGATGGACATCACCGAAGCGATGAAGTGCTGTCTCGCGCGCCGGGCTCTTAGCAAGACCGTCTCCATCGAACCCTACGAGACCGACAAGATGGGAAGCCTCCAAGTGTTCTTCCTGCCGGATGACCAGATCAAGGTATGGGTCAGCAAGTACGACCTCGGTCACGAGCGCCATCCATCCGGCATGTCCTACCCCGAGCCACCTGCTTCCGCCGCGTCTTCACCCGCTTCAAACAAGGAATCCCCCCATGGCCGTTAATCACATGCCCGAGGCGCTGCCCGGCGAGCGCGAGCTTTCCATCCGCGAAGTGATGCAGAAGATCTCGGCAAGCAGTTGTGTCGAATCCCGCACGCCCAACTGCGACTTCCAGGTGCACATCGGCATATTCTTCGACGGCACCAACAACAACCGCCAGCGCGACCAGCTGGATGTGAGCGACCCCGATGCACGCAGCCACAGCAATATCGTGGTGCTCTATGACACCTACAAGGACAAGCCCAAGGAAGGTTTCTTTTCGTTCTACGTTCCCGGCGTCGGCACGCGCTTCCCCGAAATCGGCGAGATGAACGAAACCCCGGACGGCAAAGCCAAGGCCACCGGCGGCGATGCGCGCATCAATTGGGCACTGCTCGAAATGCTCAATGCCATGCATCGGACGATGTTCAATGAACGCCTGGTTTCGCCAGAAGAACTCAAGTCCCTCGTGCATGCCAAGCCGCTGCACTACGGCCCCAATCCCGGCTCCAACATCGAAGGCAAGCGCGCCTACTTCTGCGGCGAAGGCATTGGCTCCGATGGCGGGGTGCTCGGCAAGCTGGAGCGCGCACTGAAGCGCCGCCCGCCCAAGCGCCTGAGCCTGGTCAGCGTGAGCGTGTTCGGCTTCTCGCGCGGTGCGGCGCAGGCGCGTGCCTTCTGCCATTTCGTCCACCACATCATGCTCAAGCACGACGGCAGCGGTTACGCGTTGGCGGGGGTGCCGTTTCGCCTGCAGTTCCTGGGGCTGTTCGATTCGGTGGCCTCCGTGGGCCTGGCCGATTCGTCCCCCACGCACCGCGGCTTGGGCGGCTGGGCCAACGGCACGCTGGACATTGCGCCTTCGGTGGAGCGCTGCGTGCACCTGTGCGCGGCGCATGAGATTCGGCTGAACTTTCCGCTTTCCACCGCGCGCAGCGGCAGCAAGTACCCTTCCAACTGCGTCGAGAAGGCGTATCCGGGCGCGCATTCGGATGTGGGCGGGGGTTATGAGCCGGGCAGCCAGGGCAAAGCCAGGGGCTCGCGCAGCCGGCTGCTCTCGCAAATGCCGTTGCTGGACATGTACCACGAGGCGCAATTGAGTGCGGTGCCGCTGCTGTCGGTGACGCAGTTGAACAGCATGGGAGCGGCAGGCGCCGCCGTGGTCAACGACCTGAAGGCGGATCCAGAAGCCATGAAGTTCTTCAACGCCTACCGCAACTGGTCGGCCGGCGTGGCGGCTTCCACCATCGAGCAAACCCTGCAGGGCCACATGAAGCTGTACTGGCTCTGGCGGCTGCGTTACATCGGCCGCACCGATGCGCTGGAAAGCCACCGCCACGCCAGCTCGCAAGACCAGCAGGACGTGCGGGAGAGCGACGGCGACTTCATGACCGACATGGCCAAGGCGCTTGAAAAGCAGCGTGCCAAGCAAGTGCATCCAGACCAGGAACCGTCGTTCTCGCCGGCCGAGCGCGACTTCGCGGCCGTCAACGACACCTACTTGAAGAGCGGCTCATCCATTGTTCCGCCGCTGGTGGACAAGTTCTTCGACCTGATGCTGCACGATTCGCACGCTTCGTTCTACATGGTCGGGCCTGTGACCGCATATGACCGGGGCGAGAAGATCAAGCAGATCCAGGCCCGCTTGCGCGCTGCGCAGGAGCGGTTGCAGCGGATGCGCGCCGACCCCCGGCAGGCGGAAAGAATGCGAGGCGTGGATTCCGACGCCATGCTCTCGCTCAACGACCTGGAGCGGCGCGTCCTGGATTACCAGTTGCGCCACCCCGGGGAGTTCCCGCTGCTGACGGACGCCGACCGTGCGCAGCTGCTGGCCATGGAAGACACCACCACCAGCGGCGCCGTGCGCGTGGTCACGCGCAAGACGCGGCGCGAGCTTGGCGGGCACGTGCGCTACCGGCGGGTGTTCGACAGGAGCTAGCCGCCTGCTCAGGCGTTGCGCGATCGGCCCAGCAGTGCGTAAAGAATGATCGCGCCGAAAGTGGCGGTTCCGATGCCGCCCAGAGCGAAGTCGCCGAACTTCAACGTGAAGTCCGCGGTGCCGATGATCAGCGTGATGGCGGCCACGATCAGGTTCTTGTTCTGCGAGAAGTCGACCCGGTTGTCGACCCAGATCTTGGCGCCCGCAATGGCGATGAGGCCGAACACCACGATGCTCACGCCGCCCATCACCGGCAGCGGAATCGCCTGGATCAGCGCGCCGAACTTCGGGCTGAAGCCCAGCACCAGCGCAATGACCGCGGCCACCACGAACACCGCCGTCGAATAGATGCGCGTGGCCGCCATCACGCCGATGTTCTCGGCATAGGTGGTCACGCCGGTGCCGCCGGCGGCACCGCTCACCACCGTGGCAATGCCGTCGCCGATGAACGCGCGGCCGATGTAGGGGTCGAGGTTGCGGCCCGTCATGGCCGTAACCGCCTTCAGGTGACCGAGGTTTTCTGCCACCAGGATGATTGCCACGGGTGCGATCAGCAGCATGGCGTTGGCCGTGAACACCGGCGTGGTGAAGGTCGGCAGGCCGAACCACGCTGCGTTGGCAATGCCGCTCAGGTCCACCGGCTTGCCCAGGCCCATGCCGTTGGTGAGCGCCGCATAGACGACTGTGGCCAATATGAGCCCGACCAGGATCAGCAGGCGCTGCAGCATGCCGCGCGTGAACACTGCCACCAGCCCCACGCAAAGAAAGGTCACGGCCTGCATCCAGGCGTCGAAGTTGCCGGCCGCCATGTTCTTGACCGGCACGCTCGCCAGGTTGAGCCCGATCACCGCCACCACGGCGCCGGTGACCACCGGCGGCATGAAGCGCTCGATCCACCCCGTGCCCACGGCCTGCACGATGGCGCCGATGAGGATGTAGATCACCCCGCAGGCCACGATGCCGCCCAGCGCCACCGCAATGTTCGCATTGGGCCCCTTGCCCGCGTAGCCTGTGGCCGCAATGACCACGCCGATGAAGGCGAAGCTCGAGCCCAGGTAGCTGGGTACCTTGCCGCCCGTCACCAGGAAGAAGATGAGCGTGCCGATGCCGCTCATCAAAATGGCGATGTTCGGGTTGAAGCCCATGAGGATGGGCGCCAGCACCGTGGCGCCGAACATCGCAATGACGTGCTGCACGCCCATGGCGCCGGTCTGCAGCCAGGGCAGGCGTTCGTCGGGCGCGACCACGCTGCCCTCGGTGGCGGCGACTTCGCGCCAGCTGAATAGATTGCTCATGAGTGGTTATCTCCTCGGTAGTTTTATGTGCCTTGTGGGCTTTTTCTGGCCGCTTTTATCGGCCCGCTGCCGCCCCGCGTGCCGGGCGCGCGTCTTGGTCGCTAGCGCGGCGGCAGCACCGCCATTGTGATGCGCGAGACGCAGGTCAGGTCGCCCGCGTCGTTGGTCATGTCGATCTGCCACACCTGCGTGGTGCGCCCGCGGTGCACCGGCCGCGCGGTGCCCGTGACCCAGCCGCTGGTGGCGGCGCGGATGTGGTTGGCGTTGATGTCCAGGCCCACCGCCCTGTCTCCCTCCGGGGCCGAGTAGTGCGCGCCGCACGAGCCCAGCGTCTCGGCCAACACCACCGACACCCCGCCGTGCAGGATGCCGTAGGGCTGGCGGGTGCGCTCGTCCACCGGCACGCGGGCGCGGATGAAGTCGTCGCCCACCTCCAGAAATTCCATGCCCAGCGTGGAAACGGCGGTGCCGATGTGGTTGCGGGTCAGCTCTTCGACCGAGATCTCTTTCTTCCAGATGCGCATTCGTTTTCTCCAGTACGGATGTGCTGGAAACTATAGCGATGGCGGCTGACAATGGCAGTCTCCTTTGCGTGCTAACTTGCTGCGATGAAGCGCCCCCTCAGACTCTGGCTTGCCGGCATTGCCGCGGTGCTGCTGCTCGGGGCCGGGGCGCTCGTGTGGGTGGTGAGCACCCGCTTGCCCAGCGACGAAGAGGTGGCCGTCCGGATCTCCGAAGCCTTCGAGAAGCGCTTTGGCGTCGGCCTGAAGGTGGGCGGCGCGCATTGGGCGCTGCTGCCGGCACCCGTTCTCGTGCTTTCCAATGTGTCTACCGACCAGCCCCGCCCGATCACGCTGCGCCGCGTCACGCTGCAGCTCAAGCTCAGGGAGCTGCTGAGCCGGGTGATTGCCGTGGACGAGGCCGAGATCGAAAGCCTGGTGCTGCCGCGCGAATCGTTTCGCGCATTTCGCGGCAAGGGCCCCAAGCCGAAGGAGGGCGGCAATATCGTCGCGCTGCCCGCGCCCTGGACGCTGGCCCCGGTGCCGCTGGAGAAGCTGCGCTGGCGCGACGTGGTCTGGATCGACCGGCGCGACATTGCGCTGGCCTACGACGGCGAAATCAGCTTCGACGCCAACTGGCGTCCGCGCCAGGCGCGGCTCGAACGGGCCGGCGCATCGCCTCCCGCCCGGCTGCGCCTTGACCGTGCAGCCGCAGGGCAGGACCGGTGGCGCACCCGCATCGATGTGGGCGGCGGCACGTGGAACGGCGTCACCCTGCTCGAAACGCTGCCGGACGACAGGCTGCGCCTGTCCGCCGAACTCGAGCCGCGCCAGGTCGACCTCGAAGGACTGGTGCAAGCCTTCGGCCGGCGCACCGCGGTGTCGGGCAAGGTGTCGGGCTATTCCCGGCTGGTGGCCGAGGCCGACGAACTGGGCGCGCTGATTCGCAGCCTGCACACTCGCACGACCTTCTCGGTGCGCCCCGCCACGCTCACCGGGCTGGATCTGGCCAAGACGGTGCTCACCGCTGGCACCGACCGCAGCGGCACCACGCCGCTCGACGAGCTCACCGGCACTCTCGACACCCAGGGCACCGAAGACGGCATCGTGCTGCGATACACCAACCTCAAGGCGCGCTCGGGCGTGCTCACCGCCAGCGGCAACCTGCGGTTCTTCAACCGAAAGCTGGACGGCGAGCTGGCGGTCGATATCGTCGACGGCGTGGTGGGCATGCCGCTCAAGATCGGCGGCACCGCCAGCAATCCCGAGATTTCGCTGACCGGCGGTGCACTGGCCGGTGCGGCGGTCGGCACCGCGGTGCTGCCGGGCGTGGGCACGGCCATCGGCGCGCGCGTGGGGCAACAGGTGGAAAAGCTGTTTGGCGCGGAGACACCCACCAAAAAGGCGGCGCCTGCGCCACGGAAGCCGGGCGCTACGCCAGTTCGTTGAACTGGATCACACCCTCCTTCATGACCAGTGGAATGCGCTCGCCTTGCCCCAGCAGGCACGAGACATCGCGCAGCGGATTGCCGTCGACCACCAGGAGGTCGGCCAGCGCACCAGGCGCCAGGCGGCCCAGCCGGTCTGGCATGCCCAGCACCTCGGCGCCGATCACGGTTGCACTGGCTATGGCCTCGGCCGGCGACAGCACCTCGGCACGCAGGCGGAACTCGTCGCTCTGCAGCCGCTGCGATTCGCCCAGCAGGTCCGAGCCGAAGCCCATCTTCACACCCGCCGCCTTGTAGATCTCCAGTGAGCGCAGGCCGGCCTCGCGCACGTCGGCCACCTTGGCGACGCTTTCCTTCGGCAGGCCAAAGCTCTCGCCCTCGTTGGCCAGCGCGTCGTAGGTGACCAGCGTCGGCACTGCGTAGGCGCCCGTTTGCGCCATCAACGCCGCGGTGGGCGCGTCCACGAGGTTGCCGTGCTCGATGGTCCGCACGCCGCAGCGCACGGCCCGGGCGATGGCTTCCGCGGTGTAGGCGTGGGCCAGCACATAGGTGCCGCGTGCCCGCGCTTCCTCGACGATGGCGCGGATCTCGTCCTCGCTGTAGCCGAAAGCGCCCACCGGATCGGTCGGCGAGGCCACGCCGCCCGAGGCCATGATCTTGATCTGGTCCGCGCCCATCTGCAGTTCTTCGCGCACGGCCCGGCGCACTGCGTCGACGCCGTCGACCACGCGTGCCAGCGCGCCGACCCGCACGCAGGTCGGGCAGGGGGCATTGGGGTCGAGAAAGTCGGAGCGTGCCCGCATGTCGCCATGGCCGCCCGTCTGGCTCAGCGCGCGGCCCGAGACGAACAGGCGCGGGCCCTGGGCCAGCCCGGATTCGACCGCCTGCTTGAACGCAAACCCCGCCCCGCCGGCATCGCGCACCGTGGTGAACCCGCG
Organism: Variovorax sp. S12S4; assembly: GCF_023195515.1. Lineage (NCBI taxonomy): Bacteria > Pseudomonadati > Pseudomonadota > Betaproteobacteria > Burkholderiales > Comamonadaceae > Variovorax > Variovorax sp. S12S4. Next base: position 1,767,375 of record NZ_JALPKR020000002.1, read on the forward strand.
TCGCAGCATGCCGCGCAGCATGGGCACGCTGCGCAGCGTGATGAGCACGTTCGGCATGTGCACCTGCCGCGAGAGGTTGAGCTCCACCGCGATCACGTGCACGTGCAGGTCGATGAGGCCGGGCATCAGCGTCTTGCCCTTCAGGTCGATGACCCGCGCCGTCTTGCTCTGCAGCGGCTTGTCGGAGACCTCGCGCACTACCCCGTCCTCGACCAGAAGGTCGTGGCCTTCCAGCAGCTCGGCGCGCAGCGGATCGAGCAGGGAGGCGTTCTTGAAAAGCACCGCGTCGGTCATGCCAGGGGCTCCTTGGTGTATTGCGCCATTACGGCCGGCACCGCCAGTTGCGCGAACACGCGCGCGACCTCGACGTGCCCGGCGCCGTACCAGTTCTCTTCATGCAGCATGTTGAGCGTGCCCAACGTTTCGCCGCGCCAGCGCAGCGGAATGTTCAGCACGCTGCGGCAACCCAGTGAAACGATGAGTTCGTGGTCGTAGAAAACGTCGCGCAGGTCGTCGACGTTGCGGCCGATGTAAGGCAGGCCGCGCTGCATTACCTGCTGCATCCACGGTGAGTCGGTGATCGGCTTGCGCCCGCCTACCGGGTAGGCCTCGCGCATGTTGGTGTACACGCGCTCCGACTCTCGCGCCTCCCGGTGGTGCACCAGGATGGTGAAGAGCCGGTGGCCGATGGTTGCGGCCACAGCCTTGTCGAGCGCGTCGAAGGTGGCTTGGGGTTGCTGCGTGTCGGCGTGCGCGCGTGCGACGGCCGACAGCGATTCATCGAGAAGCTTGGGTTGCATGGATGTCTTGTGTCAGGAAAGTTCGGCTGCCGCAATGTCTTCGAGCGAGCGGCCGCGTGTCGGAATGCCCATGAAAGTGACGGCCGCCGCGCCCAGCAGCAGCACTCCCGTGGTCATCCCGAACACGCCCGCAAAACCCAGCGCCGGATAGATGAAGCCCACGAGGATCGGCGCCGTGATGCCTCCGATACGCCCGATGGCCGACGCCAGGCCGGATCCCGTTGCGCGCACCTGGGTCGGAAACACCTCGGGTGTGTAGGCATAGACGCCCGCGTAGGTGCCGTTCATGAAGAAGGACAGCAGAACGCCCGCCGCCATGATCTGAGCGTCGCTGTGCGTAAAGGCCAGCCCCAGCGCAGAGATGCCGCCCAGCAGCATGTAGCTCACGATGGTGGCCTGCCGGCCGATCTTCTCGTTGAGCCATGCGGCCGAGAAGTAGCCAGGAATCTGCGCGAGATAGATCACGAGCGAGTAGCCGAAGCTCTTGGTGATCGTCATGCCGTTCTGGATCAGCAGGCTGGGAATCCAGGTGAAGAACGAGTAGTAGCTGAAGGTGATCGCCAGCCACATCAGCCAGGTCATGGTGCTGATGCGGATGAGCTTGCTGGAGACCAGCGTGGCGTAGTTCTTCAACAGGCTGCCGCGGCTGTTGCTGGGCGGCGGCGCGGCCACGTCTTCCGCGTTGAGCGCGGGCAACGCAAGGCCGCGCTGCACCGTCTCGGACTCCATTGCGTCCACGATCGTCTCGGCCTCGGTCTGCCGGCCCTGGCTTTCGAGCCAGCGCGGCGATTCGGGCAGCGCGCGCCGCCACCACAACAGCAGCAGCACCGGCATTGCGGTAATGAAGATGACGATGCGCCATCCTTGTGGATGCGCCGGCACGATGAAGTAGCCCAGCAGCGCCGCCGCAACAAAGCCGAACGAGAAGAAGCCCGCCAGCGCGCCGGTAAAAGTGCCCCGGTAGCGGCGCGCCACAAACTCCGAAAGATAGGGTGCAATGATTGCGCTCTCTGCACCGGCGCCGAAGCCGGCCACGATGCGCAGCGCAAGAAACACCGTCCAGCTGTCGACCATGCCGCTGAACAGCGATGCCACGCAGTAGATCGCCAGTGCCGACATCATCACCTTGCGCCGCCCGATCAGGTCGCCGCAGGTGCCGGCCGCGAGCGCGCCGAAGAAGAAGCCGATGAAGTTCGCACTGGCCAACACGCCGATCTGCACGCTGCTGAGCCCCCATTCGGTGCGCAGCACCGGCAGCACGAAGGCGATCACCGCGGCGTCCATCGCGTCGAAGGTGTAGCCCAGCCCTCCCATCATGAGCAGCCGGCGGTGAAAACCGGAGAAGGGCAGGCGCTCGATACGAGCCGACAGCATGGTCATGTGAATCCCTCGACTTCGGTGGTAGTGCGATGAAGCGGCAGATCGTAGGATCGCGGGGATATCACGACAAATTTATACGTGTGATTGTGTTTATAGATCCAGTGAATGATCAGGCCGCACAATGAACTACCGCTCCGCCGATCTCAACCTGCTGAAGGTGTTCGAGGCCCTCATGACCGAAGGCAACGTCACGCGCGCAGCCAGCAAGCTGTCGCTCACGCAGCCCGCGGTCAGCAATGCGCTGCGCCGCTTGCGGGAAACCTTCGACGACGCGCTGTTCGTGCGCAGCGGCGCCGGTGTCAACCCGACGCGGCGGGCCATCGACCTGTGGGAGCCGCTGTCGCAGTCGCTCCATGCGATTCGCGGCACGCTCGACGTGGAGCGCTTCGACGCCCTGCGAAGCACCGCCAGCATCAGCATTGCAATGTCAGACTATGTGTCGGGCATCGTGGTGCCGCGGCTCGCCAGCAAGCTCAGCAAGGCGGCGCCGTCGATGCAGATCCACGCCATTCCCAACACGCTGGTGGATTTCGACAAGGTACTGGCCGACAACAAGGCCGACTTCGCAATCAGCGTCTACAACGAGGAAGTGCAGCGCCCGGCATTTCTCAAGTCAAGGGCGCTGTGGTCGCCGGATTTCGTCTGCGTCATGCGCACCGGGCATCCGCTGGCACGCGCCGACAGGATTCCGCTGAAAAAATTCCTGGCGGCGCGCCATGTGGACGTAAGCCTGGTTGGCAAGACCACGCCCACCTATGACCTGTTCCTGCACAGCCGCGGCCTGCAGCGCAACCTGGTCGCGACGGTGAACCACTACGGCGCGGCGTACGAGGTGGTGCGCCGTTCCGACCTGATTGCGGTGTTGCCCTGGTCCGAGAAGTTCGAGCCCGCGCGCCTGGCCGGCCTGCGCCGGATGCCGGTGCCGCTGGAGGCGCCGGCGCGCATCATCGAACTGTTCTGGCACCAGCGGCACGAGACCTCCGCGCTGCACCAGTGGCTGAAGAACACGCTGCTGGCTCTGTTCGAGCAGCCCTCGTGATTCAGGCGCCCGGGCGTATCACCTGCAGGTCGTGGTGAGCCCCGGCGTGCAGCCGCGCCACGTCGGCAGCGCGGCGCGTGAGTACCGCGCGCTGGTTGATGTAGCCCTTGTCGGTGATCTCGCCCGCATCGAGGCTCGGCGGCTCGGTGAGCACCAGCGCGCGCGTGGGGCACTGCGAAGATCCCGCGCCCTCATCGCGCAGGGTGCGCAGCACGTCGGCGATCCGCGCGGCCAGGGCCTGCGGCGCAGCCTGGGGAGCGGCAAACACCAGCATGCCGATCTCGTCGCTGTCATGGCCGGTAAGCACCACGTCTTGCACATGCGGCGCCAGCATCGACACCAGCTTGACGCGCAGGGTACCCACCGACACCCAGGTGCCGCTCGAGAGCTTGAAGTCTTCGGCCACGCGGCCGTTGAAGACCACGCCACGTTCGGGCCGGTCGGCATCGGCCAGGTAGCCCGCATCGCCGATGCGGTAGTAGCCCTCGTCGTCGAAAACCTCCGCCGTTTCGCGCGGCGCATGGCGGTAGCCCGGAAACACCGAAACGCCCTTCACGCGCATCTCGAGCTTCTGCCCGTTGGGCACGAACTTGAGCTCCAGCCCCGGCAGCGGCGCGCCGATGCAGCCCGCGCCGTCGAGCTTCCAGTGCGCCGACGTGATGGCGGGCGAAGTCTCGGTCGCTCCCCACGAGGTGGTAAGCCACAGCGGCCGCTCTGGCCGCACGCGCTTGGCCACTGCCTCGAGCCGCTGCCACGTCGACGGCGCGAGCGCCGCCGCCGCGTAGAAGGCCAGCCGCAGCCGCGAGAACACCTCGGCCGCGAGCGCGTCGTCCGCTTCGAGAAAAGGCAGCAGCATGTCGAAGCCGCGCGGCACGTTGAACAGCAGCGTGGGCTTCACCTCACGCAGGTTGCGCACCGTCTTTTCGATGAGCCCGGGCGCGGGCCGGCCCTCGTCGATGTAGAGCGCGCCGCCGTGGCACAGCACCATGTTCAGGTTGTGGTTCGCGCCGAAGGTGTGGCTCCAGGGCAGCCAGTCGACCAGCACCGGCTTTTCCTGCGTGAGGAAGCGCCAGGTCTGCGCCATCATCTGCTGGTTGGCGCACAGCATGCGGTGCGTGTTGATCACCACCTTGGGCTTGCCGGTGGAGCCGGAAGTCAGCAGGTATTTGGCGTGGGTGTCGGGCAGCACGGCTTCGTAGGCCTGCATCACGGCCGGCGTTTCGCTGGCCTGCAGCAGTTGCGCGAAGGGCAGGGCGCCCGCGTGTGCGTCGGCATTGCGGCTGAACACCGGCACCGCCTCCACGCCGCAGCCCGCGAGCGCGCCGCCGTACACCTTGGCGTCCGATGCGTAGACCAGCGCCGGTTGTAGCGCCTGCAGCATGCCGTGCAGCCGCGACGGGTCCTTGGCCATCCGCGAGTAAGCGCTCGACAGCGAGCAGGCCGTGCGCCCGATGTGCATGGCCGCGAGCATCAGCACGGCATGGTCGATCGAGTTGTCCGAAAGGATCGCGATGGGCTTGCCCTCGGGCAGCTCCAGGTCGAGCAGCGCCTGTGCCACCGCGCCCACGGCCTGGCGCAGCGCGCGGTAGTCGAGCTTGCGCCAGCCTTCGCCGCTCTCGTCGCGCTCCGCGAAAGCCAGCGCATCGGGCGTTTCCCGCGCCCAGCGCTCGATCCATTCGCCGATGCAGCGCGCATAGGGCTTGAGCGCCATCGGCGAACGCAGCGCGAAGGAGCCGTCGTCGAAGTCGATGCGCACCGTGCGGGGCGGGGCGATCTGGCTCTCGTCTAGGAGGAAGTCGTCGTCGGTCATTTCTAGTCGAGTTTGCCGGTATCGGCTTTGGCGCGAATCAGGTTCAACAGCAGGATGTCGCGGGCGGCTTCGAGGTCGGCCACGCGCCGCGAACCCAGTTCTTCGGCCACGCCCTCGGCCACCTTCTCTTTGAGCTCTTCCGTCATCGACGGCGCGCCGAGGTCCTTCCACCAGTCCTCGATCGGTCCGCCCAGATGGGCGAGCACATGCTCGATGCCGCCCGCGCCACCCGAGAGGTGCAGGTTCATGAAAGGGCCCATCACGGCCCAGCGCAGGCCGGGGCCGTGCGCAATGGCGGTGTCGATGTCGGCCACGCTGGCCACGCCTTCGTTGACCAGGTGAAAGGCTTCACGCCAGAGCGCGGCCTGCAGCCGGTTGGCGATGTGGCCCTTGACCTCGCGCTTCACGTGGATCGGCCGCTTGCCGATGGCCGCATAGAAGGCCATCGTGCGGTCGATGGTCTCGGCTGAAGTGCGCTCGCCGCCCACCACTTCCACCAGCGGAATCAGGTGCGGCGGGTTGAACGGGTGGCCCAGCACCACGCGTTCCGGGTGCTTGCACTCGGCCTGCACGGCGCTGATGGCCAGCCCCGAAGAGCTCGATGCCAGGATGGCGTGGGCCGGTGCGGCCTCGTCCATGCGCCGGAACAGGTCGATCTTGAAATCCAGCCGCTCGGGGCCGCTCTCCTGGACGAAGTCGGCCTCCGCCACCGCGTCTTCAAGCCGCGCTTGAAAGCGCAGCCGCCCGGCCGACGCGCCCGCGGCCAGGCCGAAGCGTTCGAGCGTCGGCCAATGCGCGGCCACCGCCGCGCGCAGCCGCGCCTCGGCATCGGGTGAGGGATCGGTGGCGTCCACGTCCAGGCCCTTCGCCAGGAAAAAGGCGGCCCAGCTGGCGCCGATGACGCCGGTGGCGACCACCGCCACGCGCTGAGGGATTTCCGCAGGTCGGAGAGTCGGTTCCATCCGCATCGCCTCAGGAGTCCGCCGTGAAGCCGATCTTCTTCACCAGCGGCCCCCAGCGCTCCGCCTCGGCCCGCTGCGAACGCGCCATCTCCTCGGCCGTGGAGCCCTGGGCGATCAGGCCGACCACGGCCAGGCTGTCCGTCACCACCTTTTCCTTGATGGCCGCATTGATCGCGGCATTGGCCGCGGCCACCACGCTGGCGGGCGTTTTGGCCGGTGCATAGAAGCCGAACCACTCTTCGGTCGTCAGCTCGCCGAAACCCTGTTCGGCAAAGGTCGGCACTTCCGGCGAGAAGGGCGAGCGCGCCTTGCCCGACGTGGCGATCAGCCGCAGCTTGCCGGCCTTGTGGTTGGGAATGAAGTCGCCGCTAGGAGTGACCATGGCCGCGATCTGCCCGCCCACCACATCGGTCACGCCGGGAATCGAGCCGCGGTAGGGCACGTGCTTCAGGTCGACCCCGTTGTTCAGGCCCAGCAACGCGCCGATGAAGTGGGGCGTAGAGCCCGCCGCCGGCGAGCCGTAGCTGGCCTGGTTGGGGTTGGCCTTGGCCCAGGCGAGAAAGTCTTTCACCGTGCGCACATCGGGCGGCACCAGCTGGCCGACTGCAAGGCCATGGTGCATGACGGCGGCAATCGACACCGGCACGAAGTCCTTGCTCGGGTCGTAGCTGAGCTTGCTGTAGATGTGCGGATAGATCGAGGTGCATGAGAACGGCGACAACGCCAGCACGCTGCCGTCGGCCGGCGCGCTCTTGAGCGTCTCCAGCGCAATGCGGCCGCCGGCGCCCGGCTTGTTTTCGACCACCGCCACGTTGCGGGTATAGGCGGAGCCCGCGAGCTTTTCGCCCACGCGGCGCGCCACGCTGTCGCCCGAGCTGCCGGCCGGAAAGCCGTAGTAGATCTTGACCTGCTCGAGCGCCTGGGCCAGCGCCGCCAAGGGCGAGAGGGTGCCCAGCGCAGTGGCTGCGCCCAGCGTGTGGAGGAAGTGGCGGCGGTTGTTCATGGCATGTCTCCTGTTTTTCTGGCGGGTTATGGCAAGGTTCTGCGGGGTCGATCGGCCGCTTCAACGCGGCGCGAACTCGGGGCGCGGCCCGCCTCTGCGCGGCAGTCCCATCATCTGCCTTGCTTCGGCCGGCGTGGCCACTTCCATGTCGAGCTCATGGATAACGCGCACGATGCGTTCGGTGAGCTGCACGTTGGTGGCGAGCTCGCCGTGGCGGAAGTAAAGGTTGTCCTCCAGCCCCACGCGCGCATGCCCGCCCAGGAGCAGCGCCGCCACGTTCGCTTCGAGCTGCGAGGTGCCGATGCCGCTCACGCCGAAGATGCTGCCGCGGGGCAGGGTGTCGACCATCATCTGCAGGAAGCGCGGCGAATACGGCATCGCGTTCTGGAAGTTGCGGTGCACGTTCATCACCAGGTTGATGAAGTAGGGCTCGTCGTCATGGCCCTCGCCGATCAGCGTGGTCGTGTCCTGCAGGATGTGGGTGGGGCTGAACACCTCCCACTCGGGCTTGATGCCGCGCGCCTTCATGCCGGCAGCCAGTTCGCGGCCACGGGTAATGGGCGTGTCCATCAGGATCTGCTTGCCCTCGAAGCTCAGGTTGAGCGTGGTCGCGTCCAGCGTGCACATCTCGGCGCCCGCGTCCATGCCCTTGATGCGCTCTTCCCACGCAATCTCCCAGCGGTCGCCCGCCAGCGGCTTCACCATGTCGCCGTGCACACCGCCGCCGGTGGAGTTGTTGATGACGATGTCGCAGCCGCCCGCGCGAATGCGGCTGTTGATGTCGCGATACACCTCGGCATCGCAGGTGGCGCCGTCGTCCGGGCGGCGTGCGTGGATGGCCGCCACGCTGGCGCCGGCGTTCCAGCAGCGCAGCACGTCGGCCGCGATTTCGGCCGGCTGGGTGGGAAGGTGCGGGTTCTGCGACTTGTGCGCCATGCCGCCCGTGGGGGCGATGGTCACGATCACTTTGCGCTTCGACGACATGCTCCGGGTCTCCTGGTGTCTTCGTTCATGAGGGGCGCGCTATTATTTTTTGGAGGCGCAGGCACACTCAGTCATTGCGACGACATTTGGAGTCAGGGTTTACGCGGCGCGGCCCCCTTTTCCACGCCATCAGGAGCTTTCTTTTCATGTCCACGACGAAGCCGGCCATCAAGGCGGCATCGCTCACGATCGAGCAGCTGCTTCAGCGCTCGGCCTGGTTTCCGCTGCTCGACGAAGCGGCGCGCGAGCGCGTGCTCGACGAGATGCGCGAGGTCGAGGTGGCAGCCGGCGCCGCGCTGTGCCGCCGCGGCGATACGCCGCTGCACTGGTACGGCACGCTCGAAGGCCTGCTCAAGTGGTCGATCACCTCCAGCGACGGCCGCTCGGTCACCTTCGGCGGGCTCTCGGTCGGCTGCTGGTTCGGCGAAGGCACGCTGCTTCGCGCGGCCCCGCGATCGGCCGACGTCATTGCGCTACGGCCCAGCCGCGTGGCCCAGTTGCCGCTGGAGACTTTCGAGTGGCTGCACCGCACGCAGCGCGGCTTCGATCACTTCCTGCTGCAGCAGCTCAATGAGCGGCTGCACTGGTTCATGGGCAACTACGCGGCGCACCGGCTGCTCGACGCCGACAGCCAGGTGGCTCGCGCGCTGGCGGGGCTGTTCCACCCGTGGCTGTACCCGGGCAGCGAGCTGCATCTGCAGACCTCGCAGGAAGAGATCGCGAATCTCTCGGGGGTGTCGCGGCAGCGGTGCAATGCGGCACTGAATCGGCTGAAGGAGGCGGGCTTCCTGCGGATCGAATACGGGGGATCACCGTGATCGACCTGGAAGGGCTGCGGCGCTTCATCGAATAGGCGCGGCGAGCCGCGCCTGTGTGCCCTTCATTTCGCCGGCTTCGCCTTTTCCGCCAGCCGCTTGCGGAACTCCGTCGTCGTCAGGCCCGCAAAGCCCCAGTCGTCGGTGTCGATCTCTTCGATCACGATGTGCGTCCACTCGGGCGGCTTGTTCAGCACGCGTTCAAGCGTTTCCGTGAACTCGGCGATGACCTGGGTCTTCTGTTCGCGCGTCACGCCGTCGCGGGTGATCTTCAGGTTGATGAAAGGCATGGTGTGCTCCTTGGATGAATGAATGGTGTGATTACCACTTGCCCGTGCTCATGCCGCCGTCCACCGGCAGCACCACGCCCGTCGTGAAATCGGCGCTCGTGAGGTAGAGCACGGCGTCGGCGATTTCGCGCACGGTCGCAATGCGGCCGGCGGGCGAGAGGCCGTTCAGGAAGCCGTGCTGCTCAGGCGTGTACAGCGGCGTGTCGACGATGCCGGGCGCCACCGCATTCACCTTGACGTTGTGCGGCGCGAGTTCGAGCGCCAGCGCGCGCGTCGCGGCGTTGATGCCGCCCTTGATCAGCACCGGCAACGCGGCCGGCACCTGCTGGTTCGGCTGCAGCGCGATGCTCGCGGTGATGTTCACGATGTGGCCCCGGCGGCGCGCGACCATGTGCTTCGCGGCGGCCTGCGAGGCGTAGACGAAGCCCTTGAGGTTGGTGGCCACCAGCTGGTCGAGCTCTTCCGCTGTGTACTCGACGAACGGCTTGGCGTTGAAGATGCCCGCGTTGTTGATGAGCACATCGACTTGGCCGAAGCGCTCCACGGCACGGTCGATGAGTTGCTGCGCGGTCGCGCGCTGGCCGATGTCGCCGGCGACGCCGAGAAAGCGTGCCGGGTTGCCGAGCTGCTTTGCCGCGGCCGCGAGCCGCTCGTCGGTGCGTGCATTGGCGACCACGTTGAAGCCGCGTTCGAGGTAGGCCTCGGCCAGGCCCAGCCCGATGCCGCTCGAGGCGCCGGTGATGACGACCGTGGATGAAGTGCTGCTGTCTTGCATGTCGGGTTCTCCAGAAGTTGATGACGTGGGGAGAACTGTATTGATGACGCAGACATAGATAAATTACTAGACTCGCACTTCAATTGATACATGGGGTAATCAAACGATGCAGCGGCAGTTCGGCGACATCCTCCTGGGCAGCATCGAACTCTTCTGCCTTGCTGCGGAGACGGGCGGCTTCACGTCGGCGGCGCTCGCGGCGGGCGTGACACCGGCGGCCGTGAGCCGCTCGATCTCACGGCTAGAAAAGCGGCTGGGGCTGCGCCTGTTCGTGCGCACCACGCGCAGCGTGCGGCTCACCGATGCGGGCCGCACCTACTTCGCGCAGTGCCAGCAGGCGCTGGCGCAGCTTGCCGATGCCGAGCGCGAGGTGATGGGCCAGCAGGCGCTGCCTTCGGGCACGCTGCGCATCAGCGTGCCCACCACCTACGGCCACCACCGCATCCTGCCGCTGCTGCCGGGGTTCCGCGAACGCTTTCCCGACATCCGGCTGCACGTGCACCTGAGCAACCGCAACATCGATTTCGTGGAAGAGGGCTATGACATGGCCGTGCGCGTGCGCGCCCAGCCCGACTCCACGCTGATCGCGCGGCACCTGGAAGATGCAGACCTGGTGGTGGTCGCCACCCGCAAGTACCTGAAGAAGGCCGGCACGCCGCGCACGCTGAGCGACCTTGCCGCGCACGAGTGCGTCCAGTTCGAGCTGCCCAGCAGCGGCCGCCGCATCTCATGGCTCTTCAAGGAGAACGGCAAGGACCGCGAGGTCTTCGCGGACAGCGCCTACAGCTGCTCCGACGACGTGCTCGGCGGCGTCACCCTTGCCAAGAGCGACGCCGGGCTGTTCCAGACCTACCGCTTCGTGGTGGAAAAAGAGCTGGCCGACGGCACGCTCGTCGAAGTGCTCAAGCCCTTTGCCGGCCGCTCGCGCCCCTACACGCTGCTGTACCCGGACGGACGCCACGTGCCGCTGCGCATGCGGGTGTTCATCGACTTCCTCATGGCGCAGCGGCCGAACTGAAGGCTCAGCGGCAGGCGAAGCTGGCCGCCGCCTTCACGTCGCCGCCAAGGTAGGCAAGCTTCTTCGGATAGGTGCACAGCGGCCGTGCGAGCGATTGGTCGGCGTTCTGCAGCACCAGGTTGTCGGGCGCCACGCCTTTCTCGACCCAATCGGTCAACGCGGCGAACAGCTGGTTCGGTGCCGGCAGCGGCGGGTTGGCCGCGGGGCTCACGCCAGCGAGTCCGTTCACGGAGCCCACGCCCGCGCAGTGCCCCATCGCAGGAATCTCGAGGTAGCGGTAGAACTTCTGCGTCTCATCGATGCCGCCCATGGCCTTGGCCGCGCGCTCGTAGTAGTTGGCCGTGCCCGAGTTCGGAATCAGCTGGTCGGCCAGGCCGTGGTACGTCAGCAGCTTGGCGCCGCGGTCGCGGAACCTGGCCAGGTCTGGGTTGTCGGCATTGATGTTCGCGAACGCGGTTTGCAGCGCCTTGCCGCGGTCGCTGGCGTTGGCCAGTTGCGCATACGACAGCGCCTTCCAGTTGTTCGCGCCGTTGCCTGTTGCATTGATGAAGTCGGGCGTCGCAATCGTCGGGTCTTGCAGGTTCAGCGCCACCTGGTGCGCTGCAATCGGAAACGGGTTGGGCACGCCGCCCGTGGAGTCCGCGAGCGAGAACCCCGGCATGCCGGGGCTGTTGAGCGCGGTGCCGCGCGTGAGGCCGTACCAGAGCTGGCCCGAGCCCAGCGTAGCGCCGTAGCCCACGTCGCTCGCAGGTGCCGGTGCGCTGCCGTCGCGCGTCTGGCCGTACCAGATCTTGTTGACGGCTTGTGCCTGCACGGTCGTCAGGCAGGCGGCGGTGGCATTGCTGCCGCCGCTGCCGGTGCACAGCACGGCGGTGTCCTGCGTGGGGTCGTACTTGCAAGCCGCCGGGTCGCTGATGAAGCCTTCGTGCTGGCCGGTGAGCGTGCTGTCGCAGGCGCTCACCGCGGCGGACGACACCAGCGTCATCTGGTCTGGCGTGAGCGGCGTGCCGCCCAGGTCGCGCTGCATCACGATCTGCGGGTACAGCTCGGCGGTGATGAAGGTGGTCCAGTTGATCGCGCTGTTGCCTGCGAGGATGCCGTCGAAATCGTCGGGGTTCACCTGCGCCTGCATGTGGCCCTGGCGGCCGCCGGTGGAGCAGCCGTCCCAATAGGCGTACTTTGCGTCGCGCTGGTAGAAGCCGGCCGCGAGCGCCTTGGCTTTCACGGCCATTTCGTGGATGCCGCGGCTCGCAAAGTCCGTCCAAAGCGTGGTGTTGATGGTGCCGTCGGGGTTCATTGCAAAAGAGCCGTCCACCGCGCCGATGGGCAATTTCGATGCATGTCCTGCATCGGTGACTGCGCTCACCGAACCTTCGCCCGCCGCAATGGCGGCCGCGCCGACGCCGCCGATCTGCGTTTTGGCGCTGATGCCCGCATCGCCCACGAAGCCGCCGCCGCCGAGCACGCGCAGGCGATTGTTCCATTTGGCCGTCGTCGGCAGCCACACCTCGATGCCGATGCCCGGCGAGGTGGACGGCGCATCGGCCGGCCCTGCGTTGCCCGGCCCGACGTTGAGCTTGACCATGCATACGTCGCTGGCCGCCACGGTGCCCGAGGCCTTGCCGTCCAGGTTCAGGTCATCGCCCTGCTTGAACTGCTTCACCACGGTGACGGTGGTGTTCGCGTCGGGCTTGAAGGCGGTCTTCAGGCTTTCGTCGCAGGCCAGCGCCGTGGGGGCTGTGGGCGTTGTGGGGCCGGCGGGCGGCGGCGATGTGGGGATGAAAGGCAGCGAGGGCCCCGAGGAGCCGCTGCCACCGCAGGCCGTGAGCGCCGCGGCGGCGCACATGCCCATGCACAGGGCGGCCAACGCAGAGGGTGCAATGCGCGAAGGGGTGCGCGTGTTTTGTCCGGTGCGCAGGGTCGTTCGGGGCATCTTCTTGTCTCCTGTTGTGTGGAGATCGAATTTGCCTCTCGCCTGCGTCCTGGTCTATCGACAAGCGATCATCGCTTGCGGGATCCGTTCACCTCGCACCGGGACTTACCCGAGCCGTGCGCGCGCGGGCGTGGTGCCGACCAGCTGCTTGAACACCTGCGTGAAGTGCGCCTGGCTCGAGAAGCCGACCGTGTGCGCGATCTCGGCCAGCGACAACCGGCCTTCCAGCAGCGTGAGTGCGTGGCGCACGCGCTGCTCCATCACATAGCGGTACGGCGTCGAGCCTGTGCTGGCCCTGAAGAGGCGCGTGAAGTGCACCGCGCTCATGTTCAGTTCGGCCGCGAGTTCATCGATGCCGAAGTCTTCGCCCAGGTGCTGCATCACCCAGTCGTACACCCTGCGCAGGTCCGCCTGCGAGAGCCGCCCCGGCGCGCGCTTCGCGTTGCGCGCCCCGCCGTAGCGGCTTTGCAGATAGCTCACCAATGCCATGGACAGGCCCTGCGCATGCATGCGGCCCGACGTGCAGCCGCGCTCCACTTCGTCGCGCATGGCAATGGCGAGCGAGGTCAGCGTGGCGTCGGTGGTCGAGAGGTGCGTCTGCAGGTGCAGCTCGCCATCGCTCTCGGGCATCAGGCTGCGCAGCGTCTCGGGGCGGATCTCCAGCGCGATCACTTCGTCGCACTGGCCGGACCACGTCACGCGGTCGACCTCGTAGCCCTGGTCGAAGATGCACACGCTGCCGGGCCGGCTCTCGACGTGGCTGGTGCGTCGCCCCGTGGTCATTGCGGACTTCACATGGCCGCGCATGCAGAAGGCAAGCAGCGGATAGGGGTTGTAGCAGGCCGGGTTTTCGCCGCCGCCGTGCATCGCGCGCACCTCCAGCGCAAAGCCCTGCCATGGCGTGGCGGCCGCGTTCATCAGCATCCTGCCGTCGAAGCGCACGGGCTTGCCCGAAAGGTCGAGGAGGCTGATCTCGCGTGCCATCGCCATGCGCTCCTTCTACATCCCGCTCTACACGCCCAGCAATTCCTCGAGCGCCTTCGGCTCGGCCAGCAGGTCGGCCGACGCGCCATGCCGCACGATCTGCCCCTTTTCCATCACCACCGCAAGATCGGTGTGCGCGAGCACCTTGCGGTAGTCGCGGTCGACGATCAGCGTGGCGATGCCGGTCGCGCGGATCTCGCCGATCACGCGCCAGATCTCGGCCACGATCAGCGGTGCGAGCCCTTCGGTGGCTTCATCGAGGATGAGCAGGCGCGGGTTGGTCATGAGCGCGCGGCCGATGGAAAGCATCTGCTGCTCGCCGCCAGAGAGCTGCTGGCCGCCATGCGAGAGCCGCTCGGCCAGCCGCGGAAAGGTGGCCATCACTCGGTCGAAGGTCCAGGCGCGGCGGCCGTCGATGCCCGCGCGCTCGCTCATCACGAGGTTCTCGCGCACCGAGAGGTTCGGGAAGATGCCGCGGCCTTCGGGCACATAGCCGATGCCCAGGCGCGCCATTTTTTCGGGCGGCCAGCCGGTCACGGTGCGGCCGTCGACCTGCACTTCGCCCGAGGCCGGACGCACGTAGCCCATCATGCTGCGGATGAGCGTCGTCTTGCCCATGCCGTTGCGCCCGAGCAAGCCGACCGACGTGGCAGCAGGTATGCCGGCATGCACGCCGCGCAGGATGTGGCTGTTGCCGTAGTAGGTGTTGAGATCGCGGACGACGAGCATCAGTGGTCCTCTCCGAGGTAGGCGGTTCGCACTTCTGGGTTCTCACGGATCGATCGAGGGTCGCCCGTGGCGATCACCGTGCCGTTCACCATCACGGTGATGCGGTCGGCAACGCGGAACACCGCATCCATGTCGTGCTCCACCAGCAGGATGGCGTGCGTGGCCTTCAGCCGCGCGAGCAGGGTGAGCATGCGGTCGGTTTCCTCGGCGCCCATGCCCGCGAGCGGTTCGTCGAGCAGCAGCACGCGGGGCTTGGTGGCAAGGCACATCGCCACTTCGAGCTGGCGCTGCGCGCCATGGCTCAGCGTGCCGGCAATGCGCTGGGCTTCGTTCGAAAGGCCCGCCGCTTCCAGCGCCGCATCGGCCGCCGCATTGCTGGCTGCGCAGCACTGCGACGACTGCCACACCGTCCACGGCCGCGCCGTGGCCGCCTGCGCCGCGAGCCGGCAGTTCTCGTGCACGCTGAACTCCGGGAAGATAGTCGTGCGCTGGTAGCTGCGGCCCACGCCGGCGCGGGCGCGGCGCCATTGCGCGCGCTGCGTCACGTCGGCGCCGTCGAGCGTGATGCGGCCTTCGGAGGCCTCGATCTCGCCCGAGAGCATGTTGATGAGCGTCGACTTGCCCGCGCCGTTGGTGCCGATGACTGCATGGACTTCGCCGACGTGCAGGTCGAGGGTGACGGCGTTCACGGCGGTGAGGCCGCCGAAGCGGCGGGTGAGGCCTTGAACGGAAAGAAGGGCGGTGGCGTTCATGGTGTTGCTCCTTCCCCCCTCGGGGAAGGTTGGGATGGGGGCAGGCAAGGCGCTCGACGGTGGCGCCGCGCGCCCCCGGCCCTCCCCGGAAGGGGAGGGAGAAAGACAGAAGGCCGGTCATGCAGCCCCCTTCGGCGACAGCCGCTTCGCAAGGCCGATCAGCCCCTTCGGCAACAGCGCCACGAACACGATGATCGCGATCCCCAGCGTCAACTGCCAATGGTCCGCGAGCGGCCCCATCACCGCATGCGTGGAAAAGATCTCCTTCAGCAGCGTGAACGCAACGGCACCGATGACCGCGCCGCGCAAATGGCCCAGGCCACCGAGGATCACCATCAGCAGCACCTCGCCCGAGTTGTGCCACGCCATCAGTTCGGGGTTCACCACGCCGTCGCGCGAGGCCAGCAGAAAGCCCGCCAGCCCGGCCAGCGCACCCGCCAGCACGAAGGCCGCAAGCTTGTAGCCATACACCGGGAATCCCGCCGCGCGCATGCGCTGCTCGTTCACGCGAATGCCCGCGAGCGCTGCGCCGAAGCGCGAGCGTCGAACCAGGGCGAGGAGCCCGTAGGTGAACACCAGCGATGCGAGCACCACGTAGAACAGCACCATGCGGTTTTCCATGTCGAGCTTGCCGATGGCCGGGCGCACATACATGTAGATGCCGTCGCTGCCGCCGCCCACCTTGGTGTCGTGGAACACGAAGAAGGCCATCTGCGCGAAGGCCAGCGTCACCATGATGAAGTACACGCCGCGCGTGCGCAGGCTGAGCGCGCCCACGAACAATGCATAGAGCGCAGCGGCACCCATGGCCGCGGGCAGCAGCAAAGCGAGGTTGCCGCCCTCGTTGCCTGAGGCCAGCACCGTGACATACGCGCCGATACCGTAGAACGCCGCATGGCCCAGGCTCACGAGGCCGGTCATGCCGACCAGCAGTTCGAGGCTCAGCGCGAAGATCGACAGGATCATGACCTTGACGACGAAGTCCGACACGTAGTTGCCCATGAGCGGGCCCAGCACGCCGATGGCAACGGCGCAGATCACCGGCACGAGAAACGCGCCGCGCCGCATGGAAGTGTGCGCCTGCGTCATGGCCGCCTCCCCATCAGCCCTTCAGGCTTCCAGATCAGCACGATGGCCATCAGCAGGTAGATGCCGATGCCGGCAAGGTCCGCGAAGAACACCTTGCCGAAGGTGTCGACAAAGCCCACCAGCAGCGACGCCAGCAGCGCGCCGGTGATCGAGCCGATGCCGCCGATCACCACCAGCACGAAGCAGATGATGAGCACGCTCGCGCCCATGTTCGGATACACCGACGACATCGGCGCCGCGATCATTCCGGCCAGCGCCGCAAGCGCCACGCCCGCCGCAAACACGATGCGGTAGAGACGCTTCACGTCGATGCCCAGGCCGCGCACCATGTCGCGGTTGCTCGCGCCGGCGCGGATCATCATGCCCAGTCGCGTGCGGTTCACCACCCAGTACAGCGCCACCGCCAGCACGATGCAGGCGGCCGAGGCGAAGAGCCGGTACCACGGGTAGCTCATGACGTTGCCAAGCGCAAAGCTGCCGTCCAGCCACGCCGGCACCTTGACCCCGTGCACATCGTTGCCCACCAGAATGGAGCGCAGCTCCTCGAACACCAGGATCAGCCCGTAGGTCATGAGCACCTGCTGCAAGTGGTCGCGCTGGTAAAGGTAGCTGAAGAAGGCCCATTCGAGCACGTAGCCGAAGATGGCCGCCAGCACCACGCCGGCCACCAGCATCAGCAGAAACTGGTCCCCGAACAGCGGCGCGAGCGTGAACGCCATGTACGCACCGATCATGTAGAAGCTGCCGTGCGCCAGGTTGATCACGCCCATGATCCCGAAGATCAGCGTGAGCCCCGAGGCCACCAGGAAGAGCAGGAGTCCGTACTGAACCGAGTTCAGGCACTGGACGAGAAAGGTGCCGAAATCCACGTTAGGTCATCCCGGTAGGGGGCTTAAAGAAAGAGCGTGGCGCGCAGCGCCCGCGATGTTCGGGGGACACCGCGGAACCGGCTTTGCCGGGCCGCTGGTGTCGCCCCCTTGAGGGGGGAGTCGAGCTACACGAAGTGAGCGAGGGACGGGGGTGGGTCACATCCTGCAGCCACGGGCCGGGTCCGCCAGCCCCTTGGCCGCAATGCTCACCAGCCGGTTCTCCTTGCCTTCCACCTTGCGCAGGTAGATGTCCTGCACCGGGTTGTGCGACTTGCTCATCGTGAACGCGCCGCGCGGGCTGTCGATCTTGGCCTTCTCGATGGCGGCCGTGAACTCGGCCTTCTTGCCGATGTCGCCCTTGGTAGCGGCCAGGCCCACGCCCAGCATCTGCGCCGCGTCATAACCTTGCACCGCATACACGTCGGGCTGCAGCTTGAACGACTTGGCATACGCCACGCGGAACGCGTTGTCGCGCGCCGTGTTCAGGCCATCCGCGTAGTGCAGCG
The DNA here is from genome assembly GCF_023195515.1 of Variovorax sp. S12S4. Classification (NCBI taxonomy): domain Bacteria; kingdom Pseudomonadati; phylum Pseudomonadota; class Betaproteobacteria; order Burkholderiales; family Comamonadaceae; genus Variovorax; species Variovorax sp. S12S4. The sequence continues at coordinate 1,785,113 of NZ_JALPKR020000002.1, forward strand.
TGGTCAGCATGCCCTGCGCCGCTTCGCCCTGCGCGTCGAGCGTGCCGTCGGTCAGGAAGCCCGGCCCGTAGAGCGGAATCGTCTTGTTGAGGCCGGCGGCCTGGTAGTCCTTGACGAACTTCACCGCGCCGCCGCCCGCGAAGAAGGCATACACCGCATCAGGCTTGGCCGCGGCAATCTCGGTCAGCAGGGCTTGGAACTCGACATTGGGGAACGGCAGCGTGAGCTGCTTGTCGACCTTGCCGCCGGCTTTCTCGAAGCCTTCCTTGAAGCCGTTGACCGACTCCTCACCGGCCGCGTACTTCCAGGTGATGGTCATGACCTTCTTCTTGCCCTGCTGCTTGGCGGCCACTTCGCCCATGGCGTAGGCCGGCTGCCAGTTGCTGAACGAGCTGCGGAAGATGTTGGGCGCGCACATCGGACCGGTGACCGCGTCGGCACCCGCGTTGGGCACGATGAGCACGGTGCCGCTTTCCTTTGCGGCCTTGGCCATGGCCATGGCCACGCCGGAGTGCACGGTGCCCACGATCACGTCGACGTTGTCGCGCTTGATGAGCTTGTTGACGTTGTCGGTGGCCTTGGCGGGGTCGGACTCGTCGTCGACCTTGAAGAACTCGATTTCGCGGCCCGCGAGCTTGCCGCCCTGTTCCTCGACATAGAGCTTGAAGCCGTTCTCGATGGCCACGCCCAGCGCGGTGAAGGTGCCGCTGTAGGGCAGCATCAGGCCGACCTTGAGTTTGCCGGTACCCTGCGCGCCGGCGGCGGATGCCAGGGCGGCGAATGCGATCGCGGTGAGCGCGAGGCGGGCGGTGCGAACCGGGGTGAGTGGGGTCATGGTGTTTGTCTCCTGTTTTTGGTAATGAAAGAAGTGGTCGCGACGATGACACGATCCGGCTGATCGCGATGCGGGGAATGCCCGCATTCAGGGATTTCGAGCAGCTCGCATCCACTGACGCGCGCTGCGATGCCGTGGATCTGCGCGAGCGTTCCGTACTCGTCGTCGATACCCTGGATGGCCAGCACCGGGCAGCGGATGGTGTCGAGCTCGGCCTCGATGTTCCATTCGCGAAACGGCGGATGCAGCCAGATGCGGTTCCAGCCCCAGAAGGCCGAATCGGCGCTGTCGTGGTAGCGGCCGAGCTTCTTCGGCAGGTCGGTGGAAAGGTACGCGGTGCGGGCCTGCTCGATGTTCGCGACGGTCACGTCTTCCACGAAGATGTGCGGCGCCAGGACGACGAGGCCCTGCACCTTGTCGGGAAAGCGCGAGGCATACAGCAAGCTGATCGACCCGCCGTCGCTGTGGCCGAAGAGCCAGGGCTTTTCATCATCGCCGAGCTGCAGCGCGGCAAAGAGGGCGGGCAGCACCTCATGCGCCTGGCGGTGCATGAAGTCGACGTCCCAGATCTCGTTTTCTTCGCGCGGCGTGGAGCGGCCGTAGCCGGGGCGGGAGAACACCAGGCCGCGGGCGTTGGCGGCTTCGCAGACCTGGGCGGGAAAGTCCTTCCACATGGCGACGGAGCCGAGGCCTTCATGGAGGAAGACGATGAGCGGGGCATCGCTGCGCTCGGGGGCGATCCATTGGCACTCGATGCGCACCGCGCGGTTGCGCCATTCAATGGTGGCGAAGTCGGTGCTCATCGCATTGCTCCTTCCCCGCTGGGGAAGGTGGGGATGGGGGCTCGCGGCGCTGGCAGAGGCCATGCCTTTGCAAAGGCCGCTTGCCCCCACCCCAGCCCTCCCCGGAAGGGGAGGGAGAAAGACAGGGAGCCGCTCATGCCTGCCTCTCCCGCTCACGCAACCTGAACCTCTGGATCTTCCCCGTCGCCGTCTTCGGCAGCTCCTGCACAAACTCCAGGAACCGCGGGTACTTGTATGGCGCCAGCCGTTCCTTCACGAACGCCTTCAGTTCCTCGTCGGTGACCGACTGGCCTTCCTTCAGCACCACAAAGGCCTTCGTCTTGGTCAGCCCGTCCGCGTCTTCCTTGCCGATCACCGCGGCCTCGAGCACGGCCGGGTGCTGCATCAGCGTGGCTTCTACCTCGAACGGCGACACATAGATGCCGCTGACCTTCAGCATGTCGTCGCTGCGGCCGGCGTAGGTGTAGTAGCCGTCGGCATCGCGCGTGTACTTGTCGCCGCTCTTGGTCCAGCCGCCCTGGAAGGTTTCGCGCGACTTCTCGCGGTTGCACCAGTACATGAGCGCCGCGCTCGGGCCGCGGATGTAGAGGTCGCCCACTTCGCCGTCCGGCACCGGGCGGCCGTCTTCGCCGCGCAGCTCGACCTCGTAGCCTTCCACCGGCCGGCCGGTGGTGCCGTAGCGCACGTCACCGGGGCGGTTGGAAATGAAGATGTGCAGCATCTCGGTCGAGCCGATGCCGTCGATGATCTCGCAGCCGAAATGCGCCTTGAAGCGCTGTGCGATCTCACCAGGCAGCGCCTCGCCGGCCGAGGAGCACATGCGCAATGCCACCTGCTCGCGCGCCGGCAGCTTCGGCGAAGCGAGCATGCCCGCGAAGCCCGTGGGCGCGCCGAAGAAGACGGTCGGCTTGTGTTCGGTCCAGCGGCGGAAGGTGGCGTCGGGCGTGGGGCGCTCGGCCATCAGCACGACAGTCGCACCGACCGACAACGGAAAGGTCAGCGCATTGCCGAGGCCGTACGCAAAGTACATCTTTGCGGCCGAGAAGCACACGTCGTTCTCGGTGAGCCCGAGCACCGGCTTGCCATAGAGCTCGGCCGTCCACCACAGGTTGGCATGCGTGTGGACCGTGCCCTTGGGCTTGCCGGTGGAGCCGGATGAATACAGCCAGAAGCCGGGGTCGTCGGAAGCAGTGGGCGCGGCCGCTGCCATCGGCTCGGCGGCGGCGATCAGGCTGTCGAACTCCAGCGCGCCTGCGGGCAGCGCGCCGGTTGGTTGCGAGACGATCAGCGTGTGCACTTCATGCGTGCCGCGGCCCATCGCCTCCTGCAGGCCCGGCAGCAGCGCACCCGACACCAGCGCGGCCTGCGCGCGGCTGTGGTCGAGCATGTAGGCGTAGTCGTCCGGCGTGAGCAGGGTGTTGACCGCGACGGGCACCACGCCGGCATAGAGGCAGCCCAGAAAACTCACGGGCCAATCGCTGCTGTCGAGCATGAGCAGCAGCACGCGCTCTTCGCGCCGCACGCCGGCGGCCTTCAGCGCGGCGGCCAGGCGGCGCGCACGGTCTTCGAGCTGGCCGTAGCTCAGCGTGCCGCGGTCGTCGATGTAGGCGATGCGTTCGGCGCGGCCGCGGTTGAGGGAGAACAGGTGTTCGGCAAAGTTGAATCGTGCGGGCGGGCTCATCATGCGTGTCTCCTTGGGCCGTGTTCTGTTCTTTAGAGGCCGAGTTGCGCGAGCACGCCGAGGCTCGCTTGCACCGCGCTGCGGCGGTGATAGAAATCCAGCGCGCGCAATCCGCCGAGCTCGGCGCCGCCACCGGCGCGGCCGGGGCCGCCGTGCAGCGACATCGGCATCACGTTGCCATGGCCGGTGTGAGCCTGCGCCACCTCGGGCGTGACCACGTGCACGCGTCCGTGGCTGGGCGCAACCGCAACTGCGGCTTGCGCCAGCGCGGCGTCGTCGCTGCCGTAGAGAGACGTCACCAGCGAACCCTGGCCGCGATGCGCCAGCGCGATGCCGTGCGCAAGATCGCGGTAGGGCAGCAGCGTGGCCACGGGGCCGAACACTTCGACATCGTGCACGCGCTGCGCCGCATCGGCATCGCGCGCGCCCAGCAGCACCGGGCCGATGCAGGCGGCCACCGAGGGCTCGGCATCGATCAGCGGCGTGTTGCGGCCGTCATGCAGCACCGTGGTCTGTGCAGAGAGCGCTTCCAGTCCCTCGCTCACCGCATCCAGCTGCGCGCGGCTCACGAGCGAACCCATGCGCACGCTCTCGTTGCGCGGGTTGCCCACCGTCACGCCCTTGAGCTTGGTGCCAATGGCTTCGACGGCGGCTTCATACACCTCGGCCGGCACCAGGATGCGGCGGATGGCGGTGCACTTCTGGCCGGACTTCACCGTCATCTCGCGCACCACTTCGCGCACCAGCAGGTTGAAGGCCTCGCTGCCGGGCGCCTCGCCGGGCAGCAGCAGCGCGCTGTTGAGGCTGTCGGCCTCGATGTTCACGCGCACCGATCGCTCAGTAACGGCCGGGTGCGAGCGGATGACCGCCGCGGTTTCGGCCGAGCCGGTGAATGAGGCGACATCGAAGGGCTGCAGCGCGTCCATCAGGCCGGCCGAGCTGCCGCAGATGACGGAGAGCGCGCCCGCGGGCAGCACGCCCGCATCGACCACGTCGCGCACCATGCGCTGCGTGAGCCAGGCGGTGGCCGTGGCGGGCTTCACGATCACGGGCACGCCCGAGAGCAGCGCGGGCGCGGCCTTTTCCCAAAGCCCCCATGACGGGAAGTTGAACGCGTTGATGAACAGCGCCACGCCATGCGTCGGCACCTGCAGGTGTTGCGACATGAACACCGGCTCCTTGCCGAGCTTCGCCGCATCGCCGTCGCGCAGCGCGCGCACGTCGCCGAGCGCGTCGCCCCATTTGGCGTACTGGCCGAGCGTGAAGATTGCGCCGTCGATGTCGACGGCCGAGTCGTTCTTCACCGTGCCCGAATTCGCGGTCGCAATTTCGTAATAGGTATCGCGGTTGGCCTGCAGCACCTTCACGATGGCAGCAAGCAGCCCCGCGCGCTGACGGTAGGTGAGGGCGCGCAGCGCGCCGCCGCCCTGTTCGCGTGCAAAGGCAAAGGCCGCGGGCAGGTCGAGGCCGGTGGCGTCGACGCGCACGAGTTCGGTGCCCAGCACCGGATCGAAAAGAGGCGTGCCGGCGCCCGATCCGCTTTGCCAGCGGCCTGCGACGTAGTTGGAAAGGAGCTCGGTCATTGGGTGAACTTGATCTGCCCTTCGGGCAAGAGATAGAGAACGAGCGCGCGGCCTTGTGCCACCGTCGGGCGGTGCGCGGTGCCGGGCCCGTAGACGCACCAGCCTGCGGGCCGGCCGTCGAAGGTGGCGCCGGCGCTGCCTTCGAGCGGCATGATCAGGTCGATCTCGCCGTTGGGATGCGTGTGGTGCGGCCCTGCGATGTCCTGCATGTCGACCACGTCGACCGAGAAGCGGTGCAGTGCGTCTTCGGCCTTGAATACGCGGCCGTAGCGGATGCCGCCGCCCTCGCGCTCGCACAGCCAGCCTTCGGCCACGCCGCCGATGCAGGCCTGGCGCAGTTGCTCGAAAGTGGCGGTGCCCGCGCCGTGCGCGGCGTTCAGCCATTGGTCGAGCTGTTCGTCGAGCGGCCGGCCGGCAATTTCGGCGGTCAGGCCGGCAATCAACTGGTGAAATGCTTCCTTGCTGGACATTGGCGGGCTTCCTTTTTGGAGGCTGGCTGGCAGGGGGGCGCCACAGCGAACTTATGAACTACATTGCAGGATCGTTGCGCGTGCAGTATCTTGCTTGTGGTCGAACGATAAGCACCGAGTCAATAGGTGTCAAGCAATATAGTGCATATATGGTGTTTACCCTGAGCGCGCACAATCCCGGCCAAGAACGAGGACTTGCATGAACGAGCATGTAGACGCGGTGCTGTCCACCGCGCACGACGGCAATCACGCCGGCAACGCAGCCGCCGCATCGGCCGGGGAGGCTAGGAACCCATTGCTGGCCGCATTGGGCGACCGCGTGCGCAACCTGCGCGCGCAGCGCGGGCTCACACGCAAGGCCGTGGCCATTTCGGCCGGCGTGTCGGAGCGGCACCTGGCCAACCTCGAATACGGCATCGGCAACGCATCGATCCTGGTGCTGCAGCAGGTGGCCGGTGCGCTGCATTGCTCGCTGGCCGAGCTGGTCGGCGACGTGACCACCAGCTCGCCCGAGTGGCTGCTGATTCGCGAGCTGCTCGAGAACCGCAGCGAAACCGACCTGCGCCGGGTGCGCCTGGCGCTGGGCGAACTGCTGGGTACGGCTTCGGTCGATCCGGCTCGGCACCGCCGCATTGCGCTCGTGGGCCTGCGCGGCGCCGGCAAGTCGACGCTCGGGCAAATGCTGGCCGACGACCTGGAGCTGCCCTTCGTGGAGCTGAGCCGCGAGATCGAGAAGCTCGCGGGCTGCAGCGTGCGCGAGATCCACGACCTGTATGGCACCAATGCCTACCGCCGCTACGAACGCCGCGCGCTCGAGGAAACGATCCAGATCTACAGCGAAGTGGTCATTGCCACGCCGGGCGGCATCGTGTCCGACCCCGCCACGTTCAACGAGCTGCTCGCGCACTGCACCACCGTGTGGCTGCAGGCCGCGCCCGAAGAGCACATGGGCCGCGTGGCCGCGCAGGGCGACACCCGCCCCATGGCGGCCAGCAAGGAGGCCATGGAAGACCTGCGCCGCATCCTGAACGGGCGCGCCGCTTTCTATTCGAAGGCCGATCTTTCGGTGGACACCAGCGGCAAGACGTTGGCCCAGAGCTTCCAGGCGCTGCGGGCTGCCGCGCGCCAGTCGATCGGCATCGGCGCCTGAACTGAAGTTTTGAAAAAAGCGATACAGGCATTGACTTGCCTGTACGCATGCAGCATGATGCATGTCATCGGAACCAGAAGATGCATTATTCTTCCGGTTTGCATCTGGCCCCCACAGGAGACTTCCGTATGACCGAGACCACCACCCTTCAGGCGCCCCCACGCGTCGACTACCGCATCGAGCCCGCGCAATACAAGCACTGGAAGCTCAGCTTCGATGGCGCGGTAGCGCGCCTGGTGCTCGACATTGCGGAAGACGGCGGCATTCGCCCCGGCTACAAGCTCAAGCTCAACAGCTACGACCTGGGCGTGGACATCGAACTGAACGACGCGCTCAACCGCGTGCGCTTCGAGCACCCTGAAGTGCGCAGCGTGATCGTCACCAGCGGCAAGGACCGCATCTTCTGTTCGGGCGCCAACATCTTCATGCTCGGCGTCTCGAGCCACGCCTGGAAGGTGAACTTCTGCAAGTTCACCAACGAGACGCGCAACGGCATCGAAGATACGTCGAAGCATTCGGGCCTGAAGTTCATCGCGGCGGTGAACGGCGCCTGCGCCGGCGGCGGCTACGAGCTGGCGCTGGCCTGCGACGAAATTTTGCTGGTGGACGACCGCTCCTCGGCCGTGTCGCTGCCCGAAGTGCCTCTGCTCGGCGTGCTGCCCGGCACCGGCGGCCTCACCCGCGTGACCGACAAGCGCCACGTGCGCCATGACCTCGCCGACATCTTCTGCACCAGCGTCGAAGGCGTGCGCGGCCAGCGAGCGGTCGACTGGCGCCTGGTCGACGCGGTTGCCAAGCCCGCGCAATTTGCCGCCGCCGTGCAAGACCGCGCCGCGCAGCTCGCCGCCGGCAGCGACCGTCCCGCGGGCGGCAAGGGCGTGGCGTTGACCCGCCTGGAGCGCGAGGAAACCGCCGACAGCCTCAGCTATTCGCACGTCGACATCCAGATCGACCGCAGCAAGCGCACCGCCACGATCACCATCAAGGCACCCGTCGGCACCCAGCCTGCGGACATCGCCGCCATCGAAGCCGCGGGCGCCGCGTGGTGGCCGCTCGCGATGTGCCGCCAGCTCGACGACGCCATTCTTCACCTGCGCACCAACGAGCTCGACATCGGCACCTGGCTGCTCAAGACCGAAGGCGACGCACAGGCCGTGCTCGCATCGGACGCCGTGATGCTCGCCCACAAGGACCACTGGCTGGTGCGCGAAACCATCGGCGCGCTGCGCCGCACGCTGGCACGGCTGGACGTGTCGTCGCGCAGCCTGTTCGCGCTGGTTGAAGCAGGCTCCTGCTTCGCCGGCACGCTGGCGGAGCTGGCCTTTGCAGCCGACCGCAGCTACATGCTGGCGCTGCCCGACGATGCCGAGCGCGCGCCGAAGCTCGTGCTCAACGAATTCAACTTCGGCTTTTATCCGATGGTGAACGACCAGAGCCGCCTGGAGCGACGCTTCTATGAAGAGGCCGCGCCGCTCGACGCAGCACGCGCCGCCGCCGGCAAGCCGCTCGACGCGGACGAAGCACTGAAGCTCGGCCTGGTAACCGCCGCGCCCGACGACATCGACTGGGACGACGAGATTCGCATTGCCGTCGAGGAGCGCGCCGCCATGTCGCCCGACGCGCTCACCGGCCTGGAAGCCAACCTGCGCTTTGCCAGCAAGGAAAACATGGCCACCCGCATCTTCGGCCGGCTCACCGCCTGGCAGAACTGGATCTTCAACCGCCCCAACGCCGTCGGCGAAAAGGGCGCGCTCAAGGTCTATGGCACCGGCGAGAAAGCCGGCTTCGACCTCAATCGTGTATGACCCCCAGTCTTCGCGCACTTCGTGTCGCTTCGCCAACCCCCTTCCAGGGGGCAACGCCAGCGGCCCGGCAAAGCCGGTTCCGCGGCGTTCCCCGCACAGACATCTCTCCAGCAACCCATCGATAAAGGTTTCGCCATGAGCACGATCAACTACAGCGAGAAGATCCCCAACAACGTCAACCTCGGCGAAGACCGCACGCTGCAGCGCGCGCTCGAAGGCTGGCAGCCCAACTTCATCAACTGGTGGGACGACGTGGGCCCCGAGGGTTCGACCAACTACGACGTATACCTGCGCACGGCCGTGAGCGTCGATCCGCAAGGCTGGGCGCAGTTCGGCCACGTGAAGATGCGCGACTACCGCTGGGGCATTTTTCTGAACCCGGGCGACGCCAACCGCGAGATCCACTTCGGCGACCACAAGGGCGAGAAGGCCTGGCAGGACGTGCCCGGCGAACACCGCGCCAACCTGCGCCGCATCATCGTGACGCAGGGCGACACCGAGCCCGCATCGGTCGAGCAGCAGCGCCACCTGGGCCTCACGGCGCCAAGCATGTACGACCTGCGCAACCTGTTCCAGATCAACGTGGAAGAAGGCCGTCACCTGTGGGCCATGGTCTACCTGCTGCACAAGCACTTCGGCCGCGACGGCCGCGAGGAAGCCGAGGCTCTGTTGCAGCGCACCTCGGGCGACCAGGACAACCCGCGCATCCTGGGTGCCTTCAACGAGAAGACGCCTGACTGGCTCGCGTTCTTCATGTTCACCTACTTCACCGACCGCGACGGCAAGTTCCAGTTGGCCGCGCTGGCCGAGAGCGCCTTCGATCCGCTGGCGCGCACCACCAAGTTCATGCTGACCGAAGAAGCGCACCACATGTTCGTGGGCGAAAGCGGCGTGTCGCGCGTCCTGGCGCGCACCGCGCAGGTCATGAACGAGCTGAAGACCGACGATGCGCAGAAGGTGCGTGCCGCAGGCGCCATCGACCTGGGCACGATCCAGCGCTACCTGAACTTCCACTACAGCGTGACCATCGACCTGTTCGGTGCCGACCAGTCGAGCAACGCCGCCATCTTCTACAGCTCGGGCCTGAAGGGCCGCTACGAAGAAGGCAAGCGAGGCGACGACCACGTGCTCAAGGGCCAGACCTACAAGGTGCTCGAGGTGAAGGACGGCCAGCTCGTCGAGAAGGACGTGCCGATGCTCAACGCACTGAACGAAGTGCTGCGCGACGACTTCATCAAGGACTCGGTGGCCGGCGTCGGCCGCTGGAACAAGGTGCTCGAGAAGGCAGGCATTCCCACCCGCCTGGTGGTGCCGCACAAGGCCTTCAACCGCCAGATCGGCGCGCTCGCCGGCATCAAGATGTCGCCTGAAGGCCGCGTGGTGAACGAGGTCGAATGGGCCGCCAAGAAGAACGAATGGCTGCCGAGCGCCGAAGACTTTGCTTTCGTGGCATCGTTGATGGGGCGCGTGGTCGAGCCGGGCAAGTTTGCCGGCTGGATCTCGCCGCCGGTGATGGGTATCAACCGCCAGCCGGTGGATTTCGAGTACGTGCGTTTCGGCTGATTGGGGTATTACTCCCTCTCCCTCGGGGAGAGGGCAGGGGTGAGGGTAGGCGGCGTCCCCACGACAAGCTGCCGCCCCCTCACCCTGACCCTCTCCCCAAGGGGCGAGGGAAAGGAGAAAAAACATGGACATGGCCGTTGAAGCCGGGGTCATCAAGCAGCACCTGATCGACCCCGAGATCTGCATCCGCTGCAACACCTGCGAGGCCACCTGCCCCGTCAACGCGATCACGCACGACGACAACAACTATGTCGTTCGCGCCGACATCTGCAATGGCTGCATGGCCTGCATCTCGCCGTGCCCCACGGGCTCGATCGACAACTGGCGCACGATGCCCGTGGTGCGCGCGTACTCCATCGAGGAGCAGTTCACCTGGGAATCGCTGCCGGCAGAACTCTCGCCCGAAGAACTCGAAGCCGCGGGCGGTGCCGCCGACAGCGGCGATGAAGCCGCACCGGCCACAGCGCCCGTGCCGGCGCAAGCGCAGGCCGCCGCGGAAGCCGCCGAGCCTGTCTTCAATTCGGCCCAGTACGGCGCCACCGTGCCGCCTTGGTCGGCCGCGCACGCCTACACCAACCTCTTTCCGCCGAAGTCTCCGACGACGGCCACCGTGGTCGGCAACTTCAACTGCACCGAAGCGGGCTTCGACAGCGAGACGCACCACATCGTGCTCGACTTCGGCGTGGTGCCGTTCCCGGTGCTCGAGGGCCAGTCGATCGGCATCGTTCCGCCGGGTGTCGATGCCATCGGCAAGCGCCACCATGCGCGCCAGTACTCGGTGGCCAGCCCGCGCAACGGCGAGCGGCCCGGCTACAACAACGTGTCGCTCACCGTGAAGCGCGTGACCGAAGACCACCAGGGCGACCCGGTGCGCGGCGTGTGCTCCAACTATGTGTGCGACCTGAAGGTCGGCGACACGGTGCAGGTGGTGGGGCCTTTCGGTACCTCGTTCCTGATGCCGAACCATCCCAAGTCGCACATCGTGATGATCTGCACCGGCACCGGCAGCGCACCCATGCGCGCCATGACCGAATGGCGCCGGCGCCTGCGCAAGAGCGGCAAGTTCGAAGGCGGCAAGCTCATGCTGTTCTTCGGCGCGCGCACCCAGCAGGAGCTGCCGTACTTCGGCCCGCTGCAGTCGCTGCCCAAGGACTTCATCGACATCAACCTTGCGTTCTCGCGCACGTCGGGAAGCCCCAAGCGCTACGTGCAGGACCTGATGCGCGAGCGCGCCGCCGACCTGGCCGCGCTGCTGAAAGACGGCGCGAGCCATTTCTACGTGTGCGGCCTCAAGAGCATGGAAGAGGGCGTGGTGCTCGCATTGCGCGACGTGGCGAAGGAAGCGGGCCTGGACTGGGACACCGTGGGCGCCGCACTGAAGCGCGAAGGCCGGCTGCACCTGGAGACGTATTAAGCTGCGGCGGATGAAGTTCGCCGACTTTCACGCGGGGCAGGTCATCGAGGCCGGGCCTTACGTTGTTTCCGAGGCGGAGCTCGTCGAGTTTGCGCAAGCGTACGACCCGCAGTGGTTTCACACCGACGCAAAGGCTGCGGCCAGCAGCGCGTTTGGCGGACTCATCGCGAGCGGGTGGCACACCTGCTCCATCGCGATGCGCCTGGTGGTCGATGCCGCCCTTGCGGGCTCCGAGTCGTTCGCGTCGCCGGGGCTCGAACATGTGCGCTGGCCCCATCCCGTGCGGCCCGGCGATGCCTTGCGGCTCGTGGCCGATGTCATCGAGGTGCGGCGCTCCGAAAAACGGCCTACGCTGGGCATCATGCGCTGGCGCTGGCGGCTCTTTAACCAGCGCGAGCTGATGGTGCTCGACGTGGAAGTCACGAGCCTATTCAGGCTTGAAGCGACCGGCTGACGCTCCATGAAGAAAAGCCCGCAACGCCTGGGCGCTGCGGGCTTTCTGGCCGCTAGCGGCCTTCGAGTGCGAAGCGGGTTACCTCGTCACGTCGACCGCGCCCGAGCCCTTGGCCTTGCCACTGGCCTTCGCGTCCACGCCGGCACCCGAAGGCTTCACCGCGCCGCCGGCCGAGCCCACCGCACCCGTCGCGCCGTTCAGCGTGCCGCCGACCGTGTTGGTCACACCGCCGGCTGCATTGGTTGCGCCTCCCACCGCGCCAGTGGCACCACTCACGGCCCCGGTGGCACCGCCTACCGTGTTCGTTGCGTTACCTACGGCACCCGTTGCACCGCCGACCACGCCTCCGAGCGTATTGCCCAGGCCGCCCGCTGCGCCGCTGGTGCCACCGCCGGCATTGCCGCTGGCAGAGGTGCCCGCCGTTGCGGCCGTTCCCGCCCCTGCACCTGCACTGCCCTGGGCCGGTGCGGTCTTCACCGCGCCCGACGTGTTGACATCGGCATTCACGCCTACACCGACTCCAACGCCTTGTGCCTGTGCAAAACCGCTCAGTGCGAGCAGGCTTGCGAGCAAGGCGCCGACGACGATGGACTTGTGTTGTTGTTGCTGCTTCATAGGTAACTTTTCCTTTCGATTGAATGGTCGGATGACCAGAACCGGCTTTGGGCCAGTTCGGTCGCTACCGTGACCACACCGGCATATGTCGCCGTGTGCGAAGCAGTCGCTCACTTGCGTGGGACGCCTCCGTCAGCGAAAAAGAGGGCTCGCGCGTTAACCCCGCCGCGTCCCTCGCAGATCCACAACCGTTCGATCCGTAGGGGCAAATCGCCTTCATTTCGGTATGCTTCATTTCACGCAACTAATAATGTTGCATGAAACGAGACAACAAGCTTTCCGCAGTTCTCCACGTGCTGCTGCACATGGCCGAGACGGACGGGCCCGTCACCTCCGAATCGCTGGCCGTGGCCATGCACACCAACCCGGTTGTGGTGCGGCGGGTCATGTCGGGCCTGCGGCAGGCGGGCTTCGTGAGCTCGGCCAAGGGCCATGGCGGCGGGTGGGTGCTGTCGTGCTCGCTGGCCGCGGTCACGCTGGGCGACATTCACAACGCGGTCGGCTCGCCCGCGCTGCTGGCCATGGGCAACCGCACCGAGAGCCCCGGCTGCGTGGTCGAGCAGGCGGTGAACGCCGCGCTCGACGGCGCCTGCCAGCAGGCGGAGGCCTTGCTGCTCAAGCGTTTCAACAGCATCACGCTTGCCGACTTGTCGAAAGACTTTCATCGCCGCATGACGGGCGGCGGCTTCACTCAGAAGGACATCGAACATGCGCTATGACGCTCTGGTCGTGGGCGGCAGCTTTGCCGGCCTTTCCGCTGCAATGCAGCTTGCCCGTGCACGCAAGAAGGTATGCGTGGTCGATGCGGGCGCGCCGCGCAACCGCTTTGCCGCAGCCTCGCACGGCTTTTTCGGCCAGGACGGCACGCCGCCGCTGAAGATGATTGCCGATGCGCGTGCCAAGGTGCTGGCGTATCCGAACGTCACCTTCATCGAAGGGAGCGTGGCGAGTGCCCATGCCGATGGTTCGGGCGGATTCAATGCGTCCCTGGAAGGCGGCCGGCAGCTATCGGCCGGCAAGATCGTTCTGGCGTTCGGCGTGCAGGACGGCTTTCCGGACATTGCAGGCGTGCGCGAGCGCTGGGGCACCAGCGTGCTGCACTGCCCCTATTGCCACGGCTATGAGTTCAGCGGCAGGCAACTCGGCATCCTGCTCGAGAGCCCGCACCCACCGGAGCACGCAATGCTCATCGCCGAATGGGGGCCGGCCACGCTGTTCCTGAACGGCAACCACACGGTCGACGACGAAGTGCACGCCAAGCTGCAGGCGCGCGGCGTGACGATCGAAACGGGTCGCGTCGTCGCACTCGAAGGGCCGGGGCAAGAGCTTTCGGCCGTGCGCCTCGAAGGCGGCCGCTTCGTGCCGCTCGACGCGCTGTTCCTGGCGCCCCGCACACGCCCCGGCAGCCCGCTGGCCGAGCAGCTGGGCTGCGCTTTCGACGACGGCCCGTTCGGCCCGGTGATCCGCACCGACGCGATGAAGATGACCACGGTGCCCGGCGTTTTTGCCGCGGGCGACGCCGCCATGCTCATGCACAACGCCACGCTGGCCTCCGCCGACGGCGTGATGGCGGGGGTGTCTCTGCACAGGTCGCTGGTGTTCGAAACCTGACCCCGCCAAAACGGCCCCAAAATCCCTCTATAATTCGACTCCTGAAATGCGGGAATAGCTCAGTTGGTAGAGCGCAACCTTGCCAAGGTTGAGGTCGAGAGTTCGAGACTCTTTTCCCGCTCCACATTTCTAGCAAAAGGCCACCTCACCGGTGGCCTTTTCTTTTGGGCGCTGCAAAGTTTTCAGCCCCGTGCCGGCAGCACCGTCCCCCGGCTTTCGCCGAATCCGATGCGCGCATGCCCCGGCTTCTCGCACCAGCCGCGCAGCAGCACCGCATCGCCGTCTTCCAGAAACCCGCGCTGCTCGCCGTTGGCCAGCGTGACCGGGCTTTGCGCGGCACGCGTCAGTTCGATGATTGCGCCGGCCTCTCCCGGCCCCGGCCCCGAGATGGTTCCGCTGCCGAACAGGTCGCCCGGGTTCAGGCTGCAGCCGCCCACGGTGTGGTGCGCCACCATTTGCGCCACGCTCCAGTACTGGTGCTTGAAGCTCGTGCGCGACAGGCGGGAAGGGCCGCTCTTGTCGCTCCGCGCCTTCTCGCTTTCGAGCCACACCTCGAGCCGGATGTCGATGGCGCCGCTTTCGCGGTTCGCTTCGTTCTCCAGGTAGTCGAGCGGCTGGGGCTCGTTTGCAGGCCGCGTCCAGGCCTGGCGGTACGGCGCGAGCGCCTCCATCGTCACGATCCACGGCGAGATGGTGGTCGCAAAATTCTTTGCCAGAAACGGCCCGAGCGGCGCCATCTCCCAGAACTGGATGTCGCGCGCCGACCAGTCGTTGAGCAGACAGATGCCGAAGATGTGTTCTTCCGCATGCGCGAGCGGAATGGGCTCGCCCGCCGCATTGCCTTCGCCGATCCACACGCCGAGCTCGAGTTCGTAGTCGAGCCGTGCGCAGGGGTGATACGTCGGTGCCTTGGCGCCCGATGCCATCGTCTGGCCCATGGGGCGGTGAAAGCGCTGGCCGCTCACGCCGATGGTCGACACGCGCCCGTGGTACGCCGTCGGAATCCAGCGGAAGTTGGGTGTCACGTCGCCATCGGGGTTCATCAGGCGGCTGATGTTGAGCGCGTGGTCGATGGAGGTGTAGAAGTCGGTGTAGTCGCCGATGCGCGCGGGCACCGTGTACTCGACCTCGGCTTGCGGCACCAGGCATTCGCGCACGGCGTTTCTCGTTGCGACCGGTGCGTCGCCCCGCAGCAATGCGAATACCGCGTGGCGCAGCGCCTGCCATGCGGCGCCGCCGAGCGCGAAGAAATCGTTCAGCGCCGGCAGTGCGGCGGCTCGGGCCGCATCGAGTGCGAGTCCGTCGAGCAGCTGGCGCGCCGAAAGCGCCGCCATGTCGAGCACCTGGTCGCCAATGGCGATACCGCCTCGAAACGGCTCCGGGCTGCCCGCGCGGCGGAACACCGCAAAGGGCAGGTTCTGGATCGGAAAGTCTGTTTCGGCGGCATTGGCCGAGTCGAGCCAGCTCCTCGCGGCGGCGTCATGCGTGTGGTTGAGCGCAATCATTTGTCTTGCTGCCCCAGGTTCAGACCGATGCCATCAGCGCATCGTCGAAGATCGCGACCGCGCGCGTCCAGCCCGCCGATGCGCCGCGGATCTTGTGCGGAAAGCAGCTGATGAAGAATCCCGTGGGCGGCAGCACCTCCAGGTTGTGCAGCTTCTCGATGTGGCAGTAGCCGATGTCGCGGCCGGCCTTGTGGCCTTCCCAGATCAGCGAGGCGTCTTTCGTTTCGCCGTACTTCTTGGCCGTGTGCACAAAGGGCGCGTCCCAGCTCCACGCATCGGTGCCCGTCAGGCGCACGCCGCGCTCCAGCAGGTACATGGTGGCTTCGTAGCCCATGCCCGCACCGGCCGACACGTAGTCGGCATGGCCGTAGCGCGAACCCGCGCGCGTGTTCACCACCACGATCTCCAGCGGGCTCAGCGTGTGGCCGATGCGCTTGAGTTCGGCTTCCACGTCCTCTGCGGTGACCACATAGCCATCTGCAAAGTGGCGAAAGTCGAGCTTCACGCCCGGCTGAAAGCACCATTCGAGCGGCACGTCGTGAATGGCAATGGCCGGCTTCTTCTCGCCCAGCGCCTTGTCCATCGTGGAGTGAAAGTGATAGGGCGCATCGAGGTGCGTGCCGTTGTGCGTGGAAAGCTGCACCAGCTCCACGGCCCAGCCTTCGCCGTCGGGCAGGTCTTCCTTCTTGAGGCCCGGAAAGAAGGGCTCGATCTGCTCGTACGTTTGCTCATGCGTGAAATACTGGATCTTCGGCGCGAAGGCGGGCGGATCGGAGAGCACATCGTTTTCGAGAAAGATCGACAGGTCGACAAACTTGCGTGGCATGGCGGGGCTCCTTGCAGGGTATTGATGTTGGCGTGAAGGGTTCGTCAGGGCTGCTGCCAGCGCAGCAGCCGCTTCTCGGCAAAGGCCAGCAGCGCGTTGCTCACAAAGCCGATGAGCCCGAGCAGCACGATGCCGGCGAAAAGATCGCTGGCGCGAAACGCGCGCGCCGCGAGAAGAATTGCCTGGCCCAGCCCGCTTTGCGAGGCGATCATTTCGCCCACGACCGCAACGATGAGCGCAATGGTCAGCGCGAGCCGCATGCCGGCCAGGATGTCCGGCATGGCGTTGGGCAGGCCCATCTTCCAGACGAAGGCCGCGCGCGACATCTGCAGGCAGCGCGCCACTTCCGAAAGCCGCGGTTCCACGGCCGCAAAGCCGTGCACCGTGGCCAACAGCACCGGCCACATCGCGCCAAAGGCCACCACGAAGAGCACCATGCCCGGGTTCAGCCCGAAGATCGAGATGGCCAGCGGCAGCAGCGCCGAGGCGGGCAGGGGGCGAATGAATTCGAGCGTCGGCTGCACCCACGCGCGCACCGCGGGCGACACGCCAATGGCCGCGCCCAGCACCACGCCGAACAGCGAGGCCAGCAGCCAGCCTTGCAGCATGCGGCCTACCGTGGCCTGCGTGAAGCCGAGCAGTTCGCCGTTGCCGTTCGCATCCGAAAGGTTGAGCCCTTCGAGCAGGCTCGCAAAGGTGGCTTGAGGCGTGGGCAGGAACACGCGGCTCACCCAGCCGGCGTTGCTGGCAACCCACCACAGCGCGACGAGCGCGCACAGCACGGCGACGGAGCCGAGCCATTCCGTGCCGATGCGGCGGCGGCCGGCCTCGTTCATGGCAGCACCCCCATGCGCCGTGCCACCACGCGCTGCAGCAGCACCATGCCCGCATTGATCGCAAAGCCCACCACGCCGATCCAGCCAAGCCAGGCGAGCATCAGCGCCGGGTCGAAGCTTTGCTGCGCGATCATCATCGCGTAGCCCATGCCGTGCGGGTTGGCCGCAATCTCCACCGTCACGGCCACCACCAGCGCCACCGCCACGCCGAGCCGCAGCGCGACAAACAGGCGCGGCACGATGGCCGGCAGCACGATCTTGAAGGCGCGCTCGCGCGGCGACAGCCCCAGCACGCGGCTCACTTCGAGCAGCCGGGGCTCGATCTGCTGCACCGCTGACTGCACCAGCACCAGCAGCGGCCAGAAGGTGGCGAACGCAACGATGGCCAGCTCCATGCGCACGCCGAAGCCGAAGGTCAGCATTGCGAGCGGGATCAGCGCCACCGAAGGCACCGGCCGCAGCACTTCGATGGACAGCGAACCGAGCTGCGCCGCGCGGCGCGAGAGCCCGATCACCAGCCCGAGAGCAATGCCGAGCACCGCGCCCAGCAACAGGCCGAGCGCGGCCGTGCCCAGCGTGAAGCCCGTGGCCTGCCACAGCGAGCCGTCGAGCGCCGCGCCCATGAAGGCCTTGGCCGCGGCACTTGGCGGCGCGAGCGCATCGCTGCCCAATGCGGCCGCGCGGCGTGCGTACCACTCGAAGGCGCCGACCAGCGCGGCCGGAAAGACCCACGGCCGCAGCCAGCGAAAGAAGCCGTGTTCAGTCATGGCCCTGCTCGATGAAGGCAAACAACTCGCGACGCAGCCGCAGATATTCCGGGTGCTCCTTGGTCGTGAGCTGGTCGCGCGGGCGCGGAATCTTCACCTCGATCATCCGCGCCAAGCTGGGCCGCCCCGGCCCGGGGTTGGCTTGCAGCGCAATCACGCGGTCGCCCAGGTAGATGGCTTCTTCCAGGTCGTGCGTGACGAACAGCACCGTCAGCCCGTCGTCGCGCACCAGCCGCGCAAGCTCGTCCTGCAGGCTCTGGCGCGTGAGCGCATCGAGCGCACCGAAGGGCTCGTCCATCATCATGAGTTCGGGCTTTTGCGCCAGGCAGCGGGCAATTTGCGCGCGCTGCTGCATGCCGCCCGAAAGCTGCACCGGAAACTTCTGCGCATGCTTTGCAAGGCCCACCTTGCCGAGCACGTCGGCAATGCGCAGCGCACGCTCGGCCGCCGGCACGCCGGCGGCCTCGAGCGCCAGGCTCACGTTGCCCTCGACGGTGCGCCAGGGCAGCAGCGCGCGGCCGTAGTCCTGGAACACGAAGGCCACTTCGCGCGAAGGCTCCGTCATCTTCACGCCGTTGCGCCGCACCTCGCCGGCGCTTGCGGTGACAAGGCCGCTGGCCGCGCGCAGCAGCGTGGTCTTGCCGCAGCCGCTCGGGCCGACGATGCAGACGAACTCACCGCGTGCCACGTCGAACGAAGTGGGCGACAGGATCTCGCGTCCGCCGAGCCGGATCGCGACGCCATCGAAGCGAAGGAAGTCGGCGGCAGCGTTCACTTGGCAATCAGCTTTGCAACGTCGATGGAGGTCTTCAGCATGTCCTGGTCCTTCATCAGGCCGACCCAGTAGCCCAGCTGCTTTTCGTTCACGGTGGCGCCCGGCGGCGAGATCTGGATCTTCGCGAGCACCTCGGGCGGCAGCTTGATGTACTTGCCGATGGCCGCGCGCACCTTGGCGTCGTTCTTCGGCTGCTGCATGAAGGCCGCGGCCTCGACCAGAGACTCGCGGAACGCGCGCGTGGCACCCGGGTTCTTTGCCACCCATTCGCGCTTGGCCGCATGCACGATGGTCTGGTTGTTCTCCGGCAGGAAGGTGGAGTAGTACGAGGCCACATAGCCCGCGCCGCTTTCGGTGATGCGGCTCATGAATGGGTCGGCCGACACCACCGCATCGACCGAGCCGCCGCGCAGCAGGTCGGCATGCTGCGGAAACGACGCCTCGACGAAGTTGACCTTGCGGTAGTCCACGCCGCTGTCCTTGAGCCAGGCGCGAAAGGTCACGTGCAGGAACGCGCCGAGCCCCGGCACGCCGATCTTCTTGCCCACGCAATCCTGCGGGTTCTTGATGCCCGAGCCCGCGCGCGCCACCAGTCCGAAGCCGGTGATCGTCTTCGATGTGAGCCCGCCGCCCGCGACCAGCACCAGGTCGAGCCCGCCGTCCACCGCCTGCAGGAACACCGAAGGCGTGGGCCCGCCGATCTGCAGCGAGTCGGACTGCAGCGCCGCCGGAATGGTGGAGTTGAGCGGAATGAACTTGAGTTCCACCTCGAGGTTGCGCTTCTTGAAGTAGCCCTCTTCGGCGGACACGAACACCGAGGCGAAGTCCGACACGGCCGTGTAGCCGAACACGATCTTCGGGTTCGATTGCGCGCGCGAAGGCAGGGCCGCGGCGGCCGATGCGGCGCCCAGCACCGACAGCAGGGTGCGTCGTTTCATCATGTCTTTTGTCTCCTGGGAGTGGTGGTTTTCTTTGGCGGAGCCTTCGGCCGCGGCAGCGCTGCACGCAGCCCGCCGACGATGAAGTTCACGAGCATTGGCGTGGCCGCAGGATCGCTGCGCACGTTCTCGCCGTGCGACAGCCGTTCGATGCGGCTGTCGTTCAGGTGATGCAGCAGCGCGCCCAGCGCGAACTGGTAGGCCCACGCCACCTGCCCGCGCGTGGCGTGCGGCATGGCAAGGTGCAGCGCGTCGATGTACGCCTCGGCCAGCGGATCGAAGTAGCCGCGCAACACGCGGTCGGCTTCCTCGGTGGCGTGGTAGAGCTCGCGTGCCACCAGCAGTGCGTAGTACTCGCCCTCGGCACTGGCGCGCAGCGCGAGCACCGGGCCGGTGAAGGCTTCGATGATGCGCGGCAGCGTGCGCAGGTCGGCCGGGTCGATGTGCACCGCCTTGAGGCCCGCGAGCCGCTCATCGATGCTGTGGCTCCAGTGCTCGAAGATCGCGTGGAAGAGCTCATGCTTCGGGCCGTAGTAGTAGCCCACCAGGGCCAGCGGCACGCCCGCTTCTTCCGCGATCTGGCGGATCGTGACCGCGTGATAGCCGTGCTGCGCAAAAAGTTTTTCCGCCGCCAGCAGGATGGCCTGCCGCCGGTCGGGCCGGGTGGCTTCGGCCACGGTGGCCGCGGCCCGGTGGGCGCTTCGTTTGGCGGGCGGGGTCCGGGTGTTCATCGGGCGTATTGAACGTCTGTACAAAACTATTGAACACACGTACAAACCCTGAGGTCAACCCCGATTGAGCGGCGCGGAATGCGGCATTACGCTCAATGCCATGCTCGCTCCCAACACTCCCCAGATTCGCCTCTACCAGGACTGGCTGCGCGACCAGCGCGGCCTCTCGTTCGACACCTACGACGCGCTGTGGCGCTGGTCCGTGACCGACCTCGACGCCTTCTGGCAGAGCATCTGGGACTACATGGGCATGCAGTCGCCCACGCCGCACACCGCGGTGCTGGCCGAAGCGCGCATGCCCGGTGCCACGTGGTTCCCGGGCGCGCAGGTGAACTACACGCGCGAGGTGCTGCGCCATGCCGATGCGGCGCATGCGGCCGGCATGCCCGCCATCGTGAGCGACAACGAGCTCGGCGAAGTACGCGAGATGTCGTGGCCCGAGCTGCGCCGCCAGGTGGCTTCGGTTGCTCTCACCTTGCGCTCGCTTGGCGTGCGGCGCGGAGACCGCGTGGCCGCCTACATGCCCAACGTGCCCGAAACCATGGTGGCGTTTCTCGCGTGCTCGAGCATCGGCGCGGTGTGGAGCGTGTGCGCGCCCGACATGGGCACGGCCGCCGTGGTCGACCGCTTCCGCCAGATCGAACCCACGCTGCTGATTGCCGCCGACGGCGTGCATTACGGCGCCAAGCCCATCGACCGCAGCGCCGTGGTGCAAGAGCTGCGCGATGCACTGCCCAGCGTGCAGAAGCTGCTGCTGCTCAGAACGCCGTATGCCGCGCAACAGCTCACGGCCGATGCGGACTGGCAGGGCGCCATCGCGCGCAACAACGCGGAGGTGGCCTCGTTCGAACCCGAGTGGCTGCCCTTCGACCATCCGATCTGGATCGTCTATTCGAGCGGCACCACCGGCCTGCCCAAGCCCATCGTGCACGGGCAGGGCGGCATTCTCATGACCATGTATGCCTGCGGGCTGCACAACGACGTGGGCGCGAGCTACGGCGCCAACAACTTCGGTGAGCGCTTTCACTGGTACAGCTCCACGGGCTGGGTCATGTGGAACTGCCAGCTCGGCGGCCTGGCCTTCGGCTCGACCATCGTCATCTACGACGGCCACCCGGCCGGCAGCAAGGAGAAGCCCGACTGGGCCGTGCTGTGGCGCTTTGTCGCCAAGCACCGCATCACCTTCTTCGGCGCCGGCGCGGCCTACTTCACCAACTGCATGAAGGCCGGCGTGGTGGCGGCCGAATGCGGAGACCTCACGCGCGTGCGTGCCCTGGGCAGCACCGGCTCGCCGCTGTCGGAAGAGGTGCAGCGCTGGGGCACGGAGCAACTGCTGGCCGCGGGCGCCGACAGCGTGTGGTGGTGCAACATTTCAGGCGGCACCGACTTCTGCGGCGCATTTGTCGGCGGGAACCGCGAGCTACCTGAAGTACCCGGCCAGATGCAGTGCCGGCAGCTCGGCCACGCGGTCGAGGCTTGGAACGAAGACGGCCAGCCCGTCATCGGCGAAGTGGGCGAGCTGGTCTGCACCAAGGCGATTCCATCGATGCCGCTGTACTTCTGGGGCGACGAAGGCAATGCGCGCTACCTGTCGAGCTACTTCGACACCTACCCCGGCATCTGGCGCCACGGCGACTGGATCAAGATCGGCGAAGACGGCGGCTGCATCATCTACGGCCGCAGCGACGCCACCATCAACCGCCAGGGCCTGCGCATGGGCACCAGCGAGATCTACAGCGCCGTGGAAGGCCTGCCCGAAGTGCTCGACTCGATGGTGGTCGATCTCGAATACCTCGGCCGCGAAAGCTACATGCCGCTGTTCGTGGTGCTGCGCCCCGGCGTGCCGCTGGACAACGCCATGCGCGCGAAGATCAACGACGCCATCAAGACCTCGCTTTCACCGCGCTTTGCGCCCAACGACATCTTCCAGGTGGACGAAATCCCGCGCACGCTTTCGGGCAAGAAGCAGGAGCTGCCGATCAAGAAGCTGCTGCTCGGCCAACCGATCGAGAAAGTGGTCAACCGCGAGGCCATGGCCAACCCCGGGAGCCTCGACTGGTTCGTGGCCTTTGCAGCGCGGCGCGCGGCTCAGGCCAGCAGTTCGTAGAGCACCATGCGCGTTCGGCGTCCGCGGATCTCGGCGTCTTCCTCGATGCGGCGCGTGCGCAGCCGCCCGCGCAGCGCCTCGAAGGTGGCTTCCGACACCAGCGTCTGCGTGCCCAGCTGCTTGTTGATGCCCTCGATGCGGCTCGCCACGTTGATCACGTCGCCAAAGGCGGTGTAGGCCAGGCGGTCATTCGACCCGAGCACGCCGGCGATCACCACGCCCGTGTGAATGCCGATGCGGGTGCGGAATTCGGGCAGGCCTTCGGCGCGCCACTTGCGGTTGAGCTCGCCCATTTCGGCATGCAGTTGGAGCGCCGCCGTGCAGGCCTGGTACTCCGCGTCGCGCAGGTCCGCGGGTGCGCCCCACAGCACCATGATGCCGTCGCCGATGAACTTGTCGATCACACCGCCGTGCTGCGCGAACACGCGCGCCGCAAGATTGAAGTACTCCGTCAGCATGCCCACCAGCACATCGGGTTCGAGCGATTCGGAGATGCGGGTAAAGCCCTCGACGTCGGTGAACATCACGGCAATGCGGCGCGGCGAGCCGCTGGGCGCCAGCGTGTGGCCTTCGGCAATGAGCCGGTTGATCACGTCGACCGGCACGAACTTGCTGAAGGCCTTGAGGCTTCGCGCCGATTCGTCCAGGGCCTGGTCCAGGTGCTGGATTTCGAGCACCCGGCTTGTTTCACGCGGCAGGTTGTCCAGCTCCAGCAAGCCGATGCGCCGCGCAATGCGCGACAGGTTCTCCACCGGCGCCGTGACCAGCTTGGAGAGCCGCAGCGACAGCAGCAGCGTCGCCGCCAGGAAAATCACGGCCAGCAGCAGCCCCCACAGCACGGCGCGCTGCAGGCCGCCCAGCAGCATGTGTTCAGGCACCCAGCTCACCAGCTGCCAGCCAGTGGACGGAATGCGCGAGTGCTGCACCAGATAGCGCTTGCCCTCGAACGCGATCGAAAAGCTGGTGTCGTGCGGTCCGGCCGCAAGGCCGTCGGCAACCATGTGCTCGTGCAGTGCGCCAAGAATGCCGCCCTTGGCCGGCGCCAGTTCGCGGACCACGCCCGGCACGTCGCTGCGGGCGAGCACCTGGTAGTCGGCGCTCAGAAGGGCGCTGTTGCCCTGGCCGCTACCGCTGCTGAAGAGGCGCACGAATTCGGACAACCGCCCCAGCGACACGTCGCCCGCCACGACCATCGCGCGCTCGCTGCCTTCGTCCGGGCCGCGCCTGCTTGGCAGTGCATAGGTCACGCCCAGCTCCTGTGCGGCGGCAAAAACATAGGGCTGGGTCCAGATCGGGCCCTTGGCCTGGCGGGCCTGCAGGTACCAGCTGCGCTGCGTCGGGTCGTAGCTGCTGCGGTAGGCCTCGATGCGCGTCGTGCCGTAGCGTTGCCGCACGTCGCCCGGCGCATTGGAGGCCGGCTTGTACTCCCATGTTTCGGTGGTGAAAGCCGGCCCGCGCGAAATCTGCCGCACCGCCAGCGCCGGGTAGCGCAACACCATCAGCATCTGGCCGTCGCTGTTGGCCACGTAGGTGCTGTCGAGCTCGGGGGATTGCTGCAGCAGCGTCCACAGCAGTTCGGCGGTCTGGCCGGAGTTGTCGCCCGCGGGACGCAGGTTGGGCGAGTCGCCGATGGCGCCCACCACCGATTCGGTCTTGGCCAGAAAGGCGAGCACCTTGTCTTCGGTGCGGTCGTGGTTGGCCTTGTGGGCGGATTGCCCGATGCTGGAGACCAGGCGCTGCGAGCCCCAGTAGCCCAACGCCACCAGCAGCAGCGACTGGCTCAGGGCAACGGCGCTGACGACCGTGCCCACGTCCACTCTGAAGCGGCGCGGCTTGCGATAGGGGCCGGTGGCCCTTGGCGATGTTGGTGTTGTCTCCACAAAAGCAAAAGACGGCTGCCCCGTCGAGGAATGCAGCGGTCATTTTGCGGTGGGTGCGCTAACAGGTGTCAGCGTAAGTGTGCAGTGCGCTACTAACGCATCGAAGTTTTGGGCAGAGGTGTGCAGAATTTCGCGGCCGATGCAACACTTCAGCGGCGCAAGGGAACTATTTGGGTCCACGTGCGTCGTGGAAAATTATTCCTAGCGTATGCCGCCGGCCTGCGCGCACGCGGCTCACGCCATGCCGCATCGTCACGCGGTAGATGCCGCGCGTGCCGGCCACCGGCCGCTGGTTCACCGCGAAGATCACCGCTTCGCCTTGCGCGAGCGGCACTACCTCGGCGCGCGACTGCATGCGCGGCCGCTGCTCGGTCAGCACGAATTCGCCGCCCGTGAAGTCTTCGCCCGGCCGGCTCAGCAGCACCGTGAGCTGCAGCGGAAACTGCAGGTCGCCGTACAAGTCCTGGTGCAGGCAGTTGTAGTCGCCCTCGTCATAGCGAAGCAGCAGCGGGGTGGGGCGCAACTGGCCCGCCGCATGGCAGCGCGCAAGGTAGGAGGCGTGGTCCGCCGGGTAGTCGGCCGGCTGACCCATGGCCGCGGCCCATGCGTTGGCAAGAGGCGCCAGCCGCTCGTAGAGGGCGCCGCGCCACCCGGCGAGCAAGGGTGGCAGCGGGTCGGCGAAGTACTGGTACTCGCCCTGGCCGAAGCCGTGGCGCTGCATCACCACGCGGCTGCGGAAGTGGCCGGGTTCGTCGTAGAGCGCGGCAAGTGCGGCGCATTCCTTGGGGGTGAACAGCACGCCCGTGGTGGCGCAGCCGCGCGCGGCGAGTTCGGTTTCGATGCGCGGCCAGTCGAGGGCCGCAGCGGATTTTTCGGGAGAGTTCGTCGGCATGCGGGCAGTGTGCTGCCGGCGCGGCGGCGGCGCTGGCCGTTTCCGGACACCACTTCCGGCCTGCTTACCCGCCTATATCCACTCGTCGGCTACAGCCACTTGCCGCTGCCCGTCGGCATCTGGATGTTGGTGGCCGGATCGCTGCCGCTCACCAGCGCCCCAATCGCAATGCTCAACAGCGAAATGAAGATGCTTGCGAAGAACGCGGTCCAGAAGCCGGAGAGCTTGAATCCCCGCACCAGCGCGGCCACCAGCATGATCATCAGCGCGTTGATCACCAGCAGGAAGAGGCCGAAGGTCAGCAGCGTCAACGGCAGCGTGAGCACGATCAAGAGCGGCTTCACCACGGCATTGGCCAGGCCCAGCAGAAGGGCCGAGATCACCAACGCGGATGTGCTCTCGAACTTGAGGCCGCGGAAGATCAGGCTTGCGACCCACAGCGCCAGCGCCGTGATGGCCCAGTGCACGAGAAAGGGGGCGAGATTGTTCAGCATGGTGTGAAAGACGAAAGAGGCGGAAGACGGCCCGCCTGGTGGTTCAGGCCATCATATCGGCAGCGTCTCGGGATGAGCCGCGACGTGCCTCGGCGAGCAGCCAGTCGCTGAAGAACTTCAGCAGCGGCCGCTGATCGGCCCGCTCGGGCGTCACGAGGTAGTAGTTGCGCTCGCCCGAGAGCGGCCGCGCGCAGGCCACCACCAGTTCGCCGCGCGCAAGCTCGTCGGCGACCAGCATGGTGGGCATCAGCGCCACGCCCAGGCCGTGCGACGCGGCTGCGGCCAATATGGAAAACAGCTCGTATCGCGGCCCGCCGCGCGCGTTGGGCGCATCGATCTGCTGCGCGTCGAACCACTGGCGCCAGCCGTCCGGCCGCGTGCTTTGCTGCAGCAGCGGCATCTTAGCGATGGCGGCGGGCGCCACCGGCTTGCCGCGCGGCAGAAGCGACGGGCTGCAGACCGGCACCACGTCTTCATGCATCAGCATGAGTGCGTGCGTGCCGGCCCAGTTTTCTACTTGCGCCGGTGTGCCGGCGTACAGCGCGGCATCGAATTCGGCATCGGCAAAAAGAAAGGGGCGGGTGCGCGTCTCGATGTGCACCACCACGTCGGGCTGCAGCGCCGCAAAGCCCTTGAGGCGCGGCATCAGCCAGCGCGTGGCAAAGGTGGGCACGGCCGCCAGCGAGAGCGAGCCGCCTTCGCCCTGGTGCGCCATGGCGTCGAGCGTGTCGCGTTCCATGGCCTCGAGCCGTTTGGTGATCTGCCGCGCGTAGGCCGCGCCGCTTGCGGTAAGGGCCACGCCATGTCGGGTGCGGCGGAACAGCGCCACGCCCAGGAAGGCTTCCAGCGTGCCGATCTGGCGCGACACGGCGCTTTGCGTGAGCGCGAGTTCCTGCGCGGCGCGGGTGTAGCTCTCGTGGCGCGCGGCGGCGTCGAAGCACACGAGGGTCTGCAGGGGTGGGATCTTGCGGCGCATGTATGCCGCTAGTGTATGACTGGGACGATGCCGCTACCAATGGAAACGACTTCGTGCGCAGCCGCAAGATGTGCGTCACACGCATATCTGGGTGAGGATTCATCGTTTGCGCCCGGCCCCCTGCATGGCTAGGATCGGCCCATTCCCCCCTTTTTCCCTATTCCGGAGACAGCCACATGGCCGCCAAAGCGCAATTCCACTGGGACGACCCCCTTCTTCTCGACCAGCAACTGACCGACGAAGAACGCATGATCCGCGACGCGGCCAATGCCTATTGCCAGGAGCGCCTCGCGCCCCGCGTTATCGAAGGCTTTCGCACCGGCGAAACCGACCCCGCCATCTTTCGTGAAATGGGCGCTCTCGGCCTGCTCGGCCCCACGATTCCCGAGCAGTACGGCGGCCCCGGCCTCAACTACGTGGCCTACGGCCTGATCGCCCGCGAAGTGGAGCGCGTCGATTCGGGCTATCGCTCGATGGCCAGCGTGCAGAGCTCGCTGGTGATGGTGCCCATCTTCGAATTCGGCACCGAAGCGCAAAAGCAGAAGTTCCTGCCCAAGCTCGCCACCGGCGAATGGATCGGCTGCTTCGGCCTGACCGAACCCGACCACGGCTCCGACCCCGGCAGCATGGTCACGCGCGCCAAGAAGGTGCCGGGCGGCTATTCGCTCAGCGGCGCCAAGATGTGGATCAGCAATTCGCCCATCGCCGACGTGTTCGTGGTGTGGGCCAAGGAAGTCAGCGAAAGCGGCACCGTGGGCCCGATCCGCGGCTTCGTGCTCGAGAAGGGCATGAAGGGCCTCAGCGCCCCGGCCATCCACGGCAAGGTCGGCCTGCGTGCCAGCATCACCGGCGAAATCGTGATGGACGGCGTGTTCTGCCCTGAAGAAAACGCGTTCCCTGAAGTGCAGGGCCTCAAGGGCCCGTTCACCTGCCTGAACAGCGCGCGCTACGGCATCTCGTGGGGCGCACTCGGCGCCGCCGAAGACTGCTGGCACCGCGCCCGCCAGTACACGCTGGACCGCAAGCAGTTCGGCCGCCCGCTCGCGGCCAACCAGCTCATCCAGAAGAAGCTGGCCGACATGCAGACCGAGATCACGCTCGGCCTGCAAGGCAGCCTGCGCCTGGGCCGCATGAAGGACGAAGGCACCGCCTCGGTCGAGATCACCTCGATCATGAAGCGCAACAACTGCGGCAAGGCCCTCGACATTGCCCGCCTGGCGCGCGACATGATGGGTGGCAACGGCATCAGCGACGAGTTCGGCGTGGCGCGCCACCTGGTGAACCTGGAAGTGGTGAACACCTACGAAGGCACGCACGACATCCACGCGCTGATCCTGGGCCGCGCGATCACCGGCATTGCGGCTTTCGCGAACTAAGCGACGCATGGCCAAGCCCGCAGCCCTGGACGGCATCAAGGTTCTCGATCTGTCCCGCGTGCTCGCGGGCCCGTGGTGCACGCAGATCCTCGCGGACCTGGGCGCCGATGTCATCAAGATCGAGCGCCCCGGCGTGGGCGACGACACGCGCACCTGGGGCCCGCCGTTCATCAAGGACGCGAACGGCAACGACACCGACCAGGCCAGCTACTTCACGGCCTGCAACCGCAACAAGCGCTCGGTCACGGTCGACATGGCCACGCCCGACGGGCAGGCGCTGCTCCAGCAGATGGCGGCGCAGGCCGACATCGTGGTCGAAAATTTCAAGACCGGCGGCCTGAAGCAATACGGCCTCGACCATGAGAGCCTGCGCGCGGTCAACCCGCGCCTCATCTATTGCAGCGTGACCGGCTTCGGCCATGACGGCCCGTATGCCGAGCGCGCGGGCTACGACCTGATGATCCAGGCCATGACCGGCATGATGAGCATCACCGGCCGCCCCGACGGAGAGCCCGGCGGCGGCCCGCTGCGCGTGGGCGTGGCGCTCACCGACCTGTTCACCGGCGTCTATGCGAGCACTGCGGTCCTCGCGGCGCTGCAGGTGCGCGACCGCACCGGCGAAGGCCAGCACATCGACATGGCGCTGCTCGACGTGGGCATGGCCATCCTCGCCAACCAGGCGAGCGCCTTTCTCAACACCGGCAAGGCGCCGCAGCGCCAGGGCAACACGCATCCGAGCCTTGCGCCTTATCAAGACTTTCCGACACTGGACGGTTCGATGCTGCTGGCCATCGGCAACAACGGCCAGTTCGCGCGCTTCTGCGAGGCGGCCGGCCACCCGGAGTGGGCGGCCGATGCGCGCTTTGCCACCAACACGCTGCGCGTGAAGCACCGCGGTGTGCTCATTCCGATGATGGAAGAGCTCACGCGCACCCGCACCACCACCGATTGGGTCACGCTGCTCGAAGACAAGGCCGTGCCCTGCGGCCCGATCAACGACATTGCCCAAGCCTTCGACGATGCGCAGGTCAAGTCGCGCGGCCTGGCCGTGACGCTGCCGCGCGATGCGGGCAACGGCATCGAGAGCATCACCGGTGTGGCGAGCCCGCTGCGCCTGACGGCCACGCCGCCCGTGCTGCGCCATGCGCCGCCGGCGTTGGGGCAGCACACGCGCGAGGTGCTGGCCGAGTTCGGCATCGACGCCGCGCGCTTCGACACCCTGCGCGCGGCGGGCGTGGTCTAAGAAGCAGGCAAGCAAGGAGAACAAGCCATGACGGACCCGATACACAGCCCTCTGTTCTCGGTGCTGCGCATCGACCACGTCGTGCTGCGCGTGAAGGACGCGGAGCGCGCCATTGCCTTCTACCGCGACGTGCTCGGCTGCGCGGTCGAGAGGCGCCGAGAACACCTGGGGCTCGTGCACCTGCGCGCCGGCACCAACCTCATCGACCTTGTCACGCTTGACGGCCCGCTCGGCAAGCAGGGCGGCGCCCTGGCCGGCAAGGAAGGCCGCAACGTCGACCACATCTGCCTGCGCATCGAGCCCTTCGACGAAGCGGCGATTCGCGCGCTGATGGCTCGGCACGGCGTGCTGGTGAACGGCGAGGTGCAGAACAACTTCGGTGCCGAAGGCGACGGGCCTTCGATCTACATCACCGACCCGGACGGCAACGGCATCGAACTCAAGGGTGCGGCGGGCTGATTCTGCTTGCCGCGGTTTTGGGGTCGGCGCTGCTGTTTGTTCAGGGCGGCGCACCCGCCGACGGGGTACCTTTCTCCGCGAATGTCCCCCGGCCTGCGGCCTCCTCCTTTATTTCGCTGCGCAAGGCACCCCATCAGCGGGTGCGTTGGGCGGAGCCGTGGTTGATCAGCGGTACACCAGCAGCGTGCGCAAGTGCACAGGGCATCGGGTGCTCCGCGCAGCGAAATAAAGGAGGAGGGGCGAAGCCCCGGGGACATTCGCGGAGGGGAGTACCCGGTGGCCTTTGCACACACCCTGAATGCACCCTCCCCGAATGCACCCCCACCTCGACTACCGCTCCGCCCGTTGAGCTTCGCGGAGAATCGGCGCGCGCCATCGTGCATACAACGATTTTTCAAGGGAGCTTTTCAATGTCCGAACTTTCATCTGCCGTGCGTGCCACCGCGCGACTTTCCGTCGCCATGTCGGCGCTGGTCGTCGCTGCGCTGCTGGCCGCCTGCGGCTCGCGCCAACCGGCCACGCCCGAGCCTCCGCCCGCAACCGCCACGCCACGCAACAGTGTCGTCATGCCCGCCATCGCCTATGGCACCACCACCAAGGGCGTGCAACTGTCGAAGGCCGACGACGCCTGCGATGTGCCTGCTTCGCTGCGGCAAGCCGTGCAGGATCAGCTGCTTGAGCCCTACGAATTTCTGCTCACGCCGCCGGCACCCGCCAACGCGCAGGCTGCGCCCGTGCTGAAGCTGGAAATTACCGATCTGCTGGCGAACGCGGGCGGCCTCTACGGCGGCCCCAAGATCGTTCAGCTGCGCGGCACGCTGGAGCGCCAGGGCGACGCGCCCGCGAAGTTCACCGCGCAGCGCCAGATGTTCATCTACTTCGGCATGCCGCGCAGCACCTGCAGCATGGTCGGTGTCGTGACCTACAAGCTGGGCGAGGACATCGCGCAGTGGCTGCTGAAGCCGGTGGACGGTGCGGTGCTGGGCGAGCGCCAATAAGGAATCCCGGGCGATGACTCAGATGAAAAAGGTCGAGGCGGTCGCTGTACCGACCGCCTTCGATGACCAGGGTGCCTGGGAGATCGTGCGTGTCGACTACGCGCTGCAGCAACTCACAGTCGTCGCCCAAGACATAAAAAGCGATACGTCGATCAGAGTCGGGTTCGACGGCGTCGTGGCCTATCGGGTCATGGACGAGCGCGACCTGGGCGAATACTGGCCCGCCTGTTCCCAGCCGAACGGATGGGTTTATTCGATTCGATCGGGTGGCTGGCTGTCACAGGAATCGGTGCGCTCCGGCAGCTGCATCGGGTTGTTCTACCCCGATGTCCATGAGTACCTGGTGGCCGGATTCACCGATTGCGTCTCCGTTCTTTGCACCAGCGAGCCGCGGGTCGAATTGGGCCGCGGCAACAGCTAGCTCGCGCGCCCCACGATCGCCACCCCGAACACCACCACGCCGAGCACGAGGTTCAGGCTCACCAGCTTACGCACCATGTCGAGCCGCCCGGCCGCCACGGGCCACGCGCTCTCGTCCACCGCGCGCCGCAGCGCCCTGAACACCGAGGCGCGGATGTACACGTAGATACCTGCCATGACGATGGCGATGCCCATCATCGCCTCGACGCGCCAGTGCACGCCGCGGAAGCCGCCCATCAGCAGGATCATGGCCACGCCGGTCACGAACAGCAGCGTGACCGCCGCATCCACCCCGACGAAGAAGCGCCGGAGCGCCGCGGCCATCGTGCGCAGGCGCAGCGGCGGCTCCAGCGTGGCAACGGCGGCGGGGCGCACGGCAAAGTGCAGGGTGGCCATGCCGCCGACCCAGAAGGCGGCGGCCAGAAGATGGATGAAAAGCAGGATGACGTGTTGCATGGGACCGATCAGAACACCGAAAGGCGCGAGTGCGCAATGCCGGCGCTGTTGCGTTAAAACTCCGTCTTTCGCATGCAAGAAAGAAAGACGAGGCTTCGATGACCCGCACCATCGCGCAAAAACGCGCCGACTTCCGCGCCCTTCATGAGCAGGGCTGCTTCGTCATTCCCAATCCTTGGGACACGGGCAGCGCGCGCTACCTCGAAGGCCTGGGCTTCAAGGCGCTGGCCACCACCAGTTCGGGCTTTGCGTGGTCGCGCGGCGGGGCCGATGGCGCACTCGATCGCGGGTTGATCCTCGACCATCTGCGGGAGCTGGTCGCGGCCACCGACCTGCCGGTGAACGCCGACTTCGAGAACGGCTTTGCCGCCGATGCGCAGGGCGTTGCCGAAAGCGTGCGGCTTGCGGTCGAGACCGGCGTGGCCGGCCTTTCGATCGAAGATTCGACCGGCGATGCCGCGAACCCGCTCTTTCCTATCGAGGTGGCGGTAGAGCGGCTGCGCGCTGCGCGCCAAGCCATCGATGCGGCGGGCGGCGACACCTTGCTGGTGGGCCGCGCCGAAAATTTCTTTGCGGGCCGCCCGGACCTGGACGACACCATCGCGCGGCTCAAGGCTTATGCCGAAGCTGGCGCCGATTGCCTCTACGCACCCGGCATCAAGACGCGCGAGCAGATTGCCGCGGTGGTTGCGGCGGTGGCGCCGAAGCCGGTCAACCTGCTCGTCGGCTCGACCAGCGAACTCACCATGCAGGACATCGCCGAACTCGGCGTGCGGCGCGTGAGCGTGGGCGGCGCGCTCGCGCGTTCGGCCTGGGGCGGGTTCATGCGCGCCGCGCGCACGCTGGCGGAAGAGGGACGCTTCGACGGTTTTGCCGGCGCCGCCATGGGCAGCGAACTCGACGGCTTCTTTCGTCCGTTCGGAAAGAGATAAGCGAAAAGGACCCCAGGCCCCGTCATGGATGCACTGCTCGCGGAAATCCGCAGCTGCAATGCCTGCGCGGCCTACCTGCC
This sequence comes from Variovorax sp. S12S4, assembly GCF_023195515.1. Classification (NCBI taxonomy): domain Bacteria; kingdom Pseudomonadati; phylum Pseudomonadota; class Betaproteobacteria; order Burkholderiales; family Comamonadaceae; genus Variovorax; species Variovorax sp. S12S4. The sequence goes on from NZ_JALPKR020000002.1 coordinate 1,817,788, forward strand.
GCTGGGGCCGCGGCCGGTGGTGCAGGCCAGCGCCAGTGCGCGGCTGCTGATCGTCGGCCAAGCCCCCAGCCTGACGGTGCACACCACCGGCGTGCCGTGGAACGACAAGAGCGGCGAGCAGTTGCGCCGCTGGCTCGGCATTGACCGCGAGGTGTTCTACGACCCGGAGCGCGTGGCGATCATGCCGATGGGCTATTGCTACCCGGGCCGCGGCAGCAGCGGCGACCTGCCGCCGCGAAAGGAGTGCGCCGGTCTCTGGCACGAACGCCTGCTTGCGCAGATGAAGCACATCGAACTGACACTGCTCATCGGCCAGTATGCGCAGCGCCATTTCCTGGGCAGTGCCAGCAAGGGCAGCGTGACCGAAACCGTCGAAGCCTTTGCGGACTACGCGCCGCGCTTCGTTCCGCTGCCGCATCCGTCGCCGCGCAACACGGGCTGGTTCAAGCACCATCCGTGGTTCGAGAGCGACGTGCTGCCGGTGCTGCGCGAGCGCGTGCGGCATGCGCTGAGGAACACCGGTTAGCCGGTCTTGCCGACCTTGCGAATAGCGTTCTTCCGCGCCGCGGGCCGCCGCGGCGGCTTTGTCTCCAGCACCAGTTCGGCCGGCAACGTGTCGTTCCACGATTCGGTGAAGTAGGCGCGGTCGCTCGGCACGAGTTGCGGCAAGGCCTCGCGCAACAAACTCAGCGACTGCTCGGCCGCCTTCAGGTCGCCCGCATGCGCCGCATACCAGGCATGCTCGAACAACAAGCTGCAATGTTGCAGGCCGGGGTAGCGCCGGCGGCCGGCCTGGTGATCGGCCAACCGCGCCTGCGCCACCTCGACCCAGCGCGCAGGCCAGTGCGCCGCATCGAACGCATCCGCAAGCGGTCCGGCAAGCGTCGATATCGCGGCAGGGTCCAGCGGCTTCTGCGCGCGGAATTGTGCGAGCGTGGCTTGCGGCTCGGGGCGGCAATCGCCGCGCGCGATGCGCATCAGGTAGATCGCGTTCCAGGCGGAGCGACCCTGGCCGTCGGTGTGGCCGCAGAGCCATTCGCTGAAGGCAATCCACTGCACGGCGCGGCGCGTGGTGTCGGCATTGCCGTCGTGCGCAAGGGCCGGCAGGTCGGAGAGGCCGACGCGGTCGAACAGCCATGCGGCCATGCCCATGTTGGCGGCCACGTGCTGCGCCGCGTCGAAGGAGTGCGACTCGAAGGCTGCGGCCAGCGCCTCGCCGAAGCGGCGCAATGCCTCTTCGGCCAGTGCCGCGGCCGCGGGCTTGTCGTCGGCGGCAAGCCCCAGTGCGCGCGAGCGGCACACCAGCGCCCAGAGGTTGCACCACTCGAAGCGCACGTCGGGGTGGTGGCGCAGCACCAGCCCGCGCGCCGCGTCACCGGCCATGCCGCCCAGCAGCGATTCGGCCAGCGGCAGGTCGCGCGCGGTGTAGGCGCACCACGCCGAGACGATGCATTCCATCGCACCCAGGTAGTCGTTGCCCGCCACATGGTGCGCGAGGCGCTGCTTCTTGAGCGCCTGCAGCCGGCGGCGTGCCTGTTCGTTGTCGCCTAGCCGGCGCCACAGCATGGCCTCGTTGAGCGTGACCAGCGCGCGCTGAAAGTCGGTGGCGGCCAGCGTGCCGGCCAGGCGAATCGACTCGAGCGCGCTGGCCGGCTGGCCAGGCGTGCCGCCGCCCGCGACCGGCGCCATGAGCCGGCCTTGCCGCGCTGCCTGCTGCGAGGCGACCAGCTGCTTCCAGAAGGCAGCGTCTTGCAGATGCACGGCATCGGGCGGCATTGGTGAACCGGCTGCCGTCGAATCTTTCTTGCGCGAGCGCAGCCCAAGGAAAGACGCCACCTCGGCCGCCGTGGCGGCGCGGCCACCCACCAGCAGGCGTACACGCTTCGCCTCCGCCGCGGGCAACCAGAAGGGCCCCTGGCTGCGCCGCTCGTCGTTCAGAAAGCGCGGCTCACGCTGCGTGTCTTCGCCCCAGCCGACCTCGATGTTCCACGCCTTGAAGTCGCGAAAGGCGCGGCTCACGACCATGCGCAGCGTGCTCGCGCCCGTGACTTCGCCGCGAAGGTCGGCCAGCCGCACCAGGCCGCTTTCGACATCGTGCGCGTGCTTCATGCGCGCGAGCAGCCAGAGCGACTGGAAGGCCGCGCGCCGGCCATCGACCGATTGCGGCGAAGTGAGTTCGATGGAAACAGAGGCGGGGGCAGCGGATTTGGGCACGCCCCGGATTGAACCTCAAATTGCGCGGCGATGCTTGGAGGCCGAGGCCGTTTTTCCTTCAGTACCTGTCCCGCTCCGTCAGCGCTTGGACCTGGCTGCGCCCGATGCCCAGGTCTCGCAGCTCGTGGTCGCTCATGCCGGCCAGATGCTGCGAGTCGGCGCGGCTGCGGCGGTGCTCCGCAGCACGGCGGCGCCAGCTGCGCAAGGCATGCATCAGGCGTTGATGAAAGGGCGAGTGCGTTAGCGCTGTCACGATGGGCTCCTTGTTGGGGAGCGCCGATCTTGCGGCGATGCATGCTATTGTGGAAGTTGAGATTCCTGACACTTCCAATCAGTATTCCTGATGCGACACCTCAACCTCGACCAGCTCCGTACGCTCATTGCCATTGCCGACCTTGGCACTTTCTCGGCGGCCGCCAGTGCGCTGCACCTTGCCCAGCCCACCGTGAGCCTGCACATCAGCGAACTCGAGTCGCGGCTGGGCACTTCGCTGGTGGTGCGCGGCAACCGCCGCGTCACGCCCACCGCGGCTGGCGCGGCATTGGTCGAGCGCGGACGCAAGCTGCTGCGCGACACCGACGATGCCATCGAAGCCGTCAAGCGCCAGGCCGAAGGCCGCACCGGCCGCGTGCGCCTGGGCACTTCCACCGGTGTGGTGGTCGACCTGCTGCCGCAAGTGCTCGAGGCCTTGGGCGTGGGGCATTCAGGCATCGACGTGGAGGTGAGCATCCTCGGCTCGAACGATGCGATGTCCCGGCTGGCTGCGGGCACCCTCGATATCGGCCTGGTGGCCGTGCCGCAGCCGCCGCTGCGCGACCTGGTCGTGACGCCGTGGCGCGACCAGGCCATGATGGCCTTCGTGCCGCAGCGCTGGAAGGCGCCCAAGCGCGTGACGCCCGCATGGCTGGCGGCGCAGCCGCTGATCTTCAACGAGGCCACGACGCACATGTACCGGCTCACGATGGAGTGGTTTGCGGCGGCGGGCTTCGCACCGCGCGCACGCATCGAGCTGAACTACGACGCCGCCATTCGCAGCCTGGTGGCGGCCGGCTACGGCGCCGCGCTGCTGCCGCTGCAGCAGTCCACCGACGCAGCGCTGAACGAGCGCATGCAGATCTTGCCGGTCACGCCCAAGCTCATGCGCCGCCTCGGCATTGCACACCGCCAGCGTGCCACGCTCGACGGCGCCACGCTGAGCGTGTTGAAGGTGCTGACGGAGTTTCGCCAGCTCTGATTTCAGCTGCGCGTGGCCTCGTTCGGAAGGCCTTCGATCGGGCACTCGGCGGTGCCGATGGTGCTGCGCGTGAACGACTCCACGTGCTTGCGCGCAGCTTCGGGATCGTTGATCCACTGCTTGTAGAAGTCGAACGGGCATTCGGCCACGCCCTTGTCGCCGTCGCCCGAATTGATGACACCGGTGTAGCCGCGGTGCATGAGCTTGAACAGGTGGTTCTGCGACTGGCCGTTCTTGCGCGCATCGCGGATCAGCCCCATGGAAAGTTCGGCGTAGTTGATGCCCATTTCTTCCTCGCCGCATTCGCCGAGCGTGCGGCCGTCGAAACCGATGATGGCCGAATGCCCGAAGTACGAGTACACGCCGTCGAAGCCCGCCGCATTGGCCACCGCCACGTAGGTGTTGTTCATGAAGGCCATGGCCTTGGACACCAGGATCTGCTGCTCCTTGGCCGGGTACATGTAGCCCTGGCAGCGAATGACGAGCTCGGCGCCGCGCATGGTGCAGTCGCGCCAGATCTCGGGGTAGTTGCCGTCGTCGCAGACGATGAGGCTGATCTTCATGCCCTTGGGACCTTCGCTCACGTAGGTGCGGTCGCCCGGATACCAGCCCTCGATGGGCACCCACGGCATGATCTTGCGGTACTTCTGGACGACTTCGCCCTGGTTGTTCATGAGGATCAGCGTGTTGTAGGGCGCCTTGTCCGGATGCTGCTCATGGCGCTCGCCGGTCAGCGAGAACACGCCCCACACGTTGGCGCGGCGGCAGGCGTCGGCAAAGATGGCGGTCTCCTCGCCGGGCACGGTGGCGGCGGTGTCGTACATCTCCTTCTCGTCGTACATGATCCCGTGCGTGGAGTATTCGGGAAAGATCACCAGGTCCATGCCCGGCAGGCCCTTCTTCATGCCGACCAGCATCTCGCCGATCTTGCGGGCGTTGTCCAGCACCTCGGCCTTGGTGTGCAGGCGGGGCATCTTGTAGTTGACGACCGCGACGCCCACGCAATCGCTGCTGCTCGAAATATCACCATGTCGCATGACGTTGCTCCTGAAGGATGGTTGAGAAACAAGAAAAAAAGCCCGGCCCGGCGTTGATCCGGTTCGGGCTTGTCTGCGGTGCGGCGGTTCGTGTCGTCGAAGCCGATTGTTCTCAACTCAGCGGGGGCTGCCCATACGTCATTTCGCTGATTGCGGCGGGGGCGTTCAGCGGGGCCGCGCGTAATCGGATTCGATCCAGGCCGTGGCGCTGGACGCGGTGAGCTTGAAGGCCGGCGAGACGTTGACGCTGGCAAGCTCGGTGTCGTCCGCATCGTCATGCGCGGTGAGTGTGGCGGAGGGGCTGTCCTCGTCGGGCACGATGGCGAGCGACACGCGCACGCGCTGGTCATTGCGCGCGGTGACGGTCACGCTCTTGTTGAGCGTGGCGTGCAGCTGCTGCTCATGGCGGCGAATGACTTCGGCGGCGGTCTTCACCAGCGTCGAAAACGCGGGGCCGTCGAGCGGCTTGGGGTTCTTCTTGTCGCGGCCCATGGTCCACGGGCCGACCAGTGCAGGCTCCGGGTCGCCGTGGCGGGTCATCTCGACGGCCCAGCCGTCGTCTTCCTCGTTCTTGATCACGCGGGCGGTCCATTGGCCGTCGCGCCAGAGGCGGGCTTCCTGAAGGGGGAGGGTGTCGTCGGAGTCGGTGGTGGAATCTGTGGCTTCGGTCATTCGGATGCTTGTGAGGGCGTGGATTTGCGCGCGGCCATTTTCGCCTGCGCCAACGGGCGCTCAGCGCTCAGAAGACCGACAGCCCGGTGCGCGCGACGAAGAGCTCCAGCGCCTTCATGCCGAGCAGCGAGTTGCCCGTGGCGTCCAGCGCGGGCGACCAGACGCACAGCGTGAGCCTGTCGGGCACCACGGCCACGATGCCGCCGCCCACGCCGCTCTTGCAGGGCAGGCCGATCGAGAACGCCACATCGCCCGCCGCGTCGTAGGTTCCGCAGGTGAGCATCAGCGAGTTGATGCGCCGTGCCTGCCGCTCGCCGGTGACCTCGGCCTGGCCGTCGATCGGATGCGAACCGTCGCGGCACAAAAACGCGGCCGCACGTGCGAGCTGGCGGCAGTTCATCCGCAGCGCGCACTGGTGAAAGTAGGTGTCGAGCACATTGGCCACGTCGTTGTCGATCTTGCCGAAGCTCTTCATGAAGTTGGCGAGCGCGATATTGCGAAAGCCCGTGGCGGCTTCGGACTGCGCCACCTCGTCGTCGAACGCGATCGGCTCTCCGCACAGGCTGCCCATCAACGCAAGAATGTCGGCCTTGGCGCTGCCGCCGTTGGCGCGCGCTTGGCTCACGAGGCGGTCGGCGACGGCAATGGCGCCCGCATTGATGAACGGATTGCGCGGCTTGCCGTGCTCGTTCTCCAGCTGCACCAGCGAGTTGAAGGGGTTGCCCGAGGGCTCGCGTCCGATGCGCTCCCACAGCGCGTCGCCCATGCGCTGCATGGCCAGCGTGAGCGTGAAGAGCTTGGACACGCTCTGGATCGAGAACGGCGTTTCGGCGTCGCCGGCAAAAGCCTCGGCGCCTTGGCAGGTGCGCAGCGCAATGCCGAGCTGCTGCGGATCGACGCAGGCCAGCGCCGGAATGTAGCTGGCCACCGTGCCGGCTGTGCCCAGCAGCGGCCGCAGCGTCGCGACGATGTCGTCGAGCACCGGCTGAAAGTCTGTGTTCTTCATGCCCGCGCCTTTCGCCGGTTGACCATCACGATGCCTACGGCGACACCCACCAGCGCCAGCATGAGATGCAGCGTGAGCGGCTCGCTGAGCAGTACCACGCCGAACACCAATGCGAACAGCGGCGTCAGAAAGCTGAACGACGACATCTGCGTGGCGGGGTAGTGCCGCAGCAGCCACATCCACGTGAGATAGCTCGCGAACGCGCCGATCACGGTCTGCAGGCCGATCGAGGTCCACGCCCAGGCCGAATACGAGAAGCCCCACTTTTCGCCCAGCAGCAGCGAGATCACAGGGCACACCGCCGCGGTCACGCCCACCTGGTAGAACAAGGCCTTCTCGGCGCTTGCGGTGGCAAGCTTCGTGGTGCGCAGCGCCAGCGTGGTCAGGCCCCAGAGCATGCCGCCCACGAGCCCCATGGCATCGCCCAGCAACTGGTTGGAGCTCGAGTGCCCGAAGCCCTCGCTGAACGCGAACACCACGGCGGCGAAGGCGATGACGAGGCCCAGCCATTGCAAGCCCCGCAGGCGCTCGGCCGGCACCCAGCGCGGCAGCAGCAGCGACACCCAGAACGGCGCGGTGTAAAGAAAGACCGTGAGCCGCGAGGCCGAGGTGTGCTGCAGGCCCAGGTAGATGCAGGCGAACTCGCCCGCGAACAGCAGCCCTACGAGCAGGCCGCCCGGCAGCGTGCCGTCGCGCTCGAAAAGCGGCACGCGGCGCCACACGCACCAGAGCCACAGCAGCGCCACCGCACCCGCCATGCGGATGGAGGCCTGCCAGAGCGGCGGCACTTCGGTGACGGTGGTCTTGATGAGAATCTGCTGCAGCCCCCAGAACGCGCAGCATGCGATGAGAAGGCCGATGGCGAGGGAGTCGAGATGGGTCTTGCGCTGGATCATTCGTCGGGTCAGAGCGGATGCTCGGTGTAGAAGCGCCCGCCGTGGAACAGCAGTGGCGAGGCGCCCGCGTTGTGCGTGCAGCGCTCCACCTCGCCCACGAAGATCACATGGTCGCCTTCGTCGTAGCGGCTGCGGTTGAAGCACTCGAAGCTCGCCGCCGCACCCGCCAGCACCGGCGCGCCGCCCAGGCCTTCGGTAAAGGCCACGTCCGCCCAGCGGTCGATGTTCTTGGTGGCGAAGCGCTCGGCCAATTCCTTCTGGTTGGCCGCCAGGATGTTGATGGCGTAGTGCGACCCGGTGCTGAGCGCCGGCATCGAGCCCGCCGCCCGCGCCAGGCTCCACAGCACCAGCGGCGGCGCAAGCGACACGGAGTTGAACGAATTCGCCGTGAGGCCGACCAGCACGCCGTCGGCCGAACGCGCGGTGACGATGGTTACGCCCGTGGCGAACATGCCGAGCGCCTCGCGAAATTCTGCGGGCGAGAAGGTAGGGGGCTTGGCCCGGCGGGTGGTGGTCACGAAAGAGGCTGTGCGTTGGAAGGCGAGGGACTATTCTGGCTTAGCGCACGCGCGGCTGCTCGGCGCGCGCCGCATAGCCCCGGTCGCAATCGCTGGTTCCGCGGTGTTCATCCGAAGAACCAGTAGCAGACCGCGATGGCCGCCACCACGCCCGCCAGCTCCGCCAGAAGCGCACAGGCCACCGCATGGCGCGCCCGCTGGATGCCCACGGCGCCGAAGTACACGGCCAGTACGTAGAAGGTGGTCTCGGTGCTGCCCTGGATGGTGGCGGCCACCAGCGCGGGGAAGCTGTCCACGCCCTGAGTCTTCATGGTTTCGATCAGCATCGCGCGCGCCGCGCTGCCCGAGAAGGGCTTGACCAGCGCGGTGGGCATGGCGTCGACAAAGCGCGAATCCCAGCCGCCCATGTCGACCAGCCAGCGCAGGCCGCCGAGCACGAATTCGAGTGCGCCCGAGGCCCGCAGCACGCCCACGGCACACAGCATCGCCACCAGATAGGGCAGCAGGTTCTTCGCGATGTCGAAGCCTTCCTTCGCGCCTTCGATAAAACACTCGTAGACCTTGATGCGGCGGATCGCGCCGGCCAGCAGGAACACGATGATCACGCTGAACAGCGCGAGGTTGCCCATGAGCGACGAGAGCGAAGAAATGGCCGCTGCCGACAGCGTGCCCAACAGTGCCATGAAGCCGCCGAGCAGCAGCGCGCCCGGCACCAGATAAGCCAGCACCACCGGGTCCCACAGCCGCAAGCGCTGCGCCACGGCCACCGAGAGCAGGCCCACCAGCGTCGATGCGCTGGTGGCCAGCAAGATGGGCAGGAACACCATCGTCGGATCGCTCGCGCCTTGCTGCGCGCGGTACATGAAGATGGTCACCGGCAGCAGCGTGAGCGACGAGGCGTTGAGCACCAGAAACAGGATCTGCGCGTTGGTGGCGGTGACCGGGTCGGGGTTCAGCCGCTGCAGCTCGCGCATCGCCTTCAGGCCGATGGGGGTGGCTGCGTTGTCGAGCCCGAGCGCGTTGGCCGCGAAGTTCATCGTGATGAGCCCCAGCGCCGGGTGCCCCGCGGGCACGCCCGGCATCAGCCGCCGGAACAGCGGCCCGAGCAGGCGCGCGAGCCAGCCGACCAGGCCTGCCGCCTCGGCAATGCGCAGGAAGCCGAGCCACAGCGTGAGCGTGCCGAACAGCAGCACCATCACCTCGACCGCGAGCCGCGCCATGGCGAACAGGCTTTCGACGATGGCCGCAAAGACGGCCGGGTCGCCGCCCACGAGCCAGCGCCCGAGCGCCGCCAGCATCGCCATTCCGAAGAAACCCAGCCACAAGCCGTTGAGCACGCGTGTTCTTTCCCTTTTTTGTGGCGTCGATCATAGGGCTCCGCTGGCGCCTGCCGCGGGCTACAGTGCGGGCCATGACAGCCACTTTCCTGATCCGCCGGCTCGCGGCCCTGGTGTGGGCCGCCGTGGCCTCGGCGTGGCTGGCGGGCTGCGCGGGCCTCCCGCCGCCGCAGCCGCGCACGCCGACTGCGGCCATCACCGACGTGGCAGGCACCGCGCTCGGCCAGCTGGTGCGGCCGGGCGCGCCCGACGCGGCGGCATCGCAGTCGGGCTTTCGGCTGCTGCCGGAGGCCGCCTTCGCCTTCGATGCCCGCATTTCGCTCGCGCGGCATGCCGAGAAGTCGCTCGACGTGCAGTACTACCTGATCCAGAACGACGACGTCGGCCTGCTGCTGCTGCGCGAACTGCGCGATGCGGCGTCGCGCGGCGTCCGGGTGCGCCTCCTGGTGGACGATCTCTACACGTCCGGCGAGGACGAGGTGTTCGGCACGCTCTCGGCCTTTCCGAACGTCGAGGTGCGGCTGTTCAATCCGCTGCCATCGCGGGCCGGCTCGCTCGCGCTGCGGCTCCTGCTCTCGATTGCGGATTTCGGCCGCATCAACCACCGCATGCACAACAAGCTGCTGGTGGCCGACAACAGCTTTGCCGTTTCGGGCGGGCGCAACATCGCCAACGAATACTTCATGCGCGGCACGGCGGCGAACTTCATCGACATGGACGTGCTCTCCAGCGGGCCGGTGGTGCGCAAGATGTCCGAGGGCTTCGATCGCTACTGGAACAGCGAGCATGCGTGGCCCATCGAGCGCATCGCGCCGCTGCGCATGACGGTGGACGAGGCGCAGAAGCGCTTCGACGCCATTGCCGGCACGGCGCAGCCCGATGTGCCGATTCGCCAGCGCGACGTGATGGACAGGTCGCCGGTGGGCGAGCAGCTCACCACCGGCAAGGTCGACCTGCGCTGGGCGCCGTTCACGCTGTTCGTGGACGACCCCGCGAAGATCACGCGCGCGCCCGAGGCGGCCTATGCGGGCAGCGTGAACGAGGGCGCGCTGGGCGTCATCAATTCGGCCAGCCATGAGGTCAAGATCGCCTCGCCGTACTTCATTCCCGGCACGCGCGGCATGGCCATGATGAAGGCGGCCATCGCGCGGGGAGGGCGCATCACCGTGGTGACCAACTCGCTGGGCGCCACGGACGAGCCGCTGGCCTACGCGGGCTACGAACGCTATCGCGCCGACATGCTGAAGATCGGCGTCAGCATCTACGAGATTGCGCCGATGCTCTCCGGGCGCTCGGGGCATTTCGGCGACTTCGGCCAGTCGATCAGCCGGCTGCACGCCAAGATCGCGGTGATCGACGACCAGCGTTTCTTCGTCGGCTCGATGAACCTCGACCATCGCTCCGCGGCGGTCAATACCGAGATGGGGCTCGTGATCGACAGCCCGGAACTGGTGGCCGACTACGAAAAGCTCTTGAGCAAGGGCCGCGTGAGCCTGGGCTACCGGCTGCGGCTCGGGCCCAACGGCCGCCGCGTGCAATGGCTGGAATACGACGATGCCGGCGGCGACATCGTCCACGAGGACGAGCCCGGCGAGTTTCTGTGGCTGCGCTTCAAGAACTGGCTGCTGCTGCCGATCGTCGGCGAAGAACTGCTGTAACGCATGCTCAGCTCACTTCGATCAGCAGGCCGGGCCGAAAGCCCTCCTGCTCGCCCTTGCCCTTGTAGCCGAGCGGATTGGCGACCACGCGGCAGCCGTCCTTCACATAGTCGAACGGGCAGTGCAAATGGCCGTGCAGCCACAGCTGGGCGCGGGGAAGCAGCGCATCGAGCGAATTGCAGAAGCCCGCTGTGCCCGGCGTGAGGCCGTAGCGCGGGTCGGCGCTGGCAAGGCTCGGTGCGAAATGCGTGATGGCAACCGTCGTACCGTCGAAAGGCTCGGCCAGTGCCTGCTCGAGCCAGGCCTGGCACAGCAGCGCCTGTTCGCGCATGGCACCGGCCATGAACGGCTGGCCGCTCCGCACCGTGGCGGCCTTTTCCAGGTAGAAGTCGGCGGCACGCATGGCCTTGCCGCGCTTCTTGAGCGCGTCGGCCAGGCCGTCGGTGGGTTCCACCAGCGCGTCGAAGTCGGCCCACAGCGTGGTGCCGATGAAGCGGATGCCGCCGATGACCGCCGTCTCGCGCTCCAGCCACAGGATGTCGAGCTCGCTGCAAAGCGCGCGCAGCCGATCGTGGGTCGCGTCGAAATCGGTGTTGTCGTACTCGTGGTTGCCGGGCACGTAGATCACGGGCACGGGCCAGCCGTTGCGGGGCGAAAAGCGGCCCAGGCCGAAATCGGGGTCCGTCAGGCGGGAGCCTTCCTGGTAGGAGCCGATGTCGCCCGCCAGCACCAGCATGTCGGCGCCGGGCACCGGCTCGGCGTGAAAGCGGGGATGGGACTCCAGGTGCAGGTCGGAGAGCAGTTGCAGCTTCATCGTGCAGCCAGTCTAGGGGAATGAGCCCATGCAGAAAGCGCATGAAGTGGGGCTTCCAATATTAGGGATAACCCCTATTCTTGGTACATCAACCACTCCAGCGCAGCCAAGAGCAGCGCACTGTCATGTTCAGCCTTATTGCCCAAGTGGCCCGTTTCTTCCGTTCTTCCAATGCCAACGCTTCGGTGAGCCACGCCGCCGCGCTGATGGAAAGCGCCGACGCCCGTGCCGGCCTCGACGCCCACCAGGCGCAGGAACTGCGCGTTGCAGCCAGCGCCTGGCTCTCGGTCATTCGCTAAAAAGCCCGCGGAGGGTCACCCGGGCACCTTCTGCCCGAGGACCGAATCCGCAAAAGCCGCCGCGGCGGAGCGCAACAGCGCGGTGCGCAGCCATTCATGCGAATGCAGATGCTGTGCGCGCCGGTGCCAGATGGCGTCGACATGCACCATCGGCTGGTCGAAGGGCAGGTCGCGCAGCACCAACTGGTCGTCGATGCCGGTCACGGTTACAAAATGCCGCGGCAGCACGGTGAGCAGGTCTGAATTGGCGACCACACGGCCGGCCGTGAAAAACTGGTTCACCGTCACCACAATGCGCCGCTCCCGGCCCATGGCGCCCAGCGTCTGGTCGATGAAGCCGTACGGCCGGCCCGAAAAGCTCACCAGCAGGTGCCGGGCGGCGCAGTAGTCGTCAAGGGTGAGCGGCGCGTCCGCCAGCGGATGGCCGCGGCGCATCACGCACACATACTGGCCCAGGTAGAGCCGCTGGGTCTCGAACGCCACCCCCACGCCCGATTGCCCGCGTGCCGCCAGGCTGGCGATCACGGCCGGAAAGTAGCCGATCGCCATGTCGACTTCTTCCTGCTCGAGCATCCGCCGCGGATCGCGGGTTGTAAGCGGCAGAACGCGTAGCGAGATAGCGGGCGCTTCCTTCTCCACGATTTGCACCAACCCCGGAATGAGTTCGGCGGCGGTGGCGTCGGCCATGGCCAGGAGGAAGGTGGTGTCCGCGGTGGCGGCGTCGAACTCGCCCGGCGCCAGCGTGTGCTGCAGCTGCCGCAGGGCGTCGCGCACGGTGGGCCAGAGCGCCAGCGCGCGCGGCGTCGGCTCCACGCCCGCGCCCGATCGGCTCACCAGTTCGTCGCCGAGCACGTCGCGCAGGCGGCGCAGCGCATTGCTCACAGCCGGCTGGGTGATCGACAGATTGCGCGCCGCCCGCGTGAGGTTGCGCTCCGCCATCACCTCGTCGAAGACGCGGAGCAGGTTGAGGTCGAGCGTGCGAAAGTTGACGTCCATCAGCGTTGTGAATGATAAACATCAGAAAGATAAAGTGGCGGAACACTAGGGTAACCCCTAATATTCCCCCATCGGCATCAAGCCACTCATCCCACGGAGGGATCACCATGACCAGCTTTGTCCACGTTGACCAACCTACTTCCCATCCCGGCGTCCAGCGCGCCGAGATCCTGTTCGGCCAGATCAAGGCCGCCCGTGCCGGTGCCAGCGGTTCGCGTCCGCTGATCGCGCTGCTCGTCGTCGCCGTGATCGCGGCGGTTCTGGTGGTGGGCGACAAGCTCGTTTCCACCTGGGACGAAGGCGCGCTGCTCGCCGCCTGGGCCGTGCTCTGCGGCGCGGTCTTCGCCGGTATCGCACTGTTTGCCAGCTCGCTGCGCGCCCCGGCCAGCAAGGTTGCGGCCCTGTGGAACGCAGCCGCTCAGCGCCGCGCCGCCAGCCGCGCCGACGCCCGGTTTCTTGCCACCGCGCACAGCGACCCGCGCGTGATGCAGGAACTGCAAGCCGCCGTCTGGCGCGAGCAGTCGGAAGGCAAGGCTTCCCCTGCTGCCGTCGCCAAGGTCGACGCGCTGGCCCGCAAGGCCGCACGTCCCAACGATGCCCGCATGCCGACGCTCTACGAAGCCATGCGCCGCATGAACAGCTCGCGCTACTACTGATCCATCGATCGCTTCGCTAGCCGAGTCATGAAAAAGCCGCCCTTGGGCGGCTTTTTTCGTTGGTGCGGCTTGCGCCGCACGGTGGGGAGCGTCAGGCCGCCAGGCGCTGCTCGATGGCTGCCTTGGTTTCCGGCAGTTCCTTCGGCAGGTGGTGCGCCAGCTGTTCGAACAGCTCGGTGTGCAGCTTCAGCTCGGCCTGCCACGCGGCCTTGTCGATGTTGGTGACGGTGGCGTACTGCTCGGCGCTGAAATCGAGGCCGGTCCAGTTCAGGTCTTCATAGCGCGGGCTCACGCCGAAGACATGGTCCACACCCTCGGCCTTGCCTTCGATGCGGTCGATGATCCACTTGAGCACGCGCATGTTCTCGCCGTAGCCCGGCCACACGAACTTGCCGTCCGGGCCCTTGCGGAACCAGTTGGTCGTGTAGATCTTCGGCTGCTTGGCGCCCGATGCTTCCAGCTTCTTGCCCAGGTCGAGCCAGTGCTGGAAGTAGTCGCTCATGTTGTAGCCCATGAAGGCCAGCATGGCGAAGGGATCGCGGCGCACCACGCCCACCTGGCCGACGATGGCGGCGGTGGTTTCCGAGCCCATGGTGGCGGCCATGTAGACGCCTTCGGTCCAGTTGCGGCCTTCGGTCACCAGCGGCACCGTGGTCGAGCGGCGGCCGCCGAAGATGAAAGCGTCGATCGGCACGCCGGCCGGATCGTCCCAGGCCGGGTCGAGCGCGGGGTTGTTGGTGGCCGCCACGGTAAAGCGAGAGTTCGGGTGCGCGGCCTTGGCGCCGGTTTCCTTGGCGATCTGCGGCGTCCAGTCCTTGCCCTGCCAGTCGATCAGGTGCTCGGGCAGCTTCTTGCCGGGCACGTCGTCTTCCAGGCCTTCCCACCACACGTCGCCGTCATCGGTGAGCGCCACGTTGGTGAAGATCACGTCGCGGTCCAGGCTCTTCAGGCAGTTGGGGTTGGTCTTGAGGTTGGTGCCGGGGGCCACGCCGAAGTAGCCCGCCTCGGGGTTGATGGCGTACATGCGGCCATCCTTGCCGGGCTTGATCCAGGCGATGTCGTCGCCGATGGTCGTCACTTGCCAGCCGTCGAAGCCGGCCGGCGGCACCAGCATCGAGAAGTTGGTCTTGCCGCAAGCCGACGGGAAGGCGGCGGCCACGTGGTACTTCTTGCCCTGGGGCGAGGTCACACCGAGGATGAGCATGTGCTCGGCGAGCCAGCCCTCGTCGCGGCCCATGGTGGAGGCGATGCGCAGCGCAAAGCACTTCTTGCCCAGCAGCGCGTTGCCGCCGTAGCCCGAGCCGTAGCTCCAGATCTCGCGGGTTTCGGGGTAATGAACGATGTACTTCGTCTTGTTGCAGGGCCAGGTCACGTCCTTCTGGCCCGGCTCGAGCGGTGCGCCCACGGTATGCACGCAGGGCACGAACTCGCCGTCGGCGCCGAGCACTTCGTACACGGCCTTGCCCATGCGGGTCATGATCTTCATGTTGACCGCCACGTAAGGGCTGTCGGAAAGCTCGATGCCGATGTGCGCAATGGGCGAGCCGAGCGGGCCCATGCTGAAAGGCACCACATACATCGTGCGGCCCTTCATGCAGCCGTCGAACAGCGGCTGCAGCGTGGCGCGCATCTCGGCCGGAGCCATCCAGTTGTTGGTGGGGCCGGCGTCTTCCTTCTTTTCGGAGCAGATGAAGGTGCGGTCTTCGACGCGCGCCACGTCGCTCGGGTCGGACGCCGCGAGGAAGGAGTTGGGACGCTTGGCCGGGTTGAGCTTCTTGAAGGTACCCGCGTCGACCAGCTTCTGGCAGAGGCGGTCGTACTCTTCCTTGCTGCCGTCGCACCAGTAGATGGCCTCGGGTTTGCAAAGCGCGGCCATATCGGCCACCCAGGCAATCAGTTTTGCGTTCTTGACGTATGAGGGTGCCTGAATGGCAAGGCCCTGCATCGTGGGTGCGTTCATCGGAAATCTCCTAAGTTGAAAAATCGTCTTTCCGAACGGGACGCCGCGCCATCGAGGCACGGAGGTCCGTTTGAGAAAACGTTTCGCGTTGGGAGACTGCGTCAACGCGGGCCGCAAAGCCCGCGGACGAAGACGCTAATGCCTGTCAGGCCAAATAGACAGCGATGGATGCAAGCAAAAGCATCAGCACGCCGCCGGCCAATGGCAGGACGATCGGCATCAGGTGCACGACCGATTCGACGGCGTCTTTTTCAACGGCGGCCGCGTGGTGCGGCTCGACGGGCGTAGGGTTGGACATTGAAAGTACCTCGAATACACAAATACAAAACTGCGGGCATT
Organism: Variovorax sp. S12S4; assembly: GCF_023195515.1. Taxonomy (NCBI): domain Bacteria; kingdom Pseudomonadati; phylum Pseudomonadota; class Betaproteobacteria; order Burkholderiales; family Comamonadaceae; genus Variovorax; species Variovorax sp. S12S4. The sequence goes on from NZ_JALPKR020000002.1 coordinate 1,833,424, forward strand.
TTACCGATGGGCCCCGGCCCGGCGGTCTAGGGGCTTGCCAGGGCCCCTTCAGTGCTGCTCTTCGGCCTCGAAGCCCGCGTCGTGCAGCGCGCCCAGCACGCTGGCCAGGTGCGCCCGTCCGCGGGTCTGCAGCACCAGTTCGATATCGACATTCTGCGCTGCCAGCATGGTAAAGGCTCGTTGATGATGAACCTCATCGACGTTAGCGCCCGCTTCCGCCACAGTGGCCGTGATCTGGGCCAATGAGCCCGGCACATCGCGGGCGCTCACCCGCACGCGCGCCAACCGCCCGGCCCGCACCATGCCGCGTTCGATGATGGCTGCAAGCAGCAGCGGATCGATGTTTCCGCCCGAAAGCACCAGCCCCACGCGCTTGCCCCTGAAGCGCTCCGGATGCCGGATCAGCGCCGCAAGGCCCGCCGCGCCGGCCCCTTCGACCAGCGTTTTCTCGATTTCGAGCAGCATCAGCACGCCTTGCTCGATGTCGCCTTCGTCGACCAGCAGCAGGTCGTCCACATGCTTGGCGATGACTTCGCGCGTGAGCACGCCGGGCGTGCCGACCGCAATGCCTTCGGCGATGGTGCTCTTGCCCTGCAGGTGCTGCGTGCCCTTCACGGCATTCACCATGCCCGGAAAGCGCGTGGTCTGCACGCCGACGATCTCGATGCCGGGCCGACGGTCGCGCGCTGCAACGGCCATGCCGGCAATCAGCCCGCCGCCGCCGACCGACACCACGAGCGCGTCGAGATCGGGCACCACGTCGAGCATTTCGAGCGCCACGGTGCCCTGTCCCGCGATGATGGCTTCGTCGTCATACGGATGTACGAAGGTCAGCCCTTCGCGCTCGGCCAGTTCGAGTGCATGCGCGCGCGCCGCGTCCAGCGTGTCGCCGTGCAGCACCACTTCGGCGCCAAAGCCGCGCGTGCGCTCTATCTTGACGCCGGGCGTGAAGCGCGGCATCACGATGAGCGCGCGCAGGCCGAGCCGCTGCGCGTGATAGGCCACACCCTGGGCATGGTTGCCGGCCGACATGGCGATCACGCCGCGCGCGGTTTCCTTGCCGTCGCCCGCGGGCCCGTTCTCTGAAAGATCGACCAGCTTGTTGCACGCCCCGCGTTCCTTGAACGAGGATGTGAACTGCAGGTTCTCGAACTTCAGGAAGACCTGCGCGCCCACGATCTCCGAGAGCGTGCGCGACTCGACGCAGGGCGTATTGAGCACCTGACCCTGCAGACGCGCCGCGGCGCGCCGGATTTCTTCGATTCCGACCATGGCGGGCATTGTGGCTGGAATCGCACCATCAGGGTTTTTACCGTTCCGGCGTCTTCCCCAAGCTAAAAGTCTGCGTTATGGTCGCTCCAAGAAGTTCCTCGTCTGGAGGTTGTCCGATGGTCAAGCGTGCGGGTGTCGATGTCGTGGCTGCTGCGGTACGCGGGCAGGCATTGCCGTCGCCCGGGCTCAAGGGCGCGCCGGTGCTCGAGCTCATGTGCTCGCACTTCGTGCTCACGCTCGCCGCCAAGCAGGGGCCGCGCTTCAACGTGCGCCGCGACATCAACGGCCTGCTGTCGCTCACCGGCCGCCACCTGGTGTGGCCCGTTGCGGTGCTGCAGCGGCTGCGCGAATTTCTCGGCCGCCGCTGCGCGGGCAACGAGGCCTGGAAAGGCGTGGAAGATTTCGACGGCCGCACCCTGCTCGAGCGGCACGGCGTGTGGCGCGGCCCGTATGAAGAAGGCACGCTCTTCTTCTACCTGGACGAATACGCCAAGGACCACCCCAAGGACCTGCTCTCTGTGCTGGCCGTCACGCGCGACTGGCTCACGCATGCGCTGCGCAAGCAATCGACGCTGGTCGAAAAGAACATCGATGCGCTCGCGGGCCTCTTGCAGCTCAACAAGGCCGAGCGCGCGCTGCTGCTCTACGGCACGCTCGCGCGCTACCAGCGCGACCTGCGTTCGCTGCTGGTCGAGTTCAAGGTCAACAATGCGCCCGAAGCCTATGCGGCCATTGCCGACATTGCGGGCGTCAATGCGAGCGAAGTGGGCGAGGCATTGCGCGCGGGCTCGCGGCTCGAGCGCATCGGCCTGGTCGAAAACCTGATTTCCGAGCACAACATCACCGACCTGGCCGACCTCATGAAGGTCAGCGAAAAGCTGCCGCCGGTGCTGATGCGCGAGTACCGCGACCACAACGAACTCATGGCCGTGTTCACGCGGCCATCGGCCAAGAGCACGCTCACCACGCACGATTTTTCTTTTGTACAAGAAGACGCGCAGATGCTCGTCACGCTGCTGCGCGCCGCGGTGGCGCGCAAGGAGCCCGGCGTCAACGTGCTGCTCTACGGGCCGCCCGGCACCGGCAAGACCGAGCTTGCCAAGGTGGTGGCGCAGGCGGCGGGGCTCGAACTGTTCGAGGTCGAATACGCCGACCGCGACGGCAATTCGCTGAGCGGCCGCGACCGCTATCGTTCGCTGCAGATTGCGCAGGTGTTCCTCAAGGGCAGTGCGCAGGCCGCGCTGCTGTTCGACGAGGTGGAAGACGTGTTTCCGCCCATCAGCACCGAAGCCGCGCAGTTCATGGCCCGTGCCGAGCAGATTCCAGCGCCCACCAGCGGCAGCGTGAGCGGCAAGGCCTGGGTCAACCAGATCCTCGAAGCCAACCCGGTGCCCACGCTGTGGGTGACCAACCGCATCGAGCAGATCGACCCGGCGTTCCGCCGACGCTTTGCGTATCACCTCGAGCTCAAGTCGCCGCCGCCCGGCGCGCGCGAGCAGCTCATCATGAAGACGCTTGAAGGCATCGTGGTGTCGGAGGCTTTTACCGCCAAGCTCGCCGAACGCAAGGGCCTCACGCCCGCGCAGATCCGCACCGCGGTGCGCTTTGCGGGGCTCGCGCAAACCGAGGGCGCATCGATGGAAGCGCTGATCGAGCGGCAACTCAAGAATGCCGACCTCGCGCTTGGCACGCTCGACACCGGCCTGGGCGAGCGGCGCAGCGTGACCACCTACGACCTCGACATGCTCAATGTCGAAACCCGTTTCGAGATTCCGCGCATCGTGGCGGCCATCAAGGCGCGCGGGCACGGCACGCTGTGCTTCTACGGCGCGCCCGGCACCGGCAAGACCGCGCTGGCCGAGCACATTGCCAAGGCCATCGGTCGCCCGCTCATCATCAAGCAGGCCAGCGATCTCATGAGCAAGTACGTCGGCGAAACCGAGCAGAACATGGCCGCCATGTTCAGGGAAGCGGAAGCCGAAAAAGCCGTGCTGCTGCTCGACGAGGCCGACAGCTTCCTGCAGGACCGGCGCGGCGCGCAGCGCACCTATGAAGTGACCGAAGTCAACGAGATGCTGCAGGGCATGGAGCGCTTCAACGGCGTCTTCATCTGCACCACCAACCTGCTCGACCGGCTCGACCAGGCGGCGCTCAGGCGCTTCACGTTCAAGATCAAGTTCATGCCGCTCACCGCGGTGCAGCGCGAGCGCATGTTCATTACCGAGGCACTGGCCGGCGATGCGGCATTGCTCACCGGAGAAATCAAGACGCGCCTGGCACAAATGAGGCAGCTGTGCCCGGGAGATTTCGCGGCCGTGAAACGGCAGACGGATATTCTGGCGGTCGATTTTTCGGCCGCCGAATTCCTCGATCAGCTCGAGGCCGAGCACCGCATCAAGCCCGAAGTGCGCGAATCGCGCGGCATGGGTTTCGTGCAGTAGACCGTTGCAGAACACCGCCGTAGAACATCGCGACTGAAAAGCGGCAAACAAGAAAACTGTCCGCGGCAGCGGACACGAGGAGGGGCTCGATGAATTCACTCGAAGCGAACGCGCGGGAGAAGCCGCGCGCCACCGCCCGTGCGCAAGCCGCATTCGCGCTGGCCTTCACCGCCTTCGTTCTGGCGGCTTGCGGCGGTGGCGGTGGAGGAGGGGGCGGCGGTGGGCTGCCGATCTTCCTGCCGCCCGCCGCCACGCCCCCGCCAGCGGCGTCAATGACGACACCATCGTGGCCTCGTCCACCGTGGCCGGCCTGTGCGCCGCGCCGCGCACGGGCACCAACCCCGAGACCGGCACCGCCTACCCCGACAAGGTCGGCACGCTCACCGACGAAAAGCGCTGGGTGCGCGGCTGGATCGACGAAACCTATCTCTGGTACGGTGAAGTGCCGACCACCCTCAAGGCCGCCGACTACGCCACGCCGGTCGCCTACTTCAGCGTGCTCAAGAGCCCGGCCCTCACCGCATCGGGCCGCGCGAAGGACCGCTTTCACTACGTGTACGACACCGAGCGGTACCGGCAGCTCTCGGAGGCCGGCGTGGCGCCGGGCTACGGCATGGAGTTCGCGTTCGTGCGCAATTCGCGGCCGCGCGACCTGCGCATTGCCTTCACTGAACCTGGCTCGCCCGCCGCATCAGCCGGTATTGCACGCGGCGCAAAGGTGCTCGAAGTCGATGGCGTCGACGTCATCGAAGGCACCAACACCACCGTCATCAACCGCGGCATTTCACCCACCACCATCGGCGAATCGCACACCTTCAAGCTGCAGGAAGGCGGCACCACGCGCACCGTGACGCTGTCGGCCGCGAGCATCACGCGCACGCCGGTGCAGAACGTGAAGACCATCGACACCGGCAGCGGCCGCGTGGGCTACCTGCTCTTCAACGACCACATCACAACCTCCGAAGCGCAGCTCATCGATGCGGTCAACCAGCTGAAGGCCGGCAGCGGCATCCAGGACCTGGTGCTCGACATGCGCTACAACGGCGGCGGCCAGCTCAACATCGCGAGCCGTCTGGCCACCATGGTGTCTTCGCCGGCCGCCACCTCGGGCAAGACCTTCGAGCGCCTTGTCTTCAACGACAAGAACCCGTTTCACCTGACGCCGGCGCAAACGGTCATTCCGTTCCACGCCAGGAGCCGCTCGGGCGCCGAACTCCCCAGGCTCGGCCTTTCGCAGGTGACGGTGCTGGTCGGCCCCGACACCTGCTCGGCGAGCGAGTCGGTCATCAACAGCCTGCGCGGCATCGACGTCCAGGTCAACCTCGTCGGCGGGGCCACTTGCGGCAAGCCCTACGGCTTTTCTCCGCAAGACAACTGCGGCACGAGCTACTTCGCCATCCAGTTCCAGGGCGTCAACGCCAAGAACTTCGGCGACTATGGCGACGGCTTCGCCCCCAGCTGCACCATGGCCGACGATTTCGACCATGCGCTCGGCGATCCGGCCGAGGCTCGGCTCGCCGCCGCGCTGGCGATGCGCAACGGCGGCGCATGCCCCGCAACAGCTTCGACCAAGGCCCTGCCGGGGCTCGAGAAGCCTGAAGCGACCACAGAGCAACCCTACCTGCTCCATCGCACGCCGCTGCGCGAAATCCGCCTGCTCGATGCCGCGCCGGCCCCGGGCTGAGCGGTCTCGCACCATCACGGTTACTGCTTGAAACCATCCCCTTTACCGCTCTTTCGGCTCGCCTATTAGAGTTCAAGCAAACGTTTGCGCAATCGTTTGGCATTTAGTTCTACATGGCAATACCAACTCAAAGGAGCCGGGATGAAGATTCGGATTCAGCGACGCAAATGGATGGCCGCGGCCCTGCTTGCCACGGTGCTGTCGGCCTGCGGCGGCGGCGGTGATGGCAACGGCGGCATCGGGCTCGCCCCGGGGTACGGCGCCGCCCCGCCGCCCGCGCAGAAGATCATCATCGACAGCGACTACAACACCATGAGCGACGACGGCCAGCTCGGCGTCATGGCCGCCCAGCTGCAGGCCTCGGGCAAGGTGCAGGTCATGGGCATCAGCGTGGTCTCGGGCAACCAGTGGCTCAAGCAGGGCGTGGCCGATGCGCTGATGTCGGTGGAGCGCCTTGGCGTGGGCGACCGCATCGGCGTTTATGCCGGCGCGAACTACGCGTTCAACCACGACTACGCGACCATCGAGGCCGAAATGGCCGCTGGTGCGGGAGGCGATGGCTACCTGGGCGCATGGAGCGGCCCCGAGCCCAAGACCGATGCCGACCTGAAGCCCTCGCCCGACGGATTCGCGACCCGCACCGTGCTGCAGCGCAAGAGCGCGGTCGACTTCATCGTCGACACGGTGAAGGCCAACCCCAACGAGATCACCATCCTTGCCATCGGCCCGCTCACCAACATTGCGCTCGCGGTCAAGCAGAACCCCGAGATCGTGCCGCTCATCAAGAAGATCATCTACATGGGCGGCGCCATCGACGTGGCGGGCAACACCACCAAGTTTGCCGAGTTCAACTGGTGGTTCGACCCCGAGGCCGCGCAGTTCGTGGTGCGCCTGCCGATCCCGCAGGTGGTGGTGCCGCTCGACGTGACCGACACCGTGTTTCTCACCAAGCCCATCTACGACCGCATTGCGCACACCGCCAAGCCCACGCCCGTGACCGAGGTGTTCAGGCAACTCAACGGCTACGGCTTCAGCGGCACCAACGGCTTCGAGAACAACCCCAGCTACACGCAGAACATCTGGGACACGCTCACGCTCGCCTACCTCATCGACCCGAGCTACGCCACGCAAACGGTGGAGCGCTATGTCGACGTGGTCGCCCAGCCCGGCGCCGCACAAAACGGCCGCTCCATCGGCTACAGCGCGCAGCCCGCGGGGCCCACGCTGCAGAAGATGACCGTGGTGAAGAAGTTCGACAACGCGCGCTTCTTCGAGCTGTATGTCGACCTGCTCACGCGGCCGGTGCCGATCACACTGCCGCCGGCCAGCTGACCGATACGCGCCAGGCGGCGAGCCTAGAAAGCCGAGGCGACGCGCAGCACCTCGCTGCCGTAGGCTTCGAGCTTCTTGGTGCCGATGCCGCTGATGCCCTGCAGGTCTTCGAGCGTGGCGGGTGCGCGTTCGGCAATGGCCGCCAGCGTGGCGTCGTGAAAGATCACGTAGGCCGGCAGGTTGTGCTCGCGTGCCACTTCCGCGCGCCAGGCCTTGAGCGCCTCGAAGCGCTTCTTGCCGGTGTCGTCGAGCTTGGCGGCCGCCGGTGACGGCGCGCCCTTGGCCACCTTCTCGCGGCGCGGCTTGCGCTCGGCGGGCGACGAGATCGATTCGCGCAGCGTCACGTTCGCTTCGCCCTTGAGCACCGGGCGCGATCCTTCGGTGAGCTTCAGCGTGTTGAATGCCTCGGCATCGACGGCCAGCGCGCCCGTGGCGATGAGCTGCCGCAGCACGCCGCGCAACTGCACTTCGCTGAACTCCGCGCCCAGCCCGAAGGTGCTGATGCGCTCATGCCCGAACTGCTTGACCTTCTCGGTCTCCTTGCCGCGCAGGATGTCCATGATGTGGCCCGCGCCGAAGCTGATGCCGCTCAGTTGCTGCACGCGGTAGATGGTCGAGAGCAGCTTGCGCGCCGCATCGGTGCCGTCCCACACCTGCGGCGGGTTCAGGCAGTTGTCGCAGTTGCCGCAGGGTGTGCTCTTTTCACCGAAGTAGCCCAGGAGCCGCACGCGACGGCAGTCGCTTGCCTCGGCCAGCGACAGCAGCGCATCGAGCTTGCCGCGCATCACCTGCTTGAACTCTTCGCCCGCGGGGCTCTCGTCGATCATGCGGCGCTGGTTCACCACGTCCTGCAGGCCATAAGCCATCCAGGCATCGGCCGGGGCGCCGTCGCGGCCCGCGCGGCCGGTTTCCTGGTAGTAGCCCTCGATGTTCTTGGGCATGTCCAAGTGGCCGACAAAGCGCACGTCGGGCTTGTCGATGCCCATGCCGAAGGCGATGGTCGCCACCATCACGATACCTTCCTCGCGCAAGAACCGGTCCTGGTGCTTCTGGCGCACCGCGGCGTCCAGCCCGGCGTGATAGGGCAGCGCGTTGATGCCCGCGCCCTGCAGCGTCACGGCCACGTCTTCCACGCGCTTGCGCGACTGGCAATAGACCACGCCCGCGTCGCCTTCGTGCTCGCGCTCGATGAAGCGCAGCAGCTGCGTGGTCGCGTCTTTCTTCTCGACGATGGTGTAGCGGATGTTCGGCCGGTCGAAGCTGGAGACGAACTGCCGCGCTTCCTCCAGCTGCAGCCGCTCGACGATGTCGGCGCGCGTGAGCGCATCGGCCGTCGCCGTGAGTGCGATGCGCGGCACGCCCGGGTAGCGCTCGTGCAGCACCGTGAGCGCGCGGTATTCGGGCCGGAAGTCGTGGCCCCACTGGCTCACGCAATGCGCCTCGTCGATCGCGAACAGCGAGAGCTTGCCGCGCTCCTTCAGCGAATCGAGCTGCGAGAGAAAGCGCGGCGTGTTCACGCGCTCGGGCGCCGCGTACAGCAGCGTGATCTCGCCGCGCAGCATGCGGCGCTCCACGTCCTGCGTCTGCTCCCAGTCGAGCGTGGAATTCAAGAAGGCCGCGTTCACGCCGGCTTCGTGCAGCGCGCCGACCTGGTCGTGCATCAGCGCGATCAGCGGCGACACCACCACCGAGACGCCGCGGCCCGCGCGTTGCCGCGCAATGGCCGGAATTTGGTAGCACAGCGACTTGCCGCCGCCGGTAGGCATCAGCACCAGCGCATCGCCGCCGCCCACCACGTGCTCCACGATGTCCTGCTGCGGCCCGCGGAACTGCGAATAGCCGAAGACTTCGTGAAGGATGTCGGCGGGTGCGCTGCTGCTGCCGGGAGCGTCGAGGGGGAGGGGAGCGAGCGAGGACACGAGGGCAGGGGGCGAAGGGCGGGAACCGGGAAAAAGGGAGCGACCCCGGATTGTCCCCCAGTGGCATCGACATGACTGTGGCACGAGGTTTGCAATCGCAAAACCCGTCCCGCCGCTCTCCTGTATAGACAGCAATCTGGTGCATTTTCCTGAAGAAATGCACCGAAACGGCTCTCCCGGGTTATCCTGTATATACAAGTTGGGGCGCTTGGCAACAATGCGAGGCGCGCGTATCCCGCTATCAGGGGCGCATCGCCGAGCCTTTTCAGAGAACAGAACCAGGAGTACCCATGGTCAAGACGGTAATTGTGAAAGTCGCTTCCCTGCTGGCAGCAGGCGCATGTGCAGCAGGCATGGCCGGAACGGCCGCCGCGCAGGAAACCAAAATCGTGCTCGGCATGTCGGGCTGGACCGGCTTTGCACCGCTCACGCTGGCCGACAAGGCCGGGATCTTCAAGAAGAACGGGCTGGACGTCGAACTCAAGATGATCCCGCAGAAAGACCGTCACCTGGCGCTGGCCTCGGGCTCCATCCAGTGCGCGGCCACCACGGTCGAAACCCACGTGGCATGGAACGCCAACGGCGTGCCCATCGTGCAGATCTTCCAGATGGACAAGTCCTACGGCGCCGACGGCCTGGCCGTGCGCAACGACGTCAAGGGCTTTGCCGACCTCAAGGGCAAGGCCATCGGCGTGAGCGCACCCGGCACCGCGCCGTACTTCGGCCTGGCCTGGATGCTCAACAAGAACGGCATGACCATGAAGGACGTGAAGCTCGTCTCGCTCGAGCCGCAGCCCGCGGCGCAGGCCTTCGTGGCCGGCCAGAACGATGCCGCCATGACCTACGAGCCGTATCTCTCCACCGTGCGCGCCAATCCCGCCGCCGGCAAGATCCTCGCCACCACGCTCGACTACCCGATGGTGATGGACACCGTCGGCTGCGCGCCCACGTGGCTCAAGGCCAACGCCAAGGCCGCTCAGGCGCTCACCAATTCGTACTTCGAAGCCATCGACATGATCAAGGCCGATCCGGCCAAGTCGAACGAGATCATGGGCGCGGCCGTCAAGCAGACCGGCGAGCAGTTCGCCAAGTCGTCGGCCTACCTGCGCTGGTCGGACAAGGCAGCCAACCAGAAGTTCTTTGCGAGCGAGATCACGCCCTTCATGAAGGACGCGCAGGCCATCCTGCTGGAGTCCGGCGTCATCCGCAAGGCGCCCGACGACCTGGCCGCCACCTTCGACACCAGCTTCATCAAGTAAGAGCGAGCCAGCAGCATGGAAGCGACGCCTGTCATGAATTCATCCGAGCCGGTGGCGGTTCCCGCCCGGCTGGCGGCGGCGCCGGCGGCACCCGCCGCAGGCGCTCGCTGGCGCCGCTCGAACCCGTGGGCGCGCGTGCACGCTGGCTGCTGGGGCTCGGCTTCTTCGTGCTGTTCGTGGCGGTGTGGGCCTTCTTCACGCTCGGCGGCTTCGTGTCGCCGACCTTCCTGGCGAGCCCCGTCACCATGGTGAAGGAGGGCGTGCTGCTCTTCACCGAATACAACTTCATCCACGACATCGGCATGACGGTGTGGCGCGTGTTCGGCGGCTTTGTGCTGGCGACCATCGTCGCGGTGCCGCTGGGCGTTGCCATGGGCACGTGGAAGGGTGTCGAGGCCTTCTTCGAGCCTTTTGTCTCGTTCTGCCGCTACCTGCCGGCCTCGGCCTTCATTCCGCTCTTGATCCTGTGGGCGGGCATTGGCGAGGCGCAGAAGCTGCTGGTCATTTTCATCGGCTCGGTGTTCCAGATCACGCTGATGGTCGCGGTCACCGTCGGCGGTGCGCGGCGCGACCTGGTCGAGGCCGCCTATACGCTGGGCGCCAAGAGCCGCGGCATCGTCGCGCGGGTGCTCATTCCCGGCGCCGCACCCGGCATTGCCGAAACCCTGCGCCTGGTGCTGGGCTGGGCGTGGACCTACGTGATCGTGGCCGAACTCATCGGCTCTTCTTCCGGCATCGGCCACATGATCACCGACAGCCAGGCGTTGCTGAACACCGGGCAGATCATCTTCGGGATCATCGTGATCGGCGTCATCGGGCTGGTGTCCGACTTCGCTTTCAAGGCGCTCAACCGCCGCATGTTCGCCTGGGCAGCACTATGATGATGACGAACAACAACCAACTCTCCATCCAGGGCGTGTCGCGCGTCTTCACGGGCACCAAGGGCCAGAGCACGCAGGCGCTGCTGCCGATCGATTTCGAGGTGAAGGAGAACGACTTCGTCACCATCCTCGGCCCCTCGGGCTGCGGCAAGTCGACGCTGCTGCGCATCGTGGCGGGGCTCGACTTTCCGACCATTGGCCAGGTGCTGCTCGACGGCGAGCGCATCGAAGGCCCCGGCGCCGACCGCGGCGTGGTGTTCCAGAGCTACACGCTCTTTCCGTGGCTCACGGTGGCGCAGAACATCCGCTTCGGCCTGCGCGAGCGCGGCATGAGCGAGGCCGATCAAAAGGAACGCAGCGAGTTCTTCATCGCCAAGGTGGGCCTGCGTGGGTTCGAGAACCACTTTCCCAAGCAGCTCTCGGGCGGCATGCAGCAGCGCACGGCCATTGCGCGCGCACTCGCCAACGACCCCAAGATGCTGCTGCTCGACGAGCCCTTCGGCGCTCTCGACAACCAGACGCGCGTGCTGATGCAAGAGCTGTTGCTGGGCATCTGGGAGTCGGCGCAGAAGACGGTGCTGTTCGTCACGCACGACATCGACGAAGCCATCTTCATGGCCAACCGCGTGGCGGTGTTCAGCGCCCGGCCAGGCCGCATCAAGACGGAGATCGCGGTCGACTTTCCGCACCCGCGCCACTACACGATCAAGACGTCGCCCGAGTTCATGGAAATCAAGGCTCGGTTGACGGAAGAGATTCGTGCGGAGTCGATGGCGGCTGCGGAGCATTAGGAATGAAGCGGTGCGCTCTTGTTCGTCGTTGTGCGGGTTCGGTGCTCTGTTCAGGTCGCGCTCGTGAACGTTCGGGGCGCGTACCCGCCGACGGGGTACCTTTCTCCGCGAATGTCCCCCGGCCTGCGGCCTCCTCCTTTATTTCGCTGCGCAAGGCACCCCGCCAGCGGGTGCGTTGGACAGAGCGGTGGTTGATCAGCGGTACACCGGCAGCGTGCCCAGGTGCACAGGGCATCGGGTGCTCCGCGCAGCGAAATAAAGGAGGAGGGCGAAGCCCGGGGACATTCGCGGAGGGGAGTACCCGGTGGCCTGTGCACGCGCCCTGAACAACAGCGCCAAAAACAGCGCCAAGAACAACAGCGTGGATGGAGCGCTGACATGAAGCGCGACCTCCCTCCCTCGCGCTCTATGCGCAAGTCAAGGATCACATCTCCCGCAAGATCCAGGACGGCACCTGGCCCGCCGGCCACCGCCTGCCCTCCGAAAGCGAACTGGTTGCCCAGTTCGGCATCTCGCGAATGACCGTGAACCGCGCGTTGCGCGAGTTGATGGAACAGGGCCGCATCGTGCGCATGGCCGGTGTCGGCAGCTTTGTGGCCGAGAACAAGCCCCAGTCCACGCTGCTGCAGATTGCCAACATTGCCAGCGAAATCCGCCAGCGCGGCCATGACTACCGCTGCGAGATGTTGGCCGTGGAACGTATTGCCGCCTCGCCCGACGTGGCGGCCTGGCTCGACATGCGCGCGGGCACCTCGGTGTTCCACAGCGTCTGCCTGCACCTGGAGAACGACACGCCGGTGCAGCTCGAGGAACGGTACGTCAATCCGCAGGTCGTGCCCGACTTTCTCGAGCAGGACTTTGCCGCCGTTGCCCCCAGCGAGTACCTGGTGCGCAACGTGCCCTTCGACCAGATCGAGCACGTTGTCGATGCCGTGCTGCCCACCGCCGAGCAGGCCGGCCGGCTGGCGATGGAACCCACCGACCCCTGCCTGCTGCTCACGCGCCGCACCTGGACGCGCAACACGCCCGTTACCTGGGTGCGGTGCCTCCATCCCGCCTCGCGCTATAGCCTCGGCAGCCGTTTCAAAGCCGACGGCAACCCTCGTTCGGCTGATTTTTGTGTCGCGGAAACCGCAGGTCTTCTCTTGCAACCACTTGTATAGACAGGTTCATATGCCAACAAACAATCACACTCCCGCCACCCTGACTCTCACGCCCGGCAAGGTGGATCTCGCCATGCTGCGCCGCATCCAGGCCGGCGGCGTGCGGCTGGCGCTCGATCCGTCGGTGCAGGACGGCATGGCGCGCGCCGAAGCGGCGGTGCGCCACATCGTCGAGAACGACCAGGTGGTCTACGGCATCAACACCGGCTTCGGCAAGCTCGCGAGCACGCGCATCGGCAACGACCACTTGGCCGAGCTGCAGCGCAACCTCGTGCTCTCGCACAGCGTGGGCACCGGCGAGCCGCTGGCTGCGCCTGTCGTGCGCATGGTGCTGGCCACCAAGGCCGTGAGCCTGGCGCGCGGGCACTCGGGTGTGCGGCCCGCGCTGGTCGACGCCTTGCTGGCGCTGTTCAATGCGGGCGTGATGCCGCGCATTCCGTGCAAGGGCTCGGTCGGCGCCTCGGGTGATCTTGCGCCGCTCGCGCACATGGCCTGCGTGCTGATCGGCGAGGGCGAGGCGACCACTGCGGACGGTGCCGTGGTCAGCGGTGCCGAGGCCATGCGCCTCGTCGGCCTCGAGCCCTTCGTGCTCGGCCCCAAGGAAGGCCTGGCGCTGCTCAACGGAACGCAGGTGTCGACCGCGCTCGCGCTGGCCGGGCTGTTCGGCGCGGAAGACGTGTTCGCCTCTGCGTTGATGTCCGGCGCGCTCTCGCTCGAAGCCATCCAGGGTTCGATCAAACCGTTCGATGCGCGCATTCACGCCGCACGCGGCCAGCCGGGGCAAATTGCCGTCGCGGCCGCGGTGCGCACGCTGCTCGAAGGCAGCGAGATCGTGCCGTCGCATGCAGCGTGCGGCCGCGTGCAAGACCCTTATTCGGTGCGCTGCATTCCGCAGGTCATGGGTGCCTGCCTCGACAACCTCGCGCATGCCGCGCGCGTGCTGGTGATCGAGGCCAATGCTGCATCGGACAACCCGCTGGTCTTCACCGACACCGGCGAAGTGATCTCGGGCGGCAACTTCCACGCCGAGCCGGTCGCCTTTGCGGCCGACATCATTGCGCTGGCCGTGAGCGAGGTCGGCGCCATTTCCGAGCGGCGCCTCGCGCTCTTGCTCGACACCGGAATTTCGGGCCTGCCGCCGTTCCTGGTGCGCGACGGCGGCCTGAACTCCGGCTTCATGATCGCGCAGGTCACGGCGGCCGCGCTGGCTTCGGAGAACAAGTCGCTCGCGCATCCCGCCAGTGTCGACAGCCTGCCCACTTCGGCCAACCAGGAAGACCATGTGTCCATGGCCACCTTCGCGGCGCGGCGCCTGGGCGACATGGTCAACAACACGGCGGTGGTCGTCGGCATTGAAGCCATGGCGGCGGCGCAAGGCATTGAACTGAACCGAAACCTGAAGAGCTCGCCGCTGGTCGAAGCCGAGTTCGCCAACATCCGCCAGAAGGTCGCGTTTCTTGAAGCCGACCGCTATCTCGCGCCCGACATCGAAGCCATGCGCCAGTGGGCGCTCAAGGCCGAGTTGCCCGCCGCGCTTTTGAACATCCTGCCCAGCCACGCCTGAACACCGATCAAGGAGAACCTCGCCATGAACGCACCCGAAAAGCTCCCGATGCAAAACACCGACCCGCGCCATGACCCCACGCGCGTGATCCGCGCGCCGCGCGGCAGCGAACTGAACTGCAAGAGCTGGCTCACCGAAGCCCCGTTCCGCATGCTGCAGAACAACCTCGACGCCGAGGTGGCCGAGCGCCCGCAAGATCTCGTGGTGTACGGCGGCATCGGCCGCGCCGCGCGCAACTGGGCCTGCTACGACCAGATCCTCGCTTCGCTGAAGGAACTGAACGACGACGAGACGCTGCTCATTCAATCGGGCAAGCCGGTCGGCGTGTTCAAGACGCACGAGAACGCGCCGCGCGTGCTGCTCGCCAATTCGAACCTCGTACCCAAGTGGGCCAACTGGGAGCACTTCAACGAGCTCGATCGACAGGGCCTCTTCATGTACGGCCAGATGACCGCGGGCAGCTGGATCTACATCGGCAGCCAGGGCATCGTGCAGGGCACCTTCGAAACCTTTGTCGAAGCCGGCCGCCAGCACTACAACAACAGCCTCGCGGGCAAGTGGATCCTCACGGCCGGCCTCGGCGGCATGGGCGGTGCGCAGCCGCTCGCGGCCACGCTGGCGGGTGCGGTGTCGCTCAACATCGAGTGCCAGCAGTCGAGCATCGACTTTCGCCTGCGCACGCGCTACGTCGACAAGCAGGCGCGCGACATCGACCATGCGCTCGAGCTCATCAAGCAGCATTGCGACGCAAAGGAAGCCGTGTCGATCGCGCTGCTCGGCAACGCGGCCGACGTGTTGCCCGAGCTGGTCAAGCGCGCGAAGGCCGGCGGCATCAAGCCCGACCTTGTGACCGACCAGACCTCCGCGCACGACCTCATCAACGGCTACCTGCCGTCGGGCTGGACCGTGCCGCAATGGCAGGCCGCGATGAAGGACGCCTCGCAGCACGACGCACTCAAGAAGGCCGCCGCCCAATCGTGCGCCGTGCACGTGCAGGCCATGCTCGACTTCCAGGCCATGGGCATTCCCACGGTCGACTATGGCAACAACATCCGCCAGGTCGCGTTCGACGAAGGCGTGAAGAATGCGTTCGACTTTCCGGGTTTCGTGCCGGCCTACATCCGCCCGCTGTTCTGCGAAGGCAAGGGCCCGTTCCGCTGGGTGGCGCTGTCGGGCGACCCCGAAGACATCTACAAGACCGACGCCAAGATCAAGGAGCTGTTCCCCGAGAACACCCACACGCATCGCTGGCTCGACATGGCGCGCGAGCGCATCGCGTTCCAGGGCCTGCCGGCGCGCATCTGCTGGCTGGGCTTGGGCGAGCGCCACATCGCCGGCCTGGCCTTCAACGAGATGGTGAAGAACGGCGAGCTCAAGGCGCCCATCGTCATCGGCCGCGACCACCTGGACACCGGCTCCGTGGCCAGCCCCAACCGCGAGACCGAGGCAATGAAGGACGGCACCGATGCGGTGAGCGACTGGCCGCTGCTCAACGCACTGCTCAACACAGCGGGCGGCGCCACCTGGGTCAGCCTGCATCACGGCGGCGGCGTGGGCATGGGCTATTCGCAGCACTCGGGCGTGGTCATCGTGTGCGACGGCACCGATGCAGCCGCCAAGCGCATCGAGCGCGTGCTGTGGAACGACCCGGCCACCGGCGTCATGCGCCATGCCGATGCGGGCTACGACATTGCCGTGGCCACGGCAAAGAAGCAGGGCCTCAAGTTGCCGATGGTGCGCTGACCCGGAGCGAAGCAGTAAGACGAAGGTAAAAAGAAAAAACGCGCCGATTCCCACTCAGTGGGAATGAAGGCTTGGACGTGGGAACGGCCAACAAGATACTGCACGCCGCACCCACTTTTCGACCTCTCGCCGCCGCTCCCGATGACGCCGCCCGAAGCTTCCGCCCACAACGACCGAGCCCTGCTGGTGCTGTCGGTGCTGGCGCAAAGCAAGGCGGCCATGTCGGCTGCGGAGCTGATGCAGGCGACCGGCCTTTCGCAGAGCACGCTGTACCGGCAGATCGCAACGCTGCGGCGCTGGGGCTTCGTCATGGAGGCCGAAGGGCGCTACTCGCCCGGGCCCGTGAGCGTGCAGCTTGCAACCGGCTTCGACGGCAACTCCGACCTCGTGATGGCGGCGCGCGCCGACATGCGCGCGCTCGCACAGCAGAGCCGCGAAAGCGTGGCGCTGGTCACGGCCGTGAACGATCGCGTGGTGTGCCTCGAGATGATCGACAGCGAACAGTCGCTGCGCTGTTCGTTCGACCGTGGCCGCAGCGTGCCGGCGCGCGACGGCGCCAGTGCCAAGTGCCTGCTGGCCCACTTGCCGACCGACCAGCGCGATGCGTTGCTCGACGCATTCGGCGAAAGCGCCGAGCGCCGCGCACAGCGCGCCGCCGAGCTCGACGCGATTCGCGAAGCCGGCCATGCCGTGACGCATGGCGAGGTGGACGCAGGCGTGTGGGGCGCGAGCGTACCGGTGCTCGCATCGGGCCGTCGCCTGCGCGGCGCGATCACGCTCATGGCCCCGCTCACGCGTGTCGAAGGCATGGAAGCTGCATTGCTGCACATGACCGTCGTCACGGCGGCGCGCATTTCACGCGCGCTGCAGTAGCCAGCCTTTGCGCACGGTTTTCTTTTCTTTTTCAACCCACGGAAGCTTTCACATGAACACCCGCCGCACCCTCATTGCCGCCGCACTCTCCAGCCTTGCCTTCTTCGGCTTTGCCGCCACCGCGCAAGCGCAGGGCGAGCCGCTGCGCGTGGCCACCGATGCCACCTTTCCGCCGATGGAGTTCGTCGAGAACGGCAAGCGCACGGGTTTCGACGTGGAGCTGGTCGAAGCGATCGGCAAGACGCTGGGCCGCAAGATCGAGTGGATCGACATCGACTTCAAGGGCCTGGTGCCGGGACTCATTTCGAAGCGCTTCGACATGGCCGTCTCGGCCATCTACATCACCGACGAGCGCAAGAAGGTCGTCGACTTCACCGTGCCCTACTACGCGGGCGGCCTGGTCGTGATGGTGAAGGACGGGAACACGGCCATCAAGATGCCGGCCGACATCAACGGCAAGAAGGTCAGCGTGCAGGTGGGCACCAAGTCGGTCTCCTACACCAAGGAAAAGTATCCGCAGGTGCAGCTGATGGAAGTCGAGAAGAACCAGGAAATGTTCAACCTGGTGGACATCGGCCGCGCCGATGCGGCTGTGACCGGCAAGCCCGCCGCTTACCAGTACGTGCGCACGCGCGGCGGCCTGAAGGTGCTGCCCGAGCAGATCACCACCGAGGAATACGGCATGGCCATCCGCAAGGACACGCCCGAGCTCACCAAGGCAGTGAACGGCGCCATCGAGAAGCTCAAGGCCGACGGCACCTATGCGCAAATCGTCGCGAAGTGGTTCAACGCCAGCGCCAAGTAATCCGGCCGGCTCATGGATCTCGATTTCTCGCCGGTCTGGCAAGGCTGGCCCGACCTGCTGCGCGGCGCGCTCGTCACGGTGGAAATTACCGCCTGCGCGCTCGCCCTCGGCTGCGTGCTGGGCCTCGTGGTCGGCATCGGGCGGCTCAACCCCAAGCGGCGCTGGCTCTACGGCCTATGCACTGCCTATGTGGCGGCGATTCGCGGCACGCCGCTGCTGGTGCAGCTGTTCATCTTGTTCTTCGGCCTGCCGCACTTCGGCATCTTGCTGCCGGCCTTCCTGTGCGGCGTGCTGGGGCTGGGCGTGTATTCGGGCGCGTATGTGTCGGAGATCGTGCGCGGCGCCATCCAGTCGATCGACAAGGGCCAGACCCTCGCGGCCCAGTCGCTGGGCATGACACCCGCCACGGCGATGCGCGAGATCGTGCTGCCGCAGGCGGTGGTGCGCATGATCCCGCCGCTGGGCAACGAGTTCATTGCGCTCATCAAGAACTCGGCGCTGGTGTCGCTGCTCACCATTCACGACGTGATGCATGAGGGGCAGAAGATCATCAGCGTGTCGTACCGCTCGCTCGAGGTGTACCTTGCCATCGCGCTCGTGTACTTCGTGCTCACGGGCACGATGACGCTGGTTCTCAGGCACTTCGAGCAGAAGCTGCGGCAGGGCGGGTTGATGCGATGAGTCTGCATTTCGTCTTTCTCCCTCCCCTGTCGGGGGAGGGTTGGGGTGGGGGCACGACGGCCTCGACCCGCGCTCGGCGCTCGCCGGGCACCGCCCCCATCCCGGCCTTCCCCGGAAGGGGAAGGAGCAAGAGGACCGGCCATGAAACGCGTGCAGCGCTTCTCCCGCGCATCGCTCCCGGCCAAGCCATGGAAGAACGGCGGCGGCACCACGCAGGAAATCATCAGCTGGCCCGAGGGCGCGGGGCTCGACGACTTTAGCTGGCGCGCGAGCATCGCCACCATTGCGGCGCCGGGGCCGTTCTCGGTGTTCGAAGGCGTCGACCGCAGCATCATGCTGCTCGAAGGCGATGGCGTGCGGCTCTTCACACCCGACGGACGAACGGACCACCGGCTCGACGCGCCGCACCGGCCCTTCACTTTCAGCGGCGACGAGGCGATCGATTGCGCGCTGCTCGGCGGCGCATCGAACGACTTCAACATCATGGCGCGGCGCGGCCGGTGGCGCGCCGAAGTGCAGGTGCTCGCCGAGCCCTCGGTCGTCGAGCCAGCTCCGCACGGCGTGCTGCTTGCGCTGCGCGGCACGTGGCGCCTGAACGGCGAGGCGCGCGCCGAAGGCGAGGGCGTGTACTGGGCCGAAGACGCGCAGGCGTGGCAAGCCGTGCCGGAGGACGAAGGCGCGCGGTTGGCAGCGGTTCGCATCGTGCCGGCGTAAGCTCTGGAATACCGAAAGAGACCCATGACATCCGCAATCTCGTACCCCTCGGCCGATGGCCTCTGGACTGGCCTTCGCCTCGCGCCCGGTGCTGCGCCGGCCACCCCTGCGGAAGCCGCTGCCGATGCCGCCATCGCGGTGGAAGGGGGCAAGGTCCGCTGGGTAGGCGCACGCCATGCGCTGCCCGCCGAATTTGCGGGCCTTGCATCGCACGACGGCGGCGGCGCGCTTGTCACGCCGGGCCTGGTCGATTGCCACACCCACCTGGTCTACGGCGGCCAGCGTGCCAACGAGTTCGCAATGCGGCTCGCGGGCGCGAGCTACGAAGAGGTGGCAAAGGCGGGCGGCGGCATCGTCTCGTCGGTGCGCGCCACGCGCGAAGCCGATGAAGACATGCTCTTTGCACAGGCTGCGCAGCGGCTCGAGCAATTGCTGGCCGACGGCGTCTGCGCCATCGAAATCAAGTCGGGCTACGGCCTTTCGCTCGAGCATGAGCGCAAGCAACTGCGCGTGGCGCGGCGCCTTGGCGATGCCTACGGCGTGACCGTGCGCACCACCTTTCTCGGCGCGCATGCGCTGCCGCCCGAATACGCGGGCCGCAGCGGCGACTACATCGACCTCGTCTGCAGCCAGATGCTGCCCGCGCTTGCCGCCGAAGGGCTGGTCGATGCGGTGGACGTGTTCTGCGAACGCATCGCGTTTTCACTGGCCCAAACCGAGCAGGTCTTCAAGGCCGCGAAAGCACTGGGCCTGCCCGTCAAGCTGCACGCCGAGCAGCTCTCCGACATGGGCGGTGCCGCGCTCGCCGCGCGCTACGGCGCGCTCTCGTGCGACCACATCGAGCACCTGTCGGCCGAAGGCATCGAGGCCATGCGCCGGTCGGGCACCGTGGCCGTGCTGCTGCCCGGCGCCTACTACACGCTGCGCGACACGCACCTGCCGCCCATCGAGGCGCTGCGCGCCGCCGGCGTGCCGATGGCCGTGTCGACCGACCACAACCCCGGCACATCGCCCGCACTGAGCCTGCTGTTGATGATGAACATGGCGTGCACGCTGTTCCGCCTGACCGTGCCCGAGGCGCTGGCCGGCGTCACGGTGCATGCGGCGCGCGCGCTCGGCCTGCAGGACACGCACGGCGCCATTGCGGTGGGCATGCCTGCCAACTTCGTGCTGTGGAATGTGGGCGAGGCGGCCGAGCTGGCCTACTGGTTCGGCCAGCGCCCGGTGCGCACCGTGGTTCGTAAGGGCCGAATTGCCGTGGGAGCCGCCGCATGACGCGCACGCTGTTTGCAGCCGACGCATTGCTGCCCGGCGGCTGGGCCAGCAACGTTCTGTTGTCGTGGAACGATGCCGGCCAGCTCACGCAGGTGCAGTCCGCAGCTCAGCCGGCAGCCGGCGCGCAGGTGGCAAACGGCCCCGTGATCCCCGGCATGCCCAACCTGCATTCGCACGCCTTCCAGCGCGCCTTCGCAGGGCTCACCGAACACCGCGCCGAGCAGCACGACAGCTTCTGGAGCTGGCGCACGCTGATGTACCGCTTTGCCGCGCGCCTCGGGCCGCAGCACATGGAGGCCATTGCCACCTGGCTCTATGCCGAAATGCTCGAAGCCGGCTACACCAGCGTGTGCGAGTTTCAATACGTGCACCACGACGCCGACGGCCGCCCTTATGCGAACGACGCAACGCTGAGCCTCGCGCTGCTGCGCGCCGCGCAAAAGGTGGGCATCGGCTTCACGCTGCTGCCCGTGCTCTACCAGACCAGCGGCTTTGGCGGCCTGCCGCCCAACGAAGGGCAGCGCCGCTTCATCCGCTCGACCGACTCGATGCTGCGCCTGCTCGATGCGCTCAAGCCCGTGTGCGACGCACAGGGCGCTCGGCTGGGCCTTGCGCCGCACTCGCTGCGCGCCGTGCCGCCTGATGCCCTGCGCGAAGCCGTGGCGGGCCTGGAAGCCATCGACCCCGCCGCCCCGATCCACATCCACATTGCCGAGCAGACCAAGGAAGTCGACGATTGCATGGCCTGGAGCGGCCAGCGCCCGGTGGCCTGGCTGCTCGACCATGCACCGGTCGATGCGCGCTGGTGCCTCGTGCATGCCACGCACATGGACATGGCCGAATACGAGCGCGGCGCAAAGAGCGGCGCGGTGGCCGGCCTGTGTCCCACCACCGAAGCCAACCTCGGCGATGGCATCTTCGACTTTTCGGCATGGCGCCACCATGGCGGCGCCTGGGGCGTGGGCTCCGACAGCCATGCCACCGTGAACGCGGCCGAAGAGCTGCTGATGCTCGAATACAGCCAGCGCCTGGGCAAGCGGCAGCGCAACGTCGGCGCGAGCGCGGCGCAGCCGCACGTGGCCACCGCGCTCACGCTCGAAGCGGTGCGCGGCGGCGCGCAGGCGTCGGGCCGGCCCATCGGCGGGCTGGCGGTGGGGCAGCAAGCCGACTTCGTCGTGCTCGATGCCGCGCAGCTCGCGCTGCAGGGCTTGCCAGCGCCCGACATGCTGTCGTCGCACGTCTTTGCCAGCCACCGCACGTCGGCCATCGATGCCGTGTGGGTGGCAGGCCGGCCGCGCGTGCAGGCGGGCCGCCATGCACTGCACAACGAGGCTGCCGCCGCATTCGTCGCAGCGCGCGGCCAGCTTCTTCTGGAAAATTGAGCCCCATGAGTTTCACCACCACCGAACCCGCATTCCGCTTCCGCCAGGGCACGCGTCCCTTGCTCATCTCCATGCCGCACGTCGGCACCTACGTGCCGCCCGCGCTGGCCGCCCGCTTTACCGAAGAGGCGCGCCATGTGCCCGACACCGACTGGCACCTCGAGCGGCTCTACGACTTTGCCGACGAACTCGGCGCCTCGGTGCTCGTTGCCACGCATTCGCGCTACGTGATCGACCTGAACCGTCCGCCGGATGGCGCGAGCCTGTACCCGGGCCAGAGCGTCACTGGCCTGTGCCCGGTCGACACCTTCGACGACACGCCCCTCTACGCGTCCAGCGACGATCTACCGGACGACGAGGAAGTCGCCGCGCGGCGCGAGGCAATCTGGCGCCCATACCACCAGCAGCTGCAAGCCGAGCTCGACCGCCTGAAGGCGGCGCACGGCACCATCGCACTGTGGGACGCCCACTCGATCCGCTCGGTGCTGCCGCGCTTCTTCGAAGGCAAGCTGCCCGACCTGAACCTGGGCACCGGCAACGGCACCAGCTGCGACCCGGCGCTCGCAGCCACGCTGCTTGGCATCGCCGAATCGGCCCCCGGCTATTCCGGCGTGCTCAACGGCCGCTTCAAGGGCGGCCACATCACGCGCCAGTACGGCAACCCCGCGGCGGGCGTGCATGCGGTGCAACTGGAAATGACGCAGTCGAGCTACATGCAGGAGAAGCTGCCCTTCGACTGCCTGCCCGAGGTGGCCGCCGGCGTGCAGCCGCATGTGCGGCGGATGATCGAGGCGGTGCTGGCTTTCGTCGAAAGTCGCTAAAGCACTGACGGCCGCCAGGGGCGGCTCTGCTTCCTACAATCAGGGGCTATGAAGCCCCTTGTCTACACCCGCGGCCAGGCACTCGCCGGCATCCTCGAAAAGCGCATCGCCATCCTCGACGGCGCCATGGGCACGATGATCCAGCGCTTCAAGCTCACCGAAGAGCAGTACCGCGGTGAGCGCTTCAAGGACTTCGAGCGCGACGTGAAGGGCAACAATGAGCTGCTCTCGCTGACGCGGCCCGACGTGATCCGCGACATTCACGAGGGCTACCTTGCGGCGGGCGCCGACCTCATCGAGACCAACACCTTCGGCGCGACCACCATCGCGCAGGAGGACTACAAGATGGCGCACCTGGCGCGCGAAATGAACCTCGAGTCGGCCAAGCTCGCGCGCGCGGCCTGCGACAAGTTCAGCACGCCCGACAAGCCCCGCTTCGTGGCCGGCGCCCTGGGCCCGACGCCCAAGACCGCGAGCATCAGCCCCGACGTGAACGACCCGGGTGCGCGCAATGTCGACTTCGAGCAGCTGCGCGCGGCCTACTACGAGCAGACCGAGGCGCTGGTCGAGGGCGGCGCCGACGTGATCCTGGTCGAGACGATTTTCGACACGCTCAACGCCAAGGCCGCGCTGTTCGCGGTGGACGAGTACTTCGACAACAGCGGCCAACGCCTGCCGCTCATCATCAGCGGTACCGTGACCGACGCCTCGGGCCGCATCCTCAGCGGGCAGACCGTGACCGCCTTCTGGCACAGCGTGCGCCATGCGCAGCCGCTGGCCGTGGGGCTGAACTGCGCGCTGGGTGCGGCGCTGATGCGCCCCTACATCCAGGAACTCGCCAAGGTGGCGGGCGACACCTTCATCAGCTGCTACCCGAACGCGGGCCTGCCCAACCCGATGAGCGAAACCGGCTTCGACGAGACGCCGGACGTCACCTCGCGGCTGCTGCACGAGTTTGCGGCCGAAGGGCTGGTGAACATCGTCGGCGGCTGCTGCGGCACCACGCCGGACCACATTGCGGCCATCGGCCAGGCCGTGGCGCCGGTGCCCGGAAGGCTGTTGAACAACAGCGCCGGCTTCTACCGCGAAGCGGCCTGACCAGGCGCCCGGGGCTTCGCGCCCCCGGCTGATTGACGGCATCCGGGCCGCCGCCTAGGCTGGCGGCGCAAAGGAAGCCTATTCATGAACAACAAACTCTCCATGCGCTGGGTCGGCATCGGCGCGCTTGCCTTGGCGCTGCCCCTGGTGGCCACGGCGCAGCAGGCCTTCACGCGCGGCACCGTCAACATGCGCGCGGGCCCCTCGGGCGACTACCCGCTGGTGGCGCGCCTCGCGCCGGGCCAGCCGCTCGACGTGATCGGCTGTACCGGCGGCTACAGCTGGTGCGACGTGGTGCTGCCCGACGGCGGGCGCGGCTGGGTCTGGGCCCGCAGCCTCGACTACGCCTACCAGGAGCAGCGTGTGCCGCTCTCGACCTACGCGGCGGTGATCGGCGTGCCGGTCGTGACCTTCGTGATCGGCAACTACTGGTCCAACTACTACCGCGACCGGCCCTGGTACGGCGAGCGGCGCTGGTGGGGCAGCCGGCCGCCGCCTCCGCCGGCGCCCGGCTGGCGTCCGCCGCCGCCCGTGCGGCCGGCCTGGCAACCAAAGCCGTGGCCGGGCCCGGGCTTCAAGCCCGCGCCGGGGCCGGGCGTTCGCCCACAGCATGCACAGGGCCACCGGCCACCGCAGCCCCGGCCGGACTTCCGCCCACCGTCGGACCCCGGCTTCAAGCCGCCGCGGCCGCAGCCGGCCTTCCGACCCGGACCGCCGCCCGGCCAACCGCAAATGCATCCGGGCGGAGGCGGAGGCGGTGGCCGGCATGGCCGTGGTGACGGGGGCGGTGGTGGCGGAGGGGGCGGTCGCCACGGAGGCGGAGGCGACGGCGGCGGCAAGGGTGGAGGCCACGGCGGAGGCGGTGGCAAGGGCGGCGGACACGGCCGGCCACCGCGACTAGCTAGCCCGCGGGCGCAAACCGCGGCGGCTTGCCCGACACCTCTAGGTTGGCCGGTGCGTCGCCGGCGCCCTTCTCCTCAACTCAGTCGTCAAGCAGTCCAAGTTGCCGCGCTCGCGCGCTGACGGCCATTGCGAAAGCGGCGCTGTACCCATAAAGACCGATTGAGAAAACACGGGCCACAACGCGTCCATTGGCTTTGGTGGTCGCTTTCCAATAAGGGCCTCCGGACGACCCTTTCCACAGAACAGCTCCACTCACTCCGCTTGTGTTGTTCGGGTGCACGACCTTCGTGCAGCTTCGCTTGCTGAAGGGCGCATGTTCGGCAACTACCGCATCGCGCCACGCCATTGCCGCCTTGGCTGTTCCACCATCCGACGTGTCTCTGAACTTCTTCTGAAAGATTTGTTGGCCGCGTCTGAGCTGGACCGCCCATCCGTTGCGGCTCTCCAGTCTGTAAATGCTGTCTCTCACTATCCGTTTCGCAGCTATGAATCTTTCTCGTTTGGCCTCTCAAGGTGTCGATGGGACGTGCTCATGGGGGTAGCCGGCTCACCGGTTGTGTAGGAACTGCGGCGCCGCGAGACTCGTCGATAAAGCGTTCGACCGCTCGCCAGTGCGCAAGCAGATCGGGGAGCCGCCTGTGCGGCATGTGCTCACCATCGAGTGGAGCCGATACTGCATGTTCTCCAATTCGCGCCGGCCTTTGGCTGCGTATCGGTAGAGGCCTTCGAACCCCAATCTGAGAATGACCAGCATCAGTTCCAGCAGGTCAAGGTGGGCGTGCGGCTTGTTGACGAGCCATCCGACGAGCCGAAACACCTTGGCGCCTCCGTTGCTGTCGCCGTGAAAGTGAACGGCCAACGAGCGCGTCGCTTCCGGATGGGTCTCGACATCGTCCGCGTTGGAGCCGACCACCCGTGCGTCAGCGGCGGCGGCATCAAGCGCGGTGCACAGCGAATAGCTGGCGCCCAGAATCACCTCGTAGCGAATCCCAGCGTCGTTGCAGACGGATTGGAACAACGCGACTTCTTCCTTCAACCGAAGGTAAACCGCATCGGCTTGGGCAACGTCCAGTCGGGCGGCCATGCCGGCAAGAGCTGTGAGCAAAGGGCGTGCAGCGTCGAACAAGGGGGACGCGGCAGTCCGCATGGCCTCGAGCCGGTCGGGCTGCGGTGACAGGCGCGCGAGTTCCTGCGGCCCTTGCAGAATGGGCTCGGGTGGAACTGGCGGCCGGGCCGCCTCCGCCAGTTCGTGCTCGGCACGCTCGACCTGATCCTCGGCCGCAATCTTGACTTCTTCGAGAAGGGGCATGAAAGCAGCCCTTTTATTTGTGCAGGTTCATCTGGCCGTCCACCGCAGCGGCTCTTCCGGCCCCAGGCCACTCTCGCGCCGCTTCTGCCCGCAGTCGCTGTTCCACTCGTCGGGGAACATGGGCCACGAACATAGCCGCTCGGCCAAACAGTGCAGCGGCGCCCACACCGCGTTGAGCATGAAGTTGAAGCTGGTCTGGATGGACGCCCCGCCTTCGCCGGCCCGCCCGCCCAGGCGGTCGAGCACGCGGGATGGCCCAAGCACGGTTTCCTCGACGTGCTGGCCCACCGAATGAAAGCCCTTGCGCAGCCACTCGTACTCCGTGGGTTCCGGCACCGCATCCATGCCTTCTTCCATGAAGGTGCGGATGTACTGCCAGAGGTTTTCTCCGGCCAGCTTGGGGCCGACCCACAGGACTTCTTCGCCCTTGCGCTCTTTGTCGGCAGCATCCAAGGGTGGCCAGTACAGGACCAGGCCGCAGATGCCGAATTGGCCGCCGCGGTTGTCCTGGCGGGCCTGGCGCGCCACCGGGTCGCGCAGGTCGTCGTGAGTCATTTCGCGCGGGGCGCACCAGTTCACATGGGCTTGTACGCGGTCCCAGTCCAGCACCACGTTGCCTCCGTAGCGTGCGGGGCGCAGCACGTAGACCTTGCGGGTGGTTCGGTTGAAGCGGTAGCGGGCGCGGAGAAGGGTGAAGAAGTTGGGGGCGTATTGGAGGGGCCAGAGCATGTAGTTGGGCCAGAGGGCCCACGCCGGAAGAATCCAGATCACATACGAGATCCATTCATCCCTGCCAGCCCCATTTGAGATAAATATCGCCGCACAAACGGAAAATAGCAAAAGTCCTAAGAACAATCCCGTCAACATCACCATCAATGACCTGTCCTCCTCCCCCATGTTGGACAGCTCGATGAAATGCTCATTGTGATCAAACAGCGTGCGCATCCAGCCCAGCCCGGGCTGCGCGTCCCCGTTCTTCTCCTTCTTCGGCTTGTCTTTGGGTGACTGGAGTTTCGTGTAGTGGTTGATGTCCGCGATCAACTCAACTGCTTCACGCTGCCCGTGCTTCTTGCGATGAACGAGGAAACCAGATTCGCAATTGAACATGCCGGCCCTTTACTCGATTTCCGCCAATGCATCGGCCAGCTTGCTCATCGCCTCTTCTCGGCGGTAAAGCTTCATCTGGCCGTCCACCGCAGCGGCTCTTCCGGCCCCAGCCCACTCTCGCGCCGCTTCTGCCCGCAGTCGCTGTTCCACTCGTCGGGGAACATGGGCCACGAACATAGCCGCTCGGCCAAACAGTGCAGCGGCGCCCACACCGCGTTGAGCATGAAGTTGAAGCTGGTCTGGATGGACGCCCCGCCTTCGCCGGCCCGCCCGCCCAGGCGGTCGAGCACGCGGGATGGCCCAAGCACGGTTTCCTCGACGTGCTGGCCCACCGAATGAAAGCCCTTGCGCAGCCACTCGTACTCCGTGGGTTCGGGCACCGCATCCATGCCTTCTTCCATGAAGGTCCGGATGTACTGCCAGAGGTTTTCTCCGGCCAGCTTAGGGCCGACCCACAGGACTTCTTCGCCTGCGCGCTCCTTGTCGGCAGGATCGAGAGGCGGCCAGTACAGAACGAGGCCGCAGATGCCGAACTGGCCGCCGCGGTTGTCCTGGCGGGCCTGGCGCGCCACTGGGTCGCGCAGGTCGTCGTGCGTCATCTCGCGCGGGGCGCACCAGTTCACATGGGCTTGTACGCGGTCCCAGTCCAGCACCACGTTGCCTCCGTAGCGGGCCGGGCGCAGCACGTAGACCTTGCGGGTGGTCCGGTTGAAGCGGTAGCGGGCGCGTAGCGAGGTGAAGTAGGTAGGGGCGAATGTTTGCGGCCAGAGAAAGTAGAGGAGCACCGCAAATCCAAGAACACTTCCTCCCCCTACAACGATTCCAAAGTACCAATCTGACGAGAACAATTTCGTGCCTGCCAACACCACTCCCATAAAAGGTGCGGTCCATCCCAGAGCAATCGCGAGCATCACTGTCACCAAGAACATTAATGACCTGTCCTCCTCCCCCATGTTGGACAGCTCGATGAAATGCTCATTGTGATCAAACAGCGTGCGCATCCAGCCCAGCCCGGGCTGCGCGTCCCCGTTCTTCTCCTTCTTCGGCTTGTCTTTGGGTGACTGGAGTTTCGTGTAGTGGTTGATGTCCGCGATCAACTCAACTGCTTCACGCTGCCCGTGCTTCTTGCGATGAACGAGGAAACCAGATTCGCAATTGAACATGCCGGCCCTTTACTCGATTTCCGCCAATGCATCGGCCAGCTTGCTCATCGCCTCTTCTCGGCGGTAAAGCTTCATCTGGCCGTCCACCGCAGCGGCTCTTCCGGCCCCAGCCCACTCTCGCGCCGCTTCTGGCCGCAGTCGCTGTTCCATTCTTCGGGGAAGGTGGGCCACGAGCAAAGACGTTCGGCCAAACAGTGCAGCGGCGCCCACACCGCGTTGAGCATGAAGTTGAAGCTGGTCTGGATGGACGTCTCGCCTTCGCCGGCACGCCCGCCCAGGCGATCGAGCACGCGGGACGGACCGAGCACGGTTTCCTCGATGTGCTGGCCCACCGTATGAAAGCCCTTGCGCAGCCACTCGTACTCCGTGGGTTCCGGCACCGCATCCATGCCTTCTTCCATGAAGGTGCGGATGTACTGCCAGAGGTTTTCTCCGGCCAGTTTGGGGCCGACCCACAGGACTTCTTCGCCCTTGCGCTCTTTGTCGGCAGCATCCAAGGGTGGCCAGTACAGGACCAGGCCGCAGATGCCGAATTGGCCGCCGCGGTTGTCCTGGCGGGCCTGGCGGGCCTGGCGCGCCACTGGGTCGCGCAGGTCGTCGTGCGTCATCTCGCGCGGGGCGCACCAGTTCACATGGGCTTGTACGCGGTCCCAGTCCAGCACCACATTGCCTCCGTAGCGGGCCGGGCGCAGCACGTAGACCTTTCGGGTGGTTCGGTTGAAGCGGTAGCGGGCGCGGAGAAGGGTGAAGAAGTTGGGGGCGTATTGGAGGGGCCAGAGCATGTAGTTGAGCCAGAGCACGACTGTTGTCATGCATGCTCCAAAGAACATGGATAGCTTCCACCATTTACTGAACACAGGCTCGTCGATCGTCATAAAGATCCAAAAGGAAATCGAGAACCCCAGTAGACCTAAGAACAATCCCGACAACATAACCATCAACGACCTGTCCTCCTCCCCCATGTTGGACAGTTCGATGAAATGCTCGTTGCGATCGAACAGTGTGCGCTGCCAGTCCAGTCCGGGCTGCGAGTCAGCGTTCTTTTTCTTCTTGTTCTTCTTTGGCTTGTCCTTGGGTGACTGAAGCTCCGTGTAGTGGTTGATGTCCGCAATCAACTCGACAGCTTCACGCTGCCCGTGCTTCTTGCGATGAGCGAGGAAACCAGATTCGCAATTGAACATACCGGCCTCTTACTCGATTTCCGCCAAGGCATTGGCCAGTTTGCTCATCGTCTCTTTTTCGCTCTTGTGAGGCATCTTCCCGCTGTTGGCCTGATGGAAAGGCTGGGCTTGCAGCCAGTTGGCCCAAGCATCGCCCTTGAGCTTGCCGATGGCGATGGTCAATGCGCCAGCGGCAATTGCCGTCACGAAGTTGAAGCGCACCAGCCAGAGTGGGGCTTCAAGATAACTGGCACCAACGATAGCGCCGAAGATGGTGGCACCGCCAGTCGCAGCGCGAGCCATATATGCTCGTGAAAGCCAGTTCTCTTGCTCTTTACTTGCGGTCACTGCATCCATCGCATCCCAAGCCACCCCCACGACAGCCCCCGCCACCACGAAGTGCGCCGCCCCCGCCTTCATCGCCAGCAACTCGGCCTGCGTCGCCTTCGTCATGCCCGCCTTGTGGGTCTTGTAGACCGCATCGGGCAACTGTTTGAACAGCGCCTTCTCGTACAAATCGGCTCGCCACTGCCGCATGCTGCCCACCAGCCCCGCCATCGTGCCCATCAGTTCGGTGGTGGTGCGCTCGTCGCGCCGGGTGTTGGCATTGGCCAGTGCCGGCAGGATGGCGAGGGCGTTCAAGCCCAGCAGCACGTTGGGCAGGCGCATGTCCTTGCCCGCCGTTTCGGCGATCTGGCTCTGGATGGCCTTTTCGATCCGGCGCTGCGTGTAGCGTGCCTGCTTGGCGGTCGCTTTCGTCAGTGCGTTGGCTTGCTGGTTCCGGGTGAAGGCCATGGCCTGCTGGCCCAGCCCACGGGCCAGCAGCATCAGTTGCGCCTTGGCGATGAAGCTTTCGGCGCGGGCGGCGGGCAGGGCCTTGAAGCGCGCCATTGCAGCAGCGCCGAGCACGGCGTGCGGGCTGTCGTAGACCACCTTGGCCAGTTCGCCGCCGGCCTGCAAGCGCTCCAGCCGCTTGAGGCCTGAATCGAGCACTTTGGGCAGGCCCTTGTTGATCTTGTCGCTCGCGCCGAGGGTCTTGCCAAGCTGGCCCAGCGCGGCCAGCACGGTGGCATAGGACTTTTGCTGGCGGGCATTTTCCTCGGCGTTGTGCACTTCAAGGCCGGCCGGCGGCAACGGGACGGTGAGCAATTCGAGCGCGGCATGCAGTTCTGTGCTGATTTCGGCGTTGTTCAGGCTCAGCATGCGCCACACGAGGTTCTTGCTGCCCGGCGTGAACGGGTCGAGCGCGGCGTACCACTGGCGGCCTTTGGGGGCACTGTCGATCTGCAGCAGGATGGCGCACAACTGCCCGGCACAGCGCGCACCGTCGCCCGAGTCGATGCCGGCCTTGTCGCTGTAGCGCCCCAGCGCCCTCTCGGTGAGGGCGTCGGCCTTGAGCCAGGCGTGCAGGTCGATGGCGAGCTTGTCCATCAACTCGTCGCGCTTGCCGAGTTCGGTCTTGTGCAGCGCGTCGAAGGCGGCGACGGCGCCCACGTCGCAATACCCGGCGATGCGCGCCAGCGCGTCTGCGCTGGCGGCCTGGCTGCCCAGGACTGAGCGGTCGCTTTCGCGGGCGCCGATGCGTGTGTCCAGCTCAGCCGCGCGGCGCCGGTTGAGCTCGGCGATCGAGACTTCTTCGTACGTGCCATCGGCGCGGCGCAGCTTGACGGGCTGATGGGAGTCCGAGCCGGGGTAGCTGCCCGAGAGCGCTTCCTTCGTGTCGCGCAGTCGGTCTGTGGCGTCGTCATAAGCCTCTACCGCCTTGTGGGCCAGTGCCAGGCGCATGGTGCGCACGCTTTCGCTGGCGGCCTGCTTCCACTGGTTGCTGATGCCTTTGTCGTCGGTTGCTTTGAGCCAATCCACATAGGGGGTGGCCGCCGTGAGATGGTGCAGGCTCAATTCCATGGCGATGCCCAGGGGTCGTCGCAGGCGACGACGGCGCCCTTGTTGGTTTTCAGGAACTCGACCATCTGGCGCAGGCGCGGGCCGTGGGCCTGGTCGTAGGGAAGCCCCCGCACGTGGGCCACGTAGGAGCCGGTGCTGATGGCGCCCGACAAGCCGGGGTTGTCGCTGCGGCTGACGGTTCCGTCGACGTCTCTGGATTCATCGTGCTGGCCAGCGAAGTGGCGGCCCTCGCGCACTTCGCTGTAGTCGCCCCAGCCGCGCTCCTGAGGGCTGCGACCCATGAGCCCGAAGACTTGTTCGGTGGCTGCTGTTTGAAGCGCGTTGTTGGGCAGTGCCTTGAACTCGAGCACCTTGGCGTCGAGCTGCTCGGGCTGCAGGGTGTCGTCCTGCGCGGTCGAACCCTTGACCCATGCGGAGACCTTGAAGGTCTGCATGTACTTGTCGGGCTCCTTGCCGATGACCGTTTTCAGGTGCTGGGGATCGACCGGGTCGGGATGAAACATGAAATGGAGCTTGGTGATGTTCTCCGCGTCCTTGATCCACACCAGGCTCCTGTTGGCGCCCCATTCGTTGGGCCGGCAAGCGGCTTCGCCGGTGGTCTGCTCCGGGTGGTTGATATCGATCTTGGTGAGGTAGCCATGCGGATGCACGACAAAGGCGAGCCATTCGGGCGTCCGGTACTCGGATTCCAGCCGCAGGTACAAATAGCCGGCGCGCAGCATGCGCAGGTTGTATCTGGCGGTTTTCAGGCTCACGCCACCGGGTTCGGCTTTGAGCGTGCCGCCGGGCTTGAGCGCATCGAGCGCGGCTTTGCCTTCGCTTGTCGCGCTGTAGGCAGCCGCATAGCGCGTGAAAAGAATGGGCAGCCCGGTTTGGGCGCATTGTTCGCAAGGAGTCGTGTGGGCCATGGCGCTCTCAAGTCCGGGTCTGGATGGCTTGTACAAAAAGGCTGGAGAAACGGGTGTCGGGCTGGCTGCGCAGCTGCGCCTCGATCCGATTCAAGGCTTGCGCCAGATGGGGGCGGCTCCAGTCCATCGCGCGGGGCGCGCCTTCCTTGGGCGCATGCATCCAGGTGACCCACACATAGTCTTCGAGGTTGACTCCTTTGAGCCCCAGCCGGGCGGCGTCCGCCAGCATCTGCAGCAGGCCGTCCGGATCGGGCTGGGCCTCGGGTGCGATGTGGTTGTCGGCATAGCTGCGCCAGATCGCATGCGCATCGGGCGAGAAGCCCGAGAGAAACCACTGCGGCTCGTCGAACAGGTCGCGCGGTGAGCCGCCTGTCGGTTCGCCATACGGCAGGGCGGGCACTCTGGCATGAAACCACTGGAGCGGTTCGTGCGACGCGCCGAACGGCCCCCAGGGCTGCAGGAGCGACCACCAGTGCGTGACCGGGCCCAGCCACCGGCTTTGCTGCAGCGGACTCAGGGCCGGCCAGACCCGCTGCATCACGCGCGGGTCCTGGTAGCGGAACAGCACGCTGTCCTCCTGGTGGGGCGGGCGCTGATCGCCGAGGCCGACCCAGTGGCGGGCGATGGCCTGGGCCGATGCGGGGCTGATGACGATGCCGCAGAAGTCCTGCCGGGTGGTGCGCTCGCCCACCTTTTGCGCGGCGGATTCCAGCGCCTGCGCGAGCCAGTCGCGCACGGCCCAGGCTTCGGCGCCGGATACGGGACCGAGCATCTCTTCGGGCAGTTCGAGCAGGAACGGGGCGTGTTCCTCGCGGTGCTCGAAATTGCGGTCGGGCACGGCGCAGCGGTCGCGCGCCCATTTCGGGAACTGCGCGGCGAGCTCCTGTGCCAATGGGTTGCCGTCCCAGCGGTTGAACAGCAGGTAGGCCCGCTGCGGGACGGGATCGGCTTTGGCTGCGCCGACGCCTTGGGCCGCAGGCATGGCCAGGGCGCTCCAGCCCTGAATCAACGCGTCGACCAATGTGCGGAACGCAGCGCCCTGTCCTTCGTTGTCCGCGTTGTCGTTCATGAACGCGCCACCGAGTTGGCGCCGTTGTCGGCCGCCTGCTCCTTGGAGGCGCAGGCGTCGCCGTTCAAGGGCTTGGTCGGGCGGGTGTCGGCGGGCGCGAAACTGTGGGTTGCCGCGTGGGTGATGTACTGGCCGGCGGTGCCCTTGGTGATCATGCCGGCGACATACTCTTCGTAGCTGCCACCGCCATTGATGGTCAGCCGTGTCTTGGCGATGATGTCGATGAAGTCGGCCGTCAGCTCGATCTTGTCCTTGGCCATCATCTTGATGGAGTTCTTCAGCGCCTTGATCTCGATGTCGGCCTGGGCGGCGATCATCTCCATGCCGTTTTGCATGGCGTAGACCTTGAAGGCCTCCAGCGCGACCGCGAGCAGGCTGCCGCCGCTGTTGATGCTGGTGTGCTTGGAGCTGGTGACTTGCGTGTGCTCGGTACTGGCAATGTGGGTCGAGCCGCCCGAGGTGAGGGCCATGCCGCTCGGGCTGGCGAGCACCAGATGCGGGTCGGCCAGTTCCGGAAACTGGCCGGCTTGCGGATCGCCGCCGCGGCCTTTGATGGTGTCGTTGAATTGCTTGAGGGAGTTGGCGACGGCATCCTGGTCGCCCCTGGCCTGCGCCTGGCTGGTGCGCGCGGCGTCGGACTGGCCTTCGACCAGATCGCGCGCGAGCGTGAGCCGCTGTATGGCATCGCCCAGGTCCTTGGCGTGTCCTGCGGCATCCATTCGGGCTTCGGTGGTGATCAACATGCCCTCGGCCGCACGCATCACGCCATGCCCATCGGTGCGCAGTTCGAAGCCCTGGCCCCTGGGGTCCTTGCGCCCCGCGTTGTCCTCGATGCGCGTGATGTGCCCCAGGCTCAACTGGCTGTGCTGGTGGTCGCTCTTGAGCTGCACCTGGATCTTCGCTTCGGTGTCGTCCAGCACCAGGTGGTTGCTGCGCCCCGCCGCGGAATTGCCGCCTTCCCTGGTCAGCTCCCGGCTCCTGAAGCCGCTCAGGGCCGACTGCCCCGGCAGCGCCCACGGCGGCAGATTGCTCTGGTTGTGCACCCGCCCCGTGCACACGGGCAGGTCGGGGTCGCCGCCGATGTAATCGACGATCACCTCCTGGCCGATACGCGGAACATGCACACCGCCCAGCTGGTTGCCCGCCCACGGACTGGAGACCCGGATCCAGCAGGTGCTGTGCTGGTTCTTCTGACCGATGCGGTCCCACGGGAACTGCACCTTGATGCGCCCGAACTCGTCGGTCCAGAGGTTCTGGCCCTCGGGACCGACCACCAGCGCAGTCTGGGGACCGTGCGTGAACGGCTTCACTTGCGTGAGCGCCGGGCGCAGCGGCTCGGCCATCGGATGGGCGGTGAAGTCGACCTCCACCTTCCAATGCTGCTTCCTGCCTGGAGCGGCATCGCGGATCTGGCTGTCCTGCGCGACGTCCTCGATCAGAAGCCGGGTGTCCAGGATCAGGTACTCGGCATTGGCGTTCTGGCGCGGATGCTTCAAGAGCCGAAAGGTGCAGCCCGGAACCATGCCGCGCAGGTTGCCGCTGGCCTGGGCGCGGCTGCCCGCGGTGCGCAGCGCCTGCATGCGCAAGAGCGCCAGTTGGCGCCCTTCGGCCTGCGGGTCGTTGGCCTCGGCGCTGCCGGCCTGGGGCTGGGCGTAGTGGCTGGCGGTGGCACCGGCATGCCACTGGTAGACCTCGGCATCGGCCTGGCCGGTGGGGCGCGGCTCGCTGCGGCCGATGGTGAGGTCGGCCCGCGGTCGGGTGTAGTCGTAGTCGCGGCTGGTGTACTGGCCGCTGGTCAGGCGGCTGGCAGGCACGAAACTGCTCAGGTATTCGGCATCGGTCTTCCACCCCGGCGCGTGGTACTCCACCTCCTGGTAGGCCGCGCTGTCGTTCTTCTTGTAGGCGCCCATGTTGTCGATGAGCACGAGGCGATGTTTATCGCCGCTGTGCTCGAAGAAGTAGCTGATGCCCCACTCCTGGGTGAGGCGGCTGAAGAACTCGAAGTCGCTCTCGTTGTACTGGGTCTGGTAGTCGCGGGTGGGGTAGAGCGCGCCCTCGGCACCGTCCAGGCCGATGAGGCGCTTGTCCACGGGGAAGGCGTAGTCGGCCAGCAGCGCATCCAGGATCTGCACCACGCTCTGGTTCTGGAAGATCTTGCAATCCGTCGTGAGGGTGGCCAGGTGCAGCCAGGGGCGCAGGGTGAGCTTGTACTGGACATGCCGGCCTTCCTCGCCCCAGAGGCAGGCATCGGTGATGAGGGCGTTGATCTGGCGCTCGCCGGCGCCGACGGCATCGATGGAGGCGCCGACGGCGCCGGGAAGAAATGAGCCCATGCCGTCCAGCTGGATGGTGCAGCTGATCTCGCGGCCGATGAAGCTGTCCAGGTCGAAATCGGCCGCGCCGCTGGCGCCCAGGTTAAGGTCGTCGGGGGTCTTGAGCAGGAGCTCGTATTCGAAGAGGGAATTGAGGCCTTCGCGGCCCGAGAGACGCACGGGTTCGAGCGCGGGGCGGCCCAGGAACTCGGGAATGGCGGCGCTGCGGATGGCGAGCGTGCGCGCTCGCGCAGCCGCGATGAATGCGGACATGATGGTTTCTCCCTGAAGATGCCCTTGGATCGGGGCTGTCCGGCCCGAGCGTTGCGGCCTTCGCGAGCCGAAGGCCGCGCAGGTCGGCGGCTATGTGGACGCGAATTCTGGGAGGGAACGACGGGCGGGAATGTCAACAACCGTTGACGCACGCAATGCGGCTGAGATTCACTTTGAAAGTGCCAAATAGTTCGCAGGCTGGCGGCGGATGCCGTTCCGTTTCGTTCTTGCTTATCCGGTTCCGCTAGCTAGCCCGCGGACGCAATCCCCGCCGCGGCCTGCCGGTCGCGCGCAATCAGCGCCACGAATCGCTGCGCGCCCAGGCCCAGCGGCCGCTCGCGCGACCACACCACGTCGACCCACAGGTCGAGCCCGTTGCTCAGGTTTTCAAAAGGAATCTCGACCAGCGCACCGGCAGCCACGTGGGGCTTGGCAAAGTTGCGCGGGAGCCAGCCCCAGCCGAGCCCGGCGGTGATCAGGCTGAGCGCGGCCAGCGCGTTGTCGGTGCGCCAGACGTGGCGCGCGAACACGAAGCGCGGGTCGCTGGTCGCCAGGTCGCGCCCGGCCACCACGATCTGCCGGGTGTTGGTGAGGTGTTCTTCGCGCAGGCGCTCGCCGGCGGCCGCAAGCAGCACGGGATGGTGGGGCGCCATCACGGCCACCATGGTGTCGCTGCCCACTTCCTGAAAGCCTTCGCGGCCATCGAGGCTGGGGCGCTCGAACACCAGCGCCAGCTGCGCGCGCCCGCTGTGCAGCAGCGCCAGCGCGTCCGCCTGCGGAGCAGCCAGCACCTCGACCTGCAGCAGCGGATATTCCTCGGCCAGCGCAGCCAGCGGCGCACTCCATGGCGCGGCCAGCAGCTCGGGCGCAATGGCCAGCGTGAGGCGGTTTTCGAGCCCCTGCGTGAGCGCCAGGGCCTGCACCTGCAGCTGCTTCAACTGGGCCGCCAACAGCCGCGCCTGCGGCTCCAGCGAGCGGGCCGCCGCGGTCGGTTGAGGTTCGCGGCCGCTGCGGTCGAACAGTGGCAGCGCGAGCTCGGCCTCCAGGTTGGCAATGGCCATGCTCACGGCAGAAGGCACCTTGTGCAGCGCGCGCGCCGCCGCCGAAAAAGAGCCGTGGTCGATCACGGACAGGAAGACTTCGACGGTGTCGCTGGAAAAGGCCATCAGCCGCTCCGATCTATCAATTAAATTGAAATAACTTAACTTTTTATATCAGCACAAGGCAAATAAAGTCCAGTCATCACCTTCATTTGCCAGAGGAAACGTTCATGCAGGGGTTTCAGCGCCGCGTCGTCTACATCACTCTATACGAGGGAATCGCCATCGTGGCCGCCAGTGCCGGCCTGGCGCTGATGACGGATGCCGGGTTAGGCCATTCCGGCGTGCTGGCGGTAGCCGCCTCGGTCATCGCGGTGATCTGGAACCTGGCTTTCAACGCCCTGTTCGAGCGCTGGGAGTCGCGCCAGGCGGTGCGCGGGCGCAGCGTGCGCCGGCGCATTGCGCATGCCATCGGCTTCGAGGGCGGGCTGATCGCCTTCCTGGTGCCGCTCTTTGCCTGGGGCCTGGGCGTGTCGCTCTGGCAGGCGCTGGTGATGGACCTGGGGCTGGTGGTCTTCTTCCTGGTCTACACCTTCGTCTTCAACTGGGCCTTCGACCGGGTGTTCGGCTTGCCGGCCTCGGCCGCGCCCGTCAGCACAGCCGCCGCGGCCGGGCAAGGGGCCTGAACATCCCCCAAGGCCGTGGCCCTTGCCGCAGCCGGTAAAATTGCGCTCCCTTCCAAGGAGCGTTGCAGCGGCGGCCCAAGTCAACCGGCCCGCCGTCAGGCTTGGAAGGCGCCCCGTTGGCCGGGGCGCAAGCCGCAAACGACGCTCACCTGACGTTTTTTCCTGCACAGGTGAGCCCCCATGAGCGATGTTCCCGCGCCCTCCGTTCCCCCGATGAAGTTGTCCGGCCTCGAACCGGTCGCCATCGATTCGGGGTCGCTGTTCGTCAACATCGGCGAGCGCACCAACGTCACCGGCTCCAAGGCTTTCGCGCGGATGATCCTGAACGGCCAGTTCGAAGATGCCCTGGCCGTTGCGCGGCAGCAGGTCGAGAACGGCGCCCAGGTGATCGACATCAACATGGACGAGGCCATGCTCGACAGCAAGGCTGCGATGGTCCGCTTCTTGAACCTGATTGCGAGCGAGCCCGACATCGCGCGCGTGCCGGTGATGGTCGACAGCTCCAAGTGGGAAGTGATCGAGGCGGGCCTGCGCTGCATCCAGGGCAAGGGCATCGTCAACTCCATCTCCATGAAGGAGGGGGTCGACAAGTTCAAGCAAGAGGCCAAGCTGGTGAAGCGCTACGGCGCCGCCGCGGTGGTGATGGCTTTCGACGAGAAGGGCCAGGCCGACACTTACGAACGCAAGATCGAGATCTGCGAGCGGGCCTACCGCATCCTGGTGGACGAGGTGGGCTTTCCGCCCGAGGACATCATCTTCGACCCCAACATCTTCGCGATTGCCACCGGCATCGAGGAGCACGACAACTACGCGGTCGACTTCATCAACGCGGTGCGCTGGATCAAGGCGAACCTGCCGGGCGCCAAGGTGTCGGGCGGCGTGAGCAACGTGAGCTTCAGCTTTCGCGGGAACGACCCGGTGCGCGAAGCGATTCACACGGTGTTCCTGTACCACGCCATCAAGGCGGGCATGGACATGGGCATCGTCAACGCCGGCATGGTGGGCGTGTACGACGACCTGGAGCCGACCTTGCGCGAGCGCGTGGAAGACGTGGTGCTCAACCGGCGGCCCGATGCGGGGGAACGGCTCGTCGAAGTGGCCGAAACCGCCAAGAGCGGCGCCAAGGACGACAGCAAGAAGCTCGAGTGGCGCGGCACGCCAGAGAACCCGGTGCACGTAAACCAGCGGCTCTCGCACGCCATGGTGCACGGCATTACCGACTTCATCGTCGAAGACACCGAAGAGGCCTACCAGCAGATCCTCGCCAAGGGCGGGCGCCCGCTGCACGTGATCGAAGGGCCGCTCATGGACGGCATGAACATCGTGGGCGACCTGTTCGGCCAGGGCAAGATGTTCCTGCCGCAGGTGGTGAAGTCGGCGCGCGTGATGAAGTCGGCCGTGGCCCACCTCATTCCCTACATCGAGGAAGAAAAGCGCCAGGACGAGGCCGCGGGCCGCGACGTGCGCACCAAGGGCAAGATCATCATTGCCACGGTGAAGGGCGACGTGCACGACATCGGCAAGAACATCGTGACCGTGGTGCTTCAGTGCAACAACTTCGAGGTGGTGAACATGGGCGTGATGGTCCCGTGCCACGAGATTCTGGCCAAGGCCAAGGTCGAGGGCGCGGACATCGTCGGCCTCTCGGGCCTCATCACGCCCAGCCTGGAAGAAATGCAGTACGTGGCCGGCGAGATGCAGAAGGACGACCACTTCCGCATCAAGAAGATTCCGCTGCTCATCGGCGGCGCCACCACCAGCCGCGTGCACACGGCCGTAAAAATTGCGCCGCACTATGAAGGCCCGGTGGTCTACGTGCCCGATGCCTCGCGCAGCGTGAGCGTGGCGCAGAGCCTCTTGAGCGACCAGGCCACCGCGTACATCGACGAGATCAACGCCGACTACGAGAAGGTGCGCACGCAGCACGCCAACAAGAAGCAGGTGCCGATGTGGCCGCTGGCCAAGGCACGCGCGAACAAGACGCCCGTCGACTGGACCCACTACACGCCGCCCGTGCCCAAGTTCATCGGCCGGCGCGTGTTCAAGAACTTCGACCTCACCGAACTCGCGAAGTACATCGACTGGGGCCCCTTCTTCCAGACCTGGGACCTGGCCGGCCCGTTCCCGGCCATCCTGAAAGACGAGATCGTGGGCACCGAGGCCGTGCGCGTGTACGCCGACGGCCAGCGCATGCTCAAGCGCCTGATCGAGGGCCGCTGGCTCAGCGCAAGCGGCGTGGTCGGCTTCTGGCCCGCCAACACGGTGAACGACGACGACATCGAGCTCTACACCGACGAGACGCGCAGCGAAGTTGCCATGACCTGGTACGGCATGCGCCAGCAGACCGAGAAGCAGGTAATCGACGGCGTCACCCGGCCGAGCCGCTGCCTGGCCGACTTCGTCGCGCCGAAAGACAGCGGCCTGAAGGACTACGTGGGCGTGTTCGCGGTGACCGCGGGCCTGGGTGTCGAAAAGAAAGAAAAGTATTTCATCGACGACCTCGACGACTACTCCGCCATCATGCTGAAGGCGCTGGCCGACCGGCTGGCCGAGGCCTTTGCGGAGGCGCTGCACCACCGCGTGCGCACCGACCTCTGGGGCTATGCGCCCGACGAGGGCCTGAGCAATGAAGACATGATCGCGGAGAAATACCGCGGCATTCGCCCCGCGCCGGGCTACCCGGCCTGCCCCGACCACAGCGTGAAGCGCCCGATGTTCGACCTTCTGAACTGCGCGGACATTGGCATGACCCTGACGGAAAGCCTCGCTATGATGCCCGCCGCCAGCGTCAGTGGTTTCTACCTGAGCCACCCCGACTCGACGTACTTCAACGTCGGCAAGATCGGGCACGACCAGCTGCAGGACCAGGCCGCACGGCGCAAGGAAAGCGAATCCGATCTCGAGCGCCTGCTGGCGCCGAACCTTTGAACCTGCCGGCCGGCATGGCCGACCGGCGCCGGGAGTTGTTATTCAGAAGTTGATATTTGCTGCCGCGCACTACGCGGCGCTGGCCGTCTTTGTCGTCGGCTGCTGGGGCTTTGGGCGCGCAGTGCTGGCGCGCCTTGCGCCGCCGACGCGTCGGGACGCCTGGCTCGAAGCCTCGATGGCCGCGGCCCTGGGCGTGGGCATCTTCATCTGCGGCTTCCAGGCGCTGGCCATCTTCGGTGCCTTCAAGGTGGGCGCCACCGTCGCGCTGATTGCCGCCGGCGTGCTCGCAGCTGCCTTGCAGCTGCGCCCCTGGCTGCGCGAACTGCGCACGCTTCGGGCCGGCACCGCACCCGCCGCGGCGTGGACCCGCGCCGACAAGATCGCCGCGATGGCATTGGCGCTGGTGGCACTGCCCGCGCTGGTTGCGCCGCTCGCACCGCCCGCCGCCTTCGACGAGCTGATGTACCACCTGCCCTATGCGCGGCAGGTGGCGGAGCAGGGCGTATTGGGCATCCACGAGTGGCTGCGCTACCCCTGGTTTCCGTACAACTACAACCTGCTCTATGCAGCCGCGCTGCAGGTGGGCACCGACGTGCTGCCGCACTTCCTCAATGCGCTGGCCGGTGCGCTGTCGGTGGTGATGGTCTTCCGCCTTGGCATGCAGCATGCCAACCGGCTCACCGCCTGCGTCGGCGCGGCCATCTGGCTCGGCATTGGCGACTATTCGAATGCGCTCATCGACATGGGCGTGGCGCTCTTCGTGCTGAGCGCGTGCGTGGCGCTGTGGTGGTGGCGCGAATCGCAGCCGGTGCAAAGCGGCATGCGGTGGCTCGGCGTGGCGGCGTTCTGCCTTGGCGTGGCCGCGGGCTCCAAGTACCAGGCGCTCACCTTTCTGCCGCTGGTGGCGCTGTTCGTCGTGTGGCATGAGCGCCGGCCCAAGGCCTGGGCGCTCGCGCTGCTTTGCTTTCTGATTCCGTGCGTGTACTGGTATGCGCGCAACGCCATCATGACCGGCGACCCGTTCAACCCGATCGGGGCGCGCGTGTTCGGCTTTACCGACTGGATTCCGGCCGACTATGTGCAGCAGCTGGCCGACGTGCGCGACCACGCCGCGCGGCCGAACGTGCTGATCTGGTCCGTGGTGCTGCTGCCCTTCAGCGCCATGTGGAAGCGCTCCGCCGCGGTGCGCGCCGCGGGCTGGTTCTGCTTCTACTCCGTGGCGGTGTGGCTGGTGACCTCGCGCTATCCGCGCTACCTCACGGCCTCGTTTCCGTTGCTCGCGTTCACGGCGGCGATCGGCTGGCAGGTGCTGTTCGGCTGGATTGCCACGGGTTTGCGCCGCGTGTTCGGCCCCAAGGCCGGGCAAATCGCCAACCCCGTCGTCAACCCCGTCGAGGGGGCTCCTTCGGGCCGCGCGGGCCTTGTCGGCGACTGGGTGGCTGTGCTGCTGTTGGCCGTGCTGGCCGCGGTGTCCGTGCGCCAGACTGCGGGCAAGGTCGCGATGATTTCGCCCACCCAGGAGCAGCGCGAGGCCTTCCTGCGCCAGCACGTGCCGGGCTATGCGGTGATGGACTACCTGCGCCGCACCGCCACCGGCCGCGTCTACCAGATCAACCTGAACGAGGCGATCTACTACGGCCCCAACCCCATCTGGGGCGATACCCTCGGTCCGTGGCGCTACACCGACTT
This sequence comes from Variovorax sp. S12S4, assembly GCF_023195515.1. NCBI lineage: Bacteria > Pseudomonadati > Pseudomonadota > Betaproteobacteria > Burkholderiales > Comamonadaceae > Variovorax > Variovorax sp. S12S4. The sequence goes on from NZ_JALPKR020000002.1 coordinate 1,875,574, forward strand.
CGGCCGCCTGTCCGGCAAGGACCTGGCGGGCAAGCTCGGCGGCCTGGGTTTCGTGGCAGTCGTTCTTCCGAATTCGGTGGTGCCGGTGTTCAGCGGCCGAACCGACTTCGACAAATATTTCACCCTGCAGTACGAGAAAGACGGCAGCCGGGTCTACCGTATTCTTCCTCCCGCACCATGACCGATCTCGACCAATCCGCGGCAGCCCGCGCGCCAATGCGCATTGCGGCGGTGATCCCCTGCTACAACGAGGCGCTGTCCATCGCGCAGGTGGTCGCGCAGTTCCAGGCGGCGCTGCCCGAGGCCGAGATCCACGTCTTCGACAACAACTCGACCGACGACACGGCCGCCATCGCGCGTGCGAGCGGCGCATTCGTGACGCACGTGGCCGCGCCGGGCAAGGGCAATGTGGTGCGGCGCATGTTTGCCGATGTCGAGGCCGACGTGTACGTGACCGTCGACGGAGACGCCACCTACGACGTGGCCAGCGCACGCCGGCTGGTGGATGCGCTGGTGGCGGGCAACCTCGACATGGTGGTGGGCTGCCGCGTGGACGACGGGCAGAACGCGCTCACCTACCGCGCCGGTCACCGCTTCGGCAACCGGCTGCTCACCGGGGCCGTGGCGCAGCTCTTCGGCGGCGGCCTGACCGACATGCTCTCGGGCTACCGCGTGTTCTCGCGCCGCTACGCCAAGTCGTTTCCGGCGCTTTCGCACGGCTTCGAGATCGAGACCGAGCTCACGGTGCACGCGCTGGAGCTGCGCATGCCCTATGCCGAGCTCGACACCGCCTACAGCACACGACCCGAAGGCTCGCACAGCAAGCTCTCGACCTACCGCGACGGCTGGCGCATCCTGAAGACCATCTGCAAGCTGTTCATCAGCGAGCGGCCGCTGCAGTTCTTCTCGATTATCGCGGCGTTGCTGGCGGCGGGCGCCATCGCGCTGGCCTTTCCGCTGCTGCTCACCTACATGCACACCGGCCTGGTGCCGCGGCTCCCCACGGCGGTGCTGGCCACCGGCGCCATGCTGGCCGCCATGCTGTCGATGGTTTGCGGCGTGGTGATGCACGCCATCCGGCTCGGCCGCCGCGAGGCCAAGCGCCTGCGCTACCTTGCCACACCGGGCGTGCGCCACTGCGCACCCAGATGAAGCTCGGCCGGGAGTTCCTGTCGTTCGCCGTGGTGGGGGCGATCGGCTTCGTGGTCGACGTGACCGTGCTGTACCTTGCGGCGCCGCTGCTGGGTTGGTACGGGGCGCGGGTGGTGTCGTTTCTTGCGGCTGCCACCGCCACGTGGGCGCTGAACCGCCGCTATACCTTCAGCGGGCGGAACCCCGGTGCCTCCGTGCTGCGCGAGTACCTCGGCTACCTCGTGACGATGCTGGGCGGTGCGGTCGTCAACTATGGGGCGTATGTGCTTGTGCTGCATTGGTTCACCGGCCCTTGGGCACCGGCTGCCGGCGTGGCGCTGGGCAGCTGCGCGGGGCTGGTGGTGAACTTCCTGTCCGCGCGCTATCTGGTGTTTCGCGCGAAGTAGAGGTGTTGCTGCCTCCCCCTCTGGGGAGGGCAGGGGTGGGGGCTCGCGGCGCATCCATCGGGCGCTCTGCCTGCCCCCATCCCGACCTTCCCCCAGAGGGGGAAGGAGCAAGAGAGCGTTGTTCAGTGCGCGCCGGAGACGACGACCGGAATCTCGGTCGCGGGCGGCGTGTTGCGGCTGCGGCCGCAGCGCACGATGCCGTCGATCATCACCATGCCCACGCCCGGAATGTCGCCGAGCTGCACGCTCTCCAGCAGGCCGGGCGCGGGCGAATGCTGCGCGCGGTCCATGAAGACGAAGTCGGCATCGCGGCCCACTTCGATGAGCCCGCAGTTGAGCTTGCGGATGCGCGCCGTGTTGCCCGTGGCAAAGCAGAACACCAGCTCGGCCGGAATGTTGGCAATGGACGAGAGCATGGCCACCATCCGCAGAATGCCCAGCGGCTGCACGCCCGAGCCGGCCGGCCCGTCGGTGCCCAGGATCACGCGGTGCGGGCACTTGAGTTCGAGCGCCGCCTTGGCCGCCGCAATGGCCACCTTCTCGTTGCCGTTGTGCACGATCTCGATGGCGCGCGAGCTTTTCTCGCACAGTTCGCACACATGCGCCTCGGGCAATGAGGTGTGGCCGCCGTTGATGTGGCCGATGATGTCGGCGTCGGCCTCGAGCACCACGTCCTTGTCGATCAGGCCCGAGCCCGGAATGGACGGGCCGCCCGTGTGGATGGTGCTCTGGATGCCGTACTTGCGCGCCCAGGCCACCATCTCCTTGGCCTCGTAGCCCGCCTTGACCGAGCCCAGCCCCACTTCGCCGAGCAGGCCCACGCCCGCTTCGGCAAGCTCCTTGAAGTCGCTCTCGACCATGCCTTTCTCGATGACGGGCGCTCCTGCCAGCACCTTCACGCCGCCGGGACGGAAGTTGTCGAACGCGCGCTGCGCCGTGATGGCCAGCGCCTTCAGGCCCACGATGTCTTTCGGGCGGCCCGGCAGGTGCACCTCGCCGGCCGAAATCATGGTGGTCACGCCGCCGTTCATGGTGGAGTCGATCCAGCCGATCTGCCCCTGGCGCGGCGTCCAGTCGCCGAACACCGGGTGCACGTGGCTGTCGATCAGGCCGGGCGCCACGCAGGTCTTCTTCGCGTCGATGACGGTCTTCGCGCCTTCGAGGTCGCAGTCTTTCTCCTTGCCCACCGCAACGATCAGGCCGTCGTTCACCACGATGGTGTCCGCGTCGAGGATGGGCTTGTCGATGTCGCCCGAGAGCAAGAGCCCGATGTTCTTTATGACGACTTTGCCCGACTTGCCGCCGGCTGCGATTTCTGCCATTTCGTGTGGTCCTGGTCGTGGGGTGGGTTGTTGTCTTGCGCCTGGATCGTCCGCGCGCACGGTGCGCAGCAGGGTCTCGATCACGAAGTCTTCCCAGTGCGTGATCGCCTCGGCCGACTCCAGCGGCTCGCCCAGAAACGCGGTGAGCGTGTGCCGGTTGGAGGTGTAGAAGTAGCCGGTTGATGCAATCAGCAGGTAGATGTCGCGCGCAATCAGGTCTTTGCGGAACAGCCCCTGCGCCGCGCCGCTGGCCAGTATCTCGGCAATGATTGCCACCGCCCGCGACGAGTATTCGCGCGCCCTGAGCGACTTGGAAATGTGCCGGCCCTTGTGCAGGTTCTCGGTGTTCAGCAGCGTCACGAACTCGGGGTTCTTGCGGTAGTAGCCCAGCACGAAGCGAATGACTTCGGTCAGCGCCTCCACGGGCCGCGAGGCGTCGAGCGCAATCGCGGCCTCGGCGTCGTCCATGCGCTGGTAGATGCCTTCGAGCACCGCAATGAAGAGGCCTTCCTTGCTGCCGAAGTAGTAGTAGATCATCCGGTCGTACGACTTGGCCGCCTTCGAGATCTTCTCGACGCTGCCGCCGTCGTAGCCGTACTTGGCGAACACCTTGGTCGCCGCCTTCAGGATGCTGTCGCGCGTGGCCTGCGCCGCCGCCTCGCGCACGCCGGTGCGGCGCTGGGGCTTGGTGCTGGCGGAGCGGCTGTCGGCCATTGTGCGCGTGAGGCTTGGCTTATTTTTCAGCGAACGCGCGCTCGACCACGAAGTCGCCTGGGGTCGAAGTGTTGCCTTCCTTGAAGCCGCGTGCCTCGAGGATGTGCTTCAGGTCGACCAGGAGGCCGGGGCTGCCGCACAGCATTACGCGGTCCTCCGCGGGGTTGATGGGAGGCAGGCCGAGGTCGTCGGTGAGCTTGTTGCTCGAGATCAGGTCGGTGATGCGGCCCTGGTTGCGGAACTCCTCGCGCGTGACCGTGGGGTAGTAGAGCAGCTGCTTCTCCACCATTTCGCCGAGGAACTCATGCTTGGGCAGGTGGTCGGTCACGAGGTCGTGATAGGCCAGCTCGTCGACCTGGCGCACGCCGTGCACCAGGATGACCTGCTCGAACTTCTCGTAGGTGTCCGGGTCGCGGATGATGCTCATGAACGGTGCGAGCCCCGTGCCCGTGCCGAACAGGTACAGGCGCTTGCCCGGCAGCGTGTAGTCGATGAGCAGCGTGCCGGTGGGCTTGCGGCCCACGATGATGGTGTCGCCCACCTGGATGTGCTGCAGCTTCGAGGTGAGCGGGCCTTCTTCCACCTTGATGCTCAGGAACTCGAGATGCTCCTCGTAGTTCGGGCTCACGATGCTGTACGCGCGCAGCAGGGGCTTGTTGTTCACCTTCAGGCCGATCATCGTGAAATGGCCGTTCGAGAAACGCAGCGCCGGGTCGCGCGTGGTGGTGAAGGTGAACAGGCGGTCGGTCCAGTGGTGGACGCTCAGGACGCGTTCTTCGCTGAATGCACTCATACGGAACTCAAGAGTTGGTTGGTAACTGGGGAAGGTGGCTGAGCCGAAATGCACGCCTTTGGGGCGCTAGCCGTCGGCCGGCTCCGAACCCTCCATTGTCGTTGGTCGGAAAAACCCCGATGAACACCGCGAGAAAACACCATTGCAAGCATCGGGCCTGTTTGCTACATTGACCGCGAATGTAGTGAACGCAACATGAAAGTGTAGGGAATGCTACACAAACGGCAGACGGGGCACAAGCGGGCAGACGGCACGTTTGTTGCAAACCCCGCCACACCGGATTGCCCCACACACACTGCCCACGAGATCGCCCCGATGACCGAACACACCAAGACAGACGGAATGCCCGGCATGGACATGCCGGTGGTCGCAGAAGCCGGCAGCAGCGCCTTCGGCAAGGCGCCGCCGCGCAACGAGCGCATGAGCACCGCCAAGGTCGAGTGCAATGCCTGCCCCGTGCTGTGCCAGATTTCCGACGGCCGCACGGGCGCCTGCGACCGCTACGCCAACCGCGAGGGCGTGCTGGTGCGCGTCGATCCCGTGGTGCTGCTGCGCCGCGAGATCGCGGGCGAGGCGCCCAAGCTGGTGCCCTTCGATCGGCCGGCCGCTGAAAAGACAGAGGCCGCCGAGGCGGGCACTCCCGACTGGAACGGCGACCTGCTGCATGCCGACGAAGTGTTCGTCACCGGCGTGGGCTCTTCCACCACCTACCCCGACTACAAGCCCGCCCCCTTCATCGTGGCCTCCAAAGCCCAGGGCGTCGACATGGTCACCGTCGTTACCGAAGGCATCTTCAGCTACTGCAGCTTCAAGGTGAAGATCGACACCGATCGTTTCCTGGGCTCCGAGCAGGCCAACGTGCGGTATCGCGGCGAGGTGGTCGGCCACGTCACCACGGCCGAATACGGCTCGCAGATGCTCTCGCTCGGCGGCGTTCACCACCTCACCGGCGGCAGCAAGAAGGAAGGCCGCATGACGGCCGAGCTGATGCAGCTGCTGGGCAACAAGAAGGCGGTGGAGTGCACCATCGACGGCGGCTCCACGCTCGTCATCCAGGCCGGCAAGGCGCCCATCGTCAACGGCGTGGAAGAGCAGCGCATGCGCGTGGGCTGCGGCTCGGCGGCGGTTGGCATCTTCGCGCGCCAGTTCGCGGGCGTGGCCGACGAGGTGGTGGTGGTCGACGACCACATCACCGGCGTGCTCACCGAGCACCAGGCCGGGCGCTGCCTCGACATGGCGCCTTCGGGCATCCAGATGCTGGGGCGCAAGTCCACGCCGGGGCGCTACTTCCAGGTGGCGAACCCAGGCAACGGCTGGGGCGGCACCGACATCGCCGATCCGCTCTCGATCATCGAAGGATGGGAAGAGGGCGTGGCGCGCCCGGGCCTGCGCCTTCTGATGACATCGACCACCGGCGAGCACGCGCAGTGGTATGTGCTCGACGAGGCGCTGAAGCCCGTCGAGCAGGAAATGCCCGCCGAAGTGAAGCGCATCGTCGAGCGCATCGGAGAGAACTGCGAACCCTCACTGTGCACGGTGCTGTTCCTCGGCGGTGCGGGCGGTAGCCTGCGTGCGGGCGTCACCGAAAACCCGGTGCTGCTCACGCGCGCCATCAAGCGCGCGCTTGTCAACGTGACCTGCGGCGGCGCGCCGGCCTATGTGTGGCCCGGTGGCGGCATCACCGTGATGGCGGACGTCATGCGCATGCCCGACAACAGCTTTGGCACCGTGCCCACGCCGGCCATCGTGGCGCCCATCGAGTTCAGCATGCGGCGCGACGACTACGCAGCGCTCGGCGGCCACATGGAGCACATCTTCTCGCTCGAGCAGGCGCTCGCCCGCGGTGCGTGGCAGGAAGACGGTGCGCCGCTGGCGCGGCAGTGGCTCGTGATGGACGACGCCAACCCGTGGCCGCTGGGGCATCCGCCCATGCTGGGTTGAACGATGACCATCCTTTCGTTCGCTGTGGCTGTTGCTCCTTCCCCCTCTGGGGGAAGGCTGGGATGGGGGCGGGCAGAGCGCCCCTTGGATACGCCGCGTGCCCCCCCCCCAACCCTCCCCGGAAGGGGAGGGAGCAATGCGCGAACCCCGGGGGTGAGCCATGACCGCCCACCGTACCGCGCTCGACGCGAACCGCTGGCATTTCAACCATGGCCCGATCGACATCGTGGCCGAGGCGCATGGCGACCCGTACGCCGTCGCGGCCGCGCACGACGCGGCCTGGGCGCGCTTTGTCCACGTGCTCGACGAATTGGTGCGCGAGCTGCCGCTCTTGCGCCTGCCCGCAAGCGACAACATGCGCCCGCGCGGCGTGATTGCCAGGCGCATGTGGAATGCGTGCGCCGCGTTCTCGCCGATGTTCGTCACGCCGATGGCGGCGGTGGCCGGCTCCGTGGCACAGGAACTCATCGCGTTCTACGACCGGCCAGGCATCGAACGCGCGTGGATCAACAACGGCGGCGACATCGCGCTGCACCTCGCGCCCGGCCAGTCGGCGCGCGTGGGCGTCTACTCCGACCTGGCGCGCTTCGATTGGCGCAAGCATGTCGATGGTGAAAGCAGCATCCTCACCACCGACGGCCAGTTCGAGATCAAGGCCGATCAGCCGGTGCGCGGCGTGGCCACCAGCGGCTGGCGCGGCCGCAGTTTCTCACTGGGCATTGCCGACAGCGTGACGGTGCTTGCCGCCACGGCGGCGCAAGCCGACGCGGCCGCCACTGTGATTGCCAATGCCGTCGACGTGGACGATGCAGCCATCCAACGGCGCCCGGCGAACGAATGCAAGGACGATAGCGACCTGGGCGACATCCTGGTCACGGTCGATGTGCCGCCGTTGGCGCCTTCGCAGGTACAAAGCGCGCTCGATACGGGGGCGGTCTGCGCCAAGGTGCTGCAAAAAGGCGGGCTCGTCTGGGCCGTTCTGCTCGTTTGCCAGGGGCAGTGGCGACTTGTCGAACCCTTATGCTCGAAGGCGCTGCCGGCGGCGGCCTCCGTGGCAGTTGGTTCAGTATTTGCTTAACGAAAAGCAAGGTTCCTTTCATGATCGATATACGCCGCGTCTTCACCCATGTCGAGCACATCCACCACGAGTTCGGCCCGCGCGCCGACACCCCGTTGGTGCGCGGTGCCATCGGCGCGGTGCTGACCAATCCTTTTGCGGGCCGCTACGAGCCCGACATCCTGCCGATGATGGCGCTGCTCGACCCCGTGGGCGTCGACATGGCGCACCGGCTGCATGCCGCCATGGAGGTGCCGCTCGAACAGATCGCCACCTACGGCAAGGGCGCGATCGTCGGTGCCGCGGGCGAGCTCGAGCACGGCGCGCTCTGGCATGTGCCCGGCGGCTACGCGATGCGCGAGCTGCTCGGCTGGAAGGGCAGCCGCGCCGCCTACACCGCGGGCAAGGCCGAAGAAAAAACCGGCCAGCCCGGCAACGCGCTTTCCATCGTGCCCTCGACCAAGAAGGTCGGCCCGCCCGGTGCGGCGCTCGACGTGCCGCTCACCAACATCAACGCCAGCTACGTGCGCGGCCAGTTCGACGCCATTGAAGTGCGCGTGCCCGGCGCGCCCGCGGCCGACGAGATCGTCTTCATCCTGGCCATGAGCACCGGCTACCGCGTGCATGCGCGCGTGGGCGGCCTGCTCGCCAAGGACATCAGCAAGTGGGACGGCCTGCGCTGAGCCGCCCCAGAAGAGACAAGAAGGAACACAACACATGACCGCCAACATCCGCAAGCTCGTCGTCCAGGTCGACGAAACCCGCAAGGAAATGGGCAAGGACATCACGCCGCCCACGCGCCGCGCGGTGGCCATTGCCGTGATCGAGAACCCCTATGCGGGCCGCTTCAGCGAGAACCTCGACGAGCTGATCGCCATCGGCGAAGAGCTGGGCGCGCTGCTCGGCCAGAAGGCTGTGAAGGCGCTCGGCATCGACCCCGGCCAGGCGCAGAGCTACGGCAAGGCCGCCATCGTGGGCGAGAACGGCGAGCTCGAGCATGCGGCCGCCATCCTGCATCCCAAGCTGGGAGCGCCGCTGCGCGTGGCCGTTGAAAAGGGCGCGGCGCTGGTGCCTTCTGCCAAGAAGCGCGGCACGCTGGGCACCGCCATCGACGTGCCGCTCGGCCACAAGGACGCCGCCTTCGTGCGCAGCCATTTCGACGCCGTCGAGGCCCGCGTGTCCGACGCACCGCGCGCCAACGAGATCGTGGTGGCGGTGGCCGTCACCGACAGCGGCCGTCCGCTGCCTCGTATCGGTGGCCTGCAGGTCGCCGACATCAAGGGCGAAGACGGCCTCAAATGACGCTCATCCCAGGGCTTGCAGCTTGCGCCCATTGCATTTATTCGGTTCCATTGACCATTTCAACGAGGAGTTCCCCATGACCATGCGTTTTGCCTTCAACGTGGTGTCGCTCGCTGCGCTCACCGTCGCACTGATTCCGGTCGCGCAGGCGCAAGGCGTCATCAAGATCGGTGAGATCAACAGCTACAAGGCGCAGCCTGCCTTCCTCGAGCCCTACAAGAAGGGGATGGAACTCGCCGTCGATGAAATCAATGCCGCGGGCGGCGTCAACGGCAAGAAGATCGAGCTGATCACGCGCGACGACAACGCCAACCCCGGCGACGCCGTGCGCGTGGCCGAAGAACTCGTCTCGCGCGAAAAGGTCGACATGCTGGCCGGCACCTTCCTGTCGAACACCGGCCTGGCCGTGACCGACTTTGCCAAGCAGAAGAAGTTCTTCTTCCTTGCCGGCGAACCGCTGACCGACAAGATCACCTGGCAGGGCGGCAACCAGTACACCTTCCGCCTGCGCCCCGGCACCTACATGCAGGCCGCCATGCTGGTGCCCGAGGCCGCCAAGCTCAAGAAGAAGCGCTGGGCCATCGTGTACCCCAACTACGAATACGGCCAGTCGGCCGTGGCAGCCTTCAAGCAGTTGCTCAAGGCCGCGCAGCCCGACGTGGAGTTCGTGGCCGAGCAGGCCACGCCCCTGGGCAAGGTCGACGCGGGCAGCGTGGCGCAGGCGCTGGCCGATGCCAAGCCCGACGCGATCTTCAACGTGCTGTTCGGCGCCGACCTTTCCAAGTTCGTGCGCGAAGGCAACACGCGCGGCCTGTTCAAGGACCGCGAGGTGGTGAGCGTGCTGACGGGCGAGCCCGAGTACCTCGATCCGCTGAAGGACGAAGCGCCCAACGGCTGGATCGTGACCGGCTATCCCTGGTACGGCATCACCACGCCGGAGCACAAGAAGTTCGAGCAGGCCTACCAGGCCAAGTTCAAGGACTATCCGCGCCTGGGCTCGGTGGTGGGCTACAGCATGATCAAGTCGGCCGCGGCGGGCATTGCCAAGGCCAAGAGCACCGACACCGAGAAGCTGGTGGCCGCCTTCAAGGGCCTGCAGGTCGATTCGCCGTTCGGCAAGATCACCTTCCGTCCCGAAGACCACCAGTCGACCATGGGCGCCTTCGTGGGCCGCACCAAGAACGAAAACGGCAAGGGTGTGATGGTGAACTACACCTACCTCGACGGCGCCGATGCCAAGTACCAGCCGACGCCGGCTGAAATCAAGAAAACCCGCGCGGCGGACTGAACGGCAGCAAGGTGAACGGGTCATGAGTTTTTCAGGTTTCATCGTCCAGCTGCTCAACGGGCTTGCGAGCGCGTCGTCGCTCTTTCTCGTGGCAGCCGGCCTGTCGCTGATCTTCGGCGTCACGCGGATCGTGAATTTCGCGCATGGCTCGTTCTTCATGGTGGGCATCTACATCGCCTACACGCTGGTCGAGAAGTTGGGCGGCAGCCTGGGCTTCTGGCCCGCGCTGCTGCTGGCGGCGGTGGCGGTCGGCATCCTGGGTGCCGTGATCGAGGTGGTGCTGCTGCGCCGCATCTACAAGGCGCCCGAGCTGTTCCAACTGCTCGCCACTTTTGCGCTCGTCCTCGTCATCAAGGATGCGGTGCTCTGGCTCTGGGGCCCTGACGAACTGCTCGGGCCGCGGGCGCCGGGCCTGTCGGGCTCGGTCATGATCCTGGGGCGGCAGTTTCCGTCCTATGACCTGTTCCTCATCGTCGTCGGGCCGCTGGTGCTCGGCCTGGTGTGGATGCTGCTCACGCGCACACGCTTCGGCACGCTGGTGCGCGCCGCCACGCAAGACCGCGAGATGGTCAGCGCGCTGGGCGTCAACCAGGCGTGGCTGTTCACGGCGGTGTTCGCGCTCGGTGCATTGCTTGCGGGCCTTGGCGGTGCGCTGCAGCTGCCGCGCGAGCCCGCCACGCTCGAGATGGACCTCAACACCATCGGTGCGGCCTTCGTGGTCGTGGTGGTCGGCGGCATGGGATCGATTCCGGGCGCCTATGCGGCAGCGCTCTTGATTGCCGAGATCAAGGCCATCTGCATCTGGCTGGGCGTGGTCGATGTGTTCGGCATCAGCGTTTCGTTTTCCAAGCTCACGCTGGTGGTGGACTTTCTGGTGATGGCGGTGGTGCTGGTGTGGCGGCCGTGGGGCCTCTTCGGCCGGCCGCAGGCGCCAAGCCGCTACGTAGGCATGCAGGAAGAACCGCTGCGCCGCGCCAGCAAGACCTACGTGGTGGCCGCGGCGGTGTTCGGCCTGGTGCTGGCAGCGGCACCGCTGCTCACCGCGGACTCGCCCTACACCACGGTGCTGATGATCGACCTGCTCATTGCCGCGCTGTTTGCGGCCAGCCTGCACTTCATCATGGGTCCGGCGGGCATGCATTCGTTCGGGCATGCGGCGTACTTCGGCCTGGGGGCCTACGGCGCGGCATTGCTGGTGCGCGCAAGCGGCATGCCGATGGAGCTGGCGCTCGTCGTCGCGCCGCTGGTCGCAGCCATCGGCGCCTTCGTCTACGGCTGGTTCGCCGTGCGGCTGTCCGGCGTGTACCTTGCCATGCTCACGCTGGCCTTTGCGCAGATCACCTGGGCCATTACTTACCAGTGGGACACGTTCACCGGCGGCAGCAACGGGCTCACCGGCGTCTGGCCGGCCGAGTGGCTGTCGGACAAGCGCGTGTACTACTGGCTCACGCTCGCGCTGGTGGCGCTGGGCGTTCTGGGGCTGCGCCGCGTGCTGTTCTCGCCCTTCGGCTATGCGCTGCGGGCGGGGCGCGATTCGGTGCTGCGCGCCGATGCAATCGGCATCGACGTCAAGCGCATGCAGTGGGTCGCCTTCGTGATCGCAGGCACCGCCGCGGGCCTGGCCGGCGCGCTCTACGCTTTCTCCAAGGGAAGCATCTCGCCGGAATCGCTGAGCGTCGGCAAGTCGGTCGATGGCCTGGTGATGGTGCTGCTCGGCGGCATCCAGACGCTGGCCGGGCCGGTGGTCGGTGCCGTCACCTTCACGTGGCTGCACGACACGGTCGCGCGCAACACCGACTATTGGCGCGCCATGCTCGGCGCCATCATCCTGCTGCTGGTGCTGCTGTTCCCGCAGGGCATTGCGGGCTTCGCCAAGCAGCTGTCCGGGCGCATCCGCACCCGCGGCGCACGCGAAACGGCCAAACTCGAGGAAGTGAAAGCATGAGCGCGAACGCTCCCCTGCTCAAGGTCGAGAACCTGGGCAAGTCCTTCGGCGGCGTCAAGGCTGTAGACGGCATCAGCTTCGATCTCGCGCCCGGCGAGCTGCTGGCGTTGATCGGCCCCAACGGCGCCGGCAAGTCGACCACCTTCAACATGGTGAACGGCCAACTCAAGGCCGACCAGGGCTCGATACGCTTCGGCGGCGAGGAACTGATAGGCCGCAAGCCGCGCGCCATCTGGCGCATGGGCGTGGGCCGCACCTTCCAGATTGCCGAAACCTTCGCGTCGCTCACCGTGGTCGAGAACGTGCAGATGGCGCTGCTCTCGCACGACGGCAAGCTGTTCTCGATGTGGCGCCGCGCCGCCGACCACCGGCGCGACGAGGCCCTGGCGCTGCTCGAGCAAGTCGGCATGAAGGCGCAGGCCGATCGCCCCTGCAGCGAGCTCGCCTACGGCGACGTCAAGCGCGTCGAGCTCGCAATCGCCATGGCCAATGCGCCCAAGCTGCTGCTGATGGACGAGCCCACCGCCGGCATGGCGCCCAAGGAGCGCAATTCGCTGATGGCGCTGACCAAGCAGCTGGTCATCGACCGCGGCATGGCCGTGCTCTTTACCGAGCACAGCATGGACGTGGTCTTTGCGTACGCCGACCGCATGATCGTGCTGGCGCGCGGCCGCCTCATCGCACAGGGCAAGCCGCTCGAGATCCGCGACCATCCGAAAGTGCAGGAGGTGTACTTCGGCAGCGGCAAGACCTTCGAGAAGATTGCAGAAAAAGCCGCCGAGGTGAACGCGGCGGTGGGAGCCGTTGCATGAGCGCCGCACGGCCGCCCGAAGGCGCTTGGCACCGCAGCCTGCTGGGCGGAGGTATTCAATGAAAACGCATGAAACACTGTTGAAGGCCAGCGCACTGTGCGCCTGGTACGGCGCCGCGCAGATCCTGTACGACGTCGATCTCGAAGTGCGCCGGGGCGAGGTCGTTGCGCTAATGGGGCGCAACGGCGCCGGCAAGTCGACCACGCTGAAGACGCTGATCGGCATGCTCGCCAAGCGCAAGGGGCACGTGAGCTTTCTGGGCCACGACATCTCGAAGAGCGAACCCCATCACGCGGCAAAGCTCGGCCTCGGCTTTGTGCCCGAAGACCGCCGCGTGTTCACCGACCTCACGGTGATGGAGAACCTCGAGGTCGGCAAGCAGGCGCCGCGCCGCTGGGCCGATGGCAGCGAGGCGCCGCTGTGGACGCCCGAGCGGCTGTTCAAGCTTTTTCCGAACCTGGGCGAAATGCCCAACCGTCCCGGCGGCCGCATGAGCGGCGGCGAGCAGCAGATGCTGACCGTGGCGCGCACGCTCATGGGCAACCCGTACCTGGTGCTGCTCGACGAGCCGTCGGAGGGCGTGGCACCGGTCATCGTCGAGCAGATGGCCAACATGATCCTGGAGCTCAAGGCGCAGGGCGTGAGCATTCTGCTGTCGGAGCAGAACATGCATTTTGCCGAGCTGGTGTCCGACCGCGCCTACGTGCTCGAGAAGGGCCAGATCCGCTATCACGCCACCATGGCGGAGCTTGCGGCCAACGAGGAAGTGCGCCGCGCCTACCTGAGCGTCTAGCCCTCGGGCTCCTTCGATTTTTTGTCATCAACCAACGGAGCACACACCATGCACGACACGCAGCGAAGATACCTTCTCAAGTCCACGGCTGCATTGAGCATGCTGGGTGCGGCCGGGGCGCTGTTCGCGGCGCCGAAGATCAAGCCGAACGACAAGTCCGCGCTGATCGTCATCGACGTGCAGAACTGCTTTGTCGACGGCGGCACGCTGCCTGTGAAGGGCGGCGCCGAGGTGGTGCCGGTGATCAACAAGCTGGCCGAGTCGTTCGAGAACATCGTCGTCACGCAAGACTGGCACACGCAGGGCCATGCGTCCTTCGCGAGCGCGCATGCGGGCCAGAAGCCGTTCAGCAGCATCAAGCTTTCTTACGGCACGCAGGTGCTCTGGCCCGACCACTGCGTGCAGGGCACCGACGACGCGGCCCTGCACAAGGACCTGAAGCTGCCGACCGCGCAAGTCATCATCCGCAAGGGCTTCCACAAGGGCGTGGACAGTTATTCGGCCTTCGAGGAGGCCGATCGCAAGACCGCCACGGGCCTGGGCGGCTATCTCAAGCAGCGCGGCATCAAGACGGTGTATGTGGCCGGCCTGGCCACCGACTTCTGCGTGGCCTGGACCGCGCTCGATGCGCGCAAGGCCGGCTTCGAGGTGTATGTGATCGAAGACGCCACGCGCGCCATCGACCTCAACGGCTCGCTCGCCGCGGCATGGAAGCAGATGACCGCCAAGGGCGTCAAGCGCATCCAGTCCGCCGACATCCAGACCGCCTGAACGCACGTGCCGCCATCGCGTTCATTCCAACGGCAACAACAACAACCACAACAAACCGACGACGCATGAAGACTTCCATTTCGAGGCGCTCCCTCGTGGCGGGCGGCGCAGCCCTGGCAATCGGACCCGGGCTCCTGCGCCCGGCGCGCGCGGAAAACGGCGTCACCGACAGCATCATCCGCATCGGCCAGTCGGCCGTCTTCAGCGGTCCGGCCAAGGACTTCGGCATCGACTACCGCGCGGGCATCAAGCTCTACTTCGATCGCGTCAACAAGTCCGGCGGCATCAACGGACGCAAGCTCGAGCTGGTGACGTACGACGATGCCTATGACCCCGCGAAGACGGCCGTCAACACGGCCAAGCTGATCGACGAGGACAAGGTGTTCGCTCTGGCGGGCTACGTGGCCACCGGCAACCTGGTGGCCGCGATGCCGCTGGCCGAGAAGGCCGGCGTTCCCATGTTTGCGCCGCTGGTGGGCACCAGCTCGTTCCGCGCCAAGGTCAACCGCCTGCTGTTCCACGTGCGCGCGGGCTACGACCTGGAGCTGCGCAAGATCATCAGCCATCTCTCGACCATCAGCCTCTCGTCGATTGCGGTGGTCTACCAGGACAGCGCCTTCGGCAAGTCGAACCTTGCCACCTGCGAGCAGCTTGCGGCCGACTACAAGGTGCAGGTCGTGAAGACGCTGCCGCTTGCCATCACCGCCGAAGACGCCAAGCAGGTGGTCGCCGGCCTGGCCGAGGCCAAGCCCGGCGCGGTGCTGATGATCATGGCGGGGCGCATGGTCGAGGTCTTCATACGCGACTACCGCGCGAGCGGCGGGGCTGCGCCGCTCTACACGCTGTCGGTGGGCATTACCGATGCGGCAGGTTCCGCCAAGCGGCTCGAGGGCAAGCTGGCCGGGCTGGTCACGGCCAGCATCGTGCCGCCGCCGGAAGCCGTTCGCGTGCCCATCGTGGCCGACTACCAGCGCGACCGCGCGGAGTTCGGCGAGAAGATCGACAGCTACACCACCCTCGAGGGCTACATCGCTTCGCGCGTGATGGTCGAGGGCCTGCGCCGCGGCGGCAAGACACTCACGCGCGACAGCTTCATCGCGGGGATGGAGAGCATCGGCAGCACGCGCTTCGGCGATTTCCCGGTCGAATACAGCGCGAGGAACCACAACGGCTCGACGTTCGTCGACCTGGAGATGTACACCCGTGACGGCCACTTGCGGCGCTGAGCCGCTGCAGCTGCAGGTCAACGGACAGGCCTGTTCGATCGCGGGCGTGCCGCGCGAGGCCACGCTGCTGCACCTGCTGCGCAACGACCTGGGCCTGAATGGGCCCAAGTACGGCTGCGGCCTGGGCCAGTGCGGCGCCTGCACGGTGCATGTGGACGGTGTGGCCGCACGGGCCTGCGTGATTCCCGCGCATGGGGTCGCGGGCCGTGCTGTCACCACGCTCGAGGGCTTGGGCACGCGTGGCCATTGGCATCCGGTGCAGGCCGCTTTCGAAGATGCACAGGCCGCGCAGTGCGGCTATTGCCTGAACGGCATGGTGATGCAGGCCGCGGCGCTGCTTGCGCGCGACCCGCATGCGAGCGAGGCGCGCATTCGCAGCGAACTGTCGGGCAACCTGTGCCGCTGCGGAACGCATATTGAAATTCTGGATGCGGTGCAGCGCGCTGCGCTGCGCATGCAAGAGGCGATCCGTCCATGAACGCCTCGTCTTATCCCCTCTCCCTCTGGGAGAGGGGGCAATGCGGGGAGCAAAGACCATGACACGGCGCGCCGACCTGCCCCGGACACGCGCGGAGTTTCTCGCCGCCACCGGCGTGCTGCTGGTAGTGCGCGAAACCCCACCCGCGCCCCCACCCGCCAAGGGCCAGCCCACAGCCGTAGCGGGAAACCCCATCGAAGGCGACGAGATCCTGCTCGCGGTATGGGACGACGGCAGCGCCTCGGCGCTCAACGGCCACGTCGACCTGGGCACCGGCATACAGACCGCGCTCGCGCAGATCGTGGCGGAAGAACTCGACCTGGGCATGCCCTGCGTGCGCATGATGCTCGGCGACACCGCGCGCGCGCCCAACCAGGGCGCGACCATCGCAAGCGCCTCGATCCAGATCCATTCGCAGCCGCTGCGCCTGGCTGCCGCGCAGGCGCGCGCATGGCTGCTGGCGCGCGCCGCCGAGCGCCTTGGCACGGCCGCCGACGCACTGCAGATTCGCAATGGCATGGTGCGCGTGATCGAAGAGACCGACCGCCGGGTGACCTATGCCGACCTGTTGGCAGGGCAGCGTACCGTGCTACGGCTCGACCCCGGTGCGCAGCCCAAGCACCCGGCCGACTACCGCGTCGTCGGCACGCGCCAGCCGCGCGTGGACATTCCCGCCAAGCTCGCGGGCGAAAGCATCTTCGTGCACGACATGCGCGTGCCGGGCATGCTGCATGGCCGCGTGGTGCGTCCGCCGTACGCCGGCGCGGACCACGGCGACTTCATCGGCAACACGCTCGAGTCGGTCGACGAATCGTCCATTGCGCACATACCGGGCATTCGCGCGGTAGTCGTGATCCGCGATTTCGTCGGCATCGTGGCCGAGCGCGAAGAGCACGCGGAGCAGGCACTGCGCGAACTGCGCGTGGCGTGGAAGCCGTGGCCCGGCATGCCGGACCTCTCCAACCTGGCGCAGGCCTTGCGCGACAACCCGTCGACGCAGCGCCTGCTGGTGGACGAAGGCGATGTCGATGGCGCACTTGCCGCCGCCGCGCAGCCGATGCACCGCACCTATGTGTGGCCCTACCAGATGCATGCGTCCATCGGCCCTTCGTGCGCGCTGGCCGACTGGCAACCGCGGGATGGCAGCGGCACGCAGCTTCGCGTATGGGCCGGTTCGCAGAACCCGCATGTGCTGCGCGCCGATCTCGCCAGGCTCATGGGCGTCGACGACGTGCAGGTCGACGTGATTCGCATGGAAGCCGCGGGCTGCTATGGCCGCAACGGTGCCGACGACGTGGCCGCCGATGCGGCGCTGCTCGCGCGTGCAGTGGGCGCCCCCGTGCGCGTGCAGCTCACGCGCGAACAGGAGCATGCCTGGGAGCCCAAGGGCGCCGCGCAGCTCATGGAAGTGGATGGCGGCCTGATGGCCGACGGCCGCATCGCCGCCTACGACTTCGAGACCTCGTACCCATCGAACGGCGCGCCGACGCTCGCGCTGCTGCTCACGCGCACCATCGAGCCGGTGGCGCAAGCCTTCGAAATGGGCGACCGAACGGCACGCCCGCCCTACGGCTACGACAACCTGCGCGTGAGGGTCAACGACATGGCACCGATCGTGCGGGCCTCGTGGCTGCGCGGCGTGTCGGCGCTGCCGAGTTCGTTCGCGCACGAGTCGTACATCGACGAGCTTGCCACCGCGGCGGGCGTCGACCCGGTGCAATTTCGCCTGCGCCACCTGAACGATCCGCGTGCCGTCGAGCTGGTGCAGGCCACCGCGCAGAAGGCCGGCTGGCGCATGCGCACCGGCCCGCAGGAAAACGCCGACGGCGGGCTCGGCGCGGGGGTGACATTCTCTTTGGTCAGGGCTTTGCCTACGCACGCTACATCCACAGCAAGTGGCCCGGCTTCGGCGCCGCATGGGCTGCATGGGTGGCCGATGTCGAGGTCAATCGCAAGACCGGCGAAGTGCATGTGCGCCGCGTGGTGGTGGGGCACGACGCGGGGCTGATGATCAACCCCGCGGGCGTCGAGCACCAGGTGCATGGCAATGTGATCCAGACCACCAGCCGCGCATTGAAGGAAGAGGTGCAGTTCGCACCGCCGCAGCAAGGCGAAGGCTCTAACGGTGGCTCGCAGCTGCCGGGCGTGTTGCCCACCGGCGTGGTCGCAAGCCGCGAGTGGGGTAGCTACCCGATCATCAACTTCCGCGAAGTGCCGGTGATCGAGATCATGCACATGCCGCGGCCCGGCGAGCCTTCGCTGGGTGCGGGCGAATCGTCTTCGGTGCCGGGGACTGCGGCGATCGCGAATGCGATTTTCGATGCGACGGGGGTGAGGTTTCGCGAGCCGCCGTTCACGCCGGAGAAGGTGCTGGCTGCGTTGAATCGGGAGTTTCTCCCTCCCCAGCTGGGGAGGGCGGGGGTGGGGGCGAGCGGCGTTCAAGTGGTGACGCTGCCGTGCCCCCATCCCAACCTTCCCCGGAAGGGGAAGGAGCAATGCAGCCTGGCCCCAACGCAAGGGCCTCTTCGCCACCGGCGCGGCCCTCTTCATCGGCGGCATCGGGCTCATCGCCGGCCTGCTCGGCTGGCGCTCCGCCATCGCCCCCGTTTCGCTCAGCGCCCCGGTCTACAGCGAAGCCACCATCGAACGCGGCCGCGTGCTCGCCGCGCTCGGCGATTGCGCCGTGTGCCACACCGCACCGGGCGGCGTGCCCAACGCAGGCGGCCGCGCGATGGAAACGCCGTTCGGCACGCTCTACACCACCAACCTCACGCCCGATGCCGACACAGGCCTGGGCCGCTGGTCGTTCAGCGCCTTCCAGCGCGCGATGCGCGAAGGCGTCTCTCGCGACGGCCACCACCTGTACCCGGCCTTTCCGTACACGGCGTTCGCCAAGACCAGCGACGACGACCTGCAGGCGCTCTACGCGTACTTCATGTCCATGCCGGCCATGCGCGCCGAAACGCCGAAGGCCGAGTTGAAGTTCCCGTTCAGCATGCGGCCGTTGATGGCCGGCTGGAACGCGCTCTTTCATGACCCGGCGCCGCTGCAGCCGGTGGCCACGCAAAGCGCGGAGTGGAACCGCGGCGCCTACCTGGTCAACGGCCTGGGCCACTGCGGCGCCTGCCACACGCCGCGCAACGCACTCGGTGCGGAGCAGGGCGGCAGTGCATTCCTTTCGGGCGCGATGATCGACGGCTGGGAAGCCCCCGCGCTCACAAGCCTTTCGAAATCGGCCGTGCCGTGGGACGCCGACGAGCTCTACCGCTACCTGCGCCAGGGCCACACGCAGCGCCATGGCATGGCGGGCGGCCCCATGGCGGAGGTGGTGCGCGAACTGGCGCAGGTGCCCGATGCCGACGTGCGCGCCATGGCCACCTACCTTGCGTCGTTCAACCCGGCGCCCTTGGCGCAACCGCAGGCCGCCGCGCAGCAAATCGTCGACACCGCGGCGCGCACGCAAGGCCAGTTGCTCGGCCCGGCGCAGCGCATGTTCGTCAGCGCCTGCGCGTCGTGCCACCACGATGGCGACGGCCCGACGCTGCTCGGCGTGAACACGCCGCTTGCGCTGAACAGCAACCTCACGAGCACGCGGCCCGACAACTTGCTGCGCACCATTCTCGACGGCGTGCGCGAACCCGCGAGCCGCGACATCGGCTTCATGCCGGCGTTTCGCGACGCGCTCGACGACCGTCAGATTGCCGAACTTGCCGGCTACATGCGCGCACGCTTCGCACCGCAGGAGCCGGCGTGGACCGACCTGCAGGCGCAGGTGGCGCGCGTGCGGGCCGCATCGGGGCGATGACGCCGCCGGACGCGGACCAGGCCTTCCTCACCGCGCCGATGCCGCCTCGGCAATCAGCTTTGCCACCGCATCGGGATGCGACGTCATCACGACATGCGACGCACCCTTGACCACGACGGTCTTCACTGACTTCGCGCGCTCGGCCATGAAGGCCAGGGCCGCGGGCGGAATGTTCTTGTCGCCGCTGCCGTAGACAGACCACGAGGGCACCGACTTCCACGCCGGTGCCTCGGAAGAAGGCTCGTTCAGTGCCGCCTCGGCAATGGGGCGTTGCCCCACGGCCATCAGGCGCGCTTTGCCAACGGGCACGTCGGCCGCGAACTGCGCGGGAAACTTGTCCTGCTGGATGTACAGGTCCTTGCCGCCGTCGGGCAGCGGCACCGGTGGCGCGAGCGTCGGGCCGAGCGTGCTGCCCGGAAATTTTCCGGTGAGGCCGAGCGCCGTCTCGCCCGCATCAGGCGCGAACGCCGCGACGAAGACCAGCGCCTTCACATTGGTCTTTCCGCTGGCGGCCGCCGAGATGACCGATCCGCCATACGAATGGCCGACGAGAACGACGGGCCCTTTGATCGAATCGACCACGCTCGCGACGGCCGCTGCATCGAACTTGGGGCCACGCAGCGGGTTCGCAGCGGCAATTGCCGGGTAGTGCCGCGCCTGCAGGCCGCGCACTACGCCGTCCCAACTGGACGAATCGGCGAACGCCCCATGCACGAGCACCACCGTGGGCTTTGCCTGCTGCTGCGCGCTCGCGGCCGGCTGCGCAAGGGACTGAAGTGGCACGAGTACGACCAGGCCTGCAGCGCCGGCGATCAGGGCCATGCCGATGCGGCGGGAGAACTTTGTCATGACGATTTTTTCCTTGTTCGACGTTGAATAAAAGGTCGGCTGGATAGCCGGCCGCGTCGAGTCTAGGAGCGCATGCAGCCCGGCAGGCGTTCTCTGTATGCCTGTGTGTCTACGGAGGGATTTGCGACATTACCTTGCGAACGAGTGGCGCATCACTCCTCGCCCGGTTGCGGCGGTTTGAAATTTATTGTTGGCAAAACCGGCGTGGATACAGAGGCATACGAAAGCCACTCGCACCGCGACCTCAGCGCCGAACAATCGCTTTCATCAGTTGGGAGATGCGCATCGATCCGGCTGACAAACCCTCTTCCAGATTGCCATCACCTACCCCTGAAAGGAATTTCAAATGACCGCTTCGCTCCAGCTGCCCCGCCGCTCTTTTCTTGCCAAGGCCGCGTTCGGCATGGCCGCCGTGCAGCTGACTTCGATGGTGCCCGCTTTCGCCCAGTCCACGGCCGCGGGCAGCGCCAGGCGGCTCGAGCCACTCAAGAGCATCGAAGCCGGCAGCCTCAACATCGGCTACTACGAAGCCGGGCCGGCCAACGGAGCGCCGGTGATCCTGCTGCACGGTTGGCCTTACGACATCCACATGTTCGTGGACGTTGCACCGCAGCTTGCCGCCGCGGGCTTCCGTGTGATCGTGCCGTATCTGCGCGGCTACGGCACCACGCGCTTTCTCTCGGCGGACACACCGCGCAACGGGCAGCAATCGGTCGTCGCCGTCGACATCATTGCGCTGATGGACGCCGTGAAGATCAAGACCGCCACGGTGGCGGGTTGCGACTGGGGCGCGCGCACGGCGTGCATCATGGCCGCGCTGTGGCCGGAGCGTGTGAAGGCGCTGGTGTCGGTGAGCGGCTATCTCATCGGCAGCCAGGCGGCCGGCAAGAACCCGCTGCCGCCCGAGGCCGAGCTGCAGTGGTGGTACCAGTACTACTTTGCAACCGAGCGCGGCCGCGCGGGCTACGAGAAGAACCGCCACGACTTCGCCAAGCTCATCTGGCAGCTTGCATCGCCGAAGTGGAACTTCGATGCGGCCACGTTCGAGCGCAGCGCCGTGGCGTTCGAGAACCCCGACCACGTGGCGATCACCGTCCACAACTACCGCTGGCGCCTTGGCCTGGCCGATGGCGAGGCCAAGTACCAAGCGCTCGAGGACCGGCTGGCCAAGGCACCGGTGATCGGCGTGCCGACAATCACACTCGAAGGCGATGCCAACGGCGCGCCGCATCCGCAGCCGAGCGCCTATGCGAGCAAGTTCTCGGGCCGCTACGAGCATCGGCTGGTCAGCGGCGGCATCGGCCACAACCTGCCGCAGGAAGCGCCCGAAGCCTTTGCCAAGGCCGTGATCGACGCGGCGCGCGGGTGAAGGAGCGGACCCCATGTGGAGCATCGACCGCGCATACATCGACGGCGCCTTCGTGCCCGTGCAGGGCAGCGAGCGGTTGGAGATCGCCAACCCGGCAACCGAGCAAACCATCGGCACCGTGACGCTCGCGAACCGCGAGGATGCGAAGCGCGCGATTGCCGCCGCGAACCGCGCGCAGCCCGTGCTTGCGGCCAGCACCAAGGCGCAGCGCATCGAGATGCTCAGGCAGCTCGAAGCCGCCGTGCTGGCGCGCACGGATCAGATCCGCGATGCCACCATCGAGGAGTACGGTGGCCCGCTCGCCCGTGCGCAGTGGGTGAGCAACTACGCGTCGCAGTGCTTTGCCACTACGGCGCAGGCGCTGCGCGACTACGCCTTCGAGCGCCGCCTGGGCGAGGCCATCGTGGTGATGGAGCCGGTCGGCGTTGCCGGCCTCATCGCACCCTGGAACGCCGCCGCCGGAAGCATCTGCAGCAAGCTGGCATCGGCCGTTGCCGCGGGCTGCGCCTCGGTCATCAAGCCGAGCGAGCTGGGCCCGTTGCAGGCGCAGGTCGTCACCGAGGCGCTGCATGACGCGGGCTTGCCGGCCGGCGTCTTCAACGTGCTGCTCGGGCGCGGCAACGACGTGGGCGACGAGATTTCCACCAGCCCGGACATCGCGAAAATCTCGTTCACCGGGTCCACGCAGACCGGAAAGCTGATTGCGCGCGCGGGGGTAGACACCATGAAGCGCGTGAGCCTCGCGCTTTCGGGCAAGTCGGCCACCGTAGTGCTCGACGACGCCGACCTGGCGGCGGTGCTGCCCATGGCGCTGAATGCCGCTTTCATGAACAACGGACAGGCTTGCGTGGCCGGCACCCGTCTGCTGGTTCCGCACGTGCACATGGCCGAGGCCATCGAACACTTGCAGGCAGCCGTGGCCGCCATGCGCGTGGGCGACCCGCGCGACCCTGCCACGGCCATCGGGCCGCTCGCGAGCAAGGCGCAGTTCGAGCGCGTGCAGCATTTCATTCGCCGCGGGCTCGCGCAGGGCGCAATGCTCGTGGCCGGCGGCGAAGGCCGCCCGAACGGCCTTGGCAGAGGCTGGTTCGTGCAGCCCACCGTGTTTGCCGGTGTGCACAACCACATGGACATCGCGCGCCAGGAGATCTTCGGCCCGGTGCTCTCGGTGATCGGCTATGGCGACGACGACGAAGCCATTGCCATCGCGAACGACTCCGCATACGGCTTGCAGGCGTACGTGTTCTCGTCGCAGCCGGAGCGCGCTCTGCGCGTGGCTTCGCAACTGCGCGCCGGCACCGTGCTGGTCAACCGCATCGTCCCCGAGTTGAGCGCACCGTTCGGCGGCGTCAAGCAGTCGGGCATCGGCAGGGAGTTTGGCGTCTTTGGCATGGAGGCCTTCCTGGAGCCCAAGACCATTGCCGCCGCAAACAACCTTGCTTGAAAAAATGAAAGGACGATGAAAGCAATGGGGCAGTTTCATCGCCTTCCGCACGACCGCCTTCGTGGTCTTCGTCTGTGCCAGCCGGCTGGTGATCGAAGGCAGGAATAGCTGGCAGTCGCGCTCCGATCAACTTGAGCAGATGAGGGTGGCCACGTCGAATCTTGCGCGGTCCATGTCGCAGCAGGCAGACGACGCGATCAAGAAGGCCGACACGGTGCTGGTTGGCGTGGTCGAGCGCTCGTGACCCCCGGCTCACTTTCTAGAGACAATAAACCCGCTCGAAACCGACCATGAGGGGATCAAGATGTCAGCCGACGATTGGTGGAAGTGCGGAATCGTCTATCAGGTCTATCCGCGTTCGTTCCAGGACAGCAACGGCGATGGCGTCGGAGACTTGGGGGAATTCGCGCCCGGCTGGATCATCTGGTCTCGCTCGGCGTGGATGCGGTCTGGATCTCGCCGATCTATCCCTCGCCGATGGCTGACTTCGGGTACGACATCTCCGATTTTTGCGACGTCGATCCGCGCTTCGGCACGCTGGAGGGCTTCGATGCGCTGGTGCAGGAGGCGCACGCGAGCGAGCTCAAGATCATCCTGGACTTCGTGCCCAACCACACCTCGGACCGCCATCCGTGGTTCGTGCAGAGCCGCAGCGCACGCAGCGATCCGCGGCGCGACTGGTACATCTGGCGCGACCCGGCGCCGGGCGGCGGGCCGCCCAACAACTGGCTCAGCAATTTCGGCGGCCCGGCCTGGACCTTCGATCCGGCCACCGGCCAGTACTACGCCCATTCGTTCCTGAAGGAGCAGCCCGACCTCAATTGGCGCAACCCCGAAGTGCGAGCCGCGATGTACGACGTGCTGCGCTTCTGGCTTCGGCGCGGCGTCGATGGATTCCGCGTCGACGTGCTCTCTCAAATCATCAAGGACGCGGAGTTCCGCGACAACCCGCCGAATCCGGACTTCGTGGAGGGCCAAGACCCGTTCTTTCGCTGGTTGATGCTCTACAACACGGACCTGCCGGAGGTGCAGCCCATCGTGGCCGAGATGCGCCGGGTGGTCGACGCGTTCAGCGACACACGCTCGTCGCGCGTGCTGATTGGCGAGCTCTACCTGCCGCTCACGCGGCTGGTCGCCTACTACGGACTCAACGCCGAAGGTGTGCTCGAAGGCGTGCAGCTGCCCTTCAACTTTCAGCTGATTGCGACCGAGTGGCAGGCGGCGCGCATCGACCGCTTCGTGCGCGACTACGAAGCCGCCCTGCCCGCGGGTGCCCAGCCGAACTGGGTGCTGGGCAACCACGACAGATCCCGCATTGCGAGCCGCGTCGGGCCACAGATGGCGCGGCTCGCGGCCATGCTGCTGCTCACGCTGCGCGGCACGCCAACGCTCTACTACGGCGACGAGATCGGCATGACGGACGTTCCCATTCCCGCCGATGAAGTGCAGGACCCGTTCGAGAAGAACAAGCCCGGCATGGGCCTGGGCCGCGACCCGGAGCGAACACCCATGCAGTGGAGCGCCGAAGAGCACGCGGGCTTCACGACCGGTACGCCGTGGCTGCGCCTGGCGTCCGATTGGCCCACGAACAATGTGGAAGCGCAATCACGCGACGCAGGGTCGATGCTGACGCTCTACCGCCGCCTCATTGCGTTGCGCCGCAGGCAGCCTGCGCTGAACCGGGGCAACTATGAAGCGCTTGACACCGAGGGCGAGGTGCTCGCCTATGCGCGCAACGGCGAAGGACAGCGGCTGGTGGTGCTGCTCAACTTCGGCGCCAGCCCGGCGCCGATCTCGCCGGCGTTGATGCCGCGCCAGCCGATCGTGCTGGCATCGACCGATCCTGCGCGCGCCGAGTTCATCCAGGGGCCTCTGGTGCTGGCGCCTTGCGAAGGCGTCGTTATCGGCACCGCGAGCGACAAGGGCCCCGACGCACGATGGGCAATCAAGGCTTGCCGGTCTATATCTCGACGTAGCTGCGCGCGTGCCAACGCACGCGCACGGGCCAATTCGCGTCGGCGATGGTTTCCGAATTCACGTCCTTGCCGCTGCCGTAGTTGACCTGCCGGTCGGCGCGCCTGTTGAGGCCAATCAGCAGCACGATGCGGCTGCCTGCCGCCAGCCTGCACGCCGTCACGCGTTCGGCGGTGAACGCAAGCAGCTGACGTTCGCCAGCCCGCAGAAGCCTGCGGCGCACGCGATTGGCTGCGTAGCTGGCGCGGAAGTCGTAGGGATCGAACAGCAGCCGGTATTCGCCGCTTGCCGTCTGCTCGTACACCGAGACGTTGAAGTCCACGTCCTGGCGCGAGGGCGTGATGTCGAACACGCCGCGCAGGCTACCGACGATCTCGGTGTCCTCCAGGAGCGGATCACTGGCAAAGCTGATACTGTTGCGCGTCGGCAGTTGGTTTGCGCGCAGCGCGTCCGGCCACGGGATGCGCACGTCACGCCGATCGGCCAGATCGATCGAAAGCCGCGCGTTGCCACCGCCTTCGGACGCCGTCGGCAACAGGCGGCGCGGTTCGTCGCGCTCGCGGGTGTCGAGGTAAAGGCGTAGCGGGGTGCGCTTCGGCGCGTCCAGCGCCGGCACATGGCGCCACTGGTCCGCGCCCATCACCTGGTAGTTGACGCGGTCCATCAGCAGAGAAGGCCTGTTCGCGCCCTTCAGGATGTGGTCGAACCATTGCAAGCGCAGCTCGGGCAGGTCGACGCGTGCGGCGGGGTCCAGCGTGTAGCCACGCAGCATCGGCGCCGTGCCGAGCCGGATCGAGGCCGCGTCGTAGGGGCCGAGCAGCAGCGTCGTGTCGGCCTGCGGCCGGTTGCGAAGATGCTCTTGGTGGAAGTAGAGCGCGCCGGCGTCGGCGCCGTAGTAGCCGGCAAAGCTGAGCACCGGGATGTCGATGCGCGCAAACTGCTGCGCCGACGGCAGGAACTTCTGCCAGTAGCGATCGTGGCTGGGGTGCGTCAGCCAGGTGCGGATCAGCCTGCTGCGCTTGCCGATAAGGACGCGGTCGATGTCCCAGTAAGGGCGATTGCCTCGATACCACCGCGCGTCGAGTGCCTGCCATGTCGCGTCCGGGTTGGCGTCTGGGCCGGCCCGCAGCGGCTCGGCATTCGCATGCTCCTGTGCCCAGCGGACCATGGCGTTGCGAAAGATTTGCCCGGCCTTCGGAAAGTCGATGCCCGGCGCCATCGGCGCGATGGTGGCGATGGCCTTGAGGGCGGCCGGTCTCAAGCGGGCGGCGGCCCAGGCGGCGTAGCCGGAGTAGCCGTCGCCGAGCATGCAGACGCGGCCGTCGCTCCACGGCTGCTGGGCAATCCAGTCGATGACGGCGGCGGCGTCTTCGCCGTCGCGGATGAACGGCCACACGGCGCCCGTGCCGTCGGGCATGCGTCCGCGCACGTACGCCGTGACGCCGACGTAGCCCTTGACGGCGCTGCGATGGGCGTCGTCCTCGGCAGGATCGAGCGTGAAGCGCAGCAGCGTCGGCAGAGCATCGCTCGTGCGGCCGGGCCGAACCAGGCTCGCGAAGATGACACCGCCGCGCACCGGAATCCTGAGGTCGGTCTCCGCCACGTAGCGGGCGCGGTTTTCCGCCGCGAGCAATTCGGGCAGCAGCGCAGCGAAGCTGCGGCGCGACTGGTACGAATGCCAGGTTCGCACGAGCGCCAGCGCATCGGCCTGCGGGAGGCTGCCCTTCGCGCGCCACAGATCGAAAGCTTGGCGCAGCGGCTCTCTGTACACGGCCGCCGGGATCTCGAGCCGCGCCATGATGGCCTGGGCTTGCGCGTTGTCGAGCGGCGACACCAGTTCCTGAAACGCGCGCGCGAAGGCTTCGGCAAAGCCGAGACGCGCGTCCGCTTCGAGTGCGCGCGCACGCGCATAGATACCGTCGAGGATCGCACGCTGGACCAGGTCGTCGAACGGCTTGCCTTTGCGGCGGCTGCGAAGTGACGCGCTGCTGTCGGAGGCTGCACGATAGGCACCGCTGACGATCTGCAGGGCGGCCAGGTTGGCCAGAAAGACGTCGGTGTCCGCCTCCTGGTACACAGGCAGGATGCGCTGGGCCAGGTCGCGCATCAGGTCCGCCGCGGTGGCATCCTCAGGATCGCGCGGTGGCCGGAAGCCGAAATCCGCGGCCCAGGCCCACGCGGGCAGCGCAGGAATCAGCCGCATGAGGGCGCGACGCGCACGACTGAAGGTCGACTCGGGGCGTCTCATGGTAGCTGCTCCTCGGGCACGGCGTTGGGTGCCTTGACCAGATGCACCACCTGCGTGAACAGCCGGTCGTGCGCTTGTCCGGCCGAGCCTATGTGGACAACGCCCGTGTGCGTGAGCTTGCCCAGAACATCGATGATGAGTTCGAGCGTGTCGTCGTCGAACGCGCCGAAGGCTTCGTCCATCACCAGCCAGGGCGGTGCCTGCAGCGCCACCCGGGCGAAGCCCAGGCGCAACTGCTCGTCCATGCTGAGCTCACGTTCCCAGCGAGCTGTCTTGTTCAGCAAGGGTTCCAGGCGCTGGAGGCCCACACTCGCCAGTGCGGCCACCATGGCTTCTCTGGGGTAGCTCGACGGTTCCATCGCATACGACAGCACCTCGGCCAGCGTGCCGCGGGGAATGTAGGGCGTGCCGCGCGGCATGTAGTGGATCGCTTCGCCGGCAGGCCGGCGTACGGTGCCGGAGCCCCAGGGCCAAAGGCCCGCGAGCGCCCGGAACAGCAAGGTCTTCTCGGTGCCCGGTGTGCCGAGTATCAAGACGCGTTGGCCGCGGTGCACAACGAGCTCCGGGGCGTCCAGCCGGTCGTGGCCGCTCCAGGAGCGAACCTCGAGCGATTCGATCGCGAGCGCCTCGGCTTCGCCCTCCTCATAGGCGATGCGGCTGCCGCCTGCCTGTGCCTCCAGATCGGACGCCAGCATCCGGCGCAGGTCGGCGACTCGCAGCAGCGTGGCGCGCCAGTCGGCAATGATGCTGAAGTTGTCGACAAACCAGCGCAGCGACGACTGAGCCTGCGTGAAGGCCGCGGCGGCCATCATCAGGCCACCGAACGAAACCTTTCCGGAGAAGTAGAGGGGTGCGGCCACCAGCGTCGGCGCGATGATGGTGACCCAGCCGAAGCCTGCGGTGACCCAGGTCAGGTTGGTCAGGCCGAGCACCACGCGAGAGGTAGCGCGCAAGACGTCACCGAAATGCATGGCGACGCGGCGCTTCTCGTCGGCCTCGCCGCCCGCCAGGGAGATGCCGTCGAGATGCTCGTTGATGCGCGTCAGCGAAAAGCGCAGTTCGCCTTCACGCGCGTAGCGCTCGGCGTTGCGCGCGATCAGGCCGTTGCCGACCCAGTAAGTGACCAGCGACCCGGCGATCGCATAAGCGATGGCCGCCCACAGCATGAAGCCCGGCAGCACGTGGTCCCTGCCATCGAAAAAGAGACTGAAGTCCTTGGAGAGGACCCACAGCACACTCGCAAAGCTGCCGAACAGCATCGCTGCCTGCAACAGACCTACGCCGAGGGCGACCGACAGATCGCACAGCTTCAGCGTGTCGTCGTGCATGCGCTGGTCGGGGTGGGCCCCCATCGGTCCGCTGGCCTGGAGCCAGAACGCACGGCGGGGCTGCAGCCACAGCCCTACCAGGTCCTTGACCACGGCCTCGCGCAGCTTCAGTTGCAAGGTTTCGCCCAGCCATCTCTGCGCGACATTCAAGACCAGCAGCACACCCGCAATGATCGCGAAGACGCCGACCTGCACCACGAATTCGTTCAGGTCGCGACGCGAGATTGCATCGTAGAACGGCTTGTTCCAGCTGTTGAGCTCGATCTGCCCATACGCCGTGAGCGCGACGACCACGACGATCGCGGCCATCAGCGCGACAAGCGTCCTCGCGACCGGGGACACGCGCAAGGCGCCGAGCAGCTCGCTGACCTGGCGGAAGAAGCCGGTCCTTGCGGCCGGCTCGACGCGGTTCTCCGGCCTCGCGCTCATTGCCTACTGCGACGCCTCGCAGGCAGCGGCCGCGATGCGACGCGCCGAGACGCACGAAATGAACGCGGCGTGGCTCCATGCCAGTTGCTTCGCAGAGGTCTGCGCGCCGCTGCGTTGGTCGAACTGTTCCGACAGATCGCCGCCGGCGGGCGTGTACGCGCGCACGGTGGCGAGGTAGGCGTCACCGCGCCCCATCCACTCGTTCCAATGGCGTGCATCGCCGCCCATCGCCGCCGCGGCGCGGAAACAGAACTCGGCGGCGCCGAGGGTCGAGAAGTAGTACGCGCCGCCCGAGTAGTACACGTCGCCGCCGTAGCGACCCATTGCCGCACCGCGGCCTGCGCCCCGGCCATGGTTGATCGGATAGGCCGCATCGAACAGCGCGTCCAGGCGCACCAGCGTGTCCTGCATGCGCGGGTCGGACGGTCCGTGTGCGTCCCCGGTGCCGGAGCTGTGGATCGCCGACAGGATCACCGCGATGTCCAGCGCCTTCGGACCGGGCCGCCCATCCACCAGTGCGCGTGAGCGGTAGTAGCCGTGCGCCGCGCCGTCCCGTTCATCGACCCAGTAGTCGTCGAGCAGCCGCAGCACGGCCTGCGACTCATCCCGGCAGCGCTGCGCCAGCGCCGTGTCGCCCAAGCCCTCCAGCCATGCCGCGCCTTCGGTCAACGCGGCCCCTGCAACGCGCAGTGTGTAGTAGTGGTGGCCGAGTTCTTCCTCCCAGATGTCGTATGACGGCTCGCGCCAATAACGCAGCGTGAAGTCGAGATCGAAGCGGATCAGCTTGGAAACCTCCGCCAGCAGCGGCGCGTCGAGGTGCCCGCCGGCTGCCCAGCGCAGCAGGGCCAGCGCGCGCAGCGGCGCGCCGTCATGCTGGGGGCGATTCCATCGGCAGACGTCGAGCGTGCCGTCGGGGTTCACCCGTGTCTCGGCGGTCACCAGGTCGCCGAAAGCTTTCGCAAGGTCATGGTCCTCGCGCAGGTACTGCAGGAGCTCGGGGGCCACGCACGCGCTGCGGTCCTCCACCGCGGCAGCCGCGCGGCCGTCGAGCCGGTTCAAGTCGAGGCTGAAGCGAGTGAAGTCGCGCAGGTGCTGCAGGGCTTCATCGCCGACGCGCCCTTCGGCGTAGAGCAGGCGCAGTGCATCGATGACGACCGCGGAATCGCGGAACCAATGAAAGAAGTAGTCGGGGTCCGGGTTGTAGTCGGCGAGGATGGGCGAGGCGACGATGGCGCCGGCAAGCGGGCGTATGGTCTGGCCGAAGCCCGGGCGATGCTTGACGATCGACACCGGCGAGATGCTGGTCAGCATCGCCGCCGCCGAATGGCGCAGCTGTGTTTCGAGCCAGGACTCGAAAGCCGGGTCTTGCAGGCTCGACGCCCTGGACTT
Organism: Variovorax sp. S12S4; assembly: GCF_023195515.1. NCBI lineage: Bacteria > Pseudomonadati > Pseudomonadota > Betaproteobacteria > Burkholderiales > Comamonadaceae > Variovorax > Variovorax sp. S12S4. Next base: position 1,906,389 of record NZ_JALPKR020000002.1, read on the forward strand.
CATGCTTCCGGCGGCACGAGATGCGGGCTGCTGAAGTCCAGGCGCCGCAGCCCGGCCTGCACTTCAGGCACGCTCATGAACAGTTTCCACAAAAGGCCCGTGCGATGGTTCTCCATCATCACGACGATCGGCCCCTGGTCGATCGCAAGATAGGTGTCTGCGAACCATCCTCGCTGCTCGCAGAACGCATCGACGAAGCCGTAGTCTCTCCACACCCGCTCGCCATGCGCGGTGAGGAAATGCCGCAGCACCCGCATGACCTCGGCCGGCGCGTACGGCAGGCTGGCCAGTGCGGCCGTCGGCGAGATGGTGCCGTTGTCGTTGTTCGGATCGTGCGCAAGGTAGCCGTCGGGGTCGTCGCTCGCGGTCAGTCCCCAGCACGATTCGCCGTAGCCCGCATAGCCCCGAGGATTGGCAACGCAGTGGGCGCGGTTGATCTGCACGTGGCGGCTGTTCAGATCCCAGTAGTCGGCATAGCGATCCTTCAGGCCGCGTGGATCGAGGCCGCAGAACGAGTAGTGCGCAAAGAACAGCGGGCCGGCGTTCGGCGGGCCCAGCGGCAGTTCGATGCCGTGATACGAGTGGCCGTTGAGGAAGTCGGGGCCGGAGGCGTAGCCGCGGTGGTAGACCTTCGGATCGATCGCATGGCGTGGCGCGGCCGCCGCCAGAAAGTAGGTGATGAGGCACTCGTTCCAGCCGTGCACCTGATGGTTCATGGCCCAGCCGTGGTTAGGGCTCCAGTGCCAATACAGCACATCCTGTCCGCCCTGGGTAAACCAGTTCCATTCGACCTCGTGCCACAGCGTGTCGATGTCATCGCGCAACCGGCGCGCCATGGCCGTGTCCTCGCTGAAATACTGGCGCGCACACAGCAGGCCCATGCAAAGGAACGAGGTTTCGACGAGATCGCCCGCGTCGTCCTTGGGGCTCATCGGGATCGTCGCGCCACTCGCCCCGTCCATGAAGTGCGGGAAGGCGCCGTGGTAGCGCTTGGCGCGCAAGAGCGCGTCCCGCATGCGCCCCAGGCGCTCCAGCGCTGCGTCCCGCGTGACCCAGCCGCGCTCCACCGCGACGATCAAGGCCATGATGCCGAAGCCCGTGCCGCCGATTGCGACCCTCTCGTCCGCCAGGTCTTCGCCCGTGGCGCCGACGAGCGTGCGGCGGTCGAGCGCCAAGCCACTGGCGGCATCCGCACCGTCCCAGAAATAGCGGAAGGTCTGCCTCTGCACGGCGTCGATCAAGGCTTCATCGGGCAGGGCTGCCAGTGCCCTCGGGTTCCTGTCATCCTTCAGCACGAACGGCTCCTTTCGTTGTCGTCTCGGTAACACGTTTGGTTTCACCGAATTGTCGGCAGCGCAACGCGGCCGAGCACTCTCCGCCCGCAGCATGCCATCATTAAGGCCCCTGGGTTCTATTCGAAATCCCTGATGAGCCGCATCGACACCCTCATGGCCCGGATGACGCTAGCCGAAAAGCTGGGTCAACTGACGATGACTGCCTCCAGCTACACGGTCACCGGGCCGGTGCTCGCGGGAGACTCCACGCAGTCCATCATCGACGGCACCGTCGGCAATCTGCTGAACATGGTCGGCGCCGGTCCCACGCACGAAATGCAGCGGCTGGCCGTCGAGAAGTCACGGCTTGGCATTCCACTGCTGATCGGCCTGGACATCATTCACGGCCATCGCACGCTCTTCCCGATTCCGCTTGCCGAGGCCGGCACCTTCGACGAAGACCTCTGGGAGCGAACGGCGCGCGAGGCCGCGCGCGAAGGCGCTGCCGACGGCCTGGCGATGACTTTCGCGCCGATGCTCGACGTATCGCGCGATCCACGCTGGGGCCGGACCGCGGAAGGACCCGGCGAAGACCCCTGGCTGAACGCACGCATCGCACAGGCGAAGGTGCGCGGCTTCCAGGGGGCCGACCTGTCATCGGCCGAATCGCTGGCCGCTTGCGCCAAGCATTTCGTCGCGTACGGCGCAGTCAACGCGGGGCGGGAGTACGCCGCCGTGGACATCTCGGAGCGCACCTTGCGCGAGGTGCATCTGCCGGGCTTCGCAGCAGCGGTGCGCGCCGGCGTTGCGACGCTGATGCCCGCCTTCACCGATCTCAACGGCGTGCCGATGACGGCGCACATCCCCTTGCTGCGCGACTGGCTGCGCGGCGAGATGGGCTGGGACGGCGTCATCGTCAGCGACTACAACGCGATCGCGGAATTGATCAAGCACGGCGTCGCGGCCGATCTCGTCGATGCCGCGGTACTGGCGCTGAAGGCCGGCGTCGACATCGACATGATGGCCGACGCGTATCGCAAGGGCCTGCCGATCGCGCTCGAGCAGGGACGGGTGACCATCGAAGAGATCGACGCGAGTGTGCGCCGCGTGTTGCGGCTCAAGGAGCAGCTCGGCCTGTTCGACGACCCCTACCGCCGCGGCGCGACACCGGAGCCTGCGGCGGTTGTCGCCGAGCGGCACACGCTGTCGCGAGACGCTGGCCGCAAGGCCATCGTCATGCTGAAGAACGAGCGGGACACTCTCCCCTTGCTTGCTGCACCGAAGGCACTGTGCGTCATCGGTCCGCTGGCCGACGCAAGCACCGAGATGAAAGGCCCGTGGTGGGGTGCCGGCGAACACGAGCCGACCGTCAGCGTGCTTGCCGGCTTGCGGGCCGCGCTTCCGCACACCGACATTCGCCATGCACCCGGCGTCGCCATCGAAGGTGGTGACGACAGCGGCATCGAAGCTGCCATTGCGCTCTGCGACGGCGCCGACGCCATCCTGCTGTGCCTGGGCGAGCGTGCCACGATGAGCGGCGAGGCGGCGAGCCGCGCGACGCCCGCGCTTCCCGGCCTGCAACAGGCCCTGGCAGAAGCGGTAACGGCACGCGCACACGCGCTCGGCATACCCGTCATCGCGATCTTGTTCTCGGGCCGCCCGCTGGTCATCCCCTGGCTGGCCCAGCACGCCGATGCGCTCCTGGCTGCGTGGTTCATCGGCATCGAAGCCGGCCATGCGATCGCCGACGTGGTCACGGGCCGGGCGTCGCCTGGCGGTCGCACGCCGATGAGCTGGCCGCGTGCCGTCGGGCAGGTGCCTATCTACTTTGGCCAGCGTCCCACCGGCCGGCCGATCAACCCTGCCGACTACTTCACGAGCAAGTACCAGGACGTCGAAAACACGCCGCTGTATGCCTTCGGCCACGGCTTGACCTACGGCCGGTTTATCTACGAAGAGCTTCAGGCCGAGCCGCGCCGCGTGTGCGAGCAGGACACGCTGAAGATCAGCGTCAAACTGCGCAACGTTGGCGCGCGCGAGGCTGAAGAAACAGTCTTCCTGTTCATTCGTGGCAAGCGAAGCCGTGTCACGCGGCCGTTGCTGGAACTCAAGGGCTACGCGAAGCTGCGATTGATGCCTGGGGTTGCCGGCTCGGTGAACCTGGAACTGCCGGCGGCCGAGTTGCGCTACCTCGGGCCGGACCTGCAGCCCTTGTTCGAGGCAGGCGAGGTCGAGATCTTTGTCGGGCCGAGTGCTGAGGAATCAGGGTTGCTGCGCCAGATCATCGAGGTGTGCTGAAGCACTGCGGATTTCGTCGACGATGTCGGCGAAGGTGAACGGCGGCAGCCAGTCTGAAGCGGTCGTTTGGCTCCTGCGCCAAAAGACCGATTCTGGCCGAATGTAGCCTCACGACACAGGTGCGCTCTTGAGACCTTCAAGACGCTCAGGGCGCCAAGCGACGACACCCTCCGTGCGAGCCCTTATTTCGGGTGGAGCCAAGCAGGTGGCGACTGCCTCGTAGCCGGGAGCGCCCGGGTATGGTGCGACCCAAGTCGGCGGGCTGTGATTGGCAGGGCAAAGGATGATGGCCTCGTCAGCCCCAACGGCGGCCAAGTCCAGGAACGCACAGGAGCGCGTGAGCAGGAAAAGCGGGCGTTTATCAGCTCTGCGGCGACGCAGATGAGTGATCATGGCTTTTTGTGTCGCCGGATCCAGCCCTTGCTCCACCATGTCGACGATCAGGATGGCCGGACCTTCAGCTTCCAGTCCAGCAACCAAAGCAATCAAAGCGTCCGACACGGTAGCGCCGTCCTCGGCGAGCCAACCCAGGGTCTGATTGACCCGCAATCTGAGGGTTGGGTCAGCGTCCACCCGCGCGGAGGCGCGGTCGTCCCCAACTCGCCGCTCGAGGTCCAGGAATGTCGCAGCCGGCAGGACTTCGGCCAGCCTCAACGCCAGCCGAGTCTTACCGCTGCCCAAAGGGCCGACGATGTAATTCAATGGCCGCATCTCACGCAAGTTGAATAGCTCGCCGCCCCAAGGCCACGGAAGTTCGAATCCAATGCTGAGCTCAGTGGCCGAATCCCCTAAGCGCGTCAGCTCTTCGACCGTCGGTTTCTGGCCTCGCTCGAGATTGGCGCGCAAGCTTCGCACTCTCTCGATGGTGCCTGCGAGCTGACGAATGTCAGCTTCAAGCACAGATTGATGGGCGGCGAGGATGGGCTCCAAATCCTCGGCCTCTCCCTTCAACACCCGCGCCACCTGCGCAAGGCTGAGACCGAGCGCGCGCAGGGCAACGATCTCAGTGCCGCGCTGCATTTCCGCCGGGCCATAGGATCGCCATCCGGCCGCATTGCGGACTGGGACAACAAGGCCGCGTTGCTCGTACAGCCGCAGGGCCTTCGCAGAGACGCCCAGCCGTGCAGCAGCTTGTGCAGGACTCAGAAAGCGAACGGACGAGTTCAAGAATCACCTTATGGTTTGAACGAAGACCTGTATTTGTAAAGGCGGCCGCTGGGGCCAGGTCAAGTGAATCCCCGGTCCGGGTGACTGAAGTGTGGATCAGTGCGCATCTGGCTTGGCGGGCGCGGTTCCCGATGCGCCTTCATCCACCTGCGCCTGGATGACCGCGAACGTCTGAGGCGGACTCACCGAGCGAGAGATGGACCGTCCGACGACGATGTGGCTCGCACCCCAACGGACCGCGTCGAAAGGCGTAGCCACTCGTGCCTGGTCATTCTTTGCATCGGTTTTCAGTTGCGTGCCAGGGGCAACGATGAGCATTTCCGCCGGGAGGAGGCCACGGAGCAGCAGCGCCTCCTGGGCTGAAGCGACCACCCCGTGGCAGCCGGCCGCAGTCGCCAGCTTGGCGAGTCGAACGACTTGCTCTGGGACCGTAGAGTTCAAGCCCAGTTCCGTGAGGTCCTCGTCTCGCAAGCTCGTGATGACTGTCAGTGCCAGCACATTCAATTTGGGGTATGGGCGAGCGGCTTCCACTGCGGCCCGCAGCACAGCAGAGCCTCCAGATGCATGAACGGAGACCATCGACGCCCCCAAAGCGCCGGCCGCCGCGACTGCACCGGCCACCGACGCGGGTATTTCGTGGAGCTTCAAGTCGAGAAAGATTTGCTTGTCGCGTGAGATCAGCGTTCGGACCACGGTCGGACCCGCCGCGGTCAGCAGTTGAAGGCCGACCTTGTAGAACTGTGCCGATGGTCCAAGTTGCTCCACCAACTCTAGTGCTTCGCTGGCGGAGTCGAAGTCAAGCGACACGATGACGGTGTTCTTTTGTGGCATCGCCGTGTGCAAAGTGAAGGACGCGCGTGAGGCTACGTCGTTTCTGATCCCTCAGGAAGGCGCGGTGGGAAGCGCCAGAGTGGCAGTCGCGCGCCAAGAGCGAAAGCACAGAACACGACAGTCGCGATGGCACCGATTGCGAGGGTGGTGTCGATAAACGCTTCGAAGCGATGCGCGCGGCCCCATTCGTTTGAAGGATATGCGGCTTTCAAGGCCCCAAGAGCGAGCGCCGACATGACCCCAGCTGCGGCCATTAGCGCAACTGTCGCTGCACCCACGCGAGCAAGGCCAACGGAGATGGGCATCACAACAAACGACGCTAACGGCAGCACAAAGATGAGAGACAAGATGAACACGTACTCGGCTCTTTCCATGCTGCCTCCGCCGGGGAGAACCACGAGCACTGATAGCACGAAACTCGCAGCGATGACCGCGCAGTAGCCCTGAGCGATCAACCGCAGCCCCAATCGCTGGAACGACCGCTTGGCGATGACGCGAACGAAGGCAGTCGGCAGCCCAAGGATCGCGAGAAGGAGCCCCACCCCAAGAGGCGAGCTGAGATAGTGGAAGGCGAAGTCGGGCGCCATGGTAAAGGAGCTATTGTTTGCAGGTTTCTACTATCTAATTTGAGCTCGCCGGGCTATGTCCGGTGCTGGCCTCAATCGGCTATTAAGGTCTGCCTTCCGCTGATGGGAGCCGCGCGTTGGATACGCTCAAAGAGCTGCGCCATGCTGATGGAAACGGGGAACGGTTCAATTCGATAGCGTTCACAAACGCGCTCCACAACCCACTTGTCCCAGAACGCCCGCTGCGCTTCGTCGTCCAACTCTCCCAAGCTATCTTGAGTGTCCAGGCCGCAGCCACTGAAATCGGACAATGTCGATTCGTCCGTCATCAATGCCCAAGGCAGGCCGAAAACCTCCCGCACGAACTCGTTCGCCAGTTCCTTGAACGCGTCGATTCTTTCGCGGGCAGCATAGGTAAGAGGTTTTTCGCTCATCCGTAGATTCTGCCGGCTCCGCCCCGGGGCAGGTCCCCCAGGTTCGCATGCCTCACTTCCTGCACGATGGGCGAACGACAGCGCATGGCCGTCAGCCCCCTTAACCGCAATAGCACGATGGGCCCGGCTCGAGATGCTGATGGAGTTCTTGTCGAGGTCCTTCGCATTCGCAAACGCATAGCCGTTGGCTTCGTGCACCGTACCGAAAACCAGACCTTCAAGCTTGGCTTGCGCGGCGAAGGCTGCCACGTCTTTCACGTGGAAACTGAGTTTTACGCCCACTTGCCCAAGCTTCACGGACTTGGCTGCCTGATGGATGAGCATGCCGGCGCCGCCGCCCGGATGCTTCAGCTCGATCAGGCCCTCGACGACCTCGCCATCTGTCACGAAACCAAAATGGCGGGCATAGAAAGCAGCCGCCTTTTGCATGTCCCTGGCGTAGATGATGACGGTTCCTAGCGGCGAATCCATACGTGCCTTTTCATGTGGATCGGACGCTCGACGTCCGGCTTTTTTTTGCCGACTGTGACCTCAGGGTTCGACACAAGAAATGCCTGCTGCAGCGGCAGGCACGAGAAGTCCCGCGCCGCACCAGCATGTTTTATGATCTCCCCGCGTGCAAGACGCGCCCGGGCCCGCGGGAAGGGTTGAACCCACTTGCCTCGATCTCCCATCCACGCCTTTTGTGCAGCCGACACTGCGGGTCATCGGCATCTGATGCACGGAGGTGTCCATGAAGCGCGTTCCCCCTCGTCCCGACATTGGCCAGCTGAAGAAGCAGGCCAAGGAATTGCTCACCCTTTATCGTCGTGAAGATGCCGCGGCGATGCAGCGATTCCGCGAATCTCTGCCTGCGGCTCGCGGCAAGGAGAACAAGGACCTGCTCGCCATGTCCTTGCGCCTGCACGACGCACAGTCGTGTCTGGCGCGGGAGCATGGCTTTCCCTCTTGGGCCGACCTGCAGCTCTTCGTCCATGCGCGCCGCGCGCTCGCCGACGATCCGAACCTGGCGGTGCGCCGATGGCTGTCCATGGTCTATGCCGGCGATGTCGCTGGCGGCAACAACGCCCACCGGCCCGCCGTGGCCGAACGGTTGCTCATCGAGAACCCCGCGCTGCCCGGCGACGATCCGTACCTGGCTTGTGCTGTCGGGGACGAGGCTGGCTTGCGTCGCGCGACATTGCAGGATCCCGCATGGGTCCACCGCGAAGGTGGGGCGCTGCGCCTGCCTCCGCTGGTGGCGGTCACCCATTCAGGACTCGCGAGCCGGCCGGGCTTTCGGGAGCGGTTGCGCAGTTGCGCAAGTTTCCTGCTGGCCGCCGGCGCGTCGCCCGGCCAGTCCGTCGGCAACCGTTGGCCTCCGGCTTCGCTCGAGGCGCCTTCGGCCACCGAGCGGCTGTCGGCGCTCTACGGCGCCGCGGGCAAGGCTTTCGATCCGGAGCTGACCCGGCTTCTGCTCGAGGCCGGTGCCGATCCGAACGACGGCGAGTCTCTCTATCACTCACTCGAAGCGCCCGCGTGCACCAAGCTGCTGCTCGATGCCGGCGCGCGGATTACCGGTTCGAACGCGATGTATCGCGCGCTCGATCTCGACGACGCCAGCGTATTGCAACTGCTGCTCGATCACGGTGGCGATCCCAACGAGCCACCGCTGGGTCCGCCGACATCCGATTGGGGATCGCCGCTGCTGTGGGCGATCCGCCGCCGCCGTTCGCCTGCTCATGTCCAAGCCCTGCTTGCGGCCGGCGCGAAGGCGGACGCGTGCACACCGGATGGCGTTCCGGCCCGCACACTGGCGCTTCGCTTCGGGCAAGCCGAGGTTGCCGCGCTCTTGGAGCGTGCAGGCGCGGACCGTGAGCCGCTTGCAGTGGCTGAAGCCTTTGTGGCTGCCTGCGCGAGCGGCGACACGGAAACAGCTCGCGCAATTCAGGAGGCCCATCCGGGCGTGATCGACGCTCTTGACGATGCCCGGCTGCGCATGCTTCCCGAACTCGCTGCGCAGGGGTGCGTTGCCGCGGTCAAGGCGATGGTGACGTGCGGTTGGCCGATCGAGATTCGCGGTGGCGACATCGACGCCTCAGCGCTCAACCACGCTGTTTTTCGTGGCGATGCGGCGCTCACGCACTTTCTGCTGGAGCATGGCGCCGATTGGCGGGCGCTGCACGGCTTCGGCGACAACGTTTGCGGCAGCCTGTCCTGGGCATCGCTCAACGAGCCGGTCGAAGGCGGCGACTGGGCCGGCTGCGCAAGGGCCTTGTGCGCACATGGTCTGCCACCTGCGCGGCCGGACCCGACCGGCTCGGACATCGTGCTGATCGGGGAGAAGCGCTATCGGTTCGCGGACGACGTCACGGATGCGCTGCTCGGCGCCGCTGCTTAGCGCTCTTGGCGATTGCCGCAGAAGCAAGTAGCCGTTCTCACCGCAAAGGTGCACAGCAATCAGCGCCTTCGTCCCAAGCTCTCATTCCCCGCCTCGATCGTCCTCCGGCGCATCGGCGCGAGGAGCAGCTTGGCTGCAATGCCGGCGCCGATCGACACGACGGCAGCCACCAGGAATACGCGGTCCCAGTTGCCGCCCGCGGCGAGTACAGAGCCCAGCGGCACGAACAGCGACGCGGTGCCCTTGGCCGTGTACATGGTGCCGGCGTTGCTCGCGGCATTCTTGCCGCCGAAGGTGTCGGCCACCAATGCCGGAAAGATCGAGTAGATCTCGCCCCAGAACAGGAACACGAGCGCCGCAAAGGTCATGAAGGCCGCAGGTTCATGGCCGTACAGCTTCAAGCCGAGCAGCGCCAACCCTTCGCCGACGAAGACCAGCAGCATCGTGTTCTCGCGGCCGATCCTGTCCGAGACGAAGCCGCACAGCGGCCGGGTGAAGCCGTTCGCCAGGTTGTCGATGGCAAGCGTCATGGTCAGCAGCGGCATCGACATGCCGAGAAAGTGCATGGGCAACTTGTCGATGTGAAAGTCTTTCGCAATGGGGCCGATCTCTGCCGTCGCCATCAGTCCACCGGCGGCCACCAGCACGAACAGCAGGTAGGTGAGCCAGAAGACGGGCGTCTTCATCATCTGCGCAGGCGTGTAGTCGACCTTGGTCATGACCAGGCGTGTTTGCGCGGCCACGCCCTTGGGGGCGAAGGGCTTTGCCATGAACATCGCGAGCACGAAGATGCAGGCTCCCTGGAGGATGCCGAAGTACACGAAGGTATGTTCGTAGCCCGTGCTCTGGATCATGTTCGCAATCGGGATCACGGTGAGCGCCGCGCCGGCACCGAACCCGGCCGCCGTGAGCCCCGCGGCCAGGCCGCGCTTGTCAGGAAACCACTTCAGCGCGTTGCCGACGCAGGTGCCGTAGACGCAACCGGCGCCAATGCCGGAGATCACGGCGGCCGTGTAGAGCATGGCCAGCCCGTCGGCATAGGCATTGAGAATCCAGCCCAGTGCGGCGAGCACGGCGCCCGCGGCTACAACAGGGCGCGGGCCGAAGCGATCGACCAGCCAGCCTTCGACGGGTACCAGCCAAGTCTCCACCACGACGAAGATCGAGAAGGCAATCTGGATCGCGCCCAGCCCCCAGTGATGCTTGGCCTCCATCGGGGCGACGAACAGGGTCCAGCCGTACTGCACGTTGGCGATCATCGCCATGCAGACGATGCCCAGCGCGAGCTGCACCCAGCGCAACGATCTGCCCGGGGCTGTAGTGGTGGGGGTGGAGCTGGTAGCGGCCGTGGCGGCCACGTGGGGGTGGTTGCGATGGCTGCGCGCGAAGGCGTGCCATCCCTGGTCTGAGGGATCATGACAAGAACCTTTCCTTTGTCTCTTTTGTGGAGTCTGTAGTTGTGGAAAGCCATCGGATCGCCGCACTCGCGTGCGATCGATCCGAAGGGGCAATGTCCGGGCGATCGCAGGAAAAACTCTTGACCTGCGTCAAGATTGCCGTCGCCTGTCACAAAACAATGTGCCCGCGCGTCTAAGAGGTGTTTCCCCAACCCTCAAGCTACAAGGAGCTCACAATGTCCTCAGCCCGACTCGACTACCACGCCCTCGCGCCCGCCGCAGCACGCGCCGGCGCACAGTTTTCCCACGCCGCCGGCAGCACGCTGGACAAGCGCCTGCGTGAATTGGTGAACTTGCGCATCAGCCAGATCAACGGCTGCGCTTTCTGCATCGACATGCACTGGGCCGACCTGATCAAGCAGGGCGTGGACCCGCGCCATGTCAACGCTGTCGCCGGTTGGCGCGAGGCGGCGCGCTTTTTCAGCGAAGCCGAGCGCGCCGCGTTCAACTGGGCGGAGGCCGTCAATGCGGTGCCGCAGCGCACACCCAGCGACGCGGACTTCGAGGCCGTGAAGCGGCACTTCAGCGATGCGCAGATCGCGGACCTCACTTTCGCGGTCTGCGCCATTCGCTCGTGGAACATGCTCAATGCCAGCTTCCACATGCAGGTGCCCGAGACGCCATACACGGCCGGTTGAATTCGCCCGGGCGGCGGCGACGGCCGCCGCCTCCATCGCGCGGCAGAGGTGGCTTTCGCGGTAAATTGCGTTCAAACCACAGGAGACAACGCATGCCCGCCAATCCGCAGTTCAACCGGTTCGCCCTGCGGGCCGCCTTGTACTCCTGCCTCGCGATGCTCGCGTTGGCGAGCAGCGCCGCCGACTACCCGCCGCCCAAGGAGGGCAGCTGGATCGCGAAGGACTTTCGCTTTCACACCGGCCAGGTCATGCCGGAACTGCGCCTGAACTACGTCACCATTGGCGCACCCAGCGGCGAGCCGGTGCTGATCCTGCATGGAACCGCCGGCTCGGCGGCAAGCATGCTGACGCCCGCATTTGCCGGCGAGCTGTTCGGCGTGGGCCAACCGCTGGATGCCACCCGCTACTACATCATCATTCCCGACGGTCTGGGAACCGGCAAGTCGGCCCGGCCCTCCGATGGCCTGCGTGCCAAATTTCCCAGCTACAACTACGACGACATGGTGGACGCGCAGTACCGGCTCGTGACCGAGCACCTCGGCGTCAAGCACCTTCGGGCGATCGTCGGCAATTCAATGGGGGCATGCACGCGTGGATGTGGGGCGTGAAGTACCCGAACGCCATGGACGCACTCGTGCCGATGGCGTGCCAGCCCACCGAGATGTCGAGCCGCAACTGGATGATGCGACGGCTGCTGACGGAGTCCATCCGCAGGGATCCGGAGTGGAACAACGGCAACTACACCGTCCAGCCTCGCAGCGCGCAGTTTGCCTCCGTGTTCTTCGCCACGGCCACCAACGGCGGCAACCTTGCCATGTACAAGGCCGCGCCGACGCGCGCCCAGGCCGACAAGCTGCTGGAGACGCGCCTGAGTGCACCTTTTGCCGCGGACGCAAACGACATCCTCTACCAATGGGAAGCGTCCGCCGACTACAACCCGTCACCCGGGCTGGAGCGCATTCAGGCTGCCGTGCTTGCCATCAATGCAGCCGATGATGAACGCAACCCGCCCGAGACCGGCATCATGGAACGTGAAATGAAGCGCGTGAAGAATGGCAGCTACTACCTGATCCCCGCCAGTGACCGGACGACCGGGCACGGAACCACAGGGCAGGCAACGTGGTGGAAGGCACAGCTTTCGGAACTGCTGCAAAAAGCGCCGAGACGAGGGCTGTAGTCAGTCGTGCTCCATGAGAAGCGCGCGGGACGCCTATCCGGCATGAACGCACTGGCGCAGTTTTTCGCGCGCGTCATGCCCGCCGTTCCATCCAATGTTGGAAACAGTCCTGCCGTCGATCAGCAGTTCGAAATGCTCGACATCGAGCATCGTATCGATGGCCTTGTCGATGTCGGGCACTGTGAGCGCGATGGCTCCGAACCGAAGCCCCGGCATTGAATAGTTGACCGCTTTCACTGTTTGTGCCGGATAGCGCGACTGTTTCATCGTGACCGTGATCGTCTGGATATCCGCCGGCTGCGGAATATCCGCGCCCCAGAAGGTCAGCATTCCGCCGTCATGTTGGGGGCTTGGCCCCGAGATGCTCACCAGCTGGCCCTGTTTCTTCCAGGCGGCGGTGCAGGTCTTGCCGGGCCTTGCCTTCGGATCGACCCGGAAGACCTCCCACCCGCCCAAGTACATTCGCTTGAACGCCGGATCGCGCGCCATCTTCTCTTCGATCGCGGCCATTCGCGCCTTTTCAGTAACGACCGCGTTGTGCTGCGCCTTGATGCTGCGGACCATCCGCTCCATCTCCGCGTCATAGAAGGACGTGGTGTCGACCGATGCGGCATAGGCGTCGCGTGGAGCGCTCGGCGCGGGCGCGGGGCCCGCAACGCAGAGCGGGAACGGGCCGACGCCGTGAGAGCCGCCTGCCATGCCCACACGCCGCTCGCCTGGCGAGCCGTTGCACGGATAGGCCGCCGCCGCCAAGCCGGGCAGCAGGAGGATTGCCGCAGCCGCACCGGCCGAGGAGAGGAAGCGAAGGACAGCGTTCATCTCGAGTTCTTATAACGTGTGGCGAAGCGCGAACGGGCAATGGCAGTTGCTGCCTTCACGGCGTCTCAAACGCAGCCCGGCGCCTGACGCGCCGCATTCTTGCATCAAAGCATGGCGCTACGATCACCCATCTACCGACAAACCCAAGAGAGACAACTCCCATGCCATTGAACCTCGACACCTCCTCGAGCCTCCCGCAAGACGCCGCGCGTGCCACGCTCGTCGGCCGCCTCTGGCAACCCGGCGTCGGGCCGGTGCTGGTGGCCGTCCATGAGGGCGGGCTGCACGACCTTTCCAAGCTCGCGCCCACGATGAGCGACCTGCTCGAAGCGAAAGAATCGCCCTCCGAGGCGGTGCGGCGAGCGCTGCAGGGCGGCCAGGCGCCGCGCATCGCCTCGATCGACGAGGCCATTGCCAACAGCGATGCAACGGCGCGCGACGAATCCAAGCCCTGGCTGCTCGCACCTTGCGACCTGCAGGCGATCAAGGCCAGCGGCGTGACCTTCGTCGAAAGCCTGCTCGAGCGCGTAATCGAAGAGCAGGCGCGCGGCGACGCATCGCGGGCCGAGGCCACGCGCGCCGCGCTGGGCGGTGTGCTAGGCGACAACCTCGCGGGCATCGTGCCGGGCTCTGCCGAGGCCGCAAAGGTGAAAGAGGTGCTGCTGGCGCAGGGCGCATGGTCGCAGTACCTCGAAGTGGGCATCGGCCCCGACGCGGAGATCTTCACCAAGGCTCCGGTGCTCTCTTCGGTGGGCACCGGTGCCGACATCGGCATTCACTCGGCGTCGGTGTGGAACAACCCCGAGCCTGAAGTCGTACTGGCCGTGAACAGCCGCGGCCAAACGCTGGGCGCGGCGCTCGGCAACGACGTCAACCTGCGCGACTTCGAAGGCCGCAGCGCACTGTTGCTCGGCAAGGCGAAGGACAACAACGCTTCCTGCGCCATCGGCCCGTTCATCCGCTTGTTCGATGCGCACTTCGGCATCGACGACGTGCGCCGCATCACGGTTGCGCTCGAAGTCACGGGCCCTGAAGGCTTCAAGCTCGAAGGCTCGAGCTCGCTGTCGAAGATCAGTCGCGATCCGCTCGACCTGGTGTCGCAAGCCATTGGCGTGCACCACGACTACCCCGACGGCCTCATGTTGTTTCTCGGCACGATGTTCGCGCCGACACAAGACCGTCATGGTCCTGGGCAAGGATTCACCCATGTCGTCGGCGATCGCGTCCGCATCGCCGCGCCGGAACTCGGCGCACTCGTGAATCGCGTGGTTCATTCGGACCAGGCGCCGCGGTGGACTTTTGGGTTAAGCGCGTTGATGCGCAATCTTGGTGGGCGCGGATTGCTGTAATCGTTCTTTCTACGCTTTAAAAGGAGTTGTACTCCTTTGTAATTCATAGGCGGCACGTAGCAATGTGTTGCTGTTGACCGCGCTTCGCGTTCCCCTCAAGATAACCATTGTTGATGGTTGTTAATAAAAGGGAGATGGCGTTGCCGCCAAGCGAGATCGAACTACTGCAGTCGCCTGTTGAAGGCCCGCTTCCGTGCGGCGAAGACCTCGAATACGACCCCGATTTCATGGCGTTGCAGCAGGCAACGACCGGAAAGCGGGAGCAGCAGTTCGGCTCGACCATCATTCCGGCCGAGCCGCCCGACTGGGCTCGCGTCGAGCGCATCGCAAAGCAACTGTGCCAACGCACGCTCGACCTGCGCGTACTGGTTCCGCTCACGCTGGCGTGGACCGAGAGCCGCGGGCTGCCCGGCTATGTCGACGGCTTGCAAGTGGTCGACGGCGTGCTGCAAAAATTTTGGGACGACGTGCATCCGCGCGTGGTCGATGATGGTTTCGAAGACCCGCTGCCGCGCATGAACGCGTTGGCCGCATTGGCCGAAGCCGAGGGATTGGGGCGCAGCGTGCGCGATGCGCGCCTGCTCGAAGACGCCGGCGTGTCGATGAGCCTGCGGCAGGTCGAGGCGCTGCTCGATTCGAGCAAGGCCGACCAGATCGACTACCCGGGCGGCATCGGCCGGCTGCGCGAAGTGGCGCGCCGTGCGCAGGAAAAGTCGGCCCCGCCGGTGCTGGCATTGCATGCGGCGCTGGAACTGTTGCAACGAATTCGCGAGACCTCGGAGCGGGCCCTGGGGCAAAGCTGGGCGCCCGACTTTTCCAGGCTCGAACGTTCTCTTCGTACCGTGGTGCAGCTGCTGCCTGAGCAGGCCCAGCAGGCACCGGCAGAAGCATCGGAAGTTCCGCAAGGCAGCGAGACCGGGTCATCGACCTCGCCGGGGCAAGGCTCTGCCAGTGCTGCCAATGGTGCGAGCGGCCAGCGCGTAGCGGGCATTAAAGATATTGAAATATCGAATCGTGATGATGTGCAGCTGTTGCTGGAAAAGGCGTGCCAATACATGGAGCGCACCGAACCCAGCCACCCGGCACCCATGCTCATCCGAAGAGCGCAAAGACTGCTGGACCTCAACTTCTTCCAGATCATCGAAGAACTCGTACCCGAGGGCTTGCAGAAGATCGAAAGCCTGGCGGGGCGCTCGCTGAGTACCGGCACCGAATAGAAGTGCCGACAAAAAAGTGGCAGGGCGACAAGCAGCGCGAGAACGCAAGGTCAGATTGGTCAGAGGCAACTCCGACCCACACGCATAGAGATTCAAGAGGAAGCTTATGGCAGACAACCGTGTCAGAAACAGTGGTCAGAAGTTCATTGCGCGCAACCGCGCGCCGCGCGTGCAGATCGAGTACGACGTCGAGATCTACGGCAGCGAACGCAAGATCCAGTTGCCCTTCGTGATGGGCGTCATCGCCGATCTCGCGGGCAAGCAGGTCGATCCGATGCCCGACCTGGCGGAGCGCGACTTCATGGCTGTGGACATCGACAACTTCGATGACCGCATGAAGGCCGTCAAGCCGCGCGTGGCCTTCCAGGTGCCGAACACGCTCACGGGCGAAGGGCAGATGAACGTCGACATCACCTTCGACAGCATGGACGACTTCTCGCCCGCGCGCATTGCACGCCAGGTGGGCGCGCTGCAGCACCTGCTCGAAGCGCGCACCGAGCTTTCCAACCTGCTGTCCTACATGGACGGCAAGAACGGCGCCGAGCAGCTGATTGCCCAGGCGCTGCAGAACCCGGAGCTGCTCAAGTCGCTCGCGTCCGCACCCAATCCCGCCGTTGCCAAGGCGGTGGAAGCGGCAAACGAGAAGTCCGGCGGCCCCGGCACCTCTTCCGAATAAGCAGCGCAAGCCGACAGGACGTCCATCATGAGCACCGCACCCAAACAGACAGCGCGCGCACAAGCCGCCACCATCGAAGCGCTCGAACCCAACGAGTTCTCCGACCTGCTGCAGCGAGAGTTCAAGCCCAAGACCGACCAGGCCCGCGACGCGGTGCAAAGCGCCGTCAAGACGCTGGCGGTACAGGCGCTCGAAAGCACCGTCACCATCTCGAACGACGCCTACCGCACCGTGCAGGCGATCATCACCGAGATCGACCGCAAGCTCTCCGAGCAGATCAACCAGATCCTTCACCACGAAGACTTCCAGCAGCTCGAAGGCGCATGGCGCGGCCTGCACTACCTGGTCAACAACACCGAGACCGACGAGCAGCTCAAGATCCGCGTGATGTGCGCATCCAAGCGCGAAGTGGCGCGCTCGCTCAAGCGCCACAAGGGCATCGGCTGGGACCAGAGCCCGCTGTTCAAGAAGATCTACGAGGCGGAGTACGGCCAGTTCGGCGGCGAGCCGTTCGGCGCGCTCATCGGCGACTTTCACTTCGACCACAGCCCGCCCGACGTGGAAATGCTCGGCGAAATGGCCAAGATTGCCGCGGCCGCGCACTGTCCCTTCATTGCCGGCGCATCGCCCACGGTGATGCAGATGGATTCGTGGCAAGAGCTTTCGAACCCGCGCGACCTGACCAAGATCTTCCAGAACACCGAGCACACCGCATGGCGGTCGCTGCGCGAATCGGAAGACGCGCGCTACATCGGCCTGGCCATGCCGCGCTTTCTTGCGCGCCTGCCGTATGGTGCGCGCACCAATCCGGTCGACGAGTTCGAGTTTGAAGAAGAAACCGATTCGGCCCTGCACAACCGCTACACATGGGCCAACTCGGCCTATGCCATGGGCGTGAACATCAACCGCTCGTTCAAGCAGTTCGGCTGGTGCACGTCGATTCGCGGCGTGGAATCGGGCGGCGCGGTCGAGAACCTGCCCACCCACACCTTCCCGACGGACGACGGCGGCGTGGACATGAAGTGCCCGACCGAGATCGCCATCAGCGACCGGCGCGAGGCCGAGCTGGCCAAGAACGGCTTCATGCCGCTGGTGCACCGCAAGAACTCCGACTTTGCGGCCTTCATCGGCGCGCAGTCGCTGCAGCAGCCGGCCGAGTACTACGACGCCGACGCCACGGCCAACGCCAACCTGGCGGCGCGCCTGCCGTACCTGTTTGCATGCTGCCGCTTCGCGCACTACCTGAAGTGCATCGTGCGCGACAAGATCGGTTCGTTCCGCGAGCGCGAGGACATGGAGCGCTGGCTCAACGACTGGATCATGAATTACGTGGACGGCAGCCCAGGCACGTCGTCCCAGGATACGAAGGCAATGAAGCCGCTGGCGGCGGCTGAAGTCCAGGTGGAAGCCATCGAGGACAACCCGGGCTACTACGCCGCCAAGTTTTTTCTCCGGCCGCACTATCAGCTCGAAGGGCTGACGGTGTCGTTGCGGCTGGTTTCGAAGCTGCCATCCAACAAGAAGGACAGCAGCTAGTTCAACGGTGTCCCGAAATCGGGCATATATATAACTTTGGGGGTTAATCATGGCAGTAGACATGTTCATGCGCGTCGAGGGCGCAAACGGCGAATCCAAGGACTCGAACCATAAGGACTGGACGGATATCAAGTCGTTTGCATGGGGAGCGACGCAGCCTGGAAACATGGTCAGCGGCGGTGGCGGCGGTGTGGGCAAGGCAAGCTTCAACGACCTGCAGGTTCTTGCGCGCATCGACAAGGCGGCCCCGTCCGTCATGAAGAACTGCGCAAGCGGCAAGCACCTGAGCAAGGTCGAAGTGTCGGTGTGCAAGGCCGGCGGCTCGCAGATCGAATACACCCGCGTCACGCTCGAAGAAGTGCTGGTCACCTCGGTGCAATACACGGCCGAGCAGGGCAGCGATGCGGTGCTGGTGCAATTTGCCTTCCAGGCCGCCAAGGTGAAGCAGCAGTACTGGGAACAGACGGACAAGGGCGGCAAGGGCGCCGAAACCGTTCTGGCCTGGAACATCAAGGAAAACCGGGAAGCCTGATTTCCGTTTTTTTGCCTGACCGAACCCGCGCGCGCCGCATGGCGGCGTGCCGCGGGGCTCCGGTCACCCGCAGATATTCACCGGCGGCCCACGGCCGCATGCGAGTCAATGAGGAAGTTTCATGGGCGATGGGTTTGCAGTGCTGGGCGAGCGCTCCGTGGCCGAGCACACCGAATGGGTACAGCGGCAGATTCGCGCGCAGCCCCAGAACGCCAGCCTGCGGCTTGCTCTCGGCCACTTTCTTGCGTTGCGCGGCGAATGGCAGCGGGCTGAAGACCAGCTCAAGCTCGCCGCCAAGATCGATCCTTCTTTTGCTCCTGCCAGCGCCACTTGTGCGATGGCCCTGGCAGCCGAGCGCCACCGAACCGAATTCTGGAATGGCGGCCGTGCGCCGGCCGTCATTGCCGGCGATGCAGACTGGGTCGCGGGGCTGATTGCCGCCGCGGCGCTGCCGCCCGATCAGGCCGCGCAAGCGGCCGACCTGCGCGAAACCGCGCGCCAGGCGGCACCCGCCTTGCAGGGCACCCTGAGCTGTGTCGACCGGTCCGATTCGCGCGCCGTGCAGGCCCTCGACGGCGAGCCGGTGCAAAGCATCGAGTTCGCATGGCTTTGCGACGGCGACGTGCGCATTGGCGCCGTGCTCGAACTGCTCACGCCTTCGGGCTACGCGTGGCTGCCGCTGTCGGCGGTGCGGCGCCTCAAGTTTTCGCGTCCGCAGCACCTGGTCGACCTGCTGTGGGCGCCAGCCGAAATCGTGCTGCACGACGGCCGCGGGCTCAACGGCCTGGTGCCGGTGCGCTATCCCGGCGCGCTCGAGGCGCTGGAAGACGGGCTGGCACTGGGCCGCCGTACCGACTGGCTGCAATTGGCCGGTGAAGAGCAGTACGCCGGCGTGGGCCAGCGCACGCTGATCAGCGAAGCCGGCGACCATTCGCTGCTCGACATTCGCCTGGTCGAGTTTGCCGCCGCGGAGAGTGTTGCCCAGTGAGTTCACTCCTGCCAGCCAGCCGCTTGCCCGTGGAGGCCGAGGGCGATCACCAGCAAGAAAGCGTTGCACGCGACCGCCTGCAGCCGGTGCTGCTCGACCGCCTGACCGACAAGCAGCCGCAGACCCGCCAAGAGCGCGCGGGCGCGTTCCTGATGAGCGGCAAGCTGCTGCGCGATTCGGTGCTGCGCGACTTGCAGTGGCTGCTCAACACCACCAACTTCGGCGCTGACCACAACATCAACGCCATGCCGCGCGCCCGGCGCTCGGTCGTGAACTACGGCGTGCGCGGCTGGGCCGGCGGGCGCATGTCGGAGGTCGACTTTGCCGACGTCGAGGCCGCCATTCGCGCGGCCATCATCGACTTTGAGCCGCGCATCATGAAAGACAGCATCGACGTGCGCTGCGTCACCGACTCCACCGACCTGGAGCACCACAACCTGCTCGCGCTCGAGATCCGCGGCACGCTGTGGTCGGTGCCTTACCCCATCGAATTCATCCTGCGCTCAGAGCTCGACCTCGAAAGCGGCCACATGGTCCTTCGCCCGACGGGAGGGCTTTGATGGACGCGCGGCTGCTCGACTACTACAACCGCGAACTCACCTACATGCACGAGCTCGGTGCCGAGTTCGCGCAGCGCTATCCCAAGATTGCCGGCCGACTGGGCATGCGCGGCATCGAGGTGAGCGATCCGTACGTGGAGCGCCTGCTCGAAGGCTTCAGCTTTCTTACGGCACGCATCCAGCTGAAGATGGATGCGGAGTTTCCGCGCTTCTCGCAGCGGCTGCTCGAAGTGGTGTACCCGAACTTTCTTGCGCCGCTGCCGGCCATGGGCGTGGTGCAGATCGACGGCAACCTGAACGAAGGCTCGCTGAAGGCCGGCTACGAGCTGCCGCGCCACACCATCCTGCGCGGTCGCATGATCAAGGGCGAGCAGACGGCCTGCGAATTTCGCACCGGCCATGCCGTCACGCTGTGGCCCATCAAGATCGCAGAGGCGAGCATCGGGCCCGTGCCGGCGGAAATTGCGCACGCCATGCCCGTGGTTGCGCGCCAGGCCAAGAGCGCCATCACCATCAAGCTCGAAGCGGTGGGCGGCGCCCGGTTTGCAGAGATGCCGCTCGACCGGCTCGAGTTCTTTCTTTCGGGCGCCGAGCTGCATGCGCTGCGCGTGCTCGAACTGGCGGTTCACCACAGCGTGGGCACCGTGTGCCGCAGCGGCCCAGGCAGCACCGCGCGCATCGTGCCGCTGGGCGACGAGGCCATTCGCCACGAGGGCTTCGACCCCGACCAGTCGCTGCTGCCCTACGACGCGCGATCGTTTCAGGGCTACCGGCTGCTGCACGAGTACTTCGCGTTTCCTGATCGCTACCTGTTCTTCAGCGTGAAGAACCTGCGCGCGGCGGCCGCCGCCATGAGCGGCAGCACGATGGAAATCGTCATCCTGCTCGACCGTGCCGACAGCGATCTGGAACGTGTTGTCGATGCGCGGCACTTCTCGCTCTTCTGCACGCCCATCATCAACCTGGTGCCGCGCCGCAGCGACCGCATTCCGGTCGGGCCGGGGCAGCATGAGCACCATGCGGTGATCGACCGCACGCGTCCGCGCGACTTCGAGATATTTACCGTCGAGCGCGTTACGGGCCACATGAGCAACGGCTCCGAGGAGCGGGAGTTCAGGCCGTTCCTAGGCTCCTTCGCGGCCGACGACGGCGACTTCGGTTCTTATTTTTCGCTGCGCCGCGAGCCGCGCCTGGTGTCCGACCGCGCCCGCGCGCAAGGCACGCGCACCAGCTACACAGGCAGCGAGGTGTATGTGTCGCTGGTCGACCAACACGACGCGCCGTTTCCGCACAGCCTGCGGCACATCACCATCGAT
Source organism: Variovorax sp. S12S4 (assembly GCF_023195515.1). Taxonomy (NCBI): domain Bacteria; kingdom Pseudomonadati; phylum Pseudomonadota; class Betaproteobacteria; order Burkholderiales; family Comamonadaceae; genus Variovorax; species Variovorax sp. S12S4. Next base: position 1,927,604 of record NZ_JALPKR020000002.1, read on the forward strand.
GCGCTGTGCACCAACCGCGACCTGCCGCTGTTGCTGCCCACCGGGCTCGAATCCGATTTCACCCTGCGCGTCTCGGCGCCCGTTCGCGCGGTGCGCATACTGCGCGGCCCGTCGCGGCCGTATCCCGCATTGGCGGAAGGCGCGCTCACCTGGCGCCTCATCAGCCACCTGGGCCTCAATTACCTGAGCCTGACGGACGTCGATGCCAACCAGGGCGCGGCCGCGCTGCGCGAGATGCTCGACCTGTACGGCAACCTGGCCGACCCCGCGGTGCGCCGACAGATCCAGGGCGTGCGCTCGATGGCGCTGGCGCCCGTGTTTCGCCGGTTGCCCGAGCCGGGCCCTATCGTCTTCGGCCGCGGCGTCGAGGTGGCGCTGAAGATCGACGAGGTCGCGTTCTCGGGGTCGAGCCCCTATCTTTTCGGTGCCGTGCTGGAGCAGTTCTTCAGCCGGCATGTGTCGCTCAACGCGTTCACCGAGTTCGCGCTCTCCAGCCTGCAGCGCGGAGAAATCGCGCGATGGGCGCCCCGCATCGGACGCCGCCCCGCCGTATGAGTGCGCTGCACGTTACCCACGATTCATCGGCACCATCGGTCGTCCCCGATGAGCCGGCTGAGGTGGCCCCGCCCGCGCGGCGCGGTGCGCCGGAGGCCGATCCGGTGTTGTGGGCCGGCCTCGTCGACCAGCCTTTCGAGCATGACCTCTTCATGCTGCTGCGCCGGCTCGATGCGCAAGGCGGCCACCCTTTGCTGGGCCGCGCGCCGCGCCCGCTCGATGAGCCGCTGCGCCTGGGGCAGGAGCCCTCGATGGCGTTCGCGCCGTCGAACGTCTCGGGCGTGGATGTGGACGGCGATGGCCCGCCGCGCATCTCGATCTACGGCTTTGGCCTGTTCGGCCCCAACGGGCCGCTGCCGCTGCACCTGACCGAGTACGCACGCGAGCGCAAGCGCCATCACAGCGACAACACGCTCAGTGCGTTTGCCGACCTGTTCCATCACCGGCTGATCCTGCTGTTCTACCGCGCCTGGGCCGATGCGCAGTCGGTCAACAGCCTCGACCGTCCCGACGGCCACCGCTTTGTCGACTACGTGGCCAGCCTCATGAACATGGGGCAGCCGGGCCTCAAGGAGCGCGACCGCATTGCCGACCATGCGCGTACCTTCATGGCCGGGCACCTTGTGCGCCAGACGCGCAACCCCGAAGGGCTGATCCAGATCCTGAAGCTGTACTTCGGCGTGCCTGTGCGCGTCGACGAATTCGTGAGCGGCTGGGTGATGATCGACGACCGGCAGGTGAGCCGGCTCGGCCTCTTCGGGCGCAACCACCAGCTGGGCGGCGGCGCGACCATCGGCCTGGCGGTGCGCGATGCGCAAAGCAAATTTCGCTTGGAGCTGGGCCCGCTCTCGCAAGACGAGTTCCGCCAGTTCTTGCCAGGCAGCAAGCGGCTGCAGCAGGTGGTCGACTGGGTGCGCCAGTACGTCGGCATCGAGTTTGCGTGGGAGCTGCGGCTCGTGCTCAAGAAAGAAGAAGCCCGCGGCATGCAGCTGAGCGGCGGGCAGCGCCTGGGCTGGGGCAGCTGGCTCGGCACGCGCCTTTCAGACACCGATGCAGGCGACATGGTGTTCCAGCCCGAAGCATTGTTTTCCCGTTCCGCATCGGCAGCTTCCGTGGCGGCTGAAGTTTCTTCCATGGCCTTATGACCGATATTCGCCGCGTCTCTCTTTTTTCCAAACTGAACCCGATGCTCTACAAGGCATTGGAGACCGCCACCGCGTTTGCCAAGCTGCGCGGCAATGCCTATGTGGAGCTGGTGCATTGGCTGCACCAGATACTGCAGTTGCAGGACAGCGACCTGCTGCGCATCGTCAAGCGCGCGGGCCTCAACATCGATGCGGTCGAGCAAGACCTGGTGCGGGCGCTCGACCGCCTGCCGCACGGCGCCACGTCGATCAGCGACATTTCCGAGCACGTCGACAACGCGGTGGAGCGTGCCTGGGTGTATGCCAGCCTGCGCTTCGAGGCCACGTCGATCCGCGGTGCCTACCTGCTTGCGGGCATCGTGAAGACGCCGGGGCTGCGGCAAGTGCTTTCTGGCATTTCGCGCGAGTTCGACAAGATCGTGCCCGACGTTCTCATCGCCCAACTCCCCGCGTGGACCGAAGGTTCGCCCGAAGATGATTTCGACGCCGCACCGCAAGGGCAGGGCGCCGGCCATGGGGCCCCTGCGGCGGCTCACCAGGGCGACGGTGCGGCGGCCGGCGGCTCCGCGCTGGCCAAGTACGCAAGCGACCTGACGGCCAAGGCGCGCGCGGGCGAGCTCGACCCGGTGTATGGCCGCGACGACGAGATCCGCCAGATCATCGACATTCTCATGCGCCGGCGCCAGAACAACCCGCTGCTCACCGGCGAGGCCGGCGTGGGCAAGACGGCCGTCGTCGAAGGGCTGGCGTCGCGCCTTGCCGCCGGCGATGTGCCGCCGTCGCTCAAGGACGTGTCGCTGTGGGTGCTCGACCCCACGCTGCTGCAGGCCGGCGCGGGGGTGAAGGGCGAGTTCGAACAACGCCTGCGCCAGGTGATCGACGAAGTCGAGAAGAGCCCCAAGCCCATCGTGCTGTTCGTCGACGAAGTGCACACGCTGGTCGGCGCGGGCGGCACCGCCGGCACAGGCGACGCGGCCAACCTGCTGAAGCCGGCGCTCGCGCGCGGGCGGCTGCGCACCATCGGCGCCACCACCTGGTCGGAGTACAAGAAGTACATCGAAAAAGACCCGGCGCTCACGCGGCGCTTCCAGACCATCCAGGTGCACGAGCCCACCGAGCCCAAGGCCGTGGTCATGCTGCGCGGCATTTCGGCCGAGCTCGAAAAGCACCACGGCGTGCTCATCCTCGATGCCGCGCTCGAAGCGGCCGTGAGCCTGTCGCACCGCTACATTCCCGCGCGGCAGCTGCCCGACAAGGCGGTGAGCCTGCTCGACACGGCGTGCGCGCGCGTGGCGCTGAGCCAGCATGCGCTGCCCGCCGCCATCGAAGACCTGCAGCGCCGCATCGAAGTGCTGGGCATCGAGCGGGGCATTGCGCAACGCGAAGCCGCCATTGGTGTCGGCGAGGCGAAGCGCGTGGACGACATCGCGGCCGAGGTGGCTGCCGCGCAGGCGGAACTCGACCTGCTGGAAAAGCGCCGCGTGGAAGAAGCGACGCTGGTCGAGCGCATCGTCGCGCTGCGCAAGCAGCTGTCGCCCGCTGCCGTGCCCGTGCAGGCAGAAGAGGCTGCGGCGGAAGACGTGGAGGGCGACGATGTCGAGGCAGCGGCACACGTCGAAGCCGCACTGGCCGAGCCCGAGCGAGCGCCCGAAGAGATTCGCGCCGAACTCAACCAGGCGCAGGACAAGCTCGCGCAGCTGCAGGGCGAGTCGCCGCTCATCCTGGCCGCGGTCGATGCGCAGGCCATTGCCACCGTGGTGGCCGATTGGACGGGCATCCCCATCGGCCGCATGGTGCGCGACGACGCGCAGTCGGTGCTGCGCCTGGGCGAGATTCTTTCGGCGCGCGTGGTCGCGCAGCCCGATGCGCTCGAAACCATTTCGCGCCGCATCCGCACCGCGCGTGCGCGGCTCGACAACCCGAACAAGCCGGTGGGCGTGTTCCTGCTCTGCGGCCCCTCTGGCGTGGGCAAGACCGAGACCGCGTTGGCACTTTCAGAGGCGCTCTACGGCGGCGAGCAGAACCTCGTCACCATCAACATGAGCGAGTTCCAGGAGTCGCACACCGTCTCCACGCTCAAGGGTGCGCCGCCCGGCTACGTGGGCTACGGCGAAGGCGGCGTGCTGACCGAAGCCGTGCGTCGCAGGCCCTACAGCGTGGTGCTGCTCGACGAGATCGAGAAGGCGCACACCGACGTGCACGAGATCTTCTTCCAGGTGTTCGACAAGGGCTGGATGGAAGACGGCGAGGGCCGGCACATCGACTTTCGCAACACCGTGATCATCATGACCTCGAACGTCGGCACCGACCTGGTCATGCAGCTGTGCGAAGACCCGACCCTGCGCCCCGACCCAGAGCCGCTGGCGGCCGCGCTGCGCGAACCGCTGCTCAAGGTGTTTGCGCCGGCACTGCTGGGACGGCTGGTTGTAGTGCCTTATTACCCGTTGCACGCCGATGCGCTGCATCGCATCATCCGCCTTCAGCTCGACCGCATTGCCGCTCGCCTCGACGCGAACCACGGCATTGCCCTGCACTACGACGACAGCGCCGTCGAACTGGTGGCGCGCCGCTGCACCGCCATCGAGTCGGGGGGGCGGATGATCGACGCGATCCTGACGCACACCATTCTTCCGCGCTTGAGCGAAGAAGTCATTGGTGCAATGGTCAGCGCGCGCAAGCTCGCAGAGGTGCGGCTGAGCGCAGCGAACGACGACTTTCACTACGAATTTTCTGAACGCTGAGCGAAGAAAGGGAGTAAGCCATGGCCACCCGAATCGTCAAAGCCCACACGCCGCTGGCGGAAGACCAGCTGATATTCCGCTCGATGCACGGCGCCGAGGGGTTGTCGCAGCTGTTCGAGTTCGAGGTGGATCTGTTGAGCCCGAGCGTGTCGCTCGACATGAAGTCGGTGTTGGGCAAGCCGCTCTCGCTCGAAATACAGACGGTCGGCGAACCGCGTTTTCTCAACGGCCAGATCGTGCGGTTCACCATGGTGGGCAGGGAGAGCAGCACGTCGCGCTACGTGGTGTACCGCGCCACCGTGCGGCCCTGGCTCTGGTACCTGACGCGCACCAGCGACTGCAAGATCTTCCAGAACAAGTCGGTCGTCGACATCCTCGAGGAAGTGTTTGCGGACTACAACTTCGCGTTCGAGAAGAAGCTCAGCGGAAGCTACCGGCAGTGGGAGTACTGCGTGCAGTACCAGGAGACCGACTTCGCCTTCGTGAGCCGGCTCATGGAGCACGAGGGCATCTACTACTACTTCAAGCACGAGAAGAACCAGCACACGCTGGTGCTCGCGGACGACATCGGCGCGCACGAAACCCTGCCGGGCTATCCCAAGATCAGCTATCTGGCGGCGGACCGCGACCCGGACCCTTTCCAGGAAGTGATCGACCAGTGGCAGGTGACAGAGGAGATCCGCCCCGGCACCTACGTGGTGGACGACTACGACTTCAAGAAGTCGAAAGCCGACCTGATGGGCATGCGAAGCCAACCGCGCGGCAATCCCCACGACACCTATGAGATCTATGAATGGCTCGGCGGTTTCAGCGAGGCCGAGCAGGGCGAGCATTACTCCCGCATCAGGCTCGAAGAGGCGCAGTCGCAGGCCGAGCGGGACATTGGCCACAGCAGCGTGCGCGGCATGGCGCCGGGTTATCGCTTCACGATGCAGAACTGCCCGCGGCAGGACGACAACCGCGAATACCTGATCGTGTCGGTGTCCTATGCACTGCGCGAAGGCGGCTACGAGAGCGGCGCCGCCGACAGCCACTACAGCTTCAGCTTTGCGGTGCAGCCGACCTCGTACCCGTTCCGCCCGCCGCGCGTAACGCCGATGACCCGCACCAATGGGCCGCAAACCGCCACCGTGGTGGGCAAGGCCGGCCAGGAGTATTGGGTCGATCAATACGGCCGCGTGAAAGTGCAGTTTCGCTGGGACCGCTATGGCAAGAGCGACGAGAACAGCTCCTGCTGGGTGCGCGTTTCCAGTGCCTGGGCCGGCTCGAACTACGGCGCCGTGAACCACCCGCGCAAGGGGCAGGAGGTGATCGTCGACTTCATCGGCGGCCACCCTGACCGTCCGATCATCATCGGCCGCGTCTACAACTCGGACCAGATGCCGCCGCTCGAGCTGCCCGCGAAGGTCACGGTGAGCGGCTTCGTGAGCCGCAGCCAGGACGGCACGCCGGCGAATGCCAACGAGTTCATCCTGGACGATGCACCGGGCTGCGAGCTGGTGCGGATTCACGCCGAGAAGGATTTCGAGCTCGATGTAGAGGCGGACGAGCGCGACACCATCGCCGGCGACCGCACGACCACGGTCACCGGGAACGACACGCTCACCGTCGGCAAGGCGCGCACCACCACGGTGAAGGCGGGGCTCGACCACGCGAAGTACCAGACCGGATCGAAGCTCGAGGTTTCGGGTGGCCTGACTGAGCATTTCTTCAACAACAGAATAGAGATCACGACCAAGGGAGGCGCGAAGGAAACCGTTGAAACCGGCACCTCCGAAGTCATCGTGACGGCCGGGCAGCGGCACGAGACTTTCAAGAGCGGATTCCTCGTCGAAGTCGAAGGCGGAATGGAGGAGAAGGTCAAGGGCGAGTCCAAGCTCACAGCCGTGGATTCGCTGCGCACCGAGCGCTACAACGCCAACTGGGATCGCAAGGTTACCGGCACGGCGGTCGACCACATCACGTCGACGCTCACCGAAACCATCGACGGCACGCACACCACCACTGTGACGGGCGGCGACTACGTCGGCAAGGCGAAGAGCGTGTACATCGAGTCGACTGCCGGCAACGTCGAGATCAAGGCGAAGGGCGATGTGATCATCGAGGGCGAGCACGTCAAGCGTATCAATCGGGCAAGCATCTGGGACTCGGCGCCGACGCGGTTCACCAGCTCGGGGCTGAACGTCGGGTTCAACGGCCTTCTCACCAGCAGCTCGGGGCTCGCCAACTTCAACAACGGCATCCAGATATCGACCAACGGTGCCAAGGGTGAACTGTTCGGCATCTCCTATGCCTTCGGCCTGTACACAACCACGCAGTCGATCGCCCATACCGGAAATGCCGGCTATGACGTCAACATGGGCGGCGTGCTGCTGTACTTCAAGATGCTGACGGGCATTGCCTGATGGGCCATGGCATCGAGCAACTTCTGGTTTCTCCTCATCCCTCTGGCCGCGCTGGTCGTGGTGGTAGCCGGCGGGCTTGGCATCCTCAAGCTGCAAAAGGCAGCGAATGCCAAGGCAGCAGGCACCGATCGGGCGGCCCATGTGTTGCGGGTCGGACTGCCGACCACCGGCAAGGTGCTGGACAGCACCGATACCAGGACACGCATCGATCGCATCTACATACTCACGCGCCTGCGCCTGCATGTCGATGCAGTGGGAGGGGTGCCGGATTTCGAGACGGAGCTCACTGTGCCCCTGTCGCCCGTGAAGATGCCGCAGTTCGCACCAGGCCGCATGGTGCGGATCAAGGTGGATCCGGCCACGCGCGACATCGCCATCGACGAGCCGAGGCAATGAAGAACCCGCGGTTCCTGCTTGCCGCCGAGGCATTGCCAAAGGGTCGCAGCACGCCATGAAAACGGTCAAGCCCTTTCGGCTCAGCGCTTTGACGCGTCCCTACCGTTGGCAGGGCCGAGATACGCTGGGCGTTTCAGTGCTTGGGCTTGTCAGTCTGGAAGCGCAACCGATGCTGCTGCCCGAGCAGGAACTCTGGCAGTTGGCGGCCGAGGAGATCGGGCCCGGCAACGTATTGGATCTCGGGGTTCCAAAGCTGGTGCCTGAAATGCTCGTGAGCGGCCACGCGTACACCGCTCACCAGCAGGAAAAGACAATCTGCGCCGTCAAGGTCCGGTTGGCCGAAAGGGAGAAGGCGCTGACCGTGTCCGGCGACCGTTTCTGGCTCGACGGCCGCGCCACTGCGCCGCAGCCGTTCGACAGCATGCGGCTCGACTGGGCGCATGCGTACGGCGGCCCCGATGTTCCAGAGAACCCATACGGCATGGGCCGGGTCGACGAAATCGTCAATGACGTGCCGGTGCGCCGCATGCCCAATGTGGAGGCGCCGGATGCACGCGTGGCCTCTCGCGGCCAGCACGTCCGCCCCGCCAGCATGGGCGCGATACCGCCCGATTGGCCGCAGCGCATGCGGCTGCTGGGCACAGCCTACGGAACGCAGTGGCTGCAGGAGCAATACCCCGGTTTCGCCGATGACATGGACTGGCGATTCTTCAACGCTGCGCCGCCCGACCAGCGTTGGCCCGATGCGAGCGAACTGCCGGCGGGCGCCGGCTATGAAATCTGGAATATGCACCCCACCGAGCCGGTGCTGCGTGGCGCCTTGCCGCGCTGGCGGGCGCGGTGTTTCGCGAGCTGGCGGAAAGACGGCGGCGACTTGCAGGAAGCGCCGCTGCGGCTGACCACCGCATGGTTCTTCCCCCATGTGCGGCGCGCAATCCTGATCTGGCACGGGAGCTTCGCGATTGCCGAGGACGATGCCGCGGATGTGAAGCACCTGATGCCCGCGCTCGAACTGGAGTCGGACCCGAGGCCCGTTGCACACTACGAAGAGGTGCTGCGGCTGCGCCTGAATCCCGAGACGGCGATTCACGCGGTGCGCGACAGCGACCTCGTACCCAAGGCGATCATGGGGGCATGGGCGGCGGACCAGATGCCCGATGTGTCGAATCGCCCAATGGTGCGCAATCAGCGCGCCGGCCAGCTTCGCGACTACGAGAGACAGCGCGCAAAGCTGGAAAGCGAAGGGCTCGACCCCTCGAAGTTCCTGCCGCCGCCGGTACAGATCGAAGGCACGCTGCAGCTGGAGGATCTGCCGGAATACAGTGCCCGGGTCGAGCAGGAGATTTCACAGGCGCGCGATGAGCTCAAGGCTCGCAGCGAAAAGGCGATGGCGGAATCGGGCATGGAAGGCTCGGATCTCACCGATGCGACGGGCCGCCGCCGATTTGATCCTGACCAGATGATCGAAGAGTTGGCCCGGCTCGAGGAATTCGGGCGTCAGGGCCGACCTGAAAGCGCGCTGGAGGCTGACCAGGCAGCGCTGGCGCGCGAGCGCATGGCATCGCAGATTCGCCAGGGACATCTCTATACGGCGCATCTGCTCGATCCGGCCCCGGCAATGACCACCTTCCGCGCTGCCAAGCTGCGCCGGCGCCTGGGCGCGGCCGAACCGGGGCAGCGGCGGTTTGCAGGCGCGAACCTCACAGGCGCCGATCTGTCGGACATGGATTTGAGCGGCTCCGACTTCTCGGGCGCAAATCTCGAGGATGCCAATCTTGCCGGTGCGCGCCTGGATGGATGCGACTTCACGCGGGCCGTGCTCGCACGCGCCAGGCTGGAACGCGCAACGCTCATCAACGCGCGGCTCGACTACGCAAACCTGGGTGGCGCGCAATGCGACGGCGCCAACTTCAGCGGTGCGAGCTTGCGCCATGCGAACTGCCACAAGACTGCTTTTCGCGCCTGCGTGCTGGCCGACGTGGACTTCGAGACGACGAATACCCATGAAAGCGCCTGGCAGCAATGCGACTTGCGGCGTTCCCGCTGGCAGCAGGTCGCAATGATGAAGATGATGCTGGAAGATGTCTCGTTCGACGACGCGCAGTTTCGACAGATGGGCTGGATCGAATGCACGCTGAAGGGCGTGTCCTTTGCACGGGCTGCCATGAACAGCTGCGGCTTTGTCGCAATCAGCGGGTCGGAGGGCCTGGACTTCACGGCCGCCACGCTCGCTGCCTGCAGCTTTTCGAGCGACAGCACGCTGGCCGGCGCGGTATTGCGCGATGCGACTTTCAAGCACTGCGGTCTGCGTGGTGTCACGCTGGCGGGCGCGGATCTGAGCGGCGCGCGACTCGAGGGATGCGATTTGTCGAGCTGCGATCTGCGCCACGCGCGTCTCGATCGGTTGGAAGCCGGTGAAAGCCTCTTCGTGCGTGCAGACTTCTCGGGAGCCTCGCTGGCCGGCGCAAACCTCATCGATGCCAATCTGTCCAAGGCGGATCTGCGCATGGCGGATTTCCACAACGCGAATCTCTTTCGCGCGGACGTGTCGCAAGCCATGATCGATGGTTCGACACTGCTCGGCAATGCCTATACCCAGAATGCCAAGGTGTGGCCCGCCCGGCGCACCGAGACGACTCGATGACGCGTGACGAACTGATGGACAACATTCGCCATGGTGTGGCTGTGACCGATCTGGACTGCAGAGGCTGGGACCTGCGCGGGCTCGATCTTTCGGGGGCGGTGTTGGAGCGCGTGGATTTCACCGACGCACAGCTCGCAGGCTGCAGCCTGGAAGACGGCATGCTGTCCAACTGCGCTTTCGTGCGCAGCGATCTGAGCCATGCGCGGCTCAAGGATGCGCGGTTTTTCCGAAGCCGCCTCGAGGCCGCGCGTTTCGATCACGCGCTGGTGCAGGACGCCTCTTTCATGGAGTCGGCCCTTGACGAGGCCGTATTTGCAGACGCACACCTGGAGCGGGTCGCGTTCTTCAAATGCCGCATGTTGCAGATGAACCTGCAAACACAGCTGTGCGACCGCGTCACGGTGGGCGAATCCCAGGTGGACCGGATGGACTGCTCGGGCGCCTCTCTCACATTTGCGACCTTCTTCCGGATTGATCTTCGCCAGGTGGCGTTGAGCAGCGCGCGATGCGAGAGCACGACGTTCATGGAGTGCGAGCTGACGGACCAGCGCTTCGCGGGGCAGGAGTTCGTGCTCTGCCAGTTCACCGACAGCCGCATGGACGGCGTGGATTTCAGCGGTGCAGTGCTTACCCAGAGCAATTTCAAGGGCGCGTTGCTTCGCAAGGCAAACTTCTCCGGCGCCGATGCGTGCAACACCCTTTTTCCCGAAGCCGACATGAGCGGCGCGAACTGCAGCGGCGGGCGCTTCGACCAATCCATCTGGATCGACGCCAGAGTCGAAGGCGTCGACTTCGGTGCAGCCCGGTTGCCTTTGAGCGTCTTTCATCGTGCACGGTGTACCGATGCGAATTTCCGGGAGGCCGAGCTGCAGGACGCCGACTTTTCCTACGCGGAGCTTTTGAATGCCGACATGCGCGGCGCGCACTTTCTTCGCACGCGCTTTCACCGCGCGTTGCAGCAGGGGACTCGTTTCTCGGGGCGCGGCGGCATCATCGAGAACGATCCGGACCTGTTCAAAGCCCAGGCATGGAGCGATGCCCATTGAAGCGCAGCTCCGTATGCAACCCACATCGAAAAGGAAATAGATCATGAATGTCGTTTCACTGCGTGCAGCCATGAATGACTCGACTCCGGTCCATTTCATGGGGCGGCTCTCCGCGCTGATGCCAGACGGGCGGATCGCCGTCGAAGACGAGCAGGGCGCGGTCCGGCTTTGCCGTCGCGCTGCGAGCTGCCTGCTCAGGCCCGGTGTCGGAGACCTTGTGCTGGTGTCCGGGCCGGACAGCACCAGGGCCTACGTGATCGCGGTGATCGAACAGGCCGACGGGACGGTGAGCCACATCGACTCAGCCGGGGAGCTGAAGCTGGGCGGCGGGGCTGGCGTATCCATCGAGAGTGCCGGTGACGTCCGCATCCGCAGCGGTGCCACGCTGGACATGAAGGGCCTTCACTGGGGATTGCGAGCGGACAAGGCGCGCTGCCATGTGGACGAGATGCGCTATACGAGCCAGGAGGTCGATGCGACGGTGGGGCGTTTCCGCCTGGTCGGGAAGGTGTTCGAAGTAGTGGCCGATCGAATCGTTCAGATGGCGCGCAATGCGCTGCGGCTGGTCGACGAGGTCGACCAGGTTCGCGTCGGCCATCTGGACTGCAAGGCAACCGAGACCGTACGGATTCATGGAACCCACACCGTGGTAACAGGCAAGGACCTCGTCAAGGTCGATGCCGCGCAAATCCACATGGGCTGACAAGGGGGATCAAGCGATGTTTGCAAATTGCCAGCTGATGGGAATGGACCTGGCCTTTCCCGACGTGTGCAGGACACCGGTTCCCATTCCGTTTCCGAACATGGCCCTGGGGCCCATGGCCATACCCAATGCCTGGAACATCCTCTTCATGGCGATGCCGGCCCACAACATGGCAACCACCACGCCTATTACCTTGGGCGACCAACCTGGGGTGCTGGGAGGCGTGGTGTCGCAGACCTTCATGCAGCAGTCTCGCCATGTCACCGGCGCATTCACCGTGCTCCTCAAGGGAACGCCCGCCACGCGTGTGACCAGTCTCACGCTGCAAAACCGGTGCAACATGGTCGGCATGCGAATCGTGCCGAGCCAGTTCAAGGTGCTGATCCTCGCGCCCTGACTGGTCACCCTAGGCGGCAGCGCGCACTGTCGCCGTCCCCGCCAGCGTCACCTGCTGCGGAAACCCCACCCACACGGCAAGTGCCGAGTAGTTGTCGCGCGATTCGTCGGCCTTGGCTTCGGCCGCGCGCCGCAGCAGTGCGAGCCACTCTTCGGCGCTGTCGGCGAGCTGCAGCGAGCGTTCCATTACCTGCTGGGAGATGAGCTGCCACAGCCCGTCCGTGCACAGCAGGAATGCATCGCCGTCGGCGAGCCGCTGCGGCGTCGACACAGTGGTTTCCGCCGTCGCCCTTGCGCCGAGCGCGCGGTACAGCAAATTGGTTTTCACCAGCCGCTCGCCGCCATTGGCTCCGTTGCCCAGCGCAGCCTCGCCGGAGCGCTCCGACAGGCTGTGGTCTTCGGTGCGCTGCATCAGCGCGCCGCGGCGAAACCAGTAGAGGCGGCTGTCGCCCACGTGGGCCCAGCAGGCCTGGCCGCTGGTGCGGTCGACGAAGAGCGAGACGATGGTCGCGCTCATCTTGCTCTGGTCGGCAAGCTCCCGCTGCTTGGCAAGGATGGCGTCGTTGGCGGCTTTTACCGCGTGCTGGATGTCTTCTTTTTCGACCGACGGGTTGTCGACGAAGGTGTTGAGCGCGGTGTCGACCGCAATGCGCGCGGCCAGCTCGCCGCCCGCGTTGCCGCCCACGCCGTCGCTCACGACGAAGCAGGCGTTGTATTCGTCGAGGTGGTAGCCGATGGCGTCCTGGTTGCCGCTGCGCTCGCCCACGCAGGAGAACTGCGAGGTGGAAATGGGAACCGCGAAAGCACGAGGGGTGGTTTCAAGCACGGCGTGCCTCCTTCAGTCGCTCCATCTCCTTGTCGTAGGCCTGCTGGAAAGCACGGCCGAAGACGGCCTGGAAATCATCTTCGACAGCCGCCGTGGTTTCCGCATGCAGCTTCTGCAACTGGCGCCACAGGCGCGCCTCGCGGCCGCCGGGCAGCAGCTTTTCGCCGAGGCCGCCGTCGTGCGGCGTGGCGTCGTTCAGCGCGGTGGGGTCGAAGCGCTTGAGCACCGTGAGCAGCGCGGCGCGCATGCCGGCCACCATGCCGAGCTGGTGCGATTGCAAATCCCCGAGCGCGTCGTGCACAGCCGCCTCGGGCGACAGAAAGCCGGGCATGCGCGCGCCGAACATCTGCATCAGCACGGCGCGCCCGTTGGGAAGAATCTTGAACGGGTTGTTTTCCTCGTCGACGATCATCGTGATCTCGGCACGCACTTCGCGCTTGAGCATGGCGCGCGACGAGAGCAGCTCGATGGTGCCGTCGGTGAACGCGCGCATGAGCCGGCCGAGGCGCCGCATGGCTTCGGCATCGAGCGGCTGCTGGCCGGCCACGTCGGGGACGCCGGCGCCTTCGAGAAAGGCCCTGAAGAGATCGTCCGACGAGGATGACGGCGATGTGGGCGCTGCCAGCGGCGCAGCTGCGGCGGCCACCGGCGAGGGGACAGCCAGCGGGGAGCGACAGGCTGGGGCGGCGGCATCGTCGCTGGCTCAGGCGGTGCGGCAGGTTTCGATGCCGATACTGCTGGTGCTGGTGCTGGTGCTGGTGCTGGTGGCGGCGCCTCCACCGGCACTGCAGCCACCTCCGCTTTCTTCGGCTTCGCGGCAGGCGGCGGATCGAAGGCCACCGGGTTCGGCGGCCTGAACTGCGCGGACACTTCGCGCGCATGGTTCGAATGGCTGTGCCCTTGCGGCGCGGCGGCCGGCCTGGCCAGCAGGTCGAGTGCGGGATGCACCTCGCGCAGCGGGTCTTCTTGGGTCAGCGCGGTCGGGCGCGGATCGGAAAGCGGCGAGGGCGCGTTGCTGTCGGCGGCAAAGAAAGAGAGCGGGTCCACGCCGCGCTTCAGCGCCACGTCGGACATGTCGGTGGCCGCGTGGGGGTTCAGTTCGGAGAGTGGATCGACCGGATTCCGGCGCGCCTGCGAAGGCAGCTCGAAAGGTTCGTGCGCCATGGGGTCGGGCATGGGCTCGGGCGCGCTCTTTTCGCGGCGCGGCGCATTGGCGAGGATGGCGTCCCAGTCAGCCGCGGAGGGAATCTGCGAGGCGCTCGTGCGAGCACTCACCGGCGATGGCGATGGCGATGGCACCGGTGCAAGCGGTGAAGCAAACGCAGGTGCGGCAGCAGGCATCGCCGGCAACGGCGCGGCCACAGGAGCCTCAGCGCGCGGCGGTGGCGGCGGTGGTGATGTGGGCGGCGGCATTGCCACAGTGACAGGTTGTGCATCGCCGATGGGCAGTGCGCCCGCGCCGAACAGGTCGGAGAACACGTCGGAAACCGGCGCCGCCGGCAGCAGCGAATCCATGGGCGCCTGCGCCATTGCACTGGGCGCGGGGACATCGCGCATCGGCGCGGCGGGCGGTGGTGAAGGCATCGACTCCACGGCTGCGGCAGGTGCCACTGCGGCCGTGCGATGGCCACTCGCCGCTTCGAGCACATAGCTCCCGATGGTCACGCGGTCGCCATCGGCCACTGGCGATTCTTCCTCGTGCTGCAGCGTGCGTCCGTTCACGCTGATGGGCAGCACCGCGCTCATGTTGCGAAGCACCTCGACGCCCTGCTCGTCGAAACGCACGGTGGCCTGCAGGCGCGAGATCTGCCGCTGCTCGTCGGGCAGCACCAGGTGGTTGTCGGGGCTGCGCCCGATGGTTCCGCCAGGCGCCGCGAGCAAGGCCGAAGGCCCCGATGTCACCGGCTTGCCGGCATGTTCGATCACCGTCCAACGCATGGCATCTCCGTGTTCATTTCGAGCTGCGGTGTGCTGCCGCTCAAAGCGCTCCAGGCGCTCAACGCTTCATCCGCTTGGCAGCCTCGAACGCGGGGCCCCACACCGGGTGCTTGCGTTCGGCAACGCTCAGGTCGAAGTTGGGAAAAGCATCAAGCAGCTTGCGAAACTGCGTGCGGCATTCGGGCACCTGGTTGGCCACACAGTAGCTGAACGCCTCGAGCTTCATCGCGTCGAGTCGCGTGCCGGGCTCCGCCGCGTCGAACACCGAGACGCCGCCGCTCTTCAGCGTGGTCACGGCCTTGGCATAGTCGCCTTCGTCATACGCCTGCTGCGCGCGTTCGAGCGTGGTGCGCGCCACTTGCTGGCTCAGGCGTTCGGGTTGCGGTTCGGGCGGAGGCGTGGTGGTGCAACCGGCAGCGACAAATAAGGTGAGCGCCAAAGCAGGCAGACATGACTTCAATCTTCTCTCCAACCTTGCGAAAGGCAATGAAAGGCAATGCTTGATAAGACTCGCGATGTTGCACGAGATATGCGACTCCGTTCGTGCGCACGACTTCGATAATATAGGCCGCGAACCATTGAGGGAGATCCCATGCATCGACGAACCTTGCTTCAAGGCGCACTTGCAACCGCACCGTTGTTTGGTGGCCTCAGTGGATGCGCATCGACGGCGAAGTCATTGCCCACACCCTATGCAGTCACCATTCGCATCGACGATGGCGTCAACCCCGACGGGCGCGGCCAGCCGGCGCCGATTCTCGTCAAAGTCTTCGAACTGAAATCTTCCGGTAACTTTGAGACGGCAGACTACTTTGCACTACAGGACCGTGACCGCGAAACGCTTCTGACAGAGCTCGTGAACGCCGACCAGGCCATCATGCGCAGCGGCGAAGAGCGTGTCTTCAAGCGCGAAGCAGGACTCGACTCGCGTGCCATCGGCATCATCGCCGGCTATCGCAAGCTGGAGGCTTCGCGCTGGCGAATCGTCTTGCCGCTCAAGGAGCCGAAGCAAACCAATCTCTACAAGGTCTGGCAGTTTTCGCCGAGCGAGCAAAGCGTGCGCGTCGCCATTCGCAAGACGGGCATCGAGTTACTACCAAGTCGTTAATTTCTCTGCTTTGTAGCTAAAAAGTGCGAGCAATTCGCACGAGAAATTCGGTGCAAAACGTAAGAAGCGCCGTGTAGCATCAGAGAAAAATAATGAATCAATCGGGAGGACGTCAGCAAGCGCCTCCCGCTTCAGTGTGGGCACTCCCCAGGAGGTTCTTTGGTGACAGTTCGCAATCCGGGCGCCGGCAGGCATGGCGCCCATCCGCAGGCGTTGGCGAATCGTGTGGTGTGGTCCGAAGGCATGTACCTGCGGCCCCAGCATTTCCAGCAGCTGGAACGCTATGTCGAGCAGTACGTCACTCGCCGCACGGCGGGCCTGCAAGGTGCCTACTGGGGATGGCTTCACCTGGACATCGACCGCGATGCCTATGCGCTCGGCCGCGTGTCGTTGCTTGGCGGTGCCGGCGTGCTGCCCGACGGCACACCGTTCTCGTTCGGCGCCGAAGATGCACCGCTTCCTTATGAAGTGCCGAGCGACCTGACCGACGAACTCATCGTGCTTGCATTGCCGCTGCGCCGCACCGGCAGCGAAGAAGTCATCTTCTCGGAAGACGAAGGATCGGCCGCGCGTTTCGGCGTGATCGAGCGCGAGGTGGCCGACGGCAACGCCGTGGCGCTCGGCCCCGCGGTGCTGCAGCTCGCAAAGCCGCGCCTGCGCCTGGCGCGCGCATCGTCGCTGTCGGCGGAGTGGCAGGCCATTGGCGCGGTGCGCGTGATCGAGCGCCGCACCGACCACAAGCTGGTGGTCGATGCCAACTACATTCCGCCGGTGCTCGATGCGTCGGCGCACGCCATGCTGCGCAGCATGATCGCCGAGCTTCATGGCCTGCTCACGCAGCGCTCCGAAGCCTTGGCATCGCGCCTTTCGCAGCCGGGCCGCGGCGGCGTGAGCGAGGTATCCGATTTTCTCTTGCTGGAGCTGGTCAACCGCTACCTCGCAACCACCTGGCATGCGCAGCAGGCGGTGCAGGTGCACCCCGAGCAGCTGTTCACCGACTGGCTCAAGCTGGCCTGCCACCTGGCCACGCACACATCGCCCACGCGGCGCCCCGTGGTGTGGCCGGTGTACGACCACGACAACCTCAATGAAAGCATCCGGCCGTTGATGGAAGAGCTGCGGCGCTCGCTCTCGGCGGTGCTCGAGCAGAGCGCCATCGCCATCGAGCTCGAAGAGCGCAGCCACGGCGTGCGCGTGGGCCGCATGCCCGACCCGGTGCTGGTGCGCAACGCGGGCTTCGTGCTCGCGGTGCATGCGGACCTGCCCGCCGATGCCATCCAGCAGCGCTTTCCCACGCAGGTCAAGATCGGTTCGGTCGAGCGCATTCGCGACCTGGTGCAGCTGCAGCTGCCCGGCGTCACGGTGCGGCCGCTGCCGGTGGCGCCGCGGCAGATTCCATACAACGCGGGCTACCACTACTTCGAGCTCGACAAGACCGGCGACATGTGGCGCCAGCTCGAAAAATCGGGCGGCGTTGCAATGCACCTGGCCGGCGAATTTCCAGGCTTGGCCATGGAGTTCTGGGCCATTCGTCCGTGAGGGACCCTATGAACGGTGTCAACGACATGGCTGTCGGTCCGGGTGGCTTCGTGCCTCCGAACCCGGGCGGCGGCAACAACGGCAATAGCGGCCACGGTGGCGGCATTGGCAATGGGGACGCAGCGGGCATGTCCCCGGCATCGCGCGGCCTCGGCCAGCAGCCCCAGTCATTCACCGCATGGCACGACGCGCGGCGTCCGCATGCGGGCGACACGGCGCTCGCGGGCAACAACCCGCTCGTCGCGGCGGCCAACCCGCTGCTCGACCTGATTCCGCAAATTCGCGCCACAGGCCACCACGACGCGCCCGCGCAATTGCGCGAGCACCTGGTAGACGAGGTCAGGCGCTTCGAAACGCGCGCGCAGCAAAGCGGCATTGCGCCCGAGGTGATCATCGGCGCGCGCTACTGCCTGTGCACCGCGGTCGACGAGGCCGCCGCGCTCACGCCGTGGGGCGGCAGCATCTGGTCGTCGCAGAGCTTGCTCGTGATGTTCCACAACGAGACCTGGGGCGGCGAAAAGTTCTTCCAGTTGCTGTCGCGCCTGGTGCAGAACCCCCAGCAGCATCTGCAGCTCATCGAGCTCATCTACTTCTGCCTGGCCATGGGCTTCGAAGGGCGTTTCCGCGTCATCGACAACGGGCGCACGCAGCTTGAAACGCTCAAACAGCGCCTGCTGCAGATCATTCGGCAGACGCGCGGAGAAATTGCCGTGCCGCTGTCTCCGCACTGGCAGGACGCAAGCGCGCCGGTGCGCCGCACGCGCAACTGGCTGCCGCTGTGGGCCGTGGGCGCCGTGGCGGCAGTGCTGCTGGTGCTGGTGTTCGGTGTGCTCACCTTCAGCCTGGCCGGCCGCTCCGACGGTGCGTTCTCGGCCGTGAACGCGGTGCGCCTGCCGCAGACCGCGCGTGCTGTCGCCTTGCCGGCGCCGCAGCCGCGCCTGCAGCGTTTTCTCGAACCCGAGATCCGCGACGGTTTGCTGACCGTGCGCGACGAGGCCGACCGCAGCGTGGTGGTGCTGCGCGGCGACGGCCTGTTCGCATCGGGCTCCGACCGCGTGCTCGACCGCTATGCGCCCGTGCTCGCACGCGTGGCCGATGCGCTCAATTCGGTGGAAGGCAATGTGCTGATCAGCGGCTTCAGCGATGACCAGCCGATTCGCAGCGTTCGCTTTCCGTCCAACTGGCAGCTCTCGCAGGCGCGTGCCGATGCCGTCAAGAAGATGATTGCCACGCGTGTCACGCGGCCCGAGCGCCTGCGCGCCGAAGGCCGGGGCGATGCCGACCCGCTGGTACCCAACGACTCACCCGCCAACCGTGCGCGCAACCGGCGTGTGGAAGTGACGCTGCTCGTGGCGCCCGTGGCGGCGGCCAACGCCACCACAGCGCCGCAGGGAGGAGCCCGCTGATGCTGCGCGCGATTTTCCGTTTTCTCGTGAGCCGCGACCTGTGGGTCTTTTTCGGTCTGTTGGCTGTCGCGTTCCTGATCTGGGTCATCGGCCCCGTCATCGCGGTGGGCCGCTACCGGCCGTTCGAAAGCGAGTTCGTCCGCATCGTGGTCATCGCGCTGATGTTCACGATCTGGATTGCGCGGGTGCTCTACCGCAAGTGGCGCGAGCGGCGGCTCAATGCGCAACTGCTCAACCAGCTGCGCACCCCCAGCGCGAAAGAAAAGGCCGCCAAGCCCGAAGACGCACCCGAGATCAAGGAGCTGCAAAGCGGCTTCACCGATGCCACGGCCATATTGAAGAACATGCGCTTCGGCTCGGGTGCCGAAGGCAAGGCCGCGGGCCGCTTTGCCGTGTTCGACCGGCAGTACCTGTACCAGCTGCCCTGGTACATCTTCATCGGTGCGCCGGGCTCGGGCAAGACCACCGCGCTGGTCAACTCCGACCTCGACTTTCCGCTGGCCGACCAGCTCGGCAAGGCCGCGGTGCGCGGCATTGGCGGCACGCGCAACTGCGACTGGTGGTTCACCAACGAGGCGGTACTCATCGACACCGCCGGGCGCTACACCACGCACGAGAGCAACCGCGAAACCGACGAGAGCGAGTGGAAGGGCTTTCTCGACCTGCTGAAGAAGTTCAGGCCGCGCCAGCCGATCAACGGCGCGATTCTCACCATCAGCATTGCCGACCTGCCCCTGGCCGACGACGCACAGCGCGCGCGCCACGCCATGGCGCTGCGCAAGCGGCTGCTCGAGCTGCGCAACGACCTGGGCATCAACTTTCCGGTGTACGTGCTGGTTACCAAGACCGACTTGCTGGCCGGCTTCAACGAGTACTTCGGCTCGCTGGGCCGGGCCGAGCGCTCGCAGGTGTGGGGCTTTACCTTTCCCATCGACGCCAACCCGGCGGACCCGGCCAAGGCCGACCTGCGCGAGCGCTTCCACCAGGAATACAAGCTGCTCCACCAGCGCCTGGACGAGCGCCTGCCCGAGTTGCTGGCGGCCGAGCCCGACCAGATGCGCCGCGCGCAGGCCTACCTGCTGCCGCAGCAGTTCGCAAGCTTCGAGGACATCCTGGGCACCTTCCTGGCCGACGTGTTCAACCCCTCTAAATTCGAAGTCGCGCCGATGCTGCGCGGCGTGTACTTCACCAGCGGCACGCAGGAGGGCACCGCCTTCGACCGCGTGATGGGCGCCATCAAGCGCTACCTGCAGGTCAACGCGCCGCCGGCGCCGCCGCCGGGTCCTGGAAAGAGCTACTTTTTGAAGGAGCTGCTGCAGCAGGTGATCTTCCGCGACGCGGGCGTGGCCGGCACCAACCTGAGCTGGTATCGGCGCAAGCGGGCCATCGACCTGGCCGGCTACAGCCTGATCGGCGTGCTGCTGGTGGTGTTGCTGGGCGCCTGCGTGAACAGCTGGCGCAACAACAGCGACTACGTGGCCGAGGTCGACAACAACGCGAAGGCCTTCAACAAGGCCGCGGCCCGTGACGAGCTGCCGACGGTGGTCGATTCGAACAGCGACATCGCCAGCTCGCTGCTGGTGCTCGACCGGCTGCGCGACCTGCCCAAGTCGAGCCAGTTCGACATCGGCGATCCGCCGGTGAGCTACCGCTTCGGCCTTTACCAGGGCGACAAGCTGCAGGCCGCAACCGATGGCGTCTACCAGCGCGCGCTCGAAAGCGTGCTGCTGCCGCAGGCGGCCCAGCGCGTGGAGCAGGCGCTGCGCGAAGCCTCGAAGACCGATGCCGAATACAGCTACGAGGCGCTCAAGGCCTACCTCATGCTGTATGACGCCGAGCGCTACGACGCCGACTTTTTGCAGGCCTGGCTGCTTACCGACGTGGACCGCAAGATAGGCGCTGCCCTCACGCGCGAGCAGCGCGCCAACCTGGAGACGCATCTGCAGGCGCTGTTCGCGGGGCGCGTGGTGACATCGCCCTTTGCCAAGGACGACCGGCTCGTGGTCGAGACGCGCGACCGCCTGGCCGGCGTGCCGCTGGCGCAGCGATCCTATGCGCGGCTGCGGCGCATCCTGCTGCAGACCAGCCCGCCCAACGCCTTCAGCATTGCCGAGGCGGGCGGTGCCGAGTCGGCGCTGGTCATCAAGCGCGCCAGCGGCAAGCCGCTGACCGACGGCATTCCGACGCTCTTCACCTACCGCGGCTACTGGGACATCTTCGACAAGCGCATGGCCGAGACCACGCTCGCGCTCGAACAGGAAGACCGCTGGGTGCTGCAGATCCGTGCGCCGGGCATGACCGACATCACCTCGCGCGAGCTGCTGCTGCGCGAGGTGCGCCGGCTCTACCTCACCGACTACATCCGCATTTGGGACGAGTACCTGGCCGACATTCGCCTGGCCGACAGCCGCTCGCTGTTGCAGAGCATCCAGATGACGCGCGTGCTCTCGACCTCGGAGTCGCCGATGTCGCGCCTCATTCGCGGCGCAGCGCGCGAGACCGACCTGCTGCGCAACCACGACGAGGCTGCACGCAGCCTGCTCGACCAGGCGCAGAACCGCGTGGCCAGCACGCGCGAGCGCATCGAGCAGCTCATTGGCCAGCCCGACGGCAGCCAGCGCCGCAACACCGCGCCGGACCGGCCCGAGTCGCTGGTGGACAACCACTTTGCGCCGCTGCGCCGCATGGTGACGGCGCCCAAGGCGGGCGGGCAGGCGCCCATCGACGCCACCGCGGCGCTCATCAACGAGCTCTACACCTTCCTTACCGCCACCGACACCGCATTGCGCAGCGGCAACATTCCGCCGTCGGGCGACGCGGTCACCAAGGTGCAGGCGGAGGCGGGCCGCCTGCCGGTGCCGTTCCAGGGCATGCTGAACGATCTCTCGGCCACCGCGTCGTCCAAGGCCGCGGCCGTGACGCGGCAGAACATCGGTCAGAGCGCGGCGGCCACCATCGGCCAGTTCTGCAACCAGGCCATTGCGGGGCGCTATCCGTTTTCGCGCGGCTCCAACCGCGATGTGGCGGCCGGCGACTTTGCGCAGCTGTTTTCGCCGGGCGGCATGATGGACGACTTCTTCCAGAAGAACCTCGCTTCGCAGGTCGATACGTCTGTCAACCCATGGGCCTTCAAGAAGGGCGTGGACGGCAGCTCGCCGGGGCGCTCGTCGTATCTCGACTCGTTCCAGAAGGCGCAGGCGATCCGCGATGTGTTCTTTACCGGCATGGCCGGCGGACGCACGCCGTCGTTCACCATCGACATCCGGCCCGAGGACATGGACGCCGCGCTCACCCAGTTCACGCTCGACATCGACGGGCAGACGGTGCGCTATGCACATGGCCCGCAGGCGCCCAGCACCGTGAAGTGGCCCGGCCCGCGCAACAGCAACCAGGTGCGGCTGCAGGTGACCACCGCCAACGGCACGCCGGCCGGCGGCATCGTGACCGAAGGGCCGTGGGCGCTGCACCGGCTTTTCGACAAGGCCTCGGTTTCGGCCGGCCGGTCGCCCGAGTCGTTCAATGCGACCTTCGACATGCAGGGCAAGAAGGTGGTGCTGGCGGTGACCGCGAACAGCGTCTACAACCCGCTGCGGCTGAGCCAGATGAACGGCTTCTCATGCCCGGGAAAGTCGTGAGATGAACAGCGGCTTTCCTTCGCCGCACGCGTGGGTGCCGGCCGACGAGCAGATCGGCTGGTACGGCAAGCTGCCCGCGGCCGGGGACTTTCTTTATCGGCGCATGCCACGCGAGCTGCAGGCCTGGTGGGACCGCTGGATGCAGAACGGACTGGGTTCTTTCAAGCGCTGGCCCGACGCCATGACGCGGCACTACGTTGTCGCGCCAGTGTGGAACTTTGCGATTCCGGCCACCCAGGGCGTGGACGCGGTGCAGTTCGGCTGCATTGCGCCAAGCTGTGACCGGGTGGGGCGCTACTACCCCGTGTGCGTGACGGTGCAGGTGGCGGCATCGGGCTATCGGCCTTCCATGCTCGAAGGCTCGGCCGCGTGGTACTGGCAGTGCGGCACCGCCTTGCTGCAGGCCATTCGCCACAGCGTGGCGCCCGACCAGTTCGACCAGCAGGTGCTGGCTGCGGCGCACGGCGGGTTCCAGACCGCGAGCGGCGGCTCGGACGACATCCTGTCGATCCTCGGGCCTGCGGCCGGCGGCGCCGGCGCGGCGGCGCAGCAGCGGCTGGGCTGGCCCGAGCTTCCGCTGTGCTTCGATGCCTTCGGAAGCACCAGCTACTGGTGGACCAACCAGGCGGATGGCTCGCCGCTGCGCACCGCCGCGCATGGCGGGGGCCTGAACACGCCATTGTTTTCGAAGTTGTTTTCACAGGGGCATGTGCCATGGGCATGAGTAATGAGACCCCCGCCGCGGGAGGAGATGCATGACGACCAACGCCAGCAGCACCGCGCCGGCCGATCCACAGGAGCGGCCGCATCCGCTGGGCACGGGCCACAGGCTGGACGAGTTCGAGCTGCTCGAAGTGATCGGCGAAGGCGGCTTCGGCATCGTCTACCGCGCCTACGACCACTCGCTGCAGCGCGAGGTGGCCATCAAGGAATACATGCCTTCGATGCTCGCGCGCCGCGTGGGCGACGACAGCGTGCATGTGCGCTCCGACCGGCTCACCGCCACCTTCCAGGCGGGCCTGCGCAGCTTCATCAACGAGGCGCGCACCCTCGCGCAGTTCAGCCATCCGGCGCTGGTGCGGGTGCATCGCTTCTGGGAGGCGAACAGCACCGCCTACATGGCCATCCAGCTGTATCGCGGCCGCACGCTGCGCCGCCTGGCCGAGGAAGAGCCGTCGAAGATCACCGAGGCCTGGCTGCTCGGCATGCTGGGCCCGCTGCTCGGCGCGCTCGAAACGCTGCATCGCAGCCAGTGCTTTCACCGCGACATCGCGCCCGACAACATCTTCATCCAGCAGGACGACCTGCCGGTGCTGCTCGACTTCGGCGCGGCGCGCAAGTCGATTGCCGACCTGGTCGACGAAGTGGCGGTGATGGTGAAGTCGGGCTATTCGCCCATCGAGCAGTACGCCGACGACAACACGTTGCTGCAGGGCGCGTGGACCGATCTTTATGCGCTCGGCGCCGTGCTGTACCGCGCGGTCACGGGGAATCCGCCGCCTTCGGCCGTGGTGCGCAGCGTGCAGGACGCGTATGTGCCGCTGTCTTCGCTCGGCCGCAGCGACCTGAGCCCGGCGTTCTGCGCCGCGGTCGACCACACGCTGGCGGTGCACAGCAAGGACCGCACGCAAACCGTGGCGGCGTTCGCGGCCGAGCTGGGCCTGGCCAAGCTCGGCGACACCTATGTGAGCGGGCTGGCGGCGCCGACGGTGATTGTTCCTCCACCTGCCAAGGGCGCGCCCGCGGTGGTGCAGGAGCCGCAAAGGGCAGCACCCGCACCGGCACCGGCACCCGCCGTTGTGAAGGAGACCGCTGCATTGGCCGGCACGGTACGCGCCGAAGCCGCCTCGCCCGAACCGGTCAAGCCCAGGCCGCCGCAGCCCGAGGCCAGCCCGGAGCGGGCTCCCGTGCCCCCACCCAAGGCCGCCGCACCGCGCGAAACCGCCCCCGCGCGCGCGGCAACGGCCGCTGCCAAGCCGCCGTCTTCGCCCGCCAGGAAATCGTCGCAGCCGCCATGGAAGCTGGTCGGCGTGCTGGTGATCGCACTGGTGGCCGTGGGCGGCTGGATCGGCCTGCACCTGAGTTCCGGCCGGCAGGAAACATCGACCGCCATGGTGCCGGTGCCTCCGCCTTCGGGGCCGATGTCTGCCGATGCGCCACCCCCAGCCGTGCCGCCAGGCGAAAGCGCGCCGGGTGGCAACGTGGCGACCGCACCTGGTGGCGCCACGCCGCCCGCGCCGGCGGCCAGTGTGCCGGCCGGTTCGTTGACGCCGCTGGACAACGTGCCGGTGATTGCACCCGCACCTGCGGCGCCTCCCACGGCGGCCGTGCCGCCCACGGCCACCACACCGGCTACACCGACCACGCCGCCGGAGCCCGCTCTTGCCACCTCCGAAGTCGAAGACTGGAACCTGGCCCAGGCCGAGAACACGCGCGAAGGCTACGAGGCTTACCTGCGCCGGTACCGCCGCGGCCTGCATGCACGCGAGGCGCGCAACGCCATCGCCGAGCTGAACCGGCTCTCGCCCACCATCCCCGCAGCCCCCGGCACCACGCCGACCAATGCGGTTCCCACCGTGGTGGCTGGTGGCGCCACGCCGCCTGCGCCGCCGGCCGCTCCGCCCGGCAACGGGCGCGTGGTGCTCAACATCCGTCCCTGGGGCCAGGTGTTCGTCGACGGTGCCGACCGCGGCGTGAGCCCGCCGCTCAAGTCACTGTCGCTGCGGCCAGGCATCTACAACATCGAAGTGCGCAACGGCGACCTCGATGCGTACCGGCAGCGCGTGACGGTGCAGGACAGCCGCTCGGCGCCTGTGGTCAGCCACGAGTTCAAGTAGCAGGCGTGCCCGGCACGCGGCGCCAGCGCTGCGCGCCGACCAGTGCCAGCACCGCGATGACGCTGGCCGCCAGCAGCACCCAGAGGCCCAGCGTGTAGCCGGTGCCCGGCTGCCACAGCACGCCGAGCATCAGCGGCGCCGGGGCACGGGCGACGGCGCTCGGCAGGCCCAGCGCACCGTTGAGCGTGGCGACGTGATCGCGGTTCACGTATTGAGCAATCGCGGTGCCCTTCACGATGGTGAGCATGCCGTTGCCCATGCCGTAGAAAAACACGAACAGCAGCGCCGCGCCCGGATGGCCCGCGCCCGCAAGCAATGCGAGCAGGCCGAGCGGAATCAGGCAAGGAATCAGCCGGTTCGCCAGATGCAGGTCGAAGTGGTGCTCGAAGAAATAAAGTAACGCGCGCCCCAGCACCTGCACCAGCCCGATGCTCGCGGGCACGGCAATGGCCCACGATTCGCTGAGCCCCGCGCCGCGCAGCAGGCTCACCATGTGCGGCGGCAACGCGGCCGTGACCGCCATCAGCAACACGGTGAAAACGCCCACCAGCAGGAACGGGGCGGTGCGCATGTAGTGGCTGGCGGGCGCAACGGCCGCGGCTTCGCCTGCGCGGGGCCGCCCGGCTTTCGAACCCGCCGCGGGAGCGGGCGCATGCCGCAGCACCCGCGCATGCAGCGGCGCGCAAATGAAAAGGTGAATGGCCGCGAGCACCCACAGCGCGTGCCGCCAGCCCAGCTCCGCAATGAGCCAGGCCACCAGCGGAATGAACACCGTGCTGGCCAGCCCGCCGAGAAAAGTCAGCGTGATGATCGCGCGGCGAAAGTCATGCGGAAAGCGCCGCGTGACGATGGAGAACGCAGGGCTGTAGAGCGTGGCCGCCAGCCCCGCGCCGAGCAGCGTCCAGGCCGCGTAGAAGCCCAGGGCGCTGTGCACCATGCTCTGGAGCAGTAGGCCGGCCACGATGACCAGCGAGCCGCCCGTCATTACCGCCCGCTCATGGCCGCGGTCGATCCAGCGGCCCACCGGCCATGCCAGTGCGCCTTCGGCCAGCAGCGCAAGGCTGAACGCCAGCGACGACTGCGCCCGGCTCAATCCCAGCTCGCGTTCGACCGGCTCCATCAGCAGCGCGAAGCCATAGAAGACGCTGCCCCAGGTGATGAGCTGGCCGAGCGAAAGCCAGCCCACCATGCGGCGGTTGTAGAGCGTGGGGGCGGGTGGGTTCACTGCCTGTCAATTTCGCAAACCCCGACGGTACTGCACCGCCTCCGCCACGTGGGGAGGATCACGGATTCGGAGCCGGGCACCTTGTCATGCACGGGCCGTAACCAGCCTGAAGTCTGGCCATTGCGGATCGCGAGAAACAGCTGGACCAGATGAGGGGCCTCAGGTTCGCAATTGCCGAACGTCAGGATCCGCGTGTCGCATTACGGCGCTCTTGTGCGCCCGCATCCGGGGCGCGTCCTATCGAGGAGATAGCTTGTGCGCCGCTTTCCGGAATCAAAGATCCTGTCGTCGCTTGCACGCTTTGCGACCAATCCACGCATCTCTGAATGCAGGCTCGAGCGGCAAAAGCGTTGATGAGCCTGCGGTTATTTCCGAAACCGTCAGCGCACACTGCATGCCTAGAACTCGCCCATTCAGCACGTATTGCGCACCTGCCGTCGTCGCATGAAATGAAGCAGACACATTGCACGTCATCACCCCGGAATCACGGGCGTAGCCGATGAGGATGTCCTTGTTTATCGGGATCTTGTACCTGACCTCACTGCGCTCTTGAGTGGCTGGCTCGGGTTTGACGAAGTTGCCACAGCCTTGTTCGTTCGCGATTGCGAAATTCAATGTCGTGGAGCCGACGCTTCCTGGCCGCCAACTCGTGATTCTTGAAGGGACAACCAGTGTCGCGAATGGTTGTCCATCTTCGACAGGTACGTATGGTGCGAACGACGCGCAGCCACCCAGCAAAGCGGCCATCACGGTGGTCAAGACTTGTTTCAAGCGATCTCCGCTAAGCAGTTGCATTCCATTTACACAATCGATTGTGGCGAATCATTATTGGGATCAGTTTTTCAACCCCCGACGGTACTGCACAGCCTCCGCCACATGCACAGCCTGCACCGATTCGGCGCCGGCCAGGTCGGCGACCGTGCGCGCCACCTTGAGCGCGCGGTGCGTGCTGCGCGCCGACCAGCCGAGCTTGGCTGCGGCGTTGACCATGAACTTGCGCGCGGCCTCGTCCAGCGCGGCGTGCTGGTCGATGGCGCCGGCCTGCAGTGCCTGGTTCGGGCTGCCTTGGCGCTGCACCGCAAAGTTGCGCGCGGCGACCACGCGGGCGCGGATGCTGCCGGTCGCCTCGCCGGCCGGCGCACCGAGCAGTTGGTGCGCCGATACCGCGGGCACTTCGATGTGCAGGTCGATGCGATCGAGCAGAGGGCCGCTGAGCTTGCTCTGGTAGCGCGAAACCTGGTGTAGGGATTCAGAATTAGACAACCCGGCGCTTAAGAAAAATCAGGCACTTACGCAGTAAGTGTGAGTTTGCAGTTCGGTCTGCGCTTCAAAGTTAGCTGGCTTTTCCCATCGGCGGATCAAAGTTACTTGCCCCCTGATTACGGGGTAAGTTGAAGAGTGACGGCATTCAGCAGCAAAGCGATTCCTGAATGATTTTCTCCTCACCCTAACGGTGCAGAGCACTGTCGAGATGCAGCGCATGCCGCACAAGTGAAATCCAAGGGTGCTGTATTCGCCGATCTCTGACCGACTTCACCTGGTCTGGCGTGCAGCGGCAGGCTTTCAGCGCCGAACCCTGGTAGCCGCAAGGGCAGGGGTTCATGGCCGCGATGAGCTGGAAGCGCGCGGGAAACTCGGCGCGCCGGGCGGCCCGCGCAATGGTGATGGTGCCGGTTTCGAGCGGCTCGCGCAGCGCCTCGAGGGCGGACCTTGCGAACTCCGGAAACTCGTCGAGAAAGAGAACGCCGTGGTGCGCCTGCGAGATTTCGCCCGGCCGCGGAGGGGAGCCGCCGCCCACCAGCGCCACCGCGCTGGACGTGTGGTGCGGCGCAGAGGTCGGCCGGCTCATCCATCGCTCGGTCGAAAAGCTGCCGCCCAGGCTGGCGACCGCCGCGGTCTCCAGCGCCTCGTCGATGCTCATGGGCGGCAGCAGCCCGGCAAAGCGCTGCGCCAGCATCGACTTGCCCGAGCCCGGCTCGCCGACCATCAGCAGGCTGTGCCCGCCGGCGGCGGCAATTTCCAGCGCGCGCTTGGCACTCGCATGGCCTTTCACGTCGGCCAAGTCGGCATACAGGGGCGCGGCGCCGGCCGCCGCGGCGTGGATGCGGGCCCAGCCGTCCGCACTGGGCGGCACGGCCGGTTCGGACGACTGCGCCGCGGCACCTTCGGGCATGAAGCGCTGCACCACATCGAGCAGGTGCCTGGCGCCGTACACCTCGCCGCCGGGCACCAGGGCCGCTTCTTTTGCGCTTTCGGTAGGCAGCACCAGCCGTGTCGCGATGCCGCGGGTGTGCAGCGCAAGCGCCATGGCCAGCGCGCCGCGCACGGGCCGGAGCTCGCCTGAAAGGGAGAGCTCGCCGGCAAACTCGTGCCCCGCGAGGCCGGCGGCCTGGATCTGCCCGCTGGCGGCCAGGATGCCGAGCGCAATGGGCAGGTCGAACCGGCCGGAGTCCTTGGGCAGGTCTGCCGGCGCCAGGTTGACTGTGATCCGTTTGTTATTCGGAAACTCGAGGCCGGCGTTCTGGATGGCCGAGCGCACGCGCTCGCGCGCTTCCTTGACTTCGGTTTCGGCCAGCCCGACCAGCGTAAAACTGGGCAGGCCGTTCGCCAGATGCACCTCGACCGTGACACTGGCCGCTTCCAGCCCAAGCAAAGCGCGGCTTTGCACCAAAGACAAGCTCATTCTTATTACTCTCCCCATTATGGTGCGCCCGTTTTTGGTCGGGCTTGTGCACCGCGGCGCCCGGAAGGGCGTCGCACCTGAACACTCTTGTAACTTTTCAAGCGGATTGCGGATGACGGGCCGCCGCCTCTCGGCTGGAAGAACGAGCACTTTGGCACGCTCCCTGCTATGAGACGGTGTCCCCCAACTATCCAACCAACTCCGAGGAGTCTCGATGATGCACCGTAAATTCGCCCAGGCAGTGGCCGTGGCCGGCCTTGCAGTCCTGCCGATGCTGGCGAGCGCCCAGCTCTCGGGGAATGTGGCCCTGACCAGCAACTACAAGTTCCGCGGCCAGGACCAGGACATGATCGGGAACAACGACTACGCCAAGACCAAGGGCTTCAAGCCCGCCATCCAGGGCGGCTTCGACTACGCCTTCGGCGAAAGCGGCTTCTATGTGGGCAACTGGAACTCCAGCGTCAACTGGCTCCAGGGCAACAGCATCGAGAGCGACCTCTACGGCGGCTACAAGTTCAAGGCCGGCCCGTTCGACCTGGACGTGGGCGCGCTGACCTACATCTACCCGGG
Source organism: Variovorax sp. S12S4 (assembly GCF_023195515.1). NCBI lineage: Bacteria > Pseudomonadati > Pseudomonadota > Betaproteobacteria > Burkholderiales > Comamonadaceae > Variovorax > Variovorax sp. S12S4. Next base: position 1,957,402 of record NZ_JALPKR020000002.1, read on the forward strand.
CAACTCCATCGGCAACACCACCGAGCTGTACGGCGCGGGCACCTGGGCCGACGAAGCCATCGGCTCGTTCACCCTGAAGTACTCGCACACGGTCTCCAAGGACTACTTCGGCTACGCCGGCTACAAGTCGGGCTCGGGCCTGAAGGGCCGCAACACCGGCTACCTGAACCTGGCCTATAGCAAGGAAATCGTGCCCAAGCTCACGCTGAAGGCGGCCGTGGGCTACACGCACATGTCCAGCGACATCCGCAGCCTGGGCTACAAGAGCTACGTGGACTACAACGTGGGCGTGTCGTATGACTTCGGCAACGGCCTGGCACTGGCCGGCTCGGTGCAGGGCGCCAACAAGAAGAGCTCTTACCTCGCGCTGAGCAACCCGGGCGTGGACTTCGGCTTCGGCCCGATCGGCGAGCAGTACTACTCGCCCAACAAGGCGCGCTTCATCGTTACGCTCAGCAAGACCCTGTAAGCAGGCACAAGAACAAGGTGCGGCCCAAGCTGCCGCACCATTCATCCATCCAAGAAGGAGAAAGTCATCATGAAGCTGGTCACAGCCATCATCAAACCGTTCAAGCTCGACGAAGTGCGCGAAGCACTGTCGGCCATCGGCGTGCAAGGCATCACGGTCACAGAGGTCAAGGGATTCGGTCGCCAGAAGGGCCACACCGAGCTGTACCGCGGCGCCGAGTACGTGGTCGACTTCCTGCCCAAGGTCAAGATCGAAGCGGCGGTGTCCGACGACCTCGTCGACCGCGTGATCGAAGCCGTCGAAGGCGCTGCCCGCACCGGCAAGATCGGCGACGGCAAGATTTTTGTCTACAACCTCGAGCAGGTCGTTCGCATCCGCACCGGTGAAACCGGCCGCGAAGCCCTCTGATCAGCCCGGAAAAAAACAACCATGAAAAAACTGCTTGTTTCTCTTGCGCTCGGCTTGAGCGTGCTCGCTGCCGGCACCGCCTCGTTCGCACAGGCGCCGGCGGCTGAAGCGCCGGCTGCCACGGCACCGGCTGCAACCGCCCCGGCTCCCGCTGCAGCCCCCGCGGCCGCGGCACCTGCCGCCGCCCCCGCTGCTGCTGCCGAAGCAGCACCCGCCGCGGCTCCCGCTCCTTCGTTCAACAAGGGTGACACCAGCTGGATGATGCTGTCCACGCTGCTCGTCATCATGATGACCATTCCCGGCCTGGCGCTGTTCTACGGCGGCCTGGTCCGCAGCAAGAACATGCTGTCGGTGCTCATGCAGGTGATGGTCACCTTCTCGCTGATCGTCGTGCTGTGGCTCATCTATGGCTACAGCCTGGCGTTCACCGAGGGGAATGCCTTCATCGGCGGCTTCGACCGGCTCTTCATGAAGGGCGTGTTCGATCCGGCCACCGGCGTGTTCGCGCCCGGCGCCACCTTCAGCAAGGGTGTGTACATCCCCGAGCTGCTGTTCGCCGCCTTCCAGGCCACGTTCGCCGGCATCACCTGCTGCCTGATCGTGGGTGCCTTTGCAGAGCGCGCCAAGTTCTCGGCCGTGCTGCTGTTCATGGTGATCTGGTTCACCTTCAGCTATGCGCCGCTGGCCCACATGGTCTGGTTCTGGCTTGGCCCTGACGCCTACACCGCCGCCAACGTGGTGGATGCCAACAACGCCAAGGCCGGCCTGATCTGGCAATGGGGCGCGCTCGACTTCGCGGGCGGCACCGTGGTGCACATCAATGCAGCCGTTGCAGGCCTGGTCGGCGCGTACGTCATCGGCAAGCGCGTCGGCTACGGCAAGGAAGCCTTCACGCCTCACTCGCTCACGCTCACCATGGTCGGCGCCTCGCTGCTGTGGGTCGGCTGGTTCGGCTTCAACGCAGGTTCGGCCCTCGAAGCCGGCACCAGCGCCGTGCTCGCCTTCATGAACACCTTTACCGCCACCGCAGCCGCCGTGCTTGCATGGTGCATCGGTGAAGCGCTGATGCGCGGCAAGGCCTCGATGCTGGGTGCCGCTTCGGGCGCCGTTGCAGGCCTCGTGGCCATCACCCCGGCCGCCGGCAATGTCGGCCTGATGGGCGCCATCATCATCGGCTTCATCGCCGGCTTCGCCTGCCTCTGGGGCGTCAACGGCCTCAAGAAGCTGCTCGGCGCGGACGACTCGCTCGACGTGTTCGGCGTGCACGGTGTCGGCGGTATCGTCGGCGCGCTGCTCACCGGCGTGTTCAACACCCAGGCTCTCGGCGGCCCCGGCCTCGTGGGCGACTGGGTCACGGCCAGCATCGTCTCCAACGGCATCGGTGCGCAGGTCTGGATTCAGCTCAAGGGCGTGCTGCTGACCATCGTCTGGTCTGGCGTGGTGGCGTTCATCGCCTTCAAGATCGCCGACCTCACCATCGGCCTGCGTGTGTCGGAAGAAGAAGAGCGCGAAGGCCTCGACATCTCCTCGCACGGCGAGACCGCATACAACAGGTAACCCCCAGTCTTCGCGCACTTCGTGTCGCTTCGCCAACCCCTGCTGGGGGCAACACCAGAGGCCCGGCAAAGCCGGTTCCTCGGTGTTTCACGAAAGAGGCATACGAAGCGCGGGCTGGTGGTGAGAAGAAGAAAAACAGGAACAATTTTCAGCAAGGTCTCCTTTGGATGTTCAGCCCGCGAGCGCTTCGGCGTCAGCGGGCTTTTTTTGGCCTTCGGGGAGCGGATGCACAATGCCGGGATCATGTGGACCACCCTCGAAGACAGCCTTTGCGAGCTCGGCGAATCGCCGTTCTGGCACCCGCACGAACGCTCGCTTTACTGGCTCGACATTCCGGGGCGCGCGGTGCTGCGCACGCGCGGGGAAATCGGTATGCCCGACGCCAAGGTGGAGCGCTGGGCCCTGGCCACCGAGGCCGGCTGCATGGCTCCGGCGCGAAGCGGCGGGCTGGTGATTGCGCTGCGCGACGGCATCTACCGGGCGCGCGAGTGGGGCGGTGAACTGGTTGCGGTGGCGCGTGTGGAGCACGACGCGCGCACCATGCGCTTCAACGACGGAAAATGCGATGCGCTGGGCCGCTTCTGGGCCGGCTCGCTCAACGAGGCCAAGGACAAGGCCAATGCCGCGCTCTATTGCTTCGATGCCCGCACCGACACCGGTGTGTCGCCCACGTTGACGCAAATGGCCAACGAGTCCACCACCGGCAACGGGCTCGCGTTCTCGCCCGACGCACGCACGCTCTACTGGGCCGACACCGCCGCGCATGTGGTGTGCGCCTGGGACTGGGACACCGAGGCCAATTCGCTTTCGCGTGCCCGCGTGTTTCATCAATTCGAGCACAAGCCCCAAGGCTGGACCCCCGACTCGCCCGTGCGCTACCAAGGCCGCCCCGATGGCGCGACGGTCGATTCGGAAGGCCACTACTGGGTCGCGATGTTCGAAGGGGCACAGCTGCTGCGCTTCGCGCCGTCTGGTGAAATCGTGGCTTCTGTTCCCGTTCCTGTTCAGTGCCCGACCATGCCGTGCTTTGGCGGCGACGACCTGAAGACGCTCTTCGTCACCAGCGGGCGCAAGGGCCGGCCTGCTGCAGAGATCGAGCGGTTGCCTGCATCGGGTACGGTGATTTCCATGCGCGTCGATGTGCCTGGATTGCCTGTCAGCTTCTTTGAGGACTGAGATGGGTCATTCAGTGGGCGCACCCGCCGACGGGGTACCTTTCTCCGCGAATGTCCCCCGGCCTGCGGCCTCCTCCTTTATTTCGCTGCGCAAGGCACCCCATCGACGTGTGCGTCTTAAGCGGCGGTCGTTGATCGGCGTTGCACGAGCAGCGTGCCCCAGTGCACAGGGCATCGGGTGCTCCGCGCAGCGAAATAAAGGAGGAGCCGAAGGCGGGGGACATTCGCGGAGGGGGAGTACCCGGTGGCCTGTGCACGCGCCCCGAACAGCAGCGCCAACAAAACCTCCAAGGAGGTTAGGCAAAAGTGGCCCTCCAGCACATCCCACCCATCCAGTGCCTCCTGACCTTCGAAGCCGTGGCCAGGCTGCGAAATGCCGGACGAGCTGCGGACGAACTGTGCGTCACGCCCAGCGCCGTGAGCCACCGCATCCGGCAACTCGAATCGCACGTCGGCTTCAAGCTCTTCGGGCGCAGCGACTTCAGCCTCACGGCCGATGGCGCCGCCTACCTTGCCAACGTGCGCACCGGCCTTGCGGCGCTGCAAGCCATGCCCACCGGCAATGCGGCGCAGCAGCGCGCCACCCGCCTGCGCATTGCCGTCACGCCCACCTTCAGCCGTCAGTTCCTCATGCCGCGGCTCGAACTTTTCCGCAATATCTACCCGGACATCGAGCTCGTGCTGCAGGTGTCCATTCCGCTGCTCGACGTGACCGCCGAGCAGGCCGATCTTGAAGTGCGCTACGGCACCGGTGCGTACGCCGATTGCGAACACCGCCTGCTGCTCGAAGAAGAGGTGGTGCCCGCCTGCAGTCCGAGCTTCCTCAACGAGTTCGGGCCTTTCGACGGCTTTCGCACCGCCACCGAAATTGCGAGCGCGCGCCTCATTCGCAGCCCGCTCGAGCCCTGGAGCACCTGGTTTGCAAGCTGCGGCATCGACCAGCCCGAACCGCACGTCGGCTCCCAGTTCAACGATCTGGGCCTGGTCTACGACGCGGCCGCCAGCGGATTCGGCGTGGCGCTTGTGCGGCTGAAAATGGGCGCCGCATGGTTCGAGTCGGGCCGGCTGGTGCCCCTTTCAGACCGGCCCGTGCCCTCGCCGCACCGCCACACCATTTGCTGGCAGCCCGGCACGCTCGATCGCTGGGAATGCGCAGCCTTTGTCGACTGGCTGGCGCAAAGCCTGCGCTGAAGAAAAATAAAAAGAAAAGGGCCGAGCGGCAAAGTTCTCTCAAGCGCCGCGCAAAAAGCTTCAACCCGGCGCCGCCGCATTTGCGTAGAGTGCGCTACACCACGAGACACTCTGCCCGACTAAAGAGGCTTGCCGCATGAACGCGCCGCTTACCCCTGCCCAGCACGATTCGCTGCAGAAATCCGAACGCCAGTCGCAGGTCGTGCGCGCCCTGCAGGCCCACCTGCCTGCGCATGCGCTCATCTGGCACGCCGAGGACACCACGCCCTACGAATGCGACGGCCTCACCGCCTACCGCCAGCGCCCGCTGGTGGTGGCACTGCCCGAAACCGAGGCCCAGGCGGCGGCCGTGCTCAAAACCTGCCACCAGCTCGGCGTGCCCGTGGTGGCACGCGGTGCCGGCACCGGACTCTCGGGCGGCGCCATGCCGCATGCGCTCGGGGTTACGCTCTCGCTCGCCAAGTTCAATCGCATCCTGAAGATCGACCCGGTGAGCCGAACGGCCGTGGTGCAGTGCGGCGTGCGCAATCTCGCCATCAGCGAGGCGGCCGCGCCTTTCAACCTTTACTACGCGCCCGATCCTTCAAGCCAGATCGCCTGCACCATCGGCGGCAACGTGGCCGAGAACTCGGGCGGCGTGCACTGCCTGAAATACGGCCTCACGCTGCACAACGTGCTGCGCGTGCGCGGCTTCACCGCCGAGGGTGAAGCCATTGAATTCGGCGGCGAGGCGCTCGATGCACCGGGGCTCGACCTGCTTGCATTGATCATCGGCAGCGAAGGCATGCTGGCCGTGACCACCGAGGTCACCGTCAAGCTCGTGCCCAAGCCGCAGCTCGCGCGCTGCATCATGGCCAGCTTCGACGATGTTCGCAAAGCCGGCGACGCGGTGGCGGCGGTGATTGCCGCCGGCATCATTCCCGCGGGGCTCGAGATGATGGACAAGCCCATGACCGCTGCGGTCGAGGACTTTGTGCGCGCGGGCTACGACCTGGACGCGGCGGCCATTCTGCTGTGCGAATCCGACGGCACGCCCGAAGAGGTGGAAGAAGAAATCGGCCGAATGACCGCGGTGCTGCGCGGTTGCGGCGCCACCGCCATTGCGGTGAGCAACAGCGAAGAAGAGCGCATGAAATTCTGGAGCGGGCGCAAGAACGCCTTTCCGGCGTCGGGCCGCATCAGCCCCGACTACATGTGCCTCGATTCGACCATTCCGCGCAAGCGGCTCGCGGACATCCTGCTTGCCATCCAGGAGATGGAGAAAAAATACAGCCTGCGCTGCTGCAACGTGTTCCACGCGGGCGACGGCAACCTGCATCCGCTGGTGCTGTTCGATGCCAACGACCCCGACGAGCTGCATCGCTGCGAGCTTTTCGGCGCCGACATTCTCGAGACCAGCGTGGCCATGGGCGGCACCGTGTCGGGCGAGCACGGCGTGGGCGTCGAAAAGCTCAACAGCATGTGCGTGCAGTTCACAGCGGCCGAGAACGAGCAGATGTTCGGCGTCAAGCGCGCCTTCGATCCGGCCGGCCTGCTGAACCCCGGCAAGGTGATTCCCACGCTGCAGCGCTGCGCTGAATATGGCAAGCAGGTGGTGCGCGGCGGGCAACTGCCGCACCCCGACCTGCCGCGCTTCTGAAAAGAAAAGAGACCATGGATCAAGCCCTCAGCCAAGTCGTCGAACGCATCCGCGCCGCACTTGCCGACGCCGCGCCGCTGCGCATTCGCGGCGGTGGCACGAAAGACTTTCACGGTGAGTTGCTGCAAGGAGAAATCCTCGACACCACCGCCCTCGCTGGCATCACGAGCTACGAACCGAGCGAGCTGGTCGTTACCGTGCGCGCCGGCACGCCGCTTGCCGAACTCGAGGCCGTATTGGCGGAAAAGGGGCAATGCCTTCCTTTCGAGCCGCCGCACTTCGAAACCGGCGGCACCGTGGGCGGCATGGTCGCGGCCGGGCTCAGCGGCCCCGCACGCGCCAGCGTGGGCGCGGTGCGCGACTACGTGCTCGGCGCCAAGCTCGTCAATGGCCGCGCCGAGCTGCTCACCTTCGGCGGGCAGGTCATGAAAAACGTGGCCGGCTACGACGTTTCGCGCGTGCTCGCGGGTTCGCTCGGCACGCTGGGCCTGATCGCGGAGGTCAGCCTCAAGGTGCTGCCCGTTGCTCCCGCCGAAGCCACGCTCGCGTTCGACTGCAGCCAGGCCGATGCCCTGCGCCTGCTCAACGAGTGGGGCGGCCGGCCGCTGCCGCTCAATGCGAGCTGCTGGTTGGAACACGCAGGCGTTGGCACTTTGTACCTGCGCCTGCGCGGCGCGGTGGCAGCGGTGGAAGCTGCTTGCGCTCACCTTGGTGGCGACAGGCAGGACAACGCTACTGCCGCGGCCATTTGGCAAATGCTGCGCGACCAGCAGCACCCCTGGTTTGTGGGTGATGAGGGCTCCACGGCGCTCTGGCGCCTGTCGGTGCCGCAGACCGCGCCGGTGCTCGCCATGGACGGCAGCGCGCCCTCGTCGAGTGGCACGGCGCACAGCGCTGGTACAAGGCGGCGCCGGAAGATGCCGCGCGCATTCGTGGCATTGCGCATGCGGCGGGAGGCCACGCCACGCTGTTCAGGATGCCCGCTTCCCACACGACGGATGCAGCGGTTCCCCGCTTCGACGCCATGAGCGCCCCGGCCGTCCGCATCCATCGCGCGCTGATGCAGGAGTTCGATCCGCAGCGCATCTTCAACCGCGGCCGGCTCCTCGCAGCCGAATAAAAAAACAAACGACGATCCACCCGCGATGCAAACCGAACTCGCCCCCGAATTCCGCGGCACCGACGAAGGCCGCGAGGCCGAAGCCATTCTGCGCAAGTGCGTGCACTGCGGCTTCTGCACCGCCACCTGCCCCACCTATCAGCTGCTGGGCGACGAGCTCGATGGTCCGCGCGGCCGCATCTACCTGATCAAGCAGGTGCTCGAAGGCAAGGAACCCACGCGCAGCACGCAGCTGCACCTGGACCGTTGCCTGACCTGCCGCAACTGCGAAAGCACCTGCCCGAGCGGCGTGCAGTACGGCCACCTGGTCGACATCGGCCGCAAGATCGTCGACGAAAAAGTGCCACGACCGGCGATGGAGTCGGCCACGCGCTGGCTGCTGAAAGAAGGCCTGTCGTCGCCGCTTTTCGCGCCCGCGATGAAGCTCGGCCAGGCGGTGCGCGGGCTCTTGCCCGATGCGCTCAAGGCCAAGGTTCCAGCCAGGCAGGAAGCGGGCGCCTGGCCCACCGCCACGCACGCACGCAAGGTGCTCATGCTTGCGGGCTGCGTGCAACCGTCGATGATGCCCAACATCAACACCGCGACCGCACGCGTGCTCGATGCGGCGGGCATCCAGGCCGTGGTCGTGAAAGAGGCGGGCTGCTGCGGCGCCGTGAAGTTCCACCTCAACGACCAGGAAGGCGGCAGGGCGCAGATGCGCGCCAACATCGACGCCTGGTGGCCGCAGGTTGAACGCAACGAGATCGAAGCCATCGTGATGAATGCTTCGGGCTGCGGCGTCACCGTGCGCGAGTACGGCCACATCCTGCAGCACGACCCGGCCTATGCGGCCAGGGCGGCACGCATCAGCCAGCTGACGCGCGACCTGAGCGAACTGCTGCCCGACCTGGTGCCGGCGCTGAAGGCGCGCGTGCGTGCCCCCGAGGGCGTGGTGGCCTACCACCCGCCCTGCACGCTGCAGCATGGGCAGAAGCTGCGCGGCGGTGTCGAGACGCATCTGCGCGCGCTGGGCTTCGACGTGCGCGTGGCCATGAACGAATCGCACCTGTGCTGCGGCTCGGCGGGCACGTATTCGGTGCTGCAGCCTGAACTGGCGTATCCGCTGCGCGACCGCAAGCTCGGCCATCTGCGGCAACTGCAGCCGAGCGTCATCGCCTCGGCCAACATCGGCTGCATCACGCACCTGCAAAGCGGCAGCCAGCAAACGCCCGTGCGCCACTGGGTGGAACTGCTGGACGCCGCGCTGGCGGCGGCCTGAGATCGCACACCGAAGAGCGCTCTGGTCCGACTCGCCCGCAAGTCGCTTGCGCCGCATCATGGCGGCACCGATTCTTTCAAGGAGCAAGCCCCATGTCTTCCGTTCAAGCTTTCATCGTCCAGGCGAACTTGCGGCGTGCCATGCTGGCCCTTGCCTGCGCAGTGGTTGCCGTTGGCGCGCAGGCCCAGTCGGCCATGCCGCAGTGGAAGGGGGAGGGCGCGGTGCGCTATGTGTGCGGCGGCATCGGTTCGGACGAATCGAACGCCATGCGCGCGGCCATGAAGGAGCATCCGCTGGCCCTGCTTTTTGCGCGTTCCGACGGCGCTTACCTCGCGGATGTGCAGGTCGACATCAAGGGTAGCGGCGGCGCGCCTTCGCTGGCATTGCGCGCCAGCGGCCCGGTCTGCTTGGTCGATTTGCCGGCGGGCCGCTACACGGTCGATGTCGCCACGGCCGGCGGCAGCGTCCAGAGCCAGTCGGTGACGGTGGGCGGCAGCCCCAAGACCGCCAGCTTCCGGTTCTGACCGGGGTTCTTGCTGGGGCTCAGCCCGCCGCCAGCGCCGCCTCGATGTCAGGCATGAGCGAAGCGGGCGTGTCCAGCGGCGCATAGCGCTTTTGCACCTTGCCGTCGCGCCCCACCAAAAACTTGGTGAAGTTCCACTTGATGGCCGTGCTGCCCAGGAGGCCCGGCTTCTCCTTGGTGAGCCACTGGTAGAGCGGCGCGGCGTTGCTGCCGTTGACGTCGATCTTCTCCATCATCGGAAAACTCACGCCGTAGTTGGTGGTGCAGAAGGCGCCGATTTCCTCGTTGCTGCCCGGGTCTTGCGAGCCGAACTGGTTCGACGGAAAACCAAGCACCACCAGCCCCTGGGCCGCATACTTTTCGTGCAGCGCCTCGAGGCCCGCGAACTGAGGCGTGAAGCCGCACTTGCTGGCCGTGTTCACGATCAGCAGCACCTTGCCCCGGAAGTCGGAGAGCTTCACGCTCTTGCCATCGATCTGCCTGGCTTCGAAGTCGTAAATGCCGGTCATGCGCTACCTCAGGTGGTGGAAGACGAAAGGCGATCATCGCCCTGTGCCGACGTTCGCGCAAACGCCGACCACACGGCCGCCAGCACGATCAGCGCGCCGCCGGCCAGAATGCGCGGGCTCATGTCGGCGGCGCCCAGCGCCACCGACGAAACGCTGGCGAACAGCACCTCCGACAGCATGATCACCGCCGTGGCGCTGGCCGCCAGCCGGGCCGCGCCGTACTGCAGGCAGAAGTTGGCCGCCACGAAGCCCACGCCCAGCAATGCGGCCCAGCCGATCCAGCCCGGCTGCACCGCGAGGGGCGACGCAAACGCACCAAGCAGGGTGCCCGCGGCCGCGGCAATGCCGGACACCAGCGCGCAGCCGCAGAACATGGCCAGTGCGCGCGATTCACCGGGCGCGCCGTGCAGGTGGCGCAGCAGGATGTTGGTCACTGCAAAGCTGAAGCCGGCCGCCACGCCCAGCCAGTCCGGCAGGCTGGAAGGCACGGGCCAGTCGACGCCCGGCGCCTTGAGCACCACCACCACGCCGATGAGCGCCAGCGCCACGCGCGCAAGTGCGCCCGCCGTGGGCCGCTCGCCCAGCACGGCCCAGCCCAGCAGCACGCTCCACAGCGGCATCAGGTAGAAAAGCAGCACCACCCGCACCACGTCGCCCTGCGTGACGGCCCAGTTGAAGCCCAGGTTGGTAAAGCCGGCCGCAAGACCCAGCGCCACCAGCATGGGAAACGCCGCAAAGCCGCGCCAGGCGTGGCGGCGAAAGAAGGCCATCGCGAGCGAAATCGCCACGTAGATGAGGCAGGTGGTCCACACCGGGTGCAGCCCATGGCTTTCGATGTGACGGAACGGAAACCACGAAACGCCCCATACAAAGGCGTTGAAGATCAGTGCAAGCGCTGGCATAGGGCGGAGTTATTCGTGGAACACCGTGGAACCGGCTTCGCCGGGCCACCGGTGTTGCCCCCGGGTGAGGGGGGGCGAAGCGACACGAAGTGCGCGCAGCCTGGGGGAGGTCAATGATGCTTGTCGCTACGGGCGATGGCGAGCAGGTGCTCGACTTCTTCTGGGTATTTGCGCAGGTTGTGATGATGCCAGCGCTGGATGATCCACATGCAGCCCGCCACCACCCCGCCGAAGGCGCCGATGGCCGCATAGGCCGACAGGCCCAGCCCGGTGCAGGCGCTGTAGAAGCCGCCGAGCAGCAGGATGCAGGCCTGCTCGTTGAAGTTCTGCACCGCAATGGAACGGCCCGCGCCCATCAGGTTGTGGCCGCGGTGCTGCAGCAGTGCGTTCATCGGCACCACCAGAAAGCCGCCCAGCCCGCCCAGCAGAATGAGGAACGGCACGGCGATCCACACGTTGCCGATCAGGTTCATGCTGATCACCAGCAGGCCCATGGCAATGCCCATCGGGATCACGCGGGTGGCCATGTCCAGGCGCATGCGCATCGACGCGACGATGGCGCCCACCGCCATGCCGATGGTCACCACGCCGGTGAGCGCCGTGGCTTGCGTGGTGTTGTAGTTGAGCGCGAGCGAGGCCCAGGCCAGCACGATGTACTTGAGGTTGGCTCCGGCGCCCCAGAAGAGCGTGGTGGTGGCCAGCGAGATTTGCCCCAGCTTGTCGCGCCACAGGCGTGCGTTGCAGTGCCAGAAGTCAGGCAGCAGCGCCAGCATGTTGCGCGCGAGGCCGTGCTCCGGAATGGCGCGCAGCGGCCGCATTTCGACGCCGGTGTGCGGAATGCGCGTGTTGAACCAGGCCGCCAGCGCGTAGACGAAGATCAGCACCGCAATGGCCGCTTCGGCCGGCGAATCGATGCCGGTGTCGATCAGCGGCATGTCGAAGGACAGCAGCTGGGTGGACACCGCGTGCCCCACGAGCGAGCCGCCGAGCACGATGCCCAGCAGGATCGAGGCGATCGTGAGGCCTTCGATCCAACCGTTGGCTTTTACCAACTGCGAGGCCGGCAGCAGCTCGGTCAGGATGCCGTACTTGGCCGGCGAATACGCTGCGGCGCCGAGCCCCACGATCGAATAGGAGAGCAGCGGGTGCGAGCCGAACAGCATCATCAGGCAGCCGACCACCTTGATCGCGTTGCTGATGAACATCACCCGCCCTTTGGGCAAGGCGTCGGCAAAGGCGCCCACCAGCGGCGCCAGCACCACATAGAAGACGGCGAAGATCGGCACCAGCGCCGCTCTCTGCCATTCGGCCGCTCCCGAGCTGCGCATGAGCTCGACCGCCACGACAAAGATCGCGTTGTCGGCCAGCGACGAAAAGAACTGGGCCGACATGATCGTGTAGAAACCGCGCTTCATCGATGGGCTGGCTGGCCAGTGGGGTGCTGGCAGTAGTGAGAAAGTGTCGCGTCTTTTTGGCGAATGGGCGGTTATAGCATGGGGGTACGACCGGGAAATCAGCGTTGCCACCCTGGACGTTTCTTCCCGGGAAGATGCTAAAACCCATCTATTCACCAATCGACGTCTTCCATGCCGCGTCCCATCCTTGCCACCGTTCACACCGCCGCACTTCGCCACAACCTCGACCGCGTGCGCCGCGCCGCGGTCGATGCCCGCGTCTGGGCTGTGGTCAAAGCCAACGCCTATGGCCACGGCATCGAGCGGGTGTATGAAGGCCTTCGCGGCGCCGACGGCTTTGCGCTGCTCGACCTGGCCGAAGCCGAACGGGTGCGCGCACTCGGCTGGCGCGGCCCCGTGCTGCTGCTCGAAGGCGTGTTCGACGCACGCGACCTGGAGCTGTGCTCGCGCCTCGACCTCTGGCACACGGTGCACTGCGACGAGCAGATCGACATGCTCGCGGCCCACAAGACGCTCAAGCCGCAGCGCGTGTTTCTCAAGATGAATTCCGGCATGAACCGCCTGGGCTTCGCGCCCGAGCGCTTCGGCTCGGCCTGGACGCGCCTCAACGCGCTGCCGCAGGTGGACGAGATTTCGCTGATGACGCATTTCAGCGACGCCGACGGTCCGCGCGGCATTGCGCACCAGCTCGAAGCTTTCGAGCGCGTCACGCGCGACCTGCCGGGCGAGCGCTCCATAGCGAACAGCGCCGCCACCTTGCGCCATGCCTCGCAGACCCGCGGCGACTGGGTGCGCCCCGGCATCGTGCTGTATGGCAGCGCACCCGACTTTCCGCAGCACGACACCGAGCATTGGCAGCTGCAGCCCACCATGACGCTGTCGACAAAACTGATCGGGGTTCAGCAGCTGAAGGCGGGCGACACCATCGGCTACGGCTCCAACTTCACGGCCGACGGGCCGCTCACCATCGGTGTGGCAGCGGTTGGTTACGCCGACGGCTATCCGCGCCACTGCAACACCGGCACGCCGGTGCTGGTGAACGGCGTGCGCACTCGCATGGTGGGCCGCGTGAGCATGGACATGATCACCGTCGACCTCACGCCCGTGCCCGACGCGAAGTTCGGCGCCGAGGTCACGCTGTGGGGCCGTTCGGCCGCAACCGGCGCCGTGCTGCCCATCGATGAGGTCGCTCAGGCGGCCGGCACCGTCGGCTACGAACTCATGTGCGCGGTGGCGCCGCGCGTGCCGTTCGCTCCCGCCGACGAATGAAGGTTCTCTCCGACTGGCGCTCGGTGCGCCTGTGGGAAACGCAGCTCGAGCGCGACCTTCATCGCAACTACAGCCTGCGCACGCACGGCATCCTGATCGGCACCTTCACGCTGCTGCTGATGTGGGGCGTGTCGGCGGTGCAGATGCACGTGCTGGATGTGCAGTCTCTGGCCGTGCGCTATTTCCTCACGCTGGGCGTGGGATATCTCGGCTACCTGCTGGTGCTGCGCTGGTGGGCCAGGCGATTGGTCGAGGGACGCCGCGCCGACTTCGACGTCGATGCGCCCGACGTCGACCTTGGCGGCGGCTCCAACAATCATCCATCCGCAACCGGCACCGCCGAGGACGGCGGCGCGCTCTCCGATGCCGCCAGCGGCGCGCTCGAGGTCGCGGGCGGGGCCGACGAAGGCGCCATCATCGTGGTGCCCGTGGTCGCCATCTTCCTGATCTGCGTGGCCGTCGTGCTCGGCGCCGGCTCGCTCGTGCTGCTTTACTTCAGCTGGGACGCGCTGCTGGCCGTGGCGATCGAACTGGCGTTCTCGTTCGTATCGGCCCGCGCCGCGGTGCGTGTGGCGCGCGAAGGCTGGCTGATGGCCGCCGTGCGGCTGACCTGGAAGCCGCTGCTCGGTGCCATGCTGTGCGCCGTGGTCCTGGGCGCGGCGCTCGACCGCTTCATGCCCGAGGTCGATTCGCTGCCCGAAGCAGTACGGGTGCTGCTGAAGAAAAAGAACTGAGGCGGCCGCTCAATACAGCCCGAGCTGCCGCATCCGGAGCCGCGCCAGTCCCAGCAGCGCGTCGGTGAACGGCGTGGCCACCGCGGTCAGTTCGCCCAGTTCTCGCACTACGGTCACCAGCGCATCGAGTTCCACCGATCGCCCGGCCTCCACGTCCTGCAGCATCGAGGTCTTGAACGCGCCGAGCTTCATCGTCACCGCATGCCGGTCTTCGGGGCTCTGCGTGATCTCGATGCCGATGCGGCGGCCGATTTCTTTCGCTTCGAGCATCACGGCCGAGATGAAGCCGCGCACGTAGTCGTCGCCCATGATCAGGTCGGTGGTGGTGCCCGTCAGCGCGCTGATGGGGTTCACCGTCATGTTGCCCCAGAGCTTGAACCACACGTCCTTCTGGATTTGCGGCGACAGCGTGGCGTCGAAGCCGCCGTTCTTGAGCAGCTCGACCAGCTTCTTCACGCGCGGCGTGGCTTCGCCCGAAGGTTCGCCCACGATCAGCCCATTGCCGAAGTGATGCCGCACCACTCCCGGCGCATCGAGCGAGCAGCTCGCGTGCACCACGCAGCCGATCACGTTGCGCGCGGGAATGGCCTTTGCAATCGCACCGTCCGGATCGACGGCTGCGAGGCGGTGGCCGGTGATGGCCCCGCCGAATCCGCCTTCGAGAAACCACCAGGGCACGCCGTTCATCGCGACCAGCACGATGGTGTCGGGCCCGATCAGCGGGCCGATGCGCTCGGCCACGCCGGCCAGCGCGGGCGCCTTCACGGCAATGACCACCAGGTCTTGCGTGCCGAGCGATTCCGGGTCGGCCACCGCGTTGACCGGCACGCGCGTGCGCACGTCGCCGCGCATCAATGAGAGGCCGCCCTGCTGCAGCGCCTCGAGCGTGGCGCCGCGCGCCACCACATTGAGCCGCTCGCCGGCCTGCGCGAGGCCGGCGCCGATCCATCCGCCGATTGCGCCGGCGCCGTAGATGCAAATCTTCATGAAAAAGGCCGCCTCAGTTCTTGTAGCTCGGGTCGATGCGGTCGACCTGGCGCACCAGCGCATCGAACACGTCTTGCCCCGCGCCATGCTCGGGACTGAACTGCAGCGCATCGCGCGTGCAGCGCTCGGCGATTTCCTCGCTCACGGGAATGGCTGCGCCCATCGAGAAGGTGGCCATCTGGACTTCGCAGGCGCGCTGCAGGGTCCACAGGATGGCGAAGGTCTGGGGCAGCGTTTGTCCCCAGGCCAGCAGGCCGTGGTTGCGCAGGATCACCGCGTTGCGGTTGCCGATGCTCTTCAGCAGGCGCGGACCTTCGTCGGCATGGATGGTGATGCCCTCGAAGTCGTGGTACGCCACCATGCCGTGCAATTGGGCGGTATAGAAATTGGTCTGCTGCAGGCCGCCCTGCAGGCAGGCCACGGCCACGCCTGCCGTGGTGTGCGTGTGCATCACGCAGTGGGCGCCGGGCAGGCCATCATGAATGGCGGCATGCACCGTGAAGCCGGCCGGGTTGACCGGGTAGGTGGAACCATCGAGCACCTTGCCCTGCAGGTCGATCTTCACCAGGTTGCTGGCCGTGACCTCGCTGTAGTGCAGCCCGAAGGGGTTGATGAGGAACTGCTTCTCTCCGCCCGTCACGCTGTCGGGCAGCCGCAGCGTGATGTGGTTGTAGATCATCTCGGTCCAGCCCAGCATCGCAAACACGCGATAGCAGGCCGCAAGCTGTTCGCGCGCGGCGCGCTCGTCCGGATGGATCGAGGGATGGACCAGCGCCGATGGCGCCGCGGGAGTGGAGAGTGTGTTCATTGCAGTTCCTTCATACGGTTAGCCCTCTGCGGTGAAGCCGACTTCTTTCACGATCGGCGCCCACTTCGCGGTGTCTTTCTTGAGCAGGTCGGTCAGCTCGCCGGGCGTGGAAGACATGGCTTCCAGCCCGAAGTTGCCGAGCCCTTCGATCACGTCCTTGTGCGCCAGCGCGGTCTTCATGGATGCGTTCAGCCGCGCCACCACGTCCGGCGAGGCCTTGGCGGGCAGGAAGAAGGCGAACCATTCGCTGTGCGCCATGTCCTGGATGCCCTGCTCGCCGAAGGTGGGCACGTCGGGCGCGAAGCGGCTGCGCTTGAAGCCCGAAACGCCCAGGACGCGCACCTTGCCCGAGGCCAGGTGCTGCGTGATGTCGCCGATGGGCCCGGACACGGCCGAGATGTTGCCGCCCAGCAGGTCGAGCATGGCCGGCTGCGTGCCGCGGTAGGCGGCATGCTTGAGCTCGACGCCGCCCTTCTTGCCCAGCAGCGCGCCGATGAAGTGCGGCGTGGAGCCCGCGGCGGGCGAGCCGAAATTGGCGCCGGTCGGGTTGGCCTTGGCCCAGGCCAGGAACTCGGGCACCGTCTTCACGCTGGCCGGCACCGAGGGGCCGACTGCAAAGCCGAAGTCGAAGATGCACGCGATGCTGACCGGCGTGAGGTCGACCATCGGGTCGTACGGCAGCTTCTTGTAGATGTGCGGATAGATCGTGAGGATGGAAGTGGGCGTCTGCAGGATGGTGGCGCCGTCGGCGGGCCGGCCCTTCACGTAGCTCACGGCGATCTGGCCGCCCGCGCCTGTGCGGTTTTCGACCACGGCTGACTTGGCGTAGTCGGGGCTGAGCTTCTGCGCAATGCGCCGGCAGGTGGTGTCCGAGGTGCCGCCGGCCGCAAAGCCGGTGACGATGGTGGCGGTTTCGAGCGAAGCTTGCGCGAAGGCGTGCTGGCCCAGGCTGGCGAGCAGCGCCGAGGCGCCGGTGGTCTGCAGCAACTGGCGGCGGGTGAATGTCATGGTCTGTCTCCGGGTGTTGGTGGTTGGTTGCGGGTTCACGACTCGTCGCGCAGCCAGGTGACTGCGCCCGAATGGGTCACTGCGCCCTGATGGGCGGGGCGCACGGTGAGCGCATATTTTTCCAGCAAGCCGCGGTGCGGGACCCCCGCGTTTACCTCACGTTCGGAGAGCCGGAGCGCAATTTCTTCCGCCGTGAGTTCCACCGAAATGCTGCGCGCATCGGCGCGCGCGTCGATGGCCACCACGTCGCCGTCGCGCAGCACCGCAATCGGACCGCCGTCGGCTGCTTCCGGGCCCGCATAGCCGATGCACAGACCCCGCGTGGCGCCGGAAAAGCGGCCGTCGGTCAATAGCGCCACCTTGTCGCCCATGCCCTGGCCATAGAGCAGGGCGGTAATGCCCAGCATCTCGCGCATGCCGGGGCTGCCCTTGGGGCCTTCGTTGCGGATCACGATCACGTCGCCGGGCTGGTAGCGGCGGTTCTGCACCGCCGCCTGGGCTTCTTCCTCGGAGTTGAAGACCCGCGCCGGGCCGCGGTGCACCAGCGTCTGCAGGCCCGCGGTCTTGAGCAGCGCGCCGTCGGGGCAGAGGTTGCCCTTGAGCACCGCCAGCCCGCCGTCGCGGGTGATCGGGTTGCCGGCGTCGCGCACCACGCGGCCGTCGGGCACGGCGGCATCGGCCAGCTCTTCGGCCATGGTGCGGCCGGTGAAGGTGAGTGCGTCGCCGTGCAGAAAGCCTTGCTCCATGAGCGTGCGAAGAATGACGCCCGCGCCGCCGATGTAGAACACGTCTCGCGCCAGGTATTGGCCGCCCGGGCGCAGGTCGGCGATGAGCGGCGTGCGCGCGAAGATCTCGGCCACGTCGTCCAGGTGGAACTTGATGCCGGCCTCATGCGCAATGGCCGGCAGGTGCAGCGCGGCATTGGTCGAACCGCCCGTGGCCGAAACCACCGCGCAGGCGTTTTCGAGCGCCTTGCGCGTGACGATGTCGCGCGGCAGGGGGCTGTCGCCCATCACCGCCTTCATGAGGTTCTTCGCGGCGCGGCGCATCAAGGGCGCGCGTTCGCTGAACACCGCGGGCACCATGCTCGAGCCGATGGGCGCAAGCCCCAGCGCCTCGGACACCATGCCCATGGTGTTGGCCGTGAACTGGCCCGCGCAGGCGCCCGCCGTGGGGAGGCAGGCGCGGCTCATGGCGTCGAGTTCGCCGTGGGTGGCGGTGCCGGCCAGCACCTTGCCGATGGTTTCGTACGTATCGACCACGTTGAGGTCGCGGCCATCCGGTCCCGGCATCTGCCCCGGCAGCGCCGAGCCGCCATGCACGAACACGCTCGGCACGTTGCAGCGCACCATGCCCATCATCAAACCCGGCAGGTTCTTGTCGCAGGCACCGATGGCGAAGATGCCGTCCCACTGGTGGCCGCGCGTGGAGGCCTCGACGCTGTCGGCAATCAGCTCGCGCGAGATCAGCGAGAAGCGCATGCCCGAATGCGCCATGGTGAGCCCGTCGCTCACCGACACCACCGGGCATTCATGCGGCGTGCCGCCGCCGGCGTAGATGCCGGTCTTGGCGTGCTGCGCCTGCTCGCGCAGGTTGAGGTTGCACGGGCTCATTTCGCCGCCGGTGTGGAACACGCCGATGTGCGGACGTTCGATGTCCTCGTCGTCCTGGCCCAGCGCATGCAGAAAGCTGCGCGTGGTCGCGCGGATCGTGCCTTCGCGGATGGTGGCGGAGCGGAAGCGCTTGGGCTTGGGGTCGGTCGGGGAAGTCATGGCACGGGCAAGCGAAGGGTTTCAGTAGCCGTTGGGCGTGGCGGCGCCCGCGGCGTTCTTGTCGGTTTTGTCGTTCTTGTATTTGGCCGCCAGCTGCTTCGCCGCCGCCGTGAGCAAGATGGTGTCCACCCCCACGGCCACGAATTGCGCGCCGGCCGCCAGCCACTTGCGCGCCTGCTCCTCGGTCGTCGAGAGAATGCCCGGCGCCTTGCCGGCCTTGCGGATGCGCGCAATGGCGTCGGCGATCACGGCCTGCACCTCGGGGTGGTTCGGCTGGCCGACGAAGCCCATCGATGCCGACAGATCGGCCGGCCCGATGAACACGCCGTCCACGCCCGGCGTGGCCGCAATGGCGTCGAGGTTCTTCATGGCTTCGACCGTCTCGGCCTGCACCAGCAGGCAGGTCTGCGCGTTGGCTTCATGCAGGTAGCCGGGGTAGGCCTGCCAGCGCGAGGCGCGCGCCAGGGCGCTGCCCATGCCGCGAATGCCCTCGGGCGGGTAGCGCATGCCCCGCACCATGCGTGCGGCCTGTTCGGCGGTGTCGACCATGGGCACCAGGATGGTTTGCGCGCCGATGTCTAGGTATTGCTTGAGCAGCGTGGTGTCGCCCACCGGAACGCGCACCACGGGGTGCGAGCGCTCCGACTCGGGCTGCGCCGACCACGTACTGGAGATGCCCTGCAGCTGCGCGAGCACCGAACGCACGTCGTTGGGCGCATGCTCGCCGTCGACCAGCAGCCAGTCGAAGCCGGTGCCGGCCAGGATCTCGGCCACGTAGCCATCGGCCAGGCCGACCCAGAGGCCGATTTTCTGTTCGCCGGCCTGCATGGCCTGCTTGAAGGTGTTGAGCGGTGTTTGCATGGAAGTCTTTCAAGCGAAACGAAAGGCGATGCTGCCGAGCGGGCCGTAGTCGGCGTGGAAGGTGTCACCCGGCAGGGCGGTGGTCGGTCGCGTGAACGAGCCGCCGAGCACCACTTCGCCGGCCTCGAGGTATTCGTCCCACGGCGCGAGCTTGTTGGCCAGCCAGGCCACGCCCGTGGCCGGATGGTTGAGCACGGCCGCGGCCACGCCCGATTCCTCGATCACGCCGTTCTTGTAGAGCAGGGCGCTGACCCAGCGCAGATCGACCGCATCGGGCTTGACCGGGCGCCCGCCGAGCACGATGCCCGCATTGGCCGCGTTGTCGGCAATGGTGTCGAACACCTTGCGCGGCGCTTTTGTGTGGCGGTCGAACTGCTCGATGCGCGCGTCGATGATCTCGATGGCGGGCACCACGTAGTCGGTGGCAGCCAGCACATCGAAGATGGTCACGTTCGGACCCTGCAGCTTCTTGCCGATAATGAAGGCCAGCTCCACCTCGATGCGCGGCGCGATGAAGCGCTTGAAGGGAATGTCGCCGCCCTGCTCGAAAAACATGTCGTCGAGCAGCGTGCCGTAGTCGGGCTCGTCGATCTGGCTGGACAGCTGCATGGCGCGCGAGGTAAGGCCGATCTTGTGGCCCTTCACGGTGCGGCCTTCTGCAATCTTGGCCTTGACCCATTCGCGCGAGATGGCATAGCCGTCTTCCACCGTCATCTCGGGAAAGCGCTTGGAGAAGTGCTCGACCTGCACGCGCGACTTCTCGCTCTCGTGCAACTCGGCCGCGAGCCTGGCGATGGTGTCGGAAGTGAGCATGACGTTATTTGTTGAAGAGGGGATGCAGGTTGCTGTGCTTGCCGTCATACACCTGACCCGGGCTTTCGTCGATCTGCAGCGTGATGCCGATGTGGCGCTTGTCGAAGATGGGCTCGAAATGCGCGCGAACGTCGGCCAACAGCTCGTCGCCGGCTTTTTTCTTCACGGCTTCGGAGCGCCCGCTCGCCATGCGGATGTTGAGGTACACGAAGGCGTAGTCGGCCTTGCCGTCGGCCACCGCATAGTGCGCCGCCGGGTACGCCAGCACGCGCGTTCCGCCAATGGGAAACACCGGCTTGCCGGCCTCGTCCTGCTGCTTCAGCATGGTGTCGGCCAGCGTGCGGCAAAGCACTGACATATCGGTTTCGGCTTCGATGTTGGGTGTGTACAGAATGACGAGGTGCGGCATGCCGGTGTTCCGTTCATTTATTCAATGGACATCGTCGCGGCGGTGCATGTCACCGCGAAGATGGGTATGGCCTTCATGTGCAGGATTTCGCCCTTGCCGCGCGCTGCGGCCGCCACGCTCAGAAAGGTGCGGATCTCGAAGCCGCCCTGGCCCGCTTCGCGGTAGGTGGCTTCGTCGTTGTAGTCGGCCTGCGAGAGCAAGGCTTCGCGGTCGTTGGCGCACCAGCGGCGCATGAACTCGGCGTCCCACTCGGCGTTCACCTTGCCCGAATCGGGCGTGGCGGGCCAGTGCGAAATGCCGCCGG
The DNA here is from genome assembly GCF_023195515.1 of Variovorax sp. S12S4. NCBI lineage: Bacteria > Pseudomonadati > Pseudomonadota > Betaproteobacteria > Burkholderiales > Comamonadaceae > Variovorax > Variovorax sp. S12S4. The sequence continues at coordinate 1,978,533 of NZ_JALPKR020000002.1, forward strand.
TGCCCACCAGCGCAATGCGTTCGGGCGCCTTGTCGCAGGCACGGCGCAGTGCCTCGCCAAAGGCCCAGGCGCGGTGCAGCGGCGTGAGCGGCGGGCCCTGGCAGTTGATATTCACGGGGATGACCTTGGTGTCGAACTTCGGCGTGAGAAAGTGCAGCGGCACCATGATGCCGTGGTCGAACTTCCATTCTTCCGCATAGGCCACATCCACCGTCTGCATCACTTCGCGGATCAGGCGCTGCGAAAGTGCGGCATCTCCCGGCACCTTCGTTTTCTCGATGCCGAGCCACTTCGGGTCTTCGATCGGCCCTTCGTAGCTGTCGGCCATGCCGATGGCGTAGGCGGGCATGTTGTTCATGAAAAAATTTGCGAAATGCTCGGCCGCGACAACGATCACGGCATTGGGCCTGGTCGCGCGCATGGCTTCGCCGAAGCGGTGAAACTGCGCGTGAAATTCGTCTTTCACGGCCGGATCGGCCAGGTGGGCGCGTCCGGTGATGCCGGGGGCGTGGCTGCAAACGCCTGCAAATACAAGACTCATACGCCTGCCACCTTTTCGTCTGTGCCCGTTATCATCGCGTAGATGCCTGCGCGCACGGGACCGTATTTGCGTACGCCTTCGCGCATGGCTTCGAGGTAGTCGGCCCATGCAATGCCCAAGAGCGGCGCGAAGTGCATGAGCAGTTGTCCGTTGCAGCCGAGCACGTAGAGCTTTCCGATGTCGCCTTTGTCTATGGCTTCACGCTCTTCTTCGTTGAAATCATAGGCTGCCAGCAAGGCTTTGCGCGTTTCGCCGGCTTCTGCGTAGCGGCGCTGCACGTCGGTGTCGCGGTTGAGGGCGAACAGGAATTTCTGCATGGCGTAGAGGCTCATTGCGATTGCTCTGCGTTGTGGTTCAGGGCGTGTGCAAAGGCCACCGGATACTCCCCTCCGCGAATGTCCCCGGGGCTGCGCCCCTCCTCCTTTATTTCGCTGCGCGGAGCACCCGATGCCCTGTGCACCTGGGCACGCTCTGGGTGTACCGCTGATCAACGACTGCCCTGAATCACGCACCCGCTGGCGGGGTGCCTTGCGCAGCGAAATAAAGGAGGAGGCCGCAGGCCGGGGGACATTCGCGGAGAAAGGTAGCCCGTCGGCGGGTGCGCACCCAGGACGGTATTCCGATTGCATCTCACACCCCCCAATGCGGAATATGGTGCGACCCCATCGACACCGCAACATTCTTCGGTTCGCAGAACACTTCATAGCTCCACGTACCGCCTTCGCGCCCCGTCCCAGAGGCCTTGGTGCCGCCAAAGGGTTGTCGAAGGTCTCGTACGTTCTGGCTGTTGACGAAGCACATGCCAGCCTCCACCGCAGCCGCCACGCGGTGCGCACGGCCGATGTTCTCGGTCCATACGTAGCTCGAGAGACCGTACTCGATGTCGTTGGCCAGGCGGATCGCATCGGCCTCGTCCTTGAACGGAATCAGGCAGGCGACCGGGCCGAAGATTTCTTCTTGCGCAATCCGCATGCGGTTGTCGACGTCGGCGAAGACCGTGGGCATCACATAGTTGCCCTTCTTCACGCGGTCGGGCAGGTTGCTTGGAACCTCGAGTCCGCCGCACAAGAGCGTCGCGCCTTCCTTCGGGCCGAGCTCGATGTAGCTGCGCACCTTTGCCAGGTGGCCTTGTGAAATCATCGGGCCGACGATGGTCTTCTCGTCGAGCGGGTCGCCCACGGTGATGCGCTTCGCGCGTTCGGCAAACTTCGCTGCAAAGTCCGCATAGATCGACTGCTGCACCAGGATGCGCGAGCCGGCCGTGCAGCGCTCGCCGTTGTTGCTGAAGATCATGAACACCGCCGCGTCCAGCGCACGGTCGAGATCGGCGTCGTCGAAGATCACGAACGGGCTCTTGCCGCCCAGCTCCATGCTGAATTTCTTCAGGCCCGCGCTCTTCACGATGCGGTTGCCGGTGGCAGTGGAGCCGGTGAACGAGATTGCGCGCACATCGGGGTGCGCCACCAGCGGCTCGCCCGCTTCCTTGCCGTAGCCGTGCACCAGGTTCAGCACGCCCGCCGGAATGCCCGCTTCGAGCGCGAGCTCGCCCAGCCGCGCAGCCGTGAGCGGCGAGAGCTCGCTCATCTTCAGCACCGCGGTATTGCCGAAGGCGAGGCAGGGCGCGACTTTCCAGGTGGCCGTCATGAAGGGCACGTTCCACGGGCTGATGAGCGCGCACACGCCCACCGGGTGGAACAGCGTGTAGTTCAGGTGCGTGGGCGTGGGATAGGTGTGGCCGTCGACGCGCGTGCACATCTCGGCAAAGTAGTAGAAGTTGTCGGCCGCACGCGGAATGAGCTGCTTGCCGGTTTGCGAGATGACCTGGCCGCAGTCGTTGGTCTCGGTCTGTGCGATCTCGGGCACGTGCCTGGCGATCAGATCGCCGAGCTTGCGCACCAGCTTTGCGCGCTCGGTCGCGGGCAGCCCGGCCCACTTGGGGAACGCTTCCTTGGCCGCAGCCACGGCCGCAATCACTTCGGCTTCGCCGCCCGACGCAACCTCGGCCAGCACCTCTTGCGTGGCGGGATTGACGGTTTCGAAGTAGTCGGTGCCGGCAACGCTCTTGCCGCCGATGAGGTGATGGATCTGTTGCATGGGTTCCCTGCGAGGGTCGGTCAGTCGAGTTTGATATCGCGCGCCTTGATCAAGGCGTGCCATTTCTTGCGCTCGGCGTCGACGAAGCGCGCCATCTCGGCGCCGTCGACGGGGCGTGCTTCCCAGCCGGCATCGAAGAGCTTCTGGCGCACGCCGGCGTCGGCCATGGTCTTTTGCAGGTCGGCGCCGAGGCGGGCTTGCGCGTCCTTCGGCGTGGCGGCGGGCACCACGAGGCCCTGCCAGGTGTAGGCCTCGACGCCGGCGTAGCCCAGCTCCTTGGCGGTCGGCACATTGGGCAGCTGCGGAATGCGTTCGGCACCCATCGTGATGAGGGGCACCACCTTGCCGGCCTTGACCGCACTCACGCCGCTGGGCAGGTCGAGCATCATCAGCGGCACCTGGCCGCCCATCAAGTCTTGCAGGGCGGGTGCGCCGCCCTTGTAGGGCACGTGCAGCATCGAAACGCCGGCTTCACGTTGGAAGAGTTCCAGTGCCAGGTGGTGCGGGCTGCCGGCGCCCGGCGTGGCAATGCTGTATTTGCCCGGCGATGCCTTCAGCGCGGCGATCAGCGCCTTGGCATCGGCCAGGCCCGCATTGGGCGCGGCCGTGATGACCAGCGTCGAGCGGCCCATCATGCCCACCATTGCGAAGTCTTTCTCCGCGTCGTAGGGCAGCTTCTTGTAGAGCGCGGGGTTGTACACCAGCACGCCGTTGTCGGCCGAAAACACGGTGTAGCCGTCGGCGGGCGAGCGCGCCACGTTCTCCGACGCGATGATGGCGCCCGCGCCAGGGCGGTTGTCCACCAGCACCGGCTGCCCCAACTGCTGCGAGAGTTGCGCGCCGGCGGTGCGCGCGAGAAAGTCGGTGCCGCCGCCCGCGGGATAGCCCACCACCCAGCGCACGGGCTTGGCGGGAAAGGCCTGTGCCTGCGCATGGGGTGCGCTGGTGGCGGCGGCGAAAGCCACCAGGGCCGCTGCGAGCCCGAGCTTGTTCCTGATCGTCATGTGGTTTGTCTCTTCTGTAGTTGGTATGTGGGGCGAAGCAGGCGGCGCGTGCGGTGCGGCGCTAGGTGGCTAGGTATTTAGGTACCGCCGGAAATGGTGTTGACCAGCGCGCCGATGCGCTCGATCTCGGTCATCACCACGTCGCCGGGCTTGCAGTCGACCACCCCGTCCGGCGTGCCGGTGAGGATCAGGTCGCCCGGCGAGAGCGTCATGAAGCGGCTGAAATACTCGATGAGGAACGGCGCATCGAAGATCATGTCGCGCGTGCTGCCTTGCTGCGTCACCGTGCCGTTCACCGTCGTCTTGAGCGCGAGCGCCATCGGGTCGGGCACGTCGGCCGCATCGACGAACCACGGGCCCAGCGGCGTGCAGGTGTCGCGGTTCTTCACGCGCAGGTTGGGGCGATACCAGTTCTCGAGATAGTCGCGAATCGCATAGTCGTTGGCCACGGTGTAGCCGCCGATGAAGTCGTAGGCGTCATCGCGCCTCACGCTCTTCGCGGTCTTGCCGACCACGATGGCGAGCTCGCATTCGTAGTGCATGAACTGCACGCCGCTCGGGCGGTGCGTGTGCTGGCGGTGGCCGATGAGCGTGCTCTGTCCCTTGACGAACACCAGCGGTTCCTCGGGCGCCTTGAACTCGAGCTCCTTCGCGTGATCGGCGTAGTTGAGGCCCAGCGCGAGGATGGTGCGGGGCCGCGCCGTGGGTGCGAGCGGCGGCAGCCAGGTGAGCCGCTCTTGCGGCACGATGCGGCCGTCGTCCAGGCGCACGGCCGCGTCGGACTGGCCGCCGAATTCGTGGGCGACACCGGTGTGCTCGCGGCCTTCGAAGATGACGCGTGCGTGCTTCATGCGGTGGTCTCCTGCACCAGCGTGTTGATCAATGTCTCGAAGCCAGGCGAAGAAATCTCGATGCGGTCGCCCGCGCGCGCCAGCGGCCGGCCGGCGTCGCAACCCAGCAGCAGCACATCGCCGTGCGCGAGCGTCATGAATTCGCCGACATCGGCAAGCAGTTGCTGCGCCGGCCGCACGAGCTGCGAGAAGTCGATCGATTGCTTGAGCATGCCGTTGATACGCACCTCGACGCGAAAGTTTGCCGGGTCGGCCACTTCCTGCGCATCGCGCAGCGCCGGGCCGATGCCCAGGAAGCCATCGACGCACTTGAACTTCACCGGCGGGCGAAAGAAGCTCGCATGCGGGATCGACAGATCGTTCATCAGCACAAAGCCTTCGATATCGCTCTCGGCGTCGATCACCATGCCGATGCTCGCGCCGATCTCCACTTCGGGCACGGATGCAGGCACGGTGATCGCGCTGCCATGCGGACTCCAGGTGTTGGCGGTCTTCACATAGAGCACCGGCGCTTTCGGCGGCGCCTTGTATGGCGGCTGCGTCATCTGCGGCGCAAGCGCTTCCACCTCCGCGCGAAAGTTCAGCAGCGTGCCGTACACCGTGCCGGTGGGCAGGAAAGGAGAAGGGGTCATTCGGGCTGCTCCAGCGCGATCAGTTCGTCCAGCAGCCCATACAGCTGCGTCAGCTTGGTCTTGCCCAGCGACTGCTCCAGCCACTGGTAGTGCGCCTCGATGCTCGAGGACAGCTTTTTCACCAGCTTCATTCCATGCGCAGTGGCTTCGACGACGGTGCGGCGCTGGTCTTCGGGATCGCGGCTTCGGGCGATCAGGTTGTCGCGCTCCATGCGCGCGAGCACACCGGTGAGGCTGGGCCCAAGAATGAACGCCTCGCGCGCCACGCGGCCGGTTTCCACCGCCCCGTGCTCGCCCAGCACGCGCAGCACGCGCCACTGCTGGTCGGACAGCGCGTGCTCGCGCAGGCTGGGCCGCGTGTGAGCCATGACGGCTTCACGGGCCTGCAGCAGCAGGCGCGGGAGGTTGCGGTGGGTGAAGGTGCTGGCCAAAAGCTCGTGCCTCTTTGAAATTAGTTAACATGTTAAATGAATGGCAAGAAAGCACGTCTGCGGGATAACCCTTGCGGGTCGTCGTCGGGTGCTCAGTCGATCGTTGTGCGCGAGGCGTGTATCGCCCCGCCGATTGTTCCGGCACGGTGGGCTCGAGGCCCTCGCTTTTCAGGTTTTGGGCGAAGCGCGGGCTGCGCCAGGATCGGGTGGCTGCCATGCCCGGCAGAGGGCACGGCTCCACGGGTCGGATACGCTGTCTAGCTACCAGCCGGAGGGCTCCCCGTCTTCGTCATCAATCGACAGCGGGGTTCTGCTTCTGAGCCAGGAAAACAGGAGCTTCAGATCGTGTTCGATGCTGGGAGGGTGCGCCGAAATTTCCAGGAATGCCGGTGATTTCTCTTTGATGAATATGCGCACATCGAATTGCCAACGGCCCTCCGAGACCCCGTCTTCCAGACCCCGCAGCCAGTATTCATCTTCATTGTTTTGCACATAGGTCGGGAGGGCTTTGATTTTTTCGATCAACGCCTCCTTTTGCTGGGCCACCCATGATGAATCCTTGAAATTTATATAGAACTCTGCAGCCATGATTCCTGATCAATCTCCATGGTTTCGCCCGGAAACAGCAGGGAAGTCCTGGGGATTTCTGATTCCGATGTGAGCTGGCCCCGAATGCGTGGATACCTGTGTCTTTCCATCGTCGGCCAGTTCGACAGTTCCCGCGTTGCCATGGCGGCCCAGCGATTTGTGGACATGCGCATTGTTGCCTGCCTTGTAGGGGCCCGTTGCGTTGTTCCCATAGGCGTGAATCTGCACTTCAGATCCATCGGGGTGCTTCCATCTTTGGTTCTTCGGGTTCGCCGGATTGGTTCGCGTATAGCCTTGGCTCGTCAGAGTTCGCACAACCTGCGCAACGGTTTTTCCCTTGAATCGGGGAAGTCCCGCCACATTGGGTGCACGAGCAAACCGCCCCCGTGCATCAATCCACTGGCCAGCGGAGTTCTGTCTCGTTGCGGGACCACAGCTCCAGCCCAGTGGGTCGATCCAGCCGTTCGGATTGGACCCATACTGATAGAGATTGGTGCCGCCCTCCAGGCCGATCGGGTCCTGACTTGCAAAGCATCCTAAGTCGGGGTCGTAGTAGCGGAAGGTGTTGTAATGCAGTCCCGTCTCCGGGTCCAGGTACTGTCCCTGGTACCGGATGGGGTTCTCGGTCTGCAGGTGTTTCAGCGCATCGACGGCTCCCCAAGCTGCATAGCTCGCGGACCAGACGGTCTGGTTGTTGCGGTCCGTCAAGCGCGTGGGGCATCCGTTGGGATCGACGTGGTAGTTCAGGACTTGTACCGACTTTTCGTCTGGCACCAGAAGCGCAAGTGGGACGAAGGTGCCAGGGTAATGAACATACTCCCTTGCTTTTTGATGCAAGGCCCTGGGTTGAAGGGTGCGCCTGCTTGCGGCATTGAAGCGCACCACGTTGCCTGTTGCCGGCGCCTCGTCGGTTGTATGCGTCTCTTGCACTTCACTCGCCAACGTAGTCCCATCCCAGAAGAACCAGTGAGTGTGTGTGGCGCTGCGTTTGAAGACGCGCCTTCCTAGTGGGTCGTAGCCGTAGGTCGTGGCGTGTCCGTTCCTGCTGCTCCGCGCCAGCCGATGATTGGCGTCCCAGGTCAGTTCCATTTCGGCGGGTTGCGGATCGTGGGGGCGCTTTTGCGGATCAGATCTCCCGCCCGGTCGAAAATATAGTGCACACCGTCATGGACGCCCTCGCGCGTCCATGACACGACTTCAGCGGCATCTTGCCCGCCGACTGCACGCTTCATCTGCACTTGTTTGACGCGTGTTTGAAGCCGATCGCCTGCGGGGTCGCTGAGAAAGCGCTCGACGCGACCCTTCGGATTGGTGTGCTCCAACAGCCGGCCCAGCACGTCATAGCGGTAGTCGTCGATGCCTTGCTGGCTGTCGCTGCGCCGCGTGAGGTTGCCGGCGCGGTCGTAGTCATAGCGGGTATCAAACACGGGCCGGGCATCCGCGAACACTGCCTGGGCGGTGAGCAGGTCGCGCGCGTCGTAGTCGAACTGGCGTCGCATCCGCGGGTTGAGCTGCTCGTCTGTCGTCCGGCCCAATGCATCACGGGTGAAGACGATGGGCGTCTCGTCGTTGATGGTGATGCGCAGTACCTGATCGCGCAGATCAAAGGAGCAGGCCACGCGATTGCCGGCACTGGTCTCGCGCAAGATGCGATTGCCTGTTTCGTCGTAGTGGCTGACTACCTTGAATCCGTTGTGCACCTCCTCACGCAATCGCCCAATGGCATCGAAACGGCGCTTGATGTGGGCCGCGTTGTTGCGCATCTCTACCAACTGACCGAGGCGGTCGTATGCGAAGTGCTCCTGTACCTGCCGACCCGGTTGCAGCGCATCAGCAAGGGTCCTGCGCGTGATACGGCCCAGCTTGTCCGTATCGAAGGCAATGCGTTGGCCCAGTGGGTCGATGGTGGCGGCAAGACGTCCGGCCGCATCGTATTGATAGATGTTCGACTGCCCCCAGTAGTCGACCTCCTCGACGATGCGGCCCAGCGCGTCACGGCGTAGTTCGTAGCGTTCACCGCGCTGATTGGTCAGGCCTATGAGTTGCTCCTCTGTATCGTAGTGGTACTGCACCAGATGCCCGTCGGCCTGGATCCGTCTTTCGATGTGGCCGGTGCCCATGTACTGCATGCGCGTTGCGGTGCCGGCCTCGTCTACGTAGTGAACGAGCCGGTCTTCACCGTCGTAGGCGCAGCCAATGCAAGAGCCGTCGGGCTGCTCGACCCTCAGCAGCCGCCCCTTGGCGTCGTAGTGATAGCGGGTCTTCCGTCCCAGCGCGTCGACCTGCACGGCCAGTCGCCCGAGTGCGTCATGTTCGAAGCGGCTGACTTGGCCCAGCGGATCGGTCACTTCGTTCCACTGGCCATGTCTGTCGTAGCGCAGTTGAGTGATCGCGCCGCGCGCATTGGTGCGGCGAACCAGCTGGCCATGGTGGTCGTGCTCGAAACGGGTCACTGCGCCCAGTGGATCGGTTTCGCTAAGCGCCAGACCGCGCGCGTCATAGTCGTATTTCCAGCGATGGCCCAGCGGGTCAATCACGGCGCGCGGCTCGTCTGCATCGTCATACTCGCTGACTACGGTGCTCCCGTCCGGCCGCTGCACCCCCAGCAGATTGCCTCGCACGTCATACGTGAACTCCGTGCGCAAACCTCCGGGTGCGGTCACGGCCACGGTGCGTCCCACGTCGTCGTATTCAAAGGTGGTCACCCCGTCGAGCGGGTCGATCTCGGCCAGCGGCAGCCCGGCCTCGTCGAACTTGACCACCGTAAGGTGCCCCAGCGAGTTGGTGACTTCGGTCTGGCGCAGCACGGCGTTGTAGGCGAACCGGTAGTCGTGCAGCCCGCCGTCGCCCCAGGCGTGCACCACCCGCCATTGTTCGTCGTACGCGTAGTGAAACGACAGGCCCGTGCGATCCGTGTGGCGCGCCATGCGGTGCTGCAGGTAGGCAAACTCGCGCGCCGCGCCCAGCGCATCGATGGCCGCCAGCAAATCTCCATCGAGGTGGCGGTAGCGCACCAGCGGATGGTCCTGTCCAGTGGCGGGGTCGCGCAGCGCCATGGACTCGATGTACCCCCGCGCGATCGCACCTCGATGCTGCGGCCCGGGAGGCCGTCAACGCCGCTCTCGGCGATACGCACCAGATCGCCGCCCTGGCGCGCGAAGCGCCAGTGGTTGCCGCAGGCATCCTCGATGCGCGTGATCGGCAGGGTCGCGGCCAGAAGCTCTCCCTTGGTCGACAGCGCATCCTCGAAGTGATAGCGCAGGCCGCTCTTGAATCGCACCACCAGTTCGCTGCCCTGGCGCATCAGTCGCGCGCCGTCGACCACGTCGAGCACCTGCTGTCCCTCCGACTGCGGCAACGCAGGGAACAGCGCGAATTCCTCCGGCCCCTGCAGGCTGATCAGTCCGTCGGCTTCGATCGCCAGGCGCACATCTGCCGGGGTTTGCCAGCCGTGGCCGCAATGGCCGGGAAGGGCGTGGTCGCGCGACGCGTAGATGCGTGTCCAGCTCAGCGGCAGCCGCCCCGGAACGTGAAAGTCCTCGTGCGTCACCGAGACGCTGCCGTCGCGGATGTCCACCGGTTCGGCGCGCAGCACCTGGCACTTGAGAAAACCCGGCGGCATGTTCTTGAACACGCGCCGCGCAATGCGCGTGTAGGCGCGGCCCAGGGCCTTGAAGAGCCCGCGCTGGATCATTGCGCCCCACGAAATGGTGGGCGGCCCGCCCACGAACACCTGCGGCGGAATGGCGATGTTGAAGGTGGTCGGCAGCATCAGGCTCAGCCGCAGGGGCTTGACCGCCTTCTTCTTGCGGAACGGCGGCACCATGCCCACGATGTTGCAGGCCAGCACCGGCATGCTGATGCGCGAAAAAGGCTCGCCGTCAGTCAGCACGGTGCGGCTACCCATGAAGAGCTCGTCGTCGAACTGCGGGCCGCCGGGCGCCTTGATTACCGGCACGGGCGCACCGATGAGGATGTGAAAGTCCACGCCACCCGTGCCGGCGTTGGCGCGGCGCACGCCCGCCACCTCGACGGTGGCGCCGAGCGGCAAAGGAATGCTCGCGGGCATCTCGCCGCCGCCGGCCGGTGCGCCCGGAGGCGGCGGGACCGCGGGGGCCGCAGTGCCCTGGCCGATGGCGTCCAGACCGGCCTGCATGGCGCCGTCCACGGCGGCCATGCCTTTCACGATCGGGTTGTCCGGCGAAACCTGGATGGTCGGCAGGTAATCGAACGGGTCCATCACGATGCCGATGTGCAGCGTGGGCCACACGCCGGGCGGTGCCAGGTAGGTGTGGGCGTCGATACCCAGCTGGGGGTCGAAGTGCTTGGCCGCGAAGAACAAGGTGCTTCTCTCTCTGTCTGGCGTGTGGCGTGTGGCGTGTGGCGTGTGGCGGGCCGGCGCGGCTCAGGCTGCCTGGACGAAGGGCTGCGGATCTGGCAAGCGGGCGAACTCGGGCGGCTCCCGCCATTCGTCGATTCCCTGGTCCAGCGGATGGCTCACGTGCGGCAGTCCGCTCCAGGCAGGGTCCAGCCATTGGCGTCCCAGGGCAATGACCGTGCGGAACACGTCCTCGCTGCTCTGCACCCACTTTTCGCGCTCGCGCAGTTGGGTCTGGAACGCCTGCTCGTAGCGCTGCGCGAGCCGCGCCTCGATGGCGTCGATCGCAGGCCGCGGCGGCCGGTCGCCCAGCCGATGTCCCGCCAGGTCCGCTTCGACCAGGGCCGCGCGCGCATCGCGCTCGTAGCCGGTGGCGCAGCGCGCGATGTGCTCGCAGCGCTTGGGGTCCTGCATGACGAGCATCTCGTGCAGCAGCTGCGGCACGGTGCTTTGGGGGCGGTCGGCATCGGCCATGGTGCGCGCCTCGCGGACGCCGGCCAGTGCCGCAGCCCATGCCTTGTCGCGCTCGCCGGCGCTGCGCCAGGCCTGGGCAGCGGCGCGATGCCCTTCGACGGCGAACATGCTGTGCGGCACGCGGCGGGCCGCTTCGGCGGCTTGCTCGAAGGCAAGGGCGGCCTGCTTCATGTCGCCCGCCGCCGCACAGGCGCCGCCTTCGGCCATCCAGCCCTGCATGAGCAGCGTGGCACCCATCGGGTTGCCGGCTTGCGCTGCCTCTGCCGCCGCATCGCGGGCCCGTCGGTAGCGTGTGATCGAGGCGCCGAAGTCGCGCGCCTGCAGCCGGGCGCCGCCCACCATCATGTCGACCACCGCGCGCTGGTCGGCCCAGCCGTTGCGGGTGGCCAGCCGCAGGGCGCGCTCGCCCGCGGCTTCCACCCCGGCCGCGTCACCCTGGCGCAGCAGCGACAGCATGTCGGCATAGAGCTGCCGAAAAAGAGCCACGCCGCTGCCCCCGCCGCCGCTCTGGGCGGCGATCTCGCGCGCGGCGTCGAGGATGTCCAGCGGCGCATCGACCACTCGCATTGCGCCGGCATGCCGCTCCACCAGCGGCTGCCATGCGCGCGCGTCGCTGTCGTCCACCAGCACCAGCCGCAGCAGGCCGGCCTCCTGCTGCGGCATGGGCGTCTGCATCGCCGCATCGAACCAGCGCTCGAAGCATTCGGCGCTGCTCACGCTGCCGGGCTGCAGCACGACCGACATGCGCTGGCAGCGCAGATGCCGTGCGAGCGAACGGCCGGCTTCCATGAAGCCGGCGGCGCTGTCCCAGCCGGGCCTGGATTCTTCGTCCCAGGTTGCTGCGACGCCCTGTTTCACGAGTTGCGGGCGGTTGTGCCGGTAGGTGTCGACCAGCTGCTGCCGCAGCTCGCGGCTGTAGCGAAAGCCGGTCTCGAAGGCCGTGTCCAGCCGCAAAAACAGATCGGGCGTGCTGTATTCGCTGTCGAGCATCTGGAGCGTGAAGAAGGCCTCCAGCATGCGTTGCGAGTCGGGCGGCACGCGCAGCACGATGGCGCGCAGGGCGGGGTCATCGGTGCGCTCCCACCACAGGTCATGCAGCTGGGCCATTCGCTTCTCGACGGGGTTGCGTGTCGACACGGCGGCCTCAGCAGTTCAGGAAGATCTTGGTGCCGTTGACCGTGACGCCGGCGTCGTCGAGCATGAGGGTCGCGCTGCCGGCGCGCAGCACAATGCGCCCCGGCGTGACCTCCACCGTGGTGCCTTCAACGTTGAGCACCACGCTGGTCGGGCTCGCATGCGTCATGGCGCCGGAGGAGAAAGTGTCCAGCGTGCCGCCCTCGGCGCTTACTCCGACGTTGTCCGACGCCACGGCGGAAAAGTCCCCGCCCTGCGCGAACAGCCCCACGTTCAGCGCGGCCGTTCCATAAATGTTGGCAGCCGAGCTGGTCACGGAAAAGTCGCCTTGCGAGGTGGCCGAGGCCGGCCCCGCCGGCACGTTCAGCGTCATCGCGTCGTTGTACGTTCCGCTGTGCGACTTGGCGGAAACCGTGTAGGCCTGCCCGATGGTGGTGGTCTGCCCGAGCGTGACGCTCCATGTGTCGGTGTCTTGCGCCGTGACGGTGCGGGCCTTCGTCACCGTCAGCGAATCGGTGCCCATGACCGACGTGCTCTGGTTGCCCGTGACGCTGGCGGTGCGGTTGGCCTTGGCGGTGTGGGTCTGGTCGCCCGTGACCGTGAGGGCCTCGGTGCCGATGATCGAGTGGCTGCGGTCCGACTTGACGGTGACCGTCTCGTTGCCGTCCACCGTCTCCGTGCGCTTGCCGTGAACCGTGATCGTCTCGTCGCGGTCGACCGTTTCCGTGCGGTTGTTCTTGATGTGGTTGGTTTCGTCGTGGTCGACGGTCTTTGTGCGGTCGCGGCCCACCGTGTGCACTTCGTCGTTCTCGACTTCGATCAGCTGGTCTTTTTCCGCATGCAGCCAAAGCTGCTCTTCGCCTTTCTTGTCCTCGAAGCGAAGGGCGTTCGCGTTCTCGCTGGTGCCGCCTTCGGAACTGCGGGACAGCAGGCCGCTTTGCGTGGCATTGCCCGGCAATTCCCACGGAGGCATGTTGTCCGCGTTGTACACGCGGCCGGTAATGATCGGCCGGTCCGGGTCGCCGTATTCGAAGTCGACCACCACTTCCTGGCCGATGCGCGGAATCTGCATGCCGCCGAAGTTGGTGCCCGCCCATGGCGAGGACACCCGGACCCAGCACGAACTGTTTTCGTCCTTGGTGCAGTAGCGGTTCCAGTGGAAGCTGAGCTTTACGCGCCCGTACTGGTCGGTCCATATCTCACGGCCCGCGGGGCCTGTGACCACCGCCGTCTGCGGCCCGGCCGTCCGGGGTTTGGCCGAGTCGGGGTTCGGGCGGAAGATGTTGCTCGCGGGGATGACTTCGAACTCGACGTTGCACTGGAACTCCTCCTGCCCCGTCGTGTCGCCCGCCTCCTGCAGGAACAGGCGCGCCGCCGTGACGAGGTAGTCGGCGTTCGCGCTGTCCTGCGGATGATCGACCAGCGTGAAGCGATGGCCGGTCGCCACGCCCCGCAGGTTGCCCGCGCCGCTGGCCACCTGCCCAGGCGCGCCGGCTTCTTCCATTCGTGCACGCGCGAGCTGCTCGCCTTCGGATTCCACGACATAGTTGCCGGGCCACGCGAACACCTCCCGCGTGCTGTGCTGCGTGCGCCGCGGCATGGCGCGGGTCTGCATGAGGTTCGCCTTCGGCCGTGTGAAGTCGAAGTCGCCCGTGACCCACCTGCCGCTTTGCAGGCCTTCGGCCAGCCGGAAGCGGTGGCAGTGCTCCTCGTTGGACGATGCCTCCATGGCACTGAAGGGAATCCGCTGGTAGCCGCCCGCGGGAAAAGGCCGGTGCGACTGCATGTCATCGACGATCACCATCGTGTGGCTGCCCTGGCCGTGCTCGAAGTAGTAGTACAGCCCCCACTCGTGCAGCAGGCGGCTGACGAAGTCGTAGTCGGTCTCGCCGTACTGGACCACGAATTCGCGCGCGGGATAGCTGCCCGTGGTCCGCACCGAAAGCGGAAAGCCGTACGCGCCGAGCACTTCGTTGACGGTGTCGAGCACGCTGTTGTTCTGGAAGATCTTGAAGTCCCGCGTTCGCTGCGCCAAGCCCAGCCAGGGCTCGATGACGACTTCGTAGAGGGCGCGCTTGCCCTCCAGGCGCAGAAATCGGGCGCGTGTCACCAGGCCGGAGATGTGGCGCTCCTGGCCAGCCCCGCCGACGCGGCCGTCGAGCAGGATGTGAACGCTGAACTCCTCGCCGATCAGTGGCTTGAGCTTGACGTTCGCTGCCGAGCGGGCATCGATGTCCGCGGACTCCGGCGTGATCAGCGTGATGGTGTAGCTGTAGGGGCGGCTGAGGGCTTCTTCTCCCTCCACCCGCATCGGCTCGAGTGCATCCATGCCTGCAAACGTGGGCATGGCATTGGACGTCGCGGCGAGCTTGCGCCCGCGATTGAAGACGGACATGACGTTGAGACTCCCTGAATGGGCCCGGGCGGATGCGCCAAGGACCGAAGCCCCGCTCTTGTTCCGAGCGCATTTCGAAAAGTCCCGGCAACGCGAAGCGGACCGGCGTTTTCGAGCATTGCGCCGAATGGGCGGGTGCTCGCAGATGCTATCGCGGCCTCTCCCGGTTTCGCAAGGCAGTCATTTTTATGACATTTCCCCTGGCTGGCGGACATTGCGCATGCCGTGCCTCCCTACACTTCGGCATGGCCAAGGAAAAATCTCTCTTCGTCTGCAGTGAATGCGGCGGCACCAGCCCCAAGTGGCTCGGCAAATGCCCGAGCTGCGGCGCCTGGAACACACTCATCGAGCAAGTAGCGGGCAGCAGCGGCCCGGCCAACAACCGCTTCGGCACGCAATACGCCGCGCTCGCGGGCGTGTCCGAACTCGCAACCCTCTCTGAAATAGAAGCGACCGACGTCGCGCGCACGCCCACCGGCCTCGACGAACTCGACCGCGTGCTGGGCGGCGGCATCGTCTCGGGCGGTGTCACGCTCATCGGCGGTGACCCGGGCATCGGCAAATCGACGCTGCTGCTGCAGGCGGTCGATGCGCTGCAGCGCGCGGGGCAGAACGCGCTCTATGTCACGGGCGAGGAAAGCGGCTCGCAGGTGGCGCTGCGCTCCAAGCGGCTCGGGCTCGACCACTCGCAGGTGCAGGTGCTGGCCGAAATTCAGCTCGAGAAGATCATTGCCACGCTCGACGCCAACCGGCCCGCCATCGCGGTGATCGATTCGATCCAGACGGTGTATTCCGACCAGCTCACCTCCGCCCCCGGCTCGGTGGCGCAGGTGCGCGAATGCGCGGCCCACCTCACGCGCTTCGCCAAGACCAGCGGCACGGCGGTGGTGCTGGTGGGCCACGTCACCAAGGAGGGCGCGCTCGCGGGCCCGCGCGTGCTCGAGCACATGGTCGACACGGTGCTGTACTTCGAGGGAGACACGCATTCGAGCTTTCGTCTCGTGCGGGCCATCAAGAATCGCTTTGGCGCGGTGAACGAAATCGGCGTGTTCGCCATGACCGAGCGCGGCCTCAAGGGCGTGGCCAACCCGAGCGCGATCTTCCTGAGCCAGCATGCCGAGCCGGTGCCCGGCAGCGTGGTGCTGGTCACGCTTGAAGGCACACGGCCGATGCTGGTCGAGATTCAGGCGCTGGTCGACAACGGCGGGCCGAGCCCGCGCCGCCTTTCGGTGGGCCTGGACCGCGACCGGCTCGCGATGCTGCTTGCCGTGCTGCACCGCCATGCCGGCGTGGCCTGCATGGACCAGGATGTGTTCGTCAACGCAGTGGGCGGCGTGCGCATCAGCGAACCGGCGGCCGACCTGGCCGTGATGCTTGCCATTACTTCGAGCCTGCGCGGCAAGCCGCTGCCCAAGGGGTTCATCGCGTTTGGCGAAGTGGGCTTGGCGGGCGAAGTGCGCCCCGCGCCGCGTGGACAGGAGCGCCTGCGCGAAGCGGCCAAGCTGGGCTTCAGCGTGGCCGTGGTGCCCAAGGCGAATGCGCCGCGCAAGGGCACGAAGGAGATCGAAGGCCTGACCATTCACGCCGTCGAACGCATCGAAGAGGCGATGGACGTAGTCCGCCGCCTCGATTGATCGTCAGGGAAAAAATGCCCGGCGCGCCAGTGACGCGCCGGGCCACCCTCCCTACCCCCCGATGTGCATCGTGAACGCCGGTCCGCCGTTGAGCACGCATTGGCCGCTGCCCAACGTGGCCGAGTTCATCGTGTACTGGCAACTCAGGTTGCCGCCGCGATTGCCGCTGGCATTCGCCAGGCCGGCACCTCGCGAGCCCGCAACCCGGGTCGCCTCTCCCTGAAACTGCTCATTGCCGATCACCGTATTGAAGCGTCCGCGTCCGTTCATGTCGTTGGTCACAGTGCCTGCAATGGTTCCGTAGCGCGCCGCTTCGGCGTTCGACGGATACAACCGCGCACTGAAGCTTTGCGCCACCGGGCCCGGTGCGACGGCATAGGCCTGCGAAGGCGGCGCCGCGGGAGCGGGTTGTCCGAGCGGCACCACGTAGCAACCGCTGAGGGCGGTGGCCGTGAGTGCGGCGCAAAGGCTGAGACGAACGAATGTGACGGATCGGGGAATGCTCATACGCTTTTCAGTGGCCCGGGCTGATGCCCGTGAGATGAAATGTGCCGCCCGGAGCCCCCGCGCCATGTGCTTTTCAGGGCGAGTACCGCGCCGCGCGCCCGGCGGTAGCCACGGCCGCTACTGCCGCCGGCCTTGCCAGTGCGGCAAAAATCGCCCCCGATTCATATGCGTACTTTCGAATGACGCCCGCGGGGCTCAGGCCGCCGCGCGGCGACAATGCGCGCCATGAATTTCCAGAAATTGCTGGTGCCCGTGGGCGCCATCGTCCTTCTAGGGCTGGCTTGGCGCAGCGGCGGATGGGGCGGCGTCGCCCTGGCGGGCGGCGTGATCGTGATGTTCCTGCTGATGCACTTCACCCGCGCCATGCAGGTGCTCAAGCGCGCGGCCGATCGCCCGGTAGGCTATGTCGCAAGCTCGGTGATGCTCAACGCCAAGCTCAAGAAGGGCGTGACGCTGATGCACGTGATTGCGATGACGCGCGCGCTTGGCGAACTGCGCTCGCCGCAGGACGAGCAGCCCGAGCTTTATCGGTGGACCGATACGGGCGGCTCGTACGTCGACGCCGTGTTCAACGGCGGCAAGCTGCAAAGCTGGACGCTGATACGCCCTGAAGCGGAGCCCGACGCCGCTCCGCCTTCCGAAGAAAACACGGCGGGCTGAGCCGCCGCGCGGCGCCGTCGGGTCAGAAGGGCGCGTCTTCCTCGACCTCGGCATCCGCCGGGGTGGTGGTCGTGGGCGCCTCCGCAGCAGCCTTGGGGGCTGCATCGGTCGGCGCGCCGCTGAAGGCCGCTTCGCCGCCCAGCGCGTCGAGCAGCGCCGGCACCAGTTGGCCGAGCTCGCCGGTGGCAATGGCCACGTCGGCATCGAAGTTGTCTTCCTTCTTGCCGCCCGAGGCACCGTCGCCCGTGCCTTCGAGGAACACGATCTTGCGGATCAGCATGCCGTGCGTCAGCTCGAAGGACACGCGGTCGTCCCAGGTGAGCGCCAGGCGCGTGGGGCGCTTGCCGTCGGTGATGTGCTTTTGCACTTCCTCGATGTCGAGCGGATGCTTGGCGTAGCGCACCACGGCCTTGGAATCGTCCGAAGCCTTGAGCTCGCACTCGCGGTCGATGGTGAAGCCGGCCGGCGGCTCCTGCGTGAGCAGCCAGTTGGCCATGGCGGCGGCGGGCTCGATCTGCGTGTTGATGAGGGCCACGGCAAAGCCGTCGAGCGACTTCACGAGGCTGGTCACCACTTCGTCGGCGCGGGCGGCATTGGCGCTGTTGATCACGAGGCGGCGCTCGGCCTGGTCGATCCACACGGCCACGCGCGCGCTGCGCGTGAAGGCCATGGGCAGCAGCTCGAGGGTGATGTCTTCCTTGAGCTCTTTCTTTTCCTTCTTGCCGGGCTTGCGGCCGGTGGTGGCTTCGATCTGCGCGCAGCGCTCGTCGAGCTTGCGGCGCACCACGGAGCCGGGCACCTGCTTGCTCTCGATCATGTACTCGACCAGCCACTGGCCGCCGATGGATTCGACCAGCGGGCCGTTGGCTTCGCCGCGGGGCTCCACCCAGCCGGCAGATTTTTCCTGCGAAGGGCCGCAGGGTTCGAAGCGCTGCTTGCCGAGGCCTTCTTCGATCTCGGTCAGTGTTTGGGACCAGGCAGGTTCGATGCGATAGACGATGACGTTCTTGAATACGGACACGGAAACCCTTTTTCCACTGGTTTGGACAACCCGCCATTGTCGGGCACCCCGTTCCGCCGGGCGCCGTAAAATCGAAAGCTTTTGCGACTCCCGGGTCGCTCCCCACACAGCTGCCCCCAAAGGAATCAGGAAATGAGCTCGATCCCCCCCTCGCTGGACGACCGTGACGGCAAGATCTGGATGGACGGCGAACTCGTGGACTGGCGCGACGCCAAGATCCACGTGCTGAGCCACACGCTGCACTACGGCTGCGGCGCCTTCGAGGGCGTGCGCGCCTACAAGACGGCAGAAGGCACGGCCATCTTCCGCCTGGCCGAGCACACCGAGCGGCTTTTCAACAGCGCCAAGATCCTGCGCATGAAGATCCCCTTCTCGCAAGAGCAGCTCAATGAGGCCCAGAAGCAGGTCGTGCGCGAGAACAAGCTCGAAAGCTGCTACCTGCGCCCGCTGATCTGGATCGGCTCCGAAAAGCTCGGCGTGAGTCCCAAGGGCAACAAGGTGCACGCCATGGTGGCGGCCTGGTCCTGGGGCGCCTACCTGGGCGAAGAGGGCATGAAGCGCGGCATTCGCGTGAAGACCTCCAGCTACACCCGCCACCACGTCAACATCACGATGACGCAGGCCAAGACGGTGAGCAACTACACCAACTCCATCCTCGCCAACATGGAAGCGCTGGACGACGGCTACGACGAGGCGCTGCTGCTCGACGCGAACGGCTTCGTCTCCGAAGGCGCGGGCGAGAACATCTTCGTGGTGAAGGGCGGCGTGGTCTACACGCCCGACCTGTCGGCCGGCGCGCTGAACGGCATCACCCGCAACACGATCCTGCATGTGTGCAAGGACCTGGGGCTCGAGCTGGTGCAAAAGCGCATCACGCGCGACGAGGTCTACATTGCCGACGAAGCCTTCTTCACCGGCACCGCGGCCGAAGTGACGCCCATCCGCGAACTCGACCGCGTGGAAATCGGCAACCGCGGCGACGGCGGCTCGCGCGGCCCGATCACCGAGAAGATCCAGACGGCTTTCTTCGACATCGTGAACGGCAAGAACCCCAAGTACGCCCACTGGCTCACGAAGGTCTGAGAAACATGTCTACCAACGCAGTCGTCGAACTCCTGGCCAAGGAGCTCAACCACCAGGGCGGCGTGTTCTGCCCCAGCCCCAAGGCCGACATGAAGCTCTGGAACACCCATCCCAAGGTGTACCTCGACGTGGCGCGCACCGGCGAGGCCAAGTGCCCGTACTGCGGCACCGTCTACCGCCTGAAGGCGGGCGAGACGGTGTCGTCGCGGCACTGAGCGGAGCCAGCCGCTACCGGGTAGCTATCCGATAGCGATCTAGCTGGAAGCGGGAGCCTCGGGCACCGCTGCCATGCGGCTTCCCGGCAACAAGTCGTTCCAGGGCTGGACGCTTCGGGGTTCCTGCGCAAGCCGCAGGTACACCATTGCAATCCACAGCAGCGCCAGGCCGATCTGCGCGTCGCGCACGGCGGAGTTCACGCTGGACGCGATCAGCGCAATCAGCGTGGCCGCCAACGCGTAGCGGCCCGCAATGTCGGGCCGTTTCCATGCCTGCCAGACAGCGCCGACCATGATCACCAGCAGGCTCAGCAAGGCCGGCAGGCCGCCCTGCGCGCCGACCCACAGGAAGTCGTTGTGCGGCATGTTTGAATCCGCAAACATCGCCGGTCCGCGCTTGTGCCACTGGCTGGTCCAGCCGCCGATGCCCCATCCGGTGAGCGGCCGGTCGGCAATCATGAGGCCGGTGTCGCGGTACATGTAGTAGCGGATGACCCAGCTGCCCTTGAAGACCGCGCCGGCCTGCGCCTTTTCGATTTCCTCGATGCCGGTCTCGACCTTGTGCTGCAGCTGCGGCAACTGGTAGAGCGCGGCGGCCAGCACCACGGCGCCCAGCACCAGCGAGCTCACCAGCATCTTCAGGTGGCTGCGCCATTGGTGGATGCACACCACCGGAATCACCAGCATCAGCGCGAGCACCGAGGTGCGGGAGGTGAGCGGCAGCGCCACCACCAGGCCCAGGCCGAGCACCAGCACAAAGGCGGGAACGGCGCGCAGCGGCTTGTGCGCGGCGATCTGCGCAATGCCCCAGACCGCGGCCGTGGACGCCACCACGCTGAACAGCAGCGCGTTGCTGATCGACTTGTTGCCCACCTCCATGACCACCGCGCGCAGCGGCGACCAGATCGGAAAGCCCGTGGCGTAGAACGCGACGATCAGCACGATGTTCAGCGCCGCGATCAGCAGGAAGCCGCGCAGCGCCCAGATCGCTTCTTCGCGCGTGAGCGCCATCGCCATCAATATCGTGATACCGATGCGCAGGCCGTGGAACAGGTTGGAGCCGGTCTCGGGGTAGTGCGGCCCGATGGCCAGCACGACGAAAGTCCACCCCAGGTACGCCACCAGCGGCCACCACAGCGGGTTGGCGCGCAGCCGCTCATAGCGCTCGCGGTAGCTGCCGGCCACCAGCATGGTGGCGAGCAGCAGCAAGGCCGAAAGGTAGGTGACGCCGACGGGCAGGAACACCACCAGCCCCCAGAACGCGGCCGCGGGCCTGACGATGTGCGATCTCTGCATAGGGGCGGGATTTTAGGTGGGGCCGGGTGGCCCCGACCTGACTGGCCCCGGCCCGCCGCCGGGAGGCGGATTCAATGCGCGGGTGCGCCCGCCGGCAGGCGGATCACGAAGCTCGCGCCGCCTTCGGGACCCTCTTCGCAGCGCACGCTGCCGCCATGCCGCTCGGCAATCGACTTCACCAGCGCCAGCCCCAGGCCGACGCCGCCGTTGCGCTCGCTGGCGCCGGGCAGCCGGTAAAAGGGCTCGAAGATGCGTTCGCGCAGGGCTGGCGGCACGCCGGGGCCGCGGTCGGTAACGCGCACCGTCGCAAAGCCGTTGGCGCTGCCGAGCTCCACCCTGATGTCGCCGTTGCCATAGCGGCGGGCGTTTTCGAGCAGGTTGCGGATCGCCCGGCGCAGCAGGCGCGACACGCCGGGCACGGTAAGCCTGGCGTTGTCGGTGCCTTCGACCAGGTCGAGTTCGGCATTCACCTGCGAGCACTCCTCGGCCGCGAGCCCGGTCAGGTCGACCGCCTCGATGGTGCCCATGTCGGCCTCGCTCGCATCGAGCCGGCTGGCCAGCAGGATCTCGTCGATGAGCTGGTCGAGCTCGCCGATGTTGCGCGAGATTTCGTCGCGCGCCGCGGGGCTCGGGCGGTCGCCCATCAGTTCCAGCCCCATGCGGATGCGGGTGAGCGGCGAGCGCAGCTCGTGCGATGCATTGGCCAGCAGCGATTTGTGCGAGCGCACCAGTTTTTCGATGCGTTCGGCCGATGCGTTGAAACGTTTGGAGAGATCAGCCACTTCGTCCTGCCCTTCTTCGATCACGCGCACCGAAAGGTCGCCTTCGCCCCAGCGCTGCACACCGCGCTGCAGCGTCTCCAGCCGTTGCGTAAGGCGCCGCACGATGGGGTACACGCCCAGCGCCACGGCAATGCCCACGAGCGCAATCATCCAGCCCAAGCCGAAAGGCGTGCGCCAGGGCGCGAACCCGCCGGTGCCGGTGGGCCGGTCGCGCGGCGCCACGCGCAGCGTGATGGCCTTGCCGTCGCTCAGCGTCACATCGAACTCCAGCCCCTGGCCCGGCACGCGCAGGGCCTTGCCGCTGCCGATGGTGCGGTCTTGCGCATCGAGCACCACCACGTTGCGCGGCACCGGGGCGAGGCGCTCGCGCTCGGCCTCCGCGGCTTCGCGCACGATCCAGTTGGCCATGAGCGTGAGGATGACGACGCCGCCCACCACCGCGAGCCAGATGCGGACGTAGAGGTGCCGGGAGTACAGGCTGCGCAGCATCGGCCGGTCAGTCCTGCTGCTTGGCGAATACGTAGCCCACGCCGCGCACGGTAAGAATGCGCTTCGGGTTCTTGGCGTCGACCTCGATGGCCGCGCGGATGCGGCCCATGTGCACGTCGATCGAGCGGTCGAAGGCTTCGAGCTCTCGGCCGCGCACGGCTTCCATGATCTGGTCGCGCGTAAGCACGCGGCCCGCGCGCTCGGCCATGGCCACCAGCAGGTCGAACTGGTAGGAGGTGAGGTCGGCCACCGCGCCGCCCACGGACACGGTGCGCGCGTTGCGATCGATCTCGAGCGTGCCGAAGCGCATCACCGTGCTGGCTTCGGTGTCGGCGTTGTTCTCGCTGCGGCGGCGCAGCACCGCGCGGATGCGCGCCAGCAGCTCGCGTGGCTCGAAAGGCTTGGGCAGGTAGTCGTCGGCGCCGATCTCCAGGCCGATGATGCGGTCCATGGGGTCGCCCTTGGCGGTGAGCATGAGCACCGACACCTTCGAAGCCGGAGCGGGCAGCGAGCGGATGCGGCGGCAGATTTCAAGGCCGTCGGTGTCGGGCAGCATCAGGTCGAGGATCACCAGGTCGGGCGCGTGCTGCTGCAGCTGCTCGAGGCCGCTGGCGCCATCGCCGGCATGGGTGAAGAGAAAACCCGACTGCGTCAGGTATTCGCCCACCATCTGCGCCAGGCGGGCGTCGTCTTCGATCATCAGGAGTTGGGGGGTGCTCATGCGCTTCATGGTCGTGCACGGGGGGCAACGGGGCTTGAACGCTCCGTAAAGTTGGGTAAACGCGGCTCCCGATGGTCAACCGGAAGCGCTGCGAAAAGCATAGCGCCGCTTTCCGCGCGTGCGGGCGGCGACGACATGTTTTCTTCGAGGAGAGAGGGCAGGGGGCAATCGCCCAGGTCCGTATTGTCGGCCCGCGCCCGCTCGAGAATTTCGCGTGCGAGCTGCCGCAGCTGCGCCGTGGAGGCCCGGATGCGCGCCTTGAACCCGGCATCGTCCAGCCGCGGGTCCTTCAGGCTCCGGTTGAGTTCGGCGAACCACGGCATTGCGGCCTGGTCGAGCAGCACCGGGGCGTTGCGCCTGGCGCTTGCCGCAGACCATGCGCGCAGCAGCTGCTGGACCGCCAGGTTCAGGCGCTGGCAATGCTGCAGTTCTTCCTTCAGGCTGCCGAGCAGCATCAGGTCGGTGAGCCGCTGCTGGAAGAAGATCTGCGACAGCACGCCCCAGTAGTAGGCGTAGTCCCAGATCACCTTCACCGGCAGCACCTCGGGGTCGCCGAACAGCGGGTACTGGTCCTGGTAGAGCGCCAGCGTGCTCTCGTAGAACGAGTGGTAGATCTGGTCGTACAGCTGCGCGCGCGCCTCCACCGAACGGCCCGCGCGGTCGTGCGCCACCAGGTCGGTGATGTAGGTGTTGCTCATCGCGATGAAGTCGCTGCCCGGCGAATAGAACGGGTCGAGAAACAACCCCGCCTCACCCGTCAGCGCCCACCGCTGGCCCGAGAACACCTGCTTGCAGCCGTGCGAGAAGTGCTTGAGAAAGGCGAAGTCCTGCAGCAGGTGCCGCTTGCCGTCGAGCGCTTCATACAGCCGCGGCTGGTAGGTGGCAAACCATTGCATCGCCTTCTCGAAGGTGTCGATGGTGTCCAGCGGATGCAGCTTGGGGTCCGCCACGATGCCCACCGAGTGCGAGCCCGAGGCCAGCGGAATCAGCCAGGCCCAGTACCCGGCGCCGCACAGGTGATTGGTCGAAAGCCAGCGCGCGCGGGGATCGCAGCGCGCCTGCCAGTCGGCGTTGTCGCTCCAGTCGTCGATGGCAATGCGCTCGCCGATGCGAAACCACACCGCGTTGACGTCATGCGCGTTGGGCTCGGCCAACCCCAGCTTGCGCTTGAGCAGCCCGGCCCGCCCGCAGGCATCGATGATCCAGCGCGCCTCGGCGCTGCGCGTCTGGTCGCCGCGCGTCCATTCGATGCGATGCGGCGCCTTGGCATCCGAGGCCAGTTCGACGCGGCGCACCAGCGAGGCATCGTCGAAGCGCACGCCGCGCCGAACGGCCTCCTGGGCAAGATAGTTCTCGAAGATGCCGCGGTCGATCTGGTAGCTGGGCACCGCCAGGTAGCGGCTCGCGCCGATCTCGGTGACCTGGTCGATGTCGCGTCGGCCCTCGCTGAAGAAAAAGCGAAAGCCGAACTTGCGCAATTGCGCGCTGTCCATGTGCGGCTTGAGGCCGAGCACCGTGTCGAAGTAGTGCGCGCCGATTTCCACCGACGATTCGCCCACCTTGTGGGCCGCGTGCGGCACCGGGTGCTTGCGGCGCTCCAGCACCAGCACGTCGATGTTGTCGAAGCGCTGCTTGAGCTGCAGCGCCAGCGTGAGGCCCGCGAGCCCGCCGCCCATGATCACTGCGTCACATGTATGCGCAGTGCCGGTCATGGAACTTCAGTCCCGGACCCGCTGCAGTTGCAGCCGCAGCGCCAGGGTGGAAGAAAGCGGCAGGTCCAGCGGCCCGGGCGGGTCGTCATCCGCCACGCGCGCCAGCGATTCGAACAGGCCGAGCGCATGCGCCATCGGGTTGATGTGCACCAGTGTCTTGGCGGCGTCGGAAATCGGCGCCGGCGCGCTGCCGTCGCCGATCTCCGTCGACCAGTCGAAAGATGCCACGGTGCGCTCGGTGCGCTCGGGCGCAATCACCAGCGCCACGGCCAGCAGGCCCTGGCTGTCGGTCACCGACGTCAGCGCGCCCACGGTGGGCGTGTCGTAGCCCACCAGCAGCACCGGCGAGTGGTCGGCCGCGCACTGCACCGCCGCTTCGAGCAGGCCGGCGGCGAAGCTGTTCTCGTAGGCCGACACCGAGTTGCTGGCCGCCATGCAGCCGGTGCCGATGGTCCAGTAGCCCACGGCCGCGTTGTGCACCGAGTTGTGAAAGCGCGTGGGCGATAGCACCGTGGAGTCGGTGGCGAGCGTGCTGCACATGTAGTCGTTGATCGAAAGATCGCCGTGCGCCGAGACGAACACGCAGGGCACGTCGGCTGCATTGCGGCCCGCGCCCGCCATCGAGGCGGCGGCCACCTCGAGCGCGAGGGCCACGGTGTCGGGCGCGCGGCGGCGTTCGGCGGGGGCCAGCACCTGCGGCGACGGGCGCTTGGCGGGCGGGTCGGTGAGCGTGCCTTCGCCGCGGAAGGCAGCGCGGGCGGCCTCCCAGCCTGGCAGCGTGGGCGTCCAGAAGGCGGGGCCTTCGATGTAGAGGGTGGGCGGCTTCGGAGCCTGGTTCGCGGCTGTCATTGAACAGCCTTGCCGAACACCAGCGAGCAGTTGTTGCCGCCGAAACCGAAGGAGTTGGTCAGCGCGTAGCGAACCTCGCCGTGCGCGGGCTCCAGCTTGATCTGCGGCCCGAAGCCCGTGTCGAGTTCGTTCGTGTTCACGGTGCCGGGCATCAGCCCGCGTTCGATGGCCAGCAGGCTGATCACCGATTCGACGATGCCCGCCGCGCCCAGCGTGTGGCCCATGAAGCCCTTGGTCGAACTGGCATGCGTGGTGGCCGGAAAGCGGCGCGCCACCAGCGCGCCTTCGACTTCGTCGTTCTTCTGGCTCGCCGTGCCGTGCATGTTGATGTAGTCGATGGCGTCGGGTGCCAGGCCCGCGCGCGCCAGCGCCTCGTCAAGCGCGCGTTCGGCGCCCAGGCCTTCGGGGTGCGGCGTCGACATGTGGTGCGCATCGCTGGCTTCACCGTAGCCGAGGAGGCGCAGCGGCGCGGCTGCGTCGTCCTGCACGCGCTCCACCAGCGCAAAGCCGGCCGCCTCGCCCAGGCTGATGCCCTTGCGGCCGGCGTCGAAAGGCCGGCACGGCTCGCTCGACACCAGTTCGAGCGAGTTGAAGCCGAACAGCACGCTGCCGCACAGCGTGTCGACGCCGCCCACCACGGCGGCATCGGCCAGCCCGAGGCGGATCAGCCGCTCGGCCGAGGCGAACACCTTGGCGCTCGACGAACAGGCGGTGGAAATCGTCTCGCTGGGGCCGGTGAGTCCGAGCACCTGCTGCACGAACATGGCCAGCGAGTGCGGCGTGTGCACCGCCGGGCGTCGCTGGTTCACGGGAAAGAGCCCGTCGGCGTCGAGCTGGGTGTAGGCCAGTTCGGTTTCGCCGATGCTGGATGTGGAGGTGCCCAGGATCAGCGCGATGCGCGAAGGCCCGTACTTGGCCCGCGCGGCTGCCACGGCTTCGGGAAACCCGTCGGCATGCAGGCCCAGCCAGGCGAGCCGGTTGTTGCGGCAGTCCCAGGGGGCGAGGTCTTCGGGCAGGCGAATGTCTTCGAGCCCGTCGACCCGGCCGATCCAGGTGGGCAGCGGCGCATCGCCGAAATCGTTGGCGCGCAAGCCGCTGCGCGAATGCGCAAGCGCCTCGGCGAGCGGCTCCTTGCCGACACCGACGGCCGAAGTGGCCGTGAAGGCGCTGATCTGAAGGGGAGAAATGCGGGGCGGCACGTTGCTTGTGGGTTTCGGGCGAAGGTAATCGCTTTGAAAGCGATGCGAAAGGTAACCGGAAAGTGAAAGCCTAACAGTTGTGCGGGGCCCCCAGCGTCAGCTGTTTTCCTATAGGGCCCGTGCTCTATTGACGCTCGGCAGGGGCTATGGTCGTGGTGATTCGGGCAGCCAAGGCCACCAGCAGCAGCACCGGCACCCCCAGCAGGGCGGTGGCGGTAAAGAACGGGGCGTAGCCGTAGGCATCGACAAAAACACCCGAGTAGCCGGCAATGAACTTCGGCAGCAGCAGCATCAACGAGCTGAACAGGGCGTATTGCGTGGCGGAGTAGCTGATGTTCGTCAGGCTGGAGAGATAGGCAATGAACGCCGCCGAGGCGATGCCGCCAGCCAGGTTGTCGGCCGACACCACCGCGATCAGCGCCGTAAGGTCGTGTCCGCGCGAGGCCAGCCAGGCAAAGAGCAGGTTGCTCGCGGCGCTGAGCACCGCGCCCAGCATCAGCACGCGCATCACGCCCAGGCGCATCGACAGCACGCCGCCGACAAAGGCGCCGGCCAGCGTCATGACCACGCCGTAGATCTTGCTGACCGTGGCTACTTCGTCCTTGGTAAAGCCCATGTCCACGTAGAACGGATTGGCCATGATGCCCATCACCACGTCGCTGATGCGGTAGATGGCAATCAGCGCGAGGATCAGCGCGGCTTGCCACTTGTAGCGGCGAATGAAGTCGGCAAAGGGCTCGATCAGCACGCCCTGCAGCCACTCGGCCGCGTTCTTGGCCTTGGGCAGCACGCGCCGCGCGGGCTCGGGCGAGAGCAGCACCGTGAGCACGCCGACCGCCATCGAGGCGGCCATGACCAGGTAGGCCGTTTTCCAGGCGCCGTTCTGGTACGCCCCAGCACCCGTGACGCCGGCCACCGGTGCGACTTCGGCCCAGGCCGCGACCCACAGCACGCCGGCGCCGGCCCAGATCATTGCAAGGCGGTAGCCCGTTTGATAGGCGGCCGCGAGCGCGGCCTGCTTGCGGGTTTCGGCCGATTCGATGCGGAAGGCGTCGAGCGCGATGTCTTGCGTGGCCGAGCCGAAGGCCACCAGCAGCGCACACCAGATCAGCGGCTGGAGCCCCTGGCGCGGATCGTTCAGTGCCATGCCGACCAGCCCCGCGATCACCAGCCCCTGCGCCAGCAGCAGCCAGCCGCGCCGGCGGCCGAGCAGCGTGGTCAGGGGCGGCAGCGGCAGCCGGTCGACCAGCGGCGCCCAGACCCATTTGAAGCCGTAGGCCAGGCCCACCCAGCTCAGGTAGCCGATGGTGGTGCGGTCGATGCCGGCCTCGCGCAGCCGGAAGCTCAGCGTGCCCAGCACCAGCAGCAGCGGCAGGCCGGCCGAAAAGCCGAGCGCCAGCATGCGCAGGGTGGCAGGCTCGAGATAGACCTTCAGCGCGTCGCGCCAGGGCAGGGAAGAGGCGGAGGAGGTTTCGGCGGGCTGGGCAGACATGAACCCCGGATTGTCCATGAGGGCGCGGCATGCGCCGAGCCGTCTTTTTGTCGGCAATTGTTCCTATGATCCGCGCATGTGCACACGATGCGAGCTCCTTCTTCCTTCCACGGCTTCTTCAGTCTCCCGCTCCTCGGCCTGGCAGCCGCGGCGGGCCTTCCTGCTGGCCGCGGCGGGTGCGGCGTTTGGCGGGCCGGCGTTGGCGCAGGTCAACGTGGGCAACGCCTCCGTGGCGCGCAACCTGGTGCCGGCGGACCGGATCGAGGCCGCCGGCGTCCAGCAATATGGGCAGCTGCTCGCGCAGGCGCGCACCAAGGGGGCGCTGGCGGGCGACGGCAACGCCCAGCTGCAAAGGCTGCGCACCATTGCCAACCGCCTGATTCCGTTCGCCACGCCCTGGAACACACGGGCGCGCGATTGGAAATGGGAGGTCAACCTCATCGGCAGCAAGCAGATCAACGCCTTCTGCATGCCCGGCGGCAAGATCGCCTTCTTCACCGGCATCCTCGAGCAACTCAAGCTCAATGACGACGAGGTGGCAATGGTGATGGGCCACGAAATGGCCCATGCGCTGCGCGAGCATGCGCGTGCCCGCCTGGCCAAGAGCGCCGGCACCGGCGCTGCGCTTTCCATCGGTGCGCAGCTGCTGGGCCTGGGCCAGATGGGCGACCTGGCGGCCCGCGCCGGCACGCAGTTGATCACCCTCAAGTTCAGCCGCAGCGATGAGACCGAGGCCGACCTCGTCGGCCTGGAGCTGGCGGCGCGCGCCGGCTACGACCCGCAGGCCTCGGTGTCGCTCTGGAAGAAGATGGCCACGGCGTCGAAAAACCAGGGTGGGCTGAGTTTTCTGTCGACCCACCCGAGCGGGCCGGACCGGATCCAGAAGCTCGAAGCCAACCTGCCGAAGGTGGAAAAGCTTTACAGGGAAGCCAAGCGCAGCTGAGGTATCGCCCTGTCCCTGGCAAAGGGCGGCTGGCGTGTATTACTCCCTCTCCCTCTGGGAGAGGGGCAAAACCCCTGAACAAAATCTGCTGAAGAGCGACTTCCGATCGCTCTGGCACATTGCTTGCATCTCATCTTGTACACAAGTTTGGATGCTTTGAAATGGTGCATGAAGAAAACGGATCGGCCGCAGCGGCGTGGATCGCGCGCTTCCCTCGGCCCGTACCCGGCGCGGCCCCAGGTAACAGCCCGCTCGCCGGCCTGCGCTTCGCAGTCAAGGACAACATCGACGTGGCCGGCGTGCCCACCACGGCCGCCTGTCCGGCCTTCGACCGCAAGCCCACCGCGCACGCGGCCGTGGTGCAGAAGCTGCTCGATGCCGGTGCATCGCTGCTCGGCAAGACCAATCTCGACCAGTTCGCCTGCGGCCTGAACGGCACGCGCTCTCCTTATGGCGAAGTGCCCAATGCCTTCGACGCGCGTTACGTCTCGGGCGGCTCCAGCTCGGGCTCGGCCTATGTGGTGGCCGCGGGCGAGGTCGATTTCGCGCTCGGCACCGACACGGCCGGCTCGGGCCGCGTGCCCGCCGGGCTCAACAACATCGTCGGCATCAAGCCCTCGCGCGGCCTGCTGAGTGCCTTCGGCGTGGTGCCCGCGGCGCAGAGCGCGGACTGCGTGTCGATCTTTGCGCGCACCGTGGCGCTGGCCGTCGATGTGCTTCTGGCGGCCACCGGGCCCGACGCGCGCGACCCTTATTCGCGGGAACTTGCACTGCGCAGCGACCCGTTTCCGCCGGCTTTCCGTTTCGGCGTACCCGACACGCTGAGCTTCTTCGGCGATGCAGAAGCCGAAAAGGCCTTCCGCGACGCACAGGCGCGGCTCGTCGCGCTTGGCGGCATGCCTGTGACGATTCCCTTCGCCCCGCTCGCCGAGGCCGCCGCGCTGCTCTATGAAAGCGCATTGGTGGCCGAGCGCTATGCCGCCGTGCGCGAGTTCTTCGATGCGCACGGCTCCCAGGTGATCGAACCGGTGCGCGGCATTCTCGAGAGCGGCCGCGGCTACAGCGCCGCCGATGTGTTCGAGGCGCAGACAAGACTGCGCGCACTCGCACAACAGGCCGAACCCATGTGGCGCGGCATCGACGTGCTGCTGGTGCCGACCGCGCCCACGCACTACACGCGCGACCAGATGCGCGCCGACCCGGTCGTGCTCAACCGCAACCTTGGCGCGTACACCAACTTCGTCAACCTGCTGGACTACGCCGCCATCTCGGTGCCGAGTTCGTTGCGCGCCGATGGCCTGCCGTTCGGCGTCACGCTGATCGGGCCGTGCGGCAGCGACCTTGCGCTGGCCGACCTGGGCCAGCGCTACCACCACGCCACAGGGCTGCCGCAGGGCGCCACCGGCTTGCCGCTGCCCGAGGCGCGCGCCATTCCGGGCTTGGGCGTTTCGCAAGCGCAGACCATGCCCATCGCCGTCGTCGGCGCGCACCTTTCGGGCATGCCGCTGAACAGCCAGCTCACCGAGCGCGGCGCCACGCTGCTGCGTGCCACGACCACCGCGCCGCGCTACCGGCTTCATGCATTGCCGGGCACCGTGCCGCCCAAGCCGGGGCTGCAGCGCAGCGCAGGCGGCGGCAGCGCCATCGCGCTCGAAGTGTGGTCGGTTCCGGTTGCGCAGGTCGGCAGCTTCCTGGCCCTGATCCCGCCTCCGCTGGGGCTCGGCAGCGTGGAGCTTGCCGACGGCAGTTGGGTGCACGGCTTCATCTGCGAAGGCCACGCGCTGGCCGACGCCGAAGACGTGAGCCACCACGGCGGCTGGCGTGCCTACATCGCGAGCCGCACCGTTTCTTCCCAAGCCATTCCAACCTGACCGATCGAGGAGTCTTCATGAGCATCCCTGAAAAATTGCCCGCCGCCGCGTCCCGCCGCCATGTGCTGCAGGCCGGTGCAGCGGGGCTGGCCGTACTTGCCGCACCCGCCATCGTGCGCGCGCAAGCCGCACCGAAGATCCGCATCGGCTTCTGGCCCGTGGCCGCGGGCCTGCCCTTCTTTGCCGCGGTGGACCGCGGCTATTTCAAGGAAGCGGGCCTCGACGTGGAGCCGCTCAAGTTCGCGGGTGCGCAGCAGGTCATGGAAGGCATGCTGGCGGGCCGCTGCGACGGCAGCTCCAACGGCACGGGCTCGGCCAATCTCGCCATCGGTGAGATCGCGCAGCCGGGGCTCTTCAAGATCTTCTGCACCAACCCGAGCAACGCCAAGTTCGTGCTCGACGAATTCATCGTCGCCAAGGACAGCCCGATCAAGACCATGGCCGAGCTCGCCGGCAAGAAGATCGCGTCCGGCCCCGGCATCCAGAACGTGACCCTGTGCAAGACCATGCTCGAACGCGCTGGCGCCAAGGGTGCCACGGTGAGCGAGCTTCCCATCGGCCAGCACGTGGCCGCGCTCGTCGCGGGGCAGGTCGACGCCTGCTACACGCTGGAGCCGACCGGCACCGTCGGCCGCATG
The DNA here is from genome assembly GCF_023195515.1 of Variovorax sp. S12S4. Lineage (NCBI taxonomy): Bacteria > Pseudomonadati > Pseudomonadota > Betaproteobacteria > Burkholderiales > Comamonadaceae > Variovorax > Variovorax sp. S12S4. The sequence goes on from NZ_JALPKR020000002.1 coordinate 2,010,167, forward strand.
AACGGCACCACGCGCGTCATCGAGGCCGGCGTGGTCGCCAAGTACATCCTGGGTGATCCGATGGCGCCGTGGCATGGCGGCGCCGCCAGCCTCACCAGCGAGTTCATCAAGAAGAACCCCGAAGTGGCCAGGAAGTACATCGCCGCCTATGCGCGCGGCGTCGAGCTGGTGCGCACCAAGCCCGACGATGCCCGCCAGCACATGAAGGGCTACACCGCCATCGAGGGCAAGCTCACGGCCGAAGTGCCGCTCGCCTCCTACATGCTCTACAACGAGTTCAAGCCCAGCGACGTGGCGTACTTCCAGAAGTTCTACGACCTGTTCACCGAAAAAGGCATCTTCGAGAAGAAGGTGCTGGTGGACGGCCTGCTCTACAAGGCATGACCATGGCCGAAGCAAGCACGACCACGGCCGCGCCGTGGACGCCGCCGGCCACCGGCGCCACGGCAGCGGCCCTGCCCAAGCCGCCACTGCGCGACCGGCTGCTGCCCTTCATCGGACCCGTGGTGCTGTTCATCGTGTGGGACCTGGCGGTGCGGCTCGGTTTCATCAAGCCGATCCTGCTGCCCACGCCCGCGGACACCGTTGCGGCGCTGATCACCGGGCTCGCGGGCGGGCCGCTGCTCACCGACTTTGCGATGACCGTGTGGCGCACGCTGCAGGCCTTTCTGATTGCGGCGGTGGTCGGCGTGCCGCTGGGCGTGCTGCTCGGCAGCAACGAGAAGGCTTACCGCAGCGTCGAATTCCTGATCGACTTCTTCCGCTCCACACCTTCGTCCGCGCTGATTCCGTTGTTCCTGCTGATCTTCGGCGTGTCCGACGTCAACAAGGTGGCCATCGCAGCTTTCGGCGCGCTGCTGATCGTCGTGTTCAACAGCGCCTACGGCGTCATCAATGCGCGCAAGCAGCGCGTGATGGCGGCACGCGTCATGGGCGCCTCGCGCTGGCAGATCTTCAAGGACGTGCTGGTGTGGGAAAGCCTGCAGCCCAGCTTCGTGGGCCTGCGCTCAGCGGTGTCGATGGCCTTGGTGATCGTCATCGTGGCCGAGATGTTCATCGGCTCCGACACCGGCCTTGGCCACCGCATCATCGATGCGCAGCAGGTGCTCAACGTGAAGAGCATGTATGCGGCCATTCTTGCCGCCGGTGCGCTGGGCTATGCGCTCAACATTCTTTTTCTTGTGGCCGAGCGCCGCATCGTGCACTGGAGCGGTCGATGAAAGTGACACCCGACATCGTCGTCAACGGCCCGGTGTATGCCGACGTGCCAAAGCCCGTGTTCAAGCCGGGCCCGGCCGGCACGCACATCACCATTCGCGGCCTGACCAAGTACTTTGCGGGCTGGCCCCTGTACGAGAACTTCGACCTCGACATACCCAAGCACAAGATTGTCTCGGTGTTCGGCCCGAACGGCTGCGGCAAGTCCACGCTCATCAACATGATCGCCGGGCTCATTCCCATCGATGCGGGCGAAATCCTGTTCGACGGCAAGCAGCGCAAGGACACCAAGATCGGCTACGTGTTCCAGAACTACCGCGAGGCGATGTTCCCGTGGATGCGCACCATCGACAACATCGCCTATCCGCTGAAGCTCGAAGGGCGCAGCAAGGCCGAGGTCGACCGGCGCATGGAAGAGCTGGTGGCGTCGTTCGACGTCAAGTTCGACCTGAAGCGCTTTCCGTACGAACTCTCCGGCGGCCAGCAGCAGACCGCGTCGATCATGCGGGCGCTCGCGCCCAACCCTGAGGTGCTGTTTCTCGACGAGCCGTTTTCCGCGCTCGACTTCGAGATGACGCTCTTCATCCGCGAGAAGCTGCAGGAGGTGTTCATTCAGACCGGCACCACCATGCTGCTGGTATCGCACGACCTCGAAGAGGCCGTGTACCTGGCCGACGAGGTGCTGCTCTTGACAAAGCGGCCCACCAAGGTGGCCGAGATCCTGCGGTACGGCGATGCACGGCCGCGCACGGTCGAGACGCTGAGCACCGAGAGCTTTGTCGCAATGAAGAAGCTCAGCCTCGACATCTTTCAACGCGAGGTTCGCAGATGACCCTGGAAATCAATATCCCCGAAGTGCTTGCCGAAGTGACCGAAGTGTTCGCGCGGTATGAAGAAGCACTGCTCACCAACCGCCGTGATGTGCTCGACGAGCTGTTCTGGAACAGCCCGCACACGCTGCGCTACGGCTACGCCGAGAACCACTACGGTCATGCGGCCATCAGCGCCTTTCGCGCATCGCTGCCGGTGCAGAGCCCGCCGCGCGAGCTGCTGCGCACCGTCATCACCACCTACGGCCGCGACCTTGCGACCGCCAATGCCGAGTTCCGCCGCGAAGGCAGCGGCCAGACCGGCCGCCAGAGCCAGACCTGGCTGCGCACCGCCGATGGCTGGCGCGTGGCCGCCGCGCACGTGAGCCTCATCGGCTGAACACGCAGGCACATTTTTTGCACCCTACCTTGTATCCAAGACCGGAGAACGCCATGACCAGCCCCTTGAATCGCCGCGAGTCCCTCAAATCCCTGGCCGCGCTCGGCGCCGCCGGCACCCTTGGAGGCTGGAGCGCCCTTGCCGGCGCACAGGCCAAGCCGCTGACCGTCGGCGTGATCTACGTCGGCGCGCGCGACGACTACGGCTACAACCAGGCGCACGCCATGGCCGCGGCCGAGGTCAAGAAGCTGCCTGGAGTGAAGGTGGTCGAAGAAGAGAACGTGCCCGAGACCGCCGCCGTGCAGAAGACCATGGCCGGCATGATCTCGCAAGACGGCGCCAAGCTGCTGTTTCCCACGTCGTTCGGCTACTTCGATCCGCACATCCTTGCCGTGGCGCCCAAGAACCCCGACGTGCGCTTCTCGCACTGCGGCGGTCTCTGGACCGAGGGCAAGCACCCGAAGAACGCGGGCAGCTTCTTCGGCTACATCGACGAGTGCCAGTTCCTGAACGGCGTGATCGCCGCGCACATGACCAAGAGCAACAAGATCGCCTTCGTCGCCGCCAAGCCCATTCCGCAGGTGCTGCGCAACATCAACGCCTTTACGCTCGGCGCGCGCTCGGTCAAGCCGAACATCACCTGCAGCGTGATCTTCACGGGCGACTGGTCCATGGCGGTGAAGGAAGCTGAGGCCACCAATAGCCTGGCCGACCAGGGCTGCGACGTGTTCACCATGCACGTCGACGGCCCCAAGGTGGTGGTCGAGACGGCCGCCAAGCGCGGCAAGATGGTTTGCGGCTACCACGCGAGCCAGGCCAAGCTCGCGCCCAATGCGTACCTCACCGGTGCCGAGTGGAACTGGCTCACGGCCTACAAGGCGGCCATCGAGGCCGCGCAAGCCGGCAAGCCGCACCCCAACTTTTTGCGCGGCGGCCTGAAGGAAGGCTACGTGAAGATGTCGGCCTACGGCCCCATGGTGCCGGACGCCGCGAAGAAGCAGGCCGACGACATCAAGGCCAGGATGATTGCCGGCACCTTCGACATCTTCAAGGACGGCATCAAGGACAACAAGGGCGCCGTCGTGGTGCCGGCCGGCAAGGTGCTGAAGCAGACCGACCTGGAGCTGGAAAAGATGAATTACCTGGTCGAAGGCGTCATCGGCTCGGCCTGATCCGGGTTCATCCTCACCATGCGCCACGCGCTCAAGGAATTCGCCCTGCCGGTGTTCGCCATTGCGGCGGCGCTGCTGTTGTTCGGCGTGCTGGTGGCCTTTGCCGGGGTCGATCCGGTGGAGGTCTGGGCGACGCTGTTCAAGGGCGCGTTCGGCGACTGGTTCTCGTGGCAGAACACCTTGCAGCGCGCCGCGCCGCTGATGCTCACGGCCCTGTGCGTGGCTCTGCCGGCGCGGGCGGGGCTCATCGTCATCGGCGGGGAGGGCGCGCTGGTGCTGGGCGGTCTGGCCTCGGCCGCGCTCGCGCATGCGCTGCCGCTTCCCGGCAACGTGCTGGGCACGGTGGTGGTCTGCCTCGCCGGCGCGGTGGCCGGTGCGCTGTGGATCGCCCTTGCGGGCTGGCTGCGCCAGTACCGCGGCATCAACGAAACCATCAGCAGCCTGCTGCTGGCCTACATCGCGATCGGCATCTTCAAGCACCTGGTCGAAGGGCCGCTGCGTGATCCGGCGAGCCTCAACAAGCCGTCGACCTATGCGCTCGATGCCGCCTTGCTGATCGGCGGCATCGGCGGCTCCGACGTGCACTGGGGCTTCATGATCGGCGTGGTCGCCTGTCTTGGGCTCGCGTGGTGGCTGCGCGCCACCGCCTCGGGTTTTTCGGTGCGCGTGGTGGGCGGCAATCCGCGCACCGCGCAGCTTGTGGGCCTGCCGGCCACGCGGCTCATTCTCGGCGCCTGCGGGCTCGGCGGCGCCTGCGCGGGGCTCGCGGGTGCGGTCGAGGTGGCGGCGGTGCACACCAACGCCAACGCCTCGCTGATCGCGGGCTACGGTTATGCGGGCATCCTCGTGTCGTTCATTGCGCGGCACAACCCGGTGGCCATCGTGCCGGTTGCCATTCTCTTCGGCGGCTTCGGTGCGGCCGGCAGCCTGCTGCAGCGCCGTCTCGGGCTGCCCGATGCGTCGGTGCTGGTGCTGCAGGGCATTGCGTTCGTGCTCATTCTCGCGAGCGAGGGGCTGCGCATGGTCGACTGGAAGGCGTTGATGAGCCGAAGGGCCGCGCCCAAGGCGAATGCTGGTGCAGCACGTGCCGCGGAGGCGGCCCAATGACCGCGGACCAGTGGATCGCCCTCGTGGCCGGCATCGTCGGCGGCGCCTTGCGCGTCGGCGCGCCATTTCTGTTCGTGAGCCTGGGCGAATGCCTCACCGAAAAATCGGGCCGCATCAACCTCGGGCTCGAAGGCGTGCTGGTGCTCTCGGCCATGGCGGCCTTCGGCGGCGCGTATCTCACCGATTCGGCATGGCTCGGCGTGCTCATCGGCGCGGTGGCGGGCGCGCTGCTCGCGCTGCTGCACGGCCTGCTGTGTTCGCTCGATCGCGTCAATGACGTGGCGACCGGCATCGCACTCATGCTGCTCGGCACCGGCCTGGCGTTTTACCTGGGCAAGCCGCTCATCCAGCCGCAGGCGCCGCAGATTCCCGCGATACCCCTCGGCTTCTGGAGCGACAACCCGGTGGTGAGCTCCGCCTTGCAGCTGAACGCGCTGGTGCCCGTGGGCGTGGTGCTGGCCGTGCTGCTCTGGTGGGGCTTTGCGCGGACACGCGCCGGCTTGCTGGTGCGCATGGCTGGCGATTCGGCGCAGGCCACACGGGCGCTCGGCTATTCGGTGTCCGGCCTGCGCATTGCAGCGACCACAGCGGGCGGCTTCATCGCGGGGCTCGGCGGCGCATCGCTCACGCTGTTCTATCCGGGCAGTTGGAACGAAGGAATCTCGAGCGGCCAGGGCCTCATTGCCGTCGCGCTCGTGATCTTCGCGCGCTGGAGCCCGCTGCGCTGCGTGGGTGCTGCGTTTCTCTTCGGCGGGGCGGGGGCTATCGGTCCCGCGCTGCAGTCCATCGGCATCGGCTGGGGCTATCACTTGTTCAACACCGTGCCCTACGTGCTCACGCTGGTCATTCTTGTGCTCACCTGCAGGCCCGGCAGCACGGCACTCGGCAGCCCCGGCGAACTTTCATCGACAAGGAACTGAACGCCATGACAACAACAACTGGCCGCCACGTAGAGGCCGAGCCCTATGCCTGGCCCTACAACGGCGCGCTGCGGCCCGACAACACCGCGCTGATCGTGATCGACATGCAGACCGACTTCTGCGGCAAGGGCGGCTACGTCGACGTGATGGGTTACGACCTCTCGCTGGTGCAGGCACCGATCCAGCCGATCGCGCGCGCGCTCGCGGCGCTGCGGCCGCTGGGCTTTCACGTCATTCACACGCGCGAAGGCCACCGGCCCGACCTGGCGGACCTGCCCGCCAACAAGCGCTGGCGTTCGCGCCAGATTGGCGCTGGCGGCGTGGGCATTGGCGACGACGGGCCGTGCGGACGCATCCTGGTGCGCGGCGAGCCGGGATGGGAGATCATTCCCGAACTGGCACCGCTCGCCGATGAGGCTGTGATCGACAAGCCCGGCAAGGGCTCGTTCTACGCCACCGATCTCGAGCTGATCTTGCGCACGCGCGGCATCGAGAACCTCATCCTCGCGGGCATCACCACCGACGTGTGCGTGCACACCACCATGCGCGATGCCAACGACCGCGGCTTCGAATGCCTGCTGCTGTCCGATTGCACCGCTGCCACCGACCACGGCAACCACCTGGCGGCGCTGAAGATGATCACGATGCAGGGTGGCGTGTTCGGCGCCCACGCCACCTCGCAGGCGCTGCTGGCCGCGCTGGACTGACGAACGAACGCATGGCCGACACGTTCCACGCCATCGGCGCACTGCCTGCGGGCAGCGGCGCCCTCGCGCTCGACACCTACGAATTGACCAAGCGCTTCGGCGCCTTCACCGCGATGGAGCGCGTGACGATGCGCGTCGAGCCTGGCACGGTGCATGCGCTGCTCGGCGAGAACGGCGCGGGCAAGAGCACGCTGGTGAAATGCGTCGCGGGCTTCCAGCGCGCGGAAGAAGGCAGCATCCTGATCGACGGCCGCGAGCAGGACATTGCCAACCCCATCGTGGCGCGCGCGCTCGGCATCGGCATGGTGTACCAGCACTTCACGCTCGCGCCGGGCATGACCGTGGCCGAGAACCTGCTGCTCGCAGGCGGCAAGACGCCGGCACTGATCGACTGGAAGGCGAAGCGGGCCGAACTCAAGGCCTTTCTGGCGACCACGCCCTTCAGCCTCGACCTCGATGTGCGGCCATCAGAGCTTGCGGCGGGCGAAAAGCAGAAGCTCGAACTGCTGAAGCAGCTCTACCTGAAGCCGCGCCTGCTGATCCTCGACGAACCGACCTCGGTGCTCACGCCGCAGGAGGCCGACGAGGTGCTCGGCCACGTGCGCGAATTCGCGCGAAGCGGCTTGTGCACCGTGCTCATCATCACGCACAAGTTTCGCGAAGTGATGGCCTATGCCGACAGTGTGACGGTGCTGCGCCGCGGCAAGGCGGTGCACCACTGCCGCGTGGCGGACACGAGCCCTGCGCAATTGGCACAGGCCATGATGGGCGGCCAGGCTGCGATGTCGTCCGCGCCGGCTGCATTGCCTGCTGCCAGAAAGACCGTGCCCGAGGCGGCGCCCGTCGCATTGAGGGTCGAAGGCCTCAAGGCGCAGGGTGACCGTGGCACGCTGGCACTGCACGATCTGAGCCTTTCCGTGCGCGCGGGCGAAATCCTCGGCGTGGCGGGCGTCTCGGGCAACGGGCAGCGCGAGCTGGTCGAGGCCCTGGTCGGGCAGCGCCCGCGGCTGGCCGGCCGCGTGACGGTCATGGGCCAGCCCTACAGCGCACGCCGGAGCGAGAACCGCAGTCTCAAGGTGCGCAGCCTGCCCGAGGAGCCGCTGCGCAACGCTTGCGTGGGCGACCTCAGCGTGGCGGAGAACATGGCACTGCGCGATTTCGACCGGCCGCCTTTGTCGCGCGGCGGCGTGTTGAACTTTCCCTTCTGGCGCAATCGGGCGCGCGATTGGATTGCCGAATACGGCGTCAAAACGCAAGGCGAGGGTGCGCCGATTCGCAGCCTCTCCGGCGGCAACGTGCAGCGCGCGGTGCTGGCGCGCGAACTCGCGGGCGACATCAATGTGCTGATCGCGGCCAATCCCGTGTTCGGCCTCGACTTCGCTGCGGTTGCCGAGATCCACGAACGCATCGTGCAGGTGCGCGAGAAGGGCGGGGCGGTGCTGCTCATCAGCGAAGACCTCGACGAACTGCTGGAGTTGGCCGACCGCATCGTCGTGATGAGCGAGGGTCAGATCGTGTTCGAGACTTCAGCGGCGGGCGCCGAACGGCATGTGATCGGGGCACACATGGGTGGCGGGCATCATGAACCTTTGAAGGCTGTGGCATGAGTGCCCTGCTTTCCGTGGGGAGGCCGCCCGGTGTGCGGTGCGGCACGGTCGACCCCACTATGCCGGCCGCTTCGCGGCTCCCCTGCGGTGCTCGCGTTTCGCGGGGTCTCGCAGAACTCGCTTCGCTCAAACAGCTGCGAGCCCTGATCCGCGAAACGCTGCGCTCCTCGGGGCACAGAGGGGCCGCCCGCCCCGCACCGCAAACCGGGCTTCGAGGTGGGGTGTTTGCCCCTGGTGCGCTCGAGCCCTCTGAACAAGCGAGCAACAACATGCGCATAGAAGAAGCCATTCCCTTCCCCTACGAGTTCGAGATAAAAAACACTGCGCTGGTCCTCATCGACATGCAGCGCGACTTCATCGAACCTGGCGGCTTCGGCGAAACGCTGGGCAACGATGTTTCGTTGTTGGAAGCGATCGTTCCTGCCACGAAGGTAGCGCTGTGGGCCTGGAGAGAAGCCGGCGGCCTCGTGGTGCACACCCGGGAGGCGCACAAGCCTGACCTCTCCGATTGCCCGCCTGCCAAACGCAACCGCGGCAACCCGGCATTGCGCATCGGCGACGAAGGCCCGATGGGCCGCATCCTTGTGGCGGGCGAACCGGGCAACCAGATCATCGACGCGCTGGCTCCGATCGAAGGCGAAATCGTCATCGACAAGCCCGGCAAGGGCGCGTTCTACGCTACCGGCCTGCATGAATTGCTGCAAGCGCGCGGCATCACGCACCTGCTGTTCGGCGGGGTGACCACAGAAGTGTGCGTGCAGACCAGCATGCGCGAAGCCAACGACCGTGGCTACGACTGCCTTCTGCTCGAGGATTGCACCGAGAGCTACTTTCCGGCCTTCAAGGCGGCCACGCTCGACATGGTTCGCGCCCAGGGCGGCATCATCGGCTGGACGGCATCGAGCGCGGCGCTGCTGGCTGTGCTTCGCGGTGGGCAATGACAGCGACTAATATTCCCCACGTGTCTACTGTTCGTTCCCGCCCCGCCTCGCCCGTATCCGCCGTCCCCGCCGCCGGCGAAGCCGTTTTTCGCACCCGCGCGGACGAGGTGTACGCGCAGCTCAAGCGCGACGTGGCCGATTTCATCCTCGTGCCGGGCGACCGCTTTACCGAGAACGAGATCAGCGAGCGGCTCGGCGTCTCGCGCACGCCCGTGCGGCAGGCGCTGTTCCGCCTGCAGCAGGAAGGGTTCGTCGAGGTGCTGTTTCGCAGCGGCTGGCGCGTGCTGCCGTTCGACTTCGACCAGTTCGAGCAGCTTTACGACCTGCGCATGGTGCTGGAGACCACCGCCGTGCATCGCCTGTGCGAAGCCGACCGCCGCGTCGACCGGAGCCTGCTCGACGCGCTGGCCGACATCTGGCTCGTGCCGGTCGCCCAGCGCAGCAGCGACACCGCGCAGGTGGCGCAATGGGACGAGGCTTTTCACTGTGCGCTGGTGGCTGCCGCGGGCAACGCCGAGATGGCGCGCGTCCACGGTGACGTGACCGACCGCATCCGCATCATTCGCCGCCTCGACTTCACGCAGCAGCCACGCATCGATGCCACCTATGACGAGCACGGCAAGATCCTGAAGGCCGTGCGCGCCAACCGCGGCGATCAGGCCGCAATGCTGCTGCGCGCGCACATCGAGACCAGCCAGGCGGAAGTGCGCAAGATCACGCTGCACCAGGTGCACCTGGCGCGGCACGCTGGAAAGACGGCACCGCGCTGAGCGGCGGCCTTCGCTACAGCGTGAAGTCGTAGTCCACCGTGATCGGCGCGTGGTCGCTGAACTTGATGGTCTTGTAGATCTGCTCGTTGCGCGCCAGGGCGCCGAGCGCCGGCGTGGCCAGGTGGTAGTCCAGCCGCCATCCCACGTTGTTGGCGTAGGCCTGGCCGCGGTTGCTCCACCAGGTGTAGGCCTCGGCCGTGGTGTCGGGCTTGAGCATGCGGTAGACGTCCACCAGGCCCGCGCCGTCGGTGCCGGCGTCGAGCAGACGGGTCATCCAGGCACGCTCCTCGGGCAGGAAGCCGCTGTTTTTCTGGTTGCCGCGCCAGTTCTTGAGGTCGATTTCCTTGTGCGCGATGTTGATGTCGCCGCAGAGGATGAACTCGCGCTCCTTCTTGAGCGCGACGAGGTGCGGGAAGAATCCCTTCAGGAAGCGGAACTTGGCCTCCTGGCGCTCTTCGCCCGAGCTGCCGCTCGGAAAGTAGCAGCTGATGATCGAGAGCTTGCGCTTTGGGGTGTCGAAGCGCAGTTCGAGATACCGGCCTTCGGCATCGAATTCGGTGTCGCCCCAGCCCACGACCACGGCGCTTGGCGCGTGCTTGGTGTAGATGGCGGTGCCGGCATAGCCTTTTTTCTCGGCAAAGTGGAAATGGCCCTTGAGCCCGGCCATTTCTTCGAACCGGCCTTCGATGTCGCTTGCCTGCACCCGGATCTCCTGCATGCAAATACAATCCGGCGCAAGTTCGGCCACCCAGTCCGCCACCCCCTTCGTGGCGGCCGAACGCAGGCCATTGAGATTGAGGCTGGTCAGTTTGAACACAAGGAAATTCCGATGGCTGTAGATGGTGTGGAAAGCAGTGCGGTGGCGCAGGATTTCGTCCAGTTCGCACTCGACGCAGGCGTGCTGCGCTTCGGCGAGTTCAAGACCAAGGCCGGCCGCCTGAGCCCCTACTTCTTCAATTCGGGCCTCTTCGACGACGGCGCCAAGATCGCGCGTCTCGCCGGATTCTATGCAGACCGGCTGATCGAAAGCGGTGTCGAGTTCGACATGATCTTCGGCCCCGCCTACAAGGGCATTCCGCTGGGCGCCACGGTGGCGGCCGAACTGGCTCGGCGCGGCCGCAACTATCCCTTTGCCTACAACCGCAAGGAAGCCAAGGCCCATGGCGAGGGCGGCAACCTGGTCGGTGCGCCGCTCAAGGGCCGCGTGCTCATCGTCGACGACGTGATGTCGGCCGGCACCGCGGTGCGCGAATCGATTGCGGCCATCGAAGCCGCCGGCGCCACACCGCACGCGGTATCGATTGCGCTCGACCGGCAGGAGAAAGCCACCGAAAACGGCGTGGACGTGGACCACAGCGCCGTGCAGTACGTGCGCAACCAGCTGGGCCTGCAGGTGGTGGCCATCGCCACGCTCGACGACCTGCTGAACTACCTGTCGGGCAACGCCGCCGCCGACCTGGGTGCGCATCGCGAGCGCGTTCTCGCCTACCGCGCCCGCTACGGCGCCATTTGAGGCCACTCCCATGCCCGTGCGCAAGCTCGATCAGCCGGCCCGCCCTCTCGCCACGCCGGTGCTGCCGCTGCTGCTGCCGCTGATGGCGGCGCTGTTGCCCATGGCGGCGCCGGCGCAGCCCGCGCCGGCACCGGCCGCCATCTATTCGTGCACCGACGCCCGCGGCCGCACGCTCACGGCCGACCGGCCGATTGCCGAATGCATCGACCGCGAGCAGCGCGAACTGAGCCCGAGCGGCACCACGCGCCGCAAGATCGAGCCGACCTACACCGCGCGCGAACTGGCCGAGCGCGAAGACCGGGCCCGCGAGGCCGCGCTGCAGGCCGCGCGCCTGATCGACGAGCGCCGGCGGGAGCGTGCATTGCTGGTGCGCTACCCCAACGTGACCGTGCACGAGCGGGAGCGCAAGGAAGCCCTGGTGCAGATCGATGCGGTGATCCAGGCCGCGCAGAAGCGCCTGGCCGAACTTGCCGAAGACCGCAAGAAGATCGACGAGGAGCTCGAGTTCTACAAGCACGACGTCAGCAAGGCGCCGGGCGCGGTGCGCCGCAAGCTCGAAGACAACGCGCAGAGCGTGGCGGTGCAGAACCGCTTCATCGGCGAGCAGGAAGACGAGAAGAAGCGCGTGAACGCGCGCTTCGACGAAGAGCGCGCGCGCCTCAAGCAGATCTGGTCGCCCCAGAACGGCGGCGGCAAGTAGCCTCGCCGCCGGAGGGGCCGGTCAGGCCAGCTTGGCCTTGAGCAGTTCGGTGACCTGGGCGGGGTTCGCCTTGCCGCCGCTCGCCTTCATCACCTGGCCCACGAGGCCGTTCAAGGCCTTTTCCTTGCCAGAGCGGTACTCGTCGACGTTCTTCTGGTTCTTGGCAATCACCTCGTCCAGGATCTTGTCGAGCGCGCCGGTGTCGTTCATCGGCTTCAGGTCCTTGGCCTCGATGATGGCGTCGACGTCGCTGCCGTCGCCCGTCCAGAGCGCATCGAACACCTGGCGCGCCGCGTTGTTGGGCAGCGTGCCGTCGGCAACGCGTTGCACTAGCTGGGCCAACTGCTGCGCCGAAACCGGTGCGGCCTCGATGCCGATTTCCTGTGCGTTCAGGCGGCGCGCCATTTCGCCGGTGATCCAGTTGCTTGCAAGCTTGGGGGTTGCTCCGGCCTTTACCGCGTCGTCGAAGTAGCGCGCGAGCGCCGGGCTCTGCGTGAGCTGCGCCGCGTCGTATTCGGACATGCCGTGGTCGCGCACATAGCGCTCGGCCATGGCGCGCGGCAGCTCGGGCATGGTGGCACGCACCCGCTCGATCCAGTCGGCTGCGATCACCAGCGGCGGCAGGTCCGGATCGGGGAAGTAGCGGTAGTCGGCCGAGTCTTCCTTGGCGCGCATCGCACGCGTCTCGCCCGTGTCGGGGTTGAACAGCACGGTGGCCTGTTCGATCTTGCGGCCGTCTTCGATCTCCTCGATCTGCCAGCGGATCTCGTAGTCGATGGCCTGCTGCATGAACTTGAAGCTGTTCAGGTTCTTGATTTCGCGCCGCGTGCCGAGCTTTTCGCCGGGCCTGCGCACCGACACGTTGGCGTCGCAGCGGAAGCTGCCTTCCTGCATGTTGCCGTCGCAGATGCCGATCCACGTGACGATCTTGTGCAGCTCGCGCGCATAGGCCACGGCCTCGGCGGTGGAGCGCATGTCGGGCTCGGTCACGATTTCGAGCAGCGGCGTGCCGGCGCGGTTCAGGTCGATGCCGCTCTGGCCGATGAAGTCTTCGTGCAGCGACTTGCCCGCGTCTTCCTCGAGGTGGGCGCGCACCAGGCGCACCGTCTTCTTTTCTTCGCCCAGGAAGAACGACACCGAACCGCCTTGCACCACCGGAATCTCGAACTGGCTGATCTGGTAGCCCTTGGGGAGGTCGGGGTAGAAGTAGTTCTTGCGCGCGAACACGCTGCGCGGCGCAATGTGCGAGCCGAGCGCCAGGCCCAGCTTGATGGCGCGTTCGACCGCGCCCTTGTTCATCACGGGCAGCGTGCCGGGCAGCGCCAGGTCCACTGCGCAGGCCTGCGTGTTGGGCTCGGCGCCAAAGGCGGTGGAGGCGCGGCTGAAGATCTTGCTGTTCGTCGACAGCTGCGCATGCGTCTCGAAGCCGATGATGACTTCATAGCCGCGCACCAGCGGACCGGTCGGGCGGCCTTGTTGTTGTGCTTCGAAGGTGTTCACTGTCTCGCTCATTTCAGAAGCCCTCCGGCGTGCGCATGTGCCAGTCGGTGGCTTGCTGGAAGCGGTGCGCTGCACCGAGCAGCTTCGCTTCGCCGAAGTAGTTGCCGATCAGCTGCAGGCCGACGGGCATGCCCGGCTTGCCGATGCCCTGCTTCGAGCCTTGCATGCCGCTGTCATCGAAGCCCGCGGGCACGCTCATGCCGGGCAGGCCGGCCAGCGACGCAGGCAGCGTGAAGATGTCGGCCAGGTAATCGGCCACCGGATCGTCGCCATGCTCGCCGATTTTCCAGGCGGTGGTCGGCGCGGCAGGGCCGGCGATCACGTCGCACTGCTTGAAGGCCTGCTGGAAGTCGTCGGCGATCATGCGGCGCACCTTTTGCGCCTGCAGGTAGTAGGCGTCGTAGTAGCCGTGCGAGAGCACGTAGGTGCCGATCATGATGCGGCGCTTCACCTCGTCGCCGAAGCCTTCGGCGCGCGTGCGCTCGTACATGTCGCCCAGGTCCTTGTACTGCTTGGCGCGGTGGCCGAACTTCACGCCGTCGAAGCGGCTCAGGTTGCTCGACGCCTCGGCCGCGGCCAGGATGTAGTACACCGGGATCGACAGTTCGGTGCGCGGCAGGCTCACTTCGACGCGCTTTGCGCCGAGCTTCTCGTATTGCGCGAGCGCCGCATCGACGGCGGCGCGCACGCCGGGCGCCACGCCTTCGCCGAAGAACTCCTTCGGCACGCCGATGCGCAGGCCCTCGAGCGAGTCGTTCAGCGAGCGGCTGAAGTCTTCGGCGGGCTTGTCGAGCGAGGTGGAGTCGCGGTCCAGGTCGGGGCCGCAGAACGCCGACAGCAGCAGCGCGCAGTCTTCGGCCGAGCGGGCCATGGGGCCGGCCTGGTCGAGGCTCGATGCGAACGCCACCATGCCGTAGCGCGAGGCGCGGCCGTACGTGGGCTTGATGCCGGTAATGCCGCAGAACGAGGCCGGCTGGCGGATCGAGCCGCCGGTGTCGGTGCCGGTGGCCGCGGGGGCCAGGCGTGCCGCCACGGCCGCCGCGCTGGCGCCGGACGAGCCGCCCGGAATGCGCTCGCGGTTCCAGGGGTTTTGCACCGGCACGGCCTTGTCGTGGCCCACGGCGGGCACGGCGACGTTCTCGTTGGCCGAGCCCATGGCGAATTCGTCGCAGCTCAGCTTGCCGAGCGTGACCGCGCCGGCCTCGGCCAGGCGGCGCACCACGGTGGCATCGAAGGGTGAGCGGTAGCCCGCGAGCATCTTCGAGCCGGCGGTGGTGGCGAAATCGGTGGTAACGAAGATGTCCTTGTGCGCAATCGGCACGCCGGCCAGCGCCGGGGCATTGCCGGCGGCAAGCTGCACGTCGGCCGCGCGGGCCTGCGCCAGCGTGACTTCCTCGTTCACATCCACGAAGGTGCCGAGCGATTCGTGGGCCTTCATGCGGCCCAGGAAAACCTGGGAGGCCTCGACGGCGGACACCTTGCGGTCGGCCAGGGCCTTGGCCAGGGCGACCACGCCCATCTGATGCAATTCGCCGCTCATTCGATCACCTTGGGCACGAGGAACAGGCCGGCTTCGACGGCCGGGGCGCTCTTCTGGTTGGCTTCGCGGTTGTTGGGCTCGCTCACCACGTCGTCGCGCAAACGCAGCGTGATGTCCTCGATGGCGGCCACCGGGTGGGCCAGCGGCTCGACGCCGGCGGTGTCGACCGAACGCATACGTTCGACTAAATTAAAAAAGCCGTTAATCTGGCTGAGCATGCGCTCGCTTTCGTCGGAAGCAAGCTGCAGCCGTGCCAGCGAGGCAATGCGTGCAATATCTGAAGCGGAAAGTGACATGGGTCGAACCGGTTGGAAAAACCGGAAGTAATCGCACGCCGGAGGGGGTGCTAACACGGGATTCAGAGGGGATTCAGGTATTATCCCGCCTTTGCCGCAACCCCCGCGAACGCGCCGGCTTTTGCGCCAAAAACGATCAATTCACCCCGTCAAACGACCCAAAAAACAGAGCGACGACCTGCCGACGCGCAGGCGTGCTCCAGAGGATTCCGCACATGTTTGGAGCTTTCCGTCGGTACTTTTCCACCGACCTCGCGATCGACCTCGGCACCGCCAACACACTGATCTTTGCCCGCAACAAGGGCATCGTGCTGGACGAACCGTCCGTCGTCGCCATCCGCCACGAAGGCGGCCCCCACGGCAAGAAGGTGATCCAGGCCGTCGGCCGGGAAGCCAAGGCCATGCTGGGCAAGGTGCCCGGCAACATCGAGGCGATCCGCCCGATGAAGGACGGCGTGATTGCCGACTTCGTGATCACCGAGCAGATGATCAAGCAGTTCATCAAGATGGTGCACCCGCGCACGCTGCTCACGCCGAGCCCGCGCATCATCATCTGCGTGCCCTGCGGCTCCACCCAGGTCGAGCGCCGCGCCATCAAGGACGCGGCCGAAGCGGCGGGCGCCACTTCCGTCTATCTCATCGAAGAACCCATGGCCGCGGCCATCGGCGCGGGCCTGCCGGTCAGCGAGGCTTCGGGCTCGATGGTGGTCGACATCGGCGGCGGCACCACCGAAGTGGGCGTCATCAGCCTGGGCGGCATGGTCTACAAGGGCTCGGTCCGCGTGGGCGGCGACCGCTTCGACGAAGCCATCATCAACTACATCCGCCGTAACTACGGCATGCTGATCGGCGAGCCGACGGCCGAGGTCATCAAGAAGAACATCGGTTCCGCCTTCCCCGGCTCCGAAGTGAAGGAAATGGAAGTCAAGGGCCGCAACCTTTCCGAAGGCGTGCCGCGCAGTTTCACCATCAGCAGCAACGAAGTGCTGGAAGCCCTGACCGATCCCCTGAACAACATCGTCTCGGCCGTGAAGAACGCGCTGGAGCAAACGCCGCCCGAGCTGGGCGCCGACATCGCAGAGCGCGGCATGATGCTGACCGGCGGCGGCGCACTGCTGCGCGACCTGGACCGCCTGCTGGCCGAGGAAACCGGCCTGCCGGTGCTGGTGGCCGAAGACCCGCTGACCTGCGTGGTGCGTGGCTGCGGCATTGCTCTCGAGCGCATGGACCGCTTGGGAAGCATCTTCACGAGCGAGTGAATGCGCCACTGCCATCATCGGCCGGCCCTGCTTGTGCAGGCCGGCCTTTTTGCCATCTGACGTTGCACAGCCAGGCCTGAACCATGCCCTTGGGCACGCTCGATCGCACAGCCCCGCCCCTGTTCAACCAGGGGCAGTCGGCCCTGAGCAAGTTGATTTTCTTCGGTGCGCTCTCGCTGTTCCTGATGGTGGCCGACGCGCGCTTTCATCTGGTTCAGCCGATCCGCGCGGCCGTCGGTGCGGTGCTCTATCCGGTGCAGTGGCTGGCGCTCAAGCCGGTGCAGTTCGTGGTGGGCGGCAGCCGCTACTTCGAAGACCTGCAAACCGCCCAGCGCAACGAAGAAGAAGCCCGCAAGGCGCTCATGCAGCAGGCCGAGCGTGCGAGCCAGGCCGACACGCTCGCGCAGGACAATGCGCGCCTTCGCGCCTTGCTCGAACTGCGCCAGACCACCCAGGCGCCGGGTCGCGCCGCCGAGGTGCTCTACGACGCCGCCGACCCGTACACCCGCAAGATCGTCATCGACCAGG
The DNA here is from genome assembly GCF_023195515.1 of Variovorax sp. S12S4. Taxonomy (NCBI): domain Bacteria; kingdom Pseudomonadati; phylum Pseudomonadota; class Betaproteobacteria; order Burkholderiales; family Comamonadaceae; genus Variovorax; species Variovorax sp. S12S4. Next base: position 2,027,154 of record NZ_JALPKR020000002.1, read on the forward strand.
GGCTCACGCACGGCGTGGCGGCCGGTTCGCCGGTGATCGACGCGGACGGCGTGCTCGGCCAGGTGACGCAGGTGCTGCCCTTCACGAGCGAGGTCACGCTGGTGATCGACCGCGATCTTTCCATTCCCGTGCAGAACACCCGAACCGGCGTGCGCAGCGTGGCCTTCGGTGACGCGTCGGCGCACGGCGCGGGGCTGGAGCTGCGCTTCATGGCCGCCAATGCCGACCTTCAGGAGGGCGACCTGCTCTCCACCAGCGGCGTCGACGGCGTCTATCCGCCCGGCCTGCCGGTCGCGAAGATCGAGCGCATCGAGCGCCGTGCCGATTCGGCCTTTGCGCGCATCTACTGCGTTCCGCTGGCGCGCGTGACGGCCGCGCGCTACGTGCTGGTGCTGGCGCCCACGGGAGCGCCCGCGGCACCGCCCGCGCCGGCTGCTCCCGCGCGCGGCAAGAAGCCCGAGCCCAAGCCGGCTGCCAAGGCGGACAAGGCCGACAAGAAAGCCGCGGAGCGCGCCCGATGATCAAACGCCCCGGCCAACAGCAGCTGCTGCTGCCCGTCAGCCCGCTCTTCATGTGGTCGAGCCTGGTGGTGGCGCTGCTCATCAACATGATTCCGATCGGCCGCGCGGCGTGGATGCCCGACCTGCTCGCGCTGGCCATCGTGTTCTGGGGCGTGCACCAGCCGATGCGCGTGGGCATTGGCGCGGCCTTTGTCTTCGGGCTGTGCATGGACGTGCACCAGGCGTCCATGCTGGGCCAGCATGCGCTGTCGTACACCACGCTGGGCTTCTTTGCGATCACCATCCACCGGCGCCTGCTCTGGTACCCGGTGGCTTCGCAGGCGCTGCAGGTGCTGCCGCTCTTTGCGCTCTCGCAGTTCATCGAGGTGGTGACGCGGATGATCGGCGGTGGCATCTTTCCGGGCTGGTGGGTGCTGGCCTCCCCGGTGGTCGAGGCCGCGCTGTGGCCGCTGGCAACGGCGCTGCTGCTGGCGCCCCAGCGCCGCACGCCGGAACCCGACGAGAACCGTCCGCTCTAAGCCCTCACGCAATCTGCATCGCCCTACGCATTTGCCAACGCACTTGCACGCGCCTAAGCTCACCCCGCCATGACCGAAATCCGCAACGTTGCCGCCGACCTCGCGCGCTTCAAGCGCCGCATGATCGTGATCGGCATGGTGGTGCTCTTCGCCTTCGGGCTGCTGGGCGCGCGGCTGTTCTACCTGCAGGTGGTGCGGCACGACGACCTGGCCGAGCAGGCCGAGAGCAACCGCACGGCCATCGTGCCGGTGGTGCCCAACCGCGGGCTCATCCTCGACCGCAACGGCATCGTGCTGGCCTCGAACTACTCGGCCTACACGCTGGAGATCACGCCTTCCAAGGTGGGCGACGTCGAAGAGACCATCGACGCCCTGACCCAGGTGCTCGAGGTTTCGCCGCGCGACCGCCGCCGCTTCAAGCGCCTGCGGGAGGATTCGCGCAGCTTCGACTCCATTCCGATCCGCACCCGCCTGAGCGACGAGGAGGTGGCCCGTTTCGCGGCGCAGCGCTACCGCTTTCCGGGCGTGGAAATCAAGGCGCGGCTGTTCCGCAACTATCCGCATGGCGAGGTCGCCTCGCACGTGCTCGGCTACATCGGCCGCATCAACCAGCGCGAGAAGACCGCGATGGAAGACTGGGCCGAGGAAGACCAGGCCAACTACAAGGGCACCGACTACATCGGCAAGCTCGGCATCGAGCAGAGCTACGAAAAAACGCTGCACGGCCAGACCGGCGTCGAGCAGATGGAAACCTCGGCCGGCGGCCGCGCGGTGCGCCGGCTTGCCAGCCATCCGGCCACCCCGGGCAATACCGTGATGCTGTCGCTCGACATCAAGCTGCAGAAGCTGGTCGAAGACATGTTCGGCGACCGCCGCGGCGCGCTGGTGGCCATCGACCCCAAGACCGGCGAGGTGCTGGCCTTCGTGAGCAAGCCGACCTTCGACCCCAACCTTTTCGTCGAAGGCATCGACACCGAAAGCTGGAAAGAGCTCAGCGAATCGCTCGACAAGCCGCTGCTCAACCGGGCCCTGCGCGGCACCTACCCGCCCGGCTCGACCTACAAGCCCTTCATGGCACTGGCCGCACTGCAAACGGGCAAGCGCGGCGCCAGCGTGGTGGTGAACGACCCGGGGTACTTCAACTTCGGCGGCCACCGCTTCGGCAGCCCTGAAGGCAACCTGGGCGGCGTCGACATGCGGCGTTCCATTCAGGTGTCGAGCAACATTTATTACTACTCGCTGGCCAACGAGATGGGCGTGGACCTGATCCACGACTTCATGAAGCCGCTGGGCTTCGGGCAGCTCACAGGCATCGACCTGGGCGGCGAGGTGCGCGGCGTGCTGCCCAGCACCGAGTGGAAGCGCAACGCCTACAAGCGGCCCGAGCAGAAGAAGTGGTACGCGGGCGAAACCATTTCGCTGGGCATCGGCCAGGGCTACAACACCTTCACCATGCTGCAGCTCGCGCAGGCCACGGCCATCGTGGCCGATGGCGGACTGAAGCGCAAACCGCATCTGGTGCTGGCCACGCGAAACACGGTCAGCGGCGAGGTGGCTCCGCTGCCGCAGCCGCCGGCCGAGAACCTGGGCTACACCGCCGCCAACGTCGCGGTGATTCGCGAAGGCCTGACCAGCGTGGTGACCAGCGGCACCGCGCGCAGCGTGTTTGCCGGCGCGGGCTACCAGGCGGCCGGCAAGACGGGCACTGCGCAGGCGGTGACGCAGGCGCAGAACACCAAGTACAACGCCCGCGCGCTCGAAGAGCACCAGCGCGATCACGCACTGTTCATGGCGTTTGCGCCCGTCAACAACCCGAAGATCGCCCTGGCGGTGATCGTCGAGAACGCCGGCTGGGGTGCCGGCGCCGCGGCGCCCATTGCGCGCCGCGTGTTCGACTACGTGTTGATGGACCAGTACCCGAGCGAGGCCGACCTGGCCGCCGTCAGGATCGGCAAGGCCGGTGCGCCGATCGGCAAGCCGCGCGTGGCGAGCGAAGTGGCTTGGCCGGTGGCCGGCACCGCTGCGGCCGCGCCCTGATGGTTTTTCTCCCTCTCCCTCTGGGAGAGGGGACAACACGCAGACCTCAGGCGATCACGGTTCCGGCAACTTCACCCAAGCCGATGCGCACCGCGCCCTCCCGCTCGCAGTAGCCGCGGATGACCAGCGTGTCGCCGTCTTCAAGGAAAGTGCGCTTCTCCCCATTGGGCAGCGTGATCGGCTGCTTGCCGCCCTGCGTGAGTTCTATCAGCGAGCCGGCTTCGTCGGGCCTGGGGCCCGAGAGCGTGCCGGAGCCCAGCAGGTCGCCCGGCTGCAGGTTGCAGCCGTTCACCGTGTGGTGCGCGACGAGCTGCGCGGCCGTCCAGTAGGCGGCTTCGGTGGTGTTGCCGCGCGTGAGCCGCGTGGGCGCTTCGCCCGCGGCGCGCATCTTCGCGGTCTGCAGCAGCACTTCGAGCGTGATGTCCAGCGCGCCGCTTTCTCGGTTCGAGGGCGCATCGAGGTAAGCCAGCGGTTGCGGGTCTCCCGCGGGCCGCTCGAACCTGGCGCGGAACGGCGCCAGCGCTTCCATCGTCACGATCCATGGCGACAGCGTGCTCGCGAAGTTCTTCGAGAGAAACGGGCCGAGCGGCTGGTATTCCCAGGCCTGCAGGTCCCGCGCCGACCAGTCGTTGAGCAAGGTCACACCGAATAGGTGGTCTTCGGCCTCGCCGATGGCAATCGGCTCTCCGAGTGCGTTGCCGCGGCCGATCAGAAAACCCAGTTCCAGCTCGTAGTCGAGCCGCTTCGAAGGGCCGAAGCTCGGCTCTGCAGCATCCGGTGCCTTGGTCTGCCCCTGGGGGCGCTTGAAGACCTGGCCGCTCACACCGATCGACGAAGCACGGCCGTGATAGCCGATGGGCACCCACTTGTAGTTGGGCATCAGCGGCTGGTCGGGGCGGAACAGCTTGCCGATGGTGGTGGCGTGGTGGATGCCGGTGTAGAAGTCGGTGTAGTCGCCGATGCGGCAGGGCACGGTGAGCTCGGCCCTGGCCTGCGGCAGCAGCGCCTTCGACCATGCGGCCTCTTTGCCACTGCCTTCCGCAAGGCCCGCCGAGATGGCCGCGCGAAGTGCCTGGCGGTCTTTCACGCTGGCGTTCATCAGCGCGTTCATGTCGTCGGTATCGACCAGGCCTGCCGTCTTCAGGTCGAGCACCTGGTCGCCGATGGCCACCCCGATGCGAAAAGCCTCGCTGCTGCCCGCCGCGCGAAAGCGGCCGAAGGGCAGGTTCTGGATCGGAAAGTCGCAGCCGGCTTCATTGGCCGAGGCAACCCAGCTGCGCAGCTTCGGGTCATGGGTGGCGTTAAGTGCGGTCATGGAATGTCTTTCTTTGGATGTGGCGTCTGCTCGTCGGCCGTCAGGGCTTGAAGTGGTCCTTGAGCCCGGCCCAGCAATCGGCGTAGTCGGTGTCGAGCGCGGGGCTCTGGAGCGCGAAGTTCGTCGGAATGAAGCGGTATCGGCTCTCGAACATGAAGGCCAGCGTGTTGTCGAGCTTGTGCGGCTTCAGGTCGGTGCGCGTGGCCTTGTCGAAGGCTTCCTCGTCGGGTCCGTGCGGCACCATGCAGTTGTGCAGGCTTGCGCCGCCGGGCTTGAAACCGCCCGGCTTGGCGTCGTATTCGCCGAGCACCAGGCCCATGAACTCGCTCATGAGGTTGCGGTGGAACCATGGCGGACGGAAGGTGTTTTCCATCACCATCCAGCGCGGCGGGAAGATCACGAAGTCGCAGTTCGCGGTGCCCGGCGTGTCGCTGGGCGAGGTCAGCACGGTGAAGATCGATGGGTCGGGGTGATCGAAGCTGATGGAGCCGATCACCATGAAGTTGGCCGTGTCGTACTTCACCGGCGCCAGGTTGCCGTGCCATGCGACCACGTTGAACGGCGACTGCCTGGTGGGCGCCTTCCAGAAGCGGCCGCCGAATTTCTTTACCAGCTCGTAGGCGCCGCCTTCTTCCTCGAAGGCCGCCACGGGCGCCTGGAAGTCGCGCGCATTGGCCAGGCCGTTCGAGCCGATGGGGCCGAGTTCGGGCAGGCGGAAATGCACACCGTAGTTCTCGCAGACATAGCCGCGCGAGATTCCATCGGGCAATGCCACCTTGAACACCATGCCGCGCGGCAGCACCGCAATCTCGCCAGGCTTCACGTCGAGCACGCCCAGCTCGGTCGTGATCACGAGGCGGCCCTGCTGCGGCACCAGCAACATCTCGCCGTCTGCATTGACGAAGGCGCGCTTCTCCATCGAGCGGCCCGCAAGGTACATGAGCGAGCCGATGCCGACCTGCGACTCGGCGTCGCCGTTGGCCGCAATGGTGTGCATGCCGTCGATGAAGTCCACGCCGGCCGCGCCGTCGAGCGGCATTGGATGCCAGCGCAGCGGCTCGGGCGGCAATGCGATCTCGCGGTCGGCGCCGGTGCTCCAGTGCGGCTGGGCATACGGCTGGTAGCGGCCGGACACCACCGAAGGCTGGCGGCGGTACAGCCAGGTGCGGCGGTTTTCATGGCGCGGCGCGGTGAAGGCGGTGCCTGAAAGCAGCTCGGTGTAAAGGTCGAAGGGCGCGCGCTGCGGGTTGTTGCGGCCCTGGGGCAGCGCACCGGCCACGGCTTCGGAGGCGTACTCGTTGCCAAAGCCGCTCTGGTAGCGCCGCTCGGCATTTGGCCTGGTGTTGGCGGATGGATTCGTCATGGTTCTCTCTTCCGGAAATCGCGATGAAGTTGGCACGTGTGTTCAGCTGCTGCTGCGCGCGGCCTCGAAAGCCTCGCGCAGCACGGCCAGCGAGCCGACGTGGTTGGCCAGCACGAGCACGAGCCGTGCGTTGAAGGCATGGCTCTCTTCGGTGGAAAGCCCCTGGTGGGCCTCGATCAGCGCCTCGTAGAAATCGTCGGGCGCTTCGAGGTTCGGCGTGGTGATCAGATGTGGTTGCATGGTGCTGCTCATCCCTTTGCCAATGCACGGTCGATCGCCGCGCGGATGTTCGCCGCCGTGGGTTGCCGCCAGCGCGCGCACACATGCTGGTCGGGCCGCAGCAGGTAGACGGTGCCGGGTAGCGCGTCGTAGCGTTGCGTCGCGAGTTCGCCTTCGCTTGTAGCGGCTTTCACGCGCACCACGTGCAGCGGAAAGTCGCATGCCATCAGCGCCTGCAGGCTGCGCTCGGCCGCTTCGCCCTGGCCGAAAACCAGCGCCGTGAACTGCGCCACATGGCATTCGCGCAGCAGCCAGCCGCTGCTGCCGTCGGCGCGCACCACGGGGGCGTCGGCCGCTGCGGCGCCTGGGACCATCGCGCCTTCAAAGGAGTCAGTGTCGGGAGTGTTGAGCGGCGAGTCACGCAGCACCGCCGGCACCGAGAGCCGACCGCTGTTGACCAGCGTGCGCGCGAAGGCGTGGCGCTTGGTGAGCTCCAGCACCGCGTCGCGGAACAGGCGGCTCACTTCGCTCTTGGGCGTGATGAAGTCGGTCGCGCGCGTGGAGTTGCGGATGTTCTCGTCGGCCGCGAATTCGCGTTCGCTCGCGTAGCTGTCGAGCAGCGCATCGGGTGCCTCGCTCCGGAGCACGGCCGCGAGCTTCCAGGCGAGGTTGTCCGCGTCCTGCACGCCCGAGTTGGCGCCGCGCGCGCCGAAGGGCGACACGCCGTGCGCCGAGTCGCCCACGAACAGCACGCGGCCATGGCGAAAGCGCTCCATGCGCTGGCACGCGAAGGTGTAGACGCTCGCCCAGCCGATGGTGAACTGCACGCCCTCGAATCCGATACTGTCGAGCAGTGCGCGCACGCGGGGCGTGATGTTTTCGGGCTTGCGCTCCTCCACCGGATCGGCGTCCCAGCCGAGCTGGAAGTCTACACGCCACATGCCGTCGGCCTGCTTGTGCAGCAGCACGCTCTGGCCGGGATGGAACGGCGGGTCGAACCAGAAGCGCCGCTCCGTCGGCAGTTGCGCATCCATCGTGATGTCCGCAATCAGGAAGCGGTCGCGAAAGGTGCGGCCCTTGGCTTCGAGGCCCAGCATCTGGCGCAGGTTGGAGCGCGAGCCGTCGCAGGCGGCAACGTAGCCGGCTTGCAGCTTGTAGTCGCCTTCGGGCGTTTCCACGGTGAGAACGGCGCCGCCGTCGTTCTGCTCGATGCCTGTGACCTTGTTGTTCCAGCGCAGGTCGATCAGCGGCAGAGCCGCAGCTCGCTCGACGAGGTAGCCCTCGACGTAGTACTGCTGCAGGTTGATGAAGGCCGGGCGCTCGTGGCCGGGTTCGGGCAGCAGGTCGAAGCTGTAGACCTGCTCGTCGTGGAAGAACACCCGGCCCACGTGCCACGACACGCCCTTGCCGACCATGCGGTCGCCGCAGCCGAGGCGGTCGAACACCTCGAGCGTGCGCTTGGCAAAGCAGATCGCGCGCGAGCCGCTGGAAAGGGTGTTGTCGTTGTCGAGCAGCACCACGGGAATTTCGCGCAATGCAAGGTCGATGGCCAGCGTGAGGCCGACCGGGCCGGCGCCGACGACGACCACCGGGTGGCGGGCGGGCGTGGGCGCGTCCTGGTCGGCGTGGCGCTTGTAGTCGAAGCGCAGGCTTTGATAGTCGATCACGTTTGTCTCCGTGTCTTTTGTCTTGCTCCTTCCCCCGCTGGGGGAAGGCTGGGATGGGGGCTGACGGCGCTCGTTGCCGGCGCCGCGTGCCCCACCCCAACCCTCCCCGGGAGGAGGGAGCAATGCGGGGTCAGCCTTCCAGCGCCTTCCACATCTCGATGTCCCGCTCCGCCGTCCACACGCGCGGATCGGCATGGCCCGAGGCTTCGTCGTACGCGCGGCTCACGTCGAACGGCATGCAGTGGTCGAAGATCACCCACTGGCTGTACTTGGGCTTGAGCTTGGCGTAGGTGTCCTTGTAGACCGTGTTCAGGTCGCGTCCCGCCTTCACGCCCTCTTGCACGCTCGCATACACGTCGGAAATGAAGTTGCGTGTGCCGGTCAGGCCCTCGGCCACTTCGGCCGGCGTGGTGAGTGCGGCGCCGCGGCCCGGCACCAGCGCGGCGGGCTTGAGGGCGGCAATGTTGTCCAGCGTTTGCGGCCAGTCCTGGAAGTAGGCGTCGCCCGCGTACGGCGTGGCGCCAAATTCGACCAGGTCGCCCGACAGCAGCGTGCGTTCCTCGGGCAGCCACACGACCGTGTCGCCCTTGGTGTGGCCGCGGCCGAGCTGGATCAATTGCACCTCGAGCTTGCCGAGCCACAGCGTCATCTTGCCGGTGAAGGTCATGGTGGGCCAGGTCAGCCCCGGGGGCACCGTTTCCACGTTCTGGAACAGGCGCGGAAAGCGGCCGATTTCGCTGGCCTTGTCCGCCTCGCCGCGCTCCACGATCAGGTCGCGCGTGTCCTGGCTGGCCAGGATGTGCTCGGCACCGTAGCCGGCCGCGCCCAGCACTCGCACCGCGTGGTAGTGCGTCAGCACCACGTACTTGATGGGCTTGTCGGTCACCTCGCGGATGCGGCGCACCACGTCGGCCGCCATGGCAGGGGTGGCCTGGGTGTCGGCCACCAGCACGCAGTCGTCGCCAATGACGATGCCGGTGTTGGGGTCGCCCTCGGCCGTGTAGGCCCAGGCGTGTTCCGAGATCTGGCTGAAGGTGATCTTCTTTTCTTCCATGTCGGCCTGGCTGGCGAACTTCTTGGCTTGGCTCATCGTGTGTCTCCGTCGGGTGGATCGAAATTTGATTCGTCTAAAGCAAACGAATTTGCGGTTAACGAATTTCTGGAGTGTAAGCCCGAGATCAGTTAATGTCTAATCCCTTCTTCATGAACGAACAATCAGACGCCAAGGCGGGCCATGGCAGCCAATGAGACCGACCGCGCCGCCCAGCGCGGCATCCAGAGCATCGAAGTGGGCGGCCAGCTGCTGCGCGCGCTGGTGCACCACGGCCGGCCGATGGCCCTGAAAGACCTGGCGCGGGAAGCCGACATGACGGCCGCCAAGGCCCACCCGTACATGGTGAGCTTCGGGCGGTTGGGCCTGATCGAGCAGGACCGCGCCAGCGGCCACTATCTGCTCGGCCCGCTGGCCTTGCAACTGGGGCTCATCAGCCTTCAGCAGGCCGACCCGGTGCACATTGCGACGCCGCTCATCGCCGGGCTGGCGCAGCGCATCGGCCACACGGTGGCGCTGGCGGTGTGGGGCGCACGCGGCGCAACCATCGTGCGCACCGCCGAATCGCCCTCGCCGGTGCATGTGAACATGCGCCACGGCACGGTGTTCTCGCTCACCAACACGGCCTCGGGCCGCGTGTTCGCCGCCTACCTGGAGGCCGAAACAGTCAAGCAACTGCTCGACGCCGAACGCCAGCGGCAAAAGCAGCGCAAGGCGGGCGAGCAGCCGCCGCCGGCGGGCATGCCGTCGCAGCCGCCCCTGCCGTCGTGGAGCGAGTTCGAGCGCCAGCTGCAGGAGGTGCGCGTGCATGGCATCAGCCGCTCGGAAGGCGAGGTGATCGAAGGCGTGAGCGCCATGGCGGCACCGGTGTTCGACCACACGGGTGCCATCGTGCTGTCGGTCACGGCCATCGGCCCGGCCGCCATCTTCGACACCGCCTGGGACGGCGAAATCGCACGCGCGCTCAAGGCCTGCGCGGGCACGGTCTCCGAGCGGCTGGGCGCAACGTCGGCCGGAAGAAACGCTTCCGCACACCTGGATCCATGAGCCTGGACATCACCGCTTCGTCTTCCACTCCCCCGATCGAATCCGCCATTGCCCTGCTGAGCGCCGCCCGGCGCATCGTCGTGTTTTCGGGCGCCGGGCTTTCAAAGGCCTCCGGCATTCCGACCTACCGCGACAGCGACGGACTCTGGATGAACCAGAACGCGCTGCAGTACTCGCATGCCGAAGACCTGCAGCGCGACCCGGCGGGATTCACGCGCTTCTGGTCGCGGCGGCTGTCCGCGGTGGAGGACGCGCAGCCGAACCCCGGGCATACGGCGCTTGCGCTGCTGCAGCGGCTGCGGCCTGCCACGCGCCTCATCACGCAGAACGTCGACGGGCTGCTGACGCTGGCCGGCGGGCTGGACGTGCTCGAACTGCACGGCTCGCTGCGGCGCTGGCGCTGCGACCACTGCGGCAACCGCCAGGGCCCGTGGCCCTTTCACCGCTGCATGCGCTGCGCCTCGCGCGCCCGGCCGGACGTCGTCATGTTCGGCGAAATGCTGAACCAGGGCGTGCTGCTCGATGCGCAGGCGGCCGCGCAGGAGTCGGACGTGTTCATGGTGGTCGGCAGCACGGCCGTCGTGTATCCGGCCGCCGAGCTGCCGCAGATGGCGGCGTCGCACGGCAGCCGGCTGATCACGCTCAACATGGAGCCGTTGCCGCATCTGGACGATGCGGCGACAGTTGTCTTGCGCGGGGAATCCGAGGCCTTGCTGCCGCAGTTGCTGGCTGGGCTCGGAGCCTGAGAGCCGAGCCCCTTCGCACACCGCTAAGCAAACCCGCGCCCGCGTGCAATTCATCACGAACGGCGTAGCCGACGCCCCGAGAACGATTACCTTCGGCCATCTTTGGTGGCGTGACCGCCTCCCATAATCAACGAGATAGCCCCTGACCACAGGGGCATCTTCAGGGAGAAACCGTCATGTCCGCATTCATCGCGGCTGCGCGAGCGCGCACGCTCGCCATCCGCAGCGCCGCCATTCCCGAGTTCCTGGGCCGCCCCGCGCTCGAACCGGTGCGCTTCTCGGGCCGCGAAGGCCTCAATTCCCTCTTCGAATACGAGCTCCTGCTCAAGACCCCCGACGCGCTGAACCTCGGCGCCAGCGGCGCCGCCGACTGGGACCTGGACAGCTTCATCGGCCGGGAGATCTCCTGCACCATCCAACTCGACGGCATGGGCGAGTTCCTTCCCGGTGCGGTGGGCGCCTCGGTCGACCGCCTGGGCGCGGGCACGCGCCGGATCAACGCCCTCATCACCGATGCCTGCCTCTGGGGCGAAGAGGGGCGGCATGTCCAGTACAAGCTCACCCTGCGCCCCTGGCTGCATCTGGCCACCCTCACGACCGACTGCAAGATCTTCCAGAACAAGAGCGTCGTTCAGATCCTGGACGAACTGCTGGCCGGCTACGCTTTCCCGGTCGACAAGCGCCTGATCGAGACCTACCCGCTGCGCGACTACCAGACCCAGTACAACGAGAGCGACTTCGAGTTCTTCAGCCGCCTCACCCAGGAGTGGGGCATCAGCTACTTCTTCGAGCACAGCGGCGATAAACATCGCCTCGTGCTCATCGACAACATGGGCGCCTACAAGAAGAACGACAGCGCGGCCTACCAGGAGGTGGAGTACCACGCGCCGGGGTGGAAGACCGATGCCGAATACCTGAGCAGTTTCGTGCCTGCCAGCCGCCTGACCAGCGGCCAGTACACCAGCCGCGACTACGACTACACCCGACCGCGGGCCGACCTCACCATCGGCCGCAGCGAGCCGCGCCCCACCGGCCAGGCCGATGCCGAGGTCTACCAGTGGCATGCCGGTGCCACCGCCAGCCACTACGCCCAGCCCCAGGCCGGCAGCGCCGAGGCCAACGACCCGCAGGCCGAAGGGCGCCAACTGGCGCTCTTGCGCATGCAGGCGCTGCGCACCGCGGGCAGCCGCGCCCAGGCCAGCGGCAACCTGCGCGGCATGGTTCCGGGCTGCACCTTTCGGCTCTTGAAGCATCCGCGCCAGAACGCCAATGCCGAGTACCTGATCCTGGACACCCGGCTTCTGATCGAGGACGTCGCGCAGGACAGCCAGATCCGCGATGCCGCTCCAGGCAGGAAGCAGCATTGGAAGGTGGAGGTCGACTTCACCGCCCATCCGATGGCCGAGCCGCTGCGCCCGGCGCTCACGCAAGTGAAGCCGTTCACGCACGGTCCCCAGACTGCGCTGGTGGTCGGTCCCGAGGGCCAGAACCTCTGGACCGACGAGTTCGGGCGCATCAAGGTGCAGTTCCCGTGGGACCGCATCGGTCAGAAGAACCAGCACAGCACCTGCTGGATCCGGGTCTCCAGTCCGTGGGCGGGCAACCAGCTGGGCGGTGTGCATGTTCCGCGTATCGGCCAGGAGGTGATCGTCGATTACATCGGCGGCGACCCCGACCTGCCCGTGTGCACGGGGCGGGTGCACAACCAGAGCAATCTGCCGCCGTGGGCGCTGCCGGGCCAGAGTGCCTTGTCGGGCTTCCGGTCGAGGGAACTCACCAAGGAAGGCGGCAACAGCGCCGCCGGCCGCAGCAACCACCTGGTGCTGGACGACACCGACGGCCAGATCCAGGTCCAGCTCAAGAGCGACCACCAGCACAGCCAACTGAGCCTGGGGCACCTCACGCGCATCGAGGACAACGCGGGGCGCAAGGATGCGCGCGGCCAGGGCTATGAACTGCGCACCGACGGCCACGGCGTGATGCGTGCTGCCGACGGCATGCTCATCACCACCGAGCCCAGGCCGCGCGCGCAGGCCCACACCACCGACATGGGCGAGACGGTGGCGCGCCTGACGCAGGGTCGCGACCTGCAGGAGTCGCTGGGCGCCGCCGCGCAGGAGGCCAAGGCGCACGAGGCAGGCGACCAGGACGACGTCGCCAAGGTACTCAAGAGCCAGAACGATGCCATCAAGGGCGTAGGCCAGCCAAGCAAACCCGAGACGGGCCACTTTCCTGAACTCGATGCGCCCCATCTGGTGCTGGCCTCGCCGGCGGGCATCCAGAGCACCAGCGCGCAAAGCACCCATGTGCATGCCGGCGAACACGTGGCGCTCACCAGTGGCGCGCATGTCAGCGTGTCTGCGGCCAAGAGCTTTCTGGTCAGCGCCAGGCAGGCGGTGCGCCTGTTCGCCTACCAGGCCGGCATGCGGCTGTTCGCGTTCGGCGGCGACATCGACATCAAGGCGCTCAAGGAGAGCATCAGCCTCATTGCCAAACTCAACATCGTGCAGGTCGCCAACAAGATCACCATCACCGCCAAGGAAGAACTTGTGCTCAATGGCGGTGGCAGCACCATCTGCCTGAATGCCGCCGGCATCGAGGAGGCCACCTCGGGCCGGCACATCGAGTACGCCGCCGTGCACAGCATGGTCGGCCCCAGGAACGCGCCCACCGTGCCGGTGAGCGGAAGCTCCAGCCTGAAGGATAGCCTGACGGCGCGCAGCTTCACGCTGCGCTCGCACCCGGAGGATGGGCGCCCCGTTGCCACGGAGCCCTACACCCTCTACAGAGACGGCGCCGAAGTCGAAAAGGGCGTCACCGACGCGCAGGGCCGCGTCTTCATCGCCGACCACAAGCCGGGCACGGGCGCCTACAAGGTCAAGCTGAGCAACGGCAACGAGTTTGAACTGCCGGTTATCCCGCGCCTTGAAGGCGCCGATCAACAGCTGGGCGCCAAGGGCTACCGCGCCGCGCAGGGCGACCCCAAGGACCGTCAGCACCACCACCTGCACCGCCAGGGTGGCCCCGACGAAACCTGAGGCAACGAAAGACATCCACCATGGCCACCCCACCGAAAACCCAGCAAAAGTCCGTCACCCCGCTCAGCGATGCCAGCCGCAGCACCACCGGCAGCGTCCAGTGGAAACTGGAGAGCAACGAGGACAGGAAGACACCGGTCTTCCACTACAACAACCTCTCGGTTCACATCTGCGGCGAAGAGAGCTTCAAACAGATTGGCGAAGATATTCGAACAGCCGAGAAGAGCATCGACATCGTGTGCTGGGGCTTCGATCCGGCGATGGAGTTGATCCGGGGAAGCCGCAATGAATGGCCGCGCGGCGTGACCTGGGGCGACCTGCTGCGCGATGCCTCCGAGGGCAAGCTCAACAAGAGCAAGACCAAAGTCCAGGTGCGCTTGCTCGCATGGTACGACCCGGTCGCTGTTCGGATCAGCGCCAGCAATGTGCCGGGCTACAAGACACAAGCCCGCTACGAACGCAACCTGCCCGTGGTGGACGAGGCCGCGCGTGCCAGGATTGCCGCCGACCCAGCGCCCAGGCATGCCCGTCCCGTTCTTGCCCCGCAGGCCGGCCCCACCGTGGCGGACGAGCGGGAAATGTTCAACAGCCGGTGGTGGCGAGATGTCGTGGACGGAAAGATCGAGGGCCTGTCGCTGCGCACACGCGGCGGCGTGCATGAAGACGTGCTGGCCACCCTACAGGCGGAGGCCCGCGAACACGGCGCAGCTACGGCCGGCATCGAGCGGCTTGGACTGGAGCGGATGGCGACCCATCACCAAAAGACCATCGTCATCGACTACGAGGGCACGCACCCCCGGGCCTACGTGATGGGCCTGAATTCCGTCACCGACTACTGGGACACCGAGGAGCACCTCTTCAACGACCCCAAGCGGGGACAGCTCTTCGAGGGCGGCAGCGCGGACCACTCGGCCGGCAAGGGCTGGGACGCGCCCAGCGCCGACAAGACCACGCTCAAGCCGTACCAGGATTACGTGTGCCGCCTGGAAGGCGATGCGGTGGTGGCGGTGTACAAGAACTTTGCCGATGCCTGGAACACGGCCAAGGCTGAAGGCAAGGGCGGCGGCACTTCCGTCAGCGCCGACGTCGATCTGAAGGCGCCGCCCAAGCGGCTCACCCAAAACCTCGGCGCCGCATGCAACCGGGCGCAGATCGTGCGCACGCTGCCCGACACGGAGGGCGGCGAGCGCTCGATCGAGCGGCTTTACTACCAGGCCAGCAGCTTTGCGCGCCACTACCTGTACATCGAGAACCAGTACTTCCAGAACACCGACTGGGCCCGCGCCATGAAAACCGCGCGCGAGCTCTACGTGCAGGGCTGCAGAGCCGCCAGGCAACCCGTGGCCATGTCCAACGTGCCCGTGCTGCACGTGATGGTGGTCACGCCCACGCCCGAGCGCAAGCAGATGGTTCCGCGCACGCACGACATCGTGGCCGAACTGGGCCATGGCGATTCAGTGCCCAACCAGGACAAGATGATCAAGGACGAACTGGATCGCCATGCCCAGGCCGAGCGCGACCTGGCGGACTTCAAGAGGCGGCGCCAAGCCTACGACTCGGGGCAAAGCAAGGAACTTCAGCCGCCCGTGTTTCCCGGGCCGCCCCGGCCATTGTCCGACCTGGCCCAGACCCACAAGACAGCCAGCGAGGGCAAGAGCGGCCGGGAGGTGCGCGACATGCTGAGCCAGGCGCTGCGCATGCGCACGCTGGTGGCAAGCCTGTGGACCTACGACGACGAGTGGCGCGTCTCCAAGCTGCCCGTCGCGCAGCGCATCGACGAAGAAAAGCAGCGTTATGCGCAGCAGAAGAAAGCGTGGGACCGCGTTCTCGCCACCGACAGTCAGGCGAGGGCCGGCGGCACCAACGCGGGCGGCTGGGGCATGCTGCCCGAAACCTCCGTGCCTCTTATGCCCCCGCCCGACCGCAGCAAGGAACTGAAGAACGCGACTGCCCAACGCTACCGCGAGGTCTACATCCACAGCAAGCTGATGATCATCGACGACAGCATGTTCACGCTGGGCAGCGCCAACCTGAACCTGCGCAGCTTCGCGGTGGACAGCGAGATCAACATCGCCAGCGACGATGCGCCCAAGGCGAAGGATCTGCGCCAGCGGGTGTGGCAGCAGCACACGAAGGGGCAGTTCGATGGGGGTGGGGATGCGACGGAGCAGAAGGCAATCGCTAAGACGTTCAAAAATTGGGAGGATGAGGCCAGCAACAACCTCAATAAAAAGAGGGCTGGACTGTCTCTTTCCAGCTTCCTCGTCAAGTTCCTCGACGAGCGCACCAGCACCGTCCGGCTCGCATGAACATGCCTCATCTTGCCCCGCGCATACATCCACGTCGCTGGCCGGCCTCGCTGCTGGTCCTTGTTTTCGTTCTATTGAATTTGACGGCCTGCCCCATGAACCACCTGCCCCGCAACATGACCCTGAAGGCCTTCGACCCGCACCGGGCCGACTTCGCCTGCAAGCACGAGGCCGATGCCAACCCGCCCTTCACGGCCGAGGCCGACGCGCTGTTCCAGCAAGGCATGGCGGCGACCAGCTATGACCTGGTGTTCGAGCGGCGCGACTACGCCAAGGCGGCGGAGTTGTGGAAGCAGGCCGCGGGCATGGGCCACTGGAAGGCGGCCCTGAACCTGGCCGGGCTGCACGAGAGCGGCCTTGGCGTGCCGCAGGACAGCGAGCAGGCCCTGCTCCTGGTCGAAGGCCTGATGAAGCAGGGCGTGCCCGCCGCCTTCGACAAGATGGGCACCTACCACCAGCGCGGCATCGGCGTGACGAGCGACACGAGCCGCGCCTATGCATTCTGGCAATTGGCGGCGGACATGGGGAGTTCGGCGGCGCAAGCCCATTTGGGCGAAAAGCTCGATGCGGCCTATGACAGTCCAGGCGAAGGCTTCTGGGGCAATCGTGAGATCGGTCTGAAGATGCTCGAATGCGGGTTCGCCCAGGGCAATGGCGCCGCGGCCCACCAACTGGCGATGACGCTGAACAATGTTGATGAAGACTACGCCCGCTCCCTACGGATCTATCACGAGGGCGTGAAACTGGGCTGCAAGGATTGTGCAAACACCTTATCTGTGAGATTCGATAGAGCTACCCCTCTTACAGGCAACATCATCGATACGGCGCGTGCCGAACGCTACAGCGAACTAGGCGACGCCCTCGAACTCAACCCCGACCTGCGCTTCCCCAACCTGGACAAGGTGCTGCCGCTGCCGCCCGCCGCCTTGCCCATCTGGGACGGCAAGCGCGAAACCCTTTGGACGCCGCCAAGCCTCTGGTCGCCAAGCCAGCCGAGAAACCCACCCCCGGCGCGCAGCGCACCGGCCGCGCCCACATCCCGCAGGGGCATGTGCTGCGGCAGCAGGCCCGCTCTGCGCCGGAGCAGGCCGACACCCATGCGACCCGCAGCGGCTACTGGCTGCCCCGATTGAATGTCTATGCCCACCGCGACTACCGCGAGCATGAAGCGGCCTGGGAGAGCGCCCAGGTGCCCCAGCGCTATGCCAAGGGCGAAGCCTTCGAGACGATGGACCGCAGCAGCATGGGCCAATGGGCCAAGATCAGTCCTTCCACCGTCTGGCACTACCTGGGCGAAGCCTCTCCCGTGCCCGCGGTCACCCATCCCCGGGTGGCCCAGGGCCTTGCCCGCGCCACCCGCGTGCCCGAGCCGCTGCTGTTCTGCAAAGGCATGCTGCCCTGTCCGCGCACCGGCGTGTGGGGCGGCCAGGTGTCCAGGGACCATCCGCTGGCCCGTCTCTACAACCGCTGGGACCGCTTCGCTTATGTCGAGAAGGGCCAGCCCTTCCCCGATCCCCGCAGCCAGCACATCGCCGTCGCGCCCCATGAGGTGAAGTGGTTGTGGCTGGACAACGCCAACCAGCGCCAGTGGTCGGGCATCGTCGAGGTGACCTTGAGCGACTTGCATGATGCGCAGACGGCAAGCTGATGACCGCCGATGGCCTGCCTTGCTGCTTGCGGCGGTCTTCGTTCTGGTGGGCTTGACGGCCTGCCCCATGAACCACCTGCCCCGCAACATGACCCTGAAGGCCTTCGACCCGCACCGGGCCGACTTCGCGTGCAAGCACGAGGCCGATGCCAACCCGCCCTTCACGGCCGAGGCCGACGCGCTGTTCCAGCAGGGCATGGCGGCGACCAGCTATGACCTGGTGTTCGAGCGGCGCGACTACGCCAAGGCGGCGGAGTTGTGGAAGCAGGCCGCGGGCATGGGCCACTGGAAGGCGGCCCTGAACCTGGCCGGGCTGCACGAGAGCGGCCTTGGCGTGCCGCAGGACAGCGAACAGGCCGTGCTGCTGATCGAAGGCCTGATGAAACAGGGCGTGCCCGCCGCCTTCGACAAGATGGGCACCTACCACCAGCGCGGCATCGGCGTGACGAGCGACACGAGCCGTGCCTATGCGTTCTGGCAATTGGCGGCGGACATGGGGAGTTCGGCGGCACAGGCTCATCTAGGCTACAAGCTACAGGGCACCTATGACAATCCGGATCAGGGTTTCTGGGGCAACCGCGAGGTGGCGCTGAAGATGCTCGAATGCAGTTTTGCGCAGGGTAATGGCGATGCAGCCTACACGCTGGCCCTAACCATCACTGGAGAGGACGCATCGCTTGGTGAAGACAACGCCCGTGCACTCCGTGTTTATCACGAGGGTGTGAAACTGGGCTGCAAGGATTGCGCACGCGATTTGTCGGTCGAATTTGACCGTCCTGTACCGTTGACGGGCAACATGATCGACACGGCCCGGTCGGATCGTTATCGCCTGTTGAGGGAGGCCCTCGAACTCAACCCCGACCTGCGCTTCCCCAACCTGGACAAGGTGCTGCCACTGCCGCCGGCCGCGCTGCCCATCTGGGATCGCAAGCGCCAGACGCTGATCGACGCAGCCAGAGTCCGCTCGGCGCTAACGAGCCGCGCCGGTAGTCGAGTGAGCCGGAGCGATCCCCGGGCGAGCGGCTCGACCTCACCGGCAGCCGGCCGGAAGATATCTATCCCACCAATGCTTGGATCAACTGAGGCAAGAACGAGATGGCATGGCTCGCTTTTCCAATCGCAGGTGCTTTCATCGGAGGGTTCATCGGCCTCGCCATCTGTGGGTGTCACGGCGCTGGCTCTGGCGATTCAACTGGCGCTGTCGTCGGTCTACTGTTTGCTGCCATCGGCGGAGGAGTAGGCTTGATTGTTGGTGGCATTGGGGCAGGAGCCGCAACGATAGCCAACGCAGGAAATCGCGAAGAAAGCTCAACAGACAATGGAAACGCTGCAGAGTGGATTCACGGAGTTGCGCGATGCCCGCGTTCGGGAGTTTGGGTTGCGCGGGTCACTGACAGCCACCCCTTGGCGAGTGTCTTCAATGTTTGGAATAGAACCGCCAAAGTGACGGCGGGTGAGCGATTTCCCAATCCAGCAACCATGCTGGCAGGCGTTGCTACGGCCGACGTCAAGTGGAAGTGCGTGGATGATTTTGCGGATTGAAACGCAGGCTTTGCTGGCGTCCAAAATCATCAAAACTCGCCCGGATTGGCGAGTTAGGAATTTCGACGAACGCTTCAGCCGCGTTTGCCGCCGAGCAGCACCAGCGCGCCGCCCACAACAATCGCGGCGACGCTCGCCCAGGCCGGGAAGTTGACTTGCTGCTTCTCCTTCACCGAAAACTCCAGCGGGCCGAGCTTGGCCTGGTGCGTTTCCTTGGTAAAGCTGAAGCCGCCGAGCCCGAGGCCCGCGATACCCGCCACGATGAGCAGGATGCCGGCGATGCGTGTTGCGTTCATGGTGAGTTCTCCTCGGGGTTATTGGTAGGGTCACGTCGAGCCGAACAGAGCTTACTGCCGCGGCTGCTGGTCGACCCACTGCACGATGTCGGCCACGGCGGCATCGGTGGCCGCGGCCAGCGCCTTCACGCCGCCGGGCGCGTCGGCGCTCGGTGCCGGCCGGCGCACGGTGAAGGTGCGCTGGCCGAGCACGCGGTCGCCGCCGGTGGTGCCGCGGATCAGCGTGGCCCGCAGGCGCACCAGGCCGACGCTGCTGCCCGCCGATTCGAAGTAGTGGCTGAACTCGTCGAGCGAAATGCGCAGCGTATCGGGCACGCGGCCCTCGGTGCGCGCGATGGTTGCACTTTCTTCAGGGCCGAGTACCGTGCGCCGTTCGGACAGCGCATCGCGCAGCCGCTGGCGCAGCAGCTGTGCCGGCGGCAGGCTCCAGCGCGACTGGCCGTAGGGGCGCAGCTCGTTGGCATCGGCATAGCCGAGCCGGTAAAGAATTTGCGTGCCGTCGAGCCGCGCGTTGCTCTCGATTTCCGCCAGCGCGAGCGTGGGCAGCGCGGTGGCCGGTGGATTGGCTGCCGCGGCCGACGCGGCAATGCCGGGCCCGAAGTCGTACAGCGTGGCGCGCGCTGGCTTGTCGGGCAGGGCGCCGCAGCCGGCAAGCAGCAGCGCAAGGCCAAGTGTCAGGCCGGAACCGAGGCCGGAACCCAAGCTGAAACCAAGGGATGGACGGGAGTGCATGGCGTTCTTGTTCATGGTCGTCACTTCAGGGGCGTCCCAGCGAGTTGGTGGCAGGCGGCGCGGAGAAGCCCGGTTCGCCCGGCCCCGCCGCGGTGCCGCCGTTGCCGAACAGCAGCGATTGCGGGTTGTCGTTGATGCCGTCGGCCGCGCGGCCGAGCCGGCGCACCGCGCGCGAAGTGTCGTCGGCCACCCGGTTCACGCGCGGCAGCGTGGCCGAGTTGAACGAATCGACCGCCTGCGCCAGCGCCTTGGTGCCGTCGCCCAGGCGTTCGATCGGGCCTTCGGGCGCATTGAGCCGGCTCACCGTGGTGTTGAAGTTGTTGGCAACGCGCGAGACATCGCCGGCCGCCGTCTTTACCGACGACAGCGTGCCGGGCAGCGCCGCGAGCGTCGGGTTCAGGCCCGTCTTCACCGTGTTGTCCAGCTGCTTCAGCAACGTGTTGGCGCTGGACGATGCCGCCGCAATGTTCTCCAGCGCATCGGCCACCCGCTTCTGGTTGCCGTCGCCGAGCAGCTGGTTGGCGCGCTTCGTCGCTTCGTCGATCTGGTTGATGATGGCTTCGCCGCGGTCTTGCAGTTGCGCGAGCATCGAGGGCTTGAGCGGAATGCGCGGCGGGTCGTCGTTGTTGGGCGCAAGCACCACGTTCGATTCGCCCTTGTCATCCAGCGCGATGAAGGCCAGGCCGGTCACGCCCTGGTAGCTCAGCGTGGCAAAGCTCGACGTGGTGAGCGGCACGCGCTGGTCGACCGTGATGCGCACGCGCACGTTGCCCTTGGTCTTGGGGTCGAAGTCGATCGAGGTCACCTTGCCGACCGCGATGCCCCTGTAGCGCACCATGGCCTGCGGCTGCAGGCCGCTGACCGGGTCGCGCGTGGAGAGCTCGTAGATGTTGCGCACGGTGTTGTCGCGCGTGAACCAGACCACCAGCCCCACGAGCACGGCAATGAGGCCGAGCACGAAGGCGCCGGCGGCGAGGGCATGGGCTTTGTTTTCCATGTGTGGCTACCTTTCAGTGGGCCGCGCCGGCAGTTGGCGGCGCGGCGTTGGAGGGTTTGTCATGCAGTGCCTCCAAGGCGCGCTGGCCGCGCCCTCCCAGAAAATATTCGTGGATGAACGGATGCGGATACGCGATGACTTCGCGCGCCGAGCCGCTGACGATGACCTTATGGTCGGCAAGCACCGCAATGCGGGTACTCAGGTCGAACAGGGTGTCCAGGTCGTGCGTGACCATGACCACCGTCAGGCCCAGTTCGCGGTGCAGGCCGCGCAGCAGGTCGCAAAAACTGTCGGAGGCTTCGGGGTCGAGTCCGGCCGTGGGCTCGTCGAGCAGCAGCAGCGGCGGGTCCATGATGAGCGCGCGCGCCAGCGCCACGCGCTTGATCATGCCGCCCGACAAGTCGGCCGGACTCATGTTGGCGTGCCGCGGCTGCAAGCCCACCATCTGCAGCTTGACCAGGGCCGCGTTGCGAATCAACTCGTCGGGCAGCAGCTTGAGCTCGCGCAGCGGAAAGGCAATGTTCTCGAGCACGCTGAAGGCCGAGAACAGCGCGCCGTGCTGGAACAGCATGCCCACGTTGGCCGCGCCCTGGGCGCTGAGCTCGCCGGGCGCCTGGCCCAGCACCTCGACGGTGCCCTTCGACGGCTTTTCGAGCCCGAGGATCTGCCGCAGCAGCACCGTCTTGCCGGTGCCCGATCCGCCAACCAGCGACAGCACTTCGCCGCGCGCGATGTGCAGGTCGAGGTCGCGATGAACCACGTGCTCACCCTCGGCATTCTTGAATACCGTCCAGAGCTTGCTGATGTCGACGACGTTGTTCGAATCGCTCATGCCCTGAACCCGATTCCCTTGAACAGCACCGCGAACAGCGCGTCAACCAAAATCACCGCGGTGATCGAGGTCACCACCGACGAGGTCGTGCCGCGCCCCAGGCTCTCGGTGTTGGGTTTCACCTTCATGCCGAAGTAGCAGCCGATCAGCGCAATCAAGATGCCGAACACCGCCGACTTCGCCAGCGCGAGCCAGAGGTTGGCAATGGGCACCGCACGCGGCAGCGCCGAAAGAAAGTAGGCGGGCGAAATATCGAGCGCCGCATCGGCCGCGAGCATGCCGCCCGCAAGCGCCGCCATCGATGTCCACAGGCTGATCAGCGGCATCGCAATGGCCAGCGCCAGCACGCGCGGCATCACCAGCCTGAAGCCGTGGGGAATGCCCATCACGCGCATGGCGTCGAGTTCTTCGGTCACGCGCATCACGCCGATCTGCGCCGTGATGGCCGACCCGGAACGCCCCGCGATCAGCACGGCGGCAAGCACCGGCCCGAGTTCGCGGATCAGCGACAGCCCGAGGATGTTGACCACGAAAGCCTCCGCCCCGTACTGGCGCAGCTGCTGCGAGATCAGGTAGGCCAGCACCACGCCGATCAAGAGGCCCACCAGTGCGGTGATATGCAGGGCAGTGGCGCCGAACTGATAAAGGTGGCCCGAAAAATCGCGCCAGGGCGCGCGGTGCGGCGCGCGCAGAAGCGTGCCCACATCGAGCGCGAGTTGGCCGACCAGCCCTACGAAGTCGCGCATCACTTCGAGCGCGCGCGCGCCGGTGTGCGAGAAATGGCGCACCCGCTCGGCCAGCGTGGGCGGCGGCTCCTCGGGCGTTCCGACCGTGTACTGGGCCACCTGGTCGAGCACCGCCTTGTGCTGCGGCGACATCTCGAGCGTGGCCGGCCAGTCGTGGCGCCAGTGTTCCCACAGCAGCTGCGCACCGATGTGGTCGAGCTGCTCGATGGGGCGCAGGTCCCATGCGCGGCCGTCCGCGGGCGGTGCGCCGGCCAAATCTTTTTCGAGGGACTGCCACGCGGTGCGCGACGACATGGCCAGCGTGGTCCAGCGGCCGTGCGCCACGGTCCAGCTGCGGCCGTCCTGCTCGCGCTGCTCGACGCGCGGCAACACGCTGTCGGCGGCGGATGCGTCGTCGGCAGGCGAAGTTGCTATGGGCATGGTGCGGCGGGGCAGGGCGAAGTAAGAAAAAAGAAGCGGTCGGAAAGGGCGCATCGTAACCGGATGAATCGGCTTTTCCCGTACGCCGCGCCGGTGCTTTGCGTAGGGCGGAACGCCGTCCGAATAGCCACGCGCGCCCTTTTTCCGGTCAGTTCCAAGCCCGCGCCAACGCGTTCCACGCGCTCGCGATCACGGGCTCGTTGCGCCGGGCCGCCAGCGAGACAAAGCGCAGCGCGCAGTCCAGCTGCACGCGGTCGGCCATCACCAGGCCGTGCGACTGGCTCTCGCGGATGGCAATGGAGTCGCGCAAGAGGCTCAGCCCCACGCCCGACTTCAGCAGGTCGAGCATCGAGGCTTCCTGGTCCACCAGCGCCGCGCGCCGCGGCGAAAGCCCGAGCGGGCCGAACACTTTATTGAGCAGCCTGTGGTGCGCGGATTCCGGCGGCGTGCCCAGCCACGGCAACGCGGCCAGTGCCTTCCAGTCGCGGCCCAGCACCTGCGGACCCCAGCCCGCGGGTGCGACCACGCGGTAAGTAAAGCGCGTGAGCGTGCGCGTCGCCAGCGGAGCCGGCGCGGCGGCCTCGCCATCGTCATCCGTGTCGAGGTGAAAACCCACGTCGAGCTCGCCGCGCAGCACCTGGGCCAGCACCGTGCCGCTCATGCCGTGGCGCAACTCGGTTTCGATCTGCGGCGCGGATTCGACGAGCTCGCGCAGGAACACGCCAAGCCGGGTGAACTCCGGATCGAGGATGGTGCCGATGCGCAGCGCCCCGCGCACCGTGCCCTGCAAGTTGCGAGCGGCCTGCTGCAGGTCGCCCACGGCCGAGAGCACGCGCTCGGCTTGCGGCAGCAATGCGGCCCCGTCGGCCGTGAGCGCCAGCCCGTGCGGCGTACGCGTGAAGAGCTGGAGCCCGGTCTCTTCGGCCAGGCGCTTCAATTGCAGGCTGACCGCGGGCTGCGTCAGGTGCAGCCGCTCGGCCGCGCGCGACACGCTGCCCTCGCGCGCCGCAAGCACAAAGGCACGCAAGATCTGGAGGTCCAAGGCGGCGGCGGTCATATAAGAGCGATTTATAAGCCAACAATGCCGAAATCATTGGCTTTTTGCCGGCAGCTTGGGCGAAACTTGCTCATCAGGCCTGCACAGGGCCCATGAGCATCAAAAATATCGTTCCCCCGGAGACAAGCAGGCGCCATGAGCGACAACACATTCGACTACATCGTCATCGGCGGCGGCACGGCCGGCGCGCTGATGTGCAACCGGCTGACCCGCAAATCGCAACAGCGCACGCTGCTGATCGAGGCCGGCCGCAAGGACGACTACCACTGGATCCACATTCCGGTGGGCTACCTGTACTGCATCGGCAACCCCCGCACCGACTGGCTCTACAGCACCGAGCCGGACGCGGGGCTCAACGGGCGCACGCTGCGCTACCCGCGCGGCAAGACGCTGGGCGGCTGCTCCAGCATCAACGGCATGATCTACATGCGCGGCCAGTCGCGCGACTACGACCAGTGGGCGCAGCTCACGGGCGACGACGGCTGGAAGTGGCAGAACGTGCTGCCCGACTTCAAGAAGCATGAGGACTATTACCTCGGCGCCGACGAGCTGCATGGCGCCGGCGGCGAATGGCGCGTGGAAAAACAGCGCCTGCGCTGGGACATCCTCGACGCCTTTGCCGAAGCCGCCGTGCAGGCCGGCGTGCCGCACAGCACCGACTTCAACCGCGGCAGCAACGAAGGTGTCGGCTACTTCCAGGTCAACCAGAAGAACGGCTGGCGCTGGAACACGGCCAAGGCCTTCTTGCGGCCCGTGTGCTACGGCCGGCCCAATTTCGAGATGTGGGTCAATGCGCACGTCTCCAAGCTGATCATCGAGACCCAGCCCGACGGCAGCCAGCGCTGCACCGGCGTGCAGGTGTGGGACGGCCACGAGATGGTCACCGCGCACGCCACGCGCGAGGTGGTGCTGTGCGCGGGCAGCATCGGCTCGCCGCAGATCCTGCAGCTTTCGGGCATCGGCCCGGCCGAGCTGCTGCGCCAGCATGGCATCGATGTAGTGGTCGATGCACCCGGTGTGGGTGCCAACCTGCAAGACCATTTGCAGATTCGCGCGGTCTACAAGATCAACGGCGCGCCCACGCTCAATGTGCTGGCGTCGTCGATGTACGGCAAGGCAAAAATCGGCCTTGAATACCTGATGAAGCGCAGCGGCCCGATGAGCATGGCACCGTCGCAACTCGGTGCCTTCACGCGCAGTTCGCCCGAGCACGAGTGGCCCAATCTCGAATACCACGTGCAGCCGTTGTCGCTCGACGCATTCGGCGAGCCGCTGCACAGCTTTCCGGCCTTTACCGCGAGCGTGTGCAACCTCAACCCGACGAGCCGCGGCACGGTGCGCATCAAGAGCCCGCGCTTTCAGGATGCGCCCGCCATTGCACCCAACTACCTGAGCACCGATGAAGACCGCAAGGTGGCGGCCGATTCGCTGCGCGTAACGCGCCGCATTGCATCGCAGCCCGCACTCGCCAAGTACAAGCCAGAGGAATGGAAGCCCGGCGTGCAATACCAGAGCGACGAAGACCTGGCGCGCCTCGCTGGCGACATCGCAACCACGATCTTCCATCCGGTGGGCACAACCAAGATGGGCGCCGACGGCGACCCGATGGCGGTGCTCGATTCGAAGCTGCGTGTGCGCGGTGTGCAGGGGCTGCGCGTGGTGGACGCGGGCGCGATGCCTACGATCACGAGTGGCAACACGAACAGTCCGACGCTGATGATGGCCGAGAAGGCTGTGGGGTGGATTCTGGAAGCGAATCGCTGAGGCCGCGTTTCTTTTGGGCCGTTGTTGTTTGGAGGCGCTGCTGCTTCAGGGCATGTGCAAAGGCCACCGGGTACTCCCCTCCGCGAATGTCCCCCGCCTTCGGCTCCTCCTTTATTTCGCTGCGGGGAGCACCCGATGCCCTGTGCACTAGGGCACGCTGCTGGTGTACCGCTGATCAACAACTGCTCTGTGCAACGCTCACGTCGATGGGGTGCCTTGCGCAGCGAAATAAAGGAGGAGGGGCGCAGCCCCGGGGGACATTCGCGGAGAAAGGTACCCCGTCGGCGGGAGCGCCGCCCTGAACACAGCCGCCCCAAAAACTCAAGCAGCGATCATTTCTCAATAGTCTTGTTCCAACGCGCATTCCAAGCAGGACGGTTCGCATTGATGCTGTCCCAGTCAATGGTGACCGCAGTCTTCATCCACTGGTTGATGTCGGCCACCTGCTTCACCCCATCGCCCACGGCCGGAGCCTTGGGATTGGTGGGAATCTGCGCGCCGTACTGCAATACGTTGGCCTGAGCCAGCGGGCTCAGCAAGAACTCGGCGAGCTTTTGCGACAGCTCGGGCTCGCTGTTGTTGGCAATCACGCACTGGCCCACCATCAGCACCACCGCGCCTTCCTTCGGCGGCGCGTACTCCACCGGAATGCCCTTGGTCTTGAGCGCAGCCACGGCCGTGGGCGTCAGCGGAAAGATCGCGGCTTCGCCGGTCTGCACCATTTCGGAGAGCTTGGCCGAACTCGGGATGTACTCGAGCACGTTCGGGCCGATGGTGGTGGGCCAGGCCTTGAAGCCCGGCTCCACGTTCTTGTCGTTGCCGCCCTGGATGCGGTTGAACATCAGGAAACCGTGCAGTCCAAAAGATGATGAGGACATCGACTGGAACACCACCTTGCCCTTGTACTTGGGATCGGCCAAGTCCATCCACGAGGTGGGCGGCGCCCAGCCCTTGTCCTTGAACATCTTGGCGTTGTAGGCCAGGCCCGTCATGCCCAGGCTCACGCCGCTGGCCATGTCGTCCTTGAAGCGCGCGGCCGGGTAGATCTCGCTGAGCGACGGATTGGGCCGCTGCTTCTGGCACAGGCCCATGCCGATGGCGCGCACCATGATGCCGTCGTCCAGGAACATCACATGCATCTGCGGGCGGTCCTTGTTGGCCTGTGCCTTTGCAAGGATGTCGGACGAAGTGCCCGGCACCACCACCACCTTGGCGCCGTAGAGCTTCTCGAAGGCCGGGAACACGTACTGCGTGTATGCCTTCTCCATCGTGCCGCCGTTCATTCCGATGTAGAGCGTCTTGGTCTGCGCGCCGGCGGTGCCGCCGGCCGCGAGCGCGGCCACCGCCGCCACACCGAGCAAGCTCCGGCGAAGGGAGAAAAAGAAGGTCTTCTGAAAACGGGACATGGTGTTTTCCTTTCAGGGTGAGGTGGGGGTGGGGGTCTTGTCTGCTGCTGCGTCTTCTGCTGTTGCTGCAGCCGCAAAGAAGCGTTCGATCGAGAAGCTCTCGATCGGCGTGCTGCTGCGTCCGTCGCGCACGAGTTCGGCCAGCACTTCGCCGGCTGCGGGGCCTATCTGGAAGCCCGCGCCCGAAAAGCCGAAGCCGTGGAACAGCCCGGGCGTGGTGCGGCTCGGCCCCAGCACCGGCTGGTGGTCGGGCAGGTTGCCTTCGGTGCCGCTCCAGGTGCGGATGAAATGCGCGTGCCGCAGCGTGGGCAGCAGCTCGACGGCTTGCGCCGCGAGCGTGGCGATGGCATCGCGGTCGGCGCGGGCGCGGTCTGCATCGAGCGCAATGCCCCTGCCGCCGCCGAGCACCAGGTTGCCGCGCGCCACCTGCCGGCAATAGATGCCGCCGCCCTCCACGCCGAGGCTCCAGTCCATGAAGTGCGGCACCGGTTCGGTCACCGCCATCACCGGGTGGCTCGAGCGCAGGGGAACGGCTTCGCCGAAATATTCGGCAATGGGGCCGGACCATGCGCCCGCGCAATTGAGCAGCGCCGGCGCACGCACTTCGAGCGCATTGCCCGAACGCAGCAAGAAGCCCTTGCCGTCGTGCGCCACCTCGTCGACCTTGTGGCGCTCGAAGATCTGCGCGCCCGCGCGCTGCGCTGCAAGCGCGAAGGCCGGCGACACCAGCCGCGGGTTGGCCTGCCCGTCTTCGGCGCACAGCGAGCCGCCCACCGCGCGCGTGCCGAGCCAGGGGCAGCGCTCGCGCAGGCGGGCCGCCGAGATCAGTTCGAGCCCCAGGTCGAAGTCGCGGCTTTTCGTGCGGTACTGCTCCAGCGAGGCCATGTCGGCTTCGCTGCGCGCGATCTTGAAGTGGCCCGAGCGCAGATACTCGCCGTCGGTGCCGATGGTTTCGCGCAGGTTGCCCCAGATGCGGTGTGCACGCTGCGCCAGCGGCAACTGGCTCACCGGCCGCCCCTGGCGCCGCACGCCGCCGTAGTTGACGCCGCTCGAACGCGAGCCGCACAAATCGCGCTCCAGCAGCACCACGCCGATACCCATCTTCCGCAAGGCGAGCGCGGCGGATGCACCCACGATGCCGCCGCCGACGACGGCGACGTCCGTGCGCAATGTCTTGCGTCCGGTCATGCGCCGGCTCCTTCGGTCGAAGGCGCCGGGGTGGCCAGGTGAATCGGAATCGGCTTGATCGGCGCCTGCCCGCGCAGCCGGCCGACCTGCTGCACCGGCTGCCCCGTGGCGTGCGCAAGGATCTCTGCCGCCGCCACGCCGCACATACGGCCCTGGCAGCGGCCCATGCCCACGCGCGAGAGCGCCTTGAGCCGGTTCATTTCGTCGGCGCCGTTCTCGGCAACGGTCTGGCGCAGCGTGCCCGCGGTGATGTTCTCGCAGCGGCACACCACCAGTTCGTCGGGCGCATGCGCGGCCCAATCGTGCGGCACCGGAAAGGCGCGCTCCAGCCCCTGGCGGAAGGTGCCGAGCTTGTGCAGCCTGCGTTCGAGCATTGCGGCGCGCGCGGTGTCGACGGCCACGCCGCCGTCAGCCAGCAGCGCAAGCGCGGCGCGTTCGCCGGCCCACTCGGCGGCATCGGCACCCATGATGCCTGCGCCGTCGCCCGCAAGGTACACGCCCCGCACGCTGGATCGGCCGGCCGCGTCGCGCACGGGCAGGTGCGCACGGTGCAGCGACGCAAATTCGAAGCGGCAGCCCAGCAGGTCGGCCAACTGCGTTTCGGAGCGCAGCGCATAGCCGAAGCCGACGGCATCGCAGGCGAGCGTGCGCTCTTCGCGCCCGTCGTGCCACGCCACGCCGGCCACGCGGCTTTCGGCGGCATCGCCGAGCACGCGCAACGGCCGCACGCCGCCATGCAGCGCCACGCCATGCGCGCGCAGCCAGGCCACGTAATACACGCCCTTGGCGAACACCGCCGGTTGCCGCAGCATCGCGGGTGTGGCGGCAAGCTGGTCCGCGAACCGCGATGTGTCCAGAACCGCAGCAACCTTTGCTCCGGCCTTCGCGTACTGGTACGCGACGAGGTAGAGCAGCGGGCCGGTGCCCATGAACACCACGCGCTGCCCGATGGCGCAGCCCTGGAACTTGAGCGCCACCTGCGCGCCGCCCAGTGTGTAGACGCCGGGCAGCGTCCAGCCAGGTACCGGCAGCACGCGGTCGGTGGCGCCCGTGGCGACGATCAATTGGCTGTAGGGCACGCTGGAGGTGCTGCGCGTAGGGCCGTGCAGCACGTCGAGCCGGCCGCCTTGCGCGTTCCACACCAGGCTGTCGGGGCGGTAGTCGATGCGTTCGCGCAAGGCGTCGAAGGCGGTGTGCACCGCATCGGCGCGGCGGGCCTCGAAGCCGTAGAGCACATTCGCGCTGCGCGCCGCCAGGCTCGAAGGTGGGCGCCGGTAGATCTGGCCGCCGGCACGCGAAGCCTCGTCGATCACCACGGGCCGAATGCCGTGCGCCACCAGCGCCTCTGCGGCGCGCACGCCGGCCGGCCCCGCGCCGACGATCACCGGCCGCAATGGGGACGAAGAAGAAGGAGCCGTCATGCGCCGCTCCTTCCCGTGACCAGCGCCATGCCCGGTGCAATGAAGGTGGAGCAGGCGCGCAGGCGCTCGCCCTGCTCGGTGGCAATCCAGCAGTCCTGGCAGGCGCCCATCATGCAGAAGCCCGCACGCGGTTCGTCGCTGAACTCGTTGCGGCGCAGCTGGGCGGCCTGCGTGAGCACGGCCGTGAGCACGGTGTCGCCCGCGAGCGCGGAGGCGGGCCGGCCGTCGAGCGTGAAGGGCACCGCGGCGCGGCCGGTCTCGGCCACGCGATGCAGCAGCGGTTGAATGACGGTCGGCAAGCTCATCGGCGCCCCACCAGCACGCGGTCCAGCCCGTAGACGCGGTCGAGCACCACCATCGCAATGGCCGTCACCGCCACCATCAGCGCCGACACCGCCGCCATCAGCGGATCGATCGACTCGGTGGCATACATGTACATGCGCACCGGCAGCGTGACCGTGCTCGGCGAGGTGACAAAGATCGACATCGTTACTTCGTCGAAGCTGTTGATGAAGGACAGCAGCCATCCGCCCGTGACGCCCGGCAGGATCATCGGCAGCGTGATGCGCCGGAACACGGTGGCCTGGCTTGCGCCCAGCGACAGCGCGGCCTGCTCGGCGCTGCGGTCGAAGCCCACGAGCGCAGCCACCACCAGGCGCAGCGTGTAGGGCGTGACGATCAGCGCATGCGCCATCACCAGCCAGCCGAAGCTGCCGGTGCCGCCCACCAATGCGAACAGGCGCAGCAGCGCCACGCCCAGCACCAGGTGCGGAATGATCAGCGGCGAGAGGAACAGGCCGTTGAGGAAGTCGCGCCCCGGAAACGCATAGCGCGTGATCGCCATGCCCGCCGGTACCGCGAGCAGCGTGGCAATGGTGGCCGAGGCCAGCGCAAGCCACAGGCTGTTCCAGAACGACTGCATGAAGTCGGGGTGTGCGAACACCGCCTTGAACCAGCGCAGCGAGAAGTGCGTGGTGGGAATGGTCAAGGTGTTTTCGGGCGTGAACGCCACGATGCACACCACGACCAGCGGCGCCAGCATGAAGGTGATGACGAGCGCGTTGAACGCGAGGGCGAGAGGGCCGTTCTTGCTCATCGGGTCAGCCCAGCGCTTTCTTGTAGCGGCCTTCGACGAGCCGGTTGTAGCTCAGCATCACGATGAGGTTGGCCGCCAGCAAAACCAGCGCAACGGCGGCGCCGAGGGGCCAGTTGAGCTCGTGCAGGTATTCGTCGTAGACGACGGTCGCGACCATCTTCAACCGGCGACCGCCGAGCAGGCCCGGTATGGCAAACGAGCTTGCGGCCAGGCCGAACACGATCAGGCTGCCCGAGAGAATGCCCGGCATCACCTGCGGCAGCACGATGCGCCGCAACGTGGTGAAGTGCGAGGCCCTGAGCGAAAGCGCGGCGTTCTCCACGCCCGCGTCGAGCTTCTGCAGCGAAGTCCACACCGGAATCACCATGAACGGCAGCATCACGTGGACCAGCGCCACGATCACCGCAATCTCGGTGTAGAGCATCTTCACCGGCCCGATGCCCGCCAGACCCAGCAACGCATTCACGGCGCCCTCAGGCCCCAGCAGCATGCTCCAGCCGAAAGCGCGCACCACCACCGAAACCAGCAGCGGCGCCAGCACCACCAGCAGCAGGATCGATCGCCACGGGTTGCGCATGCGGCTCAGCACATAGGCCTCGGGCGCGCCGACCAGCACGCAGATCAGCGTGACGAGCCCCGAGATCCAGAAGGTGCGCCAGAAGATGCCGTGATAGTACGAGTCGGTGAACACGTGCGTGTAGTGCTCGAGCGTGAACTCGCCCGTCTTCGGCCCGGTGGCCGGGTCGTACACATTGAAAGACAGCACCGCCGTGAGCGCGAGCGGCACCACCAGCAAGGCCGCGAACAGCAGCAGCGCGGGCGCCGAAAGCCACCAGGGCGTGGCCTTGTGCATGGCACCGCTCATGCCGCCACCGCCTCTTCGGCCGGCAACAGGCGCGTGCAATGCGCGGGCCAGTCGATGCCGACCGGGCTGCCTTCGTCCAGTGCTTCGCGGCCATCGTTGGGGCTCAGCACCATCAGGTCGCCGGCGGGCGTGCCCAGGCGGTAGAGCCATTGGCTGCCCAGGAAGAAGCGCTCCCGCACCGTGCCGTCGAGGCGGCCGCGGCCGGCTTCCACCAGCTGCAGCTTTTCAGGGCGCACGCTCATCAGCACCGGGTCGCCCGGCTTGTAGCCGGTGTCTTCGACCTCGACGGTGAGCGAGCCGATCTCGACACGGCAGCTGCGTGCGCCGCAGGCCGCGACGCGGGCGTCCAACAGGTTGGCCTTGCCCACGAAGGTGGAAATGAAGCGCGTGCTCGGATGCTCGTAGACGCGGTGCGGATGGTCGATCTGCGTGGCGCAGCCGCCTTCCATCACCACCACGCGGTCGCTGATGGACATGGCCTCGCTCTGGTCGTGCGTGACCATCACGGTGGTGGTGCCGACCTTGCGCTGGATCTGGCGCAGCTCGAACTGCATTTCTTCGCGCAGCTTGGCGTCGAGGTTGGAGAGCGGTTCGTCGAGCAGCAGCACCGGCGGCTCGATGACCAGTGCGCGCGCCAATGCCACCCGCTGGCGCTGGCCGCCAGAGAGTTCGCGCGGATAGCGCGTGGCATGCGCTTCCAGGTGAACGAGGGCGAGCGCCTGCTTCACCCGCTCAGCGCGTTCGGCTTTCGGCATCTTGCGCATCTCGAGGCCGAAGCTCACGTTGTCCGCCACCGTCATGTGCGGAAAGAGCGCGTAGGTCTGGAACACGATGCCCAGGCCCCGCGTATTGGCCTTGGCGTGGGTGATGTCCTTGCCGGCCAGTTCGATGCGCCCGCTCGACACCGCCTCGAAGCCCGCAATCATCTGCAGCGTGGTGGTCTTGCCGCAGCCCGAAGGCCCGAGCAGCGAAACGAACTCTCCCTTTTCCACCGCAAGGTTCATGGCCGACACGGCGCGCGTGGCGCCGTAGAACTTGGTCACGTCGGTGAGCCGGAGG
The DNA here is from genome assembly GCF_023195515.1 of Variovorax sp. S12S4. Taxonomy (NCBI): domain Bacteria; kingdom Pseudomonadati; phylum Pseudomonadota; class Betaproteobacteria; order Burkholderiales; family Comamonadaceae; genus Variovorax; species Variovorax sp. S12S4. Next base: position 2,060,054 of record NZ_JALPKR020000002.1, read on the forward strand.
AATGACATGGAAGAGCCTTTCTGCGCGGTGTCGTGGATGGCGCGCCGCACCTTGGTGCGCGCCATGGACAAGAGAGAACTTTCAATTCACTCTATTGCAACGATTGCGCCAACTCGCCTCGGGTATTCCATTAATCAGAATTTTTCTCTCATTTATTCCGTTCACCGGAATATAATGCGAACCATGGACCCAAAGAATTCCACAGGAGAAGCCGCGGAAAGCCCCACGGCCGCGAGCGGCGGCGTGCCGCGCGTGTTTTCAGTGCTTCGCGCGCTGGGTGCGGTGCAGGCCGAAGGCGGGCGTGTGACGCAAATTGCACGTTCGGTGGGCCTCACGCAGGCGACCACGCACCGCCTGCTGCAGTCGCTCATGGCCGAGGGCATGGTCGAGCAGGACGAGCGCAGCAAGCTCTACCGCCTGAGCATCGATTTCTTCGCGCTGGCGGCCAGTGCCGGCAACCCCGGTGACCTGCGTTCCATTTGCCGCCCGGTGCTGCTGCGGCTGTGCGCGAGCCTGGGCGACAGCATCTTTCTTCTGGCGCGCAGCGGCTTCGACGCGGTGTGCCTCGACCGCAGCGAAGGGCCGTTTCCCATTCGCTCGTTCACGGGCGACATCGGCGGGCGCATTGCATTGGGCGTGGGGCAGGGCGCGCTCGCCATCCTTGCCTTTCTGCCGGAGGCCGAGCGCGAGGAAGTGATCCGCTTCAACCTGTCGCGTGTGCGTGAGTACGGCGTGTACGACGAGGTCTATCTGCGCACCGAGATCGAGCGCGTGCGCCAAGCCGGTTATGCGGGGCGCAACACCGGCCTGCTCGAAGGCATGGCCGGCGTGGCGGTTCCCATTCTCGATCGCGAGGGTCGCGCGGTGGCCGCGCTGAGCGTGGGCACGATCGCGGACCGGCTCAACGCCGACCGCATGCCCACCGTGGTCGAGCTGCTCAAGCGCGAGGCCGCGGCCATCGGGCCGAAGATCAACCCCTTCGATGCAACGCTCAGAAGGCCCGCGCAGAGCCTGGCGGGGTCGCCGGCAGGGCAGAAGATTCCCTTGCCGGACGCGCCGGAGCCCCGATAGGCGCCGCGCTCATTTCAGCTTCTTGTCTTCGCTCTTGGCTTCTGCCATGGCCTCGGGCTCCAGTTCCTCGGCGTAGCGGTTCAGCCGGATGAAGATGCCCCAGCCCGCCATGAGCAGGCCGACCGAGCCCAGCATCGCGGCGGCATGCAGCATCAGCTCGGGCGCTTCACGCGCCTTGAAGGTCGCGACCAGCCCCTCGACCGCCACGGCAACCACGATGACGACCATGAACCTGGACAGGAAGCGGCGTACCCGCGTCGGCGCGCCGATGTGTGCGTCGCGCACCACTTCTTCTTCGAGCACGGTCTGCGAGATCTGCAGCGCCACCACGCCCGCCGCCAGCAGGCCCACCGCTTCGATGACCGCCTCGGCTGCTGGAACATCGAGCCCCTGCATGACCGCGCCCCACCCGGCCCGCGCCGCAATCACGACGAGGACGAGCGACGCGGCGGCAAATGCGAGGGCCATCAGGGCATGGATTGCGGCGTACAGGGTGAGGATCGACTTCATGGCGCTACCGGGGTTGAACGTGCGGCGAGGCGAGGCCCCGGGGCAGCGCACGGGACCGCGCCGGGGTGCGGAATCTTCGGCGCAGCCCGGCGGTTTGCGCGTAGGCGCGAAGCCCGTCCCGCACCGGGCGCATGCCGAGTTCATTCGGCAAACGCATCAAGTCCTTCCTTTTTTTCACTAGGCAAGTGCGCGGGATTGGAAGATATTGCGCCGGTCCCGTCTCGCCGTTTCCTTTTTCTCTCCTCCACCCTCCTACCCGGAGCGCGCCCATGTCCGAAGCACAAGCCTCTGCCCCCTTGCCGCCGAAATCGAACAGCTGCTGCAGCGCCTGGGCGTGCCCCGCAGCGCCTACACCGGCGGCGAATTGACGGTGCGCTCGCCGGTGACGGGCGAGGTGATTGCACAGGTGCCGCAAACCACCCCGGCCGAAGCGACAGCCGCCATCCGCCAGGCGCATGAAGCGTTTAAGGCCTGGCGCAGCGTTCCGGCACCGCGCCGCGGCGAGCTGGTGCGGCTGCTGGGCGAAGAACTGCGCGCCGCCAAGGCCGACCTCGGACGCCTGGTCACGCTCGAGGCCGGCAAGATCCCGACCGAAGGCGCGGGCGAGGTGCAGGAAATGATCGACATCTGCGACTTCGCGGTCGGCCTCTCGCGCCAGCTCTATGGCCTGACGCTGGCCACCGAACGCGCCGAGCACCGCATGATGGAAACCTGGCATCCGCTGGGCGTGTGCGGCGTGATCTCGGCCTTCAACTTTCCGGTGGCCGTGTGGTCGTGGAACGCGGCGCTGGCGTTGGTGTGCGGCGATCCGGTGGTGTGGAAGCCGTCGGAAAAAACGCCGCTCACCGCGCTGGCCACGCACGCCATCGCGCAGCGCGCCGTTGCGCGCTTTGGCGAAGACGCACCCGAGGGCCTGCTCGGCCTGCTGCTGGGCCAGCGGGACATCGGCGAAGTGCTCGTCGACGACCACCGCGTGCCGATTCTTTCGGCGACTGGTTCGACTGCGATGGGCAAACAGGTGGGACCGAAGCTGGCCGCGCGTTTTGCGCGCGCCATTCTTGAACTCGGCGGCAACAACGCCGCCATCGTCACGCCGTCGGCCGACCTGGACCTTACGCTGCGTGCCATTGCGTTCTCGGCCATGGGCACGGCCGGCCAGCGCTGCACCACGCTGCGCCGGCTCTTCGTGCACGACAGCGTGTACGACGCGCTGGTGCCCAAGCTGGCCAAGGTGTACGGCAATGTGCGTGTGGGCGATCCGCGCGAGGCGGGCACGCTCGTCGGGCCGCTGATCGACCGCGCCGCGTTCGACGGCATGCAGAAGGCGCTGGGCGAAAGCCGCGAGATCGGCGCCACGGTGCATGGCGGCGAGCGCGTCGAAGGCATCGGCACCAAAGACGCCTACTACGTGCGCCCCGCATTGGTGGAACTGAAGTCGCACGACGGCCCGGTGCTGCGCGAAACCTTTGCGCCCATTCTTTATGTGGTGCGCTACAGCAAGCTCGACGATGCCATCGAGTGGCACAACGCGGTGGGCGCGGGCCTGTCGTCGTCGATCTTCACGCTCAACGTGCGCGAGGCCGAGCGCTTCCTGTCGAGCGCAGGCTCCGACTGCGGCATTGCCAACGTCAACATCGGGCCGAGCGGTGCCGAGATCGGCGGTGCGTTCGGTGGCGAGAAAGAAACCGGCGGCGGCCGCGAAGCCGGCTCCGACAGCTGGAAGGCGTACATGCGCCGAGCGACGAACACCATCAACTATTCGACGGCATTGCCCCTTGCACAAGGCGTGACCTTCGATATCGGCGATTGATCACCCCAGGCCCTTGCTCTTGCCGCGCAGCGTTCGGCTGCGCCGGCAAGGCAGCGGCTGCCCGAGCCCAAGAAAACCATAGGAGACAGAGAAAATGAAGATGCAATCGAAAACCCTCGCCACCGCCGCAGCGCTGCTTGCGCTCGCATTCGGCGCTTCGGCGCAGCAAGCCCCCGCCGGCGGCACGCTCGACAAGATCAAGAGCAGCGGCAAGGCCGTGCTCGGCGTGCGCGAGGCCTCGCCGCCCATGGCCTACATGCTGGGCGCGAACGACAAATACGTGGGCTATCACGTCGAGCTTTGCGAGCGCGTGCTGAAGGACATCGCGCCTTCCGCCAAGCTCGAATACATGGCCGTTACCGCGCAGAACACCATTCCGCTGGTGCAGAACGGCACGCTGGACATCGGCTGCGGCCCCACCACCAACAACACCGCGCGCCAGCAGCAGGTGGCCTTTGCGCTCACCACCTATGTGAGCGAAGTGCGCATGGCCACGCGGGCCGATTCGGGCATCAGCTCGCTCGACCAGCTGGCGGGCCGCACCGTGTCGGCCTCCACCGGCACCACTGCCGTGCAGTTGCTGCGCAAGCGTGAGCGCGCGCAGAACACCACCATCAACACGATGCTCGGGAAGGACCATCTCGAGAGCTTTCTGCTGATGGAGTCGGGCCGCGCCGATGCCTTCGTGCTCGACGACAACCTGCTCGCCGGGATCATCGCGAACTCGAAGAACCCCACGGCCTATCGCATCACCGGCGAGGCTCTGGGCTCGGAGCCGATTGCGCTGTTGTTCCGCAAGGACGATCCGGCCTTCAAGGCCGCGGTGGACGATTCGCTGCGCAAGCTCATGAAGAGCGGCGAGCTCGAGAAAATCTACACCAAGTGGTTCGTCGCGCCGATTCCGCCAAAGAACACCAGCCTGAACCTGCCGATGAGCACGGCGCTGAAGCAGCTGATTGCCGAGCCCAACGACAAGCCGCTCGAGGCCTACGCCAAGTGATGTCCGCCGTGCTCGATTCCGCGCTTTCTTCGGCTTGCACGTTCGAGCCTGCGCAGCGCGTGCGCGCCATCGGCGTGTCGGAAATCCTGCGCATCACCGACCATGCCAATGCGTTGAAGCGCGCCGGCCGGCCGGTGATCGTGCTGGGCGCGGGCGAGCCGGACTTCGACACGCCCGAACACATTCGCGCCGCCGCGGCCCGCGCCATGGAGCGTGGCGACACGCGCTACACGGTGCTCGACGGCAGCCCCGCCATGAAGGCCGCGGTGCAATTCAAGTTCAAGCGCGACAACGGGCTGGACTTTGCGTTGAATGAAATCAGCGTGGGTGCGGGCGCCAAGCAGGTGATCTTCAACGCGCTCATGGCCAGCCTGAACCCGGGCGACGAGGTGATCTTGCCGGCGCCGTACTGGACGTCCTACGCCGACATCGTGCAGATCTGCGGCGGCGTGCCCGTGAGCGTGCCGTGCAGCGAGGCGCAGGGCTTTCGGCTGGATGCCGCACAACTCGAGGCGGCGATCACCCCGCGCACGCGCTGGCTGTTCCTGAATTCGCCATCGAACCCGAGCGGCGCGGCCTACAGTGCGGCGCAGCTCGCGCCGCTGTGCGAGGTACTGCTGCGGCATCCCGCGGTGTGGGTGCTGGCCGACGACATCTACGAGCACATCCTCTACGACGGCCTGGCATTTGCCACCCCGGCGGCCGTGGAGCCGCGGCTGCGCGAGCGCACGCTCACCGTGAACGGCGTGTCGAAGGCCTATGCAATGACAGGCTGGCGCGTGGGCTACGGGGCAGGACCGCGCGCGCTGATCGCGGCCATGGCGGTGGTGCAGAGCCAGTCGACCTCGTGCCCGTCGTCGGTGAGCCAGGCCGCCGCCATCGAGGCGCTCACGGGGCCGCAAGACATCGTGGCCGAGCGGTGCGATGACTTCCAGGCGCGGCGCGACTTCGTGTTGGCTGCATTGAGCCGCGCGCCCGGCCTGCATTGCCGCGTGCCCGAAGGCGCTTTCTATACTTTTGCGAGCTGTGCCGGCGTGCTCGGCCGGCGCACGCGCAGCGGCATGCTGCTGCAGACCGACAGCGACTTCTGCAGCTACCTGCTGCAGGATTTTGAAGTGGCGGTGGTGCCGGGCAGCGTGTTCGGGCTGGCGCCGTATTTCCGCATTTCGTATGCGACGTCGATGGCGCAGCTCGAAGAGGCGTGTGCACGGATTGCCGCGGCATGCGAAGCTCTCACATGAATTTTTTCCTCCCCTTCCGGGGAGGGCAGGGTGGGGGCAAGCGGCGTATCAATCGCTGTCGACGTGACTGGCGCCGTCTGCCCCCATCCCAACCTTCCCCGGGAGGGGAAGGAGCGAATACCAAGACCTTCATTGCATTGGACACAGCATGACTTCTCCCCGCACCGGCGGCCAGATCCTGGTCGACCAGCTCATCACCCACGGCGTCAAGCAGCTCTTCTGCGTGCCCGGCGAAAGCTTTCTGGCCGTGCTCGACGCGCTGCACGATGCCTCCATCGAGGTGACGGTATGCCGCCAGGAAGGCGGCGCCGCGATGATGGCCGAGGCGCAGGGCAAGCTCACCGGCCAACCCGGCGTGTGCTTTGTCACGCGCGGGCCCGGCGCCACCAACGCGGCGGCCGGTGTGCACATCGCGCACCACGATTCGACGCCGATGCTGCTCTTCGTGGGCCAGGTCGCGCGCGAGGCGCTTGGCCGCGAGGCCTTCCAGGAGCTGGACTACGGCGCGGTGTTCGGCACCATGGCCAAGTGGGTGGTGCAGATCGACGATCCGGCGCGTGTGCCCGAGCTGGTCTCCCGTGCCTTCCATGTCGCCACTTCCGGCCGGCCGGGGCCGGTGGTGATTGCGCTGCCGGAAGACATGCTGACCGAAGCCGCCACGGTGGCCGATGCGCAGCCTTATGCGGTGACCGAAACCTATCCGGGCGCGGCGCAAATCGCGCAACTGCAGCAACGGCTCGCACAGGCACAGCGGCCCGTCGTCATCCTCGGCGGCAGCCGCTGGTCCGAAGCTGCGACGCGGCAGTTCGCGGGTTTTGCGGAGGCGTTTTCGCTGCCGGTGTACTGCTCGTTCCGCCGCCAGATGCTGCTGTCGGCCGAGCATCCCTCTTATGCGGGCGACCTGGGGCTGGGCGCGAATCCGCGCATGCTGGAGCGCATTCGCAAGGCGGACCTGGTGCTGCTGGTCGGCGGCCGGCTGTCCGAGGTGCCATCGCAGGGCTATGAGCTGCTTGCCATTCCGCAGCCCAGGCAGGCGCTGGTGCATGTGCATGCCGACGCCGACGAGCTCGGCAAGCTCTACCGTCCGGCGCTGGGCATCCACGCCACGCCGCAGGCTTTTGCCGAGGCGGTGGCTGCGCTCCGCCCGGCTTCGCCGCCCGTCTGGCAAGACGAAACGAAGACCGCGCGCGAAGACTTTTTGCGCTGGAGCGATCCGGCCCCCATCCGCATTCCGGGCCCGCTGCAGATGGGCGAGGTGATGCAGCACCTGCGCGAGGTGCTGCCGCCCGACACCATCTTTTGCAACGGCGCCGGCAACTTTGCCACCTGGGTGCATCGCTTCTGGCCGTTCCGCTCGTTCGCGAGCCAGCTGGCGCCCACCAGCGGATCGATGGGCTATGGCTTGCCGGCGGGCGTGGGCGCCAAGCGCCTGTGGCCGCAGCGCGAGGTGGTGGTGTTTGCGGGCGACGGCGACTTCATGATGCACGGCCAGGAGTTCGCAACCGCCGTGCAGTACGGCCTGCCGATCATCGTGGTGCTGCTGGACAACGCCATGTACGGCACCATCCGCATGCACCAGGAAAAGCACTACCCGGGCCGCGTGAGCGCCACGCAGCTGAAGAACCCCGACTTCCGCGGCTATGCCGAAGTGTTCGGCGGGCATGGCGAGCGCGTGACCCGCACGGAGGAGTTCGGCCCCGCGCTGGCGCGCGCCCGTGCGAGCGGCAAGCCCGCGGTGCTGCATTGCCTGCTCGATCCGGAAGCCATCACGCCCGCCAGCACGCTGCAAAGCATCCGCAAGGCGGCCCTGGCTGGCGGCTGAGCGCCTGGCGTATAAAAAGAATCAGCCCAGGCCGCCCGCAAACCGCGGCCGGGGCTTCGGCGGATTGCCGTCGGGCGTGCGCGCGGCCAGCCGTGCGGCGCGAGCCAAGGGCTCCATGGCCTGCTCGAGGCGGGTGGCGAGCAGGTAGAGATCCTCGTCCTTGGTTTCGGCGGCATGGGCGCGCGTCATGCGCACGATCTCGGCGGCGTATTCGGCATTGGTGGCCATCCATTCGGTGTCGGTCACGCGCCCGTGCTTTCGCCGCAGTGCCACGTGCAGCCGTGCGGCAAGGGCGATGCGTTCGCTTTCGGACATGGACATGGTTCGAGGGGCTCCATGAATGGCTCGAACCCGCTGCGTGCACAAGTCGTGCCATGTCGACCCGCGCTGTTAACGCTCCGAAACACTTTTGTTTGCCGAGAGCCCCTGGAACGTAAGGCAAAGCGGGTAATTCCCAATGCACTGGCCCGGTGCACCGCCTAAAGTCTGCCCACTCGCGAACGGGCCAAGCTCGTGCTGCCGAGGGTCCGAGGAGACAAAATTCGGTCTACAAGAAAAATTCTTCAAGGCTTCCGTTCGAGAAGCCGTGTTTGAACTGAAAGGCGCCGCTGGTCGGCGCCTTTTTTTGCCCGGCGCAGCCCCTTCGCCTGCCGATTCCTGACTGGCGCAAGCGCGCTTGCAGGCCCGCCCTGCCTTTCATCGAAGCTCCTCTTTTGGTAGCGCCTCGGGTGCGACAATCCAGGCATGGAAATGCTGGTGGTCACGGGCGCTTCGCTGCTCGCAGGGTTTGTCGATTCGATCGTGGGCGGCGGCGGTTTGATCCTTGTGCCGACGCTCTTCGCCGTGTTTCCGGGCGCGCCGCCGGCCACGTTGCTGGGCACCAACAAAAGCGCTTCTATTTGGGGCACGGCTGCCGCGGCCGCCCAGTTCAGCCAGCGGGTGCAGATGCGCTGGGGCGCTTTGTGGCCGGCCGCCCTGCTCGGATTCGCGGGGTCGATGCTCGGCGCCTGGGGCGTGACCCTGTTTCCGGGCGACTTCCTGCGGCGGGCGCTGCCCATCGTGCTGCTTGGCGTGCTGCTCTACACGCTGGCGCGCAAGGACCTGGGCCGCCACCACGTACCGCGCTTCAGCGGCCGAGCCGAAACGCTGGCGGCCTGCGCCATCGGCCTGTCGATCGGCTTTTACGACGGCTTCTTCGGGCCCGGGGCGGGCAGCTTCCTCGTCTTTTTGTTCGTGCGCTGGATGGGCTACGACTTCCTGAATGCTTCTGCGTCGGCCAAGATCATCAACACGCTCACCAACGCCGCGGCCCTGCTGCTGCTCGCGCTCAAGGGGCATGTGTGGTGGCACTATGGGCTGGTGATGGCGGTGGCCAACGTGGCGGGCAGCCTGCTGGGCACGCGTGTTGCGCTGAAGCATGGAGCGGGCTTCGTGCGGGTGGTGTTCATCGTGGTGGTGAGCGCGCTCATCCTGAAGACCGCCTATGACGCATTCCTGAAATAGCACAACGAGAAAGTCCCATTCATGGCATTGCCAGAGTCCGCTGTACCCGTTGAACGCCCCGCAGCCGTCAGCTTCTGGCAGGCCTTCGCCTATTGGCTCAAGCTCGGCTTCATCAGCTTTGGCGGCCCGGCGGGGCAGATCGCGCTGATGCACCAGGAACTGGTGGAGCGCCGGCGCTGGATCTCGGAAAAGCGCTTTCTGCATGCGCTCAACTACTGCATGCTGCTGCCCGGCCCCGAAGCGCAGCAGCTTGCCACCTACATCGGCTGGCTCATGCATCGCACCTGGGGCGGCCTTGCGGCGGGCGTGCTCTTCGTGCTGCCTTCGCTCTTCATCCTGATCGGGCTGTCGTGGGCGTACATGGCCTACGGCCACGTGCCGGCGGTGGCGGGCTTGCTGTACGGCGTGAAGCCCGCGGTCACAGCCATCGTGCTTTTCGCGGCGTGGCGCATCGGCTCGCGGGTGCTCAAGAACCCGTGGCTCTGGGCGATTGCCGTTGCCGCCTTTGTCGCGATCTTTGCGCTGCAGTTGCCGTTTCCGCTGATCGTGCTGTCCGCCGGGGCCATCGGCTACTTAGGCAGCCGGTTCGCGCCGGCGTACTTCTCGCCGGGCGGTGGGCACGGCGCCGCGGCGGGCTCGGCCGGCCCGGCGCTGATCGACGACGACATGCCCACGCCGCCGCACGCCCTTTTCAGCTGGGGCCGCTTCGCGCGCGTGCTTGCGGTGTTCTTCCTGCTGTGGCTCGGCGCGCTGGGCGCGCTCACGGCGCTGTACGGATGGAGCGGCGCGCTCACCCAGATGGGCTGGTTCTTCACCAAGGCGGCACTGCTGACCTTCGGCGGCGCCTATGCGGTGCTGCCCTATGTGTTCCAGGGCGCGGTCGACCACTACCACTGGCTTACGGCCACGCAGATGATCGACGGCCTCGCGCTCGGAGAAACCACGCCCGGCCCCTTGATCATGGTGGTGTCGTTCGTGGGCTTCGTCGGCGCGTGGGGCCAGGCGCTGTTCGGCCCCCATGCGCTGTTCGCGGCGGGCGTTGCGGGCGCGACGGTGGTGACCTTCTTCACCTTCCTGCCGTCGTTCCTGTTCATTCTGCTGGGCGGGCCTTTCATCGAGTCGACCCACGGCAACCTGAAGTTCACTGCCCCGCTCACCGCCATTACCGCGGCCGTGGTCGGCGTGATCGTCAACCTGGCGGTCTTCTTCGCCTACCACGTGCTCTGGCCGAAGGGCTTGTCAGGGCCCTTCGAGTTTCCCTCCGCCGTCATCGGCGCGCTCGCGGCCATCGCGCTCTTCCGCTTCAAGGCCGGCGTGATTCCGGTGGTGCTCGCTTCCGCGTTGGCCGGCATGGCGTGGCAACTGCTCATGCGCTGACGGCTTGGGGTTGGCTTATTCCTCGACGAAAGCTTCTTCGCGTTTCGCCTTGATAGAGGGGAGCAGCACGATGCCCAGCAGCAGCGCCGCCGCGACCAGCAAGCCCGCCGACAGCGGCCGCGTGACGAACACGCTCCAGGTGCCGCGCGACAGCAGCAGGGCGCGCCGCAGGTTTTCTTCCATCATCGGCCCAAGGATGAAGCCCAGCAGCAACGGCGCGGGCTCGGTCTTCAGCTTGATGAACAGGTAGCCGATAAAGCCGAAGATCGCGACCATCCACACGTCGAAGGTGTTGTTGTTGGTCGAGTACACGCCAATCGCGCAGAACAGCACGATGGCGGGGAACAGGAACTTGTAGGGCACCGTCAGCAGCTTGATCCACATGCCGATCAGCGGCAGGTTCAGCACGATCAGCATGGCGTTGCCGATCCACATCGAGGCGATCAGTCCCCAGAAGAGTTCCGGGTTGCTGGTCATCACCTGGGGGCCGGGCTGGATGTTGTGGATGGTCATCGCGCCCACCATCAGCGCCATCACCGCGTTGGGCGGAATACCCAGCGTGAGCAGCGGAATGAAGGAGGTCTGCGCACCGGCGTTGTTGGCCGATTCGGGCGATGCCACGCCGCGGATGTTGCCCTTGCCGAAGGGCACTTCGCCGGGGCGCATCTTGATCTTCTTCTCGAGCGCATAGGCCGCGAAAGCCGCAAGCAGCGCGCCGCCGCCGGGCAGGATGCCGAGCGCCGAACCCAGCGCGGTGCCACGCAGCACCGCGGGCGTCATGCGCTTGAAGTCGTCCTTGGTGGGCCACAGGCCCTTCACCTTGTGCGTGAAAACTTCGCGCTCGTCGTCGGGCTGCGAGAGGTTGCCGATGATTTCGCCATAGCCGAACACGCCCATGGCAATCACCACGAAGCCGATGCCATCGGTGAGCTCGGGAATGTCGAAGCTGAAGCGCGCGACGCCCGAATTGACGTCGGTGCCCACGATGCCGAGCAACAAGCCGAGCACGATCATGGCCACCGCCTTGAGCAGCGAACCCGAGGCCAGTACCACGGCGCCGATGAGGCCCAGCGTCATCAGCGAGAAGTACTCGGCCGGGCCGAACTTGAAGGCCAACTCGGTGAGCGGCGGCGCGAAGGCGGCCAGGATCAGCGTGCCGACGCAACCTGCGAAGAACGAGCCCAGGCCCGCCGCGGCGAGCGCAGGGCCTGCGCGGCCCTGCCTCGCCATCTGGTAACCGTCGATACAGGTGACCACGGAGGATGACTCGCCCGGGCAGATTCACCAGGATCGCGGTGGTCGAGCCGCCGTATTGCGCACCGTAGTAGATGCCGGCCAGCATGATCAGCGCCGACACGGGCGGCAGCGCGTATGTGGCGGGCAGCAGCATCGCGATGGTCGCGACCGGACCGATGCCCGGCAGCACGCCGATCAGCGTGCCCAGGATGCAGCCGACCAGGCAATACAGCAGATTGGTGAAAGTGAAGGCGACGCCGAAGCCGGTCGCGAGGTTGTGGAACAGTTCCATGGCGGTGTGCTCCTCAACCCGAAATGAAAGTAGGCCAGACCTGGATCTGGAGCTTGAGCGCCCAGATAAAGGCCACGTAGCTGCCGGCCGCCAGGATGGTCGACAGCACCAGCACGTCGCGCAGCTTGAAGTGCTGGCCGGCCATGCTCGAGATGATGGTGAGCGCGTAGATCGCGACGATCATCCCCATGGCGGGAAGGCCGATGCTCGGCAGTCCGCCGAGCAGCACGCCGAAGGCCAGGTTGGCGCCCAGCACGAAGGCCAGCGGCTTCCAGGCCCATTTGCCGATCGGGTCGCCGCCGGCGGTTTCGACCACCATCGCCTGGAACATGATGGCCCCGCCGAGCACCGCCAGCAAAATGCCCAGCATGAGCGGAAAGTAGCCGGGCCCCATGCGGGCACCGTCGCCGATGGTGTAGGTGGTGGCGCCGATGGCGAAGGCGCCGCCTACGGCTGTGAACATGACTCCCGAAAAGAAGTCAGCCTGACTCTTGATGCGCATTGTCTCGACCCTCTTGATTGGACGGGTGAGGGTCGTCGCCCGCGGCTGACCTTGGGCTGACCGGCGCGGTAAGGACAAATGCGTACAAGGGTGCCCAGGCCTTTGCGCGGACCTCAGGCCGAGCGTGGGGCGCAGAAACGAAAAAAGCTCCCGAAGGAGCTTTTTATTTGAGAGCGAGGTCTCGGGGAAGGGCTTAGTAGCCGCCGCGACCACCGCCGCCGCCGCCGTAGCCACCGCCACCACCGCTGCGGCCACCGCCGCCACCACCGTAGCCGCCGCCGCCCCACCACCGCCGTACCACCACCACCGCCGCCGCCGCCGTAGCCGCCGCCACCACCGGTACGGGGGGGACGAGCTTCCATCGGACGTGCTTCGTTCACGGTCAGGGCGCGGCCCTGGAGCGAATGGCCGTTCATGGCTTCAACGGCTGCCAGCGCTTCAGCGTCGGTGCCCATTTCCACGAAGCCGAAGCCCTTGGAGCGGCCGGTGTCGCGTTCCATCATGACCTTGGCGCTGACGATCGAGCCGAACTCGCCGAAAGCCTGTTCCAGGTCGTTGTCACGCACAGAGTAGGCGAGGTTGCCTACGTAGAGTTTCTTGCCCATTGAGGGACTCCTAATTCAAACCAACAAAACAAAGCGATGGAGTCCCAGAATCACAACAAACAAATGCGCTGTGGCGCGAAACTGACCGATCACCGAATTACGTGCACGGGAGGCAAGCTCACAGACACGTAGGCACGATTATCAATGCGATCTGGAAAAAGGGTGATGAAATTCGCTCTTCTTACGAAACATCACGCCTTGGAGGGCGGTTTCGCAACGGTTGCAGAAGGCCGGAGAGCCCGTTGTGGTCTATTTCATGCATCAAATGGAGCAGCCGCCCGATTTCACCTGCGGGAAAACCCTCGCGTGCGAACCAATTCAGATAATTGCCGGGTAAATCGGCAATCAAGGTGCCCTTGTGCTTGCCGAAAGGCATTTCGAGCGTGACGAGGCGCTGCAGGTCTTCGGGTTTCATGAGGTTCAGCCCCCGGCGCGCTTGACCACGTGGCCTTGCTTTGTGAGGGCCGCGATCACCAGGTCGCGGTGGTCGCCCTGGATTTCGATGGTGCCGTCCTTCACCGTGCCGCCCGTGCCGCAGGCCGTCTTGAGCTGTTTGCCCGTGGCCGCGAGCGCGGCCGCATCGAGCGCCAGGCCCTTGACCACCGTCACGCCCTTGCCTTTGCGGCCCTTGGTCTCGTGCGATACACGCACAATGCCGTCAGTGGCCGGAACGCGCGCCTTGAGCTCCTTGCAGCGGCACTGCGCGATCGGCGCGCGGCACTCGGGGCACATGCGGCCTCCGGCTTCGGTGGAATACACCAGGGCTGTGGACTGATTGCTCTTCATCGTCATTCGGTCGATCTCTTCTTCAACGCTTCGGTTCCTGTTGGTTCCCGGTTCATCTTTCTCTCTGTCTGCTCACATGCCATTCGACTCACTGGGCCTGGTCCCCGCGCTCGTGCAGGCTGCCGCCGAAAGCGGCTATGCCGCCCCGACCGCCATCCAGGCCGCGGCCATTCCCGCAATTCTGCAAGGCCGCGACGTGCGGGGCTCGGCGCAGACCGGCTCCGGCAAGACCGCCGCATTTTCCCTGCCGTTGCTGCAGCGCCTGGCGGCCGAACGTGCCACGTCGCCGCGCCGCGTGCGCGCGCTGGTGCTCGTGCCCACGCGGGAACTCGCCGCCCAAGTGGGCGAAACCATGCGCAGCCTTGCGCAGCACCTGCCCGAGCGGCTCAAGATCGCGATTGCCTTCGGCGGCGTGTCGATCAACCCGCAGATGATGAGCCTGCGCGGCGGCGCCGACATCGTGGTGGCCACGCCGGGCCGGCTGCTCGACCTGGTGGACCACAACGCGCTCAAGCTCAATGCGGTTTCCATGCTCGTGCTCGACGAGGCCGACCGGCTGTTCGACCTTGGCTTTGCCGAGGAGCTGGGCCGCATCCTCGCGCTGCTGCCGGCGCAGCGCCAGAACCTGCTGTTCTCGGCCACCTTCCCGCCCGCCATCCAGGCGCTGGCCGACAGCGCGCTGCGCGACCCGGCGGTGATCGACGTGCAGGGCGAGCCCGGCACCGAGCCCGCCATCGTGCAGCGCGTGATCGAGGTCGACGCCAACCGCCGCACGCAGCTGCTTCGCCATCTGCTGAAGGAGAACGAGTGGGACCGGGTGCTGGTCTTCGTCGCCACGCAGCATGCGGCCCAGACCGTGGCCGAGAAGCTCTACAAGAACGGTGTCTATGCGGTGCCCTTCCACGGCGACATTGCACAGGGCACGCGCGCCGGCATCCTCGCGCAGTTCAAGGAGAGCCGCTGGGACGTGGTGATTGCCACCGACCTGGCCGCACGCGGCATCGACATTGCACAGCTGCCGGTCGTCATCAACTACGACCTGCCGCGCTCGCCCACCGACTACATCCACCGCATCGGCCGCACCGGCCGTGCCGGCGAAAGCGGGCTGGCGATCAGCTTTGTGAGCGCTGCGACCGAGGCGCACTTTCGCCTGATCGAAAAACGCCAGGGCCTCAGCCTCCCACGCGAACGCATCGAAGGCTTCGAGCCGACTGAAGCCCCCGTGCCGATGGTCGATGCCTCGGGCACCGGCGGCATCAAGGGCAAGCGGCCGAGCAAGAAGGACAAGCTGCGTGCCGCAAACGCACTGGCCGCGCCGCGGCAGGGCGACGGCGAGCAGAACGACTGAAGCCCCTGGGTCTAAAGCCAGCCCAGCTGCCGCGCAGCCAGCTCCTTCATGATGTCTTCGGCGCCGCCGCCGATCATCATCACCTTCACTTCGCGGTAGATGCGTTCACTGACGGTGCCGCGCATGAAACCCATGCCGCCCAGGATCTGCACGGCCTGGTCGGCACAGAACTGCATGGTTTGCGTCGCGTGATTCTTGAGCATGCAAACCTGCGCGACCCACTCGGGCGCGTTGAAGCGGCCCTCCGCTTCGCACGCATCGCCTTGCGCTGATACAGCCTCGATCCAAGTCTCGGTGGACGCAATGCGCATCTGCATGTCGACCAGCTTGTGGCGCACCGCCTGGTGCTCGATGAGCGCGGCGCCGAAGGTCTTGCGCTCCTGAGACCAAGCCAGCGCCTCGTCGAGGCAGGCCTGCGCAAAGCCGAGTGCGCCCGCCGCCAGACCGATGCGTTCGCCGTTGAAGTTGCCCATGACCATGCGAAAACCCGCGCCTTCGCTGCCGAGCAGGTAGCGCGCAGGCACGCGCACGTTGTCGAAGTGAAGCTGCGCGGTGTCCGAGCACAGCCAGCCCATCTTCGCGAGGCGAGTGCGCGTGAGGCCGGGTGTGTCGCCGGGCACCAACAGCATCGAGATGGCGCGGGCGCCGCGCTCTTCGCCGGTGCGCACCGCCACCGTGATCCAGTCGGCGCGCATGCCCGAGGTGATGAAGGTCTTTTCGCCGTTCACCACGTAGTGTTCGCCGTCGCGGTGCGCCGTGGTGTGCAGCGCCGCCACGTCGGAGCCGCCGCCGGGCTCGGTGATGGCGAGCGCGGCGATCTTCTCGCCGCGCAGCACCGGCGGCACGACCTCGCCGCGCACCGCATCGCTCGCATGCAGCACCACGGGCGGCAGGCCGATGTTGTGCGAGAACAGGCTGGCGAGCACGCCGCCGCTCTTGCCGTGGCGCGCGAGCGCAATCCATGCGGGGAGCTTCAGTGAATACGAGGCCGGCGTGCCGCCCAGCGACTCGGGGTAGCCGAGGCCCAGCAAACCCAGCTCCGCCGCACGCGCATACAGCGCGCGGGGAAACTCGCCCGCGTCTTCCCAGGCCTGCACGTGCGGCGCGATCTCGTCTTCGGCAAAGCGCCGCACCGTGTCGGCGAGGGCCGCGCGGTCGGCTTGCAGTTCGGCGTCCATGTGCGCTTCAGCCGCGCGGCGGTCGCTTGGCGATGCCCATCGTCTTGGCGAGGATGCCGAGCATCACCTCGTCCGCGCCCCCGCCGATCGAGCCGAGACGCCCGTCGCGGTAAAGGCGGGAAACGCGGTTCTCGAGCGTGAAGCCCATGCCACCCCAGAACTGCAGGCAGGTGTCGGCCACCTGCCGCGTAAGCCGGCCGGTCTTGAGCTTGGCCATCGATGCCAGCTCGAGCACGTCCTGGCCCTGCACATGCAGGTCGCAGGCGCGGTAGGTGAGGGCGCGCAGCGCCTCCACTTCGGTCTTGAGCTCGGCGAGCTTGAACTGCACCCACTGCTGGTCGGCCAGCGTGGCGCCGAAGATCTTGCGCTCCTGCGCCCATCCGATGGTCTGCGCAATGCAGTCTTCCATCGGTTCGAGCGAGCTCGCGGCAGCCCACAGCCGCTCTTCCTGGAACTGCTGCATCTGGTAGACGAAGCCCTGTCCTTCCTCGCCGATGCGATAGCGCTGGGGCACGCGCACGTTGTCGAAATAGATGAGCCCCGTGTCGCTCGAGTGCATGCCGATCTTGCGGATTTTTTTCGCCTTCTCGATGCCGGGGCTGTCCATCGGCACCATCACGAGCGACTTGTTGCGATGCACGGGTCCATCACCGGTGTTGACCAGCATGCACATCCAGTCGGCTTGCAGGCTGTTGGTGATCCACATCTTCTGGCCGCTGATGAGGTAGTCGCCGCCCTCCTTGCGCGCATGGCTCTTCAGGCCCGCCACGTCGCTGCCCGCGCCGGGCTCGCTCACGCCGATGCAGCCGACCATGTCGCCCGCGATGGCAGGTGCCAGGAACTCGCGCCGCAGTTCGTCGCTGCCGAAGCGCGCGAGCGCGGGCGTGCACATGTCGGTCTGCACGCCAATCGCCATCGGCACGCCGCCGCAGTTCACGTGGCCCAGCGCTTCCGCCATGGCCATCGCATACGAATAGTCGAGCCCGGCACCGCCGAAGGCTTCGGGCTTGTTCAGGCCCAGCATGCCCAGGTTGCCGAGCTTCTTGAAGACCTCGTGTGCGGGAAAGATCTCGGCTTCTTCCCATGCGTCGACATGCGGATTGATCTCTTCGTCGATGAAGCGGCGCAGCGTCTTCTGAATCTCGAGGTGCTCGTGGGTGTACTGCATGCGGTTGTCTCCAGTCAGTCGGTCAGTCAGTCGTTCGGTTCGTCGGCGTTCTTGAAGACACGCGGCGTCTGCGCCCGGTGAAAACCGTCGAAGGGCCGCACGGCCACACGCTGCTGCGTCTCTTTGTCCGGCAGTGCCATCGGCCAGCCCATGCGCACCTGCGGCCGTGCGCCATCCACGCGAAGCACGCTGCCGCTGATGAAGCTGGCGGCGGGGCTTAACAAAAAGGCGATGGCGGCGGAGGTCTCGGCCTCGTTGCCGAAGCGGCCCGCGGGCACCGTGCCGCGCATCGCGCGCAGCATGTCGCCTGCTTCGGGCGGGTAGTGGTCCATGCCGCTCGATGCAATGTAGCCCGGCGCCACGGCATTCACGCGCACGCCGCTCGCGGCCCATTCGAGCGCGGCGGTCTCGGTAAAGCTCACCATGCCCGCGCGCGCCGCGCCGCTGTGGCCCATGCTGGGCATCGAGCCCCACATGTCGGCCACGATGTTGACGACGGCGCCGCCATGCGCCTGCATGCTCTGCAGAAAGCATTCGCGTGCCACGAGAAAACCGCCCGTGAGATTGGTATGGATCACCGCCTCCCATCCCTTGGCCGAAATGGCCGCGAGTGGCGTGATGTACTGGCCGCCCGCGTTGTTCACCAGCCCGTCGATGCGTCCGTGCGCGGCCACGATCGCAGCCACCGCGCTGCGCACGGCCTCTTCCTGCCGGATGTCGAAGGGCTGCGTGCTCGCCTTGCCGCCGTCATCGATGATTTCGGCCCGCACCGACTCGAGCTTCTCTGCATTGCGGCCGACCAGCACCACCTGAGCGCCGAGCGAAGCGAGTTCATGCGCCGTGCAGCGCCCGATGCCGGAGCCGCCGCCGGTGACGACGATCACCTGGCCGGCAAAAACGCCGGGCGAAAAAACGGAGCGGTACCGGGAGGGCGAGTTCATCGGACGGCTTTCAGCAAAATCTGCGCAGAAGCAGCGTTGTCAGGCATCGGCTATTTCCGCCACCACATGGCGCGCGGCCACCTGTGCGCCGACGGCCACATGCAGCGCGGCCAGCCGGCCGGCACGCGGCGCGCAGTGCACATGTTCCATCTTCATGGCCTCGAGCGTGACGAGCGGCTGGCCGGCGGCCACGGTGTCGCCCTCCGCCGCCAGCAGCGCGATGACGCGGCCGTTCATCGAGGCGCGCAGCAGCCCGTCGGCGGCAGCAACACCCTCGCGCGCGACAGCGACATGGGTGAGGTTGTCGAGCTGAAACGGCCGCCCGCGAAAGTGAAAGAAGAGGCGGCCCACCGGTCCGTGCGCCACCACCGCTTGCTCGGCCAACCCGTTGCAACAGAAGCGCACATACCCTTCGCCGGGCAGCGTTAGCAGATCGATGCGCACGGGAGGATGTTCGCCAATGGAAATGTCGAAACGGCCAGCGCCAAGAGGCTGCACGCGCGCCTGGCAGTTCGTTCCATCAAGCGCAAAGCGCAATGCATTCGGCAGCCTGTGGGCGAGCGGCGAGGGCCAGCCGTGCTCTCCGAGCTGGAGCAACAGCGCAGCGAGCAACCTGGCGCGCGCTTCGGCCGCGTCATCGGGTGCGAGCAAGCCGTCGAGCTGTTCGGCGATGAATGCGGTGGTCGCCGCACCGCTTTCGAACACCGGATGCGCCAGTGCGCGCTGCAGCAGCTGCTGGTTCGTGGCAACGCCCAGCGCCACCGTGTCTTGCAGGCCGGCGAGCAGCCGTTGCCGGGCTTCGTCGCGCGTGCGGCCGTGCGCCACCAGCTTGGCAATCATCGAGTCGTAGAAGGGCGGCACCGCAGCGCCATCGCGCAGCGCGTGTTCGGTGCGCAAGGCGGCTGACGGACGCCACGCGGCGAGCGTGCCGCTTTGCGGCAGAAAGCCTTGCCGCGGGTCTTCGGCGCACAGGCGCACTTCGATCGCGTGGCCGCTCATGCGCACATCCTGTTGCGTCAAGGGCAGCGGTTCACCGGCCGCGATGCGCAGTTGCAACTCGACCAGGTCGAGCCCCGTCACCGCTTCGGTCACCGGATGCTCCACCTGCAGCCGCGTGTTCATTTCCATGAACCAATAGCGCCCCTCGGCATCGAGCAAGAACTCCAGCGTGCCCGCACCTTCATAGCCGATGGCCTTTGCGGCGGCGACCGCCGTTGCGCCCATGCGTTCGCGCAACGCTGCGGAAACGGCCGGCGAGGGCGATTCCTCGATCACCTTCTGGTGCCGCCGCTGCACCGAGCAGTCGCGCTCGCCCAGGTGAATGGCGTTGCCGTGCCGGTCGGCGAACACCTGGATCTCGATGTGGCGCGGCGCCACGATGGCGCGCTCCAGGATCACGGTCGCATCGCCGAAGGCATTGAGCGCTTCCGATTGCGCGCTCTGCAGCAGTGCGGCAAAGGCCCCGGCCGAGGGCACCAGGCGCATGCCGCGTCCGCCGCCTCCGGCTGTTGCCTTGATCATCACGGGCCAGCCGATGCGCGCGGCTTCGGCGGCGAGCCTGGACTGGCTCTGGTCTTCCCCTTGGTAGCCCGGAATGCACGGCACGCCGGCCGTCTGCATCAGCCGCTTCGCGCCGGCCTTGTCGCCCATTGCGCGAATGGCTTCGGGCGAGGGGCCGATGAAGACGAGGCCCGCATCGCGGCAGGCCTGTGCGAACGCCGCGTTCTCGGCGAGAAAGCCGTAGCCCGGATGCACCGCTTGCGCGCCGCTCGCACGCGCGGCATCGACGATGGCTGCAATGTTCAGGTAGCTCTGCGCGGGCAGCGATTCGCCGATCCACACCGACTGGTCGGCCTGGCGCACATGCTCCGCGTCGGCGTCGGCCGTCGAATACACGGCCACCGTGCGGCAGCCCATGGCACGCGCGGTGCGCATCACGCGGGCCGCGATCTCGCCGCGGTTGGCTACCAGAATCTTGCTGAAGCTCATGGCCGCGCCACCGAGAACTGCATGGCCTGCGGCATGCGCGCATCGGCATCGCGGCAGACGGAGAGCACTTCGGCCAGCACCGCCCGCGTGTCGCGCGGGTCGATCACGCCGTCGTCCAGCAGCAGCGCGCTGGTGGTGAACACGCTCATCTGCCGATCGAAGCGCTCGACGATCTGCTGCTGCATCGCATCGATCTTCGCGTGATCGACAGCACCTTTGCGCGCCATGCCCGCTTCCATCACGATGGCCATGGTTCTTGCCGCCTGCTCGCCGCCCATCACGGCAGTGCGCGCGTTCGGCCATGAAAAGCAGAAGCGCGGCGCGAAGCCGCGGCCGCACATGCCGTAGTTGCCCGCGCCGTAGGAGGCGCCGCAATGCAGCGTGATCTGCGGCACGGTGGCGCTGGTCACCGCCTGGATCATCTTGGCGCCGTGCTTGATGATGCCGGCCTCCTCATGCGCGCGGCCCACCATGTAGCCCGTGATGTTCTGCAGGTACACGATGGGCGTGCGCGACTGGCAGCAGGCCTGGATGAAATGCGTGGCCTTGGTGGCGCCGTCGGAGTCGATGGGGCCGTTGTTGGTGACGATGCCCACGGCATGGCCTTCGAGCCGGATGTGGCCGCACACCGTCGCGCTGCCGTAGTGCTCGCTGAATCCGAGGAACTCGGAGCCGTCGGCAATGCGCGCAATCACCTCGCGCATGTCGACCGGCCGGCGCCCGTCGCCCGGCATGATGCCGAGCAGTTCTTCGGCTTCATAGAGCGGCGGCGCAAACTTGCGCGGGGCTTCGTCGCGGGTCCAGTCGATGCCGCCCAGGATGGAGCGGGCGATGCGAATGGCGTCGCGGTCGTCTTCCGCCAGGTAGTCGCCCAAGCCCGAGATGTGCGTGTGCATCACGGCGCCGCCCAGCTCTTCCTCGGTGGCAATTTCGCCGGTGGCGGCCTTGAGCAGCGGCGGGCCGGCCAGGAACGCGCGGGTGCGGTCCCGCACCATCACGATGTAGTCTGAAAGGCCCGTCTGGTAGGCGCCGCCCGCGGTCGAGGAGCCGTGTGTCACGGTCACCACCGGAAGCCCCGCGGCCGAGAGCCGCGCCAGGTTGCGAAAGATGCCGCCGCCGCGCACGAAGTCCTGCACGCGGTATTGCATGAGATTGGCGCCCGCGCTTTCCACCAGCTGAACATAGGGCAGCTTGTTTTCGAGCGCGATCTCCTGCATGCGCAGCTGCTTGTCCAGGCCCATCGGCTGCAGCGCACCGGCGTCGATGCCGGAGTCGGAAGCGCTCACCATGCAGCGCACGCCGGCCACCCGCCCAATGCCCGCGATCACCCCGCCGCCGGGCACGCTCCTGCCGAGGTCCTGGTGGTCATGGCCCAGGCCGGCCAGCGAGGCCAGCGGCAGAAAAGGCGCGCCGGTGTCGAGCAGCAGCGCCAGGCGCTCGCGCGGCAGCAGCTGCCCGCGCCCGGCAAAACGCTCGGCCGAGGCATTCGAGGCCGCCGCCGAGCGCGCCTCGTGCGACCGCACCTCGGCAAGCAGCGCGAGCATGCCGGCGCGATGGGCCTGGAAGGATTCGCTGGCCGCGTGCAGCCGGGATTCGATGGCGGGCATGAGGGAGTCAGTGCAGATCGCTTTAGCTCTGCACCGACTCTAGGGCGCCGATGCGCGCCCGGCTTGCGCCAATTAGCTGGTGCGGACCCGCCGCGCCGCAGCGGGGGCATCCAGGCTGGTGCCCGTGATCACCCAGTAGATGAAGATCAGCACCGCGCCGGCCGTGCCGAACACCGACAAGCCCATGTAGTTGCCGCCGATGGCGAGCGCATCGGTCGGAGCGGCGGCAGTGCAGATCATGTTGGCGGCGCTCATGCCCACGTAATGCATGGTGCACACCGCCACGCCCATCACCGCGGCGGCGGCCACCTTGTGGCTCAGCCGGCGCAGGTTGAAGGCCAGCCACAGGGCCGCGCCCGCGGCAGTGATGGCAATGGCCACGGACAGGCCGACGATGTTGAGATCGAAATCCATCGAGGCGCGCATGTTCATGGCAAACATGCCCATGTAGTGCATCACGCAAACGCCCAGGCCCGCCAGCAGGCTGCCGGCCAGCCAGCCCGGCTTGCTGAATTTGCTTCGCCCGCCCGCCAGGTATAGCGCAATGCCGGAGATGAGGATGGCCGCCACCAGGGACACGACGGTCAGCGGCACGTTGTATGAAATGCCCACCGGCAGCCGGTAGGCCAGCATGCCGATGAAATGCATCGACCAGATGCCGATGCCGCCCAGCGCCACGGCGGCGCAAGCCACCACCGCCAGGTTCGGTTTACCGTCCGCCCCGACCATGCGCCCTGCGCAGATCAGCGCCACCAAAGAACCCGCGAACGAAATGAGGAAAGAGAGCGCCACCAGGCCGAGCGAATACTCGGGCGATAGCAACTGGCCAACAACGAGGGGGGTCATGCTTTGTTCTCCTGGAAAAAGAACGACTCACCGCCGTGGGATCGGGTGTGGAAAGGGTTGTAACGAGTCGTTCGCGGACGAGTTTGTAATAGTTGTTTTTAAAAGTAAACAGAATTTGGTGCGGTTTTGTTTACCTTCTCACACCTCATCGTTGAGGCCGAATCCGGTAGATCGCATTGTTCCGGTCGGCGGCCACGTAGATGCTTCCGTCACCGCCCACGGCAACGCCTGTCACCACATAAGGCGGCGGCAATCCGGGGCCCGCGGCCAGGCCGATCGGCAGGTTTTCCGCCACGTTGCGGCGCGAGCCGTTCGCGGGATCGATTTCCACCAGCCGGCGCGCCGCGCTCTCGGCCACGATGAAGCTGCCCCAAGGCGTTTGCGCCAGGCCTTCAGGCAACGCCAGCCCCTCGGCAATCGCACGGAGCGGCGCGCTCGCGTCGAGTGGAATGCGGGTCAGCTTGCCGGCCGCCTCGGTCACATAAAGAGCGCCGTCCTGGCCGATGATCATTTGCACGGGGCCGCTCAGCCCGCTAGCGAGCACTTGCTTGTCTGCAAACTTGGCACCGCGGGCGCGCGTGATGCTGCCGGTGGCGATCTCGGCATAGATCACGCTGCCGTCGGCCATGGGCAGGGCGTCGAAAGGCGCCTTCAATCCGTGAATGGTCTCGACGGTTCGCAGCGTCTGGCGGTCGACCAGCTGCACCGTGCCCGTGAACCACGAGGTCAGCGCAAACAGCTTGCCCGAGAGACCGACGGCGAAGGGATAGTCGAGGTCCGGATCGCGCTGCATCCGGAACACGTCGCGCACTTCGCCGGTGCGCACATCCACCTGGCGAAAGCCGAACACATCGGCCACCCAGAGCGTGTGGCCCTCGATCTTCAGGCCCGCGGGTGCCGCGAGCTTGCCGCTGGTGAGCGTGCGCAGCGCACCGGTGGCGGGGTTGAAGGCCTGCACCTCGTTGTTGGCCATGTTCGAGATGTAGATGGTGCCATCGGGCGTGTCGCGTGCAATGGCCAGGTTGTCGAGCGACGGGCGCAGCTGCTTCGCGACGGTCTTGCGGCCGGTGGCCAGGTCCACGCGCACCAGCTCGCCGCTGCGCGCATCGACCACCCAGAGGTTGCCCTTGCCGTCCAGATTGGCCGCGGCGGGAATCTTGAAGCCGTCGGCAATCACGGTCATCTGGCCGTTGGCCGGGTCGATCTTCACGACCTGGCCCTTGAACCAGAGCGGCCCGTAGAGCATGCCGTCCGGGCCGACCTCGAAGCCGTTGAAGCCGCCCATGTCCTTCTTGATGAGCCGCGGCGGCTTCTGGCCTTCGCGGTCGATTTCCCAGAGCGCATCGCCCAGGAACACCTGCGAGGCATAGAGCTTGTTGTTGCGGCGGTCGAAGTCGAGCGAGTTGAGGCCGGGCAGGTCCTTGGCGAGTACCCGCATCGGCGCGCCGTCGCTCTCGCGGTAGCGCAGCATGCCCATGAGGTAGTTGGTCCAGGCCAGCTCGCCCTTGGGGCCGACCGAGATGTCGTCCGCCTGGCCCTCGGGCGCGTCGATCAGCACCTTGGCCGCGCCGGTGGTGCGGTCGACCTCCCACAGCGTGTTGCCGAGCACGGAGCCGGCAAGCAGCCGGCCCTTGGCATCGATGGCCAGGCCGTGCACGCCCGAGAAGGAAGACGGCGGCACCAGCGCCTCGGGTGCGGCCCATGACGCGGGCCGGGTGGTGGGCGGCGGTGCGACAACGGTGCTGCAGGCGCCCAGCAGGGCGAGCGTGGCGGTCAGCGCGGCGGCAGCGCGCAACAGGCGACGGGGCATGCCTTCTCCTTCTTGTGGTTGCGCGCGCAGTCTAGAAGGAGGAGGGGGATGCGGCGCAGTCGCTACTGCGACATGTGCGGCAACATGCGGACTTTCTTCCGCTGTGGATTACCCGCGCAGCAGCTGCGTCGCGGTGTGGATCAACAGCCCCACCAGGCCGCCCACCAGCGTGCCGTTGATGCGGATGAACTGCAGGTCGCGGCCGATGTTGCGTTCGAGCTCCACGGTCATCTCCTCCGCATTCCATTCGGCGACCCGCTCTTCGATGTAGCGCCGGATGTCTTCGCGGTAGCGTTCGATGGCCAGCGGCGCGGCCGCCTCGATCTGCTCGTTGATCCAGCGGCGGATCGCTTCGTCGGCCTGCAGGCGCGCACCCAGCGCACCGGCCATCGACGCGATGCGGCGGCGGATCGTCGAATCGCCTCGGCCCAGGTCGTCATGCAGCCACGCGAGCAGCTCGCTCCACAACCCATGCAGGTAATCGCCCAGCGCGGGGTGGGCCATCAGCTCGGCGCGGATCTGTTCGCCGCGCTGCTGGAACTCGGGGTCGAGCTTCAGCCGCACCACGAAGTCGTCGACAAAGTGATCAAAGCGCTTGCGCATCGGGTGGCCGGGTTCGGCCGCCAGCTCGGCAATGGTGCGCGCCACTGCTGCAACGATCTTGCGCGTGGCGATCTTGGCCGCCACCTGGTCGAGCCCCACGTAGCGCAGCGTTTTTATCTCGCGCGCAATGGCTTCGGTGATGTGCGCCTGAACCTCTTCGCCTTCGAGCAGGCCGGCCACCTGCTGCAGCACATCGTCGAGCAGGGCCTGGTGGCGCCCGCCCGCGGTGAGTGCGTCCAGCGCCTGGCCGGTCAGGCGCGAGAGGTCGATCTTCTCCAGGCCCGCCGCCGCGGCACGGCCCATGAAGGCGCGAACCCGCTCGTCGTCGAACGCCGAGAGGCCGTAGCGCGCGGCGGCCACGCCCCATTCGCCCAGCTTCTCGCCGCTGGCGGGGCGGGCCAGCCACTCGGCAATGCGGCCGGCCGCGTCGAACGCCCGCAGCTTGGCCAGCACCTGCTCGGTGCCGAGAAAGTTGTTGCAGATGAAGCCGGCCAGCTTGGCGCCGATGCGGTCCTTGTTGCTGGGGATGATGGCCGTGTGCGGAATCGGCAAACCCAGCGGGTGGCGGAACAGCGCCACCACCGCGAACCAGTCGGCAATGGCGCCGACCATCGCGGCCTCTGCAAAGGCGGCCACGTAGCCCCAGGCCGCGTGCTCGTCGTGCAGCGCGCTGGCCAGCGCGTACAGCAGCGCCGCGGCGCACAGCAGGCCCAGCGCGACGCGCTTCATGCGTTGCAGCGCGCCGCTGCCGTGGTGGTCTTCAGCCAATGGTCGGCGTGGCCGCGAGGCGTTCCATGAACAGTTCGCAGCGCGCCAGCTGCTCCAGGCTCACGAACTCGTCGGGCTGGTGCGCCTGGTTGATGCTGCCGGGGCCGCACACCACGGTGGGAATGCCGGCATTCTTGAAAAGGCCCGCTTCGGTGCCGAAGGCCACCAGTGTGGTGCGGTCTTCGCCCGCCAGGCGCTGGGCAAGCAGCGTGATGGGGTCGTCCGCCGCACCAAGGAAGCTCGGGATCTCGCAGATCGTTTCGAACCTGAAGCCCGCATCCGGCGCCACCTTCTTCATCGCGGGCTCGATGCTCGCGGCATAGGCCAGCACGTCGGCCTGCATGCGCTTTGCATCGGCGGTGGGAAGGTCGCGGAATTCATAGCGGAACTCGGCGTCGCGCGGCACCACGTTGTCGGCAATGCCGCCGTGGAACTGGCCCACGCTCGCGGTGCTGAAGGGCACGTCGAAGCCTTCGTAGCGCGGCTCGCTGCGCTCGAAGCCCTCGGCCATGTCGCGCACCTTGCCGACCACGCGCGCCGCCATCTCGATGGCGTTGACCGAGTGCGGCGTGAGCGACGAATGCGCCTCCTTGCCGCGCACGCAGCACTTGTAGCGGTACACGCCCTTGTGCGCGATGGCCGGCACCATGCTGGTGGGCTCGCCCACGATGCAGGCCAGCGGCTTGATGTTGGCGTCGCGCATGTCGGCAATCAGTTCCTTCACGCCGAAGCAGCCGATTTCTTCTTCATAGCTGAAGGCGAAGTGCACCGCGTAAGGCGAGTCGCTTTCCAGGAAGCGCTTGGCGTTGGCAAGGGCGATGGCGATGAAGCTCTTCATGTCCGCCGAGCCGCGGCCGTAGAGGCGCTCGTTCTGCACCACGGCCGAGAGCGGGTCGACGCTCCATTCCTGCCCGTCCCAGGGCACCGTGTCGGTGTGGCCCGAAACGATGACGCCGGCCGGCTTGCCTTCGCCGAGGGTGGCGAACAGGTTGGCCTTGGTGCGTTCGGCGTTGTAGGTGATGCGGCTTTTGACGCCCAGCGCGGCCAGGTGGCTCTGTGCGAGGTCGATCAGTTCGAGGTTGCTGTTCGCGCTGATGGTGTTCATGCGCACGAGCGCCTGGGCCAGGGCGAGGCTTTGAGGGGAAAGCGTATGGAGCATGCAACAGATTGTCCAAGAAGTCGGCCCCGCGCGCCGCGGGTGCCGCTGCTGTCATGCGAAGCGGGTACCCTGCGCCTCTTTTGGATGGAGAAAAAGACGATGCGCAACCTTCAGCTGGCTCTCTCTGCAACCGCTGCCCTCTGCCTTGCCGCCTGCGGTACCACCGGCCCCGGCGGTTCTCCCGGAAAGCTGCTGACGCTCGACGGCCAGCCGCCGCTGGTCATTGCGCACCGCGGTGCCTCGGGCTTGCTGCCGGAGCAGACGCTCGAGTCTTATGCGCGCGCCATCGAACTGGGCGCCGACGTGATCGAGATGGACTTGGTCTCCACCAAGGACGGCGTGCTCATTGCCCGCCACGACCCCAACCTGGCCATCAGCACCGACGTGGCCAAGCACCCGCGTTTCGCCTCGCGCAAGAAGACCATCAAGGTCGACGGTGAAACCCAGACCGGCTGGTTCAGCAACGACTTCACGCTGGCCGAAATCAAGATGTTGGGCGGTATTTCGACCGACCCCGAGCGCCCGCAGGAATTCAACGGCAAGTTCAAGATTGCCACCTTCCAGGAGATCATCGATTTCGCCAAAGCCAAGTCGAAGGAAACCGGCCGCACCATCGCGATCTATCCCGAGACCAAGAACCCGACTTACTTCCGCGACCTGGGTCTGCCGATGGAAGACAAGGTCATCGCGGCCATCAACGCCGCCGGCTGGAACAGCAAGACCGCGCCCATCTACGTGCAGTCGTTCGAGCCCGGCAGCCTCAAGTACATGAAGAGCAAGGGCCTGAACACCCGGCTCATCCAGCTGATCGACGGCGACGGCATCGACATGAAGACCGGCGCCATGACCTATGCCGTGCCGGTCGACCGTCCCTACGAATGGACCAAGGCGGGCGACAAGCGCAACTTCGACGTCATGGTCACGCCCGCGGGCCTGGCCGAAATCAAGACCTATGCCGACGGCATCGGCCCGTGGAAGCGCTACATCGTGAGCATCAAGGGCAGCATCGGCGCCGACGGCAAGCCGATCGACGTCAACAAGGACGGCAAGATCAACGACGCCGACGCCACCTCGGTTTCGCCCACCACGCTGATCGCCGACGCCCACAAGGCGGGCTTGTTCGTGCACCCGTTCACCTTCCGCAACGAGTCGCGCCGCCTGGCGGCCGACTACAACAAGGACGGCAAGAACGAGTACGCGATCTATTACAAGCTCGGCGTGGACGGCGTTTTCACCGACTTCACCGACACGGCGATTGCCGCGCGCGCCGACTACCTGAAGAGCATGGGGCGCTGAGTCTTTGCGGGGAACACCGCGGAACCGGCTTTGCCGGGCCGCTGGTGTTGCCCCCGGCGAGGGGGAGGGAGAAGCGACACGAAGTGCGCGAAGCCTGGGGGAGTGCGTAATTACCCGGCACGGTCTTTGCGGTGGTGCCGCAAAGCCTAGACTGTGCCCCATGAAACTCATCGATTCGCTCGTCACGCAGGCGGCCGGCATCGCCGCCGTGCGGCGTGACCTTCACGCCCACCCCGAACTCTGCTTTGAAGAAGTCCGCACCGCCGATGTGGTGGCAGGCAAGCTCACGGAATGGGGCATTCCCATTCACCGGGGCCTGGGCACCACCGGCGTGGTGGGCATCGTCAAGAACGGCACCAGCAGCCGCGCCGTCGGCCTGCGCGCCGACATGGACGCGCTGCCCGTCACTGAGCTCAACACCTTCGCCCATGCCAGCAAGCACCACGGCAAGATGCACGCCTGTGGGCACGACGGCCACACCGCCATGCTGCTGGCCGCGGCGCAGCACTTGGCGAAGAACCGCAACTTCGACGGCACGGTGTACCTGATCTTCCAGCCGGCCGAAGAGGGCGGCGGCGGCGCGCGCGAAATGATCAAGGAAGGGCTCTTCGAGCAGTTCCCCATGGACGCCGTGTTCGGCATGCACAACTGGCCCGGCATGAAGGCCGGCCAGTTCGCGGTGAGCCCGGGCCCGGTAATGGCGTCGGGCAACAAGTTCTATGTCAACGTGATCGGCAAGGGCGGCCATGCCGCGCTGCCGCAGACCGGCATCGACCCGGTGCCGATCGCCTGCGAGATCGTGCAGGCCTTCCAGACCATTCTCACGCGCAAGATGAAGCCGACCGATTCGGCCGTGATCTCGGTCACCACCATCCACGCGGGCGAAACCAACAACGTGATTCCCGACAACTGCGAGTTGACGGGCACCGTGCGTACCTTCTCCATCGAGGTGCTCGACATGATCGAGGCGCGCATGAAGAAGATTGCCGATCACATCTGCGCGGCGCACGACGCGACCTGCGACTTCCGCTTCGAGCGCTACTACCCGCCGACCGTCAACACCGAGGCCGAGGCCGACTTCGCGCGCCGCGTGATGGGCGGCATCGTCGGCGCGGAAAACGTGCTGCGGCAGGAACCCGCCATGACCTCGGAAGACTTCGCCTTCATGCTGCAGGCCAAGCCGGGCGCCTATGCCTTCATCGGCAACGGCGACGGTTCGCACCGCGACGTGCACCACGGCGAAGGGCCGTGCACGCTGCACAACGCGAGCTACGACTTCAACGACGACCTCATTCCCTTGGGCGCCACCTGCTGGGTGCAACTGGCCGAGCAGTTCCTGAAGCCCGGAGGAAACGCATCTTGATCGGCATCGGGGAGGCGTTTTCGCCGCGCTACGCCCAGGCGCGCCAGAAATTCCTGCAGGCCTGCGTGAGCGCGGGCCTCACAGTCGAGCCGCATGCGCATCCGGACAAGGGGCAGGACGGCGAAGAGCTTTCGATGGACGTGGCGCTCGACGGCGATGCGAATGCGGAGCGCCTGCTGATCGTCTCCAGCGCCTGCCATGGCGTGGAGGGCCATTGCGGCAGCGGCGTGCAGGTGTTCGCTCTGCACGACGCCGAATGGCGCGAGAAGGCCAAGGCGCAGGGTGTTGCGGTGCTGTACGTGCACGCGCTCAATCCGCACGGCTTTTCATACGGGCGGCGCGTCACGCAAGAGAATGTCGACCTGAACCGCAATTTCGTCGATTTCTCGCAGCCGCTGCCGGTCAACCAGGCCTATGCCAAGCTGCATCCGCTGCTATTGCCCGACGCCTGGCCGCCCACGCCCGAGAACCAGGCCGCGGTCGATCAATGGATCGAGAAACATGGTGTCGCTGCTTTCCAGGCGGCCGTCACCGGCGGTCAATACCAGTTTGACGACGGGCTGTTCTTTGGCGGCAAGGCGCCAACCTGGAGCAACAAGACGCTGCGCAATGTGCTGCGCCGCCATGCGGCCGGCACGCGCCGGCTGGGCTGGATCGACCTGCACACCGGGCTCGGGCCGAACGGCATCGGCGAACGCATCTTCGCGGGACGGGATAACAAGGCGGCCTACGCGCGCGCCAATGCCTGGTGGGGCGCGCCCGCGGCGCCGGTGACGTCGATCTACGACGGCTCGTCGACCTCGGCGCTGCTGAGCGGCCTCATCAGCGAAGCGGTGTACCAGGAATGCCCGCAGGCCGAATACACCGGCATTGCGCTCGAATACGGCACGCTGCCGATGCTCGACGTTCTGGGCGCCCTGCGCGCCGACCACTGGCTGCACAAGCACCCTGAAGCGCCAGCCGAGCTGGCCGACGGCATTCGGGCGCGAATGCGCGATGCCTTCTATACCGACACCGACGCCTGGCGCGGCCAGGTGGTCAGCCAGGCCCGCCAGGCCATGTTCCAGGCCGTGGACGGCTTGAGCAGCTGACGCAAGAAGCGGGGCGCGATGCCCCGGTGGTCAGGTCCTGATCTTGCCGTCCGCGGTGATCATCGACAGCTCGACGAACTTCGAGCCGACGTGGTTCTTGGGAGAGAACGACACCTCGAAGCCGCCGAACTGCTGGCGGTCGATGCTCTCCAGCCCCGCGATGAGGCCGTCGCGCGAGACCTTGCCCGGCGCGCGCCGCAAGCCCTCGGTCAGCACCTTGGCGGCAAGGTAGCCTTCCATGCTCGAGAAATTGGCGCTCGCCGCGGCGCCGGCCTTCTTGACCGCGTCGCTGAATTCGCGCGTGATCGCGTTGGCGGGGTTGTAGGGCGAGGGCACCACCTGCGTCACCATCACGCCCGCGCCGCCCTTGCCGAGCTCGTCGGCCAGCGCCTGGGTACCCACGAAAGACACATTGAAGAAGGTGCCGCCGTAGCCGGCCTTGCGGGCCTCGCGAATGAAAGCCGCGCATGCCTTGTAGGCACCGACCTGAACCACCGCGTCGGGGCGCGCCGCCACGATGCTCTTCACGGCCGAGGCCACGTCGACCGAGTTGCGCTCCACCGTGGCCAGCGCCACCGGCTTGAGGTCCTGCTGCGAAAGCGCCAGGGTCACGCCGTCGAGACCGGCCTTGCCGTAGGCGTCGTTCTGGTAGAAAACCGCGATCTTCTTCAGGTGCAGGTGCGTGAGCTGCTTCACGATGAGCGCGGTCTCGTCGTTGTACGAGGCGCGCAGGTGGAATACGTTCTTCTGGAACGGCTCGCGCAGCGACATGGCGCCGGTGAACGGCGCGATGAAGGGCACCTTGTCCTTCACCGCGAGCGGCAGCGCCGCCATGCTGGTGGGGGTGCCGATGTAGCCGAACAGCGCGAACACGTCTTCCTCGATCAGCTTCTGCGTGTTGGCCGCGCAGCGGTCGGGCTCATAGCCGTCGTCCAGGTTCTTGATCACCACCTGGCGGCGGCCGGCCTGGGCGTTGTATTGGTCCAGGAACAGCTTGGCACCCTGGTGAAACTGAATGCCGAGCTGAGCGGCCGGGCCGGTGAAGGGGGCCGATTGACCCAGAACCAGCGGCGTGTCGCCTTGGGCCCTGGCCAGCTGGAAGCCACCCAGCGCCGCCGCGCCGGTGGCCAGTGAAAAATGTCTGCGATTCATCATGGTGAAAACCTCTTGCGCAATGCCGCGCACTACCCGGAAAACTTTAGACTTGCCGGATGGACGATGCCCCGGTCTCTACAACTGCTGTTCTCCCCACCGAAACTTCCACGGTCCTGGGCGCTTGCCCGCACGACTGTCCGGACACCTGCGCGCTGGTCACCACCGTCACAGACGGCGTGGCCGTAAAGCTGCAGGGCAATCCGGCCCATTCGCACACCGGCGGCGTCCTTTGCACCAAGGTTTCACGCTACATCGAGCGCAACAGCCATGCCGAGCGCCTCGTGCAGCCCATGAAACGCATCGGTCCCAAAGGCAGCGGCCAGTTCGAACCCGTAAGCTGGGACGCCGCTCTTGACGACATCGCCGCGCATCTCCGTGCATTGCAGACAGATCCAGAAACAATTGTGCCTTATAGTTACGCAGGCACCATGGGTCTTGTGCAGGGCGAGTCCATGGACCGTCGTTTTTTCCACAAGCTGGGCGCGACGCTGCTGGACCGCACCATTTGCTCCATGGCCGGCGGCGAGGCGATGGTCTACACCCTGGGCGCCAAGATCGGCATGCGGATCGAGTTTTTCGCCGAGGCAAAGCTCATCCTGATCTGGGGCAGCAACTCCATTGCGAGCAACCTGCACTTCTGGCGCCATGCGCAGGCTGCCCGGCGCGCCGGGGCGCGGCTGGTGTGCATCGACCCGCGCAAGACCGAAACCGCCGACAAGTGCGACGAGCACATCGCCCTGCTGCCCGGCACCGATGCGGCGCTGGCCCTGGCGCTGATGCACGAACTCATCGTGCACGACTGGCTCGACCACGACTACATTGCCAACCACACCCTGGGCTGGGAGCAGCTGCGCGAGCGCGCCCTGCAATGGCCGCCGTCGCGCGCCGCCGCCGTGTGCGGCGTGCCCGAGGCGCAGATCGTGGCGCTGGCGCAGGCCTACGGCACCACCAAGCCGGCCGCCATTCGGCTGAACTACGGCATGCAGCGCGTGCGCGGCGGCGGCAACGCGGCGCGCGCCATTGCCTGCCTGCCCGCGCTGGTGGGCGCCTGGCGCGACCGCGCGGGCGGGCTTCTGCTGAGCAGTTCGGGCCACTTTCCGGCCGACCGCGCCGCGCTGCAGCGGCCCGACCTGCTTGCCGGGCGCCAGCCGCGCACCGTCAACATGAGCACCATCGGCGACGCGCTGCTCGACGAGGCCAAGCCGGTGAAGGCCATCGTGGTCTACAACAGCAACCCGGTCGCGGTGGCGCCCGAGTCGGGCAAGGTGGTGGCGGGCTTTGCGCGCGAAGACCTCTTTACCGTGGTGCTGGAGCAGTTCCAGACCGACACCGCCGACTACGCCGACTACCTGCTGCCCGCCACCACCCAGCTCGAGCATTGGGACATCCACTGCAGCTATGGCCACACCGACGTGCTGCTGAACCGCCCCGCGGTTGCGCCGCGCGGCGAGGCGCGCAGCAACGCATGGATCTTCCGCGAGCTGGCGCGCCGCATGGGTTTCGACGAACCCTGCTTCTCCGAAGACGACGAGACCTTGTGCCGCACCGCTTTTGCGCCCGGCGCCATCGACTACGAAGAGCTGCTCGCGCAAGGCTTCACCAGCCTGCCGCTGCCCGAAGCGCCTTTTGCCGACGGCAAGTTTCCGACGCCTTCGGGCCGCTGCGAATTCTTCAGCGCACGGCTGCAGGCGCAGGGCATGGACGGGTTGCCCGACCACGTGCCCAACTACGAGCCGGCGGGCGGCTCGGCCGAATTTCCGTTGGCAATGATTTCGCCGCCGGCGCGCAACTTTCTCAACTCGACCTTCGTCAACGTGACGAGCCTGCGCGCCATCGAAGGCGAGCCGCTGCTCGAGATCCACGAGGCGGACGCCGCCGCGCGAGGCATCGAGAACGGCGCCACGGTGCGCGTGTTCAACAGCCGCGGCGAGCACCGCTGCCGCGCCGAAGTCTCGCGCCGCGCGCGGCCCGGCGTGGTGCACGGCATGGGCATCTGGTGGCGCAAGCTCGGCATGGACGGCACCAACGTCAACCAGCTCACCAGCCAGCGCCTGACCGACATCGGCCGCGGCCCGACCTTCTATGACTGCCTGGTCGAAGTGGAGCGTATTGCTCCCTCTCCCTCCGGGAGAGGGTTGGGGTGAGGGCTGCCCCCGTATTCGCGCTGGCCGGCGCGCTGCTGTTGCTCGGCGGCTGCGCCGACCTCGGCTACTACTGGCAATCGGCAAGCGGCCACATCGGCATCATGCGGGCCGCCAAGCCGGTGCCCGAGTGGCTGGCCGACCCGGCTGTTTCCGAGCCGCTGAAAGCCAAGCTCGAACTCGCGCAGCGCATCCGCCGCTTTGCCGTGACCGAACTGGCGCTGCCCGACAACCCCAGCTACACCTCGTACGCCGACCTGCGCCGCCGCGCCGCGGTGTGGAACGTGGTGGCCGCGCCGCCGTATTCGCTCACGCTCAAGAACTGGTGCTTTCCGGTGGCCGGCTGCGTGGGGTATCGCGGCTATTACGACGAGGCTGCGGCCAAGGCCGAAGCCGAGGCACAAAGCGCCAAGGGCCTGGAAACCGCCGTCTACCCCGTGCCGGCATATTCCACGCTGGGCTGGATGAACTGGGCCGGTGGCGACCCGCTGCTTTCCACCTTCATCGGCTACCCCGAAGGCGAGCTGGCGCGCATCGTGTTTCATGAACTCGCGCACCAGGTGCTCTACGTGCCCGGCGACACGGTCTTCAACGAGTCGTACGCCACGGCGGTGGAGCGCATCGGCGGCGCTCTGTGGCTGCAGCGCGAAGCCAGCGAAGCGGCGCGCAGCGAATATGCGCGCTTCGATGCGCAGCGCCAGCAGTTCCGCGCGCTGGCCCTCAACACGCGCCGAGCGCTCAACCAGGTGTACGAATCCGCGCAGGCCAAGGCTGGCGACTGGACGGCAGTCGGCGCCATGAAAAAGGCGGCGATGGACGACTTTCGCGAGCGCTACGCCCGGCTGCGCGCAGAATGGCAAGGCCCGCGCCAGGGTGCGTACGACCTTTGGGTGGCCCGAGCCAACAACGCGACCTTTGCAGCCCAGGGCGCCTACGACGACCTGGTGCCCGGCTTCGAGGCGCTGTTCGACCGCGAAGGGCGCAACTGGCCGCGCTTCTACAAGGAGGTGCGCCGCATTGCCGCGCTGCCGTCCGTGGAAGAACGGCGCCACGCATTGCAGACGGCCACCGGCGTCCTGCAGACGAACAATTCCATCCACAAGAACCAAGACAACCACGGAGATCACGGTGCCTGACATCCATATCGAACGAAACCACGCGCTGGGCATTGCCGGCGCACGCGAAGTCGCACGCCAATGGATGCAACAGGTCGAGCAGGACTACGGCCTGGAATGCACCTACACCGAAGGCGAGACCCACGATGTTGCGCAGTTCAGCCGCGCCGGCATCGACGGCACCGTGGAGGTCACGGCCACCACGTTGACGCTGGAGGCCACGCTGGGTTTTTTGTTCAGCAGCTTCAGCGACCAGATCGAGCAGAAAATTGCGAAGAACCTCGACGCGCTGCTCGACGCGCTGCTCGACGCGCCCGGCGGCAAGAGCCGCTTTGCCTGACGGCTCTTAGCCGCAGCAGCTTCAGACGATGGTGTAGCCGCCGTCGACCGGCAGCGCCGCACCGCTGATCATCGATGCGCCATCGGAGAGCAGAAACAAGACCGGCGCCACCACTTCGTCGACCTGCGCAAACCGCCCCAGCGGAATATTCCTGAGCGCAGCCGCGCTCTTTGCGGGATCAGCCCAGGCCTGCTCGGCCATGGGCGTGAGCGTGACGGTCGGGTTCACGCTGTTCACGCGAATGCCGTGGGGCCCAAACTCAAGGCACAGCGAACGCGTGATCGCATCCATGGCAGCCTTCGACGCACAGTAGCAAAGATGCGCATCGAGCGCGACCAGCGAAGCCTGGCTCGACACATTGACGATGCTGCCGCGCACGCCGGCCGAGACCATCGCCTTGCCGCAGCGCGAGGCCACCAGCGCGGCGGCGCGCGCGTTGACGGCCATCACGGCATCGAAATTCTTGGGCTGGAAGTCGAACGCCGATTCGAGCAATGCGATACCGGCGCAGTTCACCACGAGATCGAAGGCTGGCAACGCTGCGAGTTCTCGTTCCAGTGCGGCCGTATCTTCGACGTCGATCACCAGTGGGGTGCAACCGGCTTCTGTGTGCAGGGCATCGAGTGCCGAGGCATTGCGGCCCACGGCTGTTACCGATGCGCCTGATTGTGCGAGCCGTATGGCTACTGTGCGGCCGATGCCGCTGCTGGCGCCGGTCACGAGGGCGCGTTTGGCGGAGAAGTCGAAGGAGGTTTTCATGATGGTTGTTTACTGTGGTGTGCGCTGGAATGCATTCGGGGCGTGTGCAAAGGCCACCGGGTACTCCCCTCCGCGAATGTCCCCCGCCTTCGGCTCCTCCTTTATTTCGCTGCGGGGAGCACCCGATGCCCTGTGCACTGGGGCACGCCGCTGGTGTTCCGCTGAACAACGACCGCTCTTTGCAACGCTCCCGCTGGCGGGGTGCCTTGCGCAGCGAAATAAAGGAGGAGCCCGAAGGGCGGGGGACATTCGCGGAGCAAGGTACCCCGTCGGCGGGAGCGCGCCCTGAATGACCCCCAACGCAACAAACCGAAGAGCAAGATTTCACGTCAGCCCATGCATCGCATCACGCAATGCGGGATAAAGAGATTTGTAGATATCGAAGCGCTTGCGATAGATCGCCTGCACTTCAGGTTGCGGCCGCGCGCGTTCCACCAGCGTGACCCAGCCGCGCTCCGCAGCCGCGGCATCCACCAGACCCGCACCAAGCGCCGCGAGCATTGCAGCGCCGAGAGCCGCCTCGACTTCTTCCTCGATGGTGAACACCGGGTAGCCCGTGATGTCCGCCACGATCTGCATCCAGAGGTCCGAATGCGCGGCGCCACCGACCACGATCAGTCGGTCGTCCAGCGGTTGTTCGCTTTGCCGGCTTGCCTCGATGTTGTGCTGCAGCGCGAAGCTCACGCCCTCGAGCACCGCGCGATACAGGTGCGCGCGGCTGTGCGCGAGGGAGAGGCCGATGAACGCGCCCTTGGCTTGTGCATCCCAGATGGGGCTGCGCTCGCCCATCATGTAGGGCAGGAAGACCAGGCCTTCCGCGCCGGGCGGCACGTCGACGGCCTTGCGTTCGATCAGTGCATGCGCGTCCTCGCCCGTGCGCGCGGCTTCGGCCATTTCGGCCTGGCAGAAGGTCTCGCGGAACCACGTGACGGCTGCGCCCGCTGTGATGGCGCCGCCGAACACATAGCTGCGGTCCGCGCCGCGGTACACATGAGGCATGGTGATGAGCTTGTGGCGCGCATCCACCGTGGGGCTCACGAAGCCCCAGCACATGCTGGTTCCGATCGTCGCGACGTGATCGCCGCTGCCGGTGACGCCGGCGCAGAAAGTTGCCACGGCCGCATCCACGCCGCCGGCCATGAGCGGCATGCCTTGGGCGAGGCCCAGCTTGGCGGCCCATTCGGCGTTCAGGCCGCCGACCACGTCGCTCGATTCGACCAGGCGCGGCGGCATCATGCGCGCCGAGATGCCGAGCATGCCGAGTGCTTCTTCCGACCAGCTGCGCTGCGCCGCGTCGTACACACCGCCGATGTTGCCGGCCGAGCTGTGGTCGACCGCGAGTTCGCCCGTGAGCCGCCAGTTGACATAACTGTTGGGCGGCAGGAAGTAGCGTGTTTTCGCCCATACCTCGGGCAGGTGCTCGCGAATCCACAGCATCTTGGTGAAGCCGTAGTAGCTGTCGATGCCGTTGCCGGTAATCGCTTGCAGCCGCGCCACATCGACGGTCGCGTTCACCGCGTCGACCTCTGCGGTGGCGCGGCGGTCCATCCAGATCAGGCACGGGTGCAGCGGCTGCATCGCCTCGTCTACCGGGATGCCCGCGCCGCCGTAGAGGCTGCTCACGCACATGGCGGCAATATCGGCTGGCGCGATGCCGCTCTTCGCGACGCAGGCGCGCACGCTTTCGCACACTGCATCGAACCACACCTCGCAGTCTTGCTGCGCCCACAGCGGCTTCGGCGTTTCCGGCTGGTAGGCCACGCTGCTTTGCGAAAGCACCTTGCCGTCGATGCCGACCAGCAGGCACTTGGTGCTCTGCGTGCCGATGTCGACGCCGATCACGTACTTCATAGCAACACCGTCCTTCAGGACCTGGGCTGCGGCTTGAGCAGCACCTTGATCGAATCGAGGGAGTTGGCCAGTTTGAAGGCGCGCTCCCACTCGGTCAACGGAAAGTCGTGCGTCACGATGCCCTTGGAGGTGACGAGCCCGCGCGCCAGCAGGTCGATGGCAATCGGGTAGCAGTAGGGCCCCAGGTGCGCGCCGCGCACGTCGAGCTCCTTGCGGTCGCCGATGATCGACCAGTCGGCGCTCGTCTCCGAGCCGAACACGCTGAACTCGACAAAACGGCCGAGCTTGCGGATCATGTCCAGCCCCTGCGTCACGCCGATGGGCGCGCCCGTGGTCTCGATGTAGACATCGCAGCCGTAGCCCTCGGTCAGGCCCTTGACGACCGCATCGGCGTTCTCGGTCTTCGGGTTGATCGTCACGTCGGCGCCGAACTGCTTCGCGAGCGCGAGCCGCTCGGGCACGAGGTCGATCACGATCAGCTTCTTCGGCGTCTTGAGCGCCGCCGCCTGCACCATCATCAGACCGAGCGGGCCGGCGCCCGCAATCACCACCACGTCGTCGAGCTGGATGTCGCCGCGGTTCACCGTGTGGATCGCGCACGAGAGCGGCTCGATGATGGCCGCGTCCTCCAGCGAAATGCCGTCGGGAATCTTGTGCACGCGCGAGGTCGGCGGCAGGCGCATGTAGTCGGCCATGCCGCCGTCGGCCACGATGCGCTGGAAGCCGAAGATGTTGTGCACTTCGCACATCCAGTATTTGCCCGAAGTGCAGAAGCGGCACTTGTCGCAAGGCACGATCTGCTCGGCAATCACACGGTCGCCTTTCTCCACGCCAAAGTGCTCGGCTGCGCCTTCGCCGAGTGCCTCCACGTAGCCGAAGAATTCATGGCCGGGGACCACGGGTGCCTTGACCCACGAGGGCTGGCCGTCGCCGCCCCAGAACATCTTTGCGCCCGAATGGCATTTGCAGTCGGAGGCGCAGATGCCGCAGGCGGCGATGGAGATCAGCAGCTCGTTCGGGCCGATGGTGGGCACGTCGACGGTTTCGAGCCGGTAGTCCTTCGGGCCGTGGCAGACGACGGCCTGCATGGCGGCGAGCTTTCCGATCGCGCCCGATGCGCCGGGCTGGAGTTTTTGGTACGACATGGGTTCCTTGTGGTCAGAGGTTGTGTTGGGGTGGGTTTTCTCCCTCCCCTTCCGAGGGAGGGCAGGGGTGGGGGCAAGCGGCGTCACTACTGGGCACGCCCTGCCTGCCCCCATCCCAGCCTTCCCCCAGAAGGGGAAGGAGCAAGAACGGTGAGTCAGCGTTTGGCTTCTCGGCTGATGAAGATGGCGAGCAAGACAATGCCGCCCTTGATGATCAATTGCAGGTACGGCGACACGCCGATCATGTTGAGTCCGTTGTTCAGCACGCCCAGAAGCAGCGCGCCGACCAGCGTGCCCACGATGGCGCCGCGCCCGCCGGCAATGGACGTGCCGCCCATCACCACCGCCGCGATGGCGTCGAGTTCGAAGCCCACGCCCACGCCCGGCTGCCCGCTCGTGACGCGCGCCGCCTGCACGATGCCGGCCACGGCTGCGGTGAAACCGCTCAGCGCATACACCAGCAGCTTGTAGCGCGACACGCGCACGCCCGAGAGCCGCGTCGCTTCCTCATTGCCGCCGATGGCATACACATAGCGGCCGAACGGCGCCATGTTGAGCAACACATAGGCAACCAGGTAGGTGGCCAGCATGATGAGGATCGGCACCTTGATGCCCGCCAGCACGCCGCCGCCGAGAAAGGCGAACGAATCGGGCAACCCGTCGATCGGATAGCCGCCGGTGTAGATGAGTGCGATGCCGCGTGCAATGCCCATCGTGGCCAGCGTCACGATGATGGGCGGCATGCGAAGGTAGGCCACGCAATACCCGTTGAAGAGGCCGATCACCACGCCCACCGCCAGCCCGAGCGGCACCGCAAGCATCGGCGGCAGGCCGAACTGAACCATCATTCCCGAGGCCAGCGTGCCTGAGAGGGCCACCACCGCGCCCACCGAGAGATCGATGCCGCCGGTGAGAATGGCCGCTGTCATGCCCACCGCGATGATCGCGTTGATCGACGACTGCAGTGCAATGTTCTGCAGGTTGCCCCAGGAGAGAAAGTTGTCGGTCGCAACGATCATGAAGACCGAGATCGCGACCAGGCCGACCAGCGGCAGAAAGGCCGTGGAGCGGCGCAGCTGGGTGAAGAGCCCGCCGTCGGGTGTGGGCGGTGTGGGGTGGATGGCGGTTGCATTCATTGCGTGCCCCCTGTCGTTGCGTGGCGCATGATGTCGCCGGAGTTGATGGAGTCGCCCTCGAGCGTGGCCACGATGGCCCCGCCCGAAAACACAGCGACGCGGTCGCACATGCCCACGATCTCGGGCAGCTCGCTCGAAATCATGATGATGGCCTTGCCCTGCTGCGTGAGGTCGCGCATCAGGCTGTAGATCTCGGCCTTCGCGCCCACGTCGATGCCGCGCGTGGGCTCGTCGAAGATCAGCACTTCGCAATCGTGGTCAAGCCAGCGCGCAATCACCACCTTTTGCTGGTTGCCGCCCGAGAGCGTGGCAACGCGCGTTTCGATGCTCGGTGCCTTCACGCCCACACGCTTCGAGAGCTCGGCGGCCGACTGCTTCTCCGACTTCTGGCTCACCAGCCCGGCGCTCTTGTGCTTGCCCAGGTTGTTCATCGAGATGTTGAAGCGGATCGTGAAGTCGGTGATCAGCCCCTCAACCTTTCGGCTTTCGGGCAGCAGGCCGATGCCGTTCTCCAGCGCCTGCGTCGGGTCATTGAGCCGCACCGGCTTTCCGTTGCGCAGCACCGTCTTGCGGTGCACGCGGTCGGCGCCCATCATTCCGAGCGCGAGTTCGGTGCGGCCCGAGCCTACGAGCCCTGCAAAGCCAAGAATTTCGCCTTCGTGCAAATCGAAGCTGTTCACCGGCCCGCCCTTGGCGAGCTGGATCTCCGGCACCTCGAGCACCTTGCGCCCGCGCGGCGCGGGCACCGGCTTGGGCGGAAAGTTGTGCTCGATCTTGCGGCCGACCATCATCTCGACCAGCGCGTTCACATCGGTCGCGCCCACCTCCGCATGCCCTGCATTCGCGCCGTCGCGCAGCACGCTGATGCGGTCGCACACCTCGAAGATCTCATCCAGGTGGTGCGAGATGAAGATCATCGCCACGCCCTTGGCGCGCAGCTCCCGCATGATCTTGAACAGATGCCCGGCCTCATTGGGCGTGAGCGTGGCGGTCGGCTCGTCGAGCACCAGCAGCCGCGCCTTCAGCGACAGTGCCTTGCCGATTTCGACAAACTGCTGCTGCGCCACCGAGAGCCGGCAGATCGGCACGTCGAGGTCGATCTGCACGCCCAGCTCCTCGAAGATCGACTGTGCGGAGCGCTTCATGGCGGCCCTGTCGAGCAGCCCGAACCGGTTCTTCAGATAGCGGCCGAGAAAAATGTTCTCCACCGCGTTCAGGTACGGAATGAGGCTGAACTCCTGGAAGATGATGCCCACGCCCGCCGCGATCGCGTCGCCGTAGCCCGCGAACTGCCGCTCGCGGCCGTCGATGAAGA
Organism: Variovorax sp. S12S4; assembly: GCF_023195515.1. NCBI lineage: Bacteria > Pseudomonadati > Pseudomonadota > Betaproteobacteria > Burkholderiales > Comamonadaceae > Variovorax > Variovorax sp. S12S4. The sequence goes on from NZ_JALPKR020000002.1 coordinate 2,101,933, forward strand.
TGCGGCCCTCATCGGCCTGGTAGATGCCGCCGAGGATCTTCATCAGCGTCGACTTGCCCGCACCGTTCTCGCCGAGCAGCGCGTGCACCTCGCCCTTGCGGATCGACAGGTCGATGCCCGAGAGCGCCTTCACGCCCGGAAAGCGCTTGGACACGCCTTCCAGCCGGAGCATCTCGAGGCCTTCTTCTGCGGGGGAGCTCATGGCCGGCGCGGGTTACCAGCTGAAGGTCTTCGCGCCCTCGGCGTCGATCAGCTTCACGTCCACCGGCACCGCGGCCGGCACGTTGGCGCCCCACTTCTTGGCCAGCGCAATGCCGATGGCCAGGCGGATCTGGTCGCGCGGGTATTGCGCGGTGGTGGCAATGAATTTCGAGTTGGGCTTCTGCATGGCCTTGATGGCTTCGGGTGCGCCGTCCACGCTCGCGAGCTTCACGTCCTTGCCGCTGGCCTCGATGGCGGCGAGCGCGCCCATCGAGCCACCGTCGTTCACGCTGAAGATGCCCTTCAGGTCCTTGTTGGCCTGCAGGATGTTCTCGGTCACGGTGAGCGCGGTGGCGCGCTCCTGCTTGCCGTTCTGCGTGCTCACCACCTTGATGCCGGGGTACTTGGCCAGCGCTTCGCGGCAGCCCTTCACGCGCTCCAGGATCGGCACGACCGGAATGCCGTCGAGAATGGCCACGTCGCCTTTCTCTCCGATGTTCTTCGCCAGGTATTCGCAGGCCAGGCGGCCCGCATCGAGGTTCTTCGAGCCCACGAACGAATCGACCGGCCCCTGCGCATTGGCATCGACCGCCACCACGATCACGCCTGCCTTCTTGGCCGAGCGCACCGCCGACTGCACGCCGGTGGAGTCGGTCGGGTTCAGCAGCAGGATGTCGATCTTCTTCTGGATCATGTCTTCCACGTCGCCGATCTGCTTGGACACGTCATGCCGCGCGTCGGTGGTGACCACGGTTGCGCCGATGCTGGCCGCGGCTTCCTCGAGCGCCTGCTTCATCGTCACGAAGTAGGGGTTGTTCAGCTCCTGGAAAGTCATGCCGATGCGCAGCGGCTGCTTGGGGGCTTGCGCCTGCGCGGCGGAGGCGCCGCAGACCAGCGCGGCAAGGACGGCGGTGGCTTTGAAAAGATTCTTCATGGTGCTGTGTCTCCTGGTTTGTGATGGCTGTCGAAAAACTCGGGCAAAGGCCCCCCCCCGCGGCGCTCGAGGCGCCGCGCCGATGAGGACACGGGAACGGGGAGGAAAGCCGGCTACGGCGGATTTGCCGCACGCGAGGCCGCGGCCTGCATGCGATGGAAACTGCGGAACTTGGTCGGCGGCATGCGCTTGTGCAGCAGGAACTGGCGGTTGAAGTTCGACACGTTGTTGAAGCCCACGTCCATGCAGACGTCGAGCACCGGTTTTTCGCTGCTGGTGAGCAGCTCGCAGGCGCGGCTGATGCGCAGGCGGTTCACATAGCGCACGAACGACTGGCCCGTGTGCTTGCGGAAAGAGCGCGAGAAGGCGCTCGGGCTCTGGCCCACCAGCTCGGCCAGCATCGGCTCGCGCAGGTCGTCGCCCAGGTTGGCCGCGATGTGCGCCAGCACGTTGTTGATGGCGTGCGACATGAAGGCCTTGGGATCGGGCTTGAACGCCGGGCTCGCGAGCCGCTGGCGATCATTGCTGCCCTCCAGCAATTCGAGCAGCGACAGCAGCAGGATCACCCGCCGCAGTCCGCGTGCTTCGAGCAGCGCTTCCATGATCGGCTTGGCCGTGATGGCTGTTTCCGCCGAGAAGAGAAGGCCCGAGCCGGCCTCGGCCAGCAGCGGGCCGATGCGGGCGAACTCCGGAAAGGTGCCCGCCATTCGGTCGACCAGCCCGGCCGGAAACTGGATCACGATACCGCGCCGCTCGACATTCTGGCCCGCGGGCACGTCGCTGATCCAGTTGTGCGGCAGGTCGGGGCCCATCAGCACCAGGTTGCCCGGCTCGAAGTGGCCGACGTGGTCGCCCACGAAGTACACGCCGCGCGTTTCCACGATCAGCTGGATTTCGTACTCGGGATGGAAATGCCAGCGCACCGTGCGATACGGATAGCCGTGGGCCCAGGCGGTGAACGATTCATCTCCGCGGACTTCGACGATTTCCAGATCGGGTTGCATGGCGTTTTCTCGTCTCCTTGTTGTGGCTTGCAGCGTATGGCAGTGGGCGGACTGTACGAATCGCCCCGGACGTCCACAACCAGAGATAGAAGCCGAGATTGATACTTTTTTGACTTTCAAGCGAGCCGCAACGAGAAGGCATTGCGGTGCAGCAAGCCCCTTTCTCCTCGGGGAGAGCGCTTCTTGCGGTGCGATTGCTGCACTGCGGAAAACACGGGAGAGGCCGTGTCAAGAATTCATAGGTGTTTTCCCGCCCCACGAGCGCTGCCCGGCGCCACGGCACACTCGGGCGTCATGACCAACACCTCTTCTTCGCCCGCCGGGCCAACAGCCGCCGGCCCCTTGGCCGGCCTCAAGGTCGTCGAGCTCGGGCAGCTCATCGCCGGGCCTTTCGCGGCACGCACGCTGGCCGATTTCGGCGCCGAGGTCATCAAGATCGAGCCGCCCGGGGCGGGCGATCCGCTGCGCACGTGGCGGCTGCTGAAAGACGGCACCTCGGTCTGGTGGCAGGTGCAGTCGCGCAACAAGCGCTCGCTGGCGCTCGACTTGCGCCAGGCCGAGGCACAGGCCATCGTGCGGCAGCTGGCCGCCGAGGCCGACGTGCTGATCGAGAACTTCCGCCCCGGCGCAATGGAAGGCTGGGGCCTGGGGCCCGACGAGCTCCTGGCCGCGAACCCTGCGCTCGTGATGCTGCGCATCAGCGGCTACGGCCAGACCGGCCCCTACCGCGACCGCCCGGGCTTCGGCGTGGTGGCCGAGGCCATGGGCGGGCTGCGCCACCTCACGGGCGAACCGGGGCGCGTGCCGGTGCGGGTGGGCGTTTCCATCGGCGACACGCTGGCTTCATTGCACGGCGTGATCGGCGTGCTCATGGCCATGCAGCACCGCCACGCCACGGTGAGCGCCGAATATCCCAAAGGCAGGGGGCAAGTGGTGGACGTGGCGCTCTACGAGGCCGTCTTCAACTGCATGGAAAGCCTGCTGCCCGAATACAGCGCGTTCGGTGCGGTGCGCGAGGCGGCCGGCAGCGCGTTGCCCGGCATTGCACCCACCAACGCCTACCGCTGCGCCGACGGCGGCTATGCCATCGTGGCGGGCAACGGCGACAGCATCTTCCGCCGGCTGATGGAATGCATCGGCCGGCCGGACCTCGCCGCCGATCCGGCGCTGGCCGGCAACACCGGCAGGGTGACGCAGGTGGAAATGCTCGATGCCGCCATTGGCGATTGGGCCGCGCAGCGCACGGTCGACGAGGTGCTTGCCGCACTCGATGCGGCGCACGTGCCGGCCGGCCGCATCTACACCATCGCCGACATTGCGGCCGACCCGCACTACGCCGCGCGCGGCATGCTGCAGCAGGTGCGCATGGCGGACGGCAGCACGCTGGCCGTGCCGGGCTTCGTGCCCAAGCTGTCGCTCACGCCGGCCGGCCACCGGCACAACGCGCCTGCGCTAGGCGCGGACACCGATGCCGTGCTGAAGGAGATCGGCCTGAGCGCAGAGCAGATCGCCGCGCTCCACGAACGCGGGATCGTCGGATCTCCTTCGTGAAACATCGCGGAACCGGCTTTGCCGGGCCGCTGGTGTTGCCCCCGGTAGGGGTTGGCGAAGCGACACGAAGTGCGCGAAGACTGGGGAGAGCCTAGTTCCGCAGCGACTCGATCAGATCGATGTACTTCTGCTTGGCCTCATCGGCACTCAAGCCCTTTTGCGCGGTCCATGCGTCCCACTTGGCGCGGGCGACGATGTCGCTGAAGCTGGGCTTCTTGGCGGTGTTGTCGCCTTCGGTGGCCTGCTTGAACAGGCCATAGATCTTGAGCAGCGTCGGGTTGTCGGGGCGCTCGGCCAGCAGCTTGGAGTTGGCTTGGGCGGCTTCGAATTGGGCATTGAGGTCGGACATGGGCGGTCTGTTGAAAAGCGAAGAGTACGCATCTTAAGTGGCGCGGTACCTGCGGGTACCAGCCGTCCGCCGCGTCAGTCCGAGAGTCCCGCCCGCGCCAGTTCCACGTCCAGCCGTTCCTTCGCATCCACCGGCTCCAGCGCCGCGGCCTTTTCGTACAGCTGCGTGGCCTCGCCCATGCGCGCGTCGCCATGCAGCATGAGCAGCGCGCGGCCGTATTCCATCAGCGCGCTGGCTGAATGGGGGTTCAGCGCAAGGCCGCGCTCGAACAGCTCGACCGATGCTTCGGCCCGCACGCCGTAGGTCATGCGCCCGACCAGCGCGCCCACCTTGTCGATCACCTCGGCATGGAAGGCGGCCAATGCGATGTGCGCGTCGGCGTGGTCCGGCTGCAGCTCGATCACGCGTTCGAGCGCGCCCTTGAGCTTGCTGCCCAGGCCTTGCGCCAGCGCGCGCGCCACGCTGATGCCCTGGCTGTAGCGGCCGAGCGCGTAGGCCTGCCAGTAAAGCGCCTGGCAGTTGTCGGGCTCGGCGGTGGCCTGCGCGCCGGCGCGTTCGATGACCTGGCGGAACATCGAAAGCCGCACCGATTCGCGGGGCTCGAGATAGTTGGCGTAGATGGCGGTGGCCTGGTTGGCCAGCACCAGCCCCTCGGGTCCGTGCAGCAGGCCGAGCGCGGCGGCGCGCTCGAACTCCCCGCTGTGGTACAGCGCCCAGCCGTCGGCGAGCGGATGTTCCCTCTCCGGCGGCGGCAAGGGGTGCCCCGCATGAAGGCGCGGCCACTGCGCCAGCGCCGTGCTCGCGTCGTAGCGCGGCACGTCGGCGTAGGGCAGCGGCGTCCAGGGTTCCGCCGGTGCCGCCGCGGCCACGGGGCCGGCGGACATCAGCGAAAGCGGTTTGAAGTCTGGGTGGGGCATGGTCATCTAGGCCGCCAGATCGATGGGTGCAACCGACGGCGCGTCGCTTGCCGGATCTTCGCCGCTGTAGGCGTTGCTGAGTGTCAGCAAATGCCTCCGCTGGTCTCTCCCGAGGTAGGGCGCGAGCAGGTGGAGCGTGTGCTGGCCGCCGCGCATCAGCGCGCCCTGCGCATGCGCGGGTTCGAGCGCCTCGCGCGGATTGCGCACGTATTCGTAGCTCAGCCAGTAGGTCAGCACCACCACCATGCTCTGCGCCAGCGTGTCGACCTCGTGGGCGTCGATGTCGAGGTGGCCGGCCCGGCTCAGCCCCGCGATGAGCACGCGGATGGCGCGCGCCTTGTTCTTCAGCACCAGCTGGAACTGCGTCTCCAGGTGCCGGTTCTTGCTGAGCAGGTCGTTCAGGTCGCGGTAGAGAAAGCGGTAGCGCCAGATCAGCTCGAACAGGCTGTGCATGAAGAACCAGGCGTCTTCCACGTCGTGCACGCCCTCGCTGGCATGCAGGAGCTCGTTGAGCTCGGCCTCGTAGCTCTCGTAGAGCTTGTTGATCAGCTCTTCCTTGGCGGGGTAGTGGTAGTAGAGATTGCCGGGACTGATGTTGAGCTCGCCCGCCACCAGCGTGGTGGAGACGTTCGGCTCGCCGAAGCGGTTGAACAGCTCCAGTGCGGCTTCGAGAATGCGTTGCGCTGTGCGGCGTGGCGCCTTCTTGGCCATGTCAGTCCCCGTTTTGTCTCTTGTGGGGACACTCTAGCCTATGTACACCGCACCTTGAACTGAGCAGGGCAAAGTTTTGCGGCAGCGTGCGTTGTGCAGTGCCGCAAAAGAAGGGGTGGCTACCCCGCGATGGCCGGCTGGGCTTGCCTAGCCGGCCTTGGTGCTGCGCCGCACGGTCTTCTTGGGGGCGGCAGCGGGCGCCGCACTGCGGCCCGCGGTCTTGCGGCTTGCCCGCGCGGGGGCGGCGGCCGGTTTTTTCTCGCTGCGCTGCAGCTCGGCCTCGAGCGCCGCCACGCGGGCCTGCAGCGCGGCATAGTCCGCAGCCGAAGGCAGGCCCAGCTTTTCAAGGGCGCGCGCCACGCGCTCTTCGAAGATGTTTTCGAGCTTGCCCCACTGGCCCGCGGCCTTGGTGCCGAATTCGCTCGCAAAGCCGGCCATGCGCGTTTGTGCCTGCGCAAGCGTTTCCTCGGCGGCGGCCTGGGTCTTCTTCTGCATGCCGGCGCCGTCTTTCACCAGCGCCTCGAAAGCCTTGCTGCCTTCCTGCTGCATCTTGGCAAAGGCACCGAGCCCCGCCAGCCAGATCTGCTGCGCGGAATCCTTGATGCGGTCGGCGCCCTTGTTGTTGCCGTTTTCGTCGTCCTGGGTAGCCATGCGGAATGTTCCTGTGAAAACAATCGGGCTACTCTAGCCGCAAGAGGCCTCTGCCTTTAGAGCTTCACGTCTATGAGCGCAGCCTTGGCGGGGCTACGCTTTTCCGGCTGCGCGGCTTGCGTCCAGGTGGGCCTTGGCCCGTTCGGCCAGCGCCATTTCGCCCGGGGTGCCCGGCACATACGCCTGCACCGGCAGCGGCCGGCCGTGCGAGTCGACCGAGACGAAGACGATCAGGCATTCGGTCGTCTTGTCCATCGTGCCGCCCTTCATGTCGCCGCTGCGAACCTCCACCGAGATGTTCATGCTGGTGGTGCCGGTGTAGGCCAGGCGGGCCTCCACCTCGACCAGGTCGCCGATCATGATCGGGTGGTGAAAGCGGATGCTGCCGATGAAGGCCGTCACGCAGTAGCGCTTGGCCCAGCTGGTGGCGCAGGCGTAGCCGGCTTCGTCGATCCACTTCATGACGGTGCCGCCATGAACCTTGCCGCCGAAGTTGACGGTGCTGGGCTCGGCCAGAAATCGAAGTGTGATGGAGGACATGCGCCGCCTTTTCGTGGGCTGTGTTGGTGGGAGTCCCGATTATGCGAGCGCCCGGCCCCGCAAATGCGCGCCGCCGGTCGGCGCCGCGCACGCTCAGCCCCCGCCGAACAGTTCTGCCAGCGTGCGCCGGAGCCATGCGTTGCCGGCGTCCGCATGGAACCGCTCGTGCCAGTGCTGCTTCACGGCATAGGCCGGTAACTCGAAGGGAGGCTCCAGCAGCTTCACTGGCTCCTGTGTGGCCAGCACCTTTCCAAGGATGCTGGGCACGATCACGATGAGTTCGGTGTGCGCCACGATGCGCGCCACGCTCAGGAAGCTCGAAAGGCTGGTCACCACGTTGCGCCTGAGACCCAGCCGCGCAATGGTCTTGTCGACAATGGCGTGGCCCGTGCCCGACGAGGCCACCACCGCATGCGCCTCGGTCTCGAAGCGCCTGCGCGTGAGCCGCTCGCCGATGCGCGGATGGTTGCGCGCCGCCAGGCAGACGAAGTTCTGCATGAAGAGCGTCTGCTGGTAAAAGCCCGCGTCGAGCTGCGGCATGAAGCCCACCGCTAGGTCGACGGCACCGTCTTCCAGCCGCCGGCCGCTGTCGGTCGAGATGATCTCGGTTTCGATGCGCACCCCCGGCGCCGCATGCCGCAGATGGTCGAGCAGCCCCGGCAGCAGCACCACCTCGCTGATGTCGGTCATGCAGATGCGAAAGCTGCGCGCCGCGGTGGCCGGGTCGAAGCTGGCGCGCCCGCCCTTGGCCCGGTTCAGGCGGTCGAGGATGTCCAGCACCAGCGGCTGAATCTGCCGCGCGTAAGGCGTGGGCTCCATGCCGCGCGAGGTGCGCACGAACAGCTTGTCGCCGAAATGCGTTCGCAGCCGCGCCAGCGCCGTGCTGGCCGCCGACTGGGAGATGTCGAGACGCTCGGCCGCGCTCGAGACGTTGGCCGTCTTGTAGACCTCGTCGAAAACCAGCAGCCATTCGAGATCGAGCTGGGCCATGAAGCATCTCCTCGGCAGCCAAATGAGGCCACCACTATCGAAAAACAGGATCGCAGCTATCGGCGTGGCTGCCTTGCGCCAATAGTAGTACCGGCGGAAGATAGCCGCTCCCCCGGAGACAAAAGGCCGCGCCAAGGGCCCAACTGCCATGAATCCACCAGCCCAGAAACCAGCCGCCCCGGCCCACGCCAACGCCGCCGAGCGCCGCGACTACTACGAGCGCATCCGCCCGCTGAATCTCACGCCGCTGTGGGAGTCGCTGCACGCCCTGGTGCCGCGCGAGCCCACCACGCCGTGCGTGCCGGCGCTCTGGCGCTACGACGAAATCCGCCCGCTGCTGATGGAATCGGCCGACCTCATCACGGCCGAAGAAGCAGTGCGCCGCGTGCTCGTGCTCGAAAACCCGGCGCTGCCCGGCAACTCGTCGATCACCCAGTCGATCTACGCGGGCCTGCAGCTCATCATGCCGGGCGAGGTGGCGCCTTCGCACCGCCACGTGCAGTCGGCGCTGCGCTTCATCGTCGACGGCAAGGGCGCCTACACCACGGTGGGCGGCGAGCGCACCACCATGTACCCCGGCGACTTCATCATCACGCCTTCATGGGCCTGGCACGACCATGGCAACGAGGGCGTCGGCGGCACGGTGGAGCCGGTGGTGTGGCTCGACGGGCTGGACATTCCGATGCTGCGCTTCTTCGACGCCGGCTTTGCCGAGAACGACGACGCCAAGGTGCAGCACGTGGCCCGCCCCGAGGGCAACAGCCTCGCGCGCTTCGGCCACAACATGGTGCCGGTGCGCCACGACCACGTGTCGCCCACCTCGCCGATCTTCAACTACCCCTATGCCCGCAGCCGCGAGGCGCTGGCTCTGCTGCAGAAGCAGGAAGCGCCCGATGCCTGGCTGGGCCACAAGCTGCGCTACATCAACCCGTTGACCGGCGGTGCGCCGATGCCCACCATCGGCACCCACCTGCAACTGCTGCCCAAGGGCTTTGCAGGCAAGACGCACCGCGCCACCGACGGCGCCGTCTACAGCGTGGTCGAGGGCCGCGGCACGGCACACATCGCCGGCCAGCGCTTCGAATTCGGCCCGTGCGACACCTTCGTCGTGCCGTCGTGGGCGCCGCTGCGCCTTTCGGCAGCAGGCGAAGACGTGGTGCTCTTCAGCTTCTCGGACCGTCCGGTGCAGCAGGCCATGGGCGTGCTGCGCGAAGCCTTTCTCGAAGACGCCTGAAAGCCGGCCTCACTTCTTCCTTTTCTTTTCTTTTGTCTCGACCACGTGCCGCCCCGCGCGGCAGGAGCCCTCATGTCCTTCGTCTTCACGCCTCCTTCCATTGTCGGCCTGCCCATCGTGGGTTCGAGCGACCTGTTTCCGGTGCGCCGCGTCTACTGCGTGGGCCGCAACTACGCGGCGCATGCGCGCGAGATGGGCTTCGACCCCGACCGCGAACCGCCGTTCTTCTTCTGCAAGCCCAACGACGACGCCTCGGTGGTGCCAGTGGCCGAAGGCGAAACCGGCGCCATTCCGTATCCGCCGCTCACCAGCAACTACCACTACGAAGCCGAACTCGTCGTGGCCATCGGCAAGGGCGGCAAGAACATCCCGGTGGAACAGGCGGCCAGCCATATCCACAGCTATGCCGTCGGGCTGGACATGACCCGCCGCGACCTGCAGATGAAAATGCGCGAAGCCGGCCGGCCGTGGGAAATCGGCAAGGCCTTCGACTTTTCGGCGCCCATTGCGCCGCTGCGCACGCTGGCCGACGTGGGCGAGATCAATGCCGGCGCCATCACGCTCGAGGTCGACGGCCAAGTGCGGCAGAACAGCGACATCACGCACCTGATCTGGTCGGTGAACGAGGTGATCGCCAATCTCTCGACGCTCTTCGCGCTGCAGCCCGGCGACCTGATCTTCACGGGTACGCCCGAAGGTGTGGGCGCGGTCAAGCCCGGTCAGACGCTCAAGGTGAGCATCGACAAGCTCCCCTCGCTCACCGTGCGCATCGATTGACGGAACGCCGCGCAGAAGAGGTCTTGCAATGAGCACATCTCCCACGAAGAACCCACCCCGCATGCTGCTCGTCGGCGGCGGCATCGGCGGCATGGCGGCCGCGCTGGCGCTGGCGCGCCTCGGTGTTTCCATCGACCTGCTCGAGCAGAGCGCCACTATCGGCGAAATCGGCGCCGGCCTGCAGCTCGGGCCCAATGCCTTTGCGGCGCTCGATGCGCTGGGCGTGGGCGAGGCGGTGCGCCGCAACTCGGTGTTTACCGACCGGCTGGTGATGATGGATGCCGTCGATTGCGCAGAGGTCGCTTCGGTGCCCGTGGGCGAGGCCTTCCGCGCGCGCTTCAGGAATCCGTATGCGGTGAGCCACCGCGCCGACCTGCATGGCGCCATTCACGAGGCGGTGAAGCAGCATCCGCTCATTCGCTTTCACACCTCGGCGCAGGTCGAGTCGATCGACATCGGCGGTGGCAAGACGCAAGGCGTGGTCGCCGTCACGCGCGACGGCCGGCGCTTCACGGCCGACGCCATCGTGGGCTGCGACGGCGTGAAATCGGTGGTGCGCGCCCAGCTCGTCGGCGATGAACCGCGCGTTTCGGGCCATGTGGTGTACCGCGCGGTGGTGCCGGTGGCCGACATGCCGGCCGACCTGCGGTGGAACGCGCCTGTGGTCTGGGCAGGGCCCAACTGCCACCTGGTGCACTATCCGCTGCGGCATGGTGAGCAATACAACCTTGTCGTCACCTTCCACAGCCGCGAGCAGGAAGAGTGGGGGGTTTCCGACGGCAGCAAGGAAGAAGTGCTTTCGTACTTCGAGGGCGTGCATGCGCGCCCGCGCCAACTGCTCGACCGGCCGACCTCGTGGCGGCGCTGGAGCACCGCCGACCGCGACCCTGTGGAGCGCTGGAGCGAAGGCCCCGCCACATTGCTCGGCGACGCCGCCCACCCGATGATGCAGTACCTTGCGCAGGGCGCCTGCATGGCGATCGAAGACGCGGTGACGCTCGGCGCCGCGGTGCAGGCCTGCAATTTCGACATGCCCGCCGCCTTCAAACTCTACGAGGCCGCGCGCATTCCGCGCACCGCCCGCGTGGTGCTGTCGGTGCGCGAAATGGGGCGCCTGTATCACGCCAAGGGCGTGGAGCGGCTGGTGCGCAACAGCCTCTGGGTAGGCCGCACGCCCGAACGCTTCTACGATGCGGTCGAATGGCTCTACGCCTGGCGGCCCGAGCACTGCCTGGACGATGCGCCGGAACGGCTGCGACCGATGGCGATAGCGGGCGCCGACGCCGCGGCCGTGCTTTCGCCGCACTGACTGACACCGACGATCAACCGATTTTTTCCGCGTCATCACTATTCGAGGCCACAGGCCCAGGAGACAACCAACCATGAACTTTTCTTCACGCGCATTGCTGGCGGGCGTGCTTGCCACCGCCATCGCCGCTCTCAGCACCGGCGCCCTGGCGCAGGCGAGCGACTATCCGAGCAAGCCAGTGACGCTGGTCACACCCTTTGCCGCCGGCAGCGGGCCCGACGCGGTGCTGCGCCTAGTTTCGGACAAGCTCTCGCGCCTGTGGAACCAGCGCGTGGTGGTCGACAACCGGCCGGGCGGCGGCGGCTTCATCGCCATCGACCAGGCGCGGCGCGCCGCGCCCGACGGCTACACGCTGCTGCAGCTCGACAGCGAGCATGTCGCCGCGCTGCCGCACCTGTACAAGTCGCGCAACTTCGTCACGCTGCAGCATTTCGACCCGGTGGCTTCGCTGTTCCGCACGCCGTTTTTCGTGGCGGTTTCGAGCGAATCGAAGCTGAAGAACATGGGCGACCTGATCGCCGAAGCCAAGGCCAACCCCGAGGCGATGGTGTATGGATCATGGGGCGTGGGCAGCCCGGGCCACCTGGGCGCGCAGCAGCTCGAGGCGCTCACGGGCATTCGCATGCGGCATGCGCCGTACCGCGAGGTGTCGCAGCTGTATTCGAACGTGGGCACCGGCGAAGTGCCGTGGGCCTTCGCAAGCATTCCGTCGAGCCAGGGCATCTACAAGGCCGGCAAGCTGCGCTACATCGCCGTGGCGGCGCCGAAGCGCATTCCCCAGATGCCCGACGTGCCCACCATGGCCGAGGCGGGCGGGCCCGCATCGCTCGAGGTGAACTCTTTTGTCTCGCTGCTCGCGCCCAAGGGCGTGCCGGCGGCGGTCAAGGCCAAAATCAACGCCGACGTGGCCAAGGTGATTGCCGACCCCGAAATCCGCGCCCGCTTCGACACCTTCGCCTTCGAGCCGCTGGCCTGGTCGCCGGAAGAAATCGAGCGCAACGCCGAGGCCAAGTCCAAGGTGTATGGCGACTTGGTCCGCCGGGGCAACATCAGCCTTGAGTAGCTGTCATCATTACGTTTTTTCACATTTCCCTTTTGTCACCTTCCATGCAAGCAACCAAGAGAGCCCTCCTGATCGCCTGCGGCCTGGCTGCCGCCGCCGCGCTGCCGCTGGCGGCCCATGCACAGACCAACGCCTGGCCGACCAAGCCGATTCGCCTGCTCGTGGGCTTTCCGGGCGGCTCCACGCCGGACATCGCCGCCCGCACCATCGCCGAGCCGCTGGCCAAGGCGCTCGGCCAGCCCGTGGTGGTGGACAACAAGCCCGGTGCCTCGGGCAACATCGCGGCCGACATCGTCGCCAAGGCCAATGACGACCACACACTGGGCATCGTCATCAACGGCAATCTCACGTCGTCGAAGATGCTGTATCCGCGGCTGCCCTATGACCCGGCCAAAGACTTCACCTACCTGTCGCTGATTGCCACTGCGCCGCTGGTGCTGGTGGCGCAGAACAGCCTGCCTTCGGGCACGGCCTTTTTCGATGCGGCCCGCAAGGGCGGCGACAAGTGGAACTACGGCTCGGTGGGCGTCGGCTCGGTCGGCCACCTGGGCATGGAACTGCTCAAGAGCCGCGTGCCCAGCTTCAACGCCGAACACGTGCCCTACCAGGGCAATCCGCAGGTCGTGACCGCCATGCTGGGCGACCAGGTGCAGATGGCCCTCATTCCCCCGGGTGTGGCCATGCCGCAGGTGCGCGCCGGCAAGCTCAAGGCCATCGGCCTCACGGGCGGCCGCAGCACGCTGGTGCCCGAACTGCCGCCGCTGGCCGACGCCGGTGTGCGCGACTTTTCGCTCGAAGTGTGGGTGGCGCTGCTCGGCCCCGCCAACCTTTCCAAGACCGCCCAGGCCCGCCTCAGCCGCGAAGTCGAAACCATCATGAAGCAGCCCGAAGTGCGCCAGAAGCTCTTCGAGCAGGGCTGGCAGGCAGTCGGCACCTCGCCGGACGGCATGCGCCTGCGTGTGAAGGAAGAAGCAGCGATCATGACCAAGATCATTTCAGCCCGCGGCATCAAGATCCAGTGATGACAGCAACCAGCCAGAACACCCTCACCGAACCGGCGCGCGAACTGCCGGTCTTCGGCGAATACGACGTGGTGGTGGTCGGCGGCGGCCCCGCCGGCATTGCCGCCGCCGTGAGCGCGGCGCGGCGCGGCGCCAGCACGCTGCTGGTGGAGCGCTACGGCTTTCTCGGCGGCATGGGCACCGCGGGCGGCGTAACCAACTTCGCGGGCCTTTACGGCAAGCGCAACGGCGAAATGACGCTGCTGGTGCGCGGCGTGGTCGACGACCTGCTCGCGCGCATCGACGCGCTGGGCGGCCTCAACAAGCCGCAGGACGGCATGCAGGGCCGCATCCGGGTGCGCTCCTACGACACCTCGGCCTACAAGATCGCGGCCGACCAGTTGCTGGCAGGTGCCGGCGTGAACCTGCTGTTCCATGCATGGGCAGCCGCGGTGGTGCGCGACGGCAACCGCATCGCGGCGCTGGTGGTCGAAACCAAGTCGGGCCGGCAGGCCATTCGCGCCAACGCCTTCATCGACGCGAGCGGCGACGCCGATGTGGCCGCCTTTGCGGGCGTGCCCTTCGAAGTTGGCGACGGCCACGGCAGCGGCCTGTTCCCGACCACGATGTTCCGCGTCGGCCAGGTCGATGCCGAGCCGGCCCTTGCGGCCGTCGGCGAGTTCAAGGCCATCAACGACCTGATGGCCGCGGTGCAGCAGCAGAAGCCCGGCAAGTACAAGTTTCCGCGCGAAGGCGCCATCCTCCGGCCCAACATCGACCCGCGCGAATGGCGCGCCAACGTCACGCAGATCCGCAATGCCGCAGGCCGCGCGATGAACGGCGTGGATGCGCGCGAACTCACCGAAGGCGAGCTCGAAGGGCGGCGCCAGATTGCCGAGTACTTCAAGTTCATGAAGGCCGAGGTGCCGGGCTTTGCAAAGTCGGCCATCGTCGAGATTGCGCCGCAGGTCGGCATCCGCGAAACGCGCCGCATCGAAGGCCTCTATGCACTCACCGGCGAGGACATCCTCTCTTCGGCCGCGTTCGACGACAGCATCGGCATCAATGCATGGCCGATGGAAATGCATGCCGACGGCCGCATCGAATGGGCCTTTCCGCGCGACGAAAACCGCACCTACAACCAGCTGCCCTGGCGCATGCTCGTGCCGCGCACTGTCGACAACCTGCTGGTGGCCGGCCGCTGCGCCGCCATGACGCACGAGGGCCAGTCGGCTGCGCGCGCGAGCGGCGGCTGCTTTGTGATGGGGCAAGCCGCGGGGACGGCGGCGGCTTCGCTAGGCAGCGGCGCCCGGTTTGCGGACGTCGATGTGCCGGCATTGCAAGAGAAGCTGGCGGCCGACGGCGTCGATCTCGACCGCTGAGCCTGCGGGGCGGGGCCGGACTCGCGCTGACCGGCCCGCGACAGCCCGCGGGCCCGGGCTTTGCTATGGTTGCGGGTTGATTCTTTTTGCTGACGCCTGCAGCCCTTTCTTCCGATGACCACCGACCCCGCCACCGCCGCCCGCCTTGTCGACGAACTCGTCGCGCTCATGCAGCTCGAGCCGCTGGGCGGCGACAAATTCCTGGCCCAGAGCGAAGACATCGGCACACCCGCCGTGTTCGGCGGCCAGGTGCTTGGCCAGTCGCTGGCGGCTGCAAGCCTCACGGTCGGCGCCGACCGGCCCGTGCATTCGATGCATGCCTACTTCCTGCTGCCGGGCGAGCATGCGCCCATCGAATACAGCGTGGACCGCGTGCGCGACGGCCGCAGCTTCACCACGCGGCACGTGGTGGCGCGCCAGCAGGAGCGCATCATTTTCGAGATGTCGGCGTCCTTCCAAACAGTGGACGAAGGCGTTGAACACCAGTTCACCATGCCAACGGTGCAAGGCCCCGAAGGCCTCGTGAGCGAGCTCGACCAGCGCATCGCGCTCGGCGACCGGCTGCCCGAGCGCTGGCGCATCAAGGGCCTGGAGCCGCACGGCATCGAATACCGCCGCGTGGAGGCCGACGACCTGTTGACGCCGGAAGTGCGCCCCTCCGAAAGCGCCATCTGGATGCGCGCCATTGCGCCGCTGCCCGACAACCCGGTGGTGCACCGCGCGCTGCTCGCCTATGCCTCCGACCACGGCCTGCTGCGCGCCGCCATGCTGCCGCACGGCCTGAGCTTCATGAGCGGCCAGGTGCGCCCCGCAAGCCTCGACCACGCCATGTGGTTCCACCGAGATTTCCGCATGGACGACTGGCTGCTGTACGTGCTCGACTCGCCGAGCGCAAGCGGCGCGCGGGGCTTGTGCCGCGGCAGCCTGTATTCGCGCGATGGGCGGCTTGTGGCTTCTACGGCGCAAGAGGGAATGCTGCGGGTCAAGCGCTGAGACGCTGTTGTTCAGGGCGGCGCACCCGCCGACGGGGTACCTTTCTCCGCGAATGTCCCCCGGCCTGCGGCCTCCTCCTTTATTTCGCTGCGCAAGGCACCCCATCGACGTGTGCGTCTTAAGCGACGGTCGTTGATCGGCGTTGCACGAGCAGCGTGCCCCAGTGCACAGGGCATCGGGTGCTCCGCGCAGCGAAATAAAGGAGGAGGGGCGCAGCCCCGGGGACATTCGCGGAGGGGGAGTACCCGGTGGCCTTTGCACGTGCCCTGAACAAGAGCCCAACCCGTGCAAACGCCCCGAATCCTTGGCTAAATACGCCTCTTGTAAAAAATGAACCAAGGACCAGCATGTCTTCCGAAGCACCCAAAAAAGTAGCCATAGTCACCGCCGGCGGCAGCGGCATGGGCGCCGCAGCAGCACGCAAACTTGCGGACGACGGCTTTCGCGTAGCCATCCTCTCGTCATCCGGAAAGGGCGAAGCGCTCGCCGCCGAACTCGGTGGCATTGGCGTGACCGGCTCCAACCAGTCGAACGACGACCTGAAGCGATTGGTCGACAAGGTCACTGAAGAATGGGGGCGCGTCGATGTGCTGGTCAACAGCGCGGGCCACGGCCCCCGCGCACCCATTCTCGAGATTACCGATGAAGACTGGCATCGCGGCATGGATGTCTACCTGCTGAGCGCCGTGCGCCCGAGCCGCCTTGTGGCACCGCTCATGGTCAAGCAAGGCGGCGGCACCATCATCAACATCTCGACCTTCGCCGCCTTCGAGCCCGACCCCGTGTTTCCGACCTCTGGCGTGTTCCGCGCGGGCCTCGCGGCGTTCACCAAACTCTTTGCCGACAAATACGCCGCACAAAATGTTCGCATGAACAACGTGCTGCCGGGCTTCATCGACAGCTTGCCCGAGAAGCCCGAATTCCGCTCGCGCATTCCAATGGGCCGCTATGGCAAGAGCAGCGAGATTGCGGCCGTCATCGGCTTTCTCGCCTCTGAAGGCGCGGGCTACATCACCGGCCAGAACCTGCGCGTAGACGGCGGCATCACCCGCTCGGTGTAAGCGCCTGGGGGCGGGCGCCCGAGGCGCTACCTACAATCGAGAGCATCTGCCCGTGAGGCGTGGCGCGGCCTTTCTTGTCGCCGCGCGCGGGCCGCTCTCCACTCATGTCTTCTCCACACAGCCGCTTGCGAGCCGAATGGTTTCCGAGCATTCCGCGCGAACTGATGGCCGGCGCCGTCGCCACCTTCGCCCTCATTCCCGAAGTCATCGCCTTCTCTTTCGTGGCCGGTGTCGATCCGGCCGTCGGGCTGTTTGCTTCGTTCGTCATCAGCATCGTCATAGCCTTTACCGGAGGCCGGCCATGGTCTCGGCTGCGGCAGGGTCGGTGGCGCTCGTGGCCGCACCGCTCGTGCACGCGCACGGCTTGCCCTACCTGCTGGCCGCTAGTGTGCTGGCCGGCGCCATGCAGATCGTGTTCGGCCTGCTGCGGCTCGGCGTGCTGATGCGCTTCGTCTCCACGTCGGTGCGCACGGGCTTTGTCAACGCGCTGGCGATATTGATCTTCGCGGCGCAGATGCCGCACTTCATCGGCGCCAACACGGCCACTTGGGCCATGGTGGCGCTGGGGCTTGCCATCATCTACCTGCTGCCGCGCATCACCACGGCCGTGCCGTCTCCGCTGGTGTGCATCGTGGTGGTCACGCTCGCGGGCCATTGGCTGGGCCTGCCGCTCAAGACCGTGGCCGATCTCGGCCATCTTCCCGACGCGCTGCCGGCCTTTGCCTGGCTCTCGGTGCCCATGTCGCTCGACACGCTGCGCATCATCGCGCTGCCGGCCTTCGCCATCGCGATGGTGGGGTTGCTCGAATCGATGATGACCGCCAGCGTGGTGGACGACCTCACCGACACGCCGAGCTCCAAGAACCGCGAATGCAGCGGCCTGGGCATTGCCAACGTCGCGGCGAGTTTCTTCGGCGGCATTGCGGGCTGCGGAATGATCGGCCAGACCGTGAGCAACGTGCGCTACGGTGGGCGCGGCCGGTTGTCCACGCTGTTTGCGGGCGTCTTCCTGCTGATTCTCATGGTGCTGCTCAAGCCCTGGGTGTCGCAAGTGCCGGTGGCGGCGCTGGTGGCCATCATGGTCATGGTGTCGGCATCCACCTTCGACTGGGGTTCTCTGCGCACACTGGTGCGCCACCCGCGCATGTCCAGCGCCGTCATGCTCGCGACGGTGGCGGTCACTGTCGCCACCGACAACCTGGCCGCGGGCGTGGCCACCGGCGTGATGCTGAGCGGCGTGTTCTTCACCTTCAAGGTCGCGCGCCTGCTGCACGTGCATGCAGAAGCCGTCGATGAAAGTGGCATTCGTGTCTATCGCGTGAGCGGCCAGGTGTTCTTCGCCTCGGCCGATATGCTGGTCGATGCCTTCGATGTGCGCGAGATCGACGGCGCACCCGTGCACATCGATGTGTCGCAAGCGCACTTCTGGGACGTGACCGCTGTGGCCGCGCTCAACAAGGTGGTCGAGCGGCTGCGCAAGCACGGCAGCGTGGTCAACGTGACCGGGCTCAACCAGGCCAGCCGAGACCTTATCCTGAGGCTCGACGCGGCGCCCGAATGAGCAGCAAAATGCCGCGCGGAAAGGCTCCCATGACCATTCCCGACCCTGCGCTGAAGAACATGCGCCGCACCATCGAGTCCTACGAAGGGGCGGCCCGCGAATACAACGCGATCGTCGCGGGCCACCGGCCGCCCGAAATCGAGGATGCGCTGCACCGGATGATGCAGCTCGTACCCGCCGGAGGCACCGTGCTCGAGATCGGTTCCGGATCGGGACAGGACGCCGACTTCGTCGAGGTGCTGGGCGGGGTCGTCAGGCGCACCGATGCGGTTCAGGCGTTTCTCGATCTGCAGGCGGAGCGCGGCAAGAAGGGCGAGCTGCTCAATGTTGTGACGGACCCTCTGGGCGGGCCCTACCGCGCGATCCTTGCGATGTGCGTGTTGATCCATGTCGATCGTGCGCAGATCGCGCCGGTCCTGCGCAAGGTGTTCAACGCACTCGAGCCCGGCGGCGTCTTCCTCGTGGCCATGCGCATCGGCGAAGGCGAGACGAACGACGACTATCACACCGTGTACTGGGCGAAGGACCGCTTCGCTGAAGCGCTTGCAGCGGCGGACCTGCACACGCAGTGGAGCAGCCAGTGGATCGGCCGCGACAACGTGACGTGGGCCAACTTCCTGGCGCGCCGTCCGCTGTAGCGAACCGGGATCTACACGCCCAGGTAGCGCGTCCAGAGCGAACGGTCGGCGTCGAGCGCGGCCGAGTCGCCCTGCCACACCACGCGGCCGCGCTCCAGGATCACATGGCGGTCGGCCAGCGGCAGCAGGCGCTGCACGTACTTGTCGACCACCAGGATCGCTTCGCCTTCGGCCTTGAGCGTGGCAATGCAGTGCCAGATCTCCTCGCGGATCACCGGTGCCAGGCCTTCCGTGGCTTCGTCGAGGATCAACAGGCGCGGATGCGTGGAGAGGGCGCGGGCAATCGCCAGCATCTGCTGCTCGCCGCCCGAGAGCTGGTTGCCCGCATTGGCCTTGCGCTCCGCGAGACGCGGAAACAGGGCGTACAGCGCATCGACCGTCCAGCGCGGCGCGCTGCCCGGCCGGGGCCGTGCGAAGGCGCGCAGGTGCTCGTCGACGCTGAGGTTCGGAAACACATGCCGCCCCTCGGGCACGATGGCCACGCCGCGCCGGGCGATGGCGTCCGGCTTGTGGCCGCCGATGGCATCGCCGCCGAAGTGCACGCTGCCGCGCATCGGCGCGAGCGTGCCCGTCAGCACCTTCAGCAGCGTGCTCTTGCCCATGCCGTTGCGGCCGAGCAGCGCGAGCACTTCGCCCGCGCCGATCTTCAAGTCGATACCGAACAGCACCTGGCTGGCGCCGTAGCCGGCCTCGACGGATTTCGCGTCGAGCAATGTGGTGGCCGCGTTCATGCGTGTCCCTCTGCTTCCGTACCGAGATACACCGCCTGCACGTCGGGGTGTCCGCGCACTTCGTCGGCCGTGCCGCTCATCAGCACGCGCCCTTGCACCAGCACCGTGAGCCGGTCGGCCAGGCGGAACACCGCGTCCATGTCGTGCTCGATCAGCAGGATGGCCATCGACTCGCGCAGCGATTCGATCAGCTCCACCATGCGCGCCGATTCGTCGGGGCCCATGCCGGCCATCGGCTCGTCGAGCAGCAGCAGCTTGGGCTCGGCCGCAAGCGCCAGCGCCACGTCGAGCGCACGCTGGGCACCATGCGGCAGGGTGCCCGCAATGCGGTGGCGTTCGCTGCCCAGGCCGACGCGTTCGGCCAGCGCCACGGCACGCTCCACCAGGGCGCGCTCGTTCGCGCGCGGTGCCATGAAGCGCAGGCTGCTGCCCGCATGGGCCTGCGCCGCGAGCATCAGGTTGTCGTGCACGGTTTCCTTGGCAAACACGCGCGTTACCTGGAAGCAGCGCGACATGCCGGCCGCCACGCGCTGGTGGTCTTTGAAGCCGGTGATGTCCTTCTCGTCCAGCAGGATGCGCCCGGCGTCGGCCTTGAGCAGCCCGGTGATCAGGTTCACCAGCGTGGTCTTGCCCGCGCCGTTAGGCCCGATGAGCGCATGCACTTCGCCGCGCTCCACGGTCAGGTTCACATGGTCGGTTGCGAGCAAGCCGCCAAAGCGCTTGACCAACCCTTCGATTCTGAAAAGGCTCATGTCTTACTCCCTCGCCCCTCTGGGGAGAGGGCCGGGGTGAGGGGCAAGCGGCGCTTGTACAAAGCTGCGAGTCCTTTGGGCGCCCACAACGCAACAGCAATCAACAGCAATCCGAGCGGCATGTGCCAGTGCTCCGTGTATTGCTTCAAGAACTCTTCCAGCAGCAGCCACACGATGGCGCCCACAGGCCCGCCCCAGCTGCGCCCCAGCCCGCCGATGACGACCATCACGAGCAGCGTGGCCGATTGCGTCCAGTGCATCGTCGCCGGGCTCACGAACCCGTTGCCGCCCGCAAGCAGCGCGCCCGCCAGCCCCGCGATGGCGCCGGCAATCGTGAAGGCCACCAGCTGCAGCCGGAACACCGGGTAGCCCAGTGCCCGCATGCGCGTCTCGTTGTCGCGAATGCCCATGAGCGCATGGCCGAAGCGCGACTGCGTTGCACGCTGCAGCCACCAGAGCGCCAGCGCCACGATGACCAGCACTACCCAATAGAAGTTCGACTCGTTGCCCAGGTCGAGCCCGGGCAGCAGCGTCGGGCGGCTCATGAGCGTGTAGCCGTCGTCGCCGCCATAGCGCCGCAGCGACACCACCACGAAGTACAGCATCTGCGCAAAGGCCAGCGTGGTCATGATGAAGTACACGCCGCGCGTGCGCAGCGCCACCGTGCCGATGAGCGCTGCAACCAGGCCGGCGACCAGCGCGGCCAGCGGCCACATCACCCATGCCGACATCACGCCCGCATCGCTGAGCGCCACCACCGTGTACGCGCCCATGCCGATGAAGCCCGCATGCCCGAGCGCCACCATGCCGCCGAAGCCGAGGATGAAATTGAGGCTCGCGGCCGCGAGCGCCACCACGAGCACGCGCCGCACGAAGCCGATGTAGAAGTCGAGCCCGAGCAGCGGTGCGACCAGCGGAAACGCCGCGAGTACAAGCAGCGGCAGGAGGATGTAGATCTTTTTCATGGACGCGTCCGCGCCTTCGAGAGGTGCCGGGCCATCGGCGAGCGCAGCGAAGCCCGTTCGGGGAACACCGCGGAACCGGCTTTGCCGGGCCGCCGGTGTTGCCCCCGGAGAGGGGGTTGGCGAAGCGACACGAAGTGCGCGCAGCTTGGGGGTGAACTCATGACCGCGCCGAGAAAAGGCCGGAGGGCCGGAAGATGAGGACGACCACCATCAGCGCATACATCGCCACTTCGGCGAACAGCGGCCCCAGGTCGGCAGCCGTGGCCGGCGGCAGCGTGGCGCGCAGCAGCATCGGCACGAAGGCGCGGCCGATGGTGTCGACCACGCCCACCAGCAGCGCGGCCACGAAGGCGCCGCGCACCGAGCCGATGCCGCCGATCACCAGCACCACCAGCGCCGGAATCAGGATGGCTTCGCCCATGCCCACCTGCACCGCGACGATGGGCCCCATCAGCGCGCCGGCCAGTGCAGCCAGCGCCGCGCCGAGCAGGAACACGCCGTTGAAGATGCGACCCACGCGCACGCCCATCAGCTCGGCCATCGGCCGGTCTGAAGCGCCCGCGCGCACCCGCATGCCGATGCGCGTGTGGTTGACCAGCAGGTAGAGCGCAAGCGCCACCAGCAGCCCGCCGGCCAGGATGACGAGCCGGTACGCCGGGTAGGGCAGGCCGTCCACCAACTCGATAGGCCCGGAGAGGGCGGCCGGCGTCGGCGCCATCACCGGCGACGGCCCCCAGGCCATCTTGACGATGTCGTCCGCCACCAGGATCACGCCGAAGGTCGCGAGCACCTGCGCCAGGTGGTCGCGCGTATAGAGGCGCCGCATCAGCAGCACTTCGAGCAGCAGCGCCACCACCACCGTCACGGCCACCGCAATCACGATGGCCGCGGTGAACGAGCCGGTGCGCGTGTGCGCCTCTGCCGCCACATAGGCGCCCGACATGAAGAGCGAGCCGTGCGCCAGGTTCAGCACGTCCATGATGCCGAACACCAGCGTGAGCCCCGCCGCCAGCAGGAACAGCATCAGCCCATAGCCGAGGCCATTGAGCAGCTGCTCGAGAACGAGGATGCCGCTCACTTGAGGGGGCACTTGTCGGCGTACGAGTCGCCGTAGTTCGTGAGAACGGTGTTGATCAGCTTGTTCGTGACCTTGCCCTGTGCATCCTTGCCGATCACGCGCAGATAGAAGTTCTCGATCGGAAAGTGATTGTTCGCATACTTGAAGTTGCCGCGCGTCGAGGCGTAGTTGGCCTTCTTGAGAGCGGCCACCACGGCTTCGCGGTTTTGCGCGTTGCCGCCGGCCTGCTTCACGGCGGCGTCCATCGCAAGAATGGCGTCATAAGCCTGCGCCGCATACACCGACGGATAGCGGCCGTTGTATTCCTTGCGGAATGCGGCCACGAAAGCCTTGTTGGCCGCGTTGTCCAGGTCGTGCGCCCAGTGCGAGGTGTTGAACAGGCCGAGCATCGGCTCGCCCACGGCGCCGATCACGTCCTCGTCGGCCGAGAAGCCGCTGGTCACGAGCGTGATGTCCTTCGAGAGGCCCGCGCCCACGAACTGCTTGATGAAGTTGATGCCCATGGCGCCGGGCAGGAAGAAGTAGATCGAGTCGGGCTTGGCCGCGCGCAGCTGCGCGAGTTCGGCGGCGTAGTCGATCTGGCCGAGCTTGGTGTAGAGCTCGTCGGCGACCTGGCCCTTGAACTGGCGCTTGAAGCCGCCGAGTGCATCCTTGCCGGCGGGATAGTTGGGAGCGATCAGCACGGTCTTCTTGAAGCCGCGGTCCTGTGCGAACTTGCCGGCGGCCTCATGGAACTGGTCGTTCTGGTATGCCGTGCCGAAGAAGTACGCATTGCACTGGGCACCCGCAAACTGGCTCGGGCCGGCGTTGGCCGAAAGGTACGGCACCTTGGCGTTGAACAGCGTCGGGCCGACGGCCAGCGCCACGTTGGACCCGATGGGGCCGCTGAAAATATCGATCTTGTCGCGCTGGATCATGCGGTCGACCAGCTGCTTGGCCTGGTCGGGGCTGCCGGCCATGTCGGCTTGCACAAACTCCACGTCTTGTCCGCCGAGCTTGCCGCCCAGCTGCTTGATGCCGAGCGCAAAGCCGTCGCGCGCCTCGGCGCCCAATGCCGCGAAGGGGCCCGAGATGTCGAGCGCCAGGCCCACCTTGACGGGCGCGGCCATGGCGGATGCCGCACCGCCAAGGGCTGCACCGCAGAGCAGCAGCGAAAGCAGGGTGCGCGGCAGCGCGGGCAACTTCGGGGACGGGTGGCTCATGGGTTCTCCAGGGCAAAGGAAGGGTGAAACGATGTCACCGGCACCGCGCCATGCGGTGCCAGGAACATCGAACCGTTGATAGCTAAATACTTTAACCATAAACAATTCGGTGTCAACGGTGCTAGCACGAATGGTGCCAGTGAATCGTGTCACTTCCTGGTGCGCGGATCGCCTCAGCCGAAGGGGCTGGCCGTGGCAAACCACAGGCCGATGCCGGTGGCGATGATGAACGCGCCGTCGGTCACGCCGGCCACCAGGAAGAACTTGCTCTGCAGCGCGTCGATCATCTCGGGCTGGCGCGCACTGCTTTCGAGAAACTTCTGGCCGACGAGCGCAATGCCCAGACAGGAGCCGAGCGCCGCGATGCCGATCAGCAGGGCCACTGCGAGCGGAAGGATGTTGAAGCCGGTCATGGTGTTTTCTCCTGGTTGGTTGATCGATGGAGGTACTTTCTCAAAGCGGGTGCGTGCGGTCCATGACGCCGGAGGTCATCGGCAGGACGAAAAAAGCCGGCCGCGAGAGGCGGCCGGCTTTTCAGGGGAGCGTCAGCGCGTCAGGGCAGTTGGGTCCAGCTCTGGTTCGTACCGCCGTTGCAGGTCCACGTGATGAGCGCGGTGTCCTGCGCCGTGGAAGCGTTCGGCACGTCCAGGCACGAGCCCGAGGCGCGGTTGCGAATGCTTCCGCCCACCAGGCTCCACTGCGCCGTGTTGCCGGCCGAGCAGGCCACCTGCACCACCGGCGCGTTGGTGGTCGCCGTACCGTTCTGCGCCAGGCACAGGCCGCTGTGCTCGGCCGCGAACTGCACGTAGCCGCCGGTGATGCTGTTCACGGTGAACTTCTCGTTGCCCGCGTTGCCGCAGGGCCATTGCACCGCCGTTGTGCCGCTGGTGGTGAGCGCGCCCTTGATGTTCACGCACATCGTGGGGTTCAGGTCCGAGCGCAGGCGCGTGACCACGGCCGGGGCCGTGTCCAGCGATCGCACGTACTCGCGCAGCGCGACCACATCATTTGCCGGCAAGCTCGACGCGTTGCCGTGGCCGCCGCTCAGCACGTCCTGCAAGGTGGCCGCCTGCCCGTTGTGGAAGAAGGCCGTGGTGTTCCAGGTGCCCGAGAGCGTGGGCGTGTCGAAACCCAGGCCCGCCAGCGGCTGGTTGATGCCCTTGCCGGAGGAGAGCTGGATCGTGCCCACGTCGTGCCTGAGGCCGTCGCGGAAGGTGCCTCCGGTGTGGCAGGTGGCGCACTGCGCCGTGTTGAACACCGTCTGGCCTCGCGCCGCCTCCACGCTCAGGCTGCCGTCCGCCGCACGCGCCGGGCTGCGCATGTACTTGTTCAGCGAACCCAGGTAGGCCGCAAGGTCGTCCAGCTGCGCGTTCTTGCCGGCCTTGGGCGCGCCCAACGGATCGGAGGTGGCCGCGAAGTCGGCATTGCTCAGGAAGCCCGTTCCGCCGAACTCGTTGCGGATGTCGTTCTCGAAGTCCTGCACCTCGTCGAAGTTGGCGGTCCAGTGCATCTTGCCGTGGCCGGCGCCGCGCTTGCCCATGAGGCTGATGGTGCGTCGAAGACCTTCACCGCGCTGCGTGAAGTCCCACACCATGCCGTCGTCGCCGCCATCGGCATGGCAGCTTGCGCACGAGATGTAGTTGTCCTTGCTCATGCGCCGGTCGGAGGCGTTGTAGAACACCTGCTTGCCGCGCAAGGCCGCGGCCGCCATGGGCTCCTGCGCCACCGTCGACACGTTCTGCAGGAAGGTCGCGGCATTGCTCTCCGAACTCAGCACCAGGGCCACGTCGTGCACCGAGACCGAGCGCGCCAGGAAGTTGTTGACGAACAGCCGCTTGCGTGCCGCATCCAGGTACAGGCCGTGCGGCGCGCTGCTGGCGTTGATCTCGCCGCGAACCGCGCGGCTGTAGGGGTCGACGATCGCCACGCGGTTGCCTTCCATCTGCGCCACGAACAGGTAGTCGCCCGATGGAGAGAACAGCGCGGCGCGCGCGGGCGCGCGGTCGTCGAAGTCGATCTGCTCGTCGAACACTTCCGCGGCGGTCTGCAGGTTGACCTGCGAGAGGATGGAGCGCACCGTCTGGTCGTGCAGCAGGTTGTTGCCGTCCCTGAACTTGCCGCGCACGATGTTGTCCTTCTTCGAAGGCAGCACCGCGCGCCGGCCGTCGGGCGAGATCACCACCTGGCTCAGGTAGTTGGCCACGCCGCGCGCGCGGCCCTCGGTGTCCACGGTGGTGGTGTCCACCGGCAGCGCAATGGTGCTCATGGCGCTCATGCTCTGCAGGTTCACCTTGTGCAGCTGGCCGCCGGTCATCTGCGACTTGAAGCGCGTGACATACGCCGCCTGTGCGTCCGAGCTCACCGCAATGCCGCGCAGGCTGCCTTCGAGTGCAACCGCGCCGGTGGTGGCGCCGTTGCTCGGGTCGAAGCTCATCAGCACCGACTTGCTCTCCAGCGTCAGCAGGCCCTTGGTTCCGTCAGGCGTGAAGGCCACGCCGTAGGGGCCGCTGCCGTAGGCCAGCGGCACGGTGGCCGAGAGGCTGCCGTCGGCCGCGCTGAGCGCCACCAGCTTGTCCTCGCCCTGCACCGTGACCCAGATGCGCCCATCGGGGCCCACGGCCAGCGTTTTCGGCTCGTCGCCCACGCGCACTTCCCATCGCTTGGCCAGGGTCTGTGCGTCGATGGCGGCGACCGTGCCGCTGTCGGGGTTGACCGAGTAGACCGAATTCGCGTCGCCCGCGATGTTGGTGGTGTGCGTGGGCGCCCGCGGCGTGGTCGGGACGATCACCGTGAGGTTGTAGGTGTAGAAGGTCTCGCGCCCGCTCGCGTCTCGCACGGTCAGCGTCACTGTGTAGTGGCCCGGCCGCGTGTAGGTATAGGTATAGCGCGGCTGGGTGGAGTAGGCCGTCTGCGTGCCATCGCCGAAGTTCCAGCGGAACTGCGCGCCGCTGCTGCCGAGCGTGGCGGGGTCGAACACCAGTTGCCCATTGACGATCTTCGGCCCGCCGCTGATGCCCGGGTCGCCGATGACGGCTTGCCCGCGCAGCGTGGCCACTTCGCCGTCGGTGAGCACGCGGCTGTACACGCGCACTTCCGCCAGCGTGCCCTTGAACAGATCGGTATTGCCCTGGATCTGGCCCATGACCTGGAACTTGTTCGCCAGCCCCTTGGTGCCGGTGAGGCCGGTGGAACTGGTCTTCACGCCGTCCACGTACATGGTCTGCGCGCCCGAAGCCGCGTCGCGGGTCATCACCACGTGGTGCCAGTTGCCGTCGTTCACGGCCGCCTGCGAACGTGTGCCCGGGTTGTTGGTGGCCTTGTTGGCCACCGAGAGGTTCATGAAGCCGCTGCCGTCGATCCAGCCCCAGAACACGTCGTCCGCGCCGTTGGCCTGGTCGCGCCCGAAGATGCCGGGCGCGGTCCATGGGTTGGCACTGCCGGCCTGCGTGGTCTTCATGTAGAAGCTCAGCGAGGCGGTGCCGCCGAGCACCGTGGCCACGGTGTCGTTCTTCAGCGGCACGCCGGCGGTGCGCGCCGCAAAGTTCATGCCGATGCTCTCGAACGCGTCGCCCGAGGCCGGCGTGCCGTTGTTGCTGCCGATCTGGTCGGAGAGGTTGCCCGCCAGCGTCCAGTAGTGCTGCAGGTTGATGTCGGTCGCGTTGCCGGTGTTGAAAACCGACTTGAAGTCGGCGCCTATGGCGTTGCCCGCATAGTCCTTCACGCCGTTGGCGGGCAGGAACACTTCATAGCTGGTGCCCGGCTGCAGAGGCTGCTCGGGATGGAAGTTGATGATGCCCAACTGCACGCTGTAGGTGCCCGCGAGCGTGTTGCCGCCCACCGCGCGCACGACGAAGGTGTTGGCATTGACGCTCTCGGGGCGGATGCTGTCGGTCATGCCGACGCCGATGCGCGAGGTGAGCGCCTGCTGCTTCGCGCCGTTGGCGGGTGACACCTGTTTCACTTCAGGCTTGGTGATGTCCGGGTCCACCGCATGCACGATGAAGCCGCTGCCCGAGCCGTGGTCGTTGCCCACGAAGACGAGGTTGCCGAACATCGCGACCTGGCCGTTGTCCGAATGCGAGAAGTTCGGGTCGTCCTCGCGCAGGATGCTGCCGCGGCCCACCTCGACGTGGTTCAGCGGGTTGCTCACGTCGACCTTGTGGATGCGGGTTTGCGCGCCCTGGATGACGTAGTTGTCCTGCGTGGCGCAGTACAGCTGCTCGTCGATGACCAGCCGGTTGTCCTCGGCCACGAAGCGCGAGCGGTCGCCCAGGTCGTAGCTGTACATCTTGGCGCCGCCGCCGCGCGTCGAGACGTGCAGGCTTTTGCCGTCGAAGCAGGTGGCGTAGTAGAACGGCGTGGTGCCCACGATGGAATCGAGCACCTTGGGGTTGAGCGGGTCGGAGATGTCGAGGCTCGCGAACCCGCCGTTGCTTTCCATCGCGGTCAGCACCATGTGGTTGCCCATGGTGAAGATCGGGCCGATCCGGAAATTGCCGAGCTCGCCCGTGGGCACCGGGTTGGGCTTGCCCGCGCCGCGGTTCGCAACCACGGCGTTTGCGGGGTCGGTGGCGTCGACGATGAACATGCCGCGGCCCGCGGAGGCCACGTACAGGTAGGGCGCCTGCCACCAGAGCTGCCAGGCGACGTTCTCGTAGTCGCCGGAGTTGACGCCGGGCAGCGCCAGCTTCTTCACCTGCTTGATGTCGTTGATGTCGGTGAAGTCCCAGAACTCGACACCGTTGATGCTGGGCAGCACCACGTACGTCTTGCCGCCGATCTTCGCGGTGCCGAAGGAGTGCGTTTCGCGAAACTCCTTGGTGCGGGCCTCGGGTTCGTAGATCTTCTTGACCAGCTGGATCTGGCGCGGGTTCGACACGTCGTACAGCAAAAAGCCGCCCGGGCCCAGGCCGCTGTCCGGCGCGAACGAGGTGAGAAAGTAGCCGTTGATCATGATGCCCGCGTTCATGCCGTAGTCCTTGCGGCCCGGGTACGTGGCGGGCACCTCGCGCGACTCGTAGGCGCTGCTGTGCGCAGGATCGAGCGGGTGGTTGGGGCTGGTGATCACCGACACCGGCTTGAACAGCTCGGCCGATGTGTAGGTGAGATTGCCGAGGCCCGGCCCCTGCAGCGGGAGCGGATCGGCCATGGCTTCGGCGACGGCCGTCGCCATGTTGTCGAGGGTGGTCATCGGGCTGACCCCGGTGATGGCCGCATGCGTCAGCAATGTGACGAGCGGAGCCAGGAACGCCATCAAGAAATACCGGATCTTCATCGTCGCCTCCAGATTGTTAGAAGTTCGCAGGGCAACCCGTTGCTCGATCCCTCTCCAGTGCGCGCGCAGGACGCACCCCGGCGGGCGACGGGTGCATCGCCTGCCGTGCTGACTTCTTCTTGGTTTCTTGCGCCGGCGCTCGCTCTTTGTCTTACTTGGCGCCGCTCGATTCGTAGAGGGCCCACGCCTCCTTGGCGCTGGCGCCGCGGTGGATCATGGCCATCAGCGCACTCACCACCGCCGAGGGGTTGGCGTGCTGGTACACATTGCGCCCGTACACCATGCCGACGGCGCCCTGGTCGAGCAGTGCGCGCGAGCGCGCAAACACCTGCTGCAGGTCTTCGCGCCCACCGCCGCGCACGAGCACGGGGCAACGCGCCGCCTGCACCACGCGGTGGAAATCGGCGGGGTCGCTGGTCGGGTCGGCCTTGACGATGTCGGCGCCCATCTCGCGCGCAAGGCGCACCAGCGTGACGATCTTCTCGGCGTCGCCGTCGACCTGGTAGCGGCTGCCCGGCGTGGGCGACTGCATCACCAGCGGCTCGATCATCAGCGGCATGCCGTAGCGGTCGCAGTCGGCGCGCACGCGTGCGATGTTCTGCACGCACTGGCGAAACAGGTCGGGCTCGTTCGGCAGCATGAAGAGGTTGACCACCACGCAGGCCGCATCGCGCTGCACAGCCGGCAGCACCGGGTCATGCTCGTTCTGCAACTGGGCCCACATCACGCGGTGCAGCGTGGCGTTGTAGGGGTTGCCCATGTCGATGCGCATCACCAGCGCGGGCTTGTTGCGGCCCGGGCGGTCCTGCAGCAGGTCGGACTGTCCGTAGTTGAGTTGGATCGCGTCGGGCCCGGCGGCCAGGAGCTTGTCCATGACCTGGGGCATGTCCTCCAGGCCGTCGAGGAACGAAGGCTCGTTGCACACGCCGTGGTCCAGGGCTATGTCCAGGCAGCGGCCATTGGTCAGCAGCCGGTTGAGCCGCGCTGTCTTGTCTCTCGACATGGAAAGAACTCCTTGTTGGGATCGGAAAAAGAAGGGGGAAGGTCAGGCGAGTGCGCCGAGGTGTCGCTTGGCCGCGGCATCGATCTGCCGCAGCGCGTCGTCGCCCAGCTCGACCGCGCCGGCACCGGCGTTCTCGATGGCCTGCTGGCGCACGCGCGCACCGCACAGCGCCACGGACACGGTGCCTCGTGCAATGGTCCAGGCGATCATCAATTGGCCGAATGAACAGCCCAGTTGCGCGCGCAGCGGGTCGAGCTCTTCGAAGAAGACCTTGAGCCTGGAGCGGTTGGCTTCGCTGAAGCGAGGATTGCTTGCACGCTGGTCGTCGCCCTTGAACTCGCGCGCCGGATCGATCGGGCCGGCAAGCAGGCCGAGCGCGAGCGACGAGTAGCCCAGAACCGCCACGTTGTGCTCGCTGCACAAGGGCGCGAGCGTGGTTTCGATCTCGCGGTCGATCAGGCTGTAGCGCTCCTGCGCCGCATCGACCGGGCCATGGCGCAGGTACTCGGCGAGCGTCTCGGGGCTCACGTTGCTCACGCCGATGGCGCGGATCTTTCCCTGCTTCTTCAGGTCGAGCAGCGCATCCATGGTTTCGGCCACGGGCGTGGTGCTGTCCTGCCAGTGCGTGATGTAGAGGTCGATGTAGTCGGTCTGCAGGCGCTTCAGGCTCTGTTCGCATTCATGAAAGATCGAATCGCGGCCGAGATAGCGGTACACCGGGTGACCGTCTTCCTCGAAGAAATGCGTGCCCTTCTGCGTGTGCCACACGAGGCCGCACTTGGTCGCGATCACGGCCTCGTGGCGCCGCCCCTTGAGCGCGGTGCCCACGATGCTTTCGGAACGCCCCAGGCCGTAGGCCGGCGCGGTGTCGATCAGGTTCACGCCTGCGTCCAGCGAGGCCTGGATGGCCACCACGGCGGCCGCGTTGTCCCCGCCGCCCCACATCCACCCGCCCATGGCCCAGGTGCCCAGGCCGATGGCCGAGCATTCGATGCCCGATGGACCCAGTGTGGTCTTCTTCATCTCGCTCTTCATCTGGTCTTCTTTCTCGTGTTCAGGAGGTGGTCGATGGTCACGGCCGCGAGCAGGATCAGGCCCTTGATCACGTCCTGCCAGTAAGGCGAAACGTCCAGCAGGATCAGCGAGCTGGTCACCACCGACAGCAGCGCCAGGCCCAGCACCGCGCCCAGCACCGTGCCCGAGCCGCCCTTGAGGCTGGCCCCGCCGATCACCGCGGCGGCAATCACGTTGAGCTCCATGCCCACGCCGAAGGTGGGCGTGGCCGCGCCGAAGCGCGCCGTGTAGATCACGCCCGCAAGGCCCGCCGACGCGGCGCACAGCACCGTGACCCAGAACTTCACGCGGCCCACGCGAATGCCCGAGTACAGCGCCGCCTTCTCGTTGCTGCCGGTGTAGAACACGCGGCGCAGCAGGGTCGAACGGCGCAGCACGAAGTCGCTCACGACGACGATGGCAATGAAGATCAGGATGACCGCGGGAACGCCGAACAGCGTGCCCTGCCCGATGAACTTGAACTCGGCCGGCAGCGAGAACAGCGACTGCGGCGTGCCCTGCGTGAGCGCAAGGCACAGGCCGCGCACGATCACCATGAAGGCCAGCGATGCAATGAAGTGGTTGAGCCCGATGCGCGTGACGCAGCCGCCGATCATTGCGCCGATGAGCCCGCTCGCGCCGATGGCCACCAGGCTCGCAATCCACGGGTCCACGCCCATCAAAAAGAGCTTGCCCGTGACCACCATCGCAAAGCAGACCACCGAGCCCACCGAAAGATCGATGCCCCCGACGATCAGCAGAATGGTCATGCCGACCACCACGATGCCCTCGATGGAGAACGACAGCAGCATCGCGCGCACGTTCTCCCAGGTAAGGAAGTAGGGGGACGCGAAGCTCATTGCCACGCACAGCACCGCAATGATCAGCAGCAGGCCCATCTCGCGCATGCTCGTGAGTTTGTTGGCGGGTTTTGCGGGCCCGCCTCCTGACTGCCTGGGCGCAATGCCCGCATCGAGTTGTGCCGGATAGTTCATGCCATCTCCTGTTCGCAGAGTCCGGAGGCGAGCCGCAGCAGGGCTTCCTCCGTCATTTCGTTGGAATTCAATTCACCGGCCAGCCGCCCGTCGCGGATCACCAGCGCCCGGTCGCACAGGCCGATGATCTCGGGCAGCTCCGAAGAGATCACGATCACGCCCACGCCTTGGTTCGCGAGCTCGCGCAGGATGTGGTGGATCTCGGACTTGGCGCCCACGTCCACCCCGCGCGTGGGCTCGTCCATCAGCAGCACCGAAGGGTTGGTGGCCAGCAGCTTGGCAATGGCCACCTTCTGCTGGTTGCCGCCCGACAGGCTCGACACCTCGATAGCCACGCCGTCCGACTTGAGATTGAGCTTGGCGCCCAGTTCGCGTGCCAGGCGGTGTTCGGCCGAACGCTGCAAGAGGCCCCAGGCGGAGCTCACGCGCCGCAGCGCCATCGAGGAGATGTTCTGCGCAATCGGCAGGTCAAGGTACACGCCCGCGGCCTTGCGGTCTTCGCTGAGGTAGGCAATGCCTTCGCGCAGCGCGTCGTTGTACTTGCGGATGGAAAGCGCCTTGCCGTTCAGGCGCACCGTGCCTTGCGTGGCGGCGCGCAGGCCGCACAGCGTTTCGGCCAGTTCGCTCCGGCCGGCGCCCATCAGTCCCGCAATGCCGAGGATCTCGCCGCGCTTCAGCGCAAACGAAACGCCGTGCACGCGCTCGCCGTCGGCAATGCCGGCCACTTCGAGCACCGGGCCTGAGGGCTCGGCGCCGGCTTGCTTGGGCGGGTAGTAGTTGCCGAGCTCGCGGCCGACCATGCGGCGCACCAGTTCGTCGGCCGTCAGCCCGGCCAGCGGCCCGCAATGCACGTTGCGCCCGTCGCGCAGCACCGTGACGCGGTCGCAGTGCGTGAATATTTCAGCCATGCGGTGGCTGATGTAGATGATGCCGATGCCCTGCGCCTTCAGGTCGTGCAGCACGCGAAAGAGCGCGGCCGATTCGTTGTCGGTGAGCGCGGCCGTGGGCTCGTCGAGGATCAGCACCTTGCAGTCGAGCGTGAGCGCCTTGGCAATCTCCACCAACTGCTGGCTCGAAATGCTGAGTTCGCTCACGGGCGCGGCGGGGTCGATGTCTTGCCCGAGCCGCGCCAGCACTTCGGCGGCGCGCGCGTTCAGGCTGGCGTAGTTCATCCACGCCTGCTTGCCCGCGTTGATCTCGGGCATGAAGATGTTCTCGGCCACCGTGGCGTCGCCGCACAGCGCGATCTCCTGGTGCACCAGGCCGATGCCCAGGCGCATGGCATGCGCCGGGCCGTCGATGAACACCTTCTGGCCGTTGAGGATGATGTCGCCTTCGTCGGGCCGGTGGATGCCGTCGATGATGTTCATCAGCGTCGACTTGCCCGCGCCGTTTTCGCCGCACAGGGCGTGGATCTCGCCCGCGTGCAGCGAGAAGTCCACGCCCGAGAGCGCGCGCGAAGCGCCGAAGCGCTTGCTGATGCCGCGCAGTTCGAGCAACGTGGTCACTCGGCAACCTCCGCGCCATGCGCTGCGGTGCGAGCTTGCTTGGGGCGGCCCGGCGCTGCGCTCATTCGCCGATTCCCTTGGTGCCGCGGCGCGCGAGGTACTTGTCCCAGTAGAAGTCGTCCGCGTTGGCCTTGCTGACCACCGACAGGCCGTTGTCCAGGAACGGCACCGACATGGGATTGGTGCCGTTGCGCTTGGCGTCGTTCATCGGGTCGATGAGCGAGGGGTTCTTGGCCAGGAACAGCATCATCATGCCCATGTAGCCCTGCATGCCCTGGTTGGGGTTGATGGCACCGAACACGTCGCCGGCCTTGATCATGTCGAGGATCTTGGCGTTCACGTCGCAGCACATCACGCGGATGTTCTTCTTCGATTCGATCTTGGCCTGCGCCGCACCCAATGCCGAATTGGCTTCGGGCATGAACAGTGCGCCGAGGTTCGGGTTGGCCTGCGCCAGGCTCAGCACCGCCTGGTAGGCCTTGCTCGGGTCCTGGTTGCTGGCGGCGCGGCCCACCAGCTTCATGCCCGCGTGCTTGGTCTTCATGCGGTTGATGAAGGCCGCGATGCGGCGGTCGTGGTTGTCCTGGCCCGGGTTCTCGAGCACCGCGTATTCGCCCTTGCCGCCCAGCGCCGCGGCAATCGCGTCGGCCGCCTGCGTGCCTTCGCGGTCGTTGTCCGAGGTGACGAACGAGGCGCGCTTGGAGTTGGGCGAGTCGGCCGCGAAGGTCACGACCGGGATGCCCATGGCCACCGCCCGGTTGATCGGCTCGATGAACGGATCGGGATTCATCGGGTGCAGCAGGATGCCCGCGGGCTTGCGCGCGAGTTCCTGCTCGAACGAGGCCAGCTGCTTGTTCACGTCGTACTCGGGCGTGCCGGTGTAGCGCGTGCGCACGCCCAGCGTGCGGCCGAGCTGCTTCATCATTTCGTAGACCGGAAACCAGTATTCGACGCCCGACACCATCACGTTCATCACGTACACGTCGCTGGCGTTGCCGCGCAATCCGGTGGCGGCGGCCGTGGGGGTGGACTGCGCAAATGCGCTGGTGCCGGCCAGGCCGATACCGGCGGCCGCAGCGGACTTCAGGAAATTTCGCCTCATCTTGTGTCTCCTCGCGTTGACTGGCAGAGCTTGCGACCTGCCTTTGGAGAGCAGATCTTGGGACCTCGTTGTCACGACAGTTGTTATGACAGGTAGAATGTAATCGCGGGTTGTTTGCCGCGATAACTAGGGGAAACGCTACTGGCGAGTCGCTTTCAAGTCGCAGAAGCTGTTATGACATGAAGCCAAACATATTGATCGGCGTCGACATGGGCTCGAGCAGCCTGAAGGCGCTGGCCCTCGAAGCTGCGAGCGGCCGCACCGTTGCGTTGTCCCGCATGCCCTTGCCGCACGACCGGCTGGCCGGCGGCGGCTGCGAGGTGGGCGCACCTGCCATCCGCGCCGCGCTGACGCATGTGCTGCGCGATGTTGCCCAACAGCTCGGCCCGCGCATGGCCGAGATTCGCGCCATGGCCTGCACCGGCCACGGCGCCGGCCTCTATGCACTCGATGCCGACGGCCAGCTCGTCGGCGGACGTGCCGTCGCCTCCACCGACCAGCGTGCCGATGCGCGTGCGCGCGCCCTCGCGGCAAGCCGCGGTGCGCAACTGTTCGAGGACGTGGGCTGCAGCCCCTGGCCCGGGCAGCCGACGGTAATCGCCGCCGAGTTGCTGGGCGCCGATGCCGTGCAGCGCGGTGAGCTGCGCCGCTTGCTGTTCGCCAAGGACTACCTCGGCTTTTTGCTCACCGGCGAGATTGCCACTGACGCGAGCGATGCAAGCACTGCCGGGCTGGTGTCGCTCGCCACCGGCAACTGGTCGCAGGCGGCCTTCGATGCATCGGGCATTGCGGAGCTTGGCGCACATGCCTTCGGCCCCATCGTGCCGAGCGGCACTGTCATCGGAAAACTGGGGCCTTCGGAGGCGGCGCTGTGCGGGTTGCCGGCGGGCATTCCGGTGGCGATGGGCGCCATCGACCTGCTCGCCTCCATGACGGCGATTGGCGCGGAAGCGCGCGGCCGTGCGGTATCGGTGTTCGGCACCTGGTGCGTCAATGCCGTCATCGGGCCGGTGCTGGAGCCGAAGCCTTCCGTC
Source organism: Variovorax sp. S12S4 (assembly GCF_023195515.1). Classification (NCBI taxonomy): domain Bacteria; kingdom Pseudomonadati; phylum Pseudomonadota; class Betaproteobacteria; order Burkholderiales; family Comamonadaceae; genus Variovorax; species Variovorax sp. S12S4. The sequence goes on from NZ_JALPKR020000002.1 coordinate 2,137,498, forward strand.
GCCGCCATCGTGAATTTCGGCCGCACCGACGAGCGGCTCTACATGGAGAACAGCCCCTCGTCGATGGCCAACATCGCTTGGCTGGCCGGCGTGCTCGCACTGCCCGATTCGCGCGCGGTGGTCGACCTGGCCATGACGGTGCCGCTGGGCGCTGGCGGCCTGCGCTTTCTTCCTTTCGTCAATGGCGGAGGCGGCGTGACCGCCGGCTTCGTGGGCCTCAAGAGCCACCACACACGCGCGGAGATGGCGCGGGCCGTGGTCGATTCCGTTGCGGCCCTGCATGCGCGGCACACGGCGCGCCTTGCCGCGGCCGGCCTCGCGGTTGGCGAAACGACGGTACTCGGCGGCGGCGCGAGCGATGCGCGCCTGGTGCGCCTGCTGGCATCTTTTCTTGGCCGCCCCGTCGAGCGCTGTGCCGACGACGAGACCGGCGCGCGCGGCGCCGCAATCTACGCCGCCATGTCGCAAGGCCTCGACGACGCGGCCCAGGGCAGCCCATTGCTCGCGCCCTGCGAAGTGGTCGAACCCGAGGCACGGGACGCCAGCGCCCACGCGGATTTCAACGCCGGTTTCAACGAACTGATTGACAGCATGTCACCTGTATTCACCCACATCGCGGGCGGCGCCAAATGAGCGCCTGGCAATTGCCCTTCGTGCGCCCGGCCTCGCTGGCGGGGCGGCATTTTTCCACCGTGATCGTGGGCGCCGGCATCAACGGCGTTGGCGTGTTCCGCGACCTTTCGCTGCAGCGCGTCGATTGCCTGATCGTCGACAAGGGCGACTTTGGCGCCGGCGCCAGCAGCGCGCCTTCGCGCATGATCCACGGCGGCCTGCGCTACCTGGAGAGCGGCAGCTTCTCGCTGGTGGCCGAGGCCACGCGCGAGCGCAACCTGCTGCTGCGCAATGCGCCGCACCTGGTGCGGCCGCTCAAGACGGTGGTGCCGCTTGCCAACTTCTTCGGCGGGCTGATGAGCAGCGCGCTCAAGTTCTTCGGCCATACGCCGCCGCAGCGCACGCGCGGCCTGCTGGCGGTGGCACTGGGCCTGCGGCTTTATGACCTGCTGGGGCGGCGCCAGCGCGTGATGCCGGGGCACCGCATCAGCCGCGTGCCTTCGGCAGACCGCGGCTTGTTCCGCGCGGCCATCCGCTGGACCGCCACCTTCTTCGATGCGTGGATCAGCCATCCCGAATGGCTCATCCTTGAGCTCATCGGCGATGCCTGCCGCGACCAGCCGCGTTCCGCGGCCGCGAACTACTGCCGCGTGATGGGCTGTGCGGGCAACATCCTCACGCTGCGCGACGAGATCACCGGCGCACTCGTGCGCGTGACGGCCGATACCGTGGTGAACGCCACCGGTGCATGGCTCGACCGCAGCGCGGCGGTGCTCGGCGGTGCCGGCCCGCGCGTGATGGGCACCAAGGGCTCGCACCTGGTGCTCGACCACCCCGCGCTGCGCGACGCGCTCGATGGCCGCATGGCCTACTTCGAGGCGGTGGATGGGCGCGTGTGCATCGTCTACCCGTTCCTGGACCGCGTGCTGGTGGGCTCCACCGACATCCCGGTGGAAGACCCGGACCAGATCGTCACCGAGCCGGCGGAGGTCGACTACCTGATCGATGTGCTGCGCGAGGTGTTCCCCAACATGGCCTTCGGCCGCGGCGACGTGGTCTACACCTACGTGGGCGTGCGGCCGCTTGCGCGCTCCGATGCGGACAAGCCGGGCCAGATTTCGCGCGACCATTCTGTCGTGGTCGATCCGCCGAATGCGACGCGCGACATTGCCATCGTCGGCCTGGTCGGCGGCAAGTGGACCACCTTTCGCTCGCTGGCCGAAGAAGCCACCAACGAAGTGCTGCAGCTGCTCGGCCGCTCGCGTACCGCATCGACCGAGCTGCTGCCCATTGGCGGCGGTGCGGAACTGCCCGCCGATGCAGCGGCGACCGACCGTTTCATCGAGAAGATGATGGCGGCCTCCGGCATGGGCCGCACGCGCGCGCTGAACCTGCTGGCACGCTACGGCTCCAAGGCGCTGCCGCTGGCGCAGCGCCTTGCGGCGTCGGGTGATGTGCCGCTCGCGCATGCGCCGGATTATTCGGCGGCCGAGCTGTCGTACCTGTGCCTTGAAACCGGCGTGGTGCACCTGGACGATCTCGTGATTCGCCGCACGCTGCTGGCCATTCGCGGCCTGGTCACCGACGCAGCCTTGGCCGAGATTGCGGGCGTTGCGGCCGAGGCGCTGGGCTGGGACGCCGTGCATGCCCATAACGAGCTGTGCGCCTGCACCACGGCGCTGCGCGAGCGGCACAACGTACGCCTTCATGCCGTGCCGGCAGGCGAACAACCTTCTTTCGATGCATCATTGATGGCCAACCCAGTGCTTGGCCAAGCCTAAAAAGTGAACAGTCCCAACGACATGTCGACCGTGCTCGACCGCAACTCCGAATCGCCGCTGTGGGCGCAGTTTCGCGACACCATTCGCCTGCAGATCCTGCAAGGCGTGCTGCCCATCGGCGCCAAGCTGCCCTCGGAGGCGGAACTGGGCGAGCAGTTCGGCATTTCGCGCATCGTGGTGCGCGAGGCACTGGCCGACCTGGTGCGCAACAACCTCATCTACAAGATCAAGGGGCGCGGCGCCTTTGTGTCGGCACGCGAGCGCGACGAAGACTTTGTTTCCACCGTGCTGGGCTTCTCCGACGAGATGGAGCGCAAGGGCCGCTCGGTGCGCACGCAGATCCTCATGCAGGAACTGCGCGCGCCCACTGCGCAAGAGGCCGCGTCGCTGGGCCTGGCCGACGACACGCAGGTGGTGGCGCTCAAGCGCCTGCGCAGCGTGGACGGCGAGCTGCGCCTGCTGGTCGAAACCGTGGTGCCGGCCGACCTGGCCCCCGGGCTGCACCGCGCACGCCTGGAAGACCGTTCGCTGTACGACGTGCTGCGCCGGCAATACGGGCTGCGCCTGGTGCGCGCCGAGCGCTGGATCGATGCGGTGCTGCCCGATGCCGAAACCTGCAAGCTGCTCGACCTGCCGCAGCCCGAGCCGCTGCTGCGCATCGAGTCGATTGCCTACGGCGCCAACGGACGGCCGCTGGAACACTACCGCGCGCTGCACCGCTGCAAGACGAGCCGGCTGCACGTGCAGACGACGACCTGAGCCGTCTTCGTCAGGTCTTGGCGGCGCTGCGCGAAGGCCAGAGCACCGAGGCAATCGCCACCATCATCAGCGCGACGGCCACCCAGTCCTGCCAGTGGACGACCTCGCCGAGCCACACCGCGCCGCTGAACACGCCGAGCACGGGAATGAACATCACGCTCAGCGTCGATGCCACCGGCGGAAGGCCGCGCGCCAGGTAGAACCACGCCGCGTGTGCAAAGCCGAAGATCAGCACCGCGTTGTAGAGAATCGAACCCCAGGTCACGGGGCCGGGCCAGCGCCACTGGTCGCGCTCGAAGAGCAGCGTCAGCACCGTCATCACGACGGCCGTCATCGCCGTCATCCAGAAAGACAGCGTGAGCGTGGGAAGCCCGATGCGCGTGTGCCGCAGCAGCTGCGTGCCTAACGCCCATGTTGCGGCAGCCGCCAGTGCGAGTGCCACGTAGCCGGGCCGTCCTGCAAAGTCGGTGAGCTCGTGCCACAGCAAGAGCCCCACGCCCACGGCGCAGGCACCCACGCCGATCCATGCACGCCGTGTGAGCACGGCAGAGAACAGCACGGCGCCGATCACCGCCGAGAACACCGGCATCGTGTAGCCGAGGATTGCCGCGCGCCCGCCAGAGAGCGCCTTCACCGCAAGAATGATTGAGGCATGCCAGACGAACATGTTGGTGGCGCCCAGCCACACCAGTTCGGGCCATGCGCTTCGCGGCACGCGAAAGGGCACCTTCATCCACACCAGCGCGAGGCCCAGTACCGGCAGGCCGAGCCAGATGGAAATGACGCGGAACGCGAGCGGCAGATAGTCCGCCACGCCGATTTTCATCACGGGCCAGTTCAGGCCCCATGCAAGAGTCAGGAGAACAAGCAGGACGAACTGGCGCGGCGTGAAGGAAGGCATGGGCCGCGATTGTGGCGCGGCTTGCGCATTCGTGCAGGCGGCGCGGCTACAGCAGGCGCTTGAGGTAACGCCCTGTGTGGCTGGCCTCATTGGCCGCGATATCTTCCGGCGTGCCTTCGCCCACCACCGTGCCGCCGCCCGCGCCGCCCTCCGGGCCCATGTCGATCAGCCAGTCGGCCGTCTTGATGACGTCCAGGTTGTGCTCGATCACGACGATGGTGTTGCCCGCGTCGCGCAGCTGGTGCAGCACTTTCAGCAGCAGCTCGATGTCGGCAAAGTGCAGGCCGGTGGTCGGTTCGTCCAGGATGTAGAGCGTGCGGCCCGTGTCGCGCTTGCTGAGCTCCAGCGCCAGCTTCACGCGCTGCGCCTCGCCGCCCGAGAGCGTGGTGGCCGACTGGCCGAGCTTGATGTACGAAAGGCCCACGTCGAGCAGCGTGCGCAGCTTGCGCTCGATGGTCGGCACGGCCTTCAAAAACTCGTGCGCCACCTCGACCGTCATCTCGAGGATCTGCGCGATGTTCTTGCCCTTGTACTGGACCTCGAGCGTCTCGCGGTTGTAGCGCTGGCCGTGGCACACCTCGCAGGGCACGTACACGTCGGGCAGAAAGTGCATTTCGACCTTCACCACGCCGTCGCCCTGGCAGGCCTCGCAGCGCCCGCCCGCCACGTTGAAGCTGAAGCGGCCCGGGCCGTAGCCGCGTTCGCGCGCGGTGTTGGTCTCGGCCATCAGCTCGCGAATCGGCGTGAACAGGCCCGTGTAGGTGGCTGGGTTGCTGCGCGGCGTGCGGCCGATGGGGCTCTGGTCGACATTGATGACCTTGTCGAAATACTCGATGCCCTCTACCGACTCGTGTGCGGCCGGTTCTTCGTGCGCGCGGTACAGCGTGCGCGCCACGGCGGTGTAGAGCGTGTCGTTCACCAGCGTCGACTTGCCCGAGCCCGAAACGCCCGTCACACAGGTGAGCAGGCCGACCGGAAAGGCCACGCTCACGTTCTTCAGGTTGTTGCCGGTGGCGCCGACCACACGGATTTCCTGCAGATCGGTCTGCGAGGCGAGGTGCGCCGCTTCGCGCGCGGCGCGCCGCTCGGCCGCGGGGCTCGGCGGAAAGCGCGAGGCCTTCTTGCCTTCGTTGAAGGCAGGCTTCTTCACGACCGGCAGCCAGGCGGTGCGGTGCTTGGGCACTTCGATCTTCTTCGTGCCCGACAGGTACTGGCCGGTGAGGGAATCGGGGTTGGCCGACACCTCGGCATAGGTGCCCTGCGCCATCACGCGGCCGCCGTGCACGCCGGCGCCGGGGCCCATGTCGATCACGTGGTCGGCGGCATGGATCATGTCTTCGTCGTGCTCGACCACGATCACGCTGTTGCCGATGTCGCGCAGGTGCTTCAGCGTGCCGATGAGGCGGTCATTGTCGCGCTGGTGCAGGCCGATGCTGGGCTCGTCGAGCACGTACATCACGCCCGTAAGGCCGGAGCCGATTTGCGAGGCCAGGCGAATACGCTGCGCCTCGCCGCCCGAGAGCGTCTCGGCGCTGCGGTCCAGGCTCAGGTAGTTCAGGCCCACGTCGTTCAGGAACTTCAGGCGCAGGCCGATCTCGCGCACCACCTTGTCGGCAATGTCGGCCTTGGCGCCGCGCAGCTTCAGGTTCTGGAACCAGGCGAGCGAATCGCGCAGCGTGAGATGGCTCAGTTCGAAGATCGCCATGCGCGGGGGTCGCCGCCATCGGCAGGCCGATTGGCCTCGTCCACCAGGAACACGTTGCGCGCCTCGGGCCTGAGGCGCGAGCCGCCGCAGTCGGGGCACGGCTGCAGGTTGCGAAAGCGCGCAAGGTCTTCGCGCACCATCACCGAATCGGTCTCGCGGTAGCGCCGCGTCATGTTCGGGATGATCCCCTCGAAGGGGTGCTTCTTCGTGAGCTTCTTGCCCGCGAAGTTGCCCGACTCCATGGTGTAGTTGAACTTGATCTCTTCGGCCGCCGAGCCGTGCAGCAGCACCTGCTGCACCGAAGCGGGCAAGGATTCGAAGGGCGCGTCGACGTCGAACTTGTAGTGCTTCGCGACGCTCTCGATCATGCTGAAGTAGTAGCTGTTGCGGCGGTCCCAGCCCTTGATGGCGCCACTGGCCAGCGAGAGCGAAGGGAAGGCCACCACGCGCGCCGGGTCGAACACCTCGCGGTGGCCGAGGCCGTCGCAGCTCGGGCAGGCGCCCACGGGCGAGTTGAACGAGAAAAGGCGCGGCTCCAGTTCCGACAGCGAGTAGTGGCAGATCGGACAGGCGAACTTGGCGTTGAACAGGTGCTCCTTGTCGGGCGCGCCCTCCGTGCCCAGCTCCAGCGCAATGGCGCGGCCTTCGGCCAACCGCAGCGCCGCCTCGAAGCTCTCGGCCAGGCGCTGCTGCATGTCGGGGCGCGCGCGCAGGCGGTCGATGACCACGTCGATGTCGTGCTTCTCGGTCTTCTTGAGCTTGGGCAGGTCGTTGTATTCGTAGGTCTGCCCGTCGACCCTGAAGCGCACGTAGCCCGCGGCCTGCATCTCGGCAAAGAGCTCGAGGAACTCGCCTTTCTTCTCGCGCGCCACGGGCGCCAGGATCATCAGGCGCGGCTCATTGGCAATGGCGAGCGTGGCATCGACCATCTGCGACACCGTTTGTGCCTGCAGCGGCAGGTGGTGCTCGGGGCAGTAGGGCGTGCCAGCGCGCGCATAAAGCAGGCGCAGGTAGTCGTGGATCTCGGTCACCGTGCCCACGGTGGAGCGCGGGTTGTGGCTGGTGGCCTTCTGCTCGATGCTGATGGCGGGCGACAGGCCCTCGATCACGTCGACGTCGGGCTTGTCCATGAGCTGCAGGAACTGCCGCGCATAGGCCGAGAGGCTTTCCACGTAGCGCCGCTGCCCTTCGGCATACAGCGTGTCGAAAGCCAGGCTCGACTTGCCCGAGCCCGACAGGCCGGTGATCACCACCAGCTTGTTGCGCGGAATGTCGAGGTCGACGTTCTTCAGGTTGTGGGTGCGCGCACCACGGATGCTGATGCGCTGTTGCGCAAGCACCGCGCCTAGGTAGGTGTCGCGTTCGAGTCGCGCGTCGCGTGCGCTCTCCTCGTTGGCGGCGATGTCTTCAATGGCTTTGGAATTCAAGGGGGCGATCGTCCGAGGGCAACCGGACATGATAGTCCGAGCGGCATTTCATGGCGAGGGGGCGGGTTGAGGCCGGTTTCATGAGGCGCTCCTCGGCCGGTGCTTCCGGGGCGCCAGGCGGCGGCACCCGGGCGGCCGCCATCGGGCACAATGTCGGGTTCTACTTTTCCTTCTCCTCCATCTACTTATCAGGGGCAGTGCATATGGCATCGGTCAATAAAGTCATCGTCGTCGGCAACCTGGGGCGCGACCCAGAAATGCGTACCTTCCCGAGCGGCGACCAGGTCGCGAACGTCACCGTGGCCACCACCGATCGCTGGAAAGACAAGCAAAGCGGCGAAATGCGCGAAGCCACCGAGTGGCACCGCATCGTTTTCAACGGCCGCCTGGCCGAAATTGCCGGCCAATACCTGCGCAAGGGCTCGCAGGTGTATGTCGAAGGCAGCCTGCGCACGCGCAAGTGGACCGACAAGGACGGCATCGAGAAATACACCACTGAAATCCGCGCCGACCAGATGCAGATGCTGGGCAGCCGCCAGGGCCAGGGCGGCCCGTCGGGCGGTCCGGAGGACGACGGCGGTTATTCGCAGGGCGGCGGCGGTGGCGGCTACTCGCAAGGCGGCGGCGGTGGCGGGTGGCGGCGGCTACGCCCCCCGTGCACCCGCCGCGGCACCGCGCGCTCCTGCGGCGGCGCCGCGCCAGGCTCCGGCCAAGTCTTCGTCGGGCTTCGACGACATGGACGACGATATTCCGTTCTGAAATCGTTTCACCGGAATTCGCCGATCGAAAGCCTGCAGTTCATCGCTGCAGGCTTTTTTTCTGGCGCGCAGCCGGTCAGTAGGTCACCGTCACCCGCATCGCATTGCTGCCGTCGCCGGCCGGAGCGGCAGTTTGCGACGGGGCGGAGCCCGTGGTCGCCGCCATTGCACCGATGACGCCTTGCCAGGCGGAAGCGAGGCTATCGCGGCCGTCGGCATCGTTTCCGGCCACCATGAGCGTCGTTTCGCCGATCTTGTCGAACCGGTACTCGCGGCCCTTGATGACCACCGACTTCATGTTGGTCCACACGCGGTATTCATGTCCGCCCTTGACCGGTGTGACCTCGAGCACCTTGAAGGTCGGCAGAACGACCATCGAGATGGTGAAGCGGGCCGTGGAACTGTTCATGCCGTGCGTCGGCTCCGCGGAACTGAGCCGCAGCGGCAGCGGCAGCAAGAGCAGCAGCATGCCGGCGGCAGCCAACGGTGGCGCTATTCGCGTCGGGCGCAGGGCAGTTGCACCTGCAGCGGACATGTTTCCGGACATTGGAACTCCTCCTCTCGTCGCAACCGGGTGGAGGGCATCGCATTGATGCCCCGTCCTGGTTTATCGGCAGAGTCGCGGGAAAATGAAGGCCGTCCGAGCCATTCTTTACCCATAACCTGCTATTGGCTAGCAGGTTTTTCCGCACCGGCTTGCTTGCCGGCGGAGTTCAGTAGGTGACGCTGACCGTCACCACGTCGCGGTAGCTGTCCGGCCGCACGTTGGCGCTGGTGCCGAGAACGCGGCCATACAAGGTCAGCGCCTGGGCGCCTCCATTGCCGGTGCCCGTAGCGACGTTGCCGCCCGTGCCCGTGACGCTGCCCCAGATGGCGGTGCGCGCGGCGTTGCGATAGAGCCGGTAGGGCACCGCGTCGGCGTTGCCGGGTACGCCGCCTGTCGGCGTCATCGTTCCTGCGCCGGTTGTCGAGCCGTTCGAAGGAGTCAGCGCAACCGTGTACGGGGTGGGCGTGGTGCAGGTGACGTTGATCGTGCTGGTCTGGTCCCTGTCGGCCTGGCCCGGCAGGCCGTTGACGGTGCCGAAGTTCAGCGGATCGGCGGTGACCAGGCAGCTCTTGGCGACGGTTGCGGTGACCGAGAAAGCGAAGTTGTCCGTCATCGAGGTGTTGCACGTCGCCGGCGTGGCGCTTGTGCTCGACGAGAGCGTAATAGAGGTGTGGATACCGCCGAAGTTGTCCTGGTAGGCACCCGGAGGCACCGTGCTCTGCAGGGGAAGCAGTTCCCCGCGCATGGTGGCGCTTCCCGAGGTGCTCGACCGGCGGGGAATGCTCATCGTGACGACCAGGGGATTGGGCACCGCTGCGTTGCCGTTCGAACCCCAGATGGTGCCGCTCGTGGCCTGGTAGAGCTGGAACCGCAAGCTGTTTCCGGCGGCGTTCTTCATGATGCGCGGATTGAAGTTCGTCAGGCCTTCATCGCCATCGCCGATGTTGAAGCAGACCCTGGCGAACTCGGCGTTGTTGCCGGTGTTGTTGCAGGTGTAGGTCAGCGTTGCATTGGCCGAAGGCGGCGCGCTCCCGTCGACAAGTTCGACACTGCCGAAAGCCACGTTCGACATGTTCGCAGTGCAGGTGACCACCGCCTGCGCGTTGTCCGCAGGCAGCCACCACAGAAATGCACAGAGCAGGGGCAGGCCGAGGCCCTTCAACGAGCGGGTCAGAAGGCTCATGGCGTCTTGGTCTCCTTGGCGCAGCGCAGCGGGCCGATCTGCGGAATTCCCGAGGCTTCCTTGCGATAGTCGAAGCTCGCGCGGCAGCGGCCCGAAGGCGTCTGTACGTCGAGCGTGTTCCGGGGCTGGAGCGATTCGAGGTACACCGCGCCGTCGAAACCGACCAGGGCGGGCTCGCCGCCCTGTGCGTTGGCGTGCACGCGGCTGCCCAGCGGCAGGGGCTTGCCCGCCTCGTCCACCAGGAGCAGTGCGGCCGCGCTGACCGGCGTGATGCCGAAGCGCACCAGCGTGCCGGCGCGGTCGCTCGGCGTGGCAATGGTCTTCACGCGTTCGATCCTCACGTCGGCGGGCAATTGCATGGGGTCGATGGAAAGCTGGTTGTTCTGATAGGCACTGAGCGGGGCCACCAGCAGCATGCCGTTGCCGTCGGTGGTGCCGATGTCACGGTTCTCCAGCCTTACCGGCACGCCGGCGATGCCGTCGGTGGAGACCACCGCGAACGCGTCGTCGATGCGGCGGGCCGCGAACGGCTGGCCGCCCATGAACACGACCGAGCCGGTGGCTCCGGCATAGGCAAAGCGGCTGTCGCCGAGCACGCTGATGCCGGCCATGGCGCGGCCATAGCGGCCCAGGTAATCGATCTCGGCCTGTCCGCCGTTCTGGCCACCGCCTTGGCGCAGGCCTGCGCGCCAGCCGATGCCGCCTTCGCCCGGCGTGGAGCTCTGCGCATCGACGGTGTAGATGTTGCGGTCGCGCTCGCGCTGAAGGCCGGCGCTGGCCGTGACATTGCCGTCCAGCGCCCAGGTGAACCCGACGAAGAGACTGCGCTCGCGGCGGTCATCCAGGTTCTGGTTCAGGCTGACGTTCACCGAGGCATTGCGGCCCACGGCCCTGAACCAATAGACGCTTGCCAGGCGCGTTGCCTGCTGCGCGGGATAGCGCAGGTAAAGGTAGCTGAGGCCGAAGCTGCCGAAGCTGCCTGTGGTGTAGCCGATGGAGGCGCGGCCCGAACCGCGCGGCGGCGGGCCGCCGTAGAGGGATGCAACGTCGCGGTACTCGCCGCGCGTGCGGGTGCCTTCGACGGCAAAGTTGAATTGGTTGTCGCGCCAGCTGTAGCCCAGGTTCATCAGGGAACCCTGCTCTCCGCCGTAGCTGCTGTGCGCCACGGCGCCTGCGACCACGCCGCTCTGGCCGAGCAGCCATGCGCCGCCGACGCCGCTCTTGACCAGGCCCCGGGTCGCCTCGCCATGCGCCTCCAGCGTGAAGCTGTTACTCACACCGTAGCGCCAGGTGCCGCTGGCCGCGGGATCGCTGCCGTAGTCGAAGGAGCGCAGGCCGTAGCTCTTGCGCACCATGCCGAGATCGACGGACCAGTCGGAAAGGCCCGCCTGCAGCAGCCGCTGCGTGTCGTAGAGCGAAAAATCGAGCGTCGTGGCGCGGCCGAAGGCGTCGGTGAGCACCACTTGCGCGTTGCCGGCACCGTTGATGCTCGGCACCGTCTTGAGCTGGAAAGGCCCGGCCGGCACCTGGCCCGAGTACTGGCGCAGGCCGTTGATGTACAGCTCCACCTGCGATGGCAGCGTGGCCGACCCCAGGAACGCCGGCAGCGGCGTGGTGGTGCGATACGGTTGCAGCGCAAAGTTGCGCGAAAGCTGGATGCCGCCGATGCGGGTGGAGCGCGACCACGGCAGCGAAGCCGTGGTCGTGTCGCCCACGCGGAGCGTCAGCATGTCATCGGGGAACGACTTGCTCCAGGTGGTGTCGAGCCGCACGGAGTCATGCTGCCAGCCTTCTCCCGGAAGGCGCGCCGCTCGGGACATCAGCGTGTTGCTGAACACGGCGCTGCCGCTGAACGCGCGCAGTTCGGTCAGCGCGTTGAAGCTGGACGTATTGCCCCGGCCCTGGGTGCCGTAAAGGTCGTAGTTGAGCAGCAGGCCGGGCGCCGCATTGGCCTTCGATGCAACGATGCTCGACGTGTCGACCACGGTCGTGGGCAGGCGCAGCACATCGGCCGCGGCAACGATCGCCAGACGCTGGCCCGCAGCGTCGTAGTCGACCTGTACGCCCGGCAGGCTCTTGAGCGGCACGGGGTCGGACACGCCTGGCGGCAGCACGAAGCCCAGCTGCCGCAGCGTGGCGGCGGCGGCCCAGAGTTCGTTCCCGCGCAGGCCGAAATGAACCAGTCCCTGGGGATTGCCGTTGAGGCTCAGTTCCAGGTAGAGGTCGCCGCCGCCGGTTCCGGCGAGGTTTTCTTCCGCGGACGCGGCCACCAGCGAGCTGGACACGGCTGCAACGTTCTGGGCCTGAGCGGCCAAGGACGCCAGACCGGAAAGAAGCAACAGTGGCAGCAGGCGCTTAGCGGACGCGTGGGAGCGGCGGGATGTTTTCCTGCGTCGCGTTGCCATTGATCTTCGTTTCCAGAACGCCCCCGAGGGCGAATGTTTCTGTGGATGTCTTCAGCGGCCAGCGCATGCGCGCGCCGGGCAGGACATAGCCCATCAGTCCGGCATGCACCGGAGTGCGGCGGCCGACGGTATCGACAAAATCCAGATCGGCCAGCTGGGCATGCATGCCGCCTTTGTTGGCGACTTCGAGCACGGCCTGGCCTTCTTCCCTGCGAAGCGACCATGTGAGCTGGGGTGCGGGCGACTGCGCGCGCGCCCGCGGCCGCGATGAAGATGGGCACCGAATAACGCAGCACCAGCTGCAGGCCCTTCTTTTCCTTCATCTCGACCGGCAGCTCATCGATGATGACCCGGTACGAGCCTTCGACCGGACCGGCGGGAACGCCGGTGCGGATGACGCGAATCAGTTGCCGCGCGGACGCGTCGAGCTGCACCATCGGCGGACTTACGAGAAGTTCGCGCGAGGGTGTCAGCTTTTCGGCGCCGTCTTCCTGCGTCCACTGATAGACACGCACCTGGGCGTGCACCACCGTGTCGCCGGTGTTGCTGAGCCAAAGGCCCTCGGCGTTTTGCGAGGCCTGGAGCGTCAGCGTGACCGGCGAAACCTGCAGTCCGCTCGCCGAGGCGAACGCGTGCGCCAAGGCGAGCGCGAGGGCGGCGGTGTAACGGAGCAAGTGGTGCACGGGCACTCGATCAGTAGTTGACCTGGACGGTCACGGTGTCGGCGTAGTCGCCAGGGGTCACATTGGCGTTGGCGACCGTGGCGAACACCGGGATCACCTGCGCGACGCCAGTGCCGGTGCCGGCCACGCCGTTGCCCACTGCGGTGGGGGTAGCGGTGTTGCCCCAGACCGGACCCGTGGCGCTCACCGAGCGGAGCTGGTAAGCAACGCTGTCAGAGCCGCCGGAGGTGGAGGTCATCGCGCCGGCGCCCACGGTATTGGTGTTCGAAGGCATCAGGCCCACGTTGTAGGGCGTCGTCTTGGAACATGTAACGCTGATGTTGCTGGAAGCCACCAGGCCGGTGGCGGACGAGTTGACCGTACCGAAGTCGATGTTGGAGGCGTTACCTGCGGTAACCGAGCAGGCCTTGGCGACGGTGATCAGAACTTGAAACGAGCCGCCGGAGGTTGCAGCCATGGCAGCGCTGGTGGCCGTGATTGCGAGAATGGAAGCGAGGAGAAGAGAAGGTTTTTTCATGAGAGATGCCAACAGTTGTTAAGAAAACGACGGGAGAACGGGTGCGGATGGTGCCAACGATTGTCGCAGCTGGATAGTAGAATAGTTCACACAATTGCACATTTAGTTGCAATGCGACCGAAGTTTTTAACAATCGCTGTTACATCTCATCGTGTGCGGCGAGGTACGTTTCGTCCGAAAAAACGTAAACAACAGTCTTGAACGCGGACAAAATGTTGCCAATCTGATTTGGAGGACACGTCCGTGAACTGCCATGGCCGCGCTGCGCCGGCCACGCGCCGATGAGTTCCACACACCCGCGCCGGTTGCGCGCGCGCCTCCTCGAGCATTTGTCCAGATACCGCTTCGCATCGTTCTGGGCGAACGCGGTGCTCGTCGTTTCCATGGCGCTGCTGGTGGCCATGGCGGCCTACTTCAGCGCGACCGACGCCGAGCATGAATCGGCGGTCCTGCACATGGTGCGGGCCGACTGGCAGGAGGAGGATGCGGCCGCGCCGCGCTTCAGCCCGTTGCCGCTTGCCGTGGATAGCAAGGCCCTTCCGCTCGCCTGGCAACCCGTCGAACTGCCTCGCGCGCTTCCCGCCGCCTTGCTGCGCCAGGCCGACGGCAGCGCATCCACAGGCGCAACCCGCATCACCTGGCTGCGGCTTTCAGCGCGCGAACTGCCCACCACGTCGGCACCGCTTGCGTTGTATGGCGCGCGCATCAAGACGGACGGCCCCATTGCGGTGTATGCCAACGGGCGGCTGGCCTACCGCGCGCAAGTGCAAGGCCTGCTGTGGAACAGCACCCGTACGCCGCTGTGGGTGTTGCTGGGCAAGGCGCCCGACGGCGAGCCGCTGGACGAGATCCTGCTTCGGATCGAGCACACGCGAACCGTGCAGGTGGCGGTTTCGTCGCTGTGGCTCGGCCCCGTCGAGGCGCTGGAAGTGCGCCATCGCATGCGGCAGTGGCTCCAGCAAGACCTGCCGGCCATGCTCAGCGCGGCCTTCATGGCCGTGGGCGTGTTCGCCCTGTTCGTGTGGTTCAGGCGCAGCCATGAAGTCGGCTACCTGCTCTTCTTCAACCTCGCGATCACTTCGTTCCTGCGGAGCCTGCATTTCTACGTGGCGGTCCCGATTGCCAACGACTGGTTCGCCTGGCTGACCGTCAACTCGCTGTTCTGGCTGGTGGCGGTGGTGCACTTCGCCTTGCGCCAGCTGCACGGCCGGCCGCTCAGGTGGCTGACCTTTGCGGTGGTCGCCTGGACGTTGCTGATCGGCGTGCTGACGCTGCCGGGCCCCGCCATATTGAGAAACACCCCGCAAGTCACGCCGCTGATCTACATCGGGGCGGCGTTGATGGGCGTGGCCGTGGCGCTGGTGGGCGGCATCAGCGCCTGGAAGCGTTCCGGCGAAGGGCGGCTGGTGGCTGTCGGCATCGGCGCCTGCGTGCTGCTGGGCGTGTCCGACTGGCTGCTGCAGAACAACTTCGTCAGCCCCGAAGGCTGGTACCTCGGCGCGTACACCAACGCAGTGACGTTCAGCGTGTTCGGAGTGCTGATGTACCGGCGCTACGTCAACGCCATTGCCGAGGTGGAGCGGGTCAACGCCGGCCTGGCCGAGCGCCTGCGCGCGCGCGAAGCCGAGCTGGAACGCAGCCACCAGCGGCTGCGCGAAGTCGAGAAGCTGCAGACCATCAGCGACGAGCGCCAGCGCCTGATGCAGGACATGCACGACGGCCTGGGCTCGTCGCTGATCAGCGCCATTCGCTCGGTGGAGAGCGGCGGCATGAGCGATGACAAGGTGTCGCAGGTACTCAAGAGCTGCCTGGACGACCTGAAGCTGACCATCGACTCGATGGAGCCGCTCGAGGACGACCTGCTGCTGTTGCTGGCCACGCTGCGCTACCGGCTGGGCCCCCGGCTCGAGAGCTCGGGTGTCGCCCTGCAGTGGAACGTGCAGGAGCTCCCTGCGCTGGACTGGCTCGACCCGACCAGCGCGCTGCACATATTGCGCATCGTGCAGGAGAGCATTGCCAACATCCTGCGCCACACTCGCGCCACCGAGATTCGAGTGGCCACCGCGGCGGATGCCTCAGGCGTGCAGGTCACCATCGAAGACAACGGCCACGGGTTCGATGTCGAAAAGGCGATGCGCGAGGCCGGAGGCCGCGGCATGCAGAACCAGCAGCGCCGGGCCCAGGTGGTCGGCGGCACCGTCTCCTGGCGCTCGGGGGCGGAGGGCACGCTTTTCAGCCTGTGGTTGCCTCTCAAGCGCGGAGGGCAGCCGGCCGGCGCAGCTTCCGCGGCCCCGCTCGGCGCCTAGCCCGCAAGGCCCACGAACACGTTCTGCACGTCGTCGTTCGCGTCGATGGCCGCCAGGAAGACTTCGACCTCTTCCAGGTGTTCGGCGCTGAGGCTGGCGGGATCTACCGGGTTCTTGGGCTTGTAGCCCAGCTTGGCCGAGAGCACGGTGAAGCCCTGGGCCGGCAGCGCGCGGCTGACGAGGTCGAGGTCGGTGGGGTCGGTCAGGAACACGGTGGCACCGTTGTCGCCGGCCGGCTCGAAATCTTGCGCACCGGCTTCGATGGCGGCCACTTCGGCGTCGGCGTCGGGCCGCGAAGGCTCGGCCTCGATCATGCCCAGATGGTCGAAATCCCAGGACACCGAGCCCGAGGTGCCCAGTTGGCCCTTGCGGAACAGCACGCGCATTTCCGGCGCGGTGCGGTTCACGTTGTCCGTGAGGCATTCGACCATCACAGGCACCTGGTGCGGCGCAAAGCCTTCATAGATCACATGCTCGAAATTCACCGCCTCGCCTGTGAGCCCGGCGCCTTTCTTGATGGCGCGGTCCAGCGTGTCCTTGGGCATCGAGACCTTGCGGGCCTGCTCCACCACCAGCCGCAGCCGTGCGTTCGAGGCCGGATCGGCGCCGCTGCGCGCGGCGATCATGATTTCCTTGGCCAGTTTTCCGAACAGCCGGCCCTTGGCATTGGCGGCCAGGTCCTTGTGCTTTGCTTTCCACTGTGCGCCCATGCTGATGCTCCTGTGTGTTGTGTGTACGGCCGTTGCCTTGCTCGGCGCTCGGCCGAGGGGCTGGACCGCCGGTTTGGGGCGACTACTTTAGCCGGAGCCCGCAGGCAGAGATTTTCTTCCAGGTAGCTCAGGTCTTGTGCCTCTTGGCGCTGCCATTGTTTCCGTTCTGTGAACGCCGAGGTTCCTTTTGATGAGGGTTTTTACTTAGAGAACGGCGCACAATTCATCTCACAGACCGGCCCCCAAGCCGATCTGGGTGAACAGGGCCCCGAGCGAGGTGGCCGCCCCCCGAAGGGACGGTGACCCACCCAAGACCGGTTCGAAATCATCCAAAGTCAAAACTGAACTGAATTGAAGGAAATCAAAATGAACGCCTCGAAGATCCTCTCCGCCGTTGCTGTTGCCCTCATGGCCGTTGCCGGTGCCGCCCACGCCGAAACCTATGAAGGCGTGCATCAACTGACCTCGGCCGCCAGCCGCGCCGAAGTCGCCAGCCAGGCCGTGGTTGCCGCGCACAGCGCCAACCCCTACGCCACCGGCGCCAACGCAGGCCCGGCTCAAGTGTTCGTCTCGTCGACCAGCCGCGATGCAGTCCGTGCCGACGCCGTTGCAGCCGCCCGCAGCGCTGATCCGTATGCCGAAGGCGCTTCCGCCGGCGTCGCACCCATCGTCGCCAGCACGGTGGACCGCGCCACGGTGCGTGCCGCAGCCCGCGCTGCTGCTCGCGGCGACTCGCTGCCGCTGTAATCCTCGGCGAGCGTCTGCTCCAGAAGCCGGCCATGCGAAAGCATGGGCCGGCTTTTCTTTCTGCCTTGGCGTACTTGGCCGTCTGATAAGCTGCCTGCGCTCCTCTCTTCCTGACCGTTCCTTCCACCTGTCCTTGCGAATGCATTGCGCATGTCGTCCGAAGAAACCCTGCGCCGCTGGCGCCTGATCCTCGGCCGCTATGCGGCGCAACCCCTGTCGCAGACGCAGTTCTCGGCGGGCGACTGGAAGCTCGACCAGGCCCTCGAATACCTCTACGGCCGCGAATACGAAGGCCGCGGCCTCGCCAGATCCAGCGGCGGCCCGGGGTCGCTCGACCCGAGCCAGTTGCGCGCGGTCGACTGGCTCAACCGCTCGCGCAGTCTCTTTCCGCAAGAGGTGTTCGAGCGCATGCAGACGCAGGCAATCGATCGCTACCAGCTGACCGACCTGCTCTCCGATCCGGCGGTGCTGCGCTCGCTCGACGCCACGCCCGGCCTCGCCAAGGCGCTGCTGGGCATGCGCGGACGGCTGTCGGGCCAGATGCGCGACGCGGTGCGCGAGGTGATCCAGAAGACCGTCGACGAGATCACGCGCAAGCTCAGGAACGACTTCGTCAACGCGCTGGTCGGCCGGCGCAACCGCATGCGGCGCTCGCACATCAAGAGCGCGCAGAACTTCGATGCGCGCGCCACCATCGCGGCCAACCTGAAGCACTACGACGTGGAGCGCAAGCAGCTCGTCATCGAACATCCGCGCTTCAACGCGCGCGTGAAGCGCAACCTGCCCTGGGACGTGGTGCTTTGCGTCGACCAGAGCGGCTCGATGATGGATTCGGTGATCTACAGCGCCGTCATTGCCGGCATCATGAGCTCGCTGCCCGCGGTGCGTGTGAAGCTGGTGGTGTTCGACACCAGCGTGGTCGATCTCACGCACCTGGCGCACGATCCGGTCGAGGTGCTGCTCACGGTGCAGCTCGGCGGCGGCACCGACATCGGCCGTGCGGTGGCGTATTGCGAGTCGCTGGTGGGCAACCCGCAGCGCACGGTGTTCGCGCTCATCAGCGACTTCATGGAAGGCGCCGCGCCCGGGCCGCTCCTGGCCGCGGTGCAGCGCATGGCTCAGGCGCGCGTCAAGCTGCTCGGGCTGGCCGCGCTCGACGAATCGGCCAACCCGGTGTACGACCGGCAAATGGCGCAGCGGCTGGCCGACAAGGGCATGCATGTGGCGGCCCTCACGCCCACGCATTTTGCGCAGTGGCTCGCGGAAGTGATGAACTGATGGCCTGGTACGACGGTTACCGCGCCTACGACGACGACACCCTGGCCACGCTCGCCAACCCCGGCCTGCTCCGGCGCGCCGCAAAGGACGTGGAGGCGGGCAAGGTCGCATGGGCGGAGCAGGGCGCGGAGGGCGGCGTGGTGGCGGCCGACGGCCAGCGCGTGCAGCTCGATGCGCGCGGCCCGCAGCAGGCGCGCTGCGACTGCCCCGCACCGGGCATCTGCAAACACATACTCGGCGCGGCGCTGTGGCTGCGCGCGTTGGAGCCGGCGGCGCCGGGCATCGCAGCCGGAGTGCCCTCGGCCGAGCAGGAAGAGAGACAGGCGCCGCCCGTTGCCGACCCGCTCGCGGAAATCCTCGCGCTCGATGCCGCGGCACTCTTCAAGGCCGCGGGCGCGGCGGCCGTGCGGCGCGCCGCAGCGGCTGCCAGCAGCGTCGTCGAATGGCGGGTGCAGGGCGGCACCCTCGTCATGGACTTGCCCGAGCTCGGCGCCTCATGCCGATGGGTGGCGGGTGCGGGCTATGCGGGCATGGTGTCCGAGGTACCTGCCGCGGAGCGCAAGGCGGTGCACCTGATCGCCATTGCGGCGCTGCGCAGCGCGCACGCGCAGCCCCTCGCATGGCCCGAGGGCGCGCGGCCCGCACCGGTCGAAGACACCGCGCGCCTCGGCGAGCGGGAGCGTGCGTTCCTGCTGCAGGTCGAATCGATGTTGGAAGAACTGCTCACGGGCGGCCTCTCGCATGTGAGCGAGCTGACGTCGGCGCGCCTCCTGGCACTCAACATGTCGGCGCGCGGCGAGGGCTTGCCGCGCCTGGCGGCCTTGCTGCGCAACCTTGGCGGCACGGTCGACCTGCTGGTGCGGCGCGACCACCGCGCCGAGGAGCGCGACGCCTTCGCGCTCATGGCGCGTATCCATGCGCTGTGCGCGGCGCTTGCGCGGGCCGAGGGCGAGCTCGCCGTGGCATTGCGCGGCCGGCTCAAGCGCGACTTCGACGAATCGGCCGCCCTCGACCTGCTGCCGCTCGGTGCCCATTGGTGGCAGACGCGTGGCGGCGCGCGCGGGCTCACCGTGGCGTTCTGGGACCTGGCCGGTGCGCGCGTGCTGCAGGCTTCGCTGGCCCGGCCCGACGGAAGCGACACGGCCTTCACGCGCAGCGGCGCATGGTCCGCCAACGCGCTGTGGTCCGGCGCGGGCGCCGCGCAAAACGTGTGCGAAGCCGCCTTGCGCCTCGAGCAACCCCGCCTCGCCGAAGACGGCCGCCTGGCGGTGGGCGGCGCCACGCGAGCGCAGCCCCTGCCCGCGTGGGCGGCCGACGATCCGCGGCTGAAGTCGATCGGCTGCGGCAACTGGTCCGAACTCGGCGAGCGCCTGCGCGGCGCCACCGGCCTTGCGGCCGAGCCTTTCGATGCGGTGCTGCTGCGGCCTTCCGACACGCGCGCGCCGGTGCTCGACGAAGCACAGCAGCGCCTCGACTGGCTGGTGCAGGACGACGCGGGCCAATGGCTGCGGCTTGGCATTCCCATTGGTCCGGAGCACCGGCAGCGCGTCGACAACCTCGACCGCCTCACCGCGCGCCGCGCGCCGGTGCACGGGGTGCTGGTGCGCATCGAGCGCTCCGCCGCGAGCACCGAACTCATGCCCATTGCCGTGCTGAGCAGCAATGCGAAGAAGGCGTTGCAGGCCGTGTCGCTCGACTTTGCCGACGAGGCCGCGCGCACCACGTCGCTGGCCAACCGGATCCTGCGCATGTTCGAGGCGCGGCAGCAGCAACGGCAGGCGGCGCCCGTGGGTTCGCCCACGCTGGCGGCGCGCCTGCTCGCGCCGGTGACCGAGGTGGCCGAGACGCAAGCCGCCACGGGGCGCATGGCGTTGACCGTGGCGCAGCGGCAGCGCCTGCACGATGCACTCGACCGCGCAGGCTCGGTCGGCCTGGAGGTGCTGTCGAGTGCGCTGCGCGCGCACCTTGCCGCGCCCGCCGCGGTGCCGTTGCTGAAGCTGGGCTTTCTGTGCCAGTTGCTTGGTGAACTCGACGGCTTGCCGGAGCAAAGAAAAGCGCAGCCGGCTTAGAACCTTTGGCTTCGGTTGTTTCCGCAGGCCGCGAGTTGGCCAAAGCGTCACGCCCAACTGCCAAAATCAGCCCCCAGGAGAACGAGGAGAACGCATGGGATTTCTGGACAAGATCTTGGGCGCCGTCACGGGCGGCGCCAGCCCCGCAGCCGCCAACGGCCTGACGCGCGAGCAGGCGCAGCTGTTGAAGCAGGCCTTCGAGCCGCTCGAAAAAGCAGGCAAGGAGCTGCCCGACAAGGCCGCCGCATTCCTCGTCGACGGCACGCAGGAAACCGTGCTGCTCGATCTGCAGGCTGCCAGGTCCTTCGAGCCCGGGCAACTGCTCGGAGACCCCGGCCGCCTGCGCTGGGGCTACAGCAACTACCAGAACAAGCCGCTGGAGAAGATCGGCAACCAGAGCCTCGAGCAGCGCGGCCGCTTCTACGCCAGCGTGAATGCCGGTGCGCCCCCGCTCGATGTGCTGGTGCGGCTGGGCAAGCTGCTTGCGGCGGCCGACGGCGGGCAATCGCTCGAGCATCCCGGCGCGCCGGTGCCGGAGTGGCTTCAGTACCTCGTCAACGACGCGGTGTTCGCGAGCTTCAACAAGAGCGGCTCCAGCAACGCCGCCGACCGCGATCTTGCCAAGCACCGGCCCGCGTGGAACGTGCATCTCATTGCCGCCCTGCTCGCGCACGAAGGGCTCGACCCGCACCTCGCGCTGCAGGAGGTCTTCGAGCGCAAGGGCCTGGACAGCTGGTACCACGACCGGCTCGACGGCCTGGTCGACGCCCCTGCCGTGGCCGACTACATGCGCAGCCAGCGCGAGGCCACCGAGGCATTGCCTGCAAAGCTGTCGGCCGCGGGCCGCGTTCTGCTGGCCAGGCGCATCGGCAAGGACAAGGCGCTCTTGAACGACTTTGCACCGCTCTTCGTGCGCCTGGCCATCGACGGCAGCAAGACGGTGCGCGCCGAGGCGACGCCGCACCTGGAGGGCATTGCCGAGGCGCAGCGGCTCGAACTCCTCGGGCAACTGCTGAAAGACGGCGACACCACCCAGCGGACGCAGGCCGCCGAACTGCTTGCGCGCCTGCCGGGCGACGCCGCGCGCGCGCTGCTCGACGCTGCGGCCGGCACCGAGACCAGCAAGGCCGTGCAGCAGGCCATCCGCTCGGCCATGTCGCGGCTCGACGCGGCGGGCGATGCGGGCGAGCTCGAATTGCCCGAGCCGCCGGCATGGCAGCCCTTCGAGGACATTCCGCTCGGTGAAGAGGCGGTGCAACTGCTCATTGCCAACCGACTCGAGCTGCTCGAGAAGAACCGCCTCGCGGCCGAGGCCGAGATCGAGGAGAACAAGGCCTCCAAGCAGACCTACAGGTACAAGTGGCGCCAGGACAACTACGCCGCCCACAAGAAGCTCACCGACGAGGACATGCGCGTGGCCGTGCGCGTGCTCAACGGGCAGGGCAGCAAGCACGACCAGAACCGCGTGAAGAACGGCCAACTGCACCAGGTGGTGGGTTTCGGCAATCGCCTGCAGTCCATGCCTGGGTTCGGCATGCCGCACCTGATCCGCTGGCTGGCCGTCTCCCGCCACTGGAGCAGCTTCTGGTTCGACGACGGCTTTCACAAATGGCTCGGGCGCCAGCCCGTGGGCTCGGTCGACCTGCGCGCGCTGGCCGAGTTGCTCCAGCGCTCCGGCATGCCGATCGACGATGTGGCCCACACCGCGCTCTACCAGTACTGGAACCAACCCACGGCGGTCGAGGTGCTGCCCGCCGACCGCGTGTGGCCCTTCTTCGCGGAGCACCCCGAGTACATCGACGAAGGCCTGGGCCTTGTCGCGCCGCCAAAGCGCGAAGGCCGCCAGACCCAGCTCGACCTGAACGCCACGCTGCGCACGCTGGCCATCTTTCCGACTGTGCAGGCACGCTGGCTGCCGCGCGTGATGGAACTGGCGCTCGGCGAAGGCAAGACGCACCGCGCCGCCGCGCAGAAGGCGCTGTCGATGTTGCCCGACATCGGCCGGCGCGTGGTCGAGTCGCTCGGCTCCACCAAGAGCGAGGTGCGCATCGAGGCCGCCAACTGGCTGGCCGAGCTCAAGTACGCCGATGCCGTGCCCGCCATTACCAAGGCGCTCGAGAAGGAAACCCGCGAGACCGTGCGTGCGGCCTATCTCACGGCGCTCGAGGCGCTGGGCGACGACATCTCCGCGCGCCTTGGGCCTGCGATTCTTCTGGCTGAAGCAAAGAAGGGCCTGAAGGCCAAGCCTCCGGCTGGCCTTGCGTGGTTCTCCCTCGACGCACTGCCCGCCTGCAAATGGCTGGACGGCAGCCCGGTGGAACCCGAGATCGTGCGCTGGTGGGTGGTGCTCGCCTGCAAGCTCAAGGAACCGGGCGGCAACGCGCTGCTCACGCGCTACCTCGGCCTGCTCGACGCAGCCAGTCGCCAGGCCGTCGGCAGTTTGGTGCTGCGCCAGTTCATTGCGCACGACACGCGCCACCCCACGCTCGACGAAGGCATTGCGCATGCCAACGCCAACGCGCCGCAGCGCTACCAGGGCAACCAGCAGCGCTACCAGAACGCGAAGGCCGAGCACAAGCAGTACTACGAAGCCGACTTCCAGAAGACGCAGGATCAGGTCTTCGAAGAGTGCAAGCGCGAGAAGATGAGCGAATACCTCGGCAGCGCGATCGGTGAAAAAGGCATCCTCGCCCTGACGGCCCACACACCGGGGCACGAGGTCGTCACGCTGCTGCAGCAGTACATGCGCGACCACTATCAGCGCCGGTCGCAGATCGAAGCCATGCTCGAAGGCGTGGCGCCGGGCAACGACCCCGTGGTGATCCAGCTGCTGCTGGGCCTATCGCGCCGCTACCGCACGGCCTCGGTCCAGGAGAAGGCGCGCGCGCTGGTGCAGCAGATTGCCGACCGCAACAGCTGGACGCAGGACCAGCTCGCCGACCGCACCATTCCCACCG
Organism: Variovorax sp. S12S4; assembly: GCF_023195515.1. Taxonomy (NCBI): domain Bacteria; kingdom Pseudomonadati; phylum Pseudomonadota; class Betaproteobacteria; order Burkholderiales; family Comamonadaceae; genus Variovorax; species Variovorax sp. S12S4. The sequence goes on from NZ_JALPKR020000002.1 coordinate 2,160,843, forward strand.
CGGGCCTGGACGACACCGGCAAGCTCGAACTCGCGTACGGCGACCGCATCTTCACCATGGTGCTCGACGCCGCGATGAAGCCCGAACTGCGCAACCCCGAAGGCAAGGTCGTCAAGGCGCTGCCCGAGCCGCGCCAGAACGATGACCCCGCCCTCATCAAGGACGCGAAGGCCCAGTTCTCGACCAGCAAGAAAGAGCTCAAGCAGGTCATCGACCTGCAGACCGCGCGGCTGTTCGAGGCCATGTGCACGGGCCGCGTCTGGCCGCAGGCCGAGTGGCGCGAATACCTGCACCGGCACCCGATTGCCGGGCGGCTGATACAGCGGCTCGTGTGGCTCGAGCTGGACGCGGAAGGCGCGGTGCGCGGCAGCTTCCGCCCTACCGAGGACGGCAGCCTGATCGACACGCAGGACGACGAGGTCGAGCTCGCGGCCGACAGCCAGCTGCGCCTGGGCCATGCCTCGCTGGTGGACGAGGCCACGGCCGCCGCGTGGAACAAGCACTTCAAGGACTACAAGCTGGTGCCGCTCTTCGCCCAGATGACGCGCAAGCCGCCGGCTGTGGCGTTCATCGACGACAAGAGCCAGCCGGTGAGCGAGATCAACGACCGGCTGGGCTGGATCAGCGACACCTTCACGCTGCGCGGCAGCTTTGCCAAGCTCGGCTACCAGCGCGCGCAGGCCGAGGACGGCGGCTTCTTCTATCAGTACACCAAGGAATTCTCATCGGCCGGCGTGCGCGTGGCCATCGAGTTCTCGGGCAATACCCTGCCGGAGGAAAACGTGCCCGCAGCGCTCAAGACACTGGGCTTCGAGGACATGAAGACCCGCGGCTACAGCGACCGTGCGCTGCCGCTGTCGAGCGTGCCGCCGGTGCTGCTGGCCGAGGCCTATGCCGATTACCTGGCCATTGCCCAGGCCTGCGCCGGGTTCGATGCGGGCTGGGAAAAGAAGATGCCTTGGTAACCGTCGGCAATCCCAACACGCATGGCCCTCACACTCGACCCTGAAGATACGCGCGCACGCATCCACGAGCTCGTGTGGTGCGGCTTTTATCCCGATGCCGACGTCGAGTGGCTGATCACCGACGAGTATCTCGACCCGGACGAGCTCACGGGCGAGGACCGCGCCTGGGTCAAGGCCGAGGCCGCGCGCATCTGCGCCGCCAAGCGTGCCGACGAGGCCCGGTGGCCCGAGCAGACGGAGTACGACCGCCTCGAAGCCGTGTTCGCCCAGTTGCGCAGCGAAAAGATCATTGCCCTGCACCGCGCCGGCAACACGCTGTCCGACGGCCATGACGATGTGCGCGAACAGTGGCGCGCCGCGGGGCGCCTGGAATCGGGCACTCGCGGCTGCTGCTTCTATCACTCGCAGGACCTGGACTCTGCGGTGCGCACCGGCCGCATGCACCTGGCGTTCAGCGGCGGCATGATCCCGGAGATCGAACAGCGCGAGGCCAACACCGTCGCCATCGGCCACCGCATCGTCGAGCTGTTGCGCGCGGCCGGTTTCGAGGCCCGCTGGAACGGCGACGTCAGCCAGCGTATCGAAGCCGACCTGGGCCAGTGGCGCAAGCGAGGCCCCTCGGTGTGAGCGCCGAAGTCTGGCAGCCGCCGCGCCGCATCGACGCTGTCGATTTCTGGCTGCGCTCCAGGCTGCTGGCTACGGCTCATGCATTGCGCGAGGCGCTGCGGCCTTCGGCACGGCGTTGGCCTGGCGGCACTCAGGCCCTGGCCGATGCGCCCGTGCTGGCGCAGTACCGCACCGCGCTCTGGTCCGACGGCCGCGATGACGAATTCCCTCTGGTGGCCGGCAAGGTGCAGAACCTGCGCGTGGCGCGCCGCGCTTTCGACGCTGTCGAGGTGCCGGCCGGCGAGGTGCTGAGCTTCTGGCGCCAGCTGGGCCGGCCGGGCGCAGGGCGCGGCTTCGTGGCGGGCCGGGAGCTGCGTGCGGGTTGCGTGGTGCCTACGCTGGCCGGCGGCCTTTGCCAGCTGTCCAACGCGCTTGCCACCGCCGCGGCGCGTGCGGGCCTTGAGCTCGTGGAGCGGCATGGCCATACGGCGCGGGTCGAGCAGGCGGCCGAAGCCGCGGACGATGCAGTCGACGCAACGGTGTTCTGGAACTACGTCGACCTGAAGGTGCGCGCCAGGCATGACTGGCGGCTCGAGGTGGAGCTGACCGCCACCGAGCTGGTGCTGCGCATTCGTGCGCGTTCGTCCCTGGCGGTGCCGGTGGCGCCGCCCGGCATGCCGAGGGTGGTGCGAAAGGGCGCCAGCCAGGCGCTGCCGATGGCACGCGGCTGCCTGAGTTGCGAGCAGACGGATTGCTTTCGCCATCGGCCATCGCCCCTGGTTGCACAGCAAGGGCGCACGGCTGTGCTGCTCGATGCCGTCACGCCCGAATTTGCGCGCTACCTGGACGCACACCATGCCGGTGCAGACCGCATGCAGCCGGTGCCGATGCGGCTCGCTTTCTGGCGGCCGCTGCCAGCCGCCCTTCGGCCGGACGGCTCCGCGGCGATCCGCCCTTGGTGGACGAGCCTGCGCCGCGCACTGTGGCAGCGGCTCTGGGCGCGCCACGCAGGCCGGCGGCAGGCCAGCCTGATCGATGGCCAGCGCTGGCTGGCGCTTGCCTTTGCCGCGCGCCTGAAACCCGAACACACGCAACTGGTGGTGGACCAGGCCTTGCTCCCGCACCTTCAGCAGACCGGCGCACTCGACGGCCGCCGCATCACGGTGCTGGCCGGCGCCTTGCCAATGGCGGAGATCGAACGGCGGCTCGATGCGGCCGCACGCCAATGGCCCGAAGACGCCACGCTGCGCGACTTCGCGCCGCGCCCGCGCTGGTGCGGGCCGAGGGTGCCGCGTTGGCGCGGGCGGCGGCGTTGGTTACGCCGCATGCGGAAACCGCGGACCACCTGTCCCTTGCTGCACCGCAGGCCTCGGTGGTGCGGCTCGACTGGGTGCAACCGGCCGTGCAATCCAACGCACAACCTGTTGCTACGAGCGATGAACCGCCGCTGATCGTGTTTGCCGCGAGTTCGCTTGCCCGCAAGGGCGCGCGCGAACTGGCTGCCGCGCTTCAGGGTTGGCCCTGCCGCCTGCGCGTGCTGGGCTCGCCCTCGGGAGACACGCAAATGTGGCGCGGCATCGACCGCGTCGACCATATGGACTGGCGCGGCGGCGACTGGCTCCGCGGCGCTTGCGTGGTCGTGCTGCCAGCCCATGTCGAGCATGCGCCGCGCGCGCTCCTCCGCGCCCTGGCGGCCCATGTGCCGGTCGTGGCCTCGACCGCCTGCGGCCTTGCAGGTCTTGCGGGCGTGCGCCAGGTCAGGGCGGGAGACGTGGAAGGCCTGCGCGCTGCGCTGCGTGCCTCGATCGCCACCGCACCAGCGGCTACGATCACCCACGCCGACCTACAGAAGCAACCAGCAGCAACACCATCATGAGCACCGGCACATCACCGTCTTCTTCCCCTGCAACGCAGGCCGTGCGCCTGGCCCCGGAGGCGCGCTATGCGGACGAGCTTGCGCGCCTGCATGCGGCCGACACCGATGCGCGGCCCACCGGATGGAAGCTCTCGCCGCGCGCGGTGCGGCGCTTCATCCTCGGCGACGAGAAGCTGCAGGTGAGCCGCAAGTTCTACGGCGACGATCCGCTGGTGGACCGCGCCATCGTCACGCTCATGGGCCACCAGGGCCTGATGCTGGTGGGCGAGCCGGGCACCGCCAAGTCGCTGCTCTCGGAACTGCTCGCGGCCGCCATCAGCGGCGATTCGGGGCTCACGGTGCAGGGCACGGCCGGCACCACCGAAGACCACATCAAGTACAGCTGGAACTACGCGCTGCTGCTGGCCGAGGGGCCGAGCCAGCGCGCGCTGGTGCCTTCTCCGCTCTACCAGGCCATGCGCGCGGGCAAGCTGGTGCGCTTCGAGGAAATCACGCGCTGCCCGCCCGAGATCCAGGACGTGCTGATTTCGCTGATGAGCGACAAGCAGCTCATGATTCCGGAGCTGGGCGACGATGCCCGGCTCTATGCACAGCGCGGCTTCAACATCATTGCCACGGCCAACCTGCGCGACCGCGGCGTGCACGAGATGTCGTCCGCGCTCAAGCGCCGCTTCAACTTCGAAACGGTAAAGCCCATCCGCGACCATTCGTTCGAGGTCGAGCTGGTGATGGCCCAGTTGAAGCGCGAACTCGACGGCGGCGGCGAATCGCCGGTCGATGTGCCGCGCGACGTGGTGGCGCTGCTGGTCACCACCTTCCAGGAACTGCGCTCGGGCCAGACGCAGGATGGCACCGCCATCAAGGGCCTCGATGCCGTCATGTCCACCGCGGAGGCCGTGAACGTGGCTTATGCGGCGGCCCTGCAGGCGCGCCATTTCAACGGCGGCCAGCTCACTGCGCGCGAGATCGCGGGCCAGCTGCAAGGGGTGGTTCTGAAGGACAGCACCGACGACGTGAAGCGCGTGCGCCACTACTTCGACACGGTGGTGCGCGAACGCGGCAAGCGCGAGGCGCAATGGAAGACCTTTCACGACGCGGCGCGCGCGCTGTGGCAGTAGCTGCGGAAGCCAGCAGCGTTCTGCCTGCGGCGCTGGAAGCCGCGCGCGGCCGGCTGTTCGGCGAGGATGGCGAGGGCGTGTTCTTCGTGCCCGTGAGGCACCACAGCCCGGCCTGCGCATTCGCATTGAGGGCGCTGCTGCGCGAGATCAGGCCGGCGGCTGTGCTGGTCGAAGGACCGGACGACCTGAACGCCCTGCTGCCGCTGCTGCAGCACGCACGGACCAAGGCTCCCGTTGCATGGCTGTGCCAGAGCACCCGGCAGGTGCCGGTCGACGACCCCGACTCGGAAGAGAAGACGCGCACGGAATCGCGTGCGTCGTTCTTTCCGTTTTGCGACTACAGCCCCGAGTGGATTGCCGTGCGCGAAGGCGCGGCGCTCGGCGCACGCCTGGGGCTGATCGATCTTCCCTGGAGCGACAAGGCCTGGCATCGCGACGAAGGCGAGGAAGGCGAAGGGCGAGGGCGATGCACGCGACACAGCGCGCAGCCTGATGGAAGAGCGCCATTTCGCACACAGCCGCTACCTGAACGCCATGGCCGCCCAGCTCGGCTGCGTCGACCACCAGGAGCTGTGGGATCGGCTGTTCGAACTGCGCACGTCGGCCGCTCTCGGCGACTGGCGCGCTTTCTTCTCCGACGTGTTCAGCTGGTGCGCGATGGCGCGGCTCGACTACGAGCCCGAGGTGCTCGAGGCCGAGCTGAGCCTGCCGCGGGAGCGCCACATGGCGGCGCACATCCGCCGCTGGCGCAACGAGGTCGAGGGGCCGATCGTGGTCGTCACCGGCGGCTTCCACACGCTCGAGCTGGTCAACCGGTGGCAGAAGGCCAAGCCCTCGAAGGCGCCCGCCGGCAAGGACGCACCGGACAACGCATGGCTGATCCGCTACAGCTTCGAGCGGCTCGACGCGCTCAACGGCTATGCCTCGGGCATGCCGTCGCCCGGCTATTACCAGCAGGTGTGGGAACGCCTCGAAGCCGGCGAGGCCGATCCCTTCACCGCGGTGGCGCTCGACAGCCTCACCCGCTTTGCGCGCCAGACCCGCGCGCAGGACCATGCCGATGCGGTGTCCACCGCGCTCGTGCAGGCCGCCGCCGCGCAGGCCATGCGGCTTGCGGCGCTGCGCGGCAATGCCGGTCCCGGCCGGCAGGACCTGCTCGATGCGATCCGCTCCTGCTTCATCAAGGGCGCCATCGACGAAGGCACACGTGGCTTTACCGCCGACCTGCGCTCCTTTCTGAGCGGCACGCGCATCGGCGACGTGCCGCCTTCGGCAGGCTCGCCCCCGCTGATCGAGGATGCGCGCAGGCTCGCCCGCCAGGCCGGCGTGCGGCTGGACGACAGCACCGCGCGCGTGGCGCGGCTGGACCTTTATCGCAAGCCTTCGCACCGCGAGCGCAGCCGCTTCTTCCATGCCATGGCGTACCTCGACGCGGGGCTGGGCACCTGGCTCGCGGGGCCGGATTTTCTTGGCAACAGCCGCTTGCACCTGCTGTTCGAAGAGTGGCGTGCCGCCTGGTCGCCGCTGGTGGAGGCCCGGCTCATCGAGCTGGCGGCCGAAGGCGCAAGCGTGGGGGCCGTTTGCATGGCCAAGCTGCGCAAGGAAGAAGCCGCGCTTTCCGACCAGGGCCGCGGACGCAGCGCGAGCGCGGCCGTGGCGCTGTTGATGCGCGCCTGCCTGGTCGGTCTGCAGTCGCGCCTTCCCCAGCTGCTGTCGATGCTGTCCACGCACCTCGACGAAGATGCCTCGCTCGGCTCGGTGGTCGAGTGCGGGCACCGGCTCGTCACGCTCTGGCGTGCGCGGGAGCCGCTGGGCGTGCAACAGCATCCGCAGCTGCGCAGCCTGCTGGAGCGAGTGTGGCCCGCGGCGCTGTTCCTGCTGCCCGATGTGGGCGGTTGCCCCGAAGAGGGTGAGACGGGCGCGGTGAAGCAACTGCTTTCACTGCGCGAGCTTGGGCGCCTGCTGGCCTCGCTGCAAGCCGAACTGGGGGAAGCCGGCGACGGTGCCATCGACCTCGACCTGCTGCGAACGCAGCTCGAACGATTCGCGACCGGCGCATCGGTAGCGCCCGCCGTGGCGGGCGCTGCTTCGGCCCTGCTGTACCTTGACGGGCACTGGGACGAGAACGCGCTCGACACCGTGGTGCGCCGGCGCTTCGGCGCGGGCGCAGAGCCGCGCGAAGCGGTGCGTTTTCTCAACGGGGTAATGGCCGCGGCGCCTGAACTGCTGCTGCGCCTGCCTGCGCTGCTCGAAGGCCTCGACGGCCTGGTGCAGGGCTGGGACGCCGAAGCCTTTGTGGCGCATCTGCCCGATCTGCGGCAGGCCTTCACGCGCCTCAAGCCGCAGGAGACCTCCGACCTGGCCGGCCGCGTTGCCGCGCTGCACGGCATGGGCGAAGCAGAGGGCGATGCGCTCTACCAGATGCACTACGAAACCACCGAACAAGACCTGCACGAAGGCGCACAGCTGCAGCTCGCGCTGGCCGAGTGCATGCGCCGCGACGGGCTTGCCGCGTGGCTGGCCGCCTCGGAGCACAAGAAGAACAACAACATCGAAAGCGCGTCATGACCATCGATCTCCAGACGCTCAAGTGCGGCGAATGCGGCAGCAACGCGCTCAAGCGCACCGGCCTGAACCAGTACGCCTGCCAGCACTGCGGCTCGGTGACGCTGGTGGAGGACAACGTTTCCGACCGGCTCGACCGCGTGCTCGAACAGGTCAAGAACGAGGCCGGGCGCCGGCTCGCGGCCGACGAGGTGCAGCGGCGCAAGGCCATGCTGCGCAATGCCGGCATCGGCGTGGCCGTCGTGGCGGTTGTGCTGCTGGTGAGCGCGGTGATCGGAATGCTGGCCGGCCCGCGGCCATCGACAAACGCTTCCGCGGCACGGCCCGTGGTTGCGCCGCCGGTTGATAGAACCATTCCGACGGACGGCCTGAAGCTCGGCGAGCCGCGCCAGGTGCTGGTGGGCGGCGGCAGCTCGGCCGTGCCCAAGCTGCTGGTGGTGGCGCGCAACGACACGGGCAAGCCGCTCGCACGTGCCGGCATCAAGGCCGTGTACTACGACGGCGACAACCGCGTTGAAGAGCGCACCGAGACGTTGCCGGTTTCCGTGCTCGAGCCGGGCGAGAGCGTGCCGGCGCTCATCGACATGCCGAGCGGCAAGAACGTCACGCGCCAGGAACTGACCGTGCAGAAGCTGGCCGAACCCTACAAGGCTGTGCAAGGCGAGCGCATGACCTTTGCGCGCGTGCGGCTGGTGCAGCAGGCCGAGCGGGTGCGGCTGGTGGGGCGCATCGTCAACGCGCGCAAGGATGCGGCCATGCTCTCCGGCATCGACGTGCTGGCCACGCTGTACGACGACGCGGGGCAGGTGATCGGTTTGGGCCACGGCTATGCGCAAGCCAACGAGCTCAAGCCCGGCGCGCAGACCTCGGTGGACCTGAGCATTGCCCGCTTCGGCCGTGCGGCGGCCATTGCGGCCTGGGACTACCGCATCGGCTACAACACCGTCGATGCCGGCGGCTCGCGCACCGCAGTACTCAACGCCGAGCGGCTGGTGCGCGCCGCGGGAGCGCCGGAAAGCTTCAACCCCGACCTGCGCCTGAGCACCGAAGACCTGCTGGCCGAGGACAGCGAGCGCTTCGATGCGAATCAGCTGGAACTGCTGCCGCTGGTGGCGGGGCGCAGCAACATCCAGCGGCCGCTGTTCCTGACCGAGCTGGTGAACCGAAGCGCCGACGCGGTGGTGGTGGCGCCGGGCGGCGTGATCTCGCGCTTTGGCGGCAGCAAGGCCGACGGCACCACCGCCATTGCGGGGCTGGCCTACCTGTACCCGGGCGAGCGGTTTCCCATATTGCTGGAGCCGAACGCCGTGGAGCGCATCACCCAGACCCGAGTCGAGTGGAAGCCGATGCGCCGCGCCGCGCTGCCGGGCCCGCGCGCACCGCTGGAGGTGCAGGTCACGGGCACCAAGGCCGAGACGGGCAGCGTGCTGCTCAACTTCAGCCAGCGCTTCACTTACAAGAGCGTGGAGGTCACGGGCACGGTGAAGAACCCGGGCAACAACGTGGTCGGCAAGGTGCGCCTGTGGGTGAGTCTGCGCGACCGCAACGGGCAGCTCACCGGCTTCAGGCAGGTGCAGAACCTGCCGGCCATTGCGCCGGGCGAGAGCGTGCCGTTCCAGGTGGACGTGGAGCAGAACGGGCGGGATTTTGCGAGCGTTTCGACGCTATACCAAACCGAATAGCCCCGCCGCGGCGGCGTTGAGCGGTTCGCGCCATGATGGCGCCCATGATTCCGTTCTCGATCCTCGACCTCTCCCCGATCACCGAGGGCAGCGACGCCGCGCAGTCGTTCCGCAACTCGCTCTCGCTTGCGCAGCACGGCGAAAAGCTGGGCTACACGCGCTACTGGCTGGCGGAGCACCACGGCATGCCGGGTATTGCGAGCGCCGCGACCGCGGTGCTGCTGTCGTACATCGGCGCGGGCACCTCGACCATCCGCATCGGCGCCGGCGGCGTGATGCTGCCGAACCATTCGCCGCTGGTGATTGCCGAGCAGTTCGGCACGCTGGAGTCGCTGTACCCGGGGCGCATCGACCTTGGCCTGGGCCGCGCGCCCGGCTCCGACCAGCGCACCGCGCGTGCGCTGCGCCGCAATCTCGAGTCCGACGCCGACCGCTTTCCGCAGGACGTGGTCGAGCTGATGGATTTCATGTCCAAGGAACCGCAGCAGCCCGTGCGCGCGGTGCCCGGCGCGGGGCTCGAGGTGCCGGTGTGGATTCTGGGCTCGAGCACCTTCGGCGCCCAGCTGGCCGCGCACCTGGGCCTGCCCTATGCGTTTGCCTCGCACTTTGCGCCGCAGCAGCTCATGCAGGCGATCCAGATCTACCGCGAGACCTTCAAGCCTTCGGCCCAGTTGCAGAAGCCGTACGTGATGCTGGGCTTCAACGTGTTCGTGGCCGATACCGATGAAGAGGCCGAGTTCCGCGCCACCTCATGGCAGCAGGCCTTCGTGAACCTGCGCAGCGGCCGGCCGGGACGCCTGCCGCCGCCTGTCGAGAACTACCGGCAGAAGGTGGGCCCGGCGGAGAACGCGCTGCTCGATTCGGTGCTGTCGTGCTCGGCCGTGGGTTCGCCCGCCAGGGTGCGCGAAGGCGTACAGGCCTTCATCGAGCGCACCGGCGCCGACGAGCTGATGATCACCTCGCAGGTGTTCGACCACGTGGCGCGGCTGCGCTCGTACGAGCTGCTGGCCGGCTTGCGCAGCCAGGGCTGATTTCCCCCACGCCGCCCGCCCCGGCGCGGGGCTGGGACAATGGCGGGCTTATGGAAAAGCAACGGATCGTGGTGGGACTGAGCGGCGGAGTCGATTCCGCCGTGACGGCGCACCTGCTCAAGAAGCAGGGGCACGAGGTGGTCGGCATCTTCATGAAGAACTGGGAAGACGACGATGACAGCGAATACTGCTCGTCGAACATCGACTTCGTAGACGCCGCCAGCGTGGCCGACGTGCTGGGCATCGAGATCGAGCACGTCAATTTCGCTGCCGACTACAAGGACCGCGTCTTCGCCGAGTTCCTGCGCGAATACAAGGCCGGCCGCACGCCCAACCCCGACGTGCTGTGCAATGCCGAAATCAAGTTCAAGGCCTTTCTCGACCATGCGATGCGCCTGGGCGCCGAGAAGATCGCCACCGGCCACTACGCGCGCGTGCGGCTGAACGAGGCCACGGGCAAGCACGAACTGCTCAAGGGGCTCGATCCGGCCAAGGACCAGAGCTACTTTTTGCATCGGCTCAACCAGGCGCAGCTGTCGAAAACGCTGTTCCCCGTGGGCGAACTGCACAAGACCGAAGTGCGCCGCATTGCGGAAGAGATCGGCCTGCCCAACGCGAAGAAGAAGGATTCGACCGGTATCTGCTTCATCGGCGAGCGGCCGTTCCGCGAGTTCCTGAACCGCTACATCTCCAAGGAGCCGGGGCCGATCAAGGACGACCGCGGACGCAAGCTCGGAGAGCACCAGGGCCTGAGCTTCTACACGCTGGGCCAGCGGCAGGGGCTCGGCATCGGCGGCGTCAAGGACAAGGGGGCGCAGCGCGGATCGGGCGACCACTCGCCGTGGTTCGTGGCGCGCAAGGACGTCGAGAAGAACACGTTGTGGGTGGTGCAGGGCCATGACCATCCCTGGCTGCTGTCTTCCGCGCTCACGGCGGGCGATGCGAGCTGGGTTTCCGGCGAGGCGCCCGCGCCGGGCAGCTATGGCTCGAAGGCGCGCTACCGCCAGGCCGATGCGGCCTGCGACATGGCCAGGGTGGAGGATGCCGGTAGCGAGGCGGCCTTCAGCCTGCGCTTCGGCGAACCGCAGTGGGCCGTCACGCCCGGCCAATCGGCCGTGCTCTACGATGGCGAGCGCTGCCTCGGGGGCGGCGTCATCGTCTGATTCGCCTGCCGCAGTGCGCAGCGCCGTTTGTCAGCGCACCGATTCGTCGACGTGGATCAGATCGAGCGGATACCGCTTGCCGGCCAGATAGTCTTCGACGCACTGCAAGAGCAGCGGGCTGCGGTGGCGCGGCACGCTGGCGCGGATTTCATCCGCGCTCATCCACACGGTGCGGACAATGCCTTCGTCCAGCGGCCGGCCGGCTTCTTCCGCACCGAGCCTCCCGGCAAAGGCAAAGCGCATGTAGGTCACGTCTTCCTTGCTGCCGGTGCGGTGGCTCGAGCGCGCCATGTAGATGCCGATCAGCGCGGTGGGCGTGAAGGCGTGAGCGGTTTCTTCCAGCGTTTCGCGGGCGCAGCCTTCGACGGGCGACTCGCCGGGGTCGAGGTGCCCGGCCGGCGTGTTGAGCCGGAGCCCTTGGGCCGTCTGTTCCTCGACCAGCAGAAAGCGGCCGTTCTGCTCGATCACCGCGGCCACGGTGACATTGGGTTTCCAGCGCGGAGTCGTCATTGCAATGGTTTTTTTAGCGCAGCACGTAGCTGCTGAAGCGCCAGATGCGATCGCGATCCAGGTGAAAGCTCACGAGTTCGCGCACGGTGCCATCCGGCTTGTTGCTGAAACGGGTCTCGTACTCGATGCTGACATATTGGCCGGCCGTGTCGGTGTCCGGGTCGGCCACGGCCTGCCGGTTGACTGCGACCCAGGTTCGCTGCAAAGGCGCACCGAGCGGCGAACGGCTCTTGGAAAGCTTGGCTACAAAGTCGGTGCGGGTCACGCGTTTTCGGGTGGCCTGGGTGGCGCCGGACCAGAGTTCCTCGGCCTTGCCCTGGTCGATCATCTGGATGGCCTGCATGCCGCCCTGCACCATGTCGCTGGCCTCCACGTCCTGCGCAGCCGCGGTACCGACGAGAAGGCTCCAAAGCACTGCAGCGGTCAGCAGCAGCCGGGTTGTGGGGTGCATTGGCTTCATTTCTGGTACGGCGGTGGAATGAAGCGGTTGGAGACAGTATCCCGGCGGAGATTCCCCGCCGGTTAGATCCGACGCTACCCGCACCGCCGATACGGCACGGCAAACCGTTGGCGGCCTACCGGGCGAGACTGCTGGAACGGGTGTTCGGCTCGACGGTTTCCAGCCGATAGCCCATGCCGTAGATGGCCAGCAGCAGGAATCCGCTCGACGGGCGCAAGGCCAGCTTGGTTCGCAGGCGCGAGATATGGGTGTCGAGCGAACGCGAGAGCGCTTCCACGCCAAGTCCCCACACCGCCTCGTGCAGGTATTCGCGCGACAGCAGGCGGCCCAGGTTCTGGAACAGGAACAGGGCCAGTTCGTACTCGCGGTTCTTCAGGTCGACCTGCACGCCCTTGACCTTGAGGATGCGCGAGGGCGGATAGAAGTGATAGTCGCCGAACACCAGTTCGGCTTCGTGCTGGGCGGGGTACGAGCGGCGCAGCAGGGCGTTGACGCGGGCTTCGAGTTCCCTGGCGCGGTCGGGGTTGGCCATGAAGTCGTCGGCGCCGGCATTGAGCCCTTCGACCACGTCGGGGTCGTCGCGTTGGGCATTGACGAAAAGAATAGGCAGGCGGCTCTTGAGCTCGTTGCGCACGGCCTTCACCACGTCGATGCCCCGGATGTCGGGCAGCCCCCAATCGAGGATCAGCAGATCGAAGGTTTGCCGGCGCAGGGCCTGCAGCAGTGTTCGTCCTTCGGTGTAGGGGTGGCATTCGTGCCCGAACCCCGCCATTGCCTGGTTGATCAGTTGAAGCTGATCAGGCTCGTGATCAAGTACTGCAATACGCATTCCATCCCCTTCTGCCGACCATGCCAGCCTCTGAGTGCTGTCGAGAAAGAAGTGTATCTATCTGCGTCTGGGGTAATAAAGGTTGCGTCCAATTAATGCACGTTATTGGACTCTTTCCCAGCAAACTGGAAGCAGTTGAGAACAATTGAAAACATATCGGGGCTTTGAGTGGCTGGCCGCGCCTTTCGCTTTGCCGTGCGGGCCGCAGGCGATTGGGCAGGCGCGAGACCTGCCCAAAAAAACAGCAGTGCCGTCACGCCGACGAGCGGCGCAAACGGGCGGCGAGGTTTCCAGAGCGCGGCGCCGCTAGCATTTATGTAGCTACAAACGCAATGATCACGGTCATCAAGAGCCAATAGATACTGCGATTCAGGCGACAGTGATGGCCGTAATCTTGCTGTAAGCTCTGCCCGCGTTCCGTGTTGCCCTTGCCCTGAGGAGATCTCTATGCTGATAGGCGTGCCTGCCGAAACGACGGCCGGCGAAACCCGTGTGGCCGTTACACCCGAGACGGTGAAGAAACTTGTCACTGCGGGGCACACCATTCGCGTGCAGTCCGGAGCCGGCGTTGCAGCCAGCGTCACCGATGCCGCCTACATTGCGGCCGGCGCTGAAATCACCGACCTGGCGGGCGCCTTCGGGGCCGACATGGTGCTCAAGGTGCGCTCGCCCAACGACGCCGAAGCCGCGCTGATGAAGCCGGGCACCGTCGTCATCGGCATGCTGAACCCCTTCGACGCCGCGGGCCTGCAGCGGCTGGCCACGGCCGGGCTCACCGCCTTTGCGCTCGAGGCCGCGCCGCGCACCACCCGGGCCCAGAGCATGGACGTGCTCAGCTCGCAGGCCAACATTGCGGGCTACAAGGCCGTGATCATGGCGGCCGACAAATACCAGCGCTTCTTCCCCATGCTGATGACCGCCGCCGGCACCGTGAAGGCGGCGCGCGTGGTCATCCTGGGCGTCGGCGTGGCGGGCCTGCAGGCGATTGCCACCGCCAAGCGCCTGGGCGCGGTCATCGAGGCTTCCGACGTGCGCCCGAGCGTGAAGGAGCAGATCGAATCGCTCGGCGGCAAGTTCATCGAGGTGTCCTACGACACCGACGAAGAGAAGGAAGCCGCGGTGGGCGTCGGCGGCTATGCCAAGCCCATGCCCGCGAGCTGGCTCGCGCGCCAGCAGGTCGAGGTGGCCAAGCGCGTGGCGTTGGCCGACATCGTCATCAGCACCGCGCTCATTCCCGGGCGCGCGGCACCCACGCTCATCACCGAGGACATGGTCAAGTCCATGAAGCCGGGCTCGGTGATCGTCGACATCGCCGCCGGCAAGGGGCCGGACGGCGTGGGCGGCAACTGCCCGCTGTCGGAGGCCGACCGCACGGTGGTGAAGCACGGCGTGACCATCGTGGGCGAAACCAATCTTCCCGCGCTGGTGGCGGCCGATGCGTCGGCGCTCTATGCGCGCAACGTGCTGGACTTCCTCAAGCTCATCGTCACCAAGGAGGGCGCGCTCAAGATCGACCTCGAGGACGACATCGTCGCCGCCTGCCGCGTTGCGCACGACGGCCAGGTCACGAAGAAGTAAGCGGCCCCCCAGCGTTCGAACGAGGAGAAGAACCCATGGACATCGTTTCCCACACAGTCATCAACCTGATCATCTTCGTGCTGGCCATCTACGTGGGCTACCACGTGGTGTGGACGGTGACGCCCGCGCTGCACACGCCGCTCATGGCGGTGACCAACGCGATCTCGGCCATCGTGATCGTGGGCGCCATGCTCGCGGCGGCGCTCACCGAAACCGGCCTGGGCAAGACCATGGGCGTGCTGGCGGTGGCGCTTGCCGCGGTGAACGTCTTCGGCGGCTTCCTCGTCACGCGGCGCATGCTCGAGATGTTCAAGAAGAAAGAAAAGAAGGCCGCACCCAAGGCTGAAGAGGGAGTCGCCAAGTGAGCATGAATCTCGTCACGCTGCTGTACCTCGTTGCCAGCATCTGCTTCATCCAGGCCCTGAAGGGCCTCTCCCATCCCACCACCTCCATCCGCGGCAACATCTTCGGCATGACCGGCATGGCCATTGCCGTGCTGACGACCGGTGCGCTCATCTACAAGCTGGCGGGCGGCAATCTCACCGGCCTGGGCTACGTGCTGGTTGCGCTGGTGCTGGGCGGCGGCCTGGGTGCCTACATGGCCAACAAGGTCGAGATGACCAAGATGCCCGAGCTGGTCGCCTTCATGCACAGCATGATCGGCCTGGCCGCGGTGTTCATCGCGGTGGCGGCCGTGGCCGAGCCCTACGCCTTCAACATCACGCCCAAGGGCGAGATGATTCCCGCGGGCAACCGGCTCGAGCTGTTCCTGGGCGCGGCCATCGGCGCCATCACCTTCAGCGGCTCGGTCATCGCCTTCGGCAAGCTGTCGGGCAAGTACAAGTTCCGCCTGTTCCAGGGCGCGCCGGTGCAGTTTGCCGGCCAGCACATGCTGAACCTGGTGCTCGGCGTGGCCACCATCGGCCTGGGCCTGGTGTTCATGTTCACCGAAAGCTGGCCCGCCTTCTTCGCGATGCTGGCGCTGGCCTTCGTGATGGGCGTGCTCATCATCATTCCGATCGGCGGCGCCGACATGCCGGTGGTGGTGTCCATGCTCAACAGCTACTCGGGCTGGGCGGCGGCGGGCATCGGCTTCAGCCTGAACAACGCGATGCTGATCGTGGCCGGTTCGCTGGTGGGCTCTTCGGGCGCGATCCTGAGCTACATCATGTGCAAGGCCATGAACCGCTCGTTCTTCAACGTGATCCTGGGCGGCTTCGGCGGCGACGCGGCTGCGGCCACGGGCGGCGCGAAGGAGCAGCGGCCGGTCAAGAGCGGCAGCGCCGACGACGCGGCTTTTGTGCTGGGCAATGCCGAGACGGTGGTCATCGTGCCGGGCTACGGCCTGGCGGTGGCACGCGCGCAGCATGCGGTGAAGGAGCTGGCGCAAAAGCTCACCGAGAAGGGCATTACCGTGAAGTACGCCATTCACCCGGTGGCGGGCCGCATGCCGGGCCACATGAACGTGCTGCTGGCCGAGGCCGAAGTGCCTTACGACCAGGTGTTCGAGATGGAAGACATCAACGGCGAATTCGGCCAGGCCGACGTGGCCATCATCCTGGGCGCCAACGACGTGGTGAACCCCGCCGCGCACACCAAGGGCAGCCCGATCTACGGCATGCCCATTCTCGAAGCCTACAAGGCCAAGACGGTGATCGTGAACAAGCGCTCCATGGCGGCGGGCTATGCCGGCCTGGACAACGAGCTCTTCTACATGGACAAGACGATGATGGTCTTTGGCGATGCGAAAAAAGTAGTGGAAGATATGGGCAAGGCCATCGAATAGGCCAAAGGTTCCGCGCCCGCGCAGTGCGGGCCAGATCATCGCGGCGCCATCAAGTGCGCCGTTTTCGTTTTTCAAATACTCGATTTTTGGAGGAGACACATCCATGACCGATCGTCCCTGGCTGGGCAGCTACCCGCAAGGCGTGCCTGCCGATATCGATCCTTCCCAGTACCCGTCGCTGGTGGCGCTCATGGAAGAGAGCTTTGCCAAGTACGCCGACCGCACGGCCTACAGCTTCATGGGCAAGGACGTGAGCTACGGGGAGACCGACAAGCTCAGCAGGGCCTTCGCGGCCTACCTGCAAGGCCTGGCGCTGGCCAAGGGCGACCGCGTCGCGGTCATGATGCCCAACTGCCCGCAGTACCCGATTGCGGTGGCGGCCATCCTGCGCGCCGGCCTCATCCTGGTGAACGTGAACCCGCTGTACACGCCGCGCGAACTCGAGCACCAGCTCAAGGATTCGGGTGCCAAGGCGATCGTCATCATGGAAAACTTCGGCACCACGCTGCAGCAGTGCATCGCGGCCACGCCCATCAAGCACATCGTGCTGGCGGCCATGGGCGACCGGCTCGGGTTTCTGAAGGGCGCGCTCGTCAACTACGTGGTGCGCAACGTCAAGAAGCTGGTGCCCCAGTTCAGCTTGCCGGGCGCGGTGCGCTTCAACGATGCGCTCGACCAGGGCGCGAGCCGCACGCTTCAGGTGCCGGTCATCGGCCCCGACGACGTCGCCGTGCTGCAGTACACCGGCGGCACCACGGGCGTGTCGAAGGGCGCGGTGCTGTTGCACCGCAACGTGATCGCGAACGTGCTGCAGTCCGAGGCCTGGAACGAGCCGGCCATGGCGCAGGTGCCGGCCGGCGAGCAGCCCACCGGCGTCTGCGCGCTGCCGCTGTATCACATCTTCGCCTTTACGGTGGGCATGATGCTGAGCATGCGCACGGGCGGCAAGCTCATCCTTATTCCCAACCCGCGCGACCTGGCGGGGGTGCTCAAGGAACTCTCCAAGCACACGATCCACACCTTCCCGGCCGTCAACACGCTGTTCAACGGGCTGGCCAACCATCCTGACTTCAACACCGTCAACTGGAAGAACCTCAAGGTCTCGGTCGGCGGCGGCATGGCGGTGCAAGCCGCGGTGGCGAAGCTCTGGCTCGAGAAAACCGGCTGCCCCATCTGCGAGGGCTACGGCCTTTCGGAAACCTCGCCATCGGCCACCTGCAACCCGACTGACAGCAAGGCCTACACCGGCACCATCGGCCTGCCGCTACCGAGCACCTCGCTCAAGCTGCTCGACGACGAGGGCCGCGAAGTGCCGCCGGGCCAGCCGGGCGAAATCGCGATCAAGGGCCCGCAGGTGATGGCCGGCTATTGGCAGCGGCCCGACGAAACCGCCAAGGTCATGACGGCCGACGGCTACTTCAAGACCGGCGACATCGGCATGGTCGACGAGCGCGGCTACTTCAAGGTGGTCGATCGCAAGAAGGACATGATCCTGGTGTCGGGCTTCAACGTGTACCCGAACGAGGTCGAAGACGTGGTGGCGCAGATTCCGGGCGTGCTCGAATGCGCTGCCGTCGGCATCGTCGACGAGAAGACCGGCGAGGCCGTCAAGCTCGTGATCGTCAAGAAGGACCCTTCGCTGACCGAAGCGCAGGTTCGCGAATACTGCAAAGCAAACCTAACGGGTTACAAGCAGCCGAGGATCGTGGAGTTCCGCACCGACATGCCGAAGACGCCTGTAGGAAAGATCCTGCGGCGCGAGTTGCGCGACGCCAAAAAGTAAGGGTTCGGCCCGGGTAGGGCGGCGGCATCGATCTTGCATATTGCGGGTCGATGCTTCGCTTCCTACTCACGCGCGTGAGCTTGCTGGTGCCGACCTTCATCGGCATGACGCTGCTTGCCTTCTTTCTCATCCGGCTGGTGCCGGGCGACCCCATTGAAACCATGGCCGGCGAGCGCGGGATCGACCCCGCACGCCACGCCCAGCTGCGCACGGCTTACGGCTTCGACGAGCCGGTGATCGTGCAATACGGCATCTACATCGGCCGTGTGCTGCAGGGCGACCTCGGCAAATCGCTCATCACGCAGGAATCGGTGATGAGCGAGTTCCTGGCGCTGTTCCCGGCCACGATGGAACTCGGCGTGTGCGCAATTGCCTTCGCGCTGCTGCTGGGGCTTCCGGCCGGCATTCTTGCGGCGGTGCGGCGCAACTCCATCTTCGACCACGGCGTGATGGCCACGTCGCTCACCGGCTATTCGATGCCGATCTTCTGGTGGGGGCTGCTGCTGATCCTGTTCTTCTCGGTGCAGCTGGGGTGGACGCCCGTTTCAGGCCGCATCTCGGTGCAGTATTTCGTCGAGCCGCAGACCGGCTTTCTTCTGATCGATGCGCTGCGTGCCGGCGAGACCGATGCCTTCTGGTCCGCGCTGCATCACCTGATTCTTCCGGCCATCGTGCTCGGCACCGTGCCGCTCGCGGTCATTGCGCGCATGACGCGGTCGGCCATGCTCGAGGTGCTTGGCGAAGACTACATTCGCACTGCGCGCGCCAAGGGCCTTTCGCGGTTTCGGGTGGTGGGGCTGCACGCGCTGCGCAATGCGCTGATCCCGGTGGTCACTGTCATCGGCCTGCAGGTGGGCGTGCTCTTTACGGGGGCGATTCTCACCGAGACCATCTTCTCCTGGCCCGGCGTCGGCAAGTGGCTCATCGAGGCCATCGGGCGGCGCGACTATCCGGTGCTGCAGGGCGGCATGCTGCTGCTCGGCGGCATCGTGATGCTGATCAACCTGCTGGTCGACGTGACCTATGGCGTCATCAATCCACGCATCCGGCACTGACTGATCCCATGGCAACGACACACGCAGTTTCAAGCAGTGCAGGGGGCTCGGCACCCCCCGGCCCCTGGCGCGAGTTCTGGACGGCCTTCTCGGCCAACCGCGGCGCGGTGATCGGCCTTGCCACCATCGTCCTGCTGTTGTTCGTCGCGCTGTTTGCGCCGTGGATCGCGCCGCATGCGCCCAACGAGACCAACAGCGCCGTCTTCCTGCTGCCGCCGGCATGGCAGCAGGGCGGCTCCGTGAGCTATCTGCTGGGCACCGACGCCATCGGGCGCGACATTCTTTCGCGGCTGATGTACGGCGCACGCCTCTCGCTGTCCATTGGCGTCGCGGTGGTGGCGCTGTCGGTGGTCGTCGGCGTGGTGCTCGGGCTGGTCGCGGGCTTCTTTCGCGGCGTGCTGGAGATCGCGATCATGCGGATGATGGACATCGTGCTCACGATGCCCAGCCTGCTGATGGCCATCGTGATCGTCGCGATTCTCGGGCCGGGGCTGATCAATGCCATGGTCGCGGTGGCCATCGTCGTGCTGCCGCATTACGTGCGTATCACGCGCGCGGCGGTCATTGCCGAGATCTCGCGCGACTATGTGACCGCCGCGCGCGTGAGCGGCGCCGGCACGCTGCGGCTGATGTTCCGCGAAGTGCTGCCCAACTGCGCGGCGCCGCTGATCGTGCAGGCTTCGCTCGGCATCTCCACCGCCATCCTCGACGCGGCGGCGCTGGGCTTCATCGGCCTCGGCGCGCAGCCGCCTTCGCCCGAATGGGGAACGATGCTGGCCGACGCGCGCGAGTTCGTGCTGCGCGCCTGGTGGGTCGTCACCTTTCCGGGCCTGGCGATTCTTGCGGCCGTGCTGGCCTTCAACCTGCTCGGCGACGGCCTGCGCGACGCGCTCGACCCGAAGCTCAAGAGATGAACATGCTCCTGGACATCAAGGACCTGCACGTCGAATTTCCCACCCAGGGCGGCGTGCTGCACGCGGTCGACGGCGTGAGCCTTTCGCTCGAGGAAGGCGAGGTGCTCGGCATCGTCGGCGAATCGGGCTCGGGCAAGAGCGTGACGATGATGGCGCTGATGGGCCTCGTCGGCTTTCCGGGTCGCGTGCGCGCGGACCACATGCGCTTTGCGGGCAAGGAGTTGCTCGGCATTTCCGACAAGGCGCGCCGCACGCTGGTCGGCAAAGAGGTCGCGATGATCTTCCAGGAGCCGACCACCAGTCTCAACCCCTGCTTCACCATCGGCTTCCAGCTCATGGAAACGCTGCGGCTGCACCTGCATCTGGACAAGCGCACCGCAAGGAAGCGCGCAACCGAGTTGCTCGAGCAGGTCGGCATACCCGCCGCCTCGTCGCGCCTGGGCAGCTATCCGCACCAGCTTTCGGGCGGCATGAACCAGCGCGTGATGATTGCGATGGCCATTGCCTGCAACCCCCGCCTCTTGATTGCCGACGAGCCGACCACCGCGCTCGACGTGACCATCCAGGCGCAGATCCTGGACCTGCTGCGCGAGCTGCAGAAAGAGCGCGGCATGGCGCTGGTGCTCATCACGCACAACATGGGCGTGGTCAGCGAAATGGCGCAGCGCATTGCGGTGATGTATGCGGGCCAGGTCATGGAGCAGCAGCGCGTGGATCGCCTCTTCGCAAATCCGCAGCACCCCTACACCGAGGCCCTGCTGGCCGCGCTGCCCGAACGCGCCGTGCCCGAGGGACGGCTGGCCACCATCGCGGGCGTGGTGCCGGGCGTGCACGACCGTCCGGAGGGCTGCCTCTTTGCGCCGCGCTGCAGCTACGTGACAACCAAGGCCTGCAACGTGCGGCCGGCGCTGCGTGCGGCGCCATCGCAGCCAGGCGCGCAGGTGCGCTGCCACTTTCCGCTCGGCGAGCCGGGGCGCATGGCGGCCATCGAGGCGGACCGGCCCAAGGTGGTGGAGGCATTGTCGTGAGCGCGCTGCCGGGCGACGTCGTCGTGGAAGCGCGCAACCTGCAGCGCACCTATGACGTGCGTCGCGGCCTGTTCCGCCCGCCGGCGCAGTTGCGCGCCGTCGGCGATATTTCCTTTCGCATCGAGCGCGGGCGCACGCTCGCCGTGGTCGGCGAATCGGGCTGCGGCAAGTCCACGCTCGCGCGCATGGTCGCGCTGATCGAAAAGCCGACGGCTGGGCAGCTCACGCTGGTCGGTCATGACGCGGTGAGCCCCCAGCCCGACCAGCGGCGCGAACTGCGGCAGGCCGTGCAGCTGGTGTTCCAGAACCCCTATGGGTCGCTCAATCCGCGCAAGAAGATATCGACCGTGCTGGAGGACCCGCTCGCCATCAACACGAGCCTTGGCAAGCCCGAGCGCGCCGCCAAGGCGCGCGACATGCTGGCGCGTGTGGGCCTGCGGCCCGAATACGCGAACCGCTATCCCCACATGTTCTCCGGCGGACAGCGCCAGCGCATTGCCATTGCACGCGCGCTCATGCTGGAGCCGCGCCTCTTGGTGGCCGACGAGCCGGTGTCGGCGCTCGACGTGTCGATCCAGGCGCAGGTGCTGAACCTGCTGGCCGACCTGCAGGCCGAGCTCGGCCTGGCCTATCTCTTTATCTCGCACGACCTCGGCGTGGTGCGGCACATTGCGCACGATGTGCTGGTGATGTACCTCGGCCATGCGGTGGAGCAGGGCCCCAAGGCGCGCATCTTCGCGCGGCCGCTGCACCCTTACACGCAGGCGCTGCTTGCTTCCACGCCGGGCTTGAGCAGCCAGCGCATCGTGCTCAAGGGCGAGCTGCCTTCACCGCTCAACCCGCCCACGGGCTGCGTCTTCAGCACCCGCTGCCCGCATGTGACGCAGCGCTGCCGCGAGGAGCGGCCCTTGCTGCGCGCGCTCGACGAGCGGCTGGTGGCCTGCCACTACGCCGAGAAGTTTCTCGACGGCTCGCCCCCGGTTCGCGCCGATGTGCCGTTGTCTCCGCCGTTCGCCGCGCCCGTGGCGACGAATCTCTAGTTCTCTTCCACCGTGCCTGAAGGAGTTCCCATGAAGACCCAGCCATTCGTTTCGCGCCATTCGCGAAAGCTCGCCGCGCTGCTCGCGCCGACGGCACTCGCCGTGCTCACCCTGGCCGGCGGAGCCGTGTCCGCCAAGACGCTCGTCTATTGTTCGGAGGGCAGCCCCGAGAACTTCTATCCGGGCGTGAACACCACCGGCACCTCGTTCGACGTGACCACGCAGGTCTACAACACCATCGTCGAATTCGAACGCGGCGGCACCAGGGTCGTGCCCGGCCTGGCCGAAAAATGGGACATCTCTGCCGACGGCACGCAGTACACCTTTCACCTGCGCAAGGGCGTGAAGTGGCACAGCACCAGCAAGAGCTTCAAGCCGACGCGCGACTTCAACGCCGACGACTTCATCTTCATGCTCGAGCGGCAGTGGAAGGAGAGCGACCCGTTCTTCAAGGTCACGAGCCAGAACCACTCGTACTTCAACGACATGGGCATGCCCAAGCTGCTGAAGTCGGTTGATCGCATCGACGAGTACACGGTGAAGATCGTGCTCAACAAGGCCGAGGCGCCGTTCCTTGCCAACCTTGCAATGCAGTACGCGGGCATCCAGTCGAAGGAATACGCCATTGCCATGCTGAAGGCGGGCACGCCCGAGAAGGTCGACCAGGACCCGATCGGCACCGGCCCGTTCTACCTGGTGCAGTACCAGAAGGATGCGGTCATCCGCTTCAAGGCCTTTCCGCAGTATTGGGGCGGCAAGGCCAAGATCGACGACCTAGTGTTCGCGATCACGCCCGATGCCTCGGTGCGCTGGGCCAAGCTGCAGAAGGGCGAGTGCCACGTGATGCCCTACCCGAACCCGGCCGACCTGGACGCCATCCGCAAGGACCCGAACGTGCAGTTGCTCGAGCAGCCGGGCCTCAACGTGGGCTACCTGTCGTACAACACCACGAAGAAGCCCTTCGACGATGTGCGCGTGCGCAAGGCCATCAACATGGCCATCAACAAGAAGGCCATCATCGACGGCGTGTACCTGTCGACGGGCGTGGCCGCGAAGAACCCGATTCCGCCGACCATGTGGTCCTACAACGACGCGACCAAGGACGACGGGTATGACCCTGAAGCCGCCAAGAAACTGCTGGCGCAAGCCGGCCTGGCCGATGGCTTCAGCACCGACCTCTGGGCCATGCCGGTGCAGCGCCCCTACAACCCGAATGCGAAGCGCATCGCCGAGCTGATGCAGGCCGACCTTGCCAAGATCGGCGTCAAGGCCGAGATCAAGAGCTTCGAATGGGGCGAGTACCGCAAGCGCCTGCAGGCCGGCGAGCACCAGATGGGCATGCTGGGCTGGACCGGCGACAACGGCGACCCGGACAACTTCCTCTACACGCTGCTGGGTTGCGCCTCGGCGCAATCGGCGAGCGGCAGCAACATCTCCAAGTTCTGCTACCAGCCGTACGAAGACCTCGTGCTGAAGGCCAAGACCGCAACCAAGCAGGCCGACCGCGATGCGCTCTACAAGAAGGCGCAAGTCATCTTCAAGGAGCAGGCACCATGGTTCACCATTGCGCATGCGGTGCAGCTGAAGCCGGTGCGCAAGGAAGTGGTCGACTTCAAGCTCAGCCCGTTTGGCCGCCACACCTTCTACGGCGTGGACATCAAGTAGCCGATGAGCGCACCCGTTGCCATCGTCGCAGCCATGCATGAGGAGCTGAGCGCGCTCCTTGCGCAGATGCCCGACGAGCAGCGCGTGCGCGCGGCGGGGCGCGACTTCTGGATCGGCCATTTGCACGGCCAGCCGGTGGTTGCGGTGCTGTCGCGCATCGGCAAGGTGGCCGCGGCGATCACGGCCACGGTGCTGCTCGAACGCTTCGGCGTGCGGGCCATCGTGTTCACGGGCGTTGCCGGCGGGCTTGCGCCCGGCGTGAACGTGGGCGACGTGGTGGTCGCGTCGGAACTGCTGCAGCACGACCTCGATGCCTCGCCGATCTTTCCGAAGTACGAAGTGCCGCTCATGGGCATGGCGCGCTTCACGGCCGATGCGGCCATTGCCGATGCGCTTTCTGTCGTGGCAACGCAGGTGCTGAGCGATCCGGCTGCATTGATCGGCCAGCAGGCGCTCGACGAGTTCGGCATTGAAGCGCCCAGGGTGCATCGCGGCTTGCTGGTGAGCGGTGACCGCTTCGTATCGACCACGGCCGAAAGCGAAGCATTGCGAAGGGATCTTCCCGATGCACTGGCGGTGGAAATGGAAGGCGCCGCGATGGCGCAGGTGTGCCACGACTACGGCGTGCCGTTCGCGGCCATGCGCACCATCTCCGATCGCGCCGACGACGCGGCGCATGGCGACTTCGCACGCTTCGTTGTCGAAGTGGCGAGCCGCTACAGCCTTGCGCTGGTCGGCGCGTGGTTGGCCGCGCTGCCGCTTTCGGGCGAAACCTCTGCTGCTACTTGAGCCAGCCGCGCCGGCGGAAGTACCACATGGGCACCAGCGCGCTTGCCGCCATCAGCGCCAGCGCATACGGATAGCCCAGCGACCAGTCGAGCTCGGGCATGAACTTGAAGTTCATGCCGTAGATGCTCGCGATCAGCGTGGGCGGCAGCAGCGCCACGCTGGCCACCGAGAAGATCTTGATGGTCTTGTTCTGGTTGATGTTGATGAAGCCGACGGTCGCATCCATCAGGAAGTTGATCTTGTCGAACAGGAAGGCCGTGTGGTTGTCCAGCGACTCGATGTCGCGCAGGATCTGCCGCGCCTCCTCGAACTGCTCGGCATTGAGCATGCGGCTGCGCATCATGAAGCTCACCGCGCGGCGCGTGTCCATCACGTTGCGGCGGATGCGGCCGTTCAAGTCTTCCTGCCGCGCAATGGCGCCCAGCACCTCGCCGGCCAGTTCGTCGCTCACGTTGCCTTCGAGCACCTTCTTGCCGGCAATCTCCAGCTCGTCGTAGATGTTCTCGAGCGTGTCGGCCGAGTATTCGGCGTCGGCGTCGAACAGCTTGAGCAGCACTTCCTTCGCGTCTTCGATCAGCCCCGGCGCGCGGCGCGCACGCATGCGCAGCAGGCGGAACACCGGCACGTCTTCGTCGTGAATCGAGAACAGCACGCCGCGGCTGCGAAGCTCGGTGTTGTGCTGGTTCAGGATGAACGCAACGCGCACCGAGCGCGGGTCTTCGTCGTCGTCGATCAGAAAGTCGGAGCGGATGTGCAGCTCGCCGTTGTCTTCTTCATAGAAGCGCGCCGATTCCTCGATGTCCTCGTCCATCGCGTCTTCGGGGATCGAGAGGCCGTAGTACTGCTTGATCCAGCGCTTTTCCTCGAGCGTGGGCGATTCGAGGTCGACCCAGATCGGCTGGAACTTGGAAAGCTCCTCCAGAGACTCGATCTCTTCCTGAACGAGGCGACCGTTGGCGAGCGTAAATATATTGAGCATGGGCTCACTCCCGTGAAATGACTGAGGCGATGGGGCGAGGGAGGGGCGCTTTCAAATCCCAGGCCCGGCAAGCAGGCGTCAGAGGGGAGTTGAAAGCTGCCGAGACGGAGCGGTTTCCATGATGCGGTCTCCAGTTGCAGCGAGGCGCGATTATGTCATCGGCCATATGACGGCAGCGTCGCCGATCTGGATGGACATACAGTAAAGTCACGGCCATGCAGACCGCTGCGCTCCCCGTTTTTTCCGCCGCCGGTGCCACGCAGGCCGACCGCCTTGCCGCCGCGCTCGGCGCGCTCAACGACGAGCAGCGCGCCGCGGTCGAGCATGGCGTGGGCACCCTGGTCGGCCGCGACGAGCGTCCGCTGCTGGTCATTGCCGGTGCGGGTTCCGGCAAGACCAGCACGCTGGCACACCGTGTGGCGCACCTGATCGCCGGCGGCGTCGATCCGCAGCGCCTGCTGCTCCTGACCTTTTCGCGCCGCGCCGCACAAGAGATGGAGCGCCGCGCGGGCCAGGTGCTGGCGCGCGTGCTCGGGCTCAAGTCCGAAAAGCCGCCGGCGCTGCCGTGGGCCGGCACTTTCCACGGCATCGGCGCGCGCTTGCTGCGCGAATACGCCGCCCACATCGGCTTGAACGACAACTTCACCATTCACGACCGGGGCGACGCCGAAGACCTGATGGGCCTGGTGCGCCACGAGCTCGGCCTGTCGACCAGCGTGAACCGCTTTCCGCGCAAGGGCACGTGTCTTTCGATCTACTCGCGTTGCGTCAACACGCGGGCGCCGCTGGCCCAGGTGCTGTCCGAAGCCTTTCCCTGGTGCGCCGAGTGGGAAGCCGAGCTCAAGCGCCTGTTCGGCGCCTACGTGGAAGCCAAGCAGCAGCAGAACGTGCTCGACTACGACGACCTGTTGCTCTACTGGGCCGGAATGGTGGCGGAGCCTGCGCTGGCCGACCTGATCGGCGCGCGCTTCGACCACGTACTGGTCGATGAATACCAGGACACCAACCTGCTCCAGGCCGCGATCCTTCTTGCGCTCAAACCCGACGGACGCGGCGTGACGGTGGTGGGCGACGATGCGCAGTCGATCTACTCTTTTCGGGGCGCAACGGTCCGTAACATTCTCGACTTTCCCTCACAGTTTTCGCAGGCTGCGCGCGTCGTCACGCTGGAGCGCAACTACCGCTCGACGCAGCCGATCCTCGACGTCTCGAACCGGGTCATCGCGCAAGCCGCCGAACGGCATGCCAAGACGCTCTGGACCGACAAGCCGTCCGCGGGCCGGCCGCAACTGGTGCTGGTGCCCGACGAGGCACAGCAAGCCGTGTGGGTGGCCGACAAGGTGCTGGAGCACCGCGAAGGCGGCCTCGCGCTCAAGTCGCAAGCGGTGCTTTTTCGCACCTCCACGCACAGCGCGCCGCTCGAGCTCGAATTGGCGCGCCGCAACATTCCGTTCGTGAAATACGGCGGTCTCAAGTTCCTCGAGGCCTCGCACGTCAAAGACTTGCTCGCGGTGCTGCGCTTCGCCGAAAACCCCCGCGGGCGCATGGCGGGGTTTCGCGTGACGCAGCTCATTCCGGGCATCGGCCCCGCCACCGGCGCACGGCTGCTCGACGCCATGGACCAAGCGGCCGACCCGGCCGCGGCCGTGCGCGACTTCGTGCCGCCGGCCGCGGCGCGCGCCGAGTGGGCGGTGTTCGCGGAGGCGTATGCCGCGCTGCGTACGCCCTCGCTGCCATGGCCCGCCGATGTGGACCTGGCGGTTCGCTGGTACTTGCCGCACCTGGAGCGGCTGTATGACGACACCTCGGGCGTGCGGCGCGGCGATATCGAGCAGCTTGCGCGGCTTGCGGCGGGCTACGGCTCGCGCGAGCGCTTCCTGACCGAGCTCACGCTCGATCCGCCCGAAGCCACCAGCGACCGCCCGGGGCCGCCGTTGCTCGACGAGGACTACCTGATCCTCTCGACCATCCATTCGGCCAAGGGACAGGAGTGGAATTCGGTGCATGTGCTCAACGTGGTCGACGGTTGCCTGCCGGCCGACGTGGCGCAGAGCGCGCACGAGCTCGAAGAGGAGCGGCGCCTGCTCTATGTGGCGATGACCCGCGCGCGCGACCACCTGCATTTGCTGGTGCCGCAGCGCTTCTACGTCACGCAGCAGGCCGTGCGCGGCGACCGGCATCTCTATGCCAACCGCACGCGTTTCATTTCCGAGCGCGACCTTGCGGGCTTCGAGCAGCAGACCTGGCCGCCCCCGCCGGAGCGGCCGCCCGCCGTGCCGCCGCCAGCCGCGGTGATCGACCTGCGCAACCGCATGCGCGCCGCCTGGAACTGAAGACAAGGTCAGATTTCGCCTGTAACCGGGCGAGGAGCCAGCGCGACCCCCGGGCAACTCAGGTATTGCAATACCGTGACAGCTTGGGCATAGTGAATCGACCTTCTCCTCTTTCTCTTCTTCTCTTTCTCTCCCCCGCACCCATTTCATCTGTATGTCGCCGGCCACGCTTCATTCCGGAGTGCTGGTCATTTCCCCAACCGTCAATTCCAGGAGGTCTTTCATGAATTTGACGATCAGCGGTCATCACCTCGACGTCACACCTGCCTTGCGCACTTACGTCACGAGCAAGCTGGACCGGATCACTCGGCATTTCGACCAGGTGGTCGATGTCAAGGTGATCCTTACGGTGGAAAAGCAGAAGGAAAAGGAACGCCGGCAAAAGGCGGAATGCAACATTCACGTCAAGGGCAATGACATGTTCGCGGAATCGAGCCACGCTGATCTCTACGCCGCGGTCGATGAGCTGGTCGACAAGCTCGACCGGCAAGTGGTGCGCCACAAGGACCGCCTGCAAGACCACCATCACGCGGCGCCCAAGCGCGTGATGTAAGGCAGGGCTCCGGCTGCGGCCGGCCTGCGCCAAGCCGCCTTCGGGCGGCTTTTGCTTTTTATTACGTCTTTTCGGCCCTTGATCCACGGGCCTCTGGGCAACATGTAGATAAAAAGTAAGTAACCGGACTGGGGGTTTTTACCAAGCAGGTGCATAATCGCCCCCGCCCCGCACCCACCATGAATCGCCTCGCGTCCATCCTGCCGCCCGCTCAAGTCCTCGTGAGCGTTGACGCTACGAGCAAGAAGCGTGCTTTCGAAGAAGCAGGCTTGTTGTTCGAGAGCCTTCACGGCCTGGGCCGTGCCCTGATCACCGACAGCCTGTTTGCGCGCGAGCGCCTGGGCTCCACCGGGCTCGGCCACGGGGTCGCCATTCCGCATGGCCGGATCAAGGGCCTCAAGGCACCCATGGCCGCCGTTTTCCAGCTGGCAAATCCGATCGGGTTCGACGCGCCGGACGAGCAGCCCGTCGGCCTGCTCATCTTTTTGCTGGTGCCCGAGGCGGCCACCCAGAAGCACCTTGAAATCCTCTCCGAAATTGCCGAGCTGCTGAGCGACGCCGGCCTGCGCGAGCAGATCAAGTCGAGCACCGACGCCGCCGCGCTGCACGGGCTCATTGCCGGCTGGCAGTCCACGCAAGTCGCGTAGAGGTGCTCTCCGCACCCTTCAGAGGCCGCAGCAGCGGCCCCGCAGTGCCGGTTCCGGGTTATTCTGGCCTGCTCCAACACTAGGCGCTGAGCGCCATCTCCCGCACGCATGAAGCCGACCGTCATCAGCGCCGATGCCATGTTCGAGGAATTCCGCGGCTCGCTCCGCTGGGAGTGGCTCGCAGGGCTCGGCGCCTCCGAACGCCAATTCGACCCCGAAGTCATCAGCCGCGCGCAGTCGGCGGCCGACCTGGTCGGTTATCTCAACTACATCCACCCGTACCGCGTGCAGATCCTGGGGGCCCGCGAGGTGGCCTACCTGACGCGCGGCAGCCAGGAAGACTGCGCCCGGCGCATTGCCCGCATCGTCACGCTGGAGCCGCCGATGCTGGTATTGGCCGACGGCCAGGCCGCGCCGGACGAGTTGCTATCGATTTGCGAGCGCGCGCAGTTGCCGCTGTTTGCCACCCGCGAGTCGTCGGCTTTCGTGATCGACCTGCTGCGGGCGTACCTGTCCAAGCATTTCGCCGAGCGCACCTCGATGCACGGCGTGTTCATGGACATCCTGGGCATGGGTGTGATGATCACCGGCGAATCGGGACTCGGCAAAAGCGAGCTCGGGCTGGAGCTGATTTCGCGCGGCAACGGCCTGGTCGCCGACGACGCGGTCGATCTTTACCGCATCAACCAGAACACCATCGAGGGGCGCTGCCCCGACCTGCTGCTGAACCTGCTGGAAGTGCGCGGCATCGGCCTGCTGGACATCCGCGCGATCTTCGGCGAGACGGCCGTGCGCCGGAAGATGCGGCTCAAGCTCATCGTGCACCTGGTGCGGCGCGACAGCTTCGAGCGCGACTACGAGCGCATGCCTTCCGCGCCGCTCACGCAGGACGTGCTGGGCATTCCGGTGCGCAAGGTCATCATCCAAGTGGTGGCCGGGCGGAACATCGCCGTGCTGGTGGAGGCTGCGGTGCGCAATTCGATCCTGCAGCTGCGCGGCATCGACACCTATGCCGACTTCGTGGCGCGCCACCACAAGGCCATGGAAAGCGGCCGCGACGGGGACTGACCGAGCGATGCGGCCGCCGCCGGGCCGCCCCAAGGCGGTCCGCGCCTCCCCCTCGGGGGGTGGAGTTACACGCAGCGAAGCGAAGTGAAAAGCCGGGGGCTAACGCTTGCTGGCGCAATCGGCGCAGAGGCCGTACAGCGACATGGCGTGGTCCTGCAGGATCCAGCCCTTGTCCTTGGCAATCATCTGCTGGCGGCGCTCGATCTCGGCGTCGTAGAACTCCTCCACCTTGCCGCATGACGTGCAGATCAGGTGGTCGTGGTGCGTGCCCTCGTTGAGCTCGTACACCGCCTTGCCGCTTTCGAAGTGGCTGCGCTCGAGGATGCCGGCCTGTTCGAACTGCGTCAGCACGCGGTAGACGGTGGCCAGGCCGATGTCGGAGTGCTCGTTCAAAAGCACGCGAAACACGTCTTCGGCCGTCATGTGGCGCTGGCTGCCGGTCTGGAAGATCTCCAGGATCTTCAGGCGTGGCAATGTGGCCTTGAGGCCGGTATTCTTGAGTTCGTCGATATTGGCCATGATGGTTCCTGCCCCGGTCTGCGGCAAGGCCCCCGAGGGGCCAGCCGCTACAATGGCCGATCATATCGCTACCCTCTTTTCTCCCATGCCTGCCATTCTCCAACGCCGTCCCTGGCTGCTGGCCGCGGCCGTCGCAGCGACGTTCTGCCTCAGCGCCTGCAGCGGTTTCAGCGATCGCACGCGGGGTGCGCTTGCGGCCATCACGCCCTACAAGGTCGAAGTGGTCCAGGGCAATTTCGTGTCCAAGGAACAGGTCGAGGCGCTCAAGCCCGGCATGTCGCGCCAGCAAGTGCGTGAAATCCTCGGTACTTCCCTCCTGACCGACGTCTTCCACAAGGACCGCTGGGACTACGTCTTCACCATCAAGCGCCAGGGCGTCGACCCGCAGGAACGCCGTCTCACGGTCTTCTTCAAGGGCGAGCTGCTCGACCGCTTCGAGGGCGACCCCATGCCGAGCGAAGAAGAATTCGTCGCCACGCTCGACACCCGCAAGAAGAGCGGCAAGGTTCCGCCGCTCGAAGCCACGGAAGAAGAGCTGAAGAAATTCGCTCCCAAGGAAGACAGCAGCAAGAAGGCCGAGGCCACCGCTGCTGCCCCCAACCTGCCGCCGCTGCCGGCGGCGTATCCCCCGCTCGAAGCGGCGCGCTGAGCACGCGCCAACCAGCGAGGGCGGGCGCACCCGCCGAGTCAGGCGGGCGCGTGCCGGTCTCCATGCCCCATTTCAAAGGCTGAACCTGCGTGACTGAATCCATTTCTTCTTCCATCTCCGAGTCTTCCACGCCCGCCCTCCGGCGCGTTGCGATTGCAGGAGCCTCGGGCCGCATGGGCCGCATGCTGGTCGAGGCGGTGCGCGAGGCGCAGGATTGCCGCCTTGCCGGCGCGCTCGACATGGCGGGCAGCGACGCCATCGGCGCCGATGCGGCCGCTTTCCTCGGCTTCACGAGCGGCGTGCCGATCGTCTCCGACCTGCGCACCGGTCTGCAGGATGCCCAGGTGCTCATCGACTTCACGCGCCCTGAAGGCACCCTTGCGCACCTGGCCATCTGCCGTGAACTCGGCGTGCAGGCCGTGATCGGCACCACCGGCTTCAGCGATGCGCAAAAGGCCGAAATCGCCGAGATCTCGAAGGACATCGCGATCATGGTCTCGCCCAACATGAGCGTGGGTGTCAACGTCACCTTCAAGCTGCTCGAAATGGCGGCCAAGGCCATGTCGACCGGCTACGACATCGAGATCATCGAGGCGCACCACCGCCACAAGGTCGATGCGCCGTCGGGCACCGCGCTCAAGATGGGCGAAGTCATCGCCGAGGCGCTGGGCCGCGACCTGAAGGAATGCGCCGTCTACGCACGCGAAGGCATCACCGGCGAGCGCGACCCCTCCACCATCGGCTTCTCCGCCATCCGCGGCGGCGACATCGTGGGTGACCACACCGTGCTGTTCGCCGGCACCGGCGAGCGCATCGAAATCACCCACAAGTCCGCCAGCCGCGTGACCTACGCACAGGGCGCGCTGCGCGCCGTGCGCTTTCTGGCCGGCCAGAAGTCGGGCCTCTTCGACATGTTCGACGTACTGGGTCTCCGCTGAAAAACCGATGAGCGTGCTCGAACTGCTGACCCAGGGCGACGGCGTCAGCCGCTCGGTGGCCGCGCTGCTGCTCGCGATGTCGATCTCGAGCTGGGTCGTGATTCTCTGGAAAGCCTGGTTGCTGCGCGGCGGCACGCGCGACGTGCTGCGCAGCATTGCGGCGTTCTGGCAATCGGCCACGCTGGCCGATGCGGAACAGCGGCTCAAGGCCTTCGACCGCGCCACGCTGGTGCTGCCGGCGGTGAGCGCCATCAAGAATGCCGCCGCCGAAGTGAACAGCGCAACCCTCGGTGCCACCGGCGACCGCAATCAGCGCCTCACGCGGGCCCTGCGCGAAGCACTGCACGGTGCGCTGCGCCGCCTCCAGTCCGGCCAGATCCTGCTGGCCACGGTGGGCGCCACCGCCCCGTTCGTCGGCCTGCTCGGCACGGTGTGGGGCATCTACGGCGCGCTCTCGGGCATTGCGGGCCAATCGGGCGGCTTCACCATCGACAAGGTCGCGGGCCCCGTGGGCGAGGCGCTGGTAATGACGGCTTTCGGCCTCGCCGTGGCCATTCCGGCCGTGCTGGCCTACAACGTGTTCGGCAGGGTCATCGGCCGCGTCGAGGCCGAGCTCGAGGGCTTTGCGCACGACCTGCTCGGCAGCTTCGGAAGCGCGCCGGCACCTGCCGCGCCGCCGCCCGCAAGGCCGATGCCGGTTTCGGCCTGATCGAACGGGGCTCGGCACACCATGGCCTTCGGTCGCACCTCGCTCGGCAGCAGTGCCGCTGGCGGCGGGCGCGCGACAGGCGCCGGCGGACAACGGCCGCTGTCCGACATCAACGTCACGCCGCTGGTCGACGTGATGCTGGTGCTGCTGGTGATCTTCATCATCACCGCGCCGCTGATGGCAAGCTCGATCAAGCTCGACCTGCCGCAGACCAATGCCGGCCAGCCCAACGACACGCCCAAGTTCGTGAGCGTGTCGGTCGATTCATCGGGCAAGGTCTTCTTCAACGACCAGGCAGTCACCGATGAAGAGCTGGCCACCCGGCTGCAGAAGGCCGCCGCCGACAGCAAGGACACCGAGGTGCAGTTGCGCGCCGACCAGACCGTGCCCTACGGCAAGGTCGTGGCGCTCATGGGCATTGCGAACAAGGCGGGCCTGAGCCGCATCGGGTTTGTGACCGAGGCCGAGGCGGCGCCCGAAAAGCCGCGCTGATCTGTCTTCCTCCTTCCCCCTTTGGGGGAAGGTTGGGATGGGGGCGGACCCCGCATCCCGATGACGCGAAGACATTGAGCGCCGTCGTGCCCCCACCCCGGCCCTCCCCAGAGGGGGAGGGAGAAAGACGAAGACTTAGCCCAGCACCACCGGCTTGGTGCGCCAGATCTCATGCGCGTACTCCGCGATCGTGCGGTCCGATGAAAACGCCCCCATGCCCGCCACGTTCAGGATGGCCATGCGCGTCCATGCGTCCGAGTCGCGGTACAGCGCATCGACTTCGGCCTGCTTTGCGACGTAGCTCGCGTAGTCGGCCAGCAGCAGATAGTGGTCACCCCAGTTCACCAGCGCATCGAAGATGCCCTGGTAGCGCGCCGTCTCTCCGTGCGAGAACGCGCCGTCGCGAATGGCATCGAGCACGCGCTTGAGCTCGGGGTTGGCTTCGTAGATGTCGCGCGGCTGGTAGCCGTGCGCGCGGATGTCGGCCACTTCGGGCGTGGTGTTGCCGAAGATGAAGATGTTCTCCGCGCCCACGTTGTCGCGCATCTCCACGTTGGCGCCGTCCAGCGTGCCGATGGTGAGCGCCCCGTTGAGCGCGAACTTCATGTTGCCCGTGCCCGAGGCCTCGGTGCCCGCCGTGGAAATTTGCTCCGACAAATCGGCCGCGGGCATGATCACCTCGGCCAGGCTCACGCTGTAGTTGGGCAGGAACACCACCTTCAACAGTTTGCCCACCCGGGCGTCGTTGTTGATGGTGCTCGCCACGTCGTTGATCAGCCGGATCACGAGCTTGGCCATCTGGTAGGCCGATGCCGCCTTGCCCGCGAACACCACCACGCGCGGCACGATGTCAACGGTTCCGCCCGCGGCCTGCGCATCGAGGATGCGGTGGTAGCGCGTGATCACGTGCAGCACGTTGAGCAGCTGCCGCTTGTATTCGTGGATGCGCTTCACCTGCACGTCGAACATCGCGTCGGTGTCGAGCACCAGGCCCATGTGCTGTTCCACCCAGTTGGCAAGGCGTAGCTTGTTCTCGCGCTTGGCATGCCGAAAGGCGCGCGCGAAGGGTGGCTGCACCGCCATCGGCCGCAGCGCCTCGAGCTGCGAAAGGTCGCGCCGCCAGCCCTTGCCCAGGCGCTGGTCGAGCAGGCTCGCGAGCGGCGGGTTGGCCTGCGCGAGCCAGCGCCGCGGCGTCACGCCGTTGGTCTTGTTGTTGAAGCGCTCCGGAAAGATCTTCGCGAAGTCCGCAAAGATCGACTGCTTCATGAGCTCCGAGTGCAGGCCCGACACGCCGTTGATCGAATGGCTTGCGAGCACGGCCACGTACGCCATGCGCACGCGGCGCTCGCCAGCCTCGTCGACCAGCGAGAGCCGGCGCAGCAGTTCCACATCGTTGCCGGCCTTCTGCGTCACGGCCGCGAGAAACTTCGCATTCATGTCGTAGATGATCTGCAGGTGCCGCGGCAGGATGCGGCCCAGCATCTCGACCGGCCAGGTCTCGAGCGCCTCGTGCATGAGCGTGTGGTTGGTGTAGCTGAACACCTTCTGCGTGTGGGCCCAGGCCACGTCCCACGCCAGGCCGTGCTCGTCGAGCAGCAGGCGCATGAGCTCGGGCACCGCCAGCACCGGATGCGTGTCGTTCAGGTGAATGCTCACCTTGTCGGCCAGCTGGTCGAAGGTCTTGTGGTTGCGCAGGTACCGCCGCAGCAGGTCTTGCACGCTCGCGCTGCAGAAAAAATATTCCTGGTGCAGCCGCAGCTCGCGGCCGGATGGCGTGGAGTCGTCGGGGTAGAGCACGCGCGAAACGTTCTCGGAGTGGTTCTTGCTCTCCACCGCCGCCATGTAGTTGCCGCGGTTGAAGGCCGAGAGGTCGATCTCCTCGGTGGCGCGCGCCGACCACAGCCGCAGCGTGTTGGTGGCCTGCGTGCCGTAGCCCGGAATGATGGTGTCGTAGGCGACGGCCAGCACGTCGTGCGTGTCGACCCAGTCGGCCGCGCCGTAGGGAGCATTGGTGCCTTCGCGCCTTTGCACGTGGCCTCCGAAGCGCACGCGGTAGTTCACCTCGGGCCGCTGAAACTCCCACGGGTTGCCGCGCGTGAGCCAGTAGTCGGGCGTTTCCACCTGCTGGCCGTCGACGATGCGCTGGCGGAACATGCCGTATTCATAGCGGATGCCGTAGCCCATGCCCGGCACGCCGAGCGTGGCCATCGAGTCGAGAAAGCAGGCCGCGAGCCGGCCGAGGCCGCCGTTGCCCAGCGCCGCGTCGGGCTCGCGCTCGGACAACGCCGCCATGTCGACGCCGAAGTCGGCGAGCGCATCGTGCACCGTGTCGTACAGGTCGACCGCCAGCAGCGCATTGGTGAAGGTGCGCCCGATCAGGAACTCCATCGAGAGGTAGTAAACGCGCTTCAGGTCTTGCGCATAGTTGGCGCGCGTGGTCGCCATCCAGCGTTCGACCAATTGGTCGCGCACCGCCATCGAGGTGGCAATCAGCCAGTCGTCCTGGCTAGCCGCCACAGGGTCCTTGCCGACGGCGTAGATGAGCTTGTTGGCAACTGCGCGCTTGAAGGCGGCCACGTCGCGGTCGGGATGGTCATAGGCGAAGTCTTTGATGGTCATGGGCTTCGGTAAATGGTTGTGGGTTGTGCGCCGTGGCGCAATCAGGCGACCGCCGGCTCGAGCGCCTGCCGGTACACCTCGATGTATTGGGCGGCTGCGCTGGCCCAGTCTGCCGGGCGCCGCATGGCGTTGCCGCGCACCCGCCGCCAGTCCGGCGCGCGCTGGTAAAGAGCGAAGGCGCGCCGCAGCGCGCGGTTGTAGTCGGCGGAGTCGAAGCGGTCGAATACGAAGCCGGTGGCGTCTCCGCTGGCCAGGTCTTCGAGCGTGCAATCGACCACTGTATCGGCCAGGCCGCCGACGCGGCGCACCAGCGGCAGGCTACCGTATTTCAGGCCGTACATCTGCGTGAGGCCGCAGGGCTCGAAAAGCGAAGGCACCAGCGTCACGTCGCCGCCGCCGAAGAGCTGGTGCGCCAGCGATTCGTTGTAGCCGATGGTGACGCTGACCGACTGCGGCGCCGCTGCCGCGCGCTGGCGAAAGGCTTCTTCGAGCCAGGCTTCGCCGCTGCCCAGCAGCGCAAGCTGGCCGCCTTCGGCCAGCAGGGCGTCGAGTCCGCCGAGCACCAGGTGCAGGCCTTTCTGTTCGGTGAGCCGGCTCACGAGGATGAAGAGCGGCACATCGGCGCGCACGGCCAGCCCCAGCTGATGCTGCAGCACCGCCTTGCAGCGCGCCTTGCCCGCCATGTGGCGGCCTTCGGGCGTGTGATAGCCCTGCACCAGCGCCGTGTCGATGGCCGGGTTCCAGACCTTGTCGTCCACCGCGTTGAGGATGCCGGTGAGCACATTGCCGCGCAGGCGCAGCAGGCCGTCGAGCCCGAAGCCCTGCTCGGGCGTCTGGATCTCGCGCGCGTAGGTCGGGCTCACGGTGGTCAGGCGGTCCGCAAAGTAGAGGCCGCCTTTCATGAACGACACCTGGCCGTGGTATTCGAGCCCGTTCATGTGGAATGCCGGCCCCGGCAGGCCCAGGTCGGCAAAGTTCCATGGCGCCGAAATGCCCTGGTAGGCCAGGTTGTGCACCGTGAACACGCTGCCCACGCGGGGCGCACCGGCTTGCCGCGCAAAGTGCAGGTAGGCCGGTGCCAGGCCCGCATGCCAGTCGTGCGCATGCACGACCTCGGGCTGCCACGTGGGGTCGAGCCCCTGTGCCAGCTGCGCCGCCGCCCAGCCCAGCAATGCGAATCGGCGATGGTTGTCGCCGTAGGGCTGGCGCGTGGCGTCTTCGTAGGGGTTGCCGGGCCGGTCGTACAGCGCCGGCGCATCGATCACGTAGGCGGGAATCGGCGGGTTGCCGTCGATGGCAATGCGCCCCGCGAGCAGGGCGAAGCGTTCGCCCCACGGCGCGGCAAGCTCCCCCACCAGAGCCAGGTCGCGCACGCCGGCCACAATGGCCGGAAAGCCGGGCAGCAGCACCCGCGCGTCCTGCCCCGCGGCCATGAGGGCGATCGGCAACGCGCCCGCCACGTCGGCAAGGCCGCCGGTCTTGAGCAGGGGAAAGAGTTCGGCGCTGACCTGGAGTATTCGCATCGTGGAGCGGTGCGGCCTCAGGCAGCCAGTCGCTTGAGCATTTCGCGCGTGACCAGCACCACGCCAGTTTCGGTGCGCTCGAAGCGGGCGGCATCGGCGGCGGCATCCTCGCCGATCACCATGTCGTCGGGAATCACGCAGCCGCGGTCGATCACAACCTTGCTGAGCCGGGCGCCGCGGCCCACCTCGACATCGGGCAGCAGCACCGCCTCGTTGATTTCGCAGAACGAATGGATGCGCACGCCCGAGAACAGCACCGAGCTGCTCACCTTGGAGCCCGAGACGATGCAGCCGCCCGAGACGATGGTGTTGACGGTCATGCCGTGCTTGCCGTCCCGGTCGAGCACGAACTTGGTCGGCGGCAACTGCCGCTGGTAGGTCCAGATGGGCCAGTCTGTGTCATAGATGTCGAGCTCGGGGGTGATCGAGGCCAGATCGAGGTTGGCTGCCCAGAATGCATCAATCGTGCCCACGTCGCGCCAGTAGGCCTTGGCGTCGGGCCCGCGCGAGGCGCGGGTGACGCACGACATGCCGAACGGATGCGCCAGCGCACGGCCCTGCGCCACGGCGCGCGGGATGATGTCCTTGCCGAAATCGTGGCTCGAATCGGGGTTGGCGGCGTCTTCCTCGAGCAGCTGGTAGAGGTATTCGGAGTCGAACACGTAGATGCCCATGCTGGCCAGCGCTACATCGGGATGGCCCGGCATGGCGGGTGGATCGGCCGGCTTTTCGAGAAAGGCGGTGATCTGCCGGCCGTCGTCGATGGCCATCACGCCGAAGGCCGTGGCTTCCATGCGCGGCACCTCGATGCAGCCGACCGTGCAGCCCAGGCCGCGCTCGGCATGGTCCTTGACCATGATCGAGTAGTCCATCTTGTAGATGTGGTCGCCGGCCAGCACCACCACGTAGTCGTGCTTGGTCGAGCGGGTCTGGATGATGTCCAGGTTCTGGAACACCGCATCGGCCGTGCCTCGGTACCAGTGCTCGTCTCCCGTGCGCTGCTGCGCGGGCAGCACGTCGACCATTTCGTTGAGCTCGGCGCGCAGAAAGCTCCAGCCGCGCTGCAGGTGGCGCATGAGCGAGTGCGACTTGTACTGCGTGACCACCGCCATGCGCCGGATGCCGGAGTTGAGGCAATTCGACAGCGCGAAGTCGATGATGCGGAACTTGCCGCCGAAGTAGACCGCCGGCTTGGCCCGCCGGTCGGTCAGCTGCTTCAGGCGCGAGCCGCGCCCGCCGGCCAATACCAGCGCGATGGTGCGGCGAACCAGTTGATGCGCCTGCAGGGGCGCTTGCGGCGTGCTGTTGTTGTCCATTTGGGTCTCCGTTCGTTGTCGGGTCGTCTCGTCGTCGTCAGGGTTTCCGCAATCAGCCTAGCACCGTGCCGCACGGCTGGCTCCTACGTTCTTGCAATCCACAAGCTCGAATGAGGCACTTGCACCGTGCCCGCACGGGTCCGGTCTGGGTTGCTACCGGCGTCCGCCTCGGGGTCGGTCGCGAGCCGGCAGCGCCACGCACCGGGAGGCAGTGCGAATGAAACGGCTTGCGCCCCCGCATTCACCAGTACCAGCCAGGCCGTTCCATCCGTCGCCTCGGCTTCGAAAAGGATTGCAAGCGCCGTGCCGTGGTTCCAATCGGCTTCCTGCATGGGCGATCCGTCGGGCCGCAGCCAGCGGATGCCCGGTGTTCCCGGTGCCTGCCGCGCCGGCCACCACCGCGTGCTGCGCAGCGCGGGCGCTTCGCGGCGCAGGGCGATGAGCCGCGCAACGAAGGCGCTCAGTCGAGCGGCGTCGCTTGCGGGTTCGTGCGTGCCGATCCACGCGAGCCATGTGGTTTCGTTGTCCTGGCAATAGGCGTTGTTGTTGCCTTGCTGGGTGTGACCGAGCTCGTCGCCGGCCAGCAGCATGGGCGTGCCTTGCGAGAGCAGCAGCGTGGCGAGCAGCGCCCGCTGCAGCCGGCCGCGTTCGGCCAGCACCGCGGGGTCGTCGCTCGGTCCTTCGACCCCGAAGTTGTTGCCCAGGTTGTGGGCATGGCCGTCGCGGTTGTTTTCGCCGTTCGCGAGGTTGTGCCGCTCTTCGTAGCTCAGCAGGTCGCGCAGCGTGAAGCCGTCGTGCGCCGTGATGAAGTTGACGCTGGCGGTCGGTGCGCGGCCGTGGTGGGCGAACTGCGCGCTCGAGGCGGTGAAGCGATGCGCAAAATCGCCGAGGCCCGCTGCGCCCCC
This sequence comes from Variovorax sp. S12S4, assembly GCF_023195515.1. Classification (NCBI taxonomy): domain Bacteria; kingdom Pseudomonadati; phylum Pseudomonadota; class Betaproteobacteria; order Burkholderiales; family Comamonadaceae; genus Variovorax; species Variovorax sp. S12S4. The sequence goes on from NZ_JALPKR020000002.1 coordinate 2,200,536, forward strand.
GCGCCCTTGCCGCAGCCAGAAGCCGCGCTGCGTGTCGCGATAGCGGTCGTTCCACTCGAGCCAGCCCGGCGGAAATTCGCCCAAGCGGTAGCCGCCCGCGCCGATGTCCCAGGGCTCCGCGATCAGCAGCGTGCGCGAGAGCACCGGGTCTTGCGCAACGGCCGCGAAGAAGGGCGCGCGCGGGTCGAAGTTGCCATCGGCACCGCGCCCCAGCACCGGTGCCAGGTCGAAGCGGAAGCCGTCCACCCCGAGTTCGCGAACCCAATGGCGCAGGCTGTCCATCACCAGCTGCAGCACGCGCGGCTCGGCCAGGTTGAGGCAGTTGCCGCAGCCGGTCCAGTTCGCATACAGCGCGCGGTCGTCCGAACGCAGGTGGTAGTACAGCGCGTTGTCGATGCCGCGCAGCGAGAGCGTGGGGCCGAACTCGTCGGTCTCGGCGCTGTGGTTGTAGACCACGTCGATCACCAGCTCCATGCCGCGCGCATGCACCGCGTCGGCCATGGCGCGGAACTCGCTGGCCGGCGTGGTGCCGGGGCGGCCGCTCCAGTAGCGCACCTCGGGCGCAAACCAGCCGATGGTGTTGTAGCCCCAGTAGTTGCTCAGGCCCATGGCGAGCAGCCGCTGCTCGTCGGCGCGGTGCTGCACGGGCATCAGGCTCAGCGTGGTCACGCCGAGGGACTGCAGGTGGTCGAGCACCGCGGGTTCGGCCAAACCGGCGTAGGTGCCGCGCAATGCGGCGGGCACGGCGGGGTGCAGCCGGGTCTGTCCCCGCACATGCAGTTCGTAGAGCACACGCTCGCCGGCCGGAATGCGGGCATGGCCCGGGGCTGCCGCCGTGCCGCCGGCCGCCGCCACGCGGGCCTTGAGCGCCACGGCCGCGTTGTCGCGCGTGCTCCGCTGGTCCGGGCTCGCGGGATCCTGTCCCAGGAACAGGTCGCTGCCGTCGTATGCGCCGACGATCTCGCGCGCATACGGGTCGAGCAGCACCTTGGCGGCGTTGAACCGCTGCCCCTCGTGCGGCGCCCAGGGGCCGTGCACGCGAAAGCCGTAGACCAGCCCGGCGCGGCCGCTCGGCAGCAGGCCGTGCCAGACGCCGTCGGTGAAGGCTGGCAGCCGGATGCGCTGCTGTTCGTTGCGGCCCGTCGCGTCGAACAGGCAAAGCTCGACAGTCTCGGCGTTCGGAGCCACGAGCGCAAAGTTCACGCCGTTCGGCGAAAGCGTTGCACCAAGGGGAAAAGGGGAGCCCGTATTCAGCATCGTTTCAAGCCAATACCCACATCACCGTGGCCAAGGGCGGCACGCTGATTTCGATTGCATGGTCCTTGCCGTGCCAGCGGGTCGATGAACTCTCGACCAGGCCATTGCCCACGCCGCTGCCGCCGTACACCGCGGCATCGGTGTTGATGGCCTCGCGGTATGCGCCCGCCGCGGGCACCCCCAGCCGATAGCCGTGACGCGGCAGCGGCGTGAAGTTGCACACCGCCACCACGAACGAGCCGTCCCGCGCCCGGCGCACGAAGGCGAACACCGACTGGTCGGCATCGTCGTGCACGATCCACTCGAAGCCGGGTCTTTCGGTGTCGAGCTCGTACAGGGCAGGGAAGTGCCGGTACACGTTGTTGAGATCGCGCACCAGACGGCGCACCCCCTGGTGCATCGGGTGCTCCAGCAGGTGCCAGTCCAGGCTGCGGTCGGCGTTCCATTCGGCCACCTGCGCGAATTCGCTCCCCATGAAGAGCAGCTTCTTTCCCGGATAAGCCCACAGGTAGCCGTAGAGATTGCGCAGCCCCGCGAACTTCTGCCATTCGTCGCCGGGCATGCGCCCGAACATCGAGCCCTTGCCGTGCACCGCCTCGTCGTGCGACAGCGGCAGCACGAAGTTCTCGCTGTGCGCATACATCAACCCGAAGGTGATCTGCTGGTGATGGTGCTTGCGGTGGACGGGGTCGGTGCCCGCATAGGCGAGCGTGTCGTTCATCCAGCCCATGTTCCATTTGTAGTGAAAGCCCAGGCCGCCGTCCTCGGGCGGCCGCGTCACGCCCGGAAAACTCGTCGACTCCTCGGCCAGCGTGATGGCGCCCGGCCGCTCCACGCCCACCACGTGGTTCATGCGCCTAAGGAAGCCGATGGCCTCGAGGTTCTCGCGTCCGCCATAGGCGTTGGGCACCCACTCGCCAGCCTTGCGGCTGTAGTCGCGGTAGAGCATGGAGGCCACCGCGTCGACGCGCAGGCCATCCACGCCATAGCGTTCGAGCCAGTACAGCGCATTGCCGACCAGGTAGTTGCGCACCTCCGTGCGCGCGTAGTTGAAGATGAGCGTCTTCCAGTCGTTGTGAAAGCCTTCGCGCGGGTCGGCATATTCATAGAGCGCGGTGCCGTCGAAGCGGCCGAGGCCGTGTGCATCGGTTGGAAAGTGCGCGGGCACCCAATCGAGGATCACGCCCAGCCCCGCCGCATGCGCTGCTTCGACAAAGTGCCGAAAGTCGCCCGGCGTGCCGAAGCGCGAGGTGGGTGCATACAGGCCGATGGGCTGGTAGCCCCACGAGCCGTCGAACGGATGCTCACTCACCGGCAGCAGCTCGATGTGCGTGAAGCCCATGTCGCGCGCATACGGCACCAGCGTGTCGGCCAACTCGCGGTAGTCCAGCCATTCGTGCCCGTTCTTGCGGCGCCATGAGCCCAGGTGCACTTCGTAGATGCTGATCGGCACATGGCGGCTGTTGGCCGCCGCCCGATCGGGCGGCATGGCCACCGGCGCGGGCAGTGGCGCCACCACGCAGGCGGTTTCAGGCCGCAGGCGGGAAGAAAAAGCAAACGGGTCGGCCTTGCGCAGCACCTCGCCTTCGGACGAAAGAATCTCGAACTCGTAGCTGTCGCCGGTGGCCACGTGCGGCGCAAAGATTTCCCACACGCCGCACTCGCGGCGCAACCGCATCATGTGGCGCCGGCCGTCCCAGTTGTTGAAGTCGCCCACCACCGACACGCGCCGCGCATTCGGTGCCCACACCGCAAAGGCCACGCCCTTGACGCCATCGACCTCGCGCAGGTGCGCGCCCAGCCGCTCCCACGGCCGCAGGTGCGTGCCCTCGGCCAGCAGCCACACGTCCGTTTCGCCGAGCACGAACGGAAAGCGGTAAGGGTCTTCGAGCCGCGAGGTGTGCGTGCCCCAGTCGACCTGGAACGAATAGCCCAACAGTGCCTCCGCTGCCGGCACCAGGCCCGAAAAGATGTCGGTGCCGTCTTGCCGGGCGAGCATGGCCAGCGGCCAGCCCGTGCGCGTGTGCATCACCGCCACGCTGTGCGCGCCGGGCAAGAGTGCGCGCACCTGCAGGCCGTCGCGTGTCTCGTGCGGCCCGAGCACCGCGAACGGGTCGCCGTGTTCGGCGCGCATCAGCGCGCGCGCTTCGCGTTCGGGCAGCAGCATCGGTGGCATGTTCTTCACATTTGCTCTTCGCTGGCGGGGCGGCCGAAAAAGACACCATAGGGTGGCAGCGTCAGCATGCTGCTGTCGCCGCGTGCCTGCACGCGGGCCCCGGCCTGCGGCGAATGCGGATGCCCCGGCAACGGCACGAGCGCCTCGCGCAGCGCGACCGAAACGGATTCGTCTCCCAGGTTGAAGAGCGCCTGCAGCGACTGATTGCCCTCGCGCCGCTCGAACCACAGCACCGGCTCGGGCGCATCGAAAAAGGCGATGCTGCCCGTGCGCAGCAGCGGCTGCGTGCGGCGCCAGTGCAGCAGCGCGCGGCTGAATGCGAGCATCGAATCGGGATCGGTCGATTGGCGATCGACCGCCAGCGGCAGGTGGCGGCCATGGACCGGCAGCCAGGGCCCGCCGGTGGTGAACCCGGCATGAAGCTCGTCGGCCTTCCAGGGCATGGGCGTGCGGCAGCCGTCGCGGCCCTTGAACTCGGGCCAGAACGCGCGGCCGTAGGGGTCTTGCAGCAATTCGAACGGCACCTCGGCCTCGGGCAGGCCGAGTTCCTCGCCCTGGTAGATGCTGGCGCTGCCGCGCAGGGTGAGCAGCAGCGTGAGCCAGAGCCGGTCGCGCCGGGTGTCTTCGGGTTTGCCGTTGCTCCAGCGCGTGGCCACGCGGGGCACATCGTGGTTGGACACGGCCCAGCAGCCCCAACCACCCGTGGGTGCGAGTGCCTGGTCGAGCGTTTCGACCTGGTGGCGCAGGTGCTGCACGCTGTGGTCGGCCGTCAGCAGGCTGAAGCTGTAGGCCAGGTGCAGGCGCCGGCCGAGTTCGGTGTACTGCGCCATCACGGGCGGCGCGTTCTCGTCGCCCACCTCGCCGAGCGCGACGGCGCCGTAGCCATCGAGCAGCTTGCGCAGGTTCTCGAGAAAGAGCAGGTTCTCCATCTGGCTCTTGTCGTAGAGGTGCTGCTGCATCGCATAGGGGTTGTCGGCGCGCACGGTGCTCACATCGTCCAGCGCGGCCGTGCTGGCCGGCGGGTTGTCGCGCAGCTGCGCGTCATGAAACTGGTGGTTGCAGGCATCGAAGCGGAAGCCGTCCACGCCGCGCTCGCACCAGAAGCGCACCTCGCCGAGCAAGGCCTCCTGCACATCGGCGCAATGAAAGTTGAGATCCGGCTGCTCCTTCAGAAAGCTGTGCAGGTAGTACTGCCGGCGGCGCGAGTCCCACTGCCAGGCCGAGCCGCCGAACACCGAGAGCCAGTTGGTCGGCGGCGTGCCGTCGGGCCGTGGGTCGGCCCACACGTACCAGTCGGCCTTGGGGTTGTCGCGGCTCGAGCGGCTTTCGGCAAACCAGGCGTGCTGGTCGGACGTATGCGAAAGCACCTGGTCGATGATGATCTTCAGACCCAGCGAATGCGCGCGGGCCAGCATCTCGTCGAAATCGGACAGGGTGCCGAAGATCGGGTCGACGTCACGGTAGTCGGACACGTCGTAGCCGAAGTCCTTCATCGGCGAGCGGAAGAAGGGCGACACCCAGATCGCATCGACCCCCAAGCCGGCCACGTGCTCGAGCCTGGAGGTGATGCCAGGCAGGTCGCCAATGCCATCGCCGTTGCTGTCCATGAAGCTGCGCGGATAGATCTGGTAGATCACCGCGCCGCGCCACCATTCGCTGTTGCTGCTTTGATTGCTGCGCATGCTGCCCCTGTGGTCTGAAAATCATTGTGGCATGCGAGATCCGGGCCCGGTCCATGCATGGGTCTCTCCGGTCGCACCTGAAAAGCTTTCTACACTGGGCAGGGGTTTCATGTGAACCCCGCTCCCGTTCCCGCTCGCAAGATGACAACCGACTCCGTTTCCCTCGTACTTTCTTCTTCGCCGGAAGGCCTGGCCGCGCTCGAGCGGCGGCTTGCCAAGGACCTTGAATGCCTGGGCTGGCCCGCACGCTCATGGATGCCCGTTCGCGAACACGCGGGCGAGCCGGTGCTCGACGTGGCCATCATCGGCGGCGGGCAGGCCGGGCTGGCGGCCGCCGCGGCCCTTGCGCAACAGGGCATCCGGGCCGTGGTGTTCGACCGATCGCCCGCAGGCAACGAAGGCCCGTGGGCCACCACGGCGCGCATGGAAACCCTGCGTTCGCCCAAGGAGCTGACCGGCCCTGCGCTCGGCTTGCCCGCGCTGACCTTCCGTGCGTGGTTCGAGGCGCAGTTCGGCGCCGAAGCCTGGGCGGCGCTGGACAAGATCCCGCGCCTCCAGTGGATGGACTACCTGGTCTGGTACCGCCGGGTGATGAACGTCGACGTGCGCAACGAAACCGCGGTCACCGCGATCAAGCCGCTGCCCGATTCGCCGCTGGTACGGCTGGAACTGCGCACGCCCGCCGGAGCGCAGCGCGTGCTGGCGCGCCGCGTGGTGCTTGCCACCGGCCGCGACGGGCTCGGCGGCCCGGCCGTTCCCGCTTTCGTCAACGCACTGCCGCGCTCGCAATGGGCGCATTCTTCCGACGCCATGGACTACGGCAAGCTGGCCGGCCTGAGCGTGGGCGTGATCGGCGCGGGCTCTTCGGCCATGGACAGCGCGGCCACCGCGCTGGAATGCGGCGCCCACAGCGTGGAGCTGCTGATCCGCCGGCCCGACCTGCCGCGCGTCAACAAGGGCAAGGGCGCCGGCGTGCCGGGCCTGACGCAGGGGCACTACGACCTGCCCGATGAGCTCAAGTGGCGCATTCGCCACTACATCAACGTGGCGAACGTGCCGCCGCCGCACGGCAGCACGCTGCGCGTGTCGCGGTTTCCGAACGCGTTCTTCAACTTCGGTTGCCCGGTTCTTTCGATCGAGCCGCAGGGCACGGCCATGCGGGTGGCAACGCCGAAGGGCGATTTCGTGTTCGACTTTCTCATTGTCTCCACCGGCTTCAAGGTCGACTGGGGCAATCGGCCGGAGTTCGACGCCATCGCGCCGCATGTGCGCACATGGGGTGACCGCTTCTTGCCCGCGCCCGGCAACGAGGACCAGGAACTGGCCGATTCGCCCGATCTCGGCCCGGTGTTCGAATTTCAGGAACGCGCGAAGGGCGAATGCCCGGGGCTCGACCGCATCCATTGCTTTTGCTACCCGGCGGCCTTGTCGCATGGCACGGTCTCGGGCGACATACCCGCGATCAGCGACGGCGCCAGGCGGCTTGCGAGCGGCATGGCCAGCCTGTTCTATCGAGAGGATTTCGAGCACCACTTTGCCAACATCGAGGCCTACAGCGAGCCCGAGCTGTTCGGCGACGAGTGGGTGCCCGCGCCGCCACCCGCTGAACGCGGCTGAACCTGCAGACCCATTCAACGGATTGAATTGAACTGAAACGCATGACAACAACCTCCTACGACGCATCCACACCGCTCGACGTGGTCGACGCCTCGGTGCCGCTGGCACCAACCCAGCCCACCCGCATGCTGCGGCTGCAGCGCGACAAGGTCGTGGCGGCCACGCAGGGCAGCTACGACGCCATGTTCTCGCCCACGGTCGAAGGCCTTTCGGTGGCCGAGCGCCTGCTGGTGGCGCTGCACGCCTGCAGCGTGTCGAAAGCCGCGACGCTTGCCGCGCACTATCGCGAGCGCTTGCTGGCCGAGGGCGCGGACCGCGAGCTGGTTGCCGCCGTAGGGAGCGGCGCAGCGGTGGCGGATGCGCGCCTGCGCACGGTGCTGGCGTTCACCGCCAGCCTGATCGAGCGCCCCATCGAAGGCGACAAGGCCTCGGTCGAGGCGCTGGCCCAGGCGGGCCTTTCGACCCCTGCGATCGTCGCGCTGGGCCAGCTGATCGCCTTCTTGTCCTACCAGATACGCATGGTCGCGGGCCTGCAGGCCTTGGCGGCTGCGGAGGTGTCGCAATGACCACGCCGATTCGCATCAAGGGCTTTACCAACGAGGTGCTGAGCTGGAAGCCCTGGCTCGACCCGGTCGACGTTGCCGTTGCCACGCCGGCCCAACTGGCCGCGCTCGACGAGATGAGCCCGCAGGCGCGCACCTCGCCGTACTTTCTGGTGCTGGCGCATCAGCCCGAAATGCTGCTGCAGCGCTCCATTGCCTTCAACGCGATCATGTTTGCGCCGGGCGGCATGCCGCGGGCCGAGCGCGAGCTGGGTGCCACGGTGGAATCGCGTGTCAACGGCTGCGTGTATTGCGCCTCGGTGCATGCGCAGCGCTTCGAGCAGCTGGCCAAGCGCAACGACGTGATTTCGCAGGTGTTCGAGGAGCCTGCTGGGGCGGGCACCACGGCGCGCGAAAAGGCCATCGTCGAATTTTCGATACGCCTGGGCGCCGAGCCCGACAAGGTATCGGCCGAGGATGTGCGAGCGCTGAAAGAGGTGGGACTGACCGAACTCGAGATCCTCGACCTGGTCCACTCGGTGGCGCTTTTTGCCTGGGCCAACCGGCTGATGCTCAACCTGGGCGAGCCGGTCTTTCCCGAGGCAACGGCAACTTCATAGGCGGGCGAGCAGCCCGGCCACGGTTTCGCCGGCCAGCTTAGGCGGCGCCAGCAGGTCATTCTGCTGCCGATATTCGGTGCCGCTCACCAGCGAGGCGGCGTCCACGATGGTGCGTGTCGCCGGCGTGGGCACGCCGGCAATCTGCCCCAGCGCCTCGATAAAGGCCAGGCCGTAGGGCATGTCCTCGGTCACGAAGCGGGTGTCGGTGCGCACGGGGCCCGGCGGGCCGCCGCGCTTGGCATGAAGTTCGGCCGCAATGTCTTCGAGCCGTGCCGATTCCGTGCCGAACGATCGCGCAAAGTGTTCCTCGATGGGGCCGAGCTCGATACCGAAGGCGCTGGCCACCGCTCGCCGTTCCAGGTCCAGCGCCTCGATTGCGCGGGCCACGCCGGGGGTCATGCAGTGGTACTGCGGCCAGTTTTCCGCGCGCTCGATGCGGCTCCAGTTGAAGACGGCCAGCGGGCCGTGGGACTGTGGGTTGACGTTCGCAAGCGCACTGGCGAGCGTGTTTTTCTGCGGGAAGAAGCCGTCGCCGAACAGGGCGGTGCACAGCGCAACGGCGTCCTCGAGGTTGGCGCCCGGCAGGGCGGACACGCCGACCGCCTTGCGCCGGGTCATCACTTTGACCTGCGTGCCCGACTCGCGGCGCGCGGTCAGCACCGTGGTGCCGAAGCTCGCAACGGTGATCCGCAGACCTGCGCGAAGGGCGCTTTCGTACAGATAGAGCGAAGACAGCGAGGCCATCGAGCTGACGATCACCGTCTGCCCGTCGCGCAGGAAGGGCAGCAGCGCATCCATCACGCGCTTGTGCCCATTCACCGGCAGTGCGATCAGCAGCAGGTCCGATGCAAGGCAAAGCTGGGCCGCATCGTCCGCCACTTCGGCCGTGACGCTGCACGGCTGCACGCCGCTGGCTTCGAGCGGTTGCGTGCGCAAGGCCTCGGCGCCGTGGCCGCTCGGCGACCAGAGCATGGCGTCGTGCCCCACCTGCCGCAGCCACGCCGCGCTGGCGAGCGCAATCGCGCCGGCGCCGGCAATGCCGACCCGGTAGCGCTTTCCCGCAAGCTCAGTCAATCTTGATTCCGCCCTGCTTGATCACCTTCGCCCAGCGCTGGCTGTCTTCCGAAATGACCTTGCCCAGTGCCGCGCCGCCGCCGCAGGTGTTCACCGCGCCCAGTTGCGCGAAACGCTGTTTCGTTTCGGGCAGGTTGCATACCTCGACCAGCGCTGCGGAAAGCTTTTCGAGGCTGGCCGCGGGCATGCGCGCGGGGGCCATCACGCCGACCCAGACCGGCACCTCCATGCCGGCAAGGCCTGCTGCCTCGGCCACCGTCGGAGGCGTGCCGAGGCTGGGCAGCGCCGCGCGCGAGAAGGTGCCGAGCACGCGGGCCTTGCCGCTCGCGACCATCGGCTCGATGGAAGCGGCGCTGGTCACGATCAGCGCCACCTGGCCGCCCAGCAGGTCGGTGAGTGCCGGCGCCGCGCCGCGGTACGGCACATGCAGCAGGTTCACGCCGCCCGCCTGTGCGAGCAGGGCGCCCGTGAGGTGCGACACCGTGCCGTTGCCGGTCGATGCGTAGGTGAGCTGGCCGGGTTTGGCCTTGGCGTCGCGCAGCACGTCGGCCACGGTCTTGTAGGGGCTTTCGGTGCGCACGGCCAAGGTCATCGGCGTATCTCCGACCAGCGCCACGGGCGCGAGGTCGTGCACCGGGTCGTAGGGCAGCTTCGCCTGCAGATGGGGCGCGACGGTGATGGCGCCGCCGGTCGCCAGCAGCACCGTGGCGCCATCGGTCGCCTTCGCCACCGCGTCGGCCGCCAGGATGCCGCCCGCGCCCGCCTTGTTGTCGACGATGACGCTGCCGCCCAGCTTTTCGGTTAGCTTGGCGCCCAGGTAGCGGGCAATCACATCCTGCGCGCCGCCGGGGGCGAAGGGCACGACGATGCGCAGCGGCTTGTCGCTCGCCTGCTGCGCCCACAGCGGCGTGGCAGTGGCAAGGCAGGCCGCAAGCCCCAGTGCCAGGTGTTTCCAAAGCAGTTTCATGGCTTTTTCCGATCCGCGTCAGGTGGCAGGAAGTCCCGCATTTTTCGTGAAACACCGCGGAACCGGCTTTGCCGGGCCGCTGGTGTTGCCCCCGGTAGGGGTTGGCGAAGCGACACGAAGTGCGCGAAGACTGGGGGCGAGTCTAGTCCGGCGCGATAATCCGCCTTCCCCGGCCGCTCCGAGCCGGGCTCCTGCCGTACCGTCATGAACCCCAGCTACAAACCCAGCGACGTCGAGTCCGCTGCCCAGGCGCAATGGAGCGCCGCCGATGCCTACCGCGTCACCGAGGACGCGAGCCGCAAAAAGTATTACGCCTGCTCGATGCTGCCGTACCCCAGCGGCAAGCTGCACATGGGCCATGTGCGCAACTACACCATCAACGACATGCTCACGCGCTACCTGCGCATGAGCGGCTACAACGTGCTAATGCCCATGGGCTGGGACGCCTTCGGCCTGCCGGCCGAAAACGCGGCGCTGAAGAACGGCGTGCCGCCGGCCAAGTGGACGTACGAGAACATCGACTACATGCGCGGCCAGCTCCAGGCCATGGGCCTGGCCATCGACTGGAGCCGCGAGATCGCCACCTGCGACCCGAGCTACTACAAGTGGAACCAGTGGTTGTTCTTGAAGATGCTCGAAAAGGGCATTGCCTACCGCAAGACCCAGGTCGTCAACTGGGACCCGGTCGACCAGACCGTGCTGGCCAACGAGCAGGTGATCGACGGCAAGGGCTGGCGCACCGGCGCCACGGTCGAGCGCCGCGAGATCCCGGGCTACTACCTGAAGATCAGCGACTACGCCGAAGAGCTGCTCGAGCACACCCAGCACAAGCTGCCGGGCTGGCCCGAACGGGTCAAGCTGATGCAGGAGAACTGGATCGGCAAGAGCGAGGGCGTGCGCTTCGCCTTCACGCACGACATCAAGGACGCGAGCGGCCAGTTGATCCAGGACGGCCGCATGTACGTGTTCACCACGCGCGCCGACACCATCATGGGCGTGACCTTCTGCGCCGTGGCGCCGGAGCATCCGCTGGCCGCACACGCCGCCACGCTCGACCCCAAGGTCGCGGCCTTCATCGAGGAATGCAAGGCCGGCGGCACCACCGAGGCCGAGCTCGCCACGCAGGAAAAGAAGGGCGTGCCCACGGGCCTGACCGTGACGCACCCGATCACCGACGAGCAGGTGCCGGTGTGGGTGGGCAACTACGTGCTCATCAACTACGGCGACGGCGCCGTGATGGGCGTGCCCGCGCACGACGAGCGCGACTTCGCCTTTGCCAACAAGTACGGCATCGAGATCATCCAGGTGGTGCTGGTCGACGACGAGCCGCACTTCGACTATCACAAGTGGCAGGACTGGTACGGCGACAAGCAACGCGGCGTCACCATCAACTCCGACAACTTCAGCGGCATGACCCACAAGGAGGCCGTGGCCGCCGTGGCGCACGCGCTCGCCCAGAAGGGCCTGGGCGAGATGCAGACCACCTGGCGCCTGCGCGACTGGGGCGTGAGCCGCCAGCGCTACTGGGGCACGCCGATCCCGATCATCCATTGCGAAGAGCACGGCGCGGTGCCGGTCCCCGAGAAGGACCTGCCCGTGGTGCTGCCGACCGACTGCGTGCCCGACGGCTCGGGCAACCCGCTGGCCAAGCACGAAGGCTTTCACGCCGGCGTGGTCTGCCCCGTGTGCGGCAAGGCCGCGCGGCGCGAGACCGACACGATGGACACCTTCGTCGACAGCTCGTGGTACTTCATGCGCTACTGCGACCCGAAGAACGACCAAGCGATGGTGGCCGAGGGGGCCGACTACTGGATGCCGATGGACCAGTACATCGGTGGCATCGAGCACGCGATTCTTCATCTGCTGTATGCGCGCTTCTGGACCAAGGTGATGCGCGACCTGGGCCTGGTGAAGGTCGACGAGCCCTTCAGCAAGCTGCTCACGCAGGGCATGGTGCTGAACCACATCTACTACCACCGCGACGAGAAGGGTGGCAAGAACTACCACCCGCCTTTGGAGGTGACGCCCGTGCTCGACGCACAGGGCCGCATCGTCGGCGGCACCACCGCCGACGGCACCAAGGTTGAGTACGGCGGTGTCGGCAAGATGGGCAAGAGCGAGCGCAACGGCGTCGACCCGCAGGACCTGATCGAGAAGTACGGCGCCGACACCGCGCGCCTGTACACCATGTTCACCGCGCCGCCGGAAGCCACGCTCGAGTGGAACGACGCGGCCGTCGAAGGCAGCTACCGGTTCCTGCGCCGGGTGTGGAACTTCGGCGTGGCGCAGGCCGACGTGCAACCGGCAGCCGTTGGTGGCCAGTCTTTCGGCAAGAACGCCCAGGCGCTGCGCCGCGAGGTGCACACGGTGCTGCGCCAGGTCGACTACGACTACCAGCGCATGCAATACAACACGGTGGTGTCGGGCGCGATGAAGCTGCTCAATGCGCTCGAAGGCTTCAAGCCCGATGGCAGCCCCGCCGATGCGGCCGCGCTGCGCGAAGGCTTCGGCATCCTGCTGCGTTGCCTGTACCCCGCCACGCCGCACATCGCGTTCCAGCTCTGGCAGCAGCTCGGCTACGACAAGGAACTGGGCAATCTGCTCGACGCACCCTGGCCCGTGGTGGACGTGAGTGCGCTCGAGCAGGACGAGATCGAGCTCATGCTCCAGGTCAACGGCAAGCTGCGCGGCGCGCTGCGCGTGCCGGCCGGCGCTTCCAAGGCCGAGATCGAGCAGCTCGCGCTTTCCTGCGACGACTTCGTCAAGTTCGCGGAAGGCGCACCGGCCAAGCGCGTCATCGTGGTGCCCGGCCGCCTGGTCAACGTGGTCATTTGAGTAACGACACAAGCATGAACAATCGAATTGCCTCGCTGCCGCGCCGCAGCTTTCTACTGGGCCTGTCCGCCGTGGGCGCAAGCCTTGCGCTGGCCGGCTGCGGGTTCGAACTGCGCAAGGCGCCCGTGTTCGCGTTCAAGACGCTGGCCGTGTCGGGCAATTCGGAGCTCATCAACCGGCTGCGCCGCGAAATGCGCGCCGCCGGCACCGTGACGCTGGTGCCGCCCACCGAGGCGCAGACCGCCGACGCAATCCTCGAGATTCTTGGCGAGAACCGCGACCGCATCGTGATCTCGACCAACTCGGCCGGCGCGCTTCGCGAGCTGCAACTGCAGCTGCGCGTGCGCTTCTCGCTGCGCACGCCCGGCGGCAAGACGCTGCTGCCGCCCACCGAGGTGTCGCAGACGCGCGACCTGAGCTTCAACGAAACCAATGCGCTCGCCAAAGACGGCGAAGCCGAGCTGCTGTACCGCGACATGCAGGCCGACATCGCGCAGCAGCTGATGCGCCGCCTGGCTGCGGTCAAGGAACTCTAGGCGCAAGCCTGCGCCTGCCGCGATCCGATGCAACTTGCCAGCGCCCAGCTCGGGCCCCACCTGCAAAAGGGGCTGAAGTCCCTCTACACGATCCACGGCGACGAGCCGTTGCTCGCGCAAGAGGCCGCGGATGCGATTCGCGCCGCGGCGCGCACGCAGGGCTACACCGAGCGCAGCTCGTACACCGTGGCCGGCGCGCACTTCGACTGGAGCGCGGTGCTTGCGGCGGGCGGTTCGCTCTCGCTGTTCGCGGACAAGCAGATCGTCGAGATCCGCATTCCCTCGGGCAAGCCAGGCAAGGATGGCAGCACGGCGCTGCAGCAGTTGGCCGAAGCGGCGCAGGGCAACGACAGCACGCTCACGCTGGTGATGCTGCCGCGGCTCGACAAGGCCACGCGCACGGGTGCCTGGTTTTCGGCGCTCGAGAACAACGGTGTCAGCATCCAGGTCGACCCCATCGAGCGCGCCGCGCTGCCGCAGTGGATCGCGCAGCGCCTGGGTGTGCAGGGCCAGCGCGTGATGCCGGGCGACGAAGGCCAGCGCACGCTGCAGTTCTTCGCCGACCGCGTCGAAGGCAACCTGCTCGCGGCACATCAGGAAATCCAGAAGCTCGCCTTGCTGCATCCGGCGGGCGAACTGAGCTGGGAGCAAGTCGAGGCCGCGGTCAACAACGTGGCGCGCTACGACGTGTTCAAGCTGTCGGAAGCCGTGCTGGCCGGCAATCCGCAGCGTGTGGCACGCATGCTCGACGGACTGCAGGCCGAAGGCGAGGCCGAGGTGCTGGTGCACTACACGATTGCCGAGGACATCCGCGCGCTCAAGCGCGTGAAGGACGCCATGGCCTCGGGCCGGCCGCTGCCCATGGCGCTGCGCGAGAACCGCATCTGGGGTCCGCGCGAGCGCGCCTTCGAGCGCGTGCTGCCAAGGCTCGACGACCGCATGCTGGCCCGGCTGCTGCGCGCCGCGCATGTGGTGGACGGTATCTGCAAGGGGCTCAAGCAGCCCGATTGGCCCGCGAGCGGCTGGCAGGCGCTGCAGCGTCTGGCACTGATGCTGTGCCGCGCCTGCAGCAGCGGTCCGGTTCCCTCTCGCTGAGGGAGAAAGGACAACACCCAAGGGGTGCAAAGCCCGGGGTTGATCCAAATGCAGGAAAATGCCGACATGAACGCGTTCAACGTCAGCGAGCACATGCAGGCCCTCGGCCTGCAAGCCAAATCCGCCGCATTCCTCATGGCCCGTGCGGATGCAGCTACCAAAAACAGAGCATTGAAGGCCCTGGCCAAGCGCCTGCGCGAAGCCGGCCCCGGCCTTTCCGAGGCCAACCAGAAGGACCTGGAGCGCGCCACGGCCGCGGGCCTGTCGGCGCCGATGGTCGACCGCCTCAAGCTCACGCCCAAGGTCATCGAGACCGTGGCACAGGGCTGCGAGCAGCTCGCGGGCATGGCGGACGTGATCGGCGAGATCATCGGCATGAAGCAGCAGCCCAGCGGCATCCGCGTGGGCCAGATGCGCGTGCCGATCGGCGTGTTCGGCATGATCTACGAGAGCCGCCCCAACGTGACCATCGAGGCCGCGAGCCTCGCCATCAAGAGCGGCAACGCGGCCATCCTGCGCGGCGGCTCGGAGGCCATCGAGTCGAACAAGGCGCTGGCGCTGCTGGTGTCCGAGGCGCTGGCCGAGGCCGGGCTGCCGGTCGACGCGGTGCAATTGGTGCAGACCACCGACCGCGAGGCCGTGGGCCAGCTCATCGCCATGCCCGAGTTCGTGGACGTGATCATTCCGCGCGGCGGCAAGGGCCTGATCGAGCGCATCAGCCGCGACGCCAAGGTGCCGGTCATCAAGCACCTGGACGGCAACTGCCACGTCTACGTGGACGACACGGCAGAGTTTGAAATGGCGCTGCGCATCGTCGACAACGCCAAGACCCAGAAATACAGCCCCTGCAACGCGGCCGAGGGCCTCTTGGTATCGGCGGCGGTGGCCGAAGATTTCCTGCCCCGCATCGGTGCCATCTTTGCGGCCAAGGGCGTGGAAATGCGCTGCGACCCGGTTGCGGCCCGGATCCTGCGCGCGGACGATGCCGTCAACTCAAGCGGAAAAATCGTCGATGCGGTCGAGTCCGACTGGTCCGAGGAATACCTTGCCGCGGTGATCAGCATCAAGGTGGTCGAGGGCGTGGACGAGGCCATTGCGCACATCAACCGCTACTCGAGCCACCACACCGACGCCATCGTCACGCGCGACCATGTGCATGCACAGCGCTTTTTGCGAGAGGTCGATTCGGCGAGCGTCATGGTCAATGCGAGTACACGCTTCGCAGACGGTTTCGAGTTTGGCCTGGGGGCCGAAATCGGCATCAGCACCGACAAGTTCCATGCACGCGGGCCGGTCGGCATCGAAGGGCTGACCTCGCTCAAGTATGTGGTGCTTGGGCAGGGCGAAGTCCGGAGTTGATGCACCGAAGGCGGGCGGATTGAACCAAGACTGCCGTACGTAGTCTTGTCATTGGGGCGGCCACCCCCAAATCCTACAATTCCGCTCTACCTTCAAGTACAAAACCAACAAGGCCGCCGCATGGTTCCGCATCTCGTCACCGCCCTGACCGGCCCGATCAACGAACTGGAGCAGCGGGTACTCGACTCGACGCCCGCCATCGAGCGCTGGTTCCGGCTCGAATGGATGGAGCACACGCCGCCGTTCTACAGCGCCGTCGACATCCGCAATGCCGGCTTCAAGCTCGCACCGGTCGACACCAATCTGTTTCCGGGCGGCTGGAACAATCTCACCAAGGAGATGCTGCCGCTGGCAGTGCAGGCCGCACAGGCCGCCATCGAGAAGATCTGTCCGGAGGCGCGCAACCTGCTCGTCATTCCCGAGAACCACTCGAAGAACACCTTCTATCTCGCCAACATTGCGCAGTTGGTCCGCATCTTCCACATGGCGGGGCTCAACGTGCGGGTGGGGTCGATCGATCCGGCCATCAAGTCGCCCAAGAAGATCGAGTTGCCCAACGGCGAAACGGTATGCCTGGAGCCTGTGGTGCGCAGCAAGCGGCGCCTGGGGCTCAAGAATTTCGACCCCTGCACCATCCTGCTCAACAACGAGCTTTCGGCCGGCACGCCAGGCATCCTGGAAGACCTGCATGAGCAGTACCTGCTGCCGCCGCTGCACGCCGGCTGGTCGGTGCGGCGCAAGAGCAACCACCTGCACAGCTACGAAGAGCTCTCCAAGCGCTTCGGCAAGCTGCTGGGCATCGACCCATGGCTCATCAACCCGATCTATGCGCGCGCCGAGGGCGTCGACTTTGCCGAAGGCCGCGGCATCGACGTGCTGACCAGCCATGTGGACGCGGTGCTGACCAAGGTGCGCCGCAAATACAAGGAATACGGCATCAACGAGAAGCCCTTCGTGATCGTCAAGGGCCATACCGGCAGCGACGGCCCGGGCGTGATCACGGTGCATGACGCCAAAGAGGTCGAAGGGCTGGTCGGAAAGCCGCGCGCCGCATCGAGCACCAAGGCCGCCGCGGCCAGGGAACTGCGCGGGCCCGGCGAGGTGATCGTGCAGGAAGGCGTGCTGACCAACGAGCGGGTGCACAACGGCGTGGCCGAGCCGGTGGTCTACATGATGGACCGCTACGTGGTGGGCGGTTTCTACCGCGTGCATGCCGAGCGCGCCCCGGACGAAAACCTCAAGTCCCCGGGCGCGAGCTTTGTGCCGCTGGCTTTTTCGGAAAGCGCGCATCTGCCGCAGCCCGGCGCCAAGCCCGGCGCGAGCGCGCCGAACCGCTTCTACATGTATGGCGTGGTGGGCCGCCTGGCCATGGTGGCGGCCAGTTACGAGATGGAAGCCACCGATCCGGACGCCGAAATCTACGAATGATTTCGCGGGGCGGCTTGCGGCGCGTGCGGTCGGCGGCAAAATAGCGGCCCCACAGCAAAGGAAAGAAAAGGGCGGAGGGTGCGCGCAGCGGCTGGAAATTCCATCGCGGCAGCACTCCGGTGCGCGTAACGCCTGGTTACGCGCTTGCAATTCGCTCTTTTTCCCATCGACTTCGTGTCACCTCCCAAATCCTCTTCCGCCGCCGCCTTGATCATCGGCACCATCGGTGTCGTCTATGGCGACATCGGCACCAGCGTGCTGTATGCAGTCAAGGAAGTGTTCGGCCACGGCCACCTTCCTTTCACCGTCGAGAACGTCTACGGCATCCTGTCGATGTTCTTCTGGACGCTCACCGTCATCGTGTCGATCAAGTACGTGGTGCTGGTGCTGCGGGCCGACAACGAAGGCGAGGGCGGCCTGGTCGCCATGCTGGCGCTGGCCTCGCGCGCGGTGGCCGACAAGCCCAGGCTGCGCAACGTGCTGCTGCTGGTGGGCATCTTCGGCACCTCGCTCTTCTATGGCGACGGCGTCATCACGCCCGCCATCTCGGTGCTTTCCGCGGTGGAGGGCCTCGAAGTGGTGTCGCCCCACTTCAAGCACTATGTGCTGCCGATCACGCTGGTGGTGCTGTTCTGCCTCTTCGTGGTGCAAAAGCGCGGCACCGCGGGCATCGGCAAGTTCTTCGGCCCGATCACGCTGGCGTGGTTCCTGGCCATTGCGGTGCTCGGCGTGTCGCAGATCATTCACCACCCCGAAATCCTCAAGGCGCTGAACCCCTGGTTCGCGCTGAAGTTCATGTGGGACAACCCGGGCACCAGCTTCATTCTGCTGGGCGCCACCGTGCTGTGCGTCACGGGCGCCGAGGCGCTCTATGCCGACCTGGGCCACTTCGGCAAGCGGCCGATCCGCGTCGCGTGGTTCACGGTCGTGATGCCGGCGCTCACGCTCAACTACTTCGGCCAGGGCGCGTTGCTGCTCGAGAACCCCGAAGCGGTGAAGAACCCTTTCTTCATGATGGCGCCTGAATGGGCGCTCGTTCCGCTCGTGCTGCTGGCCACGGCCGCTACCGTCATCGCGTCGCAGGCGCTCATTACCGGCGCCTTCAGCGTCACGCGCCAGGTCATCCAGCTGGGCTACCTGCCGCGCCTGAACATCGAGCACACGAGCGTACGCACGGCCGGGCAGATCTACATTCCGCTGGTCAACTGGGGCCTGTTCGTGGCCATCGTGCTGGCGGTTGTCATGTTCCGCTCGTCGAGCAGCCTGGCCGCCGCCTATGGCATTGCCGTGACCACCGACATGCTCATCACCACGGTGCTGACCTTCTTCGTGATCCGTTATGCATGGAAGCTGCCTCTGGCGCTGTGCATCGCGTCCACGGCGGTCTTCTTCGTGGTCGACTTCCTGTTCTTCGCGTCCAACCTGCTCAAGCTGTTCGAAGGCGGCTGGTTCCCGCTGGTGATCGGCGGCTTCGTGTTCACCTTGATGATCACCTGGAAGGAAGGCCGCCGCCTGATGGGCGAGGTGCAGCGCGCCGACGCGATCGAGCTCAAGGCCTTTCTCGACTCCGTGTTCGAAAGCCCACCCGCGCGCGTGGAAGGCACGGCGGTGTTCCTGACCGCCGAGCCGGGCGTGGTGCCCAACGCGCTGCTGCACAACCTGAAGCACAACAAGGTGCTGCACGAGCAGAACATGTTCGTCACCGTGCGCAACCACGAGGTGCCCTGGATCCCGATGGACAAGCGCATCGAGATCGAGGCGCTCGGCCACCATTGCTGGCAGATCATCGTGCACTACGGCTTCAAGAACGACGTCGACCTGCCGCGCGCGCTGGACCACGCGCGCCTGCGCGGCTGCCAGCTCGAGCCCATGGCCACGAGCTACTTCCTCTCGCGCGACGTCGTCATTCCCACGCTCGGCAGCGGCATGGCGCCGTGGCGCGAAAAGCTGTTTGCGCAGATGCACCACAACGCGAGCGGCGCGGCCGCATTCCTGGGTCTGCCGAACAACGCGGTGGTGGAGCTGGGCTCGAAGATCGAGATTTGAGGCGGCGCAGGCCGCCTGCGTGCGGCTGCCTCGTCGCGGCTCAGCCCAGGCCCAGCATCTGCCCCAGGCTGCGCTGCGAGGCCGGGCGGTCGAGCGCGATGTTGCGCTCGAGCACCAGCAGGTGCTCTTCCATGAGCCGCACCGCGGTGTCGGCGTCGCCCCGCGCAATCGCGTCGACCACCTCCGCATGCTCGCCGTGCTCGCAGGCGGCATTGCCGGGCGGCTCGTAGAGCGCCACGATCAGCGAGCAGCGCGACATCAGCTCCGTCAGGTAGCGTTCCAGGATCGGGTTGCGTGCGAGCCGCGCAACGCGCAGGTGGAACGAGCTCGCGAGCCGCGCCCATTCGGGCTGCGTGTAGCGGTGCATGGCCGCATGCTCTTCCTTCAGGTGCCGGCGCAGTTCGGCAATCTCGGCGCGGGTGGCGTTGCGCACCGCCATGCGCACCAGCGCGGCTTCTAGCGCACGGCGGGCTTCGAAGATCTGCCGCGTCTCCTCGGGCGAGGGCATGGCCACGATGGCGCCGCGGTTCGGCCGCAGCTCCACGATGTGGTCGTGCGCAAGCCGTTGCAGCACCTTGCGCACCATTGCGCGGCTCACGCCGAACAGCTCGCACAGCGACGCCTCGGGCAGCTTGGTGCCGGGCGCCAGGCGCTGGTGGGTCACGCCTTCGAACACCGAGCGGTAGATGCGCTCCTCGATGTCGCCGTCGTCAGGCGGGGCGTCCGCGGCGGGCTGCCTTGCAGCGGTGGTTTTCAGCGAAGAAGGAGAGCGGGCCATGGGCAGGATGAGCAGGACGACGTGCCGATTATCGAGTCCGCTTCAGTCGAACTCCCCAGGCCGCCCGACGGCGAGCTGCGCAACGTGCGCCGCAATCGCCCCCGGCGTGGTGAACCAGATCTCGCCGCGATCGCGCGCGCGTGCAAGGTGCGCAAGCGCCGTGCGCAGGTGCCGCAGCCGGTAGGGCTGGCCCACGATGTACGGATGCAGCGCGAGGCCCATCACCAGCGGCTGCGCGCGCGCCTGCTCGCGCATCTCGTCGAAGTTGTCGACCACCATCGCGCTGAAGTCCTTCGCGTCCATCAGCCGGCCGACGATCATCGGAATGTCGTTGAGCTCCTGCGGATACGGCACCGACCAGATGGCGCCGCCGCCGCGCGTGCGCATGCGCACGGGCTGGTCGTCGTGGCACCAGTTGAGGGTGTAGCCGTAGCCGGTCTCCGCCAGCAGGTCGGGCGTGAGCGCGCTTTCGGAGATCCACGGCGAAAGCCATCCCGCGGGCGCCTGCCCGCTCTCGCGCAGCATGCGCTCGCGGCAGCGCACGAGCAATGCGCGTTCATGGGCTTCGTCCAGCGCGCCCTGGCGCTCGGCATTGCTGTGGCCGTGGCCGATGAGTTCGTCGCCGCGCGCCACCAGGGCCCCCACCAGTTCCGGGCAATGGTCGTACAGCGCGGTGTTCACCAGGGCGCCCGTGGGCAGCCCGAGCGCATCGAAGAGCTCGAGGCAGCGCCAGGCGCCCACGCGGTTGCCGTACTCGCGCCAGCCGTGGTTCAGCACGTCGGGCTGCGGAGAGGCCGGGCCGATGCAGGCGCCGAGCCCGTCGCCGAACGCGAAGTGCTCGATGTTGAAACCCAGGTACACCGCAAGCCGTGCGCCGTTGGGCCACGCATAGTCGGGCCGGCGCGTGATCGGCCGATAGTCGAAGCGCCCGTGCGAGGGCAGCAGCTCGGGCCAGCGCGTCGTCATGCGCCTTGCCTCACAGCACTGCCAGCCCGGCGCGCACCAGCAACCACTCGGCGCTGTCGTTCCACACGTCCATCTGCACGATGAGGCCGTGGCTCACCACGTACCGGTCGACGTAGCGATTGCCCTCGAAGGCCGTGCCGTCCGGCCATGCGCCGTAGAGCGTACCCAGGCTGTAGACCACGGTCTCTTCAGGCGTGCCGCCGGCCACCACCTCGGTGCGCTCGATCTTCTTCTTGACCCATGCGTAGCGCCTGGCGTTGAAGGCCGAGGTGTCGCCGGGTGCCCGCATCGGGCGGTTGCCGGTGAAGCGGATGCGGATGCCGGGCGCGGTGTAGCGCGAGGCCGACTCGGGGTCGGGAATCATCACCAGCCGAAGGAATTCGTCGACCACGGCGGCAGGGTCGGTGAGCGCGGGCGCAGCGGATGTGTCCATGGGGTTCTCCATTGATGGGCCATGGCGGTGCATGGCGAAAGGCTTGAGATGGCTGCAGCAATTCTCGTGCCGAATTGTCGACTTGCAAAAGCGTGAATTGTCGACAATATGAGCGATGGATTGTTGACTTGGCATGGCGCTTGCATCCGGGACGAGCCAACCGCTTCGGCGGATGCCGATGCACCTTGTTGGGTGCCGCCCGTTGTTGTCCCCCTTCGATCCAGGAGCTCGCCATGACCCGCACCATCCGCCTTCCCCGCCTGAGCCGCCGCTCGCTTTGCCTGGCCGCCGCCGCGGCCGCAACCTGTCTCACGGCGGGCACGGCCTTCGCTGCCGAACCGATCAAGATCGGCCTCGTCACCGCGCTTTCGGGCCAGTCGGCGCTGGCCGGCGAAGCCATCACGCGCGGCCTCACCGTCGCCATCGACGAGATCAACGCCAAGGGCGGTCTGCTTGGCGGGCGCAAGCTCGAACTGGTGCGCCGCGACGATGAAGCCAATCCCGCCAAGGGCGTGGTCTCCGCGCGCGAGCTGATCTTCAAGGAGAAAGTGGCGGTGCTCTTCGGCGGGCTCGACACGCCCGTGTCCATGGCCATCGTGCCGATTGCCAACCAGGAGAAGACGCCGTTCATGGGCCCCTGGGCCGCGGGCACGCCCATCACCAGGAACGGCGCCAACCCCAACTTCGCGTTCCGCGTTTCGGCGGTCGACGAAATCGTCAACGTGGGCATGCTCGACTACGCACAGAAGACCTTCAAGTCGAGCAAGTTCGGCATGATCCTGGTGAACAACCCATGGGGCGAATCGAACGAGAAGGGCCTGCACGCTGCGCTGGCGGCCAAGGGCCTGAAGGCCGTGGGCGTGGAGAAGTTCGACGGCAACGACGTCGACGTGGTGCCGCAGCTCACGCGCCTGAAGGCCGCGGGCGCCGACACGCTCTTCATGGTGGGCAACGTCGGTCCCTCGGCGCAGGTGGTCAAGTCGCTCGACCGCATGGGCTGGCAGGTACCGATCGTCTCGCACTGGGGTCCGGCGGGCGGCCGCTTCACGGAGCTGGCCGGCCCGAACGGCAAGAACGTGCACTTCGTGCAGACCTACAGCTTCTTCGGCAAGCAGTCGCCGGTCGGCGAGAAGGTGATCGCGGCGCTCAAGGCAAAGTACCCGGCCATCAAGGGCCCGGACGACATCACGCCGGCGGTGGGCGTGGCCAATGCCTACGACGGCATGCAACTCGCCGCGCTGGCCATCGCGGCCGCCGGCTCGACCGACGGCGACGCGGTGCGCCAGGGCTTCTACAAGATCGGCAAGTACGAAGGCCTGATCAAGACCTACGACAAGCCCTTTTCGACTGGCGTGCACGACGCGGTGACCTCGAGCGACTACGTATGGGCGCAGTTCATCGACAACCGCATCCTGCCGGTGGGCATGGCCGCGGCGAAATGATGCTGCTGTCCGCCTGGATCAGCGGGCTGGGGCTCGGCAGCATGTACGGGCTGATTGCGCTCGGCTTCCACGTGACCTATGCCGTCTCGGGCACCGTCAACTTCGCGCAGGGCAGCGCAATGATGCTGGGCGCGGTCTTCACCTTCTGGTTTGCGCAGACGCTGGGCTGGCCGATGCCGCTCGCGGTGCTGCTGGCGCTCGCACTCTGCGGCGCCTATGGCCTCCTGGTCGAGCTCGCGGCCGTGCGGCCTTTCGCTAGCCGCGGTTCCGAAGCCTGGCTGATGGCGACGGTTGCGCTCGGCATGGTGGTCGACAACCTGGTGATGTTCACCTTCGGCAAGGAGCCGCGCAGCTTGCCTTCGCCGCTCGCGGTCACGCCGCTGCAGGTGGGCGAGGTGGGGCTTGGCGTGTATCCGCTGCAGTTGCTCATTCCGCTCGCGGGCCTGGCGCTTGCGGCGGTGCTGCACCTGGTGGCGCGCCGCACGCGCTGGGGCATCGGCATGCTGGCCGTGGTGCAGAACCCCGCGGCCGCGCGGCTCATGGGCATTCCGATCCGCCGCGCGGTGGCCGCGGCCTTTGCGCTGTCGGCGGTGCTCGCGGGCGTGGCGGGCGTGCTGATCGCGCCGCTCTTCAATGTGCAGGCCGACATGGGCACGCTGTTCGGGCTCAAGGCCTTTGCGGTCGCGATCCTCGGCGGCATCACCAGTGCATGGGGCGTGATGGGCGCGGGCCTGCTGTTCGGCCTGGCGGAGGCGCTGATCACCGCCACGCTCGGCTCGGGCTACACGCAGATCCTGACCTTCGGCCTCGTGATCGCGGTGCTCGCGCTCCGGCCGCAGGGGCTCTTCGGCCGCGCGGCGGTGAAAAAGGTATGAGCGGCATCGGCATGCGCTGGCTCGCGCTGGCAGGGCTCGCGGCGGCCATGGCGGCGGGCGTGGCGCTCGCGGCCACGGTCAACGGCTACTACGTTTTCGTGCTCGCCAATGTTGCGCTCTTCGCCATCGTGGGCATCGGGCTCAACGTGCTGCTCGGGCTCACGGGGCAGATGTCCTTCGGCCATGTGGGCTTCTATGCCATCGGCGCCTACGCGGTCGCCATCCTCACGGGCAAGGCTGGCTGGAGCTTCTGGGCCGCCTGGCCCGCGGGCGCGCTGATCGCCGGTGCCATGGGCGCATTGCTCGCGCTGCCGGCGCTGCGCGCTAGGGGCCCTTACCTTGCGATGATCACCATCGCCTTCGGCTTCATCGTCGAGCATGCCATCGTCGAGGCGCGCGACCTCACGGGCGGGCAGAACGGCATCATGGGCATTGCGGGGCCCGTGCTCGGCGGTTTTAAGCAAGGCGAGCGCGCGGCCGCAATGCTCGCGGTGCTCACGGCGGGCGTGGCGGTCGCGGCCTTTGCGATGCTCTCGCGCGGCGGCTGGGGCGCTGCGATGCGTGCGGTGCGCGACAGCGAAACCGCGGCCGAATCGATCGGCCTCGATCCGCTGCGCATCAAGACCGTGGCCTTTGCCGTCTCGGCGCTCTGCGCGGGCGCGGCCGGCGGGCTGTTCGCGCCGCTCTCGGGTTTCGTGACGCCGCACACCTTCGGCTTTGGCCAATCGATTTTGTTTGTGCTCGTGGTGATGATCGGCGGGGCTGGGTCTGTCGCGGGCCCGCTGGTAGGCGCGCTGGTCGTGGGCTTGCTGCCGGAGCTGCTCGCGAGCTTCGAGGAATACCGGCTGCTCATATTCGGCCTGCTCTTGCTGGTGGTGCTCTGGGTTGCACCCGAGGGGGCCGCCGGGCTCTGGCGCCGCATTGCAGCGCGCATCGGCAAGCAGCCCGCCGAAGCGCCGCTTGCGACCAGTGGAGATACGGGGCTCGCGCCGCGCGCAAGGGGCGCGCCGATCCGCACCGAGGGCCTCACGATGCAGTTCGGCGGCGTGCGCGCGGTGGGCGACCTGGCCTTTGCCACGCAGCCTGGCGGCATCACCAGCCTGATCGGTCCCAACGGTGCCGGCAAGACCACCGTGCTGAACATGCTGAGCGGGTTCTACCGGCCCACCGGCGGTGGTTTTCGCCTGGGCGAGTCGGCCCTGCAAGGGCAGCGTGCCTACCGCATTGCGCGCGCCGGCGTGGCGCGCACCTACCAGACCTCGCAGCTCTTCGGCAGCCTCAGCGTGGAAGACAACGTGGCGCTCGCGCTCGGCCGTGGCACGCTCGGGCCGCTGCTCGGCGCGCGGCGTTTCCGCTCGGCGGCGGCGCGTGCCGAGGCGCGGCAGCTGCTCGCGTTCTGCGGCTATGCGGGGTCGGCGCGGGCGCGGGCCGCCGATCTCGCGCACGTCGACCGGCGCTTGGTCGAGATCGCACGGGCGCTGGCCACCGCGCCGCAAGCGCTCTTGCTCGACGAGCCCGCGGCCGGCCTCTCGCGCGAAGACAAGGCGCTGCTTGCGGCGCTGCTGCAGCGCATCGCGGCCGCGGGCATCGGCGTGCTGTTGGTCGAGCACGACATGGAGCTTGTGATGGGCATCTCGGACCACATCGTGGTGCTCGACGCCGGTCGCAGGCTGGCCGTGGGCGGCGTGGCCGCGATCCAGGCCGACCCCGAGGTGCGCAAGGCCTACCTCGGCGAAGCCCTGGCGGCGGACGATGCGCCGGCGGAGGGCCCGGCGCCGCGCCCGCCGCTGCCGGCCGATGCGCCCGAGCTGCTCGGCGTCGGCGGCCTTGTCGCCGGCTACGGCGCGGAGCCGGTGCTGCACGGCATCGACCTGCGCGTGCGGCGCGGCGAACTGGTGGCGCTGCTCGGCGCCAACGGCGCGGGCAAATCGACATTGATGCGTTCGCTCGCGGGCTTGCACCGGCCGGTGCAGGGCGGCATCCATATCGACGGCATCGAGCTCGCGGGCCTGGCGGCCGAACGCGTGGTGGCGCATGGCCTGGTGCTGGTGCCCGAAGGCCGGCAGGTGTTTCCCGAGCTCAGCGTGCGGGACAACATCCGCCTGGGCGCGTTTCTCGACGGGCGCGACATCGAGGCGCGCACCGAGGCCATGCTCGGGCGCTTTCCGCGCCTGCGCGAGCGGTTGCACCAGCGCGCCGGCCTGCTTTCGGGCGGCGAGCAGCAGATGCTGGCAATTGCGCGCGGCCTGATGTCGAAGCCGCGCGTGCTGCTGCTCGACGAGCCCTCGCTGGGCCTGGCACCGAAGATCATCGCCGAGCTGTTCAAGGCGCTCTACGGGCTGCGGGCCGAGGGGCTGACGGTGGTGCTGGTCGACCAGATGGCGGCCCTTGCGCTCGCGCTGTGCGACCGTGCCTACGTGATCGAGGGCGGGCGCATCGCGGCCGAAGGCAGTGCGGCCGAGATCGCGGCCGACGGGGCGCTCGCGCGGGCCTACCTCGGTTCGGCCTGACAGGCGGCGGCGCGCGATTGCGGCGGTCGGTCGGCCAGCCGGCCAGCCGGCACAATCGCCGGATGTCGTTTTTCAAGGATCTCAGCCTTTCGGCCTTCACCGCGGGCTTCGTCGCCGTGCTCGTGGGTTTCACGAGTTCGGTGGCCATCGTGTTCCAGGCCGCCCAGGCCTTCGGGGCCACGCCCGAGATCGCGGCCTCGTGGATGTGGGCGCTGGGCATCGGCATGGGCCTGCCATCCATCGTGCTGTCGCTGTGGTGGCGCAAGCCGGTGATGATTGCCTGGAGCACGCCGGGGGCGGCCGTGCTTGCCGTGGCGGCGGGGAGCTACGGCATGGGCGAGGCGGTCGGCGCCTTC
Organism: Variovorax sp. S12S4; assembly: GCF_023195515.1. Taxonomy (NCBI): domain Bacteria; kingdom Pseudomonadati; phylum Pseudomonadota; class Betaproteobacteria; order Burkholderiales; family Comamonadaceae; genus Variovorax; species Variovorax sp. S12S4. Next base: position 2,227,130 of record NZ_JALPKR020000002.1, read on the forward strand.
ATTGCGTGCGCCGCGCTCATCGTGCTGGCAGGCGCCACGGGCTGGTTCGAGCGGGTCATGAACAAGATTCCGATGGCGATTGCCTCGGCCCTGCTCGCCGGTGTGCTCGCGCGCTTCGGCCTCGATGCGTTCATTGCCGCCAAGACGGCGCTGCCGCTGGTGCTGCTGATGCTCGGCACCTACCTGGTCGCCAAGCGCTTGCTGCCGCGCTATGCGGTGCCGCTCACGCTGCTGGTTGCCATTGGCTTCGTGGCGGCGCGCGGCGAGCTGAGCTGGTCGACGGTGCACTTTTCGCTCACTTGGCCCGTGTTCACCATGCCGGTGTTCAGCTGGCAGGCCATCGTCAGCCTGGCTCTGCCGCTATTCATCGTCACCATGGCCTCGCAGAACCTGCCGGGCGTCGCGACGATACGCGCAGCAGGCTACGGCGACCTGCCGGTGAGCAAGCTCATCACCATCACCGGGCTGGCAACACTGGTGCTGGCGCCCTTCGGCGCGTTTGCCTTGAACCTGGGCGCCATCAGCGCCGCCATCTGCATGGGCCGCGAGGCGCATGAAGACCCGGCGCGGCGCTACACGGCGGCCGCAAGCTGCGGCGCCATCTACGTGGTGATTGCATTCTTCGGAGCGGCGGTCATCGGGTTGCTCACGGCGTTTCCCAAAGAGCTGGTCGCCGCCATTGCCGGACTGGCACTGCTGGGCACCATCGGCAGCGGGCTGGCGGGCGCGGTGCGCGACGAGCCGCACCGCGAGGCCGCGATCATCACGTTTCTGGTGACGCTCTCGGGCGTGGCCATCCTGGGCATCGGCTCGGCCTTCTGGGGCGTGGTGGCCGGTGCGCTGGCACTGGCGGTGCAGCAGGCCGGGCGCACGAAGGCAAAGGCCTCCGCCGGCAAGGACATCGCCGCTTCCGGCAACATCGCGCCAGACAGCAGCAACATGGCGGCCACACCCGGCGCCGGAAAGACTCACTGATGAAAAACATCCTCTTCGTCGCCGACCCGCTCGACCTTTTCAAGATCTACAAGGACACCACCTTCTCGATGATGCGCGAGGCCCAGCGCCGCGGCTATCGCATCGCGGCCTGCCTGCCGCAGGACATCCAGTGGAAGTCGGGCGGGCAGGTCACCGCCACGGTGCAGCAGATCACGCTCACCGGAGACGCAAGGGACTGGTACCGCGTCGATATCAGCGAGGCCAAGGCGCTGAAGGACTTCGACGCCGTGCTGATGCGCAAGGATCCGCCCTTCGACGCCGAATACATCTATGCCACGCACCTGCTCGAGCAGGCCGAACGCGAAGGCGCGCGCGTGGTCAACAAGCCGAGCGCGTTGCGCGACCACCCCGAGAAGCTCGCGATCATGGAGTTTCCGCAGTTCGTCACGCCCACGCTGGTCACGCGCAGCGCGCAGGCCGTGCGCGACTTTCATGCCGAGCATGGCGACATCATCCTCAAGCCGCTCGACGGCATGGGCGGCATGGGCATCTTCCGCGTGAAGCAGGACGCGTTGAACCTCGGCTCCATCGTCGAGACGCTCAACAAGAACGGCGCCGAGACCATCATGGTGCAGCGCTTCGTGCCAGAGGTGGCTCAGGGCGACAAGCGCATCCTGATCATTGCGGGCGAGCCCGCGCCCTTCGTGCTGGCGCGCATTCCGCAAGGCACCGAGGTGCGCGGCAACCTGGCAGCCGGCGGCAAGGGCGTGGCGCAGCCGCTCACGGCGCGCAACCGCGAGATCGCCGAGGCCATTGGCCGGGTGCTCGCGCCGCGCGGGCTGCTCCTGATCGGGCTCGACGTGATCGGCGACTCGGTCACCGAGATCAACGTGACGAGCCCGACCTGCTTCCAGGAGATCACCGAGCAGACCGGCTTCGACGTGCCGAAGATGTTCATCGATGCGCTCGAGGCGCACCTGGCCGCGGCAGTTTCCTAGGTCTTTCTTTCAGCGCGGCGCCGGGGTGCCGAGGTGGTGCGGCTGTGCCGCCACTTCGCGCTGCCGCCGTGTCTGCAGCAGCCGCGCGCGCCGCTTGCGCCACCAGATCACGATGCCCGTGACGGACAGGCCCGCCACCACCAGCCCCATGAGCGACATCAGGATGCGTCCCGGCAGTCCCAGGATGCGCCCGCCGTGCAGCGGCAATTGCAGCTGCGCGAACACATCGGCTGCCGTGCCGTGCCATGGCCGGTTGCTGCTGATGACGCGGCCGTCGCGGCCGTCCAGGTAGAGGTTCGACAGGCCCATGCCGTCGCTGTCGTCGTGCGAGGCGTGGTCGAAGAACGACACGTTGTAGAAGCCGCCGCGCTGGTTGTAGAACACACCACCCAGCGGCGTGGTCCAGCCGCGCCGGCGCGCCTCGGCCTCGGCGTCGGCAACGATCTGGCGGAAGCCGATCGCGGGTTCGATGCGCGTGCCCAGCGGCGCGAGCGGCACCAGCGACGACGGCCCGGGCGTGGTCTTCGACACCAGCGACAGCATCGGGTGGAAGATCTCCTTGTAGAGATTCAGCGAGAACGAGGTGAAGGCGACGATGATGATCAGCGCCCACAACCACAGCCCGCCCGCACGGTGCAGGTCGAAGTTGAGCTTGTAGCCGCCGGCCGCCCAACGCACGGCCCAGGCCGGCTTCCAGCGCCGCCACCATTCGAGCGCGGCGCGGTGCTCGGGATGCGCGGCCTGCCGCTGGCGCCGCGGCGTGGTGAGGTACAGCGCAAAGAAGCTGTCGAGCAGCCACACCAGCGCCACGCCGCCCATGATCCAGTAGCCCAGCCGGTCGGTGCCCCAGACGGCCGGCACGTGCAGCATGTAGTGCAGCTTGCGCAAGAAGGGCATCAGCGTTTCGGGCTTGAGCGAGATCGCGGTCGAGTCGCGCCGGCCGCGGATCTCGGCCGTCACGGGATCGACGTACACGCGGTTGTAGCCGAGTTGGTAGGGCTTGCCGGTGGCGGGGTCGGTGCGCGGCTGCACGAAGTAGCCGGCCGCATGGCCTTCCTCGAAACCGAGCGGCATGTACGCGACCCGCGCGCGCGGGTCGTCGGCCTCCACCGCCGCGGCCAGCTCGAACGGATCGCGGAACGGCCCGCGCGATTCGGTGTCGTAGAGCTCGCTGTTGAGCCAGCCGTCGATCTCGTGGTCCCACGAGATCACGGCGCCGGTCAGGCCCGAGACAATGAGGAACAGTGCAACCGCGAGGCCCGCCCAGCGGTGCACTGTCGTCGCAAAGGCGCGCATCTCAGAAGTCGATGGTGCCGCTCACCGCAAAGGTGCGCGGTGCGCCGAGGACCAGGTAGTTGGAGCCTTGCGTGCCGCCCACCGACGCCCAGTACGACTTGTTGAACAGGTTGTCGATGCGCGCGCGCAGCGTGAGCGCGCGGCCGTTGCCCAGGTCGACCAAGTAGCGTGCGCCGATGTCGAAGCGCGTCCAGCCCGGAATCTGCTGCGTGTTGGTGGCGTTGGCGTACTGCTTGGAGGTGTAGAGCAAACGCGCGTTCAGCGACAGGTTGCGCACACCCGGCACGTCCCACTCCGCGCCCAGGTTGGCTTGCTGCTTGGCCACGCCGATGGCCGAGCGGCCATCGGTGGCGCCGCCTTGCGTGTCCTTCTGCTTGGCGTCGATCAGCGTCAGGCCGCCCAGCAGGCGCAGGCCCTTGGCAGGCTGGCCGAACACCGAGAATTCGAGGCCCTGGTTGCGCTGCTTGCCGTAGAGGCCGTAGGTCTGGCCCTCGTACTGGTAGGTCGGCTGGTCGGTGGTGAAGAAGGCAGCGCTCGCACCGATGGTGCCTCCGTCGTACTTGACGCCGACTTCCTTCTGCTTGGCCTGGTAGGGCGCGAACACCTCGCCGGCGTTGGTGACCGGACGGCTGTTGACCGTGCCGGGCGCCACGTTGCCCTTGACGAGGCCTTCGATGTAGTTCGCGTAGACCGAGGTGCTCGGCGTGACCTTGAACACGATGCCGGCCACCGGCGTGGTCTTGCTCTTGTCGTAGGTGCTCGTTTCCTTGATCGTGTTGTAGGCGAAGCTGGTCTGCTCGATGGTCTGGCGACGCACGCCGAGCGTGACCAGCAGGCGGTCGTCCATGAAGGACATGGTGTCGGCCACCGCAACGCTCGAGGTCTCGATCTTGTCGGTCAATCGCGGGTCTTCCAGCGTGTTGCCGGTGAAGCTGTTGGCCACCGGGAACGGCGACGCGTACGGCGCGTAGATGTTGTTGCGGATCCGGTCGCGCGAGATCGTGTAGGCGTTGTCGCGGTCGTTGCTGTATGTGGCGGCCGAAGCCACCACGGTGTGCTTCACCGGCCCGGTCACGAAATTGCCGCGCACACCGATCTCGGCGGTGCCGATGCGGTCCTTGCGCGTGTTGCTGAAACGCGTGCCGCTGGTGTTGCCGAACGCGTCGGCGAGCGTCGGGTTCGCCAGCACGTTGTCTTCGTCGCTGCGGCGTACGCCGCCCGCGGCCCAGGCCGTGATGTTGTCGGTGATGTCGACTTCACCGCGGAAGGTGGCGAACTTGTCCTTTTCCTTCGAGTAGGTCCAGGGCTGCGCAAAGTTGGTGCTGGCGTCGGGCGCGCTGGGGATCGGCAGCGTCGACGAGGGCGTGAGGCTCGGGCGGCCGTCCTTCAGGTCGTAGTCCTGGTAGCCGAAGTCGGCCGACAGGCGCACGTTGCGGTTGCGCCAGTCCAGGCCGACGGCAAAGGCGCTGAGCTGCTGGCTCTCTTTATGGACGCCGGTGCCGCCTTCGCGGCGCACGGCGTTCACGCGAACGCCCAGGCTGTCGTCGGGGCCGAAGCGCCGCGCCAGGTCGAGGTTCACGTAGCCCTGTCCGCCGGTCTGCACGCCGAAGCCGACGCGCGTGATCGGCTCGTTGGACGCGCGCTTGGGCAGCAGGTTGATCGCACCGCCGATGCCGCTGCCGCCGGGCGCCGCGCCGTTCAGGAAGGTGTTGGCGCCGCGGAACACTTCCACGCGCTCGAAGAATTCAGAAGCGATGTACTGGCGCGGCAGCATGCCGTACAGGCCGTTGTAGGCGACGTCGTCCGAGTACACGGGGAAGCCGCGCACCACGTAGAGCTCCTGGAAGTTGCCGAAGCCGCGCGCCTGGCGCACCGACGGGTCGTTGAGCAGCACGTCGGCAACGCTCTTCGCCTGCTGGTCCTGGATGAGCTCGTTGGTGTAGTTGGTGCTCGAGAACGGCGTGCTCATCATGTCCTGGGTGCCCAGGATGCCGACGCGCCCGCCGCGCGCCACCTGGCCGCCGGCGTAAGGCTTGGTCAGGCCTTCGGCCGAGGCGTCGGCGCTGGCTTCGACGGTGACGGTGCCGAGGGTGCCGGCGGCTTCAGCCGGCGCGGCGGTCTGGGCCGTAGCGGCCAGGGCGTGAATTGCGAGCAGCGTGGCGGCCGCGGTCGGGCGCAGGCTGGCGCGCAGGAAAGAGGAGGAAGAAGACATTGAAAGGTTCGAAAGGGGCGCAAATGAGAACCATTATTGTTACCCCGCCGAACCGGTTTGCCGATACTTTCTCTCAATGTTGCGAAAAAGTGTCAGTAGAAACGCCTCAGTGCCCGAAGCGCTGCCCGTCCACGAACACGTGCAGCTCGCCCGGCACGAAGGGCGTCCAGCTTTCGTTGCTGGTGAGCGGCGCGGTCACCACCACCGCCACGCGGTCGTTGGGCGTGGTGTGCCGCGCAAAGTCGATCTCGAGGTCTTCGTCCGCGAGCTGCGCGGTGACGAAGGGGTGGCGGCGTTCCACGTACCAGAGGTTGGTGGAGGCATGGGCCCAGAGCGCCTGGCCGTTCGAGAGCATGAAGTTGAAGGTGCCGTGGCGCGCAAGCTGCGGCGCCAGTTCGCGCAGCGTGAGCGTGAGCTCCTCGATGCTCGGCACGCCCGCATGCGACTTGGCCAGCTCCTGCATGAGCCAGCAGAAGGCGTGCTCGCTGTCGGTGTTGCCCACCGGGTGAAAGTTGCCGTGCAGGCGCGGCCGAAAGTCCTTCAGGTCGCCGTTGTGGGCAAACACCCAGTAGCGGCCCCACAGTTCGCGCACGAAAGGGTGGCAGTTCTGCAGGTTGATGGCGCCCTGCGTGGCCTTGCGAATGTGCGCAATGACGTTGCGGCTTTGAATGGGGTAGCGCCGGATCAGCTCCGCCACGGGCGATTCGCTCGCCGGCATGTGATCGACGAAGTGCCGCAGCCCCCGGTCTTCGAAGAAGGCGATGCCCCAGCCGTCGGCGTGGTGGTCGGTGCGGCCGCCGCGCTGGGCAAAGCCCGTAAAGCTGAAGGTCACGTCCGTGGGCGTGTTGCAGTTCATTCCGAGCAGTTGGCACATGGCGCTATTAAAGCGCGAGCGCAGCCGCCGCGGGCGAACCCGCCCAACGCTCAGCGAACGAAGCGGCCTTCAGGCGTGACGCGCACCATTTCGATGAAGCGCGAGCCGGTGGTGGCGCCGGTCGAAAAGTCGATGTCCATGCCGGCCAGGCGCAGCTTGAGCGCGCGCAGCGTGGCATGCAGGCGGGCGCGCGTGAGGTCGCGGCCGGTGCGCTTGATCGCCTCGATCATCACCAGCCCGTTCAGGTAGCCCTCGAAGCTGCCGTAGCCGACCGGCACCTGGGCGCGCTCGGCCAGGCGGCGGTAGTCGCGCGTGACGGCTTCCACCTCGCCCCAGGGGTAGGGCGTAACCTGCGAAATGGCCAGCCCGCCCGCCTGCAGCGGAACCACCTTGGCCGTGACTTCGCCCGAGACGACCGACATGCCGTAGAACATCGGCTTGCTGCCGGCGGCATACATGGCCTTGATCACTTCGCCGGTCACCGTGCCGGCCAGGTACATCAGCACGGCCTGGGGATGGCTGTCGGCAAGCGCCTTGCCCGCGGCGGCCGAGGTCGAGCCGTCGCCCTTCACCGCCACCACGGCCGTGGGAGCCTGCTTGTGGGTGGCCATGGCCGCCTCGATCAGCTTTACCGCTTCAAGGCCGCCGGGGTTGTCCAGGTGGGCAATCGCGATCTTGCTCACGCCGATGGTCGACAGGTGCTCGACCAGCGCCTGCGCCTCGCGGGCATTGCTGGCTCGCACGAAGTAGGCCGAGCCCGCCACGCGCTCGCGGGCGCTGTCGCCCACGCCGTAGCCGCCCACGCTGGGTGCGCCGCTTTGCTGCAGCAGCTTGGCCGCGGCGGAGGTGGTGCCCGATCCCACGCAGCCGAAGAAGGCGAACACGCGATGGTCGTTCAGAAGCTTGCCGTAGTTTTCGAGCGCCTTCTCGGGCTTTAGCTCGTCGTCCAGCGCCACCAGCTTGATCTTGCGCCCGCCCACGCCGCCTTGTTCGTTGGCGGCATCGAAGGCCAGCGCAGCGCCGTTGTGCACGACCTTGATCTGCGAGCCGAGCGGGCCGCTCAGCACGGCCGAGCTGCCGAGCAGGATCTCGGTGTCGGTCACACCCGCTTCGGCGGCCTGTGCGGAGGAGAGACGGGCCAAGCCCGCGGCGAAAACCGCCGTCGAAGCGACAAAACTTCTGCGCTGCATGAAAGACCCATCCCGTGAGTTAACAAATGCTAACAATTAGAAACGATGGGTGCTTAAGTATTACTAAGTGCTTACCCTTGCCGGGTGGGTTGCCGAAGCTGCCAAGCCGCGCAAATGGCAATCGCGCACAGCGCCGCCAGCATCAGAAACACCTCGTCGAAGGCCGCCAGCCGCGCGGCGCTGCTCGTCGGGTTGGCGAGCGAATCGCCATGCGCCGCCAGCCGCCACTCGAGCACGATGGCGCACAGGCTCACGCCCGCCGCACCGCCGAGCATGCGCAGGAAGTTGATGGCACTGGCACCCTGCGGAATCAGCGGCTTGGCCAGCGGCCGCATCGATCCCAGGTTGAGCGAAGGCAGGATGAAGCCCAGCCCGATGCGCCCGATGATGGCAAACGCCACCAGCAGCCACAGGGCGCTGTCGAGCCTCAGCACCACCATCAGCGCGAAGGAGGCCGCCAGCAGCGCCAGCCCGATGCTCACCAGCAGCCACGTCGGCTGCCGGTCGGCCAGCCGGCCCACGCCGGCAATGGCAACCGCCAGCACAATGCCCGCCGGCAGCAGGATGGTGCCGACGTGCGAGGCCGACAGCTGCAGCCCCACCTGCATGTACACCGGCAGCAGGTAGGTCGAGCCGAACAGCGCCGTGCCGTAGATGAAGGCGACCACGCTGCCCATGGCGAACTGGCGGTACTGGAAGAGGCCCAGGTTCATCAGCGGCGTGCCGCCCGAGGCCGCGAACCGGCGCTGCCACCAGATGAAGCCCGCCAAGGCTGCCAGCGCACCGCTCAGCAGCAGGGCGGCTTCGATGGGCGAGTCGCCGCGCAACTCGACCAGCCCGTTCAGCAGGCAGAGCGTGCCCGCCGTGCCCAGCGCCAGGCCCCGCCAGTCGAGCCCGCTGCCGCGCGTGGCCGCCACGCCGCCCGGCGCCGTGGTGGGCACGAACTTGTAGGCCAGCCAGAGCGAGGCCAGGCAGAACGGCACCACCATGAAGAAGATGGAGCGCCAGCCGAACAGGTCGACCAGCACGCCGCCGATGCTCGGGCCGATGGCCGGCGCCAGCACCACACCCATGCCGAAGATGCCGCTGGCGCGCCCCTGCTCGTGCGGCTCGAAGGCGCGCAGGATGATGATGGCCGGAATGGGCTGCACCACGCCGGCGGCAAGCCCTTCGGCCACGCGCGCCAGCAGCACCAGCGTGAAGTTGTTGGCCAGCCCGCCCGCCACGCCGCCCACAAGCAGCAGCACCATGGTGCCGACGTAGGTGCGCCTGTAGCCGTAGCGCGACAGCAGCCAGGGCGTGGTGAGCATCGAGACGGTCATGGCCACCATGAAGCCCGAACTCACCCATTGCGCCCGCTCCTGGCCAAGCGAGAAGTGGTGGCTCATGCCCGGAATCGCCACGTTGACGATGGTCGACGACATGATCGACGCCATCACGCCCACCATGACCGAGACCAGCAGGTACCAGCGGTAGCGCGGACCGTAGCGGTCGCGCATGGTGCCAAGGGTCGGCGGGGCCGGCGGTGCGGCTTCGGGCGGGGAGTGGGCATCGTGGAGCGGCGGCCCGGCTTGGGTGCGGGTCCGTCGTCCTACAAGCATATCGGTCTTTGCGCGAATGGGCGCCGATGCAACGGCCGCACAATGCACACGCTGTCCCGCACTGCTTTCCGAGAAAACAAAAACGACATGGCTCCCCAATCCGATCAACCCGTCGAGCATTCCGACGATCAAGCCGGCGGTCCAACCGGCGATCAAGCCGCTGTTCAAACCGGCGACCAGGCCGCAGCCGACCCGCAGGCCGCGCACGCGCCGCCCAACCTCGCGGCCGAACTGGCCGCGCCCACCGTCAGCCGCGCCTACCGCTGCCAGTGCGGCCGGCCGGTGTTCCTGCGCAACAGCCAGTGCCTGGCCTGCGGCACGCCGCTCGGATACGTGATCGACCGGCTCGGCGTGGTGCCGCTCGCGCCCGTCGCCGCCGAAGAAGGAAGCCAGGACGAAGCGGAGGGCGAGCGCCCCGCGCCCGACACCTTCACCGTGTTCGGCAATCCGGACGGCAAGAGATACCGCCGCTGCGCCAACCTCATGACCGCCGCCAGCTGCAACTGGATGGTGCCGGCCCCGCGCGAGGGCGACGACCCTTCGTTCAACACCGACGGCCTGGCGCCCGGCTACTGCCTGGCATGCAGCGTCAACCGCACCATTCCAGACCTTTCGGTGGAAAGCAACGGCGAGCTATGGCGCAAGCTGGAGCATGCGAAGCGCCGGCTCATTTCGCAGCTGCTGGCGCTCGGGCTGCCGGTGGTGAGCCGCCACGCCGATCCGGCGCACGGCCTCGCGTTCGACTTCCTGAGCAACATGCCGGGCAGCCCGCATGTGATGACCGGCCACGAGCACGGCGTGATCACCCTCAACGCGGAAGAGGCCGAAGATGCCGTGCGCGAGCGCATCCGCGCCGAAATGCGCGAGCCTTATCGAACGCTGCTCGGGCACTTTCGCCACGAGATCGGCCATTACTACTGGGACCTGCTGGTGCAGCCCACGCCATGGCTCGACGAGTTTCGTGCGCTCTTCGGCGACGAGCGCGCCGACTACACCGCGGCACTCCAGCGGCACTACGAGCAGGGGCCGCCGCCCGACTGGTCGATTCACTTCGTGAGCAGCTACGCGAGCATGCATCCGTGGGAAGACTGGGCCGAAACCTGGGCCCACTACCTGCACATGGCCGACACCACCGACACGGCCATGAGCTTCGGCGTCGATGCCACCAACGTCGAACTCGCGAGCGACCTGTTCACGCTCGAAGACCTGTGGCGGCCGGAACATCCCGGCGCAGCCAAATTCCTGGACTTCCTGAACGGCTGGGTGCTGTTGACCAATGTGCTGAACGAGCTGTCGCGCAGCATGGGCCAGCCTGATTACTACCCCTTTGTGCTGCCGCGCGCGGCCGTGGGCAAGCTGCAGTTCATCCACTGCGTGGTGACCGAGCAGCGCGACCGCGCGTCGTCTACGGCGGCTGCGCCGACTGTGCCGCTGCCTTCGGACTCGCAGCCTGCCGCCTCGGCGAACGAACCTGCGGCCGAGCAGTCGCAGGCGCAAAGCCAGCAGCAGAACTCAGCGCAGTTCTAAAAGGCCGGCAAGGCCCCTAGGGGCCTAGGATTCGACAGGCGTGCCTGCGGCGCAGCGCGCGCAGATGCAGGCCTTGCCGCGCATTTCCGGCGGCACCGCCGCCAACGGCGCATTGCGGAAGTCCGCCGCCATGCACCAGCAGGGCGCCTGCGGCTCGTCGGTTTCGCGCGCAACCTCCATCGCGCAGCGGTTCTGCTCGCCGCAGAGCGGGCAGCGCGTGGCATCGATCGTGTCCAGTACAGCAGCCATGGCCGTCAGGCGAGCTCGAAGGCCGGCAGCTTCTTCGCCACGGCCACATTCCGGAGCGTTGCGTACACCGGCAGGCCGTTGCGGTAGGCGGGGTAGTCCTCGCCCTCGATCAACGGCAGCAGATAAAGCCTGCACTTGTCGGTAATGCCGTAGCCGTCTTCCGAAATGAAGTCGCGCGGCATCGGCTTTTCGACGTTCGCCACCGCGTCGAGCGGCGCACTGCCGATGCGGTAGGTGTAGGGCGCATCGGAGGTGCGCTCGATGGTCGGCATGACCGCGTTGTGGCCTTCCAGCGCCAGCTCGACCGCGCGCTGCCCCAGCTCGTAGGCCTGCCGCACGTCGGTGGCCGAGGCAATGTGCCGTGCCGCGCGCTGCAGGTAGTCGGCCACTGCCCAGTGGAACTTATGGCCCAGCGCGTCCTTGACCATCTCCGCCACCACCGGCGCGGCGCCGCCGAGCTGCGCATGGCCGAAAGCGTCGCGCGTGCCTTGCTCGGCCAGGAAGGTGCCGTCGGGGTAGTGGCAGCCTTCGGACACCACCACCGAGCAGTAGCCGTGCTGCTTCACCAGCTCGTCGACCCGCGCGATAAAGCGCGCCTTGTCGAACTCGATTTCGGGGAACAGCACCACCACCGGAATGCCGTGGTCCGCAGCAAGCCCGCCCGCCGCGGCAATCCACCCCGCATGCCGCCCCATCACCTCGAGCACGAACACCTTGGTGGAAGTGGCCGCCATAGAACGCACGTCGAACGAGGCTTCGAGCGTCGACACCGCCACGTACTTGGCCACCGAGCCGAAGCCCGGGCAGCAGTCGGTCAGCGGCAGGTCGTTGTCGATGGTCTTGGGCACGTGGATGGCCTGCAGCGGATAGCCGAGCGACTGCGACAGCTGGCTCACCTTGAAGCAGGTGTCGGCCGAATCGCCGCCGCCGTTGTAGAAGAAGTAGCCGATGCCGTGTGCCTTGAACACCTCGATGAGCCGCTCGTACTCGCGCCGGTTCTTTTCGAGCGACTTGAGCTTGTAGCGGCATGAACCGAAGGCGCCCGAAGGCGTGGTGCGCAGCGCCGCAATGGCTTCGGCCGGTTCGGCGCCGGTGTCGATGAGTTCTTCGGTCAGCGCGCCGATGATGCCGTTGCGCCCGGCGTAGAGCTTGCCGATGCGGTCCGGGTGTTTTCGTGCCGTCTCGATCACGCCGCAGGCCGACGCATTGATGACCGAGGTGACGCCGCCCGACTGGGCGTAGAAGGCGTTGAGGATGGGCATGCGGCCATTCTCCCGCAGCCTCAAGCCAGGCGCCAGTGGCCCCGGTTTCAGCGCCCGCCAAGCCCCATCGCGCGCGTGATCACTTCCTTCATGATCTCGTTGGTGCCGCCGTAGATGCGCTGCACGCGTGCATCGGCGTAGGCGCGGGTGATCGGGTATTCCCACATGAAGCCATAGCCGCCGTGCAGCTGCACGCACTCGTCCATCACCTTGCACTGCAGGTCGGTGGTCCAGTACTTGGCCATGCTGGCGGTGGCGGTATCGAGCTTTTCGGCCATCAGCAGCTCGATGCATTTGTCGACGAACACCTGCGCCACCTGCACCTCGGTCTGCAGCTCGGCGAGCGTGTAGCGCGTGTTCTGGTAGTTGCCCACGGGCTGGCCGAACACCTTGCGCTCCTTCACGTAGGCCACGGTCTGGTCGATGGCGGCCTGCGACGCCGCCACCGCGCCGATGGCAATCTGCAGCCGCTCCCACGGCAGTTGCTCCATCAGGCAGACGAAGCCGCGGTTCAGTTGCGCGGCATCGCCGAGCAGCGCATCGGCCGGCAGCCGCACGTCGTTGAAGAACAGCTCGGAGGTGTCCTGCGCCTTGAGCCCGAGCTTCTTGAGCCGCTTGCCCTTCTCGAAGCCCGCCATGCCGCGCTCGACCAGGAACAGGCTGGTGCCCTTCGCGCCCGCGGCCGGGGCGGTCTTGGCGACCACGATCACCACGTCGGCATGCCAGCCGTTGGTGATGAAGGTCTTGCTGCCGTTGAGCTGGTAGCTGCCGTCAGGTTGTCGGATGGCGCTGGTCTTGACCGCCTGCAGGTCGCTGCCCGCGCCGGGCTCGCTCATGGCAATGGCGCCGACCATCTCGCCGCTCGCGAGCTTGGGCAGGTAGTGCTGCTTCTGCGCCTCGGTGCCGTAGCGCAGGATATACGGCGCCACGATCTCGCTGTGCAGCCCGAAGCCGATGCCCGTGAAGCCGCGCGCCCAGAGCTCTTCGAACTGGATCACCGAATAGAGCAGGTCGGCGCCCGCGCCGCCATATTCCTCGGGCAGCGCCATGCAGAGAAAGCCGTTCTCGCCGGCCCTGGACCACACGCCGCGGTCCACATAGCCCTGTTCTTCCCACGCCTCGTGGAAGGGCGCGATCTCCTTGTCCATGAAGCGGCGGAAGCTGTCGCGAAAGGCCTCGTGGTCGGCGCTGAAAAGCGTGCGTTCGATCATGGCTGCCTCAGCGCCCCGGGAACGTCGGCGGGCGCTTCTGCAGGAAGGCGCTCACGCCTTCGCGGAAGGTGGGGCGGTCGATCAGCTCGCGCTGGCGCTCGCTTTCGTAGTGCAGCTGTTCGGCCAGCGTGTGGCGCTCCGAGGCTTCGAAGGCTTCGCGTGCTTCGACCACTGCATGCGCCGGCAGCCGGGCGAGACGCTGCGCAATGGCGCGTGCTTCCTCGAGCAGCTGTTCGTCGTCGGCGCAGGCCCAGATCAGGCCCCACTGCACCGCACGCCCCGCGCTCAGGCGCTCGTCGAGCAGCGCCATGCCCATGGCCCGTGCCTTGCCGGCCCGCCGCGGAATGGCCCAGGTGCAGCCCAGGTCGGGCACGATGCCGAGCTTGGGCAAGAAGGGCAGGTAGAAGTAGGCGCTGCGCGCCGCAATCGTCACGTCGGCCGCCAGCGCCAATCCGACGCCCGCGCCCGCCGCGGCGCCGTTGACCGCGGCGACCACCGGCACGGGCAGCGTGCGCAGCGTCTCGATGAGCGGGTTGCTGAGCGACTGCATCCACTCGGCTGTCTGGTCGCCGAGCGACTGGCCTTCTTCACCGGGCGTCATGGCGCTCAGGTCCGCGCCCACGCAAAAGGCCTTGCCGGCCCCGGTCAGGATCACCGCACGTACTTCGCGATCGTCGCGGATGCGCTCCAATGTGTCGCGCAGCTCGATCTGCAATTCGCGCGCAATCGGGTTCAGCTTGGCCGGCAGGTTGAGCGTGAGCGTGGCGATGCCGTCGGCCAGCTCATAGAGCACGTAGGGTTGCTGCGCGGTCATCAGAGCCTTTCCACGATGGTGACGTTGGCCATGCCGCCGCCTTCGCACATCGTCTGCAGCCCGTAGCGCTTGCCGCGCCGGCCGAGCGCATGGATCAGCGTGGTCATGAGCTTGGTGCCCGAGGCGCCCAGCGGATGGCCGAGCGCAATGGCACCGCCGTTCACGTTGAGCCGCGCCGGGTCGGCATCGAGCGCCTGCAGCCAGGCGATGGGCACGGGCGCGAAGGCTTCGTTCACTTCGTACAGGTCGATGTCCTGGATGCGCATGCCGGCCTTCTTCAGTGCGCGCTGCGTGGCGGGCAGCGGGGCTTCCAGCATGATCACCGGGTCGTGCCCCATCACGCTCATGTGGTGGATGCGCGCGAGCGGCTTCACGCCCAGCGCCTTCAGGCCGCGTTCGTTCACCACCAGCACGCCGCTCGCGCCATCGCAGATCTGACTGGCGGTGGCGGCGGTGCAGCGTCCGCCCTCGGCAATCAGCTTCACACCCGCGATGCCCTCCAGCGTGGCGTCGAAGCGAATGCCTTCGTCCACTGTATGGCTTTCGCCGCTGCGCGCGCCGTCGGCCAGCAGGATCTCGATAGGCACGATCTCGTCGTTGAAAGCGCCTTCGCGGCTCGCTGCAATCGCGCGCCGATGGCTTTCGAGCGCATAGCGGTCGAGCTGGTCCTTCTCGATGCCGTAGTTCTTCGCAATCATCTCGGCGCCGGTGAACTGGCTGAACTCCACGCCCGGGTAGCGCTGCTTCATCGCAGGGCTCATGTAGGTGCCCAGGCCCGCCTTCGCGGGCAGCGCGTTGGGCGTGAACATCGGCACGCGCGTCATGCTTTCGACGCCGCCCGCAATCACCGAGTCCATGCTGCCCGACATCACGGCCTGCGCCGCGAAATGCAGCGCCTGCTGCGACGATCCGCACTGCCGGTCGATTGAAGTGCCCGGCACCGATTCAGGCAGCTTCGACGCAAGCACCGCATTGCGCGCCACGTTGGTCGCCTGCTCGCCCACCTGGCTCACGCAGCCAAGAATCACGTCTTCCACCGCCGCCGGGTCGATGCCGCTCCTGGCCACCAGCGCGTCGATCACCTGCGCTGCCAGGTCGGCCGGATGCCAGCCCGCGAGCCTGCCGCCGCGCCGGCCGCCGGCCGTGCGCGCCGCGGCCACGATGTATGCCTCTGCCATGGTCATGTCCTTCCTCGAAAGAAAACAGCGTGAATCGGGCGCCCAACGCAAAAAAGCCGCCCGTCACAACGGCGGCGCTCGATGCTTGGAAAGTCCATGGCATCGAGGTTCGATGCCGGGGGCGCTCAGGTCAAGCCGGGGACAACCCGAGAGAAGGCAGTCGCCAAGGCGACCGGCGGCCCGACCGCGCGGCCAGCGGCATGGCGGCCGGCTGAGCGTCCGAGACGGTGATGCACGAAGACTCCAGCGCCGAGACCAGCACGCGCCGGTGTTCGGTGCCTTCGAATCGCTCCCCCGGCGCAAGCACGATGTCGCGCGTGTCGTGGTCGAGCGTCACCCAGACCGAGCCGCTGCGGCATTCGATGCCCACCCCGGCGCCATCGGGAACGGCAAAGATGGAACGGACCGGAAGGCTGACATGAAAGCGGGAAGAGTGGTGTTGGGTGCTCATGGCAAGCTCCATTGCATTCGTGATACGAATGAATATAGTGAGTTGATCCTCCTCTTACACGCGGTGATTCGGAACTCGTTGCATGCATCCAGAGAATGTGAAGACCCATGGCGCCTTGGGCGGCGAGCTCCCGCCGCTGGAGTTGCTGCGCAGCTTCGAGGCCGCGGCGCGCCGGCTGAGCTTCACGCTCGCGGCCGGCGAGCTGCACCTCACGCAGTCGGCGGTCAGCCGCCAGATCCAGCAGCTGGAAGCCAGCCTGGGCGTGCTGCTGTTCGAGCGCCGGCACCGCTCGCTGATGCTCACCGAGGCGGGCGGTGTCATGCAGCGGGCCGTCACCGACAGCCTGGAGCGCCTGCGCGACGCCACGGCGCGGCTGCGCGCGACCTCCGCGCCGCGGCAGGTGGCCATCACCAGCACGCCCGGCTTTGCGTCGTTCTGGCTCATTCCAAGACTGGCGCGCTTCACCGGCAGCCATCCGCAGGTCGACGTTCGCGTGTCGGCCACGCTCGAGGTGCTCGACCTGGAGAGCAGCCGCATCGACTTGGCCGTGCGCTTCGTGCCGATCGGCCGCGGCATCGGCACGGCGCTGTTCGAGGAATCGGTGATCCCGCTGTGTTCGCCGCAACTCGCCGCGTCGCTGCGCGACCCGTCCGATTTTTCGAAGCTCACCTTGCTGACCGTGGACTACCCCGATCACGGCGATGCCCCCACTGTCGATTGGGAGCCCTGGCTTCGCGTGATGGGGCTCGACCAGCTGCGCATGAAGAGCACGCTGCGCTTCACCCTGTACACCGATGCCGTGGCCGCCGCGGTGGCAGGCCAGGGCGTGGTGATCGGCCGCCTGCCGCTGCTGCGCGATCTGGTGCAGGCGGGCCGGCTCGTCGCGCCGCTCGGCGAAGGCGTGGCCTCGCACCGCGGCTACTTCATCGAAACATCGAGGCGCGCCGCGGGCAACCGCGACGCGCTGGAGTTCGCGCAGTGGCTGCGCGAGGAAGCCGAGGCGGCGCAGCGAGGCTGAGCGGGCCGCCGGGGGCCGGGTGATCAGCCCGGCAGCAGCACCTTGTCGACCACGTGGATCACGCCGTTCGACTGGTAGACGTTGGCAATGGTCACCGTCGCCGTGCCGCCGGTGGCGTCGCTCACCCTCACGTTGCTGCCGCTCATGGTGGCCGTCAGCGTGCCGCCGCTCGCGGTCTTCAGCGTGGCCTTGCCGCCGCCCGCCTTGATGGCGCTCATGAGCGCGGCGCCGTCCATCTTGCCGGGCACCACGTGGTACGTCAGCACCTTCGTGAGCGTGGGCTTGTTCTCCGCCTTGAGCAGCGTGTCGACCGTGCCGGCCGGCAGTGCCGAGAAGGCCGCGTTCGTCGGTGCAAACACGGTGAAGGGGCCGGGGCTCTTGAGCGTGCCCACCAGGTCCGCGGCCTTCACCGCGGCCACCAGCGTGGTGTGGTCCTTCGAATTCACCGCGTTGTCGACGATGTCCTTCGTCGGGAACATCGCGGCCCCGCCCACCATGGGGTTGGGCGCGGTGGCGCCGCTCATGCCCATGCCGCCCGCGCAAGCGCCGAGCAGAACCGAAACTCCGATTGCGATCACGAGTTTTTTCATTGAGGACTCCTGGTAAGAATGTTCTGGAAGACAGCTGTGGAAACCGCCGGCAGCTCGGAGGCGCGATGCGCTCGACACCTATACGGCGCGTGGGCGCATTTGGATTCACGTGGGCTTTGCGCCACATCGGCGCGCGCGGCACTTGCGCGCCGCACGCGTGCTCGCCAGAATCCGCCTTCCTTTTTCAGCAACAGTTTTTTATTCGCGCCCGGCGACGACCAACCTCCCGGGCGGCAACTCACTCAATGAACCGTTTTCTGAACACCTGATCCGCACACCGACCGCCCCGGCCGGACGTGCATCCATGCATCCGCCGAGGCCCATCGACAAAGGCCCCGCGCAGCCATTCGCCGGGGCCTTTTTGTTTTTGGAGTGTGCGCACATGAGTGCTCAACGAAAGGCCCGCGACGACGAGAAGCGTCTGGGCCGGTTTTATTTTTCGGTGCCGAGCGCGGCACCTCGCAACCCCGTGGTGGCCGCGATGGCGCGCCGCGAAACCAGCCAGGGCGCGGGCGCGCCACTTGCGCACGCACCGTGCCGAGCGCCGCGCGCAGAAGGTTGCATTGCAGAAGGCCGCGCGCGGCTTCGCGGGGAGGACCGACGATGCGTGACGACATGGACAAGGTCATCGTCGAGAGGCCGCGCCGCGGTGGTAGCTGGCAGGGCGACGGGCGTGCCTGGCGCAACAGCAAGGAGGCGGGTTCGCGCCTGGGCATGAAGCGCGGTTACCACCGCACGAAGGGGCTCAACGAAAACCTCGCGCCGCTGAAGCGCTGGCTGCACAAGCAGGTGCATCGGCCGTGGAACAAGGTTTACGCAGAGCTGTGCAGCGGCATCGACCGCCGAAGCACGGTGCAGGCGCACATCTTCGAGCACATCGACGACTTCGTAGCGCGCAACGCCGAGCTGCGCGACAGCCAGGTGTGGGTGCCCGCCGAACGGTGGCGCAGCCACCTTCGCGCACCGTTGAGCGAAGCTGCGCATGTGGAGCTCTTCGTGCATCCGGTGACTGGCATCCTGTTGCCCAACCGGCGCTTGCATGAGGCGCGCGAGGCCAGGAAGGAGGCATACCGCGCGTCAAGGAGCAAACCGCCGGCGCGTGCGCCGCACGTTTTTCACGTGATCGACGAAGTCATTCAATGGCACCGCATCCAGGGCTGCTGGTTCGAGGTCATCATTGCGCCGATGCCCGAGCTGAGGCGAACGATGCTGGACGTGACGTATTACGACGTGCTGCGCCGCTGCCCGGTCACGCGCCGCGGCGGTTGCGAGAAGCCGGCCTTTGGTTCACCCGATCATCGGGAGATGTACGGGCGGGACCACGTCTATGCCGCGTCGATGCGCAGGCTCAACCAGCAAGAGGTGCGGGAACGCTTCGGCGATTGATCAGCGCGCCTGGGCGGTCGGGGTTTCAAACAGCGTGCTTGCCGGTCTCGTTTCCGGCAGCACGTAGATCACGGCCTTTGCAGTGCCGAACGACGGCTTCACATGCGCGTCGTAAAAGGCTGCCGGCACGTTGATGCAGCCGTAGGAGATGCGGTTGTCCGCCGCAGTTGGCGTGGCCAGGCGTTCGAGCCGGCGCTCGGCCTTGTTGGTTGCGCGCACGCGGTGCATCGACACGGCCGCGTCGTAGTCGACCCAGACGATGTCCTCGCCTGAAAGATTGCGGCCCGGCTCGCTGACGAAGCGGCCCGCGGGCGTGGTGCGCTCGTCGTCGCGGATGTCGGCCATCTGGCGCTCGCCGATGCCGGGCACCGAGTGGTCGCCTTTCGCAAGGCCGAGCAGGATGGGCGAGGACGCCCGCCGCTTGCCGTCCGCATCGAAGATGTGGACCGCCGCGGCTTTCTTGTCGACGATGGCGAAGGGCGTGCCCTGGTTGTCGCCGGTCGTGCGCACCCAGCCGGCCACGGTTTCGGTGTCGCGCGAAACCGCCGGCGACGAATGCGCCGGCGGTGCCGCAATCAGCAGCGAAGCGAGCGCAGCTACGGCGATGCCGGAAGCGAAGCTGCGCCCGCGGCGCTCAGAGCTGACCCGCATCGCGCGATCAGTTGCGGTCGGCACGTGCCACGCGCATCGAACCGCTCTGGTTCGACATGTCCTGGCTGGTGCTCGGCGATGTGGTCGCCTGGTTTGTCGTGGTGCTGCCGGTCGAGCCCGACATCGTGCCTTGGTTGGTGGCCGGCGTGCCGGTGGTGCCCATCGGGGTGTTCTGCTGCGTCTGCTGGCCGGCACCGGTGGCGGGATTCGGCGAGCTGGTGGTCGGCGGATTGCCCTGTGCAATGGCGAAACCTGCGGCGCTGGTGAGGGCGATGGCGGCCATGGTCATCTTGATCGAACGGGTCATGTGTATCTCCTTGGATGGAATGAGTGAATCGATCGCTCGATGGAGCAACCGATGCTCAAGCTAGCCTTGGTACACGCCCGCGCGGTCGGTGGGCTGCGCGGTCAACTGTAGGACGATGGGCGAGCCGTTCCGCCGTGATTGGCTTGCACGGCCGAAGTCCCGAGCCGACGCGGCCGGGAAAGGTGTTTAGACGTTCCAGGGCAGCATGAAATTCAGCCTGTACTGAAGCTCGGCGTGCGCGTTTTGCCGGGCTACCAGGACCGGCCCTTACCGAGTAGTGGCCAAATGGCGCCGCTGATGCCGCGGCTGGCTATCCGCCTGAGATCATCACTGGTGACAACTACGAAGAGCGAGCACAGGCACTGGGCGACTTGCTCTCGCCGGTAACAATCAACATCTTCAATATCTCGAAGATCAACTCCGAAGTGCGCGGCGGCAAGCCTTTCATGCTGGTGATTGCGCGTGACACCACCCATGCGGGCATGTTGATGGATCATCTGCAGTCTGACGCATTCTTCAGCGGGCGCTATCGCGGCAAGGTGATCCAAGTGGACAGCAGCAAGACGGGCGCCGAAGAAGAAGTGATGGTGCGTCGCTTGCTGGCCGTGGAAAGTGTGGACGAGCCAACCGAGATCGTCATTCACGTCAACATGCTCAAAGAGGGCTGGGACGTGACCAATCTCTATACGATCGTTCCGCTGCGCGCTGCCAACGCGCGCACGCTGGTGGAGCAGTCCATCGGCCGCGGGCTGCGTCTGCCCTATGGCAAGCGCACCGGGGTAGCAGAGGTCGATCGACTCAGCATCATTGCGCATGATCGCTTCCAAGACATCATTGACGACGCGAACCGGGCGGACTCACCAATTCGGATCAAGGAGTTCTACTTGGATCCGTTGGGTGGAGAGGCTAGCGGCATGCCACGCAGCTTGGTGGTGCAGCCGAATTGGGAACGTGCCCTTGGCAGTCTGGTGGCGCCGAGTTCCATTGATGCCAAGCCTGGGACGGCTAGTTCACCGGTAACGCCGCTCTTCACGACGGAGCCGGAACGGCAGGCGGCAGTCCTGGCAATGGAGGCGGCCGCCAGCTACGAATCGCGCCCGCAAGATGCGCCCAGTCGTCAAGCCCTACTCACCCCCGAATTTCAAGCACGCATCACAGAAGCTGTGAGGGCCAAACTTCCGCCGCAGCAAGCCACGCTGCTGGAGGGGGCGACGCGCCCCCAGAGATAGATCTTGTAGACGTTGTGCGGCGTGCTGTCGAGAATCTCGTTCAGCAAACGATCGATATCCCGCGCATCGTCGTAGCGCCAAAGGGCGATGTGACGAGCGGATTTCGACCCTTCACGCTGGACGTGTCGGGCCTGCATCTGCAACCCAAGGACCGTTCGCTCGTCGGCCAGACGCTCCGCACGCACGAGCAGTTCACGCTGTCTGCTCAGGGTGGGCGCACCGAGCGGCGGCTGGAGGACTACATCGTCCATGCGCTGATCGACTTCGACGACATTGATTACATGACACACGCGGGCTTGCTGTATGACCTCGCAGGACAAATGGTTTCACATCTGCGCAGCTATCTGTCCGATGAGACCGAGGTGCGTAATGTCCTAGACTTAGATCGAGAGCGCATCGCAAGAAATATCCATGCACAGATGGCACAGCATTTCTTTGAAACAGCAACGCAGTACGAAGTGGAAGTGCGTAGAGGGTTCACCGCGCTCAAGGCGCCGATGTACACCGCTACTGCAGGGCAAGCACCGCGGGACTATCGTCTGACCGTCGATGAACCGAGCCGTATCAAGCAAATGCTGTTCGGCGGCTTCTCGCGGTGCCTTTATCCGATTCAGAAGTTCGACTCGGATACCGAGCGTCGTTTCGCCGTGATTCTGGAGCGCGATTCAGAAAAGTGGTTCAAACCGGCGAAGGGGCAGTTCCAGATTTTCTACAAGCTCGGGACCGAACATCCCGAATATGTGCCCGATTTCGTAATAGAGACTACCCGTCACCTGGTGCTGTGTGAAACCAAGGCACGAAAAGACTTGGAAGCCGAGGATGTTAGGGCAAAGGCCCAAGCCGGCGCACTTTGGTGTCGACACGCCTCGGAGCATGCATCCCGCATCGGGGCGAAGCCCTGGCTGCATCTGCTCGTGCCGCACGAGCAAGTGACGGAAGACAAACGACTGATGGATTTCTTCCAGTTCGCGGTGACGGCACATCATTAAAAAAACGGCGCCATCGACGCCGTTGATTTGATCAGGCCTCGCCCTTCACCTTCAGCCGCCATGCATGCAGCAGCGGTTCGGTGTAGCCGCTCGGCTGCTCGATGCCCTTGAACACCAGGTCTTGCGCGGCCTTGTAGGCGGCCGAGGCCTCGAAGTTGCCGGCCATCGGCTGGTAGGCGGGGTCGCCCGCGTTTTGTTCGTCGACCACCTTGGCCATGCGCTGGAAGGTCTCGTCGACCTGCGCCTTGGTCACCACGCCGTGCAGTAGCCAGTTGGCGATGTGCTGGCTCGAGATGCGCAGCGTGGCGCGGTCTTCCATCAGGCCCACGTTGTGGATGTCGGGCACCTTGGAGCAGCCCACGCCCTGGTCGATCCAGCGCACCACGTAGCCGAGGATGCCCTGCACGTTGTTGTCGATTTCCTGCTGCTTCTCGGCATCGGTCCACTTGGCTTCGCGCGCAATGGGCACTTGCAGCAGCGCGTTCAGGATGTTGTCGCGTTCGGCGTCGGCGTCGATCTTCTCGAGCTCTTGCTGCACGGCCGTGACGCTCACCTGGTGGTAGTGCAGCGCATGCAGCGTGGCGGCGGTGGGCGAGGGCACCCAGGCGGTGTTGGCGCCGGCCTTGGGGTGCGCGATCTTCTGCTCGAGCATCGCGGCCATCAGGTCGGGCATGGCCCACATGCCCTTGCCGATCTGCGCTTTGCCACGCAGGCCGCACGAGAGGCCGACCAGCACGTTGTTCTTTTCGTACGCGCCGATCCAGGCGCTCGACTTCATGTCGCCCTTGCGGATCATCGGGCCGCCCTGCATGGCGGTGTGCATCTCGTCGCCGGTGCGGTCGAGGAAGCCGGTGTTGATGAAGGCCACGCGCGCGGCGGCCTCGGCAATGCAGGCCTTGAGGTTGACGCTGGTGCGGCGCTCCTCGTCCATGATGCCGAGCTTCACGGTGTTGGCAGGCAGGCCGAGCAGCTGCTCGACACGGCCGAACAGTTCGCTGGCAAAGGCCACTTCGGCCGGGCCGTGCATCTTGGGCTTGACGATGTAGATGCTGCCGGTGCGCGAGTTGCCCTTGCGCTTGAGGTCGATCATCGCGATGGTGGTGGTGACCACGGCATCGAGAATGCCTTCGGGGATTTCCTTGTCGCCGGCGTACAGCACGGCGGGGTTGGTCATCAGGTGGCCCACGTTGCGCAGGAACATGAGCGAGCGGCCGTGCAGCTTCAGGGGCTTGCCGTCGGCACCGGTGTATTCGCGGTCGGGGTTGAGGCCGCGCGTGAAGGTCTTGCCGCCCTTGGCCACTTCTTCGGTGAGCGTGCCCTGCACGATGCCGAGCCAGTTTGCATACGCCAGCACCTTGTCGGCCGCATCGACCACGGCCACCGAGTCTTCGAGGTCGAGAATGGTCGAGAGCGCGGCTTCGAGCACCAGGTCGCTCACGCCGGCCGGATCGGTCTTGCCGATGGGCGTGCTGCGGTCGATGCGGATGTCCAGGTGAATGCCGTTGTGCTTCAGCAGCACAGACGACGGCGAGGCTGCATCACCCTGGTAGCCGACGAAGGCGGCCGGGTCGCGCAGCGTGGTGCTGCTGCTCTGCAGCGCAATGTGCAGCTGGCCGTCTTTCACGCTGTAGCCGGTCGCCATCTTGTGCGAACCGTTTTCGAGCGGCGCGGCCTGGTCGAGCACGTTGCGTGCAAATTCGATGACCTTGGCGCCGCGCACGGCGTTGTAGCCCTTGCCCTTTTCGGCGCCATCGGTCTCGGGAATGGCATCGGTGCCGTAGAGCGCGTCGTACAGCGAGCCCCAGCGTGCATTGGCGGCGTTGAGCGCGTAGCGCGCGTTCAGGATGGGCACCACCAGCTGCGGGCCGGCCTGCAGCGCGAGTTCGGAATCGACGCTCGCCGTGGTGGCCTTCGCGCCCTTGGGCTGCGGCAGCAGGTAGCCGATTTTTTCGAGGAATGCGCGGTACGCCGGCATGTCGGCAATCGGGCCGGGGTTCTTCTTGTGCCAGGCGTCGAGCTCGGTTTGCAGGCGGTCGCGCTCGGCCAGGAGCGCAATGTTCTTCGGCGCAAGGTCGCTCACGATGGCGTCGAAGCCCTTCCAGAAAACATCGCTGGCCACACCGCTGGCGGGCAAGACCTTGTCTTCGATGAAGCGGTGCAACTCGGTCGCGACCTGGAGTCCGTGGGCGGTGGTGCGGGCGGTCATGTTTTTCTCCTGGAGAACGATTCAATGTGGGCGGAACAGGAGGCGGTGTCTGTCAGAACAGCGCTGCGCCGTGGTTCCATGCAAGGACTTTATTCGATACTTTGCTGGCCTGTAAGAGCCGAAAGCGTGATTTATCAGTGACAAAAATGGGGGTAATCACACGCCTTCGACGCTCGCTCCGTCGCGTTTTCAGCTCATTCCGCTGAGCTGGCGGGCCGCGGTGCGCACCGGCTCTATGTGGCGCGCGTCGTAGCGGTGGGCGGGCATGGTCAGCGTGACCGCGGCGGCCAGACCGCCATCGGCATGGAATACGGGCGCCGAAATGCCCGCCAGCTCGGCCGTGCGGTCGCCCACCAGCGCGCAGTAGCCCTGCGCGCGAATGGTGTCGTACAGCTTCCGCTCCTTGGGGCTGCGCGGCTGTTCGGCTTCGGGGCCGAAGGCGATCAGCACGCGCGCACCGGCGCCGCGGTCATTGGGCAGCAGATCGCCCGCGTGCACGTGGTCGCGCACCACATGCGACGAATCGACGCGAAACTGGCACAGCCGCACCCAGCTGTCGCCCTGGCCCTGCCGCACGTGGTACGCCGCGCTTTCTCCAGTGGCCGCCGCGAGCGCGCGCAGCACCGGCAGCACGATGCGGTCGAGCGAGAGCGACGCCGCATAAAGGCCGTGCAGGCGAGCGATCTCGGCGCCGAGCGCATAGCGCCCGTCGTCCTGCCGGCGAATTAGCCGTGCATGTTCCAGCGAAGCCAACAGGCGCAGCACCGTGCTCTTGTAGAGCTGCGTGCGCTCTGCAAGCTGCGCGAGCGACAGCGCCTCGTCGCCGGGCTGAAAGGCTGAGAGCAGGCTCAGCGCGCGGTCGACCGCAGCGGCGCCACCTGGGGCGGCATTGAGGTCTGAAACCGATTCGGTCTGGGCTTTGCGGGGCATGGCGTTGGCTTGACAGGGAAAGTCGTTCGGCGGTCTAATTCTGTTTAATGGAATTTAGTTCTGCAAGATAGAACTGTCAAGCGAGTGCCGCCCGCCAAGTGGCCAGCCAACCGCTCAAGGAGACAAGAGTCGATGACACCCCCGATGTTGTGATCAGCGAGGTCGGCCCACGCGACGGCCTGCAATCGGTCAAGGCCACCATGCCCACGGCTGACAAGCTGCGCTGGATCGACGCGCTCTACGCCGCCGGCGTGCGCGAGATCGAGGTGGCCTCCTTCGTGCCCGCCAGGCTGCTGCCGCAGATGGCCGATGCGGCGGAAGTGGTGCGCCATGCCGCTACGCTGCCCGGTCTGGTGGTGATGGCGCTGGTGCCCAACCGCAAGGGCGCGCAGGCCGCGCTCGAAGCCGGCGCGCACAAGCTCACCATGCCCGTATCGGCCAGCCTGGCGCACTCGCTGGCCAACGTGCGCAAGACGCCGGCCGAGATGGTCGACGAAGTGCGCGCCATCACCGAACTGCGCCGCGAAACGGCGCCCGGGGTGCTGCTCGAAGTCGGCATTTCCACCGCCTTCGGTTGCACGCTGCAAGGGCTGGTGCCCGAAGACGACGTGATCCGCCTGGCCGCGCAATGCATCGAAGCGGGCGCGGAAGAAGCCGGCCTTTCGGACACCGTGGGCTATGCCAACCCGGCGCAGGTGCGCCGGCTCTTCAAGCGGTTGCGCGCCGAACTCGGCACGCATGCCGGCGCGGCGCACATGCACAACACGCGCGGCCTGGGCATTGCCAATTGCCTTGCGGCGTGGGACGAGGGCGTGCGCACCTTCGACGCTTCGCTCGGCGGCCTCGGCGGCTGCCCGTATGCGCCAGGGGCTTCCGGCAACGCAGTCACCGAAGACCTCGTCTTCATGTTCGAGGCCATGGGCGTTCGAACCGGCATCGACATCGAAAAACTCATTGCGGCGCGCGCGCCGCTCATGGCCGGCCTGCCGGGCGAGCCGGTCTACGGCATGACGCCCGAAGCCGGCCTGCCCAAGGGCTTCGTCCAAGGCCCTGCCCAGGAAACCAACCCACATGCCTGAATCCAATCCGCTTCCCTATGCCGGCGTTCGCGTCGTCGAGTTCACCCACATGGTCATGGGCCCGACCTGCGGCCTGCTGCTGGCCGACCTCGGCGCCGAGGTCATCAAGGTCGAGCCCATCGAGGGCGACAGCACGCGCCGCCTGCTCGGTTCGGGCTCGGGCTTCTTCCCCACGTTCAACCGCAACAAGAAGAGCATCGCGCTCGACCTCAAGACGCCAGAGGGCGTGGAGGCCGCGCTGCGCCTCGTCGCCACGGCCGACATCGTGAGCGAGAACTTCAAGCCAGGCACCATGAAGAAGCTGGGCCTGGACTACGACAGCCTGAAGCAGCTCAACCCGCGCCTCATTTATGTGAGCCACAAAGGCTTTCTGCCGGGGCCGTACGACCACCGCACCGCGCTTGACGAGGTGGTGCAGATGATGGGCGGCCTGGCCTACATGACCGGCCGCGCCGGCGACCCGCTGCGTGCGGGCACCAGCGTGAACGACATCATGGGCGGCATGTTCGGCGCCATCGGCGCGATGGCCGCGCTGCGCCAGCGCGAACTCACCGGCAAGGGCTGCGAGGTGCAGTCCGCGCTGTTCGAGAACAACGTGTTCCTGGTCGCGCAGCACATGATGCAGTTCGCCGCCACCGGCAAGGCGGCCGACCCGATGCCCAGCCGCATCTCGGCGTGGGCCGTGTACGACGTGTTCACCGTGAAGGACGGCGAGCAGATCTTTCTCGCGGCCGTGAGCGACAAGCAGTGGGCGATCTTCTGCAAGGCCTTCGGGCTGGAAGAAATGCTGGCCGACCCGCGCCTGAAGACCAACAACGACCGCGTGCTGGCGCGCGAGTGGATGATGCCGATCCTGCGCTCGCACCTGGCCGGCTACAGCGCGGCCGAACTCAGCGCGGTATTCGAGCAGAACGAGCTGCCCTTTGCGCCCATCACCAAGCCGCAGCAGCTGTTCGACGACCCGCACCTGAATGCCACCGGCGGCCTCGCGCCCGTGCGCATGAATGACGGCCACATGGCCAAGGTGCCGCTCATGCCCTTCACGCTCGACGGCGAGCGCCCCGGCATTCGCCTGCAGCCGCCGCACATCGGCGAGCACACCGCCGAGCTGCTGAAGGAGGTGGGCTACAGCGACGAAGAAATCGCCGCCTTCGAGGCGCGCCGGGCCGGCGCTGCCGGTTGAACCCAAGACAAGGCTCGGGACAGAAAACCCGGGCGATATAGTTCTTGCGCCATGGACCGCCTGAAGCAACTCGAATCCTTCGTCTCGGTGGCGACCCGCGGCGGCCTCACGGCCGCGGCCAAGGCCGAGGGCGTCGCGCCCGCCATCATGGGGCGGCGCCTCGACGCGCTGGAGGCCAGGCTGGGCGTGAAGCTGCTGGTGCGCACCACGCGGCGCATCACGCTCACGCACGAAGGCAGCGCCTTTCTCGAGGACTGCCAGCGCCTGCTGACCGAATTCGCCAATGCCGAGGCCAGCGTGAGCGCCGGGGGCATCAAGGCCAGCGGGCACTTGCGCGTGACGGCGCCGGCGGGCTTCGGCCGCCGGCATGTGGCGCCGCTGGTGCCGCGCTTCCATGCCATGCACCCGGAAGTCACGATCTCGCTCAACCTTAGCGACCGCGTGGTCGACGTGCGCGGCGAAAGCTTCGATTGCGCGGTGCGCGTGGGCGACATGCCCGATTCGTCGCTGGTGAGCGTGCGGCTGGCCGACAACCGGCGCCGCTGCGTCGCCACGCCGGAATTCGTGCGCCGCCACGGCATGCCCAAGCACCCGAGCGAGCTGTCGCGCTTTGCCTGCCTCACGCTCTCGAGCGATGCTTCTCAAACGCGCGGCTGGGCATTTCGCCTGCCGGCCGAAGAGGGCGAGGGCGGCGAAGAACTGATCTACCTCCGGCCCGAGGGTCCGCTCGATTGTTCCGACGGGCAGGTGCTGCACGACTGGTGCCTGGCCGGCCACGGCATTGCCTGGCGCAGCACCTGGGAGGTCGAGGCCGAAATCGATGCGGGTTTGCTGGTGCCGCTGCTCGACGAATTCGCCGCGCCGCCCAACGGCATCTACGCCGTGTTCACGGGCACCAAGCACCTGCCGCTGCGGGTGCGGCTGTGGCTTGATTTCCTCAAGGAGCAATACGGACGCCCCGAATTCTGGGGCGGAAGAGGGTAAAGCCGTCCGAGCGGCGGCACAATGCGCAAGCATTTGCAACCCCATTGAAGAAGAAAGCCATTCGATGACCCTCGAAGCCATCCTCGCCTACCTGCACTTGCTGGCCATCCTCACGATGGTGGTGTTCATCTCGAGCGAAGCGGCGCTGTGCCGCGTGCAGTGGCTCAATGCCGCCGTGGTCGAGCGGCTCGCCAAGGTCGACCTGGTCTACGGCATTTCCGCCATTGCCGTGCTCGCGACCGGCATTGCCCGCACCGTGTGGGGCGTGAAGGGCACCGCCTGGTACTGGACCAACCCGCTCCTGCACGTGAAGCTCGGCCTGTTCATCATCATCGGCGTGCTCTCGATCTTCCCGACGCTGACCTACTTCCGCTGGCGCAAGGCGCTGCGCGCCAACGGCACGCTGCCGACCGAAGACGATGTGCGGAAAACGCGCAAGCTGGTGATGGTGCAGGCCCACCTGATCGCGGTGATTCCGCTGGTCGCCGTGTTCCTTGCGCGCGGCTTCGGCAAGTAGGGCCGGCATGGAACGCGCCGGCATCCAGCTCCTGTTTGCCGGCACCATCTTCAGCAGCGCGTTCCTGCTGTTTCTCGTCCAGCCGCTCATCGCCAAGCAGATCCTGCCCTGGTTCGGCGGCTCGGCCGCCGTGTGGTCGATCTGCATGGTGTTCTTCCAGGCCGTGCTGCTCGCGGGCTATGCCTATTCCGATTGGGTGACGCGGCACCTGCGCGTGAGAGTACAGGCCGCATTGCATGTCGGTCTTCTGCTCGCGAGCCTGGCCTTCCTGCCGCTGGTGGTGGCCGCGCGCTGGAAGCCCACGGGCGCCGAAGACCCCACGTGGCTGATCCTGGGCCTGCTGCTTGCGACCATCGGGCTTCCCTACTTTCTGCTTTCGACCACCGGGCCGCTGGTGCAGTCGTGGGTGGCGCGCACACCCTGGAGCGCGCGGGTGTACCGGTACTTCTCGCTGTCGAACCTGGCCTCGCTGCTGTCTCTCCTGAGTTATCCGGTGCTGATCGAACCGCGCAGCTCGCTGCTCCAGCAGGCGCAGGGATGGTCGTGGGGCTACGGGGCGTTCGTGGTGCTTTGCGCAGGGACGACCTTGCTCGTGGCGTACCGCTGGTCGGAAGCCGTGCCGGCATCAACGTCAACGGCGACGGCGGGCGAGGAGACGCCTCCGCGCTGGTCCGACGCGCTGCTCTGGCTCGCCTTGCCGGCGCTCGCATCGTGGCTGCTGCTGGCGGTGACCAACCACATCACCCAGAACGTCGCGGCAGTGCCGTTTCTCTGGATCTTGCCGCTGTCGCTGTACCTGTTCACCTTTGTGCTGTGCTTCGAAAGCGACCGCTGGTACCGGCGCGGCGTTTTCCTGCCGCTGGCGGCGGGTGTGCTGGTGCTGTGCGCCTTCGGCCTGCAGCACCACATCGGCTCGGACGTGCGCACGGGGCTGCCGATCTATGTGGGCGGCCTGTTCGTGCTGTGCATGTTCCTGCACGGAGAAACCGCAAGGCTGCGGCCGGCACCGCGCTATCTCACGCGCTTCTACCTGATGCTGTCGCTGGGTGGCGCCATTGGCGGCGCCCTGGTGGGGCTGGTCGCGCCGCACGTGCTGCCCGCGTACTACGAACTGGGCATCGGCCTCACGCTCACCGCGCTGGCGGCGGTGGCCGTGCTGCGTCATCGCCTGTGGCTGCGGCTCTCCGGCGTGGCCCTGGCGGCCTGCTGCGTCTTTTTCCTGGTGGCGCAGATCCGCAGCGACAGATTGGGCGCGCGCCATCTGGTGCGCAGCTTCTACGGCGCACTGATCACCTTCGACGTGCGCCGCGCCAATCCTCCGAGCTACGTGCGGCTGCTGTCGCATGGTTCCATCAAGCATGGCGAGCAGTTTCTCGACCCGCTCAGGCGGCGCGAGCCCACCACCTACTACGGCGCCACCTCGGGCATCGGCCGGGCCATGGCCGCCGCGCCAGACGGGCCGCGTCGCGTCGGGCTGATCGGCCTCGGCGCGGGCACGCTTGCGACCTACGGCCGAAGCGGCGACGTCTACCGCATCTACGAGATCAATCCGCAGGTGTTCGAACTGGCGGACAGCGAGTTCACCTTTCTGCGCGACAGCTCCGCGCAGACCGAGCGCGTGCTCGGCGATGCGCGGCTGGCGCTGGAGCGCGAGGCGCCGCAGGGCTTCGACCTGCTGGCAGTCGATGCATTTTCTGGCGATGCGGTGCCGGTCCATCTGCTCACGGCCGAGGCGCTGGACGTCTACCTGCGCCACATGAAGCCCGACGGCATCGTGGCCTTTCACGTGTCCAACCGCTACCTGGAGCTCGCACCCGTGGTCGCACGAATCGCGGCTTTGAAAGGGGTGCATGCGGTGCTGGTGAGCGACGACGCCAAGGAATCGAAGTGGCTCAACTCGACCGACTGGGTGCTGGTTGCGCGCGATCCCGCCGTGCTGGTGCGTGAGCCGCTGCGCGGCGCGGCTTCGCCCATCGCGCTTCCGGCTGACACCCGCCCCTGGACCGACGACTTCAACAACCTGCTGGGCGTAATCAAGTAGCACCCATGTAGCGCCCATGAAAAAGCCCCGCCGGCGAGGGGCCGTGCGGGGCTCGATTCAGAAAAGCGCGGCCGGTGTCAGGCCTTGGCGCTCAGGCATTCCTTCATGAACGCCTTGCGGGCGTCGCCCTTGAGGGTCTTGGCCTTTTCGTCGGCGTTGCAGGTCTTCATTTTTTCCTGCTGGGTCTGCTTGGCGGTCATGGCGGGCTTGGCGCTCAGGCAGTTCTTCATGAACGCCTTGCGCTCGTCGCCCTTCTTGTCGCCCGCTTCCTGGTTGCAGGTCGTCATCTTGCTTTGCTGGGCGGTGGGGGCCTTGGCCGCGGGTGTGGCCGGTGTAGCGGGGGTGGCGGGCGTCGCGGCCGGAGCAACGACGACAGGCGCGGGCGCCTTGTCTTGCGCCTGTGCGGCGCCAAAGGAAAGGCAGGCGCCCAGGGCGACCAGGGAAAGGAGCTTTTTCATGGTGATATGTCCTTGCAAGGTTGTGTTGTGACAGGTGCCCCGCCCCCGGGGCCGCTCATCCTAACGGGCGGGGGCATGCATTCGATGACCGCCGGCGCCGCCGAGCGGGTTTGCCCCCGGTAAAATCCGCAGATGCTATTGGTCAAACAGGAGCTGCTCGCGGCGCTCGCGAACACGCTCGAATCCCTCTCACCCGGCGCCGGCTCCAAAGCCGCGTTCGAGTCGCCCAAGGTGGCCGCCCATGGCGATTTCGCCAGCACGGCCGCCATGCAACTCGCCAAACCGCTCGGCCGCAAGCCACGCGAACTGGCCGAGGAGCTCAGCGCCGCGCTGCTCGCCACCCCCGTGTTCGGCCAGTGGGTCGAAGCCATCGAAATCGCCGGTCCCGGTTTTCTCAACATCCGCCTCAAGACCTCCGCCAAGCAGCAGATCGTGCGCGAAGTGCTGAATGCGGCCGACGCCTTCGGCCAGCAGCCCGCCACCGGCGAAAAGGTGCTGGTCGAGTTCGTCTCGGCCAACCCGACCGGTCCGCTGCACGTCGGCCACGGCCGCCAGGCCGCGCTCGGCGATGCCATCTGCAACCTGCGCGCCTCGCAGGGCGACACGGTCTGGCGCGAGTTCTATTACAACGACGCCGGCGTGCAGATCCAGACGCTGGCCAACAGCACGCAGCTGCGCGCCCGCGGCTTCAAGCCCGGCGACCCCGAATGGCCGAGCGGCGAAAAGGCGCCCGCCTACAACGGCGACTACATCGCCGACATTGCCGAAGACTTCAAGGCGAAGAAGACCGTCAAGTCGGACGACCGCGAATACACCGCCAGCGGCAACATCGACGACCTCGATTCCATCCGCGAATTTGCCGTGGCCTATCTGCGCCGCGAGCAAGACCTCGATTTGCAGGCCTTCCGCGTGCGCTTCGACAATTACTACCTCGAATCGAGCCTCTACACCAGCGGCCGCGTCGAGGCGGCGGTGCAAAAGCTCGTGGCCGCCGGCAAGACCTACGAGCAGGACGGTGCGCTGTGGCTCAAGTCGACCGACTACGGGGACGACAAGGACCGCGTGATGAAGAAGCAGGACGGTACGTACACGTACTTCGTGCCCGACGTCGCCTACCACATTGCAAAATGGGAGCGCGGCTTCCACAAGGTGGTCAACATCCAGGGCACCGACCACCACGGCACCATCGCGCGCGTGCGCGCCGGCCTGCAGGCGGCGGGCGTCGGCATTCCCGAGGGCTACCCCGACTACGTGCTGCACACCATGGTGCGCGTGATGAAGGGCGGCGAAGAGGTCAAGATCAGCAAGCGCGCGGGCAGCTACGTCACGCTGCGCGACCTCATCGAATGGACCAGCACCGATGCCGTGCGCTTCTTCCTTTTGAGCCGCAAGCCCGACACCGAATTCCTCTTCGATATCGATCTGGCGTTGGCTCAGAACAACGATAACCCGGTCTACTACGTGCAGATGGCGCACGCGCGCATCTGCAAGATGCTGCGCGATTGGGGTGGCGAAGTCGCATCGTTGAGCACGAGTGATTTGTCCTCATTGGAGGCGCCGCAGGCACAGACCATCATGCTGCAGCTTGCCAAGTATCCCGAGATGCTGTCAGCGGCGGCGAAGGACTTTGCGCCGCACGACGTGACCTTCTACCTGCGCGAGCTTGCGTCCAATCTGCACAGCTACTACGACGCGGAACGCGTGCTTGTTGACGACGAAACGCTCAAGAAAGCCCGCCTCGCGCTTGTCGCCGCCTGCGCGCAGGTGCTGCACAATGGCCTCGCGATTCTCGGCGTCAGTGCGCCGAGCAAGATGTGAAATCACTATGAAGAAGACAACCAGACAACGCGGCAACATCGTCATCGGCCTCATCATCGGCCTGGTGCTGGGGTTGGGTGTCGCGCTGGGCATTGCGGTCTACGTGACCAAGGTGCCGATTCCGTTCGTGACCAAGACCCAGCGCGGCGGTGCCGAGCAGGACGAAGCCGAGGCCCGCAAGAACCGCGACTGGGACCCGAATGCGCCCCTGGCCGGCAAGCCCGGCACGCCCGCCAAGCCGCCCGCGGCGGCAGGTGGCCCGGTGGCTCCCGCCGCCGGCGACAACACGGCCGTGGCGCCGGGAGCCGCGCCGCCCGCTCCGCCGGTGCCGGTGGTCGTAGCGCCCAAGCCCGCGCGTCCGGCGCCCGTGCCGGCCGAAGCCAATTCGCTGCCGCCGTCGAACGATCCGCTGGGCGATCTGGCCCGCGCGCGTGCCGGCGGCAACAGCGGCAGCACCACCACGGCCGCCGCGCCAAGCAGCAGTAGCAACAGCGCGGCACCGTCGTCCGGCCCCGATCCATTCATGTATTTCGTGCAGGCCGGCGCCTTCCGCACCACCGACGACGCCGAGGCCCAGCGCGCCAAGCTGTCGCTGATGGGCGTGGAGGCCCGGGTTACCGAGCGCGAGCAGGCGGGCCGCACGGTCTACCGGGTGCGCGCCGGTCCGTTCAACAAGAAGGACGACGCCGATCGCCTGAAAGAGCGGCTCGACAGCGGCGGCCTCGAATCGGCGCTCGTGCGCGTACAGCGCTGAGGTGTATTCCCGCGGCGGCTGCGGCCTTGCGGCAGCCGTCATGAATAATCCCTAAGCTTTGCGGCACGGGCCGCCGCCAAGATCGCGTATTGGGCATGCCGCATGCGGGAACTCCGCGCGGCGCCCCGGCTCTGTCTGCCGTACCCAACAGGAGAACTTTTTCAATGAAACGTCGTGACTTTTCGCTGGCCGCCACTTCGCTCGGTCTGATTTCGCTGGCTGGCAATACGGCGCACGCCCAGGCGCGCGCGCCCAAGGCCGGCACCGAGTACCTGGTGCTCGACAAGCGCGTGCCCGTCGACGCGCCCGCCGGCAAGGTCGAAGTGATCGAGTTCTTCTCGTACAACTGTCCGCATTGCAACGATTTCGAGCCGCAGCTCGACGCCTGGCTCAAGACGGCTCCCAAGGAAGTGGCTTTCCGCCGCGTGCCGGTGCCCTTCGTGGGCAACGACGTCGAAGCCAAGCAGCGCCTGTACTACGCGCTCGAAGCCATGGGCAAGGTCGAGGAATTCCAGCCGAAGATCTTCAACGCGATTCACAGGCAGCGCCAGAACGTCAACGGCGACACCAACATCGTTGCCTGGGCCGCGGCCAACGGCCTCGACGGCGCCAAGTTCAAGGAAGTGTTTACCTCGTTCAGCGTGGCCAGCAAGGCCAAGCGCGCCACGCAGTTGACCGAAGCCTACAAGGTGGCCGGCGTTCCGGCTCTGGCCGTGGGCGGCCGCTGGTACGTGGACGGCGAGCTCGCCGGTAACATGACCAAGGCGCTCCAGGTCACCAATTACCTGATCGGCGAAGCCAAGAAGGGCTGATCGCCTTCAGGGGCAAGACAGCGGCCCGGCCACGCCGGGCCCGCAGTGTTCCCGGATCGGATGTCAAGCCCGCTTTGGCGGGCTTTTTCATCTCTGCGCGCTGGGCTGGCGCGATCCGCCGCATACAATGCAGAGCAAGTTTCGTGCCTCTATGACATCGCACTCCTACTCCAACACCACTCCTCTTCTGGGTCGCATCGGCCGCTTGGCCCGCCTTGGCATTGGCGCGCTGTGCCTGGCCGGCGCCGCTTCGGGCGCGCTGGCCGAGACGGCCGACCGCACCAAGCCGATGAACATCGAGTCGGACGCCATGCGGTACGACGACCTCAAGCAGACCAGCGTGTTCACCGGGAACGTGCTGGTCACCAAGGGCACCATCATCATCCGCGGCGCGCGGATCGACGTTCGCCAGGACGCCGAGGGCTACCAGTACGGCGTGGTCACGGCGGCGCCCGGCAAGCGGGCCTATTACAAGCAGAAGCGCAACGCCCCCGACGAGTGGATCGAGGGCGAGTCGGAAGTCATCGAGTACGACAGCCGCGCCGACAACGTCAAGTTCATCCGCAATGCCGTCATGCGCCGCCTGATCGGCGCTACGCCCAACGACGAAAGCAGCGGCGCGCTCATCGTCTACGACCAGAGCAACGACACCTACACGGTCAACGGCTCCACCGTGCCGCCGAATGCGGGCGTGAATGCTCCGTCGGGCGGACGCGTCAGGACCATCCTCACGCCCAAATCGGCCACTGCGCCCGGTGCTGCCGCGCCTGCCGCGGGTGCACAGCCCGCGCCCGCGGCAACCCAGCCGGCGCCCGGAACGGGCCTGCGCTCGACCACCACCCTGGGTGGCGAAGGGGAAGGGCGCAAGTGATCGAAAACGCCGGAAACCAGAACGCCGATGGCACGCCGGGCAGCCGCCTGGTGGTGCGCGGCCTGCAAAAAAGCTACGGCAGCCGCAAGGTCGTCAAGGACGTCTCGCTCGACGTGCAAAAGGGCGAGGTCGTGGGATTGCTCGGCCCCAACGGCGCGGGCAAGACCACCTCGTTCTACATGATCGTGGGCCTGGTGCGGGCCGACGCCGGCGAGATCACCATCGACGGCGAGCCCATCGCGCACATGCCGATTCACCGCCGCGCCCGCATGGGCCTGAGCTACCTGCCGCAGGAAGCGTCGATCTTCCGCAAGCTCAGCGTCGAGGAAAACGTGCGCGCCGTGCTCGAGCTCCAGCGCGAGCCCGACGGCAACGGCAAGCCCGCGCCACTGACCAAGCAGCGCATCGAAGAGCGCCTTTCCGCGCTGCTGGCCGACCTGCGGGTGGACCACCTCCGCGATTCCCCGGCGCTCGCGCTTTCGGGCGGCGAACGGCGCCGGGTCGAGATTGCCCGCGCGCTGGCCACGCAGCCGCGCTTCATCCTGCTGGACGAGCCCTTTGCCGGCATCGACCCTATCGCGGTGATCGAAATCCAGCGGATCATCAGCTTTCTCAAGGAGCGCGGCATCGGCGTGCTCATTACCGACCACAACGTGCGTGAAACGCTGGGCATCTGCGATCACGCGTTCATCATCAGCGACGGGCATGTGCTGGCACAAGGCACACCCTCGGAGATCGTCGACAACGCCGAAGTACGCAGGGTGTACCTCGGCGAGCACTTCCGGATGTAAGGGAGGAGTCGGTCTCCATGAAGCAAGGGCTGTCCCTTCGCGTCTCGCAGCACCTGGCGCTCACGCCCCAGCTGCAGCAGTCGATCCGGCTGCTGCAGCTCTCCACGCTCGAACTGAGCCAGGAAGTGGAGCAGATGCTCGACGAAAACCCGTTCCTCGAACGCACCGCGGAAGAAGCGGCGCGCGAGGAATTCGGGCTCGACGCCGTCGACACCCCCGCTCCGCGCGATGAAGCGGCGGAGGCCGGCGAGGGCGACTTCGCTTCGCTGCCGGCCAGCAGCGCGACCACCTCCACCGCCGAAACCAGCACCTCCGCCACCGACGCCGACACCCCCGCTGCCGACATTGCCGAGCGCGAGCCCGACTGGGAAGGCGACGGCACCGTCGACATGGCGCCCGACGACAGCGAGTGGGGCGGCGATGCGCCCGCGCGGCAGAACAACCTCGGCGACGACGAGCGTGCCGACGCCACCGAACTCGCGCGCAGCCAGGAGTCGCTGCAATCCTTTCTGCACCGTCAGGCGCTCAGCCTGCGCCTGAACGAAAACGACAGCGCCGCGCTGCGCTTCCTGATCGAATCGCTCAACGACGACGGCTACCTCGAAGATTCGCTGCCCGCCCTGGCCTCGGGCCTTGCGGGCGACGACAACGACCAGTTCGACGAACTGGTCCACCACTTTCAGGTGGCGCTCGGCCTGCTGCAAAGCCTGGAGCCCGCCGGTGTTGGTGCGCGCGACCTGGGCGAATGCCTGAGCATTCAACTGCGTGCGCTGGCCGGCAAGGACGAGACCGAGGAACAGGCGCTGGTCCGCAAGACCGCCATAGCCATCTGCAAGCAGCCGATGGAGCTGCTCGCGCGGCGCGACTTCAAGCGCCTGGCCACGCTCACCCGCACCAACGAAGACCTGGTGCGCTCGGCGCTGCAGATCATTTCGCGCCTGGAGCCCAAGCCGGGCCGCCGTTTTGTCGACGTCGAGCGCAACATCGTGATTCCCGACGTCATCGTCACCAAGATCGGCCGCGGCACCAACGTCAAGTTCCGCGTCATGCTCAACCCCGAGGTGATGCCGCGCCTGCGCGTGCACGACATCTACGCCGGCGCGCTCAAGTCGCACAAGGGCGAGGGCAGCCAGGCGCTGTCGCAGCGGCTGCAGGAAGCGCGCTGGTTCATCAAGAACATCCAGCAGCGCTTCGACACCATCCTGCGCGTGAGCAATGCCATCGTCGAGCGGCAGAAGAGCTACTTCGTGCACGGCGAACTCGCCATGCGGCCGCTGGTGCTGCGCGAGATTGCCGACGAGCTCGGCCTGCATGAATCGACCATCTCGCGTGTGACCACGGCCAAGTACATGGCCACGCCGTTCGGCACGGTCGAGCTCAAGTATTTCTTCGGTTCGGCGCTCGGCACCGAGACCGGCGGCAACGCGTCGAGCACCGCCGTGCGCGCGCTGATCAAGCAGTTCGTGAGCTCCGAGAGCATCAAGAAGCCGCTGTCGGACAGCCAGATTTCCGAGATGCTGAAAGAGCAGGGCATCGAGTGCGCACGCCGCACGGTAGCCAAGTACCGCGAAGCGCTGCGCATCGCGCCGGCCAACCTGCGCAAGGCCTTGTAGGCCGAAGCTTGCCGGCCGGAGGGCCGCTCAGCCGCCCCGCGCCCCGGACAGCAGCTTGACGCCCAGCAGCACCATCACACCGCCCGCCGCGCGGTCGATCCAGGCCTTGTAGCGCAGGTAGGCCGAACGCGGTGCCGCCGACGAGAGCGCCAGCGCGACGATCGAATACCAGCCCGTCTCGATGCAGAAGATCACGGCCGGCACCGCGAGCGCCAGCGCCAGTGGCACTTCGCGCGGCAGAAACGCCGCGAAGATGCTGGCGTAGACCACGGCGGTCTTCGGGTTGCTGATTTGCGTGCCCATGCCGAGCAGGAACGCACGCCATCCGTTGCCCCGGGTGCCGGGCGAACCCTCTTCCTGCGAAACGGCCAGCGGCTCGCGTGCGCCGCGCCAGATGCGGATGCCCAGGTACACGAGGTACGCCCCGCCGAGCAGCTTCACCCCCAGGTAGAGCGCGGGAACCGCGAGGAAAGCCGCCTGCAGGCCCACGAGCGCGGCAATGGCGAACACGATGCCCCCGGCGCCCATGCCGAGCGCGGCGGCCAAACCGTCGCCGCGCGACGCCGACACGGCGGTGCGCGCGACCATGACGAAGCTCGGGCCGGGGCTCATGGCCCCGACGATCATCGCGCCCGCAATGCCCAGGAGGGGAACCGTGATGTCGTTCATGATTTCGGTGGCTGTACGTTGATTCGGGCCACTATATAGAGAAGCGCCGCGAGGGCGGCGACAATGGCATTCCCCC
Organism: Variovorax sp. S12S4; assembly: GCF_023195515.1. Classification (NCBI taxonomy): domain Bacteria; kingdom Pseudomonadati; phylum Pseudomonadota; class Betaproteobacteria; order Burkholderiales; family Comamonadaceae; genus Variovorax; species Variovorax sp. S12S4. Next base: position 2,265,901 of record NZ_JALPKR020000002.1, read on the forward strand.
TGCAGCCGATGACGATGGCGAACCCCTTGTGAACGATCTTTCCCTTTTCCTGCCTTGCGCCGCCGGCGTCGAGGAACTCCTGGCGCAGGAAGTCCATGCGCTCACCGGCCGTGTGGGGCAAGACCTGCTCGCGCTGCGCGGCGGCGTGCGGGTACGCGCCGAGTGGCGCGACATGCTCAAGCTCAACCTGCACAGCCGGCTGGCCCAGCGGGTGCTGGTGGAGCTGGCCCATGCGCCCTACCGCAGCGAAAACGACCTTTACGCCATTGCGAGCGGCGTGGCGTGGGAGATCTGGTTCACGCCCAAGCAGACCTTCAAGATCGAGACCACGGCGCAGCACAGCCCGCTGCAGAGCCTGAACTTTGCAACGCTGCGCATCAAGGACGCCATTGCCGACCGCTTTCGCGCCAAGGCCAACGGCGTGCGCCCGAGCATCGAAACGCAGTGGCCCGACTGCCGCGTGTTCGCCCACCTGACCACCGACCACTGCACGCTCTACATCGACACCTCGGGCGAGCCGCTCTTCAAGCGCGGCTGGCGGCAGGACAAGGGCGATGCGCCGCTGAAGGAAACCCTGGCCGCCGCGATGCTGGCCGCCAGCGGCTGGTGGAACCCCGAAACCGGCGCGGTGGCCGGCGAACCGCTGTACGACCCCTGCTGCGGCAGCGGCACCATCGCCATCGAGGCAGCGCAGATCGCGCGCGGCATTCCGGCCGGGTGGCTGCGGCGCTTCGGCTTCGAGAAGCTGCTGCCGTTCCAGCCGCACGTGTGGGACGCAATCAAGAAAGAAGCCGAATCGGCGGCCACCCCCAAGGAAGTCGCCATCTTCGGCTCCGACGTTTCGCACCGCATGGTCGACTTTGCCGAGCGCAACGCGGAGCGCGCCGGTGTTGCCGATGCCATCGAGTTTCGCGGCGGCGACGCACTGCAGCGCATGCCGCCGGCCGAGGGCGGCGTGATCATGCTCAACCCGCCCTACGGCGAGCGGATCGAGGTGGGCGGCGTGGCGCGCTTCGGTGCCCGTGAGGCCGCGCAGACCTCCGGCCAGCGGGAGGGAGACGAGGGCGGCCAAGGTGGCGATGGCGGCGAGTTCTTTCCGCAGCTTGCGACGCACTGGAAGAAGAACTACGCCGGCTGGACCGCCTGGGTGCTCACGCCCGACCTGAAGCTGCCCAAGCAGATGCGGCTCAAGGAATCGCGCCGCGTGCCGATGTGGAACGGGCCCATCGAGTGCCGGCTGTTCCGCTTCGACATGGTGGCCGGTTCGGCCCGCAAGTAGCCTGGGGTCAGGCGGCGGGCAGGCTACTTCGTCGCGCCCACGCCGCACGCGGCGTTCACCGTCCGCACGGCCAGGTCGCCTGGCAGGCCGGCAAAGTTCATCGGACGGACGTCGGCTTCATCGAACTCGCGCACCGACAGCGGTGGCCCGACGAAGTTCGGCTGCCCGAAATAGGTGGCGCTCACATAGCGCGCCTTGCGCGCGTCACAGTCCACGCTCGCCTTCGCCGCGACGGACCGGAACTTCAGGCCGTCGTCGCCGGTGCGGGGCTCGGCCAGGCTGATCCGCACCGCCACCAGGCGCTTGCTTCCTTCCACCACCACGCTGGTGGGGTCGACCTGCACATAGGTGTTGCCCGCTTCCCCGGCCGAACCGGTCAGGGTGAGCCATTCCGCATGGGCGAGCGGACTGGCGCAGAGGGCGAGCAGCAGGAAAATTCGTTTCATGGTCAGGGGTTGAAGGACGCGGCGCACGGGGTCGGGGAGCAGATTGTGAATGGACTGCGTCGTTTGCGTTTGCGATAGCGCATGGTGCAACATCGGGGTTATTCCAAACGCACAAATTTCCATTTCTCCGGCAGCAGCAAACGCCGCGCCCGACGCCTTCGTGGTCATCGACACCAACATCGCGCTCGACCTGCTGGTGTTCGACAACCCCGATTGCCTGCCGCTGGCCGCCGCGCTTGCCGCAAGCGAGTTGCGCTGGCTGGCCACCGCCTCCATGCGCGACGAGCTCGAGCGGGTGCTCGGCTACCCCCTCATCGCAGCCCGCCTGGCGCGCGGCAACCTGGCGCCGCAAGGCGTTCTGGCGGCGTTCGATGCCCGCGTGCAGCTGGTTGCCGAAACGCCGCCGCGCGCGCCCTGCGTCTGCAAGGACCCGGACGACCAGGTCTTCATCGACCTGGCGGTCGCCCGGCGCGCACGGCTGCTCAGCAAGGACCAGGCCGTGCTGACGATGCGCAAGCGGCTCGCTGCGCAAGGCGTGGTGGTGCAAGCGGTGCTGGCGTTCTAGCCGGCCAAGGCTAGCGGTTGGTCGAAGCCGCCCCGGCCCCGTGCCATCGCCCCAGGAGTCGTGCCACCGCGCGCACGCGCTGCGTGTCGCGGCCCCATCGGCGGCTGGCGGGCAGGCGCTGCGCCCATTTCATGCGCCGGGCCGCCTCGGCGATGCGCCCGCGGACTTCATCGCTCACCTCGGCCAGCGCGGCGTGCCAGTGCACGCCCGCGGCTTCGGGCGCCGCGGCCTCGAGCATCATGGCCGTGGAGTGCAGGTAGCTCAGCCAGTCGCGCGCCTGGCACTCGGCCAGCGTCATGACTTCGGAGGGGTCGTCCTCGAAGTCGATGTAGCCGATGACTCCGTCGGGGCACTGCACCAGGTTGCGGTCGAAAGCCTGGCTCAGGTGCTGGCCGTGCACATGCACCCTGGCAATGGCGGCCAGCCCCTCGCGCCACACGGCCAGCAGCGCCGCCGGCCCGGCCGCCGCGGCCTGGTCCAGCTTTTCCTGCAGCACCACGGTGTTGCGGCCGCTCTCACCCAGGTCGGAAATCAGCAGGCCGTCCGGTTGCTGCGCCAGCACCGCGGGCACGCGCAGGCCCGCCGCCGCCAACTGCCGCAGGCGCCGGGCCTCGGTGGCAATGGCCGCTTCGCCGCCCGGATTGGGCACCGGCTTGATGATGTCCAGCCGCGCCATGCGCGCGACCGCCGCCATCACGCGGTAGCCCCACTTGCCGTGGCGCGGGCCGGCCTTCTTGAGCCACACGCGCTCGCTGCCCAGGCGGTGGCTGGCGACGTTCTTCTGCTGTTTGGGCAAGGCGGCGCGCAGAAACTCGGCGTAGTCGCCCGGCCCCGGCACGAATGGCTGGGCATCCAGCGGCGCCGGCGCCGAGGCCGCACCCTTGGCGCTTTGCAATCGCGCCGACCCGCCGCGTCGCAACGGGTTCATGCGGCGAGCGCGAGACTCGACACCAGGCCGTGCGGCCCCTGTGTCACGGGCTGGAAGCTCTCGGCGCTGGCCAGAGGCCAGTAGGTTCGGAACACGTTGTGCTGCTTGTCGAGCGGGCCGAGCAGGGCGCCCGGCTGCACCTGCATGACCAGGTTGCTCAAGAGCCGCACCTCGGTGTCGGAGATGCGCCGCACGATGTGGTGCGCGGTGATCTGCTGCGGATGGTCCAGCCCCGCGGCCTGCACCAGCTCCTGCAGCGCATGCAGGGTGCTGCGGTGGAAGTTGCGCACGCGCTCGGCCTTGGTGGGCACCACCAGCGCCTGCTGGCGCACCGGGTCTTGCGTGGTCACGCCGGTGGGGCAGTGGCCGGTGTGGCAGCTTTGCGCCTGGATGCAGCCCAGCGCCATCATGAAGCCGCGCGCCGCATTGCACCAGTCGGCACCCAGCGCCATCATGCGCGCCACGTCGAAGGCCGTGATCACCTTGCCGGCGCAGCCCAGCTTGATGCGGTGGCGCAGGTTCACGCCGATGAGCGTGTTGTGCACCAGCAGCAGGCCTTCCTGCAGCGGCGCGCCCACGTGGTCGCTGAACTCCACCGGCGCGGCGCCCGTGCCGCCCTCGGCGCCGTCCACCACGATGAAGTCGGGCGTGATGCCGGTCGCCTGCATGGCCTTGACGATGGCGAACCACTCCCACGGATGGCCCAGGCAGAACTTGAAGCCCGTGGGCTTGCCGCCCGAAAGCTCGCGCAGCCTGGCGATGAAATGCATCATCTCGATGGGCGTGCCGAACGCGCTGTGCGAGGAGGGCGAGATGCAGTCCACGCCCACCCGCACGCCGCGCGCGGCCGCGATCTCGGGCGTGACCTTGGGGGCAGGAAGCACACCGCCATGGCCGGGCTTGGCGCCCTGGCTCAGCTTGATTTCGATCATCTTCACCTGCGGATCGCGCGCATTGGCGCTGAAGCGCTCGGCGTTGAAGGTGCCGTCGTCGTTGCGGCAGCCAAAGTAGCCCGAGCCGATTTCCCAGATCAGGTCGCCGCCGTGCACGCGGTGGTGCTGCGAAATGGAGCCCTCGCCGGTGTCATGCGCAAAGCCGCCCATCTTGGCGCCCTGGTTGAGGGCGAGGATGGCATTGGCCGACAGCGCGCCGAAGCTCATCGCAGAAATATTGAACACGCTGGCGCTGTAGGGCTGTGTGCAGACCTGGGCGGGATTGGCCTCCGTCGGCTGCGGCGTGCCGCCGATCACGATGCGGAAATCGTGGTTGTCAAGCCTGGTCGGCTGCATCGAGTGGTTGATCCACTCGTAGCCCGCAATGGTCACGTTCAGCTGCGTGCCGAAGGGCCGGTTGTCGGGGTCGCCCTTGGCGCGCTGGTACACCAGCGAGCGCTGGGCGCGCGAGAACGGCGCGGCCTCGGAGTCACTCTCGATGAAGTACTGCCGCATTTCCGGCCGGATGAATTCGAGCAGAAAGCGCAAATGGCCGATGACCGGGTAGTTGCGCAGGATCGCGTGGCGCGTCTGCCGCAAGTCGTGCACGCCGGTGGCGCTGAGCGCGCCGAAAACCACCAGCGCCACCCAGGCGAACCACAGGTGCGGGGACACCAGCACGGCGGCCAGGCTGGCGACAAGGCCCGCCACGCACAGTGCAAAGGCGCTGTAACGCGTCGGAAACGGAATAATCGTGGACATGGGGTGAAATGACTGCCGGAGCCTGCTGCATCATAGAGGGCTGCCCGGAACTTGCCATGACCAACACCAACGACACTCCCCAGGCCGCAGCGCCCGCTTCCGCTCCCCTCGGCCCCGACGATTTCGACGCCCTCGATCAGGCGCTGGACGCCATGCGCGAGCACGACGAGGAAATTCCCCAGTGGGAGTTCTGCGAAGGCTTCATGGCCGCGCTGATCTGCACCCGCCGCCCCATCGAACCTTCCGAATACTGGCCCGTGCTGCTGGGCGACGGCTTCGTGCCCGCGCAGCACATGGAATTCGTCTGGAACTGGAAGCGCCGCTGGCTCGAAATCGAGCAAGGCCTGGATGCCGACGTAGAGTCGCTCGAGGACGAGCGCAGCTGGCAGCCCGAGGTGCTCGACACCCGCGGCGCCATCGCCTCGCTGCCGGACGAAGAGCGCGCCGAGATCGAGGGCGAGGAAATCCCCTCGTTCGCCCAGGTGTGGGCGCTGGGTTTCATGTACGCGGTCGAGAACTGGCCCGAAGACTGGGCCGCGCCGCGCGACAAGGAAGCCGCGCAGATGCTGAACGACGCGCTCGACAACATCGTTGCGCTCACCGAGGACGACAAGGCCAAGCCCACGCTCTCGATGTACAGCGACGATGCCCCGCCCAGCGTGAGCCAGCAGCGGCTGGACGACTTCGGCGCCGCCATCTGGGCCGTGTACGACCTGCGCCAGCTCTGGAAGAGCCTGGGGCCGAAGGTCGAGACCATCCGCAAGGAAGCGGAGCCCGGCCGCAACGACCCGTGCCCCTGCGGCAGCGGCAAGAAGTACAAGAAGTGCCACGGCGCCTGACCCAGGCAGCCGCCGCACGCCGCCTTCAGATCTTGAAGGCGCGCTGGACGTCCGCCCGCACCAGGTCCGCGTATTCGCGGTGCTTGCGGATGTAGCCGGCAATGAACTGGCACACCGGAATCACGTGCAGGCCCTTGGCGCGCGCCTCATCGAGCACATGCCGCGCAATGCCCGAGCCCACGCCCTTGCCCTCGTGCTCGGGCAGCACCTCGGTGTGGGTGAACATGATGGCGTCGGTCAGCAGGTTGTATTCGGCGTAGGCCGCAAGCTGGCCCTCGAGCGCGGCTTCGTAGCGGTGCTGGGCTTCGTTGTTGGTGATGGCGAGATTGGTTGTTGCTCATGGTTGGCGTGCGAGATAGGTGGCGAGATTGGTGGCTGCGGTGGCGCGCACTTTCTTGCGCAGCATCGGCGTCCAGCCGAGAAGGAGCCCGGGTGCGCCCAGCGCCTGGCGCGACCACGCCCAGAAATTGAAGCTGTCGCGGTGCGCGGCAATCAGCCCGTCGGGCGTGAAGCCGAAGCGCGCGTCGATGCTGTTGTCGACCAGCCGGCCGGTGGCGCTGAAACGGTAGTGCGCGTCCCAGTGCGCCTGGCCGCTGGTGTCGTCGGCATGCACGTCGCGCCACGTCAGCTTCCACACGTCGGCACCTCCGGCCTTGGTTGCGCTGCAGAGCATGCGCCACATGCCGCCCACCTGCTGGCGCCCGCGCAATGAAAAGGCTTCGTCGTCGAATTGCGCATCGCTTGCATAGCAGGCGGCCATGGTGGCGGCGTCCAGCCGCGAGAACGCCTCGTAGAAGCGCTCGATGGTCTGGGCATTGGCTGCTGCTGTCATTGAAGTGTCTTTCTTATGGATGACGTGCGATGGCTGCGTGGCCGAAATGCGGCGCAGCGCGAAATCATAGACGGCGGCATTCGCGGCGCGCGTTCTGGTCTAGGGGCCGAGCAGTCCGGCCAACGTTTGCAGCGCGTAGTGCACCGTGGCCGCGCGCACCGCGGCGCGGTCGCCGTCGAAGCGGCGCCGCTCGGTGCGCACCTGCCCGTCGACCGACCAGCCGAACCACACAGTGCCCACCGGCTTGTCGGGGCTGCCGCCGGTCGGGCCGGCCACGCCGGTCACGGCCACCGCCACGCGTGCGGCCGAATGCGCGATGGCGCCCATGGCCATCGCGCGCGCCACGGGTTCGCTGACTGCGCCGTGGGCTTCGATCAGCGCGGCATCGACGCCCAGCAACTCGGTCTTGGCGGCGTTCGAATAGGTGACAAAGCCGCGCTCGAACCAGGTGCTGGAGCCCGCCAGTTCGGTGCAGGCGCCGGCGATGAGCCCACCGGTGCAGCTTTCGGCCGTGGCGAGCATCCAGCCTTTTTTCAGCAGCAGCCCGGCCGTGGCGGCGACGAGGGCGGGCGTGTCCAGGTCGGCAAGAAAGTTGAAGGGGGCCGAGGGTTCCATCGAGTTCACCATGCGCGCCAGAGCGCAATGACCAGCAGCGTGCAGAACGCCGCCACCAGGTCGTCGAGGATGATGCCGAAGCCCGCGCGCCACCAGCGCACCTCGGCGGCATCGCGCTGCTTGAACAGCCCGTCCGCCCAGGCCACCGGCCCCGGCTTGGCGGCATCGAAGAAGCGGAACAGCCCGAACGCCACCGCCTGCGCGACAAGGCCGGCCGGCGTAACCAGCCAGAGCACGATCCAGAACGCGACCACTTCGTCCCACACGATGCTGCCCGGGTCCGCCACGCCCATGTGGCGCGCCGTCACGCTGCAGGCCCACCAGCCGATGGGCAGCGAAGCGAGGATCACCCAGCCGATGGTGGCCGGCGTGAACCACAGCTGCATGACCACGAAGGCCGCCCAGGCCCAGAGCGTGCCGACCGTGCCCGGTGCCACGCGCGGCAGCCCGGAGCCGAAACCCAGGGCAATGAAGTGCGCAGGGTGCGAGAGCAGGAAGGCCTTGGTCGGCCGGCCGGGCGCTCCCACCGGAATGGGGCCGGACGATGAAGGAGACGAGGAAGAAGAAGGAGGCGGAGGAACGGCTTGCATCACGGCGAAGTGTCGCGCATCCGCGGGCCGGCTTAAGCCCTCTATTTATCAAAGCTTTATCTTGTTTAATTGATCGGCGCGGCCTAGTATCGAGCCCTCTTTCGACATTCGCCTCCTTTGCCGGGGCGCCGCCCCCATGCCTGCCGCACCCGCCGCACCCAGCTCCGCCGCCGATTCCGCTTTGCCGGTTTCCGATCCCTCCACTGCCGCGTGGGGCGACCTGTTCCGGGGCCGCAACGGCTGGCGCGCCGTTGCGCTGACGGGCGGCGTGGCGCTGCATGCGGTCAATGTGCACATCGTGACCACGGTGCTGCCCTCGGTGGTCGCCGAAATCGGCGGGCTCGACTGGTATGCCTGGAGCACCACGCTCTTCGTGGTCGGATCGATCGTCGGCGCCACGCTCTCGGTGCGCCTGCTCGCCGCGTTGGGGCCGCGCGGTGCATGCCTTGCGGCGCTGGCGGCATTCACCGCCGGGTCGATCGGCTGCGCGCTGGCGCCGGCCATGCCGTGGCTGCTCGCGGGCCGCACGGTGCAGGGGTGGGCGGCGGCCTGCTGGCCGCGCTGAGCTATGGGCTGATCCAGCTGGTGTTCGCGCCGCGGCTGTGGTCTCGCGCGGTGGCGCTGGTGTCGGGCATGTGGGGCGTGGCCACGCTCTGCGGCCCGGCGGTCGGCGGCCTGTTCGCACAGGCGGGGCACTGGCGCTGGGCGTTCTGGTCGCTGTTGCCGCTGGCGGCGCTGCAAGCGCTTTTGGTCGCGGTGCAGTTGCGGCCCGCTGCGGGCGTGCGGCATGTGCGCCCCGCCGGCATGCCGCGCATCCCCGCATTGCAGATCGGCTTGCTGGCGGCGTCGGTGCTGCTGATCGCGGCGAGCGAGTTCGCGCCCGTGCTGGCTTGGCAGGCCGTCGGCGTGGCGGCGGGGCTCGGGCTCGGCGTCGCCGCCACCCGGGTGGACGGGCGCGCCGCGGTGCGGTTGCTGCCGACCGGCGCCTATGCGGTGCGCGCGCCGATGGGCGCCATCTATGCCGGCGTGGTGCTGCTGATGATCGGCACCACCACCGAAATCTTCGTGCCGTACTTCCTGCAATTGCTGCACGGGCACTCGCCGTTGCTGGCGGGCTACCTCACCGCGGCCATGGCAGGCGGCTGGAGCGCGGGTTCGCTGCTGTCGTCGGGGCGCAGCGGCGCGGGCGCCGATCGCATGCTGCGCGCGGGGCCGGTGGCTTGCGCGCTGGGCCTGGCGGCGCTGGCCGTGCTGATGCCGGGGCATGGCCGCCTTGCCGCGGGTGCCGAAACACTGCTGGTCGCCATCGCCTTGGGCGCTGTCGGGCTGGGCGTGGGCATCGGCTGGCCGCACCTGGTCACGCGCGTGATGTCGCTCGCGCCGGCGGGGCAGGAAGGCCTGGCCTCCGCCTCCATCACGACCGTGCAGCTCTACGGCATGGCCGTGGGCGCGGCGGTTGCGGGGCTGGTGGCAAACGCGGCCGGCCTCACCGCTCCGGGCGGCGTGGCGGGTGCGCGCTCGGCTGCCTTCTGGCTGTTCGCGAGCTTCGCGCTCGCACCGGCGCTCGCGGCATGGCTCGTCGCCCGCTTCGCGACCGCCGCACGCAGTCGATGAGCGCGCGCGGCGCGGCTCAGGCAATCACGCCTTCCCACCTCAGCAGCCGCCTGCGGCCCTGAAGATGCCGCCTCTCGCCGCGCAGCTGCGCCACCAGTTCATAGGCGTCGGGCGGCACATAGGCACCGCGCCAGGCCACGTGCTGGTCGGCGCGGCACAGCACCAGCCGGTGCATGTACGCGGCCGGCACCTCGGCCGCCTCGATGTCGACCACGGTGAGCGGCATGTCATAGGCGCGCGCCGCGCGCTCGAGCGCCGATACATCCGCGCTGCGATCGAAGCGCAGCAGCGTGTAGCCCGGCCCGAAGGCGTCGTAGAGCGAGCGCCCATCGCCAAGCCAGAAGTGCGGCGCGCGGCAGCCCGGCACGGTGGAGGGCGTGAAGCCGCCCATCGAATAGGCCGGCGCGGTGTGCTCGCCATCGGCCACGATGATCGGCGAGCCGGTGTAGAAGTAGCCGAAGTTCAGGCCCGCGCAGCAGAACTGCTGCACGTTGAGTTCGTACGCCTCGCGGCCGATCTCGGCGCGCAGCGCATCGCCCTCGGGGCCCGGTGCCTCGATGTCGTGCGGCACGGCGCGGCGTGCGCGAATCATCTTCTGCGCATGTTCCATCGCAAAGTTCGACACTTGCTCGGTGATCGGCAGGCGCTCGGCTTCGTAGGCATCGAGAATGCCTTCGTCGCCCCAGCCGCGCACGCAGGCCGCGAGCAGCCACGAAAGGTTGAGCGCATCGGCAATGCCCGCGTTCATTCCGTATCCCGCGTAGGGCACCCACAAATGCGCCGCGTCGCCCGCAAGGAACACGCGGCCTTCGCGAAAGCGGTTGGCCACAAGTCGGCGCCCCACCCAGTCTTCCTTGCTGATGATCTCGTACGAAAAATCAGGCCCCACACCCAGGATTTCGCGCAGCGACCTGTCGCGGTCGACCGAATCGAACTCGGGCTCGTCGGCGTTCAGGTGGTTGTGCACCAGCCAGGTTTCCTGCCCGTCGATGGCAAACATCGTGCCGCAGCGGCGCGGGTTCATTGCGTAATAAGACCACGCGGGCTTGCCTGGCATGAGCGCGCGCAGCTGCGGCGCGCGAATGAAGGTCGACTGCACGCGCTGGATCACGGCCGTGCCTTCCAGTTGCGCGCCGATCTGCTTGCGCACGGCGGAGCTGCCGCCGTCGCAGCCCACCATGTAGCGGCATCGAATGGTGTGCGTCGCGTGGCTGTCCAGATTGAGGGCTGCGGCGCTCACACCGCCGCTGTCTTGCGTGAGCGCCGTGAACTGCGTGCGGTTCAGCAACCGCACGCCGGGCAGCGCCGCCGTGTGCCTGAGCAGGATCGGCTCCAGGTAGATCTGGTTGATGCGGTGCGGCGGCTCGGGCGTGGGCCAGCGCGCATCCGGTCCTTCGGTTTCGGTATACCGGTCGCGCCGGCACGGAATGGGAATGCGCGCGAGCTCCACGCCCGTGGCGCTGGTGCGAAACACCACGTCGTTGGGATAGTCGGCCGGCAGCCCCGCGTCGCGCAGCTTCTGCGCCACGCCCAGGCGGCGAAACTGCTCCATGGTGCGCGAGGACACGTGGTTGCACTTCACGCTCGGCGCCTCGGCGAACCGGCGGGTTTCGCAAATGATGACCGAGAGGCCGTGCGAGACCAGGTCCATGGCCAGCGTAAGGCCCACCGGGCCCGCACCGACGATCAGCACGTCGGCTTCGAGATTCTTGTCTGTCATGGTCTGTTGAACCCCTTCAGTCAAGCTTGATGCGGGCGTCCTGGATGACCTTGGCCCACTTCTTCGTTTCGGTGCGGATGTAAGCGGCAAAGGCCTCCGGCGTGCCCGGCGAGGGCTCCACGCCAAGGTTGCGCATCGCGGCCTTGTTCTGCTCGTCGGCCAGTGCGGCATTGATTTCGGCATTGAGCCTTGCCACCACATGTGGAGGCGTACCGGCTGGCGCCACCACGCCGAACCAGCCGGTCGAGTCGTAGCCGGGCAGTCCGCCCTCGGCCACGGTCGGCACGTCGGGCAGCATGGGAAGCCGCTCTGGGCTTGTCACGGCGAATGCCACCAGCTTGCCGGCCTTGATCTGCTGCAGCGACGAAGGCAGGTCGACCACCGCAAGCGGTATCTGGCCCGCCAGTGCATCGAGTGCCGCCGGCCCCGAGCCGCGATAGGGCACCTCCACCAGCTTGATGCCCGCCATTTGCGAGAACAGCGCGGCCGAGAGATGCATGGCCGTGCCGTTGCCACCATGGCCGATGGAGAGCGAGCCCGGCTTTTCTTTTGCAAGTGCAATCAATTCGCGCTGCGTCTTTGCAGCCACGGAAGGGTGTCCGACGATCACGAACGGAATGGCCGCAAGCATGCCCACCGGCCTGAAGTCCTTCAGCGGATCGAAGGGCATCTGCGGATACAGGCTCGTGTTGGCCGACAGCGCGCCGGCCGCGCCCACACCCAGCGTGTAGCCGTCGGCGGGCGCCTTGGCCACCAGCGCAAGGCCCACGTTGCCTCCGGCACCGGGCCGGTTGTCCACCACCACCTGCTGGCCGAGCTTCTCGTTCATGCGCGGCACCAGCATGCGCACCACGCCGTCGGCGCTGCCGCCAGGCGGAAAGGTCACCACCATGCGAATGGGCTTGTCGGGAAAGTCGCCGGCGGCGGGTGCCTGCGCGTGGGCGGTAACGGTCAGCAGTGCGCAGGCCGTGCCCAGCAGCAGTAGCTGCCGGCGAAGCGCATGTGCCTGGCAGGCCATGGTTGCAGTCATCGAATCACTCCTTGAATATTGGTCTTGTTTGATGCCGATTGGACGATGCCAGCATTCATCCGTAAATCAAGGAATTCCGCATCAAATATCATCTTTTCTAATGAACGCGAACTTCAGTCCTACGCTGCGCCAGTTGCGTGCATTTCTTGCCGTCTACCAGATGCGACAGCTCAGCGCGGCGGCGCAAAAGCTCTTCGTCACGCAATCGGCGGTGAGCATGCTGATCCGCCAGCTGGAGGAAGGGCTGGGCACGCGGCTGTTCGACCGCACCACGCGTTCGCTCAAACCCACCGCCGCCGCGGAAGAAATGCTCTCCACGGTCGAGCGCGTGCTGCGCGATGTCGATTCGCTCTCGGCCGATTTCCGCGAACTCAGCACGCTCGAGCGCGGGCGCGTGACGCTGGCCATCACACCCACCCTTGCGGCGCTGCTCCTGCCCGATGCGATGCGCGTGTTTGCCGAGCAGCATCCCAAGGTGCGCGTGCTGGTGAACGACTGCGCGCCCGACCAGTTCATTTCGCGCATCCTCGGCGAGCATGTGGATTTCGGCATCGGCACGCCCGAGCGGCCCGGCGCCGAGGTCGAGACGCAGCGGCTCATGCGCGACCATCTCGCGCTGGTGTGCCGCAGCGATCATCCGCTGGCCAATGCGCGCGTGGTCCGCTGGAGCGATCTCGGGCGCCACCCCGTCATTACCGTGCGGCCGGGCTACGGCGTGCGGCCGCTCATCGACGGCACCGCGGCCGATGCCGGCGTGGCGCTCGACGTGGTGAACGAGGTCTCGTTTCTTTCAACGGCCCTGTGGATGACCGCCAGCGGCATGGGACCGTCGATCATGCCCTCGGCCTTTGCCCGCGCCGCGAACGATCCGACGCTGGTGATCAAGGTGCTCAGCGCGCCGCGCGTGGCGCGCGACATCTCGGTGGTCACCAAGCGCGGGCATTCGCTGTCGGCGGCGGCGCGCAGCTTCATCGACGTGCTGAAGCAGTCGTTGTAGTTCTTTTCTCTTCCTTCCGCGGCAGGCACGGGCCGTATGCTTGGCGCCTCATTCAAGCGCGAAAGCCCACTCATCATGAAAACAACCCTGGTCCGTTTCAACGCGTTGTGCCTGTGTCTCGCATTCAGTCTGTTGCTTGCCGCCTGCGGCAACAAGGAGGCCGAGCAGCGCACCGCATTCATCGGCTTCTTGCAGACCCGCGTGCTCGACAAGCCGGGCCTTCGCGTGCCCGCGCCCAACGCCGACGAGAAGGCCTCCTTCGGCGACTATGCGCAGCACTACGCGGTGATTGCCGACTTCAACGAAGGCATGAACAAGTCCGTCAGCCAGCCCATGACCCAGGTCATGGCCAAGGGCTCGCTGCGCTCCGTTGCCGACCTGGCATCGCGGCGCGACGACCTCAAGGCCGCGAAAGACGGCCTCGGCGGCTTGCGCACCGCGCTCGACCAGGAGCTTGCCAAGGCCGACGCCGCGCGCGCCAAGCTCAAGCAGCCCGACGACCTGAAGCAGGTGTACGACAAGGCCTATGAAAAGACGGTAACGGCGCCGGCCGCCACCTTCAAGGAAGTGTTCCCCGCTCTCGACGCGGTGTTCGACGGCGCGTTGGCCGTGGGCGACTACATCGAGCAGAACAAGTCGAAGATCCAGGTCTCCGGCTCGACCATGGCCGTGACCGACCCCGCGGTGCAAGCGCAGCTCAACAAGATGCTGCAGGACCTCAACGGCCACTCGAAGGCCATCAATGCCGCGCAAACAAAAATGCAGGCAATGGTCCGCGGGGGCTGATCAGACGAAGTGGTCGAACGAGCCGAATCGCTGCGCGACCGGTGAGCCGCTCGCGTCCACGATGCGCAGGCCCGCTTCGGCATCGATGCGGCCGATGCGCGTCACGCGCGTGAAGCTCTCCTTGCCGGCTTGTTCGACCGCAGCGCGCGCGGAGGGCGCGGCGGTAAAAACCAGTTCGTAGTCGTCCCCGCCCGAAAGCGCGCAGGTGCGCAGTGCTTCGATGCCGAGGCCGGGCGCCGATGCGGCGGCCACCGTGCTCGTGGCCGCGTCGGCATCGAGCGTGGCGCCCACCCGGCTCGACGCGAGGATATGGCCCAGGTCGCCGACGAGCCCATCGCTCACATCCACCGCCGCCGAGGCGATGCCGCGCAAGGCCTGCCCCAATGCGACACGCGGCGTGGGCTGCTCCATGCGCATGCGTGCCTGCGCGAAGACATCGGCCGGCAATGCGAGCGTGCCGCGAAAAACTTCAAGCGCCAGCCGCGCATCGCCCAGCGTGCCGCTGACCCATATGTCGTCGCCCGCGCGCGCGCCAGAGCGCAGCAGCGCCGCACCGGCCGGCACTTCGCCGAACACGGTAATGCAGATATTGAGCGGGCCGCGCGTGGTGTCGCCGCCCACAAGCTCGCAGCCGTGCGCATCGGCCAGCGCGAAGAGCCCGCGCGAAAAGCCTTCGAGCCAGGGCTCGTCGATGCCGGGCAGCGCGAGGGCAAGCGTGAAGGCCAAGGGCTTTGCGCCGCAGGCCGCAAGGTCGCTGAGGTTCACCGCCAGCGCCTTGTGCCCGAGCCGCGCCGCATCGACCGTCGAAAGAAAGTGCCGGCCTTCGACCAGCATGTCGGAAGACACCGCCAGTTGCATGCCCTGCCCGGGCGCGAGCAATGCGCAATCGTCGCCCACGCCGAGCGGGGAGCGCTTGGCGGGGCGCTTGAAGTAGCGTGTGATCAGGTCGAATTCACCCATGGGGCGAGCATAAGCGCTGCGGCGTCCGCGAACGCCGGGCGGTGCTCACCCCCGCGCGCGGCGGTTCGACATCACCACGTTGTCCTTCTCGATCGGCTGGCCGGCCTGCAGGGCGGCCATCCATGCCTCGGTGCTCGCCACGGCCGCAAAGTTGCTGTGGAACACGACGCTGAACACGCGGTGGATTTCCTCGGCACTGACCTTGCCGGCCGCGTTCTCGTAGGGCAGCGCGCCGGTCGCGTCCGAAAGAAACTCCACGTTCAACCCGCGGTGCATGGCCTCGAACACGGTGGACGCATGGCAGTTCTGCGTCATGTAGCCGGCCACGCTGAGCGTGTCGATCTCATGGCGCGCGAGCCAGTCGGCAAAGTCGGTGCCGGTGAACACGCTGGGGAACGTCTTGGTGATCAGGTGGTCGCGCGGGCGCTTTGCAACTTCAGGATGCAGTTCGCCGTTGTGGGTGTCGGCCTGGAACACCGGCGCTCCCTTGGGTGCGTGATGGCGAACCACCACCACGGGCGTGCCGGCCGCCCGAGCGGCGTCCATGGCCTTGGCGATGTTCGGCAGCGATTCTTCGACGGGCGGATATTCGATCGGCAGGCCGCCGCCTTCGAAATACTCGTTCTGCACGTCGATCACGACGAGGGCGCGACGCGGTGTGGGGTTGCTCATGGTGTGTGGCTCCTGGCTGTGGTTGTGTTGCGATGGCTTGATTCTTCCCGCTTGGGCGCGCCGGAGAAAGTGGCCCGAAAGCCATTCATCGATAAAATCGGGCCATGGCTCAAAAATCTGCGGAAACCATCGCCGTCGTCGCCTTCGACGGCATCAGCCCCTTTCACCTGTCGGTGCCGTGCATGGTCTTCGGCGAAGACCGCACCGAGGCGGGCGACCCGCGCTTTCGCCTGCTGGTGTGCGGGGTCGAGCCGGGGCCGCTGCGCACCAATGCCGGCTTCACGCTGACGGTGCCGCACGGCCTGGAGGCGATCCGCAAGGCACAGATCGTGGTGGTTCCTTCATGGCGCGACGACATGCGGGCCGCGCCGCCTGCGCTGATCCACGCGCTGCAGACGGCGCACCGGCGCGGTGCCGTCGTGGTGGGACTGTGCCTGGGCGCGTTCGTGCTGGCCGAAGCGGGCCTGCTCGACGGCCGGCCGGCCACCACGCACTGGAACCTGGCCGAGGCCTTTGCCAGGCAATACCCCAAGGTCACGCTGCAGCCCGAAGTGCTGTATGTCGACGACGGCGATGTGCTCACTTCCGCCGGCACGGCCGCAGGCATCGACTGCTGTCTTCATCTGCTGCGGGTGCGCTACGGCGCAGAGGCGGCAAACCGCGCCGCGCGGCGCATGGTGGTTGCGCCGCACCGCGAGGGCGGGCAGGCGCAGTACATCGAGCGGCCGGTGCCCGCCGCCGCGGAAAGCGACCGCCTTGCGCCGCTGCTCGAATGGCTGGGCCGCCATTTGCACAGCCCGCATGAGCTGGACGAGCTTGCCAGTCGCGCGCTGATGAGCCGGCGCACCTTCACGCGGCGCTTTCGCGAAGCCACTGGCACCACGGTCGGCCAGTGGCTGCAGAACCAGCGCCTGGCGCTCGCGCAGCGGCTGTTGGAGACCACCGGCAAGCCGGTCGAGCGCGTGGCGACGGACGCCGGCTTCGGCTCGGCGGTGTCGCTGCGAAAGCACTTCGTCGCGGCCTTCAAGATTTCTCCCACGGCGTACCGCAGGCAGTTCTCGCAGGAGGCGGTGGCCGCCTGAACAGCGCTCCCTGCGGCGCGCTCAGGCCGCGCCGCGAAAGCGCAGCGCCGCCTGCCGCACCACCTCGGCCAGCAGGCGCTCCTTGCCTTGCTTCTCGCGCAGCCACCGTGCATCGTTGCGGTTGGCTTCCACGCTGGTGCGCAGTTCGCCGAGCGCCTGCGTGGCGTTGAGCGCCTCGCTGTGCCATTCGAGTTGCGTCATGGTCATGAGGATGTGGTCGCGCAGCGGCATGTGCTGGCCGCTGGCGGGATCGACATACACCGCGTCGAGCCCGAAGCGGCAGGCCTGGAAGCGGTTGTAGGTGTACACCAGGTAGTCGTCTTCCGTCGGCTCGAAGGGCTGCTCCTGCAGGAACCACGCGGCCAGCGACTGCACGTAGCCCGCCAGCGCCGCGGCGCGCTCCACCGTGAGCGGCGTGTCGAACACGCGGATCTCGATGGTGCCGAACTCCGGCTTGGGCCGGATGTCCCAGTAGAAGTCTTTCATGCTGCGCACGACGCCGGTGCGGGTCATGCGCTCGAAATACGCCTCGAATTCTTTCCAGCTCAAGGTGAAGGGCGCGCGGCCCGAGAGCGGAAACGCGAACACCGAGTTGAGCCGGGCCGAGTCGAACTGCGTGTCCTGCCCCTGCACGAACGGCGACGAGGCCGACAGCGCAATGAAGTGCGGGATGTAGCGCGACATGCGGTGCAGCATCAGCAAGGCCGCGTCCGCATCGGGGCAGCCGATGTGTACGTGCTGGCCGAAGATGGTGAACTGCTTGCTCAGGTAGCCGTACAGCTCCGACAGCTCGCGAAAGCGCGGCTTGTCGTAGATGCGCCGCTCATGCCATTGCTGGAACGCATGCGTGCCGCCGCCCACCACCGCGATGTTGAGCTTGTCGGCGTTCTTGATCAGCGCCTCGCGAATGGGCGAAAGCTGCTTGATGACGTCCTGCGCCGAATGGCAGATGTCGGTCGAGATCTCGATCATGCTCGAGGTCATCTCGGGCACCACGCTGCCGGGCAGGGGCGTTTGCGCCATCAGCCGCAGCATGTCCTCGGCATAGGGCGCCAGGTCGTAGTCGTGCGTGTTGACGAGTTGCAGCTCCAGCTCCACGCCGAGCGACAGCGCTTCGGAGCGGTTGAAGGGCTCCAGCTTGACCACGCGGCTCGCGGGGTCCGCGGGAAGCGCCGGCGAGCGGAAGTCGTCGCTGTCCACCGTGCCGGGAACGAGAGGGGCGTTGGAGCTGTCGGGAAAGCCAGTGGACGCGGTCATCGCTGCGTGTCCTCCGTGGTGCTGAAAGCCTGTGGCGCCCAGGGCACCGAGCTTTCGCCCACCGCGTGTATGGCCACGGTGGCGAGCACGGCGCCCATCACCTCCATGAGGAGAATCGAGGGCAGGGCCACCTGCGTGATCATGGTGCCGAGCAGTGGCGACGCGGTGGTGAAGTTGGATGCGATCAACAGCGCAATCGACGACAGCGGCGACATCGCGCAGCCAACCCAGAAGGCCTGCTTCCAGCTGGCGCCGCTGCCGGGGTTGGCAATGGCCACGCCCGCGATCTTGGCAAACAGGCGAACCACGATCACGGCCAGCACCACGCTGGCAACGGGCAACGTCCAGTCGGCCTGCGCCGCCACGATGGACACCAGCACGAACATCAGCATGGTGAGCAGCGAAGCGGCCGTGCCGAGCTGCCGCTGCCAGGCCCAGGGCTTGGGGTTGAGGGTCTTGAGCAGCACGCCGCCGATCAGCGCGGCGAGCGGTGCGGAGCCGCCGACGTGCGCCGTGAGCGCGGCGCCGGCCGCAATGAGCGCGAGCAGCAGGATCGAGGTGCTCTCGCTCGTCGGGCTCATGAACCGCAGCGCCGTGCGAAGCGCCAGCGCCAGGATGGCGCCGATCACGAAAGACAGGCCAAGCACCACCGCCACCGGATAGAGCTTTTGCAGCAGGGTTTGCGGCGCGCGCTCGATGAGGCCCGCCTGCGCATAGCCGAGCGCCAGCGCATAGAAGGTGTTGAGCGTGGCCAGCGTCATGGCGCGCTCGGTCACAGGGCCCGAGGCGCGCGTGTCCATGATCACGCGGCTCAGCACGGCCGGCGAGGCGACGATGGCCATCAGTGCGATGGGGTTGGCCACCGGGTCGGGCAGGCCCAGCAGCTGCAGCGTCCACAGCACGCCGAAGTAGGTGAGCGTGGCTTCCAGCAGGCTTTGTCCCAGCACCATCGGGTTGTGGCGGAACCAGCGCAGCGGCAGCCGGCCGCCGGCTTCGAACAGCACCACGGCGGCGCCCAGCTCCAGCAGGAACAGGCTGATGCCGCGCAGCGGCCAGATGGCGCCCTCGAAGCCGGCAAAGCCGACCACCGCGCCGACGATCGAATAGCCCACCACCTTGGGCAGGCCCAGGTAGCGCTGCACCAGGTGGCCGGAAGCCGCCGCGGCGGCCAGCAAAAGCGACCAAAGCACCGTGGGCAGGCCCGCCGAGGGGCGCAGCCACTCGGACCAGAAGCCCAGCAGGTCGTTGAAGAGACTCGTCAAATTCATGCAGGTAGAAAAAAGCTTACGGGCCGGCTGCGCCAGCGTGCCCAGATGGCGCTGCGGATGCGCGCGCGGTCACCAAGGCTCACGCTGTGCGCGCGCAGGGCCAGACGGAATGCGAAATAGAAACTCACGCTCACATTGAGCGCACCGATCACCGGGATGGCCGCCACCGCCCACCACAGCGCGGGCTGCTGGAGCACCGGCATGCCCACGGAGGCCGCGGCCGCGGCTATTTGCCCGGCTGACAGTGTCACGTGGCGCACGTCCAGGCCTAGCCCGAAGAAACCCGCGAATGCGGGCAGCAGGCCAAGCATGAGTCCGAGCGAAATGTTGGAAGCGAAGCCCGAGATGTGTGTGCGCATGAAGGTGGCCCAGCGGCGGGCACGGGCGGCACCCAGAAAAGCGCCGATGCGAGGGTTGTAACGCATGGCGGAGTCCAGCCTGTGCAGGACAAAGGCGTTTTCTGTCCAGCCCGCGACGATGCTGGCGGCAAACAGCAGCACGCCCGTGAGCGCAGCGTAGAGCGCGGTGGGGCCCAAGAGCGAGAGCGATTGCAGCGTGGCCGCGGCATGCGCCGCATCGAGCAGCGGGCGGCCAAGCGCGAGCTGCACCAGAAGCGCCAACCCCAGCATCGCCGGCACCACCACACCCACATTGCCCAGCACCGCCGCCACTTGCGAGCGCACCAGGTTGGCCACCTCGTCGACAAAATCGGCCACCGCGGCGTCGGTCTTGATGTCGCGCAGGCGCGCCGCCATGGCGGGCGCCGTCATCGCGGGCTGCTTGGTGGCCAGGGTCAGGTGCAGCAGCTGGATGGCGACGAAGCTGGCGGCATACATCAGGCCCGACCAGAAGCCGCTCCAGAACGCCGACAGGCCAATGGCATAGATGCTGAACTTGAGCAGCACCGTCAATGAGGTGAGCGCGCCGCCGCCCGCGGCCTTGCGCACCATCTGCAGGTAGCTCGCGCGGTCGCGCGTGATGTAGTGCTCGCCGGTTTCGGCGCTGCGCTCGGTCACCCGGGCCGCAAGCATCGACGAGTTCGATGCAATCAGCGCGCGGATGCTGTTGCGCTCGCCGCCCGCCAGCACCAGCCGGCCCACCAGCCGCGCCACGTTGGGCGCCGGCGCGGCCGGCATCAGGCAGTCGAGCAGCTCGCGGATGCGCAGCACCCGCTCGCGCAGCTGGCGCAGCCGGAACACCAAGCCGACCGAAATGCCGTTGTCCTCGAAGTGCGCATAGACCGACGAGGCACTGGCACGGCAGGCGTCGAGCCGGTCGCGAAAGGCCAGGAAGGCGGCTTGCAGCGCCGCATCGCCCTTTTCGCCTTCTTCGCCCGCGGGCTTTTCGAACATCTGCTCGCGCAATTCGTCCAGGTCGGCCATGAGCGCGTGGAACGGCCGGGCCTCGTGATGCTCCACGCTGGTGCGCAGGCGAAGCTCGGGCGAGAAGCCGGCCGCCACCACCTGGCTGCTGCAGTAGGTGACCGCGTCCATCACCGTGTGGCGCCAGCGAGGCGTTCCGTCGGCCTCCAGGGTTGCGTCGGCGAGCAGGGCGCCGATGCGGGCAAGCTGGGTTTCGTCGAGCAGCGCGATCCAGCCCGCGTCGAACACGCCGGGCAGCACCATGCGAAAGAGGTCCGACGCGTCGGTGGTCTCGGGCGTGCCGGGCAGGATTTTCCGTCGAAGGCGTTCGGTGAGCTCGCTCACAAACGCAGTGCGCGGCGCAAAACCGTAGTCCGCCAGCAGCGTGGTCAGGTCGACCGCCTGCGTGAACGCGTGCCACCACGCGCGCAGCCGTTCGCGCAGCTCGGGCCGCGCCTCCACTGCGTCGAGCAGCAGCGACACGCGCCCCACGGCGGCCTGCGGTGACGCGCGGTCGCCGCGAAGCCAGTCGAAAACGTCGATCAGCCAGACATGGCGGTGCGCCACGTCCGCCGTCGGATCAAGCCGGGCCAACAGGCCCTGCAGGTCATGCGATGCAGCAGCCATAAAAAATGTGAAAACGGAAAACCAAATACCAGAAACACCGAGGAACCGGCTTTGCCGGGCCTCTGGTGTTGCCCCCGGCGAGGGGGGGGAGAAGCGACACGCAGTGCGCGAAGCCTGGGGGAGTACTAGTGCAATACGCGCGAGACAGGCGCGCCGCCAATGTCGGCTTCCAGCACGAACATCGGAACCGGCACGTCGAAGCGCTCGCCCTCTTCAGTCACCACGAAGAAGCTGCCGTGCATGGTGCCGCTCGGCGCCTGCAGGCGGCAGCCGCTGGTGTAGCGGAACGATTCGCCCGGCGCCAGGAGCGGCTGCTGGCCGATCACGCCAAGGCCTTTGACTTCCTGCGCATGGCCGGAAGCGTCGTTGATGAGCCAGTGGCGCGCGATCAGCTGCGCACCCACCTGGCCCACGTTCGAGATGGTGATCGTGTAGGAGAAGGTGTAGATGTTGTCCTTGGCGGAGGACTGGTCGGCCAGGTAGCGGGGCTCGACCTGGACGCTGAAGGGGCTGTGTGACATGCGCGCGATGGTAACTGGAGCCTTCTCTTGCACGGCTTTCCGGGTTTTGCGGCGGCTGCGACAATCGGCGCATGAGCACGCCGTTCCGCATCGCCCCCTCCATTCTTTCCGCCGATTTCGCGCATCTTGGCGACGAACTGACCAAGGTCATCGCCGCCGGCGCCGACTGGATCCATTTCGACGTGATGGACAACCATTACGTGCCGAACCTGACCTTCGGCCCCATGATCTGCAAGGCCCTGAAGCCCTACGCCAAGACGGCGGACGGCGAGCCGGTGCCGGTCGACGTGCACCTGATGATCCAGCCCGTCGACGCGCTGGCCGCGTCTTTTGCGGAAGCGGGCGCCGACTACATCAGCTTTCACCCCGACGCATCGCCCCACGTCAACCGCAGCATCCAGGCCATCAAGGGCGCGGGCTGCAAGGCGGGGCTGGTGTTCAACCCGGGCCTGGGTCTGGAGGCGCTGGACTGGGCCATCGACGACATCGACCTCATCCTGATCATGTCTGTGAACCCGGGTTTCGGCGGGCAGAGCTTCATCGACTCGGCGCTGCGCAAGATCGAACTCGCGCGCAAGCGCATCGAGCAGAGCGGCCGCGACATCCGCCTGGAGGTGGACGGCGGCATCAAGGCCGACAACATTGCGCGCGTGGCCTCCGCGGGCGCCGACACCTTCGTGGCCGGCAGCGCGATCTTCAACGCCAAGGACTACGGCGCGGTGATCTCGTCGATGCGCGACCAGCTCGCCGGCGTCGGCAAGAAAAAGTAAACCAAGCTCAGCGCTTGACCTTGTCGTTGTAGACGCGGTCCGTCACCGGGCCGCGGTCGGTATCGACGGCGCCGCGCTCGATGTCGTCATGGCCCTTGCGGCCCACCTCGCTCGGCTGCCCGTCCTGCGCCTCCTGGCTGTCGGAAGACTGGTCGCGCTCATGCGGCAGGCGCGGCGCCGAATCGCCTCCTTGCTCGACCTTGGTGTTGCCGCCGCCGGCGTCCCGCACCGGGTCGTCCGGTGTGCCGGGGTCTTTCGATCGGGGCTTGCTGCTGCTCATGGCGTGTTCCTCTCGGTGTCTATCTGATGAGTCGAGCCTGCACCGCTCGGCCGGCAGCGGCGGTAGGACAGCCGAGGCGGGCCCTGTAGGCGTGCCGCGCCGCTATGAAACCAGTAGCGTCTTTGCGCACAGGGCAACCCCTCCGCAATAATCGGCCGGATGTCTTCCGATGATCCTTTTGCCGGCGCCGCCACCGACAGCCTGCGCATCCACACCTTCGCCTCGCTGAACCCCGGCCCGCGGCTGCTGGTGCTGGGCGGGGTGCACGGCGACGAAACCTGCGGCACCGTGGGCATCGAGCGCGTGCTGGCCGAGCTCGACGGCGGCGCGCTCCAGTTGCTGCGCGGCCAGCTCACCTTGGTGCCCGTGGCCAATCCGCTCGCGCGGAGGCGCCTGCAGCGGGAGGGCGAGCGCAACCTCAATCGCCTGTTCAAGCCCAGCGAGGCGCCGGCCGACTATGAAGGCCGGGTGACCAATGTGCTGTGCCCGCTCATCGAACGGCACGACGTGCTGCTCGACCTGCATTCCTTCCAGAGCGAGGGCGACGCCTTCGCGATGATCGGCCCGCGCGACAACACCGGCCCGCTGGAACCCTTTGCCCGCGCCGCCGAGGAGGGGCTGCTCGCGCTCCACCTGGGCACGTCCATCGTGGTGGAAGGCTGGCTCGACATCTATGCGGCAGGGCTCGCGCAGCTCCGCGGGCGTTTCGGTCGACGAAGACGCGATCGACTTCGGCCGCGGCACCAACGAATACATCCGCAATTGCGGCGGCTACGGCGTCACGCTCGAATGCGGCCAGCACCGGGACCCGAAGGCCCCCGAGGTGGCGTGGCGCGCCATTCGCCGCGCGCTGGCGCTGCTCGGCATGGCGGAGCTGCCGCAAGGCATGCCAGCCGCGCCGCCCAGCCCGCCCCAACTGCTGCGGCTGGCGAGCGTGACAGACCGGCTGCACGAAGAAGACAGCTTCGTGCGCGACTGGGCCACCTTCGATGCGGTGCAGCGCGGCGAGCCCATCGGCATGCGCCACGACGGCACGCTGGTCAGCGCGCCGGACGACGGGTTCATCGTCTTCCCCAACGCACTGGCACTGCCCGGCGCCGAGTGGTTCTACTTCGCGCGGCCGAGCGAGCGCGTGCTCGACTCTGTGGCCTGAAGCATCTGCTCCTTCCCCTTCTGGGGAAGGCTGGGATGGGGGCGGGCAGAGCGCCCAGTAGACACGCCGCTTGCCCCCACCCCGGCCCTCCCCGGAAGGGAGGGAGAAAAGCCGGGCCGCGCCTTACGGCAGGCGCCGCAGCGCTCCTACACGGGCCGGAGGCCCTTGGCGCAAAGTCTCGAGCCTGAAGGAGTGTGTCCATGGCAGTCTCGAAAAAAGCACCCGCGCCGCGCGTCCTGTGGAAAGGCGCGATCAGCTTCGGCCTCGTCCACATCCCGGTGGCGCTGTACTCGGCCACCACCAGCCAGAGCATCGACTTCGACTGGCTCGACAAGCGCACCATGGACCCCGTGGGCTACAAGCGCATCAACAAGAAGACCGGCAAGGAGATCGCGCGCGAGAACATCGTCAAGGGCGTCGAATACGAAGACGGCGAATACGTGGTGCTGAGCGACAAGGAAATTGCCGACGCATACCCCAAGACCACCCAGACCATCGAGATCGAGACCTTCGTGCCCGCCAACGGCATTCCGTTTCTCTACCTCGAGCGCCCCTACTACGTGGCGCCCATCAACCGCGGCGCCAAGGTGTATGCGCTGCTGCGCGAAACGCTGCAGCGCAGCGGCCGCATCGGCGTGGCGCGCGTGGTGATCCAGACCAAGCAGCACCTTGCCGCGCTGGTGCCCGTGGGCCCGGGGCTGGTGCTGAACCTGCTGCGCTGGGGAACCGACATCCGGCCCTGGACCGAGCTGCCGCTGCCCTCCGAAGACGCGAAGAAGGCCGGCCTGAACGAACGCGAGATCAAGATGGCCGAACAGTTGGTGGAGGACATGAGCGCCGACTGGGACCCTGACGAATACAAGGACGAGTTCAAGGACGAGATCCTGCGGCTCGTCGACCGCAAGGTGGCCGCGGGCCAGACCGAGACCGTGACGCAGATCGAGCCCGAGGAAGGCCAGGCCGTGGAAGGCCGCGGCGCAAAGATCATCGACCTGACCGAGCTGCTGCAGCGCAGCCTGCGCAAGGGCGGCGGCGCCAAGGCTTCCACCAGGACCGCCGACGCGGACGAAGAGGAAGACGACGAAGACGAGCCCGCCAAGCCGTCTGCCAAGAGCAGGACCACGGCCAAGGCCAAGCCGAAGACCAAGGCCCACGCCAAGGCCACCGCCAAAAGTACCAGCGGCAGTGCCGCGGGCAAGCGCAGCGCTGCCAAGACAGCTCCCGCCCGGCGCCGCGCAGCATGAACGGCCGGGAGAGCGACCGGATGGAGACCAAGGCACCGCGCATCACCCATGCGGAACGCGTGATCGACACCGTGAGCGGCGTCACCAAGGGAGACCTCGCAGAGTACTACGCCACCGTGGCGCCGCTGATCCTGCCGCACCTCAAGGGGCGCCCCGTGGCGCTGGTGCGCGCGCCCGAGGGCGTGGGCGGCGAGCTGTTCTTCCAGAAGCATGCGCAGCATAGCGACATTGCCGGCATCAAGCTGCTCGACCCGGCGCTGGACCCGGGGCATGACCCGCTGCTGCAGATCGACACGGCCCAGGCGCTCATCGGCGCGGCGCAGTACAACACCATCGAGCTGCACACCTGGAACGCAACCTCGCGCGCCATCGGCAAGCCCGACCGCATGACCTTCGACCTCGACCCCGGCGAGGGCGTCGACTGGCAGCAGATCCAGGAGGCCGCGCTGCTGGTGCATGTGCTGCTCGACGAACTCGGCCTGCCTTCGTTCCTGAAGACCAGCGGCGGCAAGGGGCTGCACGTGGTGGTGCCGCTCAAGCGCGAGCTTGGCTGGGACGAGGTGCGGGGCTTTTCGCGGGCTATCGTGCAGCACCTGGCGCGCATCGTTCCAGACCGCTTCGTGGCCAAGAGCGGGCCGCGCAACCGCGTGGGCAAGATCTTTGCGGACTACCTGCGCAACGGCTTCGGCGCCACCACGGCCTGTGCCTGGTCGGCGCGCGCGCGTCCGGGCATGGGCGTGTCGGTGCCGCTGGCGTGGGAAGAACTGCCCGACCTGGGCAGCGCCGCCCACTGGACGGTGGCCACCATTGCCGACCGCATCGGCGTGGGCAACACGCCATGGGACGCCATGGAGAGCAGCCGAACGGGTCTGCGGGCCGCCATGGAGATGCTGGGCTACATGCCCTCGTGAAGCCGGCGGACCTTGCCGGCCCGCTTTGCTACTGGAGCACTTCGTTCGTCGTCACTTCGAAGCGCTGCAACGAGTTGGCGCCGAACACCATGGTGATCGGTACGTCGGCCGCATCGCGCCCGCGTGCAATCACGATGCGGCCGATGCGCGGCACGTTGTGCCGCGCATCGAAGGTGTACCAGCGGTCGCCCAGGTACACCTCGAACCAGGCGCTGAAGTCCATCGGGTACGGCACGGGCGGAATGCCGATGTCGCCCAGATAGCCCGTGGCATAGCGCGCCGGAATGTTCATGCAGCGGCACAGCGTGATGGCCAGGTGCGCAAAGTCCCTGCAAACGCCCGTGCGCTCGCGAAAGCCCTCGAGCGCCGTACGCGTGGCGCGCGCGCTCTGGTAGTCGAAGCGCAAATGCTCGTGCACGAAGTCGCAGATGGCCTGCACCCGGTGCCAGCCGGGCGCCACGCGCGAAAAGTTGTTCCACGCGAACTGCAGCAGCTCGCTGTCGACTTCGCAGTAGCGGCTCGGCAGCAAAAAGGGCAGCGTCGACACCGGCAGGTCGGCCGCCGCGTGCTCCACGGCGCTGTAGTCCACCGGGTCGGACCAGCCCGGGTCGAACACCACGGCATGGTTGCGCAGCCGGACGCTCTCCACGCCCGCGGGTATCCGCACCCGCGCGCAGTGGTTGTCGAATGCATCCATGTAGTAGTCGGTATGCAGCGGCGGGCTGATGGTGATGTGCTCGCCGTTCTGCAGGTCCGCCGCGCGCGACGGGTGGACTTGCAGCATGTAGATCAGTGCCGTGGGTGCCGTGACGGCGAGTTCAATGTCGAAACCGATCTCTATCTGCATGTCGTTCTTCCCTGTGGGCCAAGTATGTGTTCTGTCCGGATGTGCAAGCAGGCTTCGTGCCTCCTTTGTTGATGCTATCGGTGCCCCGATGCCGGGGCACGCGGGCAGATGCGCAAAGCCGCGTAGGTGCGAGCCCGGTTCTGTCGGCGCGCTCCTACCTTGCACGCCTCACCTCTCCCACAAGCGGGGGCGAGGCGTCACTACGGGTAACAGTCTGCGGCAAACATAACCTTTCGATTCGCTCGCAACGCCTTCAAATCGGCTCTTATCGCCCTTACCGGCTGCAGCGCAAGCATCACGACTTGTCCAATCTGATCTGCTGGAGCGAATCATGAATATCTCTGCCCTGTTCGATTCACTCACCGGTACTTGGGGGGATGAAATCCTGTTCTGGGTGGTGGCCGCAGTGGCAGGGTTCATCTGCCTGATTGCGTTGGTGAACGTGCTGGACCTTTTTCTCGACAACGAAGCTGACCCCCCAATGAAAGATCCTCGATGACGCCACAGAACAAGGCCGCCGCCGGACGCCGATCGAAGGCCACGGACGGCACCAATGCCAAGCAGCAGCAACTCGAAGGCTTCGCGACCGATCATGCGCCCAATCTGACGACCAACCAGGGTCTTCAGATTCCAGACAACCACAACTCGCTCAAGGCAGGTCTGCGCGGGCCCACGCTGCTCGAAGACTTCATCCTGCGCGAGAAGATCACGCACTTCGACCACGAGCGCATTCCCGAACGCGCGGTGCATGCCCGCGGCTCGGCGGCGCATGGTTTCTTCCAGGTCTACAAGTCGATGTCGCAGTTCACCTCGGCCGACTTCCTGCAGGACCCCGATGCGAAGACGCCCGTTTTCGTGCGCTTCTCGACGGTGGCCGGCGAACGCGGATCGGCCGATACGGTGCGCGACGTGCGCGGCTTCGCTGTCAAGTTCTACACCCGCGAAGGCAACTATGACCTCGTGGGCAACAACATCCCGGTGTTCTTCATCCAGGACGCGATGAAGTTTCCCGACCTCGTCCACGCCGTCAAGCCCGAGCCGCACCACGCGATGCCGCAGGCCGCGAGCGCGCACGACACCTTCTGGGACTTTGCCTCCCTCATGCCCGAGAGCACCCACATGCTGATGTGGGCCATGTCGGACCGCGCCATTCCGCGCAGCTATCGAATGATGGAAGGCTTCGGCGTTCACACCTTCCGCTTCGTCAACCATCGCGGCGAGAGCCACTTCGTCAAGTTCCACTGGAAGCCCAAGCTCGGCATCCACGGCCTCGCATGGGACGAAGCCCAGAAGATCGCCGGCAAGGACCCGGACTTTCACCGGCGCGACCTGTGGGAAGCCATCGAGAACGGCGACTTCCCCGAATGGGAGCTCGGCGTGCAGCTCATTGCGCAGGACAAGGCGCAATCGCTCGGCTTCGACCTGCTCGATGCGACCAAGCTCATTCCCGAAGAGATGGTGCCGGTGCAGCGCATCGGCCGGCTGGTGCTCAACCGCAACCCCGACAACTTCTTTGCCGAAACCGAGCAGGTGGCGTTCCACCCGGGACACGTGGTGCCCGGCATCGACTTCAGCAACGACCCGCTGCTGCAGGGGCGCCTGTTCTCGTATACCGACACGCAGATTTCGCGCTTGGGCGGGGCCAACTTTCACGAGTTGCCCATCAACAAGAGTGTCTGCCCGTTCCACAACTTCCAGCGCGACGGCATGCACCGCCAGACCATTGCGCGCGGCCAGGTGGCCTATGAGCCCAACTCGCTGGGCGACGGCAAGGAGTTCCGGGTGGACGGCGGCAGCGTCGGCTTCCAGTCGTACCCCGACGAGATGGAGTCGCCCAAGGTGCGCCGGCGCAGCCCGACCTTCGACGACCACTTCACGCAGGCGCGCCTGTTCTTCAACAGCCAGAGCGCGGCCGAGAAAGAGCACATCGTCGCGGGCTTCCGCTTCGAGCTCTCGAAGGTCGATGTGCCGGCCATCCGCCAGCGCATGGTCGACAACCTGGCGCATGTGGACGAAAAGCTCGCGCGCCGCGTGGCGGAGCCGCTCGGTATTGGTGCGCCCGATGCCAAGGCCGCCGCGGGCCGCGCGGGCTATCGCGAACACCGCATGACGCTGCCGGTCTCGGAATCGCCCGCGCTCAGCATGGCCGATACCGGCGACGGCACGATCCGCACGCGCAAGATCGCCATCCTGGTGGCGGACGGTATCGACTCCGCCTCGCTCAAGCCGATTCGCGATGCGCTCGAGCAGGCCGGCGCGCGCTGCAAGGTGGTCGGCCCGCGCCTGGGCACCGTTGCCAGCGCGTCGAAGCGGCAGATCGACATCGACATGACCTTTGCCAACGCGCCTTCGGTGATGTTCGACGCCGTGCTGGTGCCCGGCGGCAGCCTGGGCGCCGCCGCCCTT
Organism: Variovorax sp. S12S4; assembly: GCF_023195515.1. Taxonomy (NCBI): domain Bacteria; kingdom Pseudomonadati; phylum Pseudomonadota; class Betaproteobacteria; order Burkholderiales; family Comamonadaceae; genus Variovorax; species Variovorax sp. S12S4. The sequence goes on from NZ_JALPKR020000002.1 coordinate 2,295,195, forward strand.
GCGGCCGCGGGCGATGCCGTGCACTTCGTGCTCGAGGCGTACAAGCACTGCAAGGCCATCTGCACCGTGGGCGAGGGCGTGCAGCTGTTGTCCAGGCTCGGCATTGCCGCCGACCCGCAACCCGGCGATCTGCCTCCCGGCGTCGTCGTGGCGGCCACGCCGGTCACCAACCTGGGCGACAACACCGCAGCCACGCAGATCGCGCAGGACTTCATCGCGGCCATTGCCAAGCACCGCCACTGGGAGCGGGCCGACATCGAATCGGTCCCCGCCTGACGCACTCCCTGAAGTAGTCCGTTTGCGCTAGGCCTTCTTGCGAATAGCCGCCGCGGGAGGGCGCTCCTAGACTTTCCCACGAGGCCTGAACGGCGCGCACTTCCGCGACGTCGACCCCCGCAACCGCGGGCACACGGGCCGCACGCGGGGGTCCAATGACGTGGTTTTCGAGAACGGGATGGGAGCGCTCGGCACGTCGTGCAGGAGTCGCGGGTGCTCTCGGGCTGGCTGGCATTCTCTTGCTGGGGCACGGGCCATTGGCCCTTGCGCAGCAGCAGGCGCCCAACGCCGAGGCGGCGGCCAGCAAGGCCGAGCAGGCCCGGCTTGCCGACACCGACACCTTGCTGGCATTGACCAGCGAGGGCGCGGTGCTCTACGGGCAAGACGCGGTCAAGCTCTCCGGCTACCAATACTGCAGCCAGGCGGTGGCGCTGGCCGAGGCCGGTGAGTTCAGGCAGAGCGTGCGGGCCGCCAGCAAGGCGCTGCATCTGGCCAATGCCACCCGCGACCCGAACCTGATGGCCATGGCCAACCGGGACCTGGCCATCGTCTACAGCTATTCGGGCCAGCTCGAGAAGGCCGAGGAATTCGCACGCGAGGCGCTCAAGCACCAGGCGCGCGACCCCAAGCTGGTGGTCGGCCCGGTGCAAAAGGTCATCGGCGACGTGCGCACCCGCCGCGGCGACTATGCCGGCGCCGTGATCAGCTACGACGAAGCGCTGGCCAACAGCTCCGCGCGCTATGCGCCGCTGGTGCAGGCCTCTCTCGTCAACGCGCTCATCGAATCGGGCGATGCGGCCAGGGCGCGCGAAGTGCTCGGCGGCATGGCGGCGCCCAAGGACGCACCGCTCACGGCGCAGCTCGACCGCACGCGCGCACGGCTGCTGCTGGCCGAGAACAAGCCGGCCGAGGCGCGCGACCTGTACCGCGCGCTCACGGCTCGCCAAGTGGGCACCGACACCGAGTACTACCGCCTCTGGGCCTGGGACGGCGTGGCGCGCAGCGAGCTTGCGCTGGGCCAGAAGCAGGCCGCGGCCGAAGCCGTGGCCCGCGCGCTTGGCAGCGTCGACCAGGTGCGCGCCAAGTTCCGCAGCGAAGAATTCAAGATGGGCCTGTTCTCGGACCTGCAGTCGGTGTTCGAGCGCGGCGTGTCCATCTACAGCGACGCGGGGGATGCGCGCCAGGCCTTCGAAGTGAGCGAGCGCAGCCCCCCGCGCGCGCTGCTCGATGCGGTGCGCGGCCGCGCAAAAATCAACGAACGCGCCTCGCACACCGTCGACCTGGCCACGCTGCAAGGCACGCTGGCGCCCGACGAGCGCGTGGTTCAGTTCCACGCGCTGCCCGACCGCCTGCTGGTGTGGGTCGTGAGCCCCGCCGGCATCGAAGCCAAGACGGTGCCGGTGCGCCGCGAAGAGCTCACCGAATTGGTGGAGGTGTTCCGCAACTCCATCGTGCGCGGCCGCCGCGCGGCCATCACCAATGCCGACAAGCTCGGCACAGCGCTGCTCGGCCCGCTGGGCCTGGCGCCCGGGCAGCGGGTGATCGTGGTGCCCCACGGGCCGCTGCACTACCTGCCGTTCCAGGCGCTGCGGCTGGGCGGGCGCTACCTGATCGAGACAAATCCGGTAGCGGTCGCGCCTTCCATCAGCATTGCGGTGCAGCTGGCGCAACGCACGCCGCGCGTGAGCGCATCGCTCACGGCCTTTGGCAATCCGCGCATCGAAGACAAGTACGACCTGCCCGGCGCAGAGGTCGAGGTCAAGCAGCTCGCGCAGCTGTTCCCGCGCAACACCGTGTACATGGGCGCGGCAGCCACCAAGACGCAGTTCCGCGAGGTGGCCGCGCGCTCGCCGCTGATGCACGTGGCGGCCCACGCAGAGGCCGACGCGGTCGACCCGCTGTATTCGCGCATCCTGCTGGCCAACGAAGGCGGCAAGCAGAATTTTCTGGAAGCGCACGAGATCCTCGGGCTGCCGATGGACGGCACGGCGCTTGTCACGCTCTCGGCCTGCGAGTCGGGCCTCGGCCGCATTGCGCAGGGCGACGAGGTGCTGGGCTTCACGCGGTCGTTTCTCTCGGCCGGAAGCTCGAGCCTGATCGCATCGCTGTGGCCTGTGTCCGACGACGCAACCGCCGTGCTCATGGGCACGCTCTACGGCGAGCTCGCCAAGGGACGCGATCTGCAGAAGGCGATGCAGGCGGGGCAACTGGCTGTGCTGAAGGACCCGAAGATGTCACATCCCTTTTTCTGGGCGCCGTTCAACCTGATCGGCAACTGGCGTCTCACGGTGGGGAGCTGACATGAAAAGACGAACCACTGCCATGTCTTGTGTTGCGCGCTGCTGTTCAGGGCGCGCCCCCGCCGACGGGGTACCTTTCTCCGCGAATGTCCCCCGGCCTGCGGCCTCCTCCTTTATTTCGCTGCGCAAGGCACCCCATCGACGTGTGCGTGATCCAGAGCGGTCGTTGATCAGCCATACGCTAGCAGCGTGCCCAAGTGCACAGGGCATCGGGTGCTCCGCGCAGCGAAATAAAGGAGGAGCCGAAGGCGGGGGACATTCGCGGAGGGGAAGTACCCGATGGCCTTTGCACGCGCCGAGAACAGCAGCGCCAAAAACACAACCAGCCCACGGTGGAGCACTGAGATGCGCGCTAGCCAACGCTCTACGCCAATTGCCTTTGCTGTCTCCGCTTTGATGGGCGCCACGTTGCTGGTAGCAGCCCAGCGCACCCACGCAGCAGAAACAGACACCAACACGCTGCTCCCCACCAAAGACCCCTGCGGCACCTGCGACCGCCCGCTCGCCCAGGCGACCGGCACCGTTGCACCGCAAAGCCTGCCGGCCGCGCCGCAACCGCCTGCCGCTTCGTTCAAGCTCAACGACCTGCGCCTGAACGGCGTCAAGGCGCTGACCAACGAAGAGCTGCAAAGCATTACCGCACCCTACATCGGCCGCAACGTCACGCTCGGCGATCTCGAAAGCCTGGCGCAGGCCATTACCGCGCGCTACAAGGAGCGCGGCTACTTTCTCGCGCAGGCCGTGGTGCCGGTTCAAACCGTGCGCGACGGCATCGTGGAAATCAGCGTCATCGAAGGCAGGCTCGGCAAGGTCGATGTCACCGTCGCACCCGACGCCCCCATCAGCGAAGCCCGCGTGCGCGGCTTTCTCGCGCCCCTGCAGCCCGGAGAAGCCGTGAGCGCGCCCGCCTACGAGCGCGCGATGCTGCTGCTGTCGGACCAGCCCGGCATTCGTGTCACGTCGGGGCTGCAGGAAGGCACGCAAAGCGGCACCACCGATCTTTCGGTCGAGGTCGTCGCGGGCCCGCGCTGGGCCTTCACGGCCGAGGGCGACAACCATGGCACCAAGGAGTCGGGGCGCTTTCGCGTCGGCGGCACCGTGCGCTATCTCAGCCCCTTCGGCATCGGCGACAACCTCGACATGCGGTTGATGGTTTCGAACAGCAATGCGCTGCAGTTCGGCCGCGTGGCCTACGAGGCGCCCATCGGCACCAGCGGCCTGCGCGCCGGCATTGGCCTTGCGCGCGTCAACTACGAGCTTGGCGGCGAGTTTGCCGAACTCGGGGCGCAGGGCAGGGCCGATGTGCTCGATTTTTCTCTCAACTACCCGTTGATCCGCCAGCGCCAGCAGAACCTCTTCCTGCGCCTGGGCGCCGACGTGAAGAACCTGACCGACGAGATGAACGCGGTCGACTTCGCGTCGAAGAAGCGTGTGCACGGCCTGGGACTTGGCTGGGCCTGGGAGAGGCGCGACGAGGTGTTTGGCGGCGGCTACTGGGCCAGCTCGGGCACGCTTTACCGTGGTGACCTTTCCATTCGCGACGAGCAGAGCCGCGCGTTCGACCAGAGCGTGGCGGGCCACCGCACCGAGGGCGGCTACACCAAGCTGAGCTTCCAGATTTCGCGGCTGCAGGCCATCGTGCCGAACCATTCGCTGTATGTGGCGCTCGGCGGCCAATGGGCCAGCAAGAACCTCGACGCTTCCGAGAAGCTCTCGCTCGGCGGTGCGCGCGCGGTGCGTGCGTACCCGTCGGGCGAACTGCTGGTGGACGAGGGCGCCATCGGCACCGTCGAATGGCGCTGGTCCCTTAACTCGGAGCTCACGCCTTTCGTGTTCTACGACGCCGCGCGCGGGAAGATTGTGCGCAACCCCTCTCCGTTCGACACCGGCCCCAACCGCCACAGCCTGCGGGGTTTCGGCATCGGTATTTCGTGGGCGCGGCCCGGCAACTTTGCGATCAACGCGACGCTCGCCTGGCGCGACGGCACACGGCCGGCGCAGACCGATGGCGGCGGCCGCAACCCGCGTTTGTACGTGCAGGCGCAAAAGGTGTTCTGACATGGCAATGCACAACCGTTCCCCACGATTCCAGCCGCGCCCGCGGCTTCGCCCGGTCGCGCTCGCACTGGTGTGCCTGGGCCTGGCGCCCGCGCTGGCCCAGACCCTGCCCACGGGGTTCTCGCCCATTGCAGGAGGCGTGTCCGTCGCGACGCCGAATGCCGCGACGATGAATATCACGCAGACCACGGCGCGGGCGATTGCGCAGTGGAACACCTTCTCCATCGGAGCGGACGCAACGCTCAATGTCGCGCAGCCGAGCACGAGCAGCGTGCTGCTGAACCGCCTCGTGGGCGGTGCTCCGGCCTCGGTCATCGCGGGCAAGATGAATGCAAACGGCCATGTCTACCTGATCAATCCGGCCGGCGTGACGTTCTCCAAGGGCTCGTCGGTCAGCGTCGGCGGGCTGGTCGCTTCGACGCTGAACATGACCACGAGCGACGAGGCATTCATGGGCGGTGCGAACCGGCTCGAGTTCGCACGGCCCAGCGGCGCCTTCGAATCGGTGGAGAACGACGGCAGCATTACGGTCGGCAACGGCGGCACCGCCGCATTGATCGGCTCGCTGGTGGCCAACCGCGGCACCATCGTTGCGAACGGCGGCACGGCCGCCATGGCCTCGGGTGAAACAGTCACGATCGACTTCGCGGGCGACGGCCTGACCACGTTGCGCGTGACGCCCGGGCTCTACAGCGGCGTCGCGAACAGCGGCACCATGCAGGCCAACGGCGGACGCGTGGCGCTGATCGCGACGACCGGTTTCGAGGTCTCGAACGGCGTGGTCAATTCACGCGGCGTGCTGCGCGCCGATTCAATGGCGTCCCGCAACGGCGAGATCATTCTCGATAGCGGTCTTTCACCCGAGGGCGTGCGCATGACCGGCGGGCTGGTCTCGGCGGTCGGCGACGGTGCCGGCCTCACGGGCGGCACGATCGACATCAGTGGCCGCGTGATCGGGCTGGAGCCCTTCGTACCCCCGCTGTCGTCCGTCCCGCCACCGCCGCCGCCAGGGTCCGACGACCGCGGCGTCATCGACGCGAGCGGCAGCGCCGGCGGCGGGCGCATCCGCCTTTATGCGAACGCGGCGGCCGAACTCGGCAACACCGGCGCCATCGCGATCGGCGCCGGCTCGATCCTGCGCGCGAACGCCGCCGCATCGGGCAACGGCGGCGATGTTCGCCTGCTGGCCGAACGCACACTGCGCGCCCACGGCAGCATCTCGGCGCGCGGCGGCTCGGCCGGCGGCAACGGCGGCTTCATCGAAACTTCCGGCGGTTTTGCCGCGCCCGACGACGGACAGGGCGGCGGCTTCAGCATCAACGGACTGCGCGTGGACGCCTCTGCGCCCGCGGGTACCGCGGGCACGTGGATCATCGACCCGTTCAATGTCGACATCGTTCCCGGCGCAGCGGCCGGCACGCTGCCGACCAACCCCTTCGAGCCGCTCGCGGCCAGCACCATCCAGGACGGCGACATCAACGCCGCCCTCAACGGCGGCACCAGCGTACGCATCACCACCGGCGACCCCGGCGCGGGGTCGCCGACCGATGGCGACATCCGCATGTTCAACGGCGTTCGCATCAACTACAGCACGGCCAACGGGCCGTTGACCTTCCAGCTCGACGCCCACCGCAGCGTGCGCGGCGACAACAACGTGGTGATCGAGTCCTCGGGCGCCGGCGGGCCGCTCAACGTGGTGTTCAACACCGACGTCAACGGCGGCGGTGCCGCGACCGGCGGGGGCAGGTGAGCTACAGCGGCGACATCTACACCAACGGCGGCAATGTGGTGATGAACGGCGCCTGGTCGGCCTCGGGGTCGGGGCCGAGCGTGAGCCTGAACGGCAACGTCATCGACACGCGCGTCGGCCGCACCGATGCCGGCGCGGGCGGCTCGGTAACGATCAACGGCAACACCAGCGGGCCCTCGGGCGGCGGCTTCACGGACGCGGCGGTCTACATCAGCGGCGTGCAGATCGCCACGTCGACCGGCAACGTCGACATCACGGGCATCGGCGCCGAAACCAGCGGCGTGCGGCTCAACTCGCGCTTCACGGGCACCGGCCTGCCGAACCGGCGCACGGACATCTCGACCACCAGCGGCAACATCACTGTGCGCGGCGTCGGCAACTTCACTGGCAACAGCAGCGAGATTCCGGGCCATGGGGTGGTGATCAACGATTCGGCGCTTCGCTCGGTCAGCGGGAACATCGCAGTGCGCGGCCTGCGCCAGGCCGACACGGATCCGGGCACGGGGGGCGACGGCGTGCTGCTGCGCACCGGCACGCAGATTGCCACCACCGGCAGCGGCAGCATCGAGATCACCGGCCAGGCCGAGGGCGACGGCGCCGGCGTGCGGATCGGGCCGCCAGCACCCGTGCCGGGCGTGTTCCCTCCGGTGCTTGCGGGCGTTTCCGTGTCGTCGGCCGGCGGCAACGTCGTGCTGCGCGCCAGCAACGACGGCAGCACGGACGCGCTGGTGATCGATGGCGCCGTGAGCGCGGGCAACGTCGTCAACCTTCGCCCCGGCGGCGTGGCGGCGGACGGCACGGCCTTCGACCAGGTCGCAACGCCGATCACGCTCGGCGGCACGGCCAGCACCGGCTTCGCGGTGTCGGCGGCCGAGTTCTCCCGCATCTCGGCCGGCAACGCGATCGTGGCCGGCAGCAATGCGCATGCGGCCGACATCAACGTGGTGGGGCCGCTCGCGCTGGCCTCGGGCCTCACGCTGCAGAACGAAGGCGGCGGCAACATCTCGCTGCAGGCGCCCATCACGGCGCCGCGCGTCGGCCTGGTGTCGGCAGGCAACATCACTCAGACCGCAGCCGCACCGATCACGGCCGGCACGCTCTTGGCCCGTTCCAACGGGGGCAGCGTGCTGCTCGACCAGGCGGCCAACAACGTGAGCGCGAACACGCTGGGCGGCGGCGCCGCCGGCGCGTTCCGCTACCAGGACGTGGATGAACTGCGCATCGGCCCCGTCTCGGTCGTCGGCTACGACGCCGCCGGCAATGCGCCGCAGGTGGTGTCGGCCGGCTCCATGGCGGCGGACACGGTGTTCGTGCGCACGCTGAGCGGCGACCTGCAGCTCGGCACGGCGGTGACCAGCACGTCGGGCGCCGACCTGGTGGCCGCGGCACGGTTCCAGAACGTGGGCGGTGCCAGCCTGGGCGGCGCGCCCTGGCGCGTGTGGGCCGACACCTGGATCGGCGAGACGCGCGGCGGCGTTGCCGGCTCGGGCCTGCTGCCGAATCTCTACAACTGCGCCTACCTGGGCCTGTGCGGTGTGAGCGTGTCGCCGGGCGACAACCACTTCATCTATGCGCAGCGGCCGACCGCGACGGTCGTGATCGGCAATGCCGCACGGGTCTCGGGCTCGGACAACCCGGTCTTCACCTGGAGCATCACGGGCCTGATCCTCGGCGACAGCGGTGCAGGCTTCAGCGGTGCGGTGGGCACCGCCGCCAACCAGTCGAGCCCGCCCGGCGCCTATGCGATCAACGGCAGCTTCACCTCGGCCGAGGGCTATCTGGTCAATGTGGTGCCGGGGACGCTCACGGTCAGCAGCCCTCCGGAGGTTCCGCCAGTCACGGTCGTCGTTTTTCCGCAGATTCCGAAGCCCGATGTGGTCCGCGACCTGCCGACCACCTGGCTGTACGACCGCAACATCGGCCCGCCGCCGATCTGCTTTGCGACCGGCCCGCTCGAAGGCGACCGCGCCTCGCAGGGCAACGATGTGCTGGCGCGCGAATGGTCGCGCGTGCGCTCGCGGCCCAACCTCACGAGCTGCGTCGACACCGAGAAGCGCAACGGCTGCGCCGACTTCTAGGGCTTGCCGTTCGTGGGCTGGCCCGCGGCCCCGAAGCGGCCCGTATACGTGCGCAGGCCCTGATGCGCCAGGTCGGACTGCGCGTCGATGTGGACCTTGCCGCCCAGCGCCTGCCAGCGCCGGCAGAACGCGTAGTCCTCGCTCAGGTAGCGGCCGTTGTCCGGCTCGGCCAGTACGTCGAAGAAGCGGTAGTGCGGCCACGCCTGCGCGGCGGTGTCGCGCGACGGCTCGGGCGTGTAGCGCAGGTCGGGCCGCGCCTCGGCCAGCCTTTCGAACACCGAACGGGCGATCAGCATGAAACCCGTGGGCGCGTCGAGCACCTCGATGAAACCATCGGCATCGACCTTGCGCTCGCCGGTCCATGCGTTGGCCGGAAAGCGCGCATGCCGCGCCTCGAAGTCGGCGCGCGTGCTGCCCGCGGGCAGGGCTTCGCGCAGGCCGTCGGCGGGCCAGCCGTCCTCCTTGAGCGGATAGACGCCGGCCACCACGTCGCGGCCGGCCAGCAGCAGCCGCAGCGCCGCGGAAGGCTCAAAGCCGATGTCCGCGTCGATCCAGAACAGATGCGTCCAGCGCGTGTCGGCCATGAACTCGGCCACCAGCCGGTTGCGTGCGCGCGGAATCAGGCTGTCGCCATCGAGGAAGCGCGTCTGCATCGAAAAGCCGTGGCTCCACGCGAGATTCACCAGGCCCAGCAGGCTGCGCACGTAGATCGAGGCCAGCGCGCCGCCGTAGCTCGGCGTCGAGATGAAGGGTCGGATGTCTTTCAGTGCGGCAATGTCGAGCATCGGAAGGGCTCCTGTCGGCAGGCGTCGAAGTCGGTAGCGTGTGTGGCGGCGCTCAGGCCGGCGAGGCGGCATGCCGCCGCGTGGAAAGCAGCGCGCGCAGTTTGGCGGGCGCGACCGGCTTGGTGAGCAGCATCACGCCGCCATGGCGCAGGCGTTGCAGCACTTCGGGGCCGGTGGCGCCGGACACAAGCACGGCGAGCGCATCGGGCTGCAGGCGCTTGGCGGCGGTGATCACGTCCATGCCGTCGTCGGCGCCGGCCAGTTGCAAATCGCACAGCACCGCGTCGAAGCGCTGGTCACCGGTGCCCAGCCGCGCAATGGCCTCGGCGCCGGTGGCGATGCATTCGACCTCGCACCCCCATTGCTCCAGCAGCGCGCGGCTGCCGTCGAGGATCACGGGGTCGTCGTCGACCACCATGCAGTGCAGGCCGGCGAGCGGCGTGAGTGCGCGCGGCGCGGCTGCCGGCGCGGTGGCTTCGGCCGCCTGGGCGGCGGGCAGGGTGAGCGCAAAGGTGCTGCCCGCCTGCAGCGCCGAGCGCACCGTGATGCGGGTGCCGAGCAGCGCGGCAATGCGCGCGCAGATGGCAAGGCCCAGCCCGAAGCCGCGGCGCCGGTCGCGCTCGGTATTGGCCACCTGGTAGAACTCTTCGAAGATCCGGCCCTGGTGAATGGGCGCAATGCCCACGCCGTTGTCGCGCACTTCGATGCGCACGTTGTCGCCGTCGGCCCGGCTGCGCCGCGCGGCCACCAGCACCGTGCCGCCGGCGGGCGCATGGCGCAGCGCGTTGGCCACCAGGTTGCCCACGATGCGCTGCAGCAGCGCCGCATCGCTGCGCACCGCAAGCCCGCGGTCGCTCCAGCGCAGGCGCACGCGGGTCTCGGCCGCGGTGGGGGCGTGCTGCGCATCGAGCTGGTCGAACAGAGCGGCCAGGGGCACCTTGGTGATCGCCGGCGTCAGCACCTGGGCGTCGAGCCGCGAGATTTCGAGCAGGTCGTCGAGCAGCACGCCCATGAATTCGGTGCTCTCCTGCAGGCGCAGCACGGCCGGGCGCTGCGCCTCGGTGGCGCTTGGCAGCAGGCCATCGATGAAAAGCCCCATGGCGTGCAGCGGCTGCCGCAGGTCATGGCTGGCCGCGGCCAGGAACCGTGCGCGCGACAGCGCCGCCTGCTCGGCTTCGGCCATGCGCTGCAGCGCCACCGCCGTGGCTTCGCGCACGCGCTCCTCGCTGACCTGTCGGTTGCGCTGCAGCCGCTCGGCCAGGCGATCGATGTCGTGTGCGAGCACGGCCAGCTCGTGCGCGTGGCCCTTGCCGGACGATGCCGCGGAAACGCTCCGCGGCTCGCCCTCGACCACGTCGCAGCGCGCTTCGAAGTGCCCGGCCTCCAATGCCGCCACCGTGCGCGACACGCGCCGCAGCGGCCGAGCCACCGTGCGCGCCATGTGGCGCACCGAGGCCCATGCCGCGAGCAGCGCCACCATCGCAATGCCGATGCCCGCCATGAGCGAGCGGCTGCGCTCGCGCGCGTAGGCCGTGGTGTCCCGGAAGGTCTGCACCAGGCCGATAGGCGTTTCGCCCGCCGCGGTGGAGCCCGCAGGCGCGAAGGCACTGGCGCGCGAAGCCTCGCGCAGCGTGACGGGCGAGGTGAACATGCGCAGCTGCGCAAGCGCCGATGCCTTGGGGCCGGCGGTGACGAACACGCCCGCGCTGTTGCTGATCTCGACTCGCATCACCTGTCCGCCGCGCAGCGCCGCGTTGGCCACGTTCTGCAGCGCGGGCAGGTCGCCGGCATAGAGGCTCAGGTCCGACATGGCGGCCACCTGGCGCGCCACGGCCTGGCCTTCGGCATCGAAAGCCGCTTCGAGCGTTTGCAGGCGGTTGTGCGTGAACCAGCCGGTGAGTGCCAGCGCCACCGCGGCGCACGGCACCACGCCAAGGCGGAACAGGTCGCGCTGCAGGTTGCCCCGCACCACCAGCGTGGGCGTGGACAGGGGCTGCGGCTGCGCCGGCGAATCGGCGTGCGAGCCTTCGGGCGTCGTCCCCTTGTCGCTCATCGCGTGACGGTGAGCCGCTCGGTCAGTTCCCGCTCCTCCGGCAAGCGCAGTCCGAGTCCGCGCGCCACGGTCACGTTGACGCGCACGGTGGCGGGCGTGGCCGATTCCACCAGCGGGCCGGCGCCGGCACTTGCCAGCTTCTGGCCGAGCAGCCGCGCCTGCCGCGCGAGCTGCGCCGGCGTGGAGACCGCCGCCGCAAGCCCGCCGGAACGCACCAGCCCTTCGCTGGCGCCGAACACCGGCAAGCCCGCTCCGGCGCCCGCGCGCAACACCGAGAGCGTGGCGGCCTGGCTGTCGCCGATCAGGTCGGGCAGCACCATCAGCGCGTCGCTGCGGGGCACCACCGAATGCAGCGCCGCGGCCAGCGACCTGGCGTCGGGCGCGTATTCCACCTGCACGTCCCACGGCGGGTTTGCGCCCTGCGCCGCGCGCTGCAGCTCACGCACCAGCGGTTCCGATTCAGGCGTGGCGACCACGCCGATGCGGTACTTGTTCGGCAGCACCGCACCCACCAGCGCAAGCTGGTCGCCCATGGCGGGGTCGCGCAGCAGCACGCCCACGCGCCTGTCGCCGCGGCGCAGGGCCGGGCTGCTGGCGCGCAGGGTCTCGTAGTCGAGCCGGCTCAGCATCGCGAGCACCAGCGGCTGCTGGCCGGGTCGCTCGAGCGCCGCGCGCGCGGCCGGCACGCCGACCGCCAGGGTCATGCCGGCGTCCGCCGGCGCCGTGCGGAGCCCGCGCGTTCGCACGCCGGCATTGGCGGCCCGGTCAGGCTCGGCGGCGGCTGCTTCCAGGGCTTGCGAGGTGTCCGCGCCGCCCTGCGGAAGCCGCACCAGGTCGAAGCGGCCGCCGGGCTCCTGGCCCGCGCGAAGATGCTGCACGAACTCCGAGTGCGCCGCGAGGTCGTCGCCCATCAGCACCGTGAGACCTGTGGCCGATGCAGCGGCGGCGGCCAGCTGCACCATGCCGCAGGCCAGCGCGGCGCGAGCGCCGCAGCGCAGCCGTTTCCGGAAGAGCGAGATGAAAGGGTTCACGGCAACAAACATGGACTGCTTCCGCAGCAAGACAGAGCAGTACCCAATGTAAGGAAGCCCCCTGCTTGGCGCGATAAGGCGGAGGGCTTATGTCGGCACCCGCCAGCGCTTGCAGGCGTGATGAAGTGCACAGCGCGGCGGCTGCTTGGCCTATGTCCGATGGACTAGGGCCTGCAGGACCCTAGGCTTCGGCGTTGAGCAGCGCCGCCGCGCGCTGCGCCTGGATGGCCTGGCGCAGCACCCGCGGAGAAACCGGCTTGTAGAGCACCGCGATGCCGGCGCTGGCCACTTCGCGCAGGCGGTCGGGCTTGGTTTCTCCGGTGACCAGCAGGCGTGCCGTGCCGGGTCCGATGCCGCGCGGATGGCGTTCGAGCGCCGCGATCACGTCCAGCCCGTTGTCGCCGCCCTGCAAGAGCAGATCGCTCACCACCACGTCCGGCGGCCGCTCCCACGCGTCGGCCAGCGCGAGTGCTTCGGCACGCGTTTGCGCCGCCTGCACCTCGGCGCCCCAGTTGGTGAGCACCACCGACAGGCCTTCGAGAATGGTGCGCTCGTCGTCGATCACCAGGATGCGCAACTGCTCGAAGCTGGGTTCCTCCTCGACGGCGCTGGGAGCCGGCGCCACGTCCAGCGCGGGCAATGCGGCCGGCGCCGATCGCACCAGCACCCGCACACAGGTGCCCTTGTTCGGCCGCGAAGTCAGCTCGACGCGGGTGTTGAGCAGCTCCGTCAGGCGCTGCACCGTGGCAAGCCCCAGGCCCATGCCGCGCTGGCCGCGCGGTGCCTGGCGGCCGGTGGCCTCCACCTGGTAGAACTCCTCGAACACGCGCGCCTGGTGCTGCACGGCAATGCCCACGCCGGTGTCGACCACGTCGATGCGAACGCCCTTGCCGCGCCGGCGGGCGCCGATCAGCACGCCGCCTTCGATGGTGTGGCGCAGCGAGTTCGACACCAGGTTGTTGAGAATGCGCGAGAGCATCACGTAGTCGCAGCGCACCCAGAGGTCGGTCTTGCGCGCCACCAGCCGGAGGCCCTGCTGCTCGGCCACGGGACGGAAGTTGCGGCTGATTTCATCGAACAGCTGGTCGAGCGGAAAGTCAGCCCACTGCGGCTGCAGCACGCCGGCATCGAGCTGCGAGAGATTGAGCAGCTCCGAGAACAGCCGGTCGAGCGAATCGACGCACTCGCGAATGTGGCCGATGCGCTGCAGGCGCACGGGGTCGGTCTCGCCGTTGGCCAGGCCGTCGGAGAACAGCGTGAGCGCGTGCAGCGGCTGGCGCAGGTCGTGGCTGGCGGCGGCCAGCAGGCGCGTCTTGGCCTGGCTCGCGACTTCGAGCTGCTGGTTCTTGCGCGCGAGTTCGGCCGTGGCCTCGCTGATGCGGCTTTGCAGCAAGCGGTGGCTTTCGGCCAGTGCGCGCGCCGCCTGGTTGAAGCCGTGCTGCAGGTGCCGCACTTCGGAGGTGCCTTCGATGGTCACGCTCGCGGCCTCGCCGGCGCCCAGGCGGTCGACCGCCTTGCCCAGCGCGCGGATCGGCTCGCTGATGCGCCGCGCGGCCCACCAGCCCGCCAGCCCCACGCCCACCAAGCTGGTTGCGAGCACCAGCACCACGTTGAGCCACACCGAGCGCCGCGCGTCCTGCACGGCGTCCAGGCTCATCTCGACCATGACCTTGCCGCTGTGCTTGCCGTCCTCGCTCACGATCGGCACCACCACCTGCAGGCCCTCGCCACGGGCGCGGTCGACGGTTTCGGAGTTGGCGACGATCTCGCCGTCGTCCGACCAGATCTGCACCTGCTGCACATGCGGCTGGTAGGTGCCCGACTGGGCCGTGCGCTGGAGAATGCGGCGGTCCATGCGCACCAGCGGAGCTTGCGCCGCGGTGGCGACCTGCAGCGCCACCGTTTGCGCATTGGCGCGCATCAGCTCGGTGAGGTTGTCCAGGTGCTGGCGCGTCAGAACGGCAATGGCCGCCAGTGTGGCGGCGGTTGCCGGCACCAGCGCCAGCAGGATCAGCTGCTGGGCGAAGGTGAGGCGCGCAAGCCCCCGGACGACGCGGAAGTTCCAGTTCATGGGGGCATTGGGCGCATGAAGATCGAGCTTACGGGCGCTGGTTACGGTGCGAAAGATGGGAAAAACATCACAAAAAAGACTTGTATTTGATATCTAATCGTGTCCGCGTTTGTCCATGTTAGACCCGCTGACCCGCAGCGGCTCATGTTCCGTGCCCAAAAATGCAGGCCTCCCCCAGCTGCGCCCGGAAGGCTTCCGGCGCCATTGACGCCTTTCGTGCCCCGCACCGCAGCCCGCGGTTCAGGCGTGCTGCCGCCGTGGCGGTGCGCCGCGGCGCACTTGCCTTGGCGCTGCTCGCCGGCCTGCCCTTGGTGGCCGCCTCGCAGCCCGCGCTGCAGCCCGATGCACCGGTGCGCTTCGGCATCCTGCCGCTCGGCGGTGCTTTCGAATCGCGCAGCGACTGGGACCCCCTGCTGGCCGAACTGAGCCGGGCCATCTCCCGGCCGGTGAGCGTGCTCTCGGTCAATTCGTATGAAGCGCTGGAGCAGGCCATCCGCCGCGACGAGGTCGACATGGCGTTCCTGTCCGGAAAGATGGCGCTCGACGCCGTGACGCAGCGCCGCATGAAAGTGGTGGCCCAGGTGGTGCGGCACGATGGCCTGGCGGGTTACCGCGCCCTGCTGCTCACCCGCAAGACACCGCCGTTCAATACCAAGAAGAGCCTGCTCGGGGAGCCGGAGCGCTGGCGCCTTGCGCGCGGCGAGCGGCAGTCGGTCTCCGGCTTCATCGTGCCGCAGCTGCAGTTCTTCTTGCCCAACCACATCGCGATGGAAACCCGTTTCCTGAGCGAGATCGTCGGCACCCACCAGGCGACCGCTCTGGCCGTGGCCAACAACGAAGCCGATGTGGCCACCAACAACACGGCCGATTTCGAACGCTTCAAGCAGCGCTTTCCGGCCGAGGCGCAGCGGCTGCAGGTGCTGTGGGAATCGGAGCTCATTCCGCATGCGCAGATCGTTGTGCGGCGTGAATACCCGCCGGAGCTGCGCAGCAGCGTGCAGGCCTTCCTGGTCGGCTACGGCCGCGCCAAGGGGCCCAAGGGCGATGCGGAGCGGGCCGTGCTCAAGTCGCTGCACGACCTGGCCGGCTTCGTGGCGGCGGACAACAGCTCGCTGCAGCCGGCCGCCAAGCTCGCCTATCAGCTGGCCAGGCAGAACGCCATGACCGCGCAATGGGTCAACGACGAGGCGCGGCAGGCGCGGCTGAAGCGCATCGAAAGCGGCTATGCGGAGCAGGTCACCGTCCTTCGGGACCTGTCGCCCTGACATGCGTGTTCGCGCGCTGCCTCGCGCTGTCGGGTGGCTTGCCGCCATGGCAATGCCGCTCATGCTGGTTGTTGCCGCGCTCTTGCTGGCGCCGGGCGGCGCCGGTGCCACCGAAAAAGCGGCCGCTCCCACCAAGCCCGTGCGCTTTGGCGTGCTGCCGCTGGGGGGCGCGGTCGAGTCGCGTGCGTTGTGGATGCCGCTGCTGGCCGACATGAGCCAGGCCATCGGCGTGCCGGTGACTGCTTACTCCGTGGCGTCGTACGAAGAGCTCGACCGCGCCATCAAGCGCGATGAAGTCGACATGGCGTTTCTTTCGGCCAAGATCGCGCTCGAAGCCGTGATGCAGCGGCGCATGAAGGTGGTGGCGCAAATCGCCCGCCGGCCCGGCATGCCCACCCACCGCGCGGTGCTGCTCACGCGAAAGACCGGCGTGCCCAACACGCTGGAAGCGGTGCTCGCAGAGCCCGAGCGCTGGCGCCTCGCACGCGGCGACAGCCGCTCGGTGACCGGCTTCCTCATGCCGCAGAGCCAGCTTTTCCTGCCGCGCAACATCCAGATGGAAACCCAGTTCCGCGGCGAGTTCGTCGGCAACCACCAAGCCACCGCGCTCGCAGTGGCCAACGGCGATGCCGACGTGGCCACCAACAACACCACCGACTTCGAGCGCTTCAGGGAGCAGTTTCCCGTCGAGGCCGCGCGGCTGCATGTGGTGTGGGAGTCCGACCCGCCGCCCGGCGCGCAGATGGTGGTGCGGCGCGACTACCCACCCGCGTTCCAGGCCAAGCTGCAGGCTTTCCTGATCGGCTACGGCCAAGGCAAGGGCCCGCGCGCCGATGCCGAGCGCGAGGTGCTCAAGACGCTGCGCGCTGCCTACGGCTATGCCCCGGCTGACGACAGCGCACTGCTGCCCGAGGCGGCGCTTGAATACCAGTTGGGCAAGCAGAACGCGATGGCGGCTGCATGGGTGAACGATGCGGCGCGCGAGCAAAGGCTGCGGCGCATCGAGCAGGCGTACAAGGAACAGGTCGAGACGTTGCGTGCGGCGTCTGCGGCCGCACGTTGAACGAGGCGTGCTGGCGCCCGCCTAGTCCCTTCGCCGTAGCTCCAAATCCCTCCGCCTAGGCCGTTAGGCGGATTTGCCGCCGGCCTTGCGCGCCGGAAACTCCGTGCTTCTTTCGGGCAGCCCTTGCCTTTGACGGAGTGCGGATGAGTTGGCGAACAAAAGTGGTCTGGAGCGAGGGGATGCTGCTGCAGCCCCAGCACCTGCAGCAGAGCGAGCGTCATGGCGACCATGCGCGGCATGTGCTTTTGCGTTCGACCACGCCCTATGCCTGGGGTTTCGCGGAGATCGAGATCGACCAGGCCGCGCTCACACTGGGCAAGCTCGCACTGGTGCGCGCGGTGGGCATCTTCGGCGACGGCACGGTGTTCGACATGCCGGCGGTCGATCCACTGCCCGAGCCCATCGACATTCCGCCAACCATGCGCGACGAGGCCGTGATGCTGGCGCTGCCCGTGCGCCGTGCCGGTGCCCGCGAGGCCGACGCTGAAGAATACGAAGAGCTGGTGCGCCACCGCGTGCTCGAGTCTGAAGTGCCCGACTCCAACACCGCCGGCGAGCGCACCGCCATGCTGCAACTAGGCCAGCTTCATACACGCCTGATGCGCGCCAGCGAGGCGACCGATGCATGGACCACGCTGGGCGTGGCCCGCGTGGTCGAGCGCCGCGTCGACAACCAGGTGCAGCTCGACCGCGCCATGCTGCCGCCGCTGCTCGACGTGGCGGGCCATGCGGTGATCCGCTCGTGGCTCGACGAATTGCTGGGTCTTTTGCGCCAACGCGGCGAGGCGCTGGCCGGCCGCATGACGCAGGGCGGCACGGGCGGGGTGGCCGAGATTGCCGATTTCATGCTGCTGCAGACAGTCAATCGCAACGAAGCCGTCTTCGCGCATCTGGCCAAGAGCGCCATGCTGCACCCGCAGCATTTCTTCGAGCATGCGCTCGGGCTGGCCGGCGACCTGGCGAGTTTTCGCGATTCGCGTCGCGTCACACGCTTCGGGCCCTATATCCACGACGACCTGGCGCTGAGCTTCCGACCGGTAATGGACGACCTGCGGCGCAGCCTCTCGATGGTGCTGGAGCAGTCGGCCGTCCGCATCGAGCTGCACGACCGCAAGCACGGCGTGCGCGTGGCGGTGGTCACCGATGTGGAGCTGCAGCGCAAGGCGACCTTCGTGCTCGCGGTGAATGCCAACATGCCGAGCGAGGCGCTGCGCGCGCGCTTTCCCACGCAGGTCAAGATCGGCCCGGTCGAGCGCATCCGCGACCTGGTCAACCTGGCGCTGCCGGGCGTCACGCTCACGCCCATGCCGGTCGCGCCGCGCCAGATTCCCTTTCATACCGGCGCCAATTACTTCGAGCTCGAAACGCGCAACAGCGACCTGTGGCGCCAGCTGGAGCAATCGGGCGGCATCGCGATGCACATCGCGGGCGACTTTCCCGGCCTCGACCTCGCCTTCTGGGCCATTCGTTCCTAGCCGCATCGGGCTGACGGAAACGGAACACCATCATGACCACACCAGACCCCTTCGCCGCTTTCGAGTCGGAGCGCACGGTCATCAAGCCCAAGCCGCGCACGCCGGCCGGCACGCCGCCGCCCGCGGCTGCGCCCGCGCCGTTCTTCGGCGGTGCCGATCCGACACCCGCCGCGGATGTAGGCGAGATCGGGCTGCTCAACCCGCTGGTCTCCGCGGCGGGCAAGCTGCTGGTGCTGATCGGCAAGCTGCGCAACCTGGTGCAGCCGCCCAACGTGCCGGCCCTGCGAGCCTCCACCGCGGACGCGGTGAACCAGTTCGACGCCGCCGCACGCCGCGCCGGTGTGAGCAACGAATCGGTTCTGGCCGCGCGTTATGTGCTGTGCACGGCGCTTGATGAAGCCGTGGCCAACAACCCCTGGGGCGTGCAGGCGGGCTGGAACAAGCAGAGCCTGCTGGTGCAGTTCCATAACGAGACCTGGGGCGGCGAAAAAGTGTTCCAGCTGCTCGCCAAGCTCGCGCAGGACGTGCCCACGCACCGCCAGCTGCTGGAGCTGATCTACAGCGTGCTCGCGCTGGGCTTCGAAGGCCGTTACCGCGTGGTCGACAACGGCCGCGCGCAACTCGATTCGGTGCGGCAGCGGCTGGCCGATCTCATCGCCAAGGACCGCCCGCCGCTCGAGGCCGAGCTTTCTCCGCATTGGCGCGGGCAGGGCGCAGGCACGGTGCGGCTGCGTGAATCGCTGCCGCTGTGGGTGTTTGCGGCGGGCTTTGCGCTGCTGCTCGCGCTGGCCTGGTTCGGCCTGCGGCTCACGCTCAACTACCGCTCCGACACCACCTATGCCGCCGTGTCGGGCCTGCGCGTGCCCAACATACAGATTGCGCCGCCCGCCGTGCCGGCCAAGTCGCCGCGGCTTGCGCGCTTTCTGGAGCCCGAGATCAAGCAAGGACTGGTGACAGTGACCGACGAGGCCGACCGCAGCGTGGTGCGCCTGCGCGGCGACTCCTTCTTCGGCTCCGGCAGCGCCGAGCCCATGGCCGCATCGCTGCCGGTGCTGCGCCGCATCGGCCAGGCACTGGCCGAGGTGAAGGGCGAGGTGCTGATTACCGGCCACTCCGACAACCAGCCGATCCGCTCGCTGCGCTATCCGTCCAACTGGCACCTGTCGGCCGCGCGCGCCGATGCGGTGAAGGGCGCGCTCACCACGCAGGTAGAGCCGGCGCGCATGCGCTCCGACGGCAAGGCCGACGCCGAGCCCGTGGCCGCCAACGACACCCCGGCCAACCGCGCGCGCAACCGGCGTGTCGACATCGTGCTGTTGTCGGAGCCCGACCGGATGGCTTCGGCGGGAGTGACGAAATGATCAAGAAAATCTTCGGCTTCCTGTTCAGCCCGCTGCTGCTGACCATCCTCGCGCTGGTCATCGTCTCGCTGCTGATCTGGTGGATCGGCCCGCTGGTGAAGATCGGCGCGTGGGTGCCGCTCGAGAGCGACCTTGCACGCGCATTGCTGATCGGAGCCATCGTGCTCATCGTGGTGCTGCGCGCGCTCTACCGCCGCTGGCGCGCGCGCCGTGCGAGCCAGCACCTGACCGACGGCTTGATGAAGGCGCCGTCTGCGAAGACGGACGCGCCGGTCAACGGCGAACAGAAGATCCTCGACACGCGCTTCAGCGAAGCCGTGGCCACGCTCAAGCAGATGCGCCTGCATGCGGCCGGCAAGAAGCCCGGCTGGCGCGACTGGCTCTCCATCTCCGGCGGCAGCTATCTGTACGACCTGCCGTGGTACGTGTTCATCGGCGCGCCCGGCGCGGGCAAGACCACCGCGCTGGTCAACTCCGGCCTTTCGTTCCCGCTGGCCGAGAAGTTCGGCCCCGGCGCCATCCGCGGCGTGGGCGGCACGCGCAACTGCGACTGGTGGTTCACCGACGAAGCCGTGCTCATCGACACCGCCGGCCGCTACACCACGCAAGACAGCCACCAGTCGGAAGACAAGAGCGCGTGGGAAGGCTTTTTGGGCCTGCTCAAGAAGGCGCGCCCGCGCCGGCCGCTGAACGGCGTGTTCCTCACGGTGAGCGTGGCCGACCTGCTGAGCCAAGGCCCCGAGCAGCGCACGCAGCTGGCCGCTTCCATTCGCGCGCGGCTGCTCGAGCTGGATGCGAAGCTCACCACGCGGCTGCCGGTGTACGTGCTCGTCACCAAGAGCGACTTGCTCTACGGCTTTACCGACTACTTCGACGACCTTGGCAAAGAGCAGCGCGCGCAGGTGTTCGGCTTTACGCTGCCGGCCGACGAGAATGTGCAAGCCGACGAGAAGGGCCTCTCCACCGCCTTCAACCGCGAGTTCGCGCTGCTGCACAACCGCGTGAACGACGGGCTCATCGCGCGCATGCAGCGCGAGACGGACGGCACGCGGCGCGCGGCGATCTTTGGCTTTCCGGCGCAGTTCGGCTCCATCGGCTCGATGCTGTCCGACCTGCTCGACCAGGTGTTCACCGGCTCGCGCTTTGCCCAGCCGCCGTGGGTGCGCGGCGTCTACTTCACCAGCGGCACGCAAGAGGGCAGCCCGATCGATCGCGTGATGGGCAGCCTTGCGCGCAGTTTCGGCCTGGAGCGCGCCATGCTCGCGCCGCAGAAGTCGAGCGGCCGCAGCTACTTTCTCACCGCGCTGCTGCGCGAGGTGGTATTTCCGGAGCAGCGCCTGGCCGGCGCCAACGTGAAGCTGGAGCGTCGGCGCCACACGCTGCGCATGGCCGGCGTTGCGGCCATGACGCTGGTGACGCTCGCGCTGCTGGCTGGCTGGGGCTACAGCACGCTGCAGAACGTCAACTACCTGAAGTCGGTCGAGGCGCGTGTCGAGCCTGCGCGCCAGACCCTTGCGGCGCTGCCTTCGCGGGTGCAGAACCTGGTCGAGGTAGCGCCCGTGCTGCAGGGCCTGCGCGACATCTGGAAGACGCCCGACAACCGCCAGGGCGACGAGCCGCTGTCGATGACGCTGGGCCTCTACCAGGGCGACAAGCTCGATGCGGCCGCCATGCTCACGCACCAGCGCGCGCTCAACGATGCCTTCCTGCCGCAGATCGCCAAGCGCATCGAAGACCAGCTGCGAACTGCGCAGAAGGACAACCTCGAATACACCTACGAGGCGCTCAAGAGCTACCTCATGCTCTACCAGCCCGAGCATTTCGATGCCGAGGCGCTCAAGGCGTGGATCACGCTCGACTGGGCGCGCAGCCTGGACCGCGGCATTCCCGAAGACCAGCGCCAGGCGCTCGAAGACCAACTCGACGTGCTCATTGCCCAGGGCCCGCCGCGCTCGCCGCTCAAGATGGACGAGAACCTGGTGCGCAGCGTGCGCGCGGTGCTTGCGAGCTACCCGCTGGAGCAGCGCGTGTTCAGCCGCCTCAAGCGCCAGCGCGCCACCAAGGACATTCCGGGCTTCAGCATCGCCACCGCCGCCGGCCCCTCGGCGCCGCTGGTGTTCGAGCGCATCAGCGGCAAGCCGCTGACCGAAGGCGTGCCGGGCATGTTCACCTACGACGGCTATCACAAGCGCTTCCAGAACGAGGTGACGGTGCTCACCGGCTTGCTCGCGCAGGAAGACCCGTGGGTGCTGGGGCAAGACCGCAGCGCCACCGACCGCATGCGCGACGTGGCCGCGCTCGGCGCGCTGACCGACCGCGTGCGCCGGCTGTACCTGGCGGAATACGTCAAGGTGTGGGAGACGCTCCTGGCCGACGTGCGGCTGATTCGCGCCACCGGGCTCGAGAAGAACATCGAGGCCGCACGCATTCTCTCGGGCGTGGGTTCGCCGCTTGCCAACTTCTTGCGCGCGGTGGTGAAGGAAACCACGCTCATTCCCGCCGACCAGCCCAAGGACGTGGTGAGCAAGGCAACCGCCACGGTTGCCAACACGCGCAAGGGCCTCGAAGACCTGTTCGGCGGCGACCCGAACAAGCCGGTGGCCAGCGGCAAGCGCATCGAGAGCATCGTGGACGACCGCTTCGAGCCGCTGCGCCGCCTGGTCACGCCCGTTGCGCCCAACCAGCCCGCGCCCATCGACGAGGCGCTCAAGCTCTTCAACGAGGTGTACGTGTACCTCAACGCCGTCGACACGGCCGTGAAGGGCCGCACCTCGCCGCCGCCCGGCGACGTGGCCGGCAAGCTCAAGTCGGACGCCGGGCGCCTGCCCGAGCCGGTGCGCACCATGGTCGAGAACCTGAGCCAGTCGGGCGCCGCGCAGGCGCAGGTGGCCGAGCGCGGCAACCTGAGCCAGGACCTGCGCCCCGTGACCGAGTTCTGCAACCGCGCCATCGCGGGCCGCTACCCCTTCGTGGGCAGCAGCAAGCGCGACGTGCTGCCCGAAGACTTCGGCCAGATGTTCGGCGCCGGTGGCCTGATGGACGACTTCTTCCAGAAGCGGCTGGCCGCCTTGGTCGACACCAGCACCAAGCCGTGGCGCTACAAGCCGGTGGCCGAGCGCGGCGCCGTCACAACGCAGGCGCTGGCGCAGTTCGAGCGCGCCGCGCGCATCAAGGACATCTTCTTCCGCGGCGGCGGCCGCGGCCCTTCGATGCGGCTGGACTTCAAGCCGGTGGAGATGGACGCGGGCATTACGCAGTTCATTCTCGACGTGGACGGCCAGCTCGTGAAATACGCGCACGGCCCCGTGGTGCCCATGGCCGTGCAATGGCCGGGCCCCAAGGGCAGCAACCAGGTGCGCATTCAGGTGAGCCCGCCTTCGACCACCGGCAGCTCCGGCTCCGCGGTCGATGGGCCGTGGGCGCTGTTCCGCGCGCTCGACGACGGCCAGCTCGAAGCCGGCGATGCGCCCGAGAAGTTCTTCATCACCTTCCAGGTCGGCCCGCGCAAGGCGCGCTTCGAGGTAACGACGAACAGCGTGCAGCACCCGATCCGCTGGAAGGAACTGCGTGAGTTTTCTTGTCCGGAGGGGTTGTGAGCGACGCGCTTGCTTTTCCTTCTGCTTCTGCATTGCCCGGATGGTTCGGCAAGTTGCCGGGCATGGGTGACTTTGCGCACCGGCGGTTGCCCGAGTCGTTTCTCTCTGAATGGGACCACTGGCTGCAGCGAGGGCTGGCGCGGTTGAAGGACCGGCATACGGACTGGATGGCGCATTACCTGCAGGCGCCGGTGTGGTGCTTTGCGCTGGGGCCGGGAGTGGCGGGCGAGGGCGCCTGGATCGGCGTGATGATGCCTTCGGTCGATGGGGTGGGGCGGTACTTTCCGATCACGCTGGCGGTCGAGATCGATGCTTCTGTTGGCGATGCGCTGCAGGGGATGCGCTGCGGGGTGTGCTGCTGTGGTGGGAGCGGGGGACGCAGGCGGCGCTGGAGGGGCTTGAGGGGGATATGGATGCGCTGGGGTTCGATGCTTTGCTTGAGCGGTTGTTTGTTGCTGAAGGTGGGGAGGTGAGGGAGGGGGGCTGGAGTCGCTGGCTTTGCCTGGGGCGGGGAGGTCCTTGTGGCTGGACGATCCTGCTGCTTCGGCTGACGCCGGGGTGATGGTTGCTGGGTTGCCTTTGGATGGGGAGTTCGAGGCTTTGTTTGTGGGGGAGGGGGAATGAACTCCTTGCTTCGTTTTGTTGTCCGAGGCCGGGTCTCGCCCCGGCGGGCGACTCACTTTCTTTGCTTCGCCAAAGAAAGTAAGCAAAGAAAGGCGCGCCCTACTGTCTGCGTCCCCTGCGCTTCGCTGCGGGAAACCTGCGGTGCTCGACTCCGGCGGGGGCCGCAGAACTCGCTTCGCTCAAACAGCTGCGGCCCTGATCCCGCCTCCATCTGCGCTCCTCGGCGCATACAGAAGGGGTGGGGCGGGCAGCCTTCGCTCTCGCTCGGCCCCAACAGCCAAGACCAACAGCCAACTGCCCAGCTCATCCCAACCACTGCGGCGCGCAGCGCCGCAGTGGCTTGGTGGCCGAGCGAAGCAAAGGCCCGTTCGGTTTCCAAGCCCCTCTGTATGCGCCGAGGAGCGGAGGGTTTTGCGGATCAGGGCTCGCAGCTGTCTGAGCGAAGCGAGTTCTGCGAGACCCCGCGAAACCCGAGCACCGCAGGTTGCCCGCAGCGAAGCGGAGGGTCGCAGACAGTGGGGTCGCCTTTCTTTGCCTACGTTTCTTTGGCGAAGCAAAGAAAAGTAGGTCGCCCGCCGGGGCGACACCCGGCCTCGGAAAGCAAGCCCCCGTCAACGTCCATACGGGAGCCAGCCAATGACCGAAACACCAAAACCAAACACGCCGACAGAAGACGACCGCACCCAGGTCATGTCGCGGCCAGCCCAACAAACAGACACCTCGGTAACGGTAATCACAGCCAGCCCCACAAGCCTGTCCAACGCCCCCATCACAAGCCCAGCCACAGAAGCCAACGAAGCCGGCCTCCTCCCCGTAGGCAGCCGCCTCGCAGAATTCGAAATCACCCGAGTCGTAGGCCAGGGCGGCTTCGGTGTCGTCTATGAAGCCTGGGACCACGCCCTCGAACGCGTCGTCGCCATCAAGGAATACCTGCCCACATCGCTCTCGACAAGGCAGCAGGACGGAACAGTCGTCCCCCTGTCGGAGCGCCACCGCGAAACCTTCGACCTCGGCATGCGCAGCTTCATCAACGAAGCCCGCCTGCTCGCGCAGTTCGACCATCCCTCGCTGCTGAAGGTCTACCGTTTCTGGCAGGAGCGCGGCACCACCTACATGGTCATGCCGTTCTACCGCGGCGACACGCTGCGCCAGGCGCTGGGGTCCATTCCGGCGGGCGTGGACGAGGCCTGGCTCATCCGCATCATGGACGGCGTGACGCAGGCGCTCGGCGTGATGCACGGCGCCAACTGCTATCACCGCGACATCGCGCCCGACAACATCATCCTGCTCGAAGGCTCGGGCCGGCCGGTGGTGCTCGACTTCGGCGCCGCGCGCCGCGTGATCACCGACAAGACGCAGGCGATCACGGTGATCCTCAAGCCGGGCTACGCACCCATCGAGCAGTACGCAGAAATGCCCGACATGTCGCAGGGCGCGTGGACCGATGTCTATGCACTTGCGGCGGTAATGCATGTGGCCGTTTGCGGACGCGCGCCGCCGCCCTCGGTGGCCCGGCTCCTGTCCGACAGCTATGTGCCGCTGGCGAGCAACGAAATCCTTCGCCAGCGCTACAGCCTGCGACTGCTGCAGGCCATCGATGCGGGCCTGGGCGTGCGGCCCGAGTCGCGGCCCCAGTCGATGGCCGAGTTCCGCGCGGCACTCGACCTGGAGGTGGGCCACAGCATCGCGCCGGTGCCGCGAACCTCGCCGCCTGTGACCCCTGGCTCGCGAAAGACCGCCGGCAATGCCGACGCGCCGACCATCATCGGCGGCGGTGGAAAGACGTCAGTGCCGGGTTCGCACGATGGCGGTGGCTCAGGCAAAAGCAAGGCCGTGCCCGTCATCGCATCGCTGGCGGTGGCCGCCGTGGTGGCTGGCGGTGGTTGGTGGTGGTACCAGGGCCGCACGGCCGCGGAAGGCGACAGCGGCGGCGGCAAGCAGGCGATCGTTGCGCCACCACCGCCGCCCGAGATCCGCGTGACCGAAGCGCCCCCGCCACCGCCGCCTCCTCCGCCGGCACCCCGCACGCCGCTCGACTCGCTGCAGTCGCTCGCCGCGGGTGCGGCGCCGGGTTTCGACGTGGCGGCCGCGCCGAAGAAGCCGGAGGTCGCAATCGGCAAGGACAGGCTCGCCTTCGAAGTGCGCAGCAAGCGCGACG
Organism: Variovorax sp. S12S4; assembly: GCF_023195515.1. Classification (NCBI taxonomy): domain Bacteria; kingdom Pseudomonadati; phylum Pseudomonadota; class Betaproteobacteria; order Burkholderiales; family Comamonadaceae; genus Variovorax; species Variovorax sp. S12S4. Next base: position 2,321,139 of record NZ_JALPKR020000002.1, read on the forward strand.
GCTTTGTGTACGTGTTCCTGCTGTCCAGCGGCGGCGAGATGTTCTTGCTGTTTCCGAACCTGCTCGACAAGCACAACAAGATCACCGCCGGCAGCCCGCTCTCGCTGCCGCGCGCTTCGTGGCCCATGGATGCCGGCGGCCCCGCCGGCACCAACCAGTTCGCGGTGCTCGTGAGCGAGCACGAGCGCGACTTCGGCGCCTCTGGCGTCCAGAACGACGGCGTGTTTCCGCAGTTTCCCCTTCCCGTGCTGGCGGCGCTCGAAGCCACGCGCGGCACGGGGCCGTCGCCTTTGCTGGGCAAGCCGGTGTGCGCGCCCAACACCCCCTGCAACGACGTTTATGGCGTCGCGAATTTCAAAATCGTCGAGAAGTAATCGTCTGTAGAGCATTGGCCCGAAGGGGCCGTCTTTCCGGACAAGGAGGCTTTCATGTACACGCAGTCGCCGATTTTCATTTCTTCCGCCCTTCGCTGGGCTGCCGCCGCCGCGGCTGTGTTCGCAGCAGGCTGCGTCAACACGCCGCCGGCAAGCCCCGCTGACGCCAGTGCCAACACCGGGCCAGCTAGCTCCGGCGCCACGGCAAGCGGAGCGCCCGCGGCCGCATCGCGTCCGGCCCCCGTCGGCTCGAGCGTGGCCGGACAGGCGCGCACCTTCTCCACCCAACTGGCCACCTACACGTCGGTGAGCTTCGATGCCGTGCCCGGCTGGGCGCGCGACGATTTCTCGGACAGCTGGCCGGCGTTTCTCGGCAGCTGCAAGGTGCTCACTGGCCGCGGTGCCGAGTGGAAGGACGTGTGCGCGCGCGCCCTCAGGGTCGACAGCAAGAACAGCACGGCCATCCGCGCCTTCTTCGAGCAGGAGTTCTCGGCCTACCAGATCCGCGATGACGACCGCAAGCCCGACGGCGTGGTCACCGGCTACTTCGAGCCCGAGATTGCGGGCAGCCGGCAATACGCGGCGCCCTTCATCTACCCGGTGTACGGCCAGCCCGAAGACATGCTGTTTGCCGACGCGCGCAAGCTGCCGGCCGGCAACGGCACGGTGGCGGCGCGGGTCGAAGGCCGCAACGTGGTGGTGCAGACCGGGCTCAGCACGCGCGATATGGGCGCGCCGGGTCTCTACGCGCTCGACCTCTCGGCCATCACGCGCGACACGCTCGATCGCAAGGTGCGCCTGCGCATCGAGGGCAAGCAGCTGCTGCCGTACTACACGCGCGAAGAAATCGAAACCAAGGGTGCGCCCAACGCCAAGGTGCTGGCCTTCGTGAGCAGCGCCACCGCGCTCTACGAAATGCAGATCCAGGGCTCGGGCCGCATCAAGCTGGCCAACGGCGACATCATTCGCGTGGCCTACGCCGAGCAGAACGGCCAGCCCTTCCGTCCCACGCTGGCGCAGGCGCCCAACGGCAAGCCCCGCAGCCCGGTGAAGGTGCGCGGCTCTTCCATCGAGCTGGACCTGGACGACGGCGATGACGACGAAGACGCCGGCGGCACCTCGACCAACACCATTCGCACGCGCGGCTTCACGCTCGCACGGCCCACCGCCAGCGGCGCCGTCGTGGTGCCGGGGCGGCGCACGGCCGGGCCGGTCATCGGTTCGGGCATCAAGGACCCGAGCTACGTGTTCTTCAAGGAATCGACATCGCCCGCGGGTGGGCCGGTGGGTGCGTTCGGCGTGCCGCTGTCGGCGGGCCGTTCGATTGCGGTGGATCCGCGCAGCACACCGCTCGGCTACCCGGTGTTCGTTTCTACGCGCGCGCCCGGCACCGGCGCGCCGATGCAGCGGCTGACCATTGCGCAGGACACCGGCGGTGCAATCCGCGGCGCGGTGCGGGCCGACTATTTCTTCGGCAACGGCCAGCAAGCCGCCACCAACGCGCGTCGCATGAAGGAGCGCGGTCAGCTCTGGATCCTGCTGCCGCGCGGCCTGGCCGTGGCCTCGGCAGCGGTGTCTTCGGCCATTCGCACGCGCGGCGGTCCGGTGGGCGCCGGCTTGCCGCAATGCCTGGTGCCGACCGAAGGCGTGTGCGTGGACGACTAGCCCGACTGTCTTTCGAATCCTTGTCGTCTCATGCAGGAAACCCTGTCGTCCGCGGAAAGTACGGAGCTCGTCCGCCTCTGGCGGCGTCGGCAGACGCTGTCCTCGAACGACATGGGCACCATGTACCGCATCGTGGGCGATGCGCTGGTGGCCTGCAATCCGCCGGAGCTCCAGGTGCTGGGCGACGGCCGGCAGGAGCTGGTGGCGCAGTTCATCTACGTGAAGGTGCTGCGGCTCGATGCCGACCCCGACGAGGCCGATGAGCGCGCGAGCCACAGCGCGCCTTCCAGCGCCTTTGCGCTGTGCGCCTATTTCAGGCGCTACCTCATCGACTGCACGCGCGCGAGCTCGTTCCGCCGCAAGCTCTCGATCGGCGACCAGGTCACCGAGGCGCAGCTTGAAGACGCTATCGGCTCGGGCGATGACCCGGGCGACTGCCTGGCCGAGCACGGCCTGAGCGCCGGTTCGGTGCAGCAGGCCGCGCGCGCGTTCATTGCCGAGCTGCCCGAGCCCGAGCGCATCCTGCTGTGCGAAGGTTTCGGCAAGGAGGCCGAAGGCGGCTTGTCGGGCATTGCCTCGCGCCACGCCATTGCCTCTTATCACTACCGCGCGGGCCGGCTGGGCCTGGTGCACAAACGCGAAGGGCTCACCGCGGACTATGCCAAGACCCGCCTCGGCGGCTGGATCCAGCAGACGCTGGGCATTGCCATCGAGCCCGACAACATGGCCGCGATCCTGCAGGTTTTCAAAATCCTCGGTGCTGAAGCGTCTTATGCCTGAAGACATAGCCATTCAGGAACAGACCGCCATGAACACCGAACTCTGGCCCCCTCTCAGCGTGATCCGAAGTGCGTTCCAGGCCGGGGGCGCCGCGCCCGCGATGCCCGACGCCCCGGGGCACGAAGCCGGCACGGCCACCGTGGCCATGCCGGGAACGGCACCCCGCGCCGCGCAAGGCACCGCGGCTGCGCCGCCGCGTGCCGTGCTCGACCTTCTGCTTCCGCTGACCGAATTGGCCCGGCGCCGCGAGGCTGTTGCCCAGCGTGCCTTCACGGCGCGCTGGGCGCCGGGCCGCCTTCTGAGCGTGGTGCACGAAGGGCGCCTGCTCGGCGTGCTGCTCGACCGCTGCATCCACGGCAACCTGTGGCAAGGCTGGATGGCCGCGGGCGAGGCGGACTGGGCCGGCGCATACGACGTGCTGCTCGAGCCCGACGACGAGCCCTTCGAGCCCGCCTTCGGATTGATCCAGGCGTGGAACGTTCTCACGCTCGAACCCAGCCCGCAGCTTTGCGCGCGCGTGCTCGGCGAAGTCTCGGCCACGCGGCTGGCAGCGATTCGCGCGGTGCACGACGAGTGGGCTGCGCAAGCGCCGCTGGCCATTGCGCCCGAGCCCGGGCACATCGCATTGCGCACCGTGGGCGGCGTGTTCTCGGTGCTCTCGGGCACGCCTCTGGGCGTGCAAGATCCACGCGCCGACTACCAGGCGCTCTATCGCGATGCCGCATCGCAACTGAGCACCGCCTTGCAGCCGGCTTCGCACGGCGGCAGCGCATCGGCCACGGCACCGGGCACGCCGCGCGCCAGGCCGCAGCCAAGGCCCGATGGCGGCTGGTGGGGCAGCATCCGCCGCTGGTTCGGTGCCGAAGGCTGGGTGCGCCCAGCCTTCGCGGTGCTCGCGCTGGTTGTGGTGGTGCAGAACGTGGGCCTGCCCGGCGGGCGCAACGCCGAGGACGACGAAGTGCGCTTCCGCAGCGTGCCCACCGTGCCGGAGGCCGCGCCAGCAGCGAACCTGGTCGTGCGCTGGAAGGACGGCGTGCGCATCGACGAGGCCGACAGGCTCTTGCACGCGGCGCAGGCCGAGGTGGTCGGCGGGCCGGGTGGGAACGGCGTCTGGCGGCTCCGCGCGGCCGATCCGGTCGGGGGTCTCGCGGTGCTCGCGGCATCGCCGCTGGTCGAGTCGGCCGGTCCCACTCCGGAGCGGCCATGATGTTCAGGCTGCGTGCGCTTTTCTCCCTCCCCGCTGGGGAGGGCAGGGGTGGGGGCATGCGGCGCATCCATCGGGCGCTCTGCCTGCCCCCATCCCAGCCTTCCCCGGAAGGGGAAGGAGCCATGCGATCGCGTTGTTTGCGGCTGCTCTTGTTGCTGGCGCTGCTGGTCTCCGGCACCGCCGCCTTCGCCACCCAACGCGCGCTGCTCGTCGGTGTCTCCGAACTCGTCAACCAGCCGCAGGCGCTATGGCTCCAAGCGCCGCGCAACGACGTGATGCTCATGCGGCAGACCCTGGTGAAACAGGGCTTTGCGCCCACCGATGTCACGGTGCTGGCCGACGGTGTTGCGGGCGCCTCGCTGCCCGAGGCCGAGCGCATCAACGAGGCGTTGGCCCGGCTGCTCGAGCAGTCCCGTCCGGGCGACTTCGTGATGCTCTATTTTTCAGGCCACGGCACGCGGGTGCGCGACAGCACCAAGCGCTACCAGGAACCCGATGGCCTGGCGGAAAACTTTCTGGCGCGCGACGCCCGCGGCACGGATGCGTCCGGCGGCAGCTTGCCGGGCGGCCTGCGCGATGTCGACTTCGACCGCTGGATCCGCGCCTTTCTGGGCAAGAACGTGTTCGTGTGGTCGGTGTTCGACACCTGCTCCGCGGCCTCGATGACGCGCAGCGGCGCCGCACAGCCGCCGGAAGACGCCGGCCCCGCGGACGATGAAGTGCGCTTTCGCGGCGTGCGTGCCGGCCAGCTTGCCGCGAGCGGGCCCGCTGCGGCACCGCCGCCGATGCAGGCGCTGCCCGAGGCTGCGGCCGGCGTGCCCCGCGCGCGCTATGTGGCCTTCTTCGCCTCGGAGAGCCACCAGGTCACGCCCGAACTGCGCTTGCCGCGCAAGGCGCGCAACGCGCGACCCCAGGGCCTGCTGACATGGGCCGTGGCCGAGGCGTTGCAGCAGAAGCCCGCGACCTGGCGCGACCTGTTCAACGGCGTGCTGGACCTGTATCCGCCGGTGATCGAAGAGCTCGAATCGCGCTTTCCCGCGCGCGAGTTGCCGTCGCCGGTGGCGGAGGGAAACCTCGACCTGCCGGTCTTTGCCAATGCCTCGGCCCCTCTTTCCACGCGCCCCGTGTGGCGTGCCGAACGCGCGGGCGGCAGTCTCACGCTCAAGGTCGGCCTGCTCGACGGACTGGAGCCGGGCCAGGAGCTTCGCATCGTCGCCACCCTGGCCGACGGCCTCCAGCGCACGGCGCAGGGCAGGCTGGCGCAAGCCGATCTCGGCAGCGCGCGGCTGGCTGTCTCCCCGGCCTTGGCTGAACTCGCGCAGGCCACGTCATGGAGCGTGACGCCGATGGGCGAGCCGGCCTCGGCGGCATTGCGGGTGCGCAGCGATTCCGCACTGCCCGGCGGGCTCAGCCTCGACTACCCCGCCTCCATCCGCACGGCGGGCGAGGCGCAGGCCGATGTGCGCTGGGTCGACCTTGGCGCGGCCGGCGGCCGGCTGGAGTTGCTGTCTCCCGCATTTGCTGCGGCTGCGGAGGCAGGCTCTGCGTCGTCCGGCATCGTGGTGCGAGACATGGCCGAAGCCCGCGTGCGGCTCCAGGCACTGGCACAGCTCAAGTGGATGTCGCGCCTTGCCGAGCTGGCAAAGGATGGGCGGCTCGACGGTTTCGATGCCGTGCTCGAAGTACGCGACGACAGCCGCGTGCTGCGCAGCGCGAATGTGCGCGACACCGCCGGCGGCGCCTTGCAGCTGCGGCCGGGAGAGCGCGCCGAGCTCATGGTTCGCAACGGTAGCGGCCAGTCGATCGATCTGGTGGTGGTCGGTGTCGATGCGCAGGGCGTCCTGCGGTCCGTCTATCCCGAAGACCAGGGCGAAGCCAATCGCTTCGAACGCGGCACGCGCGAGTCGCCGGCCTCCAAGCGCTTTGCGCTGCCGTGGCTCAAGCCCGGGCGCCCGGCCAGGCTGCTGGTGCTGGCAACGCCGGCCCAGGCACGCAGCGCACCGCGCCTGTTCGGCGCCGGCACCGCGGAAGCATTGACCCACACCGCGGAGCTGCGGGTGCGCGGCCAGCTCACGCCCGAGCGCGAGCGCCAGGTGTACGGCGCCCTGCTGCGCTGGACGAACCCGGCCGCGCCCTGACCTGATCCATCCGCACACATCCACCGAATCACACATCACCGAGAAGGAGAAGCCCATGTCCATGACTTCCAACGGAGTCCCCGATCCCGACGACGCACTGCGCATGCTCGATCTTGCGTTGGGAGGTGCGAGCGGCTGCGACCTCGTCATGCTGATCGAGCACTCGGGCACCCCTATCGAGGGCGAACTGCCGCGCCAGTTCGAGGACGGCAAGCCGCGACTGGAAATTGCCGGCTATTTCTGGGGCGGGCATCAGCACTCGCAGTCGGGCCGCGCCGCGGCGGCGCGCGCGTTGTCGAACTTCATCGTCGTGCGCCGCACCGATGCGGCCACGGCCTCCATCGCGAGCCTGCTGCGAGTCAATGCGGAAGCCGGCAAGGTGGTTGTGAGCGTCTACAAGTCGGGCGGGGACGTTAAGTCGACCGAGGCCCAGGCCATGCTGGAGTTCACCATGGAGAAGGTGCGGGTGACCAGCCACATGTTGCTCACCAACAGCGTGCTGGGCGTGCCGACCGAAATCATCAGCTTCGCATTCAGGCGCTTCAGCATCCGCTCGGCACCGCAAAAGGAGGCGGGCGCGCGCGGCGCGGTGCGCGAGTGCGTGTTCGAGTCCGCCGAGTGATCGAAACCAACCGGGGCCCCACACCATGACCGCATCCGAACTGCTGAAGGCCGCCGATCCGGTGGCCGCGCTCAAGGCACTGAGCGACGAAGTGCGCGCCAAGCCGTCCGACAGCAAGCACCGCGTCTTCATGGCGCAGTTGCTCTGCGTGCTGGGCCAATGGGAGCGCGCGCTCAACCAGCTCACCGTGGCGGCCGAGCTCGACGCGCTGGCCGTGCCGATGAAGCAGGTGTATGGCGAGGCCGTGCGCTGCGAGGGCCTGCGGGCCGAAGTGTTCGCGGGCAAGCGCACGCCCATGGTGTTCGGCCAGCCGGACGAATGGCTGGCGCTGCTGATCGAATCGCTGCTGCGCCAGGGCCGCGGTGAAGACGGCATGGCCGAAGACCTGCGCCAGCGCGCCTTCGACGCCGCACCGGCCATCGGCGGCACCATCGACGGCGCACCCTTCGAATGGCTGGCCGATGCCGACATGCGCCTCGGCCCGGTGCTCGAAGCTTTCGTCAACGGCAAGTACTACTGGATTCCCTATGTGCGGCTCGCGCACGTCAAGATCGAGCCGCCCGAAGACCTGCGCGATTGCGTCTGGATGCCCGCGCACCTGCAGTTCGAAAACGGCGGCGAGACGCTTGCGCTGATTCCGACGCGCTACGAGGGCAGCGAGAAAAGCGAAGACGGCGAGCTGCAGCTCGCACGCAAGACCGAGTGGCGCGAACTGCGTCCCGAGGTGTGGATCGGCAGCGGCCAGCGCGTGCTGGGCAGCGACGCCGGCGAGTACGCGCTGATGGACGTGCGCGAGATCCTGTTCACGCCGGGCGCCAGCGCCGCCGCCGCGGAGGCCGGCACGCCTGCCGAGGACGGCACCGATGGCTGAACTCACCGCGCAGGAGCGGCTGCAGCCGTCGCTGCTCGACCGCCTCGTCGACCATGCACCCGACGAGAAGCGCGAGAGCGACGACAAGCGCACGCTCACCAAGCAGGCGCTGCGCCAAGCGGTGCTGCGCGACCTCGGATGGCTTTTCAATGCCACCAGCTACGGCCTTGCCATGGACGACAAGCGCTTTCCCAATGCGGCGCGCTCCGTCATCAATTACGGATTGCCTATGCTGTCTGGCCAGTACACCTCGTCGGTGCAGCGTGTCAGCATGGAGCAGGCTTTGAAGAACGCAATCCTGCAGTTCGAGCCACGCATCCTGTCCCGCACTCTCGAAGTTGAACTCGTCATGGAAGGCTCGGCATTGGACTCCCACAACAGCATCGGCCTGCAGATCCGCGGCATGCTGTGGGCGCAGCCCGTGCCGCTCGAGTTCCTGATGCGCAGCCGCGTCGACCTGGAAGAAGGCCGCATAGAGATCGTGGACATGGCGCAATCCCAGAGGTAAGTCCGCCATGGACCCCAGGTTGCTGAACCTGTATGAACAGGAACTGCGCTACTTCCGCGAAAGCTCTTCGGAGTTTGCGCGCGCCTTTCCGAAGATTGCGCATCGCCTGGGCATTGAAGGTCAGGAGGTTGCCGACCCGTATGTCGAGCGGCTGATCGAGGCCACCGCATTTCTCTCGGCACGCGTGGGGCTGAAGCTCGATGCCGAATACCCGCGCTTCACGGGGCATCTGCTCGACATCGTCTATCCGCACTTCCTGGCGCCCACGCCGGCCATGGCCATTGTGTCGGTGGTGCCGGACGCCGACGACGCCAAGCTTGCCACCGGCCCGACGCTGCCGCGCGGCAGCGGGCTGCGCGCGCGGCAGGCGGTGGGGCAGAACACGCATTGCGAATTCCGCACGGCCAGTGCCCTGCGCGTCTGGCCCATCGAAATTCTGCGGGCCCAGTACTTCACCTATGCGCCGGACCTGCCGCTGAATGCGCACCCGCAGTCGCGCGCGATTCGCGGCGGGTTGCGCATTGCGCTGCGCGCCACGGCGGGGCTGAACTTCAGCCAGATCGCCATGGACGAGCTGCTGCTGCACTTCGGCGGCGCCGAAGACGTGGCGTGGCAACTGCACGAATGCGCGCTGGGCCAGCCCGTGGGCGTGCTGGTGCGGCCGATGGCGCCCGGCGGCGCAATGCAGGGCGCGATGAAGACGCTGCCCGGCAGCGCCATCCAGCCGGTGGGCTTCGAGGAAGACGAGGCGCTGCTGCCGGTCACGGCCACCGGCTTCTCGGGCTTCAGGCTGCTGCAGGAGTACTTCGCGTTTCCGCAGCGATTCCAGTTCGCCCGCATCGGCGGCCTGCAGCCGCTGCTGGCGGACATGGCCGTGACGGAAGTCGAGGTCGTGCTGCTCTTCTCGCGCGGCGATGCGGCGCTCGAAAAACTGGTGAGTGCGGACAACGTGCAGCTGCATTGCGTGCCGGTGGCCAACCTCTTCAGCAAGCGGCTCGACCGCGTACCCGTGTCGGAAGGCGTGAGCCAGTTCCACCTGGTGCCCGACCGCACGCGCCCGCAGGATTTTGAAGTGCACACGGTGACCGAGGTCACCGGGCACGGCGCACCCGGCACGGCGGAAGTGGCCGCCGAACAGTCGTTTCGCCCGTTCTATTCGGCCTTTCATGGCAGCCGCCATGCGCACCCGGCCTACTACACGACCACGCGCGAGCCGCGCATGCTCTCTGTGCGCCAGCGCACCGAGGGGCACCGCAGCAGCCATATCGGCTCCGAGGTGTACATGCAGATCGTCGATCCGCAGCAGGCGCCGTATTCGACCGCGCTGCGCCAGCTGGCGGTGACGGCGCTGTGCACCAACCGCGACTTGCCGCTCCTGATGCCGCTGGGCCGCGACAACGATTTCGATTGCATCGACTCTTTTCCAGCGCAGCGCGTGCGAATGGTGCGCGGGCCTTCGCGGCCGGTGTCGCCCGTGGTCAGCCAGGGCCTCGGTTGGCGCGTGGTCGACCACCTGGCGCTCAACTACCTGTCGCTCTCGGACAGCACGCCCGAGCAGGGCGCCGCCGCATTGCGAGAAACCTTGATGCTCTACGCCGCGCACGCGGATGAAATGCGCCAGGGCCAGGTGCGCGGCCTGTTGTCGGTGAAGAGCAAGCCCGTGGCGCGCAGGCTGCCGCTGCCCGGCCCGATCGCGTTCGGCCGCGGTCTCGAAGTGACGCTCGAGGTCGACAAGGATGCGTTCCACGGCCACAGCGTCTTTCTTTTTGGCGCCGTGATGGCGCGCTACCTGGCGCGCCACGTGGAGGTCAACCACTTTGTCGAGGCCGTGCTGCGTATTGCGGGCAAGGGCGAAATCATGCGCTGGAGGCCGCTGTGCGGGACACGCCAGATTCTGTGAGCGCCGCCCAGGGCGGGTCCGTCGGCGCGCGCGTGGACAACGCGCTGCGCGAGTGGTCGGCCGAGCCCTGGGCCTTCGACTACTTTGCGGTGCTGCGGCGGCTGGAATCGATTGCCGCAACCACGCCGCGCTGGGGCCGCGCGCTGTTGCCGAATGCGGAGCCGGTGCGCGTGGGGCAGGAGCCTTCGCTTTCGTTTGCGCCCGCCAGCTTCAGCCGCTTCGAGCCCGCCACCGCCTATTCACCGCCGCGCCTGCGCCAGCATTTCTTCAGCTACATCGGCCCCAACGGCCCGCTGCCGGTGCACCTGAGCGACTTCATTCGCGAGCGCAGCATCAACCAGGGCGACCCGACGTGGCTGGCTTTCCTGGACAGCTTCTCGCATCGTTTCTCGCTGCACTTCTACCGGGCGTGGGCGCAGTCGCGGCCGGCCGTGGCGCTCGACCGGCCGAACGAAGACAGGTTCAGGCTGCAGGTCGGTGCGCTGGTCGGCATCGGCGCGCCGGGGCGCATCGGGCGCGACGAGGTGCACGACGACGCGCGCCTGCATTTTTCAGGCTGGCTGGCGCGGCGCGTGCACAACGTGGAAGGCGTGGAGTCGGTGCTGTGCCGCTACTTCGGCGTGCCGGTCAAGCTGGAGCGCTGGGTCGGCCACTGGATGAGCCTGCCGACCGGCGAGCTCACGCGGCTTGGCCAGGGCGAGACCTCGCGCTCCATGGGCATGGGCGCCATGCTCGGCACGCGCGCGTGGGACCGGCAGCACCGCGTGCGGCTGCACGTGGGCCCGCTCACGCTCGACCAGTACCGCATGTTTCTTCCCATCGGCGATGCGCAGCCCGTGCTGCAGCGCTGGATGCAGCAGCTGCTCGGCGACGAGCTCGAGTGGGACGCGCAGCTTGCACTGCAAGGCGCGCAGGTGCCGCCCACGCGGCTGGGCCAGGCGAAGGGCAATGCGCCGCGCCTCGGATGGATTGCGTGGCTCGGACAAAGGCCGCGCTCGCGCGACGCGGCCGACGTGCGCATTGCAAGCCAGCCGGCCGGCGCGAACCAGCGGCCGCACGCGCTTCCACTTCAATAAACCCATCTTCATTCGTCTTGAAGAGATACGGAGTTCTCCATGAGTGAAATCAGCCGCACCGCCCTTTTCGGCAAGCTCAACTCGCTGGCCTACAAAGCCATCGAAGGCGCCACGGTGTTCTGCAAGATGCGGGGCAATCCGTATGTGGAGCTGGAGCACTGGTTCGCCCAGCTGTTGCAGGCGCAGGACTCGGACCTGCACCGCGTGATCCAGCACTACGGGCTCGACGTGTCGGTGATTGCCAAGGACCTGACGGCCGCGCTCGACCGCCTGCCGCGCGGAGCCACTGCCATCAGCGACTTTTCTCCACACATCGAGAACGCCATCGAGCGAGCCTGGACCTACGCCACGCTGCAGTTCGGCGAGGCGCAGGTGCGCACCGGCTACATCCTGGTGGGCATGCTCAAGACGCAGAGCCTGCGCAATCCGCTCTTCGGCCTGTCCAAGCAGTTCGAGAGGGTCAAGGTCGAAGACCTGGCCGACAACTTCGTGAAGATCTGCGACACCTCGCCCGAATCGCAGATGCGCGCGCAAGACGGCACCGGCATGGGCAGCGGCGCACCGGGCGAAGACTCGGGCGCCATGGCGCCCGCTGCCATGGGCAAGGGCGATGCCCTCAAGAAATTTGCTGTCGACCTGACCGAGAAGGCCAAGAAGGGAGAAATGGACCCGGTGACCGGGCGCGACGAAGAAATCCGCCAGATCGTCGACATCCTGATGCGCCGCCGCCAGAACAACCCGCTGCTCACCGGCGAGGCCGGCGTCGGCAAGACCGCGGTGGTCGAAGGCTTTGCGCAGCGCCTTGCGCGCGGCGACGTGCCCCCGCAGCTGAAGGACGTGAAGCTGCTCACGCTCGACATCGGCCTGTTGCAGGCCGGCGCCAGCATGAAGGGCGAGTTCGAGCAGCGCCTGCGCCAGGTGATCGACGAGGTGCAGAGCTCGCCGACTCCCATCATTCTTTTCATCGACGAGATCCACACGCTGGTGGGCGCGGGCGGCGCAGCCGGCACTGGCGACGCGGCCAACCTGCTGAAGCCGGCATTGGCGCGCGGCAATCTGCGCACCATCGGCGCCACCACCTGGGCCGAGTACAAAAAGTACATCGAGAAAGACCCGGCGCTCACGCGGCGCTTTCAGGTGGTGCAGGTGCCCGAGCCCGACGAGGTGAAGGCCATCCTGATGCTGCGCGGCGTGGCCAGCGTGCTTGAGAAGCACCACCGCGTGCAGCTGCTCGACGAGGCCATCGAAGCGGCCGTGAAGCTGAGCCACCGCTACATCCCCGCACGCCAGTTGCCCGACAAGGCCGTGAGCCTGCTCGACACCGCCTGCGCACGCGTGGCGGTGTCGCAGCACGCCACGCCGCCCGAGGTGGAAGACTGCATGCGCCGTATCGAGGGGCTCACGGTCGAGCAGGAGATCATCGGCCGCGAGGCCACCATCGGCATCGACGTGACCAAGCGCTCGGCGCAGGCGGAGGCGCTGCTGGTCGAGTCGAAGCTGCAGCTCGAAGGATTGAATGCGCGCTGGCAGGAAGAAAAAGGGCTGGTCGACCGGCTGCTCGAACTGCGTGCGAAATTGCGGGCAGGGAACAAGCCGGTGGATGCTGCACCGGCCAATGGCGAGGCCAATGCCGACGTGCCCCCACCCCAGCCCTCCCCCAGCGGGAGAGGGAGCGAAGACCGGGCCGCGCTGCTCGAAGAGCTGCATGCGCTGCAGGCAAAGATCCATGCGGTGCAGGGCGAATCGCCGCTCATCCTGCCTTCGGTCGACGAGCAGGCCGTGGCGTCGGTGGTGGCGGACTGGACGGGCATTCCCGTCGGCCGCATGGTGAAGAACGAAGTCGAAGCCGTGCTGAAGCTCGCGGACACGCTCAACCAGCGCGTCATCGGCCAGAAGCACGGCCTGGAAATGATCGCGCGCCGCATTCAAACGTCTCGCGCGCGGCTCGACAACCCGCAAAAACCCATCGGCGTGTTCATGCTGTGCGGCACCTCGGGCGTGGGCAAGACCGAGACCGCGCTGGCACTGGCCGAGGCGCTGTACGGCGGCGAGCAGAACATCATCACCATCAACATGAGCGAGTTCCAGGAGGCGCACACCGTCTCCACGCTCAAGGGCGCGCCGCCCGGCTACGTAGGGTATGGCGAGGGCGGCATCCTGACCGAAGCCGTGCGCCGCCGGCCCTACAGCGTGGTGCTGCTCGACGAGGTCGAAAAGGCCCACCCCGACGTGCACGAGATCTTCTTCCAGGTCTTCGACAAGGGCTGGATGGAAGACGGCGAGGGCCGCATGATCGATTTCAAGAACACGATCATCCTGCTCACCACCAATGCCGGCAGCGAGCTGGTGATGAGCATGTGCCGCGACCCCGAGCTGCTGCCCGACTCGAACGCGCTGGCCGATGCGCTCAAGGCGCCGCTCATGAAGGTGTTTCCGCCCGCGCTCTTGGGCCGCATCGTCACCATTCCCTACTACCCGCTGTCGCCCGAGATGATGAAGAAGATCGTGCGGCTGCAACTGGGCCGCATCAAGAAGCGGGTGGAAACCAACCACGGCGTGCCCTTCGAATACAGCGACGCGGTGGTCGACCAGGTGGTTGCGCGTTGCCAGGACCCGGAGTCCGGCGGGCGCGTGATCGACGCGATCCTGACCAACACCGTGCTGCCGACGATTTCGGTCGAGTACCTGCAGCGCCTGGCGTCGGGCGGTGAAATTCGCCGCGTGGCGCTGGATGTGAAGGACGCCGACTTTACCTACGCCTTCGACTAGCGCGCAGCAGCGCCCGACGCCACGCCTGAAGAGAACACAACACATGTCGCATGATTTCCGCATCGAGAGCGAGTCGCCCGCCAAGGACGACCTCATGTTCTGGTCCATCGCCGGCCACGAGGCGCTGGCAAGGGCCTCGACCTACGAGCTCACGGTGCTTTCGGAGAATGCCTTCATCGACGCCAAGGACATCCTCGGCCATGCCTTCGACGTGGTGATCGATTTCTCCGATGCCGACGGGGCCACGCACGAGCGCCATTGCCAGGGACATGCGGTGCGCTTTACCCGTGGGCAGCAGTTGGGGCGCTACTTTCGCTACCAGATACGGCTGCGTTCGTGGTTCTGGCTGCTGACCAAGCGCACCAACTCGCGCATCCTTCAGGACAAGCCGGTGCTCGGAATCCTGGATGCAGTGTTCGAGGACAGCCCGATCAAGCGCTTCAAGAAGACGCGCACCGACAACGTGGTGGGCACGCACCCGGCCCGCCGCTATTGCGTGCAGTTCCAGGAGAGCGACTACAACTATCTCTCGCGTCTCCTGGAGGCCGAAGGCATCTACTACTGGTTCGATGCCCACGATGCGCCCGGCACGATGCACCTGTCCGACGCGAGCGGCATTGCCCACGAGAAGCTTGCAGCAGAGGCCAAGCTGCGCTTTGCATCCCCGGACGTGAGCGAGGCGCGCTTCAACGAAATCAGCGAATGGATCGATGTGCGCCGCTTCGACAGCGGCAAGTACGCCTCGCGCGACGTCGACTACAAGGCGATCAAGAAGCCGCTGAGCGTGGACGTCGACGTGCAGGAAAAGCACGAACTCTCGGACCTCGAAGTATTCGAATACCCGGGCAACTATTTCACCGGAGAAGAGGTGGACGCCGCGGTCAAGGTGCACCTGGAGGAGTTCGACGGGCGCCGCGAGCGGCACTGGGGCCTTACCTCCTGGCCCGACGTTGCGGCAGGGCGAAGCTTCGACTTCGAGGGCGACCGGGGCGGCCTGCGTGACGGCGAGTACGTCATCGGCGGCTGCGTGTTCGTGGCCAGCCATCGGGGCTACGAAGGCGCCAGTGACGACGCAGAGTCGCAATCGGCCGCGGCGCTGCTGTCGGAGGCGATCCTCGACGACGCCGTCAATGCCGACGTGATGGCCGCCTTCACGGAGCTCCTGGAGCGGCAACCGTCGCTGCGAACCGGGGCACGGGGTGCCAGCGCCTTCCTGATTACTGCGTTGCCGGTCGAGCGCACGTTCCGCCCGCCCCGGCTGACGCCGCGCGTGACGATGCCGGGCCCGCAGAGCGCCATCGTCTGCGGCCCCGAAGGCGAGGAGCTCCATGTGGACGAGGGCCGCGTGATGGTCCACTTCCATTGGGACCGCTACAACGACGGAGACGGCAAGGCCACCTGCTGGATACGCTGCTCGCAACCCTGGGCCGGCAAGGGCTGGGGCGGCTACTTCACGCCGCGCATCGGGCAAGAGGTGATCGTCGAGTTCATGAACGGCGACCCGGACCGGCCCGTCATCACCGGCCGCGTCTACAACGACGACCAGCCCATTCCGTACAAGTCGCCCACGCAGAGCGGATTCAAGACCCGCTCCACGCCGGGCGGCGGGCCCGCGAACTACAACGAGATCATGTTCGAGGACAAGAAGGGGCACGAGCTCCTCAACATCCACGCCGAAAAGAACATGGCGACCACGGTGGAGAACGACGATTCCGGCCACGTGATGCGCGACCAGAGCCTGACCGTCGATCGCCACCGCACGATCATGGTGAAGGGCAAGGAAGAGCACACGGTCATGAAGACGCAGATGAACCACGTGGTTCAGGCGCAGACCAACAAGTTCGACGCCGACACCTTCACCACCACGCTGGGCAACCAGACCGTCGGCACCAAGGGAAAGCAGGACACGGTGGTGAACGGCGCCGTCACTTCGCACACCAACAGCACCTACACGCTGACCACCGTAGGCGCGTTCTCGCAGACCTCGGCATCGATGACCGTCAATTCGGTGGGCGCGGTTGCACTGACCTCGGGCGCGAACATCGCAATAAGTTCAGTGGGCGAGCTGAAGCTGGCGACCAACGCGGACCGCGTGGACGCGAGCGTCGGCGCGCACAGCATCTTCGCCAACTCGATCAAGGCGGTGTCGAATTCGAACCTCGAGATGTTCGCCGTGGGCAACATCAACGCCACGTCGAACGGCTCCAACACCACTGTGCTGGGGCCCAACTCCAGCGGCTATATCGGCGTCAACAGCGAAGCCAACATGGGCATGGCGCGCTCGACCTTCATGGGGCTGTCGATCGACACGATGATGGGCCTGAGCATGGCTTCGTGCCTGGCGCTGCAAATGGAGACGGCGGCGGCGCTCAAGCTCGGCTTTGCAGGCGTGGACCTGAGCATCTCGCCTGTCGATGTGGAGCAGCGCGCGGCCAAGGTCATCATGCCCGGCGGCGGTGCGGGCGCGGGAGCCGGCGGGGCGTTTGCCATGGGCGCGTCCATCGGCGCGGCAATCGGCGCGGTCGCCTATTCGATCGCGGCCGCCTACACCGACATCAAGGCCACCAACCAGCAGTACACGGACGCAGCGGCCGCGCTCGAAGAAGCCGCAACGCAGGCGAAGAACCTCGGGCTGCACGGCATGGCATCGCGCCTCAACGCAGCCAAGGGAATCGCCGAAGCGCGCAGGGACAACGGCTGGGCCAACCCCGACAACATTCGCCTGCATTCGGCGCCGGCCGACAAGGCGGCGCAGTACACGAACGACAAGCAGCTGGGCGCGCCGCCCGATGCAGTTGCGGACAGCGGCTCGAAGATAGCCGCGGGCTCGTCGAAGATGCCCACCGCGGCGCCCCAGCCGGCCGCCTCGAAGGGGCTGCCCACGCCGCCGGCCTCGGCCGACTGAGCGCCGCTTCGCACACCGCGCCCAGGACACCACCCGTTCTTCATGCAGATACTCAAGCCCCATGTCGCCGCACTGAGCTTCCGGCCGATCGAGTACCGGTCCAAGGCCGGCCTGTGCGTCAGCACGATGCTGTTCGCACCAATGTCGCCGGACGACGGCGGCCTGCTGCGCGAGCAGTCGATGTGGGACTGCATCACCAAGCTGATGGCGCTGCCCCTGGTCGACGAAGGCATTGCCAAGCTCACGCCCGAATACCTGGTGGTCGGCCGCGTGCATGCGGGCGAGGCCGGTTCGCGCGGCGCCGTGGCGCGTGTGCGGCTAGGTAGTGCAGGAAAGGCCGTGATGGCCTTCTCGCCGCGTTACTGGGACGGCGCGCGCGTGGTGCAGTCGGAGGTCTACCAGCCGGTGGCGCTGGACTGGGCCAATGCGTACGGCGGCCCTGCGGTGGCCGACAACCCGCTGGGCATGGGCGCCGCAACGGTCGGCGGCGTGCATTGGCTGCCGCCGCTGGAGCTGGCCGGTTCGCGCATCACCGCACCGGGCGACGTGGTGCAGCCCGCGGGATTCGGTGCGCTCGACATGATGCATCCGCAGCGCGCCGCATTGCGCGGCACCTACGACGAGAACTACCTCAAGCAGCATGCGCCGGGTTTCCCTCCTGACGTGGACTGGCGGCACTTCAACATGGCGCCACGGGACCAGTGGCTGGAAGCCCCGCTGCGAGGCGACGAGGCTTTTACGCTCGAGAACCTGCACCCGACCAAGCCGCTGCTGCAGGGCCACCTGCCGGGCCTGCGGGCGCGCGTGTTCGCCAACTACCGGCTGCCGCCCGAGCAGGTGGCGCCAGGCGGGGAGTCGCACAAGTTCAAGGAAGTGCCGATGCGGCTCACCACCGTGTGGTTCTTTCCTGAAGTGGAGCGCATGCTGCTGATCTGGCATGGCCTGGCCGAAGTGGCGGAGTACGACGGCAGCGACATCGATCATTTGATGACTGCCGTCGAGCGTCTGGGCCAGCCGCGCGGCGGCGCCCACTATGCCGACGTGCTGGCCCGCCGCACAGACCCGGTGCAAGGCGGCATCGAAAGCCTGAACGATGCCGACCTGGTGCCGGAGGACATCGACACCATCGACCCCGGGTTCGAGAAGACCGCCGAGATCTACAAAATGGACGGCCTCCAGGCCGATGCGCAGTTCCGGCGCGCGGAGATCGACGTGGCCCTTGCGCGCGAGAAGGCCGTCGCCTTCGGCAAAGACCCGGATGCGCTGGGCCTGAAGCCGCCGGTGCGCGAGAAGCCGCCGACCCTGGCCGAACTGCCCGCCTACATCAAGGCCAGCCAGAAGGAAGCCGAGGTGCAGCAGATCGCCGCCGCCGAAGACATGCTGGCGCAGCTGGAGAAGCTGCTCGCGTTGGGCGGTGAAGAAAGAAAACGCATGGCCGAACTGGCACACCGCGGCCCGCCGCTCTACACCGCCGAGAAGCACCTGGCCGAGCTCAAGGCTCAGTTCGGCAAGCTGCCGATGCCCGAACCCCAGTTGCTGGAAAAGCTGCGCGATCGCCAAGGCGCCGAGCGGCTGGGCTATTTGCAGTCGGCCCACATGCAGCCTCCGGCCTTCGCGCTCCAGGGAGAGGAGGGGGCCCGCCGACGGCAAGAGGTGCAATGGTTGGCAGAGCAAGGCCACCGCACGCTGCCGTGGATCGATCTCACCGGCGTCGACCTGTCGGGCCTCGACCTGCACGGCTTCGATTTTTCGGGCGCGTGGCTGGAGAGCGCGAACCTTCGCAAGGCCAACATATCGGGCTGCAAGTTTGCCGGCGCGGTACTCGCGCATGCCGACATGCAGGGCTGCATGGCCATCGGGGCCGACTTCACCGGCGCCAACCTGGGCCGCGCGCAGCTCGCAGGCGCTGTGTTCGACCGCTCCAACCTGGGCGGCGCCATGTTGATGCGCACGCCGCTTGCCGGCACGCAGATGCGGCGCACCAACCTGGCCGGCGCCAACCTGCTCGAAACAGAGTGGGGCGTTGCCGACTGGAGCGGCGCCCAGCTTGCAGGAAACGTCTTCTACAAGCTCGCGTTGCAGGGGCTCGACCTGCGCGAGGCCGACCTCAGCGGTGCCAATTTCATCGAGTGCGATCTGCGCGGCGTGGACCTTTCCGGCGCGCTGCTGCAGTCGACCACCTTCGTTACCTGTCAGCTGCAGGGCGCACGCATGGTTGCCGCCCGTGCCAAGGGAGCGGTGTTCGTGAAGAACACCGTGCTCGACGGGCTGGACGCGAGCGGCGCCGACCTGTCGAACGCGAACCTCGGCGAATGCAGTGCCATCGGCCTTCGCGCACCCAAGGCGCTGCTCGACGGCGCCAACCTGGGCATGGCCGACCTGCAAGGTGCCGACCTGCGGCTGGCATCCGCCAAGGGCGCGCTCTTTCGCAAGACGCGCTTCAGCCGTGCGCGGCTGGCCGGTGCCAATTTTCATGATGCCGTCTTCAGCTACGCCAACCTGATCGGTGCGGACCTGCGGCGCGCCAATCTCTTCGGCACCGACCTCACGCGGGTGGCGCTGAGCGGCGACACGCAGTTCGACGGCGCGTTGCTCACGCGCAGCCGCACCTGGCCGCGCCTGAATGCCGAGCAGCAGGCCTTGGCCGCGGCGCGCGATGCAGCGAGCCGTTCAGCGGGCAGTTCGACAGGAGATACGGCATGAAGGTAAGCGCCGAACTCCTTTCGCTGGGCGCCGGCCTTGGCGAGGCCTTCGAGGGGCAGGACTTCAGCGGCGGCCACTACGCCAAGACCTTCCTGGGCGGCGGCATCTTCACGCAGTGCCGCTGGGGCGGCGCCGACCTGCGCGAGGCCGATGTGCGGGAGGCAGTTTTCGACCAGTGCGACATGGGCGGTGCGCTGTTCGCAGGCGCCAACCTGCGCCATGCGGTGTTCAACCGCTGCAAGCTCGACCACGCGGACTTTCGCAGTGCCAATCTGCACTCCACCACCTTCAACGAATGCGACCTCACGCATGCGCAGTTCGGCGAGGCATCGATGACCATGGCGAGGTTTCATGCTTGCGCGCTCGACCATGCCGGCATGCAAGGCGCGAACCTCGAGTCCGCGGTTTTCTCGCAATCGAAGCTGATCGACGTCAACGCCGACCACTCCCATTGGATGCACACGGTGGTGACCGGCTGCGACCTCAGCCTGATGACCTGGGTGGGCGCGCCGATGACTCGCGTGGTGTTCTCGAAATTGAGCCTGCAGAACATGCGCTTCGACGGCGGCAACTACGAGTCATGCCAGTTTGCCGACGCAAACCTGAGCGGTAGCAGTTTTGCAGGTGCGAAGCTGCGGCAATGCAACTTCCAGGGCAGCACCTTGAACGGCTGCGACTTCAGCAACGCGCAGGCGCCGCAAGCCATCTTCTGCGCCACCAAGGGCGAGGGGGCGCGCTTCACCAAGGCGCAGTTGGGCCAGGCACTTTTTACCGAGGCTGCGCTGCCGGGTGCCCACTTCGGCGCCGCGCAGCTGCACCAGTGCCACTTTGCGCAGGCCAAGCTGGCGCGTGCGGTGTTCGCAGGCGCCGATTGCACCTATGCCGATTTCCGGCATGCCGACCTGCAAGGCGCCGACCTGCGCGATGCCGAGTTGTTCCGCGCCGTCTTTCATCGCGCGCAGCTGCAAGACGTGCAAGCCACCGACAGAAGTCGCGCGCTCGGCACCGACTCCGACCTGGCACGCGCCGAGCAGTGGGCAGCCGCCTGAAGCACCGAGCGACAACGTCATCCATCCATGAGGCCATCATGACCGCCACTGTTACCGAACGCCGCACCAAGGCACCTCACAAGCCGAACAAGCAAGCCGGCGCGCCTGTGCCTGCGCAAGCCGGATGGCATCGAGCCACCGTGCTTTCAGAGCCCGGGTCCGTGCAGGGGCTGCGCCTGCGCCTGAATGGAGAGGGCGTGCAGGAGATCAGCGCCCGCCAGGCTTTCAGCTGCCTGGTGGCTGTGCAGGCGGGCGACATCGTCGCGGGGCTGCTGGATGAACAGCGGCAATGCTGGGTGATGGCGGTGCTCGAGCGCAACGGCGCGCAGGACGTGGTGCTGCAAAGCCAGGGCAAGCTCGAACTGAGCGCGCCCACCATCAGCGCCAACGCACGGGAAGTGCTGCACATGGCCGCGCCGCAGGTGCGCCTGAGTTGCGAGCAAGCCGACGCAGTGGGCGAGCGCCTGAACCTGGTGGGCGGCACGGTCAAGGCAATTGGGGCCGCGCTGTCGACGCTGTTCGACCGCGTGCACCACCACAGCAAGCAATACATGCGCAGCACCGACGGCCTGGACCGCACCCAGGCCGGGCACATGGAGTTGCAGGCGCGCCAGCTGTTGCAGATCCACGGCGAGCACACGCTCGTCGAGGGCGAGCAACTGGTCAAGGCGCGAGGCGCGCAGATCCACTTCGGGTAGGAGTCCGACATGTTCGCCAACTGCCAGATGATGGGCACCGACATGGGCTTTCCCGACGTGTGCCTCACGCCCACGCCCGCGGGGCCGGTGCCCATTCCGTACCCCAACATTGCCATGGGGCCGATGGCCATTCCGAACTGCCCGACGATTCTTTTCATGTGCATGCCCGCGCACAACCTGGGAACCACCATTCCCATGACCAACGGCGACAACTCGGGCGTGAACATGGGCGTGGCCTCGGGCACGGTCATGGGGCCGTCGCGGCACGTGACCGGCGCGTTCACCGTGTTGCTCAACGGCATGCCGGCCACGCGCATGACCAGCGTGTCGCTGCAAAACAGCACCAACTGCCCCGGAGTGCGGCTCGTGCCGAGCCAGGCGCTGGTGCTTCTGCTGGCGCCCTAGGCGCACGGCCCGCCGGAAGAACGGCGGCGAGGTTCGGGAGGGGGAACGTAAAAAGGGATGGAAGCATGGCCGATCACACGTTCAGCATCCAGGGCGACTCGCCCATCGTCGACAAGCTCATGTTCTGGCGCATCGTGGGCCATGAGGTGCTGGCGCGCCCGTCGGCCTATGAACTCACCGTGCTGACCGACAACGAAAGCATCGAGCCCGCGGACGTGCTGGGCCGCGCTTTCGATGTGGCGATCGAGTTCGAAGATGCCGACGGCGGCACGCACAAGCGGCATTGTCAGGGGCACGCCGTGCGCTTCACGCGCGCCGGGCGCAGCGGGCGTTTCATCGAATACCGCATCAGCCTGCGCTCGTGGTTCTGGCTGCTGAGCAAGCGCGTCAATGCGCGCATCCTGCAGAACAAGCCGGTGCTGGATGTGATCGACGCCGTGCTGGACGACAGCCCGGTCGGGAGCCTGAAGAAGATCAAGTCGGCCGGCGTGGTCGGCCCCCATGCGCCCCATGGCTACTGCGTGCAATACCGCGAGAGCGACTACCAGTTCCTGTCGCGCCTGCTGGAAGAAGAGGGCATCTATTACTGGTTCGACGCGCATGACGCCCCCGGCACGCTGCACCTGTCGGACACCAGCACGCTGGCCCACGAGAAGCTTCCCGCCGCCGACACGCTGCACCACGTGGAGCGCGACGCATCGGAAGCGCGTGCCAACGAGATCACGCGCTGGATCAGCTCGCGGCAGTTCGAATCGGGCAAGTTTGCATCGCGCGACCGGGACTTCAAGGTCATCAGCAAGCAGCTGTTTGCGGACAAGGGCGACCCCGACACGCACGAGCTGTCGGACCTGGAGGTGTTCGAGTTTCCGGGCGGCTATGCCTCGGGCGACGACACCGACAACCTGGCGCAATTGCGGCTGGACGAGCTCATCGCCCGTCGGCAGCGCCACTGGGCACTGACCGGCTGGCCGGACGTGACCGCCGGGCGCAGCTTTGCGTTCAAGGGCGACCCCGAGGGCAAGCACGACGGCGACTACCTGATTGCGGCCTGCACCTTCGTTGCCAGCCACCCGGGCTACGAAGGCGCCGATGTTGCCGAGAACCCGCGCCCCATAGACGCCGTGCTGCACGACGCGCTGGTCGACGACCCCGTCAACACCGGGCTGCGCGAACTGGTGGGCGACCTGATTGCAGAGACGCCGGCACTGCGCGGCGGCCAGCGCGCGAGCAGCAGCTTTTTGCTGACGGTGGTTCCGCTGAACACCCCGTGGCGGCCGCCGCGCCTCACACCGCGCGTCACCATGCCCGGGCCCCAGAGCGCCATTGTCACGGGCCGCAGCGGCGAGCAGATATGGACCGAGGAGCACGGCCGCGTGAAGGTGCAGTTTCACTGGGATCGCTACGGCAAGAACGACGAGAACAGCTCATGCTGGGTGCGCGTGTCGCACCCTTGGGCCGGCAAGGGCTGGGGTGCGGTCAGCATTCCGCGCATCGGGCAGGAAGTGGTGGTCGACTTTCTGGACGGCGACCCCGACCAGCCCATCATCGTCGGGCGCTTCTACAACGGCGAATCGATGGCGCCCTTCGGCCTTCCGGCCGGCGCCGTGGTGAGCGGCATCAAGTCGAACACGCACAAGGGCAAGGGCTACAACGAGCTGTCGATGGACGACACCGCGGGCAAGGAGAAGGTGACCATCCACGGCCAGTACGACATGAACACCACGGTGGAGCACGACCAGACCACCACCGTGCACAACAACCGCACCGACGCGGTGGATGTCGACGACTCGGAAACCGTGGGCAGCAACCAGACCCAGAGCATCGGGGCCAACCAGACGATTTCAGTCGGCGCGAACCGCGAAGAGTCGGTGGGTGGCACCGAAACCATCACCATCGGCGGCCACCGGACCGAAACCGTGAACGGCGGCGAGACCGTGACCATCAACGGCGGGCGCAGCCATACCGTGAACGGCGTGCAGACCACCACCATTTCGGTGGCCGAGATGCATACGGTAGGGGCGGGGCGCATGCACAGCGTGGGCGCGGGCGAGGCCATCAACGTGGGTGGTGTGCAGGCCGTGACAGTGGGCGGAGCGCAGATCGTGAGCGTGGGCGGCCTGCAAAAGGTGAGCGTGGGTGCGCTGCAGTCCATCACCGTGGGTGGGCCGCACAAGCTCTCGGCCGCGGTGATCTCCGAGACATCGAAGGGGCCGATCAAGATCAAGGCCGGCGCCATCTGCATGGTCGAGGCGCCCACCATCATGCTCAAGGCGGGCGGCAGCAAGATCGTCATGAACGCCAGCGGCATCACCATCAAGGGCGCCAAGATCACCATCAAGGCCGACGGCACAGCATCGTTCAAGGCCGGGGGCTCGATCAAGATCAAGGGCTCCAACCTGGGGGAGGACTGAGCCGTGGAAGACCACACCGATCTCCAGAGCGCGCGCAGCCTGCTGCACAGCGTGGCCGCCTGGTCGAAGCTGTCGGGCCAGGGCGTGGCGGTGGCCGCCTTTGCCGGCTTCGATGCCGAGGGGCGCTTTCTTGTCACGCTGGGCGAGGGCATGGCGCCGGTGCAGGCGCTCTCGACTGTCGGCCTTGCGCTCGGCGATGCCGGCGCGGCCGTCGTCGTCGCCTTCGAGAAGGGCGAGGTGCGGCACCCGGTCATCGTCGGGCGCGTACAGCCGCTGCATGTCGCGGCACCGCCAGTGGCCATTGCGGCGCAGATGGACGCCAGCGTCGACGGCGAGCGCGTGGTGCTGCAGGCGCGCGAGCGCATCGAGCTGCGCTGCGGCGACGCCAGCATCGTGCTCACGCGCGCGGGCAAGGTGCTGATCAACGGCAACTACGTGCTCTCGCGCTCGCGCGGCGCCAACCGCGTGAAGGGTGCCTACGTGGGCATCAACTGAAAAAAGGCATGCGCCATGTGGCAGCTGGACAACCGTACGCCCTACGCCGCCGAACGCACTTGGGTGCGCGACCGCGACGGCGCGGAGATCTGGCTCGTGGCGGTGAAGTGCAGCTTCGACATTTCGCCGGACGGCGAGACCAGCGTCTCGCCCGAGCAGCCGCCCGTGGCGCAGGCGCCGGTCTTCATCGACGAGGCCGCGCCCCAGCCGAGCCTGCTCTATGAGATGGACCTGGTGCGCACCAAGCTGGCGACCGACGTGGTGCTGATCGGTCACGCGCATGCGCCAGGCGGCGTGCCCGTGACGCAGCTCGACGTGGGCCTGCGCGTCGGCCCCGTCGCCAAGCGCCTGCGCGTGACCGGCGACCGCGTGTGGCTCGGCGGTGCGCCGTCGGAGCCGGAGCCTTTCACCGCCATGCCGTTGGTGTGGGAGAGGGCGTATGGCGGCATCGACCCGTGGACGCGCGATGCGCCATTGCCGCAGTTCGATGTGCGCAACCCCGTGGGCACGGGCTTTGTGACGGAGGCTGCGCATGCGGAAGGCGTACGGCTGCCGAACATCGAGTATGCGGACCAGTGCGTGCGGACGTGGAGTGACAGGCCTGAGCCCGCGGGTTTCGGGCCGCTGTGCAACCACTGGCAGCCGCGCGCGGGGTTTGCGGGGACGTATGACGAAGCGTGGCAGCGCGACCGGTTGCCATTGTTGCCGGCGGACTTTGATGACCGGCACTACCAGTGCGCGCCTGGGGATCAGCAGGCGCCGCATTTCTTGCGCGGGAGTGAGCCGGTGGTGCTGATCAACCTGTGGCCGCGCGGCGAGGTGCTGCGCTTCGAATTGCCACGGACGGTGCTGGCTCTTGAAAGCTCTTTTGCCGACGGCAGCCGGAGACCACATGAGCGGCCTAAGTTGCACACCGTGATCGTCGAGCCGGGTCAGTCCAGGATTTCAATGGTGTGGCACAGCCCACTGCCGTGCCATTCCCTGGTCAACAAGCTTCAGAAAACGCGCATTGTGGAAAAGAGGCTGGTGCGGCTCGGCGCCGGTGCGCAGCAAGAGGTGCGACAGAATGCACGCGATTCGATGATCTTGCCGGCGCAGGCTGGAGCGGAGCCCGGGTCATGAGCCGCGGCCAACCGCCGCTGTATCTTTGTGCCTTCGGCGCGAGCACGCCGATCGGGCGGGACATGTGGGCGAGCGCCGCCGCAGCGCGCGCTGGTGTTTGCGGTTTCCGCGAACATCCGTTCATGGTAGATACGGCAGGCGAGCCGATGCGCATTGCGCCCGCGCCCTGGATCGACTTCGAGGTGGAAGGGGTGGAGCGCTACGCCGAGCTTTTGCTCCCCGCAGTGGACCAGGCGGTGGCTGCGTGGCACGGCGTCCCTGCGCGCATCGGCCTCGCGCTGGCGTTGCCGCCGCCGCGCCCGGGCCGGACGGCTTCGCTCGCGGGCGACCTGTTGGCCCGGATCGCGAACCGCTATCCGGGCCGCTTCGGCGCCGCGCGGACGGTTGAAGCGGGCCATGCGGGCGGGTACGTCGCGCTGGGCGCCGCTGTCGCCGATTGCGCCGCCGGGGAGATTGATGCATGCATGGTTTGCGCCGTCGATTCCTATCTGCAGCCAGAAACGCTGGACTGGATCGAGGGGTGCGACCTGCTGCATGGCGGCGGGCCGGAGAACAACGCATGGGGTTTTGTTCCGGGCGAGGCGGCAGGCGTGATGCTGGTGGGCGGCGCCGAGTTTCTGCAGCGGCACCGCATCGAACCCATGGCTGCCATCGAGGCCGTCGGCATCGGCTACGAAGACAAGGTGCTCGGCACCGACGATCCGATCACGGGCAAAGGGCTTTCGCAGGCGCTCAGGGGGCCCTTGGCCAGCTTGGGAGCGAAGCCTTCATCGACAACGTGGTGTGCGACATGAACGGCGAAGCCTGGCGCGCGGATGAATACGGTTTTGCTGCACTGCGAACGGGCGATCGTCTTCGCGCAGCGGGCGATTTTTCCGCGCCCGCCGACTGTTGGGGCGACGTCGGTGCGGCAGGCTTGCCGTTGCACATGGCCTTGGCGGCCATCGGCCATCTCAAGCACTACGACAAAGGGCCGCTGTCGATGGTGTGGGGCAGCTCCGCGGGAGGAGAGCGCGGTGCTGTAGTGTTGCGCGCGTTACCTTGGCGCACGCAGCCGGATGAAGGGTGAGCCATGCCGGTCAGCATCCAGGTCAATGGAACGACGCTGTCGTTGGTGCACAAGTTCAGCACCGGCCTCACCACCGCCACCATTCCCGACGTGTGCAAGACGCCGAGCCCGGGTGGACCCGTGCCTGTGCCATACCCCAATATCGCGAACTCGATCACCCTCTCCAACGGCACAAGCACCGTCAAGGGGGACAAAGCCATGGCCGCAAACAAAGGGTCGAAGTTCGCGCTATCCAACGGGGATAACGCCGGCGTGGCGGGCGGGGTGAAGTCGAGCACCTTCATGAAGGAGGCGACATGGATCCTCTACTCCTTCGACGTCAAGATGGACGGAAAGAACGCCAGCCGCCTGGGCGACAAGATGTTCCACAACTCGGAAAATGCAGCCAACCTCTCGGGCTGCATCAATCCGCCGATCGCCGTGCCGGACTTCGAGAAGATACTCAAGGACTGCATGGACAAGGCCTCCGACGATTGGGAGAGTGCCAACGGGCCGACGGACTACAAGAAGTTCTGCGCATCTTCGAGCCGGCGGCAGGCGCGCGGCGAAAAGATCGGCCAGGACGCCTCCGATTGCGTGGCCGCCGCAATGGCGGCGCAAGGCCGATCGAATGAAGTGGCCCTCGACCAATCGTTCCGCAACGTGCGCGGGGGCGGGCCGGGCGCGATACAGGCAGTCGGTTCACCGGGTCAGGTGGTGGCCAATACGGTGCGGCCCGACGTCGTATTGCATGCGCCCGGGCCCTTGTCGGCTGTTTCGGCGGCCCGCGCCGTTTACGACTTCAAGGCACCTTGTCCCCGGGTTCCAACAGCCCGAGTTGGTCGGGCAACCAGGGCGCCGACTACCTGGCGACCTTCCGAGTGGTGGCAAAACTGGTGTCGCCGCACAATGCGCTGATCGCAGGCAGCGCAAGCACTGCCTTGCGCGTCGCGGCGCGATTGCTCAGTATCCGGTTGCCCTTCCGATGAGGCATGAAGTCATGACAGCCTACGACTACATCGCGATCGATCTTGCCGACGGGAATGCCAACGTGCTGTTGCGCGATGGCATCGTGGCAACCTTTTTTCTGAGCGACGCGCACGCGGCGCACGCCGCTCTCGTCAAGTACGCCATGCAGACCTTTGCTGCGCGCTTCATGTCGGGAGGAGCGGTCTACTATCCGGATGACGATGTCTTCGGCGAAGCGAAGCCCGAAGAACTCGGCGCGCTGCTCGAGGCGCGCGTTGTGCTCCCTGCGCAAGCTCCCAGGTTCGCGCTTCTCGACAGTGCGCTAGACGCGCCACGCTTCTCAGCCGCCTATTGCGGCATGGACCGCGAGCACCTTGCGCAGTTCGGCTGGCCGCATGCAGCGTGCGGGCTGCGTTTCACCTTCTCGCTGGAAGCCATGGACGAGAACGGCCTCTTCGACCTTTGCGAATTCGCCGTCCGGTGTGCGCGTGCCTTGCCGATCGCCAGCGGGTATGTGGCGCCCGCCTTCATATGGCGGGAAGGCATCGACGAGAACGTTGCAATGAATGCCGTGGCGCGCTTGTGCAGGCGCTATCGCTGCCTGGATATTCCGGCGCTGATGGTGGACTGTTTCGAGAACGGTATGGGTGTTAAAGGGGCCTATTGGTGCAATTTTTTTGGGCCGTCGGCCATCGCACTTGCCGGCGGCGAGGCACGGCTGCTCGCGGCCCTGGCCGGCACCGATGCACAGGTAGAGCGACTGGCCGAGGAACGGCTGCAAGTGACCCTTGGCTCGTTGCCGATCGCCGGGGACGTGAACCGCCGTGAGGACCTCAGCTTGTACCGGTGGGTCTTCAGTCTTCTTGAAGCCGCGGTCTATCCGCGCACCGTGCCATACATAGAGTTCGACGAAGAGTCGATGCAGGCCTGGATAGGCCGTTTTTCCGGGGCTGCACCGTGAATGGGGCGACTCCGGGGCCGACGCTGGCGCATGTGCTCGCCGAGCACGCCGACGAAGCCTCCTTCCTCTGGCTCCAGCGCGCGAGCGCGGTCCACGCGCCCAACTATTCGCCCCAGCAATTCGCCGACCTTGACGAACGCCTCGCCGCCCACGTCGATGGCCTGCGCGTTGCCGGCGAGGATGGCTGGCAGCATGCGCTCGCATTGACGGACAACGAAGGCCCGGAAGATTTCTTCGTCGCCGCAGTGCTCGCCATCGAAGCAGTCGATGGTCGCTTTGACGATCTGGTCGAGCGCGCCAAGGACTTGCCCGAGGTCGTGCCTGGCTTGATCTCCGCCATCGGCTGGACGGAGCCGGATCGTCTCGGCGGGCGCGTGAAGACTTTGCTCGAAGACGCTTCGCCGCTGCGGCAAAAGCTCGGCGTTGCGGCTTGTGCGCTGCATCGGCGCGATCCGGGGGCGTTGCTCGGGCAACTGCTCGTGGATGCGCCCGACAGCGTGCGCATCCGCGCGCTGCGGGCGGCCGGCGAGCTGGGCCGAGCCGACCTGTTGCCGCAGGCGCAGGCGCTGCTCGGCGAGGTCAAGCCAGAGCTGCGCTTCTGGGCCGCATGGGCGGCAGTGCTGCTGGGCGACCGGGCGCAGGCGCTCGATGCGCTCGCGGCTTTTGCGCTGAGGAGCGGGCCGCGTCAGCCGCGCGCCTTCCAGCTGGCGCTGCAGGCCGTGGATGTGGTGCCGGGCCACGCGCTGCTGCTCGACAGCGGCGCGTTGCCCGAAGTGCAGCGCTTGCGCGTCATCGGTTCGGGCTTCATCGGCGACGCGCGCTACGTGCCCTGGCTGATCGAGCAGATGGCGCAGCCGGCCACGGCGCGCATTGCGGCCGAAGCGTTCGTCACCATCACCGGCGTGGATTTCAACCTGGAGCAGATGGAAACCATGCCGCCCGATGGCTTCGAAGACGGGCCGACCGACGACCCCGACGACGAGAACGTCGAGCTCCCCGAAGACATTGCCTTGCCCTGGCCGAGCATCGACAAGGTTCGCGCATGGTGGGGGAAGAACGGCGCGCGCTTTGCACCCGGGGTGCGGCTCTTCATGGGGCAGCCGGTTTCCGTTGAAGGTTGCACGAACGTGCTGCGCGAGGGTTTCCAGCGGCAGCGCGTGGCGGCCGCGCTGCACCTGTGCCTGCAGGAGCCGCGCGCGCCGCTGTTCGCCACCAGCGCGCCCGCCTGGCGGCAGCGGCGCTGGCTCGAAAGCGTGGCGTGAAACGCCACTGCAATAAAGGCATACCTCTTAAGGCGAGATTGCCAAGCGGCCCCCCGGAATGAATACTCCTTCTGAGTTTTTGGGCTCGTGCATGCGCGAGCCGTGTTCGGGCGCAGCCCCGGGGGCCGATTCATGATTCATATCGCTGTCATCACCCGGCAAGGCGCCCCGGCGGGGCAGGCCATTGCCGCCGATTTCGGCCCCAACGGGGGCACCATCGGACGTGCGGACACCAACACGCTGGTGCTCGACGATCCGGACCGCACGGTGTCGCGCGTGCATGCGCAGGTGCTGTGCCGCGACGGCCAGTATTTCGTGATCGACCGGGGCAGCAATCCGATGCAGTGCAACGGCGTGCCGCTCGGGTCGGGCAAGGAAGCGCCGCTGACCGACGGCACGCAGCTTGTGGTGGGCAGCTTCGAGTTGCGTGTGCGTGCAATGGCCGGCGCGGCTGCGCCTTCGCTGGCCGTGCCCAACACGGTGATGAAAGCGCCCGTGCCCGCGTCGGCGGCAGCGGCATCGAGCGACGATCCTTTTGCCGACCTGCTGGCGGGCCTTGCACCGCCGGCGGCACCGGCCGCTGCGGCCAGGGCATCGCCGCCCGCGGCTGCGGAGTCCGCGGATTCGTTGTTGTTTGCCGACCCGATGCAGAACGGATCGCGCAATGCCCAAGCCGCGCAGATCGACCCGTTCGCCAATCTGCTGGGACCTGAGGCTTCTTCGGCGCCCGCAGGCGGACTCGGCGCGCTCGACGACTTTTCCGACCTGGGCGCCCCGCCCGCGAGCGGCAAGGCCGCAGGCATCGACGAGCTGTTCGGCGGCATGGGCGGTGGAGGTGGCATCGGCGGCGATCCGCTCTCGCTGTCGCCGTTGGCGGACCCGCTGCTGCAACCCAACACGGCGTCCGATGCCGATCCGCTGGCGGCGCTGCAGCGTGCCGCGCCGGCCACGCCGGTACCGCGCGCCGACCATTTGCCCATCGATCAGTTCGGCTTCACCCCGCCGAAGGCGATCGATGCGCCGCGGCCGCAGCTGCCGCAGTTCGACGACATCACGGGCCAGCCGATCCGCATCAGCGGGCCGGAGGTTTCTGCGGGCGGACCGGCCGAACCGCCCGGGATGCCGGCGCCGCCCCCGCCACCTCCGGCGCCTCGGCCGCAATCGGTGCAACCACAGCCGCAGCCCATGCCGGCGCCGGTCGCCAAGGCGGCACCCGCATTGCAGCGCACCGCTTCCGACGACGAGCTGCTCGCCGCCTTCCTGCGAGGCCTCGGCAGCACGCACCAGGCGCCCGAGATGCTCACGCCGGGTCTGATGGAGCGCATCGGCACCATTCTTCGCAGCGCCACCGAGGGCACGCTGCAACTGCTGCTCACGCGCCAGGAGTTCAAGCGCGAGGTACGCGCCGAGGTCACGATGATCGCGTCGCAGGCCAACAACCCGCTCAAGTTTTCGCCCACCGCCGACGTTGCACTGGCTCACCTGCTGGGCCCGGGTGTGCGCGGCTTCATGCCGCCGGAGGCGGCCATGCGGGATGCCTTCAACGATCTGCGTGCGCACCAGTTCGGCGTGATGGTGGGCATGCGCGCGGCGCTGGCGCATGTCATTGCGCGCTTCGAACCCGACGAGCTCGAGAAGAAGATCAGCGCAAAGTCGGCGCTCGACGCGCTGTTCAGCGCCAACCGCAAGGCCAAGCTCTGGGACCAGTTCGTGGCGCTGTATGGCGGCATCGCGAGCGAGGCCGAGGACGATTTCCACAACCTCTTCGGCAAGGCCTTTCTCGAGGCCTACGAAGAACAGATGGCGCGCCTTAAGTCCGACGCCTGAACGTCGCCCCTCAAGCACAACAGCAACAGCACCAGCAAACGCGAGGCATCCGCTTGGAAATCGAAATCGTCACGCTGTCCAGACAGGGCGGCCGCAGCTACAACGAGGACGTGCACGGCCACTGGCATGACGAGCGCTATGTCGCCTGCCTGGTGGCCGATGGCGCCGGCGGGCACGGCGGCGGCGACGTGGCGGCGGCCACGGTGCGCAGCAGCGCGCTGGGCGGCTTCTCGGCCGCGCCGAGCCTGGACCAGGCGAGCCTGCGCGCGCTGGTCGAACAGGCCAACCGCGACGTGGTGGCGCGCCAGGCGGAAGGCGGCAAGCTCGCGGGCATGCGCTCGACCATCGTATTTGCGGCCATCGACCTGGAGAGCGAGGCGCTCGCCTGGGTGCACAGCGGCGACAGCCGGGCCTACCTGTTTCGCGGCGGTGCCATCGTGGCGCGAACCACCGACCACAGCCTGGTGCAGCAGATGGTGGCCGGCGGCATGCTCGACGAAGAAGGCGCGCGCCTGCATCCGCAGCGCAACATGCTGCTGTCCGCGCTGGGGTCGATCGAAGAGGCGCCGGACATCGCGGTGTCCGACCGCATGCGGCTGCTGCCCGGCGACGTGCTGCTGCTGTGCAGCGACGGCGTGTGGGAGCCGCTGGGCGACGAGTGCCTGATCGACACGCTGCATGCCTCGCGCACACCCAGCCAGTGGACCGAGCTGATCGACGCGAAGGTGAGGGCCAATGCCAAGCAGGGCCACGACAACTACACGGCGCTCACGCTGTGGGTGATCGGGGACGAGGGCGACGATGTGACGCGGCTGCTGCCGGAGAACGTCGCGCAGGCCGATTCCTGATCCTTTCCTTCCGTAGCGGGGAAAAAAAAAAGGCCCGAAGCTTTCGTCCATCCGGACGATCGCTTCGGGCCTTTGTCGATTTTTTGGAGTGCGACCTAGGAGTAGGCGTACTTGCTCGCCGTCTTCTTCACCCGCTTCAGGGCGTTGCGCAGCAGCGCCGGCATGTCCTCGCGGTTGGGCAGGTTGGTGTAGTTGTCGATCCCCTGTTCCTTGCAGCAGTTGGCGCAGCCGTTGTTGAGCAGGTCGAGCGCGTAGCGGGTCTTGCTGATCGTGCTGGACGAGCCGGGCTCCCGGAACGGATCGAAGATGCCGTCCGGCAGTACTTTTTGTCCGCGCGCGATCACCTGCGTCTGGAAGTGCGTGATGTGCTTCTGCGTGACCGGCCCGTAGTAGCCGTCCACGGCAATCACCTCGGTCTGGCCCGGAGGCGGGCCCATGTCGTGGTTGAAGCCGAGCAGCTCGTAGTAGAAGATCTTGAACAGCGCCTGCACCAGCATCACGTCTTCACGTGTGTTGGAACCGATCCGGCCCGCCGACCAGTCGATGTTGTAGGTGGTGAGCAGCGCGCCGCTGCGGCCGATGAGTGGGGTGCTGAATGCCATTGCATTGCTCCGGTGAGGACGCGTGGAAACCGCATCGGGCACTGGCGCGCCCGATGCCGTGCCCTGCGGGTCCGTCGTCCGTCAGCGAGTCTCGGTGGTTGCGACGTTCCAGCCGAACTTGACTTCGCCGCCGCCCGCGCCCTTGTCGTCCTGGGCCTTGTAGGCGAACTCGATGTCCTTGAACGAGCACGACACCTGTTCCTGCACGTCGCCGCCCTGCGCGCCGCCGGGGCCCACCATGGCGATGAAGACTTCCTTGAGCGTGACCTTCAGGTACTCCTGCTGGCCTTCGCCCGCCTTGCGGCAGGTCAGCACCATGTCCTTGAAATGCTTGCCGCTCACGCAGTTCTTGGCCAGCACCGGGGAAGCCTTGTCGTAGGTGTGCGTGAAGTGGAACTCGCCCGGCGTGGCCTTGCCCTTGCCCGAGCCGCCGCCGGAGCCTGCGCCCGACGCGTTGCTCACGTTCCAGGTCCACGACGAGATCTCGATCTCGTCCTTGTGGTCCTTGTGGGACGACTCGCCCTTGACGCCGTCGAGCTTGATGTGAAAGTCAGAAGACATGTTCCTACTCCTTGGGGCCCGTTTGCATTCGGGCGGTTGATGATCGAGATGAAGACAAGGGCTGCCGGCAGGTTGCCTTTGGGAGCGATGCGCGGCAGCTACTGAGAGAACGAAACGGAATCGGGAATTTCAATGAATTTCGAAAGACTTTTCAGCCGGCTCCCTTGGCCGTGGGCAGCTTGGAAACCAGCCGCAGCGAGACCGTGAGGCCTTCGAGCTGGTAGTGCGGGCGCAGGAAGAACTTGGAGGTGTAGTAGCCCGGGTTGCCCTCGACCTCTTCCACCACCACTTCGGCGGCCGCCAGCGGCTTTTGCGACTTCGTGATCTCCGACGAATTGGCCGGATCGCCGTCGACGTAGTTCATGATCCATTTGTTGAGCCAGCGCTGCATGTCCTCGCGCTCCTTGAAGCTGCCGACCTTGTCGCGCACGATGCACTTGAGGTAATGCGCAAAGCGGTTGCAGGCAAAGAGATAGGGCAGGCGGGCCGCCAGGTTGGCATTGGCGGTGGCGTCCGGGTCGTCGTACTCGGCGGGCTTGTTCAGCGACTGCGCGCCGATGAAGGCCGCAAAGTCGGAATTCTTGCGGTGGATCATCGACAGCAGCCCGGCCTTGGAGAGCTCGGCCTCGCGCCGGTCGCTGATCGCGATCTCGGTGGGGCACTTCTGGTCCACGCCGCCGTCGTCGCTCGGGAAGGTGTGCAGCGGCAGGTTTTCCACCGCGCCGCCCGACTCGATGCCGCGGATGCGCGAACCCCAGCCGTAGAGCTTGTACGAGCGGTTGATGTTGGTCGCCATGGCATAGGCCGCATTGGCCCAGGCGTACTTGCTGTGGTCGGCGCCGGCGGTGTCTTCCTCGAAGTCGAACTCCTCCACCGGATTGGTGTTGGCGCCATAGGGCGTGCGCGCCAGGAAGCGCGGCATGCACAGCCCCAGGTACTTGGAGTCGTCCGACTCGCGCAGGCTGCGCCAGCCGGCGTATTCGGGCGTGAGAAAGATCTTGGTCAGGTCGCGCGGGTTGGCGAGCTCCTGCCACGATTCCATCTGCATCAGGTTGGGGCTCGCGCCGGTGATGAAGGGCGCATGCGCGGAGGCGGCGATCTTGGCCATCTCGCCGAGCAGTTCCACATCCGGCGGGCTCTGGTCGAAGTGGTAGTCGCCGACGATGGCACCGAAGGGCTCGCCGCCGAACTGGCCGTACTCCTGTTCGTAGATCTTCTTGAACATCGGGCTCTGGTCCCACGCCGCGCCCTTGAACTTCTTCAGGTTCTTGGCCAGATCCTGCTTGGAGATGTCCATCACGCGGATCTTGAGGTTCTCGTCGGTCTCGGTGTTGTTCACCATGTAGTGCAGGCCGCGCCAAGCACTCTCGAGCTTCTGGTAGTCGGGGTGGTGAATGATCTTGTTGACCTGGTCCGTGAGCTTGGCGTCGATCGCGGCGATCATGGCCTGGATCGACTTGGTCACGTCCTTGCCGATCACGGTGCTGTTGGAGAGCGCCTGCTGCGCGAGCGTGAGCACCGCGGCTTCGACGGCGCTCTTGGCTTCGTCGCTGCGCGGCTTGAATTCCTTCTGCAGCAGCGACGAGAAGTCGCTCCCCGCATAGGCAACGTCTTTCAGTGCGCTCTGTTGTTCGAGTGCGTCGGCCATGGTGTTTCTCCTCGGAATCCGGTGTGTCTGTCGAAAGGGGTCAGGCGGCGGGCGCGCTGTCTTCGGGCTTCTTGCTGGCGGCCAGCGTCTGCAGCAGCGCAGGATCCTCGAGCACCTTGGCGAGCAGTTCTTCCGCGCCGCCCTTGCCGTCCATATACGTCACAAGGTTCGACAGCTGCGTGCGTGCCTCGAGCAGCTTGTTGAGCGCGCCGACTTTGCGGGCGACGGCGGCGGGGGAGAAGTCCTCCATGTTCTCGAAGGTGAGCTCGACCTTCAGGTCGCCTTCGCCGGTCAGCGAGTTCTCCACGGCAAAGGCGGCGCGCGGCTTCATGGCCTTCATGCGCGAGTCGAAGTTGTCGACGTCGAACTCCAGGAACTTGCGATCGGCCACCGGGGCGAGCGGATCGGCCGGCTTGCCGGACAGATCCGCCAGCACGCCCATGACGAATGGCAGCTGGATCTTCTTCTCGGCGCCGTAGAGTTCCACGTCGTATTCGATCTGCACGCGTGGCGCCCGGTTGCGGGCGATGAATTTCTGACTGCTCTTGGCCATGGCGATGCTCCTTGCGGGAATGAATGGGATGGGTCGGTGAACTGGTTGATAGGGAGGTGGCTGGCCTATTCGGACGGGCGCTTGCCCGTCACGTTTTCGATGGTGTCCATCGCGTTGGGCGCGAGGTTGGCCATGATCTCGAGGAAGCTCACGCCGATGAGCTTCTTGGCGCGATCGATCAGGAGGGGCGCGGGATTGCCGGGCTCTGCTTGCTCCAGGTAGCGGATCACGCGGTCGAGCATCTGCAGCGCATCCTGGCGGCTCTGGATCTCGCCGCGCATGGCTGCGGGGCGAGCGGCACCGGCGCCCGCATCTTGTTGCGCGGAGCCTTCGTCCGCGGCAGACGCGCCGCCCGCGTCTGCCGCGCCGGAGGCGGCCCCGCAGGCCTTGGCCAGCACGCGGCCGATGGTGCGCAATGCGCCGAGGTTGATGGCGTCGGAGCGGCCGGTGCGATCGAGCAGCAGCGCTTGCAGCTTCTCGACCAGCGCAGGCACTTCCATCGCGGCCTGCAGCCGCTCGGGCTGGTGCGCCTGGAGCGCCTCGAGGCCGCCCTGGATCTGCGACATCGAATAGGTGGCCTCGCCGCCCACGGCGTTCAGCGCGCCATGCGCAATGGCGATGTCGCGCACGCGGATCTGCCCCACGCCAGGCGCCATGCCCACCTGCGCGTCGTACAGATCGCGCAGCACCATGTTCTCGTCCCACAGCGGTGCCAGCGCATTGAGCCGCATGGTGGGGTCGTTGTCGTCGTCGGCATCGAGCGTTGGATGTATGCCGTCCCAGAACCGGTCGAACAGGCCTGTCAGCAATTGAAGGCCCGCATTGAAGCCGGGCACGCCTTGCAGCCGCGTGGCCGCGCGCAAGAGCAGCACCGCGGCACGCACGTCCTTGCTGCGGCGCAGGATGGCATCGGCCTGCTCGGCCACATCGCGCCACTCCGGCTCCACGGCTGGGATGACGGTGTCGCCGAACTGCTGCTCTGGCTTGCGCTCTGAAGCCGCGGCCAGCGCGGTAAAGGCCGCGTCGTACTCCAGATCGTCGCCGCATGGCGATGCCTCGCCGATGGGCGTGAGCAGGGCTTCGACAAGTTCGTTGGTCAGCATGTTGCCTGTTCGAGTTGGCTGGTGATAATCAAAGATGCAGCAGAACCGGTCAATGCAACGAAGGGAATAGCATGCGCACGCTGGGTACACGCCATTCGTCCTATGGACGCTCTCTCGCTGCGGTCTCGCGGCGCCTTGCACTGGCCTCCGGGCTGGTGTTGACGGGTGTGCTGCTCGCAGGCTGCGCACCCAAGCCCGTGGTCACGACGGTGTCGATCACGCTGGTTGCGGGTGCCGATGCCAACCCCGATGCGCGCGGCCGTGCTTCGCCGCTCACGGTGCGCGTGTATGCGTTGAAGTCGCCCGGCCCGTTCGAAGGCGCCGACTTCTTCTCGCTGTTCGAGAAAGACCAGGCCACGTTGGGCGCAGAGCTCGTGCAGCGCGAAGAGATGCTGCTGCGCCCCGGCGAGACCCGCAAGCTCGATCTCACCCTCCCGCCCGATGCCAAGGCCATCGGCGTGATGGCAGCGTTCCGTGACCTGGACCGTGCGCGCTGGCGCGAAGTGCGCCCGGTGCAAACCGGCAAGGCCCAGGCCATGACGGTGACCTTCGGCGCGCGCCAGATCCGCGTCGAGAGCAAGTAGCCGTTTCATGGCGGCGTGCTCGCGTTCGACGGGCGCCCAGGCCGCACGAGCGGTTGATCGGCGGGCAGGAAGCGCCCGAACAGGTCGGCCGTGAATGCGCCGCCGGCCGCGCCCGATGCGGCGGCCGTGAAATAGAGGCCGCGCCACCGCGGCCCGCGCGAACCGCGGCCATGGCTCTCGAACAAGGCATCGGCAACCTGGCGAAGTGCGGGTTGCAGAGCACGCATTGCCTCGATGAACTCATGGATCGCGAGCCGGCCCGATGCACCCGGCTGCTCTCGCAGCAGCGCCATGCGCAGTGCATGCAGTTGCTGCGCCATCGGGTCGAACAGGGCATCCAGCCGCGCGGCGGCCATGTCGTTGGCGGCGAGCGGCTCGACCAGCCGGTGGCCGACGGCTTGCGCCAGCACCTCGGGCGGCAACGCGCCGCGCAGCGTGGCATAGCCCGTCAATCGTTCGAGCCCGGTCACGACAAGATAGACGGGCAACTGCAGGCGCAGGGTGTCGCCGGCCTCGTCGAGCAGGCGCCGCATCCTGGCTGCCAGATGCTTCATGCTTGCGGTGTCCGTGCGCAGCAACTCGCTGGCTGCAACGCACACCGCCAGGCCGTTGAGCGGCAATCGCTCGCGCCGCTCGGCCAGCGCCAGCAGCGCCTGGAGCCAGAGGCCGCGCGTGTGCGGCTCGTTGGCCTTGTCGCTCACAGCGGCCGGGTGTAGTTCGATGGCGGCCATCGAACCCGTCAGCCACCAGCGCCAGTAGGGTTCGCCGAAGGGCTCGCTGTCCGGCGGCGCAAGGCGCTCGGCACCCGCAGCCGCGAGCAGCCCCGGCAGGTCGGCGGCCGCGTCGCCCAGGAAGAGAAACCACGGCACCGGTGCGTCGCGTGGCCGCGGCGGCTGGCGAAGGGCCTGCCGGGCGCGCGACATGGCTTCCCTGATGGCCGGGACGGCGGCTTCGTCGGCCTCGGCGGCCCAGGGGCCGAGCGCGTCGATGCGCCGCTGCAGCGCACGCCGGCGCGCACCGCGGCCCGCATCGCGAACCATCCCGTACAGCAGCGCGAAGCCCACCAGGCAGAGCGCAAGCAGGAGCCAGAAGAGATGCAAGGGCGAAAGAACGGCGGTCATGGCGATGGCGTCGCGGTTCTTCGCTGCGCTTCAGCGCGGGACGGTTTCCAGAAACACGAAGTCGGCCACCAGCCGTACGCTTCCCTTGCCGGCCGCAAGCGCTTCGCGCAGCCGCAGCAGATAGGCCGACGCGAGTTCGAAGGGCGGCCGGTCGGCAATGGCGGCGAGCGGCACGGGCGACGAGACCGCCGTGACCAGCACGCGGCCGAACGGCGGGCCCACGAGCCAGCTCGAGGGAATGTCGCGGCCCAGTTCGAGCCTTTCGCCCGCGCGCAGCCGTGTGGCCGACTGGCCGGCGTTGAGATGCATGACGGAACCGTCGGCGGTGTAGTAGTCGATCCACAGGTAGCTGTCGTGGCCCGGTGCCGACACCTGCACGCGCACGTTGTCGCCTTCGCGCAGCTCGCCGTTGGTGGCGGTGGGAACGTCCATTGCCAGTCCCAGGGCCTTCTCTCGGTTGCGCAGCTGGTAGGGCTTGAGGATTGCGAACACCTCGCAATGCGGCCACGCGCGCAGTTCGATGTCGAAGGTGGGCGACCCTGCGCCGGGTATTGCGGCCACTTCGCGCTCGACCCGGTCCAGGTCCGCGGGCAGCGAGACGAAGCCGCTCACGCGCAGGCTCCCGTCCTTGCGGGCGGTGGCGGCGAGATCGGCGCATGCGTAGCTTTGCAGATGCTGTTCGATGCGCCCGGCCAGGGGCGGCTCGGCGGTGGAGGGGCCGGCGAGCCACTGCCACCACAGAAGGTAGAGCAGGGGCAGCAGCAGCGTGAGCGAAGCCGTGGCGCGCAGTAGCGCTCGGTCGCGGCGTCGCGCGTCGTAGGGTCCCGGCGGATCGGCCACGCGATAGGGCTGGGGCGTGATGTGGTCCTGCATCAGACTGCCGAGCGCCAGCGGCTGGAGCCGCAATTGCCGGCTGTGCAGCTCCTTCAGCTTGCCGAGCTCGCCCTGGTCGCCATTCTCGAAGTAATACTGGCCCTTGAAGCCGTGCACCAGCGCATGCCAGTAGACCTCGCGCAC
This sequence comes from Variovorax sp. S12S4, assembly GCF_023195515.1. NCBI lineage: Bacteria > Pseudomonadati > Pseudomonadota > Betaproteobacteria > Burkholderiales > Comamonadaceae > Variovorax > Variovorax sp. S12S4. The sequence goes on from NZ_JALPKR020000002.1 coordinate 2,360,941, forward strand.
TTCGTCGTCCTGCGCGGTCAGCGCTGAGAGATGGTGGAAGAACTCGCTGGCGGCGTTGTTCGAATTGAAGAGCTGCATCTGCAGCGGCGCGGCATCGCCTCCGGTACCGGGATGGCGCGCGAGGATCTCGTCGATCCAGGCCACCATGGCAAACGCGGCGGATTCGACCTGCCCAGCAGGCGTGCCCGATGCACCGGCGGCGGCACGCGCCTCGTCGAGAAGGCGGCGGGCTTGTTGCTGTGCAGCATCATGGGAAAGCGTGGCGCGGCCGCCGGCAACCGATGCCGCAATGGATGCATCAAGGGCGAGGCCGAACGAGACGAAGGCCGAAAAACTGTCGAGCAGGCGGGCCATGAACCGTGCCCCGCTCACTGCGCCTGCGTGGTGAAGGATGCCTTGCACCGGCGTCTGCAGCAATGGCGCATGCCTATGTCCCCGGTTCCTTCGAATGGGCGTTCATTCTTCCAAACGAGGCGCGGCGGGCGCCATATCGCTTGGGGTCTATGCCGTTCGTGGGTCGATGCGGTATTGCTGTGCGGGGCAATCGCCGGTATCTTCGGCTTCCGCTGAATTCAACGCACGCTGGGACACTGGGACACGCCATGAAAATTCTGATCGCCGACGACCACCGGCTCGTCATCGAGGCGGTCAAGGCCAAGCTGTCGGAGCTCGAACCCGGCATTGAATTCGTCCTGGCCATGAGCGTCGACGAATTGCTTGCCGGCGCCAACGACGAGCTCGATCTGGCCCTGATCGACCTCAACATGCCCGGCGCGGACGGCCAGGCCCACATCGACGAGATTCGCCGCCGCCACCCGGCCGTGCCGGTGATCGTGCTGTCCGGCTACGAAGACCCCGCCATCATGCGAAGCGCCCTCGAGCGCGGCGTGCTCGGCTTCATTCCCAAGGCCTATTCGCCCGAGGTGATGCTTTCGGCGGTGCGGCTGGTGCTGGCGGGCGGCGTGTATGTGCCGCCGATGATGCTGACGGCGCTGCCGCCGGGCATCGTGGCCGGCGTGGCACCGACGCAGAACGGCGACGCGCGCGCCGCGGGCGGATCAGCGGCAACGCTGGAGCACCTGCGCAGCGTGCTCACCGAGCGCCAGGTCGAGGTGCTGCAGCTGCTGTCGCAAGGCAAGCCCAACAAGCTCATCGGGCGTAGCCTGGGCATCAGCGAGGGCACGGTCAAGATTCACCTTGCCGCCATCTTCCGTGCGCTGAATGTGCGCAACCGCACCGAAGCGGTGGTGGCCGCGCAGGCCTTGACCGAAGCGCAAGCCTGAGTCTGCTTGCGCCGGCCGCAACGGCCATGCTCAGGAACAACTGAGCTTCATCGCCTCGATTCGTCCGCCAAAACCAAGCTTGCGCATGAGGCCGCCTTCGCGGCTGTTGGCCGGAAAGTTGACCGTGCGGTCCCTGAACATCGCGTGCTCATACACCTGCAGCGTTGCGCGCGGGCCGACGCTCACGCTGTCGATGTCGCGCTTGAGCTGCCTTGCGGTGCCCCGGTCCATGCTCTGGACCTCGGCGGGGCCCACCAGCGTGAGCATGTCGCCCTGGAAGTTGCGGCCGGTATAGAACTGCGCCCAGCAGCCCGAAGCCAGCGCCGGGTCTTCGATGCGCACCGGCACCAGCAGGATGGTCGGGTCGGGCCGGTTCTCGGCGGTGGCGGTCGATGGAGGCGTCGAGGTGTTGGCGCAGGCACCGAGCGCAACGACGCCGGCAATCATCAGGTAGCGAAGGTTCTTCATGGGATGGAAATTCAAGTGGAGAGCTCAGGTGAAGAGCGGAAAGACGCAGGCTACCGGCCTCGCCCGGCCCTTGCGTAGGAGCAGGCGCCAATCTCCCGTCGCCCTTGCTCGGAGCCTCGATGGACCAGGGTACCCACTGCTGATGAGCAATCTCCGTGAATGACTGCGCTCCGGATGCGCGCATTTCCTACGCGCAGCCAAGCCGCGGCTATCCACTCTGAAGCACGCGAGGAATCAGCCTTGCGTTCATCAACGTTTTTCATGAAGTGAAGAAAGCCATGGCCACGAGCAGCATCCTGGGAGGCGACTATCCGCCCGCGGAACCGAAGGGAACGGACGTCGACAGCCTTGGACCCAGCGACACGAGCGACAGCGGAAGCGATGTGCGCACCTCGCGCGAGCGTTCCGCCATTCCCGAAGATGCCGCCGAAGGCGCGGTTCCGGTGGCGCATGAAAGCAGCAGCGACGCCGAAGGAACCGGCGAGCGCGCATCGGCCGACGCACCGCCGGTGGAGCCCGACGCGGACATCTTGCCGGACCGTGTGGGCATCGTTCCTGGCAGCGCGGCCGACGTGGCCGCATCCATCGACCAGGAAGATGCCGGCATGCCGGACGAACTGGCCGACGAGGCGGGCGAGCCCGAAGACGAAGAAGACGGCGAAGACAGAGCCGCCTGAAGCGGGGTTGGGTGGATACGGCCATGACCATGCAACGCCAACTCGACTGCGCGCTCCAGAGCCTTCAGCAGCTTGCCTACGCCCGCATTGCGCGCGAGTTCGCCCGCGCCTGGCAGGCAAGGGCACATGCCCCCGATGAGGCCGAAGCACTCCTGGGCGAGGCTCACCGCCGCGTGCTGCACTGCGAGCAGGCGCTGGCTGAATTGCGCGTCGCGATCGACGATCCGCGCCAGATTGCCGAGATCAAGGTTGCCCGGGCGCTGTACCTGCGCATGCTGCTGGAAAGCGCTCCCACGCGGCTGCAATCGTGGAGCGACTGCGAGAGCCTCGACGACATGCCGAAGTCCCACCTGTTCGAATGGATTTCCTATGATTTCGAGCGGCTCGAACTGGCGGAACTGGAAGGCTCCATGACCGAAGAAGAAGCCGCCTCGTACACCCAGGCGATCGACACGGCGGCCAGGGTGCGCGATTGAACGGAGGGGTGTTCAACCCTCCCCAGCACGATCGCACCGTCCTGGATGTAGCGATCGAACTCGATCTTCGGTATGGCGGCGGTCAGCGACTGGCCGTTCTCGGTCCATGTGATGACGACGCTGTCGTCCGCCATCAGGATCTGGCAGTTGCCTTCCGGGATCTTCAGCTGCGGGCCGTCGCCCGCGCGAAATTCCATGGGGCCGACGACGCGTGCATCGATCTGGGTAGTGGAAGTCATGTGGGGCTCGCTGTTCATCTTCATCTATTGGGGCGCGGGCCGCGCATGCCGCTTGTCGCTGCCGCGCTGCTCCTTGGAAGGGTCGCCGTCGCGCGAAGGCGCAATGCCCCCGGCGTGGCGGTCGAGGGCGGACGCGAGGTTTGCGTGCGTGCGGCGGCGGGCCCCTTGTCCGAGCCCAGCGGGCCCTGGTCGATGGAGCCGCGAGGCTGGTCTGCCGGGCGCGCGCCCTGCGGTTCGGCTGAATCGCTGATGGGGGCGCACGTGTTCCCTTGGGGTTGCCGGTGGGCTGCGCGCCCGCTGCCGCCACCGAAAGCAGCAACGCGGCGGCAAGACCGTACTTCCGCAAAGGGCGAGGCGCGGAACGCGATACGTCGTTGGCCATGAATTGAATCCTCGAAAACTGAAGCCTCTTTTTTCGCGCGCAACACCACGGTGTGCTTGTAGGCAGGAACACCGTCCTTGCGCCGGTTGCGTGCCTGCGTGCCCGATGGCCGGGCGCTTGCGCCGAAGACGCGACGCTTTCCTACGCACGGCTGCACCGGCGCGTCGCACGGTGAAGCTTTTCGAAAGGACACAGCGTGACCAGATCCACGACCACGGACCGGCCCGCCACGCCGAATGAAGCAGCGAACTCGGCCGCGTACCGCAAGCCCACACCCGCGGAGAAAAGCATGAAGCGCGAAGCCAAAACGCCCGCGGAGAACGGCGATCCCGTCGGCCCCAACAACGGCCCCTCAATCACAGGCCAGCGCAAGCCGCCGACGCCGGGTGATGCCGGCGTGGGTGAAACCGACAACCACGGCAGCTCGCCCTACAGCCAGCCTGGCCGGCCCGAAAAACCGTTTCGCGAAGAGTGAATTGAAGCGGCATCGACGCCCCGAAGAACCCCTACAGGGGACGTCGGGCGAAGCCGACACGGATCCCGATGCGCGCGACCACCATTCGTCCTGGGACCAGCGCAATGCGACCGCCTTCGGGCATGCATGCGCGGCAATTTTCAACCCGCCTCTTCACGAGGCAAACGAAGGAGTCATTCCATGGCCAACTACACGAACACTGCTGAAACCGCGAACAGCGAAGACGTTGTCGAGGTGCTGAACGATCTGCTCGAGAACACGCGCGACGGCGAATACGGTTTCCGGGCCTGCGCGGAGGAAGTGGATTCTCCGCAACTGAAGCAGGTGTTCCAGAACCGCTCGGCGGAATGCGCCAAGGCAGCCGGCGAACTGGTTCAGCTCATCCGGCGCTTCGGCGGCTCGCCCGACGACGGCGGCACCGTGAGCGGTGCCATGCACCGCGGCTGGGTGCATGTGAAGGGCTCGGTCGGCGCGAACAGCGCGCTCTCGATGCTGGAGGAATGCGAGCGCGGTGAAGACGCCGCCGTGGCGCGCTATCGCAAGGCGCTGAAGGAAGACCTGCCCGCCGACGTGCGCGCGATCATCCAGCAGCAGGCCGAAGGGGCTCAGCGCAACCACGACCAGATCAAGCAGTTGCGCGACCAGATGCGCGCCAGCAAGTAAGAAGAAGTCACCTGCCCCCGGGCCGACGGGCGGATCGGCCGCCCGGGGCAGAATGGACGCCGTTGTTTTCACTCCGGCCGTCCGTTCTTGACCTCTCTCGATCTCGACCTCACCCGCTTCGACGCTGCCATCGTCGATCTCGATGGCACCATGGTCGACACCCTCGGCGACTTCGCGGTGTCGCTGAACCACATGCTCACTGATCTTTCGCTACCGCCGGTACCTCCGGCGGCAGTCGAAAAAATGGTGGGCAAGGGTTCGGAGCACCTGATCCTTTCCGCGCTCGCCCATGTGATGGACTCCGGCGGCGATGGCGCTTCGGAGGCCGGCGCGAATGCGCTGCGCGCGCGGGCAGAGGCGCTTTTCGATCGCGCCTGGGAGCGCTACCAGCACCATTACCTGGCCATCAACGGGCAGCACTCGGCGGTGTACCCCGGTGTGCCCGAGGGGCTCAAGGCGCTGCGCGTGCGCGGGCTGCGCCTGGCGTGCCTCACCAACAAACCCACCTCGTTCGCCAAGCCGTTGCTGGCTGCAAAAGGGCTCGACGGATTCTTCGAATTCGCGTTTGGCGGCGATGCCTTCGCGCGCAAGAAGCCGGACCCGCTGCCGCTGCTGAAGACCTGCGAGGCGCTGGGCACCGATCCCGCGCGCACGCTGATGGTCGGCGACTCGAGCAACGACGCGAGGGCCGCGCGTGCCGCCGGATGCCCGGTGGTGCTGGTGACCTACGGCTACAACCATGGCGAGCCGGTGCGCGGCGTGGATGCCGATGGCTTCGTGGATTCGCTGGCCGAACTGGGCCGCGCGGCCGTCTGAAAAGCGCGCGCGGCGCGTGCTCGCTTGGTTGCCGGGCTACTGCTTTCCTAGCAGCGCGTCCTTCAGCTTCCAGTCGGCCGGCACGGGACCGAGCCAGATGCGCAGCAGCGCATTGAAGAAAGCCTGTTCCTTGATCGGATCGGGCTGAGGCACGCCGCGCACAGTAATGAGCGTGCCGGTACCGGGCAGCCAGTCGATGGTGAAGGTGTCGCCGGCCTTGAGCTGCTTTTGGTCCGCGAACATCTGGCCCATGCGCAGCAGCCCCGGAATGAGGTTGACCATTTCGGTCTTGGGCGAGTTTTCTTCCACGCCCTTGGTAAAGAGCTTGCCGAGTTCATTGGCCTCGATGTCGCGCAGCATGGTGATGGCCACGCGCTTGGGGCCGGGCGCCGCCAGCGCCTCTTCGGGCGTGGAGACTTTCTTGCCCACGTAGAAGCCGGCGGTGTACACCTTGAAGACAGCCTTGTAGCGCACGCCCGCGCCGTTGAGCTGCAGGGTGGTGCCGCGCAGGGCGAGGGTGTCGTCCAGCTTCACGCCGGCCACGTCGACCTGTGCGGCCGAGGCGGTGGTTGCGATGGCGGCTGCGCAGGCAAGCACGGCAAAGCGGGAGAACGGCAGGAATGAAAGCGAAACAGCGGGCACGTGATCTCCTCGATTTGCGAACGGTCGTTCGAATGTATCTTTTCGTTTTACTCCTGCTTCTCCGGGGAACCCTGAAGGCGGCCATTGCGCGAGCTGGCGTTTTCGTGGGCTAAACTCCACGCTCCATGTTCGTTCATCACATCATTCAAACAGGTCAAGGCAGCCGGGGAGCCTGGCCCTGGCGTAGCCATACATCGCTGACTGTTTGATTGCACGGCGCACGCCGTGCGCCCGCGGTACCGGATCGCTGCAGACTCCGGACCACCAGTGAATGACCTTGCCACCGGCCAAGAAGCGCCGCGAGGCAACTGGAGAACGAATCCGTGATCACCGAACTTGAATTCAAGAGCCTCAGCGCCCAGGGCTACAACCGTATTCCGCTGATGGCCGAGGCTTTTGCCGACCTCGAGACCCCTCTTTCCCTCTATCTCAAGCTGGCCCATTCGCAGGGTGGCGGCAAGCACAGCTTTTTGCTCGAATCGGTGGTGGGCGGCGAGCGCTTCGGTCGCTACAGCTTCATCGGGCTGCCCGCACGCACGCTGCTGCGTGCCAGCGGTTTTGGTGCCGATGCAGTGACCGAGGTGGTGACCGACGGGCAGGTGGTCGAAACCGCTGCAGGCAATCCGCTGGACTTCATTGCCGAATACCAGAAGCGCTTCAAGGTGGCGCTGCGTCCGGGGCTTCCGCGTTTTTGCGGCGGTCTTGCGGGCTACTTTGGCTACGACACGGTGCGCCACATCGAACGCAAGCTCGAAAAAAGCTGCCCGCCCGATGCGCTGGGCTGCCCCGACATCCTGCTGCTGCAGTGCGAAGAGCTCGCTGTCATCGACAACCTCTCGGGCAAGCTGTACCTGATCGTCTATGCCGATCCGAAGCAGCCCGAGGCTTATGCGGCAGGCAAGCGCCGCCTGCGCGAGCTGAAGGAAAAACTGAAGTACTCGGTGAGCGCTCCCATCGTGAAGCCCACGCAGCCGCATCCGCCGGAGCGCAGCTTCGCCAAGGCCGACTACCTTGCTGCGGTGGAGCGCGCCAAGGACATGATTGCCGCCGGCGACTTCATGCAGGTGCAGGTGGGGCAGCGCATCAGCAAGCGGTACACCGAATCGCCGCTGTCGCTGTACCGCGCGCTGCGCTCGCTCAACCCGTCGCCCTACATGTATTACTACCACCTGGGCGACTTCCACGTGGTGGGCGCTTCGCCTGAAATTCTGGTGCGCCAGGAGAACACGGGCGAGGGCGAACAGAAGATCACCATCCGCCCGCTGGCCGGCACGCGTCCGCGCGGCGCCTCGCTGGAGCTCGACAAGGCGGCCGAGGAAGAGCTCATCAACGACCCGAAGGAGCGCGCCGAGCACGTGATGCTGATCGATTTGGCGCGCAACGACATCGGCCGCATCGCCAAGACCGGCACCGTGAAGGTGACCGAGGCCTTCGCAGTGGAGCGCTACAGCCACGTGATGCACATCGTGAGCAACGTCGAAGGCACGCTGAAGGACGGCATGACGGCCATCGACGTGCTCAAGGCCACGTTCCCGGCCGGCACGCTGACCGGCGCGCCCAAGGTGCACGCGATGGAACTCATCGACCAGCTCGAGCCCACCAAGCGCGGCCTCTACGGCGGCGCCTGCGGCTACATCAGCTATGCGGGCGACATGGATGTGGCCATTGCCATTCGCACCGGCATCGTGAAGGACCAGATGCTGCACGTGCAGGCTGCGGCCGGCGTGGTCGCCGACTCGGTGCCCGAGCTGGAATGGAAAGAAACTGAAGCCAAGGCGCGCGCACTGCTGCGCGCCGCCGAACTGGTCGAGGAGGGGCTGGAATGAGCAACGTGCCTGATATTCAAAACGACTTTTCGCACGAGATCATCGGCGCCGCAGTCGAGGTTCAGCGCGTGCTCGGCACGGGGCTGAGCGAAGACGCCTACGCCGCGGCATTGGCCATTGAACTCGCCGAGCGCGAGATCGGCTTTGCGCAGGGCGTGCCGCTGTCGGCCAGCTACAAGGGCCGTTCGCTCGGCGAGGTGTACCGCGCGGGCTTCGTGGTCGAGCAGTCGGTCATCGTGGAGCTCAAGGCTGTCGACGTGCTGACCGACCTGCACCGCGCGCAGGTACTCGCCGCGCTGCGTCTCTCAGGCCTCAAGCTGGGCCTTCTGATCAACTTCAACGTGTTCCCCGTCGTCAAGGGCGTGCACCGGATTGTGAGCAAGCCATGAAACTGCTGATGATCGACAACTACGATTCGTTCACCTACAACATCGTCCAGTACTTTGGCGAGCTGGGTGCGGATGTGCAGGTGCACCGCAACGACGAGATCACCGTGGCGCAGATCGGCGAGCTGATCGCTTCGGGCGTGACGCGGCTCGTGGTGTCGCCGGGGCCTTGCTCGCCGGCGGAAGCGGGCGTGTCGGTGGCGGCCATCGAGGCCTTCGCGGGCAAGCTGCCGATTCTTGGCGTATGCCTCGGGCACCAGGCCATCGGCGCAGCCTTCGGCGGCAAGATCATTCGCGCGCAACAGCTCATGCACGGCAAGACCAGCGAGATCACGACGACCCAGGAAGGCGTGTTCGCGGGTCTGCCGGAGAAGTTCATCGTCAACCGGTATCACTCGCTTTCCATCGAGCGCGAGAGCTGCCCGAAGGAATTGGCGATTACCGCATGGACCGACGACGGCGAGATCATGGGCGTGCGGCACACCGGGTTTGCGCATGACGTGCGCATCGAAGGCGTGCAGTTCCACCCTGAATCGATCCTCACCGAGCACGGCCACGCGATGCTCAAGAACTTTTGGATTGACCGCCATGACCGACCGCTCCTCCATCGTCGACCTGCGCAGCGACACCGTCACGCAACCTACCCCGGCAATGCGCCAGGCCATGATGGCGGCGCCGCTCGGCGACGACGTCTTCGGCACCGACCCGAGCGTGAATGCGCTGCAGGAAAAGATCGCCGCGCTGCTGGGCTTCGAGGCGGCGCTGTTCGTGCCGACCGGCACGCAGAGCAACCTGTGCGCCATTCTTTCGCACTGCGGGCGGGGCGACGAATACATCGTCGGCCAGCAGGCGCACTGCTACCGCTGGGAAGGCGGCGGCGCTGCGGTGTTCGGCAGCGTGCAGCCGCAGCCGCTCGACCATGCGCCCGACGGCACGCTGCCGCTCGCGCAGATCGAAGCCGCGATCAAGCCCGACGATGCGCACTTCGCGTGTACGCGGCTGCTGGCGTTGGAGAACACGCTGGGCGGCAAGCTGCTTCCCTTCGACTACGTTCAAGCCGCGACGGATCTTGCCAAGAGCAAGGGGTTGCAGCGGCATCTGGACGGCGCGCGTCTCTTCAATGCCGCGACAGCGCAGGCTGCGCTGAACAAGCGCAACGACATCCGGGCGGAAGCCCGCCGGATTGCGCAGTGCTTCGACAGCGTGTCGGTCTGCTTCAGCAAGGGCCTGGGCGCGCCGATCGGCTCGGCGCTGGTGGGGTCGCGCGAGTTCATTGCGCGGGCGCATCGCATCCGCAAGATGGCGGGCGGCGGCATGCGGCAGGCAGGGCTGCTCGCGGCGGCGGCATCGCACGCGCTCGACCATCACATCGACCGGCTGGCCAATGACCACGCGCTCGCGCAGCGCCTGGCGCAGGGGCTCGAAGGCATCGAAGGCCTGAAGGTCGAGGCGCCGCACACCAACATCGTGTTCGTCGACCTGACGGGTGTCGCGCAGGCGCGTTCTTCGGAACTGCTCGCTCACCTCAACCAGCAGGGCATTCTTGCGACGGGCCTCTATCGGCTGCGCTTCGTGACGCATCTCGATGTCGATGCGACGGGTGTGGACCGCGCCATTGCCGCCCTCCGCGGCTTCTTCAACGCCTGACACCAGGGAACCAAGGAGCCCGCGATGCCCGATCTTCCGCATCTGCTCGCTTTCATCGCCGCAGGCTGGCTGCTGAACCTGACCCCGGGGCCTGATGTGCTCTACATCGTGACGAATTCGCTGCGCTCGGGCGTGCGCGCCGGCATCGTGGGCGGGTTTGGCGTTCTCACCGGCTGCTTCGTTCATATCTTCGCGGCGGCGGTCGGCGTCGGCACGCTGCTGGCCACCTCGGCGGCCGCCTTCACGGTGCTCAAGTACGTGGGCGCGGCTTACCTGCTGTACCTCGGCGTGCGCATGGTGCTGTCGCGCGCCAAGCCGCCAGCCGATATTCAGGCGGCTGCCGCGGGCTCCGCCGAGCGCGGGCTCAGGGAGATCTTTCTCGGCGGCTTCTGGACCAATGTGCTGAACCCCAAGGTGGCCTTGTTCTTCCTGGCCTTCGTGCCGCAGTTCATCGCACCCGACGCAGACAACAAGAGCCTTTACTTCGTCATGCTGGGCGTGCTGTTCAATCTCAACTCCATTCCCATCGTTGTGGGATGGGCCGCATTCGCCGGCTGGATGGCGCGCAGAAGCGCCGTGCAGAAGGGCATGCACTGGCTCGATCGCGCGGCAGGCGTGCTGTTCATCGGCTTCGGCCTCAAGCTTGCATTCACGGACGCGCCGGCCGGTCGCGTCGGCCCCTGAAAACACCGAGGAGACTCTTCATGATCACCCCCAGGAAGCGCTGCAGCGCACCATCGAACACCGCGAGGTGTTTCACGACGAAATGCTGCACATCGTGCGGCTCATCATGAGCGGCGAGTGCTCGCCGGTGATGATGGCGGCACTGATCACGGGCCTGCGCGTCAAGAAGGAAACCATCGGCGAGATCACGGCCGCGGCGCAGGTGATGCGCGAGGTCTCCACCAAGGTGCCGGTGAAGGACACCACGCACCTGGTCGACATCGTCGGCACCGGCGGCGACGGCTCGCACACCTTCAACATCTCGACCTGCTCGATGTTCGTGGCGGCGGCCGCGGGCGCCAAAGTGAGCAAGCATGGCGGGCGCAGCGTGTCGAGCAAGTCGGGCAGCGCCGATGTGCTCGAATCGCTGGGCGTGAACATCAACCTGCAGCCGGAGCAGATTGCGCGCTCCATCGAAGAGGTGGGCATCGGCTTCATGTTTGCGCCCAACCACCATCCGGCCATGAAGAACGTGGCACCGGTGCGCAAGGAGCTCGGCATCAAGACGATCTTCAACATCCTGGGGCCGCTGACCAACCCGGCGGGCGCACCGAACATCCTGATGGGCGTGTTCCATCCGGACCTGGTGGGCATTCAGGTGCGCGCGCTGCAGCGGCTTGGCACCGAGCACGCCCTGGTGGTGTACGGCCGCGACGGCATGGACGAGATTTCGCTCGGCGCGGCCACCATGGTGGGCGAACTCAAGGACGGCGAAATTCGCGAGTACGAACTGCATCCTGAAGACTTCGGCTTTGCCATGTCGAGCAACCGCACGCTGCGCGTGGAAACGCCCGAGCAGTCGAAGGCCATGCTGCTGGGGGTGCTCGACAATCAGGCCGGTCCGGCGCTCGACATCGTGCTGCTGAACGCAGGCGCGGCCCTGTATGCCGCCAACGTGGCCGATTCGATGGCCGCCGGCATCGACCGCGCGCGCGAAGCCGTGGCCTCCGGCGCAGCGCGGAACAAGCTGGCCGAGCTGGTCAAGGCTTCCACATCGGTTTGAACAACGGCTAAAGACGAATACAGAACATGTCCGACATCCTCGACAAGATCATTGCGGTCAAGCGGCAGGAAATCGCTGCGGCGCAGAAGAAAAGCCCGCTCGAAGCCGTGCGGTTCGACGCCGAGAGCCGCGTGCTGACGCGTGATTTCGAAGGCGCTTTGCGCGCCAAGATCGCCGCCGGGCGGGCCGCGGTGATTGCCGAGGTCAAGAAGGCGAGCCCGAGCAAGGGCGTGCTGCGCGAAGAGTTCATTCCGGCTGACATTGCGCAGAGCTATGCGGAGGGCGATGGCGAAATCAGCGCCGCGTGCCTTTCGGTGCTGACCGACAAGCAGTTTTTCCAGGGCGGCGTCGACTATCTCAAGCAGGCGCGTGCCTCTTGCGACTTGCCGGTGCTGCGCAAGGATTTCATCGTCGACCCCTATCAGGTCTATGAATCGCGCGCGATGGGCGCCGACGCCATTCTCTTGATCGCGGCCTGCCTCGACGATGCGCAGATGAAGGACTACGAAGCCATTGCGCGCGGGCTGGGCATGGCGGTGCTGGTCGAGGTGCACGATGCAGCCGAGCTCGACCGCGCGCTCAAGCTCAAGACGCCGCTCATCGGTGTGAACAACCGCAACCTGCGCAATTTCGAGGTGTCGATCCAGGCCACCATCGACCTGCTGCCGCGGTTGCCGGCGGATCGGCTGGCCGTAACGGAGTCGGGCATTGCCACGCGTGAAGACGTCGCCACCTTGCGCGCGGCCGGCGTTCACGCCTTCCTGGTCGGCGAAGCGTTCATGCGCGCCAAGGAGCCGGGCGAGGCACTCGCCGCATTGTTCAGATGAGCCGGCCCGATCAGCTGTCGAGCAGCGATCCTGCCGACTGGCCGGTGGCGCCGGGCTGGCAGCCGCTGGTCGACGGATTCTTCGGCGGCATCGTCGGGCAGAAGCTGCTGGGCTTTTTGCGTGAGCGCCTCGACGCCGGTGCCGTGATCTTTCCGCCCCAGCCGCTGCGGGCGCTGGAACTGACGCCGCCCGACGACGTGCGCGTGGTGATCCTGGGCCAGGACCCGTACCACGGGCGTGGCCAGGCGGAGGGGCTGGCCTTTTCGGTAGCGCCCGGCGTGGCGCTGCCGCCGTCGCTGCGCAACATCTTCAAGGAGCTTCAGCGCGACCTCGGAACGCCCCCGCCGCCGTTTCCCAACCCGGGCGGCAGCCTGGTGAAGTGGGCGACCCACGGGGTGCTGCTGCTCAACACCTGCCTCACGGTGGAGGAGGGGCAGCCGGCCAGCCATTCGGGGCGCGGCTGGGAAGTGCTGACCGATGCAGTCATCCGGCATGTATCAGACGGTGCCAAACCTGTTGTTTTTATGCTGTGGGGCTCGCATGCGCAAAGCAAGCGCGCGTTGATCGACATCAACCGCCACAAGGTGCTGATGTCGAACCACCCCTCGCCGCTTTCCGCGATGCGCCCGCCGTTGCCTTTCATCGGCTGCGGGCATTTCGGCGAAGCGCGTGCCTGGAGGGAGGCGCGCCAGCAGGGCGGCTGATTTCGCGGATAATTCCCGCCAGTTCGCCTCGTGCAGTTCCTGCGTCTTATTGGTGCTGGAGGTTCTGTGAAGTCACAAAACCGTGCTATATTTCGAGGTTCGCCGGAGAGGTGGCCGAGTGGTTAATGGCAGCAGACTGTAAATCTGCCCTCTTACGAGTACGCTGGTTCGAATCCAGCCCTCTCCACCAGCGATGAATTTGGTTTCTAAGAGCGATTGGATCTAGCGCTTTGGGTGCCTTTGAGTGCCCCCGATGCGGGAGTAGTTCAATGGTAGAACCCCAGCCTTCCAAGCTGATGACGCGGGTTCGATTCCCGTCTCCCGCTCCAGAGACCCGATTCGACGCCGGAAGCGATTGGTTAGACAAAGCCCTTTTGGCTCAGTGGTAGAGCACTCCCTTGGTAAGGGAGAGGTCGCGGGTCCGATTCCCGCAAAGGGCACCAGTTTTTGGGGGTTGCAACAGCAGGTTTGCAACCCATCTGCATACGTTGAAATCGTTTTTTTCGGAGTCGAAAAATGGCAAAAGGTAAATTCACCCGCACCAAGCCGCACGTGAACGTGGGCACGATCGGTCACGTTGACCACGGCAAGACCACGCTGACGGCTGCGATCGCGACGGTGCTGTCGGCCAAGTTCGGCGGCGAAGCCAAGGCCTACGACCAGATCGACGCGGCGCCCGAAGAAAAGGCCCGCGGCATCACCATCAACACCGCCCACGTCGAGTACGAAACGGCCAACCGCCACTACGCCCACGTCGACTGCCCCGGCCACGCCGACTACGTCAAGAACATGATCACCGGCGCAGCCCAGATGGACGGCGCCATTCTCGTGTGCTCGGCCGCCGACGGCCCCATGCCCCAGACCCGCGAGCACATCCTGCTGGCGCGCCAGGTGGGTGTGGGCTACATCATCGTCTTCCTGAACAAGTGCGACATGGTCGACGACGCCGAACTGCTCGAGCTCGTCGAAATGGAAGTGCGCGAACTCCTCGACAAGTACGAGTTCCCTGGCGACGACACCCCCATCATCCACGGCTCGGCCAAGCTCGCCCTCGAAGGCGACAAGGGCAAGCTCGGTGAAGAAGCCATCATGAAGCTGGCCGAAGCCCTCGACACCTACATCCCGACGCCCGAGCGCGCCGTGGACGGCACCTTCCTGATGCCCGTCGAAGACGTGTTCTCGATCTCCGGCCGCGGCACCGTCGTGACCGGCGCCGTCGAGCGCGGCGTGATCAAGGTCGGCGAGGAAATCGAGATCGTCGGCATCCGCCCGACCGTCAAGACCACCTGCACCGGCGTGGAAATGTTCCGCAAGCTGCTGGACCAAGGTCAAGCGGGCGACAACGTCGGCGTGCTGCTGCGCGGCACCAAGCGCGAAGAAGTCGAGCGCGGCCAAGTGCTGTGCAAGCCCGGCTCCATCAAGCCGCACACGCACTTCACCGCCGAGGTGTACGTGCTGTCCAAGGACGAAGGTGGCCGTCACACGCCGTTCTTCAACAACTACCGTCCGCAGTTCTACTTCCGCACGACGGACGTGACCGGCGCGATCGAGCTGCCCAAGGACAAGGAAATGGTCATGCCTGGCGACAACGTCAGCATCACCGTGAAGCTGATCAACCCGATCGCGATGGAAGAAGGCCTGCGCTTCGCCATCCGTGAGGGCGGCCGCACCGTGGGTTCGGGCGTCGTGGCAAAGATCCTCGACATCTAAGCCGAGCGCAAAGAGTACCGGAGGGGTATAGCTCAATTGGCAGAGCGTCGGTCTCCAAAACCGAAGGTTGTAGGTTCGATTCCTACTGCCCCTGCCACCTAGGTGGCACCCCGAAAAAAGCCCATCGCAACCCGATGGGCTTCGGCGTCTCAAGAAGACGCATTGAATTGAAGGCCGGAAGGCCGCAGGAAATCAGCCAAACATGGCCACTTCTCAAATCGAAACCGTGAGCACGGGCGCCGACAAGGCCAAATTGGCTGTGTCGGTGCTGCTGGCAGTGGGCGCCATCGTGGCGTTCTATCTGCTCGCGCGCCAGGGCTCGCTGGTGCAATGGGCTGCGCTGCTGGTCGGCCTGGCCGCGGCTGTGGGCGCGTTCGGCAGTTCGGAGAATGGCCGCCAGTTGTGGGCTTTTGGCCGCGACTCGTGGCGCGAGGTCAAGAAGGTCGTCTGGCCGGCCCGCAAAGAAGCAATGCAGATGACGGCCTACGTGTTTGCCTTCGTGGCAGTCATGTCCGTCTTCCTCTGGCTCACCGACAAGACGCTCGAATGGGTGTTTTTCGACCTCATTCTGGGCTGGAGAAAATAAATGACTGACGACGCTGTTGAAACCACGCCGAGCAGCCCGGAAGAAGAAAACACCTCCGTGCTGGCTCCCGCCGCCAACCCTGATTTGCGTTGGTACGTGGTGCATGCCTATTCGGGCATGGAAAAGGCCGTCGAACGCAACATCACCGAGCGCATCAACCGCGCCGGCATGCAGGACAAGTTCGGCCGTATCCTGGTTCCGACCGAAGAAGTGGTCGAAATCAAGAACGGCCAGAAGCGCACCACCGAGCGCCGCTTCTTCCCGGGCTATGTGCTGGTCGAAATGATCATGGACGACGAGAGCTGGCACCTGGTGAAGCACACCAACAAGGTGACGGGTTTTGTCGGCGGCGCCAAGAACCGCCCGGCCCCGATCTCGCAGAAGGAGGTCGAGGACATCGTCAGCCAGATGCAGCAAGGCACCGAGAAGCCGCGCCACAAGGTCGAGTTCACCGTGGGTGAGTTCGTGCGCGTCAAGGAAGGCCCGTTCACCGACTTCAACGGCACCGTTGAAGACGTGAACTACGAAAAGAGCAAGGTCAGCGTGTCGGTCATGATTTTCGGCCGCGCGACGCCTGTGGAGCTCGAATTCGGCCAGGTCGAAAAGACCTGAGTCCCGCCGGTCTTCGGATCGGAACCATTTCCGGCTGCGCGTTGTCCGACTCGGCGCGCGGCCTTGATCGAAGAGTCGTTTAACCCCGGGGAGCCGAGGCGAGAGCCAAGGCGATATCACCCGCAAGGAGCAAAACATGGCGAAAAAAATCGTCGGCTTCGTCAAGCTGCAAGTGCCAGCTGGTAAGGCCAACCCATCACCACCCATCGGTCCCGCACTGGGCCAGCGTGGTTTGAACATCATGGAGTTCTGCAAGGCGTTCAATGCGCAAACGCAGAGCTACGAGCCGGGTCTGGCGCTGCCGGTGGTCATCACCGCGTTCGCCGACAAGAGCTTCACCTTCATCATCAAGTCGCCCCCGGCTGGCGTGCTGATCAAGAAGGCGATCAAGCTGGACAAGGGCTCGGCCCGTCCGCACACCGACAAGGTCGGCAAGATCACGCGCGCTCAGCTCGAAGAAATCGCCAAGACCAAGATGAAGGACCTGACGGCCGCCGATATGGACGCCGCGGTTCGCACCATCGCCGGTACTGCCCGCTCGATGGGCGTGAATGTGGAGGGCGTGTAAATGTCCAAGATCACCAAGAAGCAAAAAGCGCTCGCAGGCAAGGTCGACAGCAACAAGCTGTACCCGCTGGCTGACGCCATCGGCCTCGTGAAGGAAGCCGCCACCGCCAAGTTCGACGAATCGATCGACGTGGCCGTGCAGCTCGGCATCGACGCGAAGAAGTCTGACCAGGTCGTGCGTGGCGCCGTCGTGCTCCCCAACGGCACCGGCAAGACCAAGCGCGTGGCTGTGTTCGCCCAAGGCGCCAAGGCTGAAGAAGCCAAGGCCGCCGGCGCCGACATCGTCGGCATGGACGACCTCGCTGCAATGGTCAAGGCTGGCGACATGCCTTTCGACGTCGTGATTGCCGCCCCCGACGCGATGCGCGTGGTCGGTACGCTCGGCCAGATCCTCGGCCCGCGCGGCCTGATGCCCAACCCCAAGGTTGGCACCGTGACGCCGGACGTCGCCACGGCCGTGAAGAACGCCAAGGCTGGCCAGGTTCAGTTCCGCGTCGACAAGGCCGGTATCGTGCACGGCACGATCGGCCGCCGTTCGTTCGACACCGACAAGCTGCAGGGCAACCTCGCCGCGCTGATCGACGCTCTGGTCAAGGCCAAGCCGGCGACCAGCAAGGGCGTGTACCTGCGCAAGGTGGCTGTTTCGTCGACCATGGGTCTGGGTGTCCGCGTGGATACGCAAACCATCTCGGCGAGCTAAAGAGATTTGCCCGGCTCTGAAAAGAGCAGGGCGAATGTGGTGGGTCGCGGCAGCTTCGGTTGCCGCGAGCCATCCAAGACCGCTGGTGTGCAGGGCGCTGCACTTAATCGCCGGATCGATCCTTCCGGTATCCAGCGCAGATGGCGACCCCACTGCAAGGAATTTGATTTTTGTTCCTGACAGTTGGTCGCTGCATGAAGCGCGATCCGAGGCCCCGGCCGAAGGTCGCATTAAAAGGAGTAGACCTTGAGTCTGAATCGCAGTGAGAAAGAAGCGGTCATCAGTGATGTGACCAGCCTCGCCGCTAAAGCTCAAACGCTCGTGATGGCGGAATACCGTGGCATCACGGTTGCCGATATGACCAAACTGCGCACCGAAGCTCGCAGCAAGGGTGTGACTCTCAGCGTGTTGAAGAACACGCTGGCACGCCGTGCTGTTGCTGGTAGCGCATTCGAAGTCGTCGGTGACCAGATGACCGGTCCGCTGATCTACGGCTTTTCCGAAGACGCAGTGGCCGCCGCCAAGGTGGTGGCCGACTTCGCGAAGACCAACGACAAGTTGGTGATTCGCGGTGGCGCGTTTGGCGGCAAGGTCCTGGACGTCGAGGGCGTGAAGCAACTGGCCAACATCCCTTCCAAGGAAGTGCTGTTGTCGCAATTGCTGGGCTTGATGCAATCCCCGATCTCTCGTACCGCCCGCGTGCTCGCGGCGCTGGCCGAGAAGCGCGGTGGTGGCGAAGCTGCACCCGCCGATGCACCGGCAGAAGCGCAGGCCGCTTGAGCCTTGCGTTTGAAATATTCAACCCAATTGTTAGGAAACAAAAATGGCATTCGATAAAGACGCATTTCTGACCGCGCTCGACAGCATGACGGTCCTGGAACTCAACGACCTGGTGAAAGCCATCGAAGAGAAGTTCGGCGTGAGCGCCGCTGCAATGGCTGCCCCCGCCGGCGCTGGTGGTGGTGCTACCGCCGCTGCTGCCGAAGAGCAGACCGAGTTCAACGTCATGCTGATGGATGCAGGCGCGAACAAGGTTTCGGCCATCAAGGCCGTGCGCGAAATCACCGGCCTGGGCCTCAAGGAAGCCAAGGACCTGGTGGAAGCCGCTCCCAAGGCCGTCAAGGAAGGCCTGTCGAAGGCTGACGCTGAAGCCGCCAAGAAGAAGCTGGAAGAAGCTGGCGCCAAGGTGGAACTGAAGTAATTCAGACCCCCTAGAGGGCTGGAGGTGCCTGAAAAGGCCCTCCAGCCTTTGCCGCTTTCAGAGCGCACCCAAAAGACGCCGTCTCCATGCGTTTTTTGAGTGTCTTCTGACCCCGACTGCAGAAGACCCCTTGGTTCGGGCGATGTGCAACGCATCGCTGTCCGCCAACGGCTGGTAGTGGCCAGCCGCCAAGCAGTAGTGCCGCTCGGCATTGCTGACAAGTCGCTGAAGATCTCAAGCTCCGGAGCTCTCATGGCCCAATCGTCCGCGTACAGTTACACCGAACGCAAGCGCATCCGAAAAAGTTTCGGTAACCGCGACAGCGTCGTCGAAATCCCCTACCTGCTGCAGATGCAGAAAGACGCGTACACCGCGTTCCTGCAAGCCGGCATTCCGCCCAAACAACGCACCGTCGAAGGCCTGCAGGCCGCGTTCGACGCAGCCTTCCCGATCGTCTCGCACAATGGTTTTGTCGAGATGAAGTTCCTCGAGTACAACCTCGCGAAGCCGGCTTTCGACGTGCGCGAATGCCAGACCCGCGGTCTGACGTTCGCCTCGGCCGTGCGCGCCAAGGTGCAGCTCATCATCTATGACCGCGAGTCGTCGACGTCGCAGTCGAAGGTGGTCAAGGAAGTGAAGGAACAAGAGGTCTACATGGGCGAAGTGCCGCTCATGACCGAAAAGGGCTCGTTCATCATCAACGGCACCGAGCGCGTGATCGTCTCGCAGCTGCACCGTTCGCCCGGCGTGTTCTTCGAACACGACAAGGGCAAGACGCACAGCTCGGGCAAGCTGCTGTTCTCGGCCCGCGTGATTCCCTACCGCGGCTCGTGGCTCGACTTCGAGTTCGACCCGAAGGACATGCTGTACTTCCGCGTCGACCGTCGCCGCAAGATGCCCGTGACGATCCTGCTGAAGGCCATCGGCCTGAACCCGGAATCGATCCTCGCGAACTTCTTCGTGAACGACAACTTCCGCCTGATGGACAGCGGTGCGCAGATGGAATTCGTTCCCGAGCGCCTGCGCGGCGAAGTCGCGCGCTTCGACATCACCGACAAGTCGGGCAAGGTCGTGGTCGCCAAGGACAAGCGCGTGACCGCGCGCCACACGCGTGAACTCGAGCAGTCGGGCACCACGCACATCAGCGTGCCGGAAGACTTCCTGGTCGGCCGCGTCATCGCGCGCAACATCGTCGACGCCGATTCCGGCGAAATCCTGGCCAAGGCCAACGACGAGCTGACCGAAGCGCTGCTGAAGAAGCTGCGCACGGCCGGCGTGCAAGACATCCAGGTGATCTACACCAACGAACTCGACCAGGGCGCGTACATCTCGCAAACCCTGCGCATCGACGAAACGGTGGACGAGTTTGCAGCGCGCGTGGCCATCTACCGCATGATGCGCCCCGGCGAGCCGCCGACGGAAGACGCCGTGCAGGCGCTGTTTCAGCGCCTGTTCTACAACCCGGACACGTACGACCTGTCGCGCGTCGGCCGCATGAAGTTCAACGCCAAGGTCGGCCGCGACGAATCGACCGGCCCGATGGTGCTGACCAACGAAGACATCCTGGCCGTGGTCAAGATCCTCGTTGACCTGCGCAACGGCAACGGCGAAGTCGACGACATCGACCACCTGGGCAACCGCCGCGTGCGCTGCGTCGGCGAGCTGGCCGAAAACCAGTACCGCACCGGCCTCGCCCGTATCGAGAAGGCCGTGAAGGAACGTCTGGGCCAGGCCGAGCAAGAGCCGCTGATGCCGCACGACCTGATCAACAGCAAGCCGATCTCGGCCGCGCTGAAGGAATTCTTCGGTGCCTCGCAGCTGTCGCAGTTCATGGACCAGACGAACCCGCTGTCCGAAATCACCCACAAGCGCCGCGTGTCGGCCCTTGGCCCGGGTGGTCTGACGCGTGAACGTGCAGGCTTCGAAGTGCGCGACGTGCACGTGACCCATTACGGCCGCGTGTGCCCGATCGAAACGCCTGAAGGCCCGAACATCGGCCTGATCAACTCGCTGGCCCTGTACGCCCGTCTGAACGAATACGGCTTCATCGAGACGCCGTACCGCCGCGTGGTGGATGGCAAGGTCACGATGGATATCGACTACCTGTCGGCCATCGAAGAAGGCAAGTACGTCATTGCCCAGGCCAATGCGGTGCTGGATAAGGACGGCAAGCTGATCGGCGACCTGGTCTCCGCGCGTGAAGCCGGCGAATCGATCCTGGTGGGCGCAGAGCGCGTCCAGTACATGGACGTGTCGCCCGCGCAGATCGTGTCGGTGGCCGCCTCGCTCGTGCCGTTCCTCGAGCACGACGATGCGAACCGCGCGCTGATGGGCGCCAACATGCAGCGCCAGGCCGTGCCTGTGCTGCGCCCTGAAAAGCCGATCGTCGGTACCGGTATCGAGCGCGTTTCCGCGGTCGACTCGGGTACCGTGGTCACGGCCACCCGTGGCGGTATCGTCGATTACGTCGACGCGACCCGCATCGTGGTGCGCGTGAACGACGCCGAAGCGGCTGCAGGTGAAGTCGGTGTGGACATCTACAACCTGATCAAGTATCAGCGTTCGAACCAGAACACCAACATCCACCAGCGTCCGATCGTCAAGCGCGGCGACAAGATCGCCAAGGGCGACGTGGTGGCCGACGGCGCATCGACCGACCTCGGCGAACTGGCTCTCGGCCAGAACATGCTGATCGCGTTCATGCCCTGGAACGGCTACAACTTCGAAGACTCGATCCTGATCTCGGAACGCGTCGTCGCGGAAGACCGCTACACCTCGATCCACATCGAGGAACTGGTGGTGATGGCTCGCGACACCAAGCTGGGTGCCGAAGAAATCACGCGCGACATTCCGAACCTGGCCGAGCAGCAGCTCAACCGCCTCGACGAATCCGGCATCATCTATGTCGGCGCCGAAGTGCAGCCGGGCGACACGCTGGTGGGCAAGGTCACGCCGAAGGGCGAGACCACGCTCACGCCTGAAGAGAAGCTGCTTCGCGCCATCTTCGGCGAGAAGGCTTCCGACGTGAAAGACACCTCGCTGCGCGTGGACCAGGGCTCGCAAGGCACCGTGATCGACGTGCAGGTGTTCACCCGCGAAGGCATCACGCGCGACAAGCGCGCCCAGCAGATCATCGACGACGAGCTCAAGCGCTTCCGCCTCGACCTGAACGACCAGCTTCGCATCGTCGAAGCCGACGCGTTCGACCGTATCGAGAAGCTGCTGACCGGCAAGGTTGCCAACGGCGGCCCGAACAAGCTGGCCAAGGGCACCAAGCTCGACAAGGCTTACCTGTCATCGGTCGAGAAGTTCCACTGGTTCGACATCCGTCCGGCGGACGACGAAGTGGCAACGCAGCTCGAGTCGATCAAGAACTCGCTGGAGCAGACGCGCCACAGCTTCGACCTCGCGTTCGAAGAAAAGCGCAAGAAGCTCACGCAGGGCGACGAGCTGCCCGCGGGCGTGCTCAAGATGGTCAAGGTCTACCTGGCCGTCAAGCGCCGCCTGCAGCCCGGCGACAAGATGGCCGGCCGCCACGGCAACAAGGGTGTGGTGTCGAAGATCGTTCCGGTCGAAGACATGCCTCACATGGCCGACGGCACGCCGTGCGACATCTGCCTGAATCCGCTGGGCGTGCCTTCGCGGATGAACGTGGGCCAGGTGCTCGAAGTGCACCTGGGCTGGGCCGGCAAGGGCATCGGCCAGCGCATCGGCGACCTGCTGCAGCAAGAGGCCAAGGTGGCCGAGCTGCGCAAGTTCATGGAGCAGCTGTACAACGGCTCGGGCCGCAAGGAAGACCTGAGCAAGCTGAGCGACACCGACGTGCTCGAAATGGCAGCCAACCTGCAGAGCGGCGCGACCTTCGCCACGCCGGTGTTCGACGGCGCCTCGGAAGAAGAAATCCGCGGCATGCTGAAGCTCGCCTACCCGGACGACATCGCCAAGCTCAAGGGCCTGACCGACACCCGTACCCAGGCGTACCTGTTCGACGGCCGCACCGGCGACCAGTTCGAGCGTCCCGTCACCGTCGGCTACATGCACTTCCTGAAGCTGCATCACCTGGTGGACGACAAGATGCACGCCCGTTCGACCGGCCCGTACTCGCTCGTCACGCAGCAACCGCTGGGCGGCAAGGCGCAATTCGGCGGCCAGCGTTTCGGTGAAATGGAAGTGTGGGCGCTGGAAGCTTACGGCGCCGCCTACGTCCTGCAGGAAATGCTGACCGTGAAGTCCGACGACGTGCAAGGCCGTACCAAGGTGTACGAAAGCATCGTCAAGGGCGAACACACGATCGAAGCCGGCATGCCGGAGTCGTTCAACGTGCTGGTCAAGGAAATCCGTTCGCTGGGTCTCGACATCGAGCTCGAGCGTTCGTAATCAGAAGAGGGAAAGAGTCACATGAAATCGCTACTCGACCTGTTCAAGCAGTTCACACCCGATGAGCATTTCGATGCCATCAAGATCGGCATGGCTTCGCCCGAGAAGATCCGTTCGTGGTCTTTCGGCGAGGTGAAGAAGCCTGAGACGATCAACTACCGCACGTTCAAGCCCGAGCGCGACGGTCTCTTCTGCGCAAAGATCTTCGGCCCCATCAAGGACTACGAGTGCCTGTGCGGCAAGTACAAGCGCCTGAAGCACCGCGGCGTGATCTGCGAGAAGTGCGGCGTTGAAGTCACGCAGACCAAGGTGCGCCGCGAGCGCATGGGCCACATCGACCTGGCCGCGCCCTGCGCGCACATCTGGTTCCTGAAGTCGCTGCCGTCGCGTCTGGGCCTCGTGCTCGACATGACCCTGCGCGACATCGAACGCGTGCTGTACTTCGAAGCCTACGTGATCACCGACCCCGGCATGACCCCGCTGAAGAAGTTCGGCATCATGTCCGAGGACGACTATGACGCGAAGCGCAAGGAATACGGCGACGAGTTCGTCGCCAAGATGGGCGCCGAGGGCATCAAGGACCTGCTCGAGGGCATCGAACTCGACAGCGAGATCGAACGCCTGCGCGGCGATCTGACCGGCTCCGAAGTCAAGGTCAAGAAGAACTCCAAGCGCCTGAAGGTGCTCGAGGCCTTCCGCAAGTCGGGCATCAAGCCCGAGTGGATGGTGCTCGACGTGCTGCCCGTGCTGCCGCCGGACCTGCGTCCGCTGGTGCCGCTGGACGGCGGCCGTTTTGCGACCTCCGACCTGAACGACCTGTACCGCCGCGTCATCAACCGCAATTCGCGCCTGCGCCGCCTGCTGGAGCTCAAGGCTCCGGAAATCATCGCGCGCAACGAAAAGCGGATGCTGCAAGAAGCGGTCGATTCGCTGCTGGACAACGGCCGCCGCGGCAAGGCCATGACGGGCGCCAACAAGCGCGCGCTCAAGTCGCTCGCCGACATGATCAAGGGCAAGAGCGGCCGCTTCCGCCAGAATCTGCTGGGCAAGCGCGTCGACTACTCGGGCCGTTCGGTCATCGTGGTGGGCCCGACGCTCAAGCTGCACCAGTGCGGCCTGCCCAAGCTGATGGCGCTCGAGCTGTTCAAGCCTTTCATCTTCTCGCGCCTCGAAGCCATGGGCATCGCGACCACGATCAAGGCTGCCAAGAAGGAAGTCGAATCCGGCACGCCGGTGGTCTGGGACATCCTGGAAGAAGTGATCAAGGAACACCCGGTCATGCTGAACCGTGCGCCTACGCTGCACCGTTTGGGCATCCAGGCGTTCGAGCCGATCCTGATCGAAGGCAAGGCCATCCAGCTGCACCCGCTGGTTTGCGCGGCGTTCAACGCCGACTTCGACGGCGACCAGATGGCCGTTCACGTGCCACTGTCCGTGGAAGCGCAAATGGAAGCCCGCACGCTGATGCTGGCCTCCAACAACGTGCTGTTCCCGGCTTCGGGCGAACCGTCGATCGTTCCTTCGCAGGACGTGGTGCTGGGTCTGTACTACACGACCCGCGACCGCATCAACGGCAAGGGCGAGGGCCTGATCTTCTCCGACATCGGTGAAGTGCAGCGCGCGCTCGACGCCAACGAAGTCGAACTGACCGCCAAGGTTGCCGTGCGCATCACGGAGTACACCAAGGACAAGGAAACGGGTGAATTCACTCCTTCCACGTCGCTGGTGGACACCACCGTGGGCCGCGCACTGCTGTCCGAGATCCTGCCAAAGGGCCTGCCGTTCTCGAACATCAACAAGGCGCTGAAGAAGAAGGAAATCTCCAAGCTCATCAACGTCTCGTTCCGCAAGTGCGGCCTGAAAGAGACCGTCGTGTTCGCCGACAAGCTGCTGCAAAACGGCTTCCGCCTGGCAACCAAGGCCGGTATCTCGATCGCGATCGACGACATGCTGGTGCCTGCTGAAAAGCACGGCATCATCGAGCGTTCCGCCAAGGAAGTGAAAGAGATCGAGCAGCAGTACGTCTCGGGTCTGGTGACCTCCGGCGAGCGCTACAACAAGGTGGTGGACATCTGGGGCAAGGCCGGCGACGAAGTGTCGAAGGTCATGATGTCCAAGCTGTCCAAGCAGAAGGTCATCGACCGCCACGGCAAGGAAGTGGAGCAGGAGTCCTTCAACTCCATCTACATGATGGCCGACTCCGGCGCCCGCGGTTCCGCAGCGCAGATTCGCCAGGTGGCCGGTATGCGTGGCCTGATGGCCAAGCCGGACGGCTCGATCATCGAGACGCCCATTACCGCGAACTTCCGCGAAGGCCTGAACGTGCTGGAGTACTTCATCTCCACCCACGGTGCCCGTAAGGGTCTGGCCGACACGGCACTGAAGACCGCGAACTCGGGTTACCTGACCCGTCGTCTGGTCGATGTGACGCAAGACCTGGTGGTGACCGAGCAGGACTGCGGCACGCACGGCGGCTACCTGATGCGCGCCATCGTCGAAGGCGGTGAAGTCATCGAATCGCTGCGCGACCGTATCCTCGGCCGCTCGGCTGCGGACGACGTGCTGCATCCGGAAAACCGTTCGGTGCTGCTCAAGGCCGGCGAGATGTTCGACGAAGACAACATCGAACTCCTCGAAGCCGAGGGTGTCGACGAAGTCAAGGTCCGCACCGCGTTGACCTGCGAAACCCGCTTCGGCATCTGCGCGACCTGCTACGGCCGCGACCTGGGCCGCGGCGGCCTGATCAACATCGGCGAAGCCGTCGGTGTGATCGCGGCGCAGTCGATCGGCGAACCCGGCACGCAGCTCACGATGCGTACGTTCCACATCGGTGGCGCGGCGTCGCGTGCGGCAGTGGCCTCGAGCGTCGAAGCCAAGTCCAACGGCACGATCGGCTTCAACGCCACGATGCGCTACGTGACCAACAGCAAGAACGAGCTGGTGGTGATTGCACGTTCGGGCGAGATCGTCATTCATGACGAACACGGCCGCGAGCGCGAGCGCCACAAGGTGCCGTACGGTGCAACCCTGGCCGTCAAGGCCGACCAGCAGATCAAGGCCGGCCATGTGCTTGCCAACTGGGATCCGCTGACGCGCCCGATCATCACCGAGTTCGCCGGCAAGACGCAGTTCGAAAACGTCGAGGAAGGCCTCACGGTTGCGAAGCAGGTGGACGAAGTGACCGGTCTGTCGACCCTGGTCGTGATCGACCCGAAGCGCCGCGGCGCTGCCAAGGTCGTTCGCCCGCAGGTGAAGCTCATCGACGCCTCCGGCGCCGAAGTGAAGATCCCGGGTACCGACCACTCGGTGACGATCGGCTTCCCGATCGGCGCCCTGGTGCAGGTGCGTGACGGCCAGGACGTGGGCCCCGGCGAAGTGCTGGCGCGCATTCCGGTCGAAGGCCAGAAGACGCGCGACATTACCGGCGGTCTGCCGCGTGTTGCCGAGCTCTTCGAAGCCCGCTCGCCGAAGGACAAGGGCATGCTGGCCGAAATGACCGGTACCGTGTCGTTCGGCAAGGAGACCAAGGGCAAGATTCGCCTGCAGATCACCGATCCGGAAGGCACGGTCTGGGAAGACCTCGTGCCGAAGGAAAAGAACATCCTGGTGCACGAAGGCCAGGTGGTGAACAAGGGCGAAAGCGTGGTCGACGGTCCGGCGGACCCGCAGGACATCCTGCGCCTGCTGGGTTCGGAAGAACTCGCGCGCTACATCGTGGACGAAGTGCAGGACGTGTACCGCTTGCAAGGTGTGAAGATCAACGACAAGCACATCGAGGTGATCGTTCGCCAGATGCTGCGCCGCGTCGTGGTCGACAACATCGGCGACACGAGCTACATCTCCGGCGAACAGGTCGAACGCAGCGAAATGCTCAACACCAACGACGCCCTGCGCGCCGAAGGCAAGATCCCCGCGACGTTCACCAACCTGCTGCTGGGTATCACGAAGGCATCGCTCTCGACCGACTCGTTCATCTCTGCCGCTTCGTTCCAGGAAACGACGCGCGTGCTGACCGAAGCCGCGATCATGGGCAAGCGCGACGAACTGCGCGGCTTGAAGGAAAACGTCATCGTCGGCCGCCTGATTCCCGCAGGCACCGGCATGGCTTACCACCAGGCCCGCAAGGTCAAGGACCAGATGGACGAGGCCGAGCGCCGCGCCATCGCCGAATCGGAAGCTGCAGAGCTGGCCGGTTCGACCAGCGATGTCGACAGCACGGCCGACGCCAGCGAAGGCGCCGCGTCCGAATAAACGGCTAGCATCACCGGTCATGACCGGTATCCGACGCCCCCCGACCGCTTCCGGTTGGGGGGCGTTTTTCTTTGAGCTTTCCATGAGACGTTTTTGTCGATGAGCGTATTGCCCGACTCGCTGGCCGGCTGGATCGCCACCGCGGTGCTGTTGTTCTGGTTCGTGGGCGCCTACAACCGGCTGGTGCGCCTGCGCGCGGCCGTGCTCCAGGCCTATGCCACGCTCGACGCGGCGCTGCGAAAGCAGCTCGACTTCGTTCAGGCCAGCATCACGGCCACGGCGCAGAAGGACGCGCCGCCGGACAGCCTGTCTTCGTCGGTGGCGCCGCTGCAGGCCGCCACCACCCAGCTTGCCTCGGTACTCGGTGCAACCCGGCTGCGTCCGCTGGACCCGGGTGCCATGGCCGCGCTGGCCACGGCGCTGCAGGTGCTGATCAACGCATGGCAGCGCCAGCATCCGGACGCAGCGGTCACCGTGTTCGATGCGGACGGCACGCTCTCGCGGCCCGCGCCGCTGCTGTCGGCCGGAATCGGTGCGCGCTGAGGTCGCACTGCCCGGTGCGGTCGAGCCCATGGCATGGCCCGAGCCTTCGGCCTCGGCGGAAATTGCGCGCAGCCAGTTCAACGTGGCGGTAGGCCAGTACAACGCCGCAATCGTCCAGTTCCCGGCCTTGCTGGTGGCATGGTTGGTGCGTTTGCGTCCTGCCGCGCCTCTGCTCTGAGGCCGGCTGCGCGAAGTCGTATTTTTTTCTTAGAGCCTGTGCGGCGCTGTGCGTCACGCGGGCCCGTTACCATCGCCCCAACTTGCCAGAACTATCTTCCGATCATCCAGGCGGCAGCGCCCCGCTGCTGCAACCGCCGTTGTGGCGCCAACTGCAATTGACAGCGGTGGCGCTCGCGTCGATTCGCGCCGGCAGCTCGGGCACCGTCGCCTTCGAATCCGTGGAGCCCGCCATGCGCCCCGGCGTGCAGGCGCTCGGCTTTCAGGTGCTGCGCTGGCTCGGCCGCGCCGAAGCCCTACGCCGCCACCTGGCCAAGCGCACGCCGCCGCCGCTGCCCGACGCCTTGCTGTGCACCGCGCTGGCGCTGGCCTGGGATGCGCAGCATGCGCCGTACGAACCCTTCACCCTGGTCGACCAGGCCGTGGAGGCCGCCAAGCGCAACCCGGCCACGCGTGCGCAGGCGAGCTTCATCAACGCCTGCCTGCGCCGCTTTCTGCGGGAGCGCGACGAGCTCGTGGCTGCGACCGACCATGAGCCGGTGGCGCAGTGGAACCATCCGCGCTGGTGGATCGAGCGGCTCAAGCGCGACCATCCGCGCGACTGGCAGCGCGTGCTCACCGCCGACAACGCACACGCGCCGATGACCCTGCGCGTGAATGTGCAGAAGACCACCGTTCCTGCCTATCAGCTGGCGCTCGAAGCGATCGGCCTGGAGTCCGTTCGCGTAGGGGCGTCCGGCCTGCAACTGGCGCGTGCCCGGCCGGTGCAGCAACTGCCCGGCTTTGCCGACGGTGATTGCTCGGTGCAGGATGCCGCTGCGCAAATGGCGGCGCCGCTGTTGCTCGAAGGCCTGCTGCCCACCGACGGCACTGCGCCGCTGCGAGTGCTCGATGCCTGCGCCGCTCCGGGCGGCAAGACGGCCCACCTGCTCGAGGTGGGCGGCCCCGGCGCCATCGAGGTCACGGCTCTTGAGGTGGACCCTGTTCGCAGCCGCCGCATCGACGAGACCCTGAGCCGGCTTGGACTGACCGCTAAAGTAGTAGTGGCCGATGCCGCGCGCCCCTCCGCGTGGTGGGACGGCAGGCCCTTCGACGCCATCCTGCTCGATGCGCCCTGCACGGCCTCGGGCATTGTCCGGCGCCACCCCGACGTGCGCTGGCTGCGCCGCGAGAGCGACACGGGCCAGCTCGCGGTGCAGCAGGCCGCGCTGTTGGCGGCGCTCTGGCCCCTGGTTCGGCCCGGCGGCCGGCTGCTCTATTGCACCTGCTCGGTGTTCCGCGAAGAGGGTTCGCAACAAATCGATGCGTTTCTTGCGCACAACACCAACGCCCGATTGAAGGCATCGCCAGGCCATTTGCTCCCCCAAAGCGGGGCGAATGCCCGCGCCGTCCCGGACAATCCCTCAGGTGATCACGACGGCTTCTTCTACGCCCTGCTTGAAAAACGTCCCGGTTAAAACTTGGGGTCGGCGCGGCTTGGCGCAGATGGCGGCGCTGCTGCTGGCGGTGGTGATGGTCACGCTGCTGGGCTGGCTGCCCCTGACCGCCGCGGCGCAAGGGCGCAGCGGCCCTTCGGTCACCCAGATGCGCCTCGAGCAAGCGGACGACGGCGTCTACCTCACGGCGGCCGTGCAATTCGAGCTGCCCTCGCTGGTCGAAGAGGTGCTCGACAAGGGCATTGCGATCTACTTCGTGGCCGAGGCCGAGGTCTTTCAGGAGCGCTGGTACTGGACCGACCGCAAGGTCGCCCAGGTCACGCGCCATATGCGGCTTGCCTACCAGCCGCTCACGCGCCGCTGGCGGCTCAACGTGTCGCCGGTGCCGATCACCGGCACGGCCGGGTTCGGCGTTTCGCTGAACCAGAACTTCGACAGCCTTTCCGACGCCATGGACGCCGTCAAGCGCGTCGGCCGGCTGCGGCTGGGCGATGTGTCCGACATCGGCGACGAAGCGCAGCACCAAGTCGTGTTCCGCTTCCGGCTCGACACCTCGCAGCTGCCGCGCCCGTTCCAGATCGGCGTGGTCGGGCAGGCGGACTGGAACATCGTCGCCGAGCGCAGCGCCAAGCTGCCGCTGGAGAAGCAGCGGTGAGCACCAAACCGCGCAGCGGCGCAGCGGCCACACCCGCCGCTCGCCGCTCGCGCGCGGTCCGCTGGGCCGTGGGCGTGGGCGCCGCGCTGGTCACCGCCATTGGCCTGGTGCTGATGTTCCTGCTGGCCCAGGCCACCAACAACCGTGCGCTGTACGAGCGTTACTACGTGCGGCTCTTCGGCATCAACGTGGTGGTGGCGGTGCTGCTGGTGCTGGTCATCGGCTGGGTCGCTTTTCGCCTGCTGCGGCGGTTGCGCCAAGGCAAGTTCGGCAGCCGCCTTCTCATCAAGCTGGCCGCCATCTTCGCGCTGGTGGGCGTGGTGCCGGGTGCGCTGGTCTATGTGGTGTCTTATCAGTTCGTCGCGCGGTCGATCGAAAGCTGGTTCGATGTCAAGGTCGAGGGCGCGCTCGATGCCGGCCTCAATCTTGGCCGAGCCACGCTCGATTCGCTTTCCGACGACCTGGCCGCCAAGACCCGCGCGGCCAGCGCGCAGCTTGCACAAGTGCCCGATGCGAGCGCCGGCCTCGCCCTCGAGCGCATTCGCGACCAGCTGCAGGCCAGCGATGTGGTGCTCTGGACGGGCACCGGGCAGCTCATTGCAGGGGCAGGCACCTCGCGCTTTCAGCTGAACCCCGAGCGGCCGACCATCCAGCAATTGCGGCAAGTGCGCGCGGATCGGGCCATCGCCCATATCGAAGGTCTCGACGAAAC
Organism: Variovorax sp. S12S4; assembly: GCF_023195515.1. Taxonomy (NCBI): domain Bacteria; kingdom Pseudomonadati; phylum Pseudomonadota; class Betaproteobacteria; order Burkholderiales; family Comamonadaceae; genus Variovorax; species Variovorax sp. S12S4. The sequence continues at coordinate 2,391,705 of NZ_JALPKR020000002.1, forward strand.
CGCGGCGCCGGGTGCCAGCCTGCCGCCCGCCACGGTGCGCGCCATTGCCATGGTGCAACGCCCCGGGTTCGACTTCGACACTGCGCCGCGCTTTCTCCAGGTGACGCAGCCGCTGCCGCCGGCCGTGGTGGCCAATGCGCTTGCCGTGCAAGAGGCCAACCGCGAATACCAGGAGCGTGCCCTGGCTCGCGAGGGCTTGCGGCGCATGTACATCGGCACGCTCACGCTGAGCCTGTTCCTGGCCGTGTTCGGCGCCGTGTTGCTGGCGGTGCTGTTCGGCAACCAGTTGGCGCGGCCGCTGCTTGTGCTGGCGGAAGGCGTTCGCCAGGTGGCCGCCGGCGACTTGCGGCCGACCGCCGTGCTGCAAGGCAAGGACGAGCTTGGCGGCCTGACCCGCTCCTTCGCCGTCATGACCCAGCAGCTGGCCGATGCCCGCGGCGCGGTCGAAAAGACCATGGGCCAGCTCGACGCCGCCCGTGCCAACCTGCAGACCATTCTGGACAACCTGACTTCGGGCGTGATCGTGCTCGACGCCAAGGGCACCATCCTTTCGACCAACCCCGGCGCCACCCGCGTGCTGCGCGCGCCGCTGGCCGCCTACGAAGGGCAGCCCCTCGCGCAGGTGCCCGGCCTGGCCGACTTTGGCAACAGCGTGCAACAGCAGTTCGACGAATTCCAGGTCGAGCGCCTGCAGCACGGCCTCGACCACTGGCAGCATGCCTTCGAACTGCACGCCACCGGCACCGACCTGCCGCAGCAGGGCAGTGCCATCAACATCGTCGCCCGCGGCGCCGAGCTGCCCGGCGCCGCGCGGCTGCTGGTGTTCGACGACATCTCCGAAATCGTCTCGGCCCAGCGCGCACAAGCATGGGGCGAGGTCGCGCGCCGCCTGGCCCACGAAATCAAGAACCCGCTCACGCCCATCCAACTCTCCGCCGAACGGCTGGAGATGAAGCTATCGGGCAAGGTCGCGCCGCCCGAGCAGGCCGTGCTCGTCAAGTCGGTCAAGACCATCGTCGACCAGGTTGATGCAATGAAGCGGCTGGTCAATGAGTTCCGCGACTACGCCCGCCTGCCCGCGGCCGACCTCAAGCCCGTCGACCTGAACGCGCTGCTGACCGACGTGCTCCAGCTGTACAGCGCCGAGAACACGCCCATTGCGCTGCGCTCCGAGCTGGACGAGCGCTGCCCGCCCATTCGCGGCGATGCGCAGCAGATCCGCCAGGTCATTCACAACCTGCTGCAAAACGCCCAGGACGCCGCCGAGGCCGCCGCCAGTACCAGCGGCAGGGCAGGCGAGGTCGTCATTCGCACGCGCCTGGGCGATTCGGGCCAGCGCGTGCGCCTGACCGTGCAGGACAGCGGCCCCGGTTTTGCCGAGAACATTCTCAAGCGCGCCTTCGAGCCCTACGTCACCACGAAAACAAAAGGTACTGGTTTGGGGCTGGCCGTGGTCAAGAAGATCGCGGACGAGCACGGCGCCCGCATCGAGCTTTCCAACCGCGTTGTCGATGGGGCTGTAGCGGGGGCGCAAGTCTCGCTATCATTCGCGCTGGCAGGCGAGTCGCAAACAGCGGTCGCTCACACCGAAGATTCGAAGTCTTCCGCCGCCTGAGCGCGAAAGAAATCCATTGCGCTCAGTCGATGGATCGGCTGGCGGACCATACACACCATTGCAGACACCGGCGCATACAACAAGCAGCACTCATGGCAAACATTCTCGTGGTCGATGACGAGCTGGGCATTAGGGACCTGCTCTTCGAAATTCTCAATGACGAAGGCCACAACGTGGAGCTCGCGGAAAACGCCGCCGAAGCACGCGCAGCCCGGCAGCGCGCACGGCCCGATCTCGTGCTGCTCGACATCTGGATGCCCGACACCGACGGCGTCACGCTGCTCAAGGAATGGTCCACGGCCGGCCTGCTGAGCATGCCCGTCATCATGATGAGCGGCCACGCCACCATCGACACCGCAGTGGACGCCACCCGCATCGGCGCCTTCGCGTTCCTCGAAAAGCCCATCACCCTGCAAAAGCTGCTCAAGGCCGTGGAGCAGGGCCTCGCCCGCGAAAGCGCCCGGCGCGCGGCCGCCGGCGTCGTGCCGCCGGCCACGGGTGTCAACCCGGCGGCGGCCATCACCACCACAGGCGACAGCCTGCTGCTTGCCTCGCTGGCTTCAGTGCCCGTTCCCGATGCCGGCCCGCAGTCGACCCAGAGCTTCGACCTGGACCGCCCGTTGCGCGATGCACGCGACGGTTTCGAGAAGGCCTATTTCGAATTCCATCTGGCCATGGAGAACGGCTCCATGACCCGCGTTGCCGAGAAGACCGGGCTGGAACGCACCCATCTTTATCGCAAGCTCAAACAACTTGGCGTCGATCTTTCGAGAGGCCGCAGAAGCGCTGTATAATTTAAGGCTGCACACCAAGGCCCGGTAGCTCAGTTGGTAGAGCAGCGGATTGAAAATCCGCGTGTCGGTGGTTCGATTCCGCCCCAGGCCACCAATATTCAGCGCCCAACTGTTCTCAGTTGGGCGTTTTCGCTTCAGATCCCGCAGGACACGCGGGTTCGCACGCGTTCTGCCTGTACCAAGGGCTAAGTTGGCGCCCCCGGGACTTCACGAGCGCGCTGCGGGCATGCAACGGACTCTCGTACTTCGGCTTCCCTTTGTTCGCGGCCCTCACTTTGAACAGGTTGATCGGCTTGTGTCGCTCTCCTGACCTGCGCACTTCATGATCCGATCGCCATCCGTCTCAGTGCCGTGAACGACCAGAGTGCGCTGAAGAAGGCTGCCTGACCACCCGTGCATCTGATCGGCCCGTGGGGGCAGTCGTCCCTAATCTTGCTGTGTCACAAATGACATAATTCGATCTTCTCGATTTCGTGTCGGAGGATCGATGAATGCAGCCGAGCGTTTTGAATCGCTACCTTGATCACCTGAGCGAAGGAAGCGTACTGCTGCGCCAAGTGAGCAGTTCACTGATGGTTATAGCCCGGCTTGCTCCCGAGGCGACTGCCATATACCTGCGCAGGGTGCAGTAATCGACTCTGCCCAAGTAAAACAAACCGGCGGTCAGGTCGCCAACTTACTGCAATCGGTGGGAATCTACCATTTTGCAGCTATCGGTAATTTTTGGCCGATTTCCCCGAAATTTATTTCGCTATCCATCTAAAGTCGACCTCGGGGGCATGGTCACAGAGTCACCTCTGCCAGCGGGATTAGTTGAAAAAATACTGCTGCAAGGCGCAAATTGCATATTGATGCCAACATGTTTAATTTCAGTTCAATAAAATCGATCGAGTCTTTTGGGTTTGTAGGTCTTGATGTAAGCAAGGCTCGTCGTGCAGATCGGAGGCGTATTAAATGAACATTGATGGCGTCGAGCTCGCCGCATTGTTGCGCGGATCTTCCTCGCGGGGCGAGTTGTGGAAGAGATTCCTCTGCGCCCAGCGGGCTCGAGTGATGGCCGAAGTTGGGGTCTGGAAAGGCGATTTTGCGGCAGATGTATTGAGTGCTGCATCGCACGTCGAGACTTACTACATGATCGACCCGTGGGCAAACCTGCCGGATTGGAATAAGCCCTTCAATGTCAGGCCGGAGATTTTCGATGCAATTTACCGAGAGATGGATGCAAAGACGGCCTTTGCGGCTGACAAGCGGAGAATTTTGAGAGGGCGCACCAAGGAAGTCGTTGGTGAGATACCGGATGAGTCTCTCGATTTTGCATATATCGACGGGGACCACACCCTTCGTGGAATTACGATCGACCTGATCAAGATGTGGCCCAAAATAAGGCTTGGAGGTTTTATCGGTGGCGACGATTTTACGACCACGCCCTGGCAGCATGATGTGAGCTTTGAGCCGACGATGGTTTGTCCGTTCAGCGTCTACTTCGCCGAGGCGATGAACATGCCGATCACCGCGTTGGAGCATGGGCAATTTCTCATCCACAAGGATGAAGGTGCCGGCTTCTCTTTTAGTGACTCAACAGGGCTATATGGCGACCTGTCACTGAATAAATTTCCGCCTTCGGCAGCTATCAAAAATCTGTAAGTAGGATAATTCGGTGAATATTGATGATTGGTCTGATCAAGACAAGAGGAATGTTGGCAATTACTTGCAGTGGAACAGCTACCGCTCCGAGCGCCATAAACTTCTATATGTTGCAACGCCCAAGGTGGCGTGTACCACGCTCAAATGGTGGTTTGCCGCCTTGGAGGGTTATGCTGAAGAATTACGAAAGATAACCGATAGCAGTGAGACCGATCGCGATCTCATCGTTCATGATTCCCACAGAGTTGCACCACACGTAACGGGTTTAAGGCTGCAAGATCTTCGTGACGCACTTGAGTCAGACTCGTTTTTCCAGTTTGCCATAGTACGCAACCCCTACAAACGAATATTCTCGGCTTGGCAGTCCAAGCTCTTGCTGCGTGAGCCATTGCAGGCAAGGCCGTACATCGGCACCGATTTCTTTCATCACCCGATTGCCACTCCGACAGATGTTGCGAAGGCATTTGAAGGATTTTTAGAGCATCTTGCTGAGAACGAGGCGCCGTCCTATTGGGATCATCATTGGATGCCGCAAGCTGATTTGCTGCGCCCCGACTTGATTGAGTATTCGTGTCTAATAAAGATTGAGGAAAGTGAAGGGCTCACTGAGAGGCTTCGTGAATGGATGGGTACTTATATTCCCAGTCCATTTCAGGGGCGTCGCTCTAACGAGAGTTTGATTCCCTATGCGCCAGAGTTGATCACGCCGCGTAGCGCCGAATTAATTTGCGCACTGTACCGCCGCGACTTTGATGTATTTGGTTATGAAAAGCAGATTCCCTCAAGCAAAGAAGAATTTTCGGCAGAGCAATTCGATGTCGCTATCAAGGCAGTCAAGATCATTCGTGCGCGGCATCAGCGCCTCGGCGAGCGCAATGAGCAAATCGGAGAACTTAGCCAAGCGTTAGCTGAGCGTAATGGACAAATTGCGGGCCCCAACCACGGGCTGAACGAGCGAGACGGACAGATTTCTGCACTCAACCTTGCGCTAGCTGAGCGTGATGGACAGATTGCTGGACTTAACCAAGCGCTAGCTGAGCGTGATGGAAAAATCGCTGGGCTCAACCATGGGCTGGCTGAGCGAGACGGACAGATTGCTGGATGCAACCATGCACTAGCTGGGCGCGATGGAAAAATTGCCGAGTTCAAACATGCGCTTGCAGAGCGTCACGGACAGATTGCTCGTCTCAACAATACGCTCGCTGAGCGTGATGGACAAATTGCCGGGCTCAAGCATGCACTTGCAGAGCGTGACGCACAGATTTCCGGGCTCAACCATGCACTTGCAGAGCGTAATGCACAGATTTCCGGGCTCAACCACGCGCTAGCTGAGCGTGATGGAGAGATCAATTTTCAAAATGACAGGATTCACGGGCTATTGCAGTCTCGCTCGTGGAGGTTTACCAAGCCATTGAGACTCATTTCGAGCCAGGTAAGTGCTGGCATCAGGCCGCTGCGCACGGCCTTCAACCGCATTTCTGCGCGGACTCCGCTGATACGACAAACCAAGATACGCCGCATCCGCCTTAGCCCGCTGTTCGACCCAGACTTCTATGCTGAGAGAAATCCCGACGTTGTCGCTGCGGGGGTCGACCTCGCAAAACACTACAGTCTTTCAGGATGGAAAGAACGCAGAGACCCCTCGGCAAAATTTAGCACTGGCCACTATTTAGAAATCCATTCCGATGTCGCCGCAGCTGGCATCAATCCATTGCTGCATTACATCGAACATGGGAAAGCGGAGGGACGTCAGATCCGGGGCGCGGAAATTAATTCTTGGGCGCAGCCTGAGCAGGGTGACACTCTTCCCGCTGCGAATGGTGCCCTAGATGATCTGCCTCAAAGTGGCTTACGCGAAGCCGTTGAGGGAGCGGTGGCGCCGCCGCCTGCCAGTGAGCCAAGTCCCGATCAAGAACGCACCAACGCAGAGATTGAAGCGATTCGAAATTCCGGGCTCTTTGATGCTGCCTATTACCTTGCGATGTACCCGGATATCCAGCCGCCACCAGCGGATCCGATTCGCCATTATTGCGAGCGCGGCTGGTTTGAAGGACGCAACCCCTCGGACGATTTTGATACGCGTGGCTACCTAGACGCCTATAGCGACATCAAGAATGCACGCCTGAATCCATTTTGGCACTATGTGATGCATGGTCGATCTGAATCAAGACAGGCCACCCCCGACTCCAATAGTCGTTATGAAGATGACATTTATTTCGGCAAACTGACCTGCGACATCCGGCTGATCGCGTACTACGCCACTCCAGACTGGAGCGCTGTACAGCACGCCCGAAATGCTGTCAAAGGATCCGGGCAAGCGCTCCTACCCCACGAAGACCTGCGCTCGTATGCGGTGTCCGAGCCCGGCACGCTTGCCAAACAAGCATTGATGGCTCGGCGCCATGGTGTATCTGCGTGGTGTTTCACCTCGGATGCGGCACAAAGCCCAGCGCCCGGAGATCCGCTGCGCGAGTTTCTGTCGAATCATGAAATCGATATCGGATTCATTCTGGATATCGATCTGCGCTCACCGCTGGTTGATGAGCGGATTCACATTCTCTTGGAGAGTGCGCTAGCCGATGAGCGTTACCTGCGAATAGATGGGCGCCCAGTCTTGGTGATGACTCTACCTGACGACCATCATTGCGATGAGGTGCTGAATGCGTTCGATGCCCTTCTCCACCATATACCCACCGCATACCGAATAGCCAGATTCAGTGGGCTGCGGGGGCAAGCGTTCGGTGCTGCTATCCGGTTCAAGCTTGATGCAGTCCTAGATTTTCCGGTTTCTCCAATCCCAGGGGAGACCGGAGGTTTCCCGCCAATGCATAAGAACGGCGTCGATTTCGTTCCATATAGCGTCGTCGTATCCCAAGGCATCGCGCGTATGGGGATAAACGATGACCACGCAGTTCCGTGCTATCGGGCGGTAACACTCGGCCGCGACGACTCTCCGCTTAAACCTAACGCGTCTCTGCGGTATACCCGATACCACCCGAAGGAGTACCGCCGCTGGCTTGACGCCGCTATTGTCGATGCGAGGGTCAAGCATGCAAGCGATAAGCGATTGCTGTTTATCAACGCTTGGAACGATTGGAATCGAGGCGCTGTACTCGAGCCGGATAGGTTTGCCGGCTACAGCAAACTGAATGAGACCAGCAGGGCGCTGCTCGGCCTGCCTTTGGGCTTGGCCATGCCCAAGGTGTCCGTGATTGTCCCGAATTACAACCACGCGACGTATCTACAGCGACGCCTCGAGAGCATCTATCGTCAGACCTACGCAAATATCGAGGTGCTGCTGCTGGATGACTGCTCAACCGATCAAAGCCGTGACGTGCTCTCAGAATACGCGGACCGCTATCCGGACATCACGACACGATTGTTCAATCCAAAAAACTCCGGAGGCGTATTCCGTCAATGGGCGAAAGGCATTAAAGCCGCGACCGGGGATCTGATCTGGATTGCCGAAAGCGATGACTATTGCGACCAAGATTTTCTCGAAAAACTGGTCCGCTGCTTCGATGACGAAGCTGTGATGCTTGCATACTCGAAGAACGAATTCGTCCGCGCCGACGAGACAGTCATGCCTGATGAATTCAGGCGCCACGTCCGGGATCTGGATTGCCGAGACAAGTGGGAGCACTCGTATGTGAATACGGCGCACCAAGAGGTTTCCGAAGCGCTTGGAATCATCAATACCATTCCGAATGCAAGTGGTGCCGTTTTTCGACGCCCGGTAGATATGCCTCTGCTGGAAGACGAGAAATGGCTTTCGATGCGAGTCGTCGGCGACTGGGTCTTCTATTTGCACCAGCTACGCGGCGGGAAGATCGCCTACTCAGCCGAAACAACCAACTACTTTCGAAGATACGAAGGTAGCACGGCGGCAAGTACATACAAGAAAGAGACTTTTTATCGAGAGCTAAGTGTTGCTGCGCAGGCCGTGCAGTCTTTGTATGACACACCCAGCTCTGTAGTGGAGAAGTTCTGCAGCAAAGTTAAAGAATATTACGACTTTCATGGTGGTAATAGTGACGAGGAGTTTAGACGCTGGTGCAGCGAGAAAGAAATTTTGGAGGCGCGTCATTCTCGAACTCCAAATATTGCGGTCTCCACGATGGGGTTTTATCCAGGTGGGGCTGAAATACTTCCCATACGGATGGCTAATGAATTTAAACGACAGGGCTATTCAGTCGTTCTGCTAAGCGCTGACCATGGTCAGCGCGAGGATGGAATACGCAGGCTGCTGCGAAAGGATGTCCCCGTAATCGAAACAGCGGATGTCGAATTCACTAGACATCTAATCCATGATTTCGGAATCGAGGTCCTCAACTCTCATCAGTGGCATGTCCAGAAATACCCAGTACAGGTTCCTGATGTATTCGGGGAGCTCAAGGCCCATGTCGCTTCGCTGCACGGAATGATCGAATATGGCGACGCATTCGGCGTGACTATGGAGCAACTCCGAATCGCAAATGAGAACGTAACTACTTGGATATATACGGCCGATAAAAATTTGGGCCCATTCATCGAATATGGGCTTTATCAGAGCAATTTATCCCGGTTCGCTAAGCTCCCGAATGGCATGGAGCCCCCAGTGGTCAAACCGGTAAGTCGAGTGGAAATAGGAATCCCTGAGCATGCTTTTGTATTGTGCTGCGTAAGCAGAGCCATCCCTGACAAGGGATGGGCCGAGGCGATCGAAGCAGTCGCGCAGGCACGGAAAATCACCGGAAAGGACATTCATCTGATCCTCGTCGGCAACGGGCCGGTTTACGATGGTTACATTCAGTCGGGGGTTCCATCGTTTGTTTACCTCGCCGGCTTCAGTGAGAACTCAGTGGGCTTTTACGCGGCGGCTGACATGGGGATCATGTTGACGAAGTTCAGATCTGAAAGTTTTCCTTTGACGATCGTCGACTGCCTGTTCGCAGACAGGCCATACATCGCCACGGCAGTCGGTGAGATCAGAAACATGCTTACCACCGACCGCGGCCTCGCCGGGGACGTGATCGACTTGGACAACTGGGAGATTCCTGTTGACCTCGCGGCTCAGGTCATCGCAACCTACGCGACTGACACCGATGCCCTCAGATCGGCCAAAGAGGTTGTGCCTGAAGCTGCGAACAGATACAGGATTGATGTAGTCGTCAAACAATACGCATCGATATTTGAGCGCAATATTCAGGCTCACGGTAGCGATGCAGCGACGGCTCCTTGAACTCTCGGCGGACGCGCCGCGCTATCCCAGGCGGTTGCTTGCTAGCAGGGCTCGCCGAGCTTCTCCGGCGATACTGCCGCGTTCGGCGCCGACCTTGTGTTCGCAATTGACAAAAAATCTTACCGGCTTCCCCGACTCGCTCCGGCGTTTAAAAAACCTTAGGACTCAAAACGCTTGAGCCTCGATGTTGATTGCTCCAGTGGAGCGTGATTCTCTGGACGCTCGAAATCTAAACAGGACACTCTTTAGCCATGGACTCGAAATTATCTCCGCCAGCGGGACACCTTACTCATTTTGGCGCAAGCCAAAATTCATCGTTGAAATCGGTTTCTACTGGTGAGTTGTTTTCGGAGCTGATAAGCAGAACATCTTCCGATGTGAAGGCCACAACCGAAGAGGAAGCTTATCTCGCTCATCAGCTTTGCGGCAATCTCCGCAGGTTTTCAGACGTTCATCTGAACCGGCATTCCATCACTAACCTCAAGAATGTCTGCTCTGCATTCCTTCGCCCGAACATCAATCACAGACTTCCGATAAAAGATTCAACATGGGTTGAACTAGGATGCGGTTCGGTTAACCCTTGGTCGTTTTCGTTTCTTTTATTGGCGCTGGGGGCAAAGCGGGCAATCCCGATTGACCTTGACCCAGTCGGCGATCCGGGGCAGGCATGCCGTACCTTGGCTGAGATGGTGAAGACTCTTTTGGTGGATCCAGCTCTAATAATTGGAGCTGATTTGACAGGAGTATCGCAACAGGATATTTTGAATAACCTCCATGGGTTTGGGTTGAAAGAATTGAGCGATGGTTCAATGTCCGGGATAGTGGAATCACGCCTCGACTATCGTATAGAGTCCGTATATGCATTGACGGTGCCGCGCGAATCGGCCGACGTAGTAGTATCAAACGCTTTTTTTGAGCACGTTCCCGACGTGAATAGGGCAGTTGAATCTATTGCCAGAATCACCAAGCCAGGTGGATACGGGGTGCACATCATCGATACTATCGACCACTGGTTTTATGGGGATCCAGATTCAGGCCCGCTCGATTTCTTGAAGGTTGATCCGGCAGAGCCGCTTGTTAATGGATGCAATCGAGTGCGTCCGAAGGAGTTTCCCGCGATTTTTGAAAAACACGGATTTGAAGTCCTCCATGCCTCCTATGGCAATGTGGTGCCGCTTACCGAGGACGAGCGAAGGACATTCGCTCCACGTTGGTCATCGATGCCGCTGGAGGACTTGGCCTCTACGCTAATCAATATCGTAGTTCGATTGAAATGACGTGCGAAATCAACTTCACTGGCAAGCATTACGCCTAGTCAACATGTCGCAACGCTTCGTATTAATCTTCAGGATGAGGGCATGCTAGAACTTCAATTCCCTGTCGGGGGAGGCAGGCGTTGTCTGGTCCTAGGCGGGCGCGGTTTTATCGGGTCGCACTTGATTGCAGCCCTGCTAGGTCGCGGCTTTCGCGTCCGTTGCTTTGAAAGACCTCATGTCAAGCCAATAGGGGAAAGCTTCCTCGACAATCCTAATTTCGAGTTATATGAAGGTGACTTCACCAGTGAAACAGATGTGGCGGAGGCGCTGAGCGAATGCGATTTTTGTTACCACCTAGTATCGACCACGCTACCGAAGTCATCTAATTCCGATCCAATTTTTGATGTGGAGAGCAACGTGGTGGGCACGATTCGTCTGCTGAACCATGCGAAGAACCATCTCCAAAAGATAGTTTTCGTCTCTTCTGGTGGAACCGTTTATGGTCCTCCCGTTGAGGTTCCTATCCCCGAAACTCATCCCACGAATCCTGTATGTTCTTACGGAATTACTAAGTTGATGATCGAGAAGTATTTAGGGCTTTTTTACGATTTATATAATTTGGACTATACAGTTCTGCGTCTCGCCAATCCGTTTGGAGAGGGGCAGCGAACATTGGCGAGCCAAGGAGCGGTTGCTGTTTTCCTCGGCAAGGTGCTTCGCGGCGAACCCATCGAGATATGGGGTGATGGATCTGTAGTTCGCGACTACATCCACGTATCAGACGTGGTTGATGCGCTCTTGCTATCAATTGCTCCTTCGAACGGAGGCCATGTTTTCAACATCGGATCCGGTTGTGGACATAGTTTGAATGAGGTGCTTGCTACCATTGAGGAAGTAACCCAATGCAGAGCTGCCAGGCAGTATTCGGAAGCAAGAGTATTCGACGTCCCCGTAAATGTCTTGAATATCAGCGAAGCTCAGTATTCGCTTGGGTGGTCTCCCCAAGTAAGCTTTTTTGCGGGCATCGACCGCTTTGCAAGGTGGTTGGGGGAGAACAATGAGTTTCTTAAATCGTAGTCACTTCGGCGGGCGCCTCGCCGCTCCGATCAGTGATCCAACATGATGTTCAATAATTGTTCAGCATTCGATTGCTCTGGGGTGATCACAAGTGCCGGATGTTCTGGCCGCTCATACGGGCTGCTGATGCCCGTCATGTTGGGTAGTTGCCCGCTGCGTGCTTTCTTGTAAAGGCCCTTGGGGTCGCGTCTCTCGCACTCTTCGAGGGGCGTATCCACAAACACCTCGATGAAGTTGTTCGTGCCGATTAGTTGCCGGGCCATCTCGCGCTCAGCCCGGAACGGGCTGATAAACGCCGTGATCACGATAAGGCCTGCATCCAGCATCAGCTTGGCGACTTCGGCCACACGGCGGATGTTCTCCACACGGTCGGCATCGGTGAACCCCAAGTCTTTATTCAGGCCTTGCCGGACGTTGTCGCCATCGAGGATGTAGGTGCGCCTGCCCTGGGCATGGAGTTCTTTTTCCAGTGCGTTGGCGATGGTTGATTTTCCGGAGCCCGACAGCCCCGTGAACCAGACGACCTTGCCCTTGTGGCCGTTCAGTCGTTCTCGATCTTCGCGGGTGATGCTGAGCGCCTGTCTGTGCACATTCTGAGCTCGGCGCAGGTTGTGACGGATCAGGCCGGCGGCCACCGTGGCCTGGGTGAATTTGTCTACCAGGATGAAGCCGCCTAGCGTGGTGGACTGGGCGTAAGGTTCGAACACCAGCGGCTTGCTCAGCGCCAGGTTGGCCACTGCGATGTCATTCAGGGCCAATTGCTTGCACGACTCGTGCGCCTGAGAGTTCACATTTACTCGATATTTCAGGCTGGTGATGCTGGCACTGGCCCACTGATTGGCCAGTTTTAACTCGTAAGACCGGCCCATGTGTCCGGGTTCCTCGTGTATCCACACCAACGTGGCTTCAAACTGGTCGGTCGTCCCCAGGGGTTGAGCGGCGAGTGCAATGACATCGCCGCGCGAGGCATCCACTTCCCGGTCCGGCACCAGCGTCACGGCGTCCCCGGCCTGGGCCGTATTCAGGTCCCCATCGGCGGTGACGATTCGCGCCAGGGTGGCGGTCTGGCCGGATGAGGTGATCCGCAGCGTATCGCCGACGACCAGTCGACCCGAGGCGAGAGTGCCGCTGAACCCGCGAAAGCTCGCGTTCGGGCGGTTGACCCACTGCACGGGGAACACCGCTTTGCTGTTGCTTGGACTGTCGACGCTGAGGGTCTCCAGGCACCCGATCAGGGTCGGGCCCTGGTACCACGGCGTGTGCTCGGTGCGGCCGGTGATGTTGTCGCCCTTCAGCGCCGACAGTGGAATGGGCGTGACGCTCTCGAACCCGAGCGGTTTGGCCAGAGTGTCGAAAGCGGCCACGACGGCCTCGAACACCGCTTGGTCATAGCCCACCAAGTCCATCTTGTTGACGGCCAGCACCACCTGCTTGATTCCCAACAGCGACACCAGATAGGCGTGCCGCCGGGTTTGCGTCAGCACACCCTGGCGGGCATCGATCAATAGCACCGCCACATCGGCCGTGGAAGCACCGGTGACCATGTTGCGGGTGTGCTGCTCGTGCCCCGGTGTGTCGGCCACGATGAACTTGCGTCGAGGCGTGGCAAAGAAACGGTACGCCACGTCGATGGTGATGCCTTGCTCCCGCTCGGCAGCGAGGCCGTCGACCAGCAGAGCGAAGTCGATGTCCTGCCCCTGAGTGCCGTGCCGCTTGGAGTCGGCCCGCAATGCAGTGAGTTGGTCGTCAAACACCTGCTGTGATTCCCACAGCAGGCGGCCAATGAGCGTGCTCTTGCCGTCGTCCACGCTGCCACAGGTGATGAAGCGCAGTAAATCCTTCTGGGCTTGCCGGGCCATCCACTCCTGAACGGTTGCGGCTTTGCCAACGGTGTCATCGGGCTTTTGCGGGCGGCTGGTGGCTTTTTTAGGTTGGCGCATGGTTGTGTGGCCGGGGTGTTCATGCCGAGGTTTCGGCGACGGTATGGCCCTGATGGCTGAGGAGATGGCGTGTGAGCCGCTGGGCGTGCAAGCGCAGTTCAGGTACGGCAGTGGCTTCCCACATCAGCCCTTTGAGCAGAGGGCCGACGTACCACAGACCCTCGACGCGTTGTTGGTGGGCATTCTGTAGCTGAAGGTCTGGCATTACCATCAGACCCAGGCCATGGGCATCAGGCCGGATCAGCCCGTCCGCCAGCAACTGGGTCAGAAGCGGGTTGGCGTGGCGCTGGATGTCGGCGTTGGGCCCAACGCAGTTGATGACCGCACTGGCACTCAGGTGCGCGATATGACGATCGCCCCGGGTCCGATAAGCCACTTCGATGCCATCGGATTGTTTGCGTATCGTGGTGATCCGCCCTGCGATGACTTGGGCCCGACCCTCGGCCAACAGACGATCCAGCCGCTGGGCGGCCATGTGGGCCAACCGATGCCGGTGGACATCCCATTGGGCTTGCAGATGACGCAGAAACCGCCGCTGCTCGGCCACCGGCCACGATTGCCAGAGTTGAGGCGTGTGCGGGCGCAATTCGTTCAGGGCATCGCGCCAGTCGCCCCCTGTTCGGCCAACGCCTTCAGGTTCTGGCGCAAGGCCCGGGTGCAGGCACGAACCGTGGGTGGCACGTTGCGCAGGTACTCCGGGAACGCCTGTGGTGGCTTGGGGGCATGGTCGATAGCCGGTGTCGGTGCGGCAGCAGGCCGTGGCGAGACAGCAGGTAGATAGGCCGCCCGGGCCGTGACTGGGCCAGGCAGAACAAGGCATCCACTGCCGTGTGCCCTGTGCCCACGATCACCACCGCCTGGTCACTGGGCAAACGGTGCATGGCTGCAAAATCCCAGGGCTCGATCACGCACGCCCGTGCTTCTGGCTCCAGCGGGATCGGGAGCCTGGGCGCCTGGTGGCCGACGGCGAGCACTACCTGGTCAGCGCTCAGCTGTTGACCGCTGGCCAGCGTGATGTCCCATCCTGACCCGTTTGCCGCCCTCTTCAAGTTCACCGCTTTGTCGACCTGCTTTCGAAGCATTCCAGGGTGTGCTGCTTCCGTCTCGGTCCAGAGGTCTTCCAGGTACTGTCCGTACAGACGGCGTGAAACGAAGGAGCCCGAGGAGAGGGATGGGTCGATGCGCTGGCAGTAGGCCACGAAGTGGCCGGGCTCGTCGGCCAACGCGCTCATGTTCCCGGCGGGAACGTTGAGCAGCAGGTTGTCGTCGTCGAACCGATAAGCCAAGCCCCGACCCACGTCCGGGGTGGGGTTGACCAGAGTAATCCGAAGCGCGTGGGGTCTGCTGCCCCGCGCCAGATGAATGGCGGTCACCGCGCCACTGAAGCCACCACCGAGGATGACAACTTGCACAGGTTGGCCCATCAGAAGTAGCCCTCCTGCTTTTTCTTTTCCATGGAGCCGGCGCTGTCGCTGTCGATCCTGCGGCCCTGGCGTTCTGACTTGCGGGCGTGAATGATCTCCAGCAGGATGTCTTCCAGCGTTTCTGCCTCGGACTCCATTGCGCCCGTGAGCGGATAGCAGCCGAGGGTGCGGAAGCGCACCTTTTGATTTGAACTTCCTCGCCCGGCAGCAGGCGGCAGCGCTCGTCGTCCACCATCATGATCATCTCGGGACGAACCACCACCGGCCGTGGCTTGGAGAAGTACAGCGGCACCATGGGGATGTTCTCCTGGTAGATGTAATGCCAGATGTCGAGTTCGGTCCAGTTCGACAGCGGAAACACGCGAATGCTCTCGCCGGGGCCTTTTCGCGTGTTGTAGAGGTTCCAGAGCTCCGGGCGCTGATTCTTCGGGTCCCAGCGGTGGGTGGCGGTACGGAACGAGAACACCCTCTCCTTGGCGCGGGACTTCTCTTCGTCGCGTCGTGCACCGCCAAAGACGAAGTCGAACTTATAGTGATCCAGCGCCTGTTTCAGGCCCTCGGTCTTGGTGATATCGGTGTGCAGCGCCGATCCGTGGTCGAAGGGGTTGATATTTTTTTCGATTGCCTCGGGGTTGGTATGCACCAGCAGTTCCATGCCACTTTCGCGTGCCATGAAGTCCCGAAACAGGTACATCTCCTGAAACTTCCAGCGCGTGTCGATGTGCAGCAGCGGAAACGGCGGCGGTGAGGGGTAGAAGGCCTTGCGCGCCAGGTGCAGCATGACTCCGCTGTCCTTGCCGATGGAGTACATCATCACCGGGTTCTGCGCTTCGGCCACGGCTTCGCGCAGGATGTGGATGCTCTCGGCTTCCAGGCGCTTGAGGTGCGGGGAGGGTGCCAGATCGGGTTTGATGTTGCCGCTCAAACTCAACCCCGTGGGCAAGACGGGGCGGTAGGCATGAGAACAAAATTGGATGTCTGCGGTGCTTGGGATGTGGCGTAAGTACCCCACCAGCGGGCCGTGCGGAAACACGGCGATAGGCTTGCCGACGTGGTGTTGCAGCTCGGCCAGGGCTTGCTGAATGGCTGCATCGTTCAGGTTGGCCATGGGCACCCAGAAACGGGCTCCGCGAGCGTCGTTGGCGTGCAGGCAGGGCTGGCCACCAGGCAGGGGGTGCAACTGTGCAAACAGTACCCGCTCGCGCCCTTTGCGCGCGTGCTCGATGGCCCTGTCAAGCACCAGCCGATTGGGCGAGCGCTCGCGCTCGTCGAGCAGCAACTCGGGTGTCAATTCCTGCGGCAGCATGCCGAGTGCGTTCAGGCGCCGCTCGGCCGTGCGTTTCGTGTCCGCTTCACCCAGTGCTTGCAGGTGGGCGAAGGCGAGTTCGGTGTTCCAGACTTGGGAGCGATCCAGGCCCATGAGATCTTCTGAGGGGTCTGTCGCAGATTGTGGTTTTTTCATTCAATTTCCGCGTTTTACTGGAATGATACGATCCTTCGCGGTATAAAAGAGAAAATAATACGTAATGCGACAAATCAATCGTCAGGCTCTGGTCGAGCAGCTTCTTCCAATGGCCCGAGCCGCTGGGAGCGCCATCATGTCGGTCTACGATGGAAGTGGGGCAAACGTCCAGCACAAGGATGATGCGAGCCCAGTCACAGAGGCGGATCTGGCGGCGCATCGGGTACTGGGAACGCAGTTGACCCCCTGTTGCCTGATTGCCCAGTGGTTTCGGAAGAGGACTCGGCATCGCAGGTCTACCGCCGAAACACAGGGCGATTCTGGTTGGTCGACCCTCTCGATGGCACCAAGGAGTTCATTGCCGGTAACGGCGAGTTCACCGTCAACATCGCGCTGATTGAGGACGGACACAGCGTGCTCGGCGTGGTGTACGCACCCGCCATCGATGCGCTGTACTACGGTGGCGCTGGGTTGGGTGCATTTCGGTGTATCGGCGGTCAAACGACCGCCATCAAGGTGGCCGCTGCCCAGACAGGTCGCGCATGCCGGGTTGTAGCGAGCAAAAGTCATCTGAACGACGCAACGCGTTCGTTGATCGATTGCCTGGGTGAAGTGAGCCTGGTCCAGGCCGGCAGCTCGCTCAAGTTCTGTCGGGTCGCAGAGGGCGAGGCCGACATATACCCACGGCTGGCACCCACTTGCGAATGGGACACGGCGGCAGCACAGGCGGTACTGGAGGGGGCAGGTGGCGCAGTAGTGAATCTTCACGGGCTGCCCTTGCGGTACGGCAAAGCCGAAGTGCTCAATCCTTCCTTCATCGCCACCCGCAATACAGCACTCATGCCGGCAAGATCGAAATGAGCCCCCGGGTTTACGCCTAGACCCCGCACCCTCAAGTTCCGCCGCAGCACTGCCGATATACCGGGCAACCTGGCCTCCGCACCGGCGGCCGTCACGGAAAAGCACATGCGCAATTGGAAGATCGGTGCCCAGCTGGGCATGGCATTCGGGATCGTGTTGCTGTTGATGGCGACGGGGCTTGCCATTGGCATTGCGTGTCTGCACGACATCGCGGCCGGCGGCGGCATCGCCCCGGAGCTCGCAGGCCGTATCGAGTCGACTCGCAGCTTCATGCTCGGCTTCGGGTTCGCCGCGGTGGTGGTCGGCGTCGGCGGCAGCGTCTGGCTTTCGCGCAGCATCATGCAACCGTTGGGGGAAGCGATCTTCATCGCCGAGACGGTGGCCTCGGGCGACCTCAGCAAGGAATTCGAAACCGAGCGCGGCGGCGATTTCGGCCGGCTGCTGCGCGGCATGGGCGAAATGGAAGACACCCTGACCGACGTGGTGACGCGCATCAAGGCATCGACCGACTCGATTGTGGTGGCATCGGGGCAAATCACCGCGGGCAACCATGACCTGTCATCGCGCACCGAGCAGCAGGCGAGCTCACTCGAAGAGACGGCCGCATCGATGGAGGAGCTCACCTCTACCGTCAAGCAGAACGCCGACAACGCAAAGCAGGCCAACCAACTCGCGCTCTCGGCGTCGGAGGTTGCGGTCAAGGGCGGTGGCGTGGTCAACCAGGTGGTCGACACCATGGCGTCGATCAATGCTTCGTCGAAGAAGATCGTCGACATCATCGGCGTGATCGACGGCATCGCGTTCCAGACCAACATCCTCGCGCTCAATGCGGCCGTGGAAGCCGCGCGTGCCGGCGAGCAGGGCAGGGGCTTTGCGGTGGTCGCTTCCGAGGTGCGCAACCTTGCGCAGCGTTCGTCAGCGGCGGCCAGGGAGATCAAGGGCCTCATCGAAGACTCAGTGAGCAAGGTCGATGTGGGCAGCGCGCTGGTGGGCGAAGCCGGCAAGACGATGGAAGAGATCGTGGGCAGCGTGAAGCGCGTGACGGACATCGTCGGCGAGATCACGGCGGCGAGCCACGAGCAGGCCCAGGGCATCGAGCAAGTCAATCAGGCCGTTGCGCAGATGGACCAGGTGACTCAGCAGAACGCCGCACTGATCCAAGAGGCCGCGGCTGCAGCGCAATCGCTGCAGGAGCAGGCGGGCAACCTGTCGCAGGTGGTGGCCACCTTCAAGCTCGACGACGAGGACGACAAACCCGCCGTGGCGCCACCTGTGCTGGTGCGGCCTCTTGACCTGCCGGTGCGGCTGGTTCAGCTGGCCCGGCGCACAGCCGTTTGACGCGCCGCGCGCCACTGTTTTCTTTCAAGATGCAACGCTGCACTGCGCCTACGCGAATGTGGGCATCACCCTACAGAAGAACTCAGGCAAAAAAATAAGGTGACCTGTTGCAGGGCTGACGACGTCGAGCCCTCGCACAAAGGAAACCGAATGACTGTCGAGATGTTCCGAATGCCTGCGGCTGCCGGCGCGCCTGGAACACGCCCTTCAAAAATCCCTTTCGCAGGGGCGTAGCCTTGGACTCCGCATCCAGACCCGTGGAGCGGCGCGCGCTCCGTGTTCCGCTGCGTTCTTCTTCCGCCTCCATCACGTTGGAGGCGGACCTGAGCCTGCCCGCCGCATGCAGCGGCATCGTGCTGTTTGCGCACGGCAGCGGCAGCAGCCGCTTCAGCCCGCGCAACCGCCAGGTGGCTGAAAACCTCAACGCGGCAAAGTTGGCCACGCTGCTCGTCGACCTGCTCACGCCCGACGAAGAAGCCGAGGACGAACGCACGCGCGAGCTGCGTTTCGACATCGCCATGCTGGCGGATCGGCTGGTCGGCCTGACCGATTGGCTGCGCAGCCATGAGCAGACCGCCCGCTTGCGAATCGGCTACTTCGGTGCGAGCACCGGGGCCGGTGCCGCGCTGGTGGCAGCAGCGCAGCGGCCCGATTCGGTCGATGCAGTGGTGTCTCGCGGCGGCCGGCCGGACCTGGCCGGCGCGTCATTGGAGCGCGTGCGCGCACCCACGCTGCTGATCGTCGGCGGCAACGACGGGCCGGTGATCGATATGAACTGGCAGGCCGCTGCGGCGCTGCGCTGCGAGAAGCGGCTGTCCATCGTGCCGGGCGCGACGCATCTGTTCGAGGAGCCCGACGCGCTCGGCGCCGTTTCCACATTGGCTCGCGACTGGTTCAAGAGCCATCTCAACCAACCGAGGAATAACGCGAAGGAGTAACGCGAAATGAGCGGCAAGTCACCAGGGCATCAGAAGTGGCTCGATCACAAGGTACGCGAAGAGCCGGTTGAACAATCGATGGAGGTCGAAGTCGAAGGAGCCATCGTCGCCAGCTCGAAAAACGTCATCAAGGTTGTCGAAGACAAGTCGCCGGTGCGCTACTACTTTCCGCGCGCCGACGTCCGCATGGAGAAGCTGAAGCGCTCGCAGACCACCACCGAATGCCCCTTCAAGGGCCATGCGAGCTACTACAGCTTGAACCTGGGCGAGCGGCAACTCGACGATGCCGTGTGGGCGTACGAGGATCCGTACGACGAACACCAGGCGCTGAAAGAGCGCGTGGCGTTCTACGACGACAAGTATCCGGAGATTCATGTCCGCCCGAAGAGCTGAGCCGATGGGACAACGCTCCCGCTGTAGTTCAACGGACAGAATGCGGCCCTCCGAAGGCCGAGATCCAGGTTCGATTCCTGGCGGCGGGGCCACGCGCGTGCGGCAAGATTTGCCGCACGACCCGCAGCCGCGTCGGGCCAGGCGCGGCAATGCGCGCGGCTTTGTACTAGCGGTGGTTGTCCAGCACCACCAGCTTCGAAAGGCCGAACAGGTTGACCGGCTCCACGCTCAGCACCTGCCAGTCATGAGAAAGTATCTGCTCGTCGTATTTGAAGTCGGAGCGAAACCCCACGTGCTCGGCCGCGGAGCGAACCGCGCGCTCCAGAAGCCACCACAGCTTGCTGCCGCTGAAGTGGTTGAGCACCACGATGGTTCCGCCAGGCTTGCACACGCGGCGAATCTCGCGCACCAGTTCGGCCGGGCGCGGGGTCACGGAGAGCACGTAAGGCACGGTCACGCAGTCGAAAGTGCCATCGGCAAAACGCATGCGCTCGGCATTCATGTGTTCGATGCCGATGTGGTGCTGCGGCAGCCGGGCCGCGCGCTCACGCGCACGCTCGAGCATGTCGTGCGAAAGGTCGATGCCCACGATGTTGCATTCCGCGGGATACCCTGCCAGCGCCAGTCCCGTGCCCACACCCACTTCGAGCAGCGACCCCGGCTGCAGCATGCGAACGACCTCGGCCATGCGCTTGCGCCCGGGCTCCAGTACCTGGCCGAACAAGGTGTCGTACAGCGGCGCAAGCCGGTCGTAGGTGCGGGCAACGCCGGCCTCCGACACCGGTGCTTGCGGTTGCGAGCGATCGTCGTCACGCGTCGCGCCATGGTCACCGGGTCGTGCTCTGCTTTCCGTCATCTTTTTTCAGTTCCTGGGTCGGGCGGAGGGACCGCCGGGTTGGGCATCCGAGGCACGGGGCAAGCCGGGTGCCTGGCCGAAAGAGAAGGCGTCGCAAGAAGGACCAGGAGAGTCCGATTGCACGACGAGGTTTTCTCGACGACCCAGAATATCAACAAACCCCCGCCGCCTTCCTCATCTCCCCAATCCCGCAAGGGACGCATGGGCAGTGGATGCAAACGCACGCGACCGATATTCGCGAGCACGCTCGAACATGAGCTTTCAAGGAACGACATGACTTCTTCCCCTCTTGCAACGGACATGGCGAAGGCCTTCCGCGGATGAACGAGAAGCTCGACGCTCTTACCGACGCGACCCTGCTGGGGCTGCCCGTGCCCGACCTGGCGCTGGCCGTTGCAGCCGCCCTGGCGGCTTATCTTGCAATGCGGCTGGTGCTGCGCTATGTGATCGGCCGTACGCGGCAACTCGCGCAGCGCACGAGCAATCATGTCGACGACATGGTGGTCGAGGTGCTCGGCAGTACCAACCGCGTGTTCCTGCTGCTTGCGGCGGTGCTCGTCGGCGTGGGCATGCTCGACCTGACCGAGCGCTGGAACCAGCGCGTCGGTCAGCTGTGGTTCATCGCGCTGGCGCTGCAAACCGGGCTGTGGTTCACCAAGGCCATCAGCCTGGGGCTGCGCCGCTACGAGGCGCGCCATAGTTCGTCGGGCATGACGCAGGTCAGCGCGTCCGCGGTGCTCCTTTCATGGTCGCTGCGCACGCTGCTGTGGGCCGTGGTGCTGTTGGCGATGCTCTCGAACCTGGGCGTCAACATCACCGCGTTCGTGGCCAGCCTCGGCGTCGGCGGCATTGCGATCGCGCTGGCGGTGCAGAACATTCTTGGCGACCTGTTCGCATCGCTTTCGATTGCGGTCGACAAGCCGTTCGAGGTGGGCGACGCCATCGGCATTGGCGACCTCTCGGGCACGGTGCAGCACATCGGCCTCAAGACTACGCGCCTGCGCAGCCTGACGGGCGAGCAGATCGTCATCAGCAACACCGACCTGCTGAAGCAAATCGTGAAGAACTATCGCCGCATGGAAGAGCGCCGCATTGCGTTCAAGTTCGGCATGAGCTACCGCAGCGACCCTGAGAAGCTGGAGGCCATTCCCGGCATCGTGAAGCGGCTGATCGAATCGCGGCCCAAGCTGCGGTTGGACCGCGTGCACTTCCAGGCCTTCGGTGAAAGCTCGCTCGACTTCGAAGTGGTCTATTTCGTGACCACGCCGGACTACGGGCTCTACATGGACGAACAGCAGCGCCTCAACCTGCAGATGATGCGTGAGTTCGACGCGCTGGGCGTCGAGTTCGCCATTCCGACGCGCGGCGTGTATGTGATGTCGGACGGCGGTAATCCTGCCGAAGCCGCAGAGCGGTCTGCCCGCATCGACGAAGCTCCCCGGGCGCAGCGCTCCGCAAAGCAGCACTAGCCGCCCCGGGCCTCCAGGCTTTGGGCGACGGATGCCAGCAGATCGGCCGGATGCAGCATGGCCGCGCGCGCCTTTCGCGCGGTGTCGTATTGATGCAGCGCGGAACGCAGCCGCGGCTCTGTCGTGAGCGCGTTCCATACCGGTTCGAGAGAAGCGGGCGACGGCAGTTCGCCTGCAAGGAGCTGGTGCGCGAACGCGAGGCTTGCGGGCTCCCCAAGCAGAACGGCCTTGCTTGCCGTGCTCAGCACCGGCGGATGCGCTTCGGTCGGCGCCGAGCAGCAATAGATTACGTGCGGCGGCAAAGAGTCGCCGTCGGGCTGCAGCCTTCGCAGCGACGCGCCATGGATGCGCGCGACGCCATCTGCGGATGCAAAGGCGTAGGTCGCCTCCGGGCGTGCCTCCGCAAGTCGCCGCAGCCCACGCAGCAGGCGCGAAAAGTCCGCCGTGGCAGAAGCAGGGGAGGCCTTGATCTCTGCAAGAAGAACGAGTTCGTCGCCGTCACCCGCGCTGCTGCGCACAATCGCGGCGTCCCATTCTTCCTTGGCCTTGTTCGCCTCGCCCGGAAAAGCAGCAGGGTTCCGAAGGCTTTGCACGACGCGATAGCTCGCAACACCTTTTTCACGCTGATTCAGCGCATCCGCGATCTGGCGGAACGCCTGCACGCCGGTTTCCTCGGCAGCCTCACCGCGGCGTGCCGACGCGCGCCCCTTGGCGAGGGCGGCGTGGCTGCCGGCCATCGGCCCCTGGCGTTCGCACAGTGCCTGGTAGCGCTGCACAGCATCCAGGTGCAGCAAGCGGCTGCCGCGCACCAGCCGTTTCAGCGCAGGGTTGGAACGAATGGCCTCCAACGCGGGTTGCAAGTTTTGCTGTGCGGAGAGATTCCGGCCGAGCAAATGCTCGATGGCGTGCGCAAGCTCTTCCCACGAGTCTGCCGCCGCCAAACCGTGCAACCGCGCCAGTGCGTCGCGCACTTCATCGGCCGGCATCTGCCGCAACTTGCCCGGATGCGCGATGGCATTCGTGGCGGCCCTGATGGCGCGCTGGTCGGCCTCGCGCTGCCTGGACAGCTGCGCATGTTCACGAACCTCTGCATCCTGCGCCTGCATCACCAGTGCCTGGAAAGCCGGGTCCCCGCCTTCGGGCGCCAGCGCCTTGCGGATCAGCTGTGCCAGCGCCTCGGTAAAAAGCGGCCGGGCGGAAACCGGCGGCGGCACCTCAAGCTCCTCCTGCCCGATGCGAACGGCTTCGATCGCAAAGGCCAGGGCCGCATCCGTGCCGGTTGCCGCGGCTGAGACTGCATCCGCCGGCAAGGGCGGCATGCGGTACCTGCGCGGCGCGGCGCGCAGGGCGGCCAGAAGAAGGGTGTCGGAGTGCTGCAATTCGATTCAGGCTTTTTGCCGCAAGTTCGGGTGGAGCATCGCATGCCTGCAGAAGCCACGCCGCGGGCATGCGGTTTGCCGGTGAATCCGGCATGACGAAGAACACCGAACAGTGGCACCGCAAGCTCGACGAGCGGGCGGCAGAGCTCGAGTCCGAATTGAGGACCGCCAAGGCCGATGAAGCCGAGGCACCCACGCGAACCCCCATGTGCAAGTGCCGGACACGGTCGATGCAGCAGAGGAGCGCCTCCGCGGCGCGCTGCGAAGCGCTGAAATGGACCGCGACGTTGCCGAGCTCCGCGACATCGAGGCCGCCAGGAGCGGCTGCGCAATGGTGAGTTCGGTACCTGCGTGGACTGCGGCGCGCAGATTCCGGCCGGAAGGCTCAACGCCATGCCGGCCTCCGCCCGCTGCATCGAATGCCAGCAGCGCTACGAACGCACGCATCCGATCGAAATCCGCCTGCCGCCGGCGCTTTGAATCAAGGCGAGCGCGGGGGCAGGGCAAGACAAAGCAAAGAAGCGGCGCCCCGCAAGGGACGCCGCTTCGCGCTTCAGCTAAAGGCGTGCAACCGGCTCAATAATCCATGCCGCCCGCCGGCATGGCCTGGGGCCTTCTCGGCGGGCTTGGGCAGTTCCGCCACAGTCGCGTCCGTCGTGAGGATCAGGCCCGCGATCGATGCCGCGTTCTGCAGCGCGGTGCGCGTGACCTTGGTCGGGTCGACCACGCCGATCTGCACCAGGTCGCCGTACTCGCCGGTCGACGCGTCGTAGCCGTAGTTGCCCTTGCCCTCGAGCACCTTGGAGACGACCACCGAAGGTTCCACGCCCGCATTGGCAACGATGGCGCGCAGCGGTGCCTCGAGCGCGCGCAGTGCAATGCGAATGCCCGCGTCCTGGTCGGCATTGGCACCTTTCAGCTCGGTGATGGCCGCACGCGCGCGCAGCAACGCCACGCCGCCGCCGGGCACGATGCCTTCCTCGACAGCCGCGCGCGTCGCGTGCAGCGCATCGTCGACGCGGTCCTTCTTTTCCTTCATTTCCACTTCGGTGGCGGCACCGACGCGGATCACCGCCACGCCGCCCGCGAGCTTGGCCACGCGCTCCTGCAGCTTTTCGCGGTCGTAGTCGCTGGTGGCCTGCTCGATCTGCGCCTGGATCGACTTCACGCGCGCATCGATGAGCGCCTGGTCGCCCGCGCCGTCGATGATGATGGTGTTCTCCTTTTGCACTTCGACGCGCTTGGCGCGGCCCAGGTCTTCGAGCGTCGCCTTGTCGAGCTGCTTGCCGGTTTCTTCGGAGATCACCGTCGCGCCCGTGAGTACCGCAATGTCCTCGAGCATTGCCTTGCGGCGGTCGCCGAAGCCCGGCGCCTTGACAGCCGCCACCTTCAGCACGCCGCGCATGGAGTTGACCACCAGCGTGGCAAGCGCTTCGCCCTCGACCTCTTCGGCCACGATCAGGAGCGGCTTGCCGGCCTTTGCGGCGGCTTCGAGCACCGGCAGCAGTTCGCGGATGTTCGAGATCTTCTTGTCGTGCAGCAGCACCAGCGGATCGTCGAGGTGCGCCACCTGCTTCTCGGGGTCGTTGATGAAATAGGGGCTCAGGTAGCCGCGGTCGAACTGCATGCCCTCGACCACGTCGAGCTCGTTATCGAGCGACTTGCCGTCTTCCACCGTGATCACGCCTTCCTTGCCGACCTTCTCCATTGCGTCGGCAATGATCTTGCCGATGGCTTCGTCGGAGTTGGCCGAAAGCGCGGCCACCTGCGCGATCTCCTTGCCCGTGCAGATGGGCTTGGAGAGCTTGCGCAGCTCTTCGAGCACCGCGGCGGTGGCCTTGTCGATGCCGCGCTTCAGGTCCATCGGGTTCATGCCCGAGGCCACGTGCTTCATGCCCTCTTGCACGATGGCCTGCGCGAGCACGGTGGCGGTGGTGGTGCCGTCGCCCGCCACGTCGGCCGTCTTGGAGGCCACCTGTTTCACGATCTGCGCGCCCATGTTCTCGAACTTGTCGGCAAGCTCGATCTCCTTGGCCACCGACACGCCGTCCTTGGTGATGGTGGGTGCGCCGAAGCTGCGTTCGAGCAGCACGTTGCGGCCCTTGGGACCGAGCGTGACCTTCACCGCATCGGCAAGGATGTTGACGCCCGCGACGATGCGCTGGCGGGCGTTGTCATGGAACCTGACGTCCTTGGCAGTCATTTTTTCATCACTCCTTTCACAACGGGTTTCTGGACATCATCAGGCGACGCGCTTCAGGCCGCCGCGTTCGCTGGTGTCGACAACCGCGAGCACGTCGTCCTCGCGCATCACCAGCAGTTCCTCGTCTTCGACCTTGACCGTCTGCCCCGCGTACTTGGCAAAGAGCACCTGGTCGCCCGCCTTCAGGTGCAAGGGGCGCAGGGTGCCGTCCGCAAGCAGCTTCCCTTGGCCCACCGAGAGCACCTCGCCCTGTTCGGGCTTCTCCGCGGCCGAGTCGGGAATCACGATGCCGGAAGCCGTCTTGCGCTGCTGTTCGATCCGCTTGACGATCACCCGGTCGTACAGAGGATGAAGTTTCATGTTCAATCTCCTAAGCGATACAGGTCATCAAAAAAGTTGAACCGGCACCGAGAAATGCCGGCGCGCGAGAGCTATGGGCTGGCCGCCGCCGCTTCAAGAGGTTGCGGCGCAGATTTTTTGTGACGATTTTTTTCAGCCGCCACCAAGCAGGATGCGATCCGCACGGCCCAGCCGGTAGACGGTGCGGCGCGCCGCATCGTCGCCATGCAGCGGCTGGGGCATCACGGGGCAGGGCAGCGGGCGCCCGCCGCTCTCGTCGAGCGTGTCGTCGCCATCGTCTTGCACTTCGGCCCAGATGCCGCGCTTGCGCGGGCGGAACAGCCAGCGCAGGTAGCCCCGGTGCGCGGCAAGCCGCATCAGCTCCTCGCGGTCGGGCGCATCGGCCATGACGTGGCCGTTGTCGCTGTCGTCGTCTTCGTAGTAGCCAAAGGCGCGTCGGCCGTCGCTCACTTCGGTTGCAGGCGCGCCAAGCCGCCACCATGCCGGCCGCTCCAGCCGCTCGACGTCCCAGGCGCCGAGCTGCCACGCCGCCTCGAGCAGCGATTGCTCGAGTGCGTCGAACGCATCGAGCACGCCCTGGGGCATGTCGAACTGCGCCATCGACTGCGGCACCGGCCGCGCCGGAAGTTCGAGGCCCGGCAGATGCAGGGGCGTCTGCCGGAAGAAGCCGTGCCAGTGCAGGGAGAGCAACGCAGGCGCTTCTTCGCGGGCCACGGCGGT
Source organism: Variovorax sp. S12S4 (assembly GCF_023195515.1). Classification (NCBI taxonomy): domain Bacteria; kingdom Pseudomonadati; phylum Pseudomonadota; class Betaproteobacteria; order Burkholderiales; family Comamonadaceae; genus Variovorax; species Variovorax sp. S12S4. Next base: position 2,418,655 of record NZ_JALPKR020000002.1, read on the forward strand.
TACGGTCACCGCATACAGCGGCAGCCGCATCGCGTCGGACTGGTCGGCAACGGTTTCGAGAATGTTCATCAAGAGACCTCCAATGCAACGCAAAAAATCTAGAACAAGCCGGCGCCGGCTGCAAGCGGCGAATGCCGCAGGGGCGCTTTTGAATGCTCTTGAAATTAAAAACAGCCGCATCAAAATTACAGCTTGGAAGCCTCGCGCCTCCGTTTCTTCGCCCTCATTCCTTGTTCATTCATTTCCTCCGAGGAGACTGTCTTGACGATGAAGATCGCGCAGATCGCACCCCTCTACGAAGCCGTTCCGCCGCGGCTCTACGGCGGCACCGAACGGGTCGTCGCCCACCTGGCCAACGCGCTGGTCGACCAGGGACACGAAGTCACGCTGTTCGCTTCGGCGGACACCCAGACCCGGGCCCAGCTGGCCCCCATGCGCGCGCAGGCCCTGCGCCTGGACCCGGCGCCGCTGAAGTCCGACCTGGCCAGCCACCTGAGCATGCTTCACGAAGTGCGGCGACGAGCGCACCAGTTCGACGTGCTGCACTTCCACGTCGACCTGATGCACTTTCCGTTCTTCGAAGACATGGCGGGCCGCACGCTCACCACGCTTCATGGCCGGCTCGACATTGCCGATCTGCCCGGCGCCTACATGCGCTGGAGCCGCTATCCGCTGGTCTCCATCTCGCGCCACCAGCGAAAGCCGCTGCCTTTTGCCAACTGGTTCGCGACCATTCCCCACGGGCTGGACGAAACGCCCTATGCCTTCCAGCCCAAGCCTGACGGATACCTGGCTTTCCTGGGGCGCATCTCGCCCGAGAAGCGGCCCGACCGCGCCATCGAGATCGCGAAGAAAGCGGGGCTCCCGCTCAAGATCGCGGCCAAGGTCGATGCAGCCGATGCAAGCTACTTTGCGCAAAAGATCAAGCCGATGCTCGACCACCCACTCGTCGAATTCATCGGCGAGATCGGCGATGCCGACAAGGCCAAATTTCTTGGCGGTGCGCGCGCGCTGCTCTTTCCCATCGACTGGCCGGAGCCCTTTGGCCTGGTGATGATCGAGGCCATGGCTTGCGGCACGCCGGTGATCGGGTGGCGCTGCGGCTCGGTGCCCGAAGTGATCGAGCACGGCGTGAGCGGGCTCATCGTCGAAGACGAGTCAGAGGCGGTGGAGGCGGTGCGCGCCATCGGCAAGCTCGACCGGCGCCGCGTGCGCGAGGCGTTCGAAAGCAGGTTCTCCGCGCATGCGATGGCAAGTGCCTACGTCGAGCAATACAAGCGGCTGATCGGTGGCGGGGTGCTGCCGCCGCAAGACCATGTCTACCACGAGGCGGCCTGAGCGATGAGCGTTGAAGTGCCTGCTGTCGATCAGGCTGAGCCGGCCACCGAACGCGCGGTGCAGCACGCGTTCGTGCTCAAGGAAGGCGATACCTATTTTGTGATGGACGGCCACGGCGACGTGGGCGGCGGTGTGGACGGGCTCTTTCACGACGACACGCGCATGCTGTCGACATTCGTGCTGCGGCTCGACGGCGCGCGTCCGTCGCTGTTGTCCAGCGGGGTCAGCCAGGACAACGTTTTCTTCACCGCCAATCTCACCAACCGCCCGCTGCCGGTGCTCGGCTCGACATCGATGCCGCAAGGCGTGATCCATCTGGAGCGCAAGCGCTTTCTGTGGGGCGCGCGGCTGTTCGAGCGCATCCGCCTCGTCAACTACAGCGACCAGCCCGCGCAAGCGCCGCTCACGCTGCAGTTCGGCGCCGACTTTCGCGACATGTTCGAAGTGCGCGGCCAGCAGCGCGCACGGCGCGGCGAGATCGGCGCGCCCGAGGTGGGAACGCACGGCGTGGTGCTGCGCTATCAGGGGCTGGACACGGTCACGCGCCTGGCCTGCATCGATTTCTCTCAAGTTCCGCAGCGCCTCGATGCGGGCACCGCCGCATTCACCGTGCCGCTTGCGGCGCACGGCGAATGGACGCTCCACATCGAGGTGGGCACGGAGCCCGGCCAACCCAACGCGGAGCGGTTCCGCGAAGCCGGCGTGCTCGCGCGGTGGCGCATGCGCGCACGCCAGCGCCGCGGCTCACGCCTGCAGGCTTCGGGCCGCTTGTTCCAGGCCTGGCTCGACCGCTCGCGCGCCGACCTTGCGCTGCTCACGACCGACCTGCCCACGGGACCGTATCCCTACGCGGGCATTCCATGGTTCTCGACACCGTTCGGGCGCGACGCCATCGTCACGGCTTTCCAGACCCTGTGGATCGACCCGAGGCTGGCGCAAGGCGTGCTCGAATTTCTTGCGGCGCGGCAGGCGCACCAGACCTCGAGCTTTCGCGATGCCGAGCCCGGAAAAATCATGCACGAGACCCGCAAGGGCGAGATGGCCGCGGTCGACGAACTGCCCTTCGGCCAGTACTACGGCGGCGTCGACACCACGCCGCTTTTCGTGGCCTTGGCAGGAGCCTATGCGCGGCGCACGGCCGACCGCGCCACCATCGCGCACATCTGGCCCGCGCTGTGCGCTGCTTGCGAGTGGATGGAGCGCAACATGGCGCGCCACCCCGATGGCCTGCTGGCTTACCAGCGCGGTGAAGCCAGCGGCCTAGCCAACCAGGGATGGAAGGACAGCCACGACTCGATCTTCCACGCCGACGGCCGCACGCCCGAAGGGCCGATTGCGCTCGTCGAGGTGCAAGGCTATGTCTATGCGGCCTTTCTCGCGATGTCGTCCATGGCCGAGTGGCAGGGCGACGCCGGCGCCGCCCGTTGGCGCCAGCGTGCGGAGGCCATGCGCGAAGCGGTCGAAAGCCGCTTCTGGCTCGACGACCTGAAGTTCTACGCGCTGGCCATCGATGGCGCCAATCAGCCTTGCCGCGTGCGTGCATCCAATGCGGGGCATCTGCTCTTCACGGGCCTGCCGGGCGAAGAGAGAGGGCCCTGTCCGTCGGCCACCAACTGCTGTCGTCGGCCTTCGCATCGGGCTGGGGCATTCGCACCTTGCCTACCGAGGCGGTACGCTTCAACCCGATGTCGTATCACAACGGATCGGTGTGGCCGCACGATGTTGCGCTGTGCGCGGCCGGGCTTGCCCACTACGGCGAGCGAGACGGCGTGGTGCGCATCCTTGACAACCTGTTCGAGACGGCCTCGCACTTCGGCATGCGCTTGCCCGAACTGTTCTGCGGCTTCGACCGCCAGCCCGGCCAGTCACCCGTTGCCTACCCCGTGGCGTGCCTGCCGCAGGCGTGGGCGGCGGGGTCTGTGTTCATGCTGCTGCAAGCCTGCCTGGGCCTGCAGGTGGACGGCGTCCGGCGCGAGGTGAAGATCGTGCAGCCGCAGTTGCCCGCGGACATTGACCAGCTGCACGTGCAAGGGCTGCAGGTGGGGAGTGCGCGTGTCGACCTGCACTTTCAGCGGCTCGAAGAACGCATCGTTGTGGTCGCGCAATCGGCGCCCGGCACGCCCAAGGTCGACGTCAACCTGCAGCTTTAGCGGTGCGGCGCAAAGCGTGACATTTATGAGCGCACCGCGCGGCGCGCGTGACACTGATTGTCATGTGCAGAGGGTTTTTGCGGGCCCTGAGGCTTTTTTGCGCAGCGATCCGCAAGCGAGGCGAATAGAAAAGGGCTCATCTGCGAATTGGGCATGCATGTTGCGGTAGCAAGGTTTAACAAAACCTCAATACAACATGCATCAACCGGCCAGCGAAGACAACAACCTCCCCGACAACACCCTCGACAACTTCCTGGACCGCCGCATGTTCTGCATGGGCGCGATGAGTCTCGCGGCCCTTGGAACCGCCGCTTGTGGCGGAGGACGAGGCGGCAGCGGAGCGGGCAGCATCGGCCTGCTTGGCGGTGCGACGCAGGGCACCGCTGGTGCGGCACCCGGGCCCGCAACGGGCTCCGGCTCCGAAGACGTGCCGGCCCCGGCCCCTTCGCCCGCGCGAGCGAAGCCGTTCGTTCACCCCGGCCTGCTGCACACCGAGGCCGACTTCGAGCGCATGCGCCTCAAGGTCGCGGCCAACGCACAGCCCTGGCTCGCCGGATGGAATGCGCTCACATCCAATGGCCGCTCGCAGCTCGGTGCCACGCCGCGGCCGCTGGCCACGGTGATTCGGGGGGACGTCCCGGGCCAGAACTTCGCGCAGTTCTACATCGACGTCGCGCGCGCCTACCAGTTGGCGCTGCGCTGGAAGGTTTCGCAGGACACGCGCTATGCCGACCTGGCGATCAGGTTCCTCAACGAGTGGTCGTCCACGTTGACGGCGATCGAGGGCAACGCCGACCGCTTTCTTGCGGCAGGCATCTACGGCCAGCAGTTCGCAAACGCGGCCGAGATCATGCGCACCTATCCGGGCTGGGCGGCAAGTGACTTCGCGCGTTTCCAGAACATGATGCTGACGGTGTTCTATCCGCTCAACCACAGCTTCCTCGTCAACCACAACGGCTCCGAGATCACCAACTACTGGGCCAACTGGGACCAGTGCACGATTGGTGCCATCCTGGCAATCGGCGTGCTGTGCGACCGGCGCGACATCTACGACGAGGCCCTGAACTACTACAGGAGCGGCGCGGGCAACGGCGCCGGCTTGCAGGCGGTCTATCACATGCATCCCGGCTATCTGGGCCAGTGGCAGGAGAGCGGCCGCGACCAGGGCCACTGCACCCTGGGCATCGGCCTCGCAGGCGCGTTCTGCGAAATGGCGTGGAACCAGGGCGACGACATCTACGGCTATGAGAACAACCGCTTTCTGGCCGGTGCCGAGTACGTCGCCAAGTCCAATCTGCGCGACGGCGCGGGCGACTTCTACACCGTGCCTTTCGTCACCAACGTGAACCGGCAGGGAACGCAGTCCGTGCTGGCGACGGGCGGGCAGGGGCATCGGCGCGGCATCTGGGAGAGCGTGCACAACCACTATGCAAACCGTCTCGGCATTGCCACGCCCTACACCGCGCTGCAGGCCGAGCAGATGCGTCCGGAAACGGACGGCAACAACGGCGACCAGCTCGGCTTCGGAACCCTGACCTTCACGCGCGATCCGCTCACGGCGCTCGTGCGGCCGAGCGGGCTCACCGCGCGGGTGCGCGCCTCGCAAGTGGAGTTGTCGTGGTGGGGCAGCACCGGCGCGCTGAGCTACGCGGTCAGGCGCGCCTCCACCGCGGGCGGGCCCTACAGCACCACCGTGGCTTCAGGCATCACCGACACGCTGACCTTCACCGACACCACCGGCGTCGCGGGAGAGGTGTATTACTACGTCGTGGTTGCCGTGAACGCAGGGGGAGAGAGCGAGCCATCCGCCGAAGCGCGGGCCGCCCTCAAGCCCGAGCTGCTGATGCACCTCAGGTTCGACGAAGCGCAAGGAAACTCCGCCGCCGATGCGACGGGCCGTTTCGCTGCCAGCGAACTTGCCGGTGGCGCGGCTTGGACTGCGGGCCGCAACTCAGCAGGGGCTGTCGCCCTGGGCGGCACGGGCGCCTACATCAACCTGCCCACGGGCTTGGTGAAAGACGCGGCCGACTTTTCGATCGCATGCTGGGTGTACGTGGACAGCCTCTCGACGTGGTCGCGCGTCTTCGACTTCGGCTCCGGCACGCGCCGCTACATGATGCTCACGCCGCGCAGCAATGCCGGCACCGTGCGCTACGCGATCTCCAGGGTTCACGGCTACAACGAGCAGGTGATCGAAGGCGCGTCGCCGCTGCCGACCGGGCGCTGGGTGCACGTGGCCGTGACCCTGGCCGGCACGCTCGGCACGCTGTATGTCGATGGCGTGGCGGTCGGCAGCAACGCGCAGATGACGCTGGCGCCCTTCGAGTTGGGAGAGACCACGCAGAACTTTCTCGGACGCTCGCAGTATCCGAACGATCCGGCGCTGCGCGCCCAGCTGGACGATTTCCGGGTGTACCAGGGCGCGCTGGGTACCGCGGAAATCGCGGCGCTGCTCTAGCCCCCGGCTTCGAAGCCGGGCGCCTGGCTCATTTCCGAAGGCTTGTAGATCTTGTGCTGCGCGGTGGGCCCGCCGGCATCGGCCACCACCAGCAGGCGCCAGAGCGGCTCGCGCGTGGAGCACGCGTTTTCTTCGGGGGTGAGGCGGAAGTTCGGCGTTGCCGTGGAGGTGCCCTTCACGGTGACCCTGAGAAGCGTTGCGCCTTTCGCATTCGACACCTCGATGTCGTAGCCCAGCTTCTGGCCGGTCACGTCCTCGGCGTTGTAGCCGTAGCCCTTGAAGTGGCCCATGACATACGCCATTGCGGCAGCCTGGACCTCTTCCGCCGAAGCCGGCTTGGCCGCCTCGGGCTCCGCTTCTACAGCCGCCGGAACGCCGCCTCGCGCCTTGGCGGCCTGCATGTCGGCTTCATCGGGAACCCAGCCGCGCGGGCCGCGCACCAGCACCGCCAGCAGCTGCTCGGGCTCCCAGCTTGCTACGTGCCATTCGGCGTCGTCGCGCACGCGGGTAGACACCTTCGCGCTCTTGTTGCTTTCGAGTTCTGCAATCGCAACCCGGTTGGTCTGCACGACCGCGCGGAAGCCCTGGCCCGCGTCGAAGGTGCGCTTGAGCAATGCAAGGCGGTCTTTCGCGCGCTGGACCTGGTTGGGCGTTCGCGCGCCGCCGCCGGGGCGGTGCTGCGTGTCGAGCGATTCGAGATAGAACCAGCGCCCGTTCGCACCCACGTGCACATACTCCGCCCAGATGGTCGCAATGACGTTGTCGCCCGTGGCCATCCAGGCGTACTCGAAGGGCTTGTCGCGCGCGTCGAACACGCCCATCTTGGCGACGATTTCAACCGGACTGAGCCGCGGTCCTGACAGGCGCATCTCATCGATGACGGCGAGTACGCGGGGGTCGACTTCCTTGTCCATTCAGCGGGCTTCTGGCGAGTTTGGGGGGTGGGAGTATGCCGCATCATCACCGCCGAACAAGTCAGCCGGTGTTACCGCGTGCGGCTGCCGGCGGACAGGCGCTGGGCCAGCTTCTGCTCGCGGAACGCCGCGGTGACGAAATCGACAAAGGCGCGCGTCTTGCCCGGCAGCAGCTTCTGGCTCGCGAAGTACAGCGAGAGCGGGCCCAGGTCGCAGTGCCAGTCGGGCAGCAGCCGCTCCAACGCGCCGCTCTGCAGGTGTGGCGCGGCGTGCGGCACGGCGACGAGGCCGATTCCCAGGCCCAGCAGCGTTGCGCGGCAGAGCGCATCGGGGTCGTTGACCACCATCACCGGCTTTTGCGTGGCGGCCATTTCGCGTCCGGCGCCGTTGCGCATGACCGGCGTGCGAACGCGGCTGTGCAGCGGCGAGCGCAGGGCCACGCCTGCAAGGTCGGCAAGGCCGCCCGGGTCCTTCGGCCGGCGCTTGCCGCGCAGGAAGCCGGGCGATGCCACCGCAATCAGGTGGATGCGCCCCAGCTCGCGCGCCACCATGCCGGGCGGCAGATCGAACCCGCCGCCCACGGCTGCGTCGAAGCCGCCGGCAATCAGGTCCAGCGGACGGTTGTCGAAGAACCAGTCCGGAACGACCGCCGGATACTTTTCGAGAAAGCCGGGCATCAGCGGCAACAGGTAGTCCATGCCGAAGCCCGGCGCCGCGCTCAGCCTGAGCACCCCAGCCGGCTGCCCGGCATTCACGGTGATGTCCGCAATGGCGCCCTGGATGCTGTCGAGGCCGCCCTGCACCGATTGCAAGAACCGTTCGCCTGCCTCGCTGAGCGTAAGGCCGCGCGTGCTGCGCTGGAACAGGCGCACGCCCAGGTTGCGCTCCAGCTGGGCGACGTTGCGGCTGACTGCTGCGGGTGTGAGCGCGAGCCGGCGTGCCGCCGACGAAAAGCTGCCCGTCTCCGCGCTGCGCACGAAGGATTCAAGGTTGGCGAGGGTTTCCATTGCAGGGCATTTCAACAAATGCTTGAAACTAATTCAAGCCAGTCATGACTATTGCTATGGGGTGCGAATGCCTAGAGTTGAACCCAGCAAGACGAACTTGCGCACTTCAACCCAAGGAAAACCAAATGAAAATCGCCATCATCGGCGCCGGCGAAATCGGCTCCGCCATCGCTCGCCAACTTGCACGCAACGGCATCGACGCCGCCATTGCCAACAGCCGCGGCCCGCAAACGCTGCAGCCATTGGTCGACGAGCTGGGGCCCCGCATCAAGGCCGTCGAGCTCAAGGAAGCGGCCCAGGCCGACCTGGTGTTTGTCGCGGTCAACTGGAACCGCCTGCACTCCGCGCTGAAAGACCTGGGGCCGTGGAATGGCCGCATCCTCGTCGATGCCAACAATGCCGTCGAAGCGCCGTCGCTGACGCCGATCGACGTAGGCGGCCGCGCTTCCAACGAAGTGGTGGCCGAACTGGCGCCGGGCGCTCGCGTGGTCAAGGCCTTCAACCACCTGGCGGCTGCCGCGCTGGAAGCCGACCCGAAGGTCGCCGGCGGCCGCCGCGTGCTGTTCCTCTCGGGCAAGGACGCCGATGCCAAGAAGACCGTGAGCGAATTGATTGCCCGCCTGGGCTTCACCCCCATCGACCTGGGCGGCGTGAACGAAGGCCGCCTGGTTCAGTTTCCGGGCGGGCCGATGGCGATCCTGAACCTGGTGAACCTCGACGAGCCGCAGCCCGAGGCGGCCACCGAGCGTTAAACCGCGCCGTGCGCTTCCACGTAGAGCGCGTAGAGCGAATGGCTGCTCGTCATGTAGAGGCGGTTGCGCTTGGGGCCGCCGAACTCGAGGTTGGCGCACCGCTCCGGAAGGCGAATGAAGCCGATCGGCTTGCCTTGAGGGTTGAAGATCTTCACGCCGTCCATCTCTTCGGACTTGCCGAGCGGCAAATGCGCCTTCATGCCGCCGCCCACATCGGTGGGCTCCGGCGAGAAGGCGCCGCTGAAGCCCCAGCCGCACCAGAGGTTGCCGTCGCGGTCGACCCGAAAGCCGTCGAGCGCGCCCGGGCCGTCGGCGTCCACCAGCTTGGTCTTGTTCGACACGCTGGTGCCGTCGGCTGAAACGTCGTAGCTCCAGATGCTGCGGTTGGGCGTGCCCTTCCACTCGACCACGTAGAGTTTTTTCTCGTCCGGCGAGAACGCGAGTCCGTTCGGGTTCACCAGGTCGGTGATGACCGCTGTGAGCTTGCCGTCCTTGGCAATGCGGTAGACGTTGGTGGTCGCCTGTTCGGGCGTTGCCCTGGAACCTTCCCACTCGCCGTTGATGCCGAAGAGGGGATCGGTGAACCACACCGTGTCGTCCGACCTGACGACCACGTCGTTGGGCGCGTTGAGCTTCTTGCCCTCGTAGCTGTCGGCCAGCACCGTCATGCGGCCGTCTTTCTCGGTGCGCACCACGCGGCGGGTGACGGAGTGTTCGCAGGTAATCAGTCGGCCCTGGCGGTCGCGCGTGTTGCCGTTGGCAAAGTTGGCGTTCTGCTTGTGCACCGTGAACTTGCCGGTCTTCTCGTCGTACTTCATGAGCCGGTTGTTCGGAATGTCGCTGCACAGCAGGTAGCCGCCTTCAGGAAAGTACACCGGCCCTTCGGCCCACCGCATGCCGGTGCCAAGCTGCTCGACCGTGCTGCTGTAGATGCGGTACCTGGCAAAGCTCGGGTCCAGTATCAGCACGGAGGGGTCGGGGTAGCGCTGGTTGGGTTTGAAGTCGAAAGACTGCGCACCGGCCAGGCCGGCCAAGGCGGCGAGTCCCGACCCCGCGGCGGTCTTGATGAAGCGGCGGCGCGGCTGAAGGGGTTCGTTCTGCATCTGCAAATCTCCTTTTGTCGTTGTGAATCCGGCAAGCCCGCAGCTGCGCCAACGGTGGCAAGGCTGCATGGGCAGTGGCCGGCGCTCATCTTACGGAGGCGCCTGTTGCGGCGATCTGCTTGTGACGTTAAGGTCGGCCGCATGGACGCCCTCCTGCTCGCCCGAATCCAGTTCGGCTTCACGATCTCGTTCCACATCATCTTTCCGGCGCTCACCATCGGGTTGGCGAGCTACCTGGCCGTGCTCGAAGGCCTGTGGCTGCGCACCGGCCGCAAGGTGTACCTCGACCTGTACCAGTTCTGGATCAAGGTGTTTGCCGTGGCCTTCGGCATGGGCGTGGTGTCCGGCCTGGTCATGGCCTACCAGTTCGGCACCAACTGGAGCAACTTCTCCCGCTTTGCCGGCGGCGTGACCGGGCCGCTGCTGGCCTACGAGGTGCTGACCGCGTTCTTCCTTGAAGCAGGTTTTCTCGGCGTGATGCTGTTCGGGCGCGAACGCGTGGGGCCCGCGCTGCACTTCGTCTCGACGATTGCGGTGGCCGTCGGAACGCTGATCTCCGCCACCTGGATTCTTGCGTCCAACAGCTGGATGCAAACGCCGCAGGGCCACGAGATCATCGACGGGCGCGTGGTGCCGGTCGACTGGTTCATGGTGATCTTCAATCCGTCGTTCCCCTACCGGCTCGCGCACACCGTCACCGCCGCCTACCTGGCCACCGCGTTGATGGTCGGCGGTGCGGCCGCCTGGCACCTGCTGCGCGGCCACGACAACACGCGCGTGCGCACCATGCTGTCGATGGCGCTGTGGATGCTGCTGGCCGCCGCGCCTCTGCAGGCGGTCATCGGCGACCAGCACGGGCTGAACACGCTCGAGCACCAGCCGGCCAAGCTCGCGGCCATCGAAGGCCACTGGGAGCGCACGCCCGAGGGCGAAGGCGTTCCGCTGAAGCTCTTCGGCTGGCCCGACATGAAGGCCGAGGTCACGCGCTACGCGGTGGAGATTCCGCGCGCCGGCAGCCTGCTGCTGGCCCACAGCTGGAGCGGGCAGATACCCGCGCTGAAAGACTTCGCACCCGAAGACAGGCCCAACTCGACCATTGTGTTCTGGACCTTCCGTGCCATGGTCGGCATGGGCGTGCTGATGATTGCACTGGCCTTCTGGGGCTTGTGGCTGCGGCGGGGAGGGCGCCTCTACGCGAGGAAGAGCTTTCTGCGCTTTGCGGTGGCGATGTCTCCGGCCGGGCTGGTGGCCATCCTGGCCGGCTGGTACACCACCGAGATCGGCCGCCAGCCGTGGATCGTCTACGGTCTCATGCGCACGGCCGATGCCGTGTCGCCGCAGCATTCGACTTCGCAAGTGGGCTTCACGCTGGCGCTGTTCGTCGTCGTGTACCTGGTCGTGTTCGGCGCGGGCACGGCCTACGGGCTGCGCCTGATCGCCAAGGGGCCGGCCGGAGACGAAGCCGAACGTCCCGCGTGGGGCGGACCCGGTGAAACGCGAACGCCGATGCGCCCGCTCTCCGCCGCGCCCGAAGACGACCAGACCGATGACGCCGGTAGCCGCGCCGAAAGAGCCAAGGAGGGCGACCGCGATGGGCATTGATCTTCCCCTCATCTGGGCCGTCATCATCCTGTTCGGCATCATGATGTACGTGGTGATGGACGGCTTCGACCTGGGCATCGGCATCCTGTTTCCGTTCGTGCCGGCCAAGGAAGACCGCGATGTGCTGATGAACACCGTGGCGCCCGTGTGGGACGGCAACGAAACCTGGCTCGTACTCGGCGGCGCCGGGCTGCTGGCGGCGTTTCCGCTGGCCTATGCGGTCATCCTCAGCGCGTTCTACCTGCCCTTGATCCTGATGCTCGTGGGGCTGGTGTTCCGCGGCGTTGCCTTCGAGTTCCGCTTCAAGGCGCGTGCGGGCAAGCGCCGCTGGTGGGACCATGCCTTCATCGGCGGCTCGGTCACCGCGGCCTTCTTCCAGGGCGTGACGCTCGGCGCCTTTCTCAACGGCATGCCGGTAGCCGATGGCAACTACGCGGGCGGGCCGTTCGACTGGATCTCGCCGTTCTCGCTCTTCACCGGCGTGGCGCTGGTGGCGGCCTATGCGCTGCTGGGCGCCACCTGGCTCGTGATGAAGACCGAAGGCCGCCTGCAGATGCGTATGCGCAGCCTGGCAAGGCCGCTGGCCTGGCTCATGCTGGCCGTGATCATCGCCATCAGCATCTGGACGCCGCTCGCGCACGAGGCCATTGCCAGGCGCTGGTTCAGCTTTCCCAACCTGCTGTGGTTTGCGCCGGTGCCCACGCTGGTGGCCCTGGTCACATGGCGCCTGCTGCGCGACCTGGGCGGCGACGGGCACGCTTCGCCCTTCGTGCTCACGCTGGCGCTGCTGTTCCTGGGCTACACCGGGCTTGGCATCAGCCTGTGGCCCAACGTCATTCCACCGGACATCAGCATCTGGCAGGCGGCGGGTCCGCCGCAGAGCCTGGGCTTTGCGCTGGTCGGCGCCTTGCTGATCATCCCCGTCATCCTGATGTACACCGCATGGAGCTACTGGGTGTTCCGCGGCAAGGTGCGCCATGGCGATGGGTACCACTGACCCCGGCCCCGGCGGCCGCGGCAAATGGTTGCGCCGTTTCGGATGGCTGCTCGCCATCTGGCTGGCCAGCGTCGGCGTCCTCCTTATGGTGGCGCTGGTCTTCCGCTGGCTGATGCGGGCGGTAGGCCTCACTGCGCCGTGAGGCCTGCCGCAGGCTAGTGGTGCTGCGCGTGGGCTGCAGGTGCGGCTCGCCGGCGAATTTCGCTCTGCAGTGCACGCTGCCCTGCCGCCAGCGCGGCTTCGTAGGTGTCCGCCGGATCGAAGGCGTCGCGAAGCACCTTGGGGTTCGCTCCGTCCGTATCGGTTTCAAGCAGGCGCCAGACATAGGAGCCGAGGGCCGGCTCCTCGATGATGAGTTCGATAGGTTGTGTCATTGCTTCCAACTTGCACAAACCGGGGGCGAATGTCTGTAGGCCGAATTCGAATGCTGCGGGCCCTGCATCCGATTTGAACTCTTCAAGCGGACTGCCTGCCGTCGCTCGCCGCCCGAAGCCTCAACGCATTGCTAATGACCGACGCCGAGCTCAGGCTCATCGCCAGCGCCGCGATCATCGGCGAAAGCAGCCAGCCGGTGAACGGAAACAGCACGCCGGCCGCGAGGGGCACGCCCAGCGCGTTGTAGATGAACGCGAAGCCCAGGTTCTGCTTCATGTTGGCAATGGTCTTCTCGGAGACGATGCGCGCCTCTGCAATGCCTCGCAGGTCGCCCTTCACCAGCGTGACCTGCGCGCTGTTCATCGCAACGTCGGTGCCGGTGCCCATGGCGACGCCCACGTCGGCTTTGGCGAGCGCGGGCGCATCGTTGATGCCGTCTCCGGCCATGGCGACGATGCGGCCTTCGCGCTGCAGTTTGTCGACCAGCGCCAGCTTGTCGGCGGGCTTGACTTCCCCGTGCACCTCGTCGATGCCCAGCCTGGCTGCAACGGCGCGCGCGGTGGTCAGTCCGTCTCCGGTGGCCATGATCACGCGCATGCCCGATGCTTTGAGCGCTGCCAGCGCCTCCATGGTCGTGGCCTTGACGGGGTCGGACACCGCGAGCAGACCCATCGGCTGGCCGTCGGCGGCAAGGAACATGACGCTGGCACCTTCGGCGCGCAGGGCTTCGGCCTGCGGCTTGAGTGCGTCGACCGGCACGCGCAGCTGGTCCATCAGCGCGGTGTTGCCCAGCGCCAGCTTGCGGCCGCCGACGATGCCGCTCACGCCGATGCCGCTGCTGGACTCGAACTCGTCTGCCGCGGCCAACGCCAGGCCGCGTTCGCGAGCTGCCTCGACGATGGCGTGCGCCAGCGGATGCTCGCTCCCCTGGTCAAGGCTGGCGGCAAGGCGCAGCACGTCGTCTTCGGTGAAGCCGGGCAGGGCGACAGCACGCTCGAAGCGCGGCTTGCCTTCGGTCAGCGTGCCGGTTTTGTCGACGATGAGCGCGTCGACCTTGCGGAAGTTCTCGATGGCCGCCGCGTCGCGGAACAGCACACCCTGGGTGGCGGCCTTGCCGGTGGCCACCATGATCGACATTGGCGTGGCCAGGCCTAGCGCACAAGGGCAGGCAATGATGAGCACCGCCACCGCGTTGATGAGGCCGTGGGTCCAGCTTGGCGCTGGGCCGAAGAATCCCCACGCAAGAAAGGTCAGCAGCGCAATGCCGATGACGACCATGACGAAGTAGCCCGCCACCTGGTCGGCCATGCGCTGCATCGGCGCCCTGGAGCGCTGGGCCTGTGCCACCATTTGCACGATGCTCGCGAGCACGGTTTGCGAGCCGACTTTTTCCGACTGCATCACCAGCGCGCCGTTGGTGTTGAGCGTGGCGCCGATGAGCTTGTCGCCGACCCGCTTGGTCACCGGCAGCGGCTCGCCCGTGAGCATGGATTCGTCGACCGCGCTCGCACCCTCGACCACCACGCCATCCACCGGCACCTTTTCGCCGGGCCGCACGCGCAGCTTGTCGCCGACATGCACATGCGCGATGGGAACGTCTTCTTCAGTGCCGTCGGCACCGATGCGCCGTGCCGTCTTGGGGGCAAGGCCCAGCAGCGACTTGATGGCCGCGGAAGTCTGCGAGCGCGCCTTCAGCTCGAGAATCTGGCCGAGCAGGGTGAGCGAAATGATCACCGCCGCAGCCTCGAAGTACACCGCCACGCGGCCCATCGACATGAAGGATTCGGGAAAGGCGCGGGGCGCCACGGTGGCCACCACGCTGTAGACGAAGGCGGCAGCGGTGCCCAGGCCGATGAGCGTCCACATGTTCGGGCTGCGGTTGGCCACCGACTGCACCGCGCGCTCGAAGAAGGGCCATCCCGCCCACAGCACGATCGGCACGGAAAGCACCAATTCGATCCAGCTTTGCGTGGCCATCTCGAACCACTGCAGCCTGTGGCCCGCCATGGCGAGCACGGTGACTGCAATGGTGAGCGGCAGCGTCCAGAGAAACCGCCGCTTGAACTCGCGCAGTTCGGGATCTTCCTTCTCGTCTGCGTCGAGGCTCGGCATTTCCGGCTCCAGCGTCATGCCGCACTTGGGGCAATTGCCGGGGTGGTCCTGCCGTATTTTCGGGTGCATCGGGCAGGTGTAGATCGTGGGCGATCCGCCCGCCGCGCCGGGCTCGACGGCATTCACCGGCGCAGGGTGGCCGCCGTGATGGTGGTGCTGATGATGGTGGTCGTGTCCTGGGTTGGAACGCATGTCGTTCATTCGAATTCTCCAGCGGGAACCATGGGGCCGCAGCGCCGAAAGGGCGGCGCAGGCAGGCGAGGTTTGAGGGTCAGCCTCCGGTCAGGTAGGCGTCCAGACAATCGCGCCGGCCTCCGGCGGCTTCGGCGGATGGCCTGCTTGCGCAGTGGCCGCAGGTCATCGACTGGATCTCGAACTCATGCATGGCAACTCCTTGGTTGTTGAATAAGCGGAGTTCAGTTTCAGGGTTGACATGGTGGCAAGGTCAAGCCGGTTCTGCGTGCCTTTCGCTGGAGGGGCTGCGGCTCCTCTTACAACTTTCTTCCTCTGGAATCCTTGTCCATGTTCCCAGTTTCTCGCTGTCTCCTGAGCCTTGCGCTGCTCGCGGCTTCAACGGTCCACGCCCAGGCGCTGGACTACGACCATCAGGAAAACTGGAAGGCGGTTCACGACAGCGCCCAGTCGCCGATCGATATTCCCACCGGCGAAGCCAAGGCCGGCGATGCGCTCGAGCCGCAAGACATTCGCCTGAGCAACGCTCGTGCGGCGCTCGACGTCGTGGACAACGGCCATGCGGTGGAGGTCGAGGCGAAGGGGCCGGACGCCATGATTCGCGGGCGGCACTTCAAGCTGCTGCAGTTCCACTTCCATGCCGAGAGCGAACACACGGTGGACGGCAAGCACTTCCCGCTCGAGGGGCATTTCGTGTTCCGTGCCGCGGACGGCCGGCTTGCCGTGGTGGGCGTCATGTACCGCGAAGGTACGGCCAATCCGCTGGCGGCCAAGGTGCTGGCGGCACTCGAGAAGGAAGGCCATGGCGAGCTGTCCAAGGCCGATATTTCCGTTCTGCTGCCCAAGGACAAGGCCTACTACCACTACCTGGGTTCGCTGACCACGCCGCCGCTGACTGAAAACGTCGAGTGGTATGTGCTGCAGGCGCCGGTGTCGCTGTCTCCGGCGCAAATTTCGCAATTCCGCGCGCGCTATGCCCACAACAACCGGAAGCTGCAGGAGCTCAACGGGCGTCCGCTGATCCGCTTTCCGTCGGTGTCGCTGACCGCCAATCGCGCAGCCCCTGCCAGCCGCTGAACGCCAAGCCAAAAAAAGCCCCCGGTTCTTCGCAGAGCCGGGGGCTTTTTCAGCTTTGGCGCGGCCTTATCAAACGGCGGAAATCGAGGGCCGCGCCGCAGCCGCAGGAGCGCCGCCATGCGGCCCCGGCGGTGCGGTGACGATGGATGTGAGCGCAGGTTCGGCCGTGCGCAAAGCCGAAAGATCCGGGCGCGGGCGGCGCAGTTGCGCATCGGCTGCGAATGCCATTTCCATGGCGTGCGCGGCGCCCAGCACTTGGTGGTCGGCGCGAAAGCCGCCCACGATCTGCAGCCCGAACGGCATGCCCGCGTGATCGACGCCGCAGGGCAGCGAAAGTGCGGGATGCGTCGTCAGCGTGACGACATACGTCAACGCCAGCCAGCGGTAGTAGTTGGCCTGCTTCTCGCCGTTGATGGTGTCCGCATACAACTGCGTCCACGGGAACGGCGACACCGGCGTGGTGGGCGAGAGGATCAGGTCGTAGTCGGCAAAGGTCGCCTGGAAGCGCTTGATGAGCCGTGTCTGCTCGGCCTGCGCCCAGGCGCTGTCGAGCAGGCTCATCTGCGCGCCCATTTCATAGTTGGCGCGGGAGTTGGGTCCCAGGCTGGAAGGGTCGCGCTGGTAGGCCGCGTGCATGCCGGCCACGAAGGCTTCGGCGCGCAGCACGTCGAAGCAGCGGTGCGCCTCGCCCAGATCGAGCGTCACTTCGTCGCAAGACTTGAACAGGTGCCGCATGGCGCCGATCTTCCGCCGCATGGTGGCGCGGATGTTGTCGTCCACCGCGCAGACGCCGAAGTCTTCGGTCCATGCCACGCGAAGCCTGCTCAGGTCGACGTCCATGGGCTTCTGAAAAGACAGCGGATCGAGCGGGTAGCTCAACGGGTCGCCCGCATGCATGCCGGCGGAGGCGGCCATCTGCAGGCAGGCGTCCGCCACTGTGCGGCCCATCGGCCCGACGACGGAAATCGGCGTCCAGCCCAACAGCTTTCGCACGCTCGGCACGATGCCCGGCGATGGCCTGAAGCCCACCACGCCGCACTTGGCGGCCGGAATCCGCAGCGAGCCGCCGGTGTCGGAGCCGGTGCACACGGGCAGCATGTCGCACGCCAGCGCCGCCGCCGAGCCGCCGGAGGAGCCTCCCGCATTCAGGTTGGGGTTGAATGGGTTGCCGGTGGCACCCCACACCTCGTTGCGCGAATTGGCGCCGGCGCCCATCTCGGGAACGTTTGTCTTGCCCGCAACGATGGCACCCGCCTTTCGAAGGCGGGCCACCAGCTCGATGTCTTCCTCGGGCACGTGGTCGCGGAAGATCGCGGAGCCCCAGGTGGTGAGCAGGCCCTCGGTGGGCTCCAGGTCTTTCACGCCCAGCGGCAGGCCATGCAGCAGGCCGAGCGCATCGCCGCGCATCACGGCGGCTTCAGCGGCCCTGGCCTCGGCCCTCGCGCGGTCGAAGCTGGTGGCGGTCACGGCATTGACGAACGGGTTCACCCGCTCGATCTGCGCAATGCAAGCCTCTAGAAGCTCGACCGGCGAGACTGCCTTGCTGCCGATGAGCCGTCGCAGTTCGACGGCGGATTGTTCGATCAATTGGGTGTCCATCAATCAGCGGTGATGTTGGCGCGGGCGGCAACGGCGCGCATCAGCGGCAGTTCCTTGTTGATCAGCTCGCTCACGGCGGCGCCGTTGCTGAAGGCCGGCTCCAGGCCCTGCGCGGTCAGCTTGGCCCGGGTGTCGGCGTCGGCAACGGTGGCGGCAAGCGCCTTTTCGAGTTTGGCTTTCACATCGCCGGGCAGGCCCTTTGGGGGCCGACACGACCAGCCACGAGTCCATGTTGATGTCGGGGTAGCCGCTCTCGGCCATGGTGGGCACATCGGGCAACAGCGTGGAGCGCTTGGCGGTGGTCACCGCAATCGCCTTGATCTTGCCGTTCTTGAGCTGGGGAATGGCGGCGCTCACGGTGTCGACGCTGAACGGAACCTGGCCGCCCATCAGGTCGGTCATGGCTGGCGCGCTGCCCTTGTAGGGCACGTGCGTCATCTTCAGTCCGGCGGCGTTGAGGATGGTTTCTCCCGCGAACTGCGACGTGGTGCCGGTGCCGTACGAGGCGTACGAATATTTGCCGGGCGATGCCTTCACGTAGTCCACGAACTGCTTCACGGTCTTCACCGGCACCTCGCTGTTGGCCAGCAGGATGAGGCCGACGCGTCCGATCAGGCCAATCTGGTCGAAGCCCTTGATCGGGTCGTAGGGAAGATTCGAGCGGATGGCGGGGTTGACCGTGAACGTGGTGCCCGAGCTGACCAGCAGCGTGTAGCCGTCGGGCGTCGCCTTGGAAACGTAGCTTGCCCCGATCACGGTTCCGGCTCCGGCGCGGTTCTCGATGACCACCGATTGGCCGAGTTCCTTGGCCAGGCGCGCGGCAATCACGCGTGCGTTCACGTCGGTGGCGCCGCCCGGGGAAAGGGAACCACGAGCGTGACCGGGCGCGACGGAAACCCGGTTTCCGCGGCGGTGGTCCCCAGCGATGCAAGGCCAAGGCAGGACGTCAGCAGCAGGCTGGCCAATGCAGGGAGGCGTTTCATGAAGTACTCCTGGGGACGAGGTTGGGGGGACGGCGGATGCAATTCCATCCTAGGAGCCGGAACCCGCTGCCACAAGCGCAATGTTTAGAATTGTGGATTGCCGTTTCGGCAATCGAAACCGCTCTCTGCCCATCTCTGAACCGGAGAATTCCATGGCTCTCAACGCGTTGCAGGAGACCGCCGTGCGGTACTTTCTCGAGGTGGTGCGAACCGGCTCGGTGAAGGAGGCGGCGCTCAAGCTCAACGTGGCGCCGTCGGCAGTGAGCCGGCAGGTGGCCCGCCTGGAGCGCGAACTCGACACCCTGCTGTTCGACCGCCACGCGCGCGGCATGGTGCCCAACGCGGCCGGCGAGCTGCTGGCGGCGCATGCCAAGCGCATGCAGCAGGACATCGAGCGGGTTGCCAGCGACATCCAGGGCTTGCGCGGCCTGCGCAGCGGCCGCGTGCGCGTGGTGAGCACGGAGGGCTTTGCCTTCGACTTTCTTCCGACGCTGATTGCCCGCTTTCGAAGCAAGCACGAGGGCATCCGCTTTCACCTGGAGGTGTGCCCGCCGCACGACATACCCGGACGCATACGCGATGGCGAGGCCGACATTGGAATCACCTTGAGCACGGTGCCCGAGCCCGGCATCAAGATCGAGCTGCGCCACCCCAGCCCCATCCTCGCCGTGATGGCCAACGACCATCCGCTGGCGGCGCAGCGGCAGTTGTCCTTGCGCCAGGTGGTGGCCTACCCGCTGGGGCTGCCGCCGCAGGACAGCTCGATCAGGCAACTGCTCGACACCAGCTGCAGCCGGCAGGGGCTCCACTACGTGCAGGCCATGTCGAGCAACCATGCGAATGCGCTGGTGAGTTTTGCGGCCGCGGGGGGCGGCAGCATTGCGTTCTATGGAGAGTTGTCGATCCGCACGCAGCTGAAGTCGAAGGCGCTGGTTGCCATTGCGCTGAAGGACCGCGAAATGAACGAGCGCCACCTCGAAGTAGAGACCCTGGCGGGCCGATCGCTGCCCGACGCGGGCAAGGCATTCGTGCAATTCCTCACCGATGCCATCAAGGCAAGCGCCTGAACGCAAAGAAACCGGTTCCCGTGTGCGCTACACTCCGCGCCGCTTGCAGTGGCCTCAGCCGCTGCGCCGTCATTGGCAACATGACGAGAACAATCCAAAGGAAATTTTCAAGTGAACCGTATCGAACTGGTCGAAAAGATCGCCGCCGCCCACAACGTCAGCAAGGCAGAAGCCGCCCGTATCCTGGAAACCGTCACGGGTTCCATCGTCGCCGCAGTGAAGAAGGGCGACCCCGTCCAGCTCATCGGCTTCGGAACCTTCAAGCAAGTGGCTCGCGCCGCACGCACCGGCTTCAACCCGCAAGCCGGCGCCAAGATCAAGATCGCCGCACAGAAGGTGCCGAAGTTCGTGCCGGGCGCAGCATTCAAGGCCGCCATCGACCCCAAGGCTGCAAAGCGCAAGGCCGACAAGGCAGCCGCCAAGCCCGTCGCCAAGAAGGCAGCACCGGCCAAGAAGGCCGCCGCTCCCGCCAAGAAGGCCGCAAAGAAGTAAGACTTCAGCGAGCCATGGTTTGCGGCCGCAAGGCTGCTTCCATAAAAAGACGGCCCTTCGGGGCCGTTTTTTTATGCCTGCGGGGCACACGGGCCTCAGGCCAGCGTGCCGAGCCTCGCAAGAATGAGGTCGTACAGCGTCTGGGCGGCCACCGAGAGGCTTCCTTCGCGGCGCTGCACCAGGTAGATGGTCCGGGTGAGGCCGGGCAGCGGCAGGGGCCGCGTCACCAGCGTGTCGCGCCGGAAGTGGAACAAGGTGAGCTCCGGCACCACGCTGATGCCTATGCCGGCCTCGACCAGGCCCGTGACGGTGGCCAGGTGCTCGACCTCGAACACCGCGTTGAGCCGCAGCGGATGCAACGCCGCGTCGAGCGACTGGCGCACGCTGCTGTTGCGCGCCATCTGGATGAAGGGCCAGGGCGCGAGCTGCCTGGCCGTGAGCTTGGCGACGCCGGCCAGCGGGTGGTCCTTGCGGCAGACCAGGTGAAAGCGGTCTTCGCAGAGCTTGCGGCCGCGCAGGTCGCTGGCCGCAGCCGCATCGGCGCCGGTGGCCGCCAGCGCGAAGTCGGCCTGGTGGCCGCGCAGCTGGGCAATGCAGGCATCGGAAAGCGCATCGTGCAGCTCCACCGTGATGCCGGGCCACGCCTGCATGAACTCGGCGAGGATGGCCGGCAACCAGCCGGCCGCGAGCGAGGGCAGCGCCGCCACGCTCACGCGGCCCTTGCGCCGTTCGGAGTGGTCGGCAAGGTCGCCGATCGCATCCTGCATGTCGTCGAGCAGGCGCCGGGCCGAGGGTTCGAAGAGCCGCCCCTCTGGCGTGAGCTGCACGCTGCGCGTGTCCCGGTCGAAAAGGCGGGCGCCCAGCGTGTCTTCGAGCGTGCGGATCAGCGCGCTGAACGCGGGCTGCGACAAATGACAGGTCTGGGCGGCGCGCGTAAAGTTGCGCTGCTCGGCCAGTGCCATGAACGCGCGCAACTGGCGGCTGGAAAGGTCGGGCGCGGTCATCGATCTGGAATTTGAATAAGACGACCCGAAATCAGGGGTCTGCGGATGGTATCTCTGTGCCTTGCGCGCAACGAGTCGTCCCAACTTTCCTGTTCGCGGGTGACCGGAAAGCGGCGATTCTGTAAAAAACTTCTTACAGGAAGCACAATCGGCATCATGATCCGGGGCATGAAGACCGGCGAAGCAGCATCCGCTTGGCGACCTGCCCTCTGGGTTCGTGTCGCCGCTCTTGCTTTGGCTTTCGCGGCAATGAACAGCGCAGCGCAGCAATCCGCGCCCACGCGGCTGCGCGTGGTGGGCGGATTGGCCGGCCTGAACCAGTACGCCCTCCACGAAGAGCGCTTCTGGGGCAAGGATCTGGCCCGCCTGAGCGGCGGCAAGTACACCGCGAGCATCGTTCCGTTCAACCAGGCCGGCGTGCCCGGGCAGGAAATGCTCAATCTCATGAGGTTGGGCGTCATCCCGTTCGGCACCGCCTTGCTCAGCCAGATCAGCAACGAGTATCCGGAAATCGGCACGCCAGACATTGCCGGACTGAACCCCGACATGCCCTCCATGCGGCGGGTGATCGGCGCGTTCCGGCCTTATCTCGAAAAGACGCTGCGCGAGCGCCATGGCGTCGAGTTGCTGGCCGTGTATGTGTATCCGGCCCAGGTGATCTTCTGCAAGCAGCCCATGAAGCAGCTGTCCGACCTTTCGGGCCGGCGCGTGCGTGTCTCGGGCACCACCCAGGCCGACTTCGTGCGCGCCCTCGGCGGCGTGCCGGTGTCCACCGAGTTCGCCGAGCTCATGGCCAACATGAGCTCGTCCAATACCGAATGCGCCATCACCGGCGCGATGTCCGGCAACACGCTGGGCCTGCACAAGGTCACCAGTTCGCTCTACACGATGCCCATCAACTGGGGCGTCGCGGTATTCGGCGCCAACACGGACGCATGGAACGCCCTTCCAGCGGATTTGAAGACCCTGTTGAAATCCGAGCTGCCCAAGCTCGAGGCCGCAGTCTGGGAAGAATCGGAGCGCGACACCGGCAACGGCATTGCATGCAATACGGGCGCCGCCACCTGCGTGAAAGGTACCAAGGGCGCCATGGTCGAGGCACGTCCTTCCGCCACTGACGAACGCCGCCGGCGCGAAATATTCGCATCGAGCGTGCTGACTCGCTGGGTGCAGCGATGCGGAACCGTGTGCGCGGAGGTCTGGGACCAGACTGTCGGCCCGGTGGTGGGCATCAAGGCTCCCGTCGGGCAGTGAACAAGCTGCTGCCCCGCCGCATCACCGCCTTTATCTACGGCGTAGCGGCGCTGTTCCTGGCGGCCGTTCTCGCCATTGCCGCGTTCACGATGTGGCAGACCTACCAGAAGGCGATCTCCAACAACGAGAGCCAGGCCACGCGTTTCGTCGTCACCTCGGAAGCCGCGCTGAACCGGAGCCTGCTGGCCGTCGACATGCTGCTGGCGGGCATGGGCCAGTTCCTGCGGAACTCGAGCGAAGACACCGTGGCGGCCGACATCACGGCGCCCGAAACCGCGCAGTTGATCGAGACCATCGTTCGCCAGAGCCTTTTGGTCCGGTACGTGGCGATTCTCAATCCCGAGGGCGCGGTGGTCGCATCTTCCGACCGCCGCGGAGCGAAGCTCGCGCTGCAGCTGCCCCCGGGCTTCCTGAAGGAAATCCTGGGCCGGCCGGGGTCCATGCTCTCGGTCAGCGCGCCCACCGTGAGCCAGGCGACTTCGCAGCAGGTGCTGTATTTCGGGCGCGTGCTGCGGCTTGCGGACGGCGGCAAGATCGTGGCGGTTGCCGAAGTGCAGGTCTCCATGCTCACCACCATTCTTGCGCAGGGAGCGAACATCAGGGGCTCGAGGTCACGCTGGAGCGCGAGTCGGGGGCCTTGCTGGCCAGCATGCCGCCGCGCGACGACCTCGCCGGCCGCAGCATCAGGCCGGCCATGACGGACCAAACCAGCGACGGCCGCCCACACCGGATGGTCGCGCGGCTCAGCGGCCTGCCGGCCATCGTCGTCGCACGGCCCACGCTGCATAGAAACCTGCTGATCGTCGCCGGTATTCCGCTCCAGCTCGCACTCGAGGATTGGCGCAGGGAACGCAATTCCATCCTGATCGTCGCGCTGGCTTTCACGCTGATGATTCTTGCGGTCGCCTATTTCGCCCGCGCGCAGCTGTTGCGGCAATGGCGTGCCCGCGCCGACCTGGTCCGCTCCAAGGCCACGCTGGACCAGGCGCTCGAATCCATGGCGGACGGCTTCGTGCTGCTCGATCCAGAAGGCCGCGTGATCACCTGGAACCGCCGCTTCGTCGATTACTTTCCCTGGGCGGAAAAGCTGCTTGCGCCGCAGGCGCCGTTCCAGCCCATCGACGAACAGAATTCCCGCGGCCTGCACGCGCACAGCGAGCAGGAGCTCGTCCTGCCGGGCGGGCAGGTGATCGTTGCCGTCAAGAGCCCGACGCCGGACGGCGGCCTGGTGTGCATCTACCGCGACATCACCGAAAAGAAGCGCCACGTTTCCGACATTCTCGAAGGCAAGGCGCAGCTGCAGGCCACGCTCGATGCACTGCCGGACGTGCTGCTGGAGGCGGGCATCGACGGCCGTTGCTACCGTTTTCATTCACCGCGCCGGCCCAAGTCTTCGATCAAGGTGCGCGAGCCGGTCGGCAAGATGATGTCCGACCTGTTGCCGGCGAACGCCGCGGCCGAGGTGATGGTCGCGCTGCGCGATGCCTTCGAGTTCGGGTTTTCTTCGGGAAGGCAGTTCGAGACCCGGGTTCCCAAGGGCGTGGTGTGGTTCGAGATTTCGGTCTCGCGCAAGCTGGTGGGCGAAGGTGCGGACGCGCGGTTCATCGTCATCCTGCGGGACATCACCGAGAGCAAACTCGCCGCCCGCGAGATCGAGCACTTGGCCTTCTACGACAACCTGACCGGCCTTCCCAATCGGCAGCTGTTGCTGCACCGGCTGCAGGCCGCGGTCGACTCGAACGTGCGCCGCTCGCGGCACGGTTCACTGCTGTTCCTTGACCTGGACGATTTCAAGACGCTCAACGACGCGCTCGGCCACGCCACGGGCGACGCGTTGCTCAAGCAGGTTGCACTCCGGCTTCAGGCCAGCCTGAGCGAAGGCGGCACGGTCGCGCGGCTGGGTGGCGACGAATTCGTGGTGCTGATCGAAAACCTCAGCGAAGACCCTTCGGTTGCCGCAATGCAGACCAACGCGACCGGCGAAGCCATTCTGAGCGCGCTGGGCGAATCGTTCCAGCTCGAAGACCACGAGTACCACAGCACGTGCAGCATCGGCGCCGTGGTCTTCAGCACCGCCAACCAGTCGCTGGAAGACTTGCTCAAGCATGCGGGCATTGCCATGTACTACGCCAAGTCGGCGGGCGGCAATGCATTGCGTTTCTTCGAGACCGCAATGCAGACAGCCATCACGGCCCGCGCGACCTTGGAGAGCGAACTGCATGCGGCGCTGGCGGGCAATCAGTTCATCCTGCACTACCAGAGCCAAGTCACGTCCGAAGGCCATATCGCAGGCGCGGAGGTGCTCATTCGCTGGCACCATCCGGAGCGCGGAATGGTGCCGCCCGGAGGCTTCATCGAGTTGGCCGAGGAAACCGGGCTGATCGTGCCCATCGGCTTGTGGGTGCTCGAGACGGCCTGCGTGCAGCTCGAACGCTGGAGCCACGACCCGAGGCGCCGGCACCTGCAGCTGGCGGTCAACGTCAGCGCGCGCCAGTTCCGCACCGCCGATTTCGCGGATCGCGTTCGCGATGTGCTGCGCAGGACCGGCGCAGACCCGACAAGACTGAAGCTCGAGCTCACCGAGAGCCTGCTGCAGGACAAGATGACGGAAACGGTCAGCAAGATGCAGCTGCTCGCGTCGATGGGCGTCCGCTTCTCGATGGACGACTTCGGCACCGGCTACTCGTCGCTGTCGTACATGACGCAACTTCCGCTGGACCAGATCAAGGTCGACAAGTTCTTTGTGCAGAGCATCGGCACAGACCCGAAGGTCGAACTGATCATCCAGGCCATCATCGGCATGGCGCGCAACCTCGAGCTTGAAATCGTGGCGGAGGGCGTCGAAACGCAACAGCAGTTCGAGTTTCTGCAGATGCACGGAAAGATGCTTTGCCAGGGGTACCTGTTCAGCAAGCCAGTGCCGCTTGAAGAGTTCGAAGCGCAGCTGGACGTTGCCATGGCGGACTGAGCGCACACCGCGCCCCATCGGAGTCCACATACGATGCGTCTTCCGATTCCCGACCTGACGCGTTTCAGCTTGCGTTCCCGCCTCTCGGCGGGCGTTGTGGCCATCGTGTTCCTGACCACCATAGGCATTTCCGCCGCCGCGCTTTATTTCATGAAGCGCAACATGCAGGCGACCATCGCCGAGGAACACTTCGAGCGGATCTCGGCCATTGCCGACGCGGTGGACCAGAAATTCCTGAGCCGCCGCACCTTGCTCAAGACCTTCGGCGACAGCGTCGAGAGCCGCAATTTCACAGGCGCCGAAAGGCTGCAGGACCTTGTCATGCAGCACAAGTCGCTCAAGGAGGCCTTCGACAACGTGGCCTTCATCGATGCGCAGGGCGAGATCGTGGCCAACATGAACGGCGCGCAGCAGATCGGCAAGATCAACGTCAAGGACCGCGACTACTTCCAGAAGACAGTCGCGGGCAAGGCGGGCATGATCTCCCAGCCCTTCAAGAACCGCATCAGCGGGCTGGCGCAAGTTGCCATGACCGAACCCGTGCTGGACCGCGAGGGCAAGATCGCCTACCTCATCGTCGCCTTCATCACGCTCAGCGAGCACAACTTCCTGGGCGAGCTTGCCAACGTGAAATTCGGCAAGAGCGGGTACATGTTCATCGTCAACACCAGCGGCATCATCGTCGACCATCCCGACCGGTCCCGGCTGCTCCAGCACATCGACGCGGACGGTATACGCAACGCCGCCGCCGACCGCGCCATTGCCGGATTCGAGGGCGCAGCCGAAGGGGTGAACCGCAGGGGCGTGCATGCCCTTTATGCGTTCAAGCACATCCGCCAGACCAACTGGGTGCTGGGCGCGATGTATCCGCGCCAGGAAGCCTTTGCTAAGGCGGAGCAGATCGAGCGCTTTGCCTGGGCGGGGGCACTCCTGCTGACGCTGCTGGCCGGGGGCTCACCTTCATGAACGTGCGCTCGCAGCTCGCGCCGTTGTCGCGCCTGCGCGAACACATGCAGGTCTCGCGCGCGAACTCCGCCTACACGCCGCTGGAGGACGAGCCCGCCCGCGACGAAGTGGGCGATCTTTCGCAGACCTTCGACACGCTCATGCGGGAGCGCCGGGCGGCCCAGGAGCGCGTCAAGTTGAGTGAAAGATTCCTGCGCGATGTGACCGACAACCTGCCGGCCGTGGTCGCTTATTTCGACAGCAACCAGCGCTGCCTTTTCGCGAACAAGGCGGGGCTGCGGATGCAAGGCAGAACCCAGGCGGACATCGGCCGCATGACCATGCGGGAGTCGCTGCCGGACGCGGTCTACCGGCAACTGGCACCGCAGGTTGCCAAGGCGCTCCAGGGAACGCCCACGCGCACCGAAGGAACCTATGACCGCAAGGGCAAGGAAGGCTTCTTCGAATGCCACCTGTTGCCCGACGTTCGCGACGACGGCGTGGTGGGCTACTACGTGATGACCTTCGACATCACCGAGCGCAAGCACGCCGAGATGCGAAGCGCCGACAGCGAACGGCGCCTGCGCGGGCTCACCGACAACGTGCCGGCGCTCCTGACCGAACTCGATCTCGACGAGCGCGTGGTCTTCTGCAACGGCAGATACCTGGCGTGGCTCGGCATCGAGCCGGCATCGATGATGAACCGGCACATCCGCGAGACCGTGGGCGAGGCCCACTACGAGGTGCGCAAGCCGCTTCTGGCGCGTGCCTTCGCGGGCGAGGTGGTGTCGTTCGAACAGACGGCCCAGCTGCTGATCGGCGAGCGGACCCTGCAGACGACCTACTTGCCGCACCGGGACGCCGAGGGTTCAGTCGTCGGGTTGTATGTGCTTTCGCACGACGTCACCGACCTGAAGCAGAAGCAGAGGCAGCTCGATGTCCTTGCGCGGGAGGATGCGCTCACGGGCTTGCCCAACCGCCGTTCGTTCGAAGAACATGCGCGCGAGGCCATGGCCAGGTCGCGGCGCTCGGGAAAGCCGGTGT
The DNA here is from genome assembly GCF_023195515.1 of Variovorax sp. S12S4. Classification (NCBI taxonomy): domain Bacteria; kingdom Pseudomonadati; phylum Pseudomonadota; class Betaproteobacteria; order Burkholderiales; family Comamonadaceae; genus Variovorax; species Variovorax sp. S12S4. The sequence goes on from NZ_JALPKR020000002.1 coordinate 2,446,088, forward strand.
GCCTGCTGTTCCTGGACATCGACTACTTCAAGTCGATCAACGATTCGCTGGGCCACGCGGCCGGCGACGCGGTGCTCAGGGAGTTCGGCCGCCGGCTCAAGGAAAGCGTGCGCGAAACCGACATGCCGGCGCGCTACGCCGGCGACGAGTTCGTGATCCTTCTCGAGGGAGTCAATGGACTTGCAGAGGCTGGGATCGTCGCGGAGAAGGTGCTTGCCGCAATGCGGCCGGCGTTCCACCTCTCCAGCCGCACCCTGCAGGCGACCGCCAGCATCGGCGTCGCAATCGCGGAGGAAGACGAGGATCTGCCGTCCTTGTTCATGCGCGCCGACGCGGCCCTTTACGCGGCCAAGAAAGAGGGAAAGAACCGTTTCATGATGGCAGAGCCGCGGACCAGGGCTTCGGACAGCGCGCCATGGTCCCGCCAGGAACCTTCCAGCGCCTGACGCCGCCGCGGCTGGCCCGGCCGGGCGCAATCTGGTCCTTGTCCTACGCGAAAAGTACCTGTTGCTGCCCTAAATTGGCGGCACCTGCCGCATTGGCAGCCACGAGGTTCGGGCGCTGCAACCCGGGAGTTCGGCATCAGCCGCAAGAAAAGCGGGAGCCCGCATGCCGTTGCACCGATGCACGGCCACTGGAGGAAGAAGAGCAATGGCAGATCACGGCGGTGGGAGTGCACCTCTGAATCAACGCACTCTGGCCGACGCCGATTTCCGGCTGATGGTCGAGTCGGTCTCGGACTATTCCATCATCGTGCTGGACCCCGGGGGCATCGTCATCAGCTGGAACGATGGCGCGCGAAAGCTCAAGGGGTATGACGCCGCGGAAGCGATCGGGCGGCACTTTTCTCTTTTCTACCCGAGCGAGCTGCTGGAGCAGAACCAGCCCGACCGCGCGCTGGAAACCGTGCGCCAGGCAGGCCGCATGGAAGAAGAAGGCTGGCGGCTCCGCAAGGACGGCACGCGCTTCTGGGCCAGCGTGGTCATCACGCAAATCATCGGCGCCAATGGGGAAATCCGCGGCTTCTCGATGATCACCAGAGACCTCAGCGAGCGCCGCCGCCAGGACGAGATGCTGCGCATGAGCGAGGAGCGCTTCCGGCTGCTGGTCGAGGGCGTGAAGGACTATGCGATCTTCATGCTCGACCCCGGCGGCCACATCGTGAGCTGGAACCTGGGCGCGCAAAAGAACAAGGGCTACGAGGCGTCGGAGATCATCGGCCAGCACTTCTCGGTGTTCTATCCGCCCGAGATTGCCGCAATCGGCTGGCCCGAGCAGGAATTGCGCAACGCGCTGCGCGACGGACGCTTCGAGGACGAAGGCTGGCGCATCCGCAAGGACGGCAGCCGCTTCTGGGCCAGCGTGGTCATTACCGCGCTGCACGACGCCACCGGGCGGCACCGGGGCTTTGCCAAGGTCACGCGCGACCTGACCGAGCGGCGCCGCGTGACCGCGCTCGAAGACGAAGGGCGCCGCGTTACCAACTTCCTGGCAATGCTCGGGCACGAGCTGCGCAATCCGCTGGCGCCGATTTCGAATGCGCTCGAGCTGCTGAAGCGCGAGAAAACGGAATCGGCGGTCATCGCCCACACCCGCGACATCATCGGCCGGCAGCTCAGGCAGATGACGCGGCTGGTGGACGACCTGCTCGACGTGGGCCGCATCACGAGCGGCAAGATCCACCTGGAGAGCAAGCCGGTTCGCTTGCGCGACGCCATCGCCGAGGCCGCCGAGGCGGTGCGGCCGCTGATCGAGAGCAAGTCGCAGACGCTGCACCTGCAATATCAGGAGGCCGATCCCTGGATATCGGGAGACCGTGCGCGGCTCATCCAGATCGTCAGCAACCTGATTCACAACGCCGCGAAGTTCACCCACAACAGCGGCAACGTCCATGTCTCTCTCTCGCAGGTTGGCGAGGATGCCGACATCAGCGTGCGCGACGACGGCCCCGGCATACCGCCCAAGGACCTGCAGCGGATCTTCGACCTGTTCGTTCAGGGCGAGCAGAACATGGCAAGGTCGCAGGGCGGCCTGGGCCTGGGGCTCAGCCTCGTGCAGCAGTTGACGACGCTGCACGGCGGCCGGGTGAGTGCGTTCAGCACCGGCCGGCCGGGCGAAGGCAGCGAGTTCGTGGTGCAGTTCCAGACGACCCAGCCGCCGATTGCCACGCTGGAAGCCGAGCCGCGGCCCGTGGGCGAGCAGCGCGTGCTGGTGGTGGACGACAACGTGGACGCGGCCGAAACCATGGCGCTGCTGCTGGAGGCGCTGGGCTACAAGTCCAGCGTTGCGCATGGCGGCCTGCCAGCCATCGAGGCGGTGAAGGCGCAAGACCCCGACGTGGTGCTGCTGGACATCGGCCTGCCCGACCTGAACGGACATGAAGTCGCCAGGCGCCTGCGGGCCGAGATGATCAACCCGCCGCCGCTGATTGCCATTACCGGCTACGGCCAGGCCAGCGACCGGGACACCAGCCTCGAGGCGGGCTTTCGCGCGCACCTGACGAAGCCCGTGGACGTCGACAAGCTGACCGCGCTGCTCGAGCAACTGCTCGAGTCGCCCCGCGCCTAGGCCGGGAGCGGCGGCTCCACGGGCAGCGCCCGCTTGTGGGCGCTCTTGCGGTGCGTTGAAAGAATGATCTCGCGTGCCGCCGCGGACACCGGCTTGCCCTCGAGGAAATCGTCGATCTGCTCGTAGCTCACGCCGAACGCATCTTCGTCGGGCTTTTGCGGCACCAGCGATTCGAGGTCGGCGGTCGGCACCTTGAACACCAGCGCGTCGGGCGCGCCGAGCTGTTGTGCGAGCGCGCCGCGCCGCTTGTTTAGGCCGGTGAGCGGCGTCACGTCGGCTGCGCCGTCGCCGAACTTGGTGAAGAAGCCCATCAACGCCTCGGCCGCGTGGTCCGTGCCGATGACGATGCCGTCGTGCGCGCCGGCCACCGCGAACTGCGCAATCATGCGCTGGCGCGCCTTGATGTTGCCGAGCACGAAGTCTTCATGCGCCGCGTCGCGGAACACCAGATCGCCGGCCTTCAGCGCGGCGAGCATGCCGTCCGCCGCGGGCCGGATGTCGACGGTGAGGGTGCGGTCTGGATTGATTACCTCGAGCGAGCGCTGCGCCTCGGCCTCGTCCTTCTGCACGCCGTAGGGCAGCCGCATGGCAATGAAGGTGGCGTCCCGGCCTTCGGCGCGCAGCCGTTCCACCGCGCGTTGCGCAAGGCATCCGGCCACCAGCGAATCGACGCCGCCGCTGATGCCCAGCACCAGCGACTTCAGGCCCGTGCCGCGCAGGTAGCCGGCCAGAAAGCCGATGCGCCGCTCGACTTCGTGTGCGGCGTCGAACACCGGCGCCACGTGCAGCGCGGCAATGATCTCGCGCTGCAAAGCGTCCACGGGGGCAAGTTCATCTGCATTCATGACACGAACCTTTCTGTGCATTCATCGGGGCGAATTAAAAGTCCACCAGGCTCAGGCCAATGCTCAGCACGGTGCGCTTCCGGTTGTAGTCCACCAGCGTGTCGCCGTAGCCATGGAACAGCTGCGTGTGGAAACGCAGGTTGCTGGTGGTCGGGTCGCCGATGGCTTTCAGCCACTCGAGCCGCACCGAGCCGCGTCCGCTGTCGCGCAGGTTGTTGCGCACGGTGAGGGCCAGCGTGTTGTCGCGGTTGAAGTTCCAGCGGCCCGTGACCTCGGCGCGGCCGATGTAGCTGGAGATGTCGGGGTTGTCGTCCTTTGCCACGCTTTCCGACAGTCGTTGCCAGACGCGCCCGGTGATGCTGAAGCGGTCGTCGAGCTCGGCGCCGCCCATCAGGTAGACGCGGTTCCAGCTGCGCGACAGCGGCAGGCTCTGGCCGTTCGACTGGTGCACCAGGCCCACGCCCGCATAGCGCCAGCGCCAGCCACCGGGCAGCCTGAAGTCGAGCGGGTAGACATACATCATCTCGGGCTCGTGGTCGGTGGTGCGGAACGGCCGCGAGATCGAGCCGTTGAACAGCTGCCACGTCGACTGCTGCGAATACGCAAACCAGAGCGAGTCTTTCTTGATCGGGTCGTTCTGCGTGAGCAGGCCCTGCGCAATCTTGGTACGCACCGAAAGGCCGATGCGCATTTCATTGGCCTGGTAGTCCACCGGCGAGGCGGTGTGGCCTTCGGACGGCGACGTGGGCGTGTCGGGCTTGCTGGTGGCGGCCGAGGCCGACACGTTCAGCGGCCGGTAGCCGCGGAACACGAAGGTGCCGCAGTCGCTGCCGTTTTCCAGCTCCCAGAAGCGCGACAGCGCGGAATACTGCCGGTCGCGGCAGCCCTCGCTGGTGGCGACCGACACCACGCGCGTGGCCGGCACGGAACCGTCCACCGGCGGCGCCGGCTGGGTACTTGCCAACACCGGCGGCGCCACGGGCACCGACACCGAAGGCAGCGTCTGCTGCTGCGCCCAGCGGTCGAAGCAGGCCAGCCGGGCTTCGTTGCTGTTGCCCAGTGCAGCGCACTGCTGCCAGGTCAGTTGGGCATCGGCCAGCGGGCTGGAAGGTTTTTCCACCGCTTGTGCGCTGGCCAGCGACGACGCAAAGAGGCCGGGCGCCAGAAGGCTCGCGGCAAGGGTGGTGCGTAGATGGAGTGGATTCATTTCTCTGCGGTCCTTTCCGTCTTTTTCAGAGTGAAGGGATGTGTGGTTTCGTCGGCGGCGTTGCGCCAGGTGCCCCTGAACTCGCGCCCGCAGGAGTCCGGCTGCAGCGTGCCGGACCACACGCCGCTGATGCTGCGCCCGTCGAGCGATTCGTCGATGGCGAGCTGCCCCTCGTCGTCTACATCGCCCGCCAGCTGCGCGACCGATGCGTTGCCCGAAGGAGCACCTGCCGCACGCGTGATGGTGCCGCGCACGCCCACGTATTCGGGGTGCTTGCCAAGCACGACCGTGGCCGCGCCCGGAAGGCCGTCGAAGCGCGCCTGCCAGTTGCCGTACAGCGCTTCCACCGGCAGGTCGCGCGCGGTGGCGGGGCATCCGGGCGGTGCCGCGTTCCGAGCCCCCGGGGCCGGCGCATGCGGTGCAGAGCGCGGCCAGCGACAGCAGCAGGATTCGCGCCTTCATGACGCGGAGGCGGCCGCCGCCGCAGCCGCAGCACTGTCCTGGGCCTTGCGCGCGAACTCGGCACGCAGGGCCTTGAGCTTCTCGCGCGGGTCTTCGCGCGTGGTGGCCTTGTCCAGGCCCATTTCGGCGATGAAGCGGCTCGGTACGCAGGGCACCATCTCGCGGCCCTGCTTGCGCTTCTTGGTCCAGCTCACGGCCAGGCTGCGCTGCGCGCGCGTGATGCCCACGTACATGAGGCGGCGCTCTTCCTGCAGCCGCTGCAGTGTTTCGTCGCTCACCTTCAGCTGGCGGCCGTTGTCGTCCTCGAGCTTGAAGGGCAGCAGCCCCTCGGTCACGCCGATCAGCATCACGTGCGGCCACTCGAGGCCCTTGGAGGCATGCAGCGTAGAGAGCGTGACCACGTTCTGGTCCTGCTCGCGCTCGCTGATGGTCGAGAGCAGCGAGATGGTCTGCGCCACTTCGAGCAGGCTCTTGCGTTCGCTCTCGACGTTGTTGTCGGCGCCCGAGGCATCGTCGATCACGCCGCCGGCGCGCTGCGACATCCAGTCGACGAACTCCAGCACATTGGTCCAGCGCGCGGCCGCAGCCTGTTCGCTGTCCTCGCCGTCGTACAGGTGCTTCTCGTAGTCGATCTCCTTCAGCCATTCGAGCATGAAGGTGCGCGAATCTTCCGCGCCCATGGTGCGGCGCGCGCGGTATTCCAGGTCGTTGATGTAGCGGCCGAACTCGTGGATGCCCTCCAGCGTGCGCTTGGGCATCACGCTCGGCAGCGACGGGCTGAAGAGCGCTTCGAACAGGCTCAGCTTGTACTGGCTGGCAAAGGTGCCGAGGCTCGCGAGCGTGGTGTGGCCGATGCCGCGCTTGGGCGTGGTGATCGCGCGCAGGAACGCCGGGTCGTCGTCGTTGTTGACCCACAGGCGAAACCAGCCGCACAGGTCCTTGATTTCGGCGCGATCGAAAAAGCTCTGCCCGCCCGAGACCTTGTAGGGAATCTGTGCCTTGCGCAGCGCCTGCTCGAACACGCGCGCCTGGTGGTTGGCGCGGTAAAGAATGGCGAAGTCGCGAAACTCCTTGTACTGCTTGCCCTGCGCCGTGGCGTCGCCCGCGCGCAGGCTGATGATGCGCGCCACCGCGCGCTCGGCCTCGTGCGCCTCGGAGTCGGCATCGACGATGCGCACCGGCTCGCCTTCGCCCAGCTCGGAGAACAGCGTCTTCGGAAACAGCTTCGGGTTGGGGCCGATCACGTTGTTGGCCGCCCGCAGAATGGCGCTGGTGGAGCGGTAGTTCTGCTCCAGCTTGATGACCTTCAGGTCCGGATAGTCGACCGGCAGCTTGCGCAGGTTGTCCAGCGTGGCGCCGCGCCAGCCGTAGATCGACTGGTCGTCGTCGCCCACCGCGGTGAAGCGACCGCGTGCGCCGGCCAGCGCCTTCAGCACTTCATATTGGGTGGCGTTGGTGTCCTGGTATTCGTCCACCAGGATGTGGCCCAGCGTGTTTTGCCACTTGGTGCGCACCTCTTCGTAGTCGCGCAGCAGCTTGAGCGGCATGCCGATGAGGTCGTCGAAATCGACGCTCTGGTAGGCCGTGAGCCGCTCTTCGTAGCGCGCCATGATGCGCGCGGTGATGCGCTCGTTGTCGTCCACCGCCGCGGCCTCGGCCTGTGCGGCGTTCAGCCCCATGTTCTTCCACTTGCTGATGGTCCACTGCCAGATGCGCGCGGTGGCGGTGTCGGTGGTGCCGCCGGCGTCCTTCAATATCTTGGTGACGTCGTCGCTGTCCAGAATGCTGAAGGCCGGCTTCAGGCCCAGCACGGCGCCGTCTTCGCGCATCATGCGCACGCCCAGCGCGTGAAAGGTGCAGATCACCACATGCTTCGCGTCACGGCCGATCAACCCCTTGGCGCGCTCGCGCATTTCGCTCGCAGCCTTGTTGGTGAAGGTGATGGCCGCAATGCGCTTGGGCTCCAGGCCGGCCTGGATGAGGCGGCCGATCTTGTGCGTGATGACGCGCGTCTTGCCCGAGCCCGCGCCCGCGAGCACGAGGCAGGGGCCATGCAGGTAATTGACAGCTTCTTGTTGCGCGAGATTGAGACCGGAAGACATGAGGAGTGGGAACGGAAGGCCGCGAGGGAACGGGCAGGCGCAAAGCGGGCAATGATACGGGGCGCAGCTCTCGCGCAACCCCGCCGAAGTTCACCATGCGGGATGCAACGACAATCAGCCGGTGCTGCCTGTATTTCTCGTTACCTTTCCTTTCTTCGCGCTGATTGCCGCCGGCTATGGCGCGGCACGAGCACGCGTCCTGCCGCTGGACGCGATTCCCGGCCTCAACACCTTCGTGCTGTATTTCGCGCTGCCTTGCATGCTGTTGCGCTTCGGTGCCGGCACGCCGATCGGGCAACTGCTCGACGGCAGCGTTGCACTGGTCTGGGGCGTGAGCGCGCTGGCCGTGGTGGCGGGCACGGTCGTCTTCACCCGCAATGCGCGCATCGGCTGGAACGACGGCGCCTTCGGCGCGCTGGTGGCGGCGTTTCCGAACACCGGCTTCATGGGCGTGCCGCTTTTGGTGGCGCTGCTGGGTGCGCAGGCGGCGGGGCCGATGATCATCACCATCGCGTTCGACCTGGTCGTGACCTCGTCGCTGTGCATTGCCCTCTCGCGGCTCGACGGCACCGGCAGCGGCGCCGCGCATCACGGCCCGCGGCAGGCGGCGCGCCAGGCGCTGCGCGGCGTGCTGGTCAATCCGATGCCGTGGTCGATTCTGCTGGGCGTGCTGCTCTCGGCCGCGCGCTGGCGCCTGCCGGGGCCCGTGGAGCGCACCGTGGCCATGCTGGCCGATGCGGCTTCGCCAGTGGCGCTCTTCACCATTGGCGCGGTGCTGGCGCGGTCGGCGCTGCTCGCCCGCGAGCACGCGGCCAGCGCGGAAGTGGCCGCGGCCATGGGGGTGAAGTCGGCGCTTGCACGCAAGGCGCCGCTGGCCGACGTGCTGCCGGTGGTGGGCGTCAAGCTGCTCGTGCATCCGCTGCTGGTGTGGGCGCTGGGGCGGGGCGCCATTGCGCTCGGGCTGCCGCTCTCTTCTTCGGCGCTGGTGGTGATCGTGCTGGTGGCGGCGCTGCCGAGCGCCAGCAACGTGGCCATGCTGGCCGAGCGCTTCGGCGCCGACAGCGGCCGCATCGCACGCATCATTCTTTGGACGACGGTCGCAACCTTCTTCAGTTTTCCGTTGGCGGTGGGCCTGCTGCGCTGAGCCGGGGCGCTGAAAGGCGCGTCTGTTGAATCAGGGTGTCAGCACGCCGAGCTTGAACGGATCGGCGTCCGAAAGGCGCTCGCACTTGGTGAAGTCGCGGCCCTGGGTGCCGTCGCAATAGAACGCGTTGTAGATGTAGCCGAACAGCGTGGGGCTGGCCGTGAAGAGCACGCCGTGATCGGGCTGCCAGTTGTCCTTGACCGGCTCGGAGCCGAGTTCCGCAGCGCTGCCAGAGCCGGCGGCGGAGGCGGAGGCGGAAGCGGAGGCGGGCGAGAACTCGGCCAGCGTCTTGTGCACTTCGCCGCCGCGCCATCGCATGGCCAGTTCGGAGGCGGTGGGCCTGGCGGCCACCGGCAGCAGCACGCCGTTCACTTGGAAGCCGTCACCGAAGCGATGCGTCTTGCCGGCAAGAAAGGCGTAGGCGCAGGCGGCCAGGCACTGGCCGCGGATTTCGGTTTCCACCCCGCTCGAGCGAATGGCCTCGGCATAGGCGCCGGCTGCTTCGGCGGTGCCGCCGAACGAGTCCTCGAACACCACGGTGCGCACCGTGCCTTTGCCCAGGTGCTCGGTAAAGGCCTTGATAGCCGTGCCGTCGAGCATGCCCGACACCACCAGCCGGCTGCCCTGCAGTTCGAGTTCGGCCGCGGAGCATGCGCATGCAAAAAGAAGAGCCCAACCGAGAGATGAAGGCAGTTTCACGGCAACCCCTGGCGACCAGCATTCTTGCTTGACGCGCGAGGCCGGAACGGGCCCGCGCTGTAACAGCTTGAATAGCAGGCGGGCATGCAGTCAACCGCTTTTTCAGATTATTTCCGATTCGCGTGTAGGCCATAAGCCATAGCTATCGTTACCACTACAGATGAGTGCTTGTGTTTTCAAAACACTGCTAAAGTGTTTGCAAATCAAAGTATGTATGGGGGCACTATGGCAATACTTGTTCGTATTCTGCTGTGGCTGGCCTGGGTCGCCAGCGTGGGCTGGTTGTGGCATGCCGACACCCTCGGCACCGCCACCTCGCTCGCGTTGGGCGCCTTGAGCCTGGTGGTGTTCGCATGGCCCGGAAGCATCGCTCGGCGGCGCAGCAGCGAGCTGCGCTACGTCGACATGGGCAAGGAGCCCGCGGGCCTGCACCACTGACAAAGGCCGGCCTCGGTAAAAGGCCGCTGCCTCAAATGCTGTGCGGGTCGACGTCGACCAGCCAGCGGATCACGCCCTTGCCCTCGGGCGTGCGCCGCAACGCGTGCAGCAGCGGCTGCCAGGCTGCCAGCAGGCGCTGCAGCGCGGCGCGCGACGGGCTTTCGATCAGCATCTGCGCCCGTTCCACATTGGCCACGCGCTGAATGGCCAGCGGCACTGCGGGGTAGCGCAGCACGCGGTCGGCGCCTTCGAGTGCATCGGCCGCGGTGCTCGCCGCATTCAAGAAGGCCTGCGCGGCTTCCTGCGAGCGCGCATCGGCGCGCAGCAATGCCTGGAATGCAAACGGCGGCATGCCGGCCGCGGCGCGCTCTTCGAGCTGCTGCCGCGCGAAAGCGGCGTAGTCGTGCCTTCGCAGCGCGGCAAAGAGCGGATGCTGCGCATGGTGCGTCTGGATCCACATCTCGGCCGTGGCGCCTTGCGCTGCCAGGTACGCGGCGTCGCGCCCCGCGCGTCCGGCCGATTGCATCAGCAGGCTGAACAGCCGCTCGGGCGCGCGAAAGTCGCTGGAGAACAGCGCGCCGTCGGGGTTCACGGCGGCCACCAGCGTGATGCGCCGGAAGTCGTGCCCCTTGGCAATCATCTGCGTGCCGACCAGCACGTCGACCTCGCCCGAGTGCACCGACGCGAGCTGCGATTCGAGTGCGCCCTGCTTCTTGGTGCTGTCGGCATCGATGCGCGCAATGCGCACCGCGTTGCCGTCGGGCCGCTTCACGCTGGCGAACAGCTCGGCCAGGTGCTCTTCGAGCCGCTCGGTGCCGCGGCCCACCGGCGCGATGTCGGGGTTGCCGCACGCCGGGCAGGCGCGCGGCACGCGCTCGGTAAAGCCGCAGTGGTGGCAGCGCAGCGTGCGATCGATCTTGTGGAACACGCGGTAGGCGCTGCAGTGCGGGCATTCGCTCTTCCAGCCGCAATCGGCGCAGGCCAGCACCGGCGCATAGCCGCGGCGGTTCAAGAACACCATGCTCTGTTCGCCGCGCGCAATGCGCTGGCCGATGGCGTCGAGCAGCGCGGCCGAGAGCACGGTCTTGGGCGGCTGCAGGTTCATGTCGACCAGCCGCACGGCGGGCAGCTCGCCGGCGCCGATGCGCGAGGGCATGGCCAACCGCACGTAGCGCCCGCCCGGGTCTTCGCCCTCGGCGGGGCGGCTCTGGTGCCAGCTCTCGAGCGACGGCGTGGCCGAACCGAGGATGACTTTCGCGCCCTCGCGCTGGCCGCGCCACACGGCGAGGTCGCGCGCCGAATACCGTGCGCCTTCCTGCTGCTTGTAGCTGGGGTCGTGCTCTTCGTCGACCACGATGAGCCTGAGCCCCGGCATCGACGCGAACACCGCCATGCGCGTGCCCAGCACGATGCGCGCGGCCCCGCTGTGCGCCGCAAGCCAGCTTGCGAGCCGCTGCGGGTTGGTCATGCCGCTGTGCAGCGACACCACCGCGTCGTCCCCGAAGCGTGCCTTGAAGCGGGCTTCGAGCTGCGGCGTGAGGTTGATCTCGGGCACCATCACCAGCGCCTGCGCGCCGGCGTCGCGCGCGAGCAGGTCGGCCACGCAGCGCAGGTACACCTCGGTCTTGCCGCTGCCGGTGCTGCCAACCAGCAGGAAGGTGCCTGTCTCGGCCTCGATGCGCGCGAGGGCTGCGGTTTGCTCCGGGCTGAGCGCGATCAGGTTGGCGGCTTCGGCGGTCTCGGCCACCGGCCCGGTGGTGGTCTTGCGCTTGAGGCGGCGTGCCAGTTGCGTGCCGGTCAGGTCGCGCAACTGCGGCGGCAGGGCCGCGAGCGCGATCTCGCCGATCGAGCGCTGGTAGTACCGCGCGGCAAAGGCGACGAGATCGCGCCAGGCTTCGCCGAGCGGCGCGAGCGCATCGAGCGCCGCACCCACGGGCTTGAGCGCCATGTCGGGCTCGGCGCCCTCCAGCGAGCTGGGGTCGTTCCAGACCACGCCCAGCACTTCGCGCCGGCCCAGCGGCACCCGTGCCAGCGTGCCGGGGGCGAGCGGCGCCGCGCTGGCGTAGCTCAGCAGATCGCCAAGCGCCGCGTGCGCCGGCGTTTGAACGGCGATGTCGAGCCGCCAAGCCATCGCGGCGGGCGTGTTCGCCGGCGCTGCCGGGGTTTCCGGGGCAGGGCTGCTGGCGGTGGAAATGGGCGTCTCTGTTGGCAAGGTTTGTTAATGCGACTTTGAGCAAAATCACTTAAGTCGTTGATTTTCCTGTGCTTTGAAGCTCATCCAGAGATTCTGTGGATAACTTTGTTGACAACAGGGCTCGACACGCCGCGGAGCCTTGAAAATCAAGCGTCTGACTGGATTGCCCTCAAAAAAGCAAAGTTCAAATCCTATATAAATCAACCACTTACGCACGCTACTTGTTTAGGAGCAAAGAGGGGCCCGCCTCAGATAATCTTGCGCAGTGCAGCACGTGTTTTGTGCATAAGTCGGGCCTCCTACACCGTTTTTACGCTTGACAAACGGCTGCGAACTGCTTTTCAGGGAAAACCAGTTCGCCGACGCGCGCAGGCCCGTCGGGTAACAGTTTCAACCGCGCAGCGCGCGGGATTGTGCGTGCACCGCCTGCACCAGCGCTGCCACGTGGTCCGGCGGGGTGAACTGGCTGATGCCGTGGCCCAGGTTGAAGATGTGGGTCGGCCCCTTGGCCGAGCCGGCGTGCGGCTTGCCGAAGGCCTGGAGCACCTTGGCCACCTCGGCCTCGATCTGCGCCGGGGGCGCGAACAGCACGTTGGGGTCGATGTTGCCCTGCAGGGCCTTGGCCTTGTCGTCATTGCCTTCGCCGACCAGGCGGCGCGCGGACGCAAGGCTCACGGTCCAGTCGACGCCGAGCACTTCGCAGTCGAGCTCGCGCATGGCTTCGAGCCACAAGCCGCCGCCCTTGGTGAACACGATGCGCGGCACGGGCTGCCCATCGGCGCCATTGCGCTTCAGGCCGGCCAGCACGCGTGCGGTGTAGGCAAGGCTGAATTCCTGGAATGCGCCATCGGCGAGCACGCCGCCCCAGCTGTCGAACACCATCACGGCCTGCGCGCCGGCGTCGATCTGCGCATTGAGGTAGGTGGCCACGGAGTCGGCGTTGACCGCGAGCAGGCGGTGCATGAGGTCGGGGCGGCTGTAGAGCATGCTCTTCACGAGCCGGTAGTCGCTGGAGCCTGCGCCCTCGACCATGTAGCAGGCGAGGGTCCAGGGGCTGCCCGAAAAGCCGATGAGGGGCACGCGGCCATCGAGGGCCTTGCGGATCGACGCCACGGCATCGAACACGTAGCGCAGCTTGGCCATGTCGGGCACTTCAAGCGCGGCAACGGCGGCCTCGTCGCGCACAGGCCGTGCAAAGCGCGGGCCTTCGCCGGCCTCGAACGAAAGGCCAAGGCCCATGGCGTCGGGCACGGTGAGGATGTCGGAGAAAAGAATGGCGGCATCGAGCGGATAGCGCTCGAGCGGCTGCAGGGTGACTTCGGTGGCGTAGTCGGTGTTGGTCGCCAGCCCCATGAAGCTGCCGGCCTTGGCGCGGGTGGCCACGTACTCGGGCAGGTAGCGACCGGCCTGGCGCATGAGCCAGACGGGGGTATGGTCAGTGGCCTGGCGCCAGCAGGCCCGCAGGAAAGTGTCGTTTTGCAATGGGGCGAAAGGCATTGCCCGATTGTCGCAGGGGAGGGGACTTTGCTTTTGCTGCTTGTGGGGGCTGTTTGTTCGGGGCTGCTGTTCAGGGCGCGTGCACAGGCCACCGGGTACTCCCCTCCGCGAATGTCCCCCGCCTTCGGCTCCTCCTTTATTTCGCTGCGGGGAGCACCCGATGCCCTGTGCACACCGGGCGCTGCGATTGTTCCGCTCGATCAACCACCGCTCTGTGCAACGCTCACGTCGATGGGGTGCCTTGCGCAGCGAAATAAAGGAGGAGGCCGCAGGCCGGGGGACATTCGCGGAGCAAGGTACCCCGTCGGCGGTGCGCGCCCTGAACCGACAAGCGCAAGAACCAGAATTCAGACCACCGGCACCCGCACCGAATCCGCAGGATTCACCTGGCGCCGATACAGCAACAACGTGGCGACCAGCCCGCAGACGGCCGCCGCGGTCATCCACAAACCCGGTGCGCCCTTGTCGCCCGTCATCTCGATCAGGCCCGTGGCAATGGCCGGCGTGAATCCGCCGAACAGCGCGGTGGCCAGGCTGTAGGCCAGCGAGAAGCCGGCGGTTCGCACGTTGACCGGCATCACCTCGGTGAGCGCCACCACCATCGCGCCGTTGTAGCTCGCGTAGAGGAACGACAGCCACAGTTCCACTTCGAGCATGCGCGCGAAGCTCGGCGCGCCTACCAGCCACTTGAGCGAGGGGTACGCGGTCAGGATGGTCAGCGCCGTGAACAGGATCAATAGCGGCTTGCGGCCCACGCGGTCCGAGAGCGCGCCCATGATCGGCAGCCAGATGAAGTTGGAGATGGCCACGCACAGCGTGACGACCAGCGCATCGGTCGTGCTCAGGTGCAGCACCGACTTGCCAAAGGTCGGCGTATAGACCGTGATCAGGTAGAACGACACCGTGGTCATCGACACCAGCATCATTCCCGCGACCACCAGGCCCCAGTTGGCGATCATCGACTGGAAGATTTCGCGCGCATCTGGGCGGTGCTTGCGTGCCATGAACTCCTCGGTCTCTTGCAGCGAGCGGCGAATGACGAACAGCACCGGCACGATCAGGCAGCCGACGAAGAACGGAATGCGCCAGTAGAAGTCGCCGATTTGCTGCGAGGTGAAGGTCACATTCAGCCAATAGCCGAGCGCTGCCGCCACGATGATTGCCACCTGCTGGCTGGCCGACTGCCAGCTCACGTAAAAGCCCTTGCGCCCCGGCGTTGCCATTTCTGACAGGTAGACCGAGACACCGCCCAGCTCCACGCCGGCCGAGAAGCCCTGCAGCAGCCGGCCGACCAGCACCAGCAGCGGCGCCGCGAAGCCGATGGTCGCGTAGGCCGGCACGCAGGCGATGAGCAGGGTGCCCAGCGCCATCAGCGCGAGCGTGACGATCAGGCCCTTGCGGCGGCCGACGCGGTCGACGTAGGCGCCAAGAAAAATCGCGCCCAGCGGCCGCATCAGGAAGCCCGCGCCGAAGGTCATGAAGGTCAGCATCAGCGATGCGAACTCGTCGCCCGCCGGGAAGAAGGCCTTCGAGATCTGCGTGGCGTAGAAGCCGAACAGGAAGAAGTCGAACATCTCCATGAAATTGCCGCCCGTCACGCGCAGGACGGTGGCGAATTTCGAGGAGGAGGAGGACGTCGAAGCAGCGGCGGCGGCGGCGGTGCCTGGAGCGGCGCGGGCGGCCGGGCCCGGTTGCGCGGCGGTGTGCGCAGGATTCATTTCGTTGTCCCCTTGGGCGAAGTAGTTCGCCCAAGGGTAGGCCGGGGTTCCCGACCGCTGCCTGACCAGTGCGGTCAGGTACCTGTCACTGCCGGCTTTTACTTCAGGTCTTTTTCAGGTCTTGTATTTGACCGAGCAGCCGTACGGCCGCGTCGAGGCTGCCGAGATCGGCTTGCCGCCGAAAGCTTCGCCGAGCGCCTGGTTCACGTAGTTGGTCGCGCTCTTGATGTCGTCGGGCCGGGCCGAGGCAATGCTGTCGATGCCGCCCGCGTACACCAGCACGCCCTTGGGGTCGATGATGAAGATGTGCGGCGTGGTGCGCGCGCCGTAGGCCTGGCCGATCACGCCGTCTTCGTCCATCAGCACCGCGGTGGGCGCGGCCTTTTGCGACTTCATCCATGCGTCGAGCGCGGCGGGCTGCAGGTAGTCGCTGGCTGCGCGCTCGGTGGAGTTGACCGACAGCCACACCACGCCCTTGGCCGTGGCCGACTTTTGCGTGGCGGGCATGTTGCCGCTGTTGTAGTGCTTGCGCACGAACGGGCAGCCCGGGTTGGTCCACTCGAGCACCACGAACTTGCCGGCAAAGTCGGAGAGCTTGTGCTTGGCGCCGCTGGTGTCCACGGCAACGAAATCGGGCGCCTGCTGGCCCACGGCAGGCGCTGCAAAGGCGTTGTTGCCCATCAGGAAGGTGGCGCCGAGCGCCACGGCCGCGGCCACGACGGCGCGGCGCGAGGCGCGGGTGAGGGCGGCGCGGGCGTGGCGCGCGGCACGAATGGAACGCGAGTCGGACGATGGCGAAAGTGACATGGCCAGCTTGAACTCCAAATAAAAAAACAAACAACGGCGACAGCTTAGGCCGCTTTTCTCAAGTGCATGTGA
Organism: Variovorax sp. S12S4; assembly: GCF_023195515.1. NCBI lineage: Bacteria > Pseudomonadati > Pseudomonadota > Betaproteobacteria > Burkholderiales > Comamonadaceae > Variovorax > Variovorax sp. S12S4. Next base: position 2,461,841 of record NZ_JALPKR020000002.1, read on the forward strand.
CAACCCATGTCACGCCGGGGGTCAAAGCGCGGCCAGCGCTGCGCGAACCTCGTCCTTGCCCAGGATTTCGGTCAGTACGACCGGCGGCTTGCCGGGCGCCTGCAGCACATACAGCGGCACGCCGCTGCGCCCGAGCGAGGTCAGCGCCGCGGTAATTGCGGGGTCGCGGCGCGTCCAGTCGGCGCGCAGCATCGCGACCTTCTTGCCGTCGAAGTCGGCCAGCACCTCGGCATCGGCCAGCGTGGCTTTCTTGTTGTACTGGCAGGTCACGCACCAAGCGGCCGTGAAGTCGATGAACACCGGCTGCCCCGCGCCCGTGAGCTCGGCTACGCGTTCGGCCGACCAGGGCTGCCAGCGCTGGCCGGTGCTCATTGGAGGAGGACGCGAGCTTGGCCGGCTCCACCGTCTGCAGCACGTTGCGCCCGATGGCCGCGGTGAGCACCGCGGTAAAGGCGACCAGCACCGTGGCAATGACCAGCCGCGTGCGGCCGCGCAGCGTCAGCGCCCAGACGATGGCGGCCATGCACACCAGCAGCGCGAGCAGCGTGCCCGCGCCGTCGATGCCGCTTTGCTGCCCCAGCACCCAGACCAGCCACGCCACGGTCGCGAACATCGGAAACGCCAGCAGCCGGCGCAGCGTGTTCATCCACGGTCCGGGCTTGGGCAGCAGCCGCGCAATGGCCGGAACGAAGCCCGCCACCAGGTAGGGCAGCGCCAGCCCGAGGCCCAACGCCGCGAACAGCAGCAGGGCCTGCGCGGCGGGGAGGCCGATGGCAAAGCCGAGCGAAACGCCCATGAACGGCGCGGTGCAGGGCGAAGCGATCACCACCGCCAGCACGCCGGAAAGAAAGTCGTTGGCGATCGGGTGCTTGGCCTGGGCGGAACACACCGACAGCGGTGCCGCGCGGCCGAACTCGAAAACGCCCGCAAGGTTGAGGCCGATGAGCGTGAACAGCGCCGCCAGCGCCGCCACCACGGCCGGCGATTGCAGCTGGAAGCCCCAGCCGAGCTGGGCCCCCGCCGCGCGCAGCGCGAGCATGGCGCCGCCCAGCGCGAGAAACGAGAGCATCACGCCGCCCGTGTAGGCCAGGCCCGCCGTGCGGTGGGCGCTGCGGTTGCCCGCCTGCCGCGCGAAGCCCAGCACCTTGATGGCCAGGATGGGAAACACGCAGGGCATGAGGTTGAGCAGCAGGCCGCCGAGCACGGCGCCCAGCAGCGCGACGACAAAAGTGCCGGCGGGCTGGGCCGGCAAGTCCGCGGGCGGCGCGGGGGCGGCAGCCGCATTCGCCGCATTGGCGGCAAGCGCGGCCTGCAGCGCGGGCGAAACCTCGGCGCGCGGCGCGGTGGTCGGCCAAGTGCCGCTGACCGGCGCCTCGGTACGCCAGGCCACCGGCTGGCCGGGCTGCCGGTCGCCTTCGGCCAGCGTCACCACCAGCGGCAAGGTGGTGGGGCTGGCGCTGCGCTGGTCGGCCAGCGGCAAGGTGGCGGTCCAGGTGCCGCCCTGCCAGCTTTGCGTCCAGTCCTTGCCCGAGACCGCCGCGGTGCGGATCAGTTCGGGCGTTTCGGGGAAGAAGCCAAGGGTCTTGCCCTGCGCGGCCGCGGGCAGGTCTTCGAGCCGCACCTGCAGGTTGTTGCCGCTGACTTCCACGGTGCCCGGCTTGTCGAGCGGCTGCGGCTGTGCGGCCTGGGCCGCGTCGAACTCGGCCTTGTGCAGCGCGGTCGAGCCCTGCAGCGGCAGGGCCAGCGTGAACTCGCCTTCCTCGGGAATGCATTCCTTGCGGCACACCAGCCATGTGGCCTTCAGGCGGATGTCGAGGCCCGAGGCGCCTGTGCCCAGCGCCAGCGGCGGCTTGAAATTGCTCGACACCTCGAGCGGCACCGGCAGCAGCACCGTGCCCTCGTAGCCGTAGTTGGCCAGGTTGCCGATCGGGATCTTCTTCGGCACCGGCCAGGCGATCTCGCCGGCGGCGACGCCCGCCGGGAGCGTCCAGTTCAACTCGGTCGGCAAGCCGGAATCGCCGGCGTTCTTCCAGTAGGTGTGCCACTCGGGCTGATGGGTGATCTGCAGCCCGACCCAGACCGGTGCGCCCGGGGACACGCCGTTGGGCGCATGCGCGACCAGTTCGGCGCGCACGTGGGGGGTGGTGACGACAGCACCTGGCTTGGAGGCCAATTGCGCTGCGGCCGGCATGCAGGCTGCGGCGGTTGCTACCAGAAACGTAGCTAAATGAAAGCGGGAGAGGATCATGCCGATCAGTCGGAGCGGGCGGGCGGTGCGAAGTTCCGGGCAGTATGGGCGCTCAAGCGGCCCAGCCCAGCACCACGCGGCGGCTGTTGGCGCTCTTTTTCTCGATCTTGGTGACCATCACCGCGCCAATCTCGGCAGTGTTTGCAACATGCGTGCCGCCGCAAGGCTGAAAGTCGATCTGCGCCTCGCCCTCACCGCCGATGCGAATGGTGCGCACCGTGCCCGTGCCGCGCGGCGGCTGCACGCTCATGCTCTTCACCAGCGCCGGGTTGGCGTCGAGCTCTTCGTCGGTGATGGCGCCCACGGTCAGCGGATGGGCCGCTCGCACCAGCCGCGCGAGGCCGGCGGTCAGCGCTTCCTTGTCGAGCGGGTCGGTCATGTGGAAGTCGATGCGCGCGTAGTCGGGCGTGATCGAGCAGCCGTTCACGGGCACCGGCACCAGGTGGCACAGCAGGTGGCTGGCGGTGTGAAAGCGCATCAGCCGGTGGCGGCGCTCCCAGTCGAGGCGCGCGGTGACTGTATCGCCCGGCTTCAAGGCAGCCAGCAGTTCGGCCTGTTCGGGCGCGGGCACGTGAACGAATTCGCTGGTGGCCTGGCCTTCTTCATTCTTGGCCTTGCGGGTGTCGGCGATGACGACTTCCCGGCCGTCCGCCAGCGCCAGCACGCCCGCGTCGCCGGCCTGTCCGCCGCCGAGCGGATAGAACACGGTACGGTCCAGCACGATGCCGGAGTCGTCGATGCGCAGGATGCGGGCTTCGCAGGCGCGCAGGTACGCGTCGGCGCGGAACAGGTCGTCGGTCATGCGGCGATGGTAGCGGCGATGCGTGAATGAGGTGCGCCCACGCCAAAAAGCGCCCATGACCGACAGTCCCCGCGGGTGCCGTCCGCATGATCTGTCCGGATGCGGCCTGGTTGCCGCAAACAACCAAGGAGAGCGAATGAAGGTCCCTGGCATCGCCGTTTCCTCGCTGGCCTCCAAGGCCACTGTGACCGCAGCAGTCGCCGCCGCGCTGGCGCTGGCCGGCTGCGGTGAAACCGCCAAGGTGGCGCCCGAAGCCACCGTCGGGCCGCGCCCGCAGTTGGCCGAGCCCAACAAGACGCTGATTCCCACCGTCAACGTGGCCACCGCCGTGGGCTGGGCCGATGCCGCCGCCCCGAAGCCCGCCACGGGCTTGCGCGTGCAGGCGCTGGCGCGCGGGCTGGACCATCCGCGCTGGGTGTACACCCTGCCCAACGGCGACGTGCTGGTGGCCGAAAGCAACAAGCCCCCAAACCGGAAGGCGCCGACAGCAACAGCGGCCCCATGGGCAAGATCCGCAAATGGGTCATGGACAAGGTCATGAGCCGTGCCGGTGCCGGCGTGCCCAGCCCCAACCGCATCACGCTGCTGCGCGATGCCGACGGAGACGGCGCCGCCGAAGTGAAGCAGGTGTTCCTGTCGAACCTGAGCTCGCCGTTCGGCATGGCGCTGGTCGGCAATGAGCTTTTCATTGCCAACGCCGATGCGCTGGTCAAGGTGCCGTACACCGAAGGCCAGACCGCGGCGAGCGCTGCGCCCACAGTGGTGACGCCGCTGCCCGCGGGCATCAACCACCACTGGACCAAGAACGTGATTGCCAATGCGGAGGGCACCAAGCTCTACGTGACCGTGGGCTCCAACAGCAACATCGGCGAGAACGGGCTGGCGGCCGAAGAAGGGCGTGCCGCCATCTGGGAGGTGGACGTGAAAAGCGGCGAGAAGCGCCTGTTTGCGAGCGGCCTGCGCAACCCCAACGGCCTGGCCTGGCACCCGGAGACCAAGGAGCTCTGGACCGTGGTCAACGAGCGCGACGAGATCGGCAGCGACCTGGTGCCCGACTACCTTACCTCGGTGAAGGACGGCGCCTTCTACGGCTGGCCCTGGAGCTATTTCGGCAACCATGTGGATGCGCGCGTCACGCCGCCGAACCCGCAGATGGTCGCCAAGGCCGTCGCGCCCGACTACGCCCTGGGCTCCCATGTCGCGCCGCTCGGCCTGGTCTTTTCGGACGGCCGCGGCATGCCGCCGCAATTTGCGAGCGGTGCCTTCATCGGCGAGCACGGCTCGTGGAACCGCAAGCCGAAGTCGGGCTACAAGGTGGTGTTCGTGCCCTTCACCGGCGGCAAGCCGAGCGGGCCTCCGGTCGATGTGCTGACCGGTTTTCTCTCGGCGGACGAAAAGGCGCAAGGCCGGCCCGTGGGCGTGGCGCTCGACAAGAGTGGCGCCCTGCTGGTGGCCGACGATGTGGGCAACGTGGTCTGGCGCGTGTCGGCCGCGAAGTAGCGGCCGGCGCCGTTCGTGCTCATCGGCGTTGCTGCGGCGGCCGGCCGATGCGGTAGAGCCGGTGCCGGCGCAGCGCATGCCCCTCGGGCAGCGCAGGGTGGTCGAAGGCGCCGGCCACGTCTTCATGCATGCCGATGCGCTCCATCACTGCGGCCGACCGAAGGTTGCCGACGGCGGTGAATGCCACGATCTCGTCGAAGCCGAGCCGTTCGAAACCGATCTGCAGCGCGCCGCGCGCAGCCTCGCTCGCAAACCCCTGGCGCCACCACTTTCTGCCGAAGCGCCAGCCGATCTCCACGCAGGGTGAGAAGGGCAGCGCCGCCAGCGGCACGTTCAGGCCCGTGAAGCCGGCGAATTCGCCCGAGTCCTTGTGCTCGACGGCCCAGAAGCCCCAGCCGTTCTCGTCGATGCGAGCCTGGAGGCGCTCGGCCAGTGCATCGCTGTCGGCCCGCGTGGGAAGCGGCAGCAGAAATGCCATGACTTCCGGGTCGGACGCGAGCGCGGCAAAGGGCGCGAGATCGCTCTCGCGCCACTGCCGCAGCCGAAGGCGCGGGGTTTCGAATTCGATCAGGGGCGGGGTCATGCTGTCGGCCATGCGGCCGATTGTGCTCAGAACCCCGCGAGCACCACCTTGCCCTGCGCGGTGCCGCTTTCGATCAGCGCATGCGCCTTGCGGAGGTTGGCCGCGTTGATGGTGCCGAAGCTCGCGTTCGCCGTGGTGCGGATGCGGCCCGCGTCGACCAACGCCGCCACCTCGGCCAGCAGCGCGCCCTGCTCGGCGATGTCCGGTGTTTCGAAGCGCGAACGCGTGAACATCATTTCCCAGTGCAGCGAGATGCACTTGGTCTTGAGCGGCATCGCGTCGAGCGTCGGCAAGTCGTCGATCACCGCCAGCTGGCCCTGGGGCTTGAGGCTTTCGATGATCTGCGCGTAGTGCTGGCCGGTTTGCGTGAGGCTGGCGACCATGTCGACTTCGCCGATGCCCGCGGCCTTGAGCTCGGTTGCAAGCGGCTTCGAATGGTCGATGACCGCGTGCGCGCCCAGTGCCAGGCACCACGCCCGCGTCTCGGCGCGCGAAGCCGTGGCCACCACGCGCAGTTGCGTGAGCTGGCGCGCGAGCTGGATCAGGATCGAACCGACGCCGCCGGCGCCGCCGGTGACGAGCAGCGTCTGCCCGGCGCCGCCGCCCTTCGGCACCTTGAGGCGATCGAACAGCAGTTCGTAGGCGGTGATGGTGGTCAGCGGCAACGCGGCAGCCTGTGCGTCGTCGAGGCTCTTGGGTGCAAGGGCCGCAATGCGCTCGTCGACGGCGTGCAGTTCCGCATTGGTGCCGGGCCGGACGATCGAACCGGCGTAGTACACGCGGTCGCCGACCTTGAAATTCTTCACCCCGGCGCCGATGGCCTCGACCGTGCCCGCGGCGTCCCAGCCCAGCACCTTGGCGTGGCCGGCTTCGGGCGCCATGTTCTTGCGCACCTTGGTGTCGACCGGATTGACCGAGACGGCCTTGACGCGCACCAGCAGGTCGCGCGGGCCGACCGCGGGCGTGGGCAATTCGATGTCCTGCAGCGACTCGGGGTTGTCGATGGCAAGGGATTGGTAGTAACCGATGGCTTTCATGTCGAAGGACCTTTCTTGAACGATGGCTCGACTGTAGGATGGCAAATGGAAATTGATAAGACGGCCTGTTGAAGCAACACCTTCAAATGAAAATTGAAAATATCTCGGACCTGCAGGTGCTGGTGCAGACCGCGCGCGGCGGCACCCTGACGGCAGCCGCCCATGCGCTGGGCATGACGCCCGCTGCCGCCAGCGCCACGCTCAAGCGGCTGGAAACACAGCTGGGCGCGCGGCTGTTCGAGCGATCGACCCGCGCCATGCGCCTGACATCCCAGGGCCAGACGCTGCTCGACTACGCCGTTCGCGCCTTCGAGCTGCTGGACGAGGGCGAATCGCTGGTCACGGCCGACCGTGGTGAGCTCGTTGGCACCTTGCGTGTGGCGGCTCCCTCGGACCTTACGCGCAGCACGCTGCTGCCCTGGTTCGACGAGTTCCTGGCGCTGCACCCGGGCGTGCAGCTGTCGCTTTCGGTCGGCGACCGGCTGCTCGACGTGACCCGCGACGAGGTCGACGTGGCGCTGCGCTACGGTGCGCTGGCCGATTCACGGCTTGTGGCGCGACCCTTTGCGCTCACCAACCCGCTGCTCACCGCATCGCCCGGCTACCTGCGCCGCCATGCCGCGCCCAAGACGCCGCATGACCTGCTGCACCACAACTGCCTGACCTTCGACCGCGGCGGGCGCCGCCACCGCACCTGGCGTTTTGCACAGAACGGGCAATGGACCGAAGTGCGCGTGAAGGGCGACCGCAGCGTGGACGACGCCTCGCTCGCGCGCGAGTGGGCTGTGGCCGGGCGGGGCATCGTGCTGAAGTCGGCGCTCGACGTGCGGGACGACCTGCGCAAGGGCACGCTGGTGCGCCTGCTGCCCGAGTGGGAGACCGAGCCCTATCCGCTGCACGCACTGCTGCCGAGCGGGCGCTTTGTGCCGGCGCGCGTGCGGGCGCTGGTGGATTTTCTGGCTGCCAAGTTCGACGCGCTCGCGCCGATGCCCGGCTAGATCATCGGCGTGACGGCGCCGTCCATCGCCACGATGGCGCCGGTGATGTAGCTCGCCTTCGGCGACGCGAGGAACACGACCGCGTTCGCAATTTCTTCGGGCGCCGCAATGCGCCCGAGCGGCAGCCTTGCCTTGGCGCGCTGCAGCGCCTCATCGCTGCCGATGCCTTGCAGCTTTGCGTCCGCCTTCAGGCCCTCCTGCAGCCGTTCGGTCAGCGTGAGGCCCGGGTTCACCGCATTCACACGCACGCCCTTGGCCGCATAGGCCGAAGCCATGCCGGCACTCACCAGCATGAGCGCCGCATTGGCCGCACCGCCCGCCATGTGGACGGGGCTCGCCACCTTGCCGCCCTGGCCGATCACGTTGACGATGGCGCCGCTCCCGCGCTGGCCCATTCGCTTGACCACCGGATCGATCATGTGGATGTAGGTGAAGTACTTGGCGTCCATGGCGTCGTGCCAGGCGGCGGCATTCAGCTCGTCCGGCGGCGTGCGGCGTGCAGCACCGGCGGAATTGACCAGCACGTCGACCGGGCCGAAGGCCTGCTCGGCGGCGTCGAGCGCGGCCACGGCACCGGCGGGGTCCTTGAGGTCGGCGGCATGCACAGAGACACGGCCTTCGGCCTGTGCGAACGACTCGACCAGCGTCTTGCGCCCCTGCTCCAGGTTCTGCAGGTCGCGCGACACAAGGCTCACGCGCGCGCCCTCGCGCAAGAAGCCCAGCGCGCAGGCCAGGCCGATGCCCTTGCTGCCGCCGGTGATGAGAACGTGCCGGTCCTGGAGCTGGAGATCCATGTGAGAGTCCTTGACTTGAATCGTGAATAGAGAAAGAAGGCCACGCGGCGCGGGGTCGCGTGGATTGAATCACCGCTCTAAGATCGGCGGATGAATGCATCCTCGGTATCCCTGCCCCGCTACTGGTCTCAACTGACGACGCGCGACTTTGCCGCGCTCGATGTGGCAGCCACCGTGGCGGTGCTGCCGCTCGGCGCAACCGAGCAACACGGGCCGCACCTGCCCTTGGGCGTGGACACCGTGCTGGCCGACGGCATCGTTGCCGCGTCGCTGCCGCTGCTGCCGGCCGATCTTCCGGTGCTGTTCTTGCCAACGCAGCAGATCGGCCTGAGCCCCGAGCACGCGCGCTTTGCGGGCACGCTCACGCTGTCGGCCGAAACCGTGATCCGCATGTGGAAGGAAATCGGCGCCGGCGTGGCGCGCGCCGGCGTGAAGAAGCTGGTGCTGTTCAACGCGCACGGCGGCCATGTGGGCGCTATGGACATCGTGGCGCGCGAGCTGCGCGCGGAACACGGCCTCATCGTCTACAGCGTGAGCTGGTTCAACCTTCCGCTGGGCGATGCGGGCGCGCAGTTCGGCGCCGGCGAGCATCGCTTCGGCGTGCATGCGGGCGATATCGAAACCTCGATGATGCTGGCGCTTGCGCCGCAGCAGGTGCGCATGGACGAGGCGAAGAACTTCCGCTCCACCTCCGAGCAGCGCGCAGCGGACTATGCGATTCTCGGCAACGGCAAGAGCGCGAAGCTCGGCTGGGCCATGGAGGACTACAACCCGCAAGGCGCGGCGGGCAATGCGGCCGCGGCGACTGCTGCGCGCGGGCAGGCTGTTGTCGATGCGGCTGCGGAGCAGTTGGCGTTGTTGTTGGCTGAGGTGTCTCGGCTGCCGTTGGATACGGCCAATACTGGGCCGCTGCCTTAGTCATTGGTTCGCTTGCTTGGCTGCCTTGTTCAGGGCGGCGCACCCGCCGACGGGGTACCTTTCTCCGCGAATGTCCCCCGGCCTGCGGCCTCCTCCTTTATTTCGCTGCGCAAGGCACCCCGCCAGCGGGTGCGTATTCAGAGCGGTCGTCGATCAGCGATACACCAGCAGCGTGCCCAAGTGCACAGGGCATCGGGTGCTCCCCGCAGCGAAATAAAGGAGGAGGGGCGCAGCCCCGGGGGACATTCGCGGAGGGGGAGTACCCGGTGGCCTTTGCACGCGCCCTGAACAACAGCGCCCCCACACACGCAACCTAAACCGCACCTCCTAGGCCTTCGCGCCACCCCGCCCCAGCACCCCCGCGAACATCTCCGAATCGACATTGCCACCGCTCACGCTGATGCCGACCGTCTTGCCGCGCCAGCGCTCCTGCTGCTGCAACGCCCCCGCGAGCGCCGCAGCGCCCGCGCCCTCTGCGACGTTGTGCGTGTCGCTGAAGAGAATGCGCATGGCCTCGGCAACCTCGTCGTCGGTGACGGTGATCACGTCGTCGGCCTCGCGCAGAATCACCTCCACCGACTCGGCCACCGGTGTGCGGCAGGCCATGCCGTCGGCGAGCCGAGTGCTGACGGGAGACTCGATGGGCTTCCCCGCGCGGAAGGAGTCGCGGTAGGCCGTGGCATGGGCTGAGACCACGCCGATGAGCCTGGTCGACACGCCGCAATGCGCCCGCGCCGCAGCCGCTGCGGCAAAGCCGGAACCGAGGCCGATTGGCACGAAGAGCACGTCGGGCGGGGCGTTCTTCAGTGCGCTGAAGAATTCGACATACGCAGTAGACACGCCGCGCACCAGCTCGCGGTGAAAAGATGGGACCCGATGCATGCCGTCTCGCTCGGCAAGCATGGCGGCATGCTCCGCCGCCGCCTGAAAGTCTTCGCCATGCTCGACCAGCTGTACGCCCAGCGCGCGCATTGCGGCGTTTTTCTCGAGCGAGTTGCCGTGCGGCACCACGATGGTGGCTGCGAGGCCGTGGCGCCGCGCCGCAAAGCCGACCGACTGGCCGTGGTTTCCGCGCGTGGCGCTGATGGCATGGCGCACGTCGGGCTGCTCGCGCGCCAGGGTTTCGAAGTAGGTCAGCCCGCCGCGAATCTTGAAGGCGCCGGCTGGCGTATGGTTTTCATGTTTGGCCCATACCGTGGCGCCGAGGCGTTGCGCGAGCAGCGGCCATGCGTACTGCGGCGTGGGCGGCATGGCGGCGCCGACGGTGCGCTGCGCGGATTCGATTTCTTCGCGGGTGAATCTCACGAGCTGCCTTTATTTGCGTTCCGTCAGCGCGACCCGCACCGCCAGCGCCGCCAGCACGCTGCCCATGATGTAGCGCTGCGCGCGCAGCCAGCCGGCACTTTGCGACAGCACGGCCGTGATGCTCGCAGCGCCCAGGATCATGACGGTGTTGACTGCCGCGCTGCTGGCGATTTGCGCGACGCCCAGCTGCATGCTCTGCAGCAGCACCGAGCCGCGCTCGGGGTGGATGAACTGCGGAAAGAACGACAGGTAGAACATCGCGACCTTGGGGTTCAGCAGGTTGGTGAGAAAGCCCATGCGGAACAACTTGCCGGGCCGGTCGGCCGGCAGCGCGCGTGCCTCGAACGGCGCATTGCCGCCGGGCTTGACCGCCTGCCATGCAAGCCACAGCAGATAGGCCGCGCCGGCGAGGCGAATGGCGTCGAATGCGAGCGGCACGGCCAGCAGCAGTGCGGTGAGCCCGAGCGCTGCGGCAAACAGGTGCACCAGAAACGCCAGCAGAACGCCGCCGAGCGAGATGAGCCCCGCGCGGCGCCCCTGGATGAGCGTGCGCGACACGCAATAGATCATGTTCGGCCCAGGCGTGAGCGCGAGCAACACAGCGGCGAGCCCAAACCAGGCGATTTCGGTCAAGGTCAGCATGACGGTCAGAGTCCTTCGGATTGAGCGTGACCGGGCCGCGCGGCGTGTCGAGCACGGCGACGAGGTTGGGCGCGCCGGGCTGCACGGCCATGCCGGCCATGCCGATGGTGGACAGCGCTGCGGCCAGGTCGGCCGCGCGCGGGTGGGTGGCCTGCAGCGATCGCAGCGCCAGGCCGGAGGCGGGCATGGCATCGGTCGGATGGACCGGGCCCCACTGGATCAGCGTGGGCAGCGCGCCGTAGAAGAGCCGCTGGCCGTCGTCGCGCACGGTGATCTGCCATTCGAGCCGGCCGGCGGGTGTGTCGCGCGAGGCTTCGAGCAGGTGGCCGCGATCGATGTGCGCGCGCTCGTCGTGCGCCAGCGCCTGCAGCGTCGCATGCGCATTGGGCACCCGCGCAACGAAGTGAACCAGCCGCGGTCCGCGCCGCACGAGGCCTGCCTGCAGCACGGCATCGTCCAGGTCGAACCAGCGGCGCGTGCCGGGGCGCGAAGGCCGCTTGCCGGGTTCGATGGCAATGATTTCCAGGTACGCCTGCGGAAACGCCTCGCTCGCGATGTTCAGCAGCCGGTTGTGCGTGCCCATCAGCGGATGCGCGCCGCCGGGGCCGGGCGTCACGCCCAGGATGGCTTCGCACCACGCCACGCCTTCGGCCAGCGAGGCGGCGGCGATCACCAGGTGGTCGAGTTGCGCGGTCATGGTGCCTTGCCCCTACAACGTGACCTGGCCGTCGATGCAGGTCACGGCATCGCCGCCGACCCACACCACGCCGTCGCTGTCGCGCTCGATGTACACGCGCCCGGCGCGGCCGAGGCACTGGCCCTGTGCGGCCACGTAGCGCGCGGGCATGTGCCCGTCGGCAATCAGCCATTCGGCAAGGCCGGCGTTGAGGCTGCCGGTGACGGGGTCTTCTTCGACGCCGATGGGCGCTGCGAAAGCGCGCACCTCCAGGTCGATCTTCTGGCCGTCGCCTTCTGCGGCCTGAGCCTTGCCGCCGAAGGCGCGCGCCTCGCGGTTCGAACGGCCGATGAGCATCGACGAGCCCTCTGCCGCGGGCACGCCAGCCACGCCGGCCTTGACGCCCAGCTCCTTGAGCAAGCGATGGTCGGGCACGAGCCGCAGCACGGTGTCCGCATCGCTGAGCAGCAGGCCGAACCAGACCGGCCCGTTGTCCAGCACCTGCGCCGCAACGATCTGCTGCGCCTTCAGGCCCAGCGCGCCCGCCACCTTGGCCAGCAGCGTGGGGCTGGGCGCACTGCGCTTGAGCGGCGGGGCCGAGAAAGCCAGGCGCTCGCCTTCGAGGCGCAGCGGCACGAGGCCGGCTGCGCACTGCTGCACCACACGGCCCGCCGCCTTGGGCTTGCCGCCGGCCTGCAGCCAGGCATGGCAGCTGCCGATGGTCGGGTGGCCCGCGAAAGGCAGCTCGCCGTCCGGCGTGAAGATACGCACGCGGTAGTCGGCCGCGGGCTCGGTCGGCGGCAGCAGGAAGGTGGTTTCCGACAGGTTGGTCCACTGCGCAAAGCGCTGCATGGCGGCGTCGTCCAGGCCGGAGCCGTCGAGCACCACGGCAAGCGGATTGCCGAGGTAGGGCGTTGCGGTGAAGACGTCGACTTGTTTGAACGGGCGGGGTTTCATGGTGTCATTCGAGCGGGAGGTCGAGCACGCCGCGCGTGCCCGGACGGGAGAGGAGTTCGCCGTACCAGCGTTCGAGGTTCGGCCAGCTGGGGCGCTGGTATTCGGCCGGCGGCAGGCCGAACCAGCGGTGCGCTTCGCAGCCGATGGGGATGTCGGCCATGGTGAAGCGGTCGCCGGCCATGAAGGGCTGGCGTGCAAGGTGCGCGTCGAGCATCGCGAACAGGGCTTCGCTCGCGCGCACCGACGCTGCGATGAGCGCGGGTTCGCGCTCGGCCGGCACTGTACGCACCCATTGCACGAAGGCGTCGCGGCTGGCGCGGTTGAGCGTGGTCTGCTGCCAGTCCATCCAGCGTTCGGCGTCGAAGCGCGCGGGCAGGTCGCTCGGGTAGAACTTGCCGTGCGAATGCTTGGCGCACAGGTAGCGCACGATCACGTTCGATTCCCAGAGCGTGACGCGCTCGCTGCCTTCGCCGTCGTCGATGGTGGGCACCATCGCATTCGGGTTGAGCGCCAGGTATTCAGGCGTTTGCACCACGCCGAAACGGCCGCCGGCTTCGGTGCGTTGAAAGTCGAGCCCGAGTTCTTGCGCGCACCAGACGACTTTGCGCACGTTGATCGAACTGATGCGGCCCCAGATGTTGAGCATGGTGTTCAGCTTCCTTGAGCAGGTGTGGCGGACAGGGCAGAAGGCATGGAAGGACGGTCGAGCAGCAGCAGGCGAATTGCCAGGCCGACCATCACCAGCGCCAGCAGGCCGCGCTGGAATCTTTCAGCCCCCGGGCGGCGCTGCAGCCAGCGGCCCACTTGCCCGCTGCATGCGCCGAGCAGCGTGTTGAACGCGAGCGCGGCAGCCGAGAGCATGACGCCGAGCTGCACCAGTTGCAAGGGCACGCTGCCGCGCGCCGGGTCGACGAACTGCGGCAGGAACACCATGAAGAACAGCAGCGCCTTCGGATTGACCAGGTTGTTGAAAAAGGCCATGCGCACGATGCGCCCGAAGGCGGAGGGCTGCGCGCGTGTGCCGCCGGGCAATCCGCCGTTGCTGCTGCGCAGCGATTGCACCGCCAGCCACAGCAGGTACAGCGCGCCCGCATAGCGCAGCAGTTCGAAGGAAGGAGGCCATGCCGCCACCAGCGCGGTGACGCCGGTGGCGGCAAAAAGCGTGTGCACCAGGTCGGCCGACGAAATGCCGAGCGCCGCCGCAAACCCGCCGCGCGGCCCGTGCGCCACGCCGTGCGAGAGCACGAAGGCCATGTTCGGCCCGGGCGACAGGAACAGCGCGAGAACGGCGAGGAGGAATAACGCGAGCGTGGCGAGGCTGATCATGGTGTGAACGGCAATGCGTCTTCAGGCCGTCGCGGTTGCCGCAACCTGCGGGAGGTACGGCTCGATGTTGCGCATGGCCCGTGCCACGTAGTCGTCCTTCTCGCCCACCGGCGCGACATAGTGCAACGCACTCTTCGCAGCCTCGACGCCTTCGCTGCGCGCGATGAGCCAAGCCGCGAGGTACGGCGCCGACAGGCATCCGCCGGCGGTGGCCACATTGCCGCTCGCGAAGAAGGGCTGGTTGAGCACCTCGACGCCGGCCTCCTGCACCCACGGCTTGGTCGTGAGGTCGGTGCATGCGGGCACCGCACCCAGCAGGCCCAGCTTGGCGAGCAGCAGGGTGCCCGAGCATTGCGCGCCGATCAGCTGCCGCTTGGCGTCGAGCCGGCGCAGCACGCTCATGATGGCGGGGTCGCCTGCAATCTCTCGCGTGCGAATGCCGCTGCCGACGAGCACTGCCTCGGCCTCGGCGGCGGCCTCGAGCGTGGAGCTCGCATGCACGGTCACGCCGTTCATCGACGTGACCGTGGCGCTGGGCGCGGACAGGGTCACGCGCCAGCCCGGCTTCTTGATGCGGTTGAGCACGCCGAGCGCCACCAGCGAATCGAGTTCGTTGAAGCCGTCGAAGGTCAGTATCGCAATGTGCATGGTGGTACCTCTCTGTATGGCGCGTATGGCGGCTCAGACCGGTTCGGGCGCGAGCTTGCGTTCGGCCGCTAGCGCCAGTTCTTCGCGCAGCGTCAGGGCCAGCGCGGCGATGGCGACATCGATCTCTTCGACGCTGGCCGTGACGAACGACAGGCGCAGCGTGCGCGGGTCGCCCTGGCCCGCGTAGAACGGCGCGCCCGGAACGAAGGCCACGTTGCGCTCGACCGCCTTGGGCAGCAGCGCCACGGTGTCGATGCCCTCGGGCATGCGCGCCCACAGGAACATGCCGCCCTTGGGTGCGTTGAACTTCACGTCCAGGCCGGCCATCTCGCGCGTGAGCGCGGCGATCATCGCGTCGCGCTGGCGCTTGTAGAGCGCGCGGATCGTGGGCACGTGGCTGTCGAGGAAGTTGTCTTTCATCACCGCCGAAACCATGCGCTGCGTGAAGATGGGCGTGTGCAGGTCGACCGCCTGCTTGGCTTGCAGCAGCTTGGGATAGATGGCCTTTGGCGCGACCAGGAAGCCCAGGCGCAGGCCGGGCGCGAGCACCTTGGAGAACGAGCCCAGGTAGATGCAGCCTTCAGGGTTGCGCGCGGTCAGCGGCAGCGGCGGCGCTTCGTCGAACCACAGTTCGCCGTAGGGGTTGTCCTCGACGATCGGCAGGCCCGCAGCAGCGGCCGCGGCGGAGACTGCGGCGCGGCGCTCTTCGGTCATGGTGCGGCCGGTGGGGTTCTGGAAGTTGGGCAGCAGGTAGATGAAGCGGGCATCCTTCGCCTTGGCCACCAGGTCTTCGACGATCACGCCGTCGTCATCGCTGGCCACGCTCACGGGTTCAGGCTCCATCGGACCGAAAGCCTGCAGCGCGCCAAGGTAGGTGGGGGTTTCGACCAGCACCTTGCTGCCCGGGTCGAGCAGCACCTTGGCGACAAGGTCCAGGCCCTGCTGCGAGCCGGTGGTGATGAGCACTTGTGCGGGATCGACGTTCCACGGCAGCATGTCGGCCACGGCCTGGCGCAGCGGCGCATAGCCTTCGCTCGCGGCGTATTGCAGGGCCGCCTGGCCGTCCTTGTGCAGCAGCTCGGCGCAGGCGTCGGCAAAGGCCTGGATGGGAAAGGTCTTGGGCGAGGGCAGGCCGCCGGCCAGGCTGATGATGCCGGGGCGCTCGGTGACCTTGAGGATTTCGCGCAGCACCGACGGGTTCATCTTGGCGGCGCGGGCGGCGAGTTTCCAGTTCATGGGTTCTTCTTTCAGGCGGGTGAGGTGAGGGGCGAATGTCAGGATTGTTCGGCGCGCGCTGAACGCGGCGAAACGGCAGGAGCGGGCTGCGGCTGGGAGAGGCGCTTGCCGAGCACCACGGTGCAGACCACCGCGCCGGCAAAGCCGAGGGTAACCACATCGAGCGGCTCGCCCAGCAACGGAATGGAGGCCAGTATCGACAAGAAGGGCTGCAGCAGCTGGGTCTGGCTCACACGCAGCGCGCCGCCCATCGCAAGGCCGCGGTACCAGGCGAAGAAGCCGATCCACATCGAGAACACGCCGACATAGACGAAGCCCGCCCAGGCCGTGGTGACGATGGGTTCCTGCGGCCACAAGGCAAATGTGGCCGGCAGGGTGACCGGCAGCGCCATCACGCACACCCAGCAGATCACGCGCTCCGCGCCGAGCGACGGCGTGACCTGCGCGCCGTAGATGTAGCCGAACGAGGCCGCAATCACCGCGCCGACCAGCAGCAGGTCGGCCCATTCGAAACCGAAGCCGTGGCCGTTCTGGCTCGCGCGCAGCAGCGAGAACAGCACGACCAGCACGCTGCCTGCAACGGCGCAGAGCCAGAAGCCGAGCCGCGCGCGCTGGTGCAGCACCAGGGCGGCGACCGCGGCGGTCACCAGCGGCAGCAGCGCGGTGACCACGGCCGCATGGCTGGCCGTGACCACGCGCAAGGCATAGCCCAGCAGCAGCGGATAGCCGATCACATTGCCGAGCACCGCCATGCCGAGCGGCTTCCATTGGTGCGGCGCGGGCCGAGGCGATCGCGTGGCGACCAGGAAGATCGTCGAGAGAACACCGGCCAATGCGGCGCGGCCCAGCGTGACGAACCAGGGCGAAAGCTGCGGCGCGTCTTGCGTGCCGGTGGCCAGCCGCGTCATCGGCAGGGTGACGGCGAAAAGCGCCACGCCGATCACGCCCAGCCACATGCCCAGGGTTTCTTCCTTGACGTTGAACCTGCTGCTCATACGCTCAGCATCCACCAGGCCGTGAGCACCAGCACCATCCCCATCGCGCGGTTGAACCACAGGAGGCGCTTGCCTTTGGACAGCCATTCGCGCAGCAGCGCGCCGACCAGTGCATAAGTGAAGTTGCTGATGAAGGCGTAGATCAGCATCACCGGGGCGACGATGGCGAAGCGCCCGAGCGCATTGGGCTGCCCCGCAATCCAGCCGGCCACCAGCGTGAGCGCGAGCAGCCACGCCTTGATGTTGACGAACTGCAGCATCACGCCCTGTCCGAAGCCGATGTGGAGGCTGGCGCTGTCTGCGCGGCCGAGCGTGGCGCTGCCGCTCAGCTTGTAGGCAAGCCACAGCAGGTAACCCACGCCGAGCGCCTTGATGGCCAGGCGCAGCGATGGCACAGCCACCACCAGGGCCCCGATGCCGGCCGCGCACAGCACCAGCAGCAGCGTCCAGCCCACGGGAACCGCGACCACGAAGCGCATGGCGCGCGGCAAGCCGCCGTTGGCGGCCAGGGCGGTGGAGAGCGTGGTGTTGGGACCGGGCGAGAAACTCATCGCCGTGGCCAGCACCAGCAGCGCGGTGAATTCTTGCCAGTTCATTGCATACACTCTAAACTTTGGGACCATTACAGTTCCAATACAGTTGATCGAACATATTCGAAAACTGTATTGGCCTGCCACTCGACACAGAAGCGCAAGGCCGATGCTGACACGAACCTCCACCCAGTCGCTCACAGGGCAATTGGCCGACCGGCTGGCAGAGCGCATTCGCACCCGGCTGCTGCCGCCCGGCGCGCGCCTGCCCTCGGTGCGCGAATGCGCGCGCCAGCAGGGCGTGAGCCCCTATACGGTGGTGGCAGCTTACGACCAACTGCTGGCGCAGGGCCTGGTCGAGGCGCGCCGGCAGCGCGGCTTCTATGTGCGCGATGCGGCGCCCGCCCCGGAGGGACGCCCGCCCAATGCGGCGCCCATGGTCGCGCAGATGATGGCCTCGCGTGTACCGGCCGACGCGAGTTCGCTCATCCGCAGCATGTTTCATCGGCCGAGCGACAAGCCGCAGCCGGGCATGGGGGTGTTTCCGCCGGACTGGATGTCGTCGACTTTCATGCCGACCGCGGTGCGCCGCATGACCAATACAGCCGCGCTGCAGGAGCTGTCGCTCCAGTACGGTGAACCGTCTGGCGATGCCGCGCTGCGCCGCAGCCTGTCGAACAAGCTCGTGGGCATCAATGTGCCGGCGGCGCCCGACCAGATCGTGACGACGGTCGGCGCCACGCATGCGCTGGACATCGTGAGCCGCACGCTGCTGCGCGCGGGCGATCCGGTCATGGTGGAGGAGCCTGGTTGGGCGCTCGAATTCGCGCGGCTCGAGGCGCTGGGCATGCGCATCCTGCCGGTGCCGCGCCGCGCCGACGGACCCGACCTGGAAGTGATGGCGCAGTACTGCGCGCTGCACAGCCCCAAGCTCTTCGTGAGCGTGAGCGTGCTGCACAACCCGACCGGCTACAGCCTGACGCCGGGCAGCGCGCACCGCGTGCTGAAGCTGGCCAACGAGCACGACTTTCACATCGTCGAGGACGACACCTACAGCCACCTCGCGCCCGAGCACGCCACGCGGCTCAGCGCGCTCGACGGGCTGCAGCGCACCATCTACGTGAGCGGGTTCGCAAAGATCCTCGCGCCCAACTGGCGCATCGGGTTCCTGGCCGCTTCGCCGGAGCTGAAGGAGCGGCTGCTCGAAACCAAGCTGCTGGCCACGCTGACCACGCCCACGCTGTTCGAGCGGGCGCTGTCGTGGTGCATCGACCAGGGGCAACTGCGCCGGCATGCCGATCGCATACGCATCCGGCTCGACGGCGCGCGCAGCCGCGCGGTCAAGCTGGCCATGGCGCACGGCTGCACCTTTGCCTCGGAGCCTGCGGGCCTGTTCGGCTGGGTGGATACTGGCGTGGACACCGACGCGCTCACGCAGCGCATGCTCGACCAGGGCTACCTGCTCGCGCCAGGTTCGCTGTTCCATGCGCGCAGGCCGCCGAGCACGATGATGCGCATCAACTTCGCGACCTCGCAGGACGCCGCATTCTGGAAAGTGTTCAGCAAGGTTCGCGCGGAGCTGTGACAGTCCCGGGCAGGTAAACGCGAGGGCCTCAGGCCCAAATCGCCGGTGCGTTGGAGTAAGCTGGCATCACAAGAAAACCCAACCCGGAGACCCCTGCATGAGCAACGCCAGCCAGCCTTTTGACTTCAGTCAATTCGTCCCCGGATTCGACTTTCTGAAGAATCTCGCAGGCGGTGCCGCCGCCGGATCGGGCGCTGCCACGAGCGCCGTGCCCGGTTTGCCGAGCCTTGCGAGCTGGGTGGCGCCCACGCTCAGCGTGGAAGAGGTCGACAAGCGCATCCAGGAGCTCAAGACAGTGCAATATTGGCTCGAGCAGAACGGCCATGCGCTCAAGGCCACCATCCAGGCGCTCGAGGTGCAGAAGATGACACTTTCGACCTTGCGCGGCATGAACGTGCGGATGGAAGATATCGCGAGCGCGTTCACCAAGCAGGCGGCTCCGGCTGCGCCGGTTGCTGCCCCGCCGGCGGAGCCTGAGCCACAAGTCGAGGCGGAGGAGGAAACGCCGGCACCCGCCAAAAAAGCCCGCAGCAAGCCGGCCTCGGCTGCTTCCGCATCGGGCGGCGACGGTGGCGTGATCGATCCGATGCAATGGTGGGGTTCGCTGACCGAGCAGTTCCAGCAGATTGCGACGTCGGCCCTGCACGACGCGGCTCAGCTCAAGGTGCCCGCACCGGCCGCCGCTCCCGCAGCTTCAAAGCCGGCCGCAAGGAAGGCGACAGCAACCGCCGCCAAAAAGAAGGCGCCGACCGCCGCGCGAAAGCGAACGACCGGACGGCGCTGACGTCATACATACACACATCTTGAAGAGAACGGGTTGGCACGCATCATGAAGTTGTTTCCCTCCGGTCACGCCACCCATCCGCAATGGCGCATGGCGGCCGGCCTTGTGCTGGCCCAGTTGCGCGCCCAGATGGCGCTGCCCGACTACGCGTCGGCGCCGACGCTCGGGCTGCTCTACATCACCGACCACTACGCGTCCGATGCGCAAGACATCCTCGACCACCTGAGCGCCGAGCTTCCGGAGGTGACCGACTGGTCCGGCACCGTCGGCATCGGCGTGTCGGCCAACAATGCCGAATACTTCGACGAGCCCGGCCTGAGCCTGATGCTCTGCGCGCTGCCGAGCGACCAATATCGTGTGTTCTCCGGCGTGGCTCCACTGGGCAACTCGGAAATGAGCGGTTTCGAGGCGCATACGGCGCTGGTGCATGCGGACCCGGCCACCCCCGATCTCACCGAATTGATCGGCGAGATGGCGGGCCGCACCGACACCGGCTATCTGTTCGGCGGCCTCTCGTCAGGCCGTGCGGGCGCCTTGCAGTTTGCGGTCGGCGGCAACGGAAACATCCGCGGCCACGGCGCTGCGGGCGGCGTGTTCTCGGGTGGCTTGTCGGGCGTGGTGTTCGGCGAGGGCGTGCGGCTGGTGTCGCGCGTTACGCAAGGCTGCCAGCCGCTGCGCTCCGGCGCGGGGCGCGAGCGCGAGATCACCGAGGCCGACGGCAACCTGCTGCTCAAGCTCGATGGCGAGCCCGCACTCGACGTGCTGCTGGCCGACCTGCAGGTGTCACTTGAGCGCCCGCAGGAAGCCATCGACGCCGTGCGCGCCACCCTGGTGGGCCTGGCGGATGCGGGCAGCGACGGCATCCGCCGCACCGGCGACCTGGGCGCCGACGTGCTGGTGCGCCACATCATCGGGCTGGACCCGACGCGGCGCGGCATCGCCATTGCCGACGTGGCCGAGGCCGGCATGCGCCTGACCTTTTGTCGGCGCAATGCACAGGCCGCACGCGCCGACCTGATGCGCATCTGCGCGGAAATCCGCGAAGAACTGGAGCCCGAAGAACAGACCCTGGCCACCGCGCGCGCGGTGGCGGCCGGGGAGGCCGAAGCAGCGCCGCACCCGGCGCGCCGCATCGCGGGTGCCGTGTACGTGAGCTGCTCGGGGCGCGGCGGGCCACACTTCGGCGCACCGGGCGCCGAGTTGCAGATCGTGCGGCACGCGCTGGGCGACGTGCCGCTGGTCGGTTTCTTTGCGGCGGGGGAGATTGCCCGGCACCACTTGTATGGGTATACGGGGGTGTTGACGGTGTTTACCGGCAACGACTGACCGCCGCCACGGCCAGATCAGGCCGGCTGGAGCAGGCGCGCTGCTGGCGTAGGCATGCCGGCAAACGCAAAATCGACTTCGGGTGCAAGCCCGCTCACGATCCGCGCCACCGACTTGCCCGAGCCGCACGCATGCGTCCAGCCGAGCGTGCCGTGCCCGGTGTTCAGGTACAGGTTGGGCAGCTTCGTCTTGCCGATCAAAGGCACATTGCTCGGCGTCGCGGGGCGCAGGCCGGTCCAGAACTGCGCCTGCGTGGTGTCGCCGGCGCCGGGGAAGAGCTGTTCAACGCGCCGCACGATCGCTTCGCAGCGCACGCGGTTCAAGTCGCGGTCGTAGCCATTGAGCTCGGCCGTGCCGGCAATGCGCAGGCGGTCGCCGGAGGCCGACGTATAGCGCGAGAACACCAGCTTGAACTCGTCGTCGGTCAGCGAAACCTGGTGCGCCTTCGTCGCGTCTTTGACTGGCAGCGTGACCGAATAGCCTTTGGCCGGATAGATCGGCAGGCGAATGCCCAGCGGCGCGGCATACAGCGGACTCAATGAGCCCATCGCAAGCACGAAGGCGTCGCCGCGAATGCGTTGGAAGCGGCCTTCGCTGTCGGTAGCTTCCACGTGGTCGATGCTGCCGCCCGCTTCGCGCAGCGCAGTCACCGTGTGGCTCATGAGGAACTTCACGCCGGCTGCTGTCGCAAGGCGTGCCATTTCGCGTGCGAAGAGGTTGGCGTCGCCGGATTCGTCTTCTGCCGTGTAAGTGGCGCCGGCCAATTGCGAACGGATGTGGGCCAGGGCGGGCTCGATCTTCACTGCCTCATCCGCGGAGATGACTTGCCGTTCGCAGCCGAGTGCGCGCATCTGCTCGGCGGGCGCAAGAGCGCTGTCGAACTCTTTCTGCGTCGTATAGAAGTGCAGGATGCCTTGCGTGCGCTGGTCGTAGGCGATGCCGGTGTCGCGCCGCAATTGCTGCAGCACTTCGCGGCTGTAGGTGCCCAGGCGCACGATCTGCTCGATGTTGTGCTTCGTGCGGCCGGGGGTGCATTCGCGCAGGAACTGCAAGCCCCAGAGCCATTGGCGCATGTCCGCGCGAATGCGAAAGAGCAGCGGGGCGTCTTCCTTGCCCAACCACTGCAGCACCTTGAGCGGTGCGCTCGGATTGGCCCAGGGTTCGGCATGGCTGACGGAGATCTGCCCGCCGTTGGCAAAACTGGTCTCGGCGGCGGGGGTGGCCTGCCGGTCGATGACGGTTACTTCGTGGCCGAGTTGCTGGAGGTAGTAAGCCGAGGTCACGCCGAGCAAGCCGGCGCCAAGAACGATCACGCGCATTTCAAGTACCTTTGAGGTTGAAGCGCTTGAACCGCGGGCGAGGTTGCTATCGAATAAATAGCAAACAACCGGACGACCACCGTCACAAGTTGCCGCTCCCCCTGTCCTCGGTACCTGAGAGATTCACCCGCTGCGCCCGCAACGGGTTTGCTCCTTCGGTGCATCACGCAAGGTGATGGCTCTCCAGACGGCGTGTCAGTTGGTGCAGTACATGCCACGAAACTCTTTGAAAGAACTTCAACGGTTTCGTTCGGCCGACCTGAGCGTTTATGGGAGTTTGCGCCTTCGGTGGAGTAGTAAAAAGAACTACTCGCTCTCCTGCATTAACGCCATTGTAGGCTGGGACCGCGAAGAGCCGACCATGGATTTTTGACAATTCGACCAATGGGATAATTGTCATTGATTCGAAACTTCGGGGAGACTCATGATCCTGGTAACCGGCGGCGCGGGCTTCATTGGCGCCAACTTCGTACTCGACTGGCTGGCGCAGAGCAACGAGTCCATCGTGAATCTCGACAAGCTGACCTATGCGGGCAACCTCGAGACGCTCGGCTCGCTCAACGGCAACCCGAACCACATCTTCGTGCAGGGCGACATCGGCGACAGCGCTTTGGTCGATCGCCTGTTGGCCGAGCACAAGCCACGCGCTATCGTGAATTTTGCCGCGGAATCGCACGTGGATCGCTCTATCCATGGCCCCGAAGACTTCGTGCAAACCAACGTGCTCGGCACCTTTCGCCTGCTCGAGTCGGTGCGCGGCTACTGGAGCGCACTGCCGGCTGAGCAAAAGTCTGCCTTCCGCTTCCTTCACGTGTCGACCGACGAGGTCTACGGCTCGCTCTCCAAGACCGACCCCGCCTTTACCGAAGAGAACAAGTACGAGCCCAACAGCCCCTACTCAGCCAGCAAGGCCGCCAGCGACCATCTCGTGCGCGCCTGGCACCACACCTACGGCCTGCCGGTGGTCACCACCAACTGCTCCAACAACTACGGGCCGTTCCACTTCCCCGAGAAGCTCATCCCCTGATGATCGTCAACGCCCTGGCTGGCAAGCCCTTGCCGGTGTACGGCGACGGCATGCAGGTGCGCGACTGGCTCTATGTGAAGGACCACTGCAGCGCCATTCGCCGCGTGCTCGAGGCCGGCAAGCTCGGCGAGACGTACAACGTCGGTGGCTGGAACGAGAAGCCCAACATCGAGATCGTGAACACCGTGTGCGCGCTGCTCGACGAACTGCGCCCGCGCGCCGATGGCAAACCGTACAAGGAACAGATCAGCTACGTTACCGACCGCCCCGGCCACGACCGGCGCTACGCGATCGATGCACGCAAGCTGGAGCGTGAGCTGGGCTGGAAGCCCGCCGAAACCTTCGACACCGGCATCCGCAAGACCGTCGAGTGGTACCTCGCGAACGCCGAATGGGTGCGCAACGTGCAAAGCGGCGCGTACCGCGCATGGGTCGAGAAGCAATACGACGCCGCACCCGCGGCCAAGGCCACCGCATGAAGCTGCTGCTGCTGGGCAAGGGCGGACAGGTCGGCTGGGAGTTGCAGCGCAGCCTCGCGCCGCTGGGCGAACTGGTGGCGCTCGATTTCGACAGCACCGACTTCAACGCCGACTTCAGCCGTCCCGACCAGTTGGCCGAGACTGTGCTCAAGGTGCGGCCTGACGTGATCGTCAATGCCGCGGCTCACACGGCCGTGGACAAAGCCGAGAGCGAGCCCGACTTCGCGCGCAAGCTCAACGCCACTTCGCCCGGCGTGGTGGCCGAAGCCGCCGGGCAGATCGGTGCACTCATGGTGCATTACTCCACCGACTACGTGTTCGATGGCAGCGGCAGCAAGCCTTGGCAAGAAGACGATGCCACCGGCCCACTCAGTGTGTATGGCCGCACCAAGCTCGAAGGCGAACAGTTGGTGGCCAAGCACTGCGCCAAGCACCTGATCTTTCGCACCAGCTGGGTGTTTGCCGCGCGCGGCGGCAACTTCGCCAAGACCATGTTGCGGCTTGCCAAGGAGCGCGACAAGCTGACCGTCATCGACGACCAATTTGGCGCCCCGACAGGTGCCGAACTGCTGGCCGATGTCACGGCGCATGCGATTCGTGCCACTTTGCAAGACCCTTCCAAAGCCGGCCTGTATCACGCGGTGGCCGGCGGCGAGACCACCTGGTGCGGCTATGCACGCTTTGTGCTTGAGCAGGCGCGCCAAGCCGGCGTAGAGCTCAAGGCCGGCCCCGAACAGGTCGAAGCCGTACCCACGAGTGCCTTCCCCACGCCCGCTACGCGGCCGGCCAATTCGCGCCTCGATACGCGCAAGCTGCAATCCACCTTTGGCCTGGTGCTGCCGCACTGGCAACAAGGCGTCGCCCGCATGCTGCGCGAGACCCTTTGAACGCGCGTTGCCTAGTAAGCAGAGAAAGCAAGAAAGAAATACAACGATGACCACGAAGACCACGCAACGCAAGGGCATCATCCTGGCCGGCGGCTCGGGCACCCGGCTGCATCCCGCCACGCTCGCGCTCAGCAAACAGCTGTTGCCGGTGTACGACAAGCCGATGATCTATTACCCGCTCAGCACGCTGATGCTCGGCGGCATGCGCGACATCCTGATCATCAGCACGCCGCAGGACACCCCGCGCTTCCAGCAGCTGCTGGGCGACGGCAGCCAATGGGGCATCAACTTGCAGTACGCGGTGCAGCCCAGTCCCGACGGGCTCGCGCAGGCCTTCATCATCGGCGACAAGTTCGTCGGCAATTCGCCGAGCGCGCTGGTGCTGGGCGACAACATCTTCTATGGCCACGACTTTGCGCACCTGCTGGCCGATGCCGATGCGAAATCGGCGGGCGCCACGGTGTTCGCCTATCACGTGCACGACCCAGAGCGCTACGGCGTTGTGGCCTTTGATGCACAAGGCAAGGCCAGCAGCATCGAAGAAAAACCGGCCAAGCCCAAGAGCAGCTACGCCGTGACGGGCCTTTATTTCTACGACAACCAGGTCGTCGACATCGCCAAGGCCGTGAAGCCCAGCGCGCGCGGCGAGCTGGAAATTACCGCGGTCAACCAGGCCTACCTGGACCTCGATCAACTCAACGTGCAGATCATGCAGCGCGGCTATGCGTGGCTGGATACCGGCACGCACGAGAGCTTGCTCGAAGCAGGGCAGTTCATCGCAACGCTCGAGCATCGGCAGGGGCTGAAAATCGCGTGCCCTGAAGAGATCGCCTGGCGCAATGGGTTCATCGACCGGGAGCAGTTGGCAAAGCTCGCAGCGCCATTGCAGAAAAATGGCTACGGCAAATATCTGAATCATCTGCTGGCCGAGGAGGTGCGCTCATGAAGGCGACGCCAACCGCGATCCCCGAGGTGCTGATCATCGAACCCAAGGTGTTTGGCGATGCGCGAGGCTTCTTCTATGAAAGCTTCAACAGCAAGGCATTCGACGAGGCGGTCGGGCGGCATATAGAGTTCGTGCAGGACAACCATTCGCGCTCTGCCAAAGGCGTGCTGCGGGGGCTGCATTACCAGATCCAGCAGCCGCAAGGAAAGCTGGTGCGTGTGGTGCGAGGCGCCGTGTTTGACGTGGCCGTGGATATTCGCAAGTCATCGCCGACCTTCGGTAAATGGGTGGGCGAGGAGCTCAGCGAGGACAACCACAAGCAGCTATGGATCCCGGCAGGATTCGCGCACGGTTTTCTGGTGCTGAGCGAAACGGCCGAGTTTTTGTACAAGACTACGGACTACTACGCGCCGGCGCACGAGCGATGCATTGTCTGGAATGACACCGTCTTGAATATCCAATGGCCAGACCTTGAGATCGCGCCGAAGCTATCGATAAAAGACGAGGCAGGTTCTGTCTTCGCCAGCGCAGAAGTATTCAATTGACAGCTGACCAACATTCGACGCGGATCGAGCTACAGATTCCTGAATACTTTGGGTTGGCCGATAGCCGAAGCCAGTCCGCCTGCTGCGACCGTTAATTCTTGTGCTCGGACGCAGGCGTGGCCATTGTTTCTGTCGGCCAACCCGTCAGAGATGCTCTGGCAGGTCCGCTTGTAGGCGGTGAGAACATCTTGGTTCCGAACATGCTCGCTGTGGTCAGCGAGAAGCGCAGGAAAGCCGTTGCTGGCTTGATGCGCGCGAGCGTTTTGCAAGCAAATCAGAGAAAGTCTCGCTTCTTTGAGCCCGGTCCGACACAGACGCTTTCTGCGAGCGACGCTTTGGCTGAGCGGCGCATCAATAAATAACCATATGGCACGCAGCACACTCGCAACACTCTATTCCACTCATCAAGGCAAGCTCTCGGACAAATGGTCGAGCTATATCTCTATCTATGAGCGACTGTTTTCGGAGCTGAAAATTAAGCCCTTGCGAATTCTGGAGATCGGTATTCAGAACGGCGGGTCTCTGGAAATCTGGGCCGAGTATTTTCCGCACGCCACGTATATCGTTGGATGCGACATCAACGAGGCATGCCGAGAGCTGACTTACGATGACCACCGCATACATGTCGTTGTGGGTGACGCAAACACTGATCAGGTCGAGGACGCTGTCGTTTCTTATTCACAAAAATTCGATCTCGTCATCGATGACGGCTCGCACCGGTCCAGTGACATCATCCGTTCCTTCGAGCGCTACTTTTCGCGCCTTGAGGACGGAGGCTTGTTCGTCGTCGAGGATCTGCATTGCTCTTATTGGGCCGAATTTGAGGGCGGCTTGTTCAGTCCGACGTCCTCAGTGGCATTTTTCAAGCGGCTTGCAGATGTCGTCAACCATGAGCACTGGGGCGTTCCCGACGCGCGGACCGCGCTACTCGAATCGTTCGCCAAAACCTACGGCGTTGCATTCGACGAAAAGGTGCTTGCCCATATCCACGCGGTCGAGTTTTTGAACTCGGTTTGTGTGATTCGCAAGAAGATGCCGGCCGATAACCGACTTGGTACGCGTGTGATTTCGGGGCAGGGAGTGATCGTGGATGCGGGCCCCCTCGCATTGCGCGGCTCTGGTCCGCCGCAGTTCGACCAATCAGGAAATGCCTGGTCGAAGCTTAAGCCCCTGCCGGAAGATGAACTTGCGGGCTTGCGTGTTTCGGCGCGAGACCTCGAAGCAGCTCTGGCGGTACGCACCGCTGAGTTGCGCGACGCCCGCAAGGCGGCTCTCTACGCAGATATTCGATCCAATGTTGTGCAGAGTCACGTCCATCAACTGCGGGGAAGGTTGAGCGAGGGCGCAAGGGAGGCGCAGCAGCTCTTTGAGGCGCTTCAAACCCTTCGCACGCATACGAGCACGCTTGAGAGCGTGTTGAACCTCCGTCAGTCGCAAGTTGACGAAATATTTAAATCCACGAGTTGGCGCGTCACCAAGCCTCTTCGCTGGGTTGGTCTTCAAAAGAGGCGGGTCGCTCGTGCAGCCAAGCTGCTGCCGGCGCTCTCTCAACGTGCCGGTGGGTTCTCGAATTTGGCCCGCCGGGGTGTTCAGGTGCTGAGCCAGTCTGGTCTGCGCGGCCTGCGCAACTCCATTCGCGCCGTTGAAGAGGAAGAACTCGGGTTGAAGAGCTCGCCAGCACCCGACACGTTCACTTCGGGAACTGATCCATTCGAGGATATTGCTCGCCAGATCTACGCCAGTCAGCAAGCGGAGCTTGCCCCTCGCGAGATCCTTGAATCCATCAGCAGATTCGAACAAAAGCCGATGATCTCCGTGATCATGCCGGTCTATAAAACTCCAGTGCAATGGTTGGCTCGCGCCATCGAGTCGCTGCAAGAGCAGTTCTATGACAACTGGGAGCTGTGTGCCGTGGACGATTGTTCGCCGACGGCCGATCAACGAAAAGTCCTTGAGCAATATGCAAGGAACGATCCTCGCGTGCGCTATCGCGTGCTCGAGAGGAACAGCGGCATCGCTGCGGCGTCCAATGCCGGACTCGAGATGGCACAGGGCAAATTCATCGCATTGCTGGATCACGACGATGAACTGCCGGGAGACGCGCTCTTCTGGGTCGTGGATGCCATCAACAAGAACCCGCGTGTCGACTTCATCTACACCGACGAATGCAAGATAGACGATACATCGGAGCGCCGACTTTCCGATTTCATATTCAAACCGGATTGGTCGCCGGAGATCTTGTTCAACTCCATGTTGACCGGGCATTTGACGGTCTACAAGAAGGACGCAGTCGATGCGCTGGGAGGCTTCCGAAGCCAATTTAACTTCTCGCAGGATTACGATCTTGCCTTGCGCATGGCCGAAGTAGCTCGAGAGATCGTGCACGTTGAGCGGGTGCTCTATCTCTGGCGCTCGATTCCGGGCTCTGCGGCAAGCGGCGGAAAGGATTTTGCACGCGAGTCCAACATTGCAGCGCTGGACGATGCGCTTGTCCGGCGTGGCATCCAAGGAAAGGCGAAACCTCTTCCCCACGTCAATTATGTCGAGGTCGCGGTGCCGAAGACCGTCAAGGTGTCTATCGTCATTCCTTCGGATTCATTCAAGAACCTCAAACTTGCGTTGAATGCGATCTTGGGGAAAACCGACTATCCAAACTACGAAGTGGTGGTCGTCTGCAATGGGCCGCTGGCCGAACAGCTCGAAGACGAATTCCGCAGTTCGCCACATATTGTCTTTCTGCCCTACAACAAGAAGTACAACTTCTCCGACAAGTGCAATGAAGGCGCGCGCGCCGCCACTGGAGAGATCGTGGTTTTTTACAACGACGATGTATTTCCCGCCCAATCCGACTGGATCGAAAAGCTCATCGAGTACCTTTCGATATCGGGTGTCGGAGGTGTTTCGCCTAAGTTGCTCCACGAGGACGAGACCATTCAATATGCGGGCATGATCTCGGGGACGCCAGGTCTTTGCGGTACTGCATACAACAATCTCCCTAGAGAAGCGACCGACTCATTCCTGTCCATGCACAAGTACGTGCGCAATGTGTCCATCCTGTCGGGCGCGTGCTGCGCGCTCAAGACTGAAGTGTTTTGGCGCATCGGCGGTTTTGATCCAATCAACACGCCCGATGGCCACTCGGACATGGATCTGAGCTACAAGCTGCTGGATGCGGGGTATCGCTGCGTCTACACGCCGCATGCTGTTCTGTATCACATCGGGAATCATTCCTGGGGTGCAAAGGCTGTCAAATACAAGGCGGACATCTACGCGTTAAAGCGATGGGGGCGTACCTTTCGAAAGATCCGAATTTCACGGATTCGATGAAGAAGGTGCTTTACCGCGATTTTCGGTTCGACTACAAGATTTTTGCGTCGCATATCGATGCAAGTGCCACCTACACGGGACCCGACGTCCTGTTCGTGTCGCACGAGCTTTCGCTGACCGGCGCCCCGCGCATGCTTTTGTGCGCAGCGGTCGCGGTGCTGCGAAGTGGGGGTTTTCCCGTCGTAGTGGCACCTGAAGATGGTCCAATGCGAAGGGAGTTGGAGCAGGCGGGCGTGGTGGTGATTGTGGATGAATCACTTTGCGAAGGGCATTTCCTGTTCGAGCGTTTCGCAAGGAATTTTGATGCGGTGGTGGTGAATACGATGGCTGTGAGCGCTGTCGTCCGCCAAGTTGAAGCCATCGACGATCTCGACGTGATCTGGTGGCTGCACGAAGGGCAGGCGCTTCAAGCAGCATTGGAAGCAGAGCCGGGAATCGACAGAACGCGCGTGCGGCTGCTTTGTGTCAGCGAATACGCTCGCGGTTACCTGCCGGCCGATTTTCGAGCCGATGTGCTCTATAACGGAATTCCGGATCGCAGCGGCGAGGTTCAAAAAAGCCTTTAGCGGACCGCTGCACCTTTGTGCTTGCGGGAACGATAGAGCATCGCAAAGGACAGGACTTGTTCGTTGACGCCATTCTTCTGCTGCCAGAGGATGTGCGTGCTTCCTGCCAGTTCCTGTTGACTGGCAAGCTCTCCGAGCAAAATCTGCCTTTCTGGTCAAGTGTGCGCGAGCGAATGGGAACTGTGCCGGAGATCGAATATCTAGGCCTGTTGAGCCATGGCGAATTGCTTGGTTTGCTGGCTGGCGTCGATGCTGTTGTCTGCTGCTCTCGTGACGAGGCCTTTTCGCTCGTGGTCGTTGAAGCTGCGATGCTGGCTAAGCCGTCAATCATCAATCCGAACGTCGGTGTCGCAGAGATACTGGAGCACAAGAAATCCTGCCTTCTCTTTGAGGCAGAGAATGCAGTTTCATTGGCCGAACAAATGCTGACCGTTTTCCATGATCGAGCCCGAATGTCCGATCTCGGGCTTGAAGCGCGCAAGGTCTATGAAGAAAGATTCACTATCGATCGCTTCTCGGAAGAGTTTCTTCGACTCGTGAGATAAAACTTCATTGAGCAAACAACCGGACCACACTGGCCTTGGCACGCCAGCGAAAGTAAATCGCAACTCCTTCTCGGCGCCGACGTAGCAGAATCTTCAAAACGACGTGCTTTGGGCATTCCGCCGAAGATCGGCATCCACCATCATCTGGCAGAGCTGTTCGAGCGTGGTGGCAGGCGCCCACCCAAGTTTAGCCTTGGCCTTGGCGGGATTGCCGATCAGAAGCTCCACCTCGGCCGGGCGATGGAATTTCGGATTGATGCGCATCACGGTCTTGCTCGTCGCCGTTTCGACCGCAGACTCTGCTTCGCCGGAGCCCCTGAACTCGATCGCCATCCCAGCGGCCTTGAACGCCATACGGACGAAGTCACGCACAGTTTCTGTGCGGTTTGTTGCCAGCACGTAGGTATCGGGTTCCTCCGCCTGCAGCATGCGCCACATTCCTTCGACATACTCTTTCGCGAAGCCCCAATCGCGCTTGGCGTCAAGATTGCCGAGCTCCAGTACGTCCATCTTGCCCAGCTTGATTTTTGCGACGCCATCGGTGATCTTGCGGGTCACGAATTCCCGGCCACGCAAGGGGCTCTCGTGATTGAAAAGAATGCCGCTGCAACCGAAGATGCCGTAGCTCTCCCGGTAGTTGATGGTCATCCAGTGCGCATAGAGCTTTGCGACACCGTAGGGGCTCCGAGGATAAAAAGGCGTTTCCTCGACTTGGGGAATGGCTTGCACCTTGCCGAACATCTCCGACGTGGAAGCTTGATAGAAGCGGATTTTCGGATTGACCAGACGAATGGCTTCGAGGAGGTGCAGCGCGCCTACGCCCGTGATCTGCGCGGTGGCCACGGGCTGATTGAAACTGACGCCCACGAAACTCTGTGCAGCAAGGTTATAGACCTCGTCCGGCGCGGCGTCGCGAATCAGTGTGATTGAGCTGCCCAGGTCGGTAAGGTCGTACTCGACAAGATGCAGATCGGGGTTTTTTTGAATGCCGAGTTCCTCGATGCGCCAGAAGTTGACGGAACTGGTGCGGCGGTAAGTGCCGTAGACGACGTACCCTTTGGCAAGCAACAGTTCAGCCAAATAGGCGCCGTCTTGACCCGTAATGCCCGTAACCACCGCATGTTTCTTCATGGAAGCCCCTAATTAGAAAAGCGCACAAAGTTCTGCGGCGGAAAGAATTCGCCGCGGCACCACGATTCTGCCAAATCGGCAAATCGAAAGTGCGCAATTCTTTCTTCCAATTAGGAGAGAAGAGCGATGTGCTACGCCCTGGGTCGTCTCACAGCGCCTTCATGGCGCTTCAGGACGAGAACCCAGGGGCGAGCGGTGCCAGCCCAGCGGGCTCAGATCACATCTCGAGCTGCGACAGATCGGCCTCTTCGAGTCGGCCATGGCTGAGCTTGAGAACCATGTTGCACTCCTTGGCGATCAGCGTCGGCGAATGAGAGGCAAGTACCAGAATGCCGGACTTCGAAACCACGTCTCGCATGCGCTTCTCCGCTTTCTCGGTGAAGTCGGCATCACCGACGGAGAGCCATTCGTCCATGAGAAGGATGTCTGCTTCCACGCTGGTGGAGATCGAAAAGGCAAGCCGCATCATCATGCCGGTCGAATAGGTGCGGACCGGCATGTCGACGTACTGCCCAAGTCCGCTGAACTCGCAGATTTCAGGCGTCAGTCGGTCGATTTCCTTCTTGCTCAGCCCCATGACGAGGCCGCGCAGCATGATGTTCTCGATGCCCGTTGCATCGGGCTCGATGCCCAGGGACGGATCAATCAGGCTCGATACGGTGCCTTCGCGCCGGAACTCGCCGGCGGAAGGCTCGTAGACGCCCGCCAACGTGCGTAGCAGGGTCGATTTGCCCGCGCCGTTGTGCCCGATCAGCCCCAGCCGGTCGCCGCTTTTCAACTCGAGGTTGATGTCGCTCAGTGCCTGAACGACTGTGACGCCGGTTTCCTTCCCAAACCTGCCGCCGGTGACGGACGCCGCCAGTGTCTTTTTCAAGGATGCCGCTCCCGCGCCGTAGATCGGGAAATTAACAGCAACGTTTTTTAGTGAAATGGAAGCCATGTATCAGAGCCAGTAGACGACACGTCGACGGTATTTCGAGAACAGGAGCGTGGAGGCGACGAGCGTCAAAGCCGTCCACCCCAGAATCCCCCACCAACTGTGAGAAGTGGCGACTCCTCCCATCAATGGAGTCCGCAGCAAGTCGAGCATTTGGGCAAACGGATTCCAGAGGATGTACTTGGCGCGGTCAGGCAGACTCTCAGGGAGCCAGAACACAGGCGTCAGAAACATCAGCATCTGCATCACGCTGCTGACGATCTGCGTCACGTCTCGAAAGCGGGTGCAGACGAGGCCGAGCAGCAGTCCAAGCGCATGGGCATTGATGATGGCAATAACCATTGCTGGAATGATCAGCAGCGCAGACGCTGAAAGAGAGATTCCCGCCCAAAGCGCAACTGGAACGTAGAGGACGATCTGGTGTGCAAATTGAATCAGATTTCTGGCGATGCTCCGCCAGACGAACAAGCTGATCGGAAAATAGCCCTGCTTGAGGTAATTGGAAGAGCCCACAAAGGCATTGCACGACTCCGTCACCACACTGGAGAAAAAGCCCCAGAAGATGATTCCCAGTGCAAGGTGGGGAAAGAACTTGGAGAGTTCTGTACCAAACAGGGAGCTATAAAGGGGGCCCATGCCGCCGATCATCGCCCCCATGCTCAACGTGAGCCATAGAGGGCCAAGCATCGAGCGACGGTAGCGCAGCACAATGTCGAACCACGCAAGCGTCCACCAGATGTCTGTACGGCGGGTGCCTTCCCACCAATCAGCCCAGGCATTCCGATGTAAATTGGAGTGAATTTGGCTCATACGCTTCCGAAAGTGTCTGCCAGGCCGGCGATATAGTCGCCACCGAGATATTCGTCACACTGGATTGCGATGAGCACCAGTTCTTCGTTGCCGATGTTGGTCAAACGTTGTTTCTCTTCAATGGGTATGGCGCAATATTGCCAGACGCGGCTTTATTCCTGGCACCGTCGGTTTGCAAAGGCGCCGCATGCGCCAACAGTCCAGTGCTCTGCGCTGTGCGGCCAGTGGTGATCGAGCGATTTTACGGGTAGCTCTCGGGTGCTTCTTGGCATGGCAGCTGCAAGTCCTGCCACTTGCCTTGAAGAGTTCCGAAGATAATCGTCCGCCGCCCGCGTGCCTGGTAGGGTGATTCCCTCTCCGGCCTCGCTTACCTGTTCCAGTATTCCCCACAAGCCCGACTCCGCTTCTTCGGGCACGCAATATGAAATCTTTTGATCGGCTCGGTCTTGGCTTGGACGCACTTTGGCGAGGTTCAGGGTGGTAAGGCGCATGCAGCGGGCCTGGAAGTTGTTCCAGAAGTCAGGTTGGCGCGGTATTCGATGGGAGTTGCGCCGGCGCCTCGGCGGCTACAACGATTATTCCAAGTGGGTGCGGCGCTACGACACTCTCACGCCTGAACTGCGCGAAAAGATCTCGCAGCGTGTGTCGGCGATGAAAGACCGCCCGCTGATCTCCGTGCTGATGCCGACCTACAACCCCAACCCGGCGTGGCTGCGCGAAGCCATCGAGTCGGTTCGCGGGCAGGTCTACCCGCATTGGGAGCTGTGCATTGCCGACGACGCTTCGCCTTCGGCCGAGGTGCGAGAGGTACTCAAGTCGTACAGCGAGACAGATCCCCGCATCAAAGTGGTGTTCCGGGCTGAAAACGGCCATATCTCCGCGGCATCGAACAGCGCGCTGGAACTGGCCGTGGGACCCTGGGTGGCGCTCATGGACCACGACGACCTGCTGCCGGCCCATGCATTGTTCTGGGTGGCCGATTGCATTGCCGAGCACCCTGGCGTGCAGCTGATCTACTCGGACGAGGACAAGGTCGACGAAGGCGGCCATCGCTTCGGGCCGTATTTCAAGTCGGACTGGAACGTTGATCTCTTTCGCTCGCAGAACATGTTCAGCCACCTCGGCGTGCTGTCCACCGAACTCATGCGCTCGGTTGGCGGTTTTCGCGCGGGGCTCGAAGGTTCGCAGGACTGGGACTTGGTACTGCGCTGCATGGAGCGCGTGGAGCCCGAGCAGATTCAACACATCCCCGCGTCCTTTATCACTGGCGGGTGCATGCCGAAAGCACGGCCCGTTCGATGACGGCCAAGCCCTATGCGGCTATCGCGGGCGAGCGGGCACTGAATGAGCACTTTGTGCGCACGGGTGTGCGCGCCACTGCCGAGCATCTGGATTTCGGCTACCGGGTGCATTACGCCTTGCCTGATGTCTTGCCCCTGGTTTCGTTGATCATTCCAACGCGCGACGCGCTGCCTCGGGTGCGCCAGTGCGTCGGCTCCATCTTGCAGAAGACAAGTTACTCGCGCTACGAGATCATCATCGTCGACAACGGTTCCGACGACCCTGCGACGCTGGCCTGGTTGAAGGCCGTTGCCGCGGACCACCCGAACATTCGGGTGCTGCGCGACGACCGGAGTTCCAGCTATCCAGCGCTGAACAACGGTGCGGCAGCCATCGCGCAAGGCGATGTGATCGCACTGCTCAACCACGACATCGAAGTCATTTCGCCCGACTGGCTGAGCGAGATGGTGAGCCTCGCACTGCAGCCTGGCGTCGGCGCTGTCGGCGCGCGGCTCTGGTATCCGGACAAGACGCTTCAGCACGCGGGTCTGATCCTGGACGCGAAGGACATCGCAACCCATCCGCATCGCGGAATGCCCGCGGGAAGACCCGGCTACGGCGGACGCGCCGCGCTGATCCAATCTTTCTCGGCCGTCTCAGCCGAATGTATGGTGATCCAGAAAAGACACTACGAACAGGTCGGCGGATTCGATGAGGTGCATCCGAAGGAGTTTTTCAGCGACATAGACTTCTGTCTCCGTTTGCGCGCTTCGGGCTTGCGCAACCTGTGGACGCCACATGCGGAGCTGTTCCTTCACCCACCGGCTATTTACCCCACGAATGCCTCCCAGCAGGGAAAGCGCCAATTCCAGGAAGATGCCGCCTACATGCAGCAACGCTGGGGCGAGTTGCTGAAGAACGACCCCGCCTACAGCCCAAACCTCATGCTCGCTCGCGAAGACTTCAGCTACGCGTGGCCGCCGCGCCTGGCGCCGGTTTGAAGATGCCGGGTATTTCAGTCGCGCTTTGCACGCGCAATGGCGCCCGCTTTGTGGCGGCGCAGGTGCGCAGCATCTGCACGCAAGACAGGCCGCCGAGCCAGATCGTGCTTTCCGACGATGGCTCGACGGATGAGACCATTGCCACGGTGCGCAGCACCCTGGCCGCTGCGGCGCTGCCGAAAGCGTCGAGCTCGTCGTTTTCCAGAATTCGCCGGCATTGGGGGTCACGCGCAATTTCGAGCAGGCGGTGTGGGCATGCACCCACGAGCTCATCGCGCTCAGCGACCAGGACGACGTGTGGCACCCCGGTCGGCTGGCCCGCATGGCGGCCCGCTTCGAGGCGGCACCCGAGCTGCTGCTGTTGCACACCGATGCCCGCCTGGTCGACGCCGAGCTCGCGCCGCTGGGCACTTCGCTCTTTCACGCACTGGAAGTGCGCCCCGCCGAGCTGGCCGCCATTGCGAACGGAAACGCCTTCGACGTCCTGCTGCGGCGCAATCTGGTCACCGGTGCCACCACCATGTTTCGCAAGGAACTGCTTGAATTCGCGTTGCCGTTCCCCGAGGGCTGGGTGCACGACGAGTGGCTCGGCGCGGTGGCCGCGGCCACCGGCCGTGTCGATGTGCTGGCGGAGCCGCTCATCGACTACCGGCAACATGCAAGCAACCAGATCGGCGCGCGCCGGCCGACGCTCTCCGCAAAGATCGGCAAGGCCTTCGTCGAGCGCGGCGACAAGCACTGGGCGCGGCTGCGCAGGGCAGAGGCGCTGCTGGACCGGTTGAGCTCCCTCGGCGCGAAGGTGCAACCGAAGTACGTCGAGGCCCAGCGCGCCAAGGTGGCGCACCAGCGCTTCAGGGCCGAGTTGCCCCGCTCGAGGCTTGCGCGCCTCGGTCCGGTGATGCTGGAGGCCGCTCGCGGCCGCTATGACCGCTTCGGGCGCGGCTGGCACGCGGTGGCGCAGGACCTGCTCGAGCACGGGTAGCTCGCCGCGCGAGGCCTGGCTTAGCGGGTGCCCGCCTTCAGGCGCCTGTAGCGCCAGAAGGCGCCCGAAGTCCACACCTTCAGCAAGCTGGTCACGTGCCAGTACAGGTGCTTCTTGCTGCTGCGGCTGGCGCGCTGGGCCTCGTGGCGCGCCAGCAGGTCTTCTCCGACCTGCAGCTTCCAGCCCGCGAGTTGAGTCCGGGCGCAAATATCGAAGTCTTCGCCGTACATGAAGAAGCGCTCGTCGAAGCCGCCGAGTTGGCGGTAGGCGCTGCTGCGAAACAGCATGAACAGGCCCGGAATCCAGGCTGGCACCGCCGGGCGTTCATAGCCCGGCCTCCGGCGGGTCACGATTTCGAGCGGCGTGATGATCTCGCGATGCTGCTCGGGCGTGCTCTTGCCCGGCTCCAGGATGCGCGGCGTCAGCAGGCCGGCGTCAGGCGCGGCCTGTGCAATCAGCGGCGCCAGCACGTCGCCGTCGAAGCGGATGTCCGGGTTGAGCACCAGGAACCACGGCGTTTCGCAGTGCTGGAATGCCTGGTTGTGGTTGGCGCCAAAGCCCTTGGGCTGGGCGTTTTCGATGCGCTCGACCGGAAAGCTCCATTCCTGGCCCGCCAGCACATCGGGTTCGGGGATGTTCAGCGTGAGCACGACCTTGGCGGTCGATGCACCGCTGAAGCGGTCCAACTGCTCGAGCAGCGGCCTTATCAGCGCAAGCTGACCGTGGCTGACGATCGAAACGGTGATGGGGGGAAGGGAGGGGGAGGGCGCTGGCATGGTCTAATTTCGCTCGGGAATTCTAGAGTTCCCCAACACCCACACATGATTGCTCTGATCGTCATCAGTTTTTTTGCCTCTGCCTTCGCGGTGCAGCTGTTCATGCGCCGGGCGCGACGGCATGCGCGGCTCTATGGCACGGACATGCCCCAGCGCTTCCACAAGGGCCACGTGCCGCGCCTTGGCGGCGCCGGAATCATGTTCGGGATGGGCGTGGCCTGGCTGGCGGCCGGCATCACCGGAACCGATCCGTTCAACGTGTCGTGGCCGGTCAAGACCTCGATGCTCACGCTGCTGTGCATTGCACCGGCCGTCATCGCCGGCATCGTCGAGGACGTGACGCAGAACGTGAGGGTGCGCTACCGGCTGGGGCTCACCATCGGCTCCGCCTTGCTAGCCTGCTGGATGCTCGGGCTCAGCCTGTCGCGCACCGGCGTCGAGGCTGTCGACGGCTGGCTGGCGCTGGTTCCCTATGGCGCCGTGCTCTTCGCGGCGCTCGCCATCGGCGGGCTGCCGCATGCCTTCAACATCATCGACGGCTACAACGGGTTGGCCGGCACCGTGGCCGTGCTGGTCTGCCTTGCCATTTCGCACGTGGCGCTGCAGGTGGGCGACCGCCAGCTCGCGGCAATGATGGTCTGCCTGGTCGGCGCCACCGTCGGCTTTTTGATCTGGAACTACCCGCGCGGCAAGATATTTGCCGGCGACGGCGGCGCCTATGTGTGGGGCATGGTGATCGCCGTGGCCTGCGTCACGCTCGTGCAGCGGCACCGCGTCGTCTCGCCGTGGTTTCCGATGCTGCTGCTGATCTACCCGGTCTGGGAGACGCTGTTTTCCATCTACCGCAAGCTCGCGCGCGGGCAGTCGCCCGGCACGGCCGACGCGCTGCACTTTCACCAGTTGATCTTTCGTCGCATCGTGCGGGTGGCGTTCGCGGACGACGAGGCCCGCCAATTGCTCGCCCGCAACAACAGGACCTCTCCCTACCTTTGGATGTTCGCAGCGCTGTCGGTGGTGCCGGCCGTGCTGTTCTGGAACAACACCATCGTGCTGATGCTGTTTTGCCTGCTGTTCGTCACGACCTATGTGGGTGCGTACCTGATGATCGTGCGATTCAAGGTGCCGCGCTGGCTGCGCCCGTGACAGCGCGCAAGACGGCCCGCTTGTTGCGACAATTTCCTCTATTCATCGTCCTCACCGTTTTGGAGCCTGCCCGCCCATGACCGACCCCGTCCTCAACATTCCCCCGCGCGACAAGGCCGAGATCCTGGCCCAGGCGCTGCCGTACATCCGCAAGTTCCACGGCAAGACCATCGTCATCAAGTACGGCGGCAACGCCATGACCGATCCGGCCCTGCAGGCCGACTTCGCGGAAGACGTGGTGCTGCTCAAGCTGGTGGGCATGAACCCGGTGGTGGTGCACGGCGGCGGCCCGCAGATCGAGGCGGCGCTCAACCGCCTGGGCAAGAAGGGCAGCTTCATCCAGGGCATGCGCGTGACCGACGCCGAGACCATGGAGGTCGTCGAATGGGTGCTGGCCGGCGAAGTGCAGCAGGACATCGTGGGCCTCATCAACCAGGCCGGCGGCAAGGCCGTGGGCCTGACCGGCCGCGACGGCGGCATGATCCGCGCGCAAAAGCTCAAGATGGCCGACCGCGCCGACCCCAACCTGCACCACGACGTGGGCCAGGTCGGCGACATCGTCTCCATCGACCCCAGCGTGGTCAAGGCGCTGCAGGACGACGCCTTCATTCCGGTGGTCAGCCCCATCGGCTTCGGCGAGGAGAACGAGAGCTACAACATCAATGCCGACGTCGTCGCCGGCAAGCTCGCCACCGTGCTCAAGGCCGAGAAGCTCATGCTCCTGACCAACACGCCCGGCGTGCTCGACAAGGACGGCAAGCTGCTCACCAACCTGAGCGCGCGCGAAATCGACGACCTGTTTGCGGACGGCACTATCTCGGGCGGCATGCTGCCCAAGATCGAAGGCGCGCTCGACGCAGCCAAGAGCGGCGTGAATGCGGTGCACATCATCGACGGGCGCGTGCCGCACGCCATGCTGCTCGAAATCCTGACCGACCAGGCCTACGGCACGATGATTCGCGCGCGCTGAGCCAATGAATCTCCGCGGGCTGGGCTCAGCCCTCATACCCGTTCGGATTGCCCTGCTGCCAGCGCCAGCTGTCCGCACACATCTGATCGAGCCCGCGATGCGCTTGCCACCCCAGCGTGGCCTGCGCAAGCGAGGGGTCGCCCCAGTACGCGGGTACATCGCCAGCCCGGCGCGGACCGATTTCGCAAGGGATCGATCGCCCGCTCGCGCGTTCGAACGCATGCACGACCTCCAGCACTGAAGCGCCGCGGCCGGTGCCGAGGTTGAGCGTGACGAGGCCTGGATGGGCCTCCGCATGCCGTAGGGCTGCCACGTGTCCCTCGGCCAGGTCCATCACATGCACATAGTCGCGCACACCGGTGCCGTCGGGCGTGGGATAGTCGTTGCCGTGGATCACCAGCTTGTCTCTCTGCCCCACGGCCACCTGGCACACGAAGGGCATGAGGTTGTTCGGCTTGCCTTGCGGGTGCTCTCCGATGAGCCCGCTTTCATGTGCGCCGACCGGATTGAAGTAACGCAGCAGTGCAATGCGCCAACCCGGTTCGGCGCGGTACAAATCGGTGAGTGCTTCTTCGACCATGTGCTTCGATCGCCCATAGGGGCTGGCCGGCCTGCAGGGCGCGTCTTCCGGAATGGGTGAATGGTCGGGCTCGCCGTACACCGTCGCGGACGACGAAAAAATCAGGGTTCGCACGCCCGCCTGCTGCATGGCCGAAGCAAGCACGAAGCTGCCGTGCACGTTGTTGTCGTAATAGGCGAGCGGGTCGGCCACCGAGTCGCCGACGGCCTTGAGGCCGGCAAAGTGAATCACGGCCGAGAAACGTTCGCTCCCAAGCACGCGGTCTAGCAGGGCCCTGTCGCGCACGTCGCCTTCGATCAGCCGCGGTGCGCTGCCCGTGATCTGGCGCAAGCGTTCCAGCACGCGCACATCGCTGTTGCCCAGGTTGTCCAGGATCACCGGCACATAGCCGGCCGCGGCCAACGCCACGCAGGTATGGCTGCCAATGAAACCCGCCCCTCCGGTCACCAGTACGCTGTTGGCCATGAAAAACTCTTTACTTTGTCAGGGAACTTGATTCTGTACGAGCTTTCCCGCCCCGTTTGCGCGCGCTCACTGCGCAGCCCTGTGCGAGAATCAATTGATTACATCTTTGCACGCGCTCCCATGCAGAACGAAGAGACAAGCTATCCCGGCGTAGAAACTCCAACCGAGCCGCTGGCAGCCGCCGCCCCCGTGCGAAAGCGCCCCAAGCCAGGGGAAAGGCGCGTGCAAATTTTGCAGGCGCTGGCCGCCATGCTGGAACAGCCCGGCGCCGAGCGGGTGACCACCGCGGCATTGGCCGCGCGGCTGGACGTGAGCGAGGCCGCGCTTTACCGTCACTTCGCGAGCAAGGCGCAAATGTTCGAAGGCCTCATCGATTTCATCGAGCAGAGCGTCTTCACCCTGGTCAACCAGATCCTCGAGCGCGAAGGTGCCACCGGCGCGCAGCAGGCCGCAAGAATCCTCACGCTGCTGGTGCAGTTTGCCGAGCGCAACCCGGGCATGACGCGTGTCATGGTGGGCGACGCACTGGTGTTCGAGAACGAGCGGCTCCAGCAGCGCATGAACCAGTTCTTCGACAAGATCGAAGCCACGCTGCGCCAGGTGCTGCGCGGCACGGCCGCCGCTGACGGTTCTGCAACCCCCACGGTCGACGCGCAGGTGCGCGCCGCCGCGCTCACGGCCTTCGTGGTCGGCCAGCTGCAGCGCTTCACGCGCTCGGGCTTCCGCCGCGCGCCGTCGGAACATCTCGAAGCCACGATCGCGCTGATCGTCTAGCGGTAGCAGGGCCGGCGCGCCGCCGGTCGCGGAGAGATCGCCTCCTGAAATCGCCTCCTATCGAGGCGATAGTTGAATATGACGTGACGCCGTCATATACATTGACAAAATACATGGGCTCCACAACACACGAGGAAAGCCCATAAATGACCGACTCCCGCAAGCTCACCACCGAAAACGGCGCGCCCGTCGAGAACAACCAGCAGTCGCAGACGGCTGGCGTCAACGGCCCTGTGCTGATGCAGGACCACAACCTCATCGAGAAGCTTGCGCGCTTCGACCGTGAGCGCATTCCGGAGCGTGTGGTGCATGCGCGCGGGTCGGGCGCCTTCGGCATCTTCGAAGTCACGGCCGACGTGTCGAAATGGACCAAGGCCAAGTTTCTCGGCCAGGTGGGCAAGAAGACCGAAGTGCTGGCCCGTTTCTCGACCGTGGCGCTCGAGCTCGGCTCGGCCGACACCGTGCGCGACCCGCGGGGCTTTGCGCTCAAGTTCTATACCGAAGAAGGCAACTACGACCTCGTCGGCAACAACACGCCCGTCTTCTTCATTCGCGACCCGCTCAAGTTTCCCGACTTCATCCACTCGCAGAAGCGCGACCCCTACAGCCACGTGCAGGAGCCCAACAACGCCTGGGACTTCTTCTCGCATTCGCCCGAAGCCACCCATCAGTTCACCTGGCTCTTCGGCGACCGCGGCATTCCGAAGAGCTACCGCCACATGGACGGCTTCGGCTCGCACACCTTCCAGTGGGTGAACGCCAAGGGCGAGGCCTTCTGGGTCAAGTACCACTTCAAGACCAACCAGGGCATCGAGACCTTCGTGGCCGAAGAGGCGCAGCGCGTGGGCGGCGAAAACCCCAACCACCACCACCTCGACCTGCTGCATTCCATCGAGCGCGGCGAGTTCCCGAGCTGGAAGGTGCAGGTGCAGATCATGCCGGTGGCGGAAGCGCAGACCTACCGCTTCAACCCCTTCGACCTGACCAAGGTCTGGTCGCACAAGGACTATCCGAAGATCGACATCGGCATCCTCACGCTCAACCGCAATCCCGACAACTACTTTGCCGAGATCGAGCAGGCCGCGTTCAACCCCGCCAACTTCGTGCCCGGCATCGGCCCGTCGCCCGACAAGATGCTGCAAGGCCGCCTGTTCAGCTACGGCGACACGCAGCGCTACCGCCTGGGTATCAACCACACGCAACTGCCGGTGAACCGACCCCATGCGACCACGGCCCAGAACTACGGCCGCGACGGCGCGATGCGTGGCGACGGCAACGGCGGCCGCGGCCCGAACTACGAGCCCAACAGCTTCAGCAACGCGCCCAAGCAGACCAACGAGCCGGTGTATGCGCCGCTCGAGATCCACGGCTGGACCGGCAGCCACCAGTGGCAGCAGCACCCCGAGGACACCGACTTCGTCCAGGCCGGCGACCTTTATCGCCTGATGGACGAAGCAGCCAAGGAGCGGCTGGTGAACAGCATCGCGGGCGGGCTGGGCGCCGTGACGCGGCAGGACATCATCGACCGCTCGATCGGCTACTTCCGCCAGGCCGACGCCGACTACGGCGCGCGGCTCGAAAAAGCCGTGAAGGCCGTGCAGGCGAAGATCAAGGGCGAGGAAGTGAGCGTCCAGGTCGGCAAGCCGGCGCACGACACAAGCCGGAGCTGATCCGCCGCAGCCCATGGGTATCCCAGGGTACCCATGGCGCCGCATGGGTCCGGATGGCGCACTCGACTTGCCCGGGTGCGAGGCGTACGATCAGCGCCCCCTTGCCGCTGAGTCGCGGCGACAAGCCTGTGTGTTCGTGTAGCTTCTGAACGGAGGTTCGTATGAGCTATCACCTGGAAGGTCGCCTGCTCGAGGTTTGCAACTGCAATGTCCTGTGTCCCTGCTGGATCGGCGAGGACCCCGACAACGGCACCTGCGACACCATCGTCGCATGGCGCATCGACAAGGGAACCATCGACGGCATCGACGTCGGCGGC
Organism: Variovorax sp. S12S4; assembly: GCF_023195515.1. Lineage (NCBI taxonomy): Bacteria > Pseudomonadati > Pseudomonadota > Betaproteobacteria > Burkholderiales > Comamonadaceae > Variovorax > Variovorax sp. S12S4. Next base: position 2,505,209 of record NZ_JALPKR020000002.1, read on the forward strand.
AACACCATCGCAGCCGTGGCGCATGTGCCCGGAAACATCCTCGAAGGCAACTGGACGGCGGCGATCTTCGTCGACGACAACGCCTCCAAGGAGCAGGAAGAAGCGCTGCTCAAGGTCTACACCGGGCAAGCCGGCGGGCCGATCGCCGACCTGGCCCAGCTCATCGGCGAGGTCGTGTCGGTCGAGCGGGCGCCCATCCGCTTCACGGTGAACGAAGGCAAGGGCGAGCTGGAGATCGGTACCGACTACTACGCCGAACTCGAGCCCTACCGCGGCGCAACCGGCGGACAGACCACGCTGTCCGACACCGTGTTTTCCACGGTGCCGGGCGCGCCGGTGTTCGTCGGCAAGGCGCCCACTTACCGGTCGAAGAACCACGCCCTCGGCATCGACCTCGACATCAAGAACCACAACGCGCTGCAGAGCACCTTCGTCTTTGATTCATGAGCGCCACGCCGGGCAATGCCGTCCGGCACCGCCGCGTGTTCCTGCCGGTTCTTGCCGCACTCGCCACGCTCGCGTGGCTGGCGTTGTGGGCCTGGGCACGCAGCCCTTACGGACGCTACCTCGAACATGGCGACTGGACCGTCTCCGGCCCGGCCGCCTTCCTGTGCCAGGTCGTCCCGGCCGGCGGCGTGGTCGTGCCTGCCGTGCTCTACGCCGCGGCGTGGATCCTCATGACGGCCGCCATGATGCTGCCGACCACGCTGCCGCTGTTCAACGCCTTCGACCGACTGACCGCCGGGCGGGCCGACCATGCACGCCTGCTCACCATGCTGGGGCTCGGCTACATGGCGGTGTGGGGCGCCTTCGGCCTGCTGGCGCACGGGCTCCACAGCGCGGTGCTGGCACTGCTGGCCAGTGCGCCCACGCTGGCCTGGCATGGCTGGGTCATCGGCGCCGCGACCATTGCGCTGGCCGGCGCTTTCCAGTTCAGCCGCCTCAAGCACCAGTGCCTGGAGAAGTGCCGCACGCCGCTGAGCTTTGTCATCGAGCACTGGCGCGGCCATGCGCAAGCTCGCCAGGCATTCATGCTGGGCATGCACCATGGCCTCTTCTGCGTCGGCTGCTGCTGGGCGCTCATGCTGCTGATGTTCGCGCTCGGCACCGGCAGCCTTGGCTGGATGCTGCTGCTGGCCGTGGTCATGGCACTGGAGAAGAACGTTTCCTGGGGCCATCGGCTGAGCGCGCCGCTCGGGTTCGCGCTGCTGGGATGGGCCGTCTTCATGGTGGCGTCCCATGTCTGAAGTTGTGTCCGAGGCGCGCCGCGGCCCGTCCACCCTGCAGACTATCGCCTTGACGGCGGTGGCCATGGTCGCGTTCGCGGCCAACTCGCTGTTGTGCAGGCTCGCACTGCAGCGGCAGGGCATCGACCCGGCCAGCTTCGGCAGCATCCGGCTGGTTTCCGGCGCAATCACGCTCCTGCTTGTCGTGCAGCTGAGGTCGCGCCCGCCTTCGGCCGCGCAGGCCGACTGGCTCGCTGCCGCCATGTTGTTTGCCTATGTGGCTTTCTTTTCTTTTGCTTACCTGAGCCTTTCCGCAGGCACGGGCGCGCTGATACTGTTCGGCGCGGTTCAACTCACGATGCTTGGCGCGGGCCTGGGTTCGGGCGAGCGCTTCGGACCGATCGCATGGCTCGGTTTCCTGCTGGCGGCGGGCGGGCTCGTCTACCTGGTGCTGCCCGGCGTTGCCGCGCCGCCGCTCCTGGGTGCCGTGATGATGGCCGTCGCCGGCGTGGCGTGGGGCGTGTATTCGCTTCGCGGCCGTGGCGTGGCCGACCCGCTGGCTGCCACGTCACGCAACTTCTTGCGGGCCGTGCCGCTGGCCCTGGCGCTCAGCGTGATTTTTGTGGCGCGCGCCCATGCGGACGCGACCGGCATCGCGCTTGCCGTGGCCTCCGGCGCGCTGACCTCGGGCCTTGGCTATGTGGTCTGGTATGCGGCGCTGGCCCGTCTTTCGGCCATGCAGGCGGCCACCGTGCAGCTGTCGGTGCCGCTCCTGGCGGCATTCGGCGGGGTGCTGCTGCTGTCGGAAGCGATCACGCCGCGGCTCGCGGCCGCCTCGGTGGCCATTCTGGGCGGCATTGCGATCGTGCTGAGCCAGAAGTCGCGCAACGCGCGCCGCTAGAGGCGCAAGTCTTTATGCGACGGTCACGTCCACCTTGGCCCCGGCCGCGACGATTTCCCCCACGTCGCATCGTCCAGCCAGATGCCGTCGCGCTCCCGCGCCACGCGCGCGGCGCGTTCCGGTTCGCCGGCGATCTGCACCTGGTCGAAGCCCGTACCCGGCGGGCTCTGGCGCAGCCATTCGACGAACGCCGTCGCTTCCTGTGCAAAGCTGGCCTGGGTTCCCAGCTTGGCAGGGTCGATCAGTATCGTCAGCATGCCATTGAGCACCGTGCGGGCGGTATCGGCCGGGCGGTGCCAGGTTCCTCCGCCGGTGAGTGCACCGCCCAGCAGCTCGCAGGCCATCGCCATGCCGTAACCCTTGTGCTCGCCGAAAGTCATGAGCGCGCCGAACAGGCCGTTGGCTTGCGGCACCACCACCACCCCGGGGTCGTTGGTCGGCGCGCCGCGCTCGTCGATCAGGTAGCCGTCGGGCACCCGTTCGCCCTTGTTGTGGGCGACGCGCATCTTGCCCTGCGCGACGCGGCTGGTCGCGAAGTCGAGCAGGAAGGGCTCGGCCCCCGCCAGCGGAATGCCGATGCAGCACGGATTGGTGCCGAAGCGTCCGTCCCCGCCGCCCCACGGCGCCACCACGGGCCGTGACAGCACGTTGACGAAGTGCATCGAGACCAAGCCTTCGGCCGTCGCCATTTCGGCGAAGTGCCCGATGCGGCCCAGGTGGTGCGCGTTCGCGAGCGTGAAGATGCAGCTGCCGTGCTGCTTCGCACGTGCGATGCCGAGTTCCGTCGCCTGCACTCCGACGATCTGCCCGTAGCCATGCTGGCCGTCGAGCGCGAGCATCGTGCCGATGTCGGCATTGACCTTGACCGACGCGTTGGGCACGAGCCCGCCCTCGGCTACCGCATCCACATAGCGCGGCAGCATGCCCACGCCATGCGAATCATGGCCGCTCAGGTTGGCGAGCACCAGGTTGGCCGCCACCTGTTCGGCTTCGGCCAGCGTGCTGCCGGCGGCTGTCAAGATTTGCGCGCATTGCGATCGCAACGTAGCGGCGGGAAGGGTCTTGGGCATCAGTTGACTCCATGGGTTTGATCAAGGGCCGCGCAGCAAGGCCCGTTCGTGAAACACCGCGGAACCGGCTTGCCGGGCCGCTGGTGTTGCCCCCGGTAGGGGGAGGGAGAAGCGACACGAAGTGCGCGCAGCCTGGGGGCGAGCTACATGACTGCGCCGACTTGCCACGGCACGAATTCGTTCTGGCCGTAGCCGTGTTTCTCACTTTTCGATGGTTCGCCGGATGCAGTGGCCAAGACCAGTTCAAAGATGCGCTGGCCCATTTCCTGGATCGACGACGTGCCGTCCACGATCTCGCCGCAGTTGATGTCCATGTCCTCTTCCTGCCGCTGCCACAGCGCCGAGTTGGTCGCGAGCTTGAGCGAAGGCGAGGGCGCGCACCCGTACGCCGAGCCGCGCCCGGTCGTGAAGCAGATGATGTTCGCGCCGCCTGCCACTTGCCCGGTGGCGCTCACCGGGTCGTAGCCCGGCGTGTCCATGTAGACGAAGCCATGTGCCGTCACCGGCTCGGCATATTCGTACACCGCTTCGAGGTTGCTGGTGCCGCCCTTGGCCACCGCGCCGAGCGACTTTTCGAGAATCGTCGTGAGGCCGCCTGCCTTGTTACCCGGCGAAGGGTTGTTGTTCATCTCGCCTTCGTTGATCTGGGTGTAATGCTCCCACCACTTGATCCGGTCCACCAGCTTCTGGCCCACTTCGCGCTTCACGGCGCGTCGCGTGAGCAGATGCTCGGCGCCATAGACCTCGGGCGTTTCGCTCAAGATGGCCGTGCCGCCATGCGCTACCAGCAGGTCGACCGCCGCACCCAGCGCCGGGTTGGCGCTGATGCCCGAATAGCCGTCGGAGCCGCCGCACTGCAGGCCGATGGTGATGTGCGCGGCGCTGCACGGCTCGCGCTTCACCGCGTTGGCGCGCGGCAGCATCTCGTTGATGAGCGCAATGCCTTTCTCCACCGTCTTGCGCGTGCCGCCGGTGTCCTGGATGTTGAAGGTGCGAAAGTTCTCGCCCTCCGCCAGGTGGCCGGTCGCGAGCCAGGCGTTGATCTGGTTCGCCTCGCAGCCCAGGCCCACCACCAGCACGCCCGCAAAGTTGGGGTGCGTGGCATAGCCCGTGAGCGTGCGCTCCAGGATCTGCATGCCCATGCCCTGCGTGTCCATGCCGCAGCCCGTGCCGTGCGTGAGCGCCACGATGCCGTCGACGTTCGGGTAGTCCGCCAGCGCAGCCGGATTGGTCTTGCGCGAAAAGTGGTCGGCAATGGCGCGCGCCGCGGTGGCCGAGCAGTTCACGCTCGTCAGCACGCCGATGTAGTTGCGCGTGGCCACGCGGCCGTCCGCCCGCCTGATGCCCATGAAGGTGGCCTCGCGCTTTGCGGGGGCCGGCTTCACGTCGGCGCCAAAGGCGTAGTCGCGCTCGAAGTCGCCCTTGTCCGGGCCCATGTCGAGATTGTGCGTGTGCACGTGCTCGCCGGCGGCAATGGGCTTGCTCGCAAAGCCGATGATCTGGTTGTAGCGGCGCACCGGCTCGCCCGCGGCAATGGCGTGCGTCGCCACCTTGTGGCCGGCAGGAATGAGGCCGCGCATGGCGAAGTCTTCGACCTTGGCGCCGCCGACCAGCTGGCTGCGCGCGATCACGACATCGTCGGCCGGATGGAGGCGAATGAAGGGATTCATCGTGGAACTCGTGTTGTGTGGGACAGAAGAACATTTTGGGCAACCACAGTACCAATGAAGGCACATAGGTAATCACGACCAGCGCCAGCAGCAGCGGAATGAGCCACGGCAAGATCGCCATCGTCGTGCGCTCGAAGCTCAGCCCCGCCACGCGCGCCAGCACGAACAGCACCATGCCCATCGGCGGGTGCAGCAGGCCGATCATCAGGTTCAGCACCATCACCAGGCCGAAGTGGATCGGGTCGACGCCCAGCTGCGTGGCAATCGGCAGCAAGATGGGAACCAGAATGGTGATGGCGGCGGTGGGCTCCAGGAAGCAGCCCACGAACAGCATCAGCAGGTTGGCCAGCAGCAGGAACACCCAGGCTTCCTTGGTGAAGCCCAGCACCCAGCTGGCGATGTCGGTGGTCACGCCGGTGGCGGTCAGCATCCAGCCGAAGATGGAGGCCGCGGCCACGATGAACAGCACGGTCGACGTGGTCTCGATGGTGTCGAGGCAGACCTTGACGAACATCTTCCAGGACAGCGTCTTGTACCAGGCAAAACCAAGGATCATGGCCCATACGCAGGCGGCAATCGCACCTTCGGTGGGGGTGAACAGGCCCGTGCTCATGCCGCCGATCAGCAGCACCGGCGTCATGATCGGCAGCAGCGCCTCGAACTTGAAGATCCGGTCGAGCACGAAGAGCGATGCCAGGCCCGCAAACACGGTGAGCTGCGGCGGCGTGCCCAGCTTCGAAACCAGCAGCCACATCAGGAGCGGCCAGCCGATCACCACGGCCAGTTCGCACATGGCCTTGAAGAAACGCGTGCTCGAGAACTTGACGTCGCCGCCCCAGCCGTTGCGGTGGGCAAAGTAGGCCACCGTGAGCATCATCAGAATGGCCAGCAGCGCACCCGGCAAGATGCCTGCAAGGAACAGCGCACCCACCGACACGTTGGCCATCATCCCGTAGATCACGAACGGCAGGCTCGGCGGAATGATCGGGCCCAGCGTGGCCGAAGCCGCGGTCACGCCGACCGCGAACTCGGTCGAGTAGCCGTGCTCTTTCATGGCCTTGATTTCGATGGTGCCCAGGCCCGCCGCGTCGGCAATGGCCGTGCCGCTCATGCCCGCAAAGATCACCGAGCCGAGCACGTTCACATGGCCCAGGCCCCCTTTGAGCCAACCCACCAGCGCCAGCGCGAAGTTGTAGATGCGGGTGGTAATGCCCGCGTTGTTCATCAGGTTGCCGGCCAGGATGAAGAAAGGCACCGCCAGCAGCGGAAAGCTGTCGATCCCGCTCACCATGCGGTGGATGACAACGAACGGCGGCAGGCTGCCGCTCACGAGGATGTAGGCCAGCGAGGCGCCGGCCATGGCCACGGCCACCGGAATGCCGCCCGCCATGAAGATCAGGAAGAATATTTTCAGCATGCAGTGTTCTCGTCGGGCTCAGTGGTCGGCAAGGGTGGACTCGGGTCGTTCGAGCACGCTGTAGCCGCGCTTCCAGTGAGTGCGCGCCACCTGGATCGAGCGCCAGGTCATCGCGATGAAGCCGAACAGGCACAGCGCGTAGACGATGTTCATCGGCGCATCGACGATGGTCATGCGCGTGTTGTTGCCGATCTTCAGCATCATCTGCACCGTCATGATCACGGCCGCAATGAAGAAGGCCGTGCGCAGCACGTCGACCGCGCGAGACATCCATCGGCCCATGGCCGCGGGCATGTGGCGGTAGAAGAAATCGACCTGGATCTGGTTGTTCTTCGCGACGCCGATTGCGGCGCCGATGAAGACCACCGCAATCAGCATGTAGCGTGCCACTTCCTCGGTCCACGCGGCCGAATCGTTCATCACGTAGCGCGTGACGAACTGGTAGAACACCGTGAGCCCAAGCATCCAGAAGATCGCGAGCGAGATCCAGCCTTCGGCGATGGTGTGGGAAAGGTCGACGACCTCGTCTTCCGCGTGGAAGTGGCCCTCGTCATCAATGATTTTCTTGTCGTCAGTCAATGCAATCTCCTGGTCGGCTCCAGCGGCAAGCAAAGCGAAGCCCCTTCGGGAGACACCGCGGAACCGGCTTTGCCGGGCCGCTGGTGTCGCCCCCTGGAGGGGGAGGCGGCTACACGAAGTGAGCCGCTTCGGGGGTGTTACTTGATTGCCGTGATGCGGTCGTAGTCCTGCTGGCGATAGCCGTGGTCCGTGGGCTTGGTGTTCTTCAGCACCGCTTCGCGGAACGCGGCCTTGTCCACCGTGATCACGTTGTTGCCCTTCTTCTTGAACTCTTCGACCAGGCGGGCTTCCGAAGCAATGATGTCGCGGCCGGTCTTTTCAGCGGCTTCCTGCATCACCTCGGTGAAGATCTTCTTCTCGTCGGCCGAGAGCTTGCCCCACAGCTGGCCGGAGGTCACCGTCAGCAGCGAGTCGACGATGTGGCCCGTGAGAGAGATGTTCTTCTGCACCTCGAAGAACTTCTTGGCCTCGATGGTCGGCAGCGGGTTTTCCTGCGCATCGACCGTGTTGTTCTGCAGCGCGAGGTAGACCTCGGCAAAGGCGATGGGCGTGGCGTTGGCGCCCAGCGCCTTGGGGAACGCCAGGTACGCCGGCGCGTCAGGCACGCGAATCTTCAGGCCCTTCATGTCCTCCGGCTTGGTCACCGGCTTGGCGGCACTCGAGGTGACATGGCGCGCGCCGTAGTAGTTGAGCGCCGTGATGTGGTTGCCGCTCTTGTCGTCGTAGCCCTTGGCAAGCTCCTTGAACACATCGCTCTTGGCGTACTTCAGCAGATGCTCCGCATCGCGGAAGATGAACGGAAAGTAGGTCACGGCCAGCGGCTTGTAGGTGTTGCCCGCAAAGCTCGCGCCGGTCAGAACGATGTCGACCGTGCCGAGCGTCATGCCCTGGTTGATGTCCGCTTCCTTGCCGAGGCTCGATGCCGGGAACACCTGGATGTCGTACTTGCCGTTGGTGCGCTTCTTGATTTCTTCGGCGGCCCAGACGGAGTACTTGTGGAACGGCTCGGAGGTTTCGTACACGTGCGCCCACTTGAGCTTGGTCTGCGCACCGGCCATGCCGGCGGTGCCCAGCGCGGTGGCTGCCAGGGTGCAGGCGGCGATGGCTTTCAGGGTGTTGCGTTTGCTGCTGTTCATCGGTTTGTCTCCGTTGTAGTGGCTGAAAGAAAATGCTGCTGGCGATTCAGGAAGTTTTTGCGCGGCGCCAGCTCGCGCTGAATCTCTGGTGCGAGTTGTCCATGTGGATGTGCATTGCGGCGCGCGCGCCCTCGGCGTCGTGCGCGGCCACCGCGTCGCGAATGGCCTCGTGCTCTGCAATGGCCGAACGCCAGGAGGGCACCGTCTCGAAGTACCCACCCAGCCGCGTGAAGATCGGCCCGTTGCGCGAATCCCAGAAGCTCTGCACCGTTTCCACCAGCACGGCATTGCCGCTGGCCGAGACGATGGCCACGTGGAACGCGCGGTCGCCGTCCAGCGGCAGCACTTCGCGGTCGGCAAGCTCGCGCATCAGCTCGATGGCGCGGCTCATGGCGTCGATGTCCTTGCGCTTGCCGATGGTGGCCGCAATGGCGGCGGTTTCGCCTTCGATCACACGGCGCGCGCGAATCAGCTCCAGCGGCCCCCATTCCGTGGGCGCTACCGGCTTGCTTGCGCGGTGCGAGCGGTCGAGCACATACACGCCCGAGCCCGTGCGAACCTCGACCCAACCTTCGACCTCAAGCGCAATCAGCGCCTCGCGCACCGAAGGCCGGCTCACGCCGAGCTGCTTGGCCAGGTCGCGTTCGGCCGGCAGCCGCGCGCCCACCGCGAATTCGCCGTCGCCGATCAGCCCGCGGAGCTGGTCGGCAATCTGGCGGTACAAGCGCTGGGGTTCGACGGTCTGTAGCGGCACGAGGGGCTTGCTGTTAAGGGTTGTCCTGAATTGGACAAGTGGTAAGGCCAATTCAGAATACGATCCGCACCGCGCCATTGCCATCAGGCCAAACCCTGAACGGCCGGTCCCCATCTTTCAAGGAGACATGCATGAGACTCAAGGGCAAGACCGTGCTCGTGACGGCAGCCGGACAGGGCATTGGCCACGCGAGCGTGCTCGCCATGGCCGCCGAAGGCGCACAGGTCTGGGCGACTGACGTGAACGAGAAGCTGCTCGAACGCTACGCCGGCGTGGCCAACGTTCGCACCGCCAGGCTCGACGTGCTCGACAAGGACGCCATCGGCGCCTTCTTCAAGAGTCTCCCCGCGCTCGACGTGCTGTTCAACTGTGCGGGCGTGGTGCACAACGGCACCGCCCTCGACGCTTCCGACAAGGACTTGGAGTTCGCGTTCAACCTGAACGTGCGCGCGCAGTTCTGGACGATTCAGGCCGCGCTGCCCGGCATGCTGGCCGCAGGAAGCGGCAGCATCATCAACATGGCGAGCGTGTGCTCCAGCATGAAGGGGCTGCCCAACCGCTTTGTCTACGGCACCACCAAGGCCGCGGTGCTCGGCCTCACCAAGAGCGTGGCGGCCGACTTCGTGGCGCGCGGCATCCGCTGCAATGCGGTGTGCCCCGGCACGGTCGATACACCGTCGCTCGGCGAACGCATCAACGCCAACGAAGACCCGGACGCCGCCCGCAAGGCCTTCATCGCCCGCCAGCCCATGGGACGGCTCGCGCAAGCCGAGGAAATCGCACCCGTGGTGGTGTTCCTGGCCAGCGACGAATCGGTGTTTGCAACAGGCCAGGCCTTCACGGTAGACGGCGGCATCACCATATGAACCAGCTCGACTTCGCCGGCCGCCATGCAGTGGTGACTGGCGGCGCGGCGGGCTTGGGCTACGGCATCGCCGAACGGCTGATCGCATCGGGCGGCAGCGTCACGCTGTGGGACCGCGACGAGGCTGCGGCCACCAAGGCCGCCGCTGCGCTCGGCCCCAAGGCCTTCGCGGTGAAGGTCGATGTGGCGCAGCAGCCTTCGGTGGCAGCCGCTGTCACAGCCACGCTGATGCACTCGCCGCGCATCGATGCGCTGGTCAACAGCGCCGGCATCACCGGCCCCAACACCAAGCTCTGGGACTATCCGGTGGACGATTGGCGGCAGGTGATGGAGGTCAACATCAACGGCGTCTTTCTCTGCTGCCGCGAAGTGGTCGCGCAAATGCGCAAGCAGGGCTACGGCCGCATCGTCAACATCGCCTCGGTGGCGGGCAAGGAGGGCAACCCCAACGCCAGCGCCTACAGTGCGAGCAAGGCCGCCGTCATTGCGCTCACCAAGTCGCTGGGCAAGGAGCTGGCCGACACCGGCATTCGCGTCAACTGCGTGACGCCCGCGGCGGTGAAGACCGCCATCTTCGACCAGATGACACCGGAGCACATCGCGTTCATGCTCTCGAAAATTCCGATGGGCCGCTTCGGCACGGTGGAAGAAGTGGCCGCGATGGTCGGCTGGCTCTGCACCGAAGATTGCTCGTTTTCCACCGGCGCCGTGTTCGATCTCTCCGGCGGCCGATCCACTTATTAATCAGTCTCCCCCAAGAAAGGACAACATGAAACTCGTTCGCTATGGCAACCCCGGCAAGGAAAAGCCCGGCCTCATCGACGACGAAGGCCGCCTGCGCGACCTGAGCGCGGTGGTCAAGGACATCGGGCCCGAGCAACTCGGCGACGCCGCGATTGCCAAGCTGCGCAAGCAGAAGATCGACAAGCTGCCGCTGGTCAAGGGCAAGCCGCGTTTCGGCAGCCCCGTGGCCAACGTCGGAAAGTTCATTGCCATCGGCCTGAACTACGCCGACCACGCGGCCGAGTCGGGCCTGCCGATTCCCGCGGAACCGGTGGTCTTCATGAAGGCGACCAGCTGCATCCAGGGCCCGAACGATCCGGTCATGCTGCCCAAGAACTCGGTCAAGAGCGATTGGGAAGTGGAGCTTGGCGTGGTCATCGGCACGCGCGCGCGCTATGTCTCGCAAAAGGACGCGCTCAACTTCGTGGCCGGCTACTGCACCATCAACGACGTGAGCGAGCGCGAGTTCCAGATCGAGCGCGGCGGCACCTGGGACAAGGGCAAGGGCTGCGACACCTTCGGCCCCATCGGCCCCTGGCTCGTGACGCGCGACGAAGTGCCCAACCCGCAAAAGCTGTCGATGTGGCTCGACCTCAACGGCAAGCGCATGCAGACCGGCAGCACCAAGACCATGATCTTCAGCATCGCGAAGATCGTGAGCTACCTGAGCCAGTTCATGACGCTCCTGCCCGGAGACGTGATCACCACCGGCACGCCGCCCGGCGTGGGCCTGGGCATGAAGCCGCCGCTCTACCTGAAGAAGGGCGACGTGATGACGCTCGGCATCGAAGGCCTGGGCGAGCAGCGCCAGGAAGTGGTGCCTTTCAAGCTCTAAGCAAACAGGCAAGCAAGCAGAGGCGTGGTGGGCGGAGGCCTGCCGCGCCTTTTTTATTTGCGCTGCCTGGCATGCTCAGCGCAGTACCCGAATCAACTCGTCGTACACCAGCCGCACGCGCGCCGGCACCGGCGCACGCTGCGGCCGGTAGACGTTGATCGGCCATGGCTCCGGTGCGTCGGCCTCCAGCACGGCCACCAGCGCGCCCGTTTGCAGCCAGGGTTCGGCCAGCGGCGCTATGAGCTGGCCGAAGCCCACGCCGGCCAGCACGGCGGCGCATTCGGCGTCGATGTCGTCGGTCACGAAGGCCGGCGACGTCACCGTGACGATCCGCCGCTTGCTGAACGCCCACGGCCACGGACGGCCCGAGCTCAGGTCGATCAGCGCGGTAAGCGGCAGTTCCGAAAGCGCATCGAGGCTCTGCGGGGCGCCGACTTTTGCGATGAGCGCCGGCGCCCCCACCACATGCAGCGGCATCTTCCCGACAGTGCGGGCCACAAAGCGCGCGTCGCGCATCGGCCCCACGCGAATGCCGATGTCGATCTGCTCGTCGACCACGTCGGCATGCTGCTCGGACAGGCGCAGGTCGAGCACCAGCCCTGGGTGCGCTGCCAGCAGCGGAGCGAGCGCCTGTGGAATGAGCCGCGCATACATGTGCGGCGCCGTGACCCGCACCGTGCCCGCGTGGCGGGACAGCGTGCGCCGGTCGATCTGGTGGAACAGCTCGTCGACGCCGCCTACCGCCACGCGGGCGCGCTCCGCAAGCTGCCGGCCGAAATCGGTGAGCTGCACGCCGCGCGTGCTGCGGTGGAACAGCGGCTCGCCCAGTTCTTCTTCGAGCTCGCGCACCGCGCGCGTCACCACTTGGGGCGAGACCGACAGGCGCACCGCAGCCTCGCGGAAGTTGGCGGCATCCGCGGCGGTGCAGAACACGCGCAGGGCTTCGAGGCGGTTGGCCATGGTGGTGCTTTCAGGAGGGGCAGTAGAAAGAGTATTCCATTTTCAGGAATTCTGAAGTCGCAAGAATTTCATTTACGGGAACGCGTGGATTTTCCACACTGCATGCACTTCTTGTTCCTCAACACACCCGAAAGGAACCTCCATGACATCCGTTCAAGACAACATCCGCGGCAAGGTTGCCATCGTCACCGGCGCGAGCAGCGGGCTCGGCGAATCGACTGCCCGCCACCTGGCCGCGCGCGGCGCCAAGGTGGTGCTCGCAGCGCGCCGCACCGACCGGCTCGACAAGGTGGTGGCCGAAATCCGCGAGGCGGGCGGCGAAGCCATTGCCGTCGCCACCGACGTGGCCCGGCGCGCCGACCTGGAAAAGCTCGCGGCCGCAACGGTCGAAGCCTTCGGCCGCATCGACGTGCTGGTCAACAACGCGGGCGTGATGCCGCTGTCGCCCATCGACAAGCTCAAGGTCGACGAGTGGGACCGCACCATCGACGTCAACATCAAGGGCGTGCTCTACGGCATTGCCGCGGTGCTGCCGCGCATGCAGGCCCAGGGCAGCGGCCACATCGTCAACGTCGCGTCCATCGCTGGGCTGAAGGTGTTCACGCCCATCGGCACCGTGTACAGCGCAACCAAGCATGCGGTGCGCGCCATCTCCGAAGGGCTGCGCGTGGAAATGGGCAACAGCGGCGTGCGCGTGACCATCGTGTCGCCGGGCGCGATCGATTCGGAACTGAAGTTCGGCAGCAGCGATGCCGAGAGCGCCGCCGGCGTGCAGGCCTTCTACGAGGCCAACCAGATCCCGGCCGACTCCGTGGCCCGCGCCGTGGTCTATGCGGTGGAGCAGCCTGCGGACGTGGACATCAATGAGGTGGTGCTGCGGCCGGTTGCGCAGGAGTTCTGATCCGGGGCGGGGCGGCAGCGACCCCGCTTCGCACCAATTAACCTTCAGCACCGGAAGGACATTGACAGCCAAAAGTGCAAAGCCCCTGCAAAATAGAACGACCGTTCGTTTTATTCGGAGCTTCCACGATGTCTGTCAATGCCGTTCCCGCCAAGCCGGTCCGTGCCGCCCAGAAGGGCCAGCAGACCAAGGCCGTCATCGTCGACGCGGCGCTGGCGCTGGCGGCGCAGATCGGGCTCGAGGGCTTGTCGATCGGCGCCGTGGCCGAGATCACCAAGATGAGCAAGTCGGGCGTGTTCGCCCACTTCGGCTCGCGCGAGGAGCTGCAGATCTCGGTGGTTCGCGAGTACCACGCGCGGTTCGAACAAGAGGTGTTTTTTCCCGCCCTCGAGGCGCCGCGCGGCCTGCCGCGCCTGCGCGCCATGTTCGCCAACTGGATGAAGCGCACCTCGGCCGAGATCGACTCGGGCTGCATCTACATCAGCGGCGCTTCCGAATTCGACGACCGCCCCGGCCCGGTGCGCGATGCGCTCGTGGAGTCGGTCAGCATCTGGCAGGCGGCCGTTCTGCGCGCCATCGTGCAAGCAAAGAGCGAAGGCCATCTGCGCGCCGACGCCGACGAGCGCCAGGTTGCGTTCGAAATCCATGGCCTGATCCTCGCGCTGCATTACGAAGCGCGCTTCCTGCAGGTGCCCGGCTCCATCGGCCGCGCCAACATCGGCTTCGACAACATCCTGGCGCGCAGCGCCACGCCCGATGCCCCGGCGACCGAAGCTGCTGTTGCTGCGCCGGCCGGCCGCCGTCTCAAGCCCGTGCGCTGAGCTCGCGGCCCCGTTTTCTTTTCGCTTTCCCTTTTTCTTTTTATCTAGCTTCGACCAGGAGAGTTCCGGATGCCTACCTACAACCCACCCGTACGCGACATGCAGTTCGTGCTGCACGAAATGCTCAACGTCGCCGAAGAACTCAAGGCGCTTCCGGTTCATGCGGAAACCGATGCCGACACCATCAACGCGGTGATCGAGGAAGCCGGCAAGTTCGCCTCCGAGGTGACCTTTCCGCTGAACATCAGCGGCGACGAAGAAGGCTGCAAGCTCGACAAGACCACGCACGAGGTGAAGACGCCCAAGGGCTTCAAGGACGCCTACGCCAGGTACGTCGAAGGCGGCTGGCCCGCGCTGTCGTGCGACCCGGCCTTCGGCGGACAGGGCCTGCCGTTCGTGGTGAACCAGTGCCTGTTCGAAATGCTCAACAGCGCGAACCAGGCCTGGACCATGTACCCCGGCCTCTCGCACGGCGCGTATGAGGCGCTGGCAGCCCACGGCACCGACGAGCAGAAGAAGACCTACCTGCCCAAGCTCACGAGCGGCGAGTGGACCGGCACCATGTGCCTGACCGAACCCCATTGCGGCACCGACCTGGGCCTGTTGCGCACCAAGGCCGAACCGCAGCCCGACGGCACCTACCGCATCACCGGCAGCAAGATCTTCATCTCGGCCGGCGAGCACGACATGACGGACAACATCATTCACTTGGTGCTGGCCCGCCTGCCCGATGCGCCCAAGGGCAGCAAGGGCATCAGCCTGTTCGTGGTGCCGAAGTTCAAGGTCAAGGCCGACGGCTCGCTCGGCGAGCGCAACCCGATCTTCTGCGCCGGCCTCGAGCACAAGATGGGCATCCATGGCAATGCCACGGCGCAGATCGTGATCGAAGGCGCCATCGGCACGCTGGTGGGCGAGCCCAACAAGGGTCTGGCCGCGATGTTCGTGATGATGAATGCCGCACGCCTGGGCGTGGGCAACCAGTCGCTCGGCCTGACGGAAGTGGCTTACCAGAATGCACTGGCCTACGCCAAGGACCGCACGCAGATGCGCTCGCTCTCCGGCGTGAAGGCCAAGGACAAGGAAGCCGACCCCATTATCGTGCACCCCGACGTGCGCAAGATGCTGCTCACGGCCAAGGCGTATGCCGAAGGCGGCCGCGCGCTGCAGATCTTCTGCACGCTGCTGCTCGACAAGGAGCACCACCACCCCGACGAGAAGGTGCGCAAGGACTCGGGTGAACTGGTGGCGCTGCTCACGCCCATCGTCAAGGCCTTTATCACCGACAACGGCCACATTGCGACCAATTCGTGCATGCAGGTGTTCGGCGGCCACGGCTTCATCAAGGAATGGGGCATGGAGCAGTTCGTGCGGGACAACCGCATCAACATGATCTATGAAGGCACCAACACCATCCAGTCACTCGACCTGCTGGGCCGCAAGGTGCTGGGCAACAACGGCGCGTCGCTGAAGAAGTTCGGCAAGCTCGTGGCCAAGCTGGTCGAAGAAGAAGGCGTGAACGAGAAGATGGCCGAGTTCATCAACCCCATCGCAGGCCTGGGCGACCAGCTCACCAAGTTCACGACCGAAATCGGCTTCAAGGGCTTCCAGAACCCCGACGAAGTGGGCGCCGCCGCGGTGGACTACCTGCGCGTGGCCGGCCACTTCGTGTTCGGCTACCTGTTCGCCCGGATGGCACAGGTGGCCCTGCGCGAGATTGCAGCCGGCAACACCGATCCGTTCTACGTGGCCAAGCTGCAGACGGCGCGCTTCTACTTTGCCAAGCTGTTCCCCGAGACGGCCACGCTGATGCGCACCGCACGCGCCGGCAGCAAAGTGTTGATGGATACCGAAGCGGCGCTGGCATAAAGCCGCAGCCTTTCTTCATCGCTCAACCGGCATTGCCCATGAAATCGACGCTTGCAGCCATCTTTCTCGCCGCCATTTCTGTCACAGCCATGGCCCAGAGCACCCCGGTGGGACTGTGGCGCAATGTCGACGACAAGACCGGCGAGGCCAAGGCCGAGATCCGCATCGGCGAATCCAACGGCGCGCTCATCGGCCGCATCGAGAAGTCGCTCCGGAAGGACGCCAAGCCCGATGCCATCTGCGACGAATGCAGCGACGATCGCAAGGGCAAGCCCATCACGGGCCTCGACATCATCCGCGGCGGCAAGAAGGCCGAAGGCAAGGAGGTCTGGGAAGGCGGAAAGATCCTCGACCCCGAGAACGGCAAGGAATACCGCGCGAGCTTCACGCCCATCGACGGCGGCAAGAAGCTCGAAGTGCGCGGCTACCTGGGCCCCTTCTGGCGCACCCAGACCTGGAATCGTGTCCAGTAAACCGTCGCGTTTTCAATCCAAAAAATACCAATCAACATGTCCCGATTTCAAGTGAAGAAAGTCGCCGTGCTCGGCGCCGGCGTGATGGGCGCGCAGATTGCGGCCCACCTCGTCAACGTGCGCGTGCCTGTCGTGCTGTTCGACCTGGCGGCCAAGGAGGGCCCCAAGAACGGCATCGTCTCGCGCGCCATCGACAACCTCAAGAAGCTCAAGCCCGCGCCGCTCGGCGACGTGGCCGATGCGGTGCTCATTGAGCAAGCCAACTACGAAGACGACCTGGCCAAGCTCGGCGAGTGCGACCTCATCATCGAGGCCATTGCCGAGCGCATGGACTGGAAACTCGACCTGTACAAGAAGATCGCGCCGCACGTGGCCAAGCATTCGATCCTGGCCTCGAACACCTCGGGCCTTTCGATCACCAAGCTGAGCGAAGCGCTGCCCGAAGCCCTGAAGCCGCGCTTCTGCGGCATCCACTTCTTCAACCCGCCGCGCTACATGTTCCTGGTGGAACTGATCAACACGCCCACCACCGAACCGAAGGTGCTCGACGACCTCGAGGCTTTCGTCACCAGCACGCTGGGCAAGGGCGTGGTGCGCGCGCACGACACACCCAACTTCATCGCCAACCGTGTCGGCATTGCCGGCATGCTGGCCACGCTGAAAGAAGTCGAAAAGTTCGGTCTCACGCCCGACGTGGTGGACGACCTCACCGGCAAGAAGCTGGGCCGCGCAAGCTCGGGCACCTTCCGCACGGCCGACGTCGTGGGCCTGGACACCATGGCCCACGTCGTGAAGACGCTGCAGGACAACCTGAACGCCGAAACCGATCCGTTCTACGCCAATTTCTCGACGCCGCCGGTGCTCGCCAAGCTGCTCGAGATGGGCAACCTCGGCCAGAAGACCAAGGCCGGCTTCTTCAAGAAGGTTGGCCGCGACATCCTGCGCTTCGACCTCCAGAGCGGCGAGTACGTGCCCGCAGGTGCCAAGGCCGACGAGGTGTATGGCCGCATGCTCAAGAAGCCCGCGGGCGAGCGACTGAAGCTGCTGCGCGAGAGCGAAGGGCCGCAGGGCCAGTTCCTCTGGGCCATTCTGCGCGACAGTTTTCACTATGCCGCCGTGCATCTGGCCAGCATTGCCGAGAGCGCGCGCGACATCGACTTTGCGATGCGTTGGGGCTTCGGCATGAAGCAGGGCCCGTTCGAGCTCTGGCAAGAGGCCGGTTGGGCGCAGGTTGCCAAGTGGGTGCAGGAAGACATCGATTCCGGCAAGGCGCTGAGCACGGCACCGCTGCCCAAGTGGGTGTTCGAAGGCCCGGTGGCCGAGGCTGGCGGCGTGCATACGCCCGAAGGCTCGTGGAGCGCGTCGCAGAACAATTTCGTGCCGCAGCGCAAGCTGCCGGTGCATGACCGCCAGCTCTTCCCCGAGAGCGTGCTCGGCGCGAACGCGGCCGATGCCAACACCGCAGGCACCACGATCAGCGACGAAGGCGATGTGCGCGTGTGGACGCTGGACGGTGAAGTGCTCATCGCCAGCATCCATTCGAAGATGCACGCCATCAGCCCCGACGTGGCCGAGGCGCTGGGCGCGGCAGTCGACTTGGCCGAGGCCGAATACAAGGGCTTGGTGATCTGGTCTCCCGACGAGATGTTCTCGGTCGGCGCCGATCTGCAGGCAATGCTGCCGGCCTTCGTGGTCGCGGGCATCGGCGCGGTCGAAGGCGCGGAGGAAGAGCTGCAGAACGTGATGCTCAAGATCCGCTACGCCAACGTGCCGGTGGTCTCCGCCGTGCGCGGCATGGCGCTGGGCGGCGGCTGCGAGCTGGCCGTGTACTCGTCGAAGCGCGTGGCGGCGATGGAAAGCTATATCGGCCTGGTCGAAGTGGGTGTCGGTCTGATCCCCGGCGCAGGCGGCCTGACCTACATCGCACGTCGTGCGGCCGAGAACGCAGCGGCCTCCACGGGATCCGACCTCCTGCCGTTCCTCACCGAAGGTTTCACCGCCGCGGCCATGGCCAAGGTCGGCACCGGCGCGCTCGATTCGAAGAAGCTCGGCTACCTGCTCGACAGTGACGTCATCGTGCCGAACAAGGACGAGCTGCTGTACGTGGCGCTGCAGCAGGCCAAGGCGATGGCCGACGCCGGCTACCGCCCGCCGCTGCGCCGCACCTTCCGCGTAGCGGCCGCAGCGGCGCCGCGACAATCAAGGGCCAGCTGGTGAACATGCGAGACGGCGGCTTCATCAGCGCGCACGATTTCCACATTGCCAGCCTGATCGCGAACGTGGTCACCGGCGGTGACGTGGACGCGGGCTCGCTCGTGACGGAGGAATACCTGATGGCGCTCGAACGCAAGGCGTTCTGCTCGCTGATCGTGCATCCGAAGACGCAGGAGCGGATCATGGGGATGCTGAGTACGGGGAAGCCGGTGCGGAACTGATCTGGCAAGGACCATGAGCGAAGACCTCGACACCTCCGGTCCCCTCTCCCGCTTGCGGGAGAGGGCTAGGTGAGGGCACGCAGCCTTCGAGAAGCCCCGACGGACGCCGAGTCCCTGCTCTGGTACCACCTGCGCGACCGCCGCCTCGCCAACTACAAGTTCCGCCGTCAACGCTCAATCGGCCCCTACTTCGCAGACTTCGCATGCCTCGAAGCGAAGCTGGTCGTTGAGCTGGACGGCGGGCAGCATGTGGAAGCGGCCAGCTATGACGAGAACCGGACTCGCTTCATCGAAGCCCAGGGCTATCGCGTTCTCAGGTTCTGGAACAACGAAGTGCTGACGCAGACGGATGCCGTTCGCGAGCGGATTCTGCAGGCGCTGCAGGAAGACAACCCTCACCCCAGCCCTCTCCCGCTCGCGGGAGAGGGAGCAAGACAACAGTCGACCATCGTCGCATCGGGCGAATGAGCAAGACAAGACACAAGGACTGAAGAGAAGCCATGAAACAAATCCAAGACGCCTACATCGTCTCCGCCACCCGCACCCCCATTGGCAAGTCGCACCGCGGCTACTTCCGCAACTACCGCCCCGACGACCTGCTCGCGACCACCCTCAAGGCCGCACTCGCAGCGGTGCCCGGCCTCGACCCCAAGGCCATCGAAGACATCATCTGCGGCTGCGCGATTCCCGAATCGCAGCAGGGGCTGAACGTCGCACGAATCGGCGCGGTGCTGGCCGGCCTGCCGACCAGCATCGGCGGCATCACCGTGAACCGGTTCTGCGCTTCGGGCCTCTCTGCCGTGCAGATGGCGGCCGACCGCATCCGTGTCGGCGAGGCGGACGTGATGATCGCCGCCGGTGTCGAGAGCATGAGCATGGTGCCGATGATGGGCAACTCGCCGTCGCTGTCGCCCTCGATCTTCGAGCGCGAAGGCGACGTGGGCATTGCCTACGGCATGGGCCTCACGGCCGAAAAGGTTGCGCAGCAGTGGAAGGTGAGCCGCGAGGCACAGGACGAGTTCGCGCTCGCCTCGCACCAGAAGGCACTGGCCGCGCAGAAGGCCGGCAAGTTCGCGGACGAGATCACGCCGATCGAAGTGACCGACCGTGCGCCGAACCTGGAGACCGGAGAGTCGATCGCCAAGACGCGCACGGTGAACCTCGACGAAGGTGCGCGCCCCGACACCAGTCTCGAAGGCCTGGCCAAGCTGCGTACCGTGTTCGCCGCGCGCGGCACGGTGACGGCCGGCAACAGCTCGCAGACTTCCGACGGCGCGGGCGCACTCATCCTCGCAAGCGAGAAGGCCGTGAAGCAATACGGCCTCACGCCGCTTGCCCGCTTCGTGAGCTTTGCAAGCAAGGGCGTGCCGCCGCACATCATGGGCATCGGGCCGATCGAGGCGATTCCGGCGGCGCTGCGCTATGCAGGGCTCAAGCACGAGGACATCGACTGGTTCGAACTGAATGAGGCGTTCGCCGCGCAATCGCTCGCAGTCATCAACACGCTGGGGCTCGATCCGAGCAAGGTCAACCCGATGGGCGGCGCGATCGCTCTCGGCCACCCGCTCGGCGCGACGGGCGCGATTCGCGCGGCGACCGTGGTGCACGCACTGCGGCGCGAAAACCTGAAGTACGGCATGGTCACGATGTGCGTAGGAATGGGGCAGGGCGCAGCCGGCATCTTCGAACGCGTGTAGAGCGGCTACTGCGCGGGCGATCTGCGGCGTTGCGGGGCCCGTCGGGAAATCCTCACGACCCTGAAGGTCGCTCCGGTTTCCCGCCACCCGCGCCTTGCATCTCATCCCGCTCGCTACGCCGCGGGGCGGTGATCGATCAACGAGAAGGAGACAAGCGATGCAGGCACAACAACTACTGGTCGACAACGGCGTGCAGGTGGCCGTGCGCCGCTACGAGCCCGTCGGCCAACCCCGTGCCAGCATCGTCATCGGCGGTGCCATGGGCGTGCGCCAGTCGTTCTACGAGCCCTTTGCGCAGTGGCTTGCGCAGCAGGGCCTTCAGGTGTGGACCTTCGACTATCGCGGCTCGGGCGATTCCCGCAACGGCGCCTCGCTGAGCGGCTTCGAGGCTGATTTGTTCGACTGGGCGCACGACTACGAAGCCGTGATCGACGCCGCAAAGGCGGCAATGCCGGAGCAGCCGCTCTATCTTCTTGGCCACAGCCTCGGCGCGCAACTGCCGGGCTTCTTGCAGCGCCCGGAGCAGGTAGACGGCCTCGTCAGCATCGCGGCCGGCAGCGGCTACTGGCGCGAGAACGCGCCCAGGCTCAAGCGCAGCATTCTCTATTTCTGGTTTGTGCTGGTGCCGCTGGTCACGCGGCTGTGCGGCTACTTTCCGGGCCGCAAGCTCAAGAAGGTGGGCGACCTGCCGCGCGGGGTCATCCTGCAATGGCGCCGCTGGTGCCTTCATCCGCGCTACAGCGTGGGCGCCGAAGGCGAGAGCGCCTTGCAGAGCTACGGGCGCGTGCGCTTTCCGGTGCTTGCGCTGTCGATAACGGACGATGAACTCATGACGCTGGCCGGCACCGAGAGCCTGGTGAGTTTCTATGCGGGCGCGCCGCGTGCCGTCGAGCGCATTGCACCCGCCGACGTGCAGGCGCGGCGCATCGGCCACTTCGGCTTCTTCCGCGAACAGTTCAAGAGCAGCCTCTGGCCGAGCACCATCGACAAGCTGCACCGCCTGGCCGCACTTACCGCGGTGCAGCAACCCGGCGTCCCGCACACGACTGCATAACGCCACGCATCGGAGGCACACTGCAAATCACCATGAGTACGCATTCCTTCGACAAAGCCCTGGCGCTGCAGCACAGCGACATTCGCGCCGGTCATTTCACCGGCGCCACCAGCCCCGACTACTGGAACATGGTCGGACCCTTCGGCGGCGCCACGGCGGCCATTGCGCTGCAGTCGGTGCTGCGGCACCCCGACTTGCTGGGCACACCGCTCGCATTGACCGTCAACTTTGCGGCGGCGCTCGAGGCCGGCCCCTTCGACGTTCAGGCGACGCCGGTGCGCACCAACCGCTCGACGCAACACTGGACCGTGCAGATCACCCAGCCGGGAGCGAACGGCGCGCCGAACATGACGACCACGGCGACGGTGGTCACGGCCGCACGGCGCGAAACCTGGGGCGAAAGCGACATGCCCATGCCCGAGGCGCCGCCGCCAGAGGCGGTCAAGCGCTTCAGCATCGGCCCGGCCGGTGTGGCGTGGCTGGACCGCTACGAGATGCGCCCAATCAGCGGCGGCATTCCCGCGAAGTGGGACGGCGGCCTTCAGCACAGCGAAAGCCGGCTCTGGCTGCGTGATGCCGAGGAGCGGCCGCTCGACTTCTGCTCGCTCGCCGCGATGAGCGACATGTTCTATCCGCGCGTGTGGCTGCGCCGCGCCAAGCATGTGCCGGCGGGCACCGTGTCGATCACCACCTACTTCCATGCCGGGCCGGAGCAACTGTCGGCGGTCGGCTCAGGCTACCTGCTGGGCCGCGCGGTGGGGCAGCAGTTCTTCAACGGCTTTTTCGACCAGGCGGCGCATCTGTGGAGCGAGAAGGGCTTGCTGCTCGCCACGTCGAACCAGATCGTCTACTACAAGGAATAGCGAGAGAACGCCCATGCAAAAGACCGCACTCATCGTTGGAGCCGGCGACGCCACCGGCGGCGCCATTGCCCGCCGCTTCGCGCGCGAAGGCTATGCCGCCTGCGTGACGCGCCGCAGCCTCGACAAGCTGCAGCCGCTGGTTGAGCAGATCGAAGCCGATGGCGGCCGCGCCCATGCGTTCGGCTGCGATGCTCGCAAGGAAGAAGAAGTGGTCGCCTTGGTCGAACAGATCGAATCGACCATCGGCCCCATCGAGGTGATGGTGTTCAACATCGGTGCCAACGTGCCCGAGAGCATCCTGACAGAAACCGCGCGCAAGTATTTCAAGGTATGGGAGATGGCCTGCTTCTCGGGCTTTCTCAACGGGCGCGAGGTGGCAAAGCGCATGGTGGCGCGCGAACTCCCGAAAGGCAGGCATCGCGGCACGATCATCTTCACAGGCGCCACAGCGTCGCTACGTGGTGCCGCGAACTTCGGCGCCTTCTCGGGCGCGAAGATGGCTTTGCGCGCGCTGGCCCAGTCGATGGCCCGCGAGCTAGGTTCTCAGGGCATTCACGTAGCGCATGTGGTGGTCGACGGCGCCATCGACACCGAGTTCATCCGCACCAATTTTCCAGAGCGTTATGCGCTGAAGGAAAGCGATGGCATCCTGAACCCTGAGCACATTGCGGACAGTTATTGGATGCTGCATTCGCAGCCGCGCGACGCTTGGACGCATGAGCTTGATTTGCGGCCGTGGTCGGAGAAGTTCTGAGATGCTGGTTCGCTGGGTTATACGTTCGTTGGTTCGTTCAGGGGCGCCCCCGCCGACGGGGTACCTTGCTCCGCGAATGTCCCCCGGCCTGCGGCCTCCTCCTTTATTTCGCTGCGCAAGGCACCCCATCGACGTGCGCGTTATGAGCAGTGGTCGTTGATCGGCCGCACACCAACAGCGTGCCCCAGTGCACAGGGCATCGGGTGCTCCGCGCAGCGAAATAAAGGAGGAGGGGCGCAGCCCCGGGGGACATTCGCGGAGGGGGAGTACCCGGTGGCCTTTGCACACGCCCTGAACAGCAGCGCCCTGAACAGCAGCGCCCTGAACAGCAGCGCCCCGAACAGCAGCGCCCCGAACAACAGCCCCAAGAACAAGAGCCCTGAACAAGCGCACCCCCAAGGAGACCCAAATGAAAAAATCCGTAGACTTCTATTTCGACTTCGGCAGCCCCGCCGCCTACCTGGCCGCCACCCAGCTGCCGCACGTCTGCGCCGACACCGGCGCCGAGCTCGTCTGGAAGCCCATGCTCCTGGGCGGCGTGTTTCAGGCCACCGGCAACCGGTCTCCGGCCGAAGTGGTGCCCAAGGCGCCGTACATGACCATCGACCTGCAGCGCTTTGCCAAACGGTACGGCGTGCCCTTTGTGCACAACCCGCACTTTCCAATCAACACGCTGCTGCTCATGCGCGGGGCCACCGGCATCCAGATGAAGGAGCCGGAGCGCTTCGGCGCTTACGTCGACGCCATTTTTCACGCCATGTGGGTCGAACCCAAGAACATGAATGACCCGGCCGTCGTCGGCGCCGTGCTTCAAAATGCGGGCTTCGACGCCACTGCCTTGCTCGCGCTGGCCGGTTCGCAGGAGGTGAAAGATCGCCTGAAAGCCGTCACGCAAGAAGCCGTGGAGCGCGGCGTGTTCGGCGCGCCCACCATGTTCGTCGGCGACCAGATGTTCTGGGGCCAGGACCGCCTGGATTTTGTGCGAGAAGCCCTCGACGCCTGAGCGCGGCGTCACCCGTTTTTATTCAAGGACCATTCCCATGAGCGACATTCTCGTCCACACCGAAGCCGGTGTGATGACCGTTACCTTCAACCGCGTCGACAAGAAAAACTCCATCACCAGCGGCATGTACGCCGAACTGGCCGATGCACTGGCCACGGCCGAGGGCGACGCGGCCGTGCGCTGCGTGCTGATCCAGGGCGCCCCCACCATTTTCAGCGCCGGCAACGACATCGGCGACTTCTTGAATGCCCCGCCCGCCGGCAAGGACTCGCCGGTGTTCCGCTTTTTGCGCGGCATCGCGACCTTTCCCAAGCCCATCGTCGCGTCCGTTTGCGGCCCGGCCGTCGGCATCGGCACCACCATGCTGTTCCACTGCGACCTCGTCTACGCCGGTGACAACGCGGCTTTCTCGATGCCTTTCGTGAACCTCGGCCTGTGCCCCGAGGCCGCCTCCAGCCTGCTCGTGCCGCAGATGCTGGGCTACCACCGCGCGGCCGAGGCGCTGCTGCTGGGTGAGCCTTTCATGGCCGAGGCAGCACTCGAAGTGGGCCTGGTCAACCGCATCGTGCCGCCGACCGAAGCCAACGCCATCGCCCAGGTGCAGGCCCGCAAGCTGGCGGCCAAGCCGCTGAGTGCCCTTGTCGAAACCAAGCGCCTGCTGAAGAAGGCGCAGATGCCCGCCGTGCTCGAACGCATGGACGAAGAGGGCGCGAGCTTCGGCCGCATGCTGCGGGAACCGGCTGCGCGCGAAGCCTTCGGCGCTTTCATGGAAAAGCGCAAGCCGGATTTTTCGAAGGTCTGAGGGCGATCGGCCCCTTGCGCCGATTACTTTTCGATCGGGCGAGGGCGGCCGTTGTCGTCGATGGCCACGTAGGTGAACGTGGCCTGCGTCACCTTGATGTACTCGCCCTGCGCCCGAAAACGCTCGGCAAACACCTCCACCGTCACCGTGACCGAGGTGCGTCCGATGCGCACCAGCTTCGAATAGAACGAGAGAATGTCGCCCAGCCGCACCGGCTGCTTGAAGATGAACTCGTTCACCGCCACCGTGGCCTGGCGGCCCTTGGCGTAGCGTGCCGGAATGACCGAGCCGGCCAGGTCGCACTGCGCCATGACCCAGCCGCCGAAGATGTCGCCGTTGGCGTTGCAGTCCGCCGGCATCGGAATGACCTTGAGCACCAGCTCCATGTCGGTGGGCAGGCTTTTGAGGGTGGCGGCAGCGTCGGTGCTGGAAGTGTCGGACATGGGCACAATCTGAGGCAGAACAAGCAACCACGATTGTCCCTCATGCGCCGCAGCGGCGAAGCCCTACCTCCATCGTCCCATCCCGTCGCCGGGCACCCCCCGGCGCGCAGCGACCGCTCCGACTGGGCCACGCTGCGCCGGCTTTTTCCCTACCTCTGGCGGTACAAGTGGCGGGTGATCGCTGCGCTTGCCTTCATGGTGGGGGCCAAGGTGGCCAACGTCGGCGTGCCGGTGCTGCTCAAGAACCTCATCGACACAATGACGCCCAAGCCCGACATGGCGCAGGCGCTCCTGATCGTGCCCATCGGGCTTTTGCTGGCCTACGGGCTGCTGCGGTTCTCGACCGCGCTCTTCGGCGAGCTGCGCGAGCTCATCTTCGCCAAGGCCACCGAAGGCACAGCCCGGCAGATTGCGCTGGAGGTGTTCGGTCACCTGCATTCGCTGAGCCTGCGCTTCCACCTGGAGCGCCAGACCGGCGGCATGACGCGCGACATCGAGCGCGGCACGCGCGGGGTGCACTCGCTCATCTCGATGTCGCTCTACAGCATCGTGCCGACCATCATCGAGCTGGTCCTGGTGCTCACCATCCTGGGCGTGAAGTTCGACTCGCTCTTCGTCTGGATCACGGCCGCGGCGCTGGTGCTGTACATCACGTTCACGGTCACCGTGACCGAGTGGCGCACCCAGTTCCGCAAGACCATGAACGAGCTCGACTCCATGGCCCAGAGCCGCGCGGTCGATTCGCTGCTGAACTACGAAACCGTCAAGTATTTCAACAACGAGGAGTTCGAGGCGAAGCGCTACGACGCCAGCCTGGACCGCTACCGCAAGGCCGCCATCAAGAGCCAGCGCACGCTGAGCATGCTCAACATCGGGCAGCAGATGATCATCGCCGTGAGCTTGGTGCTGATGCTGTGGCGCGCCACCTCGGGCGTGGTCGAAGGGCGCATGACGCTGGGCGACCTCG
Source organism: Variovorax sp. S12S4 (assembly GCF_023195515.1). Classification (NCBI taxonomy): domain Bacteria; kingdom Pseudomonadati; phylum Pseudomonadota; class Betaproteobacteria; order Burkholderiales; family Comamonadaceae; genus Variovorax; species Variovorax sp. S12S4. Next base: position 2,531,484 of record NZ_JALPKR020000002.1, read on the forward strand.
TGATGGTCAACGCCTTCATGATCCAGCTCTACATTCCGCTCAATTTCCTGGGCGTGATCTACCGCGAGATCAAGCAGAGCCTGACCGACCTCGACAAGATGTTCGTGCTGATGGAAAAAGAGCGCGAGGTGCGCGACGCGCCCGGCGCGCAACCGCTCGCGGGCGTCGACTCCACCATCCGCTTCGAAGACGTCAGCTTCGCCTACGAACCTGCGCGCCCCATCCTGAAGCACGTGAGCTTCGAGATCCCGGCCGGCAAGACCGTGGCCGTGGTCGGCCCCTCGGGCTCCGGCAAGTCAACCCTCGCACGCCTTCTCTACCGCTTCTACGACGTGCAGCAGGGCCGCATCACCATCGGCGGGCAAGACATCCGCGAGGTGCAGCAATCGAGCGTGCGCCGCGCCATCGGCATCGTGCCGCAGGACACGGTGCTGTTCAACGACACGGTCGAATACAACATTGCCTACGGTCGGCCGGGCGCAACCCGCGAAGAGGTGGAAGCCGCGGCGCGCGCGGCGCGCATCCACGACTTCATCTCGGCCACACCTCTGGGCTACGAAACCACGGTCGGCGAGCGCGGCCTCAAGCTTTCGGGCGGAGAAAAGCAGCGCGTGGCCATTGCGCGCACGCTGCTCAAGAACCCGCCCATCGTGATCTTCGACGAGGCCACCTCGGCGCTCGATTCAGCCAACGAGCGCGCCATCCAGTCCGAGCTCAAGAGCGCGGCGCAGGACAAGACCACGCTGGTCATTGCGCACCGCCTGTCGACGGTGGTCGATGCGCACGAGATCCTGGTGCTCGAAGCGGGCGTGATCGTCGAGCGCGGCACGCATGCCGAGTTGCTGGCCAGGCAGGGCCGCTATGCGCAGATGTGGGCTTTGCAGAAGAGCGAAGCAGCGCCTCTGTTATAGGCTCGCCCCCAGGCTCCGCGCACTTCGTGTCGCTTCTCCCACCCCCTACCGGGGGCAACACCAGCGGCCCGGCAAAGCCGGTTCCGCGGTGTTCCACTGAAAGAAATTGCGAGTTCACTTTTTTTGATACCGATTAGGAGTTCAGACGTGCCGACCAAGATTCCCCTGCTGGTGCTCAACAGCCTCTCGAGTGCCCACCAGGCCCAGATTGCCGAAATCTACGACGTGACCTACGCCTTCGACCCCGCCGCACGCGCCGCGGCTGTTGCCGAGCACGGCAAGAAGTTTCGCGCGGTGCTGACCATCGGCGTCATCGGCATCACGCCCGAAGAAATTGCGGCCATGCCGGCACTTGAACTCGTCTGCTGCATGGGCGCAGGCTACGAAGGCGTGCCGCTCGACGTGACCCGGGCGCGCGGCATCGTCACAGCCAACGGCGCGGGCACCAATGACGACTGCGTGGCCGACCATGCCTTCGGCCTGCTGATCAGCATCGTTCGCGGGTTTCGCCAGCTCGACCGGCTGTGCCGCGAGGGCGTGTGGCGCGAGGCCATTCCGCAGCCGCCGAACGTGTCGGGCAAGAAGCTCGGCATCCTTGGGCTGGGCACCATCGGCCAGAAGATCTCCAAGCGCGCGGCCGCGTTCGACATGGAAGTGGGCTATCACAACCGCAAGCCGCGCGAAGGCGCAACGCAGCGCTACTTCGACGACCTGAAGTCTCTCGCCACGTGGGCCGACTTCCTGGTGCTCGCCGCGCCCGGCGGGCCGGCCACGCGCCACCTGGTGAATGCCGAGGTGCTCGACGCGCTCGGGCCGCAGGGCTTCCTGGTCAGCATCGGCCGCGGCAGCGTGGTCGATACCGAGGCGCTGGCCGCGGCGCTGCGCGAGAACCGCATTGCGGGTGCAGGGCTCGATGTGTACGAAAGCGAACCCAAGCGGCCCGAGCCGCTGGTGGGCCTGGACAATGTGCTGCTCACGCCGCACATGGCGGGCTGGTCGCCGGAAGCGACACAGAAGTCGGTCGACCATTTCCTTGCGAATGCCGAAGGGCACTTTGCAGGACGCGGAGTATTGACCCCGGTCTGATGCCTTGCCCCTTCCCCTCTGGGGGAAGGTTGGGATGGGGGCGGGCAGGGCGCCCAGTGGATGCGCCGCTTGCCCCCACCCCAGCCCTCCCCAAGAGGGGGAGGGAGTCAAGCCAAGACTGAAGGGCGGTGTGCACCCCATCCGCACGCCCGCTCATACACATTCCCCAGCCGCAGCACGCCCAGATCCGCATGGATCGGCCCGGCCAGCTGCAGGCCCATCGGCAACCCGCCCTCGCCGAATCCCGCGCGCACATTCAGCGTCGGCAACCCGGCCAGGGTGAACGGCGTCACGATTTCCATCCAGCGGTGGTACGTGTCGCTCGGCACGCCGGCCACTTCAGCAGGCCAGTGCAGCTCGGCGTCGAAAGGGAACACCTGCGCCGATGGTGCCAGCACGAAGTCGAAGCGCTCGAACAGCCTGAGGAACGCGCGGTACACGTTCGAGCGATAGACCGAAGCCTGGTACAGCGACGCCGCATCCAGGTGGCGGCTCTGCTCTATTTCCCACTGCGCCTCGGGCTTGAGCTGGGCAAACAGCTTCGGGTCGCTCAGGTACGCGCCGAGCTTGCCGCCGACCAGCAGCTGCCGCAGGCGCAGCCAGGCGCTCCAGTTGTGCTCGCGCGGCACATCGAGCGTGCAGGGCTCGACCTCGCAGCCGATGGCGCGAAAGGTGTCGAGCGCGCGCTCGCCCAGTTCGCGGATGCCCGGCGCCAGCGGCAGATCGGGCCAGATGCTGCCGAGCCAGCCCACGCGCAGGCCCTCCACGTTGTCGTCGAGCCGCAGTGCATCGGGCGCGGGCAGGGCCTGCGGCGACGACAGCGGCACGCGCGTGTCGAAGCCCGCCTGCACCGCCAGCAGCCGCGCGGTGTCTTCCACGTTGCGGGCCATCGGCCCTTCGGTGCCCAGTTGCTGAAAGAACAGCTCCTGCTCGGGATCGCCGGGCACGCGGCCGCGCGAAGGCCGCATGCCGATCACGTTGTTGAAGGCGGCCGGGTTGCGCAGCGAGCCCATCATGTCGCTGCCGTCGGCCACCGGCAGCATGCCCAGGGCCAGCGCCACCGCGGCGCCGCCGCTGCTGCCGCCGGCGCTGCGGTCGGGCGCATAGGCGTTGCGGGTAATGCCGAACACCGTGTTGTAGGTGTTCGAGCCCAGGCCGAACTCCGGCGTGTTGGTCTTCCCGATCACGACGGCACCGGACTCCCGCATGCGCGCTACGTGCAGGCTGTCGGTGCGCGCTGGGGTGCGCGGCGAAAGCGGCGAGCCCATGGAGGTCGGCAGGCCGGCTGCGTGGCTCAAGTCCTTCACCGCCAGCGGAAAGCCGTGCATCCAGCCGCGCCGCTCGCCGCGCGCCAGTTCGGCGTCGCGCTCACCGGCTTCGGCCAGCAGGGCTTCGGGTTCGCGCAGCGAAACAATGGCGTTGAAGCGCGGGTTGAGCGCCTCGATGCGCGCCAGCGACGCTTGCATCACCTCGCGGCAGGACACCTTTCGGCTCCCGATCAGGTGCGACAGTTCGGTGGCGGTCAGTTCGGGCAGGTCGGCAAAAGACATGGCGAGTGCGGGAAAAGGAGGGGGCGCCCAGTATGGCGCGGCGCTCGCATAATCGCCGCGTATGGAAACAAAGTGGCTAGAAGACTTCATCAGCCTGGCGGAAACGCGCAGCTTCAGCCGCTCGGCCCAATTGAGGCATGTCACGCAGCCGGCTTTTTCGCGGCGCATCCAGGCGCTGGAGGGCTGGGCCGGCACCGACCTGGTCGACCGGAGCTCCTACCCCACGCGCCTCACGCCCGCGGGCCAGACGCTCTACAGCCAGGCCATCGAAATGCTGCAATCGCTGCAGAGCACCCGCGCCATGCTGCGCGGCCATTCGGCGGCGGGGCAGGACGTGATCGAGATTGCCGTCCCGCACACGCTGGCCTTCACCTTCTTCCCCTCCTGGGTGACCAGCCTGCGCGAGCACTTCGGGCCCATCAAGAGCCGGCTCATCGCGCTCAACGTGCACGACGCCGTGCTGCGGCTGGTCGAAGGCAGCTGCGACCTGCTCATTGCCTATCACCACCCCTCGCAGCCGCTGCAGCTGGACGCCAACAAGTACGAGATGGTCAGCCTGGGCGAGGAAACCGTGGCGCCCTGGGTCAAGGCCGATGCCGAGGGCGCACCGCGCTTCCGCCTGCCCGGAAGGCCCGGCCAGCCGCTGCCCTACCTGGGCTACGCGCCCGGCGCCTACCTGGGGCGGGTGGTCGACCAACTGCTCAAGGAATCGGGTACCGCCATCCACCTCGACCGGGTCTATGAAACCGACATGGCAGAGGGCCTGAAGGTCATGGCGCTAGAAGGCCACGGCATCGCCTTTCTGCCGCAGAGCGCGGTTCGCAAGGAAATCAAGGCGCGCAAGCTGGTAAGCGCGCTGCCGCCCGAGATCGACAGCCTGGAGGCGACGATGGAAATCCGCGCCTACCGCGAGCGGCCGAGCGCCCCCATCCCCGTCAAGAGCGGCGCCGGCCGTTCCGCCAAGGCCGCGGCGGGCTTGGAAAGCCTGCAGCCCAAGCGCACGGCCGATGCGCTCTGGTCATACCTGGTCGGCGCCCAGCCGACGCGCCGAGATGGTTGACGCCTGGAATTTGTGCGCTGCACAATCTATAAATGCCGCGCATGAGGCTCCCCGCAAACGGCATTGGCGTTGCGGGCGGGCCGCCACTACAGTCGCGGCAGCTTTCAGATCGCTGTCACAGCAAGTCTTCCGGCACGCGCCACCCGCGTGCTTTTTTTTAGCCGAGGAACCTGTATGAGCCCCAATTTCAGGACCGAACACGACTTCCTCGGCGAAAAGCAGATTCCTGCCCTCGCCTACTGGGGCGTGCACACCGCGCGTGCGGTCGAGAACTTTGCGATCTCCGGCACCCGCGTGTCGGCCATGCCCGACCTGGTGCGCGCCCTGGCGCTGGTAAAGAAGGCCGCCACGCGCGCCAATGCCGACCTGGGCGCCATCGACCGCGACCGCGCCGCCGCCATCATCCTGGCCTGCGACGACCTCATCGAAGGCAAGCTGCTCGACGAATTCGTGGTCGACGTGATCCAGGGCGGCGCCGGCACCTCGACCAACATGAACGCCAACGAGGTGATCTGCAACCTCGCGCTTGAGAAGCTCGGCCATGAAAAAGGCCGGTACGACGTGCTGCACCCCAACGACCACGTCAACGCCTCGCAGAGCACCAACGACGTCTATCCCACGGCGGTGCGGCTGGCGCTGTGGTTTGCCATCGACAAGCTGCTCGAATCCATGGCGGCGCTGCGCAAGAGCTTCGAAGCCAAGGCGCTCGAGTTCAAGGACATTCTCAAGATCGGCCGCACCCAGTTGCAGGACGCCGTGCCCATGACGCTGGGGCAGGAGTTCCTGACCTACGCCATCATGATCGGGGAAGACGAGGCCCGGCTTGGCGAGGCGCGTGCGCTCATCGAGGAAATCAACCTCGGCGCCACGGCCATCGGCACCGGCATCAACGCGCCGCACGGCTATGCCAACCTGGCCTGCCAGTACCTGGCCGAGCAAAGCGGCGTGCCGCTGAAGCAGGCGGCCAACCTGATCGAAGCCACGCAGGACACCGGCGCCTTCGTGCAGCTTTCGGGCGTGCTCAAGCGCGTGGCCACCAAGCTCAGCAAGACCTGCAACGACCTGCGGCTGCTGTCCAGCGGCCCGCAGGCCGGCTTCGGCGAAATCAGGCTGCCGGCGCGCCAGGCCGGCTCGTCGATCATGCCGGGCAAGGTCAACCCGGTGATCCCGGAAGTCATGAACCAGGTGGCTTTCGAGGTCATCGGCAACGACATCACGGTCACCATGGCGTCGGAGGCCGGCCAGCTGCAGCTCAACGCCTTCGAGCCCATCATGGGGTGGAGCCTGTTCAAGAGCATCCGGCACCTGAGCAATGCCTGCATCACGCTGCGGCAGAACTGCGTCGAAGGCATCGAGGCGAACCGCGAGTTCCTGGCCAAGCGAGTGCGGGAATCGGTCACGCTGGTTACCGCGCTCAACCCCCTCATCGGCTACGAAAAGGCGGCGCTCATCGCCAAGACCGCGCTGGCCACCGGCGGGCCCATCGACCTGGTGGCCGAATCGCTGGGCATCATGACGCGCGCCGAGATGGACGCGCTGCTCGTGCCCGAAAATCTGACCCAGCCCGTTCGCCTGTCCGCACCGGTGCCGCCGGCTGCCGAGCCCTCGGGCACAAAGGCTGCTTAGTGAAAGTCGGACAATGCCAATGGGTAGCCCTGCACCACGACGGCACCGCGATGCGCGGCGCCGGTGCAAGCGTCATCGAGAATGCACCGGGTTGGCCCGGGTATTCCCCATGACCTGAATGTCTAAAATTTAGTTGTATCTGTATCTTCCAGTCACCTCAGGAGTTTTCCGTATGAAAAAGCAAGTATTGGCATTGGCAATCGCAGCCGTGGCTGCCGGCAGCGCGTTTGCACAGGCCAATGACACCCTGGCCAAGATCAAGGCCTCGGGCACCATCACCGAAGGCGTGCGGGAATCTTCCGGCCTTTCGTACACGCTGGGCAACGGCCAGTACACCGGTTTCCACTACGACGTCTGCGCCAACATCATTCGCGACATCCAGAAGCACCTCGGCCTGGCCAAGCTTGAAACCAAGTACCAGCCCGTGACCTCGCAAAACCGCGTGCCCCTGGTGCAAAACGGCACCGTCGACCTGGAGTGCGGCTCCACCACCAACAACGCCACGCGCCAGAAGGACGTGTCGTTTGCCGTGACCACCTACGTCGAGGAAGTGCGCATTGCTGTCAAGGCCAACTCGGGCATCAACAGCATCAAGGACCTGAACGGCAAGACCGTGGCCACCACCACCGGCACCACGTCGGTGCAAACGCTGCGCAAGAACGAGCGCGCCGGCGGCATCGACTTCAAGGAACTGTATGGCAAGGACCACTCCGACAGCTTCCTGCTGCTCGAATCGGGCCGCGCCGACGCCTTCGTGATGGACGGTTCCATCCTGGCCTCGAACATCGCCAAGTCCAAGTCGCCTGCCGAATACAAGATCGTGGGCGAAGTGCTCAGCGTCGAGCCCATCGCCATCATGATCCGCAAGGACGACGCCGCCTTCAAGAAGGTGGTGGACGACAGCATCAAGGCGCAGATCAAGAACGGCGAACTCGCCAAGCTCTGGGACAAGTGGTTCCTGAAGCCGATTCCCCCGGCAAACGTCACGGTGAACCTGCCCCTGTCCGACGCCACCAAGTCGGCCTGGGCCAATCCGAACGACAAGCCGATGGAAGAGTACGCCGCGAAGAAGTAATCGCTACGAAGGTCATCCGCGCAACGCCCGCCGCCCCCGGCGGGCGTTTGTTTTCGCAGGCAACGCAATGCGGCGCGCAGGCATGGCCTCTGCAAGCTGGCAGTCTGGAAATCTGAAAGAAGGAGAGTCCCCGATGGGATCAAACTGGGATTGGCAGGTCTTCTTGCAAGACCCGGGCGGGAAGTACCCGACCTACTGGGAGTGGATGCTGTCCGCATGGGGCTGGACCGTGTCGGTGGCCCTGCTGGCGCTCATCGTCGCGCTGGTGCTGGGTTCGCTGATCGGCATCATCCGCACCTTGCCGAACAGCCCCTGGCTCGTGCGCTTGGGCAATGCCTGGGTCGAGCTGTTCCGCAACATTCCGCTCTTGGTGCAGATCTTTCTCTGGTACCACGTCATTCCGGCGCTGATTCCGGTCATGAAGGGCGTGCCGAGCTTCGTGCTGGTGGTGCTGGCGCTGGGCTTCTTTACCTCGGCGCGTATTGCCGAGCAGGTGCGCTCGGGCATCCAGGCGCTGCCCAAGGGCCAGCGCTACGCGGGCATGGCGGTGGGCTTTACCACGCCGCAGTACTACCGCTACGTGATCTTGCCGATGGCCTACCGCATCATCATTCCGCCGCTCACGAGCGAAACGATGAACATCTTCAAGAACTCGTCGGTGGCGTTTGCCGTGTCGGTGACCGAACTCACGATGTTCGCCATGCAGGCGCAGGAAGAAACCTCGCGCGGCATCGAGGTGTACCTTGCGGTGACCGGGCTCTACGTGATCTCGGCCTTTGCGATCAACCGCATCATGGCCTTCATCGAGAAGAAGACGCGCGTGCCGGGCTTCATTGTCTCGGCGAGCGGCGGCGGGGGACACTGACATGATGAATCTCGACCTGTCGTTCTACAACTGGGACGTCATCAGCAACTTCGTCGTCAAGGGCTTCTACTTCAGCATCATGCTGACGATCGTGGCCACCATCGGCGGCGTGCTCTTCGGTACCGTGCTGGCGCTCATGCGGCTCTCGGGCAAGAAGTGGCTCGATGCGCCGGCGGCCATCTACGTCAACGGCATGCGCAGCATTCCGCTGGTGATGGTGATCCTGTGGTTCTTCCTCTTGGTGCCGGCCTCGTTCTACGCGGCCTTCGGCTCCATCGGCTCGAACTACCGCTCGGAAATCTCGGCCGTGATCACCTTCATCGCGTTCGAGGCGGCCTACTTCAGCGAGATCATGCGCGCGGGCATCCAGTCGATTCCGCGCGGGCAGGTGAATGCGGGCCAGGCGGTCGGCATGACCTACGGGCAGAACATGCGCCTGATCGTGCTGCCGCAGGCCTTCCGCAACATGCTGCCGGTGCTGCTCACGCAGACCATCATCCTGTTCCAGGACACCTCGCTGGTGTATGCCATCGGCGCCTACGACATGCTCAAGGGCTTCGAGACCGCGGGCAAGAACTTCGGCCGCCCGATCGAGGCCTACCTGCTCGCGGCCGTCGTTTACTTCATCATGTGCTATGCCTTGTCGTGGCTCGTCAAGCGCCTCCACAAGAAGATTGCCATCATTCGCTGAGTGGCTGAACCGGAGAAAGAAATGTCCGAAAAAATGATTGAAATCAAGAACGTCTCCAAGTGGTATGGCCCGGTGCAGGTGCTCAACGATTGTTCGGTGAGCATCTCCAAGGGCGACGTGGTGGTGGTGTGCGGGCCCTCGGGCTCGGGCAAGTCCACCCTCATCAAGACCGTGAACGCGCTCGAACCCTTCCAGAAGGGCGAGATCACCGTCAACGGCATTCCGCTGCACGACCCCAAGACCAACCTGCCCAAGCTGCGCTCCAAAGTCGGCATGGTGTTCCAGCACTTCGAGCTGTTCCCGCACCTGTCGGTCACCGAGAATCTCACGATCGCCCAGATCAAGGTGCTCGGCCGCAGCCCCGAAGAAGCCAAGACCCGCGGCCTGAAGATGCTCGACCGCGTGGGCCTGATGGCGCACAAGGACAAGTTCCCGGGCCAGCTCTCGGGCGGCCAGCAGCAGCGCGTGGCGATTGCCCGCGCGCTCAGCATGGACCCGATCGTGATGCTGTTCGACGAACCCACTTCGGCGCTCGACCCCGAAATGGTCGGCGAAGTGCTCGACGTGATGGTGAGCCTGGCCAGGGACGGCATGACCATGATGGTGGTGACGCACGAAATGGCCTTCGCCCGCAAGGTGGCCAGCCGCGTGATCTTCATCGACGTGGGCGGCAAGATCCTGGAAGACTGCCCGAAGGACGAGTTCTTCAGCCACCCGGAAAACCGCCAGCCGCGCACCAAGGATTTCCTCAACAAGATCCTGCAGCACTGATCGATTCGCTGCCGCACACAAAGCAAAAAGCCACGCTGTTCGCAGCGTGGCTTTTTATTGGGCCGGGGCTCTCTCAGGGTAGTCGCGCAATGTGTTCGGTCAGCAGGTCGAAAAAGCCCTGCGCATCGCCATCGGCGATCCAGTTCGCGTTGGCGGGGCGGTTCAGGCTGCGGTACCAATCGGCCGCTGTCTGGCCGAAACCCATGCCGTCGCGGCTGTCGACCTCGACGTTGACCAGCCTGCCCCTGAAGAGCGAAGGCTGCAGCAAATAGGCGATCACGGTCGCGTCATGCACCGGCCCGCCGGGCATGTCGTAGTGCCGCATTTCCTGCGGCGCATAGGCGCCCAGGATGTCGGCCACGATGGCGCCGGACCGGTTGCCGATGCCGCGAAGCCGCGCGATGCGTTCGTCGCTCGTGAGAATCTTGTGCGTCACGTCCAGCGGCAGCATGGTCGTCGGCACACCGCTTTTCAGCACGGCCTCCGCCGCATGCGGATCGGCAAATACATTGAACTCGGCGGTCGGCGTGATGTTGCCGCCGTTGAAATGCGCGCCGGCCATGAGCACCAGTTCGCGCAAGCCGCGCACGATGTCGGGGGCTTGCGCGAGCGCCAACGCAAGGTTGGTTTGCGGGCCGAGCATGGCAAGCGTCACGCTTTTCTCCGGCGCCGCGCGCAGCGTGCGAATGAGGTAGTCGACCGCGTGCCCTTCAGCCAACGGCGTGGCCGGCTCATGAACCTCGACGCCGGTGATGCCTTCTCGGCCGTGGATGTTGGCCGCGTAGATTGGCGCGCGCTGCAGCGGGCGCTCCGCGCCGGCATACACCGGAACATCTGGCCGGCCGGCCCATTCGCAGGCGAGGCGCGCGTTGCGCGAGGTCTTGGCCAGCGGAACATTGCCGGCCACCGTGGTCAGCGCCTGGAGCTTCAGCGCTTCAGGCGCCGCCATGGCGAACAGCAGCGCGATCACGTCGTCCGCGCCGGGGTCCGTGTCGATGATCAGGGTGTGCATCGCGACATTGTCGCGGCGCCACCCTGAATTGAAGACGGTACTGTCTTCCTGCCGGGTTACTTCTTGCGTGCCGCGATGGCTTTCTCGGCCTTCGCCACAAGATCGGCACCCACGGTGCCCTTCCACTTTTCGTACACCGGCCGCGTGGCCTTCACGAATGCTTCGCGCTCGGCGGGCGAGAGCTGGGTCACGGTCACGCCCATGCCGGCAATGTCCTTCAGCACCGGCTTGTCGGCTTCGACCAAGCCCTTGCGTGCAATGGCAATCTCTTGCTGGCCCGCATCGATGGCGGCCTGGCGCACGATGGCCTGGTCCGCCGGCGTCCACGAAGCCCAGATTTCCTTGTTGACCACGAAGACCAGCGGATCGGCAACATAGCCCCAGGCGGTGACAAACTTCTGGCCCACGTTCTGCATCTTGAGCACGGTGAACAGGAAGAGCGGGTTCTCCTGCCCGTCGACCGCGCCGCTGGCGAGCGCGGGCTGGGCATCGGCCCAGCTCATCTGCGTGGGGTTGGCGCCCAGCGCGGTGAACATGTCGGAATAAATCGGCGAGCCGACGACGCGAATCTTCATGCCCTTCAAGTCTTCGGGCGACTTGATCGGCTTCTTGGAGTTGGTGATTTCGCGGTAGCCGTTCTCACCCCAGGCAAGGGGCACCACACCGGCCTTGTCGAGGGTCTTGAACATGTCCTTGCCAACCTCGCCCTGCGTGAGCGCGTCGATGGCCGCGTAGTCGGGCATCAGGAAGGGCATGGAGAAGAGGTTGAGCTGCTTCACTTGCGGCGACCAGTTGATGGTCGAGCCCACGGCCATGTCGATGACGCCCTGGCGCAGCGCGCTGAACTCGCGGGTCTGGTCACCCTGGATGAGCGAGACGCCGGGGTACAGCTTGATGTTGATGCGGCCTTGGGTACGCTCTTTCACGAGGTCGGCCCAGATCTTCCCGGCCTGGCCCCACGGTGTGGGCGGGCCCAGCACGAGCGACATCTTGTATTCGGGCTTGTAGGCGGCCTGCGCCATGGCGCCGGTCGAGAACATGCCCAGGGCTGTGGCGACGGCGGCAAGGCCCAAGAGGGCGCGGCGGAATTTCATGAGAGGTCTCCTTGTTTTCTGAACACAACTAAGCAGGGGATTTTTTCGGGAACGGTTGGGTGTTGCGGGGCTGCTGTTCAGGGCTTGTGCAAAGGCCACCGGGTACTCCCCTCCGCGAATGTCCCCGGGGCTGCGCCCCTCCTCCTTTATTTCGCTGCGTGGAGCACCCGATGCCCTGTGCACCTGGGCACGCTCTGGGTGTACGGCTGATCAACGACTGCTCTGGATCACGCGCACGTCGATGGGGTGCCTTGCGCAGCGAAATAAAGGAGGAGGCCGCAGGCCGGGGGACATTCGCGGAGCAAGGTACCCCGTCGGCGGGTGCGCACCCCGAACAAGGCCCTAACCGAACATCACGAAGCAAAGAGAAGCAGAGTCCCATCTCAATACCCCAGCTTCCGCGGCAGCCAAAGCGCGAGCTCAGGAAACGCGATCACCAGCACCATCACCAGGAACATCGAGAACAGCATCCAGCCCACCCACCGAACGGTTTCTTCCATGCGCACCTTGGCAATACGGCATGACACCATCAGGTTGACCGCGAGCGGCGGCGTGAACTGCCCTAATGCCACCTTGAGCGTGAGGATGACGCCGAACCACACCGGGTCCCACTTGTAGTACTGCACGATCGGCAGCAACAACGGCACGAAGATCAGGAAGATCGACACGCCGTCCAGGAACATGCCGACCGTGATCAAGAGCAGGATCAGCAACGCCAGGATGCCATATTCGCCCAGGCCCGAATTCACGATGGCGCGCGTTACGGGGTCGATGATGCCCAGCGTCGAGAGCGAGTACGCGAAGATGCCCGCGAGCGATACCACCAGCAGGATCACCGCCGAGAGCTCGCCCGACTCGCGCAAGATCACGAACAGGTCGCGCACCTTGATCGTCCGGTGCACGCACATGCCCACGAACAGGCCGTAGAACACCGCCACCACCGCTGCTTCGGTCGGTGTGAACCAGCCCGCGCGCATGCCGCCCAAAATGAGCACCGGCGCCGCTAGGCCCCAGATCGCTTCGCGAAAACTCTTCCAGAACGGGGGGCGCGGCAACGTCGATTCGAGCGCGCCCATCTTGTGCTGGCGGGCCAGCAGCACCGCCGGAATCATCAGCGCCAGGCCGGCCATCACGCCCGGGATCATGCCTGCGGCGAACAGCGCCGGCACCGAGGCACCCGGCACCAGCACCGAATACACGATGAACGCGACCGAAGGCGGAATCAGGATGTCGGTGGCCGCCGCGGCGCCCACCACGCTGGCCGAGAAGGCGGCCGGGTAGCCCGCGCGCGACATGGCCGCGATCATCACCGCGCCCACGGCGGCGGCATTGGCCGGGCCGGAGCCGGAGATGCCGCCGAGGAACATGGCCACCGCAATGGCCACCAGCGGCAGCATGCCGGGGCCGCGGCCGACGATGGCGACCGCAAAGTTCACCAGCCGCAGCGCCACGCCCGAGCGATCGAAGATGGAGCCGACCAGCACGAACATCGGAATAGCCAGCAGCGGGTACTTGCCCAGGCCGGCATAGAAATTCTGCGGCACGGCCAGCAAGCCGAACCACTGCGCGTCGCTGTTGGCCAGCGCAATACAGGCGGCACCGGCCAGGCCGAGTGCGGCGCCAATGGGCACGCCCACCAGCATCATCGCGACGAAGGCGACGAAGAGCAGGGTGGCGATCACGATGCGTCGCCTTTGTCGTTCCTGCTTTGCTCGTCGGTGTACTCCTTGCGGCCGCGGCGGATCATCAGGCCCACGGCGCGCAGCGCGATGGCAAAGGACACGATCGGCAGCCACATCGAATACCACCAGGCCGGCAGCCCGATGCCGGGCGTGGTCTCGTCGAAGCGGTAGTCGTCCCACACCATGCGGATGCTGAGCGCGCCGATCAGCGTGAACAGAATGGCGATCATCAGCGCGCCGAACTGCGCCAGGCGTTTGCGCCGCGCCATCGAGCCGCTCTCCGAGAAGTATTCGATGCGGATGTGCCGGTCGCGCGCCACGGCGGCCGAGCCGGCCACCAGCGCCAGCATGATCATCAGGAAAACCGAGAACTCTTCGGTCCATGCGAACGAGGAGTCGGTGAAGTAGCGCACCAGCACGTTGGCAAAGGTGATCAGCGCCAGCGCGCCCATGATGATGACGGTGAGCCAGTCCTCGATGGCGAGCGGCACCTTGGTGGGCTCGTCGGCAGCTTCGATGTCTGGGGGAAGGGGGCTGGCGGCGTCCAGCAAGGGGCCGGACTCGTTGGGAGTGGTCATCGAGAGGGAGGGGGAAAGCAGCTATGGATGGTAACGATCCATGTCCATCCGTTCATCGGGGTTTTCCTAAGCTGCGGCCCCATTTCCGCCCCCTCCGGCCCTCTTGAAACGGGCTACTCGAGCTTGGCGCCCGAATCCTTGATCAGGCGCTCCCAGATCGGGCTTTCCTTCTTGTACACGGCGGTAAACGCCTCGGGCGAGCTCTCCTTCAGGTCGAAGCCCATGGCTGCCACACGGGCCTGCACATCGGGCTGGCGCGTGGCCTTGCCCACTTCCTCGGCAATGCGCTGCATGATCGGCTTGGGCGTGCCGGCCGGCATGGCAATGGCGAGCCAGCCGGCCACGCGGTAGGCCTCGTCGTCCAGGCCCTGCTCGGCCAGCGTCGGCACGTCGGGCAGCGTGGCCATCCGGCGCTCGCCGCTCACGCCAACGGCCTTGAGCTTGCCGGCCTCGATGTGCGGCTTGGCCACCAGTGCGCTGGCAAAGGCCATCTGGATCTGGCCGCCGATCAGGTCTTGCAGCATCGGCGCCTCGCCCTTGTAGGCCACGTGGTTCATCTCGGCCTTCTGCGTAAGGCTCATGTGCGCGCCGGCCAGGTGCGGATACGCGCCCACGCCGTACGAGCCGTAGGCCACCTTGCCCTTGTTGGCGGCCACGTACTTCAGGAGCTCCGGCCCGTTCTTCACCGGCACGCTGGGGTGCACCACCAGCACCAGCGGAGCCGTGGCAATCTGGTAGACCAGCGTGAGGTCGCGCTGCGTGTCGTAGGGCAGCTTCTGATAAAGGAACTGGTTGGTCAGCAGCGAATTGCTCAGCGCCAGCACCAGGGTGTAGCCATCGGGCGGTGCCTTGGCCACGGCATCGGTGCCGATGATGCCGGCGGCGCCGGGCTTGTTGTCGATGATGACCGGCTGGCCCAGCCCGGCGGCCATCTTCTCGCCGATGATGCGCGCCAGCACGTCGGTGGCGCCGCCCGGGGCAAAGGGCACCACCATGCGGATCGGCTTGGCCGGATAGGTCTGCGCCCAGCCGGCGGTGGTGGCCGTGAGCGCGAGCGATGCAATGGCAAGGCCGTGCAGGGCTCGGCGGGTGGTGGTGAATGTGGCGTTGTTCATATTCTCGATGTCTCCGATGGTTGATTTGTTTTTTATGCGCTTGCCGCCAGCCACATCGTGCCGGCTAGCCGGTAAGCACCCGGGTCTTGAAAGGCAAGGGCGCCAGCGCCGCTTCGATCCGCTGCAGCAGCGGCGCCGCGAGCGTGCCCGCGGCGGCTGCTTCGATGCGCACCTCCACCAGGCTTTCGCCCTCATTGCGCACGCTCGGCCGGGCGGCTTCCGTCACGCCGAGCTCGTTGCAGATCTGCGCCACCGCGGCCGCCACCACGCGGCTCGCCGCCATGGCGCGCAGCTCGGGTTTGTAGATCTTGCCGACGTTGGTCATCGGCATGTTCTCGATGACGATCACCGATTTGGGCTTGGCCGGTGCCTCGTCGACGCGCGCGGCGGTGAAGGCCAGCAGTTCATCTTCCGTTGCCGATGCGCCCGGCACCAGCGTTGCGAACACCACCGGCAGTTCGCCCGCATACGCATCGGGCGCACCCACCGCCGCGCACAGCTGCACCGCCGGATGCGCGCCCAGCGCGTCCTCGATCACCTTGGGGTCGATGTTGTGGCCGCTGCGGATGATCAGGTCCTTCGAGCGGCCGCTCAGGTTGAGCCGCCCTTCGCCATCGATCCAGCCCAGGTCGCCGGTCGCAAGCCAGCCGTCGGCCGTGAAGGCCTTCGCGTTGTCCGCCGGATCGACAAAGCCAGAGAACAGGTTGGGCGACTTGAACAGCACCATGCCCTGCTCGCCCGGCGGCAGGTCGCGGTCGCTGGCGTTGCCGCTTTCGTCGAGCGCCACGATGCGCATCTGCATATACGGCAGCGGAAAGCCGACGCAGCCCGCCGGCCCGTCGACGCCGGGCGGCGTGATGGTGGAGATCCCGGCCATTTCGGTCATGCCCAGGCTCTCGTG
Organism: Variovorax sp. S12S4; assembly: GCF_023195515.1. Lineage (NCBI taxonomy): Bacteria > Pseudomonadati > Pseudomonadota > Betaproteobacteria > Burkholderiales > Comamonadaceae > Variovorax > Variovorax sp. S12S4. The sequence goes on from NZ_JALPKR020000002.1 coordinate 2,547,501, forward strand.
CACATGCAGCCCGAACAGCCGCTCGAAGCGCGCGGCCAGCTCCGGCGAGAGCACGGCGGCGCCCGTGCGGCAGTAGCCGATCGATGAAATGTCGGCGCCGTCCAGCGGCACATTCGCCAATGCGGCTAGCACCGTGGGCACGGCCGAGAGCGAGGTCGGCCGGTACTTCTCGACCAGCTTCCAGTAGTTGGCGAGCACCTCCCTGTTGCGCAGCAGCGAGGTGGTCGGAATGATCACCTCCACCCCGGCCGAGAGCGACGCCAGCGAAGCCGGCAGCACGCCCGCCACGTGGAACAGCGGATAGCCGTTGATCGAGATGCCTTGCTCGTTCATGCCCGCGACCTGCACGCTGGCCCAGGCGGTGAACACCTGCGCGCCGTGGCTGTGGCGCGCGAGCTTGGGCGCGCCGGTGGTGCCGCCGGTATGAAAGTAGGCGGCGATGTCGGTGGGTGCGATGTCTCGGCTGCTCACGAGGTGGTCTGAAGGCTGCGCGGCGCGCAGCGCGTCGAAATCGGCGACGCCGTCGGGCAATGCGCCCGCGGCGCCCGGCGCCTCGTCGTGCGGCGCCACGCGCAGCACGGTGGTGAGTGTCGGCACCTGGCTGCGCAGTCGCATGGCCTTCGACCACATGCCCGATTCGCTGTCCGAGCCGTAGGCAATCAGCACCTTGGCGCGGCCGGCAGTCATCAGCGCCACCAGCTTCTCGTCGGTGAGCAGCGGGTTGAGCGGCTGCACGATGCCCGCCGCTTCTCCGCCCCACAGGGCAAGGTGGTACTCGAGGCAGCCCGGCAGCAGCACCGCCACCGCGTCCTCGGGGCCCATCCCCAGCGCATGCAGCATGTTCGCGGTCTGGTGGATGCCCGCGAGCAAGTCGGCGTACGACCAGCGGATCGGCTCGTCGGCCGGGTTGCCGGTGCGAAGAAAGGTGAGCGCGGTCTTGCCGCCGAAGGCCGCGCCCGCGTTGCGAAAGATCTCGTAGGTGCTGCGCACCGTCAGCGCCTCCTCGAGCGGAGTTTCCTCGAGCCTGCGGATATCGGCCAGGCTGCGCACCGGAAACTGGGGGCGGAACGGCTCGCCGGCCATCTTGGTCTTCTTGCTGTCTGCCATGCGTGTCTCCTGATGTTGTCTCTTTGCCGGCCGCGTGCGAAGCGCTGTTTTACTGGTTCGTGATCTTGTTGTCGCGAATGACCTTGCCCCAGCGCTCGAAATCCTGGCGCATGCGCGTGCCCGTTTGCTCGGGCGTGCCGTAGGCCGCGAAGGAGCCGACGCTTTCGAGCTTGTCCTGCACGTCCTTGTCGGCCAGCGCGTTCTTCAGCTCGGCGCTCATGCGGTCGACCACGTCCTTGGGCGTGCCCGCGGGCGCCAGCAGGCCGCCCCAAGAGGTCGCATCGAAGCCCGGGAAGCCCTGTTCGGCCACCGTCTTCACGTCGGGCAGCAGGCTCACGCGCTTGCCCGAGCCGACCGCAATCGCGCGCAGCGTGCCGGCGCGGATGTGCGGCATCACCGCCACCAGGTCCGAGAACATGGCCGGCACCTGCCCGCCGATCAGGTCGGTCACGGCCGGCGCGCTGCCGCGGTAGGGCACGTGCTGCATGTCGAACTTGCCGATGTTCTTGAGTTGCTCGGTCGTCAGGTGGCCGAAACTGCCTGCGCCCGCCGTCGTGTAGTTGAGCTTGCCGCCTTCGGCCTTGGCCTTGGCAATCAGCCCTTGCAGGTCGTTCACGCCGGGCAGCGCCTTCGGATTGACCACCATGACGATCGGCAAGTCATAGACGACGCCCACAGGCGTGAAGCTCTTGAAGATGTCGTAGGGCGTGGGGCCGTACAGGTGCGCGGCCAGCAGCGTGGGCGTGGCCAGCATCACGAAGGTGTAGCCGTCGGGCGCGGCCTTGGCGGCAGCCGCCGCGCCGATGGTGCCCGAGGCGCCGCTGCGGTTGTCGATGAGGATGTTCTGCTTCAGGCCCTGCGACATCTTCTGCGCCACGATGCGCGTGGCCACGTCGGTCGGGCCGCCGGGTGGAAAAGGCACGACCACGGTGATCGGCTTGGCGGGCCAGGCTTGCGCGAAGGCGGCGCCTGCCACCAGCGGAAGCGCCAGGGCGATGAGCGCGCGGCGTGCGGGATTGCGAAGGGAGCGGGAAAAAGGAAACGCCATGACTTCTTCAGGGAATCAATGAGGAGAAGGAAAGAGCGCCGTCAGAGAACGCCGTTCGATTTAAGTTGCGCGAGCTTGTCGTCCGAAAGGCCGAGCAGCGACTGCAGCACCTCGTGCGTGGCTTCGCCCAGTTGCGGCGGCGCGCTGCGCACCGGCAGCCGCTCGCCGTCGAAGCGGTAGGGCGGTGCCAGCACGTTGACCTTGCCGGCCACGGGATGCGGTTGTTCGGTGACAAGGCCCGCGTCGGTCGCGCGCTTGGAGTTGAGCGCTTCGAGCAGGCCCAGCACCTCGCCGCACGGAATGCCCGATTGCGTGAGCTTGGCCAGCAGGTCGGCGCGCTGGCGCTTGGCCAATTCGGCATGCAGCTCAGGCAGCAGCACCGCGCGGTTTGCCGAACGCAGGATGTTGGTCTTGAAGCGTTCGTCCGCCGCAAGGTCGGGGCGCTCGAGCACGTCGGTGCAGAAGCGAGAGAACTGCGCGTTGTTGCCCACGGTAATGACCAGCGGGCCGTCCGCCGCGTCGAACACGCCGTAGGGCACGATCGACGGATGCGAGTTGCCGTAGCGCGGCGGGTCTTCGCCCATCAGCAGTGCTTCGAGGCCGTAGTAGGCGGTGATCATCAGGCCGCAGTCGAACAGCGCCATTTCCACGTGGCGGCCCTTGCCGGTCTTTTCGCGCTGGTACAGCGCGGCCAGCACGGCCTGTGCCGAGTACATGCCGGTGAACAGGTCGACCACCGCCACGCCGAACTTCAGCGGCGGCTGGTTGGCTTCGCCGTTCAGCGCCATCAGGCCCGCCTCGCCCTGCACCACCAGGTCGTACCCCGGGCGCGCGGCCTCGGGGCCGGTGCGGTCATAACCCGAGATCGAGCAGTAGATGAGCTTCGGGTTTTCCTTGCTCAGCTGTTCATAGCCGAGGCCGAGCTTGTCGATGCCGCCGAACTTGAAGTTCTGGATGACCACGTCGCACTGCCTGGCAAGGTCGCGCGCAATCTGCTGGCCTTCGGGCGTCTGCAGGTCGAGCGTGATCGAGCGCTTGTTGCGGTTCACGCTGTTGAAGTAGGCCGTCTCGGTGTTGCCGACACGCAGGCCCCAGTCGCGCGTGTCGTCGCCGCGGCCCGGGTGCTCGACCTTGATGACTTCGGCGCCCATGTCGGCCAGCACCATGCCGCACCAGGGGCCCGCAAGGATGCGGGACAGATCGAGAACGCGCACGCCGGCAAGCGGCAGCGAGGAATTCAGCATGGGCATGAGAGCAACTCCCTTGAAACGAGAAAGCCCCGCAGCGTGTGCGAGGCGTGATGTGGGGTGAATGCGGCCGGCAGCGTCAGGAAGCGTTCGGCTTCTGCCGGCGCAGCGCCGCGAAATCCGCCGTGCGCTTGCCGAGAAAGGCGCCAATGCCCTCGGCCGCTTCGGCATCGGCCTGCGACTCGACCATGTACACGGCCTCGGCCTCGAGCTGTTCCTCGAGCGTGGCGCGGTGCGCCTGGCGGCACAGCGTCTTGATGCGCGCGCTTGCGCGCTGCGGGCCGTTGGCCACCTTGGCGGCGAGTGCAACGGCCTCGGCCAGTGCGGCGCCCTTGTCGGTGAGCCGGTTGACCGCGCCCAGCGCGTGGAGGCGTTCGGCTGTCATGCGGTCGCCGGTCAGGCACATTTCGGTCAGCACCTGGCGCGAGACGAACTCCGACAGAAAAGCCGTGGCGCCGCCGTCCGGCGTGAGGCCGACCTTGACGTAGGCCACGGTGTAGAACGCGTCGCGCGCCGACACCAGCATGTCGCAGGCCAGCGCCATCGACAGGCCCGCGCCCGCCGCACCGCCTTCCACGGCGGCGATGACGGGCTTGCCGCAATCGCGAATGGCGCGGATCAGGTTGTTCAGGCCTTCGAGCTTTTCGCGGCGTTCCGAAGCAGGCAGTTCGCGGCGCTTGGCCAGCAGGTTCAGGTCGCCGCCCGAGCAGAAGAAGTCGCCCGCGCCGGTGAAGACGATGGCGCCGACTTCCGGATCGGCTTGCGCGTCGGCGAGCGCGGCGCTCAGCTCCGCATACAGCGTCGGCGTGATCGCGTTGCGCGCGCCCGGGTTGCTGTTGGTCAGGATGCGGACGGCACCCTGCTGGCTGATGAGAACGGTCTTGTCGCTCATTGCACGGTCTCCTTGCCGAGCGCGATGTAGCGCTGCAGATGATGGTCTTCGTCGCCGAGCTGGTGGTCGATCATCACGAGCCGCTTGGCATAGTGCGGCAGCGGCAGCTCCCAGGTCATGCCGATGCCGCCGTGCATCTGGATGCTTTCTTCCGCCACCAGCGCGCCGATGCGGCCGATGCTGAACTTGGCGGCCGAGAGCGCACGCTCGCGCGCCACGCGGTCCGCACCGTCGATGGCCGCTGCCGCATTGATCACCGCCGAGCGCGCCTGCTCGATCTCGAGCAGCAGGTCGGCCATGCGGTGCTGCAGTGCCTGAAAGCTGCCGATCAACGTGCCGAACTGCTTGCGCGTGCGCAGGTAATCGAGCGTGGCGGTCTTGGCGGCTTCCATGGCGCCCACGGCTTCGGCACACAGCGCGAGCACGCCGCGGCCGATGGCGCGCTCCAGCGTGGCGTGGCCCTGGCCTTCGGTGCCCAGCAGTGCATCGGCACCCAGCTTCACGCCGTCGAATGCGAGTTCGGCCACGCGGCCGCCGTCGATGGCGGGGCAGCCGCGCACCGTGAGGCCCGGCGTCTTTGCGGGCACCAGAAACAGCGAGATGCCGGCCTCGTCGTTCACGCCGCCCGATGTGCGGGCGGAAACCAGGAACAGGTCGGCCTGCTCGCCGTGCGGCACGACCGCCTTGGCACCGCTCAGCACCCAGCCGCTGCCGCTGCGCTCGGCGCGGGTGGCCACGTGCGTGCGCTCATAGTGCGCGCCGGCTTCGTCGTGTGCAAAGGCGGTAACGATGGCGCCGTTGATGATGTCGCCGAGCTTTTCTTTCTGCGCAGCGTTGCCTGCGGCGCTGAGCGCTTCGCCGACCATCACTGCGCCCAGCAGCGGCTCGACGACGAGCCCGCGGCCCAGTGCCTCGAAGACCACGGCAATGTCGAAGCCGCCGCCGCCAAAGCCGCCATCGGCCTCGCTGAACAGCGCGCCGATCACGCCCAGTTCTGCGAACTGCTGAAAGATCTCCTTGCTGAACCCGTGTTCGGACTTTGCGATGCGGTCGCGCGCATCGAAGGCGTACTGCTCGGCGATGAAGCGGTTCAGGCTGTCGGCGAGCATGCGCCGGTCTTCGGTGTGTTCGAAGTTCATGTGCGTGTCTCCTTTACAGCCCGAGGATCATCTTGGAGATGATGTTCTTCTGGATTTCATTGGAGCCGCCGAAGATCGACAGCTTGCGGTTGTTGAAGTAGCGCGCGGCCGCGGCCGATGCGTAGGCCGGGCCGAAGGTTTCGCCGTTGAAGCCGTCGTGTAGCGCTTCCTCGATGAAGGGCCGGCCGTACACGCCCATCGCACGGCGTGCGAGCGACGAAATTTCTTGCCGGATCTCGGTGCCGCGAATCTTCAGCATCGAGCTCTCCGCACCCGGCACGCCGCCACCCGCCACCGCCGCGATCACGCGCAGGTTCGTCGTCTTCATGTTCTCCAGGTCGATCTCGACACGCGCCATGCGCGCCGCGAAGGCCGGGTCTTCCGCCAGCGGCTTGCCGTTCTTCGTCTGCGTGGCCGCAATGCCCTTGAGCTGTTCCAGCGCGGCCACCGAGAAGCCCACGCCCGCGATGTTGGTGCGCTCGTAGGTCAAGAGGTACTTGGCGCAGGTCCAGCCCTTGTTCTCTTCACCGACAAGGTTTTCGGCCGGCACGCGCACGTCGGAGAAGAACACCTCGTTCACTTCATGCTCGCCGTCGAGCGTGATGATCGGGCGCACTTCCACGCCGGGCGAGGTCATGTCGATCAGCAGGAAGCTGATGCCTTCCTGCTTCTTTGCCTCGCGGTTGGTGCGCACCAGGCAGAAGATCATGTTGGCGTGCTGGCCCAGCGTGGTCCAGGTCTTCTGGCCGTTCACGATGTAGTGGTCGCCCTGGGCGTCGATGCCGCGCACGGCCGAGGTTTTCACCGCCGCCAGGTCGGAGCCCGCGCCGGGCTCCGAATAGCCCTGGCACCACCAGTCGGAGCCGTCGAGGATGCGCGGCAGCCAGTGGCGCTTTTGCGCCTCGTTGCCGTACTTGATAAGCACCGGCCCCAGCATGTTCACGCCAAAGGGCACGATGCGCGGCGCAAAGGCCAGCGCGCATTCGTGCTCGAAGATGAACTTTTCGACCGCCGTCCAGCCCGGCCCGCCGTATTGCTCGGGCCAGTGGTTGGCGAGCCAGCCGCGCGCGTTGAGGATGGCGTGCCATTCCTCCATGTCGGCCTTGGCGAGGATCTTGCCGCTGCTCACCTTCGCCGAGAGGCGCGCGGGCAGCTTGTCGGCCAGGAAGGCGCGCACTTCCGCGCGGAAGGCTTCTTCTTCGGGGGTGAAGTTCAGGTCCATGGCGTCGCTTCTTTCAGAAAGGGGGTCAGGCGTGGTTGAGGCTGTCGAAGTTCGCGCCGCTTTCGACCAGCTCCACCAGCAGCGGCGAGGGCTGCCAGAACAACGGGTCTTCCTTCGCAAACTCGCGAATGTCGGCCAGCACCTTCGGCAGGCCCACGGTGTCGGCGTACTTCATCGGGCCGCCGCGGTGGCGCGGAAAGCCGTAGCCGTAGAGAAAGGTCACGTCCACATCGAGCGGGCGCAGCGCAATGCGCTGGTGCACGACGTTGGCACCCTCGTTGATCATCGCGGCCATGTAGCGGCGCATGATTTCTTCTTCGGTGAAGGCGCGCGGCTCGATGCCGGCGCGCTCGCGCTCGGCATCGATGATGGCCAGCACCTCGGGGTCGGGCACGCCGGTGCGCGCGCCTTCGGGGTACAGGTAGTAGCCGCGCTGCGTCTTCTGGCCGAACCAGCCGCGCTCGCAGATGCGGTCGGCAATCTGCACGTAGCGCGCCTTCGGGTTGCGCGTGGCCGACTTGCGCTTGCGCGTGGCCCAGCCGATGTCGCCGCCCGCCAGGTCGGACACCTGGAACGGCCCCATCGGGTAGCCGAAGTTGCGCACCGCCTCATCGATCTGGTAGGGCGAGGCGCCGTCTTCCATCATGTGGTCGGCCGCCTGGCGGTACACGGCGAGGATGCGGTTGCCGATGAAGCCGTCGCACACGCCCGCGCGCACGGGCACCTTCTTGAGTTTCTTCGCAAGCTCGAAGCCCGTGGCCACCACGTCGGCGCTCACCTTGGCGGGCACCACGATCTCCAGCAGCTTCATGATGTTGGCCGGCGAGAAGAAGTGCAGGCCCACCACGTCCTGCGGGCGCGAGATGCTGGCCGCGATCTCGTCGATGTCGAGGTACGAGGTGTTGGTGGCCAGCACCGCGCCGGGCTTGCACACGCGGTCGAGTTCGGCGAACACCGCCTTCTTCACGCCCATGTCTTCGAACACCGCTTCAACCACGATGTCGGCCTGTGCGAGCGCGTCGTAAGAGGTGGAGCCCGAGAAGCGCGCCATCACGGAGGCCTTGGCTTCGGGCGTCATGCGGCCCTTGCCGATCAGGCCGTCGTACACCTTTTCGACATGCTGGCGGCCGCGCGCAAGGCTGGGCTCGTCGCGTTCGATCATGGTCACGGGCAGGCCCGCGTCGAGCATCGCCACCGCGATGCCCGCACCCATGGTGCCGCCGCCGATGATGCCGGCCGATTCGATCGCGCGCGGCTTGGCGGCCTTGGTTTCGGGCGCCTTCAGCACTTCGCGCTCGGCGAAGAAGGCGTGGATGAGGCCGGCGCGCTGCGGGCTGTCGATGCACTGCAGGAACAGCTTGCGCTCCAGCGCCATGCCTTCGTCGAAGGGCAGCGTGAGCGCGGCTTCGACCGCTTCGATGATCTTCATCGGCGAGAAGAGCCCGCGGCTCTTCTTGGCGGTGTCGGCGCGCGCTGCTTCCAATGCGGCGCGGCTGCCGTCGGCATCGGCCAGGCCGGCGGCCTCGCGCGTGCGGCGCACCGGTGCCTTGGCGGCGGCGAGTTCCTGCGCATAGGCCAGGCCTTCGGCGCGCGCGTCGGCCTGGGTGCCCAGGCGGTCGACCAGCCCGAGCGACAACGCTTCCTTCGCACCCGCGTGGCGGCCGCTGAGCATCAGCTCGAGCGCGGGCTTCACGCCGATAAGGCGCGGCGCGCGCTGAGTACCGCCGGAACCGGGCAAGAGGCCAAGCTGCACTTCGGGCAGGCCCAGCTTGGCCGAAGGCGCGGCAATGCGGTAGTGCGTCGACAGCGCCACTTCAAGCCCGCCGCCCAATGCCGCGCCGTGGATGGCGGCAATCACAGGCTTCGTGCAGTTCTCGATCTTCAGGCACACCTCGGGCAGCGAGGGCGGCTGCGGCGTCTTGCCGAACTCGCGGATGTCCGCGCCCGCGATGAAGTTGCGGCCCGCACCGAAGATCAGCACCGCGGCGGCCGCGCTGTCGGCCTCCGCCGCCTCGATGGCGGCCACCAGGCCGCGGCGCACATCCACGCCCAAGGCGTTGACCGGCGGGTTGTCGATGGTCACCACGAACACGCCGCCCGGATGTGGGGCGCGCTCGAAGCTGACGGGGTTGGAAGAAGACGCGGGAAGGCTGGAGTCGGTGATGGCCATGTCTTGTCTCTCTTGTCTCTTGCGGGTTCCAGGGTGAACCCGGCATTCTTTGCCCGATGCGCGGCTTTGACAATTGCATAGAGGGTTGACAGACTGTCAAAGGATTTTTGACACAATCCGGTGCATGGACCTCCAATCGCTGACCTTGCTGGTGGAAATCCTCGATGCGGGCAACCTGAGCGCGGCGGCACGCCGCCTCAAGATGAGCCGTGCCAACGTCAGCTACCACCTGAACCAGCTGGAACGCTCGGTCGGCGCCCAGCTGGTGCGGCGCACCACCCGCCGCGCCGAGCCCACCGAGATCGGCCTGCGCCTCTACCAGCATGGCGTCGCCATCCAGACCGAACTGCTGGCCGCAAAAGAATCCGTCACCACGCTGGGCGAGGGCTTGCAGGGCCGCGTGCGGCTCAGCGTGCCCAGCGGCTACGGCCAGCTGGTCATGGCCGACTGGCTGATCGACTTCAAGCGCCAGTACCCCGGCATCGTGCTGGACGTGGTGTTCGAAAACCGCATCGAAGACCTGCTGCGCGACGAGGTCGACATTGCGATCCGCGTGGTGCCCGAGCCCCCGCAGAACCTGGTGGCGCGGGAGCTGGGGCCGGTGCGCTACGTGGCCTGCGCCTCGCGCGACTATGCGCAGAAGCATCCGCTGCCGGTGCAGCTGGACGAGCTGCAGGGCGCGCCGGTGGTCACCGCCGCGGTCATCGGCCGGGAACTGCGCGTGTCGGCCTACCAGGGTGAGACCCGGCGCGAGGTGATCCTCGAGCCGACGCTGATTTCAGAAAACTTTCTGTTCCTGCGCCAAGCCATCCTCGCGGGCCTGGGCATCGGCCTCGTGCCCGACTACGTGGTGCAGGACGACGTGCGCCGTGGCGAGGTGGTGACCACGCTGGACGACTGGCGCCTGAGCATTTTCGGCACGCAGATGTTCATGCTCTACATGCCGAACCGGCAGCACACGCGGGCGATCCGCACCTTCATCGACTTCATCCTGGAGCGGGTGCGGCCGCCCGCCACGGACCCGGCCGATCAGTCGCAGCGGTAGGTGACTTCGCCGACGACCGGCGCGCGTGAGCGCTTGGGGTCGAGATAGCGCATCGGAGCGCCGAAATTGCGGCAGTAGGCCTCTGCGTCCTGCGGACTGGGCGACTTGAACACGCCGTCGCCGAGCCAGGTGACACGGGGCGCGGGCCGCGCGGCGCATCCGGCGAGGACGAGGGTCGCGAGGGGCAGGGCGAAAAAAGCGGAGAGAGCAGGTGAGCGGCGCATCGGAAAGCGCATCGCTGCGCACGGGTGAAGAAGAGAGCCCGCGACTTTAGCGGGTGAAAAGCTTGGGCGCTTTCCCCGCTCTTCAAGACATACGGCCTTCAAAGCTGTATATTCATACAGTATTTTAAGTGCCCAGTTTCCCGTGGACCTCCAGCGCAAACTCGCCATCCTCGCGGACGCCGCCAAGTACGACGCCTCGTGCGCGTCCAGCGGCTCGCAGCCGCGCGACTCGCTCGGCGGCCGCGGCATCGGCTCGACCGAGGGCGCTGGCATCTGCCACAGCTTCGCGCCGGACGGGCGCTGCATCTCGCTGCTGAAGGTGCTGCTTACCAACCACTGCCAGTACGACTGCCTCTACTGCGTCAATCGCGCATCGAGCAACGTGCCGCGCGCGCGCTTTCGCGTCGACGAGGTGGTGCAGCTCACGCTCGACTTCTACCGCCGCAACTGCATCGAGGGGCTGTTCCTGTCCAGCGGCATCGTCAAGTCGCCGGACCACACGATGGAGCAGGTGGTCGAGGTGGCGCGCACGCTGCGCGAAGACCACGACTTTCGCGGCTACGTCCACCTGAAGACAATTCCCGATGCGAGCGACGAGCTCATTGCGCGCGCCGGCCGCTATGCAGACCGCCTGAGCATCAACGTCGAGATGCCGACCACCGAGGGCCTGCAGGCGCTCGCCCCCGAGAAGGACGAAAGCGCCATCCGCCGATCGATGGCGCGGCTGCGCCTGCGCATCGACGACACGCGCGAAGAGGCGCGCCGCGTGGTGCCGATTCGCGCGCTGCCCGGCGCGGCGCCCGCCGCCGCAAAGCCGCCGCCCTTTGCGCCCGCCGGCCAGAGCACGCAGATGATCGTGGGCGCCGATGCCACCGACGACCGGCAGATCCTCGCCTCGAGCGCCACCCTCTACGGCGCCTACAAGCTCAAGCGCGTGTACTACTCCGCCTTCAGCCCCATACCCGACGCCGCCCGCGCGCTGCCGCTGGTGGCACCGCCGCTGATGCGCGAGCACCGGCTCTACCAGGCCGACTGGCTCATGCGCTTCTACGGCTTCGGGCACGAGGAAATAGTGGCCGAGCCCAATGGCCTGCTGCGGCTCGACGTCGATCCCAAGCTGGCCTGGGCGCTCGCGCATGCCGACCGCTTTCCGGTCGACCTGAACCATGCGCCGCGCGAAATGCTGCTTCGCGTGCCGGGGCTCGGCGTGAAAGCCGTCGAGCGGCTGCTGCAGGCGCGGCGCGTGCGCCGGGTGCGCGCGGACGACCTGCGGCGGTTGCACGTGCCGGCGCGCAAGGTGCTGCCGTTTGTCGTCGCGGACGGGCACCGGCCGTCGCGCGGGGCGCCCATGCCTTCGCCGGAGCCGCAGCGCGCGGCGCAAGCCTCGCTGTTCTGAGCCGAGTCATTTGCCATGCACGTGCGGCTCGACGACCCGGTCGATCTCGACGCCTTTCGCCGCCATGCGCGGCAGCTGCTTGCCGCGGGCGTGCCGCCGGGCCGCGTCGAATGGAACGCGGCGCAGGCCGCTGGCGATGCCGCAGATCTGTTCGGCGCTGGGAGCAAAGCCGCGCCGCCGGCGGCGCTTGCTACCGCCGCAGAACGGCAGCCCGTGCCCGCATGGTTCGTCGAATTGTGCGGCGACGTCATCCTGCACCGCGACCCGCAGCGCCTTGCTTTGCTGTACCGGCTGCTGTGGCGCCTTTCGCACGAGCCCGCGTTGCGGCACGATCCGCTCGATGCCGACCTGATGCAGGCCCGGCAGATGGCCAAGGCCGTGCACCGCGACATCCACAAGATGCGCGCCTTCGTGCGCTTCACCCGCGTGCTGGGCGACGACGGCCTGGAGCGCCACGTGGCGTGGTTCGAGCCCGAGCACCGCATCGTCGAGGCCAACGCGCCGTTCTTTGCGCGGCGCTTCGCGCAGATGCGCTGGGCCATCCTCACGCCCGAGCGCTGTGTCGAATGGAACGGCCAGGCGCTTGCCTTCCAGGGCGGCGCCGACCGCCGCGAGAAGCCGCCGCCCGATGCCGGCGAGCAACTCTGGCTCACCTACTACGAACACATCTTCAACCCGGCGCGGCTCAAGCTCGCGATGATGCGGCGCGAAATGCCGCGCCGCTACTGGCACAACCTGCCCGAGGCCGCGCTCATCCAGCCGCTGGCCGAAGCGGCCACGGCGCGCAGCCAGTCGATGATCGAGGCGTCGCCCACCGCGCCGCGCCGCATCCGCGCGCCCGTCGCGCTGCACCTGCGGCCGGCGGCGGGCGTGGCGCCGGCTGACTTGGGCGAGCTGCGCGCGGCGGCGCACGCTTGCCGCGATTGCCCCATCGGCGCGCTCGCCACGCAGGCCGTGTGCGGCGAAGGCCCGCTCGGCGCCACGCATATGCTGGTCGGCGAACAACCCGGCGACCAGGAAGACCTGGCGGGCCGCCCTTTCGTCGGGCCCGCGGGCCAGCTGCTCGATCGCGCAATGGCGCAGCTGGGCTGGGCGCGCGACACCGTGTACCTGGCCAACGCCGTCAAGCACTTCAAGTACGAGCTGCGCGGCAAGCGCCGCATCCACAAGACCGCGGGCCAGCGCGAGGCCGAAGCCTGCGCGCACTGGCTCGACAGCGAGATTTCGCTGGTGCGCCCGCAGGGGCTGGTGGCGCTGGGTGCGACGGCTGCGCGCACGCTGCTGGGGCGGCCGGTGGCGGTGCAGGCCGAGCGCGGTGCGTGGCTGCACGAGCGCGGCGATGGCCGGCCCGTGTTCGTCACCCTGCATCCGTCCGCGTTGCTGCGCTTGCCGGACACTGAGCGCGGCGAAGCCTTCGGCCATTGGCTGGCCGATCTTGCGTTGGCGCGCGGCACGCTTTCTGCTGCAATGGCCGCATGAACGAACAAGCTTCCGGCGGAACCGCCTTGCGGGTCGCGCCGCTCACGCCACAAGCCTTTGCGCCTTTCGGCACCGTGATCGAGGCGCCCGCCGCGGGTGGCCGCGACATCAACGGCGGCAACGCAAGGCGCTTCGACCTGCTCGACAACCTGCAGCTCGATGCCGCCGGCGGCCGGCCGATGCTTGCGCTGTTCCGCGCCGCGGCGCGCGGCTTTCCACACGCAGTGGCCGAGATGGAGCGCCATGCGCTCGGCAGCCAGACCTTCGTGCCGCTGGGCGAGCGGCGCTTCGTGATCGTGGTCGCGCGTGCGGGCGAAGCACCGGCCGCGGCCGGCGAGCTCGCGGCCTTTGTCACCGACGGGCGGCAAGGCGTGGTGCTCGCGCCCGGCACCTGGCACCACGCGCTGCTGGCAGTGGATGCGGGCGACTTCGTGGTCATCGAGCGTGCCGCTGGCGCTGTCGATTGCGACCTGTGCACGCTCCTGGCGCCGGCGGTCGTCGACTGGAAGGGTTAGCTAGGCGCTCTTGCCGGCCGGTTTTTTGGTGGCGAGGCTTTTTGCCACCCGCACGGCCTCCCTGGCCAATTCGGCCAACGCCTCGTGGTCTTCGATGACGTCGATGGGCACCTCGAAATACTTCCGCACCTGGACCCGCCGGGCCTTCGTGTCGTAGGCAAAGCACTGGCTGCCCAGCTTCTCGTACTTGGGCCGGGTGGTGTCGTCCACCACGAAATACACGGTGCTGCCCATGATCATCGCGAACTGCGTGGCATCGGCCACGAGCCCCGTTCCGCCGAAAAAGCGGGTCCTGGCGATGCGAGGGATTGCAGAGAGCCGGTCCACGATGAAATCGGCGAACTGCGGCGAGGCTTCCGACATGGTGTGCTGGCGCCGGGCGCCGGATGAAAAGAGCGCAGTGTCGCCGACGCCGGCGAAGCTGCGCCGCGCAGGGTCAGCCCGCGGCGATGCGCTGGGCGAGTTGGATCAACGAGCGGTCCGAGCCTGCCGGCCCGAGCAGCGAGATGCCCAGCGGCGCGCCGTCGCGCGACGCCAGCGGCATCGACAGCTGCGGAAAGCCGCTGAGTCCTGCAATGCACAGCATCCGGATCGCGCGGTTGCGGTAGTCCTCCAGCCCGGCCTCGCTCTCGCTGCGCAGCGGCGCAATGTCGGGCATGGTCGGCATCAGCAGCACGCCGTCGGTGCCCAGCAGCGCAGCCAGGTGCGCGCGAAACGCGGTGCGAAAGACGCGCGCGGCCACCACCTGCGCGTCGGTCACGTCGCGCGACCATGCAAAGCGCTCGGCCACGCCCGGGCCCAGCGGCGGCGCATAGCGCTCGATGAGCGGGCCATCGGTAAGCCAGGCCTCGCGCGACTGCAGGTAGCGAAAGTTCCAGTACATCGCGTCGAACGATTCCATTGCCACCGTCGTGCCCTGTGCGGGTCCGAGCAGGCCTTGTACACGGTCGATCACGCCTTGCAGCGCCTTCGTCGCGGCGGGCGCGGCCAGGCCCCACACGTCGTCGGGCCCTAGCAGGCGCACGCGTTCGGGCAGCGCCGGTGTGTCGGCGCCCAGCAGCACGTCGGCCACGCGCGCAAAGGTGCCGATGTCGCGCGCGAACCAGCCGCAGGTGTCGAAGCTCGGCGCAAGGTCGAGTGCGCCCTCCAGGCTCACGCGGCCATGCGTCGGGCGCAGGCCGTACAGGCCGCAATGGTTGGCCGGCGCGCGCACCGAGCCGCCGGTGTCGGTGCCGAGCGCAAAGTCGCAAAGGCTCGACGACACCGCCGAGGCCGATCCGGACGAAGAGCCGCCCGTGATGCGGTCCTTGGCGGCGCCGTTGATCGGCGCGCCGAAATGCGCGTTGTTGCCGTTCATCGAGAACGCGAGTTCGTCGGTCACCGTCTTGCCCGTGAAGCGCGCGCCGGCATCGAGCAGCTTCTGCACGGTGGGCGCGGTGCGGCTCTTGATGCCCGACATCGCCAGCACGATGGGGCTGCCGCCGCCGGTGGGGTAGCCGGCCACGTCGAACAGGTCCTTGGCCGCAAAGCTCAGGTCCGCGAGCGGGCCGGTGGGCGCATGCGGCACCGGCGCGTCGGGATAGGGAACGAAGGCGTGGGCGGGGTCGTGCAAGGGCATGGTGCGTAGGTAGGAGTTGTGCAGTGCGGGTCAGGCGACCAGCGTGGGCGCAATGGCTGCTGCGGCCTCGGTGTGGATGCAGCGCGCGCGGTGGTTGGGTGCGAGCTCGACCACCGGCGGCTGCGCGGCGCGGCAGGCATCGGTGGCAAGTGCGCAGCGTTCGGCAAAGGCGCAGCCCGGCGGCAGCGCGGAGAGATCGGGCGGCGCGCCGCCGATGGTTTCGAGCCGCGCGCCGCGCGCCAGCGCCCCGTGCGCACGGCTCTTGAGCAGCGCGATGGTGTAGGGGTGGCGCGGCGAGCGGATCAGCTCGCGCGCCGTGCCTTCCTCGACGATGCGGCCCGCATACATCACGGCAATGCGGTCGGCCACCTCCACTGCGGCACCGATGTCGTGCGTGACGAAGATCACCGACAGGCCCAGGTCGCGCTGCAGTTCGCGCAGCAGCAGAAGGATCTGGATCTGCACCGTGGCGTCGAGCGCGGTGGTCGGCTCGTCGGCCAGCAGCAGCTGGGGCTTGCAGGCCAGTGCGAGCGCGATCATCGCGCGCTGCCGCATGCCGCCCGACATCTCGTGCGGGTAAGCGGCCAGGCGCCGCTCGGGGCTGGGAATGCGCACGCGCTCGAACAGCGCGAGCGCACGCTGGTGTGCCTCGGCCGCGGTCACTTTCTTCTCGTGCCGGCGAATCGACTCGACGATTTGCGCGCCGACCGAATACACCGGGTCGAGCGCGAGCAGCGGTTCCTGGAAGATCATCGAAGCGACCTTGCCGCGGAAATCGTCGAGTTCGCGCGCCGGCATTGCAAGCACGTCGCGCCCGGCCACCTGCACCCGCCCGCCCATGCGCGTGCGGCGCTCCGGGTGCAGGCGCAGCAGCGTGCGCATGGTCACGCTCTTGCCGGAGCCGGATTCGCCGATCAGCGCGACCACTTCGCCGCGCTGCACTTCCAGGCTCACGCCGCTCACCGCATGCACGGGCTTGCGGCCTCCGCTGAAGGTGACGCTGAGGTCGCGCAGGCGGACCATCGGCTCGCCGACAGGGATGGCGTTGCTGCTGTCGCTCATGCTGCCTGCCTCATCGGCGTTTGTGCCATCGGGTGCCCGCTGCCAGGCTCGAGAACAAGGCAGCTCGCCGCATGCAACGAACCCGTGGCGACGGGCTCGGGCACGACCTGGCTGCACACCGGCGCGGCCAGCGCGCAGCGCGGATGAAAGCGGCATCCCGAGGGCGGGTTGATCGGGTTCGGCGGATCGCCAGCCAACGCTGCTTCCATGGTGCGGTTGTCGGGGTCCATGGAGGGCATCGACGAGAGCAGGGCGCGGGTGTAGGGATGCGCGGGGGCATCGTAGAGCGCATCGGCCGGCCCGATCTCGGCCACCTGGCCGAGGTACATGACCATGACGCGGTCGCTCACGTAGCGCACCACGTTGAGGTCATGGCTGATGAAAAGATAGGTGAGGCCAAACTCGGCCTTGAGGTCGAGCAGCAGGTTGATGACCTGTGCTTCCACCGACTTGTCGAGCGCCGACACGGCCTCGTCCAGAATTACCATGCGCGGCTGCAGCGCAAGCGCGCGCGCAATGTTGACGCGCTGGCGCTGTCCACCCGAAAGCTCATGCGGATACCGTTCGGCAAAGCGCTGGGGCTCCAGGCCCACGCGCGCGAGAAGATCGCGCGCACGCGCCACAGATTCGCGCCGGCTCACGCCATGCACTTGCGGACCGAAGGCAACCGAGTCTTCGATGGTGAGGCGCGGGTTGAGCGAGGCGTAGCTGTCCTGAAACACCATCTGCACCTGGCGTCGAAACTCCTTGAGCGGAAGTTCGCGGCCACCGACTTCGCGGCCATCAAAAATAACCTCGCCCCGGGTCGGTGCAATGAGCTGCATCAGCAGCCGAGCCGTTGTCGACTTGCCGCAGCCCGACTCGCCGACCACACCCAGCGTTTCACCTTTAAGGACTTCGAAGTCGACGCCGTCTACTGCACGTACCACCCCGCCGCCACGACCCAGAGGGTCTTTCTTGAGTGGGAAGTGCTTGACGAGGCCTGTGATGGTGAGCAGTGGTTGTGCGGGGCCGCCTATGTCTTTCAGTGCGTCCATGTTGCCGTGCTCCTTTGTTTTTTGCGCCGCTGTTCAGGGCGTGTGCAAAGGCCACCGGGTACTCCCCTCCGCGAATGTCCCCCGCCTTCGGCTCCTCCTTTATTTCGCTGCGGGGAGCACCCGATGCCCTGTGCACTGGTGCACGCTCGTGGTGTACCGCTGATCAACCACCGCTCTTTGCAACGCACCCGCTGGCGGGGTGCCTTGCGCAGCGAAATAAAGGAGGAGGCCGCAGGCCGGGGGACATTCGCGGAGAAAGGTACCCCGTCGGCGGGTGAGCGCCCTGAAGACGGCCCGCGACAAACAAAACAAGCAAAAGAACAAGCACCCATCTTCATCCCTTGTTGTCCATCGCCGACCGCAGCCCGTCGGACAAAAGATTGAAAGAGATCGAGGTGATGAAGATCATCGCCCCAGGCAGCGCAGCAACCCAAGGTTGCACATAGATCGCAGTGCGCAGCGTGTTGAGCATCAGCCCCCACTCCGGCTCCGGCGGCTTCACGCCCAAGCCCAGGAACGACAGGCCCGAGGCCAGGATCATCGACACCGCGATCAGGCTCGTGGCGTACACGAAGATCGGACCGAGCACATTGCCCAGCACATGCACCCGCACGATGGTGAACGGGTTCGCGCCCGAGGCGCGCGCCGCCTCCACATAGTCGCGCGTGCGCACCTGCGTCGTCACGCTTTCGGCCACGCGCGCAATTTGCGGAATGAACACGATGGTGAGCGAGATCAACGAATTGACCACGCCCGCGCCCAGCGTGCCCGACAGCGCAATGGCCAGCAGCACCGAGGGAAACGCGTAGAACACGTCGATGGTGCGCATGATCAGCGTGTTGGTCAGGCCGCCAGCGTAGCCCGCTACGATGCCGATCACCGTGCCGAGCACGAAGGCGCAGATCACCGGCGTGATGCCGATGAACAGCGACAGCCGCGCGCCGACGATCAGGCGCGACAGCATGTCGCGGCCCAGCTCGTCGCTTCCCAGTGGCAGGCCCTCGGTGCCGATGGGCTTGAGCCGCTTGAGCATCGACGATGCGTAAGGGTCGGCCGGCGCGAGCCAGGGGCCGAACACGGCCAGGCCTATGAGCAGCAGCACCATCAAGGCGGCGCCCATGGCGACCGGATCGCGCGTGAAGCGCAGCAGCGCCGAGGTCCAGTAGCCGCGTGAGCGCTGCATCGGCAGCGGCTTTACATCGGCGGCTGCAGCAGGGGAGGGGATGGGAAGTGCGCTCATGGTGGTCAGGCCCGCGCAATCCGCGGGTCGAGCATGGTTTGCAGCACGTCGACCAGCAGGTTCAGCAACACGAAGAACAGCGCCAGCACCAGGATGGTTCCTTGCAGCAGCGGCAGGTCGCGCTGGAAGATGGCGGAGTTCAATAGAAAGCCGGTGCCGGGCCAGGAGAACACGGTCTCGATCAGGATCGAGCCGCCGAGCAGGTAGCCCAGCTGCAGGCCCATCACGGCCAGCGCCGTGGGCGCCGCGTTCTTCACCATATGGCGGAACACGCCGAAGTGCGTGAGGCCCTTCGCGCGCAGGCCGACAATGAATTCCTGATCCAGGATGTCGGCCACCAGCGCGCGCACCGTGCGCGCGATGATGCCCATGGGAATCACCGACATGGTGAGGGCCGGCAGGATGAGGAACTGCACATGCTCCCAGTCCCACGCCCAGTCGCTGGAGCCGCCCGGTCCCGCGCCCGTGGCCGGCAGCCACATGAGCTGCGACGAGAACACGATCACCATCACCATGCCCAGCCAGTAGTGCGGCACGCTCACGCCCAGCACCGACAGCATCGAGGCGAAGCGGTCGATCCACGAGTTGCGAAAGTACCCGGCCACAAAGCCGAACAGGCAGCCCAGCACAAAGCCGATGAACGTGGCCACCACCGCGAGCCGCAGCGTGTTGCCCACGGCGGTGAACACCTCGCCCGCCACGGGCCGGTTGCTCGCGATCGAAACGCCCAGGTCGCCGTGCAGCGCCCGCCAGATCCACATCGCGAACTGCTCGGGCAGCGAACGGTTGAAGCCGTAGAGCTCGCGCAGCTGCGCCTGCAGGTCGGCTGATGCGTCGGGCGGAAGAATCGACACCAGCGGATCGCCGGGCGCGATGTGCACGAGCAGAAAGCACACCAGCGCCACGCCGATCATGATCGGCACGGCGTAGACCACGCGGCGCAGCAGATAGGCCAGCATCAGTCCATCGTCATGGTTGCGATGTCGATGAACCAGCTCTTGGGCTGCACCACGTTCTTCACCTTGGCCGACATTGCGCGCGGGCCGACGTCATGCGCAATCCAGACGAACGGCGCGTCGTCGACGATGTGCGCATGCAGCTTGGCGAGCGCGCCGTCGCGTGCCTTGTCGTCGAAGCTGGTGCGCGCATCGGCCACCAGCTTGTCGACCTCGGCGTTGCCGTAGTAGCCCCAGTTGTTGGACACCGGCGGGAAGGTCTTGGTGCTCACGAAGCGCACCATCGCGAAGAAGGGGTCCATCGCCGCGAAGCTCACATTGGTCGCGTTGGCGCCGTTGGCCGACGGGTCCTTCACGCCCTTGCGCCAGTTGGTGAAGAGCGTGTTCCATTCGATCACGTCGAACTCGACGTCGAAGAAGCACTGCTTGAGCGACTGCTGCGCAAATTCGTTCATGGGCAGCGGCTGCATCTGGCCCGAGCCCGAGGCGGAGATCTGCACCTTCACCTTGATCGGCTTGGCGGCCGAGTAGCCGGCCTGCGTCATCAGCGCCTGGGCGGCCTTCACGTCGTACTTGATGTCGAACTTCGGGTTGCCCCACCACGGATGGCCGGGCGGCACGGTGCCCTTGGGCTCGGCCATCATGCCGCCGAGCAGCTGCTTCATGCCGCCGCGGTCGATGCACAGGTTGGCGGCCTGGCGCACGCGCTTGTCGAGCCAGGGCGAGCCTTCGGCGAACGAAAGCTGCCACGGCCACACGTGCGGCTGCGCGTTGGAGTAGATCTTGAAGCCGCGCTGCGTGATCTGCGGCATGGCGTCGGGCGCGGGCGCTTCGATCCAGTCGACCTGGCCGCCCAGCAGCGCGGCGGTGCGCGCATTGGCTTCGGGCATCGGCAGCATCACGACCTTGTCGATCTTGGGTACGCGCTTGGCGTCCCAGTAGGTCTTGTTGGCGGCCAGCTCCAGCCGCTCGCGGGCCACGAAGCGCGTAACCTTGAACGGGCCCGAGCCAGCGGGGTCGGCGGCAAAGGCGGTCCACGCGGCCTTGGACTTGTCGGCGGGCGTGGCGCCGGCCGCGGCGTCGAACTTCTTCTGCCACTGCGCGGGCGAGGCCATGAACAGGTTCGTCAGGTTGATCGGCAGGAAGGCGTCGGGCTCGCTGGTGGTGAGCTCGACCGTCATGTCGTCGACCTTGCGCGCGGTGCGCAGCGTCGGCATGCGCGAGGCGGTCACGCCCACCTGGCTGGGGTCGAACTGCGGGGCGTCCTTGTCGAGCACCTTCTGCACGTTCCACACCACGGCGTCGGCATTGAAGGCCGAGCCGTCATGGAACTTGACGCCGGGGCGCAGCTTGAAGACCCATTTGGTCTTGTCCTTGGCGTCGACGGCCCATGAACTGGCCAGCGCCGGAATCAGCACGCTCGGCGCATCGGCCTTCGACAGGTCCCACTGCGTGAGCGAGTCGTAGATGGGAATGCCGGTGAAGCGGTTGCCCTCGAAGCCCTGGTCGGGCTGGCCCAGGGTGCGCGGAATGTCGGCCGCCGTCATCGCGATGCGCAGCGTTTTCTCCTGGGCCAGGGCCGGCGTTGCAAGGGCCAGGGTGGCAAGCGCCGCGCAGGCGGCCAGGGGTTTCAGGATCAAGGCGGGAACAGCACGCTTCACATGGAACTCCTAGGGATGAAAAAGCAAAAGGTGTCGAACCGGTGGTGAAGCACGACGTGTGCCAGCCGCGGTCTTCAGGGCCAGGCCCAGGCGATCTCGCGGCGGGCGCAGCGCAGGTCCATCTCGTATTCCATGTCGACGATGGGCGGGCGCGCGAGGTGCCAGGTCAGGCCGGTTGTCAGGGCGCCGCGCTGCACGATTTCGTCGAACACCAGGGCGCCGATGTCGTGCGTGGTGTAGGCCTGCACGGCCGATGCATCGCTCCAGCCGAAGCCCAGCGCCGCGAGCCGGCGCTCCATCTCGGTCATCACGTAGGCCAGCTTGTCGCGCATGCCTTCGGTGCTGGTGTCGCCAAGGCGGACCATCACGTCGCGGTAGCTCGCGTGGCCGTCGGGCGCCTCTCCGCCGCCGGACACCACGAAGCTCGGCGGGCCGGCGGCGTCGTCTGCCGGCACCGTGTACGAGAAGGCCTGGAACGCCGGCGTGGCGGGTGCGCCCAAGCGCGGGCAGACGTTGGTGCGGGCGACCGGGTTGCGCTCGCCGCGCACGATGCCCCAGCTTTCGAGCGTGCCGGCATAGAGCCGGTTGAAGTCATGAAAGCCGCGCTCGGAAAACGGCGCCAGCGAGCGCAGTTCGCAGCCGCACAGCGCCGCAAGCGGCCGGCCGATGGCGGCCAGGTGGTTGGCGATGGCATCGAACCCGTCGGCCAGCGGCACCGCCTTCTGGAAGCGCACCCGCTCGATCGCGAACCCCGGCTGTGCGGCCACACCGGCCGAATACTGGAACACGCCTTTCACGTAGCGGTAGCCGCCCTCGGGAAAATCCACCACCTCAGTCACAGTCTTCATGCAGCCTCTCCAAGTCAGCGCTCAATGTAGGGAGCGCCGGCTCCGGCGGGAAGGCTGATTCCGGCACGCCGCTGTTGCCGGAATCAGAACAGGCGGGTGCGCCGCCACCGTAGCGGCGCATGCTGGCCGACAGCGTTTCGAGCAGCGCGCGCGCAGCCGGGGAGAGCCGGTGGGCGGGCATGGTGAGCAGACTGGTTGCCGTGGCCGCAAAGTCGCGCTCCTGCAGCGGCACCGCGCAAAGGTCGCCGCTCGACACCTCGTGCAGCGCGGCATAGCGCGGCAAGAAGGTGGCCAGGTCGCTGTTGCGCACCACGCCCTTGGCCATGTCCAGCGTGCTGGTCTCGATGGCGAGCTCCAGCGCAACCTGCGTCTGGCCGGCAATGCGGTCCACCAGGTGGCGGATCTGGAACGAGCGGTCGGGCAGCGCCACGCGCTGGCCCGCCAGCTCCTGGAAAGACACGCTGCGCCGCCGCGCGAGCGCATGCGTGGGCGCCACCACCACGCACAGCGGCTGCTCGAGCCGCGCATGCTCGCGGAATGCATGGCGCTCCGGAAGGTTGAACGCCAGCGCAATGTCGATGCGGCCCTCTTGCAGCGCCTCCAGTACCGCGCGCGAGCCGACCACGGAGGCCACCACCCTGACCTGCGGATGCCGCTTCTGGAAGCGCGCGAGGTTGTTCGAGAGAAAGTGGCCGACCATGCCCTCGATGCTGCCGATGCGCACCACGCCGCAGGGCTGGCCCACCAGCTCCTGCAGCGCGCCGCGCAGTGCCGTGCTGTCTTGCAGCACCCGCTCGGCATGTGCCAGCACCAGCTCCCCGGCCGGCGTGAGCACCGTGCGGTTGGCGCGGCGGTCGAGCAGCGCGGTCTGCAGCTCGCCCTCCAGGTTGGCGATCTGCCGGCTGATGGCGCTCGGCGCCACGCCCAGCTGTTCGGCCGCCCGGCGCAGCGAGCCGGCACGCGCGGTCTCGCGGAAATAGAGCATCGCCGTGGAGAGCATCGTGGGTCCTCTTCTTTTCATTTGCCGGATGGCACGACCGGGCCGAACCATCGGCCCTTCCGCGCCGGACGTCAAGCAACCGCCGTGCCGCGAGAGGCCGATGCGACAATTGCCCTCCCATGACAGACACCCTCACCATCACCCGCCCGGACGACTGGCACCTGCACGTGCGCGACGGCGCCGCGCTCGAAGCCGTGGTGCCGCACAGTGCGCGCCAGTTCGGCCGCGCGCTGATCATGCCGAACCTGCGCCCGCCCGTGACCACCGCAGCGCAGGCCACGGCCTACCGCGACCGCATTCGCGCCGCGGTGCCCGAAGGCACGGCCTTCGAGCCCGTGATGTCGCTCTACCTGACCGACAAGCTGCCGCCCGAAGAAATTGCCCTGGCTGCCCAGGCGAGCGTGCGCGCGCTCAAGCTCTACCCGGCCGGCGCCACCACCAACAGCGATGCCGGCGTGACCGACATCCGCCACACCTACAAGACGCTCGAAGCCATGCAGAAGCACGGCCTGCTGCTGCTGGTGCACGGCGAGGTGACCGATCCGGCCGTCGATTTGTTCGACCGCGAAGCTGTCTTCATCGACCGCGTGATGATTCCGCTGCGCCGCGATTTCCCTGAACTCAAGGTCGTGTTCGAGCACCTCACCACGAAAGAGGGCGCTCACTACGTGCGCGACGCCGGCCGCTTCACGGCCGCCACCATTACCGCGCACCACCTGCTGTACAACCGCAACGCCATCTTCACCGGCGGCATTCGCCCGCACTACTACTGCCTGCCCGTGCTCAAGCGCGAGACGCACCGCGTGGCGCTGGTCGAGGCGGCCGCGAGCGGCAGCGACCGCTTCTTTCTGGGCACCGACAGCGCGCCGCACCCGGCGCACCTGAAGGAGCATGCGCTGGGCTGCGCCGGCTGCTACACCGCGCTGACCGCCATCGAGCTCTATGCTGAAGCGTTCGACAGCGTGGGCGCACTCGACAAGCTCGAGGGCTTTGCGAGCTTCCATGGGCCCGACTTCTACGACCTGCCCCGCAACAGCGGCACCATCACGCTGAAGCGCGAAAGCTGGACCGTGCCCGAGACGGTGCCTTACGGCGACGCCACGCTCAAGCCGCTGCGCGGCGGCGAAACCGTTCATTGGAAACTCATGTAATGAACGCGGTCGGCACGCCGGCAAGCACCTCGGCCAAGAGCATGGCCGTTTTCATCGACGCTGACAACTTGAACGATGCCACTGCGCTCGACCATGTGTTGTTGGCGTTGCGATCGATGGCCGACCGCATTCTTTACCGGCGTGCCTACGGCCGGCCCGAGAGTCTCAAGAGCATCCACGCTGTCCTTTGGAGGCACGGGGTTCGGCCTGTCGCCAACCTTATCGTCGACAAAACGACGACCGACAGTGCGTTGGTGATCGACGCTGTAGAAGCGGTGTGCACCAATGACATAGACATCGTCGCCATCTGCTCGGGCGACGCGGATTTCGTCCCGCTAGCCATCTGGTTGCGTGAGAAGGGCTGTAGGGTTCTTTGCTACAGCCTTGCCAACAAGATATTCGCCAATCCCGACAGCTTCTATGACGATGTGGTGCTGCTGGACGTGGTGGAAGCGGCAGATTTCGCCGAGATAGCTCCTCAATCCCAGATCGCGCGCGGCAGCGCGGCGGCTACAGAGGTTGAGTCCGCTAAGGAGCCAGCGTCAACCGTCAAGTCTCAGCCGATAGCGGCGAAGGCAGGAGGCGTGCCGGTGGTCAAGGCTGCTGTTGTGTCGGGGCCTTCCATCAAAAAGATTCTCTCGATCCTGCCTGAGCTCAAGAGCAAGGAACCCGTGCACTTGAGCTTGATCGCCAAGAAGCTGCGTGATGCTGGCCTGCTCACAGCGACCGCGAAGCCGGTTTTGCTATTTCGGCGCCATCCTGCGCAGTTCGAGTTGATGCCGGAGCGCCAACCGAATACGGTCAGATATCGGGGCTGAGCTCCCCGATCCTTGCAAAGGCGACTGAAGAGCCTCAGTCCAATACCCACTGGAACCAATATGACCCCCAGCCTTCGCGTGATGCTGTTGATCGATGCCGACAACGTCTCGGCGGACGTGATCGAGCAGGCCGTGCAGCGGACCCTGGCCGAGCATGGCGCGGTTCATGTGCGCCGCGCCTACTGCAACGCCGAAACGGCGCTCAAACAGCAGGCGCTTTTCAAGCGGCTGTCGGTGCGGCCGATGGTCAATATCTCGGCCGGCAAGAACAGCACCGACATCGCGCTCGCCGTGGATGCCATCGACCTCGTGATCGCCGAGCGTCCCGACGTGGTGGTGCTGGTGTCTTCCGATTCCGACTTTGCGCCGCTCGTGATTCGCCTGCGAGAAAAGGGCTGCCGCGTGTGCGGCCTCGGCCAGCAGGGCAAGACGGGCGAAGAGACGGTAACGGTCTACGACGAGTTCACCGACCTGCGGCACCATGGTGCGCCGGTGGCACCGCGCGCCGCGCCGGCGAAGAAGGCCGCGGCCAAGGTGGCCGCCAAGCGGGCTCCCGCCAAGACCGAGAAGAAAAGCGCAGCCGCGCCGGCCCGCAAGACCGCGGCCAAGACGCCGGCCCGAAAGACCGCCAAAGCAGCGAAGCCGGCACAGGCGCAGCCGCCTTCCGAAGCCGCCGAATTCATCCTGCAGGCGGCGCCTGCGCTGCGAAGCGGTGCCGATGTGCCGCTCAACGACGTGGCCCAGGCATTGCGCGCGGCCGGGCTGCTCGGCAAGCACGGCAGTTCGCTCAAGCTGTTCGACAAGCTCCCGGCGGAGTTCACTGTGCTGCAGCACCCAGACCGCATCCGCTGGACAGGGGCTCCCACGCCTTGAGCCTGGCGGCGATCGACTGGGCGCAGCCCTGGCTTGCGCCTTATCGCGCCATCGGCGAGGCGGCGGCCCACGCCGCACTTCACACCACCTCGGTGGCGGCTGCGCTTCAGCAGGGCGCGGTACCGGGCGCCTCGCCCGAGTTTGTGCCGCAGTTCGATCTGCCCGCGGGCCAGGCCTACGAAGCGCACATCTTCCAGACCGGCACCGTGCCCACGCGCGACAACCTGCACGACTTCTTCAACGGCCTGGTCTGGCTCGCTTACCCAGAAGCCAAGCGCCGCCTCAACGAGCTGCAGGCCGCGGAGATCGCCCGCAGGGGCATCGCGTCCACGCGCGGCGCGCTGCGCGATGCGCTCACGCTCTTCGACGAGAACGGCGCCGTGCTCGATGCGCCCGCACCCTTGTGGAAGGCGCTGGCGGCGCGCGACTGGCACACCCTTTTCGTGACGCAGCGCGCCCTGTGGGCCGAGGCGCGGCTGCTGGTGTTCGGCCATGCCCTGCTCGAGAAACTCACCACCCCGCGCAAAGCGGTCACCGCGCATGTGCTGCTGCCTTTGCCGGAGGCGGCCAGGCAATCGGCGCTCGACGACCGGGCGCTCGCGCGCAGCCTCGATCCAGACTATCTGGTGCAGAAGCCCTTCGTTCCGCTGCCGGTGCTGGGCGTGCCGGGCTGGTGGCCGGAGAACGAATCGCCGGATTTCTACGAGGACGCGAAGGTCTTCCGGCCCGGGCGGTAGAACTTTTGCTCCTATCATCGCTCTACCCGCGAGCCGCCGTGCAGGCCGCCTTCAGAACCAAACAACAACGGAAGAGGGCCACACATTGCACGGCTTGAAGAGGGCCATCCGGTCCTCATCTATGCGGCAGCGTTCCCCCACGGAGAATTCAACTTGAAACGTATCCTTCTGTTCGTTTTGACCAATGTGATGGTCGTTGCGGTGCTCGGCATCGTTGCCAGCCTGCTCGGCGTCAACCGCTTTCTGACGGCCAACGGGCTGAACCTGACGGCACTACTCGGCTTTGCGCTGATCATGGGCTTTGGCGGCGCGATCATTTCGCTGCTGATCAGCAAGCCCATGGCCAAGTGGACCACCGGCATCCGCATGATCGACAACCCCCAGTCGCCCGACGAGGCCTGGATTGTCGGCACCGTGCGCAAGTTTGCCGACAAGGCCGGCATCGGCATGCCCGAGGTCGGCATCTTCGAGGGCGAGCCCAACGCCTTTGCCACTGGCGCGTTCAAGAACTCGTCGCTGGTGGCGGTGTCGACCGGCCTGCTGCAGAACATGACGCGCGAAGAGGTCGAGGCCGTCATCGGCCACGAGGTGGCGCACATCGCCAACGGCGACATGGTGACGATGACGCTGATCCAGGGCGTGATGAACACCTTCGTCGTGTTCCTCTCGCGCGTGATCGGCTACGCGGTCGACAGCTTTTTGCGCCGCGGCGACGACCGCTCGTCGGGCCCCGGCATCGGCTACTACGTGAGCACCATCGTGCTGGACATCGTGCTGGGCTTTGCGGCGGCCATCGTGGTGGCCTGGTTCTCGCGCCAGCGTGAGTTCCGCGCCGACGCCGGCGCCGCCGCGCTGATGGGCAACCGCCAGCCGATGATGAACGCGCTCGCCCGCCTGGGCGGCCTGCCGGCCGGCGAACTCCCCAAGGCGGTCGAAGCCATGGGCATCACAGGCAGCATCGGCAAGCTGTTTGCCACGCACCCGCCGATCGAAGAGCGCATTGCGGCGCTGCAGAACGCACGCTGATCACTGCGCAGAGGCACAAGAAAAAGGGGCTGGTGAATCACCAGCCCCTTTTTTCATTCACCGAACGGTCTGCCGTCCGATCAGAGATTGAGTGCCGCGATGGCTTCCAGGCCCTGCTTGATGTTGTTGCGCGCGGCACCTTCCACAGACATGCGCAGGCGGGTCGTGCCGACGAGCGAATCGAACGCGCCACCCGTGTAGGTCGACTTGATGACCTGGCGCATCGCCACCGACTTGTCAGAGGTCTTGATGAGCGACCAGCCCGCCTCCATGTCGACTGTGAACGCGGCGCCGAACGTGGGCTTGGTCAACTTGACGATCGAGACCGAGAGCTCGTAGTCGCCGCTCTTGCCCTTGACGACTTCCTTGAACAGGGCCGATTGCGTCACCGTCTTCTCGATGGCGGCAGCCAGGTCCTCGTTGGAGATATCCGAGCTCCACATCGGGTTCGTTTCATTGCCGCCACCGGTTTTCACCGACAGCGAGTACGGCAGCTTCTTGCTCGAGGCGATGCTGGTGGGCGTCATGGCCTCGCGGTTGGCCGACGAAGCGCAGCCCGCGAGCACGACGACGATGGAAAGAACGGCCAGGGCGCCTGCGCGGCGAAGGGTGGTGGTGCTGATCATTTGGATTTTTCCGATTCTTTGAAGATGTTGCCGACCACCTCGTCGACCATTTCGGTCGGCGAGAGGCGTGTGAGGGAGGAGTGGAGCGAATTGCCGGTGGCCAACGGAAAGTCGGATTTCGGCTCGCGGACCGTGACGGTTAGCTCGATCAGGTACATCGTGATGTCCCACATCCACTTGTCGACGTACGTCACGACTGCATCTACCTTCTCGGGCGGCTTGGCGTCTTCCGACACCTCATACCCGCGTTTTCGCAGATTGCTGGCGATCAGTTTCTGGATCGTGCCGTCTTCACCCTCAAGCTTCCTGACCTGCACCACGCGCAGCTTGTCGAGATTCGCCGAGGGGTCGACGGTGGCTGTTGCGCGGTTGACGGCGCAGCCGCTCGCGAACACGGAAACAGCCACGGCTGCGAGAAGCAGCCTGATGACTCTTTTCAAATTAACTTCTCCTCCGCCCGAAATGGGCCGGAGAAATGTAACTGGAAATGTATAAAAACGTTTCCAGAGCGCCGATTCCTAGCGAAAAATTTCGCCGCGACCCGGTCAGACTGCACAGTTGCGGCCTTCCGAGCGCTTCGGGCGTTCAATTGCCGGTGGCGGCGGGCTGGTCGGACCCCGTAGTGGCCGGTGCCGCTGCGGCGGCAGGCGCGGCGGTTTCGGCCGCAGCCAGTGCCCGCTTGTTGTCGTCACGCGCCCGTTGCAGCGTGCGCGTCACTTCGTCGGCGTCCATGCCGTACATCTCGGCAAAGGCCTGCTCGCTGTCGCGTCCGCTGGCCTCGAAGGCGCGCAGCAGCGCCTCGCGCTTGGCGGCTTGCCGGCCCAGTTCGGCCAGCGCCTCGTCGAGCACGGCATTGGTTTCTTCGTCGCGCGAGCGCACCAGCACCGCGTAGGCTTCGCGGTCGAGGCCAGAGGCTTCCACCGCGCGGGCAATGCGTGCCACCAGCTGCGGACGCAGGTCCTCGCCGGGGTTGCGCTGCGCACGGCGGCGGTGGAGTTCGAGGATGGCGTGGTGCACATGCTCGGGCGCCACGGGTTCCACCACGTTGCCGTCGAGGTCGTGCCGCGCAAGGCCCGCCGCCACCGCCTCGAGGTAGCGCGTGGAACGCGCATGCAGGCCGAGTGCGACCTTCAGGTCGTCCTTCTTGAAATCGTCGGGGTGCTTTTCGAGCAGGTCCTGGAACACGCCGAGCTTGAGCGGCAGGAAGCGCGCGCCGAACATGCCGGGATAAAGCTCGAACAGCTTTTCGAGCGCGGGGTGCACCTTGCGCGCGCGCTGCGGCTGTTGCTGCTGCGCCGCGGCCTGCTTGCCGGGCTTTTGTTTTTGCTGCTGCTGCCGTGGCTGGCGCGGCTGCCGGGGCGGGCGGCCGCCCTCGGCGCGGGGCTGCTGGGCAGCGCCCTCGGCTTGCGTTTGCTGGACTTCCTGGATTTCTTGAGGCGTGGCGGTGTCGGTCATCGGTCGGTTCTTGTCAGGTTGGCAGCAGGCAGAAAGAAAAGCAATGTTCCCTCGCGCTCAGCGCGGTCGGAACATCTTGAAGAGATTGTCGGGGCTGATCTCGAAATAGTCGGCCGGGCCGCCGCCACGCAAGATGGGGCGCGCGGCAGCCGTGTCGTAAATGCCGTTTTTCAGCAGGTGCCGTGCAATGTGCACGCCCACCACTTCGCCGAGGATGAGCCATGTGGGCACCGGCTCGCCGTTCACGCCTTCGAGCTGCAGCAGCTGCGTGAGCCGGCATTCGAAGGACACCGGGCTTTCGGCCACGCGCGGCACCGCAATGTTGCGCGAAGCCGCTGGCGTGAGGCCGGCAAGCTCGAACTCGTTCACCTCGGGCGGGACGGCCGCGCACGACTGGTTCATTTGCTCGGCCAGCGGCCGGGTGGCCAGGTTCCAGCCGAACTCGCGCGTCTGGCGGATGTTGTGCAGGCTGTCCTTGGCGCCAATGCTCGCAAAGCCCACGATGGGCGGCGTGTAGTTGAAGGCGTTGAAAAAACTGTACGGCGCGAGGTTGAGCGCGCCGTTCTCGTCCTGCGACGAGATCCATCCGATCGGCCGCGGACCGACCATTGCATTGAACGGATCGTGCGGCAGACCGTGGCCCTTGGCGGGCTCGTAGAAGTGGAAGTCGTCTTCGCTGTTGCTGTTGCTGGACATGGCGGTGGCTCCTTACGTTCCGGTGACGCTGCGTGCCACCGCCTCGGCCACCTTGATGCCGTCCACGCCGGCCGACAGAATGCCGCCCGCGTAGCTCGCGCCTTCGCCGGCCGGATACAGGCCGCGCACGTTGAGGCTTTGAAAGTCGTCGCCCCGCGTGATGCGGATCGGCGACGAGGTGCGCGTTTCCACACCCGTCAGCACGGCATCGTGCAGGTCGAAGCCCTTGATCTTGCGGCCGAAGGCGGGAAAGGCTTCGCGCATCGCCTCGATGGCGTAGGCCGGCAACGCCTGGTGCAGGTCGGTGGGCGTGACGCCGGGCTTGTACGACGGCAGCACGCTGCCGAGCGCGGTCGAAGGCTTGCCCGCGATGAAGTCTCCCACCAGCTGGCCGGGCGCGCGGTAGTCGCCGCCGCCAAGCACGAAGGCGTTCGATTCGAGGTCGCGCTGCAGCGCGATGCCGGCGAGCGCATCGCCCGCGGTCTCCGCCGTCCAGCCCGGAAAGTCGCGCGGGTCGATGCCCACCACGATGCCCGCGTTGGCGTTGCGCTCGTTGCGCGAATACTGGCTCATGCCGTTGGTGACCACGCGGCCCGGCTCGCTGGTGGCTGCCACCACGGTGCCGCCCGGGCACATGCAAAAGCTGTAGACCGAGCGGCCGTTGCTTGCGTGATGCACCAGCTTGTAGTCGGCCGCGCCGAGCAACGGATGGCCCGCATGGCGGCCCCAGCGCGCACGGTCGATCAGGCCCTGCGGGTGCTCGACCCGAAAGCCGATGGAAAACGGCTTGGCCTCGATGTGCACGCCGCGCTGGTGCAGCATGGCAAAGGTGTCGCGCGAGCTGTGGCCAAGCGCCATCACCACGTGGTCGGCGCGCAGCTCGCTGCTGGTGCCGGTGGCCTGGTCGACCACCGTGAGGCCTCTAAGCTGGCCGTCTTCGATGTGCACATCGGTCACGCGCTGCTCGAAGCGGATTTCGCCGCCCAGCGCCACGATCTGCTCGCGGATGTTCTCCACCACCTTCACCAGCTTGAAGGTGCCGATGTGCGGATGCGCGACGTAGAGAATTTCGGGCGGTGCGCCGGCCTTGACGAACTCTTCCATCACCTTGCGGCCGAGGAAGCGCGGGTCCTTGATCTGGCTGTAGAGCTTGCCGTCCGAAAAAGTGCCGGCGCCGCCTTCGCCGAACTGCACATTCGACTCGGGGTTGAGCACGCTCTTGCGCCACAGGCCCCAGGTGTCGCGGGTGCGCTGGCGCACAGTTTTGCCGCGTTCGAGCACGATGGGCTTGAAGCCCATCTTCGCGAGCATCAGCGCCGCAAAGATGCCGCAGGGGCCAAAGCCGATCACCACGGGCCGGGGCGCACCCTCGGGCGCATGCGCCGGCGGCGTGTAGCGCATGTCGGGCGCAGGCTGGATGTGCGGATGGCCGGCATGCTTTGCGAGCAGCGCGGCCTCGAGCTGGGCGTTGGCCAGCTGCACGTCGACGATGTAGACCTGCAGCAGCTGCGGCTTGCGCGCGTCGAAGCTGCGCTTGAACACCTTGAACTCGCGCACGCTGGAAACCGGCGTGTCGAGGGCGGCGGCAATGGCCTGGGGAGCGCCGCGTCGTCGTGGTCGAGCGGCAGTTTGATTTCAGAGATTCTCAGCATGTCGGTGTGGCTTGTGGTTATCAAGCAGGCCGCAGATTTTACGCGCCCGGGGCGCTATGAAAGAGATAGCTGATCAGGCTGGCAGGAAGCCTTCGACCGAGAGGTAGCGCTCGCCGGTGTCGTAGTTGAAACCCAGCACCACCGCATCGGGTGCCAGCGTGGGCAGCTTCTGTGCAATGGCTGCGAGCGTGGCGCCGGACGAAATGCCCACCAGCATGCCTTCTTCGACCGCGCAGCGGCGCGCCATTTCGCGGGCCGGCTCGGCGTCTACCTGCAGCACGCCGTCGAGCAGCGAGGTGTCGAGGTTCTTTGGAATGAAGCCCGCGCCAATGCCCTGGATCGGGTGCGGCGAGGGCTGGCCGCCCGAAATGACCGGCGAGGTCACCGGCTCCACGGCAAACACCTGCAGCTTGGGCCACTTCTTCTTGAGGGTCCTCGCCACGCCCGTGATGTGGCCGCCGGTGCCCACGCCGGTGATCAGCACGTCGATGCCGTCCGGAAAGTCGGCCGCAATTTCTTCCGCCGTGGTGCGCACGTGCACGTCGACGTTGGCGGGGTTGTTGAACTGCTGCGGCATCCACGCGCCCGGCGTGCCGGCCACGATTTCCTCGGCGCGCGCAATGGAGGCCTTCATGCCGCCGGCGCGCGGCGTCAGGTCGAAGGTGGCGCCGTAGGCCAGCATCAGGCGGCGGCGCTCCATCGACATGCTGTCGGGCATTACCAAGATGAGCTTGTAGCCCTTGACGGCCGCGACCATGGCCAGGCCGATGCCAGTGTTGCCCGAGGTAGGCTCCACGATGGTGCCGCCGGGCTTCAGCGCGCCCGATTTCTCGGCGTCTTCCACCATCGACAGCGCAATGCGGTCCTTGATGGAGCCGCCCGGGTTGGCGCGCTCGGACTTGATCCACACCTGCTGCTTCGCATTGCCGAACAGGCGGTTGATGCGGATGTGCGGCGTGTTGCCGATGGTCTGGAGGATGTTCTGGGCCTTCATTGGATCTCCTTGGGCTTTATGGGGCAGGGCAGGTCAATCGAAGCGCCATTGTGAAACGGGCCGCCGGCGGATGCGAGGGGATCAGGCGATAATTCCGTTCGTGAAGCACGCCAGACCGCCGCTGGTGCAAGCCCGAAAGGGGCGACGCCGCAAGGCGCCGCGTCGAAAGACCGCACTGGAGGAACGTCCGGACTGCACAGGACAGCGCAGGAGTTAACGACTCTCCACCGTGAGGTGAGGATCAGAGCAACAGAGACGAGCCGATTAAGTTCGGGTGAAACGGGCAATCTCTGCGCGCAGCAACACCAAGTAGGCCAGTATCGAGGTGGTTCCGCTGAGCTGGCGGGTAGGTGGCATCGAGCCGTTTGGCGACAAACGGCCCAGAGTAATGGCGGTCACGTTGGGGGCAACCCCAACGCACAGAATCCGGCTTATCGGCGGGCTTCACACTTTTTCTTGCCCGGGGCAGCGAGCCATTGCGCAGCTGCCGCGGAGCGCGCGCTCAGCGCGTAAACAGCCAGCCGCCCTTGGGCTGGCGCATCAGTTCGTGCCGCCTGACGGAGCGCTCTTCGCCGTCGTCTCCCACGTACACCACGTCGAACCGCAGCAGCTTGGGCGACACCATCTTCCAGTTCTGGATGCGCTTGACGGTGACGCAGGCTGTCCTGTCGTGGTACTGCATTTCCGCCATTGGGCCGCCCTGAAAGCCCGTTGCATCGAACAGCCGCCCCGGCGCCGCAAAGGGGTTGAGCACGGCGCCGTTGCGGGCGGTGATGCAGCCTTCGGTCCGCACGAAAGATTCGATGGTCGGCGCCGCGCTTCGCACGATCTTGGCCACGGCCGGCGTCGGCGGCTTGGCGACGATTGCCTCGCGAATGCGCTCCACCTGCTCTTCGGTGATGGGTGCGAGCCCGCTGGGAGAAACGACCGGTGGTGGCGCCGGTGGCGCAGGCGGCGCCTGGTTGGGCAGCAATGGCGCCAGATAACTGCAGCCCGCCAGCGCAAGAGGCGCTGTGCAGGCAAGTGCGGCGGTCTTGAATCCGAACTTCATTTTTTCTCCTGTCCCTGTACCTGTCCCTGTACCTGTTTTTTGTCCCCCGACAGCTTCTTTCTTGTTGTTGTCGTTGTCGTGTCAGAAGCGTTCGTGCGGCGAAAGATAACGCCACTGCCCTGGCTGCAGCCCCGACAGCGGCACGCGGCCGATGCGAATGCGCCGCATCGCAAGAATGCGCAGCCCTGCGTCATCGCACAGGTGCGCGATTTGGCCCGGCCGCGCGCCCTTCAGCGCAAAGCGCAGGCCCGTCTGATCGTCGGCCTGGCGGCCGATGCTCACGCGCGCGGGCGAGCGCTCGAAGCGCACCAGCTGCTCGGGGCTGACCGTGCCCGCCACGTCGACCATGACCTCGTGCTCGATCACGCCCGCGTCTTCATGCAGCTTGCGTTCGATGCGCCAATCCTGCGTGTACACGACGAGTCCGCTGGCGCCGGTTTCGAGCGGCGTCATGCAGTTCTGGCCCTTGGCATGCGCCGGCAGAAAGCGCATGCCCGCGCGCTCGGGTTCGTGATGGTTGGCGGCCACCAGCAGCCGGTGCGCGTTGTCGGTCGGCATGCCGGCCGGTTTGTGCAGCAGCAGGGTGACGGGCAGCACCGGCTCAGGCTTGGCGCCGGCTTCGATCTCGACCTTCTGGTGGTCTTGCACGCGCGACTGCGGCAGCAGCGCCGGCACGCCGTCCACCCGCACTGCGCCGTTTTCGATGAGCAGCTCGGCCTCGCGGCGCGAGCAGCCGGCGATGGCGGCCACGCGCTTGGCAAGGCGAATGCCTTCTTCGCTGGCGCCGGTCATTGGGCGGAAGCCAGTTGCCGGATGCGCGCCACGTGGGCGGCCAGCGAGCGGGCCGCCACGGGCCACATGCGCTCGGGCACGTCGTCGTAGGCAAGCGGCAGCCAGTCTTCGGGCGTGCCTTGGGGGAGTTTCTTCATGGCGGATGCAATCTTGGCTTCGCGCTTGAGGCGATGCGCTTTCAGTTGGGCGATGGCGGCGCGCGCGCTGCCGATGACGTAGCCGTGCGCCGGCAGGATGAAGTCGATGCCGCCCACTTCGCATGCCGCGTCCAGCTTGTCCAGCGAATCGAGGTACGCGTTCATGTCGCCATCGGGCGGGTCGACCACGGTGGTGCTGCCGTTCAGGATGTGGTCGCCGGAGAACAGCAGTCCGTCTTCTTCCAGCACCAGGCACACGTGATTGGCGGCATGGCCGGGCGTGTGAATGGCGCGCAGCGTGTGGGTGATTTTTTGGCCTTCGGCGCCGGTGCCCGAGAGCACCAGGCGCTCGCCGTCGAGCAGTTCGCGCTCGGCGGCAAAGCGCGCGGAAGAGCGCGCCGTGGGCGCAGAAGAAAGCCCGAGGATCGGCGGCTTTGCCTTTTCGCACAGCGCCTGCAGCGGTGCCGCACCGGGTGAATGGTCGGCGTGCGAATGCGTGCAGACGATCATGCGGATGTCGCCCTGCGTGGCACGCCAGAGCCGGCCGATGTGCGCGGCATCGTTCGGCCCGGGGTCGATCACCAGGTAGCCCGTGGCCGCATCGCCCACGATGTAGCTGTTGGTGCCCGGGCCGGTCATGGCGCCTGAATTGGGCGCGGTCAGGCGCTGCACGTTCTTGAGCAGCGGCACCGCGTGCTCGCTTTGCCAGTCGAGCGTGTGCAGCAGTTGGCCGTCGGGGCATACCAGCGCGAGCTCGCCGTAGGGCGATTCGCCTTCCATGTAGCGCGCATCCTGCCCGCCGAGCAGTCCGGCGCGCGGGCAGCTGGTCCACAGCGGCTTTTCGCCGGCGCAGGCTTGCAGCACCGCATCGACCTTGGCATAGGCCGCCAGCCGCTGCAGCGTGCGCACTGTCGGAAAGATCATGAAGAAACTGCCCGCCGCGTGGCGCGCCAGCGCATCGGCCGGCCGCACCCAGCAGGGCTCGAACTGCTCGCTTTCGTCGGCCGTGGGCGTCTGGCCTTCGGGCATGCGCGCCACCAGAAAGGGCACGTCGAAGCGCTTGGGCAAGTCGCGGTCGGTGATCCAGTGCGCGAGGGTGAAGACCTGGTCGGACGCGAGCAACAGCCCGCGCTGCTCGCACTGCGCCACAAAGGAAACGGGCGACGTGGTGCTGCGGTCCATCGATGCGATGTCTTCCGCGCTCACGGGCCGGCCGTCGGCGTGGCGCGCGAGCAGCACGCCCAGTTCTTCAAAGCCTTCGCGAATGGCCGCAATGGCCTGCGTGAGTTGAAGTCCGCTCTGCGTCGGGCGGTGCGTGGCAATGCGCTGGGCGGCTTCGTCGGCCGCATCGATCTGGCCGCCGGGAAACACATAGGCGCCTGGCGCGAAGCTTGCTCTGTCGGAACGGCGCGTCATCAGCACTTCGATGCCGGCTTCGGAATCGCGCAGCAGCAGCACGGTGGCTGCTGCGCGCACGGGCACCGGCTCGCGTGCGGGGTGGAGTTGTTGGGTGGGGCGGACCATGCGGCGATTATGGAGAGGTAGCGCGATGCGGGCGCGACCCGCATAAGCTCATACCGGATCGGGCATGAACCGCGCGCCACAATCCCGGGCTGCACCGCCCGCATCGAGGAAAGACAGTCATGACTCATTCTCCCTTTTCACGTTCCTTCCGGCCCGGCCTGCTGCTGGCCGGCGCCGCCCTGTGCGTGGCCGCGTCGTCCGCCGCCTTTGCCCAGGCCGAGTGGCCCCAGCAGCCCGTCACGCTGATCATGGGCTTTCCGGCCGGCTCCGGCGTGGACGTGGTGGCCCGCGCCATCCAGGAGCCGCTTGCAAAGCAACTCGGCAAGCCCGTGATCATCGACTACAAGTCGGGCGCGGCCGGCAACATTGCCAGCGAGTATGTGGCCCACGCCAAGCCGGACGGCTACACGCTCTCTTTTGGCACCGCCGCCACGCACGGCAGCAACGCCGCGCTCTACAAGAAGCTGCCGTTCGACGTGGAGGCCGACTTCGTGCCCGTGGCGCCGGTGCTCGATGTTTCGAACGTGCTCACCATCAACCCCGAGGTGATCAACGCAAAGACATTGAAGGAGTTCGTCGATCTCGTCAAGGCCAACCCCGGCAAGTACAACTATGCGTCTACAGGCAACGGCGCCGGCACGCACATGGCCTTTGCCGAATTCAATTCGCGCCTTGGCCTGAACATGGTGCACGTGCCCTACAAGGGCGGGCCCGAGGCCATCACGTCGGTGGTGCGCGGCGAAACCTGCTGCATCATGAACCAGGTGCAGACGGTGCTGCCGCACTACAAGGCGGGCAAGGTGCGCCTGCTGGGCGTGACCACGGCCAACCCGGTGGCGGCCGTCAAGGAGGTGCCCACCATCGCCTCGAGCGGTCTCCCTGGCACCAAGGGCTTCGACAGTTCGATCTGGTTCGGCATCTTCGCGCCCAAGGGCACCGATGCGCAGGTCGTCAACAAGCTCAACGCCGCGGTGAAGGCGGTGCTGGAGCAGCCCGACATCCGCGAGCGCTTCGAAAGCCAGGGCAACACCGTGCGCATCGAAACGCCAGCGCAGTTCAAGAAGACCGTGCACGACAACCGCGTGAAATGGGCCGAGGTGGCCAAGGCCGCGAATATCAGCATCGATTGATGGCAGGGGCGGGGCCCCGCAGTGCTATTCGAGCAGCGCCCGGTGAACGCGAATCGCCTCGGCCGACACCGGGTTCAACGCCCCGCTTCCATCCGCATCCAGGTGCGCGAGCAGTTCCCTGCGCATGCGCGGCTCCCAAAAGCGCTTGAGGTGCAGCGCAAGATCTTGCAAGGCCTCCGCGCGGTCGGGCATGGCTTCGAAGAAGCTGCCCATCTGGTTCACCATGCGAATCAGCTGGTCTACATGCATTGCTGAAAACCTCAGGCGGTTGCGGGCTGGCCGTTCAGCCGCCCCGGGTGGGTGTAGATGACCAGGTCGTCGCCGCGCACGAAGCCCGCCAGCGTCAGTCCTGTTTCTTGCGCGACGGCCGTGGCCATCGAGGTCGAGGCCGACACCGCGGCCAGCAGCGGCACCCCGGCCGCAACGGTCTTTTGCACCATCTCGAAACTCGCGCGGCTTGTCACGGCGATGAAGCCGGTGGAAGCGGCCAGCGTGCTCTTGGCAAGCGCACCCACCAGCTTGTCGAGCGCGTTGTGCCGGCCGATGTCTTCGCGCACCAGCAGGGCCTCGCCTTCTGCCGTGCACCAGGCCGCCGCGTGCACCGCGCCCGTCACCTTCTGCAGCACCTGCAGCGACGCAAGCTCCCGCATGCCGCGGGCCACAGCGCTCTTCGATAGCGAGGAGCCCGGAGGCAAGGCAGGCAGCGTGCGCGCGACATGCGCGAGGCTTTCGGTGCCGCACAGTCCGCAGCCCGTGCGGCCGGCCATCGAGCGGCGCCGCTCCCTCAGCCGCGCGAAGGCCGCGCTTGCGACTTCGAGCTTCAGGGTGATGCCCTCGGGCCCGTACTCTTCCTCGATGCCGTAGAGCTCGCCGCGCGCCAGCAAGATGCCCTCGCTGAGCGCGAAGCCCAGCGCAAAGTCGGCCAGGTCGGTGGGTGTTGCAAGCATCACGGCGTGCGCAATGCCGTTGAACTCCAGCGCAACCGGTATCTCCACGGCCACCCAGTCGCGGTTGTCGAAAGCCTGCCGTGCGCGCACGCCGCGCACGGGCAGCAACTCGGCGCCTCCGGGCCGCAGGGGTATGTCGGCCAGGTTCATTTGGCCACCGCTGTTTCTGCCGCTTCGCCGAGCCGCTTGTTCAGCAGTTCTTCCTGCAGCGCGTTGAAGCGGCTGTACTCCTGCTGCCATTCCGAAGGCTGCATCACCGGCATCACCTGCACCGCGGTTACCTTGAATTCGGGGCAATTGGTGGCCCAGTCGGAGTTGTCGGTGGTGATCACGTTGGCCCCCGATTCGGGGAAGTGGAAGGTGGTGTACACCACGCCCGGCTGCACACGCTCCGTGATGGTGGCCCGCAGCACGGTTTCGCCGGCCCGGCTGCGGATGCCGACCCAGTCGCCCTCCGCAATGCCGCGGTCCTCCGCGTCGGCCGGATGGATCTCGAGCCGGTCTTCGCTGTGCCACTGGTTGTTCTCGGTGCGGCGGGTCTGCGCGCCCACGTTGTACTGCGAGAGGATGCGCCCCGTGGTCAATATCAGCGGGTACATGCGCGTGACCTTCTCGTCGGTGGGCACGTACTGCGTGATGATGAACTTGCCCTTGCCGCGGACAAATTCGTCGATGTGCATGGTCGGCGTGCCTTCGGGCGCGGCCTCGTTGCACGGCCACTGCACGCTGCCCAGTTTTGCCAGCTTGGCGTAGCTCACCCCCGTGAAGGTGGGCGTGAGCGCGGCGATCTCGTTCATGATTTCTTCGGCGCTCGCATAGTTCATGGGGTAGCCCAGCGCGTTGGAGAGCAGCTGCGTCACCTCCCAGTCGGCATAGCCGGCCTTGGGCGGCATGACCTTGGTGACGCGCGAAATGCGCCGCTCGGCGTTGGTGAAGGTGCCGTCTTTCTCCAGGAACGACGCACCCGGCAAGAACACGTGCGCGTACTTGGCGGTC
Source organism: Variovorax sp. S12S4 (assembly GCF_023195515.1). Classification (NCBI taxonomy): domain Bacteria; kingdom Pseudomonadati; phylum Pseudomonadota; class Betaproteobacteria; order Burkholderiales; family Comamonadaceae; genus Variovorax; species Variovorax sp. S12S4. The sequence continues at coordinate 2,587,012 of NZ_JALPKR020000002.1, forward strand.
TCGTTCAAGAACAGGTCTTGCACCACGATGCACTCCATCGCCATCATGGCCTCGGCCACGTGCTGGGTGTTCGGGTCCGACTGCACCACGTCTTCACCTTCGCAGTACAGGCCCTTGAAGCTGCCGGTAATGGCGGCATCGAACATGTTGGGAATGCGCAGGCCCGGCTCGGGCCGCAGCTCCACACCCCAGGCCGATTCGAAACTGCCGCGCGCGGTGCTGTCCGACACATGGCGGTAGCCGGGCAGTTCGTGCGGAAACGAGCCCATGTCGCACGAGCCTTGCACGTTGTTCTGGCCGCGCAGCGGATTCACCCCCACGCCCTCGCGGCCCACGTTGCCCGTGGCCATGGCCAGGTTGGCAATGCCCATCACCATGGTCGAGCCCTGGCTGTGCTCCGTCACACCCAGGCCGTAGTAGATGGCGGCATTGCGCTTGCCGTCATAGCCTTGGGCAAACAGCCGCGCGGCAGCGCGCAGGTCGGCGGCCGGCACGCCGGTCACTTCTTCCATGGCCTCGGGCGAGTTGGCCGGGCGTGCGACAAATTCGCGCCATTCGTTGAACGACTTGGGCTCGCAGCGCTCGGCCACGAAGGCTTCGTCGACCAGGCCTTCGGTCACGATCACGTGCGCCATGGCGCTGATGACCGCCACGTTGGTGCCGGGCTTGAGCTTCAGGTGATAGTCGGCCTTGACGTGCGGCGACCTCACCAGGTCGATGGTGCGCGGATCGACCACGATCAGCCGCGCACCGGCGCGCAGGCGCTTTTTCATGCGCGATGCGAACACCGGGTGGCCGTCCGACGGGTTGGCGCCAATCACCATGATCACGTCCGACTTTTCCACCGACTTGAAGGTCTGCGTGCCGGCCGATTCGCCCATGGTCTGCTTCAGGCCGTAACCGGTGGGCGAGTGGCATACGCGCGCGCAGGTGTCGACGTTGTTGTTGCCGAAGGCCGCACGCACCAGCTTCTGCACCAGGTAGCCCTCCTCGTTGGTGCAGCGCGACGACACCAGGCCGCCGATGGAATCGGTGCCGTACTTGGCCTGGATGCGGCGGAACTCGCTGGCGGCGTAGTTGACGGCTTCGTCCCAGCTCACCTCTTGCCACGGGTCGGTGATCTTGCTGCGGATCATGGGCTTGAGCACCCGGTCCTTGTGGGTGGCGTAGCCCCAGGCAAAGCGGCCCTTCACGCAGGAGTGGCCTTCGTTGGCCTTGCCGTCCTTCCACGGCACCATGCGCACCACTTCATTGCCCTTCATCTCGGCCTTGAAGCCGCAGCCCACGCCGCAGTAGGCGCAGGTGGTAATGGCGCTGTGCTCGGCCTGGCCCAGCCAGATGACCGATTTTTCCTGCAGCGTGGCGGTGGGGCAGGCCTGCACGCAGGCGCCGCAGCTCACGCATTCGGACTCCATGAATGGCTGGTCTTGGCCCGGCGACACGCGCGACTCGAAGCCGCGCCCGCTGATGGTGAGCGCAAAGGTGCCCTGCGTTTCTTCGCAGGCACGCACGCAGCGGTTGCACACGATGCACTTGGACGGGTCGTACGTGAAATACGGGTTGGACTCGTCCTTGGCGCTCTTCAGGTGGTTGGCCCCGTCATAGCCGTAGCGCACGTTGCGCAACCCGGTCACGCCGGCCATGTCCTGCAGTTCGCAATCGCCGTTGGCGGCGCAGGTGAGGCAGTCGAGCGGATGGTCGGAGATGTAGAGCTCCATCACGCCCTTGCGCAGCTCCTGCAGCCTGGGGCTTTGCGTGCGCACCTTCATGCCGGCCTCTGCCGGCGTGGTGCAAGACGCCGGGTAGCCCTTGCGCCCGTCGATCTCCACCAGGCACAGCCGGCAAGAGCCGAAGGGCTCCAGGCTGTCGGTGGCGCACAGCTTGGGCACCTGCACGCCCGCGTCCGCTGCGGCGCGCATCAGCGAGGTGCCCTTGGCCACCGTCACCGGCATGCCGTCGATTTCGAGCGTGACTTCCTCGGTGGACTCGCGCCTGGGCGTGCCGTAGTCGATGTCTTGCGATGGGTTCAGCATGGAGTGGCTCCTGTCAACTAGGCTGCAGCGCGGTCGGGGGCTTCGATGCCGAAGTCCTCCGGGTAGTGATTGATGGCGGACAACACGGGGTAGGGCGTCATGCCGCCCATGGCGCAGAGCGAGCCGTGCAGCATGGTGTCGCACAGGTCGCGCAGCAAAATGACTTGCTGCGGCCGGTTCTGGTTGCTGGTGATCTTGTCGATCACTTCCACGCCGCGTGTGGAGCCGATGCGGCACGGCGTGCACTTGCCGCACGACTCGATCGCGCAGAACTCCATGGCGTAGCGGGCCAGCTGCGACATGTCGGCCGTGTCGTCGTGCACCACGATGCCGCCATGGCCCACTACCGCGCCCACGGCAGCGTAGGCCTCGTAGTCGAGCGGCAGGTCCCATTGCGATTCCGGCACATAGGCGCCCAGCGGGCCGCCCACCTGCACCGCCTTGATCGGCCGGCCGCTCGCACTGCCGCCGCCGAAGTCGTAGAGCAGTTCGCGCAGCGTAAGGCCGAACGCCTTTTCGACGAGGCCCCCATGCCGGATGTTTCCGGCCAGCTGAAACGGCAGTGTGCCGCGCGAGCGGCCCACGCCGTAGTGCTTGTAGAAGTCGGCGCCGCGCGCCAGGATGAGGGGAACCGACGCCAGCGTGATCACGTTGTTGATCACCGTGGGCTGGCCGAACAGCCCCTGCAGCGCCGGCAGCGGCGGCTTGGCGCGCACAATGCCGCGGCGGCCTTCCAGGCTTTCGAGCAGCGCGGTTTCTTCGCCGCACACATAGGCGCCCGCGGCCTTGCGCACGATCAAGCGAAAGCTGCGGCCCGAGCCCAGGATGTCGTCGCCCAGAAAACCCGCCTGCTCCGCATTGCCGATGGCCTCGTTCAGCGTGGCAATGGCATGCGGGTATTCCGACCGCACGTAGATGTAGCCCTCGGTCGCGCCCGTCGCAATGCCGGCAATGGCCATGCCTTCGACCAGCATGAGCGGATCGCCTTCCATCGTCATGCGGTCCGAAAAGGTGCCTGAGTCGCCTTCGTCCGCATTGCAGACGATGTATTTCTGGCGTGCCTGCGCGGCCAGCACCGTCTTCCACTTGATGCCGGCCGGAAAGGCGGCGCCGCCGCGGCCGCGCAATCCGGAGTCGAGCACTTGCTGCACGATATCCGCCGGTGCCATTGCCAGCGCGCGGCGGAGCCCCGCAAAGCCTTCGTGCGCCTCGTAGTCGGCCACCGACACCGGGTCGGTCACGCCCATGCGGGCAAAGGTCAGGCGCTCCTGCTTCTTCAGGTAGGCGATTTCTTCCGTCAGGCCCAGGTTCAGCGCATGCGCGCCGCCGTCAAGAAAGCCTGCGTCGAGCAGGCCGGCCACGTCGGCGCGTGTGACCGGACCGTACGCAACGCGGCCTTGCGGTGTTTGCACTTCGACCAGCGTTTCCAGCCAGAAAAGGCCGCGCGAGCCGTTGCGCACAATGCGCACCGGCAGGTTGCGCGCAAGGGCTTCGGCTGCAATCTGCCGGGCCACACGGTCGGCGCCCACCGCCAGTGCGGCGGAGTCGCGGGGAACATAAATGGTGGTGGTCATGAGGCTTGCCGCGCTTCCCCGACGATTTCGTCGAACAGCGCCGGCGTGATGCGCGCATGCACTTCGTCGTTGATTGCAATGGACGGCGACGAGGCGCAAAGGCCAAGGCAGAACACCGGCTCCAGCGAGTACTGGCCGTCGGCCGAGGTGCCATGCACGCCGCAGCCCAGCCGTTGCTCGGCATGCGCCAGCAGCGCGTCCGCACCCATCGCCTTGCAGGCCTCGGCCCGGCAGACCTGCACCAGCAGCCGGCCCGCCGGCGCAGAGCGAAAGTGGTGGTAGTAGCTGACCACGCCGTGCACCTCGGCGCGCGACAGGTTGAACTGCTCGGCCACGAGCGGCACCGCATCGGGCGGCACGTAGCCCAGCGCGTCTTGTATGCCGTGCAGCGCGGGCAGCAGCCCGCCGGGCACGTCCTTGTGCGCGGCGGCAATGGATGCCGCGATGCCCAGGCCTGCCGTATCTGTCGTCTCTGTCATATGCTTTTCATCTCCTAATTTCGGAGTTGCCATACCCGTGGTTGCGCGAGTGTATGGAGCAGCATCAAGTGCCACAATATGATGCGACCGGCCCAATAAATATGCTTTGAAAAGCCTAAACCTATGCATGAAGTGCACATCAAGCCGCAATGGACCATTCGCCAGCCCGATGGCGCAGCCCTGGCGCCGCGGGTGATCGAGCTGCTGGTGAAGGTGCTGGAGCACGGCAGCCTGTCCAGCGCCTGCACGGAGGCCGGCGTGTCCTACCGCCATGCCTGGGAGCTCATTCGCCAGGGCGAAGCCATGTTCGGCCAGCCGCTCGTGGCCATGCAGCGGGGCAAGGGCTCCAGCCTCACGCCGCTTGGCGAAAAGCTGGTGTGGGCAGACCGCCGCATCACCGCGCGCCTGTCGCCCTTGCTCGATTCGCTGGCCTCCGAGCTGGGCGCTGAAATAGAAAAGCTGATTCCCACCGCGCCCAACTTGCTGCGCATTCATGCCAGCCACGGTTTTGCCATCGAGGCGTTGCACGGCTTCCTGGCCGCGGCGCAGGTGCCGGGCGATTTGCGCTACTGCGGCAGCGAAGAGGCTGTGGCCTCGCTGCATCACGGCAGTTGCGACGTGGCGGGTTTTCATGTGCCGCTCGGCGCGTTCGAGGCCGAAGCCGTCACCCACTACGGCGCCTGGCTCAACGCCGATACGCAGAAGGTCATCGGCATGGCAACCCGCCACCAGGGCCTGATGGTCGCGCCCGGCAACCCGAAAAAGATCTACTCGCTGGCCGACCTGGCGCGCCCCGATGTGCGCTTCATCAACCGGCAGGCGGGATCAGGCACGCGCTACCTGTTCGATCTTCAGTTGCGCGAGCAGGGCATTGCGCCCGAATCGATCAAGGGCTACGAGCAATGCGAGTTCACGCACGCGGCCGTGGCCGCCTTCGTGGCCAGCGGCATGGCCGACGCGGGCTACGGCGTGGAAACACCCGCGCGGCAGTTCAAGCTGGACTTCATCTCCAACCAGGTGGAGCGCTACTTTCTGCTGTGCGACGAACGCTCGCTCGCCGCGCCCATCGTGCAGCGCATGCTGGACATTCTGCGCAGCGATGCCTATCAGCAGGCGGTGAACCGGCTGCCGGGCTACCAGGCGGTGAACTGCGGCCGTGTGCTGTCGCTCTCCGAGGCGTTCAGTTCATTGGGCAATCAAGCCGCTTCGATCGAAAGCCGGGGCCACCGCTCGGCAAACCGCTTGGCCTGAACGCGCTCGCGGTAGGTCGCAGCGCTTGCCCTCTGCGGGTTGTGCCGAACGCGCAGCCCGAAAAGGTCGTCGAGCCCATGCGGAGCAACGACGCCCAGTGTTCCGTCGTCGTTGAGGTACACGCCAACGCACGTCGCGAACTCCGGCCACGTCGCAACGCCTTCTTCAAGCGAGGCAAGTGGCGCAACAACCTGGCCGAGGGCGTCGGCAAACCAGCGATGGACGCCGGCCTGGTTCGTGACTTCCCAGCAGAGGTTTGGCATGGCTGAGCGAAGCTGCTCTTCGAGATGGGCATCGTGCTCGGGACTCGCCTTGGCGTCGAAGTACACGACGTCCATGTCTTCGACGGGCGAGCGGTCGTCGAAGCCATGAAGGGTGTCCCAAACCAACGAGCGGATGGCGCCGGCACCGATGCACCAGGACCGGAGTTGAAGCGAGCGGACCGCATGCAGCGCGGCCATCAGCGGGTCTGATGCGGCCACCATCGCGGTGAGCCTGCGCTCGAGGTGCGCATGGGGTGCGTCAGTGACGAACGTGCGACTGCCAAAGCCGTGGGCGTCGGGCTTCGCTGCCGAATTTCCAATCAGCATACGAGCGGCCCCAGCTCGATAATGTCACCCTCAAAGAGGCAGAAGTCGAGGTCTTGCTTCAGGCAGATTTCCACACCTTGCCGATAAACATGGATGTCGACGAGGCAGCCTGCATCTGCGTCGTTCTCCTTGAACTTAAAGTACTTGGGCTCAGCAAGGTAAGGATCGAGGGGGTCGCCAGCGAATGGCGTAATCGTCACATTGAATCGAGCTTCATATGCGGCAATTGCCTGCCCGAGCGTTGCGACATCCAGTTTGTATGCCAGATCTTTGTGCGGCACTGGCGAACCAGTGAATGAGTAGCGGGAATTAGATGGGCCAAAGATCAACTGCATTGCGAAGAAGCTTGTCTAAGGCTGCTCATGAGCCGAAAAAATGTTTGAACAGCCAGATAGCCGCCATTCCTATGGCCGCGATAACGGCTGCTCCTCCTGCTTCATTGAAGATCTCTTTCCACCACTTCGGTCGCTGAATCCGGACCTCGGCAGTGCGCTTTCTTGGGGCAGTCAATTGATATGAAGCGACCAAGTCGTGCCCACATCGAGCGCAGAAAGCTGCAGTCGGAATATTCTCACCGCCACAGTGCTTGCAGTACATGAATGAACTGTAGAGCAGATTGATCGCCGGACCTCGAAAGCCAAGAATCCCGAACTGTAAGTTGTTAAAAATTCCTCTTCACGGCATTCTTGAACTTCGTATCGCGCCGCGGTGGTTCCTCAAAGAACAGGCGGAACATCCCTCAAGAACACCGGCAAGTCCATCGTCGGGGGACGAACCGATGCCTGGTAAAGCATCTGCGCCACGTATCCGCGGTGATAGGTCTTGTGATTCACCACATGGAGCACCATGTCGCCGCAGGTCATCGCGCCTGAGCCGCCGTCGACGAACTCGAAGTGCACCACTTCATCGTGCGCCGTGCCGGAGATCCGGTCGGCGTAGTCGATGTACCAGTCGTCGATGAGCGCCTGTGCATCGCGAAGCTCCCCAAGGCTTGGCATCACTTCCGTATTGCGCCAAGTGAAGCCATGGCGTTCTCCTTCGAGATGAGCCTTCCAGATCAGGTCGACCACATAGGCGTGATTCAGCGTCTTGACCATGTCGCCCAATGCGGATGCAGCTGCCTCGCTTTTGGGCAATTCGGCCAGCGCGCTGAAGAGGCGCGAGTTTGCCCAGGCCGTGTAGCGCGTGAGCATGCGGATGTTGCGGGTGTCGGTCAAAAATGCCTCCGTGAGCTGCCAATGATCGTCATCTCGTGCTATTGCTCCAGAAAGAGATCGGAGATGACCGATCTCAGCCACTTGTTGGAAGGGTCATGCTGGTACCGCTCGTGCCAATGTTGCTTGATGGCGAAGCCCGCCAGCTTGAAAGGAGGCGGAAAAACCTTCACGCTGGCAATTCGCAGCAAAGTCTCGGCCACGCGGGCAGGCACGGTGATCATCAACTCCGTCTGCGCAATCAGCGCGCCTATGCCCAGAAAATCCGGAAGGTGCAGGCTGACGTTTCTTTGTACGCCAAGCCGCGCGAGTTCGCGTTCGACGAGTTCGTTTCCTGCTCCTGTGGCTGACACCACCACGTGGTTCTCTCGCTTGAACATGCCTGGAGTAAGGCGAGACTGGATACGAGGGTGGTCTTTTCGCACGACGCATACGAAGCGCTGGTCGAAGAGCTTTTGCTGGTAGAAGCCTGCCTCCAGTTCCGGCATGAAGCCCACGGCCAAGTCTGCATCGCCCGATTCGAGCATCTTGGGTGTCTGAGCTGAAATGTGGGTGATCTCGACGCGGATCGACGGCGCAACCGCATTCAGGCGGTTCATGAGGTCGGGCAGAAGTACAAGGTGGGTAATGCCGGTCATGCACACGCGAAAAGTGCGGTCGGCCTTTGCCGGATCGAAGATGGCCTGCTGCCGCGTGACGGCACGCAGCAGCTCCAGTGCCTGCCGGATCGGAGCCACCAACGAAGTGGCGTGCGGCGTCGGTTGCATGCCGTCGGACGTGCGAACGAAGAGCGGGTCGCCGAAGTGCCGCCGCAGCCGTGCCAAGGCGATGCTGATGGACGACTGCGGCATGCCGAGGTGATCGCCCGCGCGAGAGACGCTGCGGGTCTTGTAGACCTCGTCGAAGATGCTCAGCAGTTTCAGGTCCATTATTTAGATTCTTGATCAAATGTATTGAGCGTATGTCATAGCTTAAATACTTTGGCAGACCTAGCATCGTTGAATGACTCTGAAATTTCCGATGGTGGTTCTCGCCCTCTTGCCCCTCGCCCTACCCGCAGGAGTTTTGGCGAAGCCGAGGCAGGCTGACCCGCCAGTCGTCAGTGCCTTCTATCGTGATCCAGAGCACTGCGCTTACATGGCGGGGTTGCCGGAGAACGATTCACCAGAGTTTCTCAAGCGCTTCGAAACCGATGTCAAAGCCGCGGTAGAGGCCCTGCAGGTTCGGAATCCGTCGCTGAATCTGACGACCGCCCTTTTCCATCTCAAAGCTGGGTGCGATCGGGCACTGGCAAGGGTCAGATAAAGCCGCTGCCGGGACCTTCTCTTTCACACCGCATAAGCAGCGCAGGCCCGTCAGGCGTCATGACTTCGCCAACGTCCTTGAAGCCGACTTTTCTGTAGCACCGTATGGCACGTGCGTTCTCGGGCGAGGGGTCTGTCTGCACTTTCGAAACCCTTGGGTCTTGAAAGAGCCGGTCGACGAAGGCCTTGATCATTGCGGTGCCCAGACCCTGGTTCAATCGCGCGGCGTCTGCCAGGAACTGGTCGATGCCTCTCGCGCCGGCATCGGTTTCGTCTTCCCACCACCCGTCTCCGGAGCCTTGCACCACATAGACCTGGATGAACCCGATCGGGTCATCGTCAAGGCTGGCGATGAATGCCCTAGTCGACGACCTGCCGTCGAGCGTCGGAAGGTACTCGTCCCTGATCTCTTCGAGCGTGCTGGGCTCGCTCCACCATTAAGCGACGTGGGGCCGCCGAACCCATTCGTGGAGCATCGGAAAGTCGCGCTCTTCCAGTGGCCTGAATGAAAGTGTCGTGAACACGAGCGGTACTCCTTTTCAAGGTGAGGGCGGGTCTTTACTATAGGGCTCGAGTCGGCGTCGACCTGTACCAGGAGCTCACATGAACCGCGCTGCCGTATGCATGCTGCTGGCCAGTGCCCTTGTGCTGGGCTGCGCGCCAGGCCCGGGCCAGACCGACACCGGGTGGGGCGCGCTGCGCAATGGCGATGTCGTTGTGTTCAGGCATGCCGAGGCACCTGGAATCGGAGACCCGCCCGGCATGCGCCTGGACGACTGCAGCACCCAGCGCAACCTTGACGACACGGGTCGCAAGCAGGCGCGCCGCATCGGCGAGCGGTTTCGCGAACGCGGCATTGCAGTGTCTACCGTGCTTACGTCCGAATGGTGCCGTGCGCGCGATACCGCTACCTTGGCCTTCCCCGCCATCAAGGCTCGTGTCGACAGTGCATTCAATTCGCTGTTCTCCGATCGATCGCGCGAACCCGAGCAGAGCGAGCGTGCGCGGGCGCTGCTCCTGGCCTGGCGCGGCCCGGGTGTACTCGTGGTGACCACGCACCAGGCCAACATCAGTGCGCTGACGGGCGTCGCGCCGGCGTCTGGCGAAGGCGTGGTCATGCGATCGCGCCAGGGCGCCTTGGCGGTGGTGGGCACGCTACCCACCGACGGGCAATGACGCCTGGGTCAGGTGAACGAAGCGACCCAGTCCCAAACCGCTTCGGGCGCCTCGATCATCACGTTGTGGCCGTGCGGCCCGAGGTCGCGTGCATCAGGGTCGAGCGCGCGGGTCTGCTCCATCGTCACCAAAGCATCGTCGCGTCCCCGGCCAAGGTGAACGGGGCAGCGGGCCAGCGCCATCAGTTCGGACAGCGGCGGTTTGCCGACTGCATTGGCCCGTGGGTCCATCGCCAGGCGCCATCCATCGGCGTCGCGCTCCACGCCTCTTGCAGCGGCAGCCGCCGATGCATCGGCGATTCCCGCAAGGCCTGAAACCTTCACGTATCTCTCCCGCGCCTCTTCTTCCGTGGAAAACTTCTTTGCGGGTTGCGATGCCAGCGTGTCCATGCGGCGCAGTTCATCGTCGCTCCATGCTGCCTTGATGCCGGCCCCAAAGACCCGGTGCGGTGCCACGCCGAACCAGCCGGTGGCCAGTGCGAGGGCGATCACTCCGCCCAGCGAATGCCCGAGCACTACCAGCCGACCTGCGGGGTCGACGTGCGGAAGTGCGGCGCGCGCAACAGTTGCGGCGTATTGGCCAATTGCATAAGAGTCTTGCCGGCCAGAGCGGCCATGGCCGGGCAAGTCCAGCGCGAGCCAGCGGCCGGCCCAGCGGGTGCCAGCCATGCCGCACATGGGCGACCACACGGCGCCGGTTGCGCCCATGCCATGCAGCATGAGAAGCAGGTCGGGGCCTTCGCCGCCTTGTTCCGCGTAAATGTTCGCTGTTTGCATCGCATCGCTCCTCAGGCGCGGCGCACTTCCATCACGCCATGCTCGCCGGCCTGCTCATAGACCGATGGCACGCGCGCGGCCAGGTGCAAAAGAATGCGGGGCGCCTGCTTCTTGACGGACCACCGCACCAGGATGCCGGCCACCACCGACGGCCCGCCGATCCACAGATGCCCGGCCAACGCCGCGGCAATGCCGGGGCCGATGAGGGCAAGGGCCAATGCCGTCGCATGCATGCGGTGCGACACGAAGGGCGCTGCCAGCGCGGGGTTGACGATGACCCGAAAGCGCCCTTGCGGCAGCCCCTCGCGGAATTCCTCGAAAGGAATGTGTTCGGTGGTCTCCTGCGTGTCGTTATGGTGGCTCATGGGCGCATTCTGGCCAAATGGCTATGGGTCGGCTACTGCTGCTTTCGATAGCTCAGCGGCGGCCCTCGCTCTCCGGTGGGACGTGCCCACGGATCTTCGACCAGTACTCATCTCGAGCGTCGTCGTCTATGGCTGGCTTGATGTGCGTTGCATACAGGGCGTCTTTCCCGTCCTTCCTGGGACCAGAGATCCAGTAGTGCTCGCCGGTTTCAACGTCGTAGTAGTTCGATTTGAAACCGTCGCCCTTGAGGCTGCAGAACGCCTTGCCTCCGTAGTAGAGCGTTGCGCCAGATTTGGAACTGGTGACGCGGCCTATGCGGGCCGGCCCTGTCAGCCCGCCCGTCTTCGCTTCGATGTACATGATGCGGCTTTTCATCAGCGCTCACCCTTGGGAAGATCAAAGACGTGCAACTCTTCCCATCGGCCGGTCGAGTTTTCGATCAGCATGACCGAAGTGCAATCTGCGGTGACAGCACCGAGTGCATCGAGCCGGCTCTGCAGCTCAGCGGCGACTGCACTGGCTTCGGCCGCGTCACCATGGGCCACCGTGAGGTGCGGAATGATGCCTTGGTGCTCTCCGCCGTAAGGCTGAAAATCCGGAAAAGCCTCCACGAGCGCTTTGGTCATCCTGATGAAGGGCTCGGCCGATTGCGGTGAGACATACGCGGTGGTCGGAAAGCACGCCACGGTATTCAGCGAGAAGGAGAACGCGGCAACTGTGTTCAACACGGTTTGCGCCCGCTCCAATACGGCAGGTGTGATGTGCCGAGGGTCCATGAACGGCACGAGCACGGTGATATGCGCAGGCACTCCCAGCTCGGTGGTCGCATCGAAACGCCGGCGCAGGTCTCCAACGAGCGCTTCGGCCGAGGGCACCGGAACAATGAATGCGGATATCGCCATGCCCGATGATATTCATCAAGCCGCGTACTCCGCATCGCCTCATGCAAGATCTCCTGACGGCGTTCTGCAACCTGTTCGTGAGCGAGAACAAAGGGCTGGACGTGCACCTCGCTGCCACGGGCCATCGCTACGAGGAGGAACACTTCGGCCTGCAACGAAACGTGCGCGCCCTCGGCCTACGCAAAAGTCCGTTGTCGGCTGTAGAACGCCGGGCCGGCGCCAGGAGAGCCTTAGCCGCAGATTCAAATTTTCGAAAAGAAAAGAAAGGCCTTCCATGCGCGCCAACGACAAATCGCTGTTCGGACCCGTTGCCGATGAACTGACGCCGCTGGAAATTTCCCAGGCCGTTCTCCAGGGCGAAGAAAACCCCAACACGGCACGGCCGCTCACGCCGCTCGAACAGGCCGCCACAGGCATCGGAACGGGCAGCGGACAACGCTCGTCGCTCGGCCGCATGCTGTGCAGCCCCGCGGTGGCTTGGGGCGCCGCGGCCATGGCGGGCCTGGGCCTTTTTGCCGCGCTGGCCTATGCAAGGCGGGAGCCCACGCTCAGGCCTTGACGCCGCTAGCGGCGATGGCGGGCACGCGGAGCCTGCCTCACTACACTGCTGCGGATGAGCCTTTCCCTCCACCGCATCGCGTGCGAGAAGACCACCTCGTTTCCTACTTCCTGAGCGGCGACGCCATGCGCAGTCGCAGCGTAGGCGATGTCGTGCTGTCCGGCACGGTCGATGTGCCGGTGCCTCCTGCAAGGCTCACAGCCGATTGGGAGCGCGAGATCTCTTCACGACTGGCCTTGGAGCCCGGCGACGTGGAGTCGTTGCCCCTGGCGCGGGCGCGTGCGCGCTGGCCCGACTACGCGCGTTGCGTGCAGGCTGCGGCGGAGTGGACGCGCGCGCTCGGCCTGGGCGACGTGCTTGCGTCGAGCGACGTTGCCCTCATGGCTTGCCGCGGCGCGAGGTACCACCACGATGCTGCGCAATACGGCGGCGCGGCGTTCTGCAATCTCTTTCTGAGCGAGGACAAGGGGCTCGACGTGCACTTTGCTGCCACGGGCCATCGCATTCCGCTTGCGCGCGGCACGGTCCTGGTCTTCGATACCGGCCAGCCTCATGCGGTGGTTCCGCGCGGCGGCAGCGGTTTCGATGCGGCCAGCTTCGGCCCGGAGAAAGACTGCACCCAGGTGTTTCTTACCTGGGAGCTGCCCATTGAAGATGCCAATGTGGCGCGCGCACTCGGCGTTGCGTTCGACGTCGATCCTTCGACCGCATCGCAACTGCATGAAGAGCAGGTGAGGGTGAACGGCAAGCGAGCAACGGTGTGCCCTGAATTCGGCCGATGGACGCCGTTCGACTGAGAAACATCGGCAATGCATTACCAATGCATTACTGATTTGCCTCCGACGCCTACCAAGGTTCGCATCGCTGCTACATCGCGGTGTCATGGCTGCTTCGTACGCTTGATGCCGCCTTGATGCATTGGCGGCGGAGACACTGCCGGTCGTCAAGGCCATTCAAATTGCCTCGGCGAAATCAGGAGTGACTCATCCATGCATTCACGGCTTTTGTATTTGCGCGCGCCGCTCGCGCTGTTGGTCCTCGCTTGCGCGTTGAGCGCATGCGGCGGTGGTGATGGCGGTGGCGGAAGTGGCGGCTTCAGCGCCAGTGCCTCCGCAAAGGACAGCGGTGACAACACGGCCAAGACCGACCCCGCATCGACCACGTCCAACGCGGGCAACAACAGCGAACCCACCGTCAGCTACGCCCCCTGAAGGCGCGCGCATCTTCAACACCTGAAACCGACCCACCATGACCACACGTCGCAAGTTTCTCCAGAGCGCCACGGGCACCGGCATTGCAGCCGCCACGCTGGCCACCTTTCCGCCCAGCATTCGCCGCGCGCTGGCCATTCCGGCGCACCACGACACCGGCACCATCAAGGACGTGAAGCACGTCGTCCTGCTGATGCAGGAGAACCGGTCATTCGACAGCTACTTCGGCACCTTCAAGGGCGTGCGCGGCTATGGCGACCGCTTTGCCATTCCGGCGCCCAACGGCAAGACCATCTTCCACCAGACCTATACCAAGACATCGCCGCCCAGCACCTATGTGCCCTACCGCCTGGACGAGAGCAAGGGCAACGCGCAGCGCGCGGGAAGCACGCCGCACAGCTGGTCCGATTCGCAGGCCGCTTGGGACCATGGCCGCATGTTCAAGTGGCCGGACTCGAAGAACCTGCTGTCGATGGGCTACTACGACACCGCGGAAGTGCCGTTCCAGCGTGCGCTGGCCGAGGCCTTTACGCTGTGCGACCACTACCACTGCGGCATGCACACCGGCACCATTGCCAATCGCCTGTTCTACTGGAGCGGCACCAATGGCCCCAACGGCACCAGCCCGGTCGATGGAAGCAAGGTGCAGCTGGCGGTGCTCAACAACCAGTTCAACGCGGGCAACGACATTGGCGCCTCCACCGAAGGCTGGACCTGGACCACCTATGCCGACCGGCTCGAAAAGGCCGGCGTCAAATGGAAGGTCTACCAGAGCCTGATCGACAACTTCGGCTGCAACGAGATGATGAGCTTCAGGCACTGGCGCACCGCCATCGAGCAGATGCCCGAAGCCCGCCGCCCCGTGTACGTGCCCGCCACGGACATCACGCAGCCGGTGACCGCCGCGGGGCCGTTTTATGACCCTGCCATCGACGACCCGCTCAGCCCGCTGGCCAAGGGCTTCGGCAACACCATGCCGTATGGCTTTCTCGAAACCTTCCGTGAAGACATCCGCAACGGCACCTTGCCGGCAGTGTCGTGGATCATTTCGCCGTCTGCCTACAGCGAGCACCCCGGCCCTTCGAGCCCGGCCAAGGGCGGCTGGTATGTGCAGGAAGTGCTGGACGCACTCACCTCCAACCCCGAGGTGTGGAGCAAGACCGTGCTGCTCATCAACTTCGACGAGAACGACGGCTTCTTCGACCACCTGCCTTCGCCCGCGGCACCGTCGCGCAACCCCGACGGAACGCTCGCCGGTGCCACCACCATGGCCGAGGCCGACGTGGCCGTCGAATATCACAACTACACGCCGGCCACGCCGCGGCAGCCCGCCATGGACGGCCGCCCCTACGGCCCCGGCCCGCGCGTGCCGATGTGGGTGGTTTCTCCGTGGAGCCGCGGCGGCTGGGTCAACTCGCAGGTGTGCGACCACACCTCGACGCTCATGTTCCTGGAAAAGTGCTTTGGCGTGGCCGAACCGCAAATCAGCAAATACCGCCGCGCCGTGTGCAGCGACCTCACCAGCGCCTTCAACTTCGAGCGGCCCAACGACGAGCCCTTGCCCACCCTGGCAGGCCGCAAGACCAAGGCAGAGGCCGATGCGCTCACCGCCGCGCAGCAGACCATGCCGAGCATCGTGCCCACGGCCGACGCCGCATTGCCGGTGCAGGCGACCGGTGTGCGGCCCTCGCGCGCGCTGCCCTACGAGCTGCATACCAGCGCGCGCAGCGATTCGCTCAACGGCCGCGTTCAGCTGCTGTTTGCCAACAGCGGCAAGGCGGCCGCGGTGTTCCACGTGTACGACAAGCTGCACCTGTCGGACAGCCTTCCGCGCCGCTATGCGGTAGAGCCCGGCAAGCAGCTCGACGGCTACTGGAACGCCATGACCGACAACGCCGGGCTGTACGACCTGTGGGTGCTCGGCCCCAACGGCTTTCACCGCCAGTTCAAGGGCGACCTGAACCGGCTGCGCGCCGGCGGTGCGGCCGCGCCCGAAATTCGCGTGGGCTACGACGCGCGCCGCGGCGACATCTACCTGCAGATGCGCAACGACGGCCGGCGCGATTGCCGCTTTACCGTGCAGTCGAACAAGGCCTACCCGCGACCCGACGCCTACCAGGCCGGAGGCAAGGGCCGCCACGAAGACCGCGAAGACGACGACAACGACCGCCGCCACGACAACAACGGAAACAACAACCACGGCGACCACGGCAACAACGGCATCTACCGCCCCCACCCCGACGGCTCATGGCGCGTTCGCGTCAAGGGCGGCGGCGACACCGCCATGCGCTGGAGCCTGGACGCCAGTGGCCAGTGGTACGACTTTGTGGTGACCTGCGATGCCGACCCGTCCTTCTACCGGCGCTTTGCCGGCCGCATCGAGACGGGCCGGCATTCGGTGAGCGATCCGGCCATGGGGCTGCCAGACCGCTTCTGACCGCGACAGCCGGGGCCTAAGGCAGCAGCTTCGCAACCGAATCCGTGAACGACGGAATATCGGTTGCGGTGTGCGTGGTCGAGTAGGTGGTTTCTTCCACCGTAAGGCCCTGGTACACGCGCCCCTGCAGCCGCCTGAATATCGAGTCGACAGGGCCCGAGTTGCACTCGACCGGGTCGCTGCAGCGCGTAAGAATGAGTGTGGCGGGCAGGGGCCGGCCGTTGAGTGCGTCGTGCATTTGCTGCTCGAGGTTTTCGTACTCCGGTCCCTGGTACGAATACGCGCCTTCGAACGACAGGAAGTGCGAGAACGTCAAGCTGCCCGCCGCCCCTTCGAGAAAGAGCGCAATGCCCGCCATGCTCCCGCTCAGCGACAGGCCGGTGAGCATGCGCCTGCCTGTGTCGGCGCGGTACTTCGCTTCGATGAACGGCACCAGCTCTTGCGTCAGAAAGTCGTGATACGCCCTGGCGCCGGGCAAGGTGTAGTCCTGCTCGCGGCGCGACGTGCCGCCAATGCCGACCAGGATCGCCTGCGTTCCGCGGCTTTCGAGAATGTCTTTGAAGTTGGAAAAGCGCGTGCCCGGCGGGTTGAAGATCGCGTCGCCGTCCATCGCGTAGATGATGGGGTAGCGCGTTGAACTGCCGTCGTAAGAAGCGGGCAGATAGATCTCGAGCGGATAGCTTGCGCCGGTCTTGGCCGAGGCAATGCTGTCGGAAACCACGCGGCTGGTTGCCGGAGGCGGATCGACCGGCTCAGCAGGTGGGGGCGGCGGCGGTGAAGGCGGCGCGGCGGGCGTATCGCTCGGCGGCGGCGGCGGGGTACCCACGGCCGCAATGGGAAACACCGCGCCACCACCTCCGCCACCTCCGCCGCCGCAGCTCGACATGCCGAGCACCAACGCCCAGCCCCCAACGAATACGAACGCGCGCAGCGTTCGTCCAAGTTGCCGCATCGCAACTCCTCGATCGAGTGTGGTTGAAAAGAAATGCCGTCAGGCGCCACGTCGACAAAGTGCGCGCGCAAGCCAATACAGCCCCGCTTCAGAATGCCACACGAGCCCGCCGTTGCGGGCCAATCAAGGGGTAGCTCAGCCCTGAAACACTCGTATCAATCCCATGCGGGCGAAAGGCCCGCGGGGTCGGTCAGCCGCTCGCCGCGGTCGAGTGCCGCAATCTGCGCCATCTCGGCATCCTCCAGCCGCAACTGCTGCGCCTTCAGGTTGCTCTCGAGGTTGGCGCGTCGGGTCGATGACGGAATGACCGCGTAGCCCAGCTGCATGGCCCACGCCAGCACCACCTGCGCGGTGGTTGCGTTGTGCGCCTTCGCAATCGCCTCGATCACCGGGTCGGCCAGCACCTTGCCGTAGGCCAGCGTCATGTAAGAGGTGATGTGAATGCCCTGGCTCTTCGCAAACTCTGCCACCTTGCGGTTCTGCAGGTAGGGGTGCAGCTCGATCTGGTTGGTGGCAATGTTCTGCGCGCCCACTGCCGCAATAGCCTCCTTCATCAGCGCGATGTTGAAGTTGGAAATGCCGATCTGCCGCGTGAGCCCCTGCGCCCTGGCGTCGGCCAGCGCGCCCATGAACTCCGCCACCGGCACCGCGTTGCCGGGCGAGGGCCAATGGATGAGCGTCAGGTCGACATGGTCTGTGCGCAGCCTGGCAAGGCTTTCTTTCAGGCTGGGCACCAGCTTGTCTTTTGCGTAGTTGTCCGTCCAGATCTTGGTCGTGATGAAGAGCTTGCCGCGCGGCACGCCGCTTTCGGCGATGGCCTGGCCCACCTCGGCCTCGTTGCCGTAGATCTGCGCCGTGTCGATCAGTCGGTAGCCCAGGTCGAGCCCGTTCTTCACCGAGTCGATCACCACTTGGCCCTTCAGGCGAAAGGTGCCAAGGCCGAAGGCGGGAATGGTGTTGTCGGTTGTCATGATGTTGTTTGTCCTTGTGCGTTTTAAAAAAGAGAAAGAAGAGGGCCGCTCAGTGCCCTACCGGCACCGGGCCCGAAGCCCGCACCGGAATGCCGGCACGTCGGTCGAGTGCTCCGCTCCACTGCGTGAGCGCCAGCGACACCAGCACCACCAGCGCGCCAATCCACGGCGTGTGCATCAAGCCAAGGTGCGTCACGATCAGTCCGCCCACCCACGCTGCGAGCGCAATGCCCAGGTTGAACGCCGCAATGTTCAGGCCCGAGGCCACGTCGACCGCCTGCGGCGTAAAGCGCTCGGCCTGCTTCACCACATACACCTGCAGCCCCGGCACGTTGCCGAAGGCCACCGCGCCCCACATCAGCACCGCCACCAGCGCCAGCCACTTGTGCGGCGCTGCAAAGTTGAACACCAGCAGCACCGCGGCCAACAGCGCAAAGATGATCTTCAGCGCCGGAATCGGCCCCATGCGGTCGGCCAGCCTGCCGCCCCAGATGTTGCCCACCGCCACCGACACACCGTACACCAGCATGACCCAGCCCACAGCGCCCGCGCTGAAGCCCGACACCTCCGTGAGGATGGGCGCCAGAAACGTGAACGGAATGAACGAGCCGCCGTAGCCGATGGCCGTCTTGGCATACACCAGCAACAGCCGCGGCTCTGCCAGCACCTTGGCCTGCTGCGCCAGCGAGGCCGGTGGTGTGTGGCGGATGTTGCTGGGAACAAAAAACCAGCTGCCGATGAACGCGATAACCCCTAGCGCAGACACTGCCAGAAAAGTCTCGCGCCAGCCGAAGTGCTGCCCGATGAACGTGCCCAGCGGCACGCCCGTAACCAGCGCCACCGTGAGCCCGGTGAACATGATGGCAATGGCGCTCGCGGCCTTTTCCTTAGGCACCAGGCCCGTGGCAATGGTCGAGCCAACCGAGAAGAACACCCCGTGCGCCAGCCCTGTGAGCACGCGGGCGGCAATCAGCGATTCGTAACTCGGCGCCTGCCACGCCAGCAAGTTGCCGAGCGTGAACAGCGTCATCAGCCCGAGCAGCAGCGCCTTGCGCGGCAGCTTGCCCGTGAGCGCGGTGAGCACCGGCGCGCCGATGGCGACGCCCAGCGCATAAAGGCTGACCAGCAGGCCGGCGGAGGGAAGGCCGATGCCGAGATCAGCAGCGACAGTTGGGATGAGGCCAACGATGACGAACTCGGTCGTCCCGATGGCGAAGGCGCTGAGGGTCAGCGCGAGTAGGGCGATTGGCATGAGGCACTCCTGAATGGGTTAGGAGGAGTGTCTTGGGATTACCTTTGCGGATAAATGGGGGTTGGGGCAGAAGATAGTTGCTAGCAAGTCAATAGTCGACCGCACTGCAAGCGGTGTGGAGCATGACTTCGTAAGCACACATCGGTCAGTGAGAGGAATGGCTTGCCTCCCCTAAGGACGAACATATCGCAAACCTAGTGGTGATTTGTCAACTCTCTTGTCATACTCCGTTCGGCATTTAAATTCTCTTAGGGGGAGATGTATGGCAACTGTAGTCACAGTCATGAATATGAAGGGTGGCGTCGGCAAAACAACCGTGGCAATGCATATTGCCGGGGCAAGTGCAGCTTATAAATTTGGGGCGACAACGCCGCGGCGTGTTCTTGTTATTGATTACGACCCGCAGTTCAATCTGTCACAAGCTCTCTTGCCCGCAAGGAAATACTTCGCTCTTGAGGCCGAGCGGAAAACAGTGCTTTCGGTATTGACTGATGCGCAAGAGGAGCTCAATCCATATGAATTGGCGGTTCCTGGAAATGAAAGACCTCCAACGGTTACATCGCTAGCAGCCAGAGTACTCAGTTATGGATCGATCGGACACTTGGATATTGTTCCTTCGACACTGGATTTAATGTATGTAGCCCTAGGTGATCACGAGCACAGTGCGAAACCTATGGAGAATAGGTTCAAAAAATTTATTGCTGAATGTCGGACTTGCTATGATCTGATTTTAATCGATTGCCATCCAGCGGGTTCAATCTTTACAAAAACATCGCTGCGAAATTCTGATCATGTACTAATTCCGGTTTTGCCGCAAAAATATGCAGTGCGAGGGGTTGGGCTCATGGCTGCATTTATAGATGCAAAAAAACAAGGTGCGAGTGGCCCCAAACCTCATATTTTGTTTAATCGGGTGCCTCGAAAGGGAGTTTCTCGAGAAGAACGAAGTATCCGCGCAGAGGCTAAGTTTTCCTCGCTTTGTCTTGCGCATACGTTAAAAAAATATAGTGCTTTTACCGAGCCGGAAAATGGTTCTGGATTTGTTTGGGAGAGCAGTAAGCCATATAGCACAGAGGCTTTTAATAATCTAACCGCAGTGACCAAGGAGTTTTTAATTCGTATAGGGGTGGCCAATCCATGAATGAGAGAAAAAAGCGTTGCTGCGCACAATGTGTGTTGCAATCTTTGGTAATTTCAGCGATGCTGAAATTAAAAAAATAGCAAGAGAACTGAAATCGGATTTTTCCTTCACAGAAGACCTGCATTCGATCTTAATGCGCACCCTTGTCGCTTGGGACGAGGGGCATGGTGAAGCTAAGCACTCTCCAATGCCGATGCATAGCGAGATGTCAGTTGTCGATGAGTTGTATCGAGGAGTGCAGCAAAGAAAGATCTCCAGATTGAGGCTGATCGACATCCTTCATAACCTCGGCTTCTTTTTCGACGACGCTGCGATGGACGAAAATCTAACAATACGTCAAATATTGGAGTCATTTTTCTTGGATTCCACTGTGCGCCAAATGGAAGAGTTTAAGGCAAGAATTGGAATTTCTTCTGACCCCTATCTAAAAGGTATTGTCGATTCGAAGAGAGGAAAAAAATGACAGTTCTGCAGCTTAAAAAAGCGCTAAGTTCTGTCGATTGGAATGCCGGTGTTCTGAATTTTTCTAACGATGCGAATACCATGGAAAAATTCGATAAAGGGTGCGCGCGCATCGCCGAATGGGTGAGAGGTCTAGCGTCCGCAGATGCCGGAAATCCTGCACTTGCGTTCCTATGGTCGGCTCAGACAGCAGCTAACACCGCAGTGGTCTCGTCTTCGCTTTCTCTTTACCACGCCGCAGCAGCCTCAATACGAAACGTCGTGGAGAACGGGTTGTACTACTCGTATTTTCGATCTCATCCCGCGGAATTGGCGACTTTGGTGAGGGATAAGTCGTTTTATATTTCGAAGGCCGATGTAATTGCGTTTTATAGGTTGCACATTCCTGAGTTCAAGTCAATACAAGAAAAACTTGGTCTCCAGAGTCGACTTGAAAACTGGTATAGCGATATATCTGCAATTGTTCACGGGCAATTGCCAGGCGTATGGGTGCATCATGTGGCAATCAAGGACATAAATCCAAATCAGGCTACTCAGGGGAGGTGCTGAAGCAATTTCAGACTGCCGAGCAGATTTTGCACGATATCTTGCTGGCAACAGTAGCGCAAGAAATGTGGGATAAATTCACTGCTTCTACGAAGCGGGCGCTATTGAGCGGAATGAGTGGAGATTTGAAAACAATCTTGAAATTAGACAGGGCATAATGAGAAAGCGCTGCAAGGTTAAAATTCTATTTCAAAAATAGGAATATTGGCGATATTTTATTTCTTTTTGTGAATTGAGTTTTTTATTTGAGGCGTGACAAGTTCGGGGTTGATGTCGGACTGTCTTGGATATACTTCGGAGTCGCGCAAAAAAGCGCGATCGGGTTTGGAAGCCCGTTGAACCCTCTGCGACGAAAGCCGCAGTTACCGCACGTGGTCTGCGGCCTTTTCGTTCGTGCGCCATTTATGGCGGCTCGGACGGGAGGGCGCGAGCCCTGCCGGCTTTCGCAAGAGGGTTCCCGGTCTTCCAACCCGTTCGAGCTGCCGCCACCGTTTGGAAGCGGGTGCGTCGGCTGTAGCAAACAGAACCCGACTGGAGGCCTCTATGGCTGAATCTGAAGCTGCCCTAGGGCGATCTAGCGCCCCTTTCACCGCTCCTGAGCCAACATCATCCAGCCTCGACGACTTCGCTCTGCAAGCTTGCGACGACGCCCAGGCCCTAAACCACGTAGTGCGCGCCTACACGGCGCTCGAAAAGCTCATCGACACCAGCGCCCTGAGTGACTGCGAAGTACTCACCCCAAGCCGTACCGAACTGAGCGCCTTGCTGCGCCTGCTCAACGACGCCCTGCTGGTCCGCATCAACACCGTCAACGCCGCCACTGGCGTGGTTCACGAAGCGCTTCAACGGAACACTACCGGCGCCATGTAGCGCCAGCTTTTTCCCCACAACACAGCCGATGCCCGTTTCACCCGTTGCCGATGGCAAATCTGAAAGCGTTTCCGCCACTTGGGCACGCCTCCGGAACATGGTCGCGGCGCGAGCCTCTTCAGACGGCCGCACCGACGCCCTCTACCCCGGGCTGCGCTACTACCGTTTCTCCCACCCCATCCGCTACGAGAAAACCCAACGCCTCACACCCGGCGTCGTGGTCGTCTTGCAAGGCCGCAAGACCGCGCACCTTGGTAATAGCGACCGTCGCTCGCTCGACTACGGCGCCACCCAATGCCTGGTGCTCGGCGCCGAGGTCGCGTGCCTGGGCACGGTCGTCGGGGCGAGCGCCGAAGAGCCGTACCTCGCCATTCACCTCGACCTGCCGCCCGACGTGCTGGTCAAGTCTTTCGTCGCGCTGGCAGAGAGCGGCACGCTCGCGGCCGAGCCGGCCAGGGTGACCGAGAACTTCACGGCGCCGGTAGTGCCGGAGGTGGTCGAGGCCTTCGCGCGCTTGCTGCTGGCGGCGGACGACCCGGTGGACCGCCGCACGCTCGCGCCGCTGGCGGTCGAAGAGATCGTGCTGCGGCTGCTGCGCTCCGAAGCGGCGGCGGCCATTCGCAGCGCGAGCGCCGTCACCAAGGCGGGCGCACGCATACAGGCGGCCATCGCCTTCATGCGCCGCCACTTGGGCCGGCCGCTGTCGGTGGCCGAAATTGCCAGCCACGTGCACATGAGCCCTTCGCACTTTGCGCACAGCTTCCGCGAGGTGGCCGGGGTCACGCCGATGCGCTGCATTCGCGACCTGCGGCTGGAAGAGGCGCGCATGCTGATGCTGGGCACCGGGCTGCGCCCCGGCGATGCGGCCGCGAAGGTGGGCTTCGAGAGCGCCGCGCATTTCAACCGCGCGTTCCGCAGACGGTTCGAGGCGACGCCCGCGGAATACGTGCGGCGCGTGCAGTCGGGTTGAAGGGACGGTGGCTGCGGCAGTTCGCAGCCATGGTCAATGTGTTCGCAGCTTTGCGTCTTGGCGCGGGGAAGGGCGCTGGCTAACCTGCCTGCTTCCTTTTTCTTTTGTTGAAAGCAGCGCGAAATTTCATGGACCCGATCAACGTCATCATCACTTTCGAAGCCAAGCCAGAGGGCGCTTCTGCATTCGCCGAGCTCATGAACCAGGTCAAGCAGTCGTTGCCGTCGGCCGATGGCTGCCGGGGCGTGCGGCTGTTCGGGCACGGCGACAACGCCTGCGCGTTCACACTGGTCGAATCATGGGAGTCAAAGCGCCACCATCAGGCGCATATCGATCGTGCGGTGGCGTCGGGCGCCTGGAGTGCGCTGGAGGCGCAGCTGGCTTGTGCGCCTGTGAGCCGCTATTGCATGGAGCTTTGATCGACGGTCCGGCGGCGCGCCGTCAGCGGCGGCTTAATCTGGCAAGAGGTGTGAGGCCATTGCCGACGCAACGACTGCAACGGCGCCCCCGGCCTACACTCCCCACGCATGACCGCCACCGTCGCTTGCATCCACGTTGCCTTGGCTGCGCTGCTTCTCGCAGCGGCCTATGCCCGTGTGGCCGCAAAGAAGGTGCGTCGTCAGCTGACGCCCGCACATTCCTAAGCCCGGCGGTCCGCTCTTCCCCTTTCAGCGCAACCATCCACCGCCGGGCACAAAGCCTCGCGCGGTAGCGGTCGCCGTCCCCATCGGACGGCGCTCGCATTCGATGGAGTGCGTCAATGCATGCAACGATTCACGGCGAGCGCATGCTCACCGACCTTGACTTCGCCCGCCTGAGCAAACTGCTCGGGCGCGAGCTTCCGCCAAGCCTGGCAGACCTGTTGGCAATTGCCGAAGTAACGAGCTCGCGCGCGGCGCCACCCGATGTGGTGACGATGTACTCGCGAGTGGAACTCGTCGACCTGCACACCGCGCGGCGTCAAACGCTCACTGTGTGCTACCCGGGCGATGCCGATGCGGGGGCCGGTTTCATCTCGGTGCTCTCTCCGGTCGGCGGCAGCCTGCTGGGCCTGAAGGTCGGCGACATTGCGAAATGGCTGACGCCGAAGGGCGACAGCTGCGCTGCTGAAGTCGCGGCGATTCTCTTCCAGCCAGAGGCCGCTGGCGACTACCAGCGATAGACGCCCGGCTCGAGGTGGAGCTCCCGCGCGGGCGCCGAGTGCGCGCTGGCGCGCCGCAAACGCCAGGCCGCCCTTACGGCAACCCTACGCCCGAAACCAGATCTTGAGTGTTACGTAGGCTGCATAGCCCAGGCCAAGGACCATCCACGCAAGGAAGAACATGTTGGCCCAGTAGTCGCCAGTATTCGCCGCCAGGGTGTAGACCTGCATCCTGCACGCCTTGCCGACGCATGGCACCTCACCTCGAACGAGCGCGCGCAAAAACTCGAACAGGAAGTAGCAGACTCCGGCAGCAGTCATGAGCAATCCCACCGGCCCTACAAGGCCTTCGGTGCGCTCGCCCTTTTCATTCCAACGCTCTTTTTGAAGCAAGTTTTGCCCGTACTTGTACCAGGCAAATCCGAGCAGGAGCATCAGCGAGTAGTAAATGGCGGTACGCATGTCATCGAGCCGTCGTGCTGTTGGGGGAAGAGCGTTCGACAAGATGGTATCCGAGCAGTGAAACGGCGGCCGATTTCGAAGCGCTCGCCCGTTCGGGCAAATGTGGATCGGATGCGCGGCGGGCTTCAACCAGGGGAGTGCGGAATGTCGGGACTGAGGCACCACTCGAAAAAGCGGTCGAGTTCGTTCGATTTGTCGAACAGTGCATCGGCGCCCAACTCCAGGCTCCGGCGCCGCATTTCTTCGGTCGGATAGTTCGTCAACACAACCATCCTCTGATGCGATGCGCGTTCCTTGCAAGCTCGCAATACCGTGAGACCCGAGCCTTCGCGCAAGAAAAGATCGACCACAGCCAAGTCCCAGGCATTGCCCAGATTCTTGAGAACGGTGACAGCCTCGCTTGCCGTCTCAGCCAGGGCAACAACTTCCGCATTGGCGAGGTCAGCTAACGCCGGGATCAGAGCCTCTCTGATGGTGGTGCTGTCCTCGATGAGAACTGTCTGGAGCGGCATGGCGGTTGGAGCGTCGTTGCTCAATCCCACTTGTTGCAACAGGTTGCGGACTGTGAATGTTTATACGTACTGGTGGGTTGATGATGTAGGTCAAAAGCTTGATCTTGCAGAAGCGACCGAGTCGTTGCTACATGCCGACTAACATCGGATTTCAAAGTGAAAGGTGTGCCATGACCCGCCCATCCCCCGACGAGAAAGACCCTGCCGATCTGGCCAAGGCGCTTGAAGAGAACAAGCATGCGGCTGAGACGGTCCAGGAAGTTGCCGAGGATCTATCGGTCGTCCATACGGTGCTGGACAGTGAAGTGCCGAAAGAGACGCTGCACCCCGACGTCGGCCAGGCGATCGAGCAAACAGACCAGCTCAAAGACAAGCTCAGGTCGGCCGAGGAAAAGCTGAAGACAGTGAACGAGACGCTTGAACAGCAGGTCGCCTCGAAAGACTCTTGAGGTGACCATGGGAGAAACTCTTGAGCATCGGCTCTACTGGAAGAATTTCCGAAGTGAACTCATGCGTATTCACGCTGCACCGCATGCGAGAGCACCAGCGGATCGGCCAGCAGCGAGGCCGCCAGAAAGGTCGGCCGTAGGTTGATCGACGCGAGTTCCGCGAGGGCGAACCAGCGGAACTCCAGCTTCAAGTGGCTCTCGATGCCGTGGTGGGTTCGTTCCTTGTCGAGCACGCTGGAGCACGGATCGAGTGCAACGCGAAAATAGAAGCCGATCTCGTGGTTGCGCTGGCCCGCAAGGTCGAAGAAATTCTCGGCGACATGCACAAGAGGGCCGCATTCGACCGCCTCGCCGAGTTCTTCCCTCATCTCGCGCACAACCGTCGCCGACGCGGCTTCGCCGACCTCGACGCGGCCGCCCGGCAGCGCCCAGTACGCATCGCCCGGCGCACGATGCACGAGCAGGTGACCGGCATCGAGCACGATGGCCGCGGCACGGACCTGGAAGCGCTGGCCGTGAAGATGAACTGAAATCATGGGGGCTGCCTGTCGTTTGCAGTGGGACTCGCGCAAGTTTGCACCATCGAGCAGCGCAGCCCCCAGCGCCCGCCCGCTAGTCCGAATGCGGCCAAGAGCGCGCGTTGCTCCGCTCACTGCGGCCGGCAGTCATAGTGCAACGCCACCGTGTCCGACCCTGGCAGGCGATTCTGGCTCAACAGCTTCCAGTTCTGCGCCAGGCCGGGCTCGAAGGTGGGGACACCCTCACCCAGCAACACGCTACCCACCAGCAAATGCAGCTCGTCGACCAGCCGCCGTGCCAGAAGGTCGTTGTAGAGCACGTGGCTGCCGTAGATCAGCAGGTCGGGGCCGGGCGCGGCTTTGAGTTGGCCGATGCGGGCCGGTGCTTGGGCTCGGCTGACCACTTCGGTGTCGGCCCAGGGTGAGTCGGGGCGCACGACCAGGCGGTCGCTGACAAGCACTTTGCGTGCTGCCCCCACACGCTCGGCAATCTCGCGCTGCACCGGTTCACTGCCAGGGCCGCGGTCGACGTTGGGCCAATAGGCCTCGAACATAGGGAAGGTGGTCGCGCCGAAGAGCAGCGTGCCGGCGAGGCGCATGCAGTCGAGGTTGTGGGCACTGAAGGCGGCATCCATCGGCAGGCTGGCGAGCGCGCCGCCCGGGCCGGCGCAGTAGCCGTCCAGTGAACTGAGGATGCTGACGATGAGCTTGGCCATGAAAAGGTCTCCTTGAGTTGTGCCACGCCGCCGGCCCTTCCGGGGCGTGTCATCTACTTGGAGACAGGGCGAGGGCCAAACTCATCGGCCCCGGCAGCCGCATCAGCAGATAAGAAGTTCGTCGGGCATGCCGAAGCGCCGGCAGACTGCCGGGTCGATGAAGCTGTCGATGGATTCGATCAACCCACCGCGCAGGCGCAGCAGCACCACGCCGCCTGGCGTAAACCGCTCGGCACCGGCGTGCTGCATGTAGCAGGCAAAGCCGGGTTGGCCATTGGCGCGCAGGGGCTGCAAACGCCAAGGCGTCTGGAACACGCGCTCGGCGAAGAACATCATCGCGAAGCGGCGGCCGCTGAACCAGGCGGGCAGCGGCGGCATGGTGAATCGCGCGTCCTCGGCCAGCAGGCTGGCCAGGGCTGCGACGTCGCGGCTCTCCCAGGCGCTGACGAAGCGCTGCAGCAGACTATGGACGCCTTGCGCCCCGAGTGCCTCCACGTCGGCCGCCGGTGCGCGCTCCTTCACCGTCTTCTGCGCGCGCTGCAGCGCGCTGTTGACCGACGCCACCGAGGTGCCGAGCATCTCGGCCGCTTCGGCTGCCGAATACTCCAGCACCTCGCGCAGCAGCAGCACGGCGCGCTGCGTGCCGGGCAGGTGCTGCAGCGCGGCCACGAATGCGAGAGCGACCGACTCGCGCCCTTGCAGCGTGATGGCCGGATCTTCATGATTGCCGATCCACTCGGCATCGGGCAAGGGCTCCAACCACACCGGCCCGGCCACCGGCTCGCCCAGTTCGGCCGTGGCCTGCAGCGGCGCACCATGGTCCGGCGATGTCATGCGGCGGGGGCGCTGCGAGATCATGCGCAGGCATGCGTGGGTGGCAATGCGGTAAAGCCAGGTGCCGAGCGCGCTGCGCGACTCGAAGCCGGCCAGGCCACGCCAGGCGGCAAGCAGGGTCTCTTGAAGCGCGTCGTCTGCATCGAACGGAGAGCCCAACATTCGATAGCAGTGAGCGTGAAGCTGGCGGCGATGGGGCGCCACCAGTTGGTCGAAAGCAGCGGTGTCGCCGGCACGGGCACGCGTCAGGCACTCGGCTTGGGCAGCAAGGTCGGGCGCAGGGGGCATGGCGCATTCTGGCGCAACCGACGGCAATCGCTGCGTAGTCGCCCCGCGGGCAAACGCCCGAAATGAACCGCATTGCCCCCTTGTTTGCCCACTGCCGCGACGAGGCCCCCAGGAAAATCGAACCTCCATTCGTTCCCGAAAATTCCATGAGAGACCTGAAGATCGGCACCCGTCTAGGGATGGGCTTCACGCTACTGCTGCTGCTCCTGCTTGCCATCGGCGCGATCGGCCTGCAACAAATGGCCAGGCTCGCCGATGAGATCCGGGTCGTCAACGAGGTGGCCGGCGGCAAGCTTTATGCGCTCAACCGAATTCGATTTGCAATCGGCACACGGGCGATCGCGGCGCGCAATCTGGCGCTGGTGAGCGATGCGCAGCTGCAGAAGAAGGACCTGGAACTCGTGAAGTCCTCCCAGTCCGAGATCGACGAGGGCATGAAGACCTTGGGCGCCATATTGAAAGACCCCCACTCGGCCGCGGTGGAAGAAGAGCAGCGCCTGCTCGCGCAGCTGCAGGCGCTCGAGGCACAGTACCTGGTGATCGCGGGCAAGGTCGTGTCGCTCGCGACCGGCGGCAAGACCGAGGACGCCGTGCGCGCGCTCACGCAGGAATGCATGCCGCTCCTGACGCAGGTGATCGCTCATGTCGGCACCTTCGAGAAGGTGCTCAAGGAAGGCGCGGATCGCACCGCGGCCGAGGCCGCGCAGGCCTACCAGACCGCCCGCTGGCTGATGCTGCTGCTCAGTGGTCTCTCTCTGGCGCTGGGCATCACCGCTGCGCTGTGGCTCACGCGTTCGATCACGCGTCCGCTCAACGAGGCGGTGCGCGTGGCGCAGTCGGTCGCCGCCGGCAACCTTGCCACCCAGGTGATGCCCGCCGGCCGCGACGAAGCCGGCCTGTTGATGCGGGCGTTGCACGAGATGAACACCAGCCTCGTCCGGCTGGTCAGCGAGGTGCACCGCGGCGTGGCGAACATCGGCGAAGCCTCGGCCCAGATCTCGGCCGGCAACCGCGACCTGTCGTCGCGCACCGAGCACCAGGCGAGTTCGCTCGAGGAGACGGCGGCGTCTATGGAAGAGCTCACCTCCACCGTCAAGCAGAACGCCGCGAACGCGCGGCAGGCCAACCAGCTCGCGGTCTCCGCATCGTCGGTGGCGGCCGAGGGCGGAACGATCGTCGGGCAGGTGATCGACACCATGGCGGCCATCAATGGCTCGTCGAAGAAGATCGTCGACATCATCGGCGTGATCGACGGCATCGCCTTCCAGACCAACATCCTCGCGCTGAACGCAGCGGTCGAGGCGGCACGGGCCGGCGAGCAGGGCCGCGGCTTTGCCGTGGTGGCCTCGGAGGTGCGCAGCCTGGCGCAGCGCTCGGCCGCGGCGGCCAAGGAGATCAAGGATTTGATCGGCGATTCGGTAGGCCGCGTCGAAGCCGGCAGCGAACTGGTGGACCAGGCCGGCCGCACCATGCGCGAGATCGTTGCCAGCGTGCAGCGCGTCACCGAGATCATGGGCGAGATCACGGTCGCGAGCCGGGAGCAGACCGACGGCATCGAGCAAGTGAACCAGGCCATCGCACAGATCGACCAGGGCACGCAGCAGAATGCCGCGCTGGTGCAGCAGGCGGGCACTGCCGCCGGATCGCTGCAGGCGCAGGCCGGCAGCCTCTCGCAGGCGGTCAGCGCGTTCCGGCTCTGACGCGACGCGGCTTTGCAACGCGCCCGTCGCCGCCACGTAGGAACACCCGCACCCGTCATGGGGGTGACAGAAGATCTCGCTTCTCGAACGGCTGGAGTGGGCCCCTTTGCGCCGATCGGCCGTGAGGCTACAGTCGGCCAAGATCGGACATCTGGACTTAAGTCAGAATTCGCTCCAACTGGTGATCACCACAGCAGAGAAGGCCGAACGTCATGAGCGATTCCGTTGTCTTGTATCGCCCGACCGGGCCAGAGGAACTCGCCCTTGTTCGGGAGAGTGGATTTACCAAGTGGCCGCCCCGCCTGCCGGAGCAACCCATTTTTTACCCGGTGACCAACGAGCAGTACGCCGTTGACATTGCCAGTGACTGGAACGTCAAAGCCAGTGGGTATGGCTGTGTCACACGGTTCCACGTCCGAAAGGAGTTCATGGACCGTTACGAGATTCAGAAGGTCGGAGGCGTGAACCACACTGAATGGTGGATTCCCGCGGAAGAACTCGAGGAACTCAACGAAAACATCGTCGGACTGATCGAGGTAATTCGAGAATTCAAAGCCTGATGTGCAGGCAGGTCTCGGCCACAACCGGACCTTCGCTACGGTCGCCGAATGAATTCTTGCCATCCATGAACATCCAGGAAGCGCGCCCCTCCGATGCCCCAATAGTTGCCTCTATCCTGCAAGAGGCAGCCGAGTGGCTCGCTGGCGGCGGTAGGCCACTTTGGTCGGCAGCGGAAATTGACCGCGAACGCGTTCAGAAAGATGTGAACGACGGCCTTTTCCACATTGCCCGTCAGGACGGGCAACTGATTGGCGTCATGAAGTTCGAGTTGGAGGACGCCTATTTTTGGCCGGAGGTTCTGCCGGGCACCTCGGCATTCGTCCACAAGCTCGCCGTGCGCCGGGCGTGGGCGAAGAAGGGCGTCTCGACGGCACTGTTGTCATATGCTCGAAGTCGGGCCCAGCAGCTTGGACGTGCTCACCTTCGCCTAGATTGCGTCGCCGATCGCCAAGGGCTCCGGAACCTTTATGAAGGCTTCGGCTTCGCCCTACACAGCGTCGTTCAGATAGGGGCCTTCTCGTATGCGCGGTATGAACTACCGACTGCAACCACTAGGGACTAAAGAGGGTTCGACCGGCTACAGCCGCCCAATAGCCATCGTTCAGCCACTGGTCTAAGCCATGGAAGCCACATGCGATTGTCCGATGTTCAAGCGCTAGAGCACCTCGCGGCGCGAATCACCTCCGGAGAACTGGTTGGCGAGGACGCCTTGGCAGCGCTACGGCCGTATTCAGAAGCAGAGGCTGCAGCCGTCAATGTCATTCACCTTCTTTATCACTTCGTCTCTGATGCAGACATACGAGCGCTTGAGCCTGAGTACGAGCGTAAGCAGACGCAGCGCCTGAAAGCGATTCTGGCCTCTTTGCAGCATGACGCCACGTGAGCCAGTCGTGCTCCGGTGCATAGTCCCTAAGGGCAAAATGCGGCCAGAACCAGCCGGTCGCGATCGTCAGCTTTTTCTGCGGGCTGTCTGACGCCCAATCACCAGATGCGATTCGCGCGAGCGGAGTGGCAACAACACGAGCCTTGCAAGCGGCAGCACTGGTCATGCCGTTGCAGCGCCCACTCCTCGCTTGGCGTAACGTCCCGGCGGAATGCCAACGTGCCGTGTGAATGCAACGCCGAACGTGCTTACCGAGCTGTAGCCGACGCGCTCCGCGATTTCCGAGATCGCGATTTCGCGTTGCCGAAGCAGCTGCTTCGCGAGCGCCATGCGCCAAGCCAGCAAGTATTCCATCGGTGCCATGCCAACAGCCCCGCTGAAGCGTTCGAAGAATGCCGAGCGCGACATCGCGGCCTCGCGCGCCAGCTGTGCAACCGTCCATGGATCTGATGGCCGCTGGTGCATCAGCCGAAGCGCCAGCGCCAGCCTGGTATCGGACAGGCCCCGCACGAGACTGGAGGATGTCGATGAGCTAGCTGTCGAGCGCAGCGCTTCGATCAGGAGCACCTCCAGCAGTCGCGCCATCACGATCTCGCGCGCGGGCCGATCGTTGCGGGATTCGTCGCCCACCAACTGCACCAGCGTCGACAGGCGGTGCTCGCCCTGGATATGCACCCAGTTCGGCAGCAACGACACCAGAATCGCAGCGTCCGGCGATCCGAAAATGCAATTGCCCACGAGCATGCGGGTGTCGACGGGTCCATCCGGATCGCCGACCCGCGCGCCGCCGGGCATTGCGACGATCGCCGTATCAACGGCTTCGTCGTCGCCCGGCGGCTGCCGGTCGAGGCTCGACGTTGCAAAGGAACGCGCAGAGGGGAGCAGCGCGAAGTCGCCTTCATTTAGCGTGATGGTGTCGCTGTGCGTTGCGCTGTCGATGCGCAGGAGGCAACTTCCCTGCAACAAGACGAAGTAGAAGGGGCGGCCGGTCTCGGTACGGCGCACCGCCCACGGCGCTGACGCGACCACGAGCTTGGAGAACGGCGCGCCCGGCTGCAGCAACGACACGACTTCGGCCAGGGGATCGGTCATGTGGACTCTCTCGACAAAAACTTGGACCTACAAATGTAGCCAGTCCGGCTTTGGACTTCTATCGTGACGACATCACCTCAAAGGAGTTTGTTGATGTCTCTCACTTCCACTGTCCTCATCACTGGGTGCTCGTCCGGCTTTGGCCTCGAGACCGCCCACCTCTTCCTCGAAAGAGGCTGGCGCGTCATCGCGACGATGCGCACGCCCCGCGAAGACGCATTGCCGTCCTCCGATCGGCTACGCGTGCTCGCGCTCGATGTGACCGATGCCGAAAGCGTCCGCCATTGCGTGGAGCAGGCCGGGTCAATCGATGCGTTGGTCAACAACGCCGGCATCGGCCTGCTGGCCCCGTTGGAAGGCATCGCGATGACTAGCGTGCGCGAGGTCTTCGAGACCAATGTCCTCGGCACGATTGCGATGACCCGGGCCGTGGTGCCACAACTGCGCGAGCGGCGAGCGGGCGTTGTCGTCAACGTAACATCGAGCGTGACGCTCAAGCCGCTGCCGCTGTTGTCGGTGTATACCGGGAGCAAGGCGGCGGTGAACGCATTTACCGAATCGCTCGACTTGGAGCTGGCGTCGTTCGGCGCGCGCGCGGCTGGTACTGCCAGGTCGAGCGCCGGGCACGAGCTTTGGCGACAACGCCCGCCGCCTCGTAAGCGGCAGCGCGCATGCGGCCTATGCCGACTTCACGCAGCGTGTGTTCGCCGCTGTGCGCGACACCGATTCGCCGGTCACGCACTCGAAGGATGTGGCTGAGGCCGTGTGGCGGGCGGTGACCGACCCTGCCGCGCCGATGCGGATTCCGGCAGGTGTGGACGCGATCGCACTGTTAGACGCATGAGCGTCGAGGACGCTATATCGAAAGGACCGTGCGCAGGACGAATGGCCGCTTCCCGCCGCGGACTTCGACGTTCTGAACGTCGCTTCAGGGCCCCAAGCCGACCTTCCATTTGCTCCAAAGCGGCCGTCCATTCAAAGAGCCGTAAGCGCGCGACAACAGTGCGGTGCTCGCCTGCCAACTCGGGTCAGCGGTGCTACTCACCCCTCAACGCAGCGCTAGCTCAAGAAATTCCAGGCGGTCCTGCCCCCAGAATAGTTCGCCATCGAGCACATAGGAGGGCGAGCCGAAGACGCCCGCCGCGACGGCGGCATCGGTGTTGCGTACATAGGCTGCCTGGACGGCAGCCGTCTCGGCCAAACGCAGCAGCGTGTCGGCGTCCAGGCCGTGTAAAAGAAGGATCGCCCGCAGCGTC
Organism: Variovorax sp. S12S4; assembly: GCF_023195515.1. Classification (NCBI taxonomy): domain Bacteria; kingdom Pseudomonadati; phylum Pseudomonadota; class Betaproteobacteria; order Burkholderiales; family Comamonadaceae; genus Variovorax; species Variovorax sp. S12S4. The sequence goes on from NZ_JALPKR020000002.1 coordinate 2,620,460, forward strand.
GATGCGTCGGAAATGTCCTGTTCATCGCACCATTCGGCCGCCAGAATTGCCTTGTAGAGCGGGGCCACATGCACTCCCGCCGCGTCGGCTGCGATGACCACGCGTGACGCAAGGCCGGCATCCGGGCACATGAACCGGGGCGTCGGATTGACATGGATGCCGAGGCGCTTGCACCATCGCTTCAACTCGGCAATGCGATAGGCCTGCCGCTCGGGCGCACGTTTCGGCAAGATCACGCCCCCGGTGCGCGCGTAAACGGCGGGAAGATCGACAGGCAGGTAGCGGATCGAGACGCCGTGCCGCGCCGCCAGGTCCTCGAGCCGGTCCGCACCCAGGTAGGCCCAGTCCGAGTTCATCCAGAAGTAATAGTCGATCGTTCGCGGCATCTTCAGGGCGCCTTCGCCAGGAGCGGGGATGCAGCAAGCACCTTGAAGCGCTGGTCGCCGTGCATCTTCCACGCGCTGAAGCAAGCCACGGCCCCGAGTGCGCTCAGGTACCAGATCACGTACTGCGGATCTCCATTTCCCTTGCTCAGCAGCCAGGTCGCGACGATCGGCGCGAGGCCGCCGCCGATGGCGCCGGATACCTGCACCGCCAGCGAAATGCCGGTGTAGCGCACTTCCGCGGGAAATTGGCTGGAGAACAGGCTGCCTTCAGGCCCGTAGAGCGAGGCATACACCAGACCCACGGCAAGGATCAGCGCGGCGTTGATCCAGAAGCCCTCGCGTGTATGAAGGAACGAGAAGAACAGCGGCGCACATGCGAGGATGCCCACGGTGCCGATCATGAACACCCATTTCTGGCCGATCCTGTCGCCCAGCCATCCGAAGAAGGGCATCGTGAGCAACGCGGCGGTGGCGCCCCAGATGATTGCATCGAGCATGGTGCTGCGCGGAATGCCGAGAGTGCCTGTGGAATAGGCAAGCGCGAATGTCACCGTGGTGTAGAACCAGGTCACCTCGGCCAGGCGGGCACCCACGACGACCAGCGTTTCGCGCGGGTATTTCTTCAGCACCTCGACCACGGGCACCCGCACTTTCTTGCCCACCTGCTCGATGTCCTGGAAGTCGGGCGACTCGGCCACCTTCGCGCGGATGAACCAACCCACGAGCAGCAGCACGACGCTGGCCAGGAACGGAATGCGCCAGCCCCAGGACAGCATGTCCGCTTCCGGCAGCTTGGCAACCGCGCCCATCGCCAGGGAAGACAGGATGAGGCCGGGTGCCACGCCGACTTGCGGCAGGCTTCCGAAGAATCCCTTCTTGCCTTCGGGCGCGTGTTCGACCGCCATCAGCACCGCACCGCCCCATTCGCCGCCCACCGCCACGCCCTGCAGGAAGCGCATGCACACCAGCAGCACTGCGCCCCAGTAGCCAATCTGCTCGTAGGACGGGATCAGGCCGATCAGGATCGTGGGCACGCCCATGAGCATCAGGGTGATGAGCAGCATCGACTTGCGTCCGACCTTGTCGCCGAAGTGCCCGAACACGATTCCGCCGAGCGGCCGCGCGAAGAAACCGACGGAATAGGTCGCAAAGGCCGCCATGGTGCCGACGATCGGATCGAAGGCCGGAAAGAAGATCTTGTTGAAGATCAATGCGGCGGCCGTTCCGTAGAGGAAGAAGTCGTACCACTCGATGGTGGTCCCCATCATGCTTGCGAGACCGGCCGTCACATAGCGACGCTTGGCGTCGGTTTTCTCGCTTGCACCGCTGTCAGTGTGTGTGTTCATGGTGTCACCAGGTAGTGTTGCGAATGCGTGTGGGATTCAGGAGGCTGCATGGCCTGTGCGCAGTGCCGTGGTCTGGCGACACCAGTAGTTGAACGTCGCGTTGACGATCGACGGCTTCAGCAGATAGTCGTGCGCCTCTCGCGCCAGCGCGTCGTCAACGGGCGTGAGCACCCCGAAGGCAGCCTGCGCCCGAAGCTGCATACGGGCAGCACGCTCCAGGTAGACGGCAAGGTAGGTAGCCTCTTCGATGGTGTGGCCGGCCGTCAGGTAGCCGTGATGAGCGAGCACTATTGCCCGCTTGCTGCCGAGCGCTTCGGAGATGATCACGCCCTCCTGGTCGGCAATGGGCACACCCGGCCACTCGGCAAGGAACGCACAGTCTTCGTGAAGCGGAGTCATGTCCATCTGCGAGATGACGAGCGGCTGACGCGCCGCCGCCAACGCCGACGCCCAGGGCGAATGGGTGTGGATGATCGACTGCACGTCGGGGCGGGCGCGGTACACCCAGAGGTGGAATCTGGTCGCCGGATTGGCCATGCCCGTGCCGCTCAAGGTGTTCAGGTCCTGGTCGACTTCGATGAAGTCGCTTGGCGTGGCCTCGTCGAAACCGAGGCCGAAACGCAGGGTCCAGTAGGCGCCTGGACGCTCCGAGCGGGCGCTGATCTGGCCGGCAAGGCCGGCCTCCTGTCCCGTCATCGCAAGGATCCGGCAGGCAAGGGCCAGCGTCTCCCACATGTCGCGCGGTGTGTCCTTCAGGTGTTGCGCCATCTCGCGCGTCGCGCGCTCGTCAAAATACTCCTTGGTTCGCAGGTCGTCTTTCATGCATGCCGTCCGTGGTTTGGGTTTGCGGCTGCATGAGCACCCCACGCACGTCCGCTGCCGTGGGAAGTATCGAGACAGCGGCCTTCGCGAGCCATGCAGCAGACCGCATAGCACCTATGCGGCGGCGGGCCTCAGGAGCCGGCGGCGATGGCGATGGCGGCGTCGACCAGGTGCTCGACGATCGGCGGAAGCACGCGTCCTGCCTTGACGATGACGACGACCCGCCGGCGTAGCGCCGGCCGGGTAATGGCGACCTTGCGCAAGCGGTGGTCGATCAGCAGCTTGTCGGGAATCCGGCATGGCAGGATGCAGCACCCGACCCCAGAAGACACGATCTCGAGCATGGCGTCGACCGTCTCGGCCTCTGCCGCTATCTGGGGAACGAGCCCGCTGCTGTGCACCATGCGCCGCAGCATGTAGTGGGAAGGAAATGCGACAAGCTTCGGCAGATGCACGGTCAGGTCGATCCGATCGCCGATGTCGCAGGCCTCCGGCACGAGCAGGCACATCTCGTCGTCGAACAGCGGCCGCGAGACCACGCCGGCCGATGCAACCGCCGAGTCGTAGACGAAGCCAACATCGGCCTTGCCGCTTTCCACGAACTCCACCACCTCGGGAGAGCTGCGCCCCAGCAGCGAGAGATTGACGCTTTCGTGCTGGCTGACGAAGCGGGCCACGACCTCGCCCATGAAGTAGTAGCTCAGGGTGTGGATCACGGCAAGCCGCACCGTGCCCTGGGTGACGCCATCGCGCACTCGTAGCGTGTCGAGTGCAGTGTCGATGGTGCGGAATGCGCCTTCGGTCTGCTCTTTGAGCTGTCGGCCCGCCTCGGTCAGCTCGACACCTCTGCCGGTGCGGACAAACAGTGCCTTGCCCACGTGGGCTTCGAGCGCGGCGAGCTGCCGGCTCAGGCCGGATTGCGTCTGGTCCAGATCTTCAGCCGCCCGCGATAGCGATTTCAGCTGTGCAATCTGCAGAAAATAGCGAAGCTGGCGGTCGAAGGTTTCCATGTGGCCTTTGCATCTGGAACGGAAAGCACCCACTGGAGCGAGCGCGCCCGTATTGGCGCAATGCAAGGATCGGGCCGAGCAGATCTGCCTGCGAGAGCAGCCCAGGCGTCGGGATTCCCCTGATGCAATGAGCAATGCGAAGCGACGCCCTTAACCATCGGTTAAGACCGGCTAAACAAGACGCGAATTGTCGGCCTGCGCGCGAATTGTGAGGATGCGAAGCGCTGACACCAGCGTCGGTCCGCACAAAAAAAGAGACAGGAGACAGCATGCACCCCAACAGCCCGGTCGGGCGCCAGTTGCGCCTGCGCTGGTTCACGGCGACAGCCGCAGCGGCCATAGCTATTGCTGCCGCGCCCGCGAATGCCCGCGTCACTCGCATCGTGATCGACAGCGTCGCGCCTCTTGCGGGGCAGTCGATTCCCTATGAGCAGATTCGCGGCCGTGCCTTCGGCGAGCTCGACCCGAACGATCCGCACAACAGCGTCATCACCGACATCAAGCTGGGGGCGGACGCAGACGGCAAGGTGCGGTACGAGACCACCTTCAATCTGGTGAAGCCGGTCGACATAAGCCGGGCGAGCGGCTTTCTGTGGCACGACGTGCCCAACCGCGGCGGCGCGGGCACCATTGTTGTGGACGAACGCGAGCTGGGCGACATTGGCCTGCGCAGCGGCTGGCAGGCGGACAACGCGGGCAACACGGGCATTCCCGCCAACCGGGCGGAGGGCACCAATCACTGGGTGGCGGCGCCTATTGCCAAGGTGAACGGCGTGGCTGTCACAGGCCAGGTGTTCGGGCGCATCGTCAACCGCAGCGGCGCAGCCTCGCAGCCGCTGATGGTGCAGACCAACCCCGTGCCCTACCTTCCGGCCACGCCGGACACGACCAAGGCAACGCTGAAGACGCACACCAAGGAAACGGTCGATGGCGTTGTCACCGAAGGGCCGGCCATTGCGGCGGGCGATTGGGCGTTTGCCAAGTGCGACGCGGGCAATCCGTTTCCTGGCACACCCATCGACATCAACCCGGCCAATGCGCCCGGCAACCTGCCGGTGCACATCTGCCTGCGCAACGGCTTCGACGCCAACCTGCTGTACCAGGTGGTGTACCCGGCGCAAAACGCCTATGTGTTGGGCGTGGGCATGGCGGCGTTCCGCGATGTGGGCACCTTCTTTCGCTACGAGGCGGCCGACGACTTCGGCACGCGCAATCCGGTAGCGGGACTGGTCAAGGGCACGGCGGTGCGGGGGGTGTCGCAGTCCGGAAACATGGTGCGGCAGTTCATCTTCATGGGCCTGAACCAGGACGAGCGCAACCGCAAGGTGTACGACGGGGCCTGGCCGATCATCGCGGGCCGCCGGGTGGCGGCCAACTCGCGCTGGGCCCAGCCGGACGGCGTGCTGGAGCTGTACCAGCAGGGCAGCGAAGGCCCGCAGTGGTGGGTGGACTGGCCAGACCCGGTGCGCAAGCAACCCACCGGCAGCATCTTCTCGCGCTGCGACACCAACGACACCTGCCCGAAGGTGATCGAGCACTTCGGGTCGGCCGAGGTGTACGCGCTGAAGCTCACGCCCGAGTGGATCGGCACGGCGGGCGATGCGGACATTCCGCTGCCGCGCAACGTGCGGCGCTATTACGTGCCGAGCTCGCACCACGGCGGCGGCGCGGGCGGCTTCACGCACATGCCCGCGGCGACGGGCACGGCCACTGCTACCGCCACGACTGGCCCAAGCTGCCCCGGCAACAACTTCGGCCGTGGCACGTTGGCGGCAAACCCGGTGCCGCACACTGAAATTACCAACGTGCTGCGCCTGGCCATGCGCGACTGGGTGCTGAACGGAACGCCGCCGCCGCCCAGCCGTTGGCCCACGCTTGCGGGCAAGACGCTGGTCGACGCCAACAAGAAGGCGATGGGTTTTCCGAGCGGCGTGCCCGGCATTCCGGACTCGATCTTCCTGCCGGAGAACTTTGCCTTTCCGGTGTTCGATTACGACTGGGGGCCGCAATTCAATCATGCGGAAGCCTCCGGCGTGCCCACCCACGTGCCGCCGGTCATCAAGAAGGTGATCCCGATGAAAGTGCCGAAGGTCGATGCCGACGGCAACGAGATCGACGGCGTTCCCACGGTGCTGGTGATGGCGCCGCTCGGCACTTACCTGGGCTTCAACGTCACCGCAGAGGGGTTCCATCGAGGCCAGGTGTGCAACTACGTGGGCGGCTACGTGCCGTTCGCACGCACGCGCGCCGAGCGAGCTGCCAGCGGCGACCCGCGCCTGTCGCTCGAGGAGCGCTACGGCAGCCACGAGGGCTACGTGGCCGCCGTGCGAGGCGCCGCCGAGAAGGCGTTCGCGCAGGGCTTTCTTCTGCCCGCGGACCGCGACCGCCTTATCCGGCAGGCTTCGGAGAGTGCCGTGCTGCGCTGAACGCGGCGGTGCTTTCTTCGATCATTTCCACCAGGGCAGCCGCCGGCACGGAGAGTTCCACGCGGCTGCGCATGGCCAGCAGCAGCACGCGCTCCATCTCGATGCCTTCGAGGCCCACCTGCACAAGGCCGAGGGCCTGGGCATAAAGCGCGGCAGCCGCGCGCGGCAAGATGGCCAGGCCAAGCCCGAACGAGACCATGCGGCACATCGAATCGAAGCTGCGCACCTGCACCCGGATGCGGGGTGTGCGCTTGACCGCGTCGGCCGCCGCCATCACCTTGCGCGTGAGCGATGCGCTGCGTGCCAGGGTGACCAGGTCATGGTCGAGCACGTTCACGATGGAGGCGTTCTGCTGGCCGGCGAGCGCGTGGCCCGCCGGCACCAGCAGCACCAGCTGGTCGACGTTGCAGACGATGGTTTCCAGGCCTTCGTGCGGCACGTTGTCGCCAATCACCGCCAGCTCGGCCGTGCCCTTGAGCACGGCGCGAATGCCGTCTTCGCTCAAGGCGTCTTCCATGTCGATCACCACCTGCGGATAGCGCCGCGCGTACTCGGCCAGCACGCTGGGCAAAAAGCCGCCGAAAGCGGAGGGGTTGGCGCACAGCCGCAGGTGGCCGGTGGCGCCCGATTGAAGATCGTCGACGGCCTGCACCAGCTGTTCGAGCCGCGCAATCACCTCGATGGCGTGCCGGTGCAGGGTCTGACCTTCGGGCGTTGCGGTGACGCCGCGCTGGCCTCGCTGGAGCAGCGCCATGCCGCAGTGCTGCTCAAGCTCGGTAATGCGCTTGCTTGCCGCCGGGAGCGAAACGCCGAATCGGTCCGCGCCCGCGGTCAGGCTTCCGCCATCGACAACTGCGACAAAAAGTCGCAGAGAGATGAGATCGAAACGATTCAGGTTGATCATTGCGGGTGGATTTGACCACCGCCGGCGATACGATCCGTTGAAAGAAGCGACACACACCATGCCCATGCCTCAGCAAACCGGTTTCATCTCTTCCACGCGGGCGCGCGGCGCCATGGCGGCGGCCCTGTGCGCGGCAATGCTGTTCATTGCCGGCTGCCAGGCACAGCCTGAGTTCCGCCCGCTCACCTCCGAGGCGCCGCCGCCGCCGAGCTTTGTGACTGTGCCCGCCGAGGAAGCTTGCCAGGCCACGCAGGCGCGCTACGCGCTCGGCCGGCCGCTCAACCCGCCGCTGCTTGAAGAAATGCGCACCCGCACCGGCTCCAAGTCGGCCCGTACCTCGGCGGCCGGCACGCCGCTGCCGGTGCCGACGGATCCGGCGCGGCTCAATGTCGACCTTGACCCGCAAGGCCTGGTGGTTGCCGCCCGCTGCGGCTGAGGGGCATTGACCTAATAATTTCGCAATGACGAAGAAGACCAGCACCACCTCGACTTCCTCCGCCGCGCCCATCGCGCTGGACTGCTACTACAGCCTTTCCTCGCCCTGGGCCTACCTGGGCGGCCCTCAGCTGCAAGACATCGTGCGCCGCCACCATGTGCGACTCACGCTCAAGCCCTACGACTTTCAGGCGGTGGTCCGCAAACCGGCGGCATTCCGCTGAAGACCCGGCCCGAGCCGCGGCGCACGTACCACGCGCTCGAACTGGCGCGCTGGCGCGACTACCTGGGCATGCCGCTCAACCTGGAGCCGGCGTACTACCCCAAGGGCGCTCCGGTCGACCCCAACTGGAACAAGTACCCGGGCTGGATGGTGATCGCCGCCCAGCTGAAGGGCCTCGACGCGCAGCCGCTCTCGCATGCGCTGCTGCGCGCGCTGTGGGCGGAAGAGCGCGATACCTCCGAAGCGGCGGTGCGCATCGCGGTGGCCGACGAAAACGGCTACGACGGCGCCTCGCTGCAGGCGCTGGAGCAGGCGGCCGAAACCCTTGCGATCTACCGCGCCAACAGCGCCGACGCCATAGAGGCCGGCGTGTTCGGCGCGCCCACGTTCATCCTGAACGGCGAGCGCTTCTGGGGGCAAGACCGGCTGGCCTTTCTGGACAGGGCTTTGGACAAGCTGCGCCACGCCAGGGGCGGATAATCGCCGGATGCGAATCCGCTTTACCAAGATGCAGGGAGCCGGCAACGATTTTGTCGTGCTCGACGAAACCCGCGGCACGCTGGGCCTCACGGCCGCGCAATACCGCTTTCTGGCCGACCGCCACTTCGGCGTGGGCGCCGACCAGATCCTCACGGTGCGGCGCCCCTCCAAGGACGCGGGCAAAGACATCGACTTTCAGTACGTGATCCACAACGCCGACGGCGGCGAGGTGGAGCAGTGCGGCAACGGCGCGCGCTGCTTCATGCGCTTTGTGCGGGAGCACCAGCTGACCGACAAGGACATGGTGCGCGTCGAAACGCTGGCCGGCATCATCGAGCCGCGCATGAGCGAAGACGGACGCGTGACGGTGGACATGGGCCCGCCCATCTTCGAGCCGGCCCGCGTGCCCTTCGACACCGCGGGGCTCGACCCGCAGCCCACGGGCGCTTGGCACACCTGGCACCTGGCACTTGGCACGCATGCCGATTCGGCCATTGTTTCGGTAGCGGTGCTGTCCATGGGCAATCCGCATGCGGTGCAGGTCGTCGACAACGTCGACACGGCGCCGGTCGAGCGGCAGGGCCCGCAAATCGAGCACCATCCGCGCTTTCCGCAGCGGGTGAATGCCGGCTTCATGCAGGTGATCGACCGCACGAACGTCAAGCTGCGGGTGTTCGAGCGCGGCGCCGGCGAAACGCTGGCCTGCGGCACCGGCGCGTGCGCGGCGGTGGTGGCGGGCATCCGGCTGGGCCTGCTCGACAGCCGGGTCGACGTGCAAACGCACGGCGGCGTGCTCACCATCGGCTGGGAGGGCGAGGGCAACCCGGTGCTCATGACCGGGCCGGCCACCACGGTTTTCGAGGGAGACATCGAGGTGCCCGAGCTGCCATGACCAACTTCAGAAACAACAAAGACGACGCCATGAACCCGATCACCGAAGACGACATCGCCAATTACCTGGCGAACACGCCCGACTTTTTCGAGCGGCATGCACAATTGCTGGCGCAGGTGCAGCTCACCAGCCCGCACGGCAACCGCGCCGTGAGCCTGCAGGAGCGCCAGGCCGAGATGCTGCGCGAAAAGATCAAGGCGCTGGAGCATCGCCTGATGGACATGGTGCGCCACGGCACTGAAAACGTGGTTATTGCCGACCGCCTGCAGCGCTGGACCAAGGGCCTCTTGACCACGCGCGACCCGCGCAGCCTGCCGTACCGCATTGCGGTCGACCTGCAGTCGCTGTTTTTGGTGCCGCAAACCGCCATCAAGGTGTGGGATTGCGGCGCCGACTACCTCAACGAGGCCTACGCCCAGTGGGTGAGCGACGACGTGAAGGCGCTGGCCACCTCGCTCACTTCGCCTTATTGCGGGCTCAACTCGGGCTTCGAGGCGGCCAACTGGCTGCCCGAACCGGCCGGCGCCATGTCGATTGCGCTGATTCCGCTGCGGCCCGATGCCGAGTCGCCGGCCTTCGGCCTGCTGGTTTTGGCCTCGCCGGACGCACAGCGCTTCAACGCCGAAATGGGCACCGACTTTCTCGAGCGCATTGCCGAGCTGGCCTCGGGCGCGCTGTCGCGGCTGCGGCCTTGAGCGGGCGGCACCGGTCCGGGCGGGCCGTGCGGCCCGTGCTGTGGACGGTGCTGCTTGGCGGGCTGCTGGCTTACCTGGCCATTGCGGCCATCGTCTGGCGGCGTGCGGTCGAGGTCCTCGACAGCCCGCCCCAGCGCGCGGCCGATGCCGCGCTGATCCTGGGCAACCGCGCCTACCTGAAAGGCAAGCCCAACCCGTGCCTCACCGGCCGGGTCGACACCGGCATTGCGCTGGCCAATGCGGGCCGCGTGAAGCAACTGGTGCTCTCGGGCGGTGTCGACAAGGAAGACGGGCGCATCGAAGCCGAGGTCATGCAGCAGCATGCGCGCGCCGAAGGCTATGCCGGTCCGCTGCTGCTGGAGCCGGCCTCCACGTCCACCCGCCTGAACCTGGCGATGTCGCGCCCCCTGCTGCAGGCGGCGGGCATCCGCAGCGTGATCGTGGTGTCGGAGCCCTATCACCTGTGGCGCGTCGAGCGGCTGGTGCGGGCCGCCGGGTTCGACAAAGACTTCGACGTGCAGTACGCCGCTGCCAGCACGCGCTGCTGGCAGCGCTGGGGCATGGTTTTCAAGGGCGCATTGCGCGAGCCTTTGGCTGTCGTGAACAATGCGTTCAATGGCTACCTCCACTGAGACGACCGACACGCGCTGGGTAGAAAAATACCTGGAGCACGTGCGCGTGGAGCGCCGGCTGGCGGCGCGCACGGTCGAGCTCTACGCCATTCACCTGCAGGCGCTCTCGGCCAACGCCGCCGAGGCCGGGCTTGCGCTGGACCGCGTGCAAACCGCGCACATCCGGCGCTGGATGGCGCAGTTGCACAGCGCCGGCCGCGAGGCGCGCGGCATTGCGCTGGTGCTTTCTTGCTGGCGCAGCTTCTACCGCTGGCTCGGCAACGAGGGGCTGGTGGGCTTCAACCCCGTGCAGGACGTGCATGCGCCCAAGGCCGCGCGGCCGTTGCCCAAGGCGCTGGCTGTGGACGACGCGGTGCGGCTCGCCGAAACCTACGACCCCGAGGCCGACCCCTGGACCGAGGCGCGCGACGGCGCCATCGTCGAAGTGCTTTACGGCTGCGGCCTGCGCGTGAGCGAACTCACCGGCCTGGATGCGCGCGCCAGCAACACGGCCCTTGGCTGGGTCGACCTGGACGCGATGGAAGCCAACGTGCTCGGCAAGGGCAGCAAGCGCCGCATCGTTCCCCTGGGCAGCAAGGCGGCCGAGGCGCTGCGCGACTGGCTCGCGGTGCGCGGCGATTGCCCGGCGCTGGCCACGGCCGGGCTGCGGGATCCGGCCGGCGCCGCGGCGCTTTTCATCAACAGCAAGGGCCTGCGGATGTCCTCGCATGCGGTGTGGAAGCTGCTGCGCGAGCGCAGCCTGAAGGCCGGCCTTGCAGCGCCGGTGCATCCGCACATGCTGCGGCATTCGTTCGCGAGCCACGTGCTCCAGTCGAGCAGCGACCTGCGCGCCGTGCAAGAGCTGCTGGGCCACGCCAACATTGCCACCACGCAGATCTATACCCGGCTGGATTTTCAGCACCTGGCCAAGGCCTACGACGCGGCCCATCCGCGCGCGCAGGCCCGGCCCGAGAGCACGGATACACAGGCACGCGCCGAAGCAAGTGCGCGGGCCAAGCCCAAAAAAGACGACACCCAAAAATGAAAACCCTCCGCCTCAAGCCCGGCAAAGAGCGCTCGCTGCAGCGCCGCCACCCCTGGATCTTCGAATCCGCCATTGCACGCGGCGGCGCCGATTCGGGCGAAACGGTGCGGGTCGAATCGCATGACGGCGCCTTCCTGGCGTGGGCGGCGTTCAGCCCGGTTTCCAAGATCCGCGCGCGGGCCTGGAGCTTTGTCGAAACGCAGCGCATCGATGCCGCATTCCTGGCCTCGGTGTGCGCCCGCGCCGTGGCCGCCAGGGGGCTTTTCGACCTGCAGAGCGACGGCGTGCGGCTGATCCACGGCGAGGCCGATGGGCTGCCGGGCCTTATCGTCGATCGCTACGGAGACACGCTGGTGGCGCAGTTCCTGTCGGCCGGCGTCGAGCGCTGGAAGGCTGCCATTGCCGACGCGCTGCTCGAGGCGACCGGGCTGCACAAGCTTTATGAGCGTTCCGACGCCAGCGGGCGCGAGCGCGAGGGCCTGAAGCCCGTCACGGGCTGGTTGCGCGGGGAGGGCGCCACCGAGATCACGATTCGCGAGCATGGCTGGAAGCTGTCGCTCGACATTGCGACCGGCCACAAGACCGGCTTCTATCTCGACCAGCGCGACAGTCGCCAGCGCTTTGCCGAGCTGGCTCAGCACCGGCGCTTCAGGCGCGTGCTCAACTGCTTTTGCTACACCGGCGGCTTTACCGTGGCGGCGCTTGCCGGCCTGCAGGCGGCGGGTGCGATGGATGGCGTGGAGCTGGTGTCGGTCGATTCTTCGCAGCCGGCGCTCGAAAAGGCGCGGGCCAACCTGGCGCTGAACGGCTTCGGCAGCGAGGGTTCGGGCGTGAAGGCCGAGTTTCTGGACGCCAACGTCAACACCGTGCTGCGCGAGTTCATCGAACAGGGCCGGACCTTCGACGCCATCGTGCTCGACCCGCCCAAGTTTGCGCCCACCGCGGCCCATGCCGACCGCGCGGCCCGCGCCTACAAGGACATCAACCGCCTTGCGCTCAAGCTGCTGGAGCCCGGCGGCGTGCTGCTGACTTTTTCATGCTCGGGTGGCATCAGCGCCGATCTTTTTCACAAGATCGTGGCATCGGCGGGCATAGACGCCCAAGTAGACGGCTACATCAGCGAACGCCTCGGCGCGGCGCCCGACCACCCGATGACCATCGAGTTCCCGGAGGGCGAATACCTCAAGGGCCTGGTGGTGGTGAAAAAGCCGGCTTGACCCCGCGCCAACGCAACTGAGTGGCATTGGCTAAACTGCCTCTCCAGTTTTTCTTCTTCCCAGTTTTCCGCCTTCGGAGCACACCATGGCCCTTATTCCCGCCACCATCCTCACCGGCTTTCTAGGCTCGGGCAAGACGACGCTGCTCAAGCGCATCCTGACGGAGGCCCACGGCCAGAAGATCGCGGTGATCGAGAACGAGTTCGGCGAAGAGAACATCGACAGCGACATTCTCGTGACCGAATCGAAAGAGCAGATCGTGCAGATGAGCAACGGCTGCGTCTGCTGCACCATTCGCGAAGACCTGCGCGAAGCCCTGCAACTGCTGGCCGCCAAGAAGCGCCAGGGCCTGCTCGACTTCGACCGCGTGGTGATCGAGACCACCGGCCTGGCCGACCCCGGCCCCGTGGCGCAGACCTTCTTCATGGACGACGAAATTGCCGAGAGCTATTTGCTCGACTCGATCCTGACGCTGGTCGATGCCAAGCATGCGCCGCAGCAGCTCAACGACCGCCAGGAAGCGCGCCGCCAAGTGGGTTTTGCCGACCAGATCTTCATCAGCAAGAGCGAGCTGGTGTCGGCCGAAGAAACCGAGGCGCTGATTCACCGCCTGAAGCACATGAACCCGCGCGCGCCGCAGCAAAAGGCGCATTTCGGCGATGTGCCGCTGAAAGACATTTTCGACCTGCGCGGCTTCAACCTGAACGCCAAGCTCGACATCGACCCCGACTTCCTGAAGGAAGACGACCACGATCACGACGACCACGATGGGCATGACCACGCGCATGGCGAGCATTGCGACCATCCCTCGCACAAGCACGAGGGGCACGGCCACCATCACCACACGGACGACGATGTCAAGAGCTTCGTCTACAAGGCCGACCGCCCCTTCGACCCGGCCAAGCTGGAGGATTTTCTGGGCGCTATCGTCAACATCTACGGCCCGCGCATGCTGCGCTACAAGGGCGTACTGAGCATGAAGGGCACCGAGCGCAAGGTGATTTTTCAGGGCGTGCACCAGCTGATGGGCAGCGACCTGGGCCCCGAGTGGGGCAAGGACGAAGCGCGCCAGAGCCGCATGGTGTTCATCGGCATCGAGCTGCCGCGCGAAATACTGGAGCAGGGGCTCGAGCAGTGCCTGGTGTGACGGCGCGCTGCCTGCACTGAGCCCGGCCAAATAAAAGGCGCTGCCCCGAGGGGCAGCGCCTTTTTTGTTGAGCCGAGGCTTACTTGCCGCCCATGCCGCCCAGCGGCTTGCCGTTGACCTTCAGGTTGCCTTCGCTGTATTCGACCTGGCTCGTGATGTCGGTGCCGTCGCGCTTGACGAAGCCCATGCCTTCGCCTTGCTCGACCAGGCCGGCCACCATTTCAGGCGGCGGCAGCTGGCCGCTCTCGGCGCCGGTGGCGGCAATCTGCTCCAGCCATTGCATCGGCAGCCGCACACTGGCCTTGAGCACGCCGCGCTTCATCAGGAGCGCCATGCCGGGTTCCTTCAGGTCTTCGTCGGTCACGCCGACCAGGCCGGCCGTGTAGCTGATTTCGCCGCGCTTGCCGCCGATTTCGACCAGCATCTTGTCCAGCCCGAGCTCGGGGTTGTACTTGGCCATGGCCTTGAGGTCCGGGGCGAGCTGGTCCATCAGCGCCTGCATGGCGGCCTGGGAGGCTTTGCCGCCGCCCTTGCCGCAGCCGTTGATGGCGGCCGACTGCATCCAGGCGTCGGCCAGCTTCTTGTAGCCGGCCGCGTGAATGCGGCGTCCGCCGCTGGTCATCTCGAACTTGTCGATCTTCGTTTCGCCGACCTTGCCGGTGCCCTTGATGGTGCCGATCGATTCGTAGAGGCCGTCCTTGATGTTGGCATCGGCAATCATGTCGATGTTCTGCAGCAGCACGGCGGGCAGGGGCTTGCCGCTGCCGCTGGCACCCAGGCCCTTGGGCGCCGAGAACTCGAAGCTGTCGAGCCGGGCTTCGGTCTTGCCCGTGGCAAGAATCCAGCCTTCGCTCTTGTTCATGTCGGCCTTGCCGGCCAGCTTGCCCATTTTCAGGGTCACGCCGGTGCGCGTGTCGGTCAGGTCCAGGCCGGGCATTGCCAGGCTGTAGTTCACCTGGGTACGGGCGCCGTTCATCTCGGCGCGCATTTGTGCGCCTTGCCAGGTGAACTGTCCCTTGCCTTCTTCGGCCAGCTTGATCGGCGCCACCGTCAGGTCGGTTGCGTAGCCGCCGTTGAACGCCACCTTGGTGTGGGCGGTCAGGGGCTTGGCCTTGCCGAAGAGCTTTTCGGCTTCGGCCTGGGCCTTCACATCGAGCACCAGTTCGCTGTCAATGGTGGCCGCAGCCAGCGTGCCGCCGGCAATCGGGCCGTGGCGAATGGTGTCGCGCACGGTAATGCGCACCGGCTTGAACGGCGTGCTCTCGGCATCGGCTTCTTCGTCGTCCTCTTCGCCCGGCTCGGCGGGCTTGGCAACCGCGGGCACCTGCGCGGCGGCCGTATCGGCGGCGCAACCGAACTCGAAGGTCACGGTGCTGACTGCACCGAAGAATCCGCTTTCGTATTTGCGATCGATCACGCGCACCAGCGCGGTCTGCTTCGGCAACTCCTCCAGGGCGGCTTCGTAGCTGGACTTGACTTTGGAGCCCGCCCACCACGTGCTGCCACCATAGGCAACGGCGATGGCTGCGGCCAGCGTGCCCAAAACTGCTTTTTTGCTCAAGATTTCTTCTCTTTTGTATGAATGATCGGATCGATCCGCTGGGCCGCTTGGGCTCGGCAGGTCTTGTTGCCCCCTCCGGCAACGCCGGGGATGCTAACGGACGTAAGCGGTTTGCAGGTACATCTCCCTTCTGTTTTGAGTTCTCTATACAATCGCGCGCCTGTTCCGGCAGCCACGCTTTCGTTTTAAGAGCGAGATGTGGCTTACGGCAGGGGGCGCCGCAAGTTTCTGGCGGGCTTTCGGGGGTATAACCCCGGGGTTCGTCGCTGCGAGCACTCCGACAAGTGGAGCCCGCGGGGCCTCAATCCCGCAGTGGTTCCCTTGGGAGGAGACACCCAGTGAAAGCGCGTTCCAGTTCGTTCAAGGAGCCAGTCACCGTGAAGAAACCCGCCGCCAAGGCAATGCCAGCAACCAAGTCCGCCGCCACCAAAGCGGTGGCTGCAAAGCCGGCTGTACCCGCGGCAAAAAAGATTTCTTCCGCTGCAAAGGCTCCGGCCACGAAAGAAAAAAGCGCTCCAAAGAAGCCAGCAACGCCAACGGCCAAGGCCGCGACCGTTGCAAAGAAGCCCGTCAAGCCTGCAAAGTCTGCTGCGCCGCCGGAGGCATCCGCCCCGGCCAGGAGTGCAACCAAAACTGCAGATGCGGGTCTACCGCCATCCAAAACTGTCGGCCGCACTGCTGCCGTTACTTCTGCCCCTCCGATACCAATGAAAAAAACGGCTGCCGCCTCTTCTTCCGCCACGGCGACACCTTCGATGCCCGCTCAGACCGCCGCACCCGCCCCCGCGCGAGGTGGCCGCGTGTCCCGGCTGTCGCAGCTGACCGTGCCTTCCATGCCGCAATCGGTGGCTTCCACCGCTGCCAAGTCCTCCTTCTCGCAGGCGCCCTCCAATGCGCTGGTGCCGCCGCCTCCCGTGGCGGTCAAGAAAGACCCGAAGCTCGCCAACAACTGGAAAGCCAAGTCGGCTGCCGAGTTGACCGACGCCGAGGTCATCGCCATGCCCGACTCCGAGTACATGAACGAAAAGCAGATGGCGTTCTTCCGCCTGAAGCTGGTCGAGCTCAAGCGCGGCATTCTCGAAAACGCCGGTGAAACCACCGAGCACCTGCGCGAAGACACCGTGGTGGTGCCCGATCCGGCCGACCGCGCCACCATCGAGGAAGAGCACGCACTCGAGCTGCGCACGCGCGACCGCGAGCGCAAGCTGCTCAAGAAGATCGAGCAGTCGATCCAGCGCATCGACGCCGGCGACTACGGCTACTGCGACGAAACCGGCGAACCCATCGGCGTCGGCCGCCTGCTGGCCCGCCCCACGGCCACGCTGTCGCTCGAAGCGCAGCAGCGCCGCGAACTCAAGCAGAAGATGTTCGGGGACTGAACGGAAAGATTGCAAGAGCCCAGTTCGCCTCGAAATTCCTGTAGATGGCTAAGGAAGAAACGAGCCGCCTCCTTTCCAAGGTGGCGAAGTTCGTCCGCAATCCGCTGAAGGATTGGTCGGAGCTGAATGCGGCCGCCGATTCCACGCTGCCCGATCAGGCCTACAGCCGGGAAATGCTCAAGGAAATGATCGAGCGGCGCCAGCGCAACGACTTTGTGCGCCGGCGCGAGTTCGACATGCTCCGCAAGCTGCGGCAACGCGAAGCGGCCGCCCATGCCTTCGAAGGCACGGTCACGCCGTCGTCCTTCAACCTGAACACCACCACGGAAAAGTCCGAGGGCCGCGCACTCACGCTCAAGAAGATCGACGAGATCGAGGAGCAGATGTCGCAGCAGTGGTGGAAGGGCCGCGGCCCCAACGGCGAGGTGCTGGCCAATGCGCCGCCCGAGGCCGGCGCCGAGACGCTGCCCCCGCCGATGGACGAGGCCGAGGTGGCCAGCCTGCTCGCGGCGCCCACGTTCAGGGCTGCGCCTGCTGCACCGGCCGCTGCGCCCGCCGCCGAGACTCCTGTGCCGGCCCACGCGGCCGCTCCTTTTCGGCCAGCATCCCGGGCAGCGCGGCAGTCGACGACACCTCGCTGCTCACCGCGCGGCTCGCGCGGGACAGCGCACTCGAAGAGGCCGTGATCCGTTTCGCGCATGGCGACGACACCGGCGCCGAAGCCATTCTTCTGCAGGCCCTGGCCTCCGAAAGTGCCGGCGCCGAGGGCGACCACGCCGCCGCCGAGCGCGACGAGACGCGCTGGCGCGCCTTGTTCGACCTGTATCGCGCCACCGGCGACGCGACCCGGTTTGCCGCCGCCCGCATGCGCTACGCACAGCGCATGAAGCGCATGGGGCCCGACTGGGTTCCACTCGACGAACTGGCGCGCGACGTGCAGGCGGTAGCCGCCAGCGAGCACGCCGAACTGGCTTCGGCGGCTGCCGACTGGACCAGCCCCGCACGCCTGTCGCGCGATGGGCTGGTCAACCTCACGCGTGCGTTGTCGCAGGCCGGCCCGATCTGGACGCTCGATTGGCGCGCGCTGACCGCGGTCGAGGCCGATGCCGTCTCTCCATTGCGCGTGCTGTTCACCCATTGGGCGAATTCGCCGGTCAAGCTGCGCTTCATCGGCTCGGCCAAACTGCTTGCCGTGCTGGCCGAGGCCACGCCCAACAACGAGCGCAGCACCGAAGACGTGTGGTGGCAGTTGCACCTGGCCACGCTGCGCATGATGAACCTGCCGGACGACTTCGAGCTGGTGGCGCTCAACTACTGCATTACCTACGAGGTGTCGCCGCCTGCGTGGCAAGACCCGAATGGCGAATGCACCACGATCGAGGCGCCGGAAGGGAGCCGCTCGGGCGCCGGCTCCGTGTGGTCGCTGTTGTCCGTCAACGGCGAATCGGACAGCTTTCCTTCCACCGACAGCGGCTTTGCCGCCTTGGCCGGCGACCTGCGCGGCGAGGCGCATTCGAGCCTGCAGCGGCTGGACGTCGACTTGCGCAACACCACCGCGCCGGTTATTTCGTGTGCGGCGCTGCTGCGCATGGACCTTGCCGCCGCCGGCACGCTGCTGAGCTGGGTGCGTGCGCGCGACGCCCAGGGCGAGCGAGTCCAGTTCGTGGACGCCCATCGCCTGATTGCGGCGTTGTTCGACCTGGTGGGCATTGCCGACCACGCCACGGTAGCGGTTCGCAAGAACTGACTCCGCCCGGTCGACTTGCGCCGGACGGGGTTGCATTGCCCCGCGGCATCCCCAGATGGCTTCGATGGAACAGTTTCACGGCACCACCATCGTGAGCGTGCGCCGCAAGACCCCCCAGGGCGACCAAGTCGCCATTGGCGGGGACGGGCAGGTCACTCTCGGCAATATCGTCATCAAGGGCACGGCGCGCAAGGTGCGGCGGCTCTATCACGGCAAGGTGCTGGCTGGCTTTGCCGGCGCCACGGCCGACGCCTTCACGCTCTTCGAGCGCTTCGAGGCCAAGCTTGAAAAGCACCAGGGCCACCTGACCCGCGCCGCGGTCGAACTCACCAAGGACTGGCGCACCGACCGCGTGCTACGCAAGCTCGAAGCCATGCTGGCCGTAGCTGACGCCACCACCTCGCTCATCATCACCGGCAACGGCGACGTGCTGGAGCCTGAAGACGGCGTCATCGCCATCGGCTCGGGCGGTGCGTATGCGCAGTCGGCCGCCAAGGCGCTGATCGACAACACGGACCTGACGGCTGAGCAAATTGTGCGCAAATCGCTCGCGATAGCCGGCGAAATCTGCATTTACACGAACATGAACCACACGGTGGAAGCGCTCTGACCATGTCCATGACCCCGCAGGAAATCGTTTCCGAGCTCGACAACCACATCGTCGGGCAACCGGCCGCCAAGCGCGCCGTGGCCATTGCGCTGCGCAACCGCTGGCGCCGCCAGCAGGTCGAAGAAAAGCTTCGCACCGAGATCACGCCGAAGAACATCCTCATGATCGGCCCCACGGGCGTGGGCAAGACCGAAATTGCGCGCCGCCTCGCGCGGCTGGCCGATGCGCCCTTCATCAAGGTGGAAGCGACCAAGTTCACCGAGGTGGGCTATGTGGGCAAGGACGTCGATTCGATCATTCGCGACCTGGCCGAAATCGCCGTCAAGCAGACGCGCGAAGCCGAAAGCGCCAAGGTGCGCGCCCGCGCTGAAGACGCCGCCGAGGAACGCATTCTCGACGTGCTGCTGCCGCCCGCGCGTGGCAGCGACGGCGCCGCGCCGGCGCTGGATGGGCCCAACCCCACCCGGCAGGCCTTCCGCAAGAAGCTGCGCGAGCACCAGCTCGACGACAAGGAGATCGAGCTCGACCTTGCCGAGACCCGCGCTCCGCTAGAGATCATGGGCCCGGCGGGCATGGAGGAAATGACCGAGCAGCTGCGCGGCATGTTCGGCCAGCTCGGCGGCGGCAAGCGCAAGACGCGCAAGCTCAAGATCGCCGAGGCCATGCGCCTGCTGATCGACGAAGAGGCCGCCAAGCTGGTCAACGAAGACGAAATTCGCACCCAGGCCATCACCAATGCCGAGCAGAACGGCATCGTCTTCATCGACGAGATCGACAAGGTCGCCACGCGCAGCGAAGCCCAGGGCTCCGACGTGTCGCGCCAGGGCGTGCAGCGCGACCTGCTGCCGCTGGTCGAGGGCACGGCCGTCACCACCAAGTACGGCGTGGTGCGCACCGACCACATGCTCTTCATTGCGAGCGGCGCCTTTCACCTCAGCAAGCCGAGCGACCTGATTCCCGAGCTGCAGGGGCGCTTTCCGATCCGCGTCGAACTGCAGTCGCTCTCGGTGGCGGACTTCGAAAGCATCCTCACGCAAACGCGCGCTTCGCTCGTGAAGCAGTACCAGGCGCTGCTTGCAACCGAAGGCGTCACGCTCGAGTTCACGCCCGAGGGCGTCAACCGCCTGGCGGCCATTGCATTCGAAGTGAACGAGCGCACCGAGAACATCGGCGCACGCCGTTTGTCGACCGTGATGGAACGGCTGCTCGATGAGGTAAGCTTCGATGCCACCCGCATCGGCGGACAGACCATCCGCATCGATGCTGCTTACGTCGACGAGCGCCTTGCGGCACTAAGTCACGACGAAGACCTTTCGCGCTTCATCCTCTGAAGCCCCTTTGCAGCCCCTGTTACGGGGTTGCGCTTCACGCATTACATTCATTGCGTGAGCTAAGTACTTCTTTTTCAACGAAATTCGCCGATTTCCAGGTTTGGAAATCGGCGCTAAGTCGTTGATTCCATTACAAAAAATACCACCAACGACCAGTTGCGCGTGAAGTGTTTCCTGCTACAGTGCAAAAAAGTGCAGTTAAGTGGGAAAAAGTGCGGATGGCGCCCCTTTCGGGTGCCGCGGCCTTCCCAACACAAAGGTCCTGGTCGTGTTTCAAGGCGCTTCATCGCTCAGTCTCGATGCCAAGGGGCGGCTCTCCGTGCCGACCCGGCATCGTGACGTCCTGAGCGCGACGGCGAACGGCCAGCTCACCATCACCAAGCACCCGCACGGGTGCCTCATGGTGTTCCCGCGTCCCGAGTGGGAGAAATTCCGCGAGCGCATCGCCGCATTGCCGATGTCGGCACAGTGGTGGAAGCGCGTTTTCCTCGGCAACGCCATGGACGTCGAGATGGACGGCACCGGCCGTATCCTCGTGTCGCCCGAACTGCGTGTGGCCACCGGCATCACGCGCGAGACGCTGTTGTTGGGCATGGGCAACCATTTCGAGCTCTGGGACAAGGCCACCTACGAGGCCAAGGAGGCCGAGGCCACCCAGGGCGAGATGCCCGATGTGTTTCAGGACTTCGCGTTCTGAGGGCTTGTGTGAACACTCCATGGATTCATACAACCGTGATGCTGAACGAAGCGGTGGAAGCCCTTCTTTCCGGCAGCACCGCGGCGACCGGCACCTACGTGGACGCGACGTTCGGGCGCGGAGGGCATTCGCGCGCCATTCTCGCGAGGCTGGCTCCGGAAGGCAGGCTGATCGCATTCGACAAGGATGCGGAAGCGGTGGCCGAAGCAGCGCGCATCTCGGATGCGCGTTTTTCCATCCGGCACCAGGGATTCCGTTCGCTGGGTGAATTGCCCGATGCCAGCGTGGCGGGTGTGCTGATGGACCTGGGCGTGAGTTCGCCGCAAATCGACAACCCGGTGCGCGGTTTCAGTTTTCGTTTCGACGGCCCGCTCGACATGCGCATGGACACCACGCGCGGCGAGAGCGTGGCCGAATGGCTGGCAACAGCCGAACTTCAGCAGATTGCAGAGGTGATCCGTGACTATGGCGAAGAACGGTTTGCTGTTCAGATTGCAAAGGCGATTGTTGCTCGCAGACAAGAACGGGGCGCAATTTCAACCACCACCGAACTGGCCGAGCTCGTGGCTGGCACGGTCAAAACCCGCGAGCAGGGCCAGAACCCTGCAACGCGCACATTTCAGGCTTTTCGGATTTTCATCAACGCCGAGCTTGAAGAGCTGCAACAGGCGCTAGAGGCGAGCCTGTCGGTGCTGCAGCCCGGCGGCCGGCTCGCGGTGATCAGCTTCCACTCGCTGGAAGACCGCATCGTGAAGCAGTTCATCGCCAAGCACTCCAAGGAGGTGTACGACCGGCGTGCGCCTTTCGCGGCGCCCAAGGTAATGAAGCTCAATGCGCTGGAGCGCATCAAGCCCTCGGCCGAAGAGGTGAGCGGCAACCCGCGCTCGCGCAGCGCCATCCTGCGCGTGGCCGAGCGCACCGAGGCTGTTTGACATGACACGCCTCAACCTGCTCCTGCTGCTGGCCGTCGTTGCGACGGCGCTGTACCTTGTGCACACGCAGTACCTGTCGCGCCAGCTGTACACCGAGCTCGACCGTTCGCAGCAGGAAGCGCGTCGCCTCGAGCTCGACCACGACCGGCTGCAAGTGGAAAAGCGCGCCCAGGCCACGCCGCTGCGCGTTGAAAAGCTCGCCAAGGAACAGCTTCAGATGCGCACCACCACGCCGGCCATCACGCAGTACGTGCGGCCCGATGGCACGGTCATTCCGGCCGTGGTTGCCCCGCCGCCCGCGCCGCCGGCCGCGCCCGCGCCAAAGCCCACCGCAGCGAGGCCCCAGCGATGAGCCGCCGCAGCGTCCGCTACACCACAAGCCCCTTGCTCGCGAGCAAGACGCCGGTCTGGCGCAGCAAGTTCATCGTGGCCGGCATTGCGCTCGGCTTCGTCGTGCTGGCGGGCCGGGCCGCGTACGTGCAGGTCTTCAACAACAGCTTCTTCCAGCGGCAGGGCGAAGTGCGTTTTGCGCGCACGCTGGAGCTGCCGGCCAACCGCGGGCGCATTCTCGACCGCAACGGGCTCATCCTGGCCTCCAGCGTGGTGGCGCCGAGCATCTGGGCCATTCCGGAAGACATCGAGCGCGACGATCCCGAGGTGCGCGCCAAGCTCAAGCAGGTGGCCAAGCTGCTCGAAATGCCGCAGAAGGAGTTCGACAAGAAGCTCGAGGACGAAGACAAGACCTTCGTCTGGATCAAGCGCCAGGTCGACGAGCCCATTGCCAAGCAGATTGCCGCGCTCAACCTCAAGGGCATCTACCAGCGCAAGGAATACAAGCGCCAGTACCCCGAGGGCGAGGCTGCCGCGCACGTGGTGGGCTTCACCAACGTCGAAGACAACGGACAGGAAGGCATCGAGCTTTCCTTCAACAAGGAGCTGGCCGGCAAGGCCGGCTCGCGCCGCGTCATCAAGGATCGCCTGGGCCGCGTGGTCGAGGGCGTGGGCGAGCAGGTGCCGCCGGTCGACGGCAAGGACATCCAGCTCAGCGTCGACAGCAAGGTGCAGTTCTTCGCCTATCAAAAGCTGCGCGACGCCGTGACGGCGCGCCGTGCCAAGGCCGGCAGCGTGGTGGTGCTCGACGCCGTGACCGGCGAAGTGCTGGCGCTGGCCAACTACCCGAGCTACGTGCCCGACAAGCGCCAGAACCTCACCGGCGAACAGCTGCGCAATCGCGCGCTCACCGACACCTTCGAGCCCGGCTCGACCATGAAGCCGATCACCGTGGCCATGGCGCTGGAGGCCGGCCGCGTGAAGCCGTCCACGCTCATCGAAACCTCGCCAGGCCGCTACCAAATGGGCGGCTTCACCATCAGCGACACGCACAACTACGGCACGCTCACAGTCGAAGGCGTGATCCAGAAGTCGAGCAACGTCGGCGCGCTGAAGATCGCGCAGAAGATGTCTCCGCATGAAATGTGGGACACCTACACCGCGCTCGGCTACGGCCAGAAGCCGCAGATCCAGTTTCCCGGGGCGGTGACCGGGCGACTGCGCCCCTGGAAGACCTGGAAGCCGGTCGAGCAAGCCACCATGGCCTACGGCTACGGCCTGTCGGCGTCGCTGTTTCAAATGGCGCATTCGTACACAGCCTTCGCGCACGACGGCGCGATCATTCCGGTCACCATTCTGAAGAGCAACGAGCCGCCCGTCGGCGTGCGGGTGTTCTCGCCCTCGAACGCGCTGGCGGTGCGCAAGATGCTGCAGATGGCCGCAGGGCCGGGCGGCACCGGCACGCGCGCGCAGACCATCGGCTATTCGGTCGGCGGCAAGTCGGGCACGGCGCACAAACAGGTTGGCAAAGGTTACGCAAGCAACAAATATCGCGCGTGGTTCACCGGCATGGCGCCCATCGAAAAGCCGCGCATCATCGTCGGCGTGATGATCGACGAGCCGAGCGACGGCCAGTACTTCGGCGGCGTGGCCGCCGCGCCTGTTTTCAGCGAAGTCGTGCAGCAGACCCTGCGCATGATGAACGTTGCGCCCGATCTCGCGGTCAAACCTCTGGTGGTGACGCAAGGCGTCGACGAGAGCTTCTGAGCATGCTGACACTCACTTCTCCCCAGCTCGCCGCGCTCTGGCTCCAGGAGCGCGTGCAGGGTGCGCTGCATGCGGACAGCCGGCCCGTAGGCGCCGGCGACGGCTTCATTGCCTGGCCCGGCGCCGCAACCGACGGGCGCAAGCACGTGGCGGCTGCACTGGCGCAAGGTGCCGCGGCCTGCCTGGTCGAGCACGAAGGCGTGGAAGCCTTCGGCTTCGACCAGGGCGAATTCAGCGACCGCATCGCAAGCTACCCGGGCCTCAAGGCTGCGACGGGCCCGATCGCCTCCGCGTTCTACGGCAACCCCTCGGCCGCGCTCGAAGTGCTGGCCGTCACGGGCACCAACGGCAAGACGTCGACCGCATGGTGGCTGGCCGAAGCGCTGTCCACCTTGACCGTGCCCGGCGGCGTTCGCACCCTGCGGCTCGACGGAAGCACCGAGCGCAGCGTGCCGTCGCCCTGCGCGGTCATGGGCACGCTGGGCATCGGCGTGCCGCCGGAGCTCACCTACACCGGCCTCACCACGCCCGACCCGGTAATGATGCAGCGCGAACTGCGCGCGCTGGTCGAACGCGGTTTCGGCGCCTGCGCCATCGAGGCATCGTCGATCGGCATTGCCGAGCGCCGGCTCGACGGCGCGCGTATTGCCGTGGCCGTGTTCACCAACTTCACGCAGGACCACCTCGACTACCACGGCAGCATGGAGGCCTACTGGCAAGCCAAGGCCGAGCTGTTCCGCTGGCCCGGATTGCGCGCCGCGGTCATCAACATCGACGACGTGCACGGCGCGAGCCTGTGCGCCAACCTGATCGAAGCCGGCGTCGGCGCGCTCGACGTGTGGACCGTTTCGGCCGCCGGTTCTCCGGCGCGGTTGATGGCACGCGACGTGGGCTACGACGCGCAGGGGCTTCAGTTCTTGGTGGCCGAGCACGGCACCGATGCCGTCGAGCGCATCTCGACCGGACTGATCGGCCAGTACAACGTGGCCAACCTGCTGGGCGTGCTGGGCACGCTGCGCGCGTTGGGTCTTACGCTCGCGGAGGCCGTGGCGGCTTGCGCGAATCTCGGCAGCGTGCCGGGCCGCATGGAGCGGGTGAGTGCCGGTGCGGGTGCGCCGCTGGCGGTGGTCGACTACGCCCACACGCCCGACGCGCTCGACAAGGCGCTGGCCGGCTTGCGCCCGCTCGCGCAGCAGCGCGGCGGCACGCTCTGGTGCCTGTTCGGCTGCGGCGGCGATCGCGACCCGATCAAGCGGCCGATGATGGCGGCGGTGGCCGAGCGCCAGGCCGACCGCGTGATCGTGACCAGCGACAACCCGCGCAGCGAGAACCCCGACGCGATCATCAGCCAGGTGCTGCTCGGCCTCTCGCGCCCCGAAGCGGCCCAGGTGCAGCCCGACCGGGCGGCCGCCATTGCCGACGCCATTGCGCAGGCCGCGCCGCAAGACGTGGTGCTCATCGCCGGCAAGGGCCATGAAGCCTGGCAGGAAATTGCCGGCCAGCGCATTCCGTTCTCCGACCGCATCCACGCGCAGGACGCGCTCGCCCAGCGAGGTGCCGCATGAGCGACGCCATGATGCTCACGCTGGCCCAGGCGCAGCAGTGGATTCCCGGCTCGCGCCTGGTGGGCGACCCCGGAACCGCGATTGCCCGCGTTCACACCGACACCCGCACGCTGTCGCAGGGCGACCTGTTCGTGGCGCTCAAGGGCGAGCGCTTCGACGCCAATGAATTCCTGGCCGACGCCAAGGCGCACGGTGCCGTGGCCGCCATTGCGCACCATGGGCTGGAGGCTGCCGGCCTGGCCGGTCTCGAGGTGCCCGATTCCCTCGCGGCCCTCGGTGCACTGGGCGCACGCTGGCGCGCACAGTTCGATCTGCCGCTCATCGCCGTGACCGGCAGCAACGGCAAGACCACCGTCACGCAAATGATCGCGGCCATCCTGGTCGCCTTCAGGGCCGACCGTGCCATGGCGACGGCCGGCAATTTCAACAACGAGATCGGCGTGCCGCTGACGCTGCTGCGCCTGCGGGCCAAGCACCAGCATGCAGTGGTCGAGCTGGGCATGAATCACCCGGGCGAGATTGCACGCCTGGCCGCCATTGCGCGCCCGACCATTGCGCTGGTGAACAACGCCCAGCGCGAACACCTCGAGTTCATGGCCACCGTCGATGCGGTGGCGCGCGAAAACGGTGCGGTGTTTTCCTTCTTGCCGGAGGGTGGCACCGCCGTGTTCCCGCATGCCGACGAGTTCAGTCCGCTGTGGAACGACATGGCACGTGACGGCGCATCGCCCCGGTGCATGACCTTCGGCGAGCAGCCGGACGCCGATATTTCGCTGGTCCGTGCCGACTGGGGGCATGGCGCCTGGCAGGTCGGCATTCGCACGCCGCTGGGAGACTTCGATGCGAGCCTGCACATTGCGGGCCGGCACAACGTCGTCAATGCGCTGGCGGCCACCGCCTGCGCGCTTGCGGCCGGGGTTTCGCTCGAAACCATTGCAGCGGGCCTCACCAAATTCGAACCAGTGAAGGGCCGTTCCAAGGCGAGCGAGGTTGTGCTGCCCGGCGGGCATTCGCTCACGCTTGTGGACGACACCTACAACGCGAATCCCGATTCCGTGCGCGCCGCCATCGACGTGCTCGCGGCGCTGCCTGGCCCGCGCCTGCTGGTGCTGGGAGACATGGGCGAGGTGGGCGACCACGCATTCGAATTTCATACCGAGGTGGGCGACTGGGCGCGGCAGCGCGGCATCGAGGCCGTGTACGCGCTGGGTGCCGAAACGGCGCACAGCATTGCCGCATTCGGCGGTGGAAGCAGCGGCAGCGATGGCCGGCACTTCGCGGAGATCGATGCGCTCAACGCCGCCGTGCTCGCGCGCTTGCCGCAGGTCGGGAGCGTGCTGGTCAAGGGCTCGCGCTTCATGAAGATGGAGCGGGTGGTGCAGGCCATCGAGCAATCACGACAACAACAAAAGGAGGCCGGTCATGACGCATGAGCCGCGCAAAACAACATGCTGATGAGCCTGGCCCAATGGCTGCAAACACTGTCGCCCGAGTTCGGGTTTTTGCGCGTTTTTCAGTACCTCACCTTCCGTGCGCTGATGGCCGCGCTCACGGCGCTGGTGGTCGGCCTGGTCGCCGGTCCGTATGTGATCCGCCGCCTGGCCGCGCTCAAGATCGGCCAGCCGGTGCGCGGCTACGGCATGGAAACGCACCTGACCAAGAGCGGCACGCCCACCATGGGCGGCGTGCTGGTGCTGTTTGCCATCGCCTTTGCCACGCTGCTGTGGTTCGACCTGTCGAACCGCTTCGTCTGGATCGTGCTGTGGGTGACGATGGGCTTCGGCGCCATCGGCTGGGTCGACGACTGGCGCAAGGTGGTGCGCAAGGACCCGGAAGGCATGCGCTCGCGCGAGAAGTATTTCTGGCAGTCGGTGGTCGGCCTGATCGCCGGCTTCTACCTGCTCTTCAGCATTTCCGAAAGCTCGAACTGGCGCGTGCTGCAGCTGTTCTTCGCCTGGGTGCAGTCGGGTTTCGATCTCGACTTTCCGCCGAAGATCAACCTGCTGGTGCCGTTCTTCAAGGAAGTGAGCTATCCGCTCGGCGGTATCGGCTTTGTGGTGCTCACTTACCTGGTGATCGTGGGCGCAAGCAATGCCGTCAACCTGACAGACGGCCTGGACGGCCTGGCGATCATGCCGGTGGTGATGGTGGGCTCGGCGCTGGGCGTGTTCGCCTATGTCACCGGCAGCGCCGTGTATTCCAAGTACCTGCTGTTTCCCAACATTCCGGGCTCGGGCGAGTTGCTGGTGTTCTGCTCGGCCATGGCCGGTGCGGGGCTGGCGTTTCTCTGGTTCAACACCCATCCGGCGCAGGTCTTCATGGGCGACGTGGGCGCGCTGGCGCTCGGCGGCGCGCTGGGCACCATCGCGGTCATCGTGCGCCAGGAGATCGTGTTCTTCATCATGGGCGGCATCTTCGTGGTCGAGGCGATCTCGGTGATGGCCCAGGTCATGTACTTCAAGTACACCAAGAAGCGCTACGGCGAGGGCCGGCGCGTGCTCAAGATGGCGCCGCTGCACCACCACTTCGAGAAAAGCGGCTGGCGCGAGACGCAGGTCGTGGTGCGCTTCTGGATCATCACGATGCTGTTGTGCCTCGTGGGTCTTTCAACGCTGAAGCTGCGGTGAGCGGGCACATGCGACACCTGAAAGACCTCCCCGTATTGATCCTCGGCCTTGGTGCGTCCGGGCTGGCGATGGCGCGCTGGTGCGCACGCCACGGCGCGCAGGTGACCGTGGCCGATACACGCGAGGCACCCGCGCTGCTTGCTACGCTGCAGGCGGAGCTGCCCGACGTGGCGTTCGTCGGCGGACCGTTTTCGGCCGCGCTGATCGAAGGCACGCCGATCCGGGCCGTCTACCGTTCGCCGGGCCTTTCGCCCGCGACCATCGCACCGGTTGCCGATGCGGCGCGCGCCGTGGGGCTGCCGGTCGGCGGCGAGCTCGACCTCTTTGCGCGCGCGCTGCAGGATTTGCGAACGGTCGAAGTGCCGGTCGTGGAAGCGGAGCCCGAAGTGGAAGCGCCGGCCGAAGCCGAGCCCGCTGCGGAAGTGCCCGTGGAAGTTGCGGAGCCTGAAGCGCAGGCCGAACTGGCCTTGGACGTGGAACCGCCGGCAGCTGCACCTGTCGAGGCTGAAGCGGCCGAAGTGCCGGAATCGACCGGGCAGGTCGAAGCTGCTGCGCAAGCGCCTGAAGCTGCAGAGACGGCTTCGGCAGTCGAAGCCACGGAATCCACCGAAGCAACGAACGCAACCGAAGCGCCGGCAACACCCGGGCCAACGGAAGCGCCGGCCGAGGCGGCCACCGAAGGCGAGCTTGCGGCAACCCCGCCATGGCGGAAGCCATGCCGCGCGATCCTTCTCTGAGCATTCCTGTTTCGCCGCCTTCGGACGAAGCGCCGAACGCAGAAACGCCGAACGCAGAAACACCTGAAGCGACCGCCGCATCGCCGGCGCCCGCTACCGTTTCGAGGCTGCCGAGCACCGGCAAGCCCTACGTGCCTACCGCGGCCAGGGAAGCCGCCGAATTCGTCGCCAAGATTGCCGAGCTCGCCGCCTCCAATCCGGCTTCCGCCGCCGTCGAGGAAGAGCCGACGGCCCAGCTCCCACTGGTGCCGATCGAAGAGCCGCCGGCACCGAAGGGCTACACGCCCGCCGTGCTTGCCATCACCGGCACCAACGGCAAGACCACCGTCACCGCGCTCACGGGCCAGCTGGTCGAGCGCGCGGGCAAGACCGTAGCGGTGGCGGGCAACATCGGCCCGACGCTGCTCGACACGCTGGCTGCACACATCGACGCCGAGACGCTGCCCGACGTGTGGGTGCTCGAACTCTCGAGCTTCCAGCTCGACGGCGTGCAGGGCTTCGAGCCCACGGCCGCAACGGTGCTCAACCTCACGCAGGACCATCTCGACTGGCACGGCGACATGCCCGCGTACGCGGCTGCGAAGGCGCGCATCTTCGGCGCGCAAGGCCTTATGGTGCTGAACCGCGACGACCCGGGCGTGATGGGGATGTTGCCCGCGCCCGTCAGGGTGAAGCTGCAGCGTCCGCAGATCCGCACGCACATTACCTTCGGCAGCGCGATGCCGCTGCGCCCGGGCGACTACGGCATCGAGCGCGTCAACGGCATGGCCTGGCTGGTGCGCGCGTTGGAAGCCGACGAAACGCAAAAGCGCAAGCGCGGCGCGGTGGTGGAAGAAGAAATCTTCCTTCAGCGCCTGATGCCTGCGGACGCGCTGCGCATTCGCGGGCGCCACAACGCCATGAACGCATTGGCTGCACTTGCGCTCGCCAGCGCCGCCGACTGCCCACTCGGCCCCATGCTCTATGGCCTGCGCGAATACCGCGGCGAGCCGCACCGGGTCGAACCGATCGCGCTGGTGGACGATGTCGAGTATTTCGACGACAGCAAGGGCACCAACGTCGGTGCCACGGCCGCCGCCCTGAGCGGCCTGGGCGAAGACCGGCGCGTGGTCGTCATCCTCGGCGGCGAAGGCAAGGGACAAGACTTCGAACCACTGGCCGAGCCGGTGCGCCAGTTTGCGCGCGCCGTGGTGCTCATCGGCCGCGACGCGCCGCTGATCGAACAGGCGCTGGCCTCCACCGGCGTCTCGCTGATGCATGCGGGCTCGATGGAAGAAGCCGTGAACCTGGCCGCCGCGCGCGCCAACCCCGGCGATGCCGTGCTGTTGTCACCGGCCTGTGCGAGCTTCGACATGTTCAAGGACTACGAACACCGCGCCGCGGTGTTCCGCGAAGCCGTGCAGACGCTCGCGGACAACCCGCGCGAAGCGGCCTCGTCGTCGAACGATTCCGACTTTTCCTCGGGAGACCCGGTTTGAACACCACAGCCGCCGGCGCCACGCCCAACGCCAAGCCCACCCGTTTCGGTGGCTGGTTCGGGCGCGCGCGCAGCGGCATCGACGCCTTGCCCATGCACCTGCCGGTGCGGCTGGGCGGCGCCGGCGTTACGCAGACCAAGGCCACGCCGATGCGTGTGCTGGGCTTCGACCAGGCGCTGGTCTGGGTGACCGTCGCGCTGCTCACCTGGGGCCTGGTGATGGTGTACTCAGCCTCCATTGCGCTACCGGACAACCCGCGCTTCGCACGCGCGGGATACGGCCCGGTGTTCTTCCTCACGCGGCATGCGGCGTCGGTGGCGGTGGCGTTCATCGCGGCGCTGCTGGCCTTCCAGATTCCCATGAAGACGTGGGAGCGCTCTGCGCCCTGGCTCTTCGTGGCCTCGTTGCTGCTGCTGGTGGCGGTGCTCATTCCGCACATCGGCATCAACGTGAACGGCGCGCGGCGCTGGCTGCCGCTGGGCTTCATGCGCTTTCAGCCGTCCGAACTCGCCAAGCTCGCAATGGTGTTCTATGCCGCCAGCTACATGGTGCGCAAGATGGAAATCAAGGAGCGCTTCTTCCGCGCGGTGCTGCCGATGGGCATTGCAGTAGTGGTGGTCGGCATGCTGGTGATGGCCGAGCCCGACATGGGCGCCTTCATGGTGATTGCCGTGATCGCCATGGGCATCCTGTTCCTGGGCGGCGTGAACGCGCGCATGTTCTTCGTCATTGCCGCGCTGGTGGTGGTGGCCTTCGGCACCATCGTGGCCAGCAGCCCGTGGCGGCGCGAGCGCATCTTTGCGTACCTCGACCCGTGGAGCGAGGAGCATGCGCTGGGCAAGGGCTACCAGCTCTCGCATTCGCTCATTGCCATCGGCCGCGGCGAGATCTTCGGCGTGGGGCTGGGCGGCAGCGTTGAAAAACTGCACTGGCTGCCCGAGGCGCACACCGACTTCCTGCTGGCCGTAATTGGCGAGGAGTTCGGCCTGGTCGGCGTGCTGCTGATCATCGGCCTGTTCCTCTGGCTGACCCGACGCATCATGCACATCGGCCGCCAGGCGATCGCACTCGACCGCGTGTTCTCGGGGCTCGTGGCGCAGGGCGTGGGCGTGTGGATCGGCTTCCAGGCCTTCATCAACATGGGCGTGAACCTCGGCGCGCTGCCGACCAAGGGGCTGACCTTGCCGCTGATGAGCTTCGGCGGCTCGGCCATCCTGATGAACCTGGTGGCTCTGGCGGTAGTGCTGCGAATCGATTATGAGAATCGTGTGCTGATGCGTGGAGGCCGCATATGACAGGCCGCACAGCACTCGTCATGGCCGGCGGCACGGGCGGCCACATCTTTCCGGGACTCGCGGTGGCCGAGGCCCTGCGCGAGCGCGGCTGGCGCGTGCACTGGCTGGGCGCGCCCGGCAGCATGGAAGAAAAACTGGTGCCGCCGCGCGGCTTCGCTTTCGAGCCGGTCCAGTTCGGCGGCGTGCGCGGCAAGGGGCCGCTCACGCTGTTCCTGCTGCCGCTGCGGCTCCTTCGTGCTTTCTGGCAGAGCCTTGGCGTGGTGCGCCGCGTCAAGCCCGACGTGGTGGTGGGCCTGGGCGGCTACATCACCTTCCCGGGCGGAATGATGAGCGTGCTGCTCAACAAGCCGCTGGTGCTGCACGAACAGAACTCGGTCGCGGGCCTTGCCAACAAGGTACTCGCGGGCGTGGCCGATCGGGTGTTCACTGCTTTTCCCAATGTGCTGAAGAAGGCGCAGTGGGTGGGCAACCCGCTGCGCGCGGCGTTCACCTCTCAGCCCGCGCCGGCCGTGCGCTTTGCGGGCCGCAGCGGGCCGCTGCGGCTCTTGGTGGTCGGCGGCAGCCTGGGCGCCAAGGCGCTCAACGCCGTGGTGCCGCAGGCGCTCGCGCGCATCGAGCCGGGCACCCGCCCCACGGTGCTGCACCAGAGCGGCGCCAAGCAGATCGACGAACTGCGCGCCAACTACGCCGCCGCCGGCGTGGAAGGCGAACTCACGCCGTTCATCGAAGACACCGCGCAGGCCTATGCCGACGCCGACATCATCGTCGCGCGTGCCGGGGCCAGCACCGTCACAGAAATCGCGGCCGTCGGCGCAGCAGCGCTGTTCGTGCCTTTTCCTTCGGCGGTCGACGACCACCAGACCACCAACGCGCGCTTCCTCGTCGATGCGGGCGGCGGCTGGCTGGTGCAGCAGACCGACCTCACTCCTGAATTGCTGGCTGACTTGCTACAGAAAACCGAGCGCACCGCGCTGATCGAAAAGGCCGCCAAGGCCAAAACCATGCAGAAGACCGAAGCCGTGGAAGCGGTCGTCCGCGCCTGCGAGGAGCTTGCCAAATGAAGCACGCGATTCGTCATATTCACTTCGTGGGCGTCGGCGGCTCGGGCATGAGCGGCATTGCCGAAGTGCTGCTGAACCTGGGCTACCGCATCACAGGCTCCGACCTGGCGGACAGCGCCACGCTGCGCCGGCTCGCGAGCCTGGGCATCGGTACCTTCGTGGGCCACGCGGCCGCGCACATCGAGGGCGCCGACGCCGTCGTGACCTCCACGGCGGTGCAGTCCGACAACCCCGAGGTGCTCGCCGCGCGCGAGAAGCGCATCCCGGTCGTGCCGCGCGCCATGATGCTGGCCGAGCTGATGCGCCTGAAGCAGGGCATCGCGATTGCCGGCACGCACGGCAAGACCACCACCACCAGCCTGGTGGCGAGCGTGCTCGAAGCCGCCGGGCTCGACCCGACCTTCGTGATCGGCGGCCGCCTGAACAGCGCCGGCGCCAACGCACAGCTCGGCAGCGGCGACTACATCGTGGTGGAGGCCGATGAGTCGGACGCTTCGTTCCTGAACCTGCTGCCGGTGATGGCGGTGGTCACGAACATCGATGCCGACCACATGGAAACCTACGGGCACGACTTCGCGAAGCTCAAGAAGGCGTTCGTCGACTTCCTGCACCGCATGCCGTTCTACGGCGTGGCCATCTTGTGCACCGACGATCCGGCGGTGCGCGACATCGTCGGCGAGGTCACCTGCCCGGTCACCAGCTACGGTTTCGACGAAGGCGCCCAGGTGCGCGCGGTCGACGTGCGCGCCGTGGGCGCGCAGATGCATTTCACGGCGCAGCGCCGCAACGGCGTCACGCTGCCCGACCTGCCCATCGTGCTGAACCTGCCTGGCGAGCACAACGTGCGCAACGCGCTCTCGGTGATCGCGGTGGCGGTGGAACTCGGCATTCCCGACGAAGCGGTGCAGCGCGGGCTGGCCGGCTTCAAGGGCGTGGGCCGCCGCTTCCAGAGCTACGGCGATGTGGCCGTGCAGGGGCAGGCCGGCGTGGATGCGCCGGGCACTTTCACCGTGATCGACGACTACGGCCATCATCCGGTCGAAATGGCCGCGACCATTGCCGCCGCGCGCGGCGCCTTCCCGGGCCGCCGGCTGGTGCTGGCCTTTCAGCCGCACCGCTACACCCGCACGCGCGACTGCTTCGAAGACTTCGTCAAGGTCATCGGCAATGCCGACGCGGTGCTGCTGGGCGAGGTGTACGCCGCCGGCGAGCCGCCCATCGTGGCCGCCGACGGCCGCTCGCTGGCGCGTGCCCTGCGCGTGGCAGGCAAGGTGGAGCCGGTGTTCGTGGACGACATCAACGCCATGCCGCAGGCCATTGCGGACAACGCGCGCGCCGGCGACGTGGTGCTTTGCATGGGCGCGGGCTCCATCGGCGCGGTGCCCGGCAAGGTGGTCGAACTTGCCACCGCAGCGCGCGGCGCGGAGGTTACCCAATGACTCTTCAAGATCCAAAGCAATTCGGCAAGGTGGCCGTGCTGTTCGGCGGAAGCTCCGCCGAGCGAGAAATTTCCCTCATGTCGGGCAACGGCGTGCTCGAGGCCCTGCGCTCGCGCGGCGTCGATGCGCATGCCTTCGATCCGTCGGAGCGCGATCTGGTCGAGCTTCGGCGCGACGGCTTTGCGCGCTGCTTCATCGCGCTGCACGGGCGGCATGGCGAAGACGGCACGGTGCAGGGCGCGCTCGAGCTGCTCGGCATTCCCTACACCGGCTCGGGCGTGATGGCTTCCAGCGTGGCCATGGACAAAGTTATGACCAAGCGCATCTGGCAGGCCGATGGGCTGCCGACGCCGAAATACGTGCGCCTGGCTTTCGATCAGCAAAGCCGCGAACAGATTCGCGCCGTGCCCGACGTGCTGGGCCTGCCGCTGATCGTGAAGCCACCGCGCGAGGGCTCGTCCATCGGCGTGACCAAGGTCGAGGGCTACTCGCAGATGCAGGACGCCGTGGCGCTTTCGGCCAAATACGACGCCGATGTGCTGTGCGAGGAATTCATCGAGGGCGAGGAAGTGACCTGCGCCGTGCTCGGCCAGGGGCTCGATGCGCGCGCGCTGCCCGTGGTGCGCATTGCCGCACCCGAAGGCGCCTACGACTACCAGAACAAGTATTTCACCGACGACGTGAAGTACCACTGCCCGAGCGGCCTCGCCGAAGCCGAGGAGCGCGAGATCCAGCGCATCACGCTGGTCGCGTACCACACGCTCGGTTGCCGCGGCTGGGGCCGTGCCGACGTGATGATTCGCGCGAGCGACCGCAAGCCCTTCCTGCTCGAGATGAACACCTCGCCCGGCATGACCAGCCACTCGCTGGTGCCGATGTCGGCGCGCGCATCGGGCATTGCCTACGAAGACCTGTGCCTGCGCGTGCTGACCTCGGCTTCGCTGGACTCCACAGGGGGAACGCAATAGCCATGGCCGACAGCATCCAGGCGCCGTTCGACGTCAAGCTCATGAACATCGTCTCGAACCTCGCGTTCGCGGTGGTGGCGCTCATGCTGCTTGCGGCGGGCGCATGGTGGGTGCTGCGGCAGCCGTTCTTTCCCATTGCCGGCATCAAGGTCGACGGCGACGTGACGCACAACAACGAAGTGACCCTGCGCGCCAACGTGGCGCCACAGCTCTCGGGCAACTTCTTCACGGTCGATCTCGCCCGTGCAAGAACGGCCTTCGAGTCGGTGCCCTGGGTGCGCAAGGCGGTGGTGCGGCGCGAGTTTCCGAACAAGCTGCGCGTCACCCTGACCGAGCAGGTGCCCGTGGCCAACTGGGGCGACGAAGCAGGCTCGAAGCTGATCAACAGCTTTGGCGACGTGTTCGAAGCCAACGTGGCCGAGGTGGACGACCGCCTGCCGCGGCTCGACGGTCCCATCGAGCAGGCCGGGCAGGTGCTGGGCATGTACCGCGTGATTGCGCCGATTTTCCAGCCCTACGACTTCAGCGTCGACGAGCTCACGCTTTCGAGCCGGGGCAGCTGGAAGGTGGTGCTGAACAGCGGCGCCGAGATCGAGCTTGGCCGCGGGCAGCCCGAAGAGGTGGCCGCCCGTGCGCAGCGTTTCCTGAAAACCGTGACCCAGGTCGCGGGCCAATACCACCGCACCGCGGCGGACGTCGAAGGGGCCGATCTGCGCCACAACGATGCCTATGCGTTGCGCCTTCGTGGCGTCACCACGGTCGTTACCGACCCGAAGACCAAGAAGAAGTAAATAGCGAATACCGAGGACATTCAATGCCCAAAGAATACAAAGACCTGGTTGTCGGACTCGACATCGGCACCGCCAAGGTGATGGTGGTGGTGGCCGAGGTGCTGCCCGGCGGTGAACTCAAGCTGGCCGGGCTCGGCATTGCGCCGAGCAACGGCCTGAAGCGCGGCGTGGTGGTGAACATCGACGCCACCGTGCAGAGCATCCAGCAGGCCCTGAAAGAGGCCGAGCTGATGGCCGACTGCAAGATCAGCCGCGTCTACACGGGCATTACCGGCAGCCACATCCGCGGCATCAACTCGAGCGGCATGGTGGCCGTGAAGGACAAGGAAGTGACGCCCGCCGACGTGGCCCGCGTGGTGGAAACCGCGCGAGCCATCAACATTTCGAGCGACCAGCGCCTGTTGCTGGTGGAGCCGCAGGAGTTCGTGATCGACGGCCAGGACGTGAAGGAGCCTATCGGCATGAGCGGCATGCGGCTCGAAGCCAAGGTGCACATCGTGACCGGTGCGCAGAGCGCGGCTGAGAACATCATCAAGTGCGTGCGCCGCTGCGGCCTGGAGGTCGACCAGCTGATGCTGAACCCGCTGGCCTCGAGCCAGGCGGTGCTGACCGAAGACGAGCGCGAGCTTGGCGTGGTGCTGGTGGACATTGGCGCGGGCACGACCGACGTGGCCATCTTCACCAACGGCGCGATTCGCCACACGGCTGTGATTCCGATCGCGGGCGACCTGATCACCAGCGACATCGCCATGGCGCTGCGCACGCCCACCAAGGACGCGGAAGACATCAAGGTCGAGAACGGCTATGCCAAGCAGCTCCTGGCCGACCCCGACACGCAGGTGGAAGTGCCCGGCCTCGGCGACCGCGGCCCGCGCATGCTGAGCAAGCAGGCACTGGCCGGCGTGATCGAGCCGCGCATCGAAGAAATCTTTTCGCTCGTGCAGCAGGTGGTGCGCGAGTCGGGCTACGAAGAGGTGCTGTCGTCGGGCGTGGTGCTCACGGGCGGCAGCGCCGTGATGCCAGGCATGGTCGAGCTTGGCGAAGACATCTTCCTGAAGCCGGTGCGGCGCGGCATTCCGAAGTATTCGAGCGCGTTGTCCGACATGGTCGCGCAGCCGCGCGCCGCCACTGTGATGGGTTTGCTCGAAGAAGCGCGCTTCGCACGCATGCGCGGCTTCAAGGTCGCGCAGAAGAACGGATCCGTAAAGACTGCGTTCGGACGTTTCAAGGACTTCATCGTGGGGAACTTCTGAGCATGAATCACTCCCCACTCTGGCTCGCACGTGGCGGTCCCCCATTGCATTTCAACGAGCGATGGCGGCGCACAGGTCCACCGCCACGACGACGGCTACGTTGAACTCGTCAAGACACCAGAAAAATTCATAGATACACAACGGCAACTGCAAATTCAAGGAGTTAGAAATGACCATCGAAATGATCGAAGTCGAAGAATTCAACCAAGGCACTCAGATCAAGGTGATCGGAGTCGGCGGCGGTGGCGGCAATGCCGTCGCTCACATGATGGAGCGCGGCGTGCAGGGCGTTCAGTTCGTCTGCGCCAACACCGACGCGCAGGCGCTCCAGCGCAGCAACGCACACAAGATCATTCAGCTGGGCACAAGCGGCCTGGGCGCGGGCAGCAAGCCCGACAAGGGCCGTGACGCGGCCGAAGCCGCGGTGGACGATATTCGCGCAGCCATCGACGGCGCGCACATGCTCTTCATCACGGCTGGCATGGGCGGCGGCACCGGCACCGGCGCCGCACCCGTGATCGCACGCGTGGCAAAGGAAATGGGCATCCTCACCGTGGGCGTGGTGACCAAGCCCTTCGACTGGGAAGGCGGTCGCCGCATGACCAACGCCGACGCCGGCCTGGCCGAGCTCGAGGCGAATGTCGACTCGCTGATCGTGGTGCTCAACGAGAAGCTGCTCGACGTGCTGGGCGAGGACATCACCCAGGACGAAGCCTTCGCGCATGCGAACGACGTGCTGAAGAACGCCGTGGGCGGCATCTCGGAAATCATCAACGAGTACGGCGGCG
This sequence comes from Variovorax sp. S12S4, assembly GCF_023195515.1. Taxonomy (NCBI): domain Bacteria; kingdom Pseudomonadati; phylum Pseudomonadota; class Betaproteobacteria; order Burkholderiales; family Comamonadaceae; genus Variovorax; species Variovorax sp. S12S4. The sequence goes on from NZ_JALPKR020000002.1 coordinate 2,658,455, forward strand.
TGAACGTCGACTTCGAAGACGTGCGCACCGTGATGGGCGAGCCAGGCAAGGCCATGATGGGCACCGCAGCCGCTGCCGGCCCGGACCGCGCCCGCATCGCCGCCGAACAGGCCGTGGCCTGCCCGCTGCTCGAAGGCATCGACCTCTCGGGTGCCAAGGGCGTGCTGGTGCTGGTGACCGCGTCGAAGGGTTCGCTGAAGCTGAACGAGTCGAAGCTCGCGATGAACACCATCCGCGCCTACGCCTCGCCCGATGCGCACGTGATCTACGGCGCCGCCTACGACGAGAGCCTGGGCGACGAAATGCGCGTGACCGTGGTGGCCACCGGCCTCTCGCGCGCCGACGCACGCCGCCAGGCACCGACGCTCGAAGTGATCCGCACCGGCACCGACAACATCCCGTTCAACGTGCCCACGCTCGGCGGCACGGGCCATGCAGGCCACGGTGGCCACGGCGTGAGCCAGCCCAACTACGACGGCATGGCGGTTCCCAGCGTGTGGCGTACCAACCGCACAATGGCCGCGGCCAAGGTGGACGCGCTGTCTTCGGGCGGCATGGACGACTTCGAGATCCCCGCATTCCTGCGCCGTCAGGCTGACTGAGGCCGGGCCACCGAACGCAGAGGGCACGAAGGTTCGCAAGGGGTACGGGGAAGACCTGAAAGGGACTTCCGCCGCCCTAGGCGCTGCGTTCGCTTCGTGCCCTTTGCGTCCATCGCCCCGCTTGAAATAGAACCTATGTCTATCGGTGCCATAGCGAGGGGCATAGGCCGCCATGCCCGTCGCCCGCCTAAAATCGCGGGCGTGCTGCAACAAAGAACTCTCAAGTCGATCAGCCGCGCCGTGGGCGTGGGGCTTCACAGCGGACAGCGCGTGGAGCTCACGCTGCGCCCGGCTCCGTCGGACACGGGCATCGTGTTCCGGCGCGTCGACCTGCCCGAGCCGGTCGACATCCGCATGACCGCCGAGGCGGTGACCGACACGCGCCTGGCTTCCACCGTTTCTACTGGCGGCGCGAAAGTGCAGACGGTCGAACACCTGATGTCGGCCTGCGCAGGCCTGGGCATCGACAACCTCTACATCGACATCACGGCCGACGAAGTGCCGATCCTCGACGGATCGGCCTCGTCGTTCGTGTTCTTGCTGCAAAGCGCGGGCATCGAGCTGCAGAAGGCGCCGCGCCGCTTCATTCGCGTAACCCGCAAGGTCGAGGTGCGCGAAGGCGAGGGCGCCAACGAGAAGTGGGCGAGCCTTGAGCCGTACCACGGCTACAAGCTGAGCTTCGAGATCGACTTCGACCATCGCGTGGTCAACTCCACCGGCCAGCGCGTGGAGTTCGACCTGGGCAAGGATTCCTACAGCCGCGACATTGCGCGCGCCCGCACCTTCGGCTTCACGAAGGAAGTCGAGTACATGCGCAGCAAGGGCCTGGCGCTCGGCGGCGGGCTGGACAACGCCATCGTGATGGACGACACCAAGGTGCTCAATGCCGGCGGGCTGCGCTACGACGACGAGTTCGTGAAGCACAAGATTCTTGATGCGATGGGCGACCTGTACATCATCGGCAAGCCGCTGCTCGCGGCGTACACCGCGTTCCGGTCGGGCCACGCGCTCAACAACAAGCTGCTGCGCGAACTGCTGGCGAATAGCGATGCCTATGAGGTCGTGACTTTCGAAGACGAGAAGCGCGCACCGCGCGGTTTCGGCGAAGTGGCGCGGGCCTGGTAGCAGGCAGGTTCTTCAGTTCCTCGTTTCACGCAATGCTTGTCTTCCGCTGGGCCATCCTGCTGCTTCTGCTGGTGGCGGGCGTGTCGTTCGCGTTCTATGCCGGAACCGGGCAGGTCAAGTACCGGCGCTTCGGTTGGATCGTGCTCAAGTGGACGCTGCTCGCGGCGTTCGGTTTCTTTGCGGTGCTGATTGCGGAGCGCGTGGCCTAGCCTGGTAGCGGGCTTGGCTCGCACCACGCCGTTGACGGGCGCCTGAACAGCGCTACCTCGAGCGGCCTTGCCGGTAGGTGCCGGCGTGCGTTTTCGACAGATCGGCCGCTTCGGCCAGCCGTGCCATCGAACGGCCCACCTGCGCATGGGTGATGGCAATGCCCAACGCGTCGGCCGCGTCCGCACCGGGCAGGCCCGGTAGGTCGAGCAGGCGCTTCACCATTTCCTGCACCTGTGCCTTGGCAGCCTGGCCGTGGCCGGCCACGGCCTTCTTCATTTGCAGCGCGGTGTATTCGGCCACCGTGAGCTTGCTGTTCACCAGCGAGGTCACGCAGGCGCCGCGCGCCTGGCCGAGCAGTAGTGTCGACTGCGGGTTGACGTTGACGAAAATGATTTCGACCGCCGAAGCGTCGGGCTGGTAGCGCTCGGCGATTTCGGCGATGCCGTCGAACAGCACCTTGAGGCGCGCCGGCAGGTTGCCGCTGCCCAGGTGCCGCGTGCTGATGGTGCCGCTTGCCACGTAGCGCAGCGCATGGCCGTCCGCATCCACCACGCCGAAGCCGGTGGTGAGAAGGCCGGGGTCGATGCCGAGAATGCGCATGTGGTCAGACGTTGAAGTACCAGCGGATCGAATGGAAGAAGATGGGCGCCGCAAAACACAGCGCATCCACACGGTCGAGCAGGCCATTGGCGCCGGTCACGCCCACGCCTTTCTTGCCCCAGTTGGGAATACCGCGGTCGCGCTTGAGCGCCTTCATCACCAGGTGGCCCATGGAGCCCGCGATGCAGGCGATGAACGACACGGCAAGCGCCTGGCCGAACTTGAACGGAGTGATGAACGAGAACAGCGCTCCCACCAGGCTGGCCACCGTGATGCCGATGCCCCAGCTGGTCCAGTTGAAGCTGCGGCTCACGTTGGGTGCAAAGGGCTTGCGCTGCGTGCGGCGCGAGATCACGTGCTGCACCAGCACCGAGGTCTGCACCACGAACACCAGGAAGAACACGAGGAATGCGCTCTTGCCTTCGTAGCCCGGAAAGCTCAGGAGCAGTAGCGCCGGCACGTGGCTCATGCCGTAGACGCAGACCATGATGCCCCACTGCAGCTTGGCGTTGCGCTCGAGAAAGTGGCTGGGATCGTTGGCGAGTGCGCTTGCGACCGGAATCGCAAGAAACACGTAGACCGGAATGAAGACGGTGAACAGGTCGAAGCGCGCAGTGGCCACGAGCCAGAACTGGATCGGCAGCACCACGAAGAAGGCCAGGATCAGGCTGCGGTGGTCGCCGCGGCGTGTGGGCGAGAGGGTGATGAACTCGCGCAGCGCGAAGAAGGCGATGAGCGCGAACAGCACGGTGGCCACGGTTTCGCCCAAGGCCCAGCCAACCCAGAACACGATGACCATGAACCAGGTGGTGCCCAGCAGTTTGCGGTAGTGGGCGAGCTCGGCTTGCCATGCGGCGTCGTGTACGGGGTTTCGGCGTTCCCTGAAGCTCAGGAAGAGCGCCGCTGTGCTTGCGATCACGAGCAGGCCGAAGACGATGAGGAACAGGGTCGCGACTTGCTGGGTCGGAGTGAGGCTGCGCAGGAACTGGTTCATGTCAGTTTTCCTTCGCGCGTTGTTGGGGACTGCGTTCTAGGCGCTGTTGTTCGGGGCTTGTGCAAAGGCCACCGGGTACTCCCCTCCGCGAATGTCCCCCGTCGGCGGGTGCGCGTCCCGAAGACGGCCCGCAAAAAAACACCACGCAAAGCAAAAGCCTTCATTTCAAACATCGCGCAAAGCAATCACCGCAGCACGCGCGCGATCGAGGAAAGGGCGGCGCTCTTCGCCTTCTTCCACGCGGATTGGCGCACCGAAGGTCACGGAACACAGGATCGGCACCGGCACGATCTCGCCCTTGGGCATGACGCGCTGCACGTTGTCGATCCATGCCGGCACCAGCACCACTTCGGGAAACATCGTCGCGAGTGTGTAAAGGCCGGACTTGAACTTCTGCGGCTCGCCCGTGTGGCCGCGTGTGCCTTCGGGAAAGATGATGATCGAGTCGCCGCTGCGCAGCGCTTCGACCAAGGGTGCGAGCGGGTCAGGGGCGGGAGCTGCAGTAGCGGGCTCGGACGGCTCTGCCTCCGCCATCACGGCCGGCGGTTCGACAGGGGTGCGGCCGGCGGGGGAGGCGGTGGCGCCGGAAGATCGAGCCGCCCTTGCACTTCGTCGAACGCCTCGGGGTGACATCGACGATAGGCGATGCGATCGGCGCCGTCGGTGCTACAGGCAGCAACGGCTCCATCGAAGGCTCGATGCGCTCGGCGTGCGGTGCAACGGAATTTCGCACGGGCGCCGGTGGCGCTTCGGGTTCCGCCGGTGGTGCGTTCGAGCCCGGTGCCGTGGCCGCACGTTCCACATACACCGCGTTGAACACCTCGGTCGTGATCCATCGCTTGAACGGCGTATTGGCCCAGTAGTCGCGCGCCGCAATGGGCCGGGTGATGCTGCGCAGTTCCTCGGGCAGGGCGGCCCAGATCATCACGAGGTCGGCGTGGCTCTGGTGATTGGCGAAATAGATGCGCTGCTCGGCCTTGGGCGGGCAGCCGTACCAGCGTGCCTGGGCCCCCGTGAGCAACCGGACGATTCCCAACAACAACCAACCTGTGAGCTTTGCCAGCATGGGCGCGATGATACGGGGCATGCGATGGCGTTTCGATCCTCTTTCTCTGGTGTGGGCGGTGGCCCTGTTCGTGGTTCTCGTGCTGCTGGCCACCGTCGGCGCGCGATGGGGCTGGCTGCGGAGTTTCTTCGGCGACGTGCTGGTCGTGGCGTGGGTCTATGTCGTCTTCAAGACCTTCATTGCCGCGCGCGTGCTGCCGTTGGCGCTGGCCGCGCTCGCGCTGGGCTTGGCGGTCGAGCTGGGCCAGTTCCTGGCATCGGCCTGGCACCTGCACATTCCGAACCGCGCCTTGCGCATCGTGCTCGGCAGTACGGCCGACTGGTGGGACGTGGTGGCCTACCTGATCGGCTTTGCGGCCGTCCTGGCCATCGAAGCGCTGTGCGGTGCAGTCAGGGCAACTCGGCCGACGGCATGCGCGCCACGATGGTCGAAGCCCGTCCGCTGAGGTAAGAAGACGAGCCCAGCCGGCGCTCGAAGAACTTGGGGCTGGGCAGCATCACCGCCAGACGCGCGGCCTCGCCGGCACTCAGGCGCGAGGCGGGTTTTCTGAAGTAGTACTGGGCGGCAGCCTCGGCACCGAACACGCCTTCGCCCCATTCGACATTGTTAAGATAGATCTCGAGGATGCGGCGCTTGTCGAGCAGCACCTCGAGCGTCATGGCGAGCACCAGTTCCTGGCCCTTGCGCAGCAGCGTGCGCTCGCCGGAAAGCAGCAGGTTCTTCGCGAGCTGCTGCGTGATGGTGGAACCGCCGCGCAACTGCACGGGTCGCACCGGCTTGCCGCGCGCAATGGCACGCGCCGCGCGCCGGGCCGCAAGCTCTTCGGCCTTGGCATTGCGCTGCCGCGCGCGTTCGATGGCTTCCCATTCCACGCCGTTGTGGTCGATGAAGTCGGCGTCCTCGCTGGCGATGACTGCCCGCTTGAGGTTGTCGCTGATCTGCGCGTAGGGCACCCACTCCTGGCGCCAGGCGCCCTTGCTGCCCTGGTGAATGGCGATCTGCCAGGCCTCGGAGCGCTGGAACGCCGTGCTCTGCGGAGCGATCACGGCCATGGCGGCAATGCGCGCCACGAAGAAAAGCTCGAGCGCCACCGCCGCGACCAGCAGGGACGCAATCAGCCGCAGCAGCCCCTTCATTGGCCGGCGGCGATTGAAGCGCGCAATTCGGCCAGCACCTGCGCAGCGGGCGGGCGCACGCCGCGCCAGGCCTCGAAGGCTTCGGCCGCTTGCTGGACCAGCATGCCGAGCCCATCGCGTCCCACAGCGCCGTGCGCTTCGGCCCAGGCAATGAAGCCGGCGGCGGCAGAGCCGTACATCAGGTCGACCGCGAGCGCGCCGGGGCGCAGCACCTGCGCACGCACCGGCACCGCATCGCCCGCAAGGCTGGAGGCGGTGGCGTTGATCACCACGTCGAAATTGCCGGGTACTTCGTCGAGCGCCCACGCTTCGAGCGTGGCGCCGTGGCGCAAGGCCAAGGCCGCATGGCGCTGCACCAGGGCCATGGCTTTGCCGACGGTCCGGTTGGCCACCACGATGCGCGAGGCGCCCGCATCGAGCAGCGGCCCGAGCACGCCCGCGGCAGCGCCGCCCGCGCCGATGAGCAGCAGTTCGCTGCCGGCCAACGGCACGGCGGCGTTGCGCACGATGTCGTTGACCAGGCCGATGCCGTCGGTGTTGTCGGCATGAACGCTGCCGTCCGCTTCGAAGCGCAGCATGTTCACCGCTTGCGCGAGCAGGGCGCGTTCGCTGGTGTGCTGTGCAATTGCGGCGGCATCGAACTTGAACGGCACCGTGACATTGCAGCCGCGCGCGGCGTTGCCCTGCTCCGCGGCTTCTCGCCGGAAGCCGGCGACGCCTTCGGCAAAGGCGCCGATCGGCACGAGCCGGCGGGTGTATTCCAGCTCCTGGCCGCAGAGCTCGGCAAATCGGGCATGGATGCGCGGCGAGCGGCTGTGCTCGACGGGGTTGCCCATTACGCAGTACAGGTCCATGGCGCCGTGATTCGCAGTCGTTGCTATTGGGTTGCTATTGAGAAGAGAGCTCGATGGTTTCGTCGCGCGTGAACTTGAAGCGCGACTGCAGCACGATCTGGTCGGTCTGCTTGCGCATCGCATCGGTGAACTTGCCGAAGTTGCCGATGCTGTGCACGATCGCCTTGGCGCGCCGGTCGAGCGTGGTGTCGCCCGAGCTTTCATCGACCACGGTGTCGAGGATCTTGCCGTCGTGGTTGATGGTGATCGTCATCTTGAGCTGGCCGTAGAGCTTCTTGCCGGCCGCCGTGGGAAAGTTCTCGGTGCCCCGCACCTCGATGCGGCGGCGCAGTGTGTCCACGTAGATGGCATAGGCCGCCTCGCGTGTGGAAGGGCTCAGGTAGCGCTTCTTGGGGCGTGCGTTTTCTTCGTTCACGCGCCGTTCGATTTCGGCCAGCAGCTCGACCATCTGGCGCCGCTTTTCCTCGCGGGCCACGGCTTCCTTCGGGTCGCCCGAAACGCGTGGATCGGGCGCGGGCATGGCGGCCAGGTCGCGCTTGAGCTGCGCGAGCAGCTGCATCTGCTGCGCCTGCATGGCCTCGACCTGGCGCTGCGCTTCCTCGGCGGAGTCGCCCACGGCGGTAAAGCTCGACGGCGGCAGCGGGCTTGTGGCGCGGCCCCGTTCGAGGTCGCCGCCGCCGGCCAGCGAGGTTTGCGCCATCACGCGGGCCGTGGCGTCGGGTTTGTCGTTGGTCTTGCTGTTGACCAGGATCACCTCGAGCGGCGTGTCGCTGAAGACCCGGTTGAACGATTCAGGGTCGACGAAGCGCACCGTCAGAAGCGCGGCGTGCGCGATGATCGACACACCGAGTGCAATCTGCAGCGTGCTCAGATCCCTGAAGTTCATTGACGACGCTCCTCGCGGCTCATTGAATGGTTTTTATGTTCCGCGCGGCGCTCACGCCGGCGTGTTCTCCGGTGCCGGCTCGCTGTCGGTAAGGTCGACCGCAATCGCGATGGGACCGGCCACTTCTTCTTCCTCGTCGCCGCTTTCCTCGTCGGCTGCGGCATCCGCCTTGGGCGCATCGAGGCGCTCGAGCACCGTGCCGTGCACGTCGAGCGCAATTTCGTCGATCTCGCCGAGCTTCACGCGCAGGCGCGCACCGCGCTCCTGCTGGCCCGCCACCGGGAACACCAGCGGCAGCGTGTCCGCACGCACCAGCGCGCCGTTCTGTATGTCCTTGATGACAGTGACTTCAAGCTCGGTGATGCCTTGCTGCTCCAGGTACTTGAGCGTCCAGAAGCGTTCCATGCCGCCCTGATAGGCGTTGTAGGTTGCGTAGGCGGCGTCGAAGCCCGAGAGAATCGAGAACAGGTCGGCGTCCTTCGGCTTGAAGGGTGCGGCCAGCGCGGCCGTCTTGCCGTGGCGGGCGGCCGCAATGATCTGCCACTGGTTCACGAGGTCGGTATAGCGGCGCAGCGGCGAGGTGCTCCAGGCGTAGCTCTTCACGCCCAGGCCCGCATGCGGCAATGCCCGCGTGCCCATGCGCACCTTGATGCCCGGCGCCAGGCTCGCCTGGCTGCGGTAGAGGCCGGGCACGCCGAGTTCGCCGAGCCAGCCGCCCCAGCTGCTGTTGGCCAGGATCATGGCCTCGGACACGATCAGGTCGAGCGGCGCACCGCGTTGGCGCGTGGTGATCTGCACCTGCTCGCTGCCATCCGGCTCGCCGTCATTGCCGACCAGGCGAAAGTTGTAGTCGGGCCGGTTGAAGTTCTCGGGCTTGCCGCGCACCACTTCGCGCTGGGCCTTCAGCTGCTTTGCGAGACGGAACAGGAAGGAGAGCGGGGCACGCAGCTTTGCAGCAGCCTCCGGCGTGTTCTCGTTCGTGAAAGACGCGTCTTCGAGCCAGGGCTGGGTGACGATGCTGTCGAGTTGGTCGTGGCGCAGATTGGCCACGATGGGCACGCGTTCGAGCTTGGTCTCGCTGGACTGCAGTTCGAGCGTGGCTTCGTCGAAGCGCACGTAGAGCGACACGGCCGGCCGGTCGCCGCCTTCGAGCAGCGTGTAGGCGTTGACCACCTCGTCGGGCAGCATGGTGATCTTGTGGCCCGGCATGTAGACCGTGGACATGCGTGCGCGCGCCACCTGGTCGATGGCGCTGCCCGGCGTGAGCGCAAGGCCCGGCGCGGCAATATGGATGCCGACCGTGACGGTGCCGCTGCCCAGGCCCTGCACCGACAGCGCATCGTCGATTTCAGTGGTTTGCGAATCGTCGATCGAGAAAGCCTGCACGCCGTCGGCCAGCGGCAGGTCGTCGGCGATGGCGGGCGCGGCGAGCGCCGGAAAACCCGTGCCTTTCGGAAAATTCTCGAAAAGGAAGCGGCGCCAGTGAAACTGGTAGGGCGAATCGATGGCGCCGGCGCGCTCCAGCAGTTCGAGCGGCGGGCGCTGCGTGGCGCGCGCGGCGTCGACCACGGCCTTGTACTCGGGCGCGTTCTTGTCGGGCTTGAACAGGATCTTGTAGAGCTGCTCGCGAATCGGCTGCGGGCACACGCCTTCGGCCAGCTGCCCGGCCCACTCGACGATTTGCGCCTGGACGACTTTTTTCTTTTCGATGGCGGCCAGCGCCTGCTGCACGATTTCGGCCGGCGCCTTCTTGAAGCGCCCTTTGCCTGCGCGGCGAAAGTAGTGCGGTGCCTCGAACAGCGCGAACAGCGCGGCGGCCTGCTGTGCGAGCGTGGGCTTGTCGCTGAAATAGTCGGCCGCGAGTTCTGCAAAGCCGAATTCGCCTTCGGCCGCAAACTCCCATGCGAGGTCGAGGTCCATTGTGGCGGCGATGGCGCGCGCTTCGGCAATCAGCTCGGCCGGGGCCGGCTTCTCGAAACGCAACACGATATTGGCGCCCTTGACCTTGAGGCGCTTGCCGGTGTCGAGCTCGACCTGCGCCGATGCTTCGGCCTCCGACAGCACGCGGCCGCCGAGGTACTTGCCGGCTTCTTCAAACAATACAAACATGAGCCGATTGTCCCACGCTGGACCCGGCCCGCCGCTCGGCGCCGGAGGACTTCAGACCGGGTTGATGAAGTCGATGACGTCGTCCAGATGGTTCTGCTCGAAATCGGACAGCGCGTGGTCGCCTCCCTCGAGCAGCTTGATGTTGCTATCGGGGTAGCGTGCGGACATTTCGTGCCAGTCGAGCGCCTCGTCGCCCTTGGCGATGATGGCCAGCACGCGCTCGGGGCGCGTGAGGGCGCCAACCTCCATGGTGCGCAGCTCCTGGATGTACTCGGGCCGGAAATAGAAGTGCTCGGCCGGGTCCTGCCACGTGGTCTGGTCGCCGATATAGAGCTGCAGGTCGCGCGCGGGGTGCACGGCGGGGTTGAGCAGCACGGTGCGGCAGCGCGTCATTCCCGCAACGTAGGTGGCATAGAAGCCGCCGAGCGATGAACCGACCACGGCCATCGACTTGCGCGGCCAGTCGGCAATGCCTTTCATCACCATGTCGATCGCTTCGCGCGGAGAGGGTGGCAACTGCGGGCACCACCACTGCAGGTTGGGGTGCTCCAGCGCCACGCGCCGCGCCATCAGCCGCGCCTTGGTCGAGCGGGGCGAGGAGCGGAAACCGTGCAGATACAACAGGTGAGTGGTTTTCGGATCCATGCGAGGCGGAGACTGAAAATGTTGCGTTCGACGCAACTCCATAGAAGGAGCCGGGTAATTTTGCATGAGGTCCTCGTGCGGGGCGCGGGTGCCGGTGAGGGCTCTCGCATGCAGGCTTCGTGCGGGGAGGTGAATGTTTACCACTGGAATCTCCGGCCCGCGGGATTTTTCTGCATCCGATCGGGCGCGGGCCGTGTCCCGGAACCCGAAAGTACTCAGCTGATGCACCAGGAATGGCCAAGTTCGCCTGGTGCTGTTGCGTTTTTGCAAGCGGCGCGAAGTTTCGCGGCCCGGGATCGATGCCTGCATCCCATGAAGATGGGAGGTGCCGCGGCCTTTTGAATCGATGTGGCGGCTTATGCTAAGCCCATGAATATCGAGGCTCCTGATCCTGGAACGGCACGCCGCTGGGGCGTGCTCGTGGTCGAGGACGACAGCCGCGCGCGTGCCTTCTTCGAGGCCAGCGTGCAGCGCAGCGCAAGCCTCTTCTGGCTTGGAAGCGCCGGCACCGTGCATGAGGCATTGGCATGGCTTGCGCAGACCGCCACCATTCCCGACGTGCTGCTGGTCGATCTCGGCATGCCCGACGGCAGCGGGCTGGACGTGATCCGCGAGGCCGTCGCGCGCTTTCCGGGCTGCGAACCGCTGGTGATCTCGGTCTTCGGCGACGAGGAAAACGTGCTTTCCAGCATCGAGGCCGGCGCTGTCGGCTACATCCACAAGGACGCGGCACCCGAGGACATCGCGCAGACCATCGTCGAGATGAAGGCCGGTGCGTCCCCGATCTCGCCCATGATCGCGCGGCGGGTGCTTGCCAAGTACCGCAGCCTGCAGACGGCGGGCACGCCCGCCGCGGCAGTGCCCCAGGCGGCCATCGACAGCACGGCGCCCAGCCTGCTCTCCGCCCGTGAACATGAAGTGCTGACGCTGATCGCGCGCGGCTTCTCCTATGCGGAAATCGCCCGGCTCAAGGGGTTGAGCGTGCACACGGTGCAAACCCACATCAAGAATCTCTACGGCAAGCTGGCGGTGCATTCCAAGAGCGAGGCGGTGTTCGAAGCGACGCGCCTCGGCCTGCTGTCCCACCCCGGGTGAGCCGTGTGGCGGGGCGCATGTTCGCAAGGCCGTGGAGGGCGCTGTTCGCGCTCTGGCTTGCGGTAGTCCTGCTGGCGCCGGCGGTTGCCGCGGCGGCGGATGGCCCCCTTGAGCTGCGCAGCGGCACGGCGACCGTCACCGTCGACGGCGCCACGCGGACAGCGCCCGTCGAGCTTTCCTACCATTGGGATCGCCAGCACCGGGGGCGCCCCGGCTTCGCGAGCTTCGAACTGCCTTTCACGCTCGACGCCGCGCCCGAGACGCCATGGGGCATCTTCATTCCGCGGGCCGGTAACGTCCTCGAGGTGTCGCTCAACGACGCATTGCTGCAGGTGTACGGCGATCTGGACCGCGGCAACGGGCCCGACTACGCCAAGGCGCCCATCTATGTGCCGATTCCGGGGCATTTGCTGAAAGCAGGCGACAACCGCTTGCAGATTCGCATCCGCGCCGACGGCGCCCGGCGGGCCGGGCTTTCACGCGTGACGATCGGGCCGGCTACCCCCGTGCGCACCGAGCTTTTCGAAACCGCCTATGGCTGGCGCTTTACGGGCTCGGTGCTCCTGAGTGCCTTCAGCCTCATCGTCGGCGGCATTGCACTGGCGCTGTGGCTCACCCAGGTGGACGCCGACGCGGTGGGGCGGCATCGGCGCGACGGCATCTATTTCTGGACGGCGCTCGCCGAATTCTGCTGGGCGCTGCGCGTGGCCGACGGCGTGATTGCCGAACCGCCTCTGCCTTGGCCGGCCTGGGGTGTGCTCATGGCCGCCTGCTATGCCGGCTGGGCGGCGTCCGCCATGATGTTCTGCTACCACCTGGCGGGCTGGGACCACAGGTCCCGCATGCGCTGGCTGCGGTGGCCAATGGCGGGAGTGGTTGCCGGAACGGTCGCCGCAAGCTCGATGGCGCTGTTCCGCGAGGAGCCGTATTGGCTTACCGGCTGGCTTGCGGCGGAGATCGTGTTCATCGCGCTGTTCGTCTGCGCCTTCGTGGTGGCGACTGTGCGGCGACCGAACCTGGGGCTCCTGCTGGTGGCGGCCGCCGCGCTGGCAACGCTGGGCTTCGGCATCCGGGACTGGCTGGTGATCCGCCTGAGCGACGCCTACGGCGAAACCACCTGGGTGCGCTATTCCTCCGTGTTCTTCGGTATTGCGCTGCTGCTGATCGTGCTGCGTCGCTTTCGCGCCGCCAGCATCGAAGCGCGCGGCTCGGTGGCGGCGCTGGCCCAGCGGGTGGCGCAGCGCGAACGCGAGCTCGCATCGACCTTCGCGGCGCTGGAGCAGGTGGCGCGCGACCAGGCCCGCACCCACGAGCGCGAACGCATCCTGCGCGACATGCACGACGGCGTGGGCTCGCACATCAGCTCGGCCATCCGGCAACTGCAGTCCGGCCAAGCCAGCTCCGAAGAGCTGCTGCGCACGCTGCGCGACTCCCTCGACCAGCTCAAGCTCTCGATCGACTCCATTCACCTGCCGCCGGGCGACGTGGGCGCCCTGCTGGCAGCGCTGCGCTACCGGCTGGAGCCGCGCCTGGCGGCCGCGGGCATCCGGCTGGAGTGGGGCGTGGAAGAGGTGCCGACGGTAAAGGGGCTCGATGCGCAAGGCATGCGGCAATTGCAGTTCCTGCTGTTCGAGGCGGTTTCCAACGTGATGCAGCATGCCCAGGCAAAGACGCTGCGGATCGAGTCGGAAGCGCCGGCCGGAAAGGTGCAGTTGCGCGTGATCGATGACGGCCGGGGTTTCGACGCGTCCCAGGTGCCGCGGGCGCTCACGGAGCGTGCCGGCGCCGTCGGCGCGCGGCTGGCGGTCGAAAGCCGACCGGGACGCACGGTCGTTCAGTTCGAATTCGACTGACCGGGCGTGCCGGGCGCGGATAATCCAGCCCATGTCCGCCGTGTTCAATCAGCCCTCCCTGGCGCGCCGCGTCGCGCCCATCTTCCAGGGGTTCGACGGCTTTCTGGCTTTTGCCGTGCTGTTGCTGGCGTTCGCCGGGTTGCTGACGATGTATTCGTCCGGCTACGACCACGGCTCGCGTTTTGCCGACCACGGCCGCAACATGCTGCTGGCGGGCTTCATCATGTTCGTGGTGGCCCAGGTGCCGCCGCAGCGCCTCATGATGTTCGCGGTGCCGGTGTATGTGACGGGCGTGGCGCTGTTGATTGCGGTTGCGCTCTTCGGAATCACGAAGAAGGGCGCCACGCGCTGGATCAACCTCGGCGTGGTGATCCAGCCGAGCGAAATCCTCAAGATCGCGATGCCGCTGATGCTGGCCTGGTGGTTCCAGCGCCGTGAAGGCCAGTTGCGGCCGCTCGATTTTGTGGTGGCGACAGTGTTGCTGGCCATCCCGGTCGGGCTCATCATGAAGCAGCCCGACCTGGGCACTTCGCTGCTGGTGCTCGCTGCCGGCCTGGCCGTGATCTTTTTCGCCGGGCTCCCGTGGAAGCTCATCGTGCCGCCGGTGGTGATCGGCGCCCTGGCCATCACGCTGATCGTGAGCTTCGAGTCGCGGCTGTGCGCGGAGGGCGTCGACTGGCGGGTGCTGCACGACTATCAGAAGCAGCGCGTTTGCACCCTGCTCGACCCCAGCAAGGACCCGCTGGGCAAGGGCTTTCATATCATCCAGGGAATGATCGCCATCGGCTCGGGAGGAGTGGGCGGCAAGGGGTTCATGCAGGGAACGCAGACGCATCTCGAATTCATTCCCGAGCGCACCACCGACTTCATCTTTGCGGCCTATTCCGAAGAATTCGGCCTCGTGGGCAACCTGGCGCTGATTGCCGCCTTCATCCTGCTGATCTTCCGCGGCCTGGCCATCGCGGCCAGCGCCACGAGCCTGTTCTCGCGGCTGCTGGCGGGGGCGGTGACGATGATTTTCTTCACCTACGCCTTCGTCAACATGGGCATGGTCAGCGGCATCCTGCCCGTGGTGGGCGTGCCGCTGCCATTCATCAGCTACGGCGGCACTGCGATGGTCACGCTGGGGCTGGGGCTGGGCATCCTGATGTCCATCGCGCGTGCCAGGAAGCTTTCTCAAAGCTAGGCACGCAGTCGCAGCGCGGTTGTTGGCCCCGGCCGGGGAAGGCGAAGCGCCGCACAGCGCACGCAGTCTGGGGGCGAGCCCTAGAATCCACTTCATGATCTCTCGCGAACCCACCATCGAGCGCCTTGCCACGGCGCAACAGCTCCTGCTCACGCCGTTCGGCCTCGACGAATCGCACCTGAGCAAGGCCCTGGCCGAGATCACCGCTCACAAGGTGGACGACGCCGATCTGTACTTCCAGTACACGCGCAGCGAGGGCTGGAGCCTGGAAGAAGGCATCGTCAAGACCGGCAGCTTCAGCATCGACCAGGGTGTCGGCGTGCGCGCGGTCAGCGGCGAGAAAACCGCTTTCGCCTATTCGGACGATATTTCCGAGGCGTCGCTGCTCGATGCGGCCCGCACGGTCCGCTCGATTTCCTCCGCCGGCCGCACCGGCCGCGTGAAGACGCCGGCGCGCAAGATTGCTTCGAGCCGTTCGCTCTACAACGGCGTCGATCCTATTTCAACGCTCGACAGCACGGCCAAGGTCAAGCTGCTCGAGCGGGTCGAAAAGCTCGCACGCTCGCGCGATCCGCGCGTGGCCCAGGTCATGGCCGGCCTGGCGAGCGAATACGACGTGGTGCTGGTGGCGCGGGCCGATGGCACCCTGGCCGCCGACGTGCGGCCGCTGGTGCGCCTCTCGGTGACCGTGATCGCCGAGCAGAACGGCCGGCGCGAGGTCGGCTCCGGCGGTGGTGGCGGGCGCTTCGGGCTGGCCTATTTCACCGACGAGCAGATGGCCGAATACGTTGACCAGGCGGTGAAGGCCGCGCTGACCAATCTCGACGCCCGTCCGGCGCCCGCCGGCGAAATGACGGTGGTGCTCGGCTCCGGCTGGCCCGGCATCCTGCTGCACGAGGCCATCGGCCACGGGCTGGAAGGCGACTTCAACCGCAAGGGCTCGAGCGCGTTTTCGGGCCGCATTGGCCAGCGCGTGGCGGCCAAGGGCGTGACAGTGCTGGACGACGGCACCATTGCCGACCGCCGCGGCTCGCTCAACGTGGACGATGAGGGCAACGCGAGCCAGCGCAACGTGCTCATCGAAGACGGCATTCTCAAGGGCTACATCCAGGATTCGCTCAACGCGCGCCTCATGAAGGTCAAGCCCACCGGCAACGGCCGCCGCGAGAGCTACGCCCACGTGCCGATGCCGCGCATGACCAACACCTACATGCTCGGCGGCGACAAGGACCCGAAGGAAATCGTCGCCAGCATCAAGAAGGGCCTGTACGCCACCAACTTCGGCGGCGGCCAGGTCGACATCACAAGCGGCAAGTTCGTGTTCTCGGCCAGCGAGGCCTTCTGGGTCGAGAACGGCAAGATCCAATACCCCGTGAAGGGCGCGACCATCGTGGGCAACGGCCCTGACGCGCTCACCCGCGTGACCATGATCGGCAACGACATGGCGCTCGATTCGGGCGTGGGCACCTGCGGCAAGGAAGGCCAGAGCGTGCCCGTGGGCGTCGGCCAGCCGACCTTGCGCATCGATGGTTTGACCGTAGGCGGAACGGCCTGAGAGCTTGCTAAGCTCCGCTCCTTATTTTTCAAAAAGAGGAGCATTCGATGAGGATCAGGATCAATTCGTCCGCGGCCCTGTGGGCTGCAACCGCCGCAGTGGCGCTCGCAACCGCAGGTTGCGCTTCGCGCGGCAGTTCGGGCGACAGCAGCCAGCCCGCGGCCTCGGCACCCGCTGCCAGCGCACCCGCCGCTCCGGCGCGCGGCGGCGTCAAGGCCGGCATGGACGCCAAGGGCAACGTCATTGATTCGTCCAAGGTCGAAGCCGGCAGCGGCCGCACCGTCAAGGGCCTGAATGGCTACGAAGGCGAAATCACGGGTGTTCCCGCCCGCAACAGCAAGTTCTCGCGCCTGCAGATCGGCATGAGCGCCAGGCAGGTGACCGACCTCGCCGGCCAGCCGACGGACCAGGGCGCCTATGTCACGGGCAAGGCCTTCATTCCGTTCTATTTCGGCAGCGACCGCCACCGCTACGAGATGACCTACAAGGGCCAGGGCCGGCTGGTTTTCGCGGGCGGCGGCATGGGCGACTACTCGGGCGGCAACCTGATCTGGATCATTCACAACCCCAACGAATCGGGATACCGCTGAGCCGTTCGGAGCCGGGCCTTTTGCCCGGCTTTTTGTTTTCCGTGCTACATTTCGCCCACATGTCCGCCCTCCGCGCTTATTTCTTTGCCTACTTTTGGTTCCCGGTTTCCGGCGGACGAGAGGCGAGCGCGTAGAGCAAACGAACACCCTCCCAGAACCGCCGGTGGCCCAGAGCCCCCGGCGGTTTTTTTATGCCCTGACGATATTCACTCCAACAAGGAAAGCACCATGAGCACGAACACTGCCCCCGCCAGCGACAGCTGGTATGCGAGCGTCGAAAAAACCAGCAAGACCGACGACGAACGCATCAAGGACATCAACGTGCTGCCCCCTCCCGAACATCTGATCCGCTTCTTCCCGATCCGCGGCACGCCGGTCGAAACGCTGATCGAGGGCACCCGCCGCAACATCCACAACATCATGGCCGGCAAGGACGACCGGCTGCTGGTGATCATGGGGCCTTGCTCAATCCATGACCCGGCCGCCGCGCTCGACTACGCCCGCCGCCTGAAGGTGGAGCGCGAAAAGTACGCCGGCACGCTGGAGATCGTGATGCGCGTGTACTTCGAGAAGCCGCGCACCACGGTCGGCTGGAAGGGCCTCATCAACGATCCGTACCTGGACGAAAGCTACCGCATCGACGAGGGCCTGCGCATTGCGCGCCAGCTGCTCATCGACATCAACCGGCTCGGCCTGCCGGCGGGCAGCGAGTTCCTCGACGTGATCTCGCCGCAATACATCGGCGACCTGATCGCCTGGGGCGCCATCGGTGCGCGCACCACCGAGAGCCAGGTGCATCGCGAGCTGGCCTCGGGCCTCTCGGCGCCCATCGGCTTCAAGAACGGCACCGACGGCAACATCCGCATCGCCACCGACGCCATCCAGGCGGCGGCGCGCGGCCACCACTTTCTCTCGGTGCACAAGAACGGCCA
The DNA here is from genome assembly GCF_023195515.1 of Variovorax sp. S12S4. Lineage (NCBI taxonomy): Bacteria > Pseudomonadati > Pseudomonadota > Betaproteobacteria > Burkholderiales > Comamonadaceae > Variovorax > Variovorax sp. S12S4. Next base: position 2,675,893 of record NZ_JALPKR020000002.1, read on the forward strand.
GGTCGCCATCGTGCAGACCAACGGCAATCGCGACTGCCACGTGATCCTGCGCGGCGGCAAGGCGCCGAACTACGACGCCGAGAGCGTCGAGGCCGCCTGCAAGGACCTGGAAGCTGCCAAGTTGCCGCCCACGCTGATGGTCGACTGCAGCCACGCCAACAGTTCCAAGCAGCACCAGAAGCAGATCGACGTGGCGAAGGACATCGCCAACCAGATCGCGGGCGGATCGAACCGCGTCTTCGGCGTGATGGTCGAGAGCCACCTGCAAGCCGGCGCCCAGAAGTTCACGCCGGGCAAGGACCAGATCGCGGGCCTCGAATACGGCAAGAGCATCACCGACGCATGCCTGGGCTGGGACGATTCGGTGCAGGTGCTCGACGTGTTGTCGCAGGCAGTCAAGCAGCGCCGGGGATAAGCCGCGCTGGCGGGGTCAGAGCATCCCGGCCAGTTCGGGCCAGTGGTGCCGCATGGCGGTGGCTTCATCGCTTTCGGGCGGCACCATGGAAAAGTCTGCGAAATCGAAGCCGGGGCCGACCATGCAGGCGACCAGTGTGTAGTCGCCGCTCGCGTGGCCCTGGATCGGCCGGGCGGCCTGCCACTGGCCGGCCGGCACCACGTGCTGGGGGCGCGTGCCGTGTGCGTCGACCGGCCCTAGCCGCACGTGCGCCGGCGCGGTGCGCATGGCGGCATCGCACGTCCACAGTGCCAGCGGCACGCCTTCCAGGTGAACCCAGACCTCGTCCGAGAGCACCCGGTGCCAGCGCGAATGCTGGCCGGCCTCCAGCAGAAAGTAGATGCTGGTGAGCGCGCTGCGCGGCGCGCGGCCATCGGTGGGAACCACGCTCGCGGCCGAACGGAACACCTCGCTGTACCAGCCGCCCTCGGGGTGGGGCTGCAGCTTCAGGCTCTCGATCAGCTCGCGGGCGCGCATGGCGGTCATGGAGCCGCGGCGCTGCGCAGTGCCGCAAGCAGCTTGTCGTGCACGCCGCCGAAGCCGCCGTTGCTCATGCAGACGATGTGATCGCCAGGCCGCGCCGCGGCAACGATCTGCGCGACCAGCGGCTCGACGGCACCGGCTACCTGCGCGCGGTCGCCCATCGGCGCCAAGGCCGCGGCGGCGTCCCAGTCGAGCCCGGCGGTGTGGCAGAAGGACAGGTCGGCCGCTTCCAGGCTCCATGGGAGCTGCGCCGCCATCACGCCGAGCTTCATCGTGTTGCTGCGCGGTTCGAAGGCCGCGAGGATGCGCTCGCCTTGCTTGCCGGCATCGTCGAGCTTCTTGCGCAGGCCGTCGAGCGTGGTGCGGATGGCGGTCGGGTGATGGGCGAAGTCGTCGTAGACGGTGATTGCGCCGCCGCTGCGCTCGACCGTACCGCGCAACTCCATGCGCCGGCGTACGTTGCGGAAGCTGCCGAGTGCCTTGGCCGCATCGGCCGGCGCAACGCCCACATGCTCGGCTGCCGCTATGGCGGCCAGCGCGTTCATCTGGTTGTGCAGGCCTGAAAGCTCCCATTCGACGCGGCCCACGGCCTCGCCGCGGTACAGCACGTCGAAGGCGTCGTGCGTGCCGCGCGCCTGCCATTCACCGCCAGCGCCAAAGCGGGCGAGCCCGCTCCAGCAGCCTTGGCTCAGCACGCGCTGCAAGCTCTCTTCGGTGGCGTTGACCACCAGCCGGCCGCTGCCGGGTACCGTGCGAACGAGGTGATGGAACTGCCGTTCGATGGCGGCGAGGTCATCGAAGATGTCCGCGTGGTCGAATTCCAGGTTGTTGAGAATCGCCGTGCGCGGGCGGTAGTGCACGAACTTGCTGCGCTTGTCGAAAAAGGCGGTGTCGTACTCGTCCGCCTCGATGACGAATGCCGGGCCGTCGCCAAGCCGGGCCGACACGCCGAAGTCGAGCGGAACGCCGCCCACCAGAAAGCCCGGCGCCTTGCCGCCTTTCTCCAGCACCCAGGCCAGCATCGACGTGGTGGTGGTCTTTCCGTGGGTTCCGGCCACGGCAAGCACGTGTCGGCCCAGCAGCACGTGCTCGGCGAGCCACTGCGGTCCGCTGGTGTAGGGCTTGCCGGCATCGAGGATGGCTTCCATCAGCGGGAACTTGGGGCTGCCGTCGGGCAGCCGGGCCCTCGAAACCACATTGCCGACCACGAACATGTCGGGTGAAAGTGCCAATTGGTCGGCGCCAAAGCCTTCGATCAGGTCGATGCCGAGCGACCGGAGCTGGTCGCTCATGGGCGGGTACACGCCGGCATCGCAGCCCGTGACCCGGTGGCCCGCTTCGCGCGCCAGGGCGGCCAATCCGCCCATGAACGTGCCGCAGATGCCAAGAATATGAATGTGCATCGGGCGATTCTAGGGAGGCCGCATGCCGCGGCCGCGCCGCAGCCTTGCCCTTTGTACTGATGTTTGGTGTGAGGGCGGCGTAGTGCGGGCAAAATGTTCCGATGGACACGACCACCAAGCGTGAGATCGCCGCCACCGCAGCCCGACTCGTCGTCGAGGAGGGGCTGGAGTACGGCCCGGCCAAGCGCCGGGCAGTGCGAGACCTTGGCCTGTCGTCGCGCACGGCGCTGCCAAACAACGACGAGGTCGAGGCCGAAGTGCGTGACTACATCGCGCTTTACTGCGCCGACACCCAGCCGCAGGAGCTGCATGCCTTGCGGCTGCTCGCGCTCGAATGGATGGAGCGCATGGCGGCGTTCCGGCCGCACATCGGGGGTGCTGTGTGGCACGGCACGGCCACGCGGCTGTCAGACATTTATATTCAATTGTTCTGCGATGATTCCAAGTCGGCCGAAATTGCCCTCATCGACCATCACGTGGATTACGAGCCGCGAATGGTCACCGGATTTCACGGTGAGCAGGTCGAGGCATTGAGCGTGCATGCCGCAAGCCGTGCGTTGGGCGAGGAAATCGGGGTCCACCTGCTGGTGTACGACCTCGACGACCTGCGCGGAGCGCTCCGGCCCGACGCCCAGGGGCGCACACCGCGCGGCGATCTGGCCGCGCTGCGCCGGCTGATTGAAAGAGAAAAGGACAAGTGAATGACTTCTTCGCCCACACGGCGCCGCCTCATGTATGGCGGCGTGGCGGTCGCGGCCGCTGCGGCAGGCTTGGGCGGCGCGTGGTGGCGTGAGCGCGGCGTCAGCACCAAGGGCGGGGTCCTGGATGCCGCCTTCTGGGATCAACGATTCGACCGTCCGGAGGGCGGTGAACTGGTTTTCTCGAGCCTGCGCGGCAAGCCGCTGCTGTTGAATTTCTGGGCCACGTGGTGCCCGCCGTGCGTGGAAGAAATGCCGATGATCGATCGCTTCTTTCGCGAAAATGGCGGCAATGGTTGGCAAGTCGTTGGATTGGCCATCGATCAGCCGAGTGCCGTGCGCAAATTTCTCCAGAAGACGCCGGTCGGCTATCCCGTCGGATTGGCCGGTTTGCAGGGTACTGAACTGGTAAAAAGCCTTGGCAATACCGCCGGAGGATTGCCGTTCACGCTGGTTCTTACGGGCGCGGGGACCGTCGCGGCTCGTAAAATGGGCAAGCTCGAGCCCGCCGATCTGGACACGTGGCGACGTGAACTCGTTCACGGTTAGAATCAGATACACCTCGGCATTCGCCGCCAATCGCTAAAGATCAACGATTTTTAGCCAAGTTACATCCTAATGACCGGCAAAGTCGGCACTGGAGCCTCATGGATCTGCGCAAACTCAAGACACTGATCGATTTGGTGTCGGAATCCAATATTTCCGAACTGGAAATCACCGAAACCGAAGGCAAGGTTCGCATCGTCAAGGGCGGCGGCGCTGCCCCGGTGCAATATGTTCAGACCGTGGCGGCACCTGCCGCTGCTCCCGCCGCCGGTGCGCCTGCGGCGCCTGCGCTTGCTGCTGCCGCGCCGGCCGCCGAAGCCGCGCCCGCCGGGCATGCGGTCAAGTCGCCGATGGTCGGCACTTTCTATCGTTCGTCCAGTCCGGGCGCACCGGCTTTTGTCGAAGTCGGCAGCAAGGTCAATGAGGGCGACACCGTCTGCATCATCGAAGCGATGAAGATCCTCAACGAAATCGAAGCGGACAAGTCCGGCACGATCACCCAGATCCTCGGCGAAAACGGTCAGGCAGTCGAATACGGCCAGCCGCTGTTCATCATCGAGTGACCATGTTCAAGAAGATCCTGGTTGCAAACCGGGGGGAAATTGCCCTCCGGATCCAGCGCGCCTGCAGCGAGCTCGGCATCAAGGCCGTGATGGTCTATTCCGAAGCGGACCGCGACGCAAAGTACGTCAAGCTGGCGCAGGAAGCCGTGTGCATCGGCCCCGCGCCATCGTCGCTGAGCTATCTCAACATGCCGGCGATCATCTCGGCGGCCGAGGTCACCGACGCCGAAGCGATTCACCCCGGCTATGGTTTCCTGAGCGAAAACGCCAACTTCGCCGAGCGCGTGGAGCAAAGCGGTTTCCAGTTCATTGGCCCCACGCCCGACAACATCCGCACGATGGGTGACAAGGTCTCGGCCAAGCAGGCCATGATCAAGGCCGGCGTGCCTTGCGTGCCCGGCTCCGAGGGCGAGCTGTCCGACGACGCCGCCACCAACAAGCGCATCGCGCGCGCCATCGGCTACCCGGTCATCATCAAGGCCGCCGGCGGCGGCGGTGGCCGCGGCATGCGCGTGGTGCACACCGAAGCGGCACTGGTCAACGCGATCCAGATGACCAAGGCGGAAGCCGGCGCTGCGTTCAACAATCCGGCCGTGTACATGGAGAAGTTTCTCCAGAACCCGCGCCACGTTGAAATCCAGATCCTGGCCGACAAGCACAAGAACGCGGTCTATCTGGGCGAGCGCGACTGCTCCATGCAGCGGCGCCACCAGAAGGTGATCGAGGAGTCGCCGGCCCCGGGCATTCCCCGCAAGCTGATCGAGAAGATCGGCGAGCGCTGCGCCGCGGCCTGCAAGAAAATCGGCTACCGCGGCGCGGGCACCTTCGAGTTTCTCTACGAAAACGGCGAGTTCTATTTCATCGAGATGAACACGCGCGTGCAGGTGGAGCACCCGGTGACCGAGTTCACCACCGGCATCGACATCGTGAAAACGCAGATCATGGTGGCGGCGGGCGAGAAGCTGCCGTTCACGCAGCGACAGATCGAAATGCGCGGCCATGCCATCGAGTGCCGCATCAACGCCGAAGACGCCTGGAAGTTCACGCCGTCGCCGGGGCGCATCACCATGTGGCACCCGCCGGGCGGCCCTGGCGTTCGCGTCGATTCGCATGCGTACACCAACTACTTCGTGCCGCCCAACTACGACTCGATGATCGGCAAGATCATTGTGTATGGCGACACGCGCGAGCAGGCCATGGCGCGCATGCGCACGGCGCTGAACGAAACCGTGATCGAAGGCATCCAGACCAACATTCCGCTTCACCGCGAGCTGATGGTCGACGCCAAGTTCATGAGCGGCGGCACCAACATCCACTACCTGGAAGAGTGGCTGGCGGCACACAAGCGCTGAGCAGAGAACACCCGACGCCACCATGTTTGAACTTCGCCTGATGGCGCCGGAAGACCGGGTCGAAATGGTCAGCGATGCGCTGGACGCACTCGATGCGCTGAGCGTGTCGGTGGAAGACGCCGACGCGCAGACCGATGCCGAGCAGGCGCTGTTCGGCGAGCCTGGCATGCCGCCGCCCAAGGAGGGCTGGCAACGGTCGCGCATCATTGCGCTGTTCGCCGACGAAGCCCTTGCCAAAGAGGCTGCGTCGGTGCTCGCGCTGCAGGACTTCTTCGAAGGCTGCGCGGTGCTCGGCGTGGCGCCGGTGCCCGATCAAGACTGGGTGCGGCTCACGCAGTCGCAATTCGCGCCGGTCGAAATCACGCCCGAGTTCTGGATCGTGCCCACCTGGCATGAGCCGCCCGAGCAAGCCAGGCAGTTGATCAGGCTCGACCCGGGGCTCGCTTTCGGCACCGGCACGCACCCCACCACGCGCATGTGCCTGCGCTGGATCGCGAAGCAGGGCGAAGGCGCATTCGGCGACCAGCGCGTGCTCGACTACGGCTGCGGCTCGGGCATTCTTGCCATTGGCGCGGCGAAGTTCGGCGCACGCGATATCGACGCCGTCGACATCGACGAGGCCGCCGTCTCGTCGACCCGCCTCAATGCCGAAGCCAATGGCGTGCGCCTGAATGCCGGCCTGCCGGAAGCGGCCAAGGGCAGCTACAACACGGTGCTGGCCAACATCCTTGCAACGCCGCTCAAGGTGCTTGCGCCCTTGCTGCGCAGCCACGTGGCGCCGGGTGGATCGCTGGTGCTCGCCGGCATTCTCGAGCGCCAGGCCGACGAACTGAAGCAGGCCTACGCGCCCTATGCCGCGCTCGAGGTCAGCGACAGCGAGGACGGCTGGATTCTCATGACGGCTCGCTGCTGAGCAGCGCGGCCGGGATTTCGCACCGCCGCGCACCGCTCGCGAGGCGGGGGCTCAACCCTACAATCGCCCGGTCATGAGCCTTGTCACGCGTTGCCCCGCCTGTGCCACCACCTTCAAGGTGGTGCGCGACCAGCTTCGCATCTCGGATGGCTGGGTGCGTTGCGGCCGCTGCAGCCATGTGTTCGACGCCACGCTCGATCTGCACGAGGCGCCGGACGGCGTGCCGGGTCCGGCGGCGCCACCTCCGCCTCCGCCTCCGACGGCGCCTTCCGCAAAGGCCGAGGCGGAGTCCGGGCCGTCCGAGCAGCAGCATCCTTCGCAGGCCGGGCCGGAGTCTTCGAGTGCGACGGAAGACGCGGACTTCTTCGACGACGAACCGGAGCATGGTGAAACGTCGGACGCTGTCGCTTCGTCGCCGCTGGAAGAAACGGACGAGCTTCTGCCGCCGGCGCCGCTTCCGGAGACCAGGCCTGCACCTACGCCTGCGCCAAGTTCCGCACCTGCGACGCCGTCCGCGACGGCCTTCGTCCTGCCTGCGCACGGAATCATCGCCGACGAGTTGTGGTCCGACTTCGAGGCCAACGAGCCCGAATGGCGGCCACCTGCGAGCTCACTGCCGCCGTTCCCGAACATCGACCTGAATCTTGCGGCGCCACCTTCGCCGCCACCACCACCGCCGCCTCCCTTGCCGGCCTTGCGCATCAAGGCTCGCGAAATGGCGGCATCGGCCAGCGTCGAAGACGAAAGCACGAGGCCGCGCAAGACCGCGACCAGGTGCAGATGCAGAAGGCGCTGCGCCGGGCGCGCATCAAGTCGGCCAAGATCGCGAGCGCCAAGGCGCGCGACGAGCGCACCGCCGCAAAGGCGTCGGCGTCGATGGTGAGGCAGGCGAGCGAACTGGACGGATTGGACGGCGATTCGGGTGCTCTGCCGCTCCCGGCGCCGCTTCACGAAGCGGAGGACTCGGACAGGGTTCCTTTCTCCGGTGACGAGAAGGCGGACCGTGGCACCGAAGGGTTCTGGCAGCGCGGCGTCGTACGATTTGCGCTCTGGTTCTTCGCCGTGCTGGCCGTTCTGCTGTTCGTCGCGCAGGTCTTGCATCACGAGCGCAATGGCATCGTGGCCCGCCAGCCGAACCTGCGCCCCGCATTCGCCGCCATGTGCCGATTGACCGGCTGTGAGCTCACGGCGTTGCGCCAGATCGGCGACATCGTGATCGAAGGCGCCGCCTTCGCGCGCGAGAAGACCGGCAACAACGACTACCGGCTCAGCTTTACCTTGCGCAACGGTGCCACGGTTCCGCTGGCCATGCCGGCCATCGAGCTTTCGCTGCTCGACACGCAGGAGCGGGCAGTGGTGCGCCGCGTGCTGGCGGCTTCGGATTACGGTGCGCCGACGGTGCTTGCGGCGCGCTCCGACCAGGCCGCATCGCTGCCGCTCACGTTGTCCGCAACGGAGGCGGCAACGCTGCCGTCTATTGCCGGCTACCGCGTGGAAGCGTTCTATCCTTAGCCCGGGTTCGCGCCCGTGCCTCGTTCATTCATTCATTCATCCTTCAACCAACGGCTCACCATGGCAGCAGTGATTTGCGGTTCCCTCGCGTTCGACACCATCATGACTTTCGAGGGCCGGTTTGCCGACCAGATCCTTCCGGACCAGCTGCACATTCTCAATGTGTCGTTCCTGGTGCCGGGCCTGCGGCGTGACTTTGGCGGCTGTGCCGGCAACATCGCCTACAGCCTCAACGCGCTGGGCGGCACGGCATTGCCAATGGCCACGCTCGGAAGCGACGGAGCCGACTACCTGGAGCGCCTGCGTACGCTGGGCATCAGCACCGAGTTCGTGCGCCAGCTCGACGATACTTTCACCGCGCAGGCGATGATCATGAACGACGTCGACAACAACCAGATCACCGCGTTCCACCCCGGTGCAATGCAGCAGGCGCACCTTACGAAAATCGCCGCCCGCGAAGACATCCGCGTCGGCATCATCGCGCCCGATGGCCGCGACGCGATGCTGCAGCATGCGGAGCAATTCGCCGCCGCCGGCATTCCGTTCGTGTTCGATCCAGGCCAGGGCCTGCCGATGTTCGATGGCGAGGCGCTCAAGCACTTCATCGATCTGGCAAGCTGGGTGGTCGTCAACGACTACGAGGGAAAGATGCTTTCGCAGCGCACCGGCTGGAGCCTGGCCGAAATCTCCAAGCGCGTGCGCGGCCTGGTGGTCACGCTGGCGGCCGAGGGCTGCGAAGTGTGGACCGATGGCGAGCGCGAGCACGTGCCGGGCGTAACGCCGACTGCGGTGGTCGAACCCACTGGCTGCGGCGATGCATGGCGCGGCGCGCTGCTGTTCGGCTTGGAGAAGGAGTGGCCGCTCGCGCAATGCGCGGCGCTTGGCAACCGCATCGGTGCGCTCAAGATCGCACAGCGCGGGCCTCAGAACTACCAGGTCGACAAGAAGGCGCTGGGCCTCTGAGCCGCCGGTTGCTCGCTCGCCTTCGCGGGCGGCGCGCATAAAAAAAGCCCGACACCGTGAGGTGCCGGGCTTTTTGCCGTCAAGGCCGCTGAGAAGCTCAGGGCTTGCTGGCCGTCGGAAACGGCCAGGCTGCCTGCGGGTTCAGCGTCGTTTGCGCAGCAGGAGCAGGCGCTGCGGCAGGTGCCTTGGCGGCCTTCTTCGCAGCAGGCTTCTTGGCAGCAGCGGCAGGCTTGGCAGCGGGCTTTTTCGCGGCTTTCTTGGCCGCAGCCTTTTTGGCAGGAGCCTTCTTGGCGGCAGCCTTCTTCGCAGGGGCCTTCTTGGCAGCGGCCTTCTTCGCCGGAGCCTTCTTCGCCGCCGCCTTCTTGGCAGGAGCCTTCTTCGCTGCGGCCTTCTTCGCCGGAGCCTTCTTGGCAGCGGCCTTCTTTGCCGGAGCTGCCTTCTTGGCGGCTACCTTCTTCGCAGGCGCCTTCTTGGCGGCTACCTTCTTGGCTGCGACCTTCTTGGCCGGAGCCTTCTTCGCAGCTACCTTCTTGGCGGGAGCCTTCTTAGCGGCCGCGACCTTCTTTGCCGGAGCCTTCTTTGCAGCGGCTTTCTTAGCCGGCGCTTTCTTTGCAGTTGCCATTTCTATTTCTCCTTGATCAAGTTGAAAAAATCAACCTATTGAAGCACTCCGCGCACGTTGGTAGCGCAAAGCGATTCATGGCGTTGGAATCTGTGCTCCAGCACCATGAACACCTGAGCCCTCGTCCATGCCGCGCTCTTCGGCGCGATCGGTGGCAAGGGCAATTCTTGAATTCATTAATTCTTATCGGAAAGATTCAATCCCAGGAGAGCGCGCCACCCGACTGGTACTCGATCACGCGGGTCTCGAAAAAATTGCGCTCTTTCTTCAGGTCAATCATTTCGCTCATCCAGGGGAACGGGTTTTCCTCGTTCGGGAAGAGCGTTTCGAGGCCGATCTGCTGTGCACGCCGGTTGGCAATGTAGCGCAGGTAGCCCTTGAACATGGAGGCGTTCATGCCGAGCACACCGCGCGGCATGGTGTCTTCGGCGTATTTGTACTCGAGCTCGACGGCCTTCATGAAGAGGGCCTTGATCTCGGCCTTGAACTCGTTGGTCCAGAGGCCGGGATTCTCGAGCTTGAGCTGGTTGATCAGGTCGATGCCGAAATTGCAGTGCATCGACTCGTCGCGAAGGATGTACTGGTACTGCTCGGCGGCGCCGGTCATCTTGTTCTGGCGGCCCAGCGCAAGAATTTGCGTGAAGCCGACGTAGAAGAAGAGGCCTTCCATCAGGCAGGCGAACACGATGAGCGACTTGAGCAGCGTCTGGTCGGTTTCGTGCGTGCCGGTCTTGAAGTGGGGGTCGCTGATGGCGTCGATGAACGGGATCAGGAACTGGTCCTTCTCGCGGATCGACGGCACTTCGTTGTAGGCGTTGAAGATCTCGCTCTCGTCCAGGCCGAGCGACTCGACGATGTACTGGTACGCGTGCGTGTGGATCGCTTCCTCGAAAGCCTGGCGCAGCAGGAACTGGCGGCATTCGGGCGCCGTGATGTGGCGGTAGGTGCCCAGCACGATGTTGTTGGCGGCCAGCGAGTCGGCGGTCACGAAGAAGCCGAGGTTGCGCTTGACGATGCGGCGCTCGTCTTCGGTCAGGCCGTTCGGGTCTTTCCACAACGCGATGTCGCGCGTCATGTTCACTTCTTGCGGCATCCAGTGGTTGGCGCAAGTGGCGAGGTATTTTTCCCAAGCCCACTTGTACTTGAACGGCACCAACTGGTTGACGTCGGTCTGGCCGTTGATGATGCGCTTGTCGGAAGCCTTGACGCGCTGCGCTGCGACGGGGGCCGTGGGTTGTGCAATCGACGAAGTCGGAGCGTCCACCGGTCGGCCTGCGGGCAAGCCGCTGGTCGATGCGTGGTGTTGCTGCAATCCTTGTTGCATATCCTTTGGTAAGGAGGGCTTGACTTCTTCGTCCCAGGTCAACATAGAAAAATCCAATGCTCAATTATCGGAGCAACGATGTGAGTTGCAAAGTGCTCGTTCACGTCGCGCTCCATTTATGTGGTTGTTATGTTGCTCTCATGCATCGCGCGATGTCAGTCAATGCCGTGATCGACTGAGAGTTCGCGCGTTGTGCATGGACCTCGCTCTCTTCACTGAGGCGTCATTGGCATGCTTCGCAAGTCGGATCGTCCACGCCGCAGAACGCGATGTCGGTTGCGGGAATCGCGTTCATCTGCGCCTTTGCTGCGGCAGCCGCTGCGTCGAGTGCGCTCATGCCCGAAGGTGCATCGCTGCCCGACGACACCGCATTGAGGCGGCCCGACTGCACCGTGGATTTTTCGGCGTGCGTCGCGCTCTGCGTGCGCAGGTAGTAGGTGGTCTTCAGGCCGCGCAGCCATGCGAGCTTGTAGGTGTCGTCGAGCTTCTTGCCCGATGCGCCGGCCATGTAGATGTTGAGCGACTGCGCCTGGTCGATCCACTTCTGGCGACGCGAGGCAGCTTCGACGAGCCATGTGGTTTCCACTTCGAACGCGGTGGCGTAGAGCGCCTTCACGTCTTGCGGCACGCGGTCGATCGGGCGCAGCGAACCGTCGAAGTGCTTCAGGTCCATCACCATCACGTCGTCCCACAGGCCCAGGCGCTTCAGGTCGCGCACCAGGTAGTGGTTGATCACGGTGAACTCACCCGACAGGTTCGACTTGACCGAGAGGTTGCCGAAGCACGGCTCGATGGAGGCGTCGACGCCGATGATGTTCGAGATGGTCGCGGTCGGTGCGATGGCCACGCAATTGGAGTTGCGCATGCCGTCGGCCTTGATCTTCTGGCGCAGCGCGTCCCAGTCGAGGGTGGCCGAGCGGTCGACCTCGACATAGCCGCCGCGTGCTTTTTCAAGCAGGTCGAGCGTGTCGATCGGCAGGATGCCCTTGTCCCACAGCGAGCCCTTGTAGCTCGAGTACTTGCCGCGTTCCTTGGCCAGCTCGGTCGAGGCCCAGTAGGCGTGGTAGCAGATGGCTTCCATCGACTCGTCGGCAAACTGCACGGCTTCTTGCGAGGCGTAGGGAATGCGCAGTTCGTACAGTGCGTCCTGGAAGCCCATCAGGCCCAGGCCGACCGGACGGTGGCGCAGGTTCGAGTCGCGCGCCTTCTTCACGGCGTAGTAGTTGATGTCGATCACGTTGTCGAGCATGCGCATCGCGGTCGAGATCGTGCGCTTGAGCTTTTCCTGGTCGACCTTGCCGTCCTTCAGGTGCTGCAGCAGGTTCACGGAACCCAGGTTGCAGACGGCGGTTTCGGTGTCGCTGGTGTTCAGCGTGATCTCGGTGCACAGGTTCGACGAGTGAACCACGCCGGCGTGCTGCTGCGGCGAGCGCACGTTGCAGGCGTCCTTGAATGTGATCCAGGGATGGCCGGTCTCGAACAGCATCGTGAGCATCTTGCGCCACAGGTCCGATGCCTGGATGGTGCGGGCGGGCTTGATCTCGCCGCGCGCCGCCTTTTCTTCGTAGGCGACATACGCCTTCTCGAAGTCGGCGCCGAACAGGTCGTGCAGGTCGGGCACGTTGGACGGCGAGAACAGCGTCCAGGTGCCCTTTTCCATCACGCGGCGCATGAAGAGGTCGGGAATCCAGTTGGCCGTGTTCATGTCGTGCGTGCGGCGGCGGTCGTCGCCGGTGTTCTTGCGCAGTTCCAGGAACTCCTCGATGTCGAGGTGCCAGGTTTCAAGGTACGTGCAGACCGCGCCCTTGCGCTTGCCGCCCTGGTTCACCGCCACGGCGGTGTCGTTCACCACCTTGAGGAACGGCACCACGCCCTGCGATTCGCCGTTGGTGCCCTTGATGTGGCTGCCCAGTGCGCGCACGCGGGTCCAGTCGTTGCCCAGGCCGCCCGCAAACTTCGAGAGCAGGGCGTTTTCCTTGATCGACTCGTAGATGCCGTCCAGGTCGTCGGGCACGGTGGTCAGGTAGCAGCTGGACAGCTGCGAGCGCAGCGTGCCGGCGTTGAAGAGCGTGGGCGTGCTCGACATGAAGTCGAACGAAGACAGCACTTCGTAGAACTCGATGGCGCGGGCTTCGCGGTCGATTTCGTTCAGCGAGAGGCCCATGGCCACGCGCATGAAGAAGGCTTGCGGCAGTTCGATGCGCGACTTGCGCACGTGCAGGAAGTAGCGGTCGTACAGCGTCTGCAGGCCGAGGTAGTCGAACTGGTTGTCGCGCTCGGCCTTGAGCGCCGCGCCCAGGCGGGGCAGGTCGTACTGCAGCAGCTTCTCGTCGAGCAGTTCGTTCTCGACGCCCTTCTTGATGAACTGCGGGAAGTAGTCGGCGTAGGTCTGCGCGCGCTCGGCGGGCATGACTTCGCGGCCGATGATTTCCTTGAAGATCGTGTGCAGCAGCAGGCGGGCGGTCGCGAAGGTGTAGTCGGGGTCCTTCTCGATGAGCGTGCGGGCGGCCAGGATCGAGGCCTTGTACACCTCGTCGAGCGGCACGCCGTCGTACAGGTTGCGCATCGTCTCGGCGACGATCGGTGCGGCGCTGATGCCGTCGCCCAAGCCTTCGCAAGCCGATTCGATCAGGCCCTTGAGTTCGTTCAGGTCGAGCGCCACGCGCTCGCCGCGGTCCAGCACGTGGAGCAGCGGCGCAGCCGGCGTTTCCTGCGTGCCTTGCTTGGAGCGCTCTTGCGTGCGGCGTTCGCGGTACAGCACGTAGGCGCGCGCAATTTCGTGGTGGCCGCCGCGCATGAGGCCGAGCTCGACCTGGTCTTGCACGTCTTCGATGTGGAAGGTGCCGCCGCCCGGACGCGAGCGGACCATGGCGCGGATCACGCCTTGCGTGAGGGCGTCGACCGTTTCACGCACGCTGGCCGAAGCCGCGCCCTGGGTGCCGTGCACCGCCAGGAAGGCTTTCATCATCGCGATGGCGATCTTGTTGGGTTCGAAGGGAACCACGGCGCCGTTGCGGCGGATGATCTGGTAGTGCGCGAGGTTCTGACCGGTGGGCGAGCCAGCAGTGTCTCGTTGCTGCTGCTGCGGCGTCGAGGGAACGGCACGCGGGGTCGATGGGGTGTTCAGGGCTGTTTGCATTCGCTTCCTCTCGGTGTGGCAATTCTTGTTGGGTGGCAATGCCTTGGCGGGGCATTGCGCCGGTGCGTGATGACCGGACGGAAGACACTATATCTAGGGTGCGAAGCGTCTACAACCACTAGATGTAGTGTTTTTTGAGATATTCAACACAGTGGCGTATTTGTTTGGGCGCGGCACTCGGCCAGCGATGCCCATGAATACTGGCCTATGGTCGCGCAACCCGCGCGGGCTGTGGCTTGCAAGCGGATTTGGGCCTGCAAGGCGCATGGTTGCTGGAGGCGCGCTCCAAATTTTAGAGATTGCTGCGGCGCAAGAACGCCGCATCGCATACCGCCGACCGATTAAAAAAATTAGAGCGGCAGCACCTGTTCGGGGAACATCCGCGGACTCCAGCCGAGCTGCCCGCGCAGCAATTGCCAATCGAAGCCCGCGCCCGGATCCTGTTTGCGGCCCGGCGCAATGTGCTCGTGGCCCGCGATGAACGCGATGGCGTAGTGCTGCGCAATCGCCGCGCAAAGGCTGGCCAGCGTTTCGTATTGGGCCTCGTCGAAAGGCTGGCCTTCCAGGCCTTCGAGCTCGATGCCGATCGAATCGTCGTTGCAGTTTTCGCGGCCGCGCCAGGACGAGACGCCGGCATGCCAGGCGCGATCGTCGCAGCTCACGAACTGCCAGAGTTCACCGTTGCGCCGCACATAGAAGTGCGAGGAAACCTGCAGGCCGCGAATGGATTGGAAGTAAGGGTGCGCGTCCCAGTCGAGCTGGTTTGCGAAGAGCTGCTGCACCGCATCGCCGCCATATTCGCCGGGCGGCAGGCTGATGGAATGCAGCACGATCAGGTCGGTCTGCGCGCCTGCCGGTCGCGGGCCGAAATTCGGCGATTGCAGCGCCTTTGCAAAGCGGTACCAGCCGGCGCGCCAGAGGCCGTCGTCGCCGCTTGCGTTCGACGTTGCTGCTTCAATCGTCGGCATTGCTCGCGGTACCTTCGTCGCCGTTGGGCGTGGTGATGCCCAGGCGCGCGATGCGATAGCGGATCTGGCGCAGGCTCATGCCGAGCCGTGCGGCTGCGGCGGTGCGGTTGAAGCCGCTTTCATGCAGCGCACGCACCAGAATTTCGCGCTCCTGCTGGTCGAGATAGGCCTGCAGGTCGGACGGCAAGGGCGGCGGTGCGGTCTTGGGTTCAACGAAGGCGGCCGCGGGTGCTGCAGCGGCGGGCGGTTCGCCGTCGTCCGGCGGCGGAGAAGGCGAGGGCGCCGAAGCCGCAAGCCCCGCGACGGCTGGCTGTCCACCGCCCATCAGGTCCAGGTGCAGTTCGTCGCCGTCGTTGAGCGCCACGGCGCGGTGCAGCAGGTTTTCGAGTTCGCGCACATTGCCGTGCAGCGGATGCTGCGCGAGACGGTGCAGCAGGTCGCCGGAAAGATGCGGCACCGGCAGTCCGCCGTCGTGCGCAATGCGCGCGAGCAAAGCGGCGCACAGGGCCGGGAGGTCCTCGCGCCGGTCGCGCAGCGCGGGCACCGCAATCTCGATCACGTTGAGCCGGTAGAACAAGTCCTGGCGAAAGCGGCCCGCATTGACCTCGGCGTGCAGGTCCTTGTGCGTGGCGCTCACGATGCGCACGTCGACCGCGTCTTCCTGCGTGGAGCCGATGGAGCGCACGCTGCGCTCCTGGATCGCGCGCAGCAGCTTGGACTGCATGGCCAGCGGCAGGTCGCCGATTTCGTCGAGGAACAACGTACCGCCTCGCGCGGCTTGGAAGTAGCCATCGCGGTCTTGCGACGAGCCGGTGTACGAGCCCTTGCGTGCGCCGAAGAATTCGGCCTCGAGCAGGTTCTCCGGAATGGCGCCGCAGTTGACCGCAACGAACGGGCCGTCGCTGCGCTGGCTGCAGGCGTGCACGGCGCGCGCCACCAACTCCTTGCCGGTGCCCGATTCGCCGCGCACCAGCACGGGCGCCATGCCGCGCGCCACCTTGGCAATGCGCGACTTGACCAGGCGCATCGGCTCCGAGTTGCCCACCAGCCGCTCGAGCGCCGCAATGCCGCTGCCTGTCACGCCGGGCGTGTCGCCGGCACGTTCGCCCTGTGCCGCCGGTGCCGCTTTCGTGGTCTTGGCGGGCGCGGCCTGCTGCGCCTGCACGGCGGAGGCAACCACGGCGCGGAACTGCTTCAGGTCGACGGGCTTGGTCAGGTAATCGAACGCGCCGGCTTTCAGCGCCTCGACCGCGTTCTCGGCGGAGCCGTACGCCGTCATCACCACGCAGCGCTCGGTGCGCTGGTCTTTCTGGATGCGATGGATGATTTCCATGCCCTGGCCGTCGGGCAGCCGCATGTCGGTGATCACCGCATCGAATTGCCCGGCCTCCAGGTGCTCCCATGCTTCCGAAACGCTGCCCGCGGCTTCCACGCGGTAGCCCTCGCGCAGCAGCGTGAGTTCGTACAGCGTGCGCAGGTCGGGCTCGTCGTCGATGACCAGGATGTTGGCCGGGCGCTGCAGGGAAGGGGGATTGGGAGTGCTCACGGCGCTATTGTGTCAGCCGGATTTCGCTGGGAGCGAAGCTGACGAAGAATTCGTTGCCTTCGGGTCCGCCCGCCACAAGCGCCCGGCGCTCGTAGCCGATGGTGGCGCCATGGCGCCGGCACAGCTCGCGGCACAAGAACAGGCCGAGTCCGCTGGAGCGGCTTTCGGAAGAGAAAAACGGCTCGAACAAATGGCGCTGCACCGCGGGCTCCAGCGGCGCGCCGTCGCTCCACACCTGCAGGCTCGGCCGGCCTGAGCTTCCGCGCTGCGTGGTGGTGACGACCTGGATCGAGCCCTCGCGCTTGCCGGCGTAGCGCGCCGCGTTGTCCAGCAGGTTCACGAGCAGCCGGCGCAGGTGCTCGACGTCGAAGCGCACCTCGCTGTCGGCGGCATCGAGCGTGATGAGAACGCCCGGGCGCTGCGTCTGGCGCACCCATTCTTCGGCGAGGGCGCGCACGGCGGGGTCGAGCGCGACCTGCTCGCCGAGCGAAAGAACGCGCTGCTGGCGTGCACGTGAAACGTCGAGCACGTCGTCCACGATGCGTGCGAGACGCTGGGCGTTGTGCTGCACCATGCTGGTCAGCTTTCGGTGCGCGGGATCGGTGAGGTCTTCGTTGAGCAGCGCGCTGGCTTGCGTGATGGCGGCCAGCGGATTGCGGATTTCATGTGCCACTGCAGCCGACATGCGGCCCATTGCCGCCAGCTTCTCGGTGCGGATGCGGGCCTCGAGTTCGCGCAGGTCTTGAAGGAACATCACGCACAGGCTGTCCACGCGCTGGTCGCTGGTGGGCGTGAGCCGCGTGCGCACGCGTACCTCGCGTGCCGCGCCGCGCGCTTGCGCCACCGGAATTTCTTCGGATTGCGGCGCCCGTCGCGCAAAGGTCTGGCGCGCCAGCGCGGCCAGCGCATGCCACGCGGGCTGCGTGTGCAGCGCAAAGGGCAGGGGGAGCTTGGCCAGGCCTTGCCCGAGGATGGCATCGGCGGCCGGATTGGCCGCGTGCACCAGGCCTTCGGCGTCGATCACCAGCACGCCCTCGCTCAGCGTTTCGATCACCAGGTCGTTCACTTGCGCCTGCATTTGCGCACTGCTGCGGTTGCGCTCGGCGGTGGCTTCTTCTCGTGCGAGCCGGCGTGCGAGTTCGTGCGCCAGCAGCGCCACCACGAAGAGCCCGGTGCCCGTGAGCGCCGCCTGCACGAAGCGGGTGGACGAATCGCCGGGCTGCTGGAGCCAGTGCCAGCCCGCATCCGCCAGCAACAGCAGCGTGACAGTGGCCGTGGTGCCCAGGCCCACGGTCACCGTGCCGAGCACCGCGCTCATGAGCACCGGCAGTGCGAACAGCGGCGTGTAGTTGATGTTGCCGCCTTGCAGCACCTGGAGCGCGGTGAAGGTGCCCAGGTCGATGCCGATGGTGACGAACCAGAGCGCCGCAAAGCCCCGGATCGGCGGCGTGAAATGCGCGTAGCGCGCACCCAGCCAGGTCGCCGCCAGGTAGCCCGCCGAAAGCGCAATGGCCAACGGCTGCATTGTCTGTCCGAGTGCGAAGGAAACGCCCTGCAACAGCACGAGCACCAGCGCCACGAAGCAGCGCGCCGCCATGAAACCGCGCCACAGCCGCAGCAGCGCGGCGCTTTCGCTGCGGCCCGGCTCGAGCACGTCCCAGTCGGTGACGGCCTCGCCGCGCGACCAGAGAGACGAGCTCATGGAGGCAGCACCCGTTCAGCCGCGCTCGGCGGCCTCACGGTGCGCAGCGCTGCAGTAGACCGCGTCGCCCGGGCCGCCGAGCGCATCGCTCGCAGGCAGGTGCAAGCCGCAATGCGCGCAGCGCAGCATGGCCTTGGGTGCGGCCGGTGCGGCGGGCTGGCGCTGGGCGCGGGCTGCCTTTTCGCGCTGCGCGTCGCGCATTTCTTCGCGGCGGTTCTTGCGCCAGAGCCAGATTGCCACCCAGAGCACCGCGAGGACGAGCAGGTATTTCATGCCGTGCCGCGCGCCAGCACCACTTCGAGCACAAAACGCGAACCCACATAGGCCAGCAGCAGCAAGGCGGAGCCGGCATACAGCACGCGGCGCGCCGTGCGGCCGCGCCAGCCGAAGCGCGCGCCCCCCACCAGCAGCACGGCAAAGCTCATCCACGCCAGCACCGAGAACACTGTCTTGTGGTCCCACTTCCAGGCGCGCACCGTGGCTCCGTACAGCGTTTCGCTGAACAGCAGGCCCGCCAGCAGCGTGGCGGAAAGCAGAACGAACCCCGCCGTGACAAAGCGGAAGGTGAGCCGTTCGAGCGTGAGCAGCGGCACCCCGGCCTGCGGCTCGGTGGCGAGGCGAATCTGCTTTTCAGCCCGTGTGATCAGCCAGGCATGCACGACAGCTGCGCCGAACAAACCATAGGACGCAATTCCGAGCGCCAGGTGCAGCGGTAGCCAGGGCGATGCCGAAACGTGCAGCGGCGTGCCGGGAAACAGAACGGCCAGCACCACCGCGGCCGCGCCTAGCCAAGCCAGCGCCCGCCGAACTTTCAGTTGCGGGTACATGCGGCTTTCGACCGCGTAGACGGTAAGCACCAGCCATGCCGTGACGGAGAGCGCCGGCGCAAAGCCGAAGCGCGGCTGGCTGCCGATCAGGCCGTGGGCCAGCACCGCGGCATGCAGCAGCCATGCGAGCCCCAGGGCCCACTGGGTGGCTTTTCGACTCAGGCGGGCGCCCGCGGCGGCGGCAAATCCGTAGGCAGCCGCGGTGGCGATGCCCAGCGCCACGGCAAGTGGGGAGGGGATCGCTAAAATCATTGCAGGAGTGTAATAGGCTCGCCCCCAGTCTTCGCGCACATCGTGGCGCATCGCCAACCCGCTGCCGGGGCAACACCTGCGGTTCGGCAAAGCCGTTCTGGCGGTGTTTCGCGAATGGGCGCAGGCGGCCGACACTCACATCAGTTACCACTTCCCAATGACCCGCCGCGGCGGGCAGCAAGGCATTTCTTCCATGGCCACCGCCCTCTCAGAAAAATTCTCCCGCCTCGTCAAGACGATGAGCGGCCAGGCGCGCATTACCGAAAGCAACGTGCAGGACATGCTGCGCGAAGTGCGCATGGCGCTGCTCGAGGCCGACGTGGCGCTGCCCGTAGTGCGCGACTTCGTCGCCCGCGTGAAGGAAAAGTCACTTGGCCAGGAGGTGCTGGGCTCGCTCAAGCCGGGTCAGGCGCTGGTCGGCATCGTCAACCGCGAACTCGCGGCCACCATGGGCGAGGGCGTGTCCGACATCAACCTTGCGGCCCAGCCGCCGGCGGTGATCCTGATGGCCGGCCTGCAGGGCGCGGGCAAGACCACCACCACCGCCAAGCTGGCCAAGCACCTGATCGAAAAGCGCAAGAAGAAGGTGCTGACCGTGTCGGGCGACGTGTATCGGCCCGCCGCCATCGAGCAGCTCAAGATGGTGACCAAGCAGGCCGGCGCCGAATGGTTCCCGAGCACGCCGGACCAGAAGCCGCTCGACATTGCACGCGCCGCGCTCGACCATGCCAAGCGCCATTTCTTCGATGTGCTGCTGGTCGACACGGCCGGCCGCCTCGCCATCGACGAAGTGCTGATGACCGAAATCAAGCAGCTGCACGGCGCGCTCGACCCCGTCGAAACGCTGTTCGTGGTCGATGCGATGCAGGGCCAGGATGCGATCAACACCGCCAAGGCCTTCAAGGATGCGCTGCCGCTCACCGGCATCATCCTGACCAAGACCGACGGCGATTCACGCGGCGGCGCGGCGCTGTCGGTGCGCCAGGTCACGGGCGTGCCGATCAAGTTTGCCGGCACGAGCGAGAAGATCGACGGCCTGGAGGTGTTCGACGCCGAGCGCCATGCCGGCCGCATCCTGGGCATGGGCGACATCGTTGCGCTGGTCGAGCAGGTCACGGCCGGCGTCGACGTGGCGGCGGCGCAGAAGCTCGCGGCCAAGGTCAAGAGCGGCGCGGGCTTCGACCTGAACGACTTTCTCGGCCAGCTGCAGCAGATGAAGCAGATGGGCGGCCTCTCCAGCCTGATGGACAAGCTGCCGCAGCAGATGGCCGCCAAGGCCACCGAGGCCGATATGACCCGCGCCGAGCGCGACATCCGCCGCAAGGAAGGCATCATCCAGAGCATGACGCCGCTGGAGCGCCGCAAGCCCGAACTGCTCAAGGCCACCCGCAAGCGCCGCATCGCGGCCGGCGCCGGCGTGCAGGTTCAGGAAGTGAACCGCCTGCTCAACGAGTTCGAGCAGATGCAGGGCATGATGAAGAAGATGAAGGGCGGCGGCCTCATGAAGATGATGAAGAAGATGGGCGGCATGAAGGGCATGGGCGGAATGGGTGGCCCGGGCGGTCCGAAGTTGCCGTTCTGAGCCCACGCATATATATAGATAGACAGAAGCCCGCCCGGGACATTCCCCGGCGGGCTTCGTCGTTTTCAGGTCTGCACCTCGTAGACCGTCGCGTGCGCCTCCACGGGCGCCGGCAGCTCCCAGCGATGCAGCATCCGCTCGATGCCCGCGTTCGACAGCGTCGTGTCGCGCTCCCGGTTGCGGCGCATCAGCTCGGGGTGCGGCACCTCCAGGTACACCAGCTCGATCCGGGCGTGATACGCCCAGAGCAGATCCAGCGTCTTGGTGCGCATCTGCTGGCTCAGGTGCGTGGCATTCCAGACGAAGCGCTCCTGCTTGCGCAGCAGCGCCTTGGCCCCATCGACCGCATGGTGTGCGGCCAGCCCGTCGTTCTCGCCGTGCTTCAACCCCAGTTCGGCACGCGCATCGTCGAACGACACGACCGGCCAGCCCTTGCGGTGCTGCGCCACCCAGTGGTTCTTGCCGCTCGCGGGCAGGCCGCACATCACCGTGACCTGCGACCCCGCAGCCTGGAACAACGGGTAGTCGGGACTGGTGTCCGCGCCTCGGAAGTAAGCCAGGCGCGTGTGGGCATCGGCCATTTGGCGAGAGCCTTCCCAGCAGCCTTCTTCCCGGGCCAATTCCTCGAAAAGCGCGATGTCGGCCATGCTGTCTGCGCGCTTCTCGTAGTGGCGCCCGAGCATGTCGCAGCGCGCCACGCAGCACAGGTCGGGCAGGCTCAGTTCCCACGAGAGCTTGTGCACCAGCCACTCGGGTCGCACCCCCTTGCGCGAGGCGAAGGCGTGGAACGGTACCTGGTGCACCGCGATGATCCGGCACACGGCTTCGCGCAGCGCGAACGGCACGCGGGCCTTCCACATCAGCACGCGCACATCGACCGAGCCGCGGCGCGAATGGCCCGGCTGGCCGATACGGCCGCTGGCTTCGTCGATCACGGTGGTGTCCGGCTTGGCGATGTCGTGCAGCAGGCAGGCCATGAACAGCACGAAGCGGACGTCGGCGCCGGCACGCTGGTAGTGCGGATCCTGCATCAGCGCGTCCAGCACCATGCGCGTATGGATGCCGACGTTGCCTTCGGCGTGGTAGTGCGGGTCTTGCGGCGTCTCTTCAAGGCGCAGCAGGGCCGGCAGCAGTTCGCAGCACTCGGCCCAGTCGTAGCCCTGCGGAGGCGTCGGCACCAGTGCGCGCAAGTCGTCGTAGGTCATCGCGGCCTCCTTGTTGTTGTCAGTTCTGCGGGGTCGCGGAACGTGCGTAGCCCCAGGTCTTGCCAGCCCACTTGCGGCGTCGGCGCGTAGAGGTCGACACCTCGCGCGAGCTGGTTGGGCAGCACGGGCCGGCGGCTGTGGTGCGAGCCCGAGTCGAGGATGGTCTGCACGAAATCAGGCCGCACCCACTTGTAGCGGCCGGTCACCTCGCCCTGCGACTCGGTCTTGAGGTACAGGCCCTCAGCCAAGTCGGACAGGTCGGTCTGCTGCCGCACGAGCTCGAGCGGCTGGCCTTCCTGCATCACGGCCTGTTCGAAGGCCACTTTCCAGCCGGCGCTGCGCGCGAGCGATGGCCGCACGAGCGAGCGCAGTGCCTTCGCCTGGTGCGGCATCTCGCCTTCGTAGAGCACGGGTACCGAAAGTACCGGGCTGCCGTCGAGCAATGCGTGCCGTGCGGGTGTCGACAGGAAGCACTGCGCTTGGCGATCGTAGAGGTCGAACTCCAGAAAGAACGCGGGCAGCCGGTCGTACCAGCAGCTGTGCTTTGCAAAGCACCACTCGCCGTACATCACATAGCGGTCCTCGAGCCGTTCGAGCAGCGTCGGCTCGTGCGCGGCAGCCCAGTGCTTGAACAGGTTGAACTGGCGCTCGCTGGCGCCGCCCGCGAGATAGTGGCCGCGCGATTGCAGCAGCAGCTCGCCCCCAGAGGTGAACGACACGGCCGCATTGGCGCCATCGAGCTTTTCCTCGATGACCACATGCTGGCCCTGCAGCGCGGACAACGGCGTCTGGCCATCGTCGGTGTCGCCGGCCTGCAAGCGCGAGCCTTCCAGATGCGCAGTACGCGGGTACTTGAGCAGCGGAACGGATGAAAGAGAAGAGAGAGGGAACACGTTGTTCTCCAGATGCAAATCAGGAAGAACCGACAACGTGCGGGAGCGAAGCTGGAAGAGAGATCGACTCGGCGGCCGCAGCAAGCGGGCCGTGCCTGGTCAGTGAGGGAACGCAGCTAGGCGCCCGACATGACCAGCGAGTGGTGTTGTCGGCGTCAGAGGGTGGTGACGGCGAATCGGGGCACTTGGCGCTCCAGGGGATCGAGGGATCCGTGGGTTGAAAAAAGGAAGGCGCGATTCTAGCCACGCACCATAAAAAAAGCCGACCCTGAGGCCGGCTTTTTTTGGGGCTGTGTCTTCAGCGCATCAGGCTGTGGCCAGTGCCGCGGGACGCGCAAGGCGCACCGCATGCATCCAGGCGCGGCGCAGCACGGCCGGCGAACGCGACTCTTCGGGAATCAACAGGAAGCCGCGGTCGCGCAGCGACGTGCCCAGGGCGATCTGGCTGGTCAGCACCGTGAGCGGAATCGCCAGCAGCAGCGGCAGGCCAACGGGCATGAGCCAGATCAGCGCGCTCGGGTCGATCATTGCAACGCCCAGGGCCAGCGCACCGACCACGATGCTCATGGGAGCGAGTTGCGACACGGCAACCTTCCACGGCACGGCAGCGGCTTCACGCGGGGGCGACTTCCAGTCGAGCTTGATGCCGGTGAGGGCAACCAGCACGAACAGCGAGTGAGCCAGCATGCGAACCGGCGCTTGCACGATGGCCAGGGCGCTTTCGAGGACCGAGCTCTTCACCAGGCCCCACAGGCCGCCGTACTGGCGTTGTTCGCCGCGCATCAGCACGGCGGCAATGCCGAGCACGCGGGGCAGGAACAACAGGCACAGGGTCCAGATCCACAGGCCGGCCAGTTCCGCCGGCAGCACGCTCCAGCTGGAGATGAGGCTCGAGCCGCTCAGCCACAGCGCGGTGCCGAGCGTCAGGAAAGCCAGCCACAGCGGTGCCGAGACATAAGCCATGGTGCCGGTCACGAACATCGCGCGGTGCACCGGGTGAATGCCGGGCTCGGCCATCAGGCGGGCGTTCTGCAGGTTGCCCTGGCACCAGCGGCGGTCGCGCTGCAGCTCGGCCAGCAGGTCCGGCGGTTGCTGCTCGTAGCTGCCGACCAGATCGGCGCAGAGCCACACGTTGTAGCCGGCGCGGCGCATCAGCGCGGCTTCGACGAAGTCGTGCGACATGATGCCGCCCGACATGCCGCCGGTGCCCTTGATGGGGGCCAGCGCGCAGTGCTTCATGAAGGGCTCGACGCGGATGATCGCGTTGTGGCCCCAGTAGTGCGATTCGCCCAGTTGCCAGAACTGCATGCCCAGCGTGAACAGGCGGCCCGTCACGCGGGAAGCGAATTGCTGCGCGCGGGCATGCAGCGTCACGTGGCCGATGGCCTGCGTGGCGGTCTGGATGATGCCGGCGGTCGGGTTGGCTTCCATCAGCTTGACCATCGAGGTCAGGCAGTCGCCGCTCATCACGGAGTCGGCGTCGAGCACCACCATGTAGCGGTAGTCCTTGCCCCAGCGGCGGCAGAAGTCGGCCACGTTGCCGGCCTTGCGGTGCGTGCGGCGGGTGCGAAGGCGGTAGTACACCTCGACCTGCGGCTGGTTCGGGCTGTCGGCCAGTGCGGCGCGAAGGTCTTCCCAGGCGGCGCGCTCGGCGGCGGCGGTTTCGGGGTTGTAGCTGTCGGACAGCACGAACACGTCGAACTGCTTGGCGTGCCCGGTGGCAGCAACCGATTCGCAGGTGGCGCGCAGGCCGGCGAACACCGTGGCAACGTCTTCGTTGCAGATCGGCATGATGATGGCGGTGCGTGCCTCGGGGTTCATCGGGTGGTTGGCCACCTGCTTGACCGACAGGGCGTGCTTGTCACCGCGCACCGAGACGTAAAAGCCCATGAGCGCCGTGACAAAGCCGGTGACGACCCAGCCCGAAAGCAGGCCGTACAGGCCGATCTGGCCGTATTCGAGCCAGATGTTGTCGTAGTCGGGTTGCACGCCGGCAAACAGCGCGGACGCAATCACGGTGCTCAGCAGCGTAAGCGCCATGAAGGCGAAGCGGCGCTGCGCCGCGGCGCGCTGCCACGGCTGCTTGACCTGCTCGCTGGCTTCGGCGGTTTCGCGCTCCGGCTTGCCGCCGGCGCCGAGCTTGACCAGCAAGGCGGTGCCAATGCTGTTCCAGAAGCCGCGCCAGGGGCGGGGCGCCATGGAGCCGCGGTTGACCGGCGGAGCGGTCACGGAATTGGGGTGGCGTTCTTCGCGCACCGGGCTGCGGTGCGAAAAGTCGGCTTCGGTCAGCACGTTCAGTTGGGAGAAGTCGTTTGGCTTCATGTGTGATTTACCAACGTTGCTTGTCGAGGGAAGGGGTGTCGCCAATGGCAGGAAAGCGCTTGATCACGCAATCCGGTTCGGCGCCGCCCGCGCTTGCGAGCGCGGCCAGCGAATGACCGGCGGCACGGGGCCGCACGGGGGAAAACTGCTTTTGACGCAGGCCGTCGCGCTGCTGGCGCAGTGCGAAAGATGGGCTGTTGAGTGCTGTCATGCCTGTACAGGGGCAAACCCTGTGCCAGGTAGAAAAACCCCTTTCAGATCAACAACTTGGCGCGATCTGAATGCGGTTTTCGGGGTTGGAGCCGTTTGGGAGGCTCCGAAACCTCTGTTTTTGTCGCCGAATCCCGACAAGCCTGGCAGGCAGTCGGGAAAGAGCCTTTCAAATCAACAACTTAGCGCCGTCGCTAGTCAGCGACAGGCTCGCTACCCGGAGCGACAGGGTCGGCCTTGAAGTGGCCCGGCGTGAGTTCATGCTTTTGCAGAAGCCGGTAGAACTCGGTGCGATTGCGGTCGGCCAGGCGGGCGGCGTCGGCCACGTTGCCGTCGGTGAGCTTGAGCAGCCCGACCAGGTAATCGCGCTCGAAACGCTGCTTGGCCTCGGCATAGGTCTGGACCTCGACCGTCGGCACGCGCAGCGCCCGCTGCACCAGCGCCAGCGGAATGAGCGGCGAGCTCGACAGCGCGCAAACCTGCTCCACCACGTTGTAGAGCTGCCGCACATTGCCCGGCCAGGCGGCTGTGGCCAGCGCCTTCAGCGCCTCGGGCGCAAAGCCCGAGAGCCGCTTGCCGTACTTGGTCGACAGCTTCTGCAGGAAGTGGTTGGCCAGCAGCGGTATGTCTTCGCGGCGCGCCGACAGCGGCGGCAGCGTGAGCGTGACCACGTTCAGGCGGTAATAAAGGTCTTCGCGGAACTGGCCTGCTTCCATGGCCGCGTCCAGGTCGCGGTGGGTGGCCGAGATGATGCGCACGTCGACTTCGATCGACTGGCTGGCGCCCAGTGGCCGTACCGCGCGCTCCTGCAGCACGCGCAGCAGCTTGACCTGCAGCGCGGGCGGCATGTCACCGATTTCGTCCAGCAGCAGCGTGCCGCCGTCGGCCTGCTGGAACAGGCCCTTGTGGTTGGCATGCGCGTCGGTGAACGCGCCCTTCATGTGGCCGAACAGTTCCGACTCGAGCAGCGCCTCGGGAATGGCGCCGCAATTGACCGCCACGAAGGGCTTGTCGGCGCGAGCGCTCGCCCGGTGGATGGCGCGCGCCAGCAGCTCCTTGCCCGCGCCGCTGTCGCCGCGCAGCAGCACCGAGGCGTCCGACTTGGCGACCATGCGCGCCTCGGCCAGCAGCTCGGACATGCGGTTGCTGCGGCTCACGATTTCGGCACGCCAGCTTTCGTCACCGGCCTTGGCGGGCGTGCTGGCGGGAGCGCCGAGTGCCAGCGCCTGGGCGATCTTGTCGAGCAGCTCGCGGCCGTCGTACGGCTTGGTGAGATAAGTGAACACGCCGCGCGCCGTGGCCTCCACGGCATCGGGAATGGTGCCGTGCGCGGTGAGCAGGATCACCGGCAGGGAAGGATGGCGTTTCCTGATCTCGTCGAACAGCTGGAGTCCGTCGCGGCCGGGCAGCCGCACGTCGCTGAGCACCAGCTGCGGATGCTCGATCTCGAGCTGCGTAAGCGCGGTTTCGGCCGAGGTCACGGCCGTGACCTGGTAGCCGACCGAACTCAGCCGCATCGAAAGCAGCCGCAGCATGTCCGGGTCGTCGTCCACCACCAGCAGGCGCGCGCCGGTCGTGCTCATCGAGGGAACTCTTTCTGCAACCGCTGGATGTTCATGGGGTGGGCTTGGGGCCGTTGGGTGGGGGCAGGGTCGGTGCCGGCGCGTTCGGGCGCGCAAAGCTGCGCTCGATGGCGCGCAGCGCTTCGATGCGGTCGTTCAGCTGGTCGATGCGGCGCTGGCTTTCGCGCAGCTGCTGCACCTGCTTGTCGCGGTCGTCTTCGACGCGGCGCTGTTCCACGTAGCGCGCGGCCAGTGCGCGCGCGAGCGGCTGCAGCGGCTGCGCTTCGGGTGAGGGGTTGGCCGCCACGCGCTGCATCAGCCCAAGGGCGCGCGCCAGGTCGGCCGGCACGCGCGTCTGCGCAAGCAGCAGCGCCAGCTGCATCTGTGCGCTGGGCGAATCGCCCGGATCGCCGGCGCGGGTGATCTCGGCGCTCAGCTCGGCGCCGCCCAGCGGACGCACCTTGTCGGCATAGGCCAGCATCGCCGCCACGGGGCCTTGAGTCATCAATGTGAAGAGCGATGCCGGCTGCGTGGCCGGCGCCTTGGGCTCGGCCTCCACGGGCATCACGCGCGGCACCACGGGCGGCGGCGGCAGGGCGGTGGCCTCGGCCGGGGGCTCGGGTTGCGTCGCGCAGGCGGCCAGCAGCAGGACGAAAGGCACGGCCATCGCCCCGTAGAAGGTCGAACTGCGGACGAACGAAAAAGACATGGATCGACGAAGGAAAGACAAAAGGCAGTGTTTCAGGTGGATGCCCGGAGGCTTCACGAAGGATTCGCGGTGGGTTGTTCTGGAGGCTGGATCCGGGATCAGGCCGTGCGCGGCAGTTCGATGCGAAAACGCGCGCCAGGCCCGCTCGGCTGCAGGGTGATGCGGCCCCCATGGGCAGCAATGTACTCCTGCACGATGGAAAGGCCGATGCCGGTGCCCTTGACCGCATGCTCGGGTTGGCGTTCGCCCCGGTAGAACGGCTCGAAAATGCGGTCGCGGTCGCTTTCGGCAATACCCGGGCCGGCGTCATTGACATCGATGCAGGCCGAATCCGGCGTGCTCGACACCACGATATTGATGACTCCGCCGCGCGCCGAATAGCGGATGGCGTTGGACAGCAGGTTTGCAATGGCGGTGCCGAGCTTGGTGCGGTCCACCGTGACGGTGAGCGGTTCGCCCTCTGCGCGTACGCGCAAGCCGTGCGCTTGCCACTGCAGGCGCTGCGCCTCGATCTGTTCCTCGATCAGCGGCAGCAACTCGGTGCGTTCGCGGCGCAGCTCGCGCGCCTCGAAGGCCGCGGCATTGAAGCGCAGCAGCGCCTCGATCTGGCCCTGCAGCGACACGGTGTTCTGGTTCAGGATTTGCGCCACTTCCAGCTGGGCCGGATTCAGCGGGCCCGTCACCCCGTCTTCGAGCAGCGAAACGCCTTCCCTCAGCGCGGCCAGCGGCGTTTTCAGCTCATGCGATACATGGCGCAGGAAGCGCGCCTTGTCGGCGTCCAGTTCAGTCAGGCGCAATCGCAGCCACTCCAGCTGCTGCGACACGCGCCGAATGTCGGCCGGACCGCGAATGTCGATCGGCTCGTCGAGCCGGTTTTGCCCGAGGCCGACGATGGCGTGCTCCAGCCGCTTGAACGGGCGCGCCAGCCAGATGCCAAAAGCCAAGGCCAGAGACACGGCGAGCACGCTGGCGGCGATCACCTCGCGCATGAGGCGGCGGCGCGCGTTCTCGATGCGCTTGGCCAGCGCGTCGTTCTGCGTTTCGATGAGGAACTGCGCCTGCTGCGCCAGGTTGGTGTTCAGCGAATCGAGTTCGCGGAACTGCATGGCCATGGTGCTTTCGCGCGAGAGCGCGCTGTCGGCGCTTCCGCTCATCAGGCCTTCGATCACGCCGAGCTGGGCGCGCCACATCTGGATGCCCGCCGGCGCAAGGCCGTTGTTCTCGAGCCGTTCGAGCACCTGGTGCGCTTCACGCGCGGCATCGTCGAAGCGGCGGCGCAGCACGGCGTCGTTCAGCACCAGCGACTGGCGACCGGCGCGCTCCATGGCTGCGCTGCGCTCGGCCAGCGACTGGGCCGCGCCCGAGAGCCGCAGCGCACGGGCGGCCGCATCGCGGCTCTGGCTCATGAGCGCGTCGTACTGGAACACAGAGCGCAGCACCACGCCCACCAGCAAGGCGGTGATGAGCAGGAATGCGAAAAGAAGGAGCTGCTGGAACGAGCCCCGCGTCGATGGCCGCTTCGCCATCAGGCGGCGAGCGCGGCCGGAGCCGGCGCCGTCGACGTTTCGCGCGTGGCCACTTCGCCGCGCAGCGTGTAGGCGAGCGAGCGCGTGATGCGCAGGTCGGCCATCTGCCCGACGAGCCGTGCGTCGCCTTCGAAGTTGACCACGCGGTTGCACTCCGTGCGGCCCATCAGCTCGTTTGCGTCCTTGCGCGAAGCGCCTTCGACCAGCACGCGCTGCGTGGTGCCTACGAGCGCGTCGCCGAAGCGGCGCACGTTGCCGTCGATCACGCGCTGCAGCGTTTGCAGGCGCGCAAGCTTCACCGCATGCGGCGTGTCGTCGTGCAGCGCCGCGGCCGGCGTGCCGGGGCGCGGACTGAAGATGAAGCTGAAGCTGTTGTCGAACTGGCAGTCGTCGATCAGCTTCATCATCTTGGCAAAGTCTTCGTCGGTCTCGCCCGGGAAGCCGACGATGAAGTCGCTGGAGAGCGCAAGCTCGGGCCGGATGGCGCGCAGCTTGCGCACCGTGCTCTTGTATTCCATGGCGGTGTAGCCGCGCTTCATGGCCATCAGGATGCGGTCGCTGCCGTGCTGCACGGGCAGGTGCAGGTGGCTCACGAGCTGCGGCACCTTGGCGTAGGCCTCGATCAGCCGTGGGGTGAATTCGTTCGGGTGGCTGGTCGTGTAGCGGATGCGCTCGATGCCGGGGATTTCGGCCACGTACTCGATGAGCAGCGCGAAGTCGGCAATTTCCGCCGTATCGCCCATGCGGCCGCGGTAGGCGTTCACGTTCTGCCCCAGCAGCGTGACCTCGCGCACGCCCTGGTCGGCCAGGCCGGCAATCTCCACCAGCACGTCGTCCAGCGGGCGGTTCACTTCTTCGCCGCGGGTGTAGGGCACCACGCAGTAGCTGCAGTATTTGGAGCAGCCTTCCATGATCGACACGAACGCCGTAGCGCCCTCCACCCGTGCGGGCGGCAGGTGGTCGAACTTCTCGATCTCGGGAAAGCTGATGTCCACCTGCGGGCGGTCCAGCCGCTCGCGGTCGTTCAGCATTTCGGGCAGGCGGTGCAGCGTTTGCGGGCCGAACACGATGTCGACGTAAGGCGCGCGCGCGATGATGGCATCGCCCTCCTGGCTGGCCACGCAGCCGCCCACGCCGATCTTCACGCCCTTGGCCTTCAGGTGCTTCACGCGGCCCAGGTCGGAGAACACCTTCTCCTGGGCCTTTTCGCGCACCGAGCAGGTGTTGAACAGGATCAGGTCGGCCTCGTCCACGTTCTGGGTGGGCTCGTAGCCCTGCGCGGCGTTCAGCACATCGGCCATCTTGTCCGAGTCGTACTCGTTCATCTGGCAGCCGAAGGTTTTGATAAAGACTTTTTTGCTCATGGGGTGCTCTCTTGGCCCTCCCGAGCGGGAAGGCGGAATACCGGACGCGCGCGGCGTCCGGAAGCGCGGCGGGCGAGGGCCCGCTGGCATTTTTATTGCGTGTTGACGGTGTCGTTCGTGGTGAACGGCCAGATGTTCAGGAGCGGCTTGTCGAGCGATTCGCGCCTGGCAACGGCTTCGTCGGGCGTCAGGATCCAGACCTCGCGCAGCAGGCCTGCTGCGTCACGCGTGTAATTGACCAGGTATTTCTGACCCGTGATGGCACTCGACATGACCAGCATGTTCTGGGCGCTGCGAATGCGTCCGCCCGGCGCCATGCGGTCAGGCTTGCCGTCGAGTTCGACGTCGACCCCGTCGATCACCATGAACTTGCCGCGCAGCGTGCCGACCGGGAACGTACGGCCGCCCACGAGCGACTCGTTCTGCGTCTGCGGCCGGGGAATGTCGGCCTGGGCCGCCGCGTCAATGGAAAAAAGGCTTGCAGCTACTGTGCAAAGCGCTATGAAAGTGAGAGCATTCGTGGGTTTCTTGCAGCGGTTCATGGGGTATATCCAGAGGCTGTGGAGCGGCGATTTTAGCGGCGAGGTTGAATTCGGCCTTGCGCCTGCCACAGCGGGTTGTGCACGGGCCATTGCGTTGCCGCTTTACTTATCTTTACGGTACCCGTCGACACTGTGAACTGGCCGCTGATCCAATAGCCGCTGTCAGCCCAAAGTGCACAAAAAATCCATGAAGAAAAAACTCGTCTTCGCCCTTGCAGGTGTGTCGATCGTAGCCGCCGCAGGATGGTGGTGGAGCGGATCTGGCGATCGGCTTGCCGCAGGCAGCGCCAAGCCTGCCGCGGGCGCCAAGGGCGTGGCACCCGCCGACGGCGCGCCGCCGGCACTGGTAACGCTCGCAACCGCCGTGCGGCAGGACGTGCCGGTCACGGTCCAGGTCAACGGCAGCGTGGTGTCCCTCAACAGCGTCGATCTCCGGCCGCAGGTCACCAATACCGTGGCGGCGGTGCACGTAAAGGAAGGGCAGTTCGTCAAGGAGGGCCAGTTGCTCTTCACGCTGGACGACCGCAATGACCAGGCCAACCTGGCCCGCGCCCGCGCGCAGCAGAAGCGCGACGAGGCCACGCTGGCCGACCTGGAGCGCCAGTACAAGCGCAGCCAGGAACTGCTGGCGCAGAACTTCATTTCGAAGAGCGCCACCGACGCCACGCTGTCGCAGCTCGAGGCGCAGCGCGCCGCGGTGGCGGCCGACCGCGCCGCGGTGCAGTCGGCGCAAGTGGCGCTGGGCTATGCCACGCTGCGTGCGCCCATCGCGGGGCGCATCGGCGCCGTCAACATCTATCCGGGCACGCTGGTGCAGCCCACGCTGTCCCTCGTCACCATCACGCAGCTCGATCCCATTGCGGTGAGCTTCCCCGTGCCCGAGGCCAATCTGCAGGACCTGCTGGCCGCCGCGCGCAGCCGCGCCAAGGTCGAGGCGCTCGTGACCGGCCGGCGCGAGCCGCTGAGCGGGGTGCTCAATTTCGTCGACAACACGGTCGACCCGCAGATCGGCACCGTGCGCGCGAAGGCGGTGTTCGACAACGGCGACCAGAGCCTGTGGCCCGGCCAGTTCGTGGGCACGCGCATCACGGTGCGCACGCTGGCAGGCGCCACCGTGGTACCGGCCGCGGCGCTCATGATGCTGCCCGACGGCGCCTCGCTCTACGTGGTGGACCAGGCCGGCACCGCGGCGCGCCGCAAAGTCCAGGTGCTCTATACCTTCGGCACGAAGGTGGCGGTGAGCGGCGTCGAGCCGGGTGAGCAGGTGGTCATCGAGGGCAGCCAAAACGTGCGCCCGGGCGGCAAGGTCCGCGTCGACGCAAAGGCCGCGCCGGCGGGCACGACCGGCGTCACACCGGGCAGCGCGGCCTCGTCGGACGTCAAGACCCCGCGGGAACGCGCATGAACATCTCGGAGCTGTGCATCCGCCGTCCCGCCATGACGGTGCTGTTGTCCGCCGCGGTGGTGGTGGCGGGCATCTTTGCGTATTTCAGCATTCCGGTCGCCGCGCTGCCGAGCTACAACACACCGGTCATCAACGTGAACGCCCAGTTGCCGGGGGCAAGCCCCGACACCATGGCCTCGTCGGTGGCGCTGCCGCTCGAGAAGCAGTTCTCGACCATTCCGGGCCTGCAGACCATCAGCTCGGTCAACACCCAGGGCGTGAGTTCGATCACGCTCGAGTTCGTGAGCAGCCGCGACATCGATGCCGCCGCCGTCGACGTTCAGGCCGCGCTGCTGCGCGCCCAGCGCCAGTTGCCGCAAGAGCTCACGCAGCTGCCTTCGTACCGCAAGGTGAATCCAGCCGATGCGCCGGTGCTGTTCATCGCGCTCATTTCGCCGTCGATGAACCCCTCGGAGCTCAACGACTATGCCGAGAACCTGATCTCGCCCACGCTCTCCACCATCGACGGCGTGGCGCAGGTGGCCGTGTACGGGCGCAAGGCCTTCGCGGTGCGCATCAAGGCCAATGCCGATCTGCTGAACGCACGCAACATCACGCTCGACGAACTTGCCAGGGCGGTGAATTCGGCCAACGCCAACACGCCGGTCGGCACGCTCGACGGTCCGCGCCAGACCCTCACCATCCAGGCCAACCGGCAGCTCACGAAAGCCGAAGACTTCGCCAAGCTGATCATCGGCCAGCGCAACGGCGCCCCGGTGCGGCTCGACGAAGTGGCCACCATCGAAGACAGCTTCGAGTCGGTCAAGACCGCCAGCAGCTTCAACGGCCAGAGCTCCATCTCGCTGGCTGTGCAGCGGCAGCCGAATGCCAATACCGTGGAGGTGGTGGACGCGGTGCGCGCACTCATTCCGCGCTTCAAGGCGGAGCTTCCGCAATCGGTCGAGATCCACATGGTGAACGACCGCTCGCTGTCCATCCGCGAGGCGGTGCACGACGTGCAGCTCACGCTGCTGGGCACCATCGCGCTGGTGGTCATGGTGATCTTCCTGTTCCTGCACCGGCTGGTGGCCACGCTGATTCCGGCCGTCACGATCCCGATCTCGCTCATCGGCGCGGTGGCGCTGCTCTATGCCTTCGGCTACAGCCTGGACAACGTGTCGCTGCTCGGCATCACGCTGGCCGTGGGCCTGGTGGTGGACGACGCCATCGTGGTGCTCGAAAACATCATGCGCTATGTCGAAAAGGGCATGGAGCCCTTCGCGGCGGCGCTGCGCGGCGCGCGAGAGGTGGGCTTCACCATCATCTCGATCTCGATCTCGCTGGTGGCGGTGTTCATCCCTATCTTCTTCATGCCGGGCGTGATCGGCCTGCTGTTCCACGAGTTTGCGGTGGTGGTGGCGCTGGCGGTGCTGGTGTCGGCCGTCGTGTCGCTCACGCTGGTGCCGATGCTCGCGAGCCGGCTGCTCAAGCACACGCCGCGGCCCGAAGGCGCGCTCGACCATGAAGAAGAGCATCCGGAACCCGGAACCGCCATCGGCCGCGCCTTCGAGCGCGGCTACCGCTGGGTGCACGGCACCTACATGCGAACGCTCGACTGGACTCTTGGCCACCGCACGCTGATGCTGCTTGTGGCCGGCGCCACGTTCGTCGTCACGGCCTGGTTGTTCGTTTCGATTCCGAAGGGCTTCTTCCCCGAAGAAGACATCGGCCAGATCCAGATCACCACCGAAGCGGCCGAAGACATTTCGTTCACCGCCATGAATGCGCTGCAGGAGCGCGTGGCCGCTTCGCTCCAGGCCGACCCGAGCGTGGCCTATGTGAGCTCGTTCGTGGGCGTGGGCGGTCCCACCGCCACGCAGAATTCAGGCCGTCTTTTTGCCGTGCTCAAGCCGCGCAGCGAGCGCCCCAAGATGGCCAAGGTGCTCGAATCGTTGCGCCAGCGCTTCCGTGAGATTCCAGGCATTGCGGTCTACATGCAGCCGGTGCAGAACCTGCGCCTGGGTGGCCGCCAGAGCAAGGCGCGTTTCCAGTACACGCTGCAAAGCGTGAACGCCGGCGAAATGGTGCCGTGGTCCACGCGGCTCATGGAGCGCATGCGCGCCGACCCGGTCTTTCGCGACGTGACCAGCGACTCGCAGAACCGCGGGCTGCAGGCCACACTCGAAATCGATCGGGACAAGGCCGGCGTGCTCGGCGTTGCGGTGGGTGACCTGCGCCTCGCGCTCTACAACGCCTATGGCGACCGGCAGATCGGCAGCATCTACGGCGCGAGCAACACCTACCAGGTGATTCTCTCGGCCGCGGACAGCGACCGGCAGTTCGAGGACGATGTTTCGCGCCTCTCGGTGCGCAGCACCACGGGGCGGCTGGTGCCGCTCTCGGCTTTCTCGACCGTCAAGCGCACGGTGGGGCCGACCTCGGTCAACCACCAGGGCCAGCTGCAGGCGGTGACGGTGTCGTTCAACCTCGCGCCTGATGTGCCGCTGGGCAACGCGACCGCGAAGATCGACCAGTTCAAGGAAGAGCTGAAGATGCCGCAGTCGATCATCACCACCTATGGCGGTGATGCGGCGGTGTTCCAGAGTTCGCAATCGAGCCAGGCCGTGCTGCTGGTGCTGGCCGTGCTGGTCATCTACGTGCTGCTGGGCGTGCTGTACGAAAGCTACATCCACCCGCTGACCATCCTGGCCGGGCTGCCGTCCGCGGCGGTGGGCGCGTTGATCTCGCTGAAGATATTCGGCTTCGACCTGACGCTGATCGCGACCATCGGCATCCTGCTCCTGATCGGCATCGTGAAGAAGAACGCAATCATGATGATCGACTTCGCGCTCGACGCCCAGCGCACCGAAGGCATGAAGCCGGTCGATGCTATCCGCGAGGCCTGCAGGCTGCGCTTCCGCCCGATTCTCATGACCACGTTGGCCGCGCTGATGGGCGCGCTGCCGCTTGCACTTGGCCTCGGCGCCGGTGCCGAGCTGCGTCAGCCGCTGGGTGTGGCGGTGGTGGGTGGGCTGATCTTCTCGCAGGTGATCACGCTCTACATCACGCCCGCGATCTACCTCGCGCTCGACCGCTACAGCGGCACCGGGCCGATGGTCGATCTGCCGGGCGAGGCCAAGACCGAAGCCGATGCCGCCGGGCACACGGCGTCGCACGCCTAGCCTAGGTCGTTGTTTCGTCGAGAACGTCGTCGTCCGCCGCCAGGTGGGCGGTGTCGCTCCAGCCCACAAGGCTGAAGCCTTCGGGCGTCCACAGCATGCGGTTGATGGCCGCATTGCCGAGTTGCCAGGTGCGCGGCGCCTGCAGTTCCTGGCGGGTGGCGGCGCGGTAGAGCACGTCCATCACGCCGCCGTGCGCCACCAGCACCACCAGCCGTCCCGGGTGGCGCGCGGCCAGTTTCGATGCGATGCGCGTCACCCGCTCGCGAAAGGCCAGCAGGCTCTCGCCGCCTTCGGGCTCGAACTCGGGGTCGCGCTCGCGCCAGCGTTTCGCCTGCTCGGGCAGGGTGGCCTCGATCTCCGCGAAGCTCATGCCCTCGAAGTGGCCGAAGGCGCGCTCGCGCAGGCCGGGCTCGGGCTGCACCGTGAGGCCGTGGGGCTTTGCAATTTCCTGCGCGGTTTGCCAGGCGCGCGACAGGTCGCTCGCGTAGATCACGCCGATGTCTTCGTCCGCCAGCGCGTGCCCCACGCGCCGGGCCTGCCACAGGCCCGTGGCGTTGAGCCCGATGTCGAGCTGGCCTTGAATGCGCGTGTCGACGTTCCAGGCGGTTTCGCCATGGCGAACGGCAATCAAACGGGTAATTTCTTCCATCCGGCGGGATTCTAGAAGCGCGTCATTTCTTTGCCGTGGGCAGCTCGATGTTCACCCGGCGCTCGCCCTGCGGCGGATTCGGAAACCCTTGGAGCGCGGCATCGAACATCACCGGCAAGATGGCCGCGCTCGCGTTGTACGGCCCGTCGTTGCGGGCCCGCGTTTCATAGACCACGCGGTTCGAGCCGATGTCGCGCAGCACGATGCTCACTTCGCGCTCGTACCAGGGGTTGGCCGCCGGCGGCATGAAGGCCGGGCCGCCGTACCAGCCGCCGCCATACCAGCGGCGGGCGTAGCCGTGGTAACCATAGCCGCCATAACCTCCATAACCCCACGGGCCGTCGAAGAGCCATGGGTCCGCCCACGGCGAAAGGCCGGCCGTCACGCGCGCGCCGATTTGCGCACTGTAGGTCGGGCGGGCATCGTCGCGGCGCAGGCCCACCTTTTCGAGCGCCGCGGCGGCCATTGCTTCCAGAGATTCCTGCCGTGCGGCGTCGGCCTGCTGCGAAGGCAGGCGTTCGAAGCGGTAGGTGGCGCCCGATGGCATCGTGGGCAGCGAAGAAAAGCTCTTCACATCGCTGTCCACCACCCAGGAGGTGGCGCAGCCGCTCAGCGTTGCTGCCAA
Source organism: Variovorax sp. S12S4 (assembly GCF_023195515.1). Classification (NCBI taxonomy): domain Bacteria; kingdom Pseudomonadati; phylum Pseudomonadota; class Betaproteobacteria; order Burkholderiales; family Comamonadaceae; genus Variovorax; species Variovorax sp. S12S4. The sequence continues at coordinate 2,712,915 of NZ_JALPKR020000002.1, forward strand.
AAAGAGAGCAAAGAACGCGCGTTTCATGAGGGTCTCCGGGCCGCGTGGCCCAAAATTCCCCTGGCTTGCCGGTTCAGCCCTGAAGAATGCGCAGGGCTGCGGGTGCCTGGGAGAGCAAGTCGAAAGAGGGCGCGTCGAAGGCCTTGTCGCCGTCTTCGTCGGCCACGCCCGTCGCTTTCAGACCCTTGAAGTCGTGCCGCGTTCCGTCGAGCAGGTGCGAAGGCACCACGTTCTGCAGCGCGGTGAACATGTTTTCCACGCGGCCGGGGTACTTCTTGTCCCACTCGCGCAGCATTTCGCCGACCTGCTTGCGCTGCAGGTTTTCCTGGCTGCCGCACAGGGTGCACGGAATGATCGGGAATTCGCGGTGCTGCGCCCAGCGCACCAGGTCTTTCTCGGCCACGTAGGCGAGGGGACGGATGACGATGTGCTTGCCGTCGTCGCTCACCAGCTTGGGCGGCATGCTCTTGAGCTTGCCCGCGAAGAACATGTTGAGGAAGAAGGTCTGCAGCATGTCGTCGCGGTGGTGGCCGAGTGCCACCTTGGTGGCACCGAGTTCGTCCGCCACGCGGTACAGGATGCCGCGGCGCAGGCGGCTGCACAGGCCGCAGGTCGTCTTGCCCTCCGGAATCACGCGCTTGACGATGCTGTAGGTGTCCTGGTTCTCGATGTGAAAGGCGACGCCGAGCTCGCTCAGGTACTTGGGCAGCACTTCTTCCGGAAAGCCGGGCTGCTTCTGGTCGAGGTTCACCGCGACGATGTCGAAGTGGATCGGCGCCCGTGCCTTCAGCTTGAGCAGGATGTCCAGCATGGCGTAGCTGTCCTTCCCGCCCGAGACGCACACCATGACCTTGTCGCCCTCTTCGATCATGTTGTAGTCGACGATGGCGCGGCCGACCTCGCGGCACAGGCGCTTTTCGAGCTTGTGGGTTTCGCGCTCGATCTTCAGGGAATTGGTGGCGGCGCCGGCGACGGGCGCCTCGTCGATCCAGACGGCGTTCATTGGTGGGCTACTTCAGGCAAAATGAGGGGAAGACCCCCGATTTTGCCTCGGATCACCATTCCCCGGCTTCGATGCGGATAGCCACCTCGCAGTCGTCGAAGATTTCGAGCTTGGCAATCTTCACCCGCACGCCGCGCACGCCGGGCAGCTGCAGCAGCCGCTGCGCGAGCTTGCCGATCAGGCTTTCGAGCAGGTTCACATGCTCGGCAGTGCACTCGTCGATGATGATGCGGCGCACCTTGCGGTAGTCCAGCACATGAAAGATGTCGTCGTCCTGCGGCAGCAGCGGCTGCGGGCCGAGGTTGAGCTCGGCATCGACCAGGATCGGTTGGGGCGCCCGCTTTTCCTGCTCGAGGATGCCCAGGTTGGCGTCGAAGCGCAGCCCCTGGAGGGTGAGTGTCTGGTGGCCGTGCGGTATGGAAGACATGGTGTTGTGGTGCTCACATGAGCGAGAAATCGCGCTCGAATCTCATCAGGTGCTGGCCGCCGTCCACCAGCAGCGTAGTGCCGGTGATCGAGTTGTTTTCCAGCGCAAATTTCACGGTGGCCACCACGTCGGCCGGCGTGGAAGAGCGGCCCAGCGGCGACAGCTTGTGCAACTGGGCAAACTTTTCGTCGTCCAGCATGTGGCTCGAAAGCGTAAGGCCGGGCGCCACGCCGACCACCCGCACGCGCGGCGCCAAAGCCAGCGCCAGCATGGGCGTGGCGGCTTCCAGCGCGGCCTTGGAGAGCGTGTAGCTCAGAAAATCGGGGTTCGGGTTCCAGAGCTTCTGGTCGAGCAGGTGCACCACCGCGCCTTGCGCATCGCGCAGCGCCAGGTGGTCGTGCAGCGCCTGTGCCAGCAGAATGGCGGCGCCGGTGTTGCTGCGCGCATGGCGCTCCATGAGCGCATAGCTGAAGCTGGCCGCGTCGTCATGCTCGAAGAGCGCCGCACTGTGGACCACCGCATCGACCCCGCCGAAGTGCGCCGCCACCCGCGGCAGCAAGGCACGGGTGGCGCCTTCGTCGAGCAAGTCGGCCTCGAAGGCGGCCGATTTGCCCGAGAGCGCCGCGCATTCGGCCGACGTTTGCTCGGCCTCGATGCGAGAGCTGCGGTAGTGCACCGCCACCTGCCATGCCCCCGTGGCCAGCGCCAGCGCAATCTCGCGCCCCAGCCGGCGGCCCGCACCCGTGACGAGGACGGTGCGGGGGTCTGCGGAAAGCGGTGCTGTGCTCATGCGGACAGAGAAGGGAGAATCGGGGGGTGACGACAAAGACGACGAACAGTTTACCCATCGCCCTCGATGCCCTGATCGCCCGCGCCGTGGAACGCGCCGGCGGCTGGATCGGGTTCGACCGCTTCATGGCGCTGGCCCTGTATGCGCCGGGGCTGGGCTACTACGCCAACACCTCGGCCAAGTTCGGCCACATGCCGTCTTCGGGCAGCGACTTCGTGACCGCGCCCGAACTCACGCCCATGTTCGGCCAGGCGCTTGCCGCGCAGGTGGCCGAGGCGCTGCAGAAGACCGACACCGACACGGTCTGGGAATTCGGCGCCGGCTCCGGCGCCCTGGCGGTGCAGCTGCTGCATGCCCTCGACGAAATGGGTCGCACCGACGTGCGCTACCGCATCGTCGATCTTTCAGGCACCTTGCGCGAGCGCCAGCAGCAGGCCCTGGTGCGCTATGCGGACCGAGTCGAATGGCTCGCCGAATTGCCCGAATCGATGCAGGGCGTGGTGATCGGCAACGAGGTGCTCGACGCGATGCCGGTGCAACTGCTGGCGCGCGTGGGCGGCCGATGGTTCGAGCGCGGCATCGTGCGCGATGCGCAAGGTTCCGGCTGGACCTGGGCCGACCGCGAGACCGCACTGCGGCCGCCGCTCGAGGTGCCGGGCGAGCACGACTACCTCACCGAGATCCATCATCAGGCCGAGGCGTTCGTCGCGACCTTGGCTGACCGTCTGGTGAAGGGCGCGGCCTTTTTATCGACTACGGCTTTCCGGAGCGCGAGTACTACCACCCGCAGCGCCACATGGGAACGGTGATGTGCCACCGCGCGCACCAGGCCGACGGCGATCCGCTGTCCGACGTGGGCTACAAGGACATCACTGCGCACGTCAACTTCACGGGCATTGCGCTTGCGGGGCAAGAGGCGGGGCTCGAAGTGCTGGGCTATACCAGCCAGGCGCGGTTTCTGCTGAACTGCGGGTTGCTGGCGAGGATGGAGCAGGGCTCTGCCGCGGAGAGGGGAATGGCGGCTCGGCTCATTCATGAGCATGAGATGGGGAGCTGTTCAAGGTGGTCGGGTTTGCAGTGGGGGAGGCTTGGGAGGCGATGGGGTTTGTGGAGGGGGATCGGAGTCATACGCTCTGACTCTGCTGGCTTGGTTTTGATTCCGAGGCCGGGTCTCGCCCCGGCGGGCGACCTACTTTTCTTTGCTTCGCCAAAGAAACGTAGGCAAAAGAAAGGCGACCCCACTGTCTGCGACCCCTGCGCTTCGCTACGGGGCAACCTGCGGTGCTCGGGTTTCGCGGGGTCTCGCAGAACTCGCTTCGCTCAAACAGCTGCGAGCCCTGATCCGCGAAACCCTCCGCTCCTCGGCGCATACAGAGGGGCTTGGAAACCGAACGGGCCTTTGCTTCGCTCGGCCACAAGCCACCGCGGCGCTGCGCGCCGCGGTGGTTGGCATTGAGTTGGTCTGCCGACTGTTGGTATTGGCTGTTGGGGCCGAGCGAGAGCGAAGGCCGCCCGCTCCCACCCCTTCTGTATGCGCCGAGGAGCGCAGATGGAGGCGGGATCAGGGCCGCAGCTGTTTGAGCGAAGCGAGTTCTGCGGACCCCCGCCGGAGTCGAGCACCGCAGGTTGCCCGTAGCAAGCGCAGGGGACGCAGACAGTAGGGGTCGCCTTTCTTTGGTCACTCTCTTTGGCGAAAGAACGTGACTCGCCTGCCGGCGCTACGCCCTGTCGTGGAAATGGCATCTTTGAAATCGACAAAAGCGGGCCATTTATTGCACGCGTGATTTCCATCACGCATGTCGCCACAATTTAAAAGATTTCTGAAATTTGTAAATTTCTCGTGCCAAGTGATGACTCTTGGCACTTGATGTGCTGCCCTTTAAAAACTAAGCTCTTATGCAAGCGCGTCCAAATTGCAATACTTATCGGGAGATTTTGTGAAAAGAATGATCATGTGTGGACTCGGGTTTTCTTTTGTTCTGTTGACGGCCTGCGGTACGGTGGGAGGGAACTCGTCCATAGAAAATGCGACAACTCAATCGCTGAGCCAGTCTTTGAAAACTGGAGTGACTACGACCGATGACGTCAAGAGATTGTTCGGCAACCCCGACTATGTAAAAGACTCCAACGACGGATCTGCGTATTGGAATTACGGAGGAGGGAGAAATAGTCAGAAAAATGCTATTGCCGGTTTGGCGGGCATCCCTTATTTGTCAAAACTCGATGACATCAATACTGCATCCGGTGCCAAGAGAAAATCCCTGTCGCTTTATTTTAATTCGAATAAAAAACTGAGAAGCTATTCCTTGAGCTCAAGTTAGAAGTTTTTTGTGCATAAGGCAATCCGGGCTGGATGGCCACGGGCGGACATTCCCCGACGCATCATTAGGTAGCGGATGTGCCGCCGGATAGCGAATCCGACGGGCTAAGTCGTAAGCTGGAAATCTTTGCCGACCAGCACCTCGCTTGGGAAAGTGCGTACAAGGCCAGACCGCAAAACGCTGTTCGTTAGCGAGCATTTCACACCGTGATCGTTCGCTTGCCGCAGCACGAATAGCCTGTTGGTGGCCGAACTGTTTGCGCACAGCGCGAAGCCCGGGTTTGTATACAGTCATCAGTAGGGTCGCCGCACGACCTTGGTGGTCCGGGCCAAACCCCTCGTTGCAGCCGGCATGTACAACCACTTGCGCCGCCGCCATCGGATCACCATCGATGGGAGGCAAACAAACTCAACTCAAAAATAAGCTACCAACAAAGAGTTCGTTTGAGAAAGCATCCCCCAAACCTACATTGGCGGGATGAGCTCCAAGCCCGATCCCACCCGGCAGCACTTCGAAGTCCGCCCCTTCAACGCCCCCGTAGGCGCCGAAATCATCGGGCTCGACATCTCCAAGCCCATCAGCGCTGAAGATTTCAAGCGCATCCACCAAGCGCACCTCGACCATCACGTCCTGGTCTTCCGCAACCAACAAATCACCCCCCAAGAGCACATCGATTTCAGCCGTCGCTTCGGCCCACTCGAAATCCACGTGCTGCACCAGTTCCACCTGAAGAATCACCCCGAGATCCTGATCGTTTCCAACATCAAGGAAAACGGCGAACCTATCGGCCTGGGCGATGCGGGCGTCTACTGGCACTCGGACATCTCGTACAAGCCCCAGCCGAGCCTAGGCTCCCTGCTGCATGCGCAAGAGCTGCCGAGCGAAGGTGGCGACACGCTCTTTGCCGATCAGCATCTCGCTTGGGAAGCGCTCGACCCCGAGCTGCAGCAGCGCATCCTGCCGCTCAAGGCCGAGCACAGCTATCTCGCCAAGTACGAAGAGTTGCGCGCCAAGAACCCGTGGCGCCCCAAGCTCTCGCAGGCGCAGATCGACCAGGTCGCCCCCGCGGTGCAGCCGGTGGTGCGCACGCACCCGGAAACGGGCCGCAAGGCGCTGTTCGTCAGCGAGCATTTCACGACACGCATCGTCGGCCTCCCGCAGGAAGAAAGCGACGCACTGCTGGCCGAGCTGTTCGCGCACAGCGTGAAGCCCGAGTTCGTGTATCGCCACCAATGGGCGCCGCACGATCTGGTGTTCTGGGACAACCGCTCGCTGATGCACCTTGCGGCGGGCACGCCCGACCATCTGCGACGGCGCCTCAACCGCACCACCATCGTCGGCGACACGCCTTTCTGATCTTCTCCTGGACTCATTTCAATGAACCGATTCACACGCAAGGCCGCCGCACTCGTCACCGGCTTCGGTCTCCTCGCGGGCAGTCTTGCTGCCCATGCCGAAGGGCAGATCCGCATCGCCGAGCAATTCGGCATCGTCTACCTGCTGCTCAATGTCGCGCAGGAACAAAAGCTCATCGAGAAGCACGCCAAGGCGGCCGGTGTCGATGCCAAGGTGGAGTGGATCAAGCTTTCGGGCGGCTCGGCGGTGAATGACGCGCTGCTCTCGGGCAACATCGAGATCGCGAGTGCCGGCGTGGGCCCGCTGCTCACGCTGTGGGACCGCACCAAGGGCAAGCAGAACGTGAAGGGCGTGGCATCGCTGGGCAACTTTCCCTACTACCTGGTGAGCAACAACCCGAACGTGAAGACCATTGCAGACTTCACCGACAAGGACCGCATCGCCCTGCCGGCGGTGGGCGTCTCGGTGCAGTCGCGGGTGCTGCAGTTCGCATCGGCCAAGCTCTGGGGCGACAAGGAGTTCAACCGGCTCGACAAGATCAGCGTGGCGGTGCCGCATCCCGATGCTGCGGCGGCCATCATCAAGGGCGGCACCGAGATCACGGCGCACTTCGGCAACCCGCCATTCCAGGACCAGGAGCTCGCGGGCAATCCGAACGCGCACATCGTGCTCAACTCGTACCAGGTGCTCGGCGGCCCGGCCTCGGCGACGGTGCTCTATGCCACCGAGAAATTCCGCAGCGAGAACCCGAAGACCTACAAGGCGTTTGTCGATGCGCTCGACGAGGCGGCGAAGTTCGTCACGGCCAATCCGGAGAAAGCGGCGGACATCTACCTGAAGGTGGGCAACGCGAAGATCGACCGCGAGCTGCTGCTGAAGATCATCAAGAACCCCGAGGTGCAGTTCAAGACCACGCCGCAGAACACCTATGCGCTGGCGGAGTTCATGCACCGGGTGGGCGCGATCAAGAACAAGCCGGCTTCGGTGAAGGATTATTTCTTCGACGATGCGCAGAACGCTTCGGGGAATTGAATGAGCACGGCGAAGGCGCGATCCGGCTTTGACTCCTTCCCCCTCTGGGCGAAGGCGGGGATGGGGGCGGGCAGAACGGTGGCGACGCCAACGCCGCTTGTCCCCACCCCGGCCCTCCCCTGGGAGGGGGAGGGAAGAAGACGAGAGGCAAGCGCTCGCGCCGCTCCTCCAGGTCGACGGCGTCAGCCTCGAATACCGCACGCCCGAGCGCGTGGTGCGCGCCACCCACCGCGTGAGCTTCGACGTGCACGCCGCCGACCGTTTCGTGCTGCTCGGGCCCTCGGGTTGCGGCAAGTCCACGCTGCTGAAGGCCGTCGGCGGATTCATCCAGCCCGTCGAAGGCGAGATCCGCCTCGACGGCCGTCGCGTGGCACAGCCGGGCCCCGACCGTATCGTCGTGTTCCAGGAGTTCGACCAGCTGCCACCGTGGAAGACCGTTCAGCAGAACGTGATGTTCCCGCTGCTCGCCTCGCGCACCCTCGGCAAGAAGGAAGCGGCCGAACGCGCGCTGCATTACCTCGACAAGGTGGGCCTCGCCAAGTTCGCCGACGTGCATCCGCACCAGCTGTCGGGAGGCATGAAGCAGCGTGTGGCCATTGCGCGTGCGCTGGCGATGCAGCCGCGCGTGCTGTTGATGGACGAGCCTTTTGCCGCGCTGGATGCACTCACGCGCCGCAAGATGCAGCAGGAGCTGCTCGAGCTGTGGGACGAGGTGCGCTTCACGCTGCTTTTCGTCACGCATTCCATCGAGGAGGCGCTGGTGGTTGGCAACCGCGTGGCACTGCTGTCGCCGCACCCGGGCCGCATGCGTGCCGAATTGAACAGCCACGGCTTCTCGCTGGCCAGCCTGGGCGGCGCCGAGTTCCAGGGCACGGCGCAGCGCATTCACGACATGCTGTTCGAAGAAGAGCAGGAGCAAGGGCAAGAGCACGAAGAGGCCGCAGCATGAGCGCACTCGTTCCGCACATCCGCCCCGAGTACGAGCGCACGCTCGAGCCCTTCACCGAGGTGCCGGTCGAGCGAGCCCTGCCGCTGCCGACGCGCATCTGGGCCCAGGCCGGCGTTCGCAAGGGCCTGATCCTGATCGTCATCACGGTGCTCTGGGAGCTTGCGGCCCGATGGCAGGACAACGACCTGCTGCTGCCTACCTTCAGCGCCACGGCCCTCGCGTTGGCCGAGGGGCTGGCGAGCGGCGAACTCATCGAGAAGGTGCGCATCTCGCTGGCGGTGCTGCTGCAGGGCTACCTGGCCGGCGTGCTGCTGGCTTTTGCGCTCACCACGCTCGCGGTGTCGACGCAGATCGGGCGCGACCTGCTGGACACGCTGACTTCGATGTTCAATCCGCTGCCCGCCATTGCGCTGCTGCCGCTCGCTTTGCTGTGGTTTGGCCTCGGGCGCGGCAGCCTGGTGTTCGTGCTGATCCATTCGGTGTTGTGGCCGCTGGCGCTCAACACCTATGCGGGCTTCCAGGGCGTGCCTGAAACACTGCGGATGGCGGGGCGCAACTACGGGCTCAAGGGCTTGCGCTACGTGCTGCAGATACTGGTGCCGGCCGCCTTGCCGTCGATCCTGTCGGGGCTGAAGATCGGCTGGGCCTTTGCCTGGCGCACGCTGATCGCGGCCGAGCTGGTGTTCGGCGCCTCGTCGGGCAAGGGCGGCCTTGGCTGGTACATCTTCCAGAACCGCAACGAGCTCTACACCGACCGCGTGTTCGCGGGCCTGGCGATGGTGGTGCTGATCGGCCTGTTGGTGGAAAGCCTGGGCTTCAAGACGCTGGAGCGCCTGACGGTGCGGCGCTGGGGCCAGCAGCGCTGATCGGACGATTCAGCCGGCGCCGGGCTTCGCGCTGCCCTTGCGCAGCGTGCGCAGCTCGGCGTTCAGGAACTCCTTGGCGTCCTTCATCGAGCCATTCGGCATCTTGACCTGGTAGGCCTTGCCGGTCATTTCCGAGCGGGAAGCGCAGCGGTCGATGAAGTCTTCGGCCGTGACGATCTCGTCTTTGAAGTGGTCGAACTTGGCCCGCATGTGTTTGGCGGCATCGTCGGCGTCGTGCGCCTTGCCGTTGCGCATGAAGGTCATCGTCTTCATCTGCGAAACGCGCTGGATCAGCGTGTCGATGAGCTTCTGCTCCGACGCGGAAGGGGCGGCCTGGGCCAGTACGGCCACGGAGCCGAGCAAAAGCGCCAGCAGCGCAGTGCGCAAAAATCGAAATGAAGCCATTCAGTGGTGATCAGGGATCGAGTGGGACGGGTAGTTCGGCCCATGCTAGAGCGCCGGCCCCTGGCATGTCAAACCGGGTCCGGCTCGGGTCTAATCGCAGTTTTGGCCCGCTTCACTTCTTTCATGAGCTCCCCGACCCCCGATCTCCTGTCGATTGCCAATGCGCTGGCCGATGCGGCCGCCGCGCAATCGATGCACTATTTCCGCACGCCGCTGGACATCATCACGAAGGCGGACGAGAGCCCCGTCACGCTCGCAGACCGCGCCGCCGAAACGGCCATGCGCGAAATTCTGGCCGCCCGTGCGCAGGCGGACGGCATCTTCGGCGAAGAGCACGGCCTGGAGCGGCTCGACGCCGAACGCGTCTGGGTGCTCGACCCGATCGACGGCACGCGCAGCTTCATTACCGGCTCTCCGCTCTGGGGCACGCTGATCGGCGTGCTGCAAGGCGCCCGCGTGGTGCTCGGCATGATCGACATGCCGGTGCTGAAAGAGCGCTGGATCGGCCAGGCCGGCAAGGGCGCCACGCGCGACGGCCAGCCGGTGCATGCCAGCGGCTGCACCGACGTGGCCAAGGCCCGCATCGTCACCACCTCGCCGGACATCTTTGCGCCGGCCGACTGGCAGGCTTTCGACCGGCTGAGCCGCCAATGCGCGATGCGCCGCTTCGGCGGCGACTGCTACGGCTATGCCCAGCTTGCGGGCGGCACCATCGACCTGGTGGTGGAAACCGGGCTGCAGCCGTACGACTACCTGGGGCCGGCGGGCGTGATCGAGGCGGCGGGCGGCGTCATCACCGACTGGCAGGGCCGGCCGCTGGGGCTGGAGTCCGACGGCAGGGTTATTGCGGCCGCAACGCCCGAACTTCACCGACAAGCCATGGCCGTTCTTGCGGCCTAGACTGTTCCCATGTTCCGCTGGCTGATCGTCGTCGTCCTTGCCCTGGTGCTCATGAGCGGCCTCACGGCCTGGCTGCGCCGGTTCGGCTTCGGGCGATTGCCTGGCGACTTCGAGTTCCGCGCTTTCGGCCGCGAGTGGCAATTGCCCATCTCCAGCACCCTGGTGCTCAGCATGATCGCGGCGCTGGTGGCGCGCTTCATCTAGCGCCTTCGATGAAACAGAAACCGAAAAGAAAGAGAAGAACCACGCGATGAGAGCCTGTGTTGACATCGGCGGCACCAAGGTGGCCGTGAGCCTTTCCGCATCGAGCGATGCGCCGCTGGTCGGCCGCCGCAGCGAACCGACGGCCAAGACCGGCGACAACGACGCCGTGGCCGTGCAGATCATGCGGATGATCGAGGAGGCCTGCACCGGGCAGGGGATCGATATCGCCACGATCGACCGCGTGGGCGTCTCGTCGACCGGACCGTTCGAGCTACGGGACGGCATGGTGGAGCTGGCCACGCCCAATATCTGCGGCGGCATTGCCGGCCCGGCGCGCGGCCTGCCCAACGACTGGATGACGGCCATCATCGAAGCACCGCTGGCGCGGCGTTTCGGCAGCGTGCGGGTCGAGAACGACGCCGTGGCCGCGCTGGAGGCCGAGCGCCAGTGGGGTGCGTTGCAAGGGATGGACAACTGCGCCTACGTCACCTGGAGCACCGGTGTGGGCGTGGGCCTGTGCGTCGATGGCCGCGCGCTGCGCGGCAAGAACGGCAACGCGGGCCACGCGGGCCACAGCTTTGTGGCGGACGACGCCAGCGGCGCGCTCTGCGGCTGCGGTAATCTTGGCGACGTGGAGGCGCTGGTGGCGGGTAACTCCATTGCGCGCCGTTTCGGGCAGCCCGCGCCCGACCTGTTTGCCGCCGCTTCGGCGGGTGAGCCGCACGCCATAAGCATCGTCGATGCGCTGTGCCGCGTCACCGGACGCATGCTCTACAACCTGGTGGCGACGCTCGATCTCCAGCGCATCAGCCTGGGCGGCAGCGTGTTCTGGCACCACCGCGACTTTTTGCTGCCGCGGCTGCAGGCGCAGGTCGACGGCAAGCTGCTTCCGCTCACGCGCGGCGTGACGCTGGTGCCCGCAGGGCTCGGTGAAAAGGTCGGCGACTACGCCGCCCTGGCGCTGCTCGACTGAGAAGGTGCGAATGAACCTGCTGCGCACCCCGATCTCGCACCTGCGGTCCTCACCGTACGCGAGTACGGTTCCGGTCCTCGACGCAAGCTCGGGGCGCTCGCGACGGTTCCTTCACACCTTCTGACGCCGGCGCACTGCGGCTCATCAGCGTCTCGACGATCTGGCCCAGGCGGCGCAGGCCTGAGTCGACCGCGTCGCCATACGGCCAGCCGCAGTTGATGCGCAGGTAGTGGTCGAAGCGCGACGAGTTCGAGAACAGCGTGCCGGGCGCCACCACGATGCGCTCGGCCAACGCCGCATCGAAAACCCGTGACGAAGAAAGCCGCTCGGGCAGCTCGACCCACAGCTGCAGTCCACCGGGCGGCAGGTTGATGCGGGTGCCCGCCGGAAAGTAGCCGGCAATCGCATCGGCGGTCTGTTCGCGCTGCGTCTTCAGGCAGGCGCGCAGGTGGCGCAAATGGCGGTCGTAGGCGCCGGTGCCCATGAACAGCCCCGCCGCGCTTTGCGAAAGCCCCTCGTTGTTGCGCGTCTGCGCGAACTTGAGCATTTCCACCCGCGCCTGCCAGCGGCCCGCCGTGATCCAGCCCAGCCGAAGGCCGGGTGCCAGGATCTTGTGCAGCGAGGCGCAATGAATCACGTTGCCGCTGGTATCCCAGGACTTGAGCGCGCGCGGCGGCGTCGGGGCGTCGACGAGCTCGCTGTAGGTGTCGTCTTCGATCAGCGGAATGGCGTGCCGCTCGCACAGGTGGGCGAGCCGTGCCTTGTGGGCATCGGGCATCACGCTGCCCAGCGGGTTCTGCAGGTGCGGCACCACCACCACGGCCTTGATGTTGTCGTAGGTGCGGATCGCGAGCTCCAGCGCCTCGATCGAAATGCCGGTCTGCGGGCTGGTCGGAATTTCCAGCGCGCGCATGCCCAGGCTCTCGAGCACCTGCAGCAGGCCGTAGAAGGTGGGCGATTCCACCGCCACCGTGTCGCCCGGCTGCGCCACCGCGCGCAACGCGAGGTTGAGTGCCTCGATGCAGCCGTTGGTGACCAGGATGTCTTCCGGCGAGATCGCCATGCCTACGCGCACGCTGCGCTGCGCGAGCACTTCCCGGAACTGGCGATGGCCCTTCAGCTGCGCCGCGACCGTCAGCAGGTCCGGTTGCTGGCGCAGCATGCGCGTCATCGCATTGCGCAGTGCCTCGGCCGGATACAACTCCGGTGCGCCGCGCGCGATCGAGAGGTTGAGCTTTTCGGGAATCTGCCGGCGGCGCGCCACGAAGTCCGAAACCTTGGCGTGTATGCCCACGTACTGCGCGGGATCGGGCGGCACGCCGGCTGCGGGCTCCTCCATGGGCGCAATGGCCAGCCGCTTGGGGCGGCGCACAAAGTAGCCCGAGCGGTCGCGCGCCTCGACCCATCCGTCGCTCTCCATCGTGCGGCACAGCTGCAGCGCCGTCGAAAGACTGATGTCGTGCAGGCGCATCAGGCTGCGCAGCGAAGGCAGCTTGTCGCCCTGCTTGAGCGAGCCGGTGTGAATAGCGTCCACATAGTGCGCTGAAAGCTGGCGGTAGAGCGGTAGCGAATCCATGGCGTCGATGCTCCCCCTATCGCGCATCCGAAAACAGATGCAGTTGCTAAGGAAAACGACCATAACAGATGCGCCGTGGCAACCACTGTTCCGGTGCGAATCGCCTTGGCGTGTGCCTGTTTTCCGGGCGCCCGAATTCCTACGATGACCGCACCAACTCCAGAAGGTGCGCCCATGTCTCCCCTCACGCTCGATAGATTGCCCGATACCCTCGTGCTGCACCCTGGGCAGGCCTTGCGTGCCTCGCTCGACCCCGCCACCTGGATCGAAATGCTGGAAGGCTGCGCGCAGCTGGTGTCGCCGCCGTCATGGTTCGGCGACACGGTGTTCACCGCCAAGACCGTGCTGAACGAAGGCGACGTGCATCGCCTGGAGTGCGGCGGCTGGATCGAACTCTCGGCGCTCACGCCGGTGCGGCTGCGCGTGCATGCACCGCGGCAGGCGGCGGTTGCGCCGGCTTCCAGGCACCCAGCGGAAACGCGGCCGGTGATGCGGCTGGTGCGGCTGCTGACCGGGACCTAGCCGCGCGGCTTTCTACCGCTGGCTCGCCGCTTCGCGCAGCGCATCGAGAAAGCTGCGCCGCCACCAGTGAATGTCTTGCTCGCGGATGCGCGACAGCAGCTTCTGGTGCCGTTCGCGCCGCTCCTCGAGCGGCATCTGTAGCGCCTGCTGCACGGTTTCGGCGGTGCCGTGCGTGTCGTAGGGGTTCACCAGCAGCGCTTCCTTCAGCTGCTCGGCCGCACCGGCAAAGCGCGAGAGCACCAGCACACCGGGGTCGGCCGGGTCCTGCGCGGCAATGTATTCCTTGGCGACCAGGTTCATGCCGTCGCGCAGCGGCGTCACCAGCCCCACCGCGGCCGCACGGCACAGCCCCGGCACGCGCTTGCGGGCCACCATGCGGTGGATGTACCGCACCGGCATCCAGTCGAGCTCGCCGTAGTCGCCATTGATGGCGCCGCACAGCGACTCGAGCTCGCGCCGGATGTCGCCGTAGGCATCGACCGTTTCGCGCGTGGGCGAGGCAATCTGGATCAGCGTGGCGCTGCGGCGGTTCTCGGGGTAGTTGGCAAGCAGTTCGCGGAATGCGCGCACCCGCTGCGGAATGCCCTTGGAGTAGTCGAGCCGGTCGATGCCCAAGAGCAGCCGCCGCTGCGAGTACTCGCGCTTCATGGTCTCGAACATGTCGCGCGACTCCTTGGCATGCGTGAGCGCCGCGAACTCGTCGACGTCGATGCCGATGGGGAAGGCGCTGCAGCGCACCGTCTGGCCGTAGGCGCGGTACATGTCGTCGCCCAGGTATTCGCCATGCGCCTCGTTGCGCACATAGTGCTCGAAGTGCTGCACGTCCTGCTGCGCCTGGAAGCCGATCAGGTCGTAGGAGAAAAGCGAGCGCATGAGCCACTCGTGCTGCGGAACGGCCGCGATGATGATCTGCGGCGGCAGCGGAATGTGCAGGAAGAAGCCGATGCGCTGCGTGCAGCCCATGGCGCGCAGCTCGGCCGCGAGCGGGATCAGATGGTAGTCGTGGATCCAGATGATGTCGTCTGGCTTGAGCATCGGCATCAGCTTGCGCGCGAACAGCTGGTTCACGCGCCGGTAGCCGCCGATGAAGCCGGCTTCGAAGTGGGCCAGGTCGAGCCGGTTGTGGAACACCGGCCACAGCACGTCGTTGCTGTAGCCCAGGTAGAAGCTGTCGTGGTCTTCCCGGCTCAGGTCGATGGTGGCGAGCGTGACCTTGCCGGCCTGCTGCATGTGCAGCTCGCCTTCGCCCGTGGGGCCGTCTTCCACGATCTGCCCGCTCCAGCCGAACCACAGGCCGCCGCTTTGCTGCAGGCTTTCACCGAGCGCAACGGCCAGGCCGCCCGCCGCAGGCTTGCGTGGATCCGCCACGCGGTTGGAAACAACAACGAGCCGACTCATATGCACGAGTCCCAGGGCGCCGACAGCCGCACAGCCGCGTTGATGATGCCGACCATCGAATACGTCTGGGGAAAGTTGCCCCACATCTCGCCCGTGACCGGGTGCGTGTCTTCCGAGAGCAGGCCGAGCGGGTTGCGCGCCGCCAGCATGGTCTCGAAGATCTGGCGGGCCTCGGCCTTGCGGCCGATCTTGGCCAGCGCGTCGATTCGCCAGAAGGTGCAGATGTTGAATGCGGTCTCGGGCTTGCCGAAGTCGTCGGCCGCTTCGTAGCGGCGCATGTAGGGGCCGTCGCAAAGCGACTTTTCCATGGCGTCGACGGTGGAGATGAAGCGCGGGTCGCGCGCGTCGATCAGCCCCACCTCCACCATCAGCAGAATGCTGGCGTCCAGTTCGTGGCCGCCGAAGCTCTCGGCAAAGGCCTGGCGCTCCTCGCACCATGACTTGGCCAAAATTTCTTCCTTCATGCGCGCGGCGTGGCCGTGCCAGTAGGCGGCGCGCTCGGGCAGCTCCAGCGCACGCGCGATCTTGGCCAGCCGGTCGCACGCGGCCCAGCTCATCAGTGCCGAACTGGTGTGCACGCGGGCGCGGGTGCGCAGCTCCCACATGCCCGCGTCGGGCGTGCCATAGACGCGGATCGCCTGTTCGCCCACTGCTTCGAGGTGCGGAAACTCGGCCACGCCCGCACGCGCGAGCAGCCGGTGGTCATGAAAGGCCTGCGCCGCGCCGAGCACGATGTTGCCGTAGACGTCGTGCTGGAAGTGCTCCTGCGCTTGGTTGCCCACGCGCACGGGGCCCATGCCGCGATAGCCGGCAAGGTTCTCGACCATCGACTCGGGCAGTTCGCGCTCCAGCCCGATGCCGTAGAGCGGCTGGATGTGCTCGCCGTGCGAGCCGATCACCACGTTGCCCAGCCAGCGCAGGTAGTCTTCCATGGTGCCGACTTCGCTCAGCGAATTGAGCGCCCGCACCACGAAGAACGCATCGCGCAGCCAGCAGTAGCGGTAGTCCCAGTTGCGCTGGCTGCCCGGCGCTTCGGGAATGCTCGTGGTCATGGCCGCGACGATGGCGCCCGTGTCTTCGTACAGAGAGAGCTTGAGCGTGATGGCCGCACGAATCACCGCGTCCTGGTACTCGAACGGAATGGCCAGCCGCTTGCTCCAGGTGCGCCAGTAGGCAATGGTTTCCTGCTCGAAGCTGCGTGCCGTGTCGGCAATGCCGTCGAGCAGGGTTTCGTCGACGCCGAACATGAAGTTGTATTCGCGCGAGATCACGAAGGGCTGGCGCGAAAGAATGTGCGAAATCGATGCGTCGGTATTGAGCCGCAGCGTGAGGTCCGGCCCCACGTAGCGAATGTGGTTGCTGCCGCGGGTGACTTCCACCGGCGCCGAGGCACCCCACTGAAAGCGCGGATCGAGCGCCACGCGAATGCGCGGCGCGCCGGCAATCGGGCGCACGCGGCGCACCAGCATCAGCGGCCGGAAGTAGCGCGAGCGGCTGTAGAAGCGCGGCGCAAAGTCGGTGATCTCGATGCCTTGGCCCGCGCTGTCGAACAGCTGCGTGCGCAGCACCGCGGTATTGGGTTCGTACCACTGCTTGCTGGATGCGAAATCCTCGATCTCGATGGCCCAGGCGCCGGCGTCTTCGCCGGGGTGCAGCAGGGCATTGAACACCGGATCGCCGTCGAAGCGCGGCAGGCAGCACCACACGGCGCGCCCGCGTGCGTCGATGAGCGCGCTGTAGGCGCAGTTTCCAATCACGCCCACATTGAGCGAAGGCTCGGCCGGCGGCCCGAAGCCGCGCGGCACCGCCGAAGCCGCGGCGCGCGGATCCACCGGCGCACGGTCGTCGGGCCCGGCGGCGCCGGCAAGCGAAATGCCCGCACGGTCTTCAGGTGCCTTGGGCAGTTGCAGTTCGCTCATCCAGCACTCCTCGGGTTTTCATCTTTCTTGTGTTCCGGCGCGGCCAGTTGATCGCGCAACTGCACCAGCCATTCGTACACCGCCCGCGGCGATTCGAGCCGGTGCAGTGCCAGGCTCGGACCCGAGCCCACCTTGATGCCGATGCCGCCGCGCGGCTGCACCACCGCGAAGCCGCTCTCGTCGGTGGTGTCGTCGCCAGCAAAGACCGGCGTGCGTCCGGCGAACGGGGGCTCGTTCATGAAGGCCTCGATCGCAATGCCCTTGTTGATGCCCGTCGGCTTGACCTCGAACACGAACTTGCCATGCAGGAGCTCGAGCTGGGGCCGGCCCGCAATGGCGCGCGACATGGCGTCGCGGCACACGGCCTCCAGTTGCGGCGCGAGCCGGTAGTGCAGTGCAATGGCCGCGTGCTTGCGCTCGACCAGGAGGCCTTCATGCACGCGCGCCAGTTCATTGGCAATCTCGAGAATGGGTACGAGGTCGGGGGCGTGCTGCTCCTGCATGCGGCCCTTCGAATCGCGCCGCTGCACGCCGTGTTCGCCGGCTGCCGGCAGCCGCAGCGGCGCAAGAAAGCGGTCGATGGCGTCGATCTGGCGGCCCGACACCACGGCCAGCGCACCGCCGAGCTGATCGCGCAGGTTCTCGAGCAGTGCCACCAGCGCGGGAGGAACTTCGACAGCCTCGGGAGTGGGCGCAAGTGCGACCAGCGTGCCGTCGAAGTCGAGAAAAAGGGCTGAATCTCGCCCCAACGGAGGGGGCAGTTGTGAGGGCACTTTGGAAGACATTGGCATCGCCGAAAACCATAACACGGGCATAGCAATTCCCGTGTCGGCCAAAGTCGGACGTATACCCGCGGCGGGGCCGCTTCAGCCCGGCAACGCCGTCACGGCCGCCACGGCCTCCACGCGCGCGCGATGGATCGCCTCGCCGATCTGCGGGCCCGTGGCGCCCGACTGCTGAGCCGTGCGTGCGACCGCATCGGTCGCCACGCCGGCCGCCGCGCGCAGCACCGCCAGCAGCCGCTCGCGCTGGGGGTAGGGCTGGTCTTCGAACCCGAGCCGGCCGCGCGAGTCGCACTCGCACGCCAGCAGCACCTCGACAAAGCGCGCGGGCTTGCGGAACGCATCGCAGCGCTCCAGCAGGCGCACCAGTTCGGGTGCATCGAGTTCGCCGCTGGCGTGAACGTTGCCGTGCTCGCGCGCCACCACCTCGGCCAGTTCGCGAATGTCGACCGGCACGCGCCAGCGGTCGCACACCGCGTGCAGCAGTTCGGCGCTGCGCTTCTCATGGCCGGTATGGCGCGGCAACAGAGCGGGTTCGGTCGTGCCCTTGCCAAGGTCATGCATCAGGCAGGCAAAGCGCACCGCCAGCGGCGCCTGCAGCCTGGCGCTGGTGTCGAGGACCATCATCAGGTGCACGCCGGTGTCTACCTCGGGGTGATGCTCCGCGGACTGCGGCACGCCCCAGAGCCTGTCGACTTCCGGCAGCAGCACGGCCAGCGCGCCGCACGCCCGCAGCACATCGAACATGCGCGAGGGGCGCGTTTCCATCAGGCCGCGGGCCAGCTCTTGCCAGACGCGTTCGGCCACCAGCGCATCGGTTTCGCCGGCTCCCACCATTTCGCGCATCAAGGCCATGGTTTCGGGTGCGACCGAAAAATCGTCGAAGCGCGCGGCGAAGCGCGCCACCCGCAGGATGCGCACCGGGTCTTCGCGGAAGGCGTCGGTCACATGGCGCAGCACTCGCTGTTCCAGATCGCGCCGGCCGTGAAAGGGGTCGGCGAGCTTGTCTGGATCGGGCTCGAAGCTTCCACCGGGCTGCACCCACTCCGCGGGCATTGCAATGGCGTTGACCGTGAGGTCGCGCCGCGCCAGGTCTTGCTCCAGGGTGACGTCTGGCGACGCATGCACGGTAAAGCCGCGGTAGCCGGGCGCGCTCTTGCGCTCGGTGCGGGCCAGCGCATATTCCTCGCGGGTCTGCGGGTGCAGGAACACCGGAAAGTCGCGCCCCACGGGCAGGTAGCCGCGCGACGTCATTTCTTCGGGTGTGGCGCCCACCACCAGCCAGTCATGGTCGGACACCGGCCGCCCGAGCAGCCGGTCACGCAGCGCGCCACCGACGAGATACGTTTTCATGCGCTCCAGTGTAGGGATATCCATACGCCAAGAAATAGAACGACCGTTCGATAATTTTCTGGCAAATCAAAGGAACGTTCGCCGATTTGCCCGAAAGGTAGCCGCTGTTTCAGCAGCCGCCGCGTGCCACGAACATTAAAACCAAAGGAGCAATCACACCATGAAGAAAACAATGTTTGCGCTGGCGGCAGTGAGCGCAATGGCGTCCGGAAGCGCGTGGGCGCAGAACGCCGGGGACTGGGTCATCGGCGCAGGCTGGCTTCGAATGTCACCGCAGGATTCGAGCAAGCCGCTCACCTTCACGGCGCCGGTGCGCAGCGTGGTGCCCGGTTCGGGCGCGTCGGTGAGCGACGCCGACACGCTCGGCCTGAGCGCGGTTTATTTCGTCGACAGCCATTGGGCCGTGGAGGGGGTGCTGGGCATTCCGCCAAAGTTCAAGCTCGACGGCGAAGGCACGCTGGCCCGCATCGGCGAGCTCGGCGAAGCGCGGCAATGGAGCCCGACGATTCTGGGCAAGTACTACTTCAACGAAGGTAGCAGTGCTTTCCGTCCGTTCGTGGGCCTGGGCGCCACCTATGTCTGGTACAGCGACGTCAAGCTCACGCCGGGCCTGCAGGGCGCGCTGGGCAGCCAGGTGCGCCAGCCGCCGCTTTCCACCTCGACCACCGCCAAGCTCGACAGTTCGTTCGCGCCCGTGCTCAATGCCGGCGTGGCCTACCAGTTCGACAAGAACTGGGGCGTGTCGTTCTCGGTGTCCTACATTCCGCTGAAAACCAAGGCCAAGCTCACCACCACCTCGATCACCGGCCTGCCGGTCGCCACCAGCGAAGCCAGGCTCAAGCTCAATCCGATCGTGACGTACCTCGCGGTGACCTATCGCTTCTGAGCCTCGGCCTCGAAGAGCTCAGCGCGCCTTGCGGTACGGCTCTTCGAACTGCAGGAAGTCTTTCTCGGCCAGGGCGTCGTCGATCCACGCCTTGACGCCGGGCAGAGCCTGCACACGCTCGATGTACGCCGTGATGGCCGGCGGCACGGGCAGCCCGTAGGTCTTGATGCGCGTTCCCACGGGTGCGAAGTAGGCGTCTGCATTGCTGAATTCGCCGAACAGCATCGGGCCGCCATGGGCACTGAGCAGGTCGGTCCACATCTGCACGATGCGGTCGACCTCGCCCTGCAGGCCGGGGTTGTCCTTCAGCAGCTGCGCGCCGACGTCGGCCAGCGACGCCTCGATGTTCATGACGCAGAGGCTGCGAAGGTTTCCGAAGCCCGAGTGCATTTCGGCGCAGATGCTGCGCGCGCGGGCCCGGTCGGCCGCGGCGCGGGGCCACAGCTGCTTTTCGGGAAATGTCTCGGCCAGGTATTCGGCAATGGCGAGCGTGTCCCACACCACCAGGTCGCCGTCGACCAGCACCGGCACCTTGGCAACAGGGTTCAGCGAGCCGATGGTTTTCTTGAACTGCGAATTGGCCTCGAACGAATCGAAGCGCACCTTCACTTCCTCGAACGGAATGCCGGCCTGCTTCATGAGCACCCAGGGCCGCATGGACCAGGACGAGTAGTTCTTGTTGCCGATGTAGAGCTTGCGCATCGCGTTGTGATCCTGCGGTTCAGATGAAAAAAACCTTCAATGCTAGCGGGGCCGTGCGCGCCGATTGATGCCGAAGCGCAGGCGAATTGATGCGTGCAGCGCGCCGGGCCTTTCTCTTTCAGCGCGGCGGCGGGTCTTCAGGAGAGGCGATCACGCGGGACGCCTCGCCGTTCTTGCCTTCGCCGCGCGGCGGACCGACCAGCCGCTCGATCAGGTTCACAAGGCGCGGCACCAGCGAAAGCACGGCCAGCGCCAGCAGCGCGCTCAACACCGCGGTCACTTCGCGGCCGAGCCCGCAGGCCATGCCGATGGCGGCGGTCATCCACAGCCCGGCGGCGGTGGTGAGGCCCTGCACTTGGTGCTCGTCCTTGCCCTGCTTGAGGATGGTGCCGGCGCAAAGAAAGCCCACGCCCGCCACCAAGCCCTGGATCACGCGGCTCATGTCGGCCGGAACAATGCCGGTCTGCTGCGGAATGAGCACGAACAGCGCCGAGCCGATGGCCACCAGCATGTGCGTGCGCACGCCGGCCGCCTTGCCCTGCTGCTCGCGCTCGAAGCCGAGCATGAAGCCGATGATGGCCGCGAGCATCAGGCGAACCACGATGCGCGTGAGCTGGGCGACGTCGCCCACGTCCGAGAACTCGGCCGCAACGGTGTCGAGTACCTGGTCGCCCCAGCTCATGTCAGGGAAGGTCCTTGTTGGGTTCGGGCTCGGAGGCGTCGCGCGGGCCCACTCGGCCCAGGCGCTCTTTCAGCGATTGCGGGCGCCCGGTGATCAGCGCGGCGTAGTTGGTCGTATTGGCCAGCACCTTCTTCACGTAGTCGCGCGTTTCGTTGAAGGGCACGTTCTCGGCCCAGATCGCGGCTTCCATCACCGGGCCGTTGCGCCAGTTGCGCGGCCGGCCGGGGCCGGCGTTGTAGGCCGCGGCGGCGAGCGCCATGGAGCCGTCGAAATCGTCAAGCGCCAGCTTCAGGTAATTGGTGCCGATGGTGATGTTGGTCTCGCGGTCGTTGATCTGCCCCGGCGTGAAGTCGTTCATGCCGATCTTACGGGCGGTCCAGCGGGCCGTGGCGGGCATGACCTGCATCAGGCCCGACGCCCCCACGCCCGAGCGCGCGTCCATGATGAAGCGGCTTTCCTGGCGGATCAGCCCGTACACGTAGGCCGGGTCGAGCCCGATGTCCTGGCTCTTGCGCAGCACCGTGTCGTGGAACGGCATGGGGAAGCGCTGCTCCGCGTCGATCACGCCCTTGGTGCGCTCGCTGGTGTTGATGCAACGGTCCCACACTTCGCGCTGGCAAGCGAGGTCGGCCGCGGCCAGCAGTGCGCGGTCGTCCATGCCGCCCTTGTCGTGCAGGTTGGTGGCGTAGTTCCATTCGCGCGTGCCCTCGGGGCGCAGGCCGATGGCAATGGCGTAGAGGGCGCGGCTGAGCGAGGGGTTGCTGCGCGCGGCGTTCTTCTCTTCGGGCGTGAGGGGCGCCGGGCGAGTGGGCGTCACGGTGCGCTGGCCGAGTTCTTCGAGCGCCAGCATTTCGTAGAAGCCGCGCGTGCCGGCAATGCTCTGGTAAAGCTCGCGTGCCTGGGCGCGGCGCTCGTCGCCGCCCGCGGCGCTGAGGGCGCGCGCCTTCCAGTAGACCCAGGTGGGCTCCAGCTGGGCGGTTTCACTCATGGCGTTGATGGCGGGCGCCACCTCTTTCCACTGGCCGTTGCGCAGCGCGGCGCGCACGCGCCAGCCGAGCATGTCGTCGGACAGGTCGCTGTTCTTGGTGACGTTGGCGAAGTAGCTGCCCGCCATGGGCGAAAGCTTGCCCGCCGCCTGGCGGCCGATGGTGCCCCAGAGCCAGTTGCGCTCTTCGGCGGAAAGCATCGGGCCCCACTTGCTGTCGAGCTGCGTGGCGGCCTGTTCCGGGTCGGCCATGGCAATCTTGATGAGCGCCAGAACCACCAGCTCCTTGCGCGACTTGGCGGCCACGAAGGCGCGGCCGGCCAGGAACTTGGCTGCGCTGGCGTTGAGCTCTTCGAACAGCGGCAGCGCATCAGGGGCGGCAATGGTCACGGCGCCGCGCGCGGCTTGCGGGCGGTTGGCCTCCATGGCCAGGCGGGCCTTCTTCCAGACGTCGTTGGTCGAGATCAGTCGGGCCGCGACCATGCGGTCGGCGGCGGTAAGGCAACCGTCGTCGGCCTCCTTCTGAGCGAACCAGTTGCGGCGTACCTCGTCGGCCTGGGCCTGGGTAGCGGTGCCGGAGCGCAGGGCCTCGACCAGCACCGCATAGCAGCGCACCTGCGCGTCGTCGCCCATGCGGAAGCCGGCAATGGCGGCGGAAAAACCGTCCCAGTCGCGGCGCTGGCCCAGCAACAGCAGCCAGTCGTTGCGCAGGCGGTCTTCCTGGTAGGTGCCCGGGTAGCGGGCGAAAAAGTCTTGCACCTCGTTCGGCGCAGCTTCCTGCAGGCGTGCCTTGAGCTCCCAGTAGGCGGCCCAGGGTTCGAGCGCATGGCCGCGCGCCTGGGGCAGCAGGGCGGAAAGGCGGCCCTTGTCTCCGCGCTGGAAGGCCTGCTTCATCTGGATGAGCACGTCGTCGTTGCTGTTGGCCTGCGCGGCGGCGGGCTGCTGTGAAAGCAGTGCGGCAGCTGCTACAACAGCGGAAAAAACGAGTGCGGGTGCTGCGCGGCGCGGGCGGTGGCGCATGGATGCCAAAATGCTTGGGAACTGCATCGGGGGATTATGGACAAGTCAAAGGATGCCGACACCTCGGCGACCGTGAGTTTTCTCAAGGATCAGCTGCGAAAAGCGCTGATCGAGCAGCGCCTGGCCATGCCCGACCGCCTGGCCAGGGCCGACCTTCTGCAGCGGGTCATGCGAATCTGGCTGGTCGGCCGGCCCGACACCGTGATTGGCGCCTACTGGCCCATCAAGGGCGAATTCGATCCGCTGCCCGCATTGCACCGCTGGAAGGAAGACGGCGAGCTCATCGACGAGCCGCAGCGCCGCCGCATCGGGCTGCCGGTGATGAACAAGGTGCACAAGACGCTGACCTTCCATGCCTGGTACCCCGGCTGCCAGATGGAAGAAGACGCCTACGGCATTCCGAAGCCCAAGGACACCGAGCTCATCGTGCCCACGCTGCTGTTCGTGCCCTGCGTGGGCTACAGCGCCGGCGGCTATCGCCTGGGCTACGGCGGCGGCTTTTACGACCGCACGCTGGCCGCGCTGGAGCCGCGCCCGTTCACGGTGGGGCTGGGCTTTACCAACGGCTTTCTCGACGAATACGAGCCCGAGGCGCACGACCTGCCGCTCGATGCCATCCTCAACGACAACGGCGTCGTCTGGCCGACGTCCTGAGCCGCGCGGCGGCCGCTGGTCGCTGGCTCAGTCGATGTTGTCCACGGTGTCCGGGTCGGGCACCTCGCCGATGGTCTCGCGCGTGGTGATGGCCTGGGCCTGCAGCCAATCCCAGAAGGCCCTGATTTCCGGCCGCAGCGCATTGCGCGGCCCGGCGATGAGCCAGTAGCCCATCGGCGAATCCATTCGGTGCTGCGGCAGCACCTCCACCAGGTCGCCGTTGGCCAGGCTCTCTGCAAT
Organism: Variovorax sp. S12S4; assembly: GCF_023195515.1. Classification (NCBI taxonomy): domain Bacteria; kingdom Pseudomonadati; phylum Pseudomonadota; class Betaproteobacteria; order Burkholderiales; family Comamonadaceae; genus Variovorax; species Variovorax sp. S12S4. Next base: position 2,736,860 of record NZ_JALPKR020000002.1, read on the forward strand.
GAGCGAGCTGCGCGCCAGCGTGACGCCCTGGCCGGTGAGGGCGGCCTGCACCATCTGGTAGGCGTAGTTGAAATAAAGCCAGCGCTTGGGCTGCGCCCTCTCGAGGCCGTTCACCTCGAACCAGCGCCGCCAGGTCAGCCATTCGAGGTGCGTGCGGTGCGCGTCGCCGGCCTCGATGAGCGTAAAGCCGGCAATGTCGGCCGGCGTCTTGATGGGCGGGCTGCTCTTCAGCAGCCAGGGGCTTGCCACGGGCGTCAGGGTTTCGCCAAAGAGGCGCACCGCCGTGGTCGGCATGGCCTCGCGCGGGCCGTAGCGCAGGGCAATGTCCACATCGGCCACTTCCAGGTCCACTGCCACGTCGCTGGCGTCGATGCGGATGTCGATCTCGGGGTTGTCGCGCTGAAAGGCCTCCAGCCGTGGAATGAGCCACATCGATGCAAAAGATGCAAAAGTGGTGAGCGACACGCTCTTGCGCCCCGCGCTCTGGCGAATCTGCCGCACGGCCGTATCGATGCGCGGCAGCGATTGCTGCACCGCCAGCAGCAGCTGCGCGCCCGCGCTCGTGAGCTCCACCGCCCGCGTATGGCGCAGGAACAGCGCCACGCCCACCTCTTCCTCGAGCGACTGGATCTGGCGGCTGACTGCCGACTGCGTGAGCGCCATTTCTTCCGCCGCGGCCCGGAAGTTCAGGTGCCGGGCCACGGCCTCGAAAGCGCGCAGATGGCCGGCCGAAATCGGACGGGAGCGCAGGTGGGTTTGGGAATGCTGCATGGATGAGGGCGTGGACGGCATCGGTCGATTGATGCGAATTCGGAATCAGTAGGCTACTTCGTTTTCATTGGACTGCCAACAGGGCAAGAACGATCATTCATTCCCGAACTGCGCCATTGCCTCCCTCCGTGTCATCGCAGTTCGGCAAAGCCCAAGGAGTTTCATCATGTCCACCGCCGTCTGCACCAACGAATCGCTCGCTTCCCTGTCGTCTGCCCGTACCGCTTCCGCCGTTCCCCCGGCCGTGCGCCGCGGTGCCTGGCAAATTGCCCCCGGCGAGGCAATGAGCCTCAAGGCGCGGTCGGCCAGCGTGCTGCGCGTCAAGCAGGGCCGTGTGTGGATCACGCCGGACGCCACCTCGGCCACGGCCAGCGAAGACCTGGTGCTGGCCCCCGGCGAGTCGCTCAACGTGGCCGCCGGCCAGCGCATCGTCATGGAAGCGTGGGATGGCTACGGTGCCACCTACTCGTGGGATCCTGCGGCCTAGACCGGTCGACTCCCCACGGCGGAAAGGCGGCTTCGGCCGCCTTTTTCGTTTTCAGCCGTTGATGTCGAAGCTGGAGCGCAGCGCCAGGAAGTGCTTCAGGGCGGCTTCGCCTTCCAGCGCGTGCACGCCGGCCATGAGGTGGGGGCCTTCGCTTTCGGCCAGGCCCATGCCAAAGCCCGAATAACGGCGGGCGGCCAGGGCGCCCTGGTAGACCACCCGCACATCGGTGTGCCGGGAATCCTGGTCGATGCGCTGCATCAGCGTCTTCACGGCTTCGGGCGGGCCTTCGAGATGCTGGCAGAAGCGCATGCCGTCAAAAACCAGGAGACCGGTGATCTGGTGTTGCGCATTGCGTGCACGGGCCTGGGTCACTATGGCGCCGACCGTGGCGGGTGGCAGGTCTTGCGTGAGCACACTGCAATAAAAAATCTCGAAAAGCGACGTTTCTTCTGTCATGCGAACGGGTGCGGAAAACGTGCGAAGTTTATGAAGCCCGGGCACACGCCGAAATGTAAAAAGACACAGGTAAAAAGCCTATAGTGGCGCGTGAAATTCGAGGACCATTCACCCCCTGCCTTGCCGCCGCAGGGGGCCAACCCCTGCGACGACTGTGCGTTGCGCAAGCTCGAGGCCTTCTTGCCGGCATCGGCGGAAGAGCTCAAGACCATCGAGTCCTTCCGGGTCGGCGCCCGCCGTGTTCCGGCCGGCGGCGCCATCGTCGAAGAGCATCGGCCAAGCGCCCAGCTGTTCACCCTCTATTCGGGTTGGGCATTTCGCTACAAGACGCTGAGCGACGGCCGCCGCCAGATCCTGAGTTTTCTGCTGCCCGGCGATTTCATCGGCCTGCAGGATGAATTTGCCGACGGCCAGACGCACGGCGTGGAGGCCGTGACCGACGCCACGCTTTGCGCCTTTTCGCGCGACCGGCTCTGGGAACTGTTCCACGCCCAGCCCAAGCTGGGCTACGACATCACCTGGCTCGCCGCGCGCGAGGAAAAGATGGTGGACGACAACCTGGTGACCACCGGCCGCCGCAATGCGAGTGAACGGGTCGCCATGCTGCTGATGCACCTGTACCGCCGGGCCGAGCGGGTCGGCATGGTGCGCGACGGCTGGGTGGAGTTTCCGTTCAACCAGCAGCACCTGGCCGATGCGCTCGGGCTCTCGCTGGTGCACACCAACAAGACGCTGCGCAAGCTGCAGGGGTTGGGGCTTTACAAGCTCGACGCGGGCTGGCTGCGCATTCTCGAGCCGCATGCGCTCGAAACATTGGGCGACTATTTCGAACGCCCCATGCGGCCCACGCCGCTGATCTGAGCTCGCGGCGCCCTGCGGCATCTTGGGGCAGGGCCGTTCAGCGCGCAGCCACCAGTTGCCGAAGATCGTCCTGGTAGGCCTGCAGCCGTCGCACGGCCTGTTCGCGCTGGCTAGCGCTGGTGGCGTTGTGAAGGGCTGCCAGGTTGCGGCAGCCCTCCTGCAGCAGTGCCTGCTGGTGATCGCGCCAAGGTCCGGGCGGCGGATCGGCAATGCGCATCACGTAGGCATGGATGGCCGCGCGCGCTTCGGCCGGCGGCGGCTTGGTTGCGTTGAAGCCGCGCAGCAGCGCCAGCGCCTCCTGTTGCCGCTGGCGGCGCTCGGAGCCGGCCAGCCGCGGGTCGAACACCGACTGCACCACTTGCTGCCGAACCAGCTCGCGCTGCTCGGGCGTCAGCCGGCCGTAGAAATCTTCCAGGCGATCGAGAAACTTTTCGTAGCGCTTTTCCTGCACTTCGGCGGGGCTGCGGTCGAGCCATTCCTTGCGGTACTCGGCATTGTTCTTTGCATACTTGCGCTCGAGCTGCTGCAGTTGCGCCTCGGTCAGGCTCAGGGCCAGCTCGGTGCCGGCAGGTTCCGCACGCTCGGTTACCGCCAGCAGGCGTTCGCGGATCTGGTCCGCCATGCGGCAGGCCTGCGCCGCGGTCACGTCGCGCGGCGCCAGGGCCTGCGCTTCCTGCAGCACGCCGAGCACCCGGGGCAGTTCGTTCTGACGGTGCCAGCTCAGCAGTTGCGCGAGCTCGTCGCGCACCTTGGGCGTTTGCGAACCGTCGAAATCAACGTATGCGTCGAGCCACCAGTAGCTCAGCTCGGGCAGGTTGTTGTAGGCCAGCTTGATCGTGCTGCACGCGCCCAGCGCGGCGGCCACAAGCAGCACGCCGATAATTCGCGCCAACTTGGCGCAACGCATTCGGGTAGAAAGAAGCATGAATCAGATTCCGCAAGACAACCAGGGACCGGTCGACGTGGTCATCATGGCGGCCGGCAAAGGCACGCGCATGAAGAGCAGGCTGCCCAAAGTGTTGCATCGTTTGGCCGGGCGTGCACTGCTCGCGCATGTGACGGGCACCGCCGCGCGCATCGGCGCCCGCCATGTGGTGGTAGTGACCGGCCACGGCGCGGCCGAGGTCGAGGCGGCGATGTCTTCCGGCAACGGAGTCGGCACCGCGCTGCAGTTTGCGCGGCAGGAGCCGCAGCTTGGCACGGGCCACGCGGTGCAGCAGGCGGTTCCGCTCCTGCCTGAAGACGGCACGGTGCTGGTGCTGTCGGGCGACGTGCCGCTGATCGGCGAGGAAACGCTGCGCGCGCTGATTGCCGCGAGCGCCGGCCAGCGGCTCGCGCTGCTGACCATCGAGTTCGACGACCCCACGGGCTACGGGCGCATCGTCCGTGCCACGGAAGAGGGGAGCGGTGAGGTCTTGGCCATCGTCGAGCACAAGGACGCGACCGAGGCACAGCGAGGAATCCGCGAAATCTACAGCGGCATGATGGCCGTGCCCGCCAGCCTGCTCAAGGGCTGGCTGGCCCGGCTGGACAACCGCAATGCCCAGGGCGAGTACTACCTCACCGACATCGTCAAGCTGGCCGCCGCCGACGGCGTGCCTGTGGTGGCGCATGTCACGACCGACGCGCTCCAGGTGGCGGGCATCAACAGCCCCGCGCAGCTGGCGTCGCTCGAGCGTGCCTGGCAGCTGCGGCAGGCGGAGGCGCTCATGGCACAGGGCGTGCGGCTCGCCGATCCGGCGCGGTTCGACCTGCGCGGCACGCTGGCTTGCGAGGCCGACGTCGAGATCGACGTCAACTGCGTGTTCGAAGGCTCGGTGTTCCTGGGCGAGGGCGTGCGCATCGGCGCCAACTGCGTCATTGCAAATGCGCGCATCGAGGCGGGCGCGGTGATCCACCCCTTCACCCACATCGAAGGCGAGAAGGCCGGCGTCACCGTCGGCGAAAGGTCGCTCATCGGCCCCTTCGCACGGCTGCGGCCCGGTGCGCAACTGGGTGCCGAAGTGCACATCGGCAATTTCGTCGAGGTCAAGAACTCGACCCTGGCCGAGGGCGCCAAGGCCAATCACCTGGCCTATCTTGGCGACGCCACCGTGGGCCAGCGCGTCAACTACGGCGCGGGCAGCATCACGGCCAATTACGACGGCGCCAACAAGCACCGCACCGTCATCGAGGACGACGTGCACGTGGGCAGCAACTGCGTACTGGTGGCCCCGGTCACCATTGGCGCGGGCGGCACCATCGGGGGCGGGTCGACCGTGAACAAGTCGACCGAGCCCGGCGCGCTCACCGTGGCGCGGAGCAAGGCTGTGAGCTTTCCCAACTGGAAGCGCCCGCAGAAGAAGCCCAAGGCCTGAAGAGGCAGGCGGATCAACCCAGCGGCAGCCGGGGCTCGAACTTCGCGCGCTTCAGGCTGAAGAAGGCCTTGACGTTGCGCACGTTCGCGTCGGCATTGAAAAGCCGCTGCGCGAGCGCGCCGTAGCCGGGCATGTCGCGGGCGGCCACCACCAGCACGAAGTCCGGGCCCGGCGAAACGCGCCAGCATTGCTGCACGGCGTCGTCGGCGATCACGCGCGCCTCGAAGGCGTCGAGTGCTGCCGCGTCTTGCCTGTCGAGCGAGATTTCGACCACCGCCTGCAGGCCGTGGCCCAGCACCGCGGCCAGGCGGTCAGGCGAAAGCAGCGCGATTTGCCGCTCGATGAGCCCTTCCTGCCGCAGGCGCTGAACGCGGCGCAGGCAGGTCGGAGGCGAAATGCCGATGTTCTCGGCCAGCCGCTGGTTGGTCTGCGAGGCGTCGCGCTGCAGCGCGTCGAGCAGGCGAAGATCTATTGCATCGAGCGAGATCGGTTCCATATATGTATGAATTATGGAATAAAAGTTCATACGAAGAGATGGGTGAAATAAATCTTCAAAAAGATCGATATTTCGAGTGCATATTTTTTCGCCTCATCTCTACCATCTGGCTTTCTCCTCATTCAAAGGCAGCTCACCATGTGCGGCATCGTCGGCGCAGCGTCCCATCGCAACATCGTTCCGGTCCTGGTCCAGGGGCTTCAAAGGCTCGAATACCGCGGCTATGACTCCTGCGGCGTGGCGGTTCATGCGGGCGGCCTCACGCGTGCGCGCACCACATCGCGCGTGGCGGACCTCGTCACGCAAGTGCGCGAAGACCATGTCGAAGGCCTGACGGGCATCGCCCACACGCGCTGGGCCACGCACGGCGCACCGGCCGTGCACAACGCGCACCCGCACTTCAGCCATGGGCCCGGCGCCGACGCGCAAGGCGCGCGCCCCGGCCGCATCGCGCTCGTGCACAACGGCATCATCGAAAACCACGAAGCACTGCGCGCAGCGCTCGAAGCCAAGGGCTATGTCTTCGAGAGCCAGACCGACACCGAGGTGATCGCCCACCTGGTCGACAGCCTGTACGACGGCGACCTGTTCGAGGCCGTGAAGGCCGCGGTGCTGCAGCTGCACGGCGCCTATGCCATTGCCGTGATCTGCCGCGACGAACCGCAGCGCGTGGTCGGCGCGCGCGGGCTCGCCGCTCATTCTTGGCGTGGGCAAGGAAGGCGGCGAAAACTTTCTTGCAAGCGATGCCATGGCCCTGGCCGGCGTCACCGACCAGATCGTCTATCTCGAAGAAGGCGACGTGGTCGACGTGCAGCCCGGCAAATACTGGATCGTCGACCGCGGCCACAAGCCCGTGCAGCGGCAGGTGCGCACCGTGCAGGCACACAGCGGCGCGGCCGAGCTCGGCCCCTACCGCCACTACATGCAGAAGGAGATCTTCGAGCAGCCGCGCGCCATTGGCGACACGCTCGAAGGCGTGGCCGGCATCGTGCCGGAGCTGTTCGACGGCATCGGGCAGGATGGTGCCACCGGCGCCAGCGCACACCGCGTGTTCAAGGACATCGACAAGATCCTCATCCTGGCCTGCGGCACCAGCTACTACAGCGGCTGCACCGCCAAGTACTGGCTCGAGGGCATCGCCAAGATCTCGACGCAGGTCGAGATTGCGAGCGAATACCGCTACCGCGACTCGGTGCCCGACCCCAAGACGCTCGTCGTCACCATCAGCCAGTCGGGCGAAACCGCCGACACGCTCGCCGCGCTCAAGCATGCGCGCTCGCTCGGCATGGAACAGACGCTCACCATCTGCAACGTGGCCACCAGCGCCATGGTGCGCGAATGCAAGCTCGCCTACATCACGCGCGCCGGCGTCGAAATTGGCGTGGCCTCGACCAAGGCTTTCACCACGCAACTGGCCGGCCTTTTCCTCCTGACGCTCGCCATTGCGCAGACCAAGGGGCGTCTCACCGAAGCCGACGAGGCGCGCTACCTGAAGGAAATGCGCCACCTGCCGGTCGCGCTGCAATCGGTGCTCGCGCTCGAGCCGCAGATCATCGGCTGGGCCGAAGACTTCGCACGCAAGGACAACGCGCTCTTCCTCGGCCGCGGCTTGCACTACCCCATTGCGCTGGAAGGCGCGCTCAAGCTCAAGGAAGTGACCTACATCCACGCCGAGGCCTATGCCGCCGGCGAGCTCAAGCACGGCCCGCTCGCGCTGGTCACCAGCGAAATGCCTGTCGTCGCGGTCGCGCCGAACGACGCGCTGCTCGAAAAGCTCAAGAGCAATCTGCAGGAAGTGCGCGCCCGCGGCGGCGTGCTTTATGTGCTGGCCGACGGCGACACGAAGATCAAGGGCAGCGAAGGCCTGCACGTCATTCGCATGCCAGAGCACTACGGCGCGCTGTCGCCGCTGCTGCACGTGGTGCCGCTGCAGCTGCTGGCGTATCACACGGCTTGCGCGCGGGGAACCGATGTGGACAAGCCGCGCAATCTTGCGAAGAGCGTAACGGTGGAGTGAGGCGGGGCTGCGGCCCTGGTTGTAGTCTTCGAATAAATTCTTGGAGTTCATCCTGGACCTGCGCGACCTCCAGTACTTTGAAGTCATTGCCGAGCTCGAGCACATGGGGCGCGCGGCCGAACGGCTGCACCGCACGCAACCGGCGCTGACAAGCTGCGTACGGCGGCTGGAAGAAGCGTGCGGCGCGCTGCTCTTCGAGAAAACAGGACGCGGCATCCGCCTGACCAGTGCGGGGAAGGCGCTTCTCAAATGGGCCCAGCGCACACGCTTCGATGTGGAAAGCGCGCGCCGCGAAATCAACGACATCGGCAGGGGCCTGACCGGAAACATCAAGATCGGCATCGTTCCGACGGCCGCGCAGTTCCTGTTGCCTCCGGCCGCGCGCGACTTGATGCGCGAGGCACCCGAGGTCACTTTGCGGACCACCGTGGCGCTTGTTGACATCCTGAAGCCGCTGCTGCGCGCCGGCGATATCGACCTGATGGTCGGCACCGAAGGCGCTGCTGAACCCGGGTTCGCCTCGCAGAATCTGGCCGAGGACGTGATCGTGGTCGCCGCATCGAATACGCACCCAATCTTCGACAAGCCGAAGCCGAGCCTGAAGGACCTGGCGGGCTATCGATGGGTGCTCCAGCCCCCTGGGGCCCCGACGCGGGACTGGCTCGACCAGACCTTCGATCGCCATCGCATTCACCGGCCTGTGGTGCAGGTCGAGAGCACGATGCTGCTGATGCTGCCGACACTGATCGGCGAGACAGGCCTGCTGAGCTTCATCTCGCGTCTTCACCTGCAGGCGGGGCGTTCCGGCGCAGCCTTGCGCGAAGTGAAGCTGCCGGCCACGACCATGCGCCGCCGCATGGTCGTGACCTATCGCGACAGCGGCTATGTGTCCCCGGCAGCCCAACGGCTGATCCGCTTGCTGGCGAAATACGCCGACTCGCCGCCGGGCTGATACCAAAAGCCAGATCTATCGATCTTCAAAAACTATCGATTGGACTGAATAGGCCCAGCGCCGAATACTTGCCTCTACTGAACGCACCGCCCGCAATCGAGCAGGGTGGGCCAAACAGGAGACAAGTTCATGCCACATCGCGCCCTCACGGCGGCTGCTTCGCGCCGCCTCATCGGCATCGCCGCCATCACGCTACTTGCCGGTGCAACGCTCATGGCGCACTCGACGGCGTCCGCACAGGCGTATCCATCGCGCCCTATCAAGCTGATCGTTCCCTTTCCGGCTGGCGGCGGCACCGACCTTATTGCACGTGAAGTTGCCAACAAGGTGGCCGTTGCGAACGGATGGTCGATCATCATCGACAACAAGCCCGGCTCCGGCGGCAACCTGGGCGTGGATGCCGCAGCCAAGGCACCCGCCGACGGCTACACGCTGGTGCTGGGCCAGACCAGCAACCTGGCGATCAACCCCACGCTCTACGCCAAGCTGCCTTACAACCCCGAGAAGGACCTGACCCCCATCGTCGAGGTTGCAAGCGCGCCGCTCGTCCTTGTGGTGGCTGCGGACTCGCCCTACAAGACGCTCGCCGACGTGGTGGCCGCTGCCAAGGCCAAGCCCGAGTCGCTGAACTACGCCAGTTCCGGCAGCGGCACGGTGGCGCATCTCGCCACCGAGATGTTCCAGAAGACGGCAGCCGTCAAGTTTACGCACGTTCCGTACAAGGGCGCTGCGCAAGGTTCGACCGACCTGATCGGCGGGCAGATCCAGATGTACATGTCGTCGGTGCCGACGCTGATCGGCTACGTCAAGAACGGAAAGATGCGCGCCCTTGCCGTGACCTCGCCCAAGCGCACCGCGGACCTGCCGTCGGTGCCCACCGTTGCGGAATCGGGCTTCAAGGGCTTTGAAGCCGTCACCTGGTTCGGCGTTGCCGGGCCGGCGGGCTTGCCGAAGGACGTGGTCGCCAAGCTGAACGGTGCGTTCAACAAGGCGCTGCAGGACCCGGAGGTCAGGAAAAAGCTCGCCAGCCAGGGTGCCGATGCGCTCGGCGGAACGCCCGAGCAGTTCGCCAAGCTGATCCATGACGACATCGGCCGCTGGGGCAAGATCGTCAAGGAATCCGGCGCCAAGGTCGACTGACCACTTTCATCTCTTGCATCCGAAAGAACGCCATGCCTTCCGATCTTCCCGACATCATTCGCAACTTCGAACGCGTGCCCGCGCACATCGTGGCCCAGGCGGCCCACTTTCAACCGGCGATCCTGGCCGACGTGGCGGGGCGCCGCGGTGCGGTGGACGGCCGCATCAAGGCACTGCGTCCCCGCATGAAGCTCGCCGGCACGGCCATCACGGTGGAAGTGCGCCCCGGCGACAACCTCATGATCCACGCCGCCATCGCCATGGCCAAGCCCGGCGACGTGCTGGTGATCGACGGCAAGGGTGACCAGACCGCGGCGCTCATGGGCACGATCATGATGACCGCGTGCAAGAAGCTCGGCATCGCCGGCGTCGTGATGGACGGCGCATGCCGTGACAGCGGCGAGATCGACGAGATGGACTTCCCCGTCTTCTGCGTCGGCACCAATCCGAACGGCCCGACCAAGAACATCGGCGGGCGCATCGGCCATCCGGTGTCGATCGGCGGCGTCACGGTGAACCCCGGCGACTTTGTCATTGGCGACGGTGACGGCGTGGTCGTGGTGGAGCGCGAGAAGATCGAGTCCCTGCTGCCGCTTGCCAAGAAGAAGGTCGAAGACGAGGCCGCGCGCATCGCTGCCATCAAGGAGGGGAACACCACCGCCAAATGGCTCGATGCGGCGCTGCGCACCGCCGGCGTGCTGAAAGAAGGCGAGACGCTGTGAGCGCCATCATCGTGACGGGCGCCGACCTGGCGCCGCAAGCTCTCGCACTGCTCGAGGGGCATGAGGTCGTCTACGCGGGCAAGACACCGACCGAGGAAGACCTGGTTGCCCTGTGCCGCGCGCATGATCCGGTGGCCATCATCGTGCGCTACGGCAAAGTGGGCGCGTCCGTCATGGACGCCGCTCCATCGCTCAAGGTGATATCGAAGCACGGCAGCGGTACCGACACGATCGACAAGGCGGCGGCGAGCGTCCGCGGCATCGAGGTGGTCGCGGCGGTAGGCGCCAACGCCGCAGCCGTCGCCGAGCAGGCCCTGGCATTGCTGCTTGCCTGCGCCAAGTCGGTGGTGGCGCTGGACGCGCGCATGCATTCCGGCCACTGGGACAAGGCCACGCACAAGAGCCTCGAGCTCGGCGGCCGCACCATCGGCCTGGTGGGGCTGGGTGCGATCGGCATGCGCTTTGCGCGCACGGCCGATGCGCTCGGCATGCGCGTGCTGGGGTTCGACCCGTTCGCCAAAAATCTGCCGGCCCATGTCGAAGCGGTGGACCTTGCCACGCTCTGGCGCGAATCCGACGCCATCTCGCTGCACTGCCCGCTGACGGAAGACAACCGGGGCCTGCTCAACGCACAGACGCTGGCGCAATGCAAGCGCGGGGTGATCGTCGTCAACACGGCCCGCGGCGGCCTGATCGACGAGGATGCCCTGCTCGAAGCCGTGCGCTCGGGCCAGGTCGCCATGGCCGGGCTCGACAGCTTCGCGGTCGAACCGATGGCACCCGGCCACCCTTTCCAGGGCGAAAAACGCATTGTGCTGAGCCCGCACATCGGCGGCGTGACCGGCGATGCCTATGTGAACATGGGCGTGGGTGCCGCGAAGAACTTGCTGCAGGTGCTCGCGCGCCAGGCCGCGACCAACTGAATCTGCCGAGCTGCGCGAATGAATGCGCCGCCCGCTTTTTGAACATCGCAAGGAACCCATGATTCACAACACCATCCGGCGCATGCTCGGCGCCTGCCTTCTTGCCGCCGCCGCGTCTGCGCAGGCCGCCTTTCCGGAGCGGCCCATCACGCTCGTGGTGCCGTATGCGCCCGGCGGTTCCGCCGATGCGCTCGCGCGGGTGCTCGCGGTGCGCGTCGGCGCGAAGCTCGGCACCAGCGTGATCGTCGACAACAAGCCAGGCGCCAGCGGCACCATCGGTGCGAGCTTTGCCGCCAAGGCCGCACCCGACGGCTACACGGTGCTGTACGACGCAACGCCGTACTCGATCAACCCGCACCTTTTTCCGCGCATGCCGTTCGCCGCCAACGCCTTGCAGCCGCTGGCGCTGGTCGCGCTGGCACCCAACATCGTCATCGTGCGCGCGGAGTCGCCCGTCAAGACCATCAAGGATCTAGCGGACAAGGCCAGGTCGGAGCCCGGGAAGATCAACTTCGCATCTGGCGGCAGCGGCACCGTGCAGCGCCTTGCAGCTGAACTGTTGCGCCAGCGGCTCGGTCTGGACATGGTGCACGTCGGCTACAAGAGCGGCGGCCCGGCCATCGTCGACACCATGGGCGGACAGGTCGACTTCATGTTCAGCACCATCGCCGCGTCATATCCGCTGGTGTCCAGCGGCAAGCTGCGCGCGCTGGCGGTGTCGTCGCCGCAGCGCTCGCCGCGCCTGCCCGACGTGCCGACCATTGCCGAGACCGTCGCGCCCGGCTACGAGGCGTACGAATGGAATGGCCTGCTGCTGCCCGCCGGCACCCCTGCCGCTGTCGCCGAGAAGCTCCACAAGGCCGTGGTCGAGGTGCTGAAGGAGGACGAGGTCAAGCGGCGCTTCGTCGACGTGGGCGTGCAGCCGGTGGGCTCGACGCCGGCCGAGTTCGCCGAGTTCCTGAAGAAGGAAGATGCCAAGTGGGCGGACGTGATCCGCAAGGGCAGCATCAAGCTCGACTGAGCCGTCGTCGATGACCGCCAACCCGCTCTCGCAGCCGGTTCCTCATTCGGTGGGACTGAACCGGCCCGTGCTCGCATTTCCGCCGGACGCCTGCGACAGCCACATGCACATCTTCGATCCGCGATTTGCCGCATCGAAGCACTGGAAGCGCCAGCCGCCGCGAGCCGAAGTGGGCGACTATCGTTTGCTGCAGCGGCGGCTTGGCACCACGCGCACAGTGGTCGTCAATCCTTCGACCTACGGCACCGACAACGCCTGCACGCTGGACGCGCTGGCGCAGTTGGGCGAGCACGCGCGCGGCATTGCCGTCGTCGGGCAGGATGTTTCCCACGAAGAGCTCGACCGTCTTGCCGCGCGCCGCATCTGCGGCCTGCGGGTGAACTTCGTCACGCCGCAGTCCTGGGGTACGACCACCGCGCAGATGCTCATCACGCTCGCGGGAAAGGCGGCTCGGCTGGGTTGGCACGTCCAGGTCTTTATGCAGCCGGAGCAACTGGTCGAGCTCGCACCCGTGCTTGCGGCGCTTCCGGTGCCATTGGTCATCGACCACATCGGCCGCATCGATCCGGCCGAGGGGGTCCATGGCGAGGCCTACACGGCCATGCGGAGACTGCTCGACGCAGGCAACACCTGGGTCAAGCTCTCCGGCGTGTACATGCGCTCGCGCGACGGCGCACCGGCCTATCGCGATTGCGCTGCCATGGGCCGGGCGCTGGTTGAAGCGGCACCCGAGCGCCTGGTCTGGGGAGCGACTGGCCGCACACCACGGAGAATCCCAACACCGTGAACGACGCCGACCTGGCCGATGTGCTCGCGGCCTGGTGCCCGAGCGTGGCGGTGCGCAGCCGCATCCTGGTCGACAACCCCGTGAAGCTCTACGGCTTTGCGGCCGGCTGACTTGCCGGGCAGACCGCCCCTTTAAACCTGTGGGGCCGAGGCCCTCAAGGAGACAGACTTGTACCTACTGCATGCGCCCCAGGTGCTGGAGCTCCAGACCTTCACCACCATGCCCGGCATCTTCCGGCGGCAAGAGCGGAGCGCCTGGGCCGACGCCAACCGCGGAGGCCAACCCACCGATTCCTTTCTCGAAGGCCCCGTGTTCGACGACGCCGGCAATCTCTACGTCTCGGACATTCCCTTTGGCCGGATCTTTCGCATAGACGCCGCGGGCGAATGGACGCAGGTTGCGGAGTACGACGGCGAGCCGAACGGCATGAAGTTCATCGACGCGCACACGCTTCTCGTCACCGACTACAAGAACGGACTGATGCGCGTCGACGTGCGCACCGGCCATGTCACGCCGCACCGGCAGCGGCGCAACACCGAGAGCTTCAAGGGCGTCAACGATCTTGTGCTCGACGCAGAGGGCAACATCTACTTCACCGACCAGGGCCAGAGCGGATTGCACGATCCGTCGGGCCGGCTCTATCGCTTGCGCCCGAATGGGCAGCTCGACCTGCTGCTCTCCAACGTGCCGAGTCCGAACGGCGTGGCGCTGTCCCCCGATGGCAGGCTGCTGTATCTCGCGGTGACGCGCGGCAACTGCATCTGGCGCGTTCCGTTGCTGCCCGACGGCAGCGTGGCCAAGGTGAGCCAGTTCTTTACCTCCTACGGCCCCAGCGGCCCCGATGGACTTGCGGTCGACACACAGGGGCGCCTGCTGGTCGCCAATCCTGGCCTCGGCTACGTGTGGGTGCTCAACCAGCGCGCGGAACCTGTGATGGTGCTGCGCGGCCCGGCCGGTGCGTCGACGACCAACATCGCGTTCGGCGGGCCCGGCAGAGCGACGCTCTTCGTGACCGACTCCACCCACGGCAATGTGCTGAAGCTGGTGCTGGATACGCCTGGGGTCGCATTGCATCGCGGGCCGCTGCCCGGGCAGCAAGCAGAGAAATACTGATGGTTGATTTGAGCTGGCGTGCTGGAGGCGGTTGTTGCAAGAATGCTGAATTCTTGATCCGGGGGCTGCTTTGGAGCAAAGCGTACGGCTGGTGTGGGCCCACTGCAGTCATACGCCGCGCTCCGAAGCGGTCACTCAGAGGTAGGTAGCTCACTCGTGCTGGATGGGAGCAGAGACTCGAGTTGTTTGATGGCGCGTGCGTGCCAAGCTTCAAGCGGTGCCCACCCAACCGGCGGCTTGCCCCACCAACTCATGAACCCAGATTTTCCAAAGCCGCCAACCTCTACTCCGTAGGAGGTGCCATCGATTCCGATAGTTGAAGCCAAAGCAAAAGGCGAGAGTTGCATTGTCCGAAGCTCGGATAACAGGCCGCTGAAGCTCTCTTCGACCACGGGTGATTCCGCACCGAAAGTGATTGGCTGAGAATCAACAGTCGGGACTTGGTCCCATACGACTCGACGGACGAAGAAGCTTTTACCGCTTTCGAGGATGGACCATGCGGCGCATGGCCTAAACGAGGGATACATCCAAACGCGCAGTAGCGCGATCCCTTTTCTCGGCGCTAGCCCGGGGTATTTCTCGGGTGCTTCAAGCAGGGCCAATGCCCGCTCATATTGAATCGTGCTCATCTAAACCTTATTGACTGGGCTCTTCACTTGTTGGTGGTGATCGCGAGAGGCCGCTCCTGGCCGAAAGGTCTGGTTGTGGCCGAATGTAGCCGGTCGCAGCCTCGGAGCTTTGGGCCCAGAGCGGTTTTTCGCGCCAGTAGAAGCGGCCAATGGTCGTACCCCATCTGCGATGTGTTCCGCCGCGCCTTTGAAGGGACGTGCGCGAAGGCGCTGTTTCGACCACGGGCGCTGCCCGACCGAGCACGAGCAAACTGGCCGCCATTGCACGCTTCGCTCGCCAGCGAAGTGTAGGAAGCCCTTGCTTGTGATCATCGGCGCACCATGCGCATCAACACCCTCAAAACCAACCCGAACGCGTGCCGGCCCGGGCCGGCCACAGAATGGGCATTGCTCGCACTGCTTGCCACCCTCTGGGGCGCTTCGTACACCTTCATCAAGATCGGTGTGGCGACCATTCCACCACTCACACTGATCGCGTCGCGCACGCTTGTCGCCGGCCTGCTGCTACTCGCTGTACTGCGGCTGCGCGGCGTGCGGCTACCTCGCGATGCGGCGAGCTGGCGACGTTTCATGTTGCAGGCATGCTTCAACAGCGTCCTGCCCTTTACGCTGATCGCCTGGGCCGAACGGAGCGTGGGTGCAGGCCTCGCGACCATCCTCAACTCGACTTCGCCCATCTTCATCTTTCTGCTTGGTCTTGGCCTACAAGGCGCAGAGAAATCTTCGCTGCTGAGGCTGGTAGGCGTGGGCGCAGGGTTGGCGGGCATTTGCCTGATCGTGGGCTTTGAAGCCTTAGGTGGGCTCGGGCGCTCCTTGCTCGCGCAGTTGGCCCTGGTCGCAGCCGCCGTCTGCTACGCCTGTGCGGCTACGCTCGGACGCATGTTCAGAGGCCTTGACCCGATGGTGCCGGCTGCAGGCTCGCTGCTGAGCGGCGCGGCGGTTCTGCTGCCCGCCAGTCTGATCGTAGACAGGCCCTGGACATTGACCCCTGCTGCCGAGTCGGTGCTGGCGGTATTGGCGCTCGCCGTGTTCTCGACCGCATTGGCCTTCACGATCTACTTCCGGCTCATCCGCACGCTGGGCCCGATGTCGACCTCCGCGCAGGCTTACCTGAGGGTACCGATCGGAGTCGCGATCGGCGTGACGTTCTTTGGCGAACGGCTGGCCCCCACCGCGTGGCTCGGTCTGGCGTGCATCTTGGTCGGCGTCATCGCAATGACATTGCCCACCCGCAGTAGGCGCGTCGAGGTCGGCCTCGATCGATGAACTAGCTAGACGAGGGCACAGCAACTGGGCGGTGCGGTTGAATGTCTGGTTCGGGCCGAGGGCTGTCAACCCACCGATGATCGGCGAAGCAGGGACTCGGCTTCGTCATAACTCAAAGGCTGGCCCTTCGATTCGGCGAATTGCTGTACTCGCCAAGGGTCAATTACCTCCGGGTCGCTGACAACCACGTGCATATCGACGACGAGGTGGGGTGCTGGAGCTCGCCGGGTGAAGACCACGCCAGCTCCGTGTTTCTGTGCTTCCCAACGCTCGCCCTGAACTTCGAGATCCTCAGCTATCTGAACGCCGAGGAGCCATTTATTCCCCTGCACCTCGGGGCAACGCTGCAGCAGCGCCTCACTAAGTCTTCGCTGCCACTGGACCAGTTCTTCTATCAGGCCATCATTCATAGGCTGGTGAGTCAATGAGTTGAGCGTCCGGTTTTGGCCGACTCTAGCCTCACGACCAGTCGGTGCAAAGGGGTTCGTTGCGAACAGCGCCGCTGCCCCGAAGCAGTCATTTGGAAGAACTGTGCGGCACGTTCTTGACCAAGACGGTCGGAGACAGCTTTTCGGCGGCTTCGTGCTCTTTGGCGACATCACGCTTGGCCCACCCCGCCGGCCTTGTCCGCATAGGCGATGAACGCAGCAACCGCAAGTGACAGCAATGAAGTTGTCAGCATTGCGCCGAGTACTGCAACGCGTGCGTTTGACGCATTGATCACCAGTCCCGAGGAAAAGGCAATGATGCCGGCGCCGATCACAGTCAAAGCCGCCGCCAATCCCGACGCAGTCCCCGCAAGATCTGGGTGAAGTGAAAGTACTCGGGCATTTGCCGCGGGCATCGTCAATCCATTGCCCAGGCCGATGCTCACGCACGGACCGAAAAACGCAAGCGGGTGGGTCACCCCGGCAAACACCAAACCGAGGCCAATCAGAAGGCCCAAGCATGTGAGGATACGGCCTGCAAAAATAAGCTCGTTAGAGGGTCGGTGGGAACCGGCGTGTCCAACAACGTAGCTCCCAATGATGAAGCCGGCAGGGACCAGTCCCATGTAAAAGCCAAGCGCCATGCCAGACGTGTCGCCGCGTTGCGCTGCGACCAGTGGTGCCCCCGAGGAAGACATACAGCGTCCCCGAGGCGAGGGCCATGCAAAGAGCATGTGCGAAAAATTGCCTCGAGCGCAGTAGTTCGCCATACCCCCTGAACTGCAGCACGACGGATTTTGATGGGTGACGGTTCGTCTCTGGCAGATGAAACGCCACCAGGTACAGACCGGCGATACCGAGGAGTGCGAACGCGATGAAGTTTGCGCGCCAGCCGAAGCGCGAATCGAGCATTCCACCAAGGACCGGCCCGATCATCGGAGCCACGGCCCAAGCAGAAGAAACATAGCCGATCCGGCTGGCCACTGCACGCTCGTCCGAGGTGTCGCGAATGGAACCAAGGGACACCGCATATCCCGCGATCACCGCGCCCTGGAGTAAACGACACAAGAGGAACGTGCGAATGTCGACCGCTAAGCTGCAGCCGATGGAGGCCGCCACAAAAATGGCCATTGCGATCAACGCCACAGGCTTCCGTCCAAACCTGTCCGAGAGGGTGCCCGCAATCAGATGTGTGAGCGCGGTGGCCAAGGCGTACCCGGCGATGGCGACGTTGACCACAGCAAATTCCACGTCGAGGTCCTTGGCGATGCTCGGCAGTGAGGGCACGAACATGTTGATCGGCAGGACCGCGAGTGCAGAAAGAGCAATCAGGACCGAAAGAGGCGGGGCTTCCTGAGCTTGCGAGGACATTGCTGTTGAACTCCTTGACTCGTGGCTCTCGAATTCCTCGGAGAGCCCGGGATGACCTGATCACGGAACGGTGCGGTTGCACGGCTTCAATCGCTCGCGTTGGGTCAACAGGAGTTCAACGTGTCGCCAGTCCTCGTGAAGCCTGGAGACGTGATGAGCAGGTGGATCGCTGCTCAGTGAGCGGGTGAGCTCGAATGGGGGAATTGTGCCCCACTGGCGAAGGGCCGCTCTTGGCCGAATGTAGCCGGTTGCGACCGGCAGAGCTTCGGACTCAGAAGAGTCACGCCTCGCTGCTGCAGCGGTCACGAGGAGGCAGCTTCATCCACCTGCGCCTGGATGACAGCGAACGTCTCGGAGGGATTCGCTGAGCGAGAGATGGAACGTCCAATGACGATGTGGCTCGCGCCCCAACGTATTGCGTCGAAGGGTGTGGCCACTCGTGCCTGGTCATTCTTCGCATCGGTTTGAAGTTGCGTGCCAGGGGTAACGATGAGCATCTCCGCCGGGAGGAGTCCGCGGAGCAGCCGCGCCTCTTGGGCTGAAGCGACCACCCCGTGGCAGCCGGTCGTAGCGGCCAGCTTGGCGAGTCGAACGACTTGCTCTGGGACCGTGGAGTTCAAGCCCAGTTCCGTGAGGTCCTCGTCTCGCAAGCTTGTGATGACCGTCAGCGCCAGGACGTTCAGTTTTGGGTACGAGCGAGCGGCTTGCACTGCGGCCCGCAGCACAGCGGATCCCCAGATGCATGAACGGTGACCATAGATACCCCCAAAGCACCGGCCGCTGATACCGCACCGGCCACCGACGTAGGTATTTCGTGGAGCTTCAAGTCGAGAAATACTTCCTTGCCGCCTGAAATCAGCTTTCGAACCACGGTTGGGCCTGCAGCAGTTAGCAGTTGAAGGCCGACTTTGTAGAACCCAGCCAACGCTCCGAGTTGCTCCACCAGTTCCAATGCTCCGGTGGCCGAGTCGAAGTCAAGCGACACGACAATGTTGTTCTTCTGTGACATCACTGTGCGCAAAGTGAAGAGTTCGTTTGGATGACCGGTTCTGGCCGTAACGAGCCGTTGAGGTCGAGACATCGAAACGTTCAACCATACAGGTGACGCCGCCGCCGGCCAGGTGCGTCAATGACCAAGACCCCGATACCTGGGCGCAATTCCTACACCGGCAATCCCGTTTAGCCCACGCCACGGCATCGCCACGAGCATTGAATCTTGGCTTCTTGCCGAAATGATGAAAAGGAGCAGGCATGCCCAAGCGAGCACAAGATCCTGGTGACGAGGCGGGCCGCCTCGACCCCATCGGCCCTCATGGCCCCAATCCGCCGTCGCACGGCCGAGTGAGCGGCGGTGACCCCGGAGCGGAAGACGAAGTTAATTTCGACGACGATGAGATCTACTCAGGCACTGGTAACAACAGCCGGCGCGGCGGGACTTCAAAAAGCGCGGGTGCTGACAGCGGGGCACTCGGCCCGCCGTCGGAGCAGTTGTCAGACAGCAACCAGCCGCGCGAGAAGAACGCGAACGGAACCGGGATGTAGCGCCACTGGCGTGATGCAGGAACGGCCTTGGCCCTGTAATCGACCAATCGGCGAGAACCTCCACCAAGCGCTAATGGGACATCGAGCATCGTTGAGCTACTACCGGGCCATGACTGGTACTGGATACTTGGCAGGATGCTCCGGCTGCCCTTCGGGGGTCAGCCTTGCCTTCGCAAAGCAGTCAATCTCAGCAGGCAGGGCGACGCCCGATTGCGCCGAGCGGGTCCAAATGTTCGCCGCTACCTCCACCGCATTGGGGTTGTCGTAGCAGCCCCGAGAGAGTGCGCGCAGATTGGGCCAGCGCTCAAAGGTAAGGCCGACGGTCGTTCCGCAAGTTGGGCAGAACTCGACATAGACCTTCTTCCCGCTTACATCCGATGTGTGCTCGTACTTGCGTATCTCGCCATCGTTGAACTCGACTGCCTCGACGGGGAATACGGAGTTGGCGTAGAACGAGGAGCCCGTCATCCGCTGACAGAAAGTGCAGTGACAAACAAGGGTTCTAAGCGGCGCCTGTTTGACGCGGAACTTGACCGCTCCGCAGAGGCAGCCACCGTCAAGAACAAACGGCATCCTGAAGCTCCTGGTTCAATTCTTCGATGACGCGAGGCGACATCTTTGAATCCTGCCACAGGTCTGACCGTCAGCTCCTGGCCTGAACGAGTCAACCGATATCAGCCCCCCATGGGAGAGCAGAGCTCAACGAGCGTGCCGTCTGGGCAGCGCACATACGACACGACTTGTCCCCAGGGCTTGGTGCGAGGTTCGGCCAATTCTGTCGCGCCCGCCGCCAACGAGCGCATGTGCGCAGATTCAACGTCGTCGGTAACGAAACCCAGTTCCATGCCCAAAGGCTTCTTCGACTCCGAGGCGGCTACATGGCCGCCGTCAAAGTTTGTGGATGCCAGTTCGTGGTGCGCGAAGGCAAGCGTCGTACTCCCAGTCTCAACCTCGCCGTACGTTCCAGACTCATGCAGGAACCGTCGAGGGAAGCCAAATGCTTGCTCAAAGAACCGTAACGAGGCTTCGACATCTGGCACGTAGATGATGGTGTATCCGAACTTCATTTGTGGTTGAGCGTTGATTCGTGTAGCCGCCCAATGCTGAGCGTGCAATTCAATCTTGCCATGTCGGCGGCCGGAAGCATGCTTCACTGCAAGGAGAGGCGGATGGCCCGCTTTTGGCCGACTGTATCCGGTCGCAGCCTTGGTGCAGCGACGGGCCGCGCGGCAGGCGTGCGCTACAACCGACTGCTAGCCGCGCTCTCGCCGGTAATGCATTGCCACCGCACCGTTGCCGAGCGGCTTCGCCGAGACGAGCTCAAGCCGTCGCGTGCTGGGCAACCCGCTCTGGTACAGGGTCGGGCCGTGGCCGGCGATCCTGGGGTGAACGAGGAACTTGTACTCGTCGATCAGATCCAGCCGGTCCAGCTCGGCCGCGAGCTTGCCGCTACCGAGGAGCACGCCGGCCGGGGTCGCGTCCTTGAGCCTTTGCACGCCCGAGCGCAAGTCGCCGGCGATGTGGTGGCTGTTGGCCCACGAAAAGTCCGTTCGCGTCGACGACACGACGTACTTCGGCTTGGTCTCCAGCTTGATCGCCCATTCGCGCACTGCTGGCGGCGCGTCCGCATCGCCGTGGGCGACGGCCGGCCAGTAGCTCTCCATCATCTCGTAGGTGGTGCGGCCCCACAGCATCGCCCCTCCGTCGTCCATGAGGCGGGTGAAGAAGGCGTGGGTCTCGTCGTCTGCGATTCCCTCCTGGTGGTCGACACAGCCGTCCAGGGTGAGGTTGAGGCTGAAGGTTAGAAGTCCCATACGAGTCTCCTCCGAGTCAAGCGGTCGCTGGACTGCCGCTTGTCGACGAATGCCTGCGCGAATCCTGCGCGAGGCCTACTATATGTGCGACAACCCGAGTTTTCCGGCAAGTGCGAACCTTCCGTTTCCACATGAGGAGGACGAAATGATCCAGCAGTCGATTGAGATCCGCAGTGCCACGTCCGACGAGATTCCGCGCGCCGTTGCTGCGATCGTGGCGGCATTCCTCACCGATCCGCCTGCGCGGTTCGCGTGGCCTTCGGTGCACGACTATCTCTTGGCCATGCCCGTGGCCACAGGCGAGTTCGCAGGCAGCAGTTTCCAGCACGGCACGGCCTATGTGTCCGTGGACTTCTGCGGCGCCGCGCTCTGGCTGCCTCCCGGCGTGGCGCCGAACGGCCAGGCTCTCGACAAAGTGTTCCGCGACACGGCAAAGCCCGAGCACATGGACGACCTGCTGGCCACCTTCGAGAAGATGGAAAAGTCGCATCCTCGAGAAGCTCATTGGTACTTGCCCCAGATCGGCGTCGAGCCGAACGCCCAGGGCAAAGGCATTGGGGCGGCGTTGATGCGCCACGCTCTCGCCCGTTGCGATGAGGAGCGATCGCTGGCATACCTCGAGGCGTCGAAGACGCAGAACATTCCGTTCTACCAGCACCACGGCTTCGAGGTGATAGGCCAGATCCAGGTGGGTTCGGCCCCGCTCGTCACGCCCATGCTCCGCAAGCCCCGCCGGCCAGAAGCCTGACCCCGCGGAACTGGACGGCTTCCTGCGGTCCCGGACGCAAGGCAGATGCGCCACTGACGCTCGTGCTGGCCGTCACAGGCGACCTTGTCTCATACATTAGTGGTAACGAACCACAGACTCGGCCGATGCATCGCGACTCCACCCCCCGCGCAGGAACCATCAGCAGATGGCCTGGTGGGCCGTGGCGCTGTGGCTGGCCTTGCCATGTGCGAGCGCCATGCAGCCGCCAGTTGCGGATGCGGCAGCGGGGCAGCCCGATGGCGCTGTCCACATCACGCGGGCCGAGTTGCTGTCCATCACGGGTACGGGTTATTCGGCCCCGCCGCGACGCATCGAGGAAGCCAGGCTGCCGGTCGACGGATGGCTGGAAGTCAGCCTGCCGCACACGGCCGAGCGCGAACTGGTTCCCACGTCGTCAGGCGGTGTGAACACCATCACCGATTGGTACCGCATCGAGCTGGCCGGCTTGGCGCCATCGGCAGCACAGCCGCGCCTTCTCTACCTGCCGCGTTGGAAGACCCTGGGCCGCATTGCGGTGTACGGCGACGGCGTGCTGCTCTACCAATCGCAAGGCAGCGCCGTGCACAACGGCTACAACCAACCCTTGCTTGTGCCGCTGAACGCGGCGGCCAACACGCCTCCTCCGCGCTCGGTGCTGATTCGCATCGATCGCCTGCGCAGCAGCGGCAGCGGAGTTTCGACGGTCTGGGTGGGTGACCAGCACTCGCTCGGCTGGCGCTACCAGGTGCGCCAGTTGCTGCAAGTGCAGTTGCCGTTCATGGGCAGTGCCGCATTCCTGGCGGTGGGCGCGTTCGCGTTTGCGGTGTGGCTGGGCCGAAGGCGCGAATTGCTCTACCTGCTGTTCTTTGCCATCTCGGCACTGGCCTATTTGCGCACGCTCCACTATTTTGTGAGCGGCGACTACCTGCCGATTTCGGACGAATGGTTCGAATGGATCACCGTTGTCTCGCTGCTCTGGCTGATCATCCTCATCCACCTGTTCTTGCAGCGCTTGCATCAGCAGCCCTCGGCCTGGCTGACCCGCTTGTCTGTCGCCCTGGCGCTGGCCTGCAGTGTCGCGACCCTGCCGCATGCATCCGAGGCGATGCCGAGTCTCTATCTGTTCACGCCGCTGCTCAACCTGGCGGTGCTGCCCGTTGCGGTACTGATCTTTGCCGTGAACCTGCGCAAGGCATTGCGTGCGAAGCTGCCCGAGGGGCGCCTGGTGGCCGGCTGGGCGGTGGCGGCCGTCGCGTTCACCTCGTATGACGGGCTGCTGCAAAACAACCTGGTCAGCCCTGAGAGCGTGTACACCTCCCCCTACGCCATCATCAGCCTGTTCTTCATCTTCTCGTACATCATGTTCCAGCGGTACACGGGCGCGTTTGCCGAAGTGGCCCGGTTGAACAAGGGGTTGGCGCAACGCCTGCAGGCGCGCGAAACCGAGCTGGAGCAAAGCTACCAGCGGCTGCGCGTGGTCGAGAACGAGCAAATGCTCGGCGCCGAGCGCCGGCGCCTGATGCAGGACATGCATGACGGGTTGGGGTCTTCGCTGATCAGCGCCATTCGCTCGGTCGAACAAGGCGCCATGACCGACAGCGAGATCTCCGGCGTGCTCAAGGGCTGCATGGACGACCTGAAGCTGGCCATCGATTCGATGGAGAGCGTGGATGCCGATCTGTTGCTGTTGCTGGCCACCTTGCGCTTTCGCCTGGCACCACGCATAGAGAGCGCCGGCCTCGCGCTGCGCTGGGAAGTGCAGTCGGTGCCCGCGCTGTCGTGGCTGAATCCCGGCAGCGCACTGCACATCTTGCGCATCATGCAGGAGTGCGTGGCCAACGTGCTGCGCCACACCCGGGCCACCACCATCCGCTTCAGCACCGCAACGGACGGGCAGGGCGTATGCGTGGTGATCGAAGACAACGGCGAGGGCTTTGCCGTGGAGGAGGCGCTGCATCGACGAGGCCGGGGACTGCGCAACCAGCAGCGGCGCGCAACGGCCATCGGCGGCACCGTCAACTGGGAATCCGGCAGCGCCGGAACGCGCTTCACGCTCTGGTTGCCGCTTGAACAGGTCGCCGGCACCGAATTCGTTCCCCAGTGATGCACCCGCCGCCCGCATATTCGAGCAGCCCAACTGGCTACCATGCGGTTTCTCCCAGCCGACAATCGTCCCATGACCCTGCGCATCGTTCCCAAATGCTGAGTGCTCCTGGTATCGGCTGCCACTTCGGACAACGGCTCGCATCGCAGTACGGCATCGACGCGGTTCAGTCCTTCGTGAGCAGGTCGCGCCGCGGCTGCGAACTGGGCATTGCGCGCATGCGCTATGAGCTGCCGCATCTCTTCGTGCTCGCGCCGCTGCCCACCGAAGACGCGTTCTTGCTCAGCGTGGAGATCAATCCGGGCGGCAGCCGGCGCATCATCCGCGACGGCAACAGCCGGCAACTGGGCCTGCAGCAAGAGGGCGCTTTTCACATTGCCGATCTTTCGCGGCGCATCTCGGCCTACGTGAGCAGTCCGTTCCATTCGGTGTTCTTCCACCTGCCGCGCACAACCATCGATGCGTTCACCGAAGAAATGGAAATGCCGCGTGTCGACCGGCTGGGCTGCCCCGCCGGCACGCTCGATCCGGTGGTCGCCCATCTGGGGCGCGCCATGCTGCCGGTGCTGATGCATCCGCAGGATGCGAGCCGGCTGTTCGTGGAACACCTGGCGCTGGCGCTGAAGGCGCACGTGGTGCATGCCTATGGCGGCGTAGCCGGGCCGGCGCCCGTGCAAGGCCGTGGCCTCGCGCCTTGGCAGGAGCGCCGCGCCAAGGCGTTTCTCATGGAGCACCTTGCCGGGGACGTGTCGCTGGGCGACGCCGCGCGCGAATGTGCGCTGTCGCGCAGCCACTTCAGCAAGGCCTTCAAGCAGACGACGGGGCAGACGCCGCATGCATGGCTTGTAGCGCAGCGCGTGCAAGCGGCGCGCCGCCTGCTGGGGCAGCCGCATCTTCCGATCGCGGAGATTGCCACCGCCTGCGGCTTTTCCGACCAGAGCCATCTGACGCGGGTGTTCACCGCGCACATGGGCACGTCTCCCGCGCGCTGGCGGCGCCTGAACGCGGGCTGATTCGGGCGCCAATTCGCGCACTGTGCTGACGGTTCAGAGCGACCTCGGCAGCAGCGCCGGAACCAGTTGCCGGTTCAGCTGCTTAACCCACCACTGAAGCGCCTTTCCCTTGGCGCCGGTCTTCCATGCAAGCCAGAATGCCTCGGGGGCGCGCGGCTCTTCGGTTTGCAGCTCGATGAGCGTGCCGCGCTTCAGTTCGCCCTCGATGCAGGCCCTCGGCAAGAATCCGTGCCCCAGGCCCGCGGCCTGGCAGGCGATCTTCGCGGCCATGCTCGGCACCGCCACGCGGTGCTGGCCGGCAAGCAGCCCCACGGTGCGGTCGGAGAGGGTGCGCGCACTGTCGCTCACCACGATGGCGTTGTGTTCCAGCAGGTCGCCGCGATGCAGCGGCCGCTCGAGCCGGGTCAGCGGATGCGTGGGCGCCACGCAGAACGCGAACTCGAGGCTGCCCACCATCACCGCCTGGTAGCCCCCGCCGGCCGGCCCCTCGCCTGCGGCAATGACGATGTCGGCGCGCCCTTCGCGCAATGCCTCCCACGTGCCGGTGAGCGCTTCGCACCCGATGCGCAGCCGCGTGCCGCAGCGCAGCGCCTCGAACGCGCGGATGTCGTCGATCAATGCTTGCGTGGGAATCAGCGAGTCGTGCACCAGCCGCAGTTCCGATTCGAACCCGGTGGCGATCTGCCGCATGCGCGATTCGAGATCGCCCGCGGCGCCGAGCAGCCAGCGGCCTTCCTTCAACATTTCTTCGCCGGCCGCGGTGAGTGTCACGCGCGGCCCGTTGCGCACGAACAGCAGCATGCCCAGCTGCTCCTCGAGCTTGCCCACGGCGTAGGAGATGGTCGAGGGCACCTTGTTCAGGCGCGTGCCCGCGGCGGCGAACGAGCCGTGGCGCGCAATGGCGTCCACCAGTTCGATGGCTTCGAGGCTGAGCTTGAGCACGGCAGGTCCTTCAAGAATTGAATCATCGAAAAATTCGATTATTGACGGCTAAAAGTTTCGTCAACAGGCCTTGGTGAAAGAAAGATGATTCAGCCATGCCTCGGAGATTCTTCTCCGAAGCGATTGTGAATCACATCGAACCAAACAACCACCAAGGACCTCAATCATGTTGGAAATTCGCAGCGCCAATGACCGCGGACTTGCAGACTTCGGCTGGCTCAACTCCCGCCACACCTTTTCTTTCGGCCACTACCACGACCCGGAACAAGAGGGCTTCTCGGACCTGCTGGTGATCAACGACGACCGCGTGCATCCCGGCCGCGGCTTCGGCACCCACCCGCACCGCGACATGGAAATCTTCTCGTACGTGCTCGACGGCGCGCTCGAGCACAAGGACTCGATGGGCACCGGCTCCGTCATCCGCCCCGGCGACGTGCAGATGATGAGCGCCGGTACCGGCGTGCGCCACAGCGAGTTCAATTCGTCCGCCACCGATCCGCTGCACTTCCTGCAGATCTGGATCGTGCCCAACGCCAAGGGCGTTGCACCGCGCTATCAGCAAGTGCACTTCGCGCCTGAGGAAAAGCGCGGCCGGCTGCGGCTGATCGTCTCGCCCGAAGGCACCGACGGCTCGCTTGCCGTGCACCAGGACGCCCGCGTCTACGCCGGCCTGTTCGACGGCGATGAAGCCGCCTCGCTCACGCTCGGCCCCGATCGCCATGCCTATGTGCATGTGGCGCGCGGCAGCGTGGAAGTCAACGGCCAGCGGCTGGGGGAGGGCGACGGTGCGCGGGTGCGCGGCGAAGAGCGGCTCGACCTGGCGCGCGGCCAGGGCGCAGAGGTGCTGGTGTTCGACCTGCGCCCGAAAGAGTTGCCTTCTTTCTGACATTGCACATGCGCCCGTGGCCGGCGCGGACGGCAAATGTCCAAACGGCCTCACTAATCGACAAGACAGGCATCGGCGCCGAAACGACGATGCATGGCAACACAAGACCCAATTTTTTCACCAACTCACGGAGAGTCCCATGTCCATCAAAGCCACCCCTACCGCCGGTTCCAAGCTGCTCAACCCCGCCGACCACACGCTGGTCATGATCGACTTCCAGTCGCAGATGGCATTTGCCACGCACTCGATCGATGCGGTCAACCTGCGCAACAACGCCGCCCTGGTCGCCAACGCGGCCGCCGGCTTCGGCGTGCCGACCATCCTCACGACCGTGGCCGAGAAGAGTTTCTCGGGCCCGATGTTCAGCGAGATCACCGATGCCTTCCCGGGCCAGAAAATGCTCGACCGCACCTCGATGAACACCTGGGAAGACGCCGCGGTGATCGACCGCGTGAACGAGATCGGCAAGAAGCGCATCGTGCTGTCGGGCCTGTGGACCGGCGTGTGCATCGTGGGCCCGGCGCTGTCGGCCATCGACCAGGGCTTTGAGGTGTTCGTGATTGCCGACGCTTGCGGCGATGTGTCCACCGAAGCGCACAACCGCGCCATGGATCGCATGGTGCAGGCCGGAGCGCAGCCGATGACCTCGCTGCAATACCTGCTCGAGCTGCAGCGCGACTGGGCCCGCACCGACACCTACGAGATGACCACCGGCATCGCGAAGAAGTTCGGCGGCGCCTACGGCCTGGGCGTGACCTACGCCAAGACCATGTTCGGCGCCCACGAAGGCTGATGGCCAGGTGAACGGAATGAAGCCCTACGTCCTGTCGCTCGCGCTCGGCCTGCTGGTCGGTGTGATCTACGCACTGTTCCAGGTGCGCTCGCCGGCCCCGCCGGTCATTGCCCTCGTGGGGCTGCTCGGCATCTTGCTCGGCGAGCAGATCCCGCCGCTCATCAAGAGCGTGATCAAGCCTGATGCCGTGGCCACCTCGTGGCTGCGGCACCAGGTCAAGCCGCATGTGTTCGGCGAACTGCCGCAATGCGCCAAGGCCGAAGCCGGCACCGCAGCCGGAAAGAAGGACGCCTGACATGGCCGGCACCACCGCCCCCCAATTGATCCTGCACAACGGCCGCTTCACCACGCTGGACCGCGCCAACCCCGTGGCCGATGCCGTCGCCATTGCGGACGGCCGCTTTACCCGCGTAGGCCGCGCGCAAGACATCCTGCCGCTGGCGGACGGCGGCACCCGGGTCATCGACCTGCAGGGCAGGCGCGTGCTGCCGGGCCTCATCGACAACCACCTGCACATCATTCGCGGCGGGCTCAACTTCAACCTCGAGCTGCGCTGGGACGGCGTGCGCAGCCTGGCCGACGCCATGGCGATGCTGAAGCGTCAGGTCGCGATCACGCCGGCGCCGCAATGGGTGCGCGTGGTAGGCGGCTTCACCGAACACCAGTTCGTTGAAAAGCGCCTGCCGACCATCGAAGAGCTCAACGCCGTGGCACCCGACACGCCGGTGTTCCTCTTGCACCTGTACGACCGCGCGCTGCTCAACGGCGCGGCGCTGCGCGCGGTGGGCTACACCAGGGACACGCCGGCACCGCCCGGCGGAGAAATCGCGCGCGATGCAGCCGGCAACCCGACCGGGCTGTTGCTGGCCAAACCCAACGCGAGCATCCTCTACGCCACGCTGGCCAAGGGGCCGAAGCTGCCTTTCGAATACCAGCTCAATTCCACGCGCCACTTCATGCGCGAGCTCAACCGCCTTGGCGTGACCGGCGCCATCGACGCAGGCGGCGGCTTCCAGAATTTCCCAGAGGACTACCAGGTGATCCAGCAGTTGGCCGATGCCGGCCAGCTCACCATTCGCCTGGCCTACAACCTGTTCACGCAAAAGCCCAAGCAGGAGAAGCAGGACTTCCTCAACTGGACGGCCACCTCGAAATACAAGCAGGGCGACGACTACTTTCGCCACAACGGCGCGGGCGAAATGCTGGTGTTCTCGGCGGCCGACTTCGAAGACTTTCGCCAGCCGCGGCCCGACATGGCGCCCGAAATGGAGGGTGAGCTCGAAGAAGTGGTGCGCGTGCTGGTGCAGAACAAGTGGCCGTGGCGCATGCACGCCACCTACGACGAAACCATCGACCGTGCGCTCGACGTTTTCGAGAAGGTCAACCGCGACACCCCGCTCGCGGGCCTGAACTGGTTCTTCGACCATTGCGAGACCATCTCCGAAAAATCGATCGACCGCATCGCCGCGCTCGGCGGCGGCATTGCCGTGCAGCACCGCATGGCCTACCAGGGCGAATACTTCGTCGAGCGCTACGGGGCCGGTGCGGCCGAAGCCACGCCGCCGGTGAAGCGCATGCTCGAGAAGGGCGTGAAGGTGTCCGCGGGCACCGACGCCACGCGCGTTGCCTCGTACAACCCGTGGGTGTCGCTCTCGTGGCTGGTCACCGGCAAGACCGTGGGCGGCATGCAGCTCTACCCGCAGCGCAACTGCCTGGACCGCGAGGCGGCACTTCGCATGTGGACCGAGAATGTGACCTGGTTCTCGAACGAGGTCGGCAAGAAGGGCCGCATCGAAGCCGGCATGCTGGCCGACCTGATGGTGCCCGACCGCGACTTCTTCGCCTGTCCCGAGTCCGAGATTGCCGACACCACGGCGCTCCTGACCATGGTGGGCGGCAAGGTGGTGTATGCCGCGGGCCCGTTCCAGCCGCACGACGAGGGCGCGCCGCCGCCGGCCATGCCCGACTGGTCGCCTGTGCGCAGCTTCGGCGGCTATGCCGGCTGGGGCGATGCCGAGGGCGCGCCGCTGCAAAAGGCGATGCGCCGCGCGGCCATGGCCTGTGCCTGCGCCAACAACTGCAGCGTGCACGGCCACCAGCATGCAACCGCCTGGAGCAGCAAGCTGCCGATTGCCGACCTGAAGAGCTTCTGGGGTGCGTTGGGCTGCGCCTGCTGGGCGGTGTGATGGCCATGCGCTGGACCACTTCACCCGCGGTGCGCTGGGTCGCCTTGCCGCTGCTCTGCGCGGCCTACCTGCAGGGCGGCATCAACAAGGCCATGGACTTCAACGCGGCCATCGCCGAGATGAACCACTTCGGCCTGTCGCCCGCCGCACCGCTGGCAGTGGCCGTCATCGTGCTGGAGCTGGGCGCCTCGGCGCTCATTCTCACGGGCTTCCTGCGCTGGCTCGGCGCGCTGGCGCTGGGCGGTTTCACGCTGATGGCGACCTTCGTCGCGCTGCGCTTCTGGGAAATGCCGCAGCCCGAGCGCTTCATGGCCGCCAATTCATTCTTCGAACACCTGGGCCTGGTCGGCGGCTTTGTGCTCGTGGCCTGGCTCGACCTGAAGGAGCGCACCCATGACTGATTCCCCCAAGGGCGCTGGCGCTTCGCCGCCCAGCGCCTTTGCGCCGCTGCGCCAGCCGGTGTTCGCGGTGCTGTGGGCGGCCACCGTGCTCGGCAACATCGGCAGCTTCATGCGCGACGTGGCGAGTTCGTGGCTGGTGACCGATCTCTCGGCCAACCCGACCGCGGTGGCGCTGATCCAGACCGCGGCCACGCTGCCGATCTTTCTGCTGGCGATTCCGGCGGGCGTGCTCTCCGACATCCTCGACCGGCGGCGCTTCCTGATCTTCGTGCAGCTGGTGCTCGCGGCCGTGAGCGGCACGCTGCTGGTGCTCTCCCACACCGGCACGCTCACCGTCGAATACCTGATCGCGCTGACTTTCGTCGGCGGCATCGGCGCGGCGCTCATGGGGCCGACCTGGCAATCGATCGTGCCCGAGCTGGTGCCCCGCAGCGACCTGAAGAGCGCGGTCGCGTTGAACTCGCTCGGCATCAACATCGCGCGCTCCATCGGCCCGGCGGCAGGCGGGCTCATTCTCGCGAGCTTCGGCGCCGCCGTGACCTACGGCCTGGACGTGCTGAGCTATGTGTTCGTCATTGCGGCGCTCATCTGGTGGAAGCGCCCCGCAGCCGTCGACACCGGGCTGTCCGAAAACTTCTTCGGCGCTTTCCGCGCCGGCATCCGCTACACGCGAGCGAGCAAAGAGCTGCATGTGGTGCTGTTGCGCGCGGCGGTGTTCTTTGTGTTCGCAAGCTCTGTGTGGGCGCTGCTGCCGCTCGTGGCGCGCCAGATGCTCGGCGGCACGGCGGGCTTCTATGGTGTGTTGCTCGGCGCCGTGGGCGCGGGCGCCATCGGCGGGGCGCTGCTGATGCCACGGCTGCGCGCGCGGCTCGATGCCGACGGCATGCTGCTGCTGGCTTCGCTGCTCAGCGCTGCCGTAATGGGCGGGCTGGTCTTTGCACCCCCGCAATGGCTCGCGGTGGTGCTGTTGTTGCTGCTGGGGCTGGGCTGGATCATCGCGCTCACCACGCTCAACGGCGTGGCGCAGTCCATCTTGCCCAACTGGGTGCGCGGCCGTGGGCTGGCGGTGTACCTCACGGTGTTCAACGGCGCAATGGCGGCCGGCAGCCTGGGCTGGGGCCTCGTCGCGCAGCAGATCGGCGTGCCTTACACGCTGGTGGCGGGCGCCGTGGGCCTGGTGGTTGCGGGCCTCATCTTCCACCGGGTGCGCCTGCCCACCGGCGAAGCCGACCTGCAAGCCTCGAACCACTGGCCCGAGCCGCTTTTGGCCGAACCCGTGGCGCATGACCGCGGGCCGGTGATGGTGCAGGTCGAGTACCGCATTCGCAAGGAAGACCGGCCTGCGTTCATGGAAGCGATGAAGCGCCTGTCGCTCGAACGCCGCCGCGACGGCGCCTATGCATGGGGCGTGACCGAGCACACCGGCGACGCGGAGCGCGTGATGGAGTGGTTTCTCGTCGAGTCCTGGGCCGAGCACCTGCGCCAGCACCAGCGCGTGTCGCATGCCGACGCCGACCTGCAGAACGAAGCGGTGCGCTTTCACATCGGACCCGGAAAGCCCGAGGTGCACCACTTTCTTTCCCTCTGATTTTTCGATGTCGGCTTTCTTTTTCTTTTCTCCTTTCTCCTTTCTCCTTTCCCTCAACTCCACTACCACTGAAAAACCATGACCACACTGACATTGCGCGACGGCACCGAGCTCTACTACAAGGACTGGGGCACGGGCCAGCCCATCCTCTTCAGCCACGGCTGGCCGCTCAGCGCCGACATGTGGGACGCGCAGATGCTGTTCTTCGCGGAACGCGGCTACCGCGTCATCGCGTTCGACCGCCGGGGTTTCGGCCGCTCGAGCCAACCCTGGACCGGCTATGACTACGACACCTTTGCCGACGACATCGCCGAGCTGATCGAAAAGCTCGACCTCAACGACGTGATCCTGGCGGGCTTCTCGATGGGCGGCGGCGACGTCACCCGCTACATCGCGCGCAAGGGCAGTGCGCGCGTGGCAAAGCTTGCGCTCATCAGCGCCGTGACGCCGCTGTTCATGAAGACCGAAGACCACCCCGTGGGCCCCGACGCATCGCTGTTCGCGGGCATTCGCGCCGGCCTGGCCGCCGACCGCCCGCAGTTTCTCGACGACTTCAGCACGCTCTTCTACGGCACCAACCGCCCGGGTGCCAACGTGTCGCAAGGCGTTTTCAAGCAGACGCTGCAGATCGCGCTGCAAGCCTCGATCAAGGCCACGATCGACTGCGTGACCGCGTTCTCCGAGACCGACTTCCGCCCCGACATGGCCAAGATCGACGTGCCCACGCTCGTGATCCACGGCGACGACGACCAGGTCGTGCCGATCGACGCCACCGGCAGGCTGGCAGCCAAGATGATCAAGGGCAGCCAGTTCAAGGTGTACGCCGGTGCGCCGCACGCCACCTGCACCACGCACAAGGACCAGGTCAACGCCGACCTGCTCGCGTTCATCCAGGGCTGATTGCTACACGGGCCATCAAAAGCCTGGCCGCGGCGGCGCTGTGTCTGCAACCCGCATCCTGCGCCGCCAGATGCCTGGCGGCACGCCGGCATGCTGCGAGAAGACACGGGAGAAGTGGCTTTGATCGGCAAAGCCGCAGGCCGCGGCAATGTCCGCCAGCGAAGCGCCGGCGTTCATGAGGAGCGCGCGCGCGTGCTCCAGCCGCTGCGCAATCAGCCATTGATGAGGCGTGCAGCCGGTGGTCTCGCGAAAGGCATGAATGAAATAGCTGCGCGACAGCCCGCATGCGTCGGCGATCTCGGTGATTGAAATGCTGCCGTCGAATTTGCTGCGCAGCATTTCTGGCGCGCGCCTCGTGCGAGCGCGACAGGATCCGGTTGGTGCGGGGGCCGACGTTGCCGCGCCGCCGTAGGTTTCGACGAGATAGCTCGTCATGGCAACACTCAGCTGCTCGACGAACAACATGCTCGCGCCGGCGGGGTTCTCGAGCGCCGGCGCCAGGGCCTCGGCAAGGTTGAGCAGCACCTCGTCCCGGACGCCCGCCACATGGGCAAGGCTGCCGACGCGCTTGCCCGGCTTTTCCTCGATGGCCCGGTCCAGGCTGGCCTGCGATATCTCGAGCAGCACAAAATCGAAAGGGCGCCGGATGTCGGCACGATAGCGTTCCGAAAAACCGCGAATGTAGATCGATCCCCTGTCGAAGTCGTGGCACGAGGCATGCCGCCCGGCCACGATGCGCCGGCTGTGGCCGTCGCGCATCGAGATGCCGAGCAGCACGCCGCGAGCGCTGGGCTCCGTCTCCACATGGTGGAGGTGAGGCTGGGCCATGGTCTTGCGGTGGATTCCGACGCCGTTTGCGCTCAGGCCCTGGTCCCGTTGAAGATGGCTGGACATGCACCCGAGCGTGTCTTTCGGTGCCGGCGTGACTCGCAGCGGCGATGCTTGCGGAGCGGGCGGAAACGGGATTCTGCTTTGCGCCAGACGGTCGCTTTCAACATGCATGGGTGGACGGAACAGGGAAGGGGAGTCGGCAAGCCTATCAGGAGCACGGGCATTCGAAGCCGCGCGGGAGCTTCCGGTAGACTGTTTGCATGCGTCGGCGCTTCGCGATTGTTCTTCTGCTGCTCTCTGCCTTTTGGCAGGCCTTTGCCATGGCCGGGCAGACGACGGCGTTCGCGGATGCGCAGGAAATCGGGCACGCCGTTCTTCACTGGCAAGGCGAAGCCCACCATCATCACGATGACGGATCGGTCGCGCTGGACGAGTCCGACGAATCCCTGCAGCACGTTGCCTCCGATGGTTGCCTGGGCAGCTCGGCAGTCTGGGCGACCATGTCGTTCACCTTTGCGCCGGCCGTCGGCGCACCGCCGCTGGCGGTGAACGAATTGCCAAGAGCCGGGCCGCATCCCGACGGCCCTCGACGACCTCCAAGACTGACCGCCTGAAAACGCCCTTGCTCACCCAGCGCTTGCGCGGGTGGGTCGTTTTCATGCAGGCGAAACCCGCCGGACGATGCCGTGCCTTGGTGCACGCGATCCGCGG
This sequence comes from Variovorax sp. S12S4, assembly GCF_023195515.1. Taxonomy (NCBI): domain Bacteria; kingdom Pseudomonadati; phylum Pseudomonadota; class Betaproteobacteria; order Burkholderiales; family Comamonadaceae; genus Variovorax; species Variovorax sp. S12S4. The sequence goes on from NZ_JALPKR020000002.1 coordinate 2,771,116, forward strand.
GGCTCCTCGCCTCCACGTCAGTCAGGAGTCTTGTGAAACCCGTTCCATGGTTCGTGTCCTGCGCCGTCGCAGGAAGCGTGCTTCTGGGAGCCGCGCCCGCAACTGCGCAGGCGCCCGTTCCTTCGTCCGTTTTGCCGGCCGGCGTGACGCTCGGCCGCGCCCTCGAGGCCGCCTGGCAGCGTGCCGTGCAGGCCCGGGAATCGGATGCGCAGGCCCGGCGCGCCCGGGCCGAGCAGACCGCCGCGTCCAGCCTTTGGGCAGCGCCGCCCGCCGTCGAGCTGAACCACCTCAACGACCGCGCGCACTCGAATGCGGGGCGGCGCGAAACGGAAGTCGGTCTTGTCTGGCCGCTCTGGTTGCCCGGCCAGCGCGACGCGCGCGCCGCGGCGGCCGACGCCGAGTCGAAGCTTGCCGACGCCGCAACGCAAGCCGCCCGATTGCGCGTGGCCGGCCAGGTGAGGGAGGCGGCGTGGAAGCTGTCGGCAGCCCAGGCCGAAGCCGCTTCGGTGGCCGCGCAGGCGCGCTATCTCCAAGGCATTGCCGACGACGTGCAGCGTCGCGTCCAGGCCGGCGATCTCGCACGAGCCGATGCACTGGCGGCGCGCGCCGACCTTCTGGAGGCCAGATCTGCGCAGAGCGACGCCGACCAGCGCGTGCAGGCCGCGCGCGCGCAATGGAAAACGCTGACCGGGCTGGAGGCCATGCCGCGCTTGCAGCCTCCGCCGGCGGCGAGCCTTTCCGATATGCCCACCGAAGAACACCCGGAACTGCGCCTGGCCGCGCAGGCCGTCGAGCGTGCGCGCAAGCGGCTGGATTCAGTCAACCTGTCGCGCCGCGACCCGCCCGAACTCTCCGTCAAGTTCCGCGAGGAATCCCCGGTTTCGGAGAGGCGGCGCAACGCGGCATCGGAATCGGCCTTCGAATCCCGTTCGGCACCGACAGCCGCAACGCGCCGTTGCAGGCGGCGGCGCTCGGCGAGCTCGACGTGGCCGAGGCCACCGAGCAGCGTTTGCGCGAGCGGCAAGACGCTGACCTGGCCCTGGCGCGAAGTGCGCTGCAGAGCGCCGCGCAGCAACTCGACGGCACTCGCGATCGCGCAGGGCTGCTTCGCGAGCGCGCCCAACTCGTCGACACGTCATTCAAGGCCGGCGAGACCTCGCTCCCCGAACTTCTGCGTGCCGCCAACGCGGCGGCGCAGGCCGATGCGGCACTCGCACGCCAGCAGGCCGCCCTGGGCCTTGCCCACGCCCAACTCCAACAAGCACTCGGACTTCTTCCATGATCGATTCATCGAACGCCACACAGCGCAGGTGGCATCAACGCCTGGTGCTACTCGCAGCGGCCCTGTTCCTTTTCTTCGCAGCCGGTGCCATGGCATCGCCTGGGGCCCATGGCCCGAATGGCGAGCATCTCGATGGCCCCACCCAGGCGGCGTCCGGCGCGAGCAAGGCACCACGCATGGAAGCCAGGTCGGAGGCCTTCGAACTGGTCGGCCAACTGCGCGATGACGAGTTCTCGATGCTGATCAACCGGTTCGAGACCAGCGAACCCGTGCTGGACGCAAAGGTCGAGATCGAGACCGGCGCACTGAAGGCGCCCGCAAAGTTCCACGCGGACATGGGCGACTACGCGGTGGACGATGCCGCGTTCCTCAAGGCATTGAAGGCCCCCGGCGCGCATGCGGTGGTGGTCACCATCGTGGCGGGTGCCGAGTCCGATCTGCTGGAAGGCACGCTCACGAGCGAAGGTGCCAACGCGCATTCGCATGAAGACGGGCACGGCCATGGAATGCCGACGACGGCATGGCTGGTCCTGGCGCTCGTCGCGCTGGGTCTTGTGATCTACGCGCTGAGCCGCAGGCCCGGCGGCCGCACGGCAACACGCGATGGAGACGCTCGATGAAGCAGATGACTTTTTCAGCGCCGCGGTGGATGACGCGCAATCACCGGTGCGCAGCGCTCGGCATTCTTGTCGCCCTGCACCTCGCCGCCCTCGGCACCGCATCCGCCGCGCCAGGCGCCCACGGCCCCAACGGCGAGCACCTGGATGCGCCGACCGGCGGAAGCACCTCCGGCCTGGCCCGGCTGCCCGACGGCAGCGTGCAGGTGCCGATGCTGGCGCAACGGCGCATGGCCGTACGGACGGTGCTCGCGAACGAAACCGAGGCCCACGCGACCGTGGAGCTTTCCGGCCGCATCGTGATGGACCCGAATGCCGGCGGGCGCGTGCAGCCGGCGCACGGCGGGCGGATCATGCCGGGGCCGGCGGGACTGCCGGTGGCGGGGCAGGCCGTGCAGCGCGGCGAGGTGCTCGCCTATGTGCAGCACCATGCGGAGCCCTATGCACTTGCGGCGCAGCAGTCGCAATTGGCCGAGTTGCGAAGCAACCGGGAGCTGGCGGCAAAGCGTGTGCAGCGCCTGCAGTCGCTCGAAGGCACCGTGCCGCGCAAGGAGATCGAAGCCGCCCGGGCCGAGCTCGAGAGCCTCACGGCGCGGGAGAAAAGCATTGGTGCCAGCCTGGGCTCGCGGGAGGCACTGACGGCGCCTGTCGCCGGTCTCATCGCGCGTGCCGATGCGGTCGCCGGCCAGATCGTCGAAGCGCGCGACGTGCTGTTCGAAGTGATCGACCCCAGCCGTGTGCTGGTCGAGGCCACAACCGCCGACCCGGCATTGCCGACACGCGTCGGCGACGCCTTCTTGCAGGGCATTCCAGGTGTCAGGCTGAAGTTGCTCGGTGCTGCGCGGTCCTTGCGCGACGGCGTGCTGCCGCTGACCTTTCGCGCGCAGCCCGAGAAGGCGGGCACCCCGATGCCCCTCGCGGTCGGGCAGCCGGTCACGGTCGTCGCATCGCTCAACGAGCGCATCAAAGGGTTCGTCTTGCCCGCGCAGGCCGTCGTGCGCAACAGCTCGAACGAGCCGATCGTCTGGATCAAGTCCGGCGCCGAACGCTACATACCGCAGCCGGTGCAATACCGCGCGCTCGACGCCGCCACCGTGATCGTTACCCAGGGCCTGGGCGCCGACAACCGCGTGGTGGTGCAAGGCGCACCGCTCATTGCGCAGATCCGCTGAACGGAGCCGCTCCACATGTTCAACTGGATCGTTCGAAACAGCCTGCGCAACCGCTTGTTCGTGCTCGCGATTGCGCTGCTGCTGCTGGTCTACGGTGCTATCACGGCGTGGCGCACGCCGGTCGATGTGTTTCCGGACCTCAACAAGCCGCTGGTCACGGTGCTGACCGAAGCGGGTGGCATGGCACCCGAGGAGGTAGAGCAGCTTGTCACCTTTCCGCTGGAGACGGCGCTCAACGGCATGCCGGGCGTGACCCGCGTGCGTTCGACCTCGGGCATCGGCCTTTCCATCGTGTATGCCGAATTCGACTGGGGCACCGACGTGTACCGCAACCGCCAGCTCGTGGCCGAGCGCCTCGCACAGGTGCGCGAGCAACTGCCGGCGGGCATTGCGCCCATCATGGGCCCGGTCTCCTCGATCATGGGCGAGGTGATGCTGATCGCATTGCCGCTGTCTGCGGGCGATGGCAAGACTGCCGCCGACCCGATGCGGGCGCGGGAATATGCCGACTTCGTGCTGCGGCCGCGCCTGCTGTCGATTGCGGGGGTGTCGCAGGTGATACCGATTGGCGGCGATGTGCGGCAGTTGCGGGTGGAACCCGACACGGCGCGCATGGCGCAGTTCGGCGTCTCGCTCACGCAGGTCGAGCAGGCGCTGCGCGGCTTCGCCGGCAATGCGGGCGGCGGCTTCATCGACCTCAACAGCCGCGAATACCTCATCCGCCATATCGGACGGACCAACCGCGTCGAAGACCTGCAGGGCGTTGCGGTGGCCTGGAAAGATGGCCGTGCGATTCTGCTGAGCCAGGTCGCCGAGGTGCGCTACGCAGCCGCCATGAAGCGTGGTGACGCCGGCTACAACGGCGCGCCGGCAGTGATCGTGAGCGTGCAAAAGCAGCCCGCGGCCGACACGGTGCAGCTCACCGGTGCCATCGAGGCCGCACTGGGTGAACTGAAGCAGGGCTTGCCGCCCGGACTTGCCGCGCCCAAGGTGCTGTTCCGGCAGGCCGACTTCATCGAGTCCTCCATCGGCAACGTGAGCGAGGCGCTGCGCGACGGCGCGATCATGGTGGCGATCGTGCTGTTCGCGTTTCTGCTCTCGGCGCGCACCACGGTCATCTCTCTGGTCGCCATTCCTTTGTCGCTGGCGGTCACGGCACTGGCCTTCAAGCTGCTGGGCCAATCGATCAACGTGATGACGCTCGGCGGCCTGGCCATTGCCATCGGGGAGCTGGTCGACGATGCGGTGGTCGACGTCGAGAACATCGTGCGCCGCCTCAAGCAGAACCGTGCGGCGGGCAATCCCCTGTCCACCATGGAGGTGGTGCGGCAAGCCAGCGTGGAAGTTCGCTCGGGCATCGTGTATGCCACGGTGATTGTGGTGCTGGTGTTCGTGCCGCTCTTCGCGCTGCCGGGCATCGAGGGGCGGTTGTTCTCGCCCCTGGGCATTGCCTACATCGTGTCCATCCTGGCCTCGATGCTGGTGTCGATGACCGTCACGCCGGTGCTGTGCCATTACCTGCTGCCGAAGATGAAGCGGCTGGAACATGGCGACAGCCCGCTGGTCACGCGCCTCAAGCGCTGGGATGAAAAGGTGCTGGGCTGGTCGTTCGCGCGCGCGAAGCTGCTGATCGCCATCGCCGCGCTGGCGGTTGCCGCGGCTGCGGCCAGCGTGCCGTTCTTTCCGCGCGCCTTTCTGCCGGCGTTCAACGAAGGCTCGCTGGTGCTGGGCATGGTCTTCAATCCCGGCACGGCGCTGGCCGAGGCCAACCGCATGGGCGCGCTCGCCGAGACGCTGATCGCCGATGTGCCCGAGGTAACGCAGGTGGGCCGGCGCACGGGCCGCGCCGAGCTCGACGAGCATGCCGAAGGCGTGCATTCGGCCGAGATCGATGTGGACCTGAAGCGCTCCGCGCGCAGCCGCGAGGCCGTGATGGCTGACATCCGGTCGCGGCTTGCCGTGCTTCCGGCGCAAGTCGCGGTCGGCCAGCCGATCTCTCACCGGCTGGACCACCTGCTGTCGGGCGTGCGCGCACAGATTGCGCTGAAGATCTTCGGCGACGACACCGACACGCTGCGCGGCCTGGGCGAGCAGATGCGGCAAGGCCTTTCGGGCGTGCCGGGCCTCGTCGACCTGACGGTGGAAAAGCAGGTGCTCATCCCGCAGATCACCGTGCGCCTCGACCAGCGCAAGCTCGCGCAGACCGGCCTTTCACCCGGCGAGGCGATCCGCGTCCTGCAGGCGCTCACGGATGGTGCGCATGGCGCGCAGATCGTGGACGGCCTGCGCCGCTACGACCTCGTGCTGCGCCTGCCCGATGGCCGGCGCAGTCCGCAGGACCTGGCTACGACGCTGATCGACACGCCTGCGGGGCGGCTCCCGGTTTCTGCCATTGCCACAGTGGAGGAAACCGATGGCCCGAACCAGATCGGACGCGAGAACGGGCGAAGGCGCATCGTGGTGTACGCCAACACCGACGGCTCAGACATGGGGCGCGTGATCAAGGACATCCGCGCGGTGATCGCGAAGACCAACCTGCCCCCGGGCACCTTCGTGAGCCTCGAAGGCCAGTTCCAGGCACAGGAGCAGGCCGTGAAACTCATCGTGGGCCTTTCGCTGATCTCGCTCGCGATGATCTTCCTTGTGCTGTATGCGCGCTACAGGTCCGCGGTGCTGGCCGGCATCATCATGGCCAACATTCCGCTCGCACTCATCGGCAGCGTGGTGGCGATGTGGCTCGCGGGCGTGAGCCTTTCCGTCGCATCGATGGTGGGCTTCATCACCCTGGCCGGCATTGCCACACGCAACGGCATCTTGAAGATCAGCCACTACATCAACCTGTGCAGGTTCGAAGGAGAAGCCTTCGGGCAGGCCATGATCGTGCGCGGGTCGCTGGAGCGGCTGACGCCGGTGCTGATGACCGCGCTGGTCGCTGCCTTTGCGCTCACGCCGCTGCTGCTGGCGGCCGATGCGCCGGGCAAGGAAATCCTGCATCCGGTGGCGGTGGTGATCTTTGGCGGCCTCGTGAGCTCGACGCTGCTGGACACGCTGTTGACGCCGGTTCTCTTCTGGCTTTTCGGCCAGCGCGCCACCGAGCGCCTGCTCGAAGCGGAGCCGGTCGAAGCCGGTATCCGGCCCACACCGCAGGAGGCCTACTGACGCAGATCCCGACTCCCAAAGGCACCGCGGCGCCGCCTGTCCAAGCGCGCCGAGATGGAACACAGGAACCCCACACAATGAAATCCGGAAAATTCAAGCACCTTTTCGCCGCGCTCTTGTTGTCTTCGTCGGCCGTTGCGACCCTGCCTGCCTACGCCCATGGCGCTGCGCCGGCGCGGCACGGCGGTGTTGTGCAGACTGCAAGCGACATGTCGTTCGAACTCGTGCCCGCCGCCGACGGTGCGGCGCTTTATGTCGTCGATCACGAGGCCGACTACAACGTCAAGCAGATGGGCGGCAAGCTGACCGTTCTGAACGGTGCCGAGAAGACTGAAGCCGAGCTCAAGCCGGCGGGCGGCAACAAGCTGGAAGCCAAGGGCGTCAAGCTCGGCAAAGGCGCCAAGGCAGTGGCTACGGTGACGGAAGGCCGCAAGACCACGACGGTGCGCTTCACGATCAAGTAGCCCAGAGAGCCTCGGTACGTCGACGCCAGAGCCGGCTACTCCCCATCCACCCGGTCCCGCCGCATGGCACGCCAGAGCGCGAGGTCGTAGGAAATCTTCAGCAGCCCGCAGGCGATGAGCGGCAGCGAGATCCACCCCGCTGCAAACAGCGCACCGCTGATCGTCGGGCTGATGGCCGCGGCAAGGCTGCGCGGCACGGCCGTGAAACTCGCCGCGGCACTGCGCTCCGCGGGTGTGACCACCGCCATCACGTAGGCCGTTCGCGTGGGCACGTCCATTGACGACAGTGCACTGCGAACCATCAGGAGGCCGAGTGCAATCGGCAAGCTGGGCGCCAGCGCCGCAAGTACCAGGCACACGTTGGCCGGCAAGTGCGTGAAGACCATGGTGTTGAGCAACCCGATGCGCTGGGCGACCACCGGTGCGGCAAGCTGCGATGCTGCACCGAGCAAACCGGTCCAGAAGAAGAACACGCCCGCCTGGGTCAGCGAGAGGCCGAACCGCTCCAGCAGCCACAGCGACATCAGCGCGTTGATGGCGAGTCCACCGGCAAACGAATCGACGCTGAAGAGCGCCGCCAGCCGCATCACCACGCGCCGAGACGGTCCGAGCGGTGCCGGCGGCACAGGCGCGCCGTTCGCGCTGCTGCCGGTGCCGATGTGCGCGGGCAGCTTCCGGTAAAGCCAGAACACGGCCAGCCCGATGGCCGCGTAGACCACGAACATCCCGCGCAGCGCATCGAGCCGCGTGAGTCCGCTGTGCCGAACCAGCCAGTCGGGCACGGCCGCGGCCAATGCACCCAATGCCGCGCACAACGCACCCAACAGGCTGTAGCGCGCGAACAGGGCCGTGCGGGCATGCCCCTGCGCCGCCGCAGCCAGCCGTGAATGTTCGAGCGGAAGGAACACGCTGACGTCTCCCGAACTGGGGTTGAGCGTGCCGACCAGCGCGACGATCAGCAATGGCCAGAACGACGTCAGGCCCGCAAAGCCCAGGCCCGTGGCCGCCATCAGCAAGGCGGCGCCCCGAAGCAGCCGGCCGCCCGCAAAGCGATATCCCCAGGCGCCCACTGCGAGGGTGGCAAGCGCCGAGCCCAGCATCGTCGCGGTGGCGACGATGCCGACCTCCAGCGTACCCAGCCCGATCGACAGCAGGTAGGCCGGCAGCAGCACGGCCATGTAGCCGTCGCCAAAGGCGCGCAGTCCGCGGGCGGCGAGCAAAGGCACGGCGCCCGGGTCGACTCCGGCTGGCAGCAGTCTTGCAAGACCGGTGCGCGGCCCAGGCGAAGGTGCGGCGCTCATCGGCATGGCCCGGGAGGCTTGGCCTCGACCGGCCGGCCCGCGGCCTGCCAGCCGTCGAAGCCGCCGCGCAAACACCGCGCATCGATGCCCATGGCGCGCAGCCGCATCGCGGTGCTGCGCCCGACCTCATGCCCGTAGGCGCAATAGACCACGACGCTGCGGTCCGCCGGCAGCTCGGAGGCCCATCGGTCCACGGCCGACGGGTCGAACCACGTGGCACCGGGGATCATCGCGGTCGCATGCTCGAACACGCCGGCCCGGCGAACGTCGAGCAGCGTCGATCCGGCGACCTCATCTTGCGTTGCGCCGAAGGGCTCGCTGGCGGCGTGCACGGCCTGCTGGTAGCGCTCGTACACCCGAGCCCAGTGGATGTCTTCCATGAAGGAGTCGACATGCACGCCCGCAGCGGCGCCGTGGTCCAGATGGTGCGCGTGCTCGTACATGTCCAGCGCCAGGATGGGTGTGGCGCCCGCAAGCGCGTGTGCATGGTCGGCGGCCCATTGGTTGACCAGCGTGCCTTCGCGCGGCTGGAAGCTCAGCAACACCCACCCCGAACCGCCGTCATGGGCCTTGCCCATGGCGGCAAACTCTTCGCGCCAACGCTCGGCACTGCCGAAGCTGGCCGAGAGGGCCAGCGCCATGGCAGGCTCCATCGGTTCGCTGTTGCCGCCGAGCGAGGCGAGGTACAGCTCGTGCAGCAGCATCGGGTCGAAGGGAGAAAGCGGGAGGGGAACGGGCGCAGAAAGCGCGTGAGATGCGTCAGGCGAAGTGGTGTCCACGGAGTGCTCCGTTGTGAGTCACCAGCGCTTGGACGGGACACCGTCTGACTTTGCAGAACGGGAGGCTGTTTTCCCGATGCCGGCATCGTACACCGGCTTTGAATCCGTTGTCCAAGCCGGGAGTCACGAACTTGGAGTGCGCCCCGCGAGCGTCTTGCGCGCCATGGCGCCGAGCGTGCGCAGGCCCTTCTCGATCCGGGGGCCCAGCCGTGGCCGCCGCTCAGCCGCAGGCAGTGGGCGTATTTGCCGCTGGCAGAGAACACGACGCCGGGCGCGAAGCAAATGCCTTTTTCGAGCGCCTGCGCAAACAGCAGGCGCGTGTCGGCCGGCTCGGGCAGCTCGACCCACAGCACAAAGTTTCCTTCGGGCCGCGACACCTTCGTGCCCGGCGGAAACGCCTGCTCGATCACCCGCGTCATGCGTTCGAGGGTGTCGGCAAACTCGCGCCGGATGCGGCGCAGGTGCCGGTCGTAGTCGCCGTTGGAGAGAAAGGTGGCCAGCGCCACCTGGGTCAGCACCGGCGTGGCCAGGCTCGTGGCGAACTTGGTTTCGAGCACCCGCGCCATGTGCCGGCCGGTCGCGACCCAGCCGATGCGGTAGCCGGGCGCAAGCGTCTTTGAAAACGAGCCGCAGTAGATGACGTTGTCGTGCGTGTCGAGCGCGCTGAAGGGCAGGGGGCGCTCCTCGCCGAAATGAACGTCGCCGTACACGTCATCTTCGATCAGCGGCACGCCGTGCTTCGCGAGCAGGCGCAGCACGGCGCGCTTGTTGTCTTCGGGCATGGTGCAGCCCAGCGGATTGCTGAAGCTCGATGCCAGGACGCAGGCGCGCACCTTGCCCGAGGCCACGATGTCGCCGAGTGTGTCGACGTCCACGCCAGTGACGGCATCGGTTGGCAACTCGACCACCTTGAGCCTCTTCGCGCGCAAGACCTGAAGCAGCCCGAAGTAGGTGGGCGATTCGATCGCGACCGTGTCGCCGGGCTCGGTGACCGCGTCGAGCGCCAGTGCCAGCGCCTCGGTGCAGCCGCAGGTAATGGCGATGTCGTCGGGCGACAGCGCCTGCCCGTAGCGCAGCGCGCGCCGGGCAATTTCCAGGCGCAGCGACATCTCGCCGCGCGGCGGCGAATAGGTGTTGCTCTGCCCGCCCTTCACGCGCGCCGTGCGCGCAAGCACAAGATCCAGCTTGGACGAAGACAGCAGCCGCTGGTTGGGAATGGCGCAGCCGAGCGGCACCAGGGTGTCGTCGGAGGCGTGCTCCAGCAGGTCGAGCATGAGGCCCGAGAGCTCCACCTTCGCGGGCCGGATCGAGTGCCGCGTGGTCGTTGGAACGGGCAACGCGGGCGGCGCCTTGGCAACGTAGTAGCCCGACTGAGGCCGCACCTCGAGGATGCCGCGGTCTTCGAGCAGGCGATAGGCCTGAACGGCCGTGCTGAGGCTGGTGCGTTGCTGGGTGCTGATCTCGCGCAGCGACGGTGCGCGCATGCCGGGCCGCAGCGCGCCCCGGCCGGCGAGGCCGGCCACGAAATCGGCGACTTCTTCATAGCGGAACCGGGGAGATTGCGACACGGTTGAATCCTGCTTTCATGAACGGCACGGCATGCAACTGTACTGCACCTAATTTCAATAAATTGTGGCTGTTATCGCGAGTCACAAAACGGCAATATCAATGCACAGCCACAACAATCGATCAAGCAGCAGTACATGGCACGGTTTCCGGACAACGAAATCATCTCCCTGGTCAGCAAGGCGCCCCGGTTCGATCTTGCGGAAAGCGTGGGGCCGAGCGTGCGGCTCGCGGAACTGATCGACATGGCCTTCGGCGATGACGCCGATTTTTCGCTGGACTACGGAACGGCGGCGGGCAACCCGGAGCTGCGGCGGGAGATCGCAAACGAAAACGGCGTGCACGCCGACGACATCGTGGTCACGGTCGGCGGCATGCACGCGCTCTTTCTCATTGCCTTCACGCTGTGCGAGGCGGGCGACGAAGCCATCGTGGCCGAGCCGGTGTTTCCGCTTGCGCGCAACGCGCTGACCGCAGTGCGCGCCGTGACGCGTCCACTGCCGCTCGGCTTCGACACGGGCTACCGGATTGACCTGGAGGCGCTGCGACAGCTGCTGTCCCCCAAGACGAAGCTGGTGAGCCTGGCCTCGCCGCAGAACCCCTCGGGCGTTGCGATCCCCGAGCACACCCTGCGCGACATCGTGGCCATGCTGGCCGAGCACGCGCCCGATGCCTGGCTGCTGATCGACGAGACTTACCGGGAAGCCGCCTATGGAGAAGATGCCGCCGCGCCGAGCGCCGCATGCCTCGGGCCGAAGGTCATTTCGGTTTCTTCGCTGTCCAAGTGCCATGGGTCGGCGGGTTTGCGCATCGGCTGGGCGATCACGCGCGACACGGCGCTTCGACAGGCGCTGGTGACGGCAAAGTTCAGCACGGTGATCTCCTGTTCGCCGGTCGACGAGGCGCTTGCGCTGGCCGTGTTCAGGCAGCGCGAACGGATCATCGGCGAGAGGCGCAAGCTCCTCGCGCAAAACCTGCAGCTGGTCGAGAACTGGGTGCTGCGCCATCCCGGCCACATCGACTGGGTGCGCCCGGATGCGGGGGCGTTGTGCTGCATGCGGCTCAAGCCCGAAGTCTTCGACGCCGCGGCGATCGAGCGCTTCTATGCGACGCTGGCCAGGTACAGCACGCGTGTCGCGCCCGGCGCGTGGTTCGGAGACGATCCGCTGGTGTTCCGGCTGGGCTTCGGCTTACCCACGCTCACGGCGCTGGCCATTGCGCTGGAGTGTGTATCGGTGGCGTTGACCGAGGCCACGCGGGCGCCGGAGGGCGCGGCTACCTTCTAGCCCGTGCTTTGCCCGCGCTGGGTCCAGCGCAGCGACACCCAGGTGCCTTCGCCGCGGCGGCTCTCGATGCGCAGCCGCGCACCGATTGCATCGGCCTGCTCGCGCAGCCCCACGATGCCGTAGTGCCCCGCGGCGCCCGCGCTCGGCTCGAAGCCGATGCCGTCGTCGCCGATCTCCAGCTCGACTTCATCGCTTACAACGCTGTGCAGGCGGATCAGCAGGCGCCGTGCGCCCGCATGGCGTTCGACGTTGCGCAGCACTTCCTCGCACATGTGGAACACGGTTTCCGCCGGCTCGGCCGCCAGGTCGGACAACGCGGGGTCCATCTGGCAGTCGAGCTCGATGCCGGTGCGCTCGCCCAGGTTCTTGGCCAGCTCGGCCAGCGCCGCGCCCAGCCCGATGTCGCGCACCGGGTTGCTGCGCAGCTGGTCGATGGCGCGGCGTGCCTCGTCCAGCCCGTCGCGCGCCGCGCGCTCGGCCCGGACCAGTTCGTCCGGCAGCGCATCGGGCCGGCTCGATGCGAGGTGCTTGAGCACGCGGATCTCGGTGAGCATTGCCATCATCGAATGCGCCAGCGTGTCGTGCAGCCCGCGCGCCAGGCGCAGGCGCTCGCGCACCACCGCGGCATCGCGTGACTCCTGCGCGAGCCGGCTGATCTCCTCGGTGCGCTGCCGCACGCGCTCGTCCAGTTCGGCGTTGAGCCGGCGCAGCTCGTCGCGCTCGCGCTGCAGCGTATTCAGCAATCGGTCGAGCGCGCTGCCCAGCCGCGCGGCTTCGTCGGCACCTTGCGGCACCTCGATGCGCGTTGCGCTTCCGGCCAGCACCGCGTCCGCCGAGTGGGCGATCACGCTCACCCGCCGCGTCAGGCGGTGCGCCACGATGATGCCGGCGGCAGCGGCCGCCAGGCCCAGAAGGCTGAGCACGATCGAGATGCGCCATTCGATGGCCGTGGCAAAGGCCGCGACCGATTCGACCGGCTGGATCACCACCGCCTGCCAGCCGAGCCGGCGCAGCGTGCCGTCGCGGGCATTGGGCGGAGAGGCGATCAGGTAGGGCCGGTTGTCCAGGAGCCGCCGGGTGCGAATGCGCGTGGGCAGATCGGATCCGTCGTTGCCCAGACCGGCGACGACGGGGTCGAATGGCGTGATGGGATCGCCCACCTCTTGCCAGCGCTTGCCCAGCAGCACGGCCGGCCCGTGGCGCACGATTCCGTCGCGGTCGATCAGCAGCCATTCGCCGGGCGAGGCGCGGATTTCGGCCACCATCTTCTCCACCCAACTCCAGCTCAGGTTGGCCGCCACCACGCCGATGATCGCCCCGTCGGCATTGCGCACCGGCGCGGTGAGCTTCAGGAAGCGCTCACGCGGCGAGCGGCCTTCCTCGATCCATGCGGCGTTCAGGCCTTGCGAAATCCACGCGTGCTGATTGACGTTCTGGCCCACCACCTGTTCGTCGGTCGCGGCGACGATGAAGCCGTCGGCATCGGTCACCGCCAGCCAGATCAGGTCGGGCACGCCGCGGCGCACCGCCTCGAGCGAGCGCTTGAGGCGCGCGCCTTCGCTGTGCTGCACGTCTTCCGACAGCATGGCCGCCACCACGCTGACCGCCTGCAGGCGCAGCAGCAGTGCGGTGTCGAGCTCGGCGTTGACGTGCTCGGCCGCGGCTTCCAGCCGCTGGCCGTGCTGCTCGAGAAGCGTTGCACGCACGAAGCTGCGCAGCCACAGGTTGGACACCAGTGCCAGGCACAAGGTGAGCGCAATCAGCAGCCAGCCGATCGCGGCGGCCATGGAGCGCCGTGGGTCGATGCGACGTGCGAGGTTCATTGGCTGCGGATTCTCGCAAACGGCAGCCGTGACTTTCGGCATGGGTAGTTCCCCTGAGTCCTCGGGGTTTGTCTCGACTCGCTGCGTGACTTCCGGCAGGCGCGCCGGCGGCGGTTTGCGGCAACAGTTGCACCCATCGCGATCCGTGCCCCCAGCGCGACTGAATTCCCAACCCTGCAACGTGCCGCGACGCGATCGGCGCGACAACGAATGGAGACGAAGCGAATGAACCCCACTTCCCCGACATACATCTCATCCGGCGCGCCGCCGCGATTGATCGACAACCGCTGGCTGCAGCTGGTGGTCGGCATCGTCTGCATGATTGCCACGGCCAACATCCAGTACGCGTGGACGCTGTTCGTGCCGGAAATCCAGGGCAAGTTCGGCTGGGAGCGTGCGTCGATCCAGGTCGCCTTCACCATCTTCGTGCTGGTGCAGACCTGGCTCGCGCCCATCGAGGGCTACTTCATCGACAAGTTCGGACCGCGCCTGATCGTGGCCTTTGGCGCGCTGTTCATCGGCGCGGCCTGGGTCATCAACTCGCAGGCCACCACGCTGATGGGCTTCTACATCGGTGCGGCCGTCGGCGGCATTGGCGTGGGCTCCATCTATGCCACCTGCATCAACAACGCGCTCAAGTGGTTCCCCGATCGTCGCGGCCTGGCGGTGGGCCTGACGGCCGGCGGCTACGGCGCCGGTTCGGCCGCCACCATCCTGCCGATTGCGGCAATGATCGAATCGTCGGGCTTCCAGCAAGCCTTCATGTTCTTCGGCCTGCTGCAGGGCTCGCTGGCCTTTGCCGCGGCCTGGTTCCTGCGCGCGCCCAAGGGCAACGAAGTGCGCGGCTCGACCAAGCTTGCGCAGAGCCGCCGCGACTACACGCTGGGCGAGGCGCTTCGCACGCCGCTGTTCTGGCTGATGATCTTGATGTTCTCGTGCGTGGTTACCGGCGGCATGATGGCCGTGGCCCAACTGGGCGTGATTGCACAGGACCTGGGCGTGAAGAACTTCAAGGTCGACCTGTACTTCGTCACCATGGCCGCACTGCCGCTCGCGCTGATGCTCGACCGCGTCATGAACGGCATCTCGCGTCCGCTGTTCGGCTGGATCTCCGACCACATCGGCCGCGAGAAGACCATGGTGATCGCCTTCACGCTGGAAGGCATCGGCATCATCGCGCTGGGCTACTTCGGCCACAACCCGTGGGCCTTCCTGATCCTGTCGGGCGTGGTCTTCCTGGCCTGGGGCGAGGTGTATTCGCTGTTCTCCGCACTCGCGGGCGATGCGTTCGGCACCAAGCACATCGGCAAGATCTACGGCGTGCTGTACTGCGCGAAGGGCATCGGCGCGCTGTTCGTGCCACTCGGCAACCTGATGATGGAAGCGACCGGCACCTGGTCGACCGTGCTCTACACGGTGGCGGCTCTCGACCTGTTCGCCGCCTTCCTGGCCATCGTCGCGCTGCGGCCGATGCTGGCAAGGCACACGGCCAGCAATATCGGCGTCGTATGCGTCTTCGCCGGCGCCTGACCTTGCGATGCCGGGCGGCCTGTCGCCCGCGGGCCGCACGGCCTGATGGCCTGAGACCACTGCCATTCCCGCGCACCCTGGAGCCGGCTTTGCCGGGCTCCAGGGTGCGTTTTCCATTCAGGGCGCCGAAGCGCTTCGGAGGGTTATTTCTTCAACACCAGCACAGCCAGTTCGGTGCGTGTGTTCGCGTGAAGCTTTTGCATGATCCGGCTGACGTGGTTCTTCGCCGTTCCCTCGGCCAGGTTGAGCGCCGTGGCAATCTGGCGATTGCCGTAGCCCTTGGCAATCAGCTCGAGCACGGCGGCCTCGCGGTCGGTCAGCGGCTTGGTTGCCGCATCGGGCCCCAACAACTCGCCGGGAACGGTGGCCTGCGGTTCGGCGCGCAGGTCCGGCGCAGGCGCGGGCGGCGGCTCCTGCGCAACGCGGTCGGCCAGGAGCCGGAACTGGTCCATCACCTTGCGAGCGATTTGCGGCGTGAGCCGTGACTCGCCGCGGTGCACCGCCCGCACGGTGTCCAGCACCTCTTCCTCCGAGGCGTCCTTGAGAAGATAGGCCTGCGCGCCGGCGCGCACCGCGTCGAAGACGAGGTCGTCGCGGTCGAAGGTGGTCAGCACCATCACGCGCGTGTGCGGCAGCGCAGCCGAGATCTCGCGCGTGGCGAGCACGCCGCCCTTGCGCGGCATGTGCAGGTCCATCAGCACCACGTCGGGCAGCAGGCGGCGGGCCAGCTCCACGGCTTCGATGCCGTCGGCCGCCTGGCCGACCACTTCGATGTCCAACGCGGCATCGAGCAGCATGGCCATGCCGCGGCGGATGAGTGCCTGGTCGTCGGCAATCAGCACGCGAATCCGCGGCGCGGCATGCGGCGCGGGCGCCGACGGCTCGGCAATGGTGCTCATGGCAGGCTCAAACGCCTTCGATGATCCGCAGGTCCCGCTCGGCGCCGTCGGCCAGCGCGGCGAGCGCGGCCTGGTAGTCGGGGCTGTCATGCACGGCGCGGGCCCGTTCGACGCTGTCGAATTCGATCAGCACGGTGCGCTCGGCCAGGCCGTATTCATAAACCTGGGCGGGCATGCCCCGCGCCAGGAAACGCCCGCCGCCCGCAGCGATTGCGGGGCCGGCGAGTTTTGCATAGGCCGCGAGTTTGTCGGCATCCTTGACGGCACGGTACGCGCTGACCCAATAGGCTTTTGCCATGGTGATTTCTCTCAGTTGCAGAGCGAGCAATATAGCGTGCTCGCCGCTTCAGCGCTTGGGTTCGCAACTCAGGATGTGCAGGCGTAGTTGGCCGCCAACCGGGACGCTGCAGCATCGTTGGCCGGCCCCGTGTACCGCGGGTATTGCGGGTACTGGCACAACGGCCGGCTGAGCACAACCGCACCATCGGCGTCGCGCTTTTCCGCGACCAGCGTGGCCGGTGCCGCGCTCTTGGTCACCCATTGGTCGAGTGCCGTCAGCAGGTCTGCCGAATCGGCACCCGGTCCTCCGGCGCAGTGGTTCACCCCCGGCGCCACGTAGAAGCGCGTGGACGCGTCGGCGGCCGGGGCGCCCACCGCGTTTCGCATGTTCGCGTGGTACTCGACGGTCGACCGGGCGCTGAGCGCGGCATCGTTTCCGCCGTGCCACAAGATGAGCTTGCCGCCGCTGTTGATGAACGGCCGGATGTCCGCATTGGTCGCGTCGTTGAGTGCGGCCATGGCATAGAGGGCGTTCTGGTTCTGGTCCCAGGGCGTGTAGGCCAGCGAATCGACTGTGCGGTCGCGGGCGAGGTAGTTCTTGACGGTCGTGTCCTGAAACAGGAACTGCAGCGCCATGGTGACGTTGCCGTCGCCTGTGAGCCAGGTGCGCCAGGCGCCCGGGTCGTCCTCGTTGCCTGTCAGGTTCCAACCCGCATTGCGGAAGGTGGGGCTGCCGGTGAACGCGGCTTCGGTCGTCCACGAAGCCACCACGTCGAGCTGCGCATCCGAGAGGCAGCTGTCGCCGGTATCGCCCCCGCCGGCACAGCGCAGCGCGGCAACGTTGACAACCGCCGGCGTGCACGCGGCCTGGTTCGACACAACACCATCGGTGATGCCGTCGAGCGCGTCGCAGGCGTTTCGCACCTGCGTGCTCAGAAGGGCCGTCTTGGCGGCGCTGAATGCACCGCCGGGTGCGGCAAGCGCCCTGGAGTTCCGGTTGAAGGCACCCATGAACCCGACCCAGTTGTAGGCGGGTGCGCGCGCAATCACGCCGTCGAAGAGGTTCGGCGAGCGCTGCACCGCCATCAACGCTTCCCGTCCGCCGTTCGAGCAGCCCTCGAAGTACGACTTGGCCGGCAACGCTCCGTAGGCGGTCGCCAGCGTCTCCGTGGCGGTCGACATCACCGTGGGTACCGAGAGGCTGCCGAACAGCTGGGCGGCAAAGGTGTCGGTCAGCGCGAAGTCCGCGCTCAATCCACTGCCCTGATGGCCGGAGTCGCTGGCGACCACGGCGTAGCCCTGGCTCAGTGCCGGTGCCCCGGGGGCGAAATGGCGCCGTTGTAGCCGCCCCCGCCCTGGTAGTAGAGCTTGCCGTTCCACGCCGCCGGCAGGGAGATCTGGAAGTTCAGCGCCGGCGCGATCGTGCCGGTGACCTTGCAGTACACGGGCGTGCCTGCCGATGCCGCTTCCATCACGGCCGTCAGCGCGGCGCCTGCAACGGTTTTTCCGTTCAGGTCACTGCATGCCTTTTGAGCCGTGACAACCGGCGGTGCGGGTGGCGGGTTTCCGGGTTGTGCCGCCGGAGGGGCAGGAAGCGGAAAGAAGGGCGTGCCGTTGTCGGAGCCGCCGCCGCAGGCCGCCAGCATTGCCACGCTGACAGCAGCAGCATGGAGCTTCACGCGAGGCGATGATGCCTTTGAGAGTAAGAAGTGCATGTCTCTATTCCTTTGTCAGTTTTCTGCCGGCGCACCGCATCGAGATTGAGCGATGCCGATCAGATTCTGAAAGGCGAGAACATTGGCAACTGTTTCGCAACGGACATTCGGCCCGTTAATTTCTAAGGAAAAACCCTTCGGTTTCCAGGCGTGCCGGCCCTGCTACGGATACCTGGCAAGTGCTTGCCTGTCCATCACCGTGATGTAGCCGTAGCCCCGCTGGATGAGGCCCGCGGTTTCGAGTTCGGTCAACGCGATGTTGACGCGTTGGCGCGAGATGCCGACCAGCAGCCCGATCTCCTCCTGATTGATCCGCAGCGTGGAATCGGTGTTCGGGTAAAGCACCGGATGGAAGAGGCTGGAGATGCCGCGCGCCACGCGCGCCGTCGGTTCGAGCAGCCGGTCGAACTTCACCATGGCAATGAACTGCCCCAGCCGCTCGTTCAAATGAGAAAGCATGAAATGGTTGAACGGAATACTTCGGTCGAGCAACCACGAGAACGTGGCCCTCGGCAGGTGGACCGTGATGGTCGGCCGCGTTGCCATGACCTCGTACCTGCGGTGCTCGGGCTTCAGCAGCGATCCTTCGCCGATCCATCCGCTGGCCGCGACGCCCGTGAACATGATCAGGCGGCCGTCCACCGTGGTGTCCTGCACACGAAGAAAACCTTCCAGCACGCCAATCCAGCTGTCGGCTATTTCGTCGCGCTGGCACACATACGAGTGCGCTTCATGGTGACGGACGTACAGGGCCTCGAACGCCTTCGTTCGCTCTGCCTGCGTCAGTGCGCGCGGCCAGATGCAGCGCTCGAAGAAGGCATTCAGTTCCTTGGCCGGCAGCATGCGTTACCACCACGCCAGGCGAGAGATATCGGCGCGGGCGAAGAACGAACCAGATCGAACTCTCATTGCGAATTTCCTTCAGCTGGCGAATCCTATGGGCGCTGGCTTGCCGAGTTTGTAGCGTGGACGACATTTACGCCCTTGCACCGCTGGGACAAACCCTGAGCCACAGCAACGGTGAGGTGCTTCGGCGCGCCAAAGAAAAAAGGGCACCCCTTGCGGAGCGCCCCTTTGTTGGTTCAGTTGAGCCTCGAGCCCTTCGGCAGTCGGCTTGCGAGCCACTCGTGCACGTCGGCTCGCACGTTACGGCCTTCCAGGAGAAAGTCTTCCCAGCGGCTTGTTCTGGGGTCTTGAAATCGTTACATGCATCAGTAGAATTCGTCCCGTTTTTTTAGATGAGTAGCAGGTGAGGGAGCCGGGGGAGGATGGCACGTGTGGATAACTTTTCCTTGACTCGATGGCGCGAACTAAACGCCGTCGAGGCACTGCGTGCGCTCGCGGATTACGTCAAGGAGGACCCCACGTTCAAGCCTCGCAACCGGAATGGCACGACCCGTTGGCACGTTTCTGTCGCCGGTTGCGAATTCGAACTCTTGTGCAGCGATACGAAGTTTTTCGACGCACGCGCCCGCAGGGGAGGCGGGGGAGCCGTTGATTTGGCGATGCACTTGTTTGAGCTCGACTTCAAGTCTGCGATCAAACTTCTGCGAGAGCGAGGACTGTGAGCAATGATGCTGGTCAAAGCGACTAATGAGTTCACGATTCAAGGGTGCCCTTACCCGCGCTTTCCGATCCTGCTGTACGACTCCATGGCGTCATGCATCCCCGCAAACGAATTCCTTCGGTACTATTTGTTCCGAGGTGCGATCGGATCACGCCTGTCTTGGGATAGCACTGCGAGAGCACTGTACGACTTCTTTGGTTTTCTGCAGGCGCACGATCTTGACTGGAGGACGGCGAAGCGAAGGCAGGGAGAGAGCTTGATCGCCTTGTATCGTGACTATAGTTTGGACACGATCGGCCTCGCGCCCAACACGGTACGGCAGCGACTACTCTACATCTGCGAGTTTTACGCTTATGCCCTCCGGCAGGATTGGATCGAAAAACTGCCCTTTGACTTCGAAGAACGTAGCGTGCGCAAACCGCGCGCAGGGTTCTTCGCCCACGTCGATGCAAGCGGGGAAAGCAACTAGTCAGAGACGTAAGCCCCAAAGTGCACCGTGAGCTTCCAAAGTTTCTTTCGAAAGAGCAAATCCGGAGTCTGCTTTCGGCCGCCACCAACCCACACCATAAGATGATCGTCCGGCTTGGGTTTCAGACTGGCCTTCGTCGAGAGGAAATCGCCACGTTTCCTGTCGCCTACGTTATCAATCCGCAGAATGTCGGCGGGAGCAGCCGCAGAATTCGAGTCCGCCTCGACCCTCATGACAGACACGGCATGCGGTGCAAGGGCGGCAAATCCCGTGACATCTTCGTCAGCCGTGCGTTGATGTCCGACCTTTATCACTACGTTGTACACGTGCGTGGCGAAAGGGCGAGTCTAAGTTCCAGAGAGAACCCACAGCTTTTCCTCAATCATCGGGGGGAGCCATTCTCATCAGGCGGCAAGGGACTGGAGCGCATCGTACGCAGCTTGGGACTGAAGGTGGGACTGCGAGTGCATCCGCATATGTTGCGGCACACCTATGCGACCCATACCCTTAGCGATATGCAGCACGCAGAAGCTGGCGTCGATCCACTGGTTTACGTCCAGCGACAGCTGGGGCATGAATCCATTCAGACAACGATGGTCTACCTGCACTTGGTTAGCGAGCGGGCGGAACGCGCAGTGCTCGCGTACGACGACGAGATTAGTGGTTGGAGCAACGGATGACGAATCGCAAGCATTTCCCGAAAGTAGACTTCGGTCAGAAAAAGGCAAATGGGGAGGATTCAGGCGCCGGCACGACGAACCCTCAAACACAGGTAGTCCTGTTTCCTCGAGAAAACAATGCGACGGCTGCTCGTAGCTTCGACTTCGGGCCATGGTACGGGCGGGGAATCGACGCAATCGTGAGCGCATGCCAGGTGCAGGTACAGCGCTTCCTGACGACACACGAAGGCAATCTCGCCGTCGCAAGTGTCGTCGTGTGCTGCCAGACGGGGTTGAGCCCGTTTCTCACCTACTTGACATTGGTTCGCGCCAACCTAAGAAGGGATCTCAAACCCAGTGATATCGACCGGGACATCATCGACGGATTCCTTGCCTTCTTAGATGATGGCACCCGGGTCACATCGAGTCAGAGGTCTTGCTTCAAGGCAGCAAAAACGGTCCTGCTGGCGCTGTGCAAGCGCGGCGTAATTCCGTGGAAGCAGAGCGGCGATGACGCTACATTTCCGACGAATCCGTTTCCGCGACATGCGAAACATTCCAAAGGGGCCAGGCCCTTTCACGTGAACAGCGGCGCGCATTCACTGCGGCCGTGAAGACCGCTGTCATGCCGCTTCTTACGCAGACCTTGGAGCCGACGAGCGAGTTGCTCGCGTACGCCCTGCTAGTAATCGCACTGCACACGGGCAGAAATACAACGCCCCTCCTTGAACTGAACACGGAGTGCCTTCGACCTCATCCAAAGGAGCACCTTCAGCTCCTCATCGCCTATAAACGGCGAGCTCACAGGTACTCTGCGACGCCGGTACGCGCGCCGCGGCAACTTGTCGAATCCACAGCTCCGGTGTTTCCAACAGTCGGACGGCTCATCCAGCGCGTCATTGAAATTACCCAGCCACTCCGTGACGAAGCGCCAGCGCATTTACGGGACCGTCTTTGGGTGTATCGAACAACAAGGGGCGCCGACCGCGGAAGCGTGAGCGCTCTAACTCCGCAGCGCTTAGGCGAGGCTGCGGCGCTTCTTGCTGAGCGTTTCGACCTGAGAGACGCCCATGGCCAACGGCTGCGGGTGACCGTGAGCATGCTACGTCAGACGTTTGTAAATCGCATCAACGAAATCTTGGATGACGACCTCACGGCGACGGCTGCCGCGGCCGGAAACTCTGTCGCAGTGACGGGCATCAACTACTTGAAACCTGGCGAGGCGGCGGAGAAGAACTGGCGGTTTATGGGTCGTGCTCTCACGAATGAGCTTTTGACCAGCACGCTGGGAGCAACCGAGAAGACTCCAGTTGGAGGCTGTTCTGACGTGACCTTCGGGCAATTCGCGCCGAAAGTCGCCGGAGCCTACTGCATGAGCTTCTTGGACTGCCTGCGGTGTCGAAACTATGTCGTCACTGGCGACGATCTGCATCGATTGTTCTCGTTCTACTGGCGGGTCTACCGGGAGCGAAGCCGAATCAACGTCGTTCGGTGGCGCCGGCGCTACGCACATGTCATCCGCCTAATTGATCGAGACGTAATTGCGGCGGGTCTGGCAAGGCGGATTTTCAAACCCATGCAGATCGACCAAGCACGCGAACGTGCACGCCTTGATCCGCATCCTTACTGGCGGGACCTTGAATCTTTTGAGGTGTTTGAGTGATGGAAGCATCGCCGCTCGTAATCGAATCCCAGCCGCGGGACGCTCGCGGCCTATCGCGACAAGACAGCGACGCACTGATAGTGTCGATAGGGAAAGTAGGCAAAAAATGGTTGATCATCAGCCGGTATGGCGACGATTGCTGGTCGTTCAGGGCGAAGCCCACCAACGCGGTTCAATCTAACTGCATTCTGCGCTTCGACCTTGTTCCTGCGCCGTTTCGCGACGTAATGAGAGCCGTGATGTACCGGTATCTCAGGCGTGGTCGCAGTCGCGGCGTGCGGCCTGGCGTTTTGACCATGCGTTTGCTCTTGGAGCGATGCGCACAATTCCTGCGCTTTCTAGAGAAATTGAAGATAGCTCGACTACGTAGGGCGACGCCCGCTGTCTGCAAAATGTACGTCGACATTGCCAAGGCCGAGCTTGACTCTCGAGGAAAGCGGCGTGCCGCGGGAACGCTGGAGGGCCTGTTTCGTGCGGTCGAAGCATTGCATGAACTCAGCCAATACACCGACGACCCGATGCCGAATCATCCGTGGCCCGAGACGTCAGCGGCGCGGCTCGCGGGTCTGCAAACCTCGGCAACCAAGAGCCGCGTTGGTAAGACCCCGCTCATTCCGGATGAGATCTTCGTTGCTCTCTTCCAAGCCTCATGGATGCTGCTTGATCAAGCCGAATATATGTTGGACCTCCGCGATGCGATCGCGCTGCTCGAACAGGAAAAAGAGGGGCTCGCCGAGTCGGCAATGTTCGCTGCAAAGCGAGAGCGATTAGAGGAGCTTGGCTGGACGGAGGGAGTTGCAGCTCTGCGCTCGTTCATGACCGATCTGAGAACCGCTTGCTACGTCGTGATCGCGAGTCTTTCCGGCTGTCGAAACCATGAACTCGCCTTCTTGCAAACTGGCGCCTGCTATCGAACCGAGGATGATGAGGGGACGATCTACTGGTGGATGCGGTCGACGTCAACGAAAACCGGCGAAGGCGCTACAGAGTGGATGATTCCAGATGCGGCGGTTCGAGCGATCTCCATTATGGAGCGATGGGCCTATCCCTATCAGCAAGAAGTTGCCGACGAGATTCAGCATCGAAGAATGAAGAACCCGATGGACCCTGAGATTGCGGAAGCGGAGCGTCACTTACAAGCGCTTTTTTTAGGTTCCGCACTTCATAAGGGTCAAGTGAGAACACTGTCCAACCAGAGCTGGAATTACCTGCTCAGGAAGTTCGCCGTGGACCGCGGGATCGCTTGGAAGCTAACGTCACACCAATTTCGTCGCACATTCGCCAACTATGCCGCGCGAAGCCGATTCGGAGATCTACGATATCTAAAAGAGCACTTTAAGCATTGGTCGATGGATATGACCCTCGGATATGCGCTCAACGACTCGCAGGAGCTAGCATTGTTCTGTGAGATCTATGACGAACTCGACGATATTAAGGTGAATGTGGTTGAAAGTTGGCTGCAGCCAGATCAGCCGCTCGCGGGCGGGTACGGAGCTCGTTTAGCACGCTGGCGTGGAAGCGGGGCGATTACCCTGTTCAGGGATCGTTCAGCGATGATTCGAGCTATCTCAGATAGCACTGCGATCCGGGCCAATGGACATGCATGGTGCACAGCCGATGATGACCTGTGTCCCGGCAACGGAGGGCTTGACAAAGGGAAGTGCGCAGATTGCAGCAGTGCAGTCATCGGACGACAGCACGGGCAGGTCTACCAGCAAATGTATGAACAGCTTGCAGAACTGCGCTCCTGCAACGACATAGGCCCCGGCGGCCGATCACGTGTCGAGCGCGACCAAAACCGCTGCCGAAGTGTCCTCAAATCGCTTGGATACTCACCCGTGGAGGTGTCGTGAGTTCAGTGACTGACGCGCGCCGAAGTCAGCTCCGACTGGCAGTTCGGCAGATTCGAGCCGGCCGGGGCAGGCACAAGGGATTGAAACTGACTTTTGCAGCAGTTGCTCGTGAAGCGGGGGTAAGCACGGCTTTGATCCATAACTGCTACCCAGAAATTGCCGAACTTATTCGAGAACAGCAGGGCCGATCGAGTAGAGCGCAACGCGATGCAAAGAGAGAGCAGCTGAGAGCCGAGCAGGACAAGACTCGCGAACTGCGCAAGCAGCTCAAAGAACTGGAACGCCAGATCGCATCGTTGGCTAGTATCAATGAAGTGCTGCTCATTGAAAACCGAGAGCTAAAGGCCGAGCTAGGCGCTCGGAATGTCGTGCGGCTGACGCGCTGATCCTCCCAGGCTACCATTGTTCCGCTGGGCAGCTCAGACTTCGGCTCGAACATCGAATCCAAGCAGCGGCGCGACCACCCGGCAGTGCCGCGCGGTTCAGTTCGGCCTGAAGGGCTGTTAAATGCAGCGATACGCCCGGCGACGGCTGCCCTTACAGCGACGCACAGAAGTGCATCGTTCGCATGCTCGGAAAAGAAATCCAGTACATCTGCGACACGAACATAGCGAGGCTGAGTCAAGCCGGCGGCGTCATCGCGAATCTCCAGTCGCTCCTAGGCAAAGAACCCGATTCAAGGACCGTCTTCGAGGTGCCATATTGCAGGTGCCTGGCCGGGCATTCCTTTTTAAGGATAGTGAAGATGGAATCGGCTTGTTGGCGCGGCGTTCAGCGCCAGATGATCCTCCA
The DNA here is from genome assembly GCF_023195515.1 of Variovorax sp. S12S4. Lineage (NCBI taxonomy): Bacteria > Pseudomonadati > Pseudomonadota > Betaproteobacteria > Burkholderiales > Comamonadaceae > Variovorax > Variovorax sp. S12S4. The sequence goes on from NZ_JALPKR020000002.1 coordinate 2,795,991, forward strand.
GGCTCCTTCCGATGCCAAAGACGTGATGCTGAAGGCGATCGAAGACTTTGATCGCGAACGGTACGGCCCAACGGACGGGGTACCAACTGCCCTTGTAATCAAAGCCTTGGAACTTCAGCCCGTGCGGCAACTCGTCCTCGACGAAGCTGACCGATATGCTAGGTTCAACCACGCTCCGGTGCTTTGAGACGTTCACTAGTGCTGCGAGGTGCTTCAGCTCGGGGTCGTCCAAAAGTTTCAGACATAGATCCTTCAACGGCCCAGCCGGCAGAAGCGGGTGAACCGAGTGAAACGCAACTTGTGACGGCTTCAGATCGTCAAACTTCATGGCGAAGTAGATGACATGACCCAGTGTGTCCAGGATGGCATGGCCACTCTGCATTAAGGCAATGAGGTGAGCTTCGGCGTGGAACCGACGTTCATCGAACTGTTCCGACTCAAGGTCCGAGTTGGGAAGGATGAACTTCATCAGGACATCATTCGATGACGCCTCTTTCAGGCTTGAATTCACCAGCCGATCCGCCTCTTGGTAGTGATACTTCATGTACCCCAGTCTTTTCACGATCGACTGGCAGCACTTCGACGTGAGATTGGCCTGATCGCCACCGTGGAGCCGCTCCACGTTGTCTCGCAGTGCCTTCAAGTTCCAGCCCTGGTGATTCCTATCTCCGGCGTTCTCTTTCTCCGCATCCTCATTCATAGGGGCGCCTCTTTAGTTTCGCCCCTCATCCTAACTGCCGAGAGCCGGTCGCCGAGAACTAAAGTCACCGAATGAATTTTGTGCGCTGCCTCGCGCGAACCTCCATTCTGGCCAGCCTGTGCAGTTCGTGGAATTCCGCGACGGTCAGATGCGCCGCGACAAGATCGCCATGAGGGACACGCAGGCGACGGTGCTGGGAGAAGGCACCAAGCGCACATGGAAGATTCCCTGCTTAGCAATGCAGGGCTTTGACGGTACGAAATGCTCTACGAGCCGATACCGGAACCGGTCAGCGCGGCAGAGCGAGAGCTAAAACGAAGGCAATTGGGTCGTCAGGTCTTCGTCTGGCGCGTCTGGGTGTACAACCCCGGGTGCGTCGAGAATCAGCAGCGAGATGGACATGTCGTATCGGTCTGAGAGCACGACCATCTCGCGTACGGGCAACTTCATACTCCACACATCTTCGGGGTGCTCTACGCCCATTCGATAGTCTGCGCTTGAAAGCGCTTGATCCGGGTTGACAGCAACCGAGCCCGGAGGCAATTCCATGCCCTCCTGCAGCGTTCCGAATGCGTACTTCTTCGCGCTGCCACTGGCCTTCCACCAATGCAACATCCCTTCCCGTCCCATGACGGCGACGGCTGGCTGCTCGGTGAACTCCAACCATTTGAGCATCGCAGCCGTAAGAGAGACGCCGTAGCGCTGGGCACACTCCCCCAGGAGATCGAGAGTGATCCGCCGCCCACGCACCTGTTGTGTGTAGTCGTCAATAGGCATGAGCAGGTACGAAGCGAACTGGTCTGCCTCTCGCTCGATCCTGGCACCGGTGATGCCCAATGTCGCGCTCTGAGAGCATTGAAACGCCTCTTTCAGCGTGCGATGCAGGACGTAGTGCCCGAACTCATGCGCAACGGTAAAGTTGGACCGTCCCGGTAAGTCGGGATGCGGGTGATACAGCAACGCCCAGACCTTTCTCTCCTTCAGCCAGAACAACCCGCCCTCGAAGCCGTTCAGCTCTCGGGCTTGCAATTCCGCAATGGGTGCCTCGGGCGCGACGTTCCTAGACCATTCCTGCGCCAACGCTCCCGCGTTGATCGGGAAGGTGAGGCCGTGGACGGCGCGCCATAGCTGCGTTAGCTTGATCGCCTCGCGCGCTGGAGAAAGCGCTTGAATCAAGGCCCCGCCTTCTTGTCTAGGACGTTGAGGATCTCCTGCAACTGCTGCTTCACCCCATTGTCCAGCGACTGGTACTTGCGGAAGAAGGCTTCGTCGGCCACATCGATCGAGGGCTCGGCGACATCGTCATTCATCAGGAATTCGGGTGTCACGCCGAGGACCTTCGCAACCTCATTAATCCGATCGGCGGACGGGCGGGCCTTTTCCTTGTTCTCCAGTTCCCATACGGATGACTTGGACGCACCGATCTGCTCGGCGAACTGTTCCAGTGTCAAGCCTGCTTTCTTCCGCAATGTGCGGACCTTCTCGCCCAGTGTTGGCATGCTTGTTCGGATTTCCGATAAAAAAAGTACTTGACTCCGGAAGTTCGGGAGTCCACAATTTTTATTGTGATAGTTCCGAACTTTCTGCGCAACCCCGATTTGGTAACACAGCCACAGGGGAAGAGGGAAGTCGGGATTTCGCAATCCGCCAACTGATCCAGAAAGGGGACGACCATGAGCAAGACGTTGAAGCCCGGTACGCCGGCACCGAAGTCCGGCGAGTACCAGAACCCGGGCACCGGCAACGAAGTGACCGGCGTCAAGGGCGAGCCGCTGCCGCCGACGCCGCGGCCCGGCCAGGGCCACAAGCTGGTGGACCCCGCCAAGCACCAACGCTGAGCTTGGGCGAGTTCCAGGTGAAGCCGGCAATCATCAACAAGAATTTCAAGGAAACCCTGTGATCCGCGAATCTGTGACTTTCCCTCGGCGCTCCCGCATCTCCATGCGCTCGTCAGCGCGCTTCTTCCACCTGGTGGATGTCATCGCCCGTGCCCACGAGCCCACAGCAACCCAGTTGACAGCGCTGGAGCGCTCCTACAACAGCACCGGTGAGTTCCTCTCGGCATGTCCGGAGTTCCAGGGCGACCTCATTCAGATCCACGCCCACGGTTCCCGGCAGTTGGGCACCATCGTGCGGCCGCGTGATGACTCCCGGGAGGGCTTCGACATCGATCTGATCGCGCGCCTGGCGTCAGGGGCGCGTCGCAAATACGAGGGCGAGCACGGGCCGGCCCTGCTGCTCGACCGCCTGCATCGCGCCTTGTCCCGCTACGCCGATGCGCATGGGCTTCGGCTGCACCGCTGGGAGCGTTGTGCGACGTTGGAGTATGCCGAAGGCATGTGCGCCGACATCGCGCCGGTCATTGACTCTCCGCTGCTGGCAGCGCCGTTCGGCGAGACGCACGGTCTCATCCCTGATCGCGAGCTGCGGCTTTTCGACTCCACGAACCCGCGCGGGTACGCGAAGCACTTCGATCTCGCCGCCACGATCTTGCCGAATTTCACGGCCGTGATGAGCTTTTCGGAGGCGATGGATTCAGTGACGCGCGCGGAAGTGGCGCCGTTGCCTGATGCGCAAGAGGTGTTCGACCGGCTGCTGTGCCGGCTGGTGCAACTGCTGAAGCTGCATCGCAATGTGGCCTTCGGCATTGCGCAGGGGAGTCAGGACCTGGCACCTTCCTCTGTTTTCCTGACGACGCTGGCCGCGATGGCGTATGCGGTGGAGGCGCCGCAGCCGCACGAGAGTCCCCTGGAATTGCTGCTCGATATCGTTGAGCGAATGCCGCTGCACTTCGGGCGGCTCCCCGGCCCGACGGTTCCGAAGAATGGGTCTTGCCCAATCCGTCCGCCCCGCGGGACAACCTGGCCGGCGGCATGAATTCTCCGGCTCGACAGGAGGCATTTTTCTCGTGGCATCAACGCCTGATCGGTGATCTGAAGCGCATCCTGCACGCGATCGAGGACCATGAGGGCCTGGATGTCCTGATCAAGGCGCTGGAGGGCGCATTTGGCCCCCGCTGCGCGGGCGCCATCCAGCAGGACCAGACTCAGCGTCGGCAAAGCAACCGCGTCGCGGGCCGGGTGACGTTGATCTCGTCGGTGGCAGCCGCGCCGGTCAGCGTCGCAGCGCGGCCCCATACCTACTTCGGCCGCTGATGACACCGTACCCGGCTCCGCCCGTACCGACCTTGGCCCAACGAGCCATGGAACTGCGTGCCCTGCCTCTCGACGGCGCCCGGCTGATGTTTCTGTCGGGCCGTGCCTTGCGCTATCGATTCCATCTGGTGCCGAGCGACTTCGGTCGCGTCTACGAGTGTGAACTTCGGCTGACACCCGATTCGCGCCCACCGGAAATGTTCGTTCTGAGTCCTGACCTGACCACCCTGGCGGACGAAGCCGCGCTGCCGCACATCTACCCCAACAACGGTCCCGGCACCAAGCTGTGTCTATGGTGGCCGAAGCAGCGCGAGTGGCTGCCGCAGATGAAGCTGGTCGATACCTACATCGCCTGGACTGCGGAGTGGCTGTGGCATTTCGAGGACTGGTTGATCACAGGGGTGTGGGCCGGCGGCGGCGAACATCCGGAGCAACGCAGGAAGCGTTGGGCTTGAGCCAGCGGCGACCTAGACCGCAAGACAACAGCAATGATGTAAGGAGCAGAGAAACGCATGAATGAAATCGACAAGAAGCAGGTGGAGCCGCAAATGCTCAATTTGCTGCGTGCCAGGACATTGATCTACCGGCGAGCCAAGAATGTCCAAGCGGCGGGCCTCGTGATCTCACTCGTTTTCCCGATCGTCGGCCTGATCGTGTCAGCGCTGCTCCTCTCGTCGAAGCCGTTCATCGCGTTCGCCGCCCTGATGTTCAGTTTCTTGGAGGTTCTGCTTCTTGATCGCTGGCACCGTGCGCAGCTCAAGAACGCGGCCAAGCTGCAGGAGGATTTCGACTGCACGGTATTGCAGATGGACTGGAACGCCTTTCTGGTTGGCAATCGGATCGACCCCGAAGACGTTTTTGCCGACGCATGCAAGAAGCTCAGTGACAAGGACGAGCAACGGTTGATCAACTGGTATCCGCTCGCCGTCAAGGAATTGCCACTCCATTTGGCGAGGCTGGTGTGCCAACGCACCAATCTCTGGTACGACAGCGCTTTGCGCAAGCGCTACAGGTTCGTCCTTTTGACGGGCTGCGTGGTGTTGATCGCGGCGACTGGATTCGCCTCGCTGGCGATCGATAACACGATGGCGACCTTTGTGCTCTCGACGTTGGCTCCGATGACGCCGGTGATGATCTGGGCACTCAGAGAATGCAACCGGCAAGCCGCCACCTGCGAGTTGCTGGATCGCCTGAACGATGAAGTCAAGAAGCTCTGGGACCGCTCCCGCAGCGGCGCAACGGAGCAGGAGATCAGCATGCGGTCGCGCGAACTGCAAGACGCCATCTTCAACCACCGCGCTTCCAGTCCGTTGATCTTCGACTGGGTCTACAACCTGCTGCGCAGAAAAATGGAAGAGAGAATGAATGCGGGCGCCGAGCACTGGGTGAGCGAACTGCGCACGGCTGGCAATGCGCGCTGAAGGAGGAGAAAAAAATGAAACTGATCCAAGACTTCAACGCCTTCCTGAGCGACACCGTCAATCTCAACAGCACGCGCTTCGATCAACTCGAAAGCAGCATCGAGGCGATCAAGACGGCGGTGCGAGGGCTGGACTGGAAGCCTTCCATCGTCGGCTTCGCCGCGCAAGGGTCGTGGGCTCACAAGACCATCATCAGGCCTCTGCCTGGAGATCCGTTCGATGCAGACCTGCTGGTTTATGTGAAGCCGGTCGCGGGCTGGGAAGCGAAGGACTACATCAACGGGCTGTATGAGGAGATGGGGAAGCTCGGTCTGTACAAGGACAAGATCAGGCGCTACTCACATTGCATCACCATCGAGTATGCGGGCGAGCGCAAGATCGACGTGGCACCTTGCGTGAAAGAGCGTCTACACACGGGTGTCTGGGAGGTTTGCAATCGTGATACCAATCTCTTCGAAACGTCCAACCCGCTCGACTACACGGATTGGCTGATCGAGCGCAACAGCATCTGCGGGAACAACAACTTCCGCAAGGCCACCCGGTTGCTGAAGTACCTCAGGGACATCAAGACGAACTTCACCTGTCCCTCGTTCCTCCTGACGACCTTGCTTGGCAAGCATGTCTATGCCTCCGACAAGGGAGCTGTCGGGTTCGTGGATGTCCCCACGACGCTCAAGACGCTGGTTGACCGGCTCGATGACTGGCTGCAGGCCAATCCAAGCAAGCCTACGGTGCGAAATCCCGTGCTGTCCGAGGAAATCCAAAGCACTGCTTGGGACGACACCAAGTACTCGAACTTCCGCTCGAAGATCAATCTTTACCGCGGCTGGATCGATGACGCCTACGATGAGCCAGACAAAGAGGAAAGCATCGGAAAGTGGCAGCGTGTGTTCGGCGAGGACTTTGCCATTCGGGAGGCTGCCGAGAAGGCAGGGAAGGTCAGTGAAGCGGCGCTGTCCGTCGTCCGGGGAGCCCGGTGTCGGCTGGCGTGGCCGATCTGGTGGCCTTGGTGAAGAGGATCGGCCGTGCGGCTCTGCCAAGTGGCTTTGATCGTCTGCCGCACATGCGCCGTCCGCGATGGCGCGCAGCTGCAGGTTCGCGGCTGACCGTGAATGTTGGTGCGCAACTGTGGACATCCCGCTATGGGCAGAACGTTCGCTCGCTTGCCTCGCTCGCGCCCACGCAGCCCGGATACTGGGTCCGCTTCAACGCCAGCAACAATCTCGGTCTTCCTTTCCCGCAGACCTACAAAATCGAATGGCGCGTGACGAACACGGATGAAGTCGCGCGGCGTGCCAACGCGCTTCGTGGTGACTACTACCGCTCCGATGAGCCAGGTGTTCGCTGGGAGCAGCTATCCTATCGAGGTGTCCACATGGTTGAGGCTTTCCTCATCCGCAAAGCCGACGACACGCTTTTGGGGAAGAGTGATCCGTTCTACGTGGTCATTGAATGAGAGTGAAGAAGTGCGGTCGATCTCGATGAGTGTCGAAAAATTTGATGAGGTGCAAGTGGGCTCACAGCCGGCGAGCTACCGAGTGGAGGTTTGCGCTCCCGCCGACGCGCCGGCGCTGCTTCGCGAGCAGTTCATGGCACTGGTGCTGAAGGGCGGAGAGGTTCAAAAGAGCACCTTACCCGCCATTGTCAGTGACGCCCTTGTCATTGCATTCGTCTGGCAGGAACAGACGCTGGCTGCGGTGGGGGCGTTAAGCGACCGAACGCTGGCTACCGCGCCGGAGTGTTCGATAAGGCCGGCCTTTCCGACGCGGCACACTACCCGTACGAGCTGGGCTGGATCTTCGTCGAAGAACGCTTCCGCAGAATGGGAATGGCTGGTGCCCTTACGACCTGCTTGGTTCACGGTCTCGAGGAGTGGCCCGTTTACGCCTCCTCCCGCACAAACAACAAGGGAATGCACAAGGCGCTCGTCAATGCAGGATTCCGGCAGGTCGGACAGCATTACCCAGGTCGGCGAACGGGCGAAGAGTTTCAGGTCTTCTTGAAGCCCGCAGGTTGATTTCGATTGCCTGTCCATGAGGTCCGCAAAGAGATTACACGCCGAGCGACTGGATCAACTTCGGTTGCAGATCGCGTTGGGCATTGGGGTCAAGAAGTCCTATGAGGTACCTGCCTTTTGCGTCAAGTTGCGGCTGCAAGAGACAGCCACGCCGGAAGACGAGGCAAGCGCCTTCCGCAGCAAGAAGGCCTATGTCCTGCCAATGCTCCAAGACAAGGGCGAGCCGGAACTCCTGGACCTGACTCAGCGTGTGCTCAATGAGGTCGACTACGAGCCGCTGGACATGCTGTTCGAGGAAATGACTCAACACAGCCAATATCGGGTCAGCAAATTGGTGCGCAAGGACGTTCTTCAGGCGTTAAACGCCGTGGAGTCTCTGTTCGGCGATCAGCCCCTTCTCGAAACGCTGGAACGCGTCCTGGGTGCGCAGGTAATCGCCGGCGAGCGATTCGGTCAGCTACTCGGCGCCCGATCTGCCGGGCCGATCACCCAGCATTACCTGCTCAATAACGCCTGGTCGCACCAGCAGATGCTGGAGCATTGCGGCGTTCTGGATTGTTCTCAGACCACGTTCTTTCGACTGATCGACGCGGTCCTCGATCCGCTGGCCCGTCGTGACCAGGAGCAGGCTGAACTGGTCGAGGCCATTTCGCGCCACCTCCAACGCGACGGCTTCGCCGTAAGGGCGATTTCGTCCCAATCAGGCTATCCAATCTATGGGGTGGTACGTGCGGCGCCGGGTGTGGAAGGCGCCATGAAGAACTTGATCTTCGCGTCGATCGGGCCGAAGCCAGAGCTCATCATCCGCGATGCCGTCAGCAACGATGTGGAGATCGTGAAGAATGCGGACAAGGTCTTGGTTTTCGACCAGGCGCTTCCGTCCGGCCTGCTGTCTTGGGCTCAACTGCAGACCTGGTGGGCGGGCCGCACCAAAACTCCCGACGAACTCGCCGCCAAACGCACGTTGTTCATGCGGCTCCAGGAGTCCGTGAAACAAACTGGCTCGCCAGGTGAACTAATGCTCTTCAGGACCTACTACGAGCACTTTGGGAGGTTGGACCCGGGTCAATGCCCAGCCCTTCTTCCGCAGGTTTACCTCCACTACGATCCCTATACGAAGCGGGAAAGGGGGCAGGAAAAGGTTCTAGAGCGGCAGCGCATGGACTTTCTCATGCTGCTCGCTACCGGCGTCCGGGTCGTGCTGGAGGTAGATGGTCAGCACCACTACGGGGACGTGGAGCCAAGTGGACGCTACCGCGCGAATGCTTCAAAGTATGCGGACATGGCCGCGGAGGATCGGAGACTGCGACTCTCCGGCTATGAGGTCTATCGCTTCGGCGCGCGAGAATTTTTCTCAGAAGAGCCAGCGAATGCGCAGAAGGCTACAGCGATGATCATCGAGTTCTTCAATGGCTTGCTCCAGCGACATGGGCTCGTACGGCTCCATTGATGCGGCCGCGTCAAGTATCTCTACGAAAGCGTGTTGTTGGTTGCTATCAGAGTTGACCCTCTCAGCTCACAACTCGATGATGGCTGGTAGCCGCGACCCAGGAACAAGGATTGACGAATGCGCAAAAGGAACTCCGACGATCTGCCGATCGAAGCGACCACTCGACTATTCGAAGTGCGTGGTCTTAATCCGTGGGAAAACAGGAAGGCCGTGTACGAGGTAGTGCTCAGGTCGGGGAGGAGTGTCTATATGCGGATGGACAGCACGAACTACAGCAATACAGGCCGAATGGTCGTTCTTGTCGATTCGCAGCGCTTCCTACTGCATTGGCGGGCCGATCGCGCGGGTCTGCATGCACACGAGGCCAATGGCGACCCGACCACTTGGATCCATGACTACAAGTTCGGTCTCGCGGCCAAAGGATTTGCATTGGGCGTCGAAAACCCGGTACCCCTCGCCACCGTTGGATGCCGGTTCAACACCAACGAGCATTTTTTGGCAGATCTGCTTTCGAGGATCGATCCCCGGCGGCAGCCTGCATCGCCCGTCGTGACCTTTACCAACGGCATTACGCGTACTTTGTGGCTGCTGACAAACGGCGCATCCAGCTTCCCAGTTGAATGCTCGCGCGACGATTCACAGTTGCTTGCGAACTGTTGTGGTTTACCTGGTGCGCCCCCCAAAGCGCCTTTGAGATCACCCACGGCGGGGACAAATCGAACTGACGACGAGCTTGAATCCTTATGGCCTTGGCGCGGGAGCGACATGTCCCAGTCGCATAGCTACAGCACGCTGAGCGGGACTGAGGGCTGGCCAGATAAGGTGAACCTTCGACGTTTCCATTGTTGCTAGGTCCGCCTTGTGACGGTCTTTCTGTAGGCTTACCTTGAAAAAGCCCGGGTTGTGGTCTATGCGGTGTGCCTGCAGTCGCCAGAGGACCACAAAGGCAAATTTTGGTGTCAAGCTCTTGTTTGTACGGAAGTAGGTCAGAGCGTTCGAGAGAATCGGGTTGCTCTCAGACACGGTGAGCCGCTCAAGCGCTTTGATGCACGACTCCAAGTGCATCTGCTGCATGAGCCGGCTGAGCTTCTTCTTTGCATCCGCGGCAGAAAGCCTCATGCCTTGCTCAAAGACAGACACATCGAATCTCAAGATGCACTGCGAACCGACCCAAAGTCGATGGGCCGTCAATTGGTTCTGAATGCGGAAGTGATACCGGAGTTCTTCTTGCTCGCACAGCTCGCAGGTCTCGGTAGCGTGGCCGTGATCAACAGTTTCTTCTGTAAAGCTCCATTCTTCAAATGCTTCCGGCAGTGTGGCGCCGATTGACAAAGGAAGAATGTTGTCGCGAATTCGTTGCGGATAGGTTGACATGGCCGAGGGACAAGCGTCACACGTGCATTCCACGTACAGAAACCTTAGCCTCTTCCGCAGGCAGGCGAAAGGAGGAAAACCAAGGGAGTAGAGCTATCAGATCTGGCCAACCGGCACTGCTAACCCTGGTCGGGCGACAGATGCTATGAACAGCTTCTTGGGTTGGTCAAGGTCCCAATCTCGAGAACCATCCAGCGTCGAAGTTGCTGTTCTCGAACTCTCCCGCCGATTGTCCATGTACCCTTCGGGTTCCACATCAACCACCTTGTAGTCGAAGCTGTCATGTATGCCCATGCACTCACAGCTCGAACACTTGGAAGAACTCTGGCGGCATAGCTGACGAAGCGCCTTCGGGCACTGTAAGGACTTGGCGGGACCTCCTCAGCGTCTTGACGCCCGCCGCGTACCAACATACCAAATCATTGGAATGCGGTGGCGTGAAGCGTTTCCATGGGGCTGTTTTGCACTCACGAGGGTAGCCATCATTCTTTTCGCTCTTGCACCCTCCTGAGAACGGGCACTCAATCGCTCTGCGGCTTAGGTCTTCCGTATGCGTCCAGCCAAGTCATCTTGACCGGTTGCACCCAAGCTAAATGGCCTGCTCCTGGAGCCATCGTTGAAGATGCTCGCTCGCGAGCACTCTGGCATCCTCGACCAACTCGAAGTCTCTTGGTTCAGGTGCAGGCCCATAACCGCGGAAGTAAGCGAGCAGCTTCAGGTGCAAGTGCCACTCAGCCTCACGAGTGAGGCTCTCCATCTGTTCCCACAACTGCAGCGATGGCGGTGTGAGAGGCACAGCGCGACTCCGCGTGAAGCCCGGCAATCAGCCCGCTTCCCCGCCGTCCCCTCGCGAACCCGCTTTCGGCAGTTCGATAGTGAACCGCACCCGCCCCGCCGCGCAGGTGCCAACCGTCTCCCCGCCGTGCGCCCTGGCGATCTGCCTGGCGATGAACAGCCCCAGACCCAGGTGCGTTCGTTCGGCCGCCGCGGAGGGCATGTCGCGCTGGCGCAGCGGCTCGAACAACATCTCGATGTCTTCCGAGGGGATCTCGCCCGCGTTCTCCACCGAGATGCGAACGGAGGAGTCGCCTCCTTCGATCCTCACCATGGCCTGCCCCGAAGGTTCCCCATGCTTGACCGCGTTCGACACGAGGTTCCCGAGCGCTTCGCGCACGCGGGACGCGTCGAAGGCCCCTTCGGTGTCCCCATGCACCTCGAAGGCGATCTCGGCCCCGGGGTGGCCAACCCGGAGCAGTTCCAGTTCTTCGGCACAGGCCGCGGCGAGGTCGACCGGAGCCCGCCGCAGCACCATGCCGGCGCCGAAGCTGGCCCGGCTGTACTCCAGCAGCGAGTCCAGCAGGGATGCAAGGCGCTTCACGCCGCGAGAGAGCAGCGCCGTCTGCGCCGCGGGCGCGACCGCTTCCGCGCGCATCAACTCGACCGTCAGCGCGACCGAATTGAGCGGACCGCGAAGGTCGTGCCCGAGGATCCCGAGGAAGATCTGCCGCCAGCGCTCGCGCTCCTGCGCATAGAACTGCACCGACTCGGCCACGGCCTGGTCGATCGCTTCGTTGAAGCGGTTGGTCTCATCAATGGCACCGGGCCCGGGCGGGTGTGCGTCGCCCCAGAGGCGAAGGATCGAGGAGCGCAGCGCCCGGAACTCAGCCACAAGCTGCTCAATCGAGATGCCCCTGCGCGCGCGCAACAGCCCATGCGTCTGGGCCGAGGTCTGCGACGACGGCGTTGGTGCTTCGCCATGGGACCTCGCAATCGACTCCGTCCTACTTTGGGGATCCCGCAAGTCCGCTGAAATCGCCTCCAGCAGTTGCGGCAGGTGATCCCTCAGCGCCGGCTCGTCCATCTCGCGCAGCGCCGGAATGGTGCGGGCGAAGGCGATGGCCGCCTCGAGGATGGGTTCTCTGGCGGACTCAAGGAACGTGGCAAGTTGCATGTCGGTGGGTGAAGGAAGGCGAATGGAAACCTTACAGCAAAGTCATCAGGAAGCAAGAGTCCTATGACACAGCCGGTGATCTTGATCGCCGACGACGAAGCCGAGGCCGCGGACCTGCTGGGCTTGCTGCTCGGGCTTCATCTTCCCCAGGCCGCGGTGCGCGTGGCCCATGGGGGTCAGGCCGGGCTCGATCTGGCGATCCGGGAGCGGCCGGACGCGGCCGTTCTCGACCTGGAAATGCCGGGCCTGGACGGCGAAGCGCTCGCGTTCGCTCTGCGCGCGGCCTATCCTGAGGCTGCGCCGCTGCTGATCGCGTTGTCGGGCAACGTGGTGCGGCTCGCCCAGATCGAAGGCAACGGCGCGTTCGACCACCACTTCGGCAAACCTGCCGACCTGGACGGCCTTGTCGGCTTGCTGAAGGCGCTTTCCTGAGCAGGGGGCCATCGACCGCACGGCCGCGATTCAGTTTGCAGCCAATGGCTGCCAGCGATGAGGCAATAGTTCTGCGACGCGACTGGCCGGCTGCGTGGGTAGCCGCTCGATAACGTCCTTGAAGTACGCGTGCGGCTCGTGACCATTGAGCCGCGCGGAGTGCACCAGGCTCATGACGGCTGCGGCCCGCTGGCCGGCGCGTAGCGATCCGGCGAAGAGCCAGTTTGATCGACCCAGCGCGATCGGTCGGATCTGGTTCTCCACCCGATTGTTGTCGGCGGGCAGATCGCCGTCGTCGATGTAGCGCGTCAGCGCCACCCAGCGCTTCAGGCTGTAGTCGATGGCTTTGGCTGTGGCCGAGCCCTCTGGCACCCGCTGTCGCTGCGAAGTGAGCCATTGATGCAGTGCATCGGCTACCTTACGCGATCGCTCCTGGCGGACGCGCTTGCGGTCCGCGGTTGCCAGTTCGGCGACGGCTCGCTCGATGTCGTAGAGCTCACCGAAGAACTTCAGCGCCTGCTCGCCAACCTGGCTGGCGTGGGCGATCCACAGCTCATGGAACTTGCGCCGTGCGTGCGCCAGGCAGCCGGCTTCGGTGACGCCCAGCTCGAAACAGGCTTTGTAGCCCGAGAAGTCGTCGCACACCAGCGTGCCGCGCCAGCCGTGCTCACCCGTGAGCCCGAGGAAGGCGCGGGCATGCTGCCCGCCCCGGCTGTCGGCAAAGTCGAACACCACAGCGCGAAGCGTGTCGTAGGCAGTCGTGCAATAGCTCCAGAGGTACGCCCGATGCGTCTTGCCGTTGCCGGGTTTGAGCATTGCCACCGGCGTCTCGTCCGCATGCAGTACGCGGCTTTGAAGCATCTCACGCTTGAGCGCATCGACCAGCGGCTGCAGCTGCAGGCCGCACTGTCCGACCCAGCTGGCCAGTGTCGAGCGCGGGATGGCGAGGCCCGCGCGACCGAAGATGGCTTCCTGCCTGTACAGCGGCAAGTGGTCCAGATACTTGCCCACCAGCACCTGCGAGAGCAGCCCAGCCGTCGGGATGCCCTTGTCGATGATGTGCGGGGCGACAGGCGCCTGCACCAGCGTCTCGCACTTCGTGCAGACCCACTTGCCGCGCACGTGGCGCTCGACGCTGAACACCCCAGGGCGGTAGTCGAGCTTCTCGGCCACGTCCTCGCCGATGCGTTGGAGGGTGCAGCCGCAGGCACAGGTGGTGCTCTCCGGCTCGTGGCGGATCTCCCGGCGCGGCAAGTGCGCGGGCAGTGCCTGGCGCTTGGGCTGTTGCTTCTCACGCTGCGCAGACGGCGCGGTCGCGAGTTCCTCCAGCTCACGCTCCATTGCCGCCAAGTCGGCGTCGATGGTCTCTTCCAGCAGGCTCTTCTGCTCGGCGTTGAAGGCTTCCGACTTGGCGGCGAACTTCAACCGCTTGAGCACGGCCATCTCGTGCGTGAGCTTGTCGATGGCGGCCTGCTTGAACGCGATCTCGTGTTCGCGACGTGCGATCTCAAGCTTGTCGGCTGCAGCCCCTCTCCTCAGGGAGAGGACCATCTCGCGCAGCTGCTGCGCGTCCAGGTGGTCAAGGTCGGCCGTGTCGATCACGGAAGGTGATGGTGCCCCAGCGTGCGCGCCCACGCATCAGCACATTCGGCAATTGCACTACAGCACGCAGATCACTCCAGCTTCGCCGATACGCTGCCACGGCAGTCCGAGCACCAGCGCATCGAACTGGGGAGGGGTCAGGCTGAGCGTGGTGCCGCTGTCCTTGGGCCAGACGAACTTGCCCTGGTGCAGGCGTCGTGCCGACAGCCAGATGCCGATGCCATCGTGCACCAGGACCTTCATGCGATTCGCACGCCGGTTGGCGAACAGGTAGGCGTGGTGCGGGCGCGCGGCGCCGAAGACACGCACCACGCGCGCCAGCGCCGCTTCGGTGCCTGCACGCATGTCCAACGGCTCGATGGCCAGCCACAGCGCGTCGACGCGGATCACCTGAGGATCTCGCGCAGCCAGGCGGCGCATTGGCTTGATGCGCTCAGCGGCCATGTCACGTTCACCGCGATTGCGCCCCGGCGAAGCTCAAGGTGGATGTCACCTACGACTGCAGGGCCTGGCGCCAGCGTGAGCGAGACGAACTCGGCTTGCGGGTCACCGGCCTTCGAGGCGGTGCCTCTCGCGTCAACCATGCGGCGCCACTTGTGAACGAGGTTGGCGTTGAGGCCATGGGCTAGCGCCACTTGCGCCACAGACGCCCCGGGCTCTGCGCACGCCGCCAACACTTGCCGCTTCAGATCGGCCGCGTGGCGCCGCCGGCTCACGCGCTTGGAGTCTTCCATAGGTGTCCACCTAAATCCTTGGTGGACACCATCGTCATAGACACTGGGGCCAAGCTCAAGACGGGATCACCGCGCGCTTACGGTCTTCCGTCGCATACGCACCTCCACCAGATTTAAGATGAAGCTGGCTGAAGTGAAGTAAGCGCGCGGTGATCCCGTGTTGACGACGGTCCTTTGATCAGCGACCTGCTGGTCGCTGCCAGTGATGCGGCAACAGCTCCGTGACGCGACTGGCCGGCTGCGTGGGCAGCCGCTCGAGGACGTCGCTGAGGTACGCGTGCGGCTCATGTCCATTGAGCTTCGCTGACTGGATCAAGCTCATGATGGCCGCGGCGCGCTGGCCTGCCCGTAGCGATCCCGCGAACAGCCAATTCGATCGCCCGATGGCGATCGGGCGGATATGGTTCTCCACCCAGTTGTTGTCCGCCGGCAGATCGCCGTCGTCGATGTAGCGCGTGAGCGCCTGCCAGCGCTTGAGGCTGTAGTCGATGGCCCTGGCCGTGGCCGAACCATCCGGCACCCGCTGCCGTTGCCCGGCGAGCCATTGCTGCAGGGCATCAGCCACCTTGCGCGACCTCTCTTGTCGTATTCGCCTTCGATCCTCAGGCTCAAGCTTGGCGACCTCGCGTTCGACGCCGTAGAGCTCGCCGAAGAACTTCAGCGCCTGCTCGCCGACCGGGCTGCCGTGATTGGCCCAGAGTTCGTGGAACTTGCGCCTTGCATGGGCCAGGCAACCCGCCTCGGTGATGCCCAGCTCGAAGCACGCCTTGTAGCCACTGAAGTCGTCGCACACCAGTGTGCCGCGCCAGCCATGCTCGCCCGGCAGCCCGAGGAAGGCGCGCGCATGCTGGCCGCCGCGGCTGTCGGCGAAGTCGAACACCACCGCGCGCAGCGCGCTGTAGCTGGTCGTGCAGTAGCTCCAGAGGTAAGCCCGGTGTGTCTTGCCGTTGCCGGGCTTGAGCATCGCTACGGGGGTCTCGTCGGCATGCAGCACGCGGTCTTCGAGCATCTCGCGCTTGAGCGCATCGACCAGAGGCTGTAGCTGCACGCCGCACTGCCCGACCCAGCTGGCCAGTGTCGAGCGCGATATGGCGAGGCCAGCGCGACCGAAGATGGCCTCTTGCCTGTACAGCGGCAAGTGGTCCATGTACTTGCCCACCAGCACCTGCGAGAGCAGCCCAGCCGTCGGGATGCCCTTGTCGATGATGTGCGGGGCGACGGGCGCCTGCACCAGCGTCTCGCACTTCGCGCAGACCCATTTGCCGCGCACGTGACGCTCGACGCTGAACACGCCTGGCTGGTAGTCGAGCTTCTCTGCCACATCCTCGCCGATGCGCTGGAGGGTGAAGCCGCAGGCACAGGTGGTGCTCTCGGGCTCGTGGCGGATCTCCCGGCGCGGCAAGTGCGCGGGCAGTGGCTGGCGCTTGGGTTGCTGCTTCTCGCGCTGCGCGGACGGCACGGTCGCGAGTTCCTCCATCTCACGCTCCATCGCCGCCAAGTCGGCGTCGATGGTCTCTTCCAGCAGGCTCTTCTGCTCGGCATTGAAGGCTTCCGACTTGGCGGCGAACTTCAACCGCTTGAGCACGGCCATCTCGTGCGTGAGCTTGTCGATGGCCGCTTGCTTGAACGCGATCTCGTGGTCGCGACGTGCGATCTCAAGCTTGTCGGCCGCGGCCCCTCTTCTGAGCAAGAGGACCATCTCGCGCAGTTGCTGCGCGTCCAGGTGGTCAAGGTCTGCCGTGTCGATCACGGAAGGTGATGGTGCCCCGGTGTGCGTGCCCACGCATCAGCACATTCGGCAATTGCACTACAGCACGCAGATCACCCCAGCTTCGCCAATCCGCTGCCACGGCAGACCGAGCACCAGCGCATCGAACTGGGGATGGGTCAGACAGAGGGTGGTGCCGCTGTCCTTGGGCCAGACGAACTTGCCTTGGTGCAGGCGTCGTGCCGACAGCCAGATTCCGATGCCGTCATGCACCAGGACCTTCATGCGGTTGGCGCGGCGGTTAGCGAACAGGTAGGCGTGGTGCGGGCGCGCGGCGCCGAAGACACGCACCACACGCGCCAGTGCCGCTTCTGTGCCTGCCCGCATGTCCAACGGCTCGACGGCAAGCCACAGCGCGTCGACCCGGATCACCTGAGGATCTCGCGCAACCAGGCGGCACATTGGCCTGACGCGCTTAACGGCCAGGTCACGCTCACCGCGATCGCGCCTCGGCGAAGTTCAAGGTGGATGTCATCCACGACCGCAGCGCCTGGCGCCAACGTGAGCGAGACGAACTCGGCTTGCGAGTCGCCGGCCTTCGAGGCGGTGCCTCTCGTGTCAACCATGCGGCGCCACTTGTGAACGAGGTTGGCGTTGAGGCCATGGGCCAGCGCCACTTGAGCCACAGACGCCCCGGGCTCTGCGCACGCCGCCAACACTTGCCGCTTCAGATCGGCCGCGTGGCGCCGTCGGCTCACGCGCTTGGAGTCTTCCATAGGTGTCCACCTAAATCCTTGGTGGACACCATCGTCATAGACACAAGCCCGCAACTCAAGACGGGATCACCGCGCGCTTACGAAGTGAAGCGCCGATTGGAAGGACCCGAGGTACTGGGCGGCTGTCTCGCTTACGACCGCTGTGCCAGGACCAATCCAGTACAGCTCCAATTCTTTCTCCGGCTTCTCTTGTATGACAAGGCAGTCGAGCATGGCGCCCATGCGACCTCTGAACCTCTCTGGCGTGAGGCCTCCCTCAAGAAACACAAGCTCGGGGGCCCAGAACTTCTTGCGCATCTCGACTCCGGCTTCGGCCAGCGCAAGGTACTCGCCCATGGCAGTCGACGTTGCTTCTCCGATGCTTAGGTCACGGCGCTGATCTCGCAACGCGGCCATGACGTGTTCCGAATCGACTTTAGATTTAGCGAGAGCCTCCTCGAGAACCTCCATCACCGACAAGGTAGTCGGCGGCCGCGCACGCACCCGCAATCCAGGCTTCCATTTCGCTAGAGTGCGCCGTTTGATGGGACACGAACGGCCGAAAGCTCAGCAGCCCGTTCGGACCGCTGACCGGGCGCTTTGACGGTGCACTTCGGAACGCGGATTAGTTTGGTTCCCTCGACTCTGTGAGACTGGCGACTTTCGCGATCGCATCCCTGTATTCCCGGCCGAGCCGCGCCACGTACTCAGCGGTGGTGACCACGCTCTTCACCGCTCCGATACCTTGGCCGCAGCCCCAGATGTCCTTCCAGACCTTGATGTCTGCAGCCTGGCTGAAATTCATCGCAGAAGGATCGCTGGCGGGGAGATTGTTCGGGTCGAGCCCCGCCCTGACGATCGATGGGCGCAGATAGTTGCCATGCACGCCGGTGAACCAATTGGAGTACAGGATGTCCGCGCTGTCGCACTCGGTGACCATCCTCTTGTATCTCTCGTCTGCGCGCGCTTCCTCGGTCGCGATGAAGGCCGACCCGATGTAGGCGAAATCGGCACCCATTGCCTGCGCGGCGAGCACGGCGTGACCCGTTGCTATCGAGCCTGAAAGTGCGAGTGGTCCGTAGAACCATGTGCGGAGGTCCTGGATCAGGGCAAATGGGCTTGTCGTTCCGGCGTGTCCGCCGGCGCCCGCCGCCACCGCGATCAAACCATCTGCCCCTTTTTCAACGGCCTTGCGCGCGAATTGATTGTCGATGATGTCGCACAGGACAACGCCTCCCCAGTTGTGAACGGCATCATTGACCTCGGTGCGGGCGCCGAGGGACGTGATGACGATAGGCACTTTGTACTTCTCGCACAAACCCATGTCCTGCTCTAGCCGATCATTGCTCCTGTGCACGATCTGGTTGATGGCGAACGGCGCTGCCGGCCGATCAGGATGGGCCCGGTCGTGGGCGGCGAGAGACTCGGTGATCTCCGACAGCCATTCATCAAGCTGCGAGGCAGGACGCGCGTTGAGCGCTGGCATCGAACCGACGACGCCTGCCTTGCACTGCTCAATCACCAGTTTTGGGTTGCTGATGATGAACAGCGGCGACGCGATGATGGGCAATGGAAGTCTGGAAAGAGATAGGGGAAGGGGCATGGCAACTTTCAATGAGCTCGCGAGCCGGGTGGCGTCGTGTTGCAAAAAAAGGGGGCGTCAGTCGAGCACCGTGCTGTAGTCGATTAGTGCCACGAACGGCGAAGAGCTGGCGCGAAGTGCTCGTAGCGTAAAAAGCAGAATGAACACTTCACCTCGGCTGCAGTCGGCGCTACCCACGATTCATAGGCGAGACTGGCGCCGCGCAGGCTCAACGTTGATCGCCGTCTCACATCTTGGAGAAATCCGGCTTGCGTCTGGCAAGGAATGCGCCAATGGCCTCCTTCGCCGCCGGTTCTCCAAGCATCCGCCTGAAGCTCGTGATCTCGTCATCGATCCGTCGCAGAACGTCGGCCTCTTCGCTGCACTTCATCAGGCGCTTGGTTTCCAGCAGGCTGGCCATGGGCTTGGAAGCGGCCTTGCGCGCCTGCTGCTGCGCAAAGGGGCTCACCTCCCCGCCGGCAGGATCTTGTTGACAAGACCTGCTTCGAGCGCGGCTTGAGCATTCAGCGGCTCTCCCAGGAGTAGCGCGGCGGCAGCTCTGTGATGGCCGAACATCCGCGGCACGAGGAGGCTCGACGCCGCTTCCGGGCACAGTCCGAGGTCAACGAACGGCATCGAGAACAGCGCGTTGTCGCCCGCATAAACCAAGTCGCAATGCAGCAGCATAGTCATGCCGATGCCAATTGCTGGGCCGCATACCGCTGCGATCAGTGGTTTCGGGAAGTTCGCGAGTGCACGCATGAACGCGAATGCGGGGGAATGCTCGCCATCGCCCGGTTCCTTCAGGAAATCTCCCAGGTCGTTGCCCGCGGTGAAAACCGATTCGTGGCCCTCCAGCACGACGGCTCGCACAGCGAGGTCGCCGTCGGCCCTGGCCAATGCGGCGGTGAGTTCGCGGTACATCCCGGCCGTGATGGAGTTCTTGCGCTCTAGTCGGCTGAAGATGAGCGTAAGAACGCCGCCTTCGATGCGCATTTGAATTTCTTGGTTCATGTATCTCCGATGACAGAGAGATCGTTTACTGAACGAATGCTATGTTAAGGTCGGGAGTCTGTCAAACCGCAGGAGTTGAGGCCATGCGCATCTGGAAGAGATCCATCTCGGTCGAAGAAATTACCGCCAGCAACCAGGACACGGCGGCCAGCCACCTCGGGATCGAGTTTCTTGAAGTGGGCGGCGACTTCATACGAGGCCGTGTGCCGGTGGACGCGCGCACCAGGCAGCCCTATGGCCTGCTTCATGGTGGGGTCTCTGTGGTGTTGGCCGAAACGCTGGGCTCTATCGCGGCGCACTTTTGCTGCGGTGACGGCCAGCGCGCGGTCGGCTTGGACATCAACGCCAACCACTTGCGCGGCGTGACGCGGGGTTGGGTCACAGGCACGGTTCGGCCGGTTCACATCGGACGCACGACGCAGGTCTGGCAGATCGATCTGGCCAACGACGAGGGCCAGCTTACCTGTGTGTCGCGCATCACCATGGCCGTCGTTGAGGCGAAGTAAAGAGGTTCGCAAATGCGCCGTCGCAATCCGCAGGACGAAGACCAACCCGGATCGAACGCGGTGACTGCATCTGCGCAAGTCACTCGCGACGGACTTCTCAGCGACGCATTCATGGCCGGGGTACATGCGCAGCTTCCCCCAGGCGCACGACTGCGCACCGCTGAGGAGCTGGAAGCGTCGATCGAAGCCATTCTGTCTCGGCACACTCGCGACACCGCTGTCCATGTGTTCGGATACGGCTCGCTAATGTGGAACCCTGCGGTGGAGTACGCGGGCGTGCGCCCGGCGAAGGTCCACGGCTGGCACCGCAGCTTCTGTCTGCGCTCGATCGTCGGGCGCGGCTCACAGGGGCACCCCGGGCTGATGCTCGCTCTTGACAGAGGTGGCGCCTGCCAGGGATTGTTGCTCGAGATCGAGCCGCGTAAAGTGCGCGATGAAATGCGCGTACTCTGGCGCCGGGAGATGCTGACGGAGGTGTATCAAGCGCGATGGGTCGTCGCCGTAGCAGACGGCGCGCCCGTACGGGCGATCACCTTTACGGTCGATCGCTCACATCCGCGCTACACGAAGAATCTCCCCTGACCGAAATGGCACGGATGATCAACACAGGAGCGGGCTCTCTCGGCACCTGCCGTGAATACTTCGATGCCACGCTTCAGAAGCTCGCGTCGCTGGGCATGCACGATGTCGGGATGGAGCGCCTGCGAACGGCGGCAGGCTGAAGCTCCATTGCGAGGCCGCTAAACCGCTGACACGGGTGCCCGCAGTTCCTTTCGCAGGATCTTGCCCACGGCCGACTTTGGCAGAGCCTCCAGAAAGGTGATGTGGCGCGGCACTTTGTAGGCCGCAAGAAACTCGCGGCAATGCACTTCGAGCTCTTCCGGGCGCAGCTCCGGTAAGCGGCGTACGACGAACAGGTGCGGGACCTCGCCGGAGCGTTCGTCGCGCACGCCGATACACGCGCACTCCAGCACGTCGGGGTGCATCGCGACCACGCCCTCGATTTCGTTCGGGTAGACGTTGAACCCCGACACCAGGATCATGTCCTTCTTGCGATCCACGATGGAAATCAGACCTTGCGCATCCATAGTGACGACGTCTCCGGTCTTGAACCAGCCATCCGACGTGAATGCTTTTCGCGTTTCGTCTTCGCGGTTCCAATAGCCGGCGAATACCTGTGGGCCCTTGATCAGCAACTCACCGGGCGTGCCGAGCGGCACTGGCTCGCCCGCATCGTCGACGATCAGAACGTCGGTGGACGGCACCGGCGCACCGATCGCGCCGTTGCGACCGGGCGCATTGAAGGTGGCGCTGGGTGATGTTTCGGTGAGCCCGTAGGCCTCGGTGATCGGCGGTCCACCGGCTTTGACCCACTTCGCGGCAACCGCTTCCTGGATCGAGGCGCCGGCGCCAATGACCACGTTGCATCGGGAGAAGTCGATGCCGGCCAGCTCGGGCAGCATCACCATGGCATTGAACATTGTGTTGACGCCGATCAGCATGTCGAAGGGTGCCCGCTTGAGTTCGCCCCAAAGTGCCGTGGCATCGCGAGGGTTGACGACCAGGCGGTTGTGGGCGCCGCTGGCAAGGGCCGTCAAAGTCGTCCCGAGCGGAAAGATGTGATACAGCGGCAGCGGCGTCACGATTTCAAAGTTGTCGATGTCGAGGGCGAGGCCTAGCCAAGAGCGCATCTGCAGCGAGCTGGCAACCACGCTGCGGTGTGTCAGACACGCACCCTTCGAAACGCCTGTCGTGCCGCCGGTGTACTGCAGAAACGCAAGATCGGACGGCGCGACCTTCTCGTTGGCGAAGTCGACGTCGGGCAACACGGACATCGCGTCGCGCAGACTCACGACTTGGGCGCGGCCGTTCAGGGCCGGCGCATCGGCGTCACCGGCCGTGGCGAACAATGACTGTTTCACCTCGCGCATCGGCACAGTCAGGACGTATCGGAGTTGCGTCTGGCCCAGGATTTCGTTCAACAGGCCCATGAAGGGCTCGGCCGCTATCAGCGCGCTAGCCCCGGAATCGGCCAACTGATAAACCAGCTCGCGCGCCGTGTAGAGCGGATTCATGGTCACGCCCACCATGCCCGCACGCAGGATCGCCGCCAGTGCCACCGGATAGATGAGATTGTTATGCAGCAGCAGGGCCACCCTGTCGCCCCGTTTGAGACCGGCCGCCTGCAGCGAGCGCGCAAGCAGCGCGGACGCATGCTCGACCTGTGCGAAGGTCAGCGATTCACCCGCGCAGGTCACGGCCGCCCTGGCGGCGTGCTTCGTGAATGCGCGATCCAGCAGCGTGATGAGGGTTTCACTTTCGTCGAGGTTGATTTCTTGGGAAAGCCCTGCCGGATAGGAGGCATGCCAGAGTCGTTGTTCCATGTGATTCACTTCGCGCGGTTGCCGGCAGTCAGGACAAGGCCTCGCGAACGAAGTCCATCCGGTCCTGCCCGAAAAACATGTGATCGCCGACGAACAGCGTGGGCGCGCCAAATACGCCGCGCTCCACCGCTTCTTGCGTCGTGGCCTTCAGCGCAGCTTTTGTCTCCGGATCCTGCGCTAAACGCTCGATGTCGCCAGGATCGAATCCGCCAGCGATCAGGGCGTTGGCGGTGAGTTGCGCGTCGTTCAGATCCAGGGCGTCGACCCACAGCGCCTTGAACACGCAACCGAGCAGCTGCTGCAGCTGCTCGGGACGGCGCAACTGGACCCCAGTAACCGCGCGCATGAGAAACAACGTGATGATGGGGAAGTGCGGATTTCCCTTGAGCGGGACACCATACCGGCGAGCGTGACGTTCGTAGTCCATTTGGGTATAGCGTCCTTTGACAGGGACGGCTGTCGGCGAGGCGTTGCCAGTGGCCTGGTAAACGCCGCCGAGCAGCATCGGGCGGTAGACGAGATCAGCGCCATGGCTAGCGCACAAACCTGGCAACTGCGTCCAGGCCAGGTATGAGGCTGGGCTGCCGACATCGAAGAAAAAATCAACTGACTTGCGCATCGAAGCTCCTTTTAACTTAACGTTCGTTTGATTAACGTAAGCTATGTTATTCGCAGGCGCCTGTCAACGGGGTTTTGCTGGACTACATCACCGATTGACAAACGATCGTTCATTGACTAACGTGCAATGAATCAACGAACGTTTTCCAAAGGAGACTGTATGGACCCATTGACCAGCCACAGCGGTGTGGCTCTCGTCGTCGGCGCGGGCGACGCCACCGGCAGCGCAATCGGCGCACGCTTCGCCCGCGGTGGCTATGTCGCGTGCCTCACGCGGCGCTCGGCCGACAAGCTGGAGCCAGCCGTCCAGCGTATCCGTGCGGCTGGCGGCCAAGCCTTCGGCTATGGGAGCGATGCGCGCAAGGAGGACGACGTTGTCGCCCTCATCGACCAAATCGAGAAGGAGCGCGGCCCGATCGAAGTGATGGTCTTCAACATTGGCGCCAACGTGCCCAGCAGCATCCTGGAGGAGACAGGGCGCAAGTACATGAAGATCTGGGAAATGGCGGCCTTCAGCGCTTTCCTGAACGCACGCGAGGTCGCCCGCAGGATGGTTCAGCGCGGGCACGGCACGATTCTTTTACCGGCGCGACAGCCGGCATTCGCGGCTCGGCAAATTTCGCGGCCTTTGCGGGAGCCAAGCATTCGCTGCGTGCTCTGGCCCAGAGCATGGCGCGCGAGCTCGGTCCACGTGGCATTCACGTGGCCCATGTCGTGGTCGACGGCGCGATCGACACAGAGTTCATCCGCAGCAACTTCCCCGAACGCTATGCGCTGAAGGAACAGGACGGCATCCTGAACCCCGAGCACATCGCGGAGAACTACTGGTACCTGCACACCCAGCCTCGCGACGCGTGGACGTTCGAGATGGACCTTCGTCCCTACATGGAAACCTGGTGAAAGACACACATGAAAACACGCATCACTGAACTCTTCGGCATCCGCCACCCGATCATCCAAGGCGGCATGCATTACGTCGGCTTCGCCGAACTGGCTGCGGCCGTGTCCAATGCCGGCGGGCTTGGCCTCATCACCGGTCTGACGCAGAAGACGCCCGAGCTCCTGGCTAGGGAGATTCGCCGCTGCCGCGAGATGACGGACCAACCTTTTGGCGTGAACCTCACGTTCCTCCCGACTTTGTCATCCCCTCCGTACCCGGAATACATCGCAGCGATCGCCGAGGGCGGCGTTCGCATCGTCGAGACAGCCGGGCGCAGCCCTGAGGCCTATATGCCCGCGCTCAAGAAAGCCGGCATCAAGGTGATCCACAAGTGCACCTCAGTACGACATTCCTTGAAGGCCGAAGCGATCGGATGTGACGCGGTCAGCGTGGACGGGTTTGAGTGCGGCGGCCACCCAGGCGAGGACGACATGCCAAACATGATCCTTTTGCCACGGGCCGCCGAGGAATTGAAGATTCCGTTCGTGGCCTCCGGCGGCATGGCAGACGCTCGCAGCCTGGTGGCAGCGCTTGCGATGGGCGCAGAGGGCATGAACATGGGCACACGCTTTGTGGCGACGCAAGAGGCACCGGTGCACCAGAATGTTAAGGATGCGATAGTGGCTGCCACCGAGCTCGACACTCGGCTCGTGATGCGCAGCCTGCGCAATACCGAGCGCGTCCTCACAAACTCCGCCGTCGAGCAACTGATCCGGACCGAGAAGGAAAAAGGAGCGGATCTCAAGTTCGAAGACATCATGGACCAGGTCGCAGGCGTCTATCCGCGGGTGATGCTTGAAGGCGAAATGGATGCAGGGGCCTGGAGCTGCGGCATGGTCGTCGGGCTGATCAACGACATTCCCACGGTGCAGGAACTGATCGACCGCATCATGGAGGAGGCGGAGCGGTTGATCACACGAAGGCTCGCTGGATTCTTGGAGCCTGAACTGGCGTAGCCTATCAGCCGGCTCACTCCTCCGAGTGAGCCGGATCCTCGGGAGACATCTTGAGATCGCAGGCCAACGGCAAGAGCCTCCTGTCGGAACTATCAGTTCACCCCACCAGCGACGCGGAAAGCCTCATGAACACGAACGAGTTCGGCTGGCACTGCTACTAGGAATGATCGCGTCTGTGAGTCGAGGAAGACACATGGAAGATCCGTTGAATCCCGCATTGCTGCCCGAAGTGAATTTCGGGGGCAATCAGCACTGGTACACGCGCCGATACCAGCCTTCCTCTGAAGCCGAGGTCCTCGAGATCCTGGCGCGTCATTCCAGGCAGACCATCCGCGTGGTCGGCTCGAAACACTCATGGAGCGATATTGCCGCCGGCGCCGGGGTATCGATCGACATGGGGCGGCTGGATGGCGTGGAACTGATTGAGCGGAACGGCGAGCCCGTCGCCCGCGTCGGAGCCGGGTGCCGCCTGCAAGATCTGCTCGACTGGCTCCATAAACGGTCCGATCGGACGCTTCCAACGCTCGGCGCGATCAAGAAGCAGACCGTTTCGGGCGCGATCTCAACTGGGACCCACGGATCGGGCCGGCAGAGTCTTTCGCACTATGTCGGACGGATCCGTGCTGCTGTGTTCGATGCCGAGTCCGGGACGCCCGTGATCCGCGAATTCTCGGAGGGACCGGCGCTCGAGGCCGCGCGCTGCGGCCTCGGCTGCATGGGCGTGATTCTCACGGTGGAACTGCCTACGGTTTCGAAATACAAGATCGCTGAGACGGTCCGCATCCGGCAAAGCCTGGAAGAAGTCTTCGGCCTGTACGCGGACCAGCCGCTCACCCAATTTTTCTGCGTACCCTACAGCTGGGTATGGCTAACTTTCGAGCGGCGTGCTGTCGGCGAGTCGGGCACGTCTGCGTGGGCTCGCGTCAAGGCCCGTATCTTCCGCGTTTTTAATCTGGTTGCCGTGGACGTCATCTTTCACCTGCTCGTCCGCGTCAGTCGGAAGGCGGGCCTGGTCGGCGTCAGGACGTTCTTCAAAGTCGTGCCACACCTCATGCTGAAGAACCACGAGCGGATCGATGACGCAGAGCACGTCCTCACCATGAAGCACGACTTGTTTTGCCACGAGGAAATGGAGCTCTTCGTGCCCGAGGCCGCGCTCCGCGCGCCATGGGAGTGATTCAAGCCGCGATCGAGGTCTGCGCCGGGACCCGGAGTCGGGTTCAACCTGATGTCGAAAAGCAGCTGCGCGAGACGGGCACCTACGACGCTCTTGTCGCGCTGCGTGGCAGCTACGTTCACCATTACCTGGTGTTCTGCCGGCGCGTCATGCCCGAGGCAACGCTGGTCTCGATGGCGGCTTCGGCGGATCAAGCCTATTACTCGGTCTCTATCTTCACCTATGACTCGCCGAAGCGGCGACAACCCTATTACGAGCTCTGTGCCTGGATCGCCCGCACGCTGCTGCGGCTCGTCGACGCGCGCTTGCACTGGGGCAAGCATTTTCCGCTGGACTACTGGGACATCGCGCGTCTCTACCCGCGGCTCGCGGAGTTCCGCGCGCTGTGTCGTACGGTCGATCCGGCCGGCGTCTTGCGCAACGGCTACACGGCGCGCGTGCTGGGTCTTCCGCCCGGCGCCGGCATGAGCGCCGGCACTGATCCCAATCGCGCTCAGCAGAAACTCGAGAACGGCAGAATATGACCACCGACACACCGTTGCCACTGCGCGGCGCCTGCGAATGCGGCGCTTGCTCGTTCGAGGTGCATGCGTCGCCGAAAGCCAGATTCCGGTGCCATTGTCTGATCTGCCAGGCGTTCAATGGCAAACCGTTCGCGGACGTGGTCGCCGTTCGCGCCAACGACGTCGTGCTGAAGGGCGCCGGCAATATTTCATTCAAGAAATACCGTCCGCCGCCGAACTTCAATCGCGGGGTCTGCAGGACCTGCGGCAAGCCTGCGGTGGAGGTTGCGGGTGCCGGACCGTTGAAGGTAATGTTCATCCCGGCCAGCAATTTCGAGCCCGAGGCACGGCTGCCGCCGGTTCGGATGGACATCTTCTATCACCGCCGAATGCTGGACATGCCCGATAGCGCGCCCAAGTACTGCGGCTACTTCCGGAGCCAGTTGGCGGTCGGGAGAATGATCATGAGTGGCTTGTGAACCTGCGCCGCTCGTGGAATGTCGACATGTTCTCTCCGGGTTTCTTGGATCCGCGAATGCCGCAAGGCTGAGCTGATAGTGGGCATGAGGCTTCTTCAGCCATGGCGTTCCGCCTCCGCCGACAGATGTGCGGTTCTGCCGGCCAAGCTTTGATCTCAGGCCGACGGCATCCCGGCAGCTTGGTGGATGGCCGCACGGATCCGCGGGTAGGTGCCGCAGCGGCAGATGTTGCCGGCCATGGCCGTGTCGATATCCGCATCGGTCGGCTTGGGGGTTTGCCTCAGCAAGGCGGCGGCCGCCATCAGCTGGCCGCTCTGGCAGTAGCCGCACTGCACCACGTCGACATCGACCCACGCCGCCTTCAGCACGGCCACCTGGGGTCCGGAGAGCCCCTCGATGGTGGTCACCTCGCGGCTTCCCACCGCCGAGATCGGCGTGACGCAGGAGCGCGTCGGCTGGCCGTCGACGTGCACCGTGCAGGCGCCGCACAGCGCCATTCCGCATCCGAATTTGGTGCCGGTCATCTGCAGCTCTCCACGCAACACCCACAGCAGGGGCGTGTCAGGCTCGGCCTGCACTTCAACAGACTTGCGATTGATCGTCAATGTGGTCATTGGGCTTCTCCGGATCAGGTGAGCTTCAGCGGCAGGCTGCGCAGCCGCTGGCCAGTGAGGGTGAATAGGGCATTCGCCACTGCGGGGGCGATCGGCGGCGTGCCGGGTTCGCCGACGCCTTCAGGGCTCGCGTCGCTGGCGATGATGTCCGTCTCGATCACCGGGCATTCATCGAGCCGCAACACCGGGTGGTTGTGGAAGTTGGTCTGCTGGACCTGGCCCTTCTCGATACGCACTTCGTCGTTCAGCGCAGCCGACAAACCGTAGACGATGGCGCTTTCCATCTGCTGGCGGATGAGGTTCGGGTTGATGGCGAGGCCGCAATCGATCACGCAGGTGACGCGGTGCACGCGAATGCGCTTGTCGGCGGACACCGACACTTCGGCCACTTGCGCCACGATGGACCCGAAGGACTGGTGCAGCGCCACGCCGCGCGCGCGCTGGGTGCCGTCGGCCGCTGCAGGCAAGGGCTTGTTCCAGCCCGACAACTCCGCGGCGCGCCGCAGCACCTTCAGCTGCCGAGGGTGTTTCGCCAGGAGTGCGGCGCGGAAGGCCACCGGATCACGGCCGGCGGCGCCGGCCACCTCATCGAGAAAGCTTTCCTTGAAGAAGGCATTGTGCGAATGCCCTACCGAACGCCAAAAACCGACGGGCACGGGCAGTTCAAATACCTCGTGACCGATGCGCGCCGACGGCCATTCGTAAGGCTGGTCGAAGGCGCCTTCCGAGGTCGTCCTGTCGGGTCCGGCGCCCGGGAGTCCGAGCATGCGCTTCATGACCTGCGGCACGATGGCTTGGCCGGCCGAAGCGTTCACCCAGCCCACCAACTGGCCCGAGGCGTCGAGCCCCGCCTGGAAGCGCGATACGCACGCCGGGCGGTAGAAGTCGTGGGTCATGTCCTGCTCTCGCGACCACATCGTCTGCACCGGTACGCCGCCGGCCTCGCGGGCGATGGCGGCAGCTTGGGCGATCACATCGACCTCGCAGCGCCGGCCGAAGCCGCCGCCGAGCAACTGCATCTGCAGGTCGACCTGTTCGGGCTCAAGGCCCAGCACCTTGGCCGCGGCGCTGCGTGCCATGTCGGGCACCTGCGTAGCTGCCCACACGGTGGCCGCACCATCCTTGACCTGCACGGTGCAGTTCATCGGTTCCATGGTTGCATGAGCCAGGTACGGCGCGCGGTACTCGGCCTGAATGGTTTTCGCGGCGCGCTGAAGTGCGGTATCGACGTCACCATGCTTGTAGAAGCTGAAGCCATCGTGTGTATTCAGCGATTGCGACAGCCGCCGATAGATCTCCTCGGTGGAAACGTGGGCAGTCATGCCATGGTCCCATTCGACGCGCACCGCCTTGACCGCGCGCATCGCGTGGTACGGCGTGTCGGCGATCACCGCGACGCCCCCGGTGCCGCCGTTGAAACCGGGCACTGCGAATACCTTCCTCACGCCAGGCAGCTTCTGTGCATCCGCCGCATCGAAGCTGGCGACGCGGCCACCGAGCGTCGGGCACATCTCGACACTGGCGTACTGCATGCCTGGCTGCAGCACGTCAATGCCGAAGCGCGCGCTGCCGTCCATCTTCGATGCGGCTTCGAGGCGCCGCCGCGGCTGGCCGATCAGCTTGAACGCCTTGGGCGACTTCAGCACCACGGAATCAGGCAACGGCTGACCTGCCGCCGCCCCGGCCAGTTCGCCGAACGAAGCGCTCTTGCCCGACGCGTGCAGCACGCGGCCCGCCTCGGCGCGGCATTCGGCGGCCGGCACCTTCCACTGCTGCGCCGCCGCCGACACCAGCATCGCACGCGCCGAAGCACCGGCTTGGCGCATTGGCAACCACAGATCCCTCATGCTGGAGGATGAGCCGGTGAGCATCAGGCCGAACTCACGCATCGCCTTGCCAGTGATTCGCCCGGCGATGGCCTTCAGTGTCCCGTCGTCGTCGGGGTGAAAGGGCAGGCCCTCGATGATCCCGGCGATGTTCTGGTAGATCTTGTCGATAGGCGCACGCTCGACACGGACCTGCGCCCAGTCAGCGTCCAGCTCTTCGGCCAGTACCATCGCCAGGCCGGTGTGAATGCCCTGGCCCATCTCGGCCTTGCACATCACGATGCCCACCGTGTTGTCCACTCCGATCTTGACCCAGCCATTCAGCGCCGACTGGCCCGGACCGACGGGCAGCGGGTGGGTCGTGACCAGGCGTGGCTTGGGCGGTGACGCCGTCCAGCCGACCATCAGAGCGCCGAGCGCACCCGCAACGCCGGCACTGCTGAGCAATACTGTTCTTCGAGTAACCATGGCCGTACTCCTGTGGTGCCTGCGATCGTGGAAATAAGAGCCCGTCGGTCCCTAATATAGCAGACCGATAGTCTCTTGTGTGTTTTTTATTCCTCGAATGAATCGCTTCGCTCATCAAAGCGTGCGCGCTTTACCGGCGCAGCAGGAGGAGCCTCGCCAAGACGCAGCATTGCTGAGGTCAGGGTTCCAACGCACTGGCAGCCCTGGTCCGAGATCCGGTTCTTGCAGCTTGAGGAACGCCGTTGACCCCGGCGTTGCCCCAACACTCGGGGAAAATGAGCGAGGAAAACAGAAACCGACGCCTTCGATCACATGAAGCTTTGATCATTTGGTGCCATGACTGGACGGGCTGCTGGCGCCGGCCAGCCGGTTGATCTGGAAGACCGTTTCGGGGGTCACTTGGACATAGTCATTCAAGCCGCCGGAACGCATGATCGGATACGCATTGGCGGTCTGGTAGACGCCATTCTTGAGGAGCAGCTTATCGATGTAGACGGCCACTACCTCGCCCAGGACCAGCCAGCCCTCCACTTTTTCACCTGCCGTATTTCGAAACTGAACGATGTCGATGACCTTGCACTCCATGGCAGCTCGGCTTTCCGCCACGCGCGGGACATTGACCATCCGACCCGGCACCGCCGTGAGGCCGGCCAGCGGAAACTCGTCCACGCCATGCGGATGCGGGGCCGAGGTCTCGTTCATCTTTTCGCCCAGTTCACGAGTGACCAAGTTCCAAACGAACTCGCGCGTTTCGGACGCGTTCTGCACGCTGTCTTTCCAGGCGATCGAGGAGAACCCGATGATCGGCGGGTCGTAGTTGAAGGCGTTGAAAAAACTGTAAGGCGCGAGATTGACTCGTCCCTGAGCATCTCGCGACGAGATCCAACCTATCGGGCGCGGGGCGATAAGGGCATTGAGCGGGTTGTGGCTCAGACCGTGGCCCTTGGCCGGCTCGTAGTAGTAATAGTCGATGGCGGTCATGGTGTTCGCTTCCAATGGTCTGGGCGTCGCTTACTCGGGCTGGAGCTTGACCTGCCGCGCGATGTCCGTCAGGCGCTTGGTTTCAGTCTTGAAATAGCGATCGGCCTGCGACGTGGTCATCGGTTCGAGAAGGCGAGCAGCTTGCTCCTCGGTGAATCTGGCGAACTCCGGCGATGCGA
The DNA here is from genome assembly GCF_023195515.1 of Variovorax sp. S12S4. Lineage (NCBI taxonomy): Bacteria > Pseudomonadati > Pseudomonadota > Betaproteobacteria > Burkholderiales > Comamonadaceae > Variovorax > Variovorax sp. S12S4. The sequence continues at coordinate 2,827,517 of NZ_JALPKR020000002.1, forward strand.
CGACCGCATTGATCGCCTGAGCCAGTTTTTCCACCTCTGCGCTGCCAACCCCACGATCGACAAAGACGCCGGTCCAGATCTGGTGCTCGAAACCCTTGAGCACCTTGCCCTCGTTGAGGGTCGGCACATCTGGCAAGCCAGCAACGCGCCGGGCGGCTGCCACGCCGATGGCGTTTACCTTGCCGCTTCTGATCAGGCCCACCGTGGGTCCGCCGATGGGCATGAAGCTCAGGTTCACTTGCCCGCCAATCAGGTCGGGAACGATCGGGGAACGCCCTTGTACGGAACCTCGAGGAAACGTACCTTCGTGCGATTCTGGAAGTCGGCGCCTACGATATGAGCCGTCGAGCCACGGCCCCAATGGGCGATTGAGAGTTCCTTGTTGCCCGGTTGCCGCACATGGGCCAGCAGTTCGTCTACATCTTTGAAGGGCAAGCTTGGAGAGCTGACGAGCACAAAGTCCGCGGCCGTCACTGGCGCCACCAGCCGCAGTTGGTCCGGTTCGTACTTCGCGGTACCGACGGCCAACGGTGCCAGGATCAGATCCGACGCCGTATGGCCCAGGAGCGTGTACCCGTCCGCGGGCGAACTCAGCACCCTCATCACGCCTATGGAACCGCCAGCGCCTGGCAGGTTGTCGATGACGACAGGTTGACCGAGTCGCGTCTGCAGGGCCGGCTGCATCTGCCGGAAGCCTGCATCCGCGGACCCGCCAGCCGGAAACGGTACGCGGATGGTGACAGCCCTGCTGGGATAGGTCTGAGCCGATGCGCCGAGTGCGGGCACGAATAGCGCGAGCGCGCACGCCAACTGATGAAGCACTTTATTCACGGTTGTCTCCTGTTTAAGAATGTCGGTGCCTCAGCACCGATGGATTGCTTTGCTAGGGCGCAACGGACTGGACGAGAGACAGTCAGGCAGTCGGCAGGACATAGTCCTTGAGCATGTCGCGCAGCTTCGTCTTGAGCATCTTCCCCGTCGCGCCGATGGGAATCGATTCGACGAAAACCACGTCGTCCGGAACCTGCCATTTCGCAGCGGTGCCCTTGTAGAACTCCAGCAGCTCTTCGCGTGAGACGTCCGAGCCCGGTCGTCTCGTCACGATGATGATCGGCCGCTCGTCCCACTTCGGGTGCGGCATGCCGATGCAGGCAGCCATCTGCACGCCCGGGTGGGACATTGCGATGTTTTCCACCTCGATCGAACTGATCCATTCGCCGCCCGACTTGATGACGTCCTTGCTGCGATCGGTGATCTGCATGAAGCCATCCGGATCGATCGTTGCGACGTCGCCAGTCCGGAACCAGTCGCCGTCCAGGGGATTGCCTCCTTCGCCCTTGAAATACTCGCGCAAGACCCAGTAACCCTTGACTTGAAGGTCACCGAACGTCTTACCGTCCCAGGGCGCTTCTTCGCCGTCCGCACCGATGATGCGCATATCGATACCGAATCCCACCCGGCCTTGCTTCAGGCGCAGGGCGCGCTGCTCTTCGTGGCCGAGCTTCGTGTGCTTGATCTTGGGTGCATAGGCCGTTCCCATTGGACTGGTTTCGGTCATGCCCCAAACTTGCATGACTTCCGCACCCCGTTCTTCGAATCCTTTGATCATGGCTGAATTGACGGCGGCTCCCCGATCACCAGCTTGCGCAAAGTCGAGAAGCGCAGATCCTGCGATTGCACGTGCGCAAGCAGCATCTGCCAGACAGTTGGTACGCCTGCTGCGCAGGTGACGCCTTCGCCTTCGATGAGTTCGTAGATCGACTTGCCGTCCATTGCCGGGCCGGGCAATACCAGCTTGCAACCAGTGAGCATTGCGGCATACGGGATCCCCATGCATTTACATGAAACATGGGAACCACGGGCAGTACGGCGCCGCATGCTGAAAGATCCAACCCATCGGGCACCGGAACTGCGAATGCATGCAAAAGCGTGGAGCGATGGCTATAGAGCACACCCTTGGGATTGCCGGTCGTCCCGCTCGTGTAGCACATGCTCGACGCCGTGTTCTCGTCGAACGTCGGCCACTGGTAGTCGCCCGAATGCTCTCCGATCCATGTCTCATAGCAAACGAGACCAGGGATGCCGGAATCCGCTGGCAGCCGATCCTCGTCGCACAGCGCCACGTATTTCCTGATGGTCTTGCAGTTGGCGTGGATCGCTTTGACAAGTGGCAGGAATGTCAGGTCGAAGCAGAGGATCTGGTCTTCCGCATGATTGGCGATCCATGCGATTTGATCCGGCGGCAGGCGCGGGTTGATCGTGTGCAGTACACGACCCGATCCCGATACGCCGGCGTACAGCTCAAGATGGCGGTAGCCGTTCCATGCCAGAGTCGCGACGCGACCGGAAAATTCGAGGTCCGTTGCGTCGAGCGCCTGCGCCAGTTGTCTGGAACGCCGTGCGACGTCGCGCCAGGTGTACCTATGAATATCGCCTTCCACGCGGCGCGATACGATCTCGCTGTCGGCGTGGTGTCTCTCGGCGGACAAGATAAGTGACGAAATCAGCAGCGGATGCGTTTGCATCAGTCCCAGCATGGTTGTCTCCTGAATTGTTTTGTCTTGCCGGCCGTTCATGAGGGCCGTTCTTCTTTAACGAGATAAAGGTCATTCGAAGAACGTTTCTCATCGCCAGGCCAGCGATGGCGTTGTCTTTGCCGTTTCATCGAAACAGGTGACCTGTTTCGCGCGGGGAGGAGGTGACGACTTCTTTGTTTATGGGGCTTTCAGCGCAAGTACCGATCGCGCAGCAATCTCTTGTAGAGCTTGCCGGTGGCATGGCGAGGAAATTCGGATTCGAAATCTATGCTCCGGGGCACCTTGATGGGCCCGAGCAGCGCGAGGCAGCGGGCCCTGAGCGCCTCGGCAACCGACGGCTCCGCAAAGTCCGGGTGCGCTGGCTGGATGACGGCCTTGACTTCCTCGCCGTATTCCTCGTTCGGCACCCCGAAGACCGCGGCATCCGCCACGCGCAGGTCCTGCAGCAGCACGTCCTCGATCTCTTGCGGGTAGATGTTGACGCCGCCGGAGATGATGACGAAGTCCTTGCGGTCGGTCAGGTAGAGGTAGCCTTCGCGGTCGAGATGGCCGATGTCGCCGAAGGACCGCCAGCCCTGCGGGCTCGTCGCCACGCGGGTCTTGGCGGGATCGTTCCAGTACTCGAACTGCGCGTCGCTCTCGAAGTAGACGTTCCCGGTTTCGCCCGGCGGCAATTCCCGGCCCGCGTCGTCCAGGATGTGCAGGATGCCGTCGGTCGCGCGGCCGACCGAGCCCTTGTGCTCGAGCCATTCGCGCGACGTGATGGCCGTGGAGCCGATGCCCTCGGTGCCGGAGTAGTACTCCTGAAGGATCGGCCCCCACCAGTCGATCATCGCCTGCTTGACGTGCACGGGGCAGGGCGCCGCGCCGTGGACCGCCTGCACCATGGAGGCCATGCTGTAGCGGCCGCGTACGCCCGCATCCAGCCGCAGCAGGCGGTGGAACATGGTCGGCACCCAGAGCGAATGCGTGCATCCGAATTGCGCGATGGCGGCGAGCGCGCGCTCGGCATCGAACTTTGCCATCACGATGCTGGTGGCACCGGCATGGACGGCCGCCGAGAGGAATCGGTTGGGCGCGCTGTGATAGAGGGGCGACGTCGACAGGTAGACCGTGGCGCTGCCGAGTGCGAACGACCGGGCCACCGCGGCGTTGCGGTTGTCAACGGCATCGAAGTCGCCTTCGAAGGGCGGCTTGCGCACGCCCTTGGGCCGGCCGGTCGTGCCCGACGAATACAGCATCTCGCGTCCTGGCGCGAGCACGGGCGGCAGCCCGCTCGGCGCCGCCAGAAAATGCGCCTCCCAGGATTCAATGGCCGGATCCGCAAAGCCGATGCCGACGCGCCGTGCGCCGCCGACGTCCAGCGACGACGCCGTTTCGGCGTTCATGCAGGCCGACGACACGACGGCGACCGATGCCGCCGAGTCCTTCACGATGTACTCGAAATCCGCAGTCGACAGCCGCGTCGAGGTAAGCACGTAGTACAACCCGATGCGCTGCGCGCCGAGCGCAAGAAAAAGCAGTGCGGGCGCGTTCTCGATGCACAGCACGACGCAGTCTCCCCGCTTCAGGCCGAGCGACAGCAAGGCGTTGGCCGCGCGATTCGCCTCGCGCTCCAACTGCGAGAAGCTGAACGCCTCACCCGATTCGAGAAAGTGCACCGCGACCTTGTCGGGCGTGGCAGCTGCGAAGCGGCTCAGGTGGTACATGCCGCGCGGTCAGAAAAGATCGATGGCCGGCTCCATCAGCGCGGCCGACCCCGCCTGGATCTCACCGCACAGCGCCGCCGTCTGCGGCAGCAGCCGCTGGAAGTAGAAGCGGGCCGTGGCAATCTTCGATGCATAGATCGGGTCGCTCGATCCAGCGTTCCTGAATGCCACCTCGGCCATGCGCGCCCAGGTCCACGCAAGTGCCAGATGCCCGACCAGCCGCAGATAGGGCACCGCGGCAGCACCTGCCGCGTTCGGATCTTGAGCCGACGTAGCGACCAGCTCGCCTGTGAGCTGCCTGATGTCGGTGACCAGTTTGGTGAGCGGCTCAGTGAACTCGCGCATCGCCTCGCGCGGGCGGCAGGTTTCGGCGAATGCGCCGGCCATGTCCAGGAAGACACCCATCTGCCGGCCCTGGTCGGCCAGCACCTTGCGCCCAAGCAGGTCCATGGCCTGCACGCCGTTCGTGCCCTCGTACAGCCCCACGATGCGTACGTCTCGCAGGTGCTGCTCGACGCCGTTCTCGCGGATGTAGCCGTGCCCGCCGAACACCTGCATGGCAAGCAGTGTGCCTTCCACCGCGAGGTCGCTGGACAGCGCCTTCACGAGCGGGGTGAGGAGGCCCAGCAGTTCGGCCGTCTCATTGCGTTTGGCGGGGTCGGGATGGAGGCGCTGCACATCGCTCAGTTGCGACGTCCACAGCGCCAGTGCGCGCGCGCCCTCGATGTTCGCCTTCTGCGTGAGCAGCATTCGGCGCACGTCGGCATGCCCGATGATCGGGTCGGCGGCTTCGCCGGACGACCTTGTCCCGCTCGCGCGGCCCTGCAGGCGCTCCTTCGCATAGGCCAAGGCCTTCTGATAGGCCGCTTCCATCAGGCCGATGGCGATCGTGCCGACGAGCACGCGCATGTGGTTCATCTGCACGAACATGCCCGCCAGCCCTTTGTTGGGTGCGCCCAGAAGCCAGCCGGTCGCGCCGTCGAAGTTGATGGTGCAGGTCGAGTTTCCGTGGATGCCCAGCTTGTGCTCGATGGAGCCGCAGACCACCCCGTTGCGTGCGCCCGCCGCGCCGTTCGCATCGGGAATGAACTTGGGCACGATGAAAGAGAGATGCCCTTCACGCCGGGCGGCGCGTCGGAGATGCGCGCGAGCACCAGATGCATGATGTTGTCGGTCAGGTCCTGCTCGCCGCCCGAGATGAAGATCTTGCTGCCAGTGATGCAGTAGCTGCCATCGGGCTGCGCCACGGCGCGGGTGCGCATCAGCCCCAGGTCGGTGCCCGCGTTGGGCTCGGTCAGGCACATGGTCCCGGCCCACTGGCCCGACGCGATCTTCGGCAGATAGAGTGCCTTCTGTTCTTCCGAACCGTTGGCGGCCACGTTCACGTACGTGGCATGCGACATGCCGGGATACGACGACCATGCCATGTTCGCGCCGCCGAAGACTTCATAGACCGCATTGGCCACGACCGACGGAAAGCCCTGCCCCCGAACTCGGGGCTGCACGCGAGGCCGGCCCAGCCGTTCTTCGTGAACTCGTCATAGGCTTTTTTAAAGCCAGGAGGTGTTTGCACCACGCCCGGCGAGGGCATGCTGCATCCGTGCTCGTCGCCGGGCCCGTTGAGCGGCGCAATCACCTCGGAGGCGAACTGGCCGGCCGCGGTGAGCACCTGGTCGATGGTTTCGGCGTCGAACTCCGGCTGGCCGCAATCCTCCAGCATGACCGGCACCCGGAGCAACTCGTGCAATATGAACTGAATATCTCGCAGTGGGATCTGGTAGCTCATGGCGATGCTCCTTGCGTCAGACCACTTCGAACAGGCCCGCGGCACCCATGCCGCCGCCGATGCACATCGTCACGACGACGAAGCGCGCGCCGCGCCGCTTGCCCTCGATGAGCGCATGCCCCACCAGCCGCGAGCCGGTCATGCCGTAGGGGTGACCGATCGTGATGCCGCCGCCGTTGACGTTCAGCTTCTCGGGGTCGATGCCCAGACGATCGCGTGAGTACAGCACCTGGCAGGCGAAGGCCTCGTTCAGTTCCCACAGGCCGATGTCGTTCACTGTGAGCCCGTGCGTCTTCAGCAGCTTGGGCACCGCCAGCACCGGGCCGATGCCCATCTCCTCGGGCGCGAGGCCGGCGACCGCGATGCCGCGGTACATGCCCAGCGGCTTGAGCCCGCGGCGCTCGGCAACCGCACGCTCCACCAGCACGCAGGCCGATGCGCCATCCGACAGTTGGCTCGAATTGCCCGCGGTGATCACGCCGCCTTCGATGACCGGCTTGAGGCTGGCAAGGCCTTCGAGCGTGGTGTCGGGGCGGTTGCCTTCATCGCGGTCCAGCGTGACGTCGCGATAGCTGATCGCGCCCGTCTGCTTGTCGGCCACGGCCATGCGCGCGGTGATCGGCACGATCTCGTCGTCGAACAGGTGGCGCTCCTGCGCCAGCGCGGTGCGGCGTTGCGCTTCCGCGGAATACGCGTCTTGCGCTTCCCGTGAGATGCCGTACTTCTTTGCCACGATCTCGGCCGTGTTGAGCATCGGGATGTAGGCATGCTGCACGCGCGAGATGAGCAGCGGGTCGGCCTCTTCACCCACCCACTTGACGAAGGGGTTCTGCACAGCGGAGATGTTCTCCTGCCCGCCACCCACGGTCACGTCCATGCCGTCGACGATGATCTGCTTGGCCGCCGTCGCGATGGCCATCAGGCCCGAGGCGCATTGCCGATCCATTGTTTGGCCCGGCACCGACTGCGGCAGTCCCGCCGCCAGCGCAGAAAGGCGGCCGATGTTCATGCCCGCGGTGCCGGCGGCCATCGCGCTGCCGATGACCACATCCTCCACCTCGCCGGGATTGATGCCCGCCCGTCGCACGGCGTGCTGGATTACATGGCCCATCAGGGTGGGCGACTTGATGTTGTTCAATGCGCCGCGAAACGCGCGGCCGATGCCCGTGCGTGCGGTGGAAACGATGACGGCTTCTCTCATGATTCAGACTCCCGGGGTTGGGTAAAAGGTTGGCGCAGCGGCTCGCCACGACCGCGCGGTTCAGGCGCAGCGCAGGGGTGAGTTCTTCGTCGCACTGGCGCAGCGAACGGGGGATGACGCGGACGGCGGACACGCGCGGGTCCTCTGGCAGGCCGAGATGCGCAGCACGATGACGAATCCCCTGCCGAGCGACGCGGAGGCCACCAGCGCCACGCCTTGTTCGAAATTGAGGATCTCGGTTGCCTCCTTGCTGAGGACGAGCCCGTAGATCTTGGGTCAGTCGCGTCATCACATCATCCGGTTAAGAGTGAAATTAACGTTCGTTTAGTAAACGATTGCTAAACTATAGGTCGACAGCGAGGCACCGTCAACGGACGTGGGATGGGTTGTCGCAGGGACAAACCCTGATTCAGGGGCGCTTCTTTTCAATAAGAGTGAGCTCGTTTAGCAAACGATCGGCATGTTATGATGGGGTCCTTACGACCTGCTGAGATTCATCCATGCGCTATCCATCAACGCACAAAGAGGAAACCCGCAAGAAGCTGCTTGCGAACGCCCGCGCGATCGCCAAAAAAGGCGGCTTCGAGTCGACTGGCGTCGACGAACTGATGGCAAGCATCGGTCTGACTGGAGGTGCCTTTTATGGCCATTTCCCCTCCAAGGACGCCCTGTTTGCCGAGCTCCTGGAGCAAGAAATCTTGAACAGCGGAGAGATGCTGGGCGCGGACGAGGAATCACCGCCCGACCACGTTGCGAAGAGACTGCGCAGTTATCTGAGTTCGTATCACGCCCTGCATCCGGAAACCGGCTGCGTCTTGCCGGCACTGGGGCCCGAGATCGCACGGGCAGGGCCCGAGGTGCGTGAGGTCGTCGAGAGAGGCTTGAAGCAGTTGCAAAAGAGCTGGAGTTCTCGCATGGGAGACCCGGATGCAGCGTGGGCGCTTATTGCCCAATGTGTGGGCGCGCTGGTCCTGTCTCGGGCGGTCGAGTCGGAGCGCACCCGCAAGGACATCCTCGCCTCCAGCCGCCGGTTCATTGACCAAACTCACGCGGTTGAGCAGACCTCGGTAAAGCCCTCGAAGGCCTCCTGACAGCGACGGTAGATGAATCAAAGGCGCGTCGCTCGTACACGTGCGCCAATGCATCCGTTTTTCGCACCGGAGACACAGGCTGTTGCTCCAGAGGCAGCGAGGGCGGGACCGAAGCCATCGGCCTGTACTGACACAAAGCTTCACCAGCTCGCGCGGCTCGTGAGGCGTCGTTATGAGGCCGAACTTGGGAAGGTGGGTTTACGAACCACGCAATATGGGCTGTTGACGCAGGTAGCTGCCAACGGGCCGATGCGTCCCTCGGACCTAGCGGATGCGATGGCGCTCTCTCCGTCGACACTGACCCGCAATCTCAAACCCCTCATCTCGTCGGGTTTGCTGAAACTGGGCGCCGGTACCGACGGACGCACGCGAAGCGTGCACATCACCGCTTCGGGTAAAAGTAAGTGCGCGGAAGGCTTGCCTCATTGGACCGCGGCACAAGCCAGAGTGCATCAGCTGATAGGGAGCAGGAACGTTCGCGAGTTGCATGCACTCGTTGAGGACTGCTTGGCGAGCATCTCGGCATCATGAACTGCCGCTGCTGTAGACGCTCTTGGACCGGTGCATCCGGCGAACCGGAATGTTCGCAATGACAGTCGCAATCGGAACGAAGGCTTCGTCGTCCCGGGCTTGGCGCTCAAACTTGCCTTACAAGGCGGCGAGCCGCCTGCCGATCGGTACCCAATGGAGAATGAAGATGAAATACTTTCTTGCCAGATTCCTGCCACCCCGCGCCGATTTTCTAGCAACCATGTCTCCCGACGAAGTCAACCTGATGAAGGAACACGGGGCCTTCCTGAACGACCTTCTGCAAAAGGGGGTGGTCGTGGCACACGGCCCGGTGGCCGACCCGGCCGGCGGATGGGGCCTCTCGCTCTATCAGGTCGAGGATGGTCAAGATGTCAGGGCATTGGCGCAGGAGGATCCCATGGTGAGATCGGGTGGCGCGTGCTACGAGATCTTCTCGATGCCGCACCTGCAGGTGCGGGTCTGAGATTTCCCAAGGGGCGCCCGCATGAGGTTTCGGAGGGACGCGCGCCGACGCCAGTTGAGGATGCTCACGGCCATGGATGGAGTCCTTGGTTCCTAGTCACAGATTCTGGCGCAACTTGAACCGACGCTGTTGCGATGCGAGCAATAGCCGCACAGCTCACGTGACGGAGAGGGATAGGGGGCCGCCGCATTTGTTCTCAGCTAAAATTGGAGACTGGTGGTCTGCAATCGGGCGGGCCGTTAAATGAAGTGTGATCCCGCATGAATTCGCCCACCTCATACGTACGCGCCCGATCCGCCGAGCAGAAGGAAGAGCGGCGCCGCCACTTGCTGGCCACCGCCCGGGAAATGCTGAGCCAGAACCCGGCTGCCCTCGAGTTGGGAATCAACGAACTGGCGCGACAGGCTGCGATGACCAAGTCGAACGTGTACCGGTATTTCGAGAGCAGCGAAGCAGTGCTGATGGACCTGCTCGTCGAAGAATTTGCAGCCTGGCATGCCGAACTGAGCACGGCACTGGCGCGCGGCGGCAAGGCGGGCGCCAGCTTTGAGCACATTGCCCGCGTCTTCGCCTCGACGGTCTCTGCCCGACCTTTGCTTTGCCGGCTGACCAGCGTCCTGCCGTCCTTCCTGGAGCGCAAGGTGTCGTTCGAGCGCATGGTCGAGTTCAAAGGCAACCTGCTGGCCGTTCGGCAGGGCGCAGCGCAGGCCTTTCACGCCCGCGTGCCCGGCATGCCGGTGCAAGCCTTCGAGCAGGTGATGAAGCACACGGTGCCGCTCATCATCGGGCTATGGCCGCTCAGCAACCCGGCGGAGATGGCCGCGCAAGTCGTCGAGCTGCCCGAGTTGGCGGGTTTGCGATACGACTTCGAGCAAGACCTTGCGCATGCCCTGCTGACGTTGATGCGGGGGATGGCGAAAGTGTAGAAGGCGTCTTGCCACACAGAAGTCTTTCAGCTCATCTTCGAGCATTGATCGAAATTGAGCGGCCACTGTAAGCACGTCGATAAATGCGGATGGGCTCGAATTTGCAGCCACTCAATGCGGATCTTCCGAAGAGCAATCGCCACTGGGTTCGACTCGCGGCCCCTAATCTTGTTGCGGCGCAGAACTACGCGGCGCAGCCGTTCTGGATTGGCGTAAGCCGCACAGTCGCGCCGACACCTCCGGGCTCCGCGGGAGTTTTGCGCGGATGCCCCGGGCGCAAACCAACACCGAGCTCAGTTGCATCGCAATTGAAGGCGACCGTGTCCGTTGGGACGCAGTTTAATGACCACGATGCTGCTGGTTGACGACCAGGAGAGTTGAGTGACCCCCACTCCAAAGGACGGCGCCTGACCTCAGACGCGCGCGCTTGCGCCTGAATGCTGCGCATGTGGCGCTCTGTTCGGACGGACAGCAGAGTCCGTCGAAATTTTGCACGGGCCGCTTCACTCTCCAAGCGGAGCGCGCGGCTTCCTTCCAGAAGATGGTCCATGCCTGTCTCCGGCAATCGACGTGCCTGCCGCATTTTGCAAGCCCGACAACCTGCCCGCACACTCTATTCGAGTGCCCCGAAGTCCGTGACGCCGCTATGCGGCCGCGACAGGTACTCGTCGATCCAGAAGCGAGCTTTGACAGCCAACAGGCGATGAGCCTCTTCTTCCGACCATGTCCCGGTGATGGTCAGGCGACAGACCGGCGCGCCTGCGCGTTGTATGTCCGCGAAATAGCTGGGCATCTCACCGAGGCCTTCTTGGGTGACGGCCATTGTCCAATCGGCGGGCGCTAAGGGCCCGCCGGGGTCGTCGCCCGAAAGATAGAGATTCATCGCCTTCCTCGCTCACGCGTTGTTTTCCGCATCCGCCGTTGGATACGCTTGTTAGGGAATGTAGTGCGCCAGCTCCTGGGGCGGTAGCTTTTCGCTCGCCCGCGGAGACAGTAGCGGACACGACCAATCGACTAATTCTGACGCTGTTGCCTTCATTGATGTGAAAAATTCACATCAACACCAAACCCGGCCTCCGAGTCGTTTACTTGGGCCGGCGTCGGAGAACTGAATGCCGATCCTTCTTCTCTTGAGGCTGCAACGTGTGCAGTTGCCTGTCCGAGTCACCGATCCGGAGGAAGTGCGGCAGGTCTCGATGCTTGTGGCCACAGGCTTGATCGAGGCTGAGTTCGAATCCATCAGGACGCGGGCCCGGCACGCTGTCTGGCATGTGGCAACCGTGACTCGCATCACGGAAGAGGGCATTACCGAACTCGCGGCAGCGAGCAACGTGCCTCAACCGAAGCGAACCTTCATCCGGTTCCCCGGTGGCTTGCGAGTGCTGTGATTCGCGAATGCGCGGGCCGACCCGTGCCGAAAGGTCAGTGGACCAACGGCCCCGGGGGTTGAACGAGCGGGAGTTTGCTGATCCCTAGCCCCCGCCGAGAGCCAGCTCAGATGCCGACACCGGGAACAGACTTCAGCGCCAGGGAATGCCAGATCTGCTCCGCCCCGCTCGCGCGGGCAAGCCGCTTGAGAAACTGCAGCGGCAGTGGTTCGCCAGGTGCATGGGAGCAGCGCAGCCCTTCTGGCGCAGTATGGGCACACAATGCCGGCGCCGCGTCCAGCGAGTTCATCGAATGCTTCAGCGGCAAATTGCGGCATTTCTGACTGGGTCACTTCAAGCCAGATGGTGACGTTCTCGTCAAGCGATCAGCCGCGTCGATGGCGGCGGCCAACAACTTGGCTGCTCGGTGCGTGCAGACTGCGGTCGCACATGCGTCTGCATCGAGATTCAGACGCACCACCGGGCCATCCGGAAATGGCGCATAGCTCCAGAGTTCAATATCGAAGAGACCAACTACCTGGCTCAACGCGAGAGCATCTGCTTCGGTAAATCCAACCATGCGGTCCGCATGAAAAGGATCTCCGCGCATTCGGTCAGTCCTTCATCGTTAGGAGATCATCCTGCGCCCTGGCCTGTTCTTTTGCTGACCCTCCGAGCACGAGGTCATCTGAATCGCCGCTCGAGCGATAGACGCGAAGCGCCATGCAATTCAAGGAGCCGTGCTCCGCCTCATGCAGAAGCTCTCGCAGCGTTGCCAAAGCCGCTTCCTTGCCGAGAACAGCACTGGTTCGAATCATTTCTAGATCTCCAAGAGAATGAACTCAACGTGTCTGCCCAGTGCTGTCCGCATGTCAGACACGGTCGGTCTTGACGACTCTGGAAACTACTAAGCAAACCAAAACGTAACCAAGCGTACGATTAATGTAAAAGTAACACATTTGAGCCAGATGATGAATGCGTTAATCCCCTCGAAGGCGCCCTCCGATCTGGGGCACAGGATCGCCGCGCTCGACGTGCTCATGAGGCGGCTCTCCGAAAACGCCGAGGCTTCGGGAGGAAGCAAAGCGCCTCCGGACCGAGCACGCCAGGATTCATTTGGGGACTCGGATGCCGCTCGGGTTTTTGCTGCAACTGCAGTACGAAGAGTTGCCTGTTCGGGTCTGCGAGCCTGGAGACGTCCGGTAAGTCTCGGTGCTTAGAGCGACCGGTCTGGTGGAGGCCGGGATTGGCTCCCTGGACGCGACGGCCCGCTACGCCGCGTCACAGGCTGCCACCGTGACGCGCATCACAGAACATGGGCACGCCGAAATTGCACGAAGCGAGGACCTGCCAGATCAGGCGCCAGCTTCAACGCTCCCTGCGCACGGGCTTCGCGTGGGATGACTCCCCTCCAGCGGCGCTCTGTCAGAGGTTCCCTTGGCGTGCGGCGCCAACGAGCGCGGAGGGGCATCAGCAGGTGCTGGCTGCTCTATGGACCTTCTGGGGCGACCTGCTGTTCAAGCGCCTCGTTCACGGTCCTCAACTTTTCGTGGGCCGCCTCGAGCTTGTCTTTAAGCAGGTCCGTTTGCTCGATGGCCTGCCCGACATCGGGGGCAGCGTCTCTTTTGGCACTTCGCTGTCCAGCACCGCGTGGATCACCGAGAGATCCTCGGCAACTTCCTGGACCGTTTCAGCGGCTCGTTTGTTCGTTTCGAGCACCGTGGCCAGATTGGGGGAGTCTTCGCCGGAAGGAGCAGCGGAGGATGAGCGGGTCATGGCACACCTTTCAGTTGGGGGCGATGTTAGCCGGGCCCATCCAAACGGTTCACCCGCTTCTGTGAGATCAAGCTTTTAGCCTACAAAGTCAGCCGAGCCGACACGTATAACCATTCACAGTCGGCAACCTGCCGCAACGAATCGAACCGCAGCACCGCTGCAACGCCATGTCGCTCCAGACAGTTCTCATCGAGGACAGCAATACCATCAGAGAGGCTCTGGTCCCGGCACTGGCCGACCTTGCCGCTGCAGAAGTTGTCGCCGTCGCCGAGACGGCAAGCGAGGGCGTCGCCCTCCTTGAAAAGCTCGGGGATACCTGGGACTTGGCCGTGGTGGATCTCTTTCTGCGCGAGGGCTCAGGCCTTACGGTATTGCGAACACGCAAGCAGCGTGCATCGCACCAGAAGATTGTCGTCTTGACGAACTATCCAACCGACGAAATGCGTCGGCGTAGTCTGGAATTGGGCGCCGATGCTCTGTTCGACAAATCGAATGAGCTCGACCAATTCTTCGAGTGGTGCCTTCAGAGCGGCATTCCGCGCTCGGCTGGCTCTTTCCCGCCCCGGGTATAATCCGACCTGCCCGAACTAAGTTTTGGGTTTTGACTGGCCAGTCAAGCCGAATTTCACACCGGCGCGTCGAAGTCACTACGACGAGAAAAACAACAGGTGGCTTCCGCAAGTGAACATTTGCCGTAACCGTGGACCGCGTGAGAGTTCACGACCACATCCCCAAAGCCCGCCTTTTGCGGGCTTTTTCATGCGCGCGCCACCTGAGCTTGAGTAGCTGCGTCGACCGATCTTTGGAAAAAATACATCGGCCACTCACCTAAGGAGCGTGCAGGTGCTCTGTGGGATCGTTGTCCTCCGATGCCGTGCTGGCGTTGTATCTATGGCAACTATCTAGAGAGCAAGCCATTCACGAATCCATCGAAGCAACGATCACGCTGACGCCTACTGTTTCGCCGGATCGCGAAGAAAGTTGCTGTTGGCACGCCGGCTCGTCCAAGGTGCTTCGCCCGTACACCCGAATGTTCCCAATACCTGGTCCGATGGAGGCGCCGCCGCCTTCAAGGCGGGTGCAGCGGAAGCTGCCGTGGATCAATGACGGCGGAGGCAAATTAGGTTAAAAGCAGGATCGCACTGGCAAGTCTTGGCAAGTGCGGAGCTGTCTTACTGCCCGTGGCGCTGCCAAGGCCCTGCAATGCCGACTCTTGGGATGTAGTTGCGCCCACTGGTCCGCTGTGCCGTGGAAGATCTCACGTCGAATCTAGGCTCAAAGACCGCCGGCATCTTTGGGCACAGCAAGCGCCGGCACGGAGATGCGAATGCCGCTTTCGTTCTTGCAAAGGCTGCAACACGTGCAGCTTCCAGTCCGGGTTGCCGAACCAGAGGAAATCCGGCACGTTTCGGTGCTGTTGGCCACGGGTCTGATCGAGGCCGAGATCACCACGCTCAAGACAACGACGTCCTACGCTTCGCCGCGCTTGGCAACTGTGGTGCGGATCACGAAAGAAGGCCGTGCTGAGCTTGAGAAGATGGAAGAGGTTCCCGCGCCGAGGGCAACCTCGATGCAATTCACCCGAGATTTCCGGCTGATGTGACCTAGGCAGTTCACCCTTCGGCATAGGCGGAGGATAAATCGCGCTACTCGAATTCACCCGTTCCCAAAAGCATCGGGTTAGCGTCCGTGTACACGTCGCCAGTTGGCGCAAGTTCCAACACCTTGGCGTTGATCGCGCTCGATGAACCAGGTATGCGTGAGCGAGATCCTTCTCGCCCTGTCCCGCTGCAAAGTGGGCTTCAAGCGCGCGTAATGACCACCGGTACCGATCCTTCGCCGTCAATTCGTTTAACGCGCACGAACAACGTGCCGCCCCTGTCTTCGAGATGCGCAAAGTCCTTGCTTGCATCAGCGCTCTCGACCCCCTCGCCTGCCTGAGTTTTCACGCTCGTCATCTGGCACTCCGTTCTTGCAAGCTTCTGCAAAATAGTGATCCGCATGCGGCGCCGTGGATGAGCCAGACGGCGGGGCGTCCATGTGCAGGACAAGACCTTCGGCGGTAGCGGCTCAAGCATGGCTATGAAGATCAAGAGGACAAAGCCGGGCATTGCCTCGCCCAGAGCTCAGCGTCTAACGACACTCATGTGGCGACGTCAAGGGCGGTCGCGACGAGGCTTTCGCGCTAGCGCCGGGGACGAGCGCCTATGGAGTGGGATCGAAGCGGTAGGCGAATCGGCGCCTTGCCTCGATGACTCAAGCTGTGTGCCCGAGCCATGCAGGGCCGCCAGGGCGCATGCCGCTTAAACAGGCGCAGCGTCGCGACGCAGGCGTGGCAACGCCCTCAGGCGATGCGGGACATGCTTATCCACCGCGTTATCCACCGGAACGGTGGATAACTCGTTCACGCCGGCCGCGCCGGGCGGGTAAAACAAGGCCCATCGCGTTTGGCCGTCGTAGATCTACCTTTATCCAATCACGGGGCCGAGGGTCGATCAGCAGGCTCGTGATGCTTTTGTGCGGAAAGACGCCTTGTGCGGGCAGAACTTGTTGCTGCATCGATGTTGCTTTAAAACTGTTCTGTGGATTTATGTCTCAGCGACGAACCATGACCTACCAAGCATCACATCTTCCTACAAGGAAGCTGTCAGAAAGATGCGCCAATTGCCTGCACGCCGCCACCGAGCTGCAGTTAGAAATCAAATCAGCAGCTGGAGCCGCACGAGCGGCCTCTGACGGTACGTATTCGCAGATCAACCAGGGAGAACGAAGCATGGCAGATGAGAAGGCCATCGCAGGCGAGGTGCTGAAATCAGTGGCACCCAACGGCAGGCAAGCTCTGCTGGCAGGTCACGATTGAATCGCTTCTCGACAAACGTGTTGTCGTGGGTCAAAAGGCGTAGGCTGCAGTTCGAAATTGGGTTCGCTTTCGGCGGTGTCATCACCTTAGTGTGCGTGTTGGGGGAGCTTTCCATTTCAGCATGCAGCGCTCCGCGGCGGCCGTCGACAAGTTGTTGATCAGCCAGAACATGACCAATCTGAGTATGCGAGGCTCGTTGGAGATGTACAAGGCTTGGGCTATTGAAAGCGAACTCCTGCGATCCGTCGATCAGCCCGGGATTGGAGCTGCGACCAAGCGCTTGCTGCCGAAAATGCAATCCCATCTGCGGAGCATGCGAGGACACCTCTCCAGCCTCCATTCGACCTCAGTCGATCCGACCGTTCGACATCAAGCGCGAGAGATCGAAGTTCGGCTTCAGCGATACGAGGACGGGCTTCTTGCGTTCGTCGGGTTGCATGACCAAGATCTCCAATCCAGCGCCGTATACAGCGCGCGCCAAGATTACTTGGACGCGGGCGTTGCGATCGGGCTCGGTTTGGAGAATCTGCACGCTACCACGAGCAAGCTCGAGTTAGACGCGCGAGCCGACGTCGAACGCGCAACCAGCTTTGCACAATGGTTCGCCATCGCCATCGTTGCGCTGGTCACTGTTCTGGGCATCGTGGTCGCTGGCACCGTCGCGCGGCGCATCGCAGGTGCTGTCGCGCCGCTCATCGTGCTTTCCCGGCAGATCGCATCAGGAAACTTCAGCGCACGCGCGGCGGAAGGCCGCTCTGACGAATTCGGCGTGCTGGCCCGCAGCATGAACCAGATGGCCGAATCCATCGAGAAGTCCAACGTGCTTCTGGAGAGCAGCGCCGACACCCTAAAGCACCAAACGAGCCACGATGCGTTGACTCGGCTACCGAACCGCGCATTGCTGGAGGATCGCCTCGAGCAAGCCATTTCCTATGCGGATCGATATTGTCGGCTGATGACGGTCGTATTCGTCGACCTCGATGGCTTTCAGCTCATCAACGACAGTCTGGGCCACAAGGCTGGAGACGAATTGCTGAAGATCATGGCCGAGCGCCTGAGCGGCTGCCTGCGCAGTGTCGACACGCTGGCGCGGACAGGCGGCGACGAATTCGTGATCGTTCTGTACGACCAGCCGGGGGACGGAGCAGAGATCGAACCGACCCTGCAACGACTGCTCGAGACCATTGCGCTGCCTGTGCAGATCGGCAGCCAAGCGGTCCAGCTCACGGGCAGCATGGGCGTGGCCACCTATCCTGCGGACGGAATCGACGCCGACGCATTGCTCATGAATGCCGATGCCGCGATGTTTCGCGCCAAGGCGGCGGGCCGCAACAACTTCCAGTTCTATGCCGCCGAGATGAATGGAGCGATCCTGGCCAAGCTCGCCATGCGCGAAGAGTTACGTAATGGCATTGCGCATGGCGAGTTCTATCTCTTGTACCAGCCGCAGATAGACATGGAATCAGACCAGGTGGTCGGCGTGGAGGCGCTGATCCGTTGGCAGCATCCCGAGCGCGGATTGATACCGCCCGCGGAGTTCATTCCCCTTGCGGAAGAGACAGGGCTCATCGTTCCTATTGGCGAATGGGTCCTGCGCACCGCCTGCTTCCAAAACAAGGCTTGGCAGGACGCAGGTTTGCCCGCCTTCAGCGTTTCAGTCAATGTGTCCGCCCGGCAGTTCAAGGAACGGAGCTTGATTGAACGGGTTGCGCAGGCGCTGCAAGAGAGCGGACTCGAAGCCCGCTTTCTTGAATTGGAACTCACTGAAAGCTTGGTCATGGAGAATCTCGAGGAAGCGCTTTTGTCGATGAGGGCCCTGCAGGCGATGGGCGTTCAGCTCTCCATCGACGACTTCGGAACGGGCTACTCGAGCCTCAGCGCCCTCAAGCGCTTTCCCATCGCCAGGCTGAAGATCGATCGGTCCTTCGTGCGCGACATTCCGGGTGACGAAGAGGACCAGGCGATTGCCAAGGCCATCATTTCCCTGGGACGCGAACTCAACCTCAGGGTCATCGCAGAAGGCGTCGAAACTGAAGAACAGCTGGAATTCCTCCGGGCCCACGGGTGCAACGAAATGCAGGGCCATCTTTTCAGCCCTCCTGTCTCGTCGACTGAGATCGAATCACTGTTGGAGCGGCACTCCGCCAGCGCGTCGAAGGGTACCGCCTTGCGGAAGCAACCGGCGGCCATACCGGGATCTGAATCGGGAGGCGAGGTGAATTGAGAATTCGCGGCACCGCTAATCGTTCAATTGTGAGCTTGTGCGTTCCGCCGAGCGTCGAATCGCGGCACACGCTGCCGCGATTCGGTCATCAGGGCAGCCTAGCCGCGCGCGGTGCACACTGCGAGCGACGATCAACCCCAAGGTGCTTGAACTTGCGCCGGCGGTGACGTGTACACGGACGCCAACCCGATGCTCTTGGGTGTGGGCGACTTCGAACAGCCGGGGCACTGCCGAACGCGCTACCGTTTATCTGGCCCACGGCCTACGGAAGAGCATGCAGCGGAAGGCTGATGGTGAAAACGCAGCCCGAGGCCGGCACGTCCAGCACCATCAACGTTCCATAGTCCGCTTCGATAGACTGGCGGGCGATGGAGAGTCCCAATCCCACCCCGGCTCTACTGTCGCTGTTGGGTGTGAAGGGGATGAACTTTCCAGGCGTCGGCTAGACAGGCTGCCCGCCGTGGCAGTTGTCGCCCAATCGATGGCCCAGGAAAAATCGAAGCATCTCGCGGCTCGCGTCGACACCGTCGGGCTGCGTGTAGCTGCCATGCGCGCTACCGCCCGACCACGCGTGGCCCGCCCCGTGAAGGCGCCAATGCTCGGAATCTCCGCAGGCTTCTGACGCGGGGTAGAGAGTCCGCGTGAAGCGCCGGCCCGATGGCGATTGACCTTCCCTGGCCTCGCCCGGCGACGCCCCCGTGAGGATGGCCAGCCCGTTGTCGGCATGGACAGTCGTGTCGGCGTCGCCATGAAAAACAATGGTCGGCGGCCGCTTTGCCGTCGCATCGGCGGAAGCCCGCGCCGGGCCTGCTCGCATTGCGCTCAACGCCGACGCCATGTCGTGTGCGGCGCCATGCGGAAGACCGGAATGAACGCCCACGGCGGCATAGACATCGGGATAGCAATGGCCCAGGACATCGGCCATCGCGCCCCCTGCGGACAGGCCAGCCACGTAGACCCGGCGACGGTCTGCGTGCTGCTGCAGCGTGATGTGTCGGGTCAGGGCAGTCAAGAGAGCCGGTTCGCCACGGTCGCGTTGCTGATGCTGGGACTTGAACCAGTTCCAGCATTTCTGGCCATTGGCCCTTTGCGCCTGCTCCGGATAAAGCACCATCGCGCCGCAGGCTCTTGCGTGCTCGTTCATGCGCGTGCCAGCGGCGAAATCGGCAGCGTTCTGAGTGCACCCGTGAAGCATCACCACCAGTGGCGGCGGCGCCTCGCGCTGCTCCGCGGCTGATGCCGGGACGAACAGCATGTAGTCGATGGTGCGGCCCTGATGTGCGAATGTGGCTCTGATCCATTGTTCGGTGCCCTCCGTCGCCCGGGGCGGCTGCCTCTGGCGCTCCACATCGATCACTCGGGCCTCCACCTCGATGACGTCTGAGTCGGCCTTGGGCGAGTTCGATCCGTCGGGCGCTGCCGCTCGCGGCTCTGCCTCGCTACGCAGTGCGCGCTGAATGGCCTCCGTGGCTTCGGCCAAGCGCCCGTGGCGGGTGAGATGGGCGGCCTTGTCCATCAGGCTCGCGAAATGTGGATTCATTGATTGGTCCGAGAAGTTGGGTAGGAAAAACTAGCGGATGCGTCCTGCCAACGCCGCCTTGACTGCGGGCGACGCGTGAAGCGCACCCAGCACAGTCAGCGAGTCGATGGCCGCGCTGGCGAGCGCGGGACTGACATTCGGATCAATGACAGCAAGGCCGAGTACTCGAATCTGGAGCTTCTCGCCAGCGTCTCGTGCGGCTTCGAGATCCGCGACCGAAAAATTCTGCAAACCCAGCACCAGCATCTTGCGTGTCGCGGCCTGGCGAAGCACGTCAGCATGCGACGCCAGATGGGTACGGATGGCGGTGCGAATGAAGTCCGTACGGTTCGAATAGAAGCCTTCCGCCACAAGCAAGTCGATGTGGCCCAGGTCGACGAAGCCCATGTTGATGGTGATCTTCTCGGACTCCGGTGTCTTGACGGTGTTTAGGGCAATTGCAGGCTTTGGTGGCATGTCAACCATCCTATCACCATCCACTTGGATGGTGGCACCTAAGTATCCGGGTTTCGGTTCCCTGCGGCGTTTCTCCGGTGCTGGCGCCGGGTCGCCTTGTCGACCGCAGCTGGAGCAGCTTCAGCCGATACACCACCCGGCTGATGTCTCCGGCCAATCCGAACTCTTTCGGAAAACTGCGATTGCGCGACGCGACCGCAGGCAGGCTCAACGCGGTCTCATCTGCATTCGTCGATTCGGCAAATCTGGCAATGCTTCCGGCGATACCCTGTGCTGCAGCCTCGAGCGACTCCATTGCCAGCGCAACGTCCGCATCCCACTTCGTCATCTGCTCCTTCACCGAAGTGCAAGAGCTCGCCTTCGCGAAATCGCTTCTATGCCGGGGGCTGCGCTCATACGTGCCTTTGCCCATTGATATTTTTCGATGAAGATGAGTCGCGCCAGCTGGCCAAATCCGGCGAGAGCTCAGTTCAGTAGGACACCCTAGGCAAATCGATCGCCACTGGCCCTGTGTCGGCGAACTTCCTCAAGCCGAGACGCGGCCGTCGATCGGATGCTGGAGCGGCGTAGTCGCTGCGCCTCAGCGGCGGCGTACGACCATCCCGTAAATGACAAGCACGACGATGGCTCCCACGACAGAAGCGATGAAGCCGGCGCCGGCACCGGCCGTGTACCAGCCCATTGCCTGACCGAGATAAGTGGCGATCAGCGAGCCGACGATGCCCAGTGCAGCCGTCAAGATGAATCCCATGGCTTGTTTGCCCGGCAGCAGTGCACGAGCCACGAGCCCGGCGATGAAGCCGATGAGGATGGTCCAGATGATTCCCATGGTGGTGTTTCCTTCTAATTGGAGAGGGCGGCAATCAGACCGCCGCGAGTTCACCCATGAGTTCTTCCTTGCGGGCCATGAGTGCGTCCCGCATACCGACGAGATCCAGCTTTCGCGCGGCGCGTGCCTTCACGAAGATCTCGTTGCGCTCTTCTTTCACGTGGTGGTCGATGTACTCGCCCAGGACGGTAACCTTGGCGTCGAACATGTCGTCCACGTCGGCCGCTTCCTGGATCTGTGCGATCAGGTCCTTGGCGCCCGCGTGTTCGACTTCGGCTTCGTCGAGCAGGTCCGTGTCCTTGATTGCTTCGCGCAGAGCCGGATAGAAGATTTCTTCTTCGATCTGGGCATGGACCGTCAACTCCATGCAGATCTGGTTCGCAAGGTCGCGCTTCTTCTGGGGTGCGCTTGCGGCGCGCGACTTCGTCAAAGCTTCGTAGTCCTTGAACATGGCTTTGACCTTGCGATGGTCAGCGTCGAGAAGGGTGCAGGCGTCTGCAGGGGTGCGGGTCGTGGGCATATCGGCTCCTGTGAGTGGGAGCCTTACGGTGACGTGTTTCCATGAAGAAGCCGTAGGACGCGATCAGCGGGCGCCGAAAGGTTTTGCAACCTGTAATTGAAGTGGCTGCGGCTTTGCAATAAGCGCCTGCATTCGTTTCTCTGGCCTGAGCCGGTGGAGAAGTCCATCAGCGCCCGATGACACGCCTTCCGCTCCACGGCGCATCGTGTCTGCAGGCGTCAGGACCCCTTCTTCGGCTGCGCATTCAATTCGTCCGAGCCCGCAGCCCCCGACATGCCGAGTTCGGCGCCCGTCTGCGGGTCGCCCAACGGGTCGGATGCAGTCCGGGTTGCCATGGCCGCCACCGCAGCCTCTTCTTCGGCAGAAAGCTGCACACTGGCCTCTCCATCGCCGCCATCCACGGCGATCTGGTCTTCCGGAACCTCGACGAACTCCCAAAGGGGGCCCTGATTCCATGGGCCGCGCACATCGCCACCTTTGGACATGTCGAAGTAGACACTCGCGAATTCCGGCATGCCCGGCAGCTTGCCCGGAGGAAAGTTCGGTTCGATCGCGTAGAGCGCTTTCTCGAAGGACTTCTGGTGCGCAATCTCGCGCGTCATCAGAAATCCGAGTGCCTCTTTCACGCCGGGATCATCCGTCAGGTTGATCAGCCGCTCGTAGACGATCTTGGCGCGCGCTTCGGCCGCGATGTTGGAGCGCAGGTCCGCCGTGGGTTCGCCGATGCTGTCGATGTAAGCGGCGGTCCAAGGTACGCCAGCCGAGTTCACCAGCGCAGGGCCGCCGCCGTAGAGCACCTGTGTCAGATGGCTGTCGTTGCCTGCGCCCGTGATGCGACGGTACGCTTCGGCTTCCGAGTCGGTGCCTTCAGCGAGCCGCCCCTTTGCGCCTTTGTTGAGCATGGCGACCATCGTGCCGATCACCTCCAGGTGACTGAGTTCTTCTGTCGCGATGTCGAAGAGCATGTCTTTCCGACCGGGATCGTCCTCTGCGATGGCCTGGGTGAAGTAGCGGCAGGCGGCGGCCAATTCGCCCTGCGGCCCGCCGAACTGCTCCAGCATCAGGTTGGCGAGGCCGGGATTGGTTTCGTTCACCCGCAGGGTGTATTGAAGGCGCTTGTTGTGTGCAAACATGGAAATTTCCTTTTGCGGGGCAAGCCCGCATATGACGCAGAAGATGAGACGACGTGCTCGCGTCCGTGTATCGGCAGCTGGCGCTTAATTGCGGATGAGCGCTTGCTACGTTCAAGATCCACACGATGCGCTGGTGTAGTCATTCAGCGCTTGGCGCGGTGCGCGCCAGCCTTGTGTCTTCCAGTCTTTAAGGCGCTTCCCTTCCGAGAATCCACGCGTCGTGATTGGCACACCGAGCGAGAAGTCGCTGCGTCTTTGGCGCTGTTGTCGGTGATTCATCCTGCGTGCCGGGGCGGAAAGCGGCCGCAGCATGCAGAATCTCGACGACCAATTGATTGGTCTGGAACTGACACAGGTGCCACATCTGCCTATTGCACCAGCGGCGCCGCCTGATGAGGCGACCAACAACTGGCTGCAGCCGATCAACGAGAACGTCGATATCGCTGCCGGGCCGGTGTCTTGAATATCTGCGCAAACTGGCGGTCGGCCACGGCGCGGGTGCGCTTGGCCAATGAGTAGTCTTCGGGCTCAGGGGCCGGAGACAAGCCTCGGAAGTAGGCGATGAACTTCTTGTTCAAGCTCGCCTCGGCATCGCGCGCAAGGCGTTCCAACTCTTTCCATAGCTGCAGCGAGGCCACAGATTCATACTCTCCAGTCGACATGGCTGATCCCGCAGCTTACAAGCCGGTTGAATGATGGAAGGGCGCTGCGCCTATGGTGCAGGAAGAGTCTGGCATGGTTGACGGAATAGTCCGACGATGCGTGTTACTTCGCATCATCCGAATCATTGTCCCGCGGCGAACTGGAGAGAAGCCATGCCAATGAATTTCCTGCGCCGCATTGAGCACGCCTCGTTCCCCTTGGCCATCCATGAAGAGGCAGACACTCAGTGCGCCGCTGTGCTGGCCGCGGCCGGGCTTGTGGAGGCGAACCTCCCCGATCCCAACAACATCGAGGACCGCGGGGGCGTGATCTTGCGCATCACCCCTGAGGGGCGCGCGGAGCTCAACCGGACGCGAGATGCGCAACTCTAAAAACTGTAATCGAGGGAGGTTTGCGCGATGCGCTTCTTTCCTTCCGCGTGCAGGCTTCATGAGTCTTTTCTTTGACCGAGCGCCGTTCGTCCCAGCCAGGTGATCCGTGCCACCTGGGCCTGCTGCATTGGTCGAACGCTTCGCGGATCATTGCGTCTGGGGGTCGGACTGGCCCCACCCCAATCACACTCACATTCCTGACGACGGTGTACTGATCGATGCCCTCAAGGAGATTGCGCCGAACGCCGAGCTGCTTGAAAAGCTACTTGTTCGAACCCCCAAAACGCTTTACAAATTTCTGGATGCTTAGGGCGGCCTTTCATTGCGTCGTGGAAGCGCTTACAAGAAAACGTCGTCGCTAGCACAGCCTCCGCTCCTCCAGCCACTCAATATTGCGGCCAGAAGCGAGCCTTCGAGTAGATCTTGCAGCAGCAAATCTGCGCAACTCCAATCTCAGTAGTCAAGGGACATCGCAATGTATCGTGTAGCTGTCCGCAATGACCACCCATATGAGCCCTCCCGAGTGCCGGTCGCGCTTGTTTACCGACCCGCGTCGGCCAGTGATCCGGTGATAAAGCTGCTGCACGCCGTTGTTCACGAACTCACGGGTTTAGCAGGCTGAACTGGACGCTGATATCAACGACTGTGCCGGGGCCGCGCGAGGCGTTGTGCCCAGCCTGCAATGAAGAGCGAAGCCAAGAAGCTCGACATCGAGCGACATGGCCACGAGCTTACGTTCAAGTAAGTTGGCATCTACAAGCTACGTACGGGTTGGCCGATCTCAAGCAACTGAAGTGCGCGTGTCAGTGCGAGCCGACAGTTCGGGCGACACCATCGCGGTTTAAGATCGTTTCCGCCGCTGGATCGACCAGCATCGATCCGGGGCAAATACCTTTAGAAAACCTGGGAGGGAAATCGATGGGCATCAGGGACACCCTCGGGCACGCGCTGCTCGACAACGAAAAGCTTAACTTCGGCAGCGAAGAATCACTCACCGCCGAAGAGCAGTGGCTGGTCACGCTGAGCGCACCTCTGTCGGCGTTTAACGGCGACCACGTAAATGCGCTCGCCACCGGTAAGGACAATGAGGCGCTGCGCGAGGGGATCTCGGAAGTCTGGAACGTGCACGACCGCGAGAGTTTCGAACAAATGGCCCGCTGGCTCGCAGAGGAGGGACAGCGTTCAAGCTACCTTTCCACATGGCAGGCCGTTGCCGCGATCGATGCAGCAACCCAAAGCACGCCGGCCATGCTGCGGCTGGTCATGGAGGCGTGCTTTCCGGCGTTCTTCCAGATCAAGGCGCGCAAGAGCCTGGACTACCGCGCACTCTCGGCGGAGAGTGGGCGACCAGTATCGGAACTTAGCCAATTGACGATGGGCAGCCAGAGCTGGGTCAATGCGCTGCGCAAGCACTTCAACGTTTCGCCGCCCCAGCTCTCGGACCTGGTCGCCTGGGATGCCGTGCGATTGGCCAGTCTGTCGCGATGGGCAGTGCAACTGGGCTTCATCGAACGCGGGGAATTCGCAGGCTTCGCAGGCGCACTGGCCTCACAAGTGCGCGAGGCCTATGCGGACTGGTCGCAAGTGAGTGCCGCCTACATTGCCGCGGGCCTAATTTGGCGCTATTCCGACGCGCGCGAGGAGCACCTTTGCGCACGAATCGCATGCTGTTGAGCGACTCCCGCAGCCCGTATCGCAGCGTTCCCTTCCGCTGAGCGGCGACAGGCACAAACGAAAACAGCACCTGGAGGTGCGGTGTCCGCCGGAGTCGTCCGCGATGGGGATGCAGCTCGCAGCCCTTACTCTCGGTTGCGGCGTGCCGCCATTGCTCATCATCATGTCGAGGCGATACGTCGTCGGGACGTTGACGCCTAACGCCTGCTCCGCAGCTTGCAGGTAGCGATCATCCAAATCGAACGGCTTCAAATCCCTTTCATTGAGAACTTGGATCTAAGGTTGGCTTCTCGCCGGACTGATACCGTTGATTCAGCTGGAACTTCGCGGTTCACGGCCGCTACGTGAGGTGGCCAGTCCGTCCAAGTGTCGCTGTATGCTACGGTGCAGCCGTTCTAGATTGGCGTGAGGCGCACCGTCGCGCCGACACCGCCGGGCTTGCCATAGAGCCGCTGGCGCACCACGCGCGCCGAGAACTTCGTGCCTGCGATCACGGCAACCACAGACCATGCCGGCGGGGCGTAGGGGCCGGTTTCATCTTCGAAAGCGACAACCTCTGGGTGCCGCAAGATCATGTCCGCAAAGGCTGCGCTGTCGAAGTCACAGGCCGTGATCGTGAGGACCTTGGCTTCGTGGTCGAAATGTTCTGCGAAGAGGAAGTCGGGCACTCTGCTGCCCGTGTGCTTGTAGCGTCTGGTCGCGTCGTCGATGGTCATGCTTTTTTGCGCTCCAGGCCTTGAGACGCGAAGGTGTCGGCTTTGGGAATATTGCGAAGCCGCCGGTTCAGCCGAATGGCCTGAACCGCCGGCGTGGCCGCCAGTTCGCGGATCTGTGCGGCCGTGGCCTCGACCACATAGGCGCCAGCGAGATCATTCCGACGAGCCAGGCCATCCAGACCGAGGCGTTTCAAGGCCTGCCCGATCTCCTCCATGGCCACCGGCGCGACACCGTCGCCCTCTGAAACACGCCGCTTGCGCAAGGCCACCGCGGGCGGAGGCAGCATCTCCCGCGGATATGTGATCGCTTTCTCTCCAGCACGCGAAGGGGCACTCACCGGGGGCCGTGCGGACTCGATGATGACCGACCGTGTCTCGCCGCCTCGGCTTTCGTGCAGGAAAGCGATGAGTCCGGCCCCGCTGATCGCGGCGATCGGGCTCTCACCCTTTGCAGAAGAGGTAGCGTCGCTCACAGGTCGACCACCATGCCAGGATCGAACGCCTGGTTCTCGATCTGGCCGCTCATGCGGCGCACGTACCCTCGCGGGTTGCACACCACCCGGCAGGCACGGGCCCGGTAGTCGAAGCTCTGGTGGGTGTGGCCATGCACCCAGAGCACGGGCACCTCGAAGAATGGATCCGGAAGCTCGCTCACGAACGCGCCCGATACCCAATCGTCGGCATACTGCGCCGAAAGCGAACCGCGGTGCGGCGCATGGTGCGTCACCACCACCGTTCGACCGTCGAACGGTTCAGCGAGCTTCGCCTGCAGCCATGCCCGCTGGATCTGATGGACCCGCAGCGTGTCGGCCGCCTGGAGCTTCCGGCCTTGTTGGCACCGCAAGCTGCCGGGTTCGGCCGTCTCGTCGAACGTATGGATCAGCGCGTAGTCGTTCAGCACGCTGTTCGCCTGCTTCATCGCCCATGGGACGTCGCTGACCCGCCCTTCGGGTGCCTCGATGGCGAGCGCGAAATCGGTCCACAAGGTCGCGCCCAGGAAGCGCACGCCGTCGATGACCAGTTCGTCGCCATCGAGCAGGTGCACATGGCTGCCTTCGGCCGCGCGGCGCGCCTCGGCCAGGGTCTTGTCCAGGTGGCCGTCGTAGTACTCGTGGTTGCCGGGGACATAGACGACCGGCTTGTCCGGGAAGCGCTCCATCGCCCACTGGATGGCGCTCTTCGCGGGAGAATCGATGTCGCCTGCAAGGATGGCGACATCGAACACCAGATCGGCCGCCGGCTCGAAGGGGGCGAACTCCAGGTGCAGGTCGGACAGGATCAGCAGCTTCACGAGCGGGTTCTCTCGAAGTGGACCCCCAAGGCGGCGCAGGCCTCGGCGTCGAAGCCGATGAAGGATCCGCAGACCACCAGCCGGGCCTTGTGCCGGTCGAATTGCCACTCGGCATCGTCAAGCGGCACCCAGGGTTCGTCGGCCCTGCCGCGGGCCCGCTGCCAGGCGAGGATCTCGCCTTCGCGGTGCGCGAACGAATGTGGAGCGCCGGATCCGCGCGGGGGCGTGACGCCAAGGATCCGGGCCCGGATGTCTTGGGAAAACGACGCCAGCAGGGACTCGAACGTCAGCTGCTCGCGCCAGCTCGAGCTGATGACGATGCGCACGTGCGCGAACTCGCGCAGCAGCGCTTCGAGGCTCGGCAGGAAGCAGAAGTCCGTACCGTCGTTGGGCAAGTGTCCTTCCCCTTCCAGGTGCAGCACGCCGTCGAAATCGAGGAATAGGATCACGAGGTCCCTCCTTCGCAGAGTGGCCAGGCGAGGTACGATCCCTTGTCGACGCCGAAGGCGCGGAATGGCGCGCTGGCATCCATCAGGCCCTGTTCGACATAGTCGATGTTCTCGTGGTGGTGACCGTGGACCAGCAACCGCGCACCGAGCATCTTCGCGAGATCGTCGATCGCCTGCCAGCCATGCGGGTGGGCCGCCGGTGCCTCGTGCGTCACCAGGATGTCGGCGGATTGGCGTCCGAATAGCTGTTGGTAGTCGTCCGGGAAGATGGAGGATCGGTGGCGCCGGGAGATGCCGTCGCGCCACCGCGCCTCGGGGCGCATGGATTGACGCATGGTCTCGCCCGACACGAACGCGGCCTCCTCGATCGGGCGCCGCGGGTCCCAGATCTTGCTGCGGAAGACGCCGCCCAGTCCGGCCACCCGGTAGCCTGCGATGGAAACGATGCGGCCATGCAGATTGCGGCCCGCGAGCTCCGATCCCCACAGGTGGTCGTAGTCGGCATCCGATTCGGTGTCGTGGTTGCCGTGGATAAACCAGACTCCAGTGCGATCCAAGATCGGCTGCAGCTCGATGTGCAGCGGCTGACGAGGCTGCAGATCGCCGAGCAGCACGATCGCCTCGGGCCGGTAGCGCTCGACCGCGGCGATCACCGGCTCGAAGTCGCCATGCGGGTCGCCGAAGAACATCAGCTTGGGAGCCGATGGCTTGGGCACCTGATCGCTACGTGCGGTGTGGTTCATAGGTGAACGATCAGCCCGAGGCTGCCCATCCCACAAAACCGGCCTAGTAGGACGCTAGGACCGAGTACGTCGGCGGCTCGCCCTTCACTCACCAAGCGTCGGGAGATCGAATTCGCCTGTCTCAATAAAGGAAGTGCACCTACTTGTAGCGCCAGGGCCGATGCGACCGCGAGCGTCATGTGGGGATTAGCGGCCAGATCTGATGTTGAAGGTTAAAAGGGGAGCGAACGCCGAAGTGTGTGAATAGCGCGCCGCTTTCGTCTTCAAGGACCAAGTGATTGGTTTGATCTGCATCGGCGCTGATGGCTGACCAGATTTTTCGGACGTCCCGAATCTGCCAGCGATCAGGATCGCTCTCAGTCGGCTCCAGATACTGAACGTGCCGCAGCGACTGCGGTCCCACGCTCTCGAAGAGATCGAGAAAATCGCTCTCATAGATCAATAGCGCACGCTCTGAGATCTCGAGGTCGTCCTCTCGCACCACCCAGGTCGGAAAAAAAGCAGGAATCGTCAAATTCAACTGGACTGCTCTCCAGCATTTCACACCGGGACCCGCCAGCATGGAAGAGATCCTCACCTCGTGTGAATCCATCGTCATAAACATAAGAATGAACCCTATCGGTTGCAGCCCAATGTGGAGCTTGGTCTCGGATGCCTTATCGACCGATGCTCAAGCAACTCAGCAAGCCATACAAACATTGCTCGTTGCGCCCCACGAAGTTGATGTTGCTACTCAAATGCATCCAATAGATATCTTAGCGCTGTCGATAAAAAATGCCAGACAGGGAATTCTTGGTGGATGGGACAACCTCAACCAAGAACGCAAAGTGCAAGGCAAAGGGTGGCCTTCCATCTACGGGTCATCCGCGCAGAACGCCGCATCTCCCAGGAACAGCTTGCGGAAGCTGCAGGGCTTCATAGGACCTTCGTGGGATCAGTCGAGAGAGAAGAGAGGAATATCTCCATCGACAACCTTGAGCGCCTTGCGTACGCCTTGGACGTTGACGTCTCGTTTCTGGTTTCGCCGGTGATCACTCGCTCGTAGCGATCTTCATTCCCTCGGTGATCGTGATACCGCCACAACCTCGCGAATAGGGACGGAGTTCCGCGCTCAAACGGTCGCACACATGCAGATCGGGGACTACCACGATCAAGCAGTTCATCAAAGAAGTTGATTTCTGCATCCACTGGTACAACGAGAAGCGGATCAAGATCTCCCTTGGCTCCCTTAGTCCCATCGAATATCGAGAAAGTCTTGGACTTGCGACATAAAACCAGTCCAAGTTTCTATCCGCACCCCTAGGGCCGCGAAATTCAACGTTTTGAGTGCACGCTCGATAACATGGCGTGTGAACGCACGGAGCGGATTGTGCAGGTCGCGTGAGCGCTCCGACCGCCGCAAAGAGTTAGGAACACCAGCTGACTCGCCTACCGAGGGAAAAAACCGTTCTAACCGTTAGGATGGGCCCAGAAGACTGGGGACGTACGGCAGGTAGACCAGCTTCATGCCGGCTTCCTCGGGCAGGCGGTCTGCTTTTTCCGAGTTGCAGGCGCGGCAGGCCGCGACCAGGTTCATCCAGTCCCAGCCGCCGCCGCGGCTGATGGGAAGAATGTGCTCGCACGTGAGGTCTTGTTCGCGAAAGTGCTGCGCGCAGTAGGCGCAGGTGAAACGGTCGCGCACGAAGAGCTTGCGCCGGCTGAAGGCCGGCGTCTGGTCGAACAGGTTCACCTTCGCGCAGCCCTTGAGCGCGATGATCGGCGAAATCTCGAGCCGCGACTCCACGCCGCGCGCCACGTTGAAGCCCCCACGCATCGTCGCCAGCGGACCAGCGCCGTCTTCCCATACAACGGAGTCCGTCGCATAGTGAGCAGCGGCGTGCTCAAGCGAGATCCAGGCCTGCGGCGTTCCCTGGATGTCGAGCTGAAGAACTTGGGGTTTCATGATGACGGCCTCCTTTCATGGCCGAGCTTTTTTGAGTGGGATCTCCTGTTTGTTGGTTGTGGCTCCTCGACCCGGGTTCGAACCAGGGACCTTCGCATTAACAGTGCGACGCTGCTACCAGCTGAGCTACCGAGGAAAAAAGAATGTGTTCGATCGAGTAGGCGGCGGCCATTGCCGCGGCTTTACCACTCGCCGATTTCGCGCACGCGCTGGTCGAAGTCGAGCTTCTCGAAGCGCTCGCGTGCGCGCTCGGCCTCCCGCTGGCGCTGCCCGGTCATCGCACCGAAGCTGCGGGTGACCGCCTGCACAAGCGCGTTGCGAGGCCTGGGCTCGGACACCAAGATGCTGTTCGCCGGCCGGCGGTGGCTGGTGGTGAGTCGCATGGATGTCCTCCTGTGGGTCGCGCTGGGCGGTGGTGAATGATCTGTATATCGGCGGGTGCCGTGAAATGTTGAGCGGCTGCTCGCACTCCAGGTGTATGGCCCCACGCACACGATTCGAACGTGCAACCCCCGGCTTCGTAGGCCGGTGCTCTGATCCAGTTGAGCTAACGCGGGAAGAAAAATGGATGGATGATGTCGCCCGACGCGAGGCGAGTCGAGCGCTGAGAAGATGGCGATCCGTAGGGGAGTCGAACCCCTGGCTTCCTCCTAGACAGGGAGGCACTCTGGCCACTGAGTTAACGAATCAAAGTAGTAATAAATGTGCTGGGCATGGACCTGGCGAGGGCTTCTTACGAGCCGCTTGCGTGGCCACGGCTTAGCAAGCCGCTGCCTTGGACCTCTCGGCCAATGCTCCAATGGTGTCCGGTTACGAGTTCCGGCGCCTCCCAATCGTTGAGGCCGGTTTCCACGAGAGGACGACGCGAATCGTCCGGTCTCGCTCTTGTGTGGTCGGGGCGGCAGAAATCGAATCTGCGACCTGATGCTCCCAAAGCAACCGCGCTGCCAACTGCGCTACGCCCCGAATTTCTGGTTGTGAATTGGCACGCCGTGGTCGATTCGAACGACCGATTGCCTGAGTCAAAGTCAGGTGCCTTGGTCCAGCTAGGCGAACGGCGCGTAAGGTTGTCGAACGATGGAGTCGTATGCGGGATTCGAACCCGCGTCTACAAGGATGAAAACCTTGTGTCCTAAGCCACTAGACGAATACGACGTGAATCTGCGAAGGAAGCCTGCACTCCGGATCGAACGAAGAAGCTCTCTTTAAAGGTGGGCTGATCTATGCGGGCGAACTGACTGGTTGGTGCCCCAAGAGAGCCTCGAACTCTCATGACTTTCGTCCCCGGCTTCTGAGGCCGGTGCGTCTTCCAATTCCGCCATCGGGGCATTCCATTTCGGTTGTGTCTTCACGCGATTCGAGCGCTTGCGCGCCCACGTCGGCATCGCTGCACATGGTTGGGTCCAGACCGTGCACATCCCTCCAGGCCGCCGGCGCGGTTGCCCTCTGGAGGTGCTGCAAAGGCACACCCGAAATGGAGCAGCAGGAGGGCTTCGATCCCTCGGCCTCAACGTTGGCGACGTTGCGCTCTACCTGGCTGAGCTACGGCTGCATGTTCTTGCGGATCGTCGGCCCACCAGTGAGGGGCGCGACCCGCGGCAAATTTTTAAAGAGCATTCGCCCGCGCAGTTCAGCGGGTGAGTTCACGGCAGCGCGATCACTGCAATGGCGGCGGGCAACGGGTGCCGTTCGCGGCTTGCGTTGCGAATCGGAGTCCGCAACATGAGGTGAGTAAAAAAACAAAAGGCCCGGATCCATTTCGGAATCCGGGCCTCTGATGAGAGAGCTTGGAAGGTATGCGCCTACGCGCTACCTCCACCCGGGTGCGGCTGATCCTCGTACTGCTGTCCGAGCCACAAGGTGGCCGGCGCTGCGGGACGGGAGTTCAGCTGCGAATGCACGTTGGGCGCCGCCAGACCGCGACCGCCGCGAAACGAGACGCGCACGAACGTCCGGCCCGATGCCGGTCGGTTGTTCAATGAGGTCATGTTTGCTTTCACGATGGTTTCCAGTGCTTGGCGAAGAAGTTCTCGATGATTCGAAGTTGGTTGTTGCGGATGAAACGGGGACGAAGCATTTCGTCGATGGGATGTACTGTAAACTCGGTTTACTAATTCGCGCAACACTTTTTTTGAGTGTTGTGTTTTTTTCTCACCAAGCATGTCTCTTCCAGCCATTCGCCGCAACAACGTCCTGCTTCTGTTCGGTGAGTTCGTTGCGGAGCATGCGGCCAACGGGGCGGAGCCACTCGGCCTGGCGGCCAGGTTTGCACAGAAGCTGCAAATCTCGGCGAGCATGTGGAGCCAGATCAAGAAGGGCCGGGTGATCTCCGACAAGCTGGCTCGGCAGATCGAGTCCCACTGCGGTAAGGCTCCACTCTGGCTTGATGCGCCGCAAGCCGCCGAGCCTTTGCCCGACCTGGGTGAAGAGCGGTTCGTGGAACTGGCGCGCCAGGCCTACAGGGCGCAGAACGCGCGTGGCAAGCGCGCACTGCGCACCATCTTGCTGGAGCATGCGAACCCACCACAAGCCCAAAGCCCGCGGTAGGTTGGCAGTAGGTAATAACCCCGCTTGGCTCAGGCCACCGGCGGCAAGCGGTCCAGCAGCTTGTCGAGCGTGATCGGGTAGTTGCGCACCCGGACGCCGGTCGCGTTGTAGACGGCATTGGCCACCGCGGCCGCCACGCCGCACATGCCGAGCTCGCCCACACCCTTGGCCTTCATCGGCGACGAGATCGGGTCCGTCTCATCGAGAAAGATCACTTCCTGGTGCGGAATGTCGGCGTGCACCGGCACCTCGTAGCCCGCCAGGTCGTGGTTGACGAAGAAGCCATGCCGCTTGTCGAGCGCCAGTTCTTCCATCAATGCGCCTCCAACGCCCATCGTCATGGCGCCGATCACCTGGCTGCGCGCCGATTTGGGATTGAGAATGCGGCCCGCCGCGCACACCGCGAGCATGCGCCTGACGCGTATCTCGCCCGTGGCTGCATCGACGCCCACCTCCACGAAATGCGCGCCGAAGGTGGACTGCTGGTATTTCTTGTCGAGGTCGCCGTACTCGATGCCGTCTTCGGCCACCAGGCCGTTCGCGCCTGCCGCTTCCGCGATGGGCACCACGCGCTCGCCGGACCGCACCATGCCGTCCGAAAATTCCACGCCCGCCGCAGCAGCAAAGCCCAGCTTGCTTGCGATGGCTTCGCGCAGCTTCATGCAGGCCGCGTAGACGCCGGACGTCGAGTTGTTGGCACCCCACTGGCCGCCGGAGCCGGCCGAGACGGGGTAGGCCGAGTCGCCCAGGCGCACCAGAACCTTGTCGAGCGGCACGCCCATGGTTTCCGCAGCGGTCTGCGCAATGATGGTGTACGAACCGGTGCCGATATCGGTCATGTCGGTTTCGACCGTGACCATGCCGCGGTTGTCCAGGCGCACACGCGCGGCCGACTTGGCCAGCAGGTTGTTGCGGAACGCCGCGGCAACGCCCATGCCGACGAGCCAACGCCCGTCGCGCTGGCGCCCGGGCGACGCGTTGCGCTTGCTCCAGCCGAAGCGCTCGGCGCCGGTGCGCATGCACTCGATCAGCTTGCGCTGGGAGTAGGGGCGTTCGGGCTTTTCAGGGTCGACCTGCGTGTCGTTGAGCACGCGAAACTCGATTGGATCAAGCCCGAGCTTCTCGGCCATTTCGTCCATGGCGATCTCCAGCGCCATCATGCCGGGCGCTTCGCCGGGCGCGCGCATGGCGTTGCCCTCGGGCAGGTCGAGCACCGCGAGCCGCGTGGTCGTCAGGCGGTTGGCGCCCGCATAGAGCAGCCGGGTCTGGTTAACCGCCGTCTCCGCCTGGCCGCCCGGCAGGTCGCCGGACCAGCCTTCATGCGCAATGGCCGTGATCTTGCCGTCCCTCGCGGCGCCGATGCGGATGCGCTGGATGGTCGCCGGCCGATGCGTGGTGTTGTTCATCATCAGCGGCCGCTGCAGGGCCACCTTCACGGGGCGCTTTGCCGCCCGCGCACCCAATGCGGCAAGCAATGCATCCGAGCGCACGAACAGCTTGCCGCCGAAGCCGCCGCCGATGAAGGGCGACACCAGGCGCACATTCGCTTTCGGAATGCCGAGCGTCTTGGCGACATCGCCGACGCCCCAGGCGATCATCTGGTTCGATGTCCAGATGGTGAGCTTGTCGCCCTTCCACTGCGCGATGGAAGCGTGCGGTTCCATCATGGCGTGCGACTCGTCGGGCGTGGTGTAGGTGGCATCGAGCTGCACGGGGGCTGCGGCAAACGCACCCGGGAAGTCCCCGGTCTTGGTTTCCGGCTGGCCCGAAAACGGATTGGGTTCGGGTAGCTGCGCCGCACCCATCTCGGCCGACAGGTCGAAGCGTCCCTGTGTTCGCGTGTACTCGATGCGCACCAGCTGCGCCGCGGCACGCGCCTGCTCGAAGGTGTTGGCCACAACCACCGCGACTGCCTGGTGGTAATGATCGATCTCGGGCCCGCCCAGGAGCTTGGCCGTATTGAAGTCGCCCTTGCCGAGCTTGCCTGCGTTGCGCGCCGTGACGATCGCCAGCACGCCCGGCGCCGCGCGTGCGGCGTTCAGGTCCATCGAGGCGATGCGGCCTTTTGCGATGCCGGCACCCACCACGTAGCCATAGGCGGCATTGGGTACTTCGGAGTTGCGTTCATAGGCATAGCGTGCGGAGCCCGTGGTCTTGACCGGGCCGTCGATCCGGTCGGTCGGCTTGCCGATGATCTTGAGCTGGTCGATCGGGTTGGTGGTGGCGGGTGTGTCGAATTTCATGATGGTCAGCTCCTCGCTTGCACCAGCGCCGCGGCCAGCGCGCGCTCGGCCAATGGCAACTTGAATGCGTTCTCGTGGGTCGGCTGCGCGCCGGCCAGCAGCTGTGCAGTCACGGCCTTGGCGCCCTGCGGCATGGCGGCCTCCGCGGCCTCAAGGCGCCACGGCTTGTGCGCCACGCCGCCCAGGGCCACGCGGCCGGAGCCGTCGCGCTGCACGATGGCCGCAACGGACACGAGCGCAAAGGCATAGGAGGCCCGGTCACGTACCTTGCGGTACACCTGCGTGCCGCCAATCGGCTTGGGCAGCGTGACGCTGGTGATCAGCTCGTCCTGCTCCAGCGCCGTTTCGATGTGCGGCGTGTCGCCGGGCAGGCGGTGAAAGTCGGCAATCGGAATCACGCGGGTGCGGCCATCGGGGCGCACCGTTTCCACGGTCGCGTCGAGCACGCGCATGGCCACCGCCATGTCGCTGGGGTGCGTCGCAATACAGGCCTTGCTGGTGCCGACCACCGCATGCTGGCGGGTAACGCCGCCGATGGCGCTGCAACCGCTCCCGGGCTGGCGCTTGTTGCACGGCTGGTCGGTGTCGTAGAAGTACGGGCAGCGCGTGCGCTGCAGCAGGTTGCCCGCCGTCGTTGCCTTGTTGCGCAACTGGCCGGAGGCACCGGCCAGCAGCGCACGCGACAGCACGCCGTAGTCGCGGCGCACGCGCTCGTCGGCCGCCAGGTCGGTGTTGCGCACCAGTGCGCCCACACGCAAGCCGCCGTCGGCCGTGGGTTCGATCTTGTCCAGTGCAAGGCCGTTCACGTCGACCAGGTGCGGCGGCGCTTCGATCTGCAGCTTCATCAGGTCCAGCAGGTTGGTGCCGCCCGCGATGAACTTTGCGCCCGGATTGCGGGCGATGGCTGCGGCAGCCTGTGCCGGCGACTGCGCCTTCTCGTAGGTGAACGGCTTCATGCTCTGCTCCCCGCCACTTCGGTGATGGCTTCGACGATGTTGGAATAGGCGCCGCAGCGGCAGATGTTGCCGCTCATGCGCTCGCGCAGTTCTTCGGCCGAAAGCATCGGGCGCGCAGTGAGGTCGGCGCTCACGTGGCTCGGCACGCCGCGCTTCACCTCGTCGATCACGCCGACCGCCGAGCAGATCTGGCCCGGCGTGCAGTAGCCGCACTGGTAGCCGTCGTGCTTCACGAATGCCGCCTGCAGCGGATGCATGTTCTGCGGAGTGCCCAATCCTTCGATGGTGGTGACCTGCCCGCCGTCGTGCATGACGGCGAGCGTCAGGCAGGAGTTGATGCGCCTTCCGTCGGCAATGACGGTGCAGGCGCCGCACTGGCCGTGGTCGCAGCCCTTCTTGGTGCCGGTCAGGTGCAGGTGTTCGCGCAATGCATCGAGCAGGGTCGTGCGCGTATCGAGATCGAGCGAGTGAGATTTGCCGTTGACGGTGAGCGACAGCTTCGCACGGGGCACCGCACCTGCCGCGGAAGCAGCGGGCGCAGCGGCAGCAGGGGCGGAAGACGAAACCGCGGCGGCAGTGGCCGCGGTCGCGGCACCGACGATGAGCGCGTCGCGTCGCGAGATCAAGTGGGTCGTGGGACTGTCCATATCAGCTCCTGTTGTTCGAGGTTCGTGGGTTCGTGGGCGATCACCGCTGATATCGCGAGCCATCAGCGATGGCAATAGGAGGCGGGCCCTTTGTTGCCGGATGAGTTCCCCGACAGCAAAAAGTCCTCAGCCCCCAAGGCAAGGCCGAATCACCATTTTTAGAAGACGCGCGCGGGATTGATAGAGCAATCCGCTTCATTTCTTGCCTGATCCTCTGTGCTCGGCATGTGCCGCGCCGCAAAGCGTCAATCGTTCAGGGCAGGGCGTCGTCGCACGAAGTCTTTTGCATGCGTTTGCACGTTGGCGCCGCGCGCGCCGTCCCGCAGCACCTCGATGTCTCGCTTGGGCGGTGCTCCGAACAGCCGGCTGTATTCGCGGCTGAACTGCGAGGGGCTTTCGTAGCCGACCTTGAAGGCGGCGCTCGCCGCGTCGGAGTGCTCGCTCAGCATCAACCGCTTCGCTTCGTTCAGCCGCAGCCACTTCTGGTACTGCAGCGGGCTCATGGCGGTGAGCTGGCGAAAGTGGTGATGGAACGTGGGCGTGCTCATCTGCACGCGCGCCGCGAGCTCGTCGACGCGCAGCGGCGAGGCGTAGTTCAGCTTCAGCCAATCGATGGCTCTCGCAATCCGGTAGCCCTGCCCGTCCACGGAGGCAATCTGCCGCAGCTTCGGCGCCTGGTCGCTCATCAGCAGCCGGTAGTGAATCTCGCGGTGGATCAGGGGCGCAAGAACAGGAATGGCCGCGGGCTCGTCGAGTAGCTCGAGCAGCCGGCCGAACGGCGCCAGCAGCGCGGGCGTGGCCGCGCCGATTCCCACGCCCACACCGGGCGAGCGATCGCGATGCGGCGGCAAGCCGCCCTGCGCGACCAGCTCGGCCAGCACCCGCACGTCCAGCTTCAGCACCAAGCCGAGGCAGGGCCGCTCAGGGCTTGCCGCCAGCACTTCGGAATTGGCGGGCACATCCAGCGAGGTGACCAGAAAGCGCGACGTGTCGTAGGGATAGGCGTCACCGCCCACCCACATCTGCTTTGCGCCTTGGGCGACAAGAACGATGCTCGGCTCCACCATGCACACGACAGGCGACGCCGGGGCGTCGCGCCTAAAGAAGGCCAGGCCGGCAATGGGCGTTTCGAAGTCGCCCGAACCCGACGTTCGCGCGCCGATGATGCGGACCATGGCCTCTTGCGGCGGAATGGGCTGGGCGGCCGTGTCGTGGGGTTTGGGTGCCATGTTGCTGGAGCCTCCGCGAAGCACTCTAATGCGCGGGCCGATCTTGATCCGCAAAATAGCGGCAACGCCAGAGGATCAGGCAAGAAATCGAGCGGAATGCGCAAACGATTGGTGGGGCGGCTCTCCAGAACGTGCACTTGCCCAGCTTGCCGCGGCGAGCGTACCCTTTGATTCAAGCTGATGAAAGGAGAGCCGCGAAATGAAAGCCGATCCAGCACGCCGCGAAAGCTTCGATATCGCAGGCTGCAAACTTTCCGCCGTGGTGGGCGGAAACCGGAACCACCCGGCTGTCTTGCTCCTGCATGGGTTCCCGAGTTCGTCGCGTACCTTCAGGAACGTCATTCCGCGCTTGTCTGAAGCATGCTTCGTGATCGCGCCTGATCTTCCAGGCTCGGGCGAGTCCGATCTCATTCCGAACGCGACCTTTGCCCGCTTCGCTGACTTGGTCGAAGGGCTGCTGCAAGAGCTTGGCATCGCCAAGGTCCATCTCTATCTGCATGATTTCGGCGCGCCTGTTGCCCTCGAGCTGGCAATGCGCGATCCGCGTCGTGTGCTGGGCCTGATCATCCAGAACGCGAATGCGCATCGCAGCGGTATGGGGCCGCAATGGCGCGGCACGATTGACTATTGGAACGCGCCCACAAAAGAAAATGAACGGGCCGCCACGGCGCATCTGACCTTCGAAGGTGTGCGCGCCGAATATGTCGGCGGCGTGCCGGACGACATTGCCTCGCGCATCTCCGCCGACAGCTGGATCGAAGACTGGCGCACGATGAGTCGGCCCGGCCATCTGGAACTTCAACGCGCCCTGGTGAAGGACTACGGAAACTACGTGGCCCGCTTCGACGACATCGCACGTTATCTGCGCGATCATCAGCCGCACGCACTCATGCTGTGGGGACGGCATGACAGCTACTTCGATTGCGCCGAAATCCTCTCCTGGCTGCAGGATCTGCCGCGCATGGAAGCGCATGTTCTGGACGGCCCCCACATGCTGCTCGAAACCCACGCCGAGTACTGCGCGGAACGGATTGCCGATTTCGTGCGGCGCCACGGCTGAGCCGCGCTACGCAGTCTTCCTGTCTTGCTCCGAGGCCAAGTCGTCGTCCATATCGTCCAGCATGTCGCACAGCTCGCCCGAGACGCCGCTCCCCACCTTGCGAACGAACCATCTGCCCGACGCGACGATCTCCTCGTAGTCCGCCGCGTGAAACCAGCGCGACAGCGAAGGGTCGATCAGGTGCAGGTTGGCCGCGTCCCACACGCCGGAGCCGGAGACGCGCTTCACGCTGTGCCGAAGCGGGGAGTGTGCGAGCAGGGTATGAAAGTAGATTTCGTCCGGCGCCTTGGAGAACCGCAGAAAGCGCTTCACGGGCTCTTCGAGCGGATGCGAAACGAGGTACTCCACCGCTTCGGGGTTGAGCGCCCACCATTGCGAGCCGAAGTGCCATTGCGGAAGAAGCGAAAGCGAGCGGCGGCCGAGCTTGCCGGCCAATTGCGAAAGGCCGCGCGCCAGGCGCACCAGCGTGAACTTGCGTCCATCGACCGGCAGGTCTTCGTAGAACCAGAAATGGCGAATGCGCTCATGCAGCTTGCGCGAGCTTGCCAGGGGAATCATCTTGATGAAGTTCATGCCGGCATGCGAGCGCGAGTAGGCACGGAACTCTTCCAACGACCGCACGGGGTAGCAGTTGCCGGAGAGCAGCACGAAATGGCTCACCTGCGACACCTCGCATCCTGCAAGCGCAGCCCGCATGAGCCTCAAAGTGGCGTCGACCTGAGAGATGGCGCCCCAGCGCACGTCGACCCGGTCTTGCACGTAGCTCACGCGCGGGTCTTCGATGCGGAACGCCGAGAGATCGGACTTCGCGTCGACATGAACAAAGCAGCGGCCTACGGAAACGAGCCGCTGCAGCAGCCGTTTGGCCTGCTGTGGATCCGTATGGACAAGCAATAGGAATACCGGGCTCATGTCGCGGCGTGCTCAGTGTTTGGGGTTCTTTCGATCATGCAAGAAGAATGCCCCGGAAACCAGCGCGACCCCGCTACTGGGTACCCTGCAGGCTGCTTCGCAGCGCCAGTTTGCGCACGATGGTCGAGAACGCGCGCGTGGCTGCCGCGTCGCGCGCCACGGGCGACCACAGCATGCCGGGCGTGCGCACCGGCGTGGGGCTTTCGAGCCGAACGACCACGAGGCCCGACTGAGCAGTAACGACATTGGCGGCCATGATGGAAGCCAGCTGCGTCTTGGCGACCAGGTCCATCATGGGCGCCAGCGTGTTGATCTCCGCCACCACGTGCGGCTGCGCACCGCAGGAGCGAAAGCATTCGTCCAGCATCTGGCGGGTGGCAAAGCTGCCCGGCAGCAGCACCATGGGCAGGCGATGCAGCTCCACCATGCGCACGCGCTTGCGCCGCGCAAGAGGGTGCTTCTTCGCCACCACCAGCACCATCTCCTCGTTGTAGAGCGGCTCGAACTGCAGCGGGCCGGGCGCATTCGGCCGATAGGCAATGCCCAGGTCGAGCGTGCCCTGCTGCAGCCGCGCGGCAATCTGGTCGGCCGAGAGTTCTTCGACCACCACCTTCACCTGCGGGTGCTTTCCGTGAAAGCTCGCAATGCAGTCGGGAATGAAGCCCAGGTTGAAGGTGTGCGTGGAGCCCACGCGCAATTCGCCCGCTATGTCGGAGCTGCTCTGGCGCAGCGCGCCCAGGCCCAGGTCGATCTCGTGCAGGGCCTTGGTGCAGTAGTGCAGAAACTCGTCACCGGCCTCGGTCAGGCTCACGCGCTTGCCGATGCGGTCGAACAGCGGCTGCCCGATTTCTTCTTCGAGTTGCTTGATCTGGTGCGACAGCGTCGACTGCGTCACGTGCAGGCGCTCGGCCGCACGGGTGAAGTTGAGCGAGCCTGAAAGGGCGATGAAGTAGCGCAGGTGCCGGAGTTCCATGGCGGTTTTGGGTGCCGATGATCGATGGCATCGATGCTAACGATGAAAAACAATCATTTTCAGGAACTGCCCGCCCCGCCTACAGTTTCTTCCAGTCCTTACAACTATCAGGAGACGCCTCGGTGCAAAAAGTCCTCAGCGGCATCAAGGTGCTGGAACA
This sequence comes from Variovorax sp. S12S4, assembly GCF_023195515.1. Lineage (NCBI taxonomy): Bacteria > Pseudomonadati > Pseudomonadota > Betaproteobacteria > Burkholderiales > Comamonadaceae > Variovorax > Variovorax sp. S12S4. Next base: position 2,869,042 of record NZ_JALPKR020000002.1, read on the forward strand.
AGGCACGTTCATCACAGGGCCGGCCGCGGGCATGTTTCTCGCGGACCTGGGCGCCGAGGTGGTGAAGATCGAGCAGCCCGGCGCGGGCGACCCGTTCCGCGCCTTTCGCGGCGGGCTCTACAGCCCTCACTTCCAGACCTACAACCGCAACAAGCGCAGCATCACGCTCAACCCCAAGCTGCCCGAAGACGCGGCCGTGTTCGACGAGCTCGTCAAGGACGCGGACGTCTACATCCAGAATTTCCGTCCCGGCGCGGCCGACCGACTCGGGGCCGGCGAAGCCCGGTTGCGCGCGCTCAACTCGCGGCTGGTGTATTGCGCCATCAGCGGCTTCGGGCAAACGGGCCCCGCCGCCGGGCGGCCCGCCTACGACACTGTGGCGCAGGCCGCGAGTGCCTTCCTCAAGCTGCTGGTGAACCCCGCCAACCCACGCGTGGTGGGCCCCGCGCTGGCCGACGCCATGACCGGTTTCTACGCCGCGTACGGCGTGCTCGGCGCGCTGGTCGAACGGGGCCGCACCGGCGTTGGCCGCGCGGTGGAAGTGTCGATGCTGGAGGCCATGTGCCACTTCAACCTCGACGCATTCACGCACTACTTTTCAGAGAGCGAGGTCATGGGCCCGTTCAGCCGGCCGAGCGTGTCGCAGTCCTACGTGCTGGAGTGCGCGGACGGCCTGTGGATTGCGCTGCACATGTCGTCGCCCGAAAAGTTCTGGCAGGGCCTGGCCAATGCGATCGAGCGACCGCAGCTTTTTGCCGACCCGCGCTTTGCCTCGCGCGAGGCGCGCATTGCCCATCAGGAAGACCTGATCACGCTGCTCGGCGAGCTGTTCCGCCAGCAGCCGCGCGCCACCTGGTGCGCCCGGCTCGAGGCGGAAGACGTGCCGCACGCCCCCATGTACGACACCCGTGAGGCGATGGAAGACCCGCAGGCGCGGCACCTGCAATTGGAGGTGAGCGCGCCACATCCGGAGGGCGGCGAATGGCGCACCATCCGCTCGCCCGTGAGCTTCGACGGCGAGCGCGCGCTTGAAGTGACGGCGCCGCCCACGCTCGGCGCCGACAACGCATCCATCGTCGATCCGATCCGCAAGCGCCTGGGGCAGCCGCCGGGCGCAAGCTGAATCTCTCTCGACACAGCCCTTGAATCAAAACAGAGCCAGGAGACAAAAGAACATGACCCCATCGAACGAAAGCGAGCTGACGCAGGCCGTGCTGCAGCGGCTGGAAGGCGCCGGCGATGCGCGCTTTGCAGAGATCATGCAGTCGCTCATCACGCACCTGCATGCCTTCATCCGCGAGGTGGACCTGAAGCCCGATGAATGGATGAAAGGCATCGAGTTTCTGACCGCGGTGGGCCAGACCTGCACCGACAGGCGCCAGGAGTTCATCCTGCTGTCGGACACGCTGGGCGCGTCGATGATGGTGGTCATGCTCGATCAGCTGCGTGCCGCCGCCGGCAAGCGCAGCCGCGGGGGCAGCGGTGCGACCGAAGCCACAGAAGCCACGGAGCTGGGCGAGGCCACGCACGCCACGGTGCAGGGCCCCTTCTATTGGGAAGGCGCACCCGATCTGCCGCTGGGCGCCGACGTGGCGCAGGGCGCGCGCGGTGAGCCGACCTTCTACAGCGGCCGCGTGACCGACACCCACGGGCAGCCGCTGCAGGGTGCGCTGCTCGACATCTGGTCGGGCGACGGCGAAGGCGTGTACGACATGCAGATCGAAGGCGCCGCCATGGCCGCGCGCGGGCGCATTCGTACCGACCATGAAGGCCGCTACTGGTTCTGGTCGATTCGCCCGACCTTCTATCCGATTCCGGTCGATGGACCCGTGGGCCGCATGCTCGATGCGATGGGACGCCACCCGAACCGCCCCGGCCACATCCACATGATGGTTTCGGCGCCGGGCCATGTGCCGGTGACCACGCACCTGTTCGTGGCGGGCAGCCCGTACATCGAATCCGACGCGGTGTTCGGCGTGCGGCCCAGCCTGATCGTCGATTTCGAATCGCACCCCGCGGGCCGCGCGCCCGACGGCAAGACGCTGGAAACGCCGTATTGGTCCGCGCACTACGACTTCCGCCTCGAACCCCAACACGCCTGAAAGACGCTACCCATGAAGATCGGAAAGTCCACCGTCCCGAGCACCGCGATCTGCACCTCGGACGAACACACCATCGTCGTGCGCGGGCAGGACCTGTGCCAGGAGCTGATCGGGCACCTCTCGTTTGCCGACTATTTCTTCCTGCTGCTCACCGGGCGGCGCCCCGATGCGGCGTGCAGTGCCGTGCTCAATGCCACGCTGGTCGCCATCGCGGAGCACGGCCTGGTGCCGAGCGTGCAGGCCAGCCGCATGACCTTTGCGGCAGCGCCCGATGCGCTGCAGGGCGCGGTGGCGGCGGGCATCCTCGGCTGCGGTTCGGTGATCCTCGGCGCCTCTGAAACGGCCGGCCGCCTGTTCATGGACGTGGCGGCGCGCGTGGATGCGGGGGCCGCGCTGCCAGACGCCGCCACGGCAGCCATCACCGAGCTGAAGGCCGCGCGCGCGGCCATTCCGGGCTACGGCCATCCGCTGCACAAGGAGCGCGATCCGCGCGTCGACCGCCTGATCGAAGTGGCCACGCAGGCGGGTGCAGACCTGCGCTACGTGCGCATCGCGCAAGCGCTCGAAGAAGTGATTCCGGGCATCGTCGGCAAGGACCTGCGCATGAACGTGTCCGCTGCCATTCCGGCGGTGCTGCTGGGGGTGGGCTTTCCGGTGGCGTCGCTGCGCGGCGTGCCGATCCTCGCGCGCACGGCGGGGCTCATCGCGCACCTGGCGGAAGAAGCCGAAACGCCGAGCGGCTTTGCGCTGTCTTACCAGGCGACGCGCGAGCTTCAGTACAACGGCACCGTGCCTGCGGGCTTCGGAAAACCGGCATGAAGCGCCGCGCAGTCCTGGCCGCGGCGGCCCTGGCCGCCATGCTGCTTCCCCAGGCGGGCGCATGGGCGCAGGCCGGCGACAGCAGGCCCATCAAACTGGTCGTGCCCTTCGCCGCCGGCACCTCGACCGACATCGTGGGGCGCGTGCTGGGCGAAGCGCTGGCGCGCCAACTCTCGCAGCCGGTCATCGTCGACAACAGGCCCGGCGCGGGCGGCGCCATCGGCAGCGAGCTGGTGGCCCGTTCGGGTGCGGACGGGCACACCGTGCTGCTGGGCACCGTGGGCACGCACGCCATCAACGCTTCGCTCTACAAGCGGCTTTCCTACCAGCCGCAGCGCGACTTCGTGCCGCTGGGTTTCGTCGGAGCCACGCCCACGCTGCTGGTGGTGCCCGCCGCGGCACCGTGGAAGACGGTGGCGGACATGCGCCAGGCCAGCGGCAAGTCGGTGAGCTTTGCGTCCGCCGGCAACGGCACCTCGGGCCACCTTGCGGGCGAACTGCTCAACCTGCGGCTGGGCAAGGACTTCGTGCACGTGCCGTACCGCGACGGCGCGCAGGCGCTCACCGAGGTGATGGCGGGCAACGTGCAGTTCATGTTCTATCACCCTGCCGCGGTGCTGCCGCAGGTGCGCGCCGGCAAGCTGCGCGCCCTCGGCGCATCGAGCGCCCGGCGGAGCATGGCCGCACCCGATGTGCCCACGCTGGCCGAGCAGGGCATCGCCGAATTCGACCTGGTCGCCTGGTTCATGCTGTATGCCCCGGCCGACATGCCCACTGCCCAGCGCGATCGGCTGCGGGAAGCAACGCAGGCCGTACTGGCCCAACCCGCGGTGCGCGACAAGCTGGCCGCCCAAGGCATCGAGCCCATGGCCATGAAGGCCGCGGAAATGGCGGCCTTCGGCACAGCCGAGATCGCGAAATGGGGCGAGGCCGTGCGCCGTTCGGGCGCACAGGTCGACTGAAGAAAAAGACAACAACAAGAGCGGACGCCCGGCCGCACCGGGCGCGACAAGAAGCGGAATGACCAAAACACGGGCACGCAGCGGCCCAAGGAGACAAAGAAATGCGTTCGACAACTTTCAAGAAGATGCTCGGCCTGGTGCTGGGCATTGCCGGCAGCGTGGCCTCGGGCCTTGCAGGCGCCCAGACACCGGAATGGCCGAGCAAGCCGATCAAGATCGTGGTGGGCTTTGCCCCCGGCACGCCACCCGACATCTTTGCGCGCATGTACGGCGACTACGCGAGCCGCAAGCTCGGCGTGCCGGTGCTCATCGACAACAAGCCGGGCACGGCCGGCAACCTTGCCTCGGACACCGTAGCCAAGGCGCCGGCCGACGGCTACACCTTTCTCTACAACCTCTCGACCGCGTTCACGATCAACCCGTACATCTACAGCAAGCTGCCGTTCGATCCCGACAAGGACCTCGTGCCTGTTGCGACGACGATGCGCCAGGGCCTTGTGCTGATCGCCAACGCCAAGTTCCCGGCCAAGACCATCAAGGAGCTGGTGGCCGCGGCCAAGGAGAAGCCGGGCACCTACTCGCATGCCTCCTACGGCGCGGGGAGCCCGTCGCAGCTGATCGTCGAGTCGCTGAAAGACGAGGTGGGCATCAACATGCTGCACGTGCCCTATCGCGCGAGCCCCATCGCCGACCTTGTCGGCGGTCAGGTCGACACGCTGATGGAGCCGATTGCCACGGGGTATCCGCTCATCAGCAGCGGCCGTGTCCAGGCCCTGGCTTACTCGGGCTCCACGCGCCACCCGGCCTTGCCCGACGTACCTACGCTGTCAGAGGTGATGCCGGGCTTTTCGATGATGTCGTGGCACGGCATCTGGGCGCCTGCTGCAACGCCTGCCGCGGTGCTCAACCGCTTCAATGCGGTGTTCGTGGAGGCCAGCAAGGACCCGGACTTGGCCAAACGCATCAAGGACCTCAACAGCGAACCGCTGGGTGTCACGCGCGGCGAGATGAGCGCCATGGTGCGGCGCGACGCGGAAATCTACAGCAAGGTGGTGAAGGCCCGCAACATCAGGGTGGACTGAGGCAGGCAGACGCCGGCGCGCCTCAATCCACCTTGCGCTCTTCGATGCTGCGCGCCAGGAAGCGCCAGATTCGTTCGTCTTCGCTGAACGCCACGTTAAAGCGCAGCCAACCGGTGGGGCGCGGGTTCACCAGAAACAGCTGTCCCGGGCCGAGCATGATGCCTTCCGCTGCCGCCAGCCGGGACAGCTCGGCGGTGTCGGTCAGGTCGGGGTGGCGCGCCCACAGGTACAGGCCCGCCGCGGGCTCGTGAAAAAGCTCGAAGCCCTGGGCTTCCAGCCGCCTGGCCACGTTCGAATGCGCCTCGGCCAACCGCTCGCGCAGCGACTTCAGGTGCTTGCGCCAGCGCCCGTCGGTCACGGCGCCGAAGACCAGCCGCTCGGTAATGTCCGAAGAGGTGAGCCCCGAGACCATCTTCAGCTGGGCCAGGTCTTCCATCAGCTCGGGCTGCGCCACCGCGTAGCCGACCCGCAGGTTCGGCGAAATGGTCTTGGAAAAGCTGCCGACGTACACCACCTGGCGCAGCTGGCTCAGGCTGGCCAGCGAGGGCCTCGACGAGGCGTCCATGTCGGCGTAGATGTCGTTCTCGACCAGCGTGAACTGGTGCTCCTGCGCGAGCTGCAGCAGCCGCACGAGCTGCGGCATCGACGCCAGCGAGCAGGTGGGGCTTTGCAGCCGCGGCTGCGTGAAGAAGGCCTTGGGCCGGTGCAGCGCCAGCAGCGCCTCCAGCGCCGGCAGGTCGTAGCCGGTGGGCGTGCGCGGCACGCCGATGATGTTCACGCCCAGGAAGCGCAGCATGAACATCAGGTTGGGATATCCGGGGTCGTCCACCAGCACCTCGTCGCCCGGCTTCAGCAGCTGGCGCGCCACGAGGTCGAGCGCCTGGCTCGAGCCCTGGGTGAGCAGCACCTGGCCCGCCTCCACTGCAATCTGCCGCTCGCACAGCGAATCGGCCACCGCCATGCGCAGCGCCATGTGGCCGAACGGCAGGCCGTAGCCGCCGATGTCGGTGCCGCCGGCCGCAAGGCTGCGCAGGCTGCGGCGCATGCCGTCCTCGAACAGCCAGTCGTGCGGCAGCCATCCGCAGCCCGGCTTGAGCGGCAGGTTGCGGTTCTCGAAGATCTGCCGCAGGTACCAGCGCGCGTCGAAGCGCGGGTCGGGCTGGGCCGCGGTGGGCCCGCTGCCGGCGGGGTTGTCGTCGCTTCGCCGCTTGACGAAGAAGCCCGCGTTGGCGCGCGACACCAGGAGCCCCTGCGCCACCAGCCGGTCGTAGGCCTCCACCACCGTGAAAACACTGACGCCATGGGCCGCCGCAAAGGCGCGGATCGAAGGCAGCTTGCTGTCCGCCTTGAGTTTCTGGGCGCCGATCAGCCCGCGGAGCCCTTCCACGATCTGGCTCACCAGCGGAGTCGGCTGTTCGGGGTGAAGAATGAGCATCAAAAGGGGTCCCGGCAGGCCGAATCTGCACCATATTGAGGAAAGTATGTACAGGATACAAGACCAGCACAGTCCGCCGATCCACGGCTCGGGGTGTACATGGTCAGGCCCGGACGTGAAACCTAAAGTGCCAGCATCTTCTTTCAGGCACAGGTCGTATCCATGCAGCGCGAACCCCATCTCAGCAACGCCGCCCTCATGGCCCGCCGCGGCGCGGCCGTGGCCCGCGGCGTTGGCCAGGCCCATGAAATCTTCGTCAGCCGGGCCGCCAACGCCGAGGTCTGGGACGTCGAGGGGCGCCGCTACATCGACTTTGCCGGCGGCATCGCGGTGCTCAACACCGGCCACTGCCACCCCGAAATCAGCGCGGCGGTCAAGGCGCAGGTCGACCTGTATTCGCACACCTGCTTCCAGGTGCTGGCCTACGAACCCTATGTGGAGCTGGCCGAGCGGCTGAACGCGCTGGCACCGGGCAACTTTGCGAAGAAGTCGATCTTCCTGAGCACCGGCGCCGAGGCGGTCGAAAACGCGGTGAAGATCGCCCGCGCCTACACCCGGCGGCCGGGCGTCATCGCCTTTACCGGCGGCTACCACGGCCGCACCATGATGACGCTGGGACTCACCGGCAAGGTGGCGCCCTACAAGGTCGGCTTCGGCCCGTTTCCGGGCGAGGTGTTCCACGCGCTCTACCCCAATGCGCTGCACGGCGTGAGCGTGGACGACGCCCTGCACTCGGTCGAGCTGCTGTTCAAGAACGACATCGAGCCCGAGCGCGTGGCGGCCTTCATCCTGGAGCCGGTGCAGGGGGAGGGCGGCTTCTACGTCGCGCCCAACGACTTCGTCGAAGGCCTGCGCGCCCTGGCGGACCGCCACGGCATCCTGGTCATTGCCGACGAAGTGCAGACCGGCGCCGGCCGCACCGGCACCTGGTTTGCCAGCGAGCAGTGGCCCGTGGCGCCCGACCTGATCACCACCGCCAAGTCGATGGCGGGCGGCTTCCCGATCTCCGGCGTGGTGGGCCGCGCCGAGGTGATGGACGCCCCCGCGCCCGGTGGCCTGGGCGGCACCTATGCCGGCAGCCCCATCGGCTGCGCCGCGGCGCTGGCGGTGCTCAAGGTGTTCGACGACGAGCAGCTGCTGGCGCGCAGCAGGGCGCTGGGCGAACGGCTCACGGCCGGCCTGCGACGAATGGCGGCCGAGGTGCCGGCCATTGGCGACGTGCGGGGCCTTGGCGCCATGGTGGCGATCGAGCTGTTCGAAGAGGGCGATACGGCGCGCCCGGACGCGGCATTGACCCGCCGGGTGGTGGCCGAAGCGGCGCGGCGCGGGTTAATCCTGCTGTCATGCGGCACCTACGGCAATGTAATTCGCGTGCTGGTGCCGTTGACGGCATCCGACTTGCTTGTGGATGAAGGCCTGTCGCTTCTCGCGGACAGCTTCGCCGCACTGCGCTGACCGGTCCACTTTTTCTCTTGAACACCTCCATGACAGCAGAACCCCTGGTGCGTTTCCAGCGCGTTCAGAAAACCTACGACGGCGAGCACCTGGTGGTGCGCCAGCTCGACCTGGACATTCACCGCGGCGAGTTCCTGAGCCTGCTCGGTCCGTCGGGCTCGGGCAAGACCACCACGCTGATGATGCTGGCGGGCTTCGAGTCGCCGACCTCCGGGGAGATCTTGCTGAACGGCAAGCCGATCACCGGCACGCCGCCGCACAAGCGGCACTTCGGCATGGTGTTCCAGAACTACGCGCTGTTTCCGCACCTGAGCGTGGGGCAGAACGTGGCCTATCCGCTCACCGTGCGCAAGGTGCCTAAGGACGAGCAGCAGCGCCGCGTGCAGCGCGCGCTCGAGATGGTGCAGCTGCGCGGCATGACCGACCGGCTCCCGGGCCAGCTTTCGGGTGGCCAGCAGCAGCGCGTGGCGCTGGCGCGCGCGCTGGTGTTCGAACCCCAGCTGGTGCTGATGGACGAGCCGCTGGGCGCGCTCGACAAGCAGCTGCGTGAGCACATGCAGATCGAGCTGAAAGACCTGCACCGCCAACTGGGCGTGACCTTCGTCTACGTAACGCACGACCAGAGCGAGGCGCTCACCATGAGCGACCGCGTCGCGGTATTCAATGAAGGCGTGATCCAGCAGCTGGACACGGTCGACCGGCTGTACGAGAAGCCGTCGAACCGTTTCGTGGCCGGCTTCGTCGGCGACAACACCGTGCTCAAGGGGCAACTGAGCCGCGCCGGCGAACACGCCGAAATGACGCTGCCCGACGGCCGTGTGCTGAGCGGACTCAACGTCGGCGGTGCCGCCGCCGGCAGCGCCGTGGAGGCATGCATCCGTCCCGAGCGCGTGGTACTACACCGCGGCGCCGAGGCCCAGGGCCCCAACATGCTCCAGGCCGAAGTGGCGCGCGTCATCTACTTCGGCGACCACCTGCGGCTGCTCTGCAACGTGGGCGGCGGCCAGGCCGAAGCCACCGTGAAGCTGCCGCTCACCGGCCTGAACGGCGCCGCCGCACCGCAGGGCGGCGAATCGGTGTCGCTCGAATTTCCGGTTGCGCATGCACGCATGTATGCATCGTAACGCGCGCTCCGACATGCGCATTGAATCCCGTCCCGTTTCTCGCTCCCGTTCCCGCTTCCGTACATCACCCAGGACTACCACCACCATGAAAAAGACACTCCTCGCCTGCACCGTCGTTGCCAGCTTCGCGCTGCCGGCGCTTGCCCAGCAGCAGCTCACCGTCGTCAACTTCGGTGGCGCTAACGCCAACGCGCAGAAGAAGGCCTATTACGAGCCCTACGAGAAGACCGGCACCAAGATCATTCCGGTCGAATACAACGGCGAGCAGGCCAAGATCAAGGCCATGGTCGAAACCAAGAAGGTCACCTGGGACGTGGTCGAAGTCGAATCGCCCGACGCGGCGCGCGGCTGCGACGAAGGCCTGTTCGAGAAGCTCGACTATTCGAAGATCGGCAACAAGGCCGACTTCCTGCCGGCCGCAGTGACCGATTGCGGCGTGGGCCTTTTCGTGTGGTCGACCGTGATGGCCTACAACGGCGAAAAGCTCAAGACCGCGCCCACCAGCTGGGCAGACTTCTGGGACGTGAAGAAGATCCCGGGCAAGCGCGGCATGCGCAAGGGCGCGCGCTACAACCTGGAGTTCGCGCTCATGGCCGACGGCGTGAAGCCGGCCGACGTGTACAAGGTGCTGGCCACCAAGGATGGCGCCGAGCGCGCGTTCAAGAAGCTCACCGAACTCAAGCCGAACATCCAGTGGTGGGAAGCCGGCGCGCAGCCCCCGCAGTTCCTGGTGGCTGGCGACGTGGTGCTCACCACCGTGTACAACGGCCGCATCGACGCGGCCAACCGCGAAGGCCGCGACCTCAAGATCTACTGGCCGGGCGGCATCTACGACCTGGACTACCTGGTGATTCCGAAGGGCGCACCCAACAAGGAAGCCTCGCTGAAGTACATCCAGTTCGCGATGCAGCCGGCCAACCAGTCGGTCTACGCGCAGAACATTGCCTACGGCCCCACCAACACCAAGGCACTGGCTTCGCTCAGCCCCAAGGTGCTGGCCGACCTGCCGACCTCGGCGACCAACGCCAAGGATGCGCTGCAGTTCAACGTCGCCTTCTGGGCCGACCAGGGCGAGGCGCTCGAGAAGCGCTTCGCATCCTGGGCCACCCAGTAACCGGCGCGCGAACGAACGAAAGAGGCCATGCACGCGGCAACGACTGTTCCCCTGGTTCCGGCGGAGGCAGCCCCCGTTTCGCTGCGGCGTGCGCTGGCCCGCGCCGAAGCGCGCCGCAAGTGGCGGGCGTTTGCGCTCACGGCGCCGCTGCTGGTGTTTCTGTTGTTGACGCTGCTGGTGCCCATCGTCGCGCTGCTGCAGCGCGCGGTCGAGAACCCGGAGGTCGCCAACGCGCTGCCGCGCACCGTGCGCGCCCTCGACGACTGGAACCGCAAGGAGACGCCCGCACCCGCGGCCTACGCCGCCATGGCGGCCGACCTGGCGCAGCTGCCAGACAGCTCCGACGCGGGCGCCTTGGCGCGCCGCCTCAACACTGAAATTGCCGGCGCCCGTTCGCTGGTGATGAGCACCTTTCGGGCGCTTCCGATTGCCGGCACGCCCGAAGAGGTGAAGGCGCGCATGCTGGAACTCGACCCGCGCTGGGGCGAGGCGCCGTATTGGCAGGCCATTGCCAAGAACGGCTCGCGCTGGACGCCTGACTACCTGCTGGCTTCGCTCGACCTGCGCCGCAACGTGGCGGGAGAGGTGGAGCGCATGCCCGACGACCAGCGCGCCTTTGCGAACATCCTGTTGCGCACCTTCAACATCAGTGCCGTGGTCACCTTCTTTTGCCTGCTGCTGGCGTATCCGCTGGCGTGGTGGCTGTCGACCCTGCCCGCGCGCAAGGCCAACGTGCTGATGATCCTGGTGCTGGTGCCGTTCTGGACGTCCATCCTGGTGCGCGTGGCGGCGTGGATCGTGCTGCTGCAATCCGAAGGGCTGGTCAACCGCGGCCTCATGGGCATCGGGTTGATCGACCATCCGCTGGCGCTGCTGTTCAACCGCACCGGCGTGATCATCGCCATGGTGCACATCCTGCTGCCGTTCATGATCCTGCCGCTCTACAGCGTCATGAAGAGCGTTCCGCCCACCTACCTGCGCGCAGCCGTCTCGCTGGGCAGTTCTCCACTGGCCGCGTTCTTTCGCGTGTATGTGCCGCAGACCTACCCCGGCATCGGCGCGGGCGCGCTGCTGGTTTTCATCCTGGCCATCGGTTACTACGTAACGCCGGCGCTGCTCGGCGGGGCCGACGACCAGATGCTGAGCTACTACATCGCGCGTTACACGAATGTGGAAATCAACTGGGGCATGGCCTGTGCGCTGGGCGCCGTGCTGCTGGTCGCCACGCTGGTGCTGTATGCCGTGTACCGCCGCATCGGCAAGGCCGAGCTGAGCCTCGGCTGAGCGGCACGAAGGACACACACGCATGTTCAAGCTCCCTCAATTCCCGGCCTACGCCACCTTCGCCGACAAGCTCGGCTGGTGGCTGGTGCGCGCCGGCTGTGTCGCGGTGCTGGCCTTTCTGCTGGCGCCGATCCTGGTGGTGATTCCGCTGTCTTTCTCCGACAGCTCCTTTCTGGCCTACCCGATCCGGGGCTGGTCGCTGCAGTGGTACCGCCACCTGTTCGAATCGCCCGAGTGGGCACGCGCGGCGCGCAACAGCTTCATCGTCGCGCCGGCCGCCACGGCGCTGGCCACCGTGCTCGGCACCCTGGCGGCGGTGGGGTTGTCGCGCACCAACTTCGCGTTCAAGGGCCTGCTCATGAGCGTGCTGATCTCGCCGATGGTGGTGCCCATCGTGGTGGTGGGCGTGGCCGCGTACCTGTACTTCGCGCCGCTCGGCCTGGCCGACACTTACTTCGGGCTGATCGTGGTGCATGCGGCGCTTGGCGCGCCTTTTGTGCTGACCACCGTGCTTGCCACGCTGGCGGGCTTCAACCACAACCTGGTGCGTGCATCGCTGAGCCTGGGCGAGACACCGTTCAGGACTTTCATGCGCATCACGCTGCCGGTGATTGCGCCGGGCGTGATCTCGGGCGCGCTGTTCGCCTTTGCCACGTCGTTCGACGAGGTGGTGGTCACGCTGTTTCTCGCGGGGCCGGACCAGGTCACGCTGCCGCGGCAGATGTTCACGGGCATCCGCGAGAACATCTCGCCCACCATTGCCGCGGTGGCGACGCTGCTCATCATCTTCACCACCACGTTGCTGCTGGCGCTCGAGTGGCTGCGCGGCCGGCGGCGCTGAAACCGCACACCATGCCCACGACCACACCGAACCAGCCGCTGGGCGGCAACACGATGCCGCGCTTCGCCGGCCCTGGCACGATGATGCGGCTGCCGGCTGCAACGTCCGCGCAAGGGCTGGACGCGGCGTTCATCGGCGTGCCGCTGGACATCGGCACTTCCAACCGCCCGGGCGCACGCTTCGGGCCGCGCCAGATACGCGCCGAATCGGCGCTGCTGCGGCCCTACAACATGGCGACCGGCGCAGCGCCGTTCGACAAGCTGAACGTGGCCGACCTGGGCGATGTGCCCATCAACACCTATTCACTCGAAAAATCGGTCGACATCATCTCGACGTTCTACGACACGGTGCTGGCGGCCGGCTGCGCACCGCTCACGCTCGGCGGCGACCACACGATTGCGCTGCCCATCCTGCGTGCAGTGGCACGCAAGCACGGCCCGGTCGCGCTGGTGCATGTCGATGCGCATGCGGACGTGAACGACGACATGTTCGGCGAGCGCATCGCCCACGGCACGCCGTTCCGCCGCGCGGTGGAAGAGGGGCTGCTGGCATGCGACAAGGTCTGGCAAATTGGCCTGCGCGGCACCGGCTATGCGGCCGATGATTTCGACTGGCCCCGCGAGCAGGGCTTTACCGTGGTGCAGGCGCACGAGGTCTGGTACCAGTCGCTCGCCCCGCTGATGGCGCAGGTGCGCGAGCGCATCGGGCCGACGCATCCGGTCTACATCAGCTTCGACATCGACGGCATCGACCCTTCGTTTGCTGGCGGTACGGGCACGCCGGAGATCGGCGGCCTTACGGTGCCGCAGGCGCTGGAGATCGTGCGCGGTTGCCGTGGGCTGAACGTGGTGGGCGCCGATCTGGTGGAGGTGAGTCCGCCTTACGACGTCAGCGGTAACACCGCGCTGCTGGGTGCAAATCTTCTCTACGAAATGTTGTGCGTGCTTCCGGGCGTGCCTTTTCGCTGAGAGACTGGGTCGCGTGTTCTTTTTTGGGGCGATGCAGTTGTGTGTTGTTCAGGGCGCGTGCAAAGGCCACCGGGTACTCCCCTCCGCGAATGTCCCCCGCCTTCGGCTCCTCCTTTATTTCGCTGCGGGGAGCACCCGATGCCCTGTGCACATGGGCACGCTGCTGGTGTGCAGCCGATCAACGACCGGCGCGCATGACGCTCACGTCGATGGGGTGCCTTGCGCAGCGAAATAAAGGAGGAGGCCGCAGGCCGGGGGACATTCGCGGAGCAAGGTACCCCGTCGGCGGGTGCGCGCCCTGAATGGCAGCTAGAAGCGCCCGAGCAAGACCCCTCAACAGATCACAACAAACCCGAGACCCATTGACCATGAAAACCTCCCCCCTCGCACTGCTCAACGACCCGACCCTGCTCAAGACCGACGCGCTGATCGCCGGCGAATGGACAAAGGGCAAGAGTCGCTTCGACGTGAACGACCCGGCCACTGGTCAGAAGCTGGTCGACGTCGCCAACCTCACGCGCGCGGACGCCGTCCTCGCCATCGCCGCTGCGAATATGGCGCTCGCAGCCTGGCGCCGCAAGACCGGCAAGGAGCGCAGCATCGTGCTGCGCAAGTGGTTCGACCTGCTGATCGCCAACACCGAAGACCTGGGCCGCCTCATGACCGCCGAGCAGGGCAAGCCCTTTGCCGAAGCCAAGGGCGAGGTGGCCTACGGCGCGAGTTTTATCGAGTGGTTTGCCGAGGAAGCCAAGCGCGTCAACGGCGAGGTGCTGCCGCAGTTCGACAACAACCGGCGCTTGCTGGTCATGAAGCAGGCCATCGGCGTTTGCGCCGCCATCACGCCATGGAACTTTCCGCTGGCCATGATCACGCGCAAGGTGGCACCGGCGTTGGCCGCGGGCTGCACGGTCGTCATCAAGCCGGCGGAGCTCACGCCGCTTACTGCACTGGCCGCGGCCGAGCTGGCGGTGCGCGCGGGCATTCCGGCGGGTGTGCTCAACGTGCTTACGGCAGACAGCCAGAACAGCATCGCCGTCGGCAAGGAACTTTGCGAGAGCGACATCGTGCGGCACCTGAGCTTCACCGGCTCCACCGAAGTCGGCCGCATCCTCATGAGCCAGTGCGCGCCGACGGTCAAGAAGCTGTCGCTCGAGCTCGGCGGCAACGCGCCTTTCCTGGTGTTCGACGATGCCGATGTCGATTCGGCGGTCGAGGGTGCCATGGCCAGCAAGTACCGCAATGCCGGCCAGACCTGCGTGTGTGCGAACCGGCTGTATGTGCAAGACGGCATCTACGACAGCTTCGTCGAGAAGTTCGCGACCAAGGTCAAGGCGCTCAAGGTCGGCAACGGCTTTGAAGAGGGCGTGGTGCAGGGGCCGCTTATCGAGGATGCGGCCGTTGAAAAAGTGCAGCGACACGTCGACGACGCGGTGGCCAAGGGCGGCAAGCTGCTGGCGGGCGGCCACAAGATCGAGGGGCAGTTCTTCGAGCCGACGGTCATTGCCGAGGCCACGCCGGACATGCTGTGTGCGAAGGAAGAAACCTTTGGCCCCTTTGCGCCGGTGTTTCGCTTCAAGACCGAGCAGGACGCCATCGATGCCGCCAACAACACCGAGTTCGGCTTGGCGAGCTACTTCTATACGCGCGACGTGGGCCGCATCTTCCGAGTGGCGGAGGCGCTGGAGTACGGCATGGTCGGCATCAATGCCGGCGTGATCGCCACGGAGCACGTGCCCTTCGGCGGCGTGAAGCAGTCAGGCCTTGGGCGCGAAGGTTCGCACCATGGCATGGACGACTACGTCGAGATCAAGTATCTCTGCCTGGGCGACATCCAGAAATAAGAGAGAAGTAGGCCCAGGCGACCGGCTACGCGCGCAGGCGGCGCGTGCCGGTCGGGAGGCCGGCCTTACTTGGCCTTGGTGTCGAGGCGCTTCTGCATTGCTGCAGCGCGCTCGCTCGACGGCGGGTGCGAGCTCAGGATCGAGCTGCCCGAACTGCCGCTGCTCAGCGCGGCGAGTTTCTGGAAGCTGCTCACCAGGCCCTTGCGCTCCAGCTTGCGTTCCGTCAGCAGGTCGAACGAGTAGTTGTCGGCCGCGCTCTCTTGCGTTTGGGAGAACTGGGCGTTGATGAACTTCTCGCCGAGGTCGCCCGCTTGCGATTGCGACAGCTGGCCCACGACACCACCGGCGGCGCTGGCAAGGCCGCGGACAGCCGAGGCTGCGTACGCGGTTTGCATGCGCGACTTGGAATGGCCCAGTGCCACGTGGCCGATTTCATGGCCGATGACGCCGCGCAGCTCGTCGTCGTTCATCAGGTCCATCAGCCCGCTGTACACGCGGATGCAGCCGTTGGCCATGGCCCAGGCGTTCACGTCCTTGGTGAGATAGACCTTGTAGTTGGCCGTCTTGCCGTTCACGCTGGTGGGCATGGCGCGCACCACCTGGTTCAGCCGCGTGGTGTAGCGGCTGTTGGCGGGTGCGACTTCGTTCTTCTGGTCCATTGCGGCGCAAGACTGGTCGGACATCGTTGCAATGTCCGCGTCGGTCAGCGACATGGCCTTGTAGGCCGAGCCGCCGACTTGCGCGAGAGCGCCGGTGTCTGCGCCCTTCATGGCTCCACAGCCCGCGAGGGCGGCAGCCATGATGACGGAGACGGCGATAGGTAGTTTGAGATGGTGCATTGGAGCTCCCCTTCTTATGAATATTAAAAGTCAGTGCATCAAGCTGGCCGCGCTCCGACTTTGCATCGGTGCGCTGCGCGTCAGCGGGCGCCATCATAGGTGAGCAAAAGCGACTGGAGCCATTGCTTTTTAACTGCGTCGCTTCTTGTAATTCTTTCGTTGGACGGCTGTGGACTAATTCCCGCATCGGTCTTGTTGCTGTTCTCCCGGCCGATACAATTCCCGCATGTATCGGGTCCGCCTGTTCGTTCTTTGGGTCATGATGATCGCCGTGCCGTTCCAGGGGTACGCGGCGGTAGCCATGGCCTTTTGCACACCGGAGCACGGCGGTAGCCATGCGGCTGCAACGGCCTCGGCCGAACACTCGCACGGCGGCAATGGGCATGCGGACCATCACGCCAAGGCCCAAGACAAAGCAAAGCAATCCGCGGATGACAGCGCCGGCAACACCGCCAGCGCCGAGCCCGACGCAATGCACAAGTGCGGCACCTGCGGCGCATGCCACGGCACCGCCCTGATCAGCACGCCGCAATTCGCGGTACTCCACGGCCTGCCTCGCGCAGACCTGGTGGAGCCTCCCCTCGCGATGGCCACGCTCGAGCCTCGCGTTCTCGACAAACCTCCTCGCGCCTAACGCGTTCGCGTTTGTGCATGCGCGCCTGTGACCTGGTCACGGGCCGCCGCTGCCCTGCCGCGAACGCTCATGCATCGCTGCGCCGCGCCCGTTCCCGGGCCGCATTGGCGCACTCCGTTCATGAACACGTTGCGAGGACTCCATGTTCCATCCATTGCCGGCCCGTTGGCTGGCTGTATTTCCCGCCATGGCGGCGGTGGCTGCCATGGCGCAGCCCGCGCCGGGCGAAGCGCCGGCGGCTGCGCCCCCAGCCCTGACCTACAAGTCCGCGCTCGAGGACTACCGGCCTTTCACTGACGAAAAGCCCATTCCTTGGAAGGAGGCCAACGAGACCGTGCGCCAGCGCGGCGGTTGGCAGGCCTATGCCAAGGAGGCGGCGGGCGGCAATTCGGCAGGGGCCGAACAACCGGCCAAGGGCAAGACGGAAGACCCTGCCGCGCACCGGGGCCACACGATGCCCATGCCGCCCAAGAAGGAGCAGCAGCCATGAAGCCCGCCCTTCGCCTGGGCGCCGCTGCATTCGCGGCCACGCTGCTGGCAGGCTGCGCCTCGGTCGGTATCGACGACGCGCTGCAGGACACGAACACCAGTGCCCGGCAGTTCACAGGCGGCAAGCTCGAACTCAGCCGCACGCAAGAGCAGCGGGACCGCCGCTCGGCGCTCGCGCAGGAGCTGCTCTCAAGCCGCTGTCGCAGACCGATGCGGTGCAGCTCGCGCTGGCCAACAGCCCCTCGGTGCAGGCCCTGGTCGCGCAGAGCTGGGGCGACATTGCCGCGGCCAACCAGTCGAGCCGGTTGCCGAATCCGGTCTTCACCTTCGAGCGCATGCGCCTGAACAGCGAACTCGAGCTTGGCCGGCTGCTGTCGTTCGGGCTGGTGGATCTCATCCTGCTGCCGCAGCGCCTGTCCATCTCGCGAAGCCAGGCCAGCCAGGCCAAGGTGCAGCTCACCGGCGCCGTGGTCGACCAGGTCACGCAGGTGCGGCAGGCCTGGGTCCGCGCCGTGGCGGCGCAGCAGACGCTGAAGTACGCCGAGCAGGTCAACCGCTCGGCCCAGGCCAGCGCGGAACTCGCTCGGCGCATGCAGCAGATCGGCAACTTCAGCAAGCTGCAGCGCGCGCGCCAGCAGGTCTTCTATGCCGATGCGACCACGCAACTGGCTTCGGCGCAGCACGCCGCCACGGCCGCGCGCGAGGAACTGGTTCGCGCCTTGGGGCTCGACGACGCGCAGGCCGCCAGGCTGGCCTTGCCGGATCGGTTGCCCGACTTGCCCAAGACACCGCGCGAGCCGAAGGAAGTGGCCGCCACCGCGACCGAGCAGCGGCTCGACGTGCAGCTCGCACGTGCCCAGCTCGATGTGGCGGGCAAGTCGCAGGGCATCAACCTGCTGTCGACCTTCGTCGACGTGGAGGTCGGTGGCCGGCGCGACACGGTATTCGACAACGCCGAAGGCACGAAGAGCACGCGGCGCGGCTTCGAGCTCGACATCCGGCTGCCGTTGTTCGACTGGGGCTCGGCGCAACGCGATGCGCTGAACGCGCGATCGCTGGCCGCGGCCAACCGCTATGACGGCGCGGTGCGCGGTGCCTCGTCGCAGTTGCGCGATGGCTACTCGGCCTACCGCACAGCCTACGACATCGCGCGGCACTACCGCGACGAGATCGTTCCGCTGCGCCAGGCCATGGCCGACGAAAACGTGCTTCGCTACAACGGCATGCTGATCGGCGTGTTCGAGCTGCTGGCCGAAGCGCGCGACCAGATCGCGAGCGTGAGCAACGCCATCAACGCCCAGCAGCAGTTCTGGCTGGCCGACGCCGCCCTGGCGGCCTCGGTGATCGGAAAGCCGACAGCCACGGGCGCCCCCGTAGCCGGTTCGGGCGGCGAGGCCGCCACTGCAAGTGCCGCCCACTGAGCGCGCACGCCCACCAACGATTTGAACGACATGACCAACAGACGCAATTTTCTGGGCGGCGCGGGTGCCATCACCGGTGCCATCGCCGCCGCAAGCGTGAGCAAGGTGGCGATGGCCGCATTGCCCGAGCCCGTGACCCGCACCACGCCCGACACCATGCCGCCGCTCGCGCCTTCGAGCGGGCGGCCCTACAACCCCGTGGTCACGCTCAACGGCTGGACCCTGCCCTGGCGCATGAACAACGGCGTGAAGGAGTTTCACCTCGTGGCCGAGCCCGTGGTGCGCGAAATGGCGCCCGGCTTCAAGGCCAACCTGTGGGGCTACAACGGCCAGTCGCCCGGCCCGACCATCGAGGTGGTCGAAGGGGACAGGGTGCGGATCTTCGTGACCAACAAGCTGCCCGAGCACACCAGCGTGCACTGGCACGGCCAGCGCCTGCCCAACGGCATGGACGGCGTCTCCGGCCTGACGCAGCCGCCGATTCGCCCGGGCAAGACCTTCGTCTACGAGTTCGTCGCGCGCCGGCCCGGCACCTTCATGTACCACCCGCATGCGGACGAAATGACGCAGATGGCCATGGGCATGATGGGCTTCTGGGTCACGCACCCGAAGGCCGAGCACCCGCTGATCGAAAAGGTCGACCGCGACTTCGTGTTCTTGCTCAACGCCTACGACGTGGAGCCCGGCAGCGCGACGCCCAAGATCATGACGATGCTGGACTTCAACCTGTGGTCCTGGAACAGCCGCATCTTTCCGGGCATCGATTCGCTCAACGTGAGGCTGAACGACAAGGTGCGCATCCGCATCGGCAACCTGACGATGACCAACCACCCGATGCACCTGCACGGGCATGAGTTTCTCGTCACCGGCACTGACGGCGGCCCGACCCCCAAGAGCACGCGCCAGTACGAGGTGACCACCGACGTGGCGGTCGGCCAGATGCGCCAGATCGAGTTCCTGGCCGACGAGGAAGGCGATTGGGCCTTCCACTGCCACAAGAGCCACCACACCATGAACGCCATGGGCCACGACGTGCCCACGATGATCGGCCTGGACCACAAGGACGTGGCCAGGCAGATCACCAATCTTGTGCCCGACTACATGGTGATGGGCGAGCGCGGCATGGCCGACATGGCGGAAATGGAGATGCCGATTCCCGACAACACGGCGCCCATGATGACGGGCCAAGGTCCGTTTGGCTCCGTGGAGATGGGCGGCATGTTCAGCATGGTGAAGGTGCGCAAGAACCAGAAGCCGGGCGACTACAGCAACCCCGGCTGGTTCAAGCATCCCAAGGGCACGGTGGCCTACGAGCTGGACGGCCCGTCGCCCGAGCCCGCGCGCCAGCGCGGCGCAGGTGCGGCCGCCATGCCCGCGCGGAACATGCCCGCCAACAACATCGAAGTGCAGGTCCGCAAGCCGGGCAAGGCCACTTCCGGCCATGCCGGCCATTGATTTTTTATTGGAAGGAAAACCATGAAACACACGCTTCGCCATATCGCGTTCACCGCTTTCTCCGCCTTCGCCGCGCTGGTGGCCACAGGCGCCTCGGCCGCCGGCAACCACGCCGGTGGCCATGGGCACGATGCCGATGCCGCCATCGGCAAACCCGGCGTTGCCGCCAAGGCCACGCGCACCGTCAACGTCGACATGACCGACTCGATGCGCTTCACGCCGGCCGACATCTCCGTGAAGCAGGGCGAGACCGTCCGCTTCGTCGTCAAGAACTCCGGCCAGCTGAAGCACGAGCTCGTGCTCGGAACCGAGAAGGAACTCAAGGAGCACTACGAAGCCATGAAGAAGAACCCCGAAATGGAGCATGCCGATCCGAACATGGTGACGCTGGCCGCGGGCAAGACCGGCGAGATCGTTTGGCAGTTCACCAAGGCGGGCAAGGTCGATTTCGGCTGCCTGCAGCCGGGCCACTACGACGCGGGCATGAAGGGCGCCGTGAAGGTTGCCAAGGCTGCCAAGTAAACAAGGAAAGGAAATCGAAGATGCCGAACATCCGTATCGCACTCGCGGCCTTGGTCGCCGCACTTTCATTCACTGGCGCCGTGGCCGCCGCGGAACTCGCCGACGGCGAGGTCCGCAAGGTGGACAAGGACAACAAGAAACTCACCATCAAGCACGGCCCGCTGACGGACCTGGACATGCCCGGCATGACCATGGTTTTCGGCGTCAAGGAAGACGCCTTGCTCGACAAGGTGAAGACCGGCGAGAAGGTGCGCTTCCAGGCCGAGAAGATCGACGGCAAGTTCGTCGTGACCGCAATCGAACCCGCGCAGTGAACGGCGGTTCAACCGGCCATTGAGCGGCACGCTGCCGCGCACTCCCGGCATGCCTTGGCGCATGCCTGGCAGTGCCCGGCCTTGTGTTTGACGCATTCTTCGCCGCAGGCCTGGCAGATGTCCGCGCACAGGGCGCAGATGGACCTGGCATGTTCGCTGCCGCGCGCCATCGCGGCGGCGGCAAACTGGCAGGCGGCCGCGCAGTCGATGTCCAGCGCGATGCACCTGGCCATCATGGCGACATCGCTTTCCTTCAGGCAAGAGGCCGCGCAGTGATTGCACGCCGTGGCGCAGCCGTTGCACGCTTCAATGCATGCGGCATAGGTTTCATGTGGCATTGCTGACTCCTTCGGGCGTTCCAGAAAATGCTCTTCCCCCGATCAGTTGCATGTGTAGGAAGACGGCCCACCGGCTCGTGAGGCGGCGGCGATGCATGGCTGCCTCCGCGGCGTGCAACTGCTGGCGGCGCCGACGCTCTCACCGGCGGTTTTCCTACGCGGCGGCCCACTGCGCAGAAGAGCATCCCGCCTTGATTCGGTTTCTCTCAACGCAGGAGCATTTCGCATGAGCACTACCCTTCGCAACGACGCGGCACTCGCCAAACACTCTCTCGGCATCGCGGACTGGATCGCGCTGGTCCTGATGATCGTCGGGGCCATCAACTGGGGCCTTGTCGGCGCGTTCAACTTCGATCTGGTCGCGGCCATCTTCGGCGAGATGTCGATGGCCAGCCGCATCGTCTATGTGCTGGTTGGACTGGCGGGCCTCTACGGCCTGACCATGCCGATGCGCCTGGTGCCGCGCAGTTGATCCGCCATCAGCGCGTTGCCGCGAACGGCATCGGCTTTCACCTGGCGACCTGCGGGCCGGAGGACGGGCCCGCGGTGGTCTTGCTGCACGGCTTTCCGGAGTTCTGGTACGGCTGGCGGCACCAGATCGAGCCGCTTGCCGCTGCCGGCCTGCGCGTGATCGTGCCGGACCAGCGCGGGTATGGCGAATCGGACAAGCCCGGCGGCATCGGCGCCTATGCGCTCGATACGCTGGCCGACGATGTGTGCGGCATATGCAGTGAGCTGGGGCACGAGCGTTTTGCGGTCGTGGGGCATGACTGGGGCGGCATCGTTGCATGGCATCTCGCCGCACGGGAGCCGGCCCGGCTGAGCCGCCTTGCGATCCTGAACGCGCCGCATCCGGCCACGTTGGCAAGCTATGCGCTCACCCATCCGCTGCAGGCCGTGCGCAGCGCCTACGTCGGCTTCTTCCAGATGCCGTGGCTGCCCGAGATGGCGCTGAGCGCAAACGACCATGCGCTGCTTGCGCTGGCGCTCACCAGCCGAAGCCCGCCCGGAACCTTCGACGAGGCAGCGCTGGCCAAGTACCGCGAGGCGTGGTCGCGCGAAGGCGCACTCAGCGCCATGCTCAACTGGTACAGGGCAATGCCGCTGGCGCGGCCGCTCAGCCGGCAGATCGAAATTCCGGCAATGGTCTTGTGGGGTGACGAAGATCCAGCGCTATCGAGCGGCCTGGCCGAAGCGGGCGCGGCATTCTGCGGCACATGCGAAGTGCTTCACCTGCCGGGCGCCACGCACTGGCTGCACCACGAGATACCCGAGGAAGTGAATGCGTTGCTGCTCGCGTTCCTTGCCGAGGCCTGAACGATCACCGCATTGCCGAACCGAGCGATTGCGCCGCGTCCAGATGCGAGCGCAGCGCGGGCAAGGTCTTGCCCGCCCAGGCCCGCAGTTCGGGGTCGCGAAGCTCGCGGCTCGCGCGCTCGAACAGCGCAATGTCCGCCTGGTGGTCTTCGATGCCCACGATGCGGATGTACATGCGGTCGAACTCGCCGCCCGAGGCCGACGCCAGGCGGTCCAGCTTCGCGCGCTTGTCGCGTGGGAGCACGCCGGGCAGCCGCATGCCGCGGGCACGCACCAGGTCCATGAGTTCGTTGTTGGCCCGCGTGTGGTGGTCGACGAGCATCTGCGCGTAGCTTCGCACCTGGGGGCTAGCGGCGCGGTACATGGCCAGGCGCGACGCCTGGACTTCGTAGCGGCCGTTGCCTGTTGCCGCGGTGATGAACTGCGGGTCTTGAAGGCCGCCCGCCCGGGCTGTGGCCGGCCTCGATGCGGGGTCTTCCGGAGCCGCGCACCCGGCGGCAAGCGCAGCAGCGCAGACGAGCATCAGGGCACGCGTAAAGGGTCGGAGCGTTTTCATCGTTTTCCTTGCAGCCCGGCAAGGGCCGGACCTCCACCTCGGCGAGGTTGGCCCAATCTATAAGTCGCGCCCGAGGCGGCCCGTGTCGGACGCTACCTGCATCTGCGGCCTCCCAATCCCTTGTCATTCGGGCCTTTGGCAGAGCGGTTTGGAGGCTTTTTCACCCGCGCCAGCGCATCCCCGAATCGGCTGCAACTCATCAATTCCACCGCGTGTACAGTGACATCCCGTGAAATTTTTCACACAAAGTAAGCAGTGCGAACTTTGCACTGCATTTGGATCCGCAGAGCACAGGGGCAGCGATGGAGCTCATTCCGCAGGGGCAGTACTTTCACAAAGGATGGGAGATCGCCTTCTTCTCCGAAAAGACGGCGAGCGGTGGCCAAAGTTCTGGCGTGGCCGAAGTACGCAAGGAAGGCGAGCTCCGCTGTTCGCTGCTTTCCACGGGACATTTCGAGGACCGGAACAACCTGTTCGAAAGCCTTAGAGCGCGTGGCATCCGGTGGATCGACGAGCACGAAGCCAGGAAAACCGTTGTCGCCTATTGGGATGAATCGGAGCGATCGGAGGGATCCCGCTCATGAGCAAAGACCTGGGTTCGTTGTCGCCATTGACGCCCGACGTCTTGCAGCGCCGCGTGGCGCAGAAGCCTGCGGTGCTTCTTGTGCCCGGATGGGACGACAGCAAGCACGAGCAGTACGACCGCATCAGCGCCGCGCTGGAAGAGCAAGGCTGGCTCATGCGCCGCGTCGATTTTCCGGGGACCGAAGCCAGGACGGCACGCGCAATGAAATGAGCCGCGACCAGCACCTGAAAGAACTCGTTGCGGCATACGACGGCCTGGTGGCGCAGCAGGTGGTCGAGGGCAGGGCCGTGGCCTTCATCGGCTTCAGCTATGGCGGCTATCTTGGCGCGCTGCTGAGCGCCCAAAGGCCACTTCAGTGGATGGCGCTGCGCTCACCCGCGCTGTATCGCGACGAGGACTGGTTCGTTCCCAAGCAAGAGCTGGACAAGGACGAGCTCGACCGCTACCGCCGCAGCGTTCGAAGCCCTGAAGAAAACGCGGCGCTTGCCGCATGCGAAGCGTTTTCGGGCGACGTTCTGCTGATCGAATCCGAAGACGACGAGACAGTGCCTCACCCTGCAGTGAAGAGCTACAAGGCGGCGTTCAGGAATGCGCGGTCCTTCGACTACCGCATTCTCGAAGGGGCGGACCATGAGCTGTCGAGCAAGGCGGCGCAGAGCCGGTTCATCGAAGAGCTGTTGCGGTGGATGGACCAGGTCACCGGCGGGGCCTCAGCCGCGGTAAGCGAAAAGGCTGGCGGCGCGGTGTGAGCTTGCATCGGGCTGCAAGGCGCCCGAGCGCTTCGCTGGTCGCGTCAGGGTTTCCGGCGCTTTAGAAAACCCGGCGCGTTCTCGCCCTTGCCGGGTTGCGCCTCATCGTCGCCCATGTCTCCCGCCTCTTCCGGCGTCGTCGATTCATCCAGCTCGAGGTCGTTTGCGCGTACCTCGGCCTCGAGCGGCAGCTTGCCCTGCGTGAGAGGCGCGGGTTCCGCCGGCGTGGCGGACGTTTGCTTCCGATTCATGACTGGTGCTCCTGTTGTTCGCCAACCGCCATCCTCCTTCGACCGGCCGAACGGGCAGTCGGACGGAAAGAGCACGCGGTGCAGGACGATTCCCATCGCCCGCCCGCATCCGCCAAACCGTTTTTGACGGCACGTCTTACATGCCGCGACCGGCTGGTGCGCGGGGCACGGGCATCGGCCTCGGGCACGCGGGTTGCCTCCTCTTCTTTGCATGCGGAGACATCGACATGACACAACCCTTCAGCGTTGAAGACCTCTACCTCCACCAGAAAGTCCTGGACCTTCACTGCGCGCCCGGCCTCCAGCTCGCTGCTTGCGCGGTGTCGTCGGTCGATCGGGAGAACGACAGCTACATCTCCTGCATCTGGACCTTTGCGCTGGATGGCTCGGCGGCCTTGCAGCTCACGCGCGGTCCGGGGCGGGACGAGTCGCCGCGCTGGTCTCCGGACGGCACCCGGCTTGCATTCCTGTCGAACCGCGGCGGCTCGCCGCAGGTCCATCTCATCCGGCGCGACGGCGGAGAGGCATGGCAGCTTGGCGGCTTTCCGCAAAGCGTGTCCAACCTCCGGTGGGCGCCTGACGGCAAGTCGCTGGTGGTCGCAGTGGCCGTGAAGACCGATCCCGACCTGCGCGGTGCGCGCGCCAACGGCAAACCACCCGAAACGCGCAAATGCATGCCCGAGGTGGCATGGCGGCTTCCCTACAAGGAAGACGGCGTGGGCTATCTGCTGCAGCGCGAGTTCCACCTGTTCCGGCTCGATGCCGCCAGCGGGCGGCACACGCAACTGACCGACGGCGCTTTCGACGTGCTCGCCTTCGACGTGTCGCCGGACGGGCAACACATCGCCTTTTCACGCACGCGGGAGGGGCGGTTTGCGCATTGCAACGATCTCTGGGTGTGCGATGCGGATGGCCGCAATGCGCGGCGCCTGACGCATGAGCACGCCATCGTGATGCAGCCTTGCTGGTCGCCCGACGGGCGCCACATTGCCTTCACCGGTGCGCGCGAGGAAGGCGATGCCGAGCCACGGCTGTGGATTGCCGAAGCGGCCTCGGGAAAGGTGCGGGCCCTCTGCGAGGACACGGTGGACGTGGCCGACCCCGGCTCGGTTCAATGGACGCCCGACGGCAATTGCCTGGTGTTCACGCGCGCCCATCGCGGGCGGCACCAGATCGTCGCGCTCGATGTGGCGCGCGAGTCGCTGCGGGTGCTCGCCGGCGGGGACCGGCAGCTGGGTGTCTTCGGCTGCACGGAGCGGCATTTCGTCTACAGCGTGGACCATCCTTCTCTGCCCAGCGAGCTATGGTCGCGGCCGCGCGGCGAAGAAGAAAGCGGCACCGGCGAGCCCGGCCGGGAGCGCCAGCTGAGCCGCTTGAACCCCTGGTGGCACGACCGCCCGGGCATCGAGGTGCGCGCAATGGAGTTCGAGGTGCCGGACGGCCGGGGCGGCACGGAACGCATCGAGGGCTGGCTGCTACGCGCACCTGGCAGCACGCAGCCCCAGCCGCTGCTGAACGATGTGCACGGCGGGCCTGCGAGCTACGCGTTGCTCGACTTCGACACCAACGTCTTCTGGCAGGTGCTGTGCGCCAGGGGCTGGGCGGTGCTTGCACTGAACGCCGTGGGCTCGGCCAGTTATGGCCGCGAATTCTGCCGGCGGCTTGCGGGCCACTGGGGCACGCACGACCTGCCGCAGCACCTCGCGGCGATCAGGCAACTGCGCGCCGATGGTGTGTCGGACGGGCGGGTCGCCATCTCGGGCAAGTCGTATGGCGGCTACCTGAGC
Source organism: Variovorax sp. S12S4 (assembly GCF_023195515.1). Lineage (NCBI taxonomy): Bacteria > Pseudomonadati > Pseudomonadota > Betaproteobacteria > Burkholderiales > Comamonadaceae > Variovorax > Variovorax sp. S12S4. The sequence continues at coordinate 2,895,327 of NZ_JALPKR020000002.1, forward strand.
GGCTTTGCGACGGGCAACTCGGATGCGTTCGCCGCCGCGGTGGTGATGGCGCCCGTCGGCAACATCGAGACCCACTACGGCACCTCGGACGGCGGTTACTACGCCGACCCGTTCTACATGGCCAGTTCTCCGGTGTTCGACCGCAAGCTGGCCGCCAGGCTTTCCCCGCTGCAGCACATCGAGAAATCGTCGACCCCGACGCTCTTCATGCAAGGCAAGGACGATGAACGCTGCCCCAAGTGCCAGTCGGAAGAGCTGTTCGTGTCTCTTGCGCGTGCGGGCGACACGCCGGCTGAGCTGGTGCTCTACCCGGGCGAGACGCACGGCTTCCTGGGCAGCGGTGCGCCCTCGTGCCGGGAAGACGCGGCAAGGCGGATCATCGAATGGGTCGTTCGCCACACCGAGCCCTTCGACGCACCGCCGCTCGACGAAGAAAGGGCGGAAGAGCCGGAGGGAGAGAGCCTTCGATGAGAGTTTTCCTGGCGGAAGACGATGCCGCCATGCGCGAGCATCTCGGGCAGGTCTTGCGGGCGATCCCGCGGATGGAGATCGTGTTCGCCGCGGCCACCGAAGAAGAGGCGATCGACTGGCTCGAAGCGCATCCGCAGGATTGGGACCTGGCATTGATCGACCTTTTTCTGGAGCGCGGCCACGGCTTCAATATCTTGCGGCGCTGCGCCGTGCGCTCGCCTCGTCAGCAGGTCGCGCTGATGTCGAACTACGCGCGCGAGCCGGTGCGGGAACGCGCCGCCGAAGTGGGGGCCGACGCGTTCTTCGACAAAACCACGGAGATGGATTCGCTCATCGACTTCTGTATTGCGGCAAACAGATCGCTGGGCGGGGACGCCGGAAGGAAAGACACACACACGCGGTAACGCACAGGTGGATTCGCACAGGCGGATTCAACCTACATCAGCGTGGCGCACATGCCGAGTCCGGAGCGTACGGGGCTCTGCAACATGGAAGTCGTTTTCCGTTCTTTCCTACCAACTTTCTTCCCTTGAAGGAGCCCCACGCATGTTCTCTCACAACAAGCGACTGCAATACACCGTGCGCGTCAGCGAGACCAATCCCGGCCTTGCCAATCTCATGCTCGAACAGTTCGGCGGCCCGCAGGGCGAGCTCGCTGCCGCCTGCCGCTATTTCACGCAGGCCGTCGGCGAGGACGACCCCGGCCGCAAGGACATGCTGTTCGACATTGCCACTGAAGAGTTGAGCCACCTGGAAGTCATCGGCACCATCGTCGCCATGCTCAACAAGGGGGCCAAGGGCCGCCTCGCCGAAGGAGTGGATGCCGAGGCGGAAGCTTTCCGCAGCATCACAGGTGCGGGCAACGACAGCCACATCACACAGGTGCTCTATGGCGGCGGCCCTGCGCTGGTCAACTCGGCGGGCGTACCGTGGACCGCCGCCTACATCGACACCATCGGCGAGCCCACGGCTGACTTGCGCTCCAACATCGCGGCGGAGGCGCGCGCCAAGATCGTGTACGAGCGGCTCATCAACCTGACGGACGATCCCGGCGTGAAGGAGGCGCTGGGCTTTCTGATGACGCGCGAGATCGCGCACCAGAAGTCTTTCGAGAAGGCGCTCTACGCAATCCAGCCCAACTTTCCGCCGGGCAAGCTGCCCGGCATGCCTGAATTCACGAAGGTCTACTTCGACATGTCCAAGGGCGGCGAGGTGCGCGGGCCCTGGAACCAGGGCGAAAAATGGGAGTTCGTCAGCAAGCCCGAAGAGCAGATGGCGGTGGACGGCGGCTCCGGCGAACCGACCGTGCAGCTCACCGCCGAAGACCAGGCAGCGGTGGAAGCCATGGCCACTCGCACGGCTTCAGACCCGACCAGCAACCCGCCTACGGGCGCGGAGCTGGGCATGTCGGACGACGCCATCCTCGACGAGCTGGCAACCGAACTGGGCAAGCCGAAGGTCTGACCGCAAGGCCGCAGCCAGCGCGCAACGCGAGCTTCATCGTGCAGGCTCGGTCCGAACCCATCGCCGATACGGTCGTTGTCGGCGGTGGTCCGGCCGGGCTCATGGCGGCGATCTACCTGGCCCGCTTCCGCCGCTCGGTGGTGCTCGTCGATGCGGGCCAAAGCCGGGTCGAGAAGATTCCGCGCTCGCACAACTATCCCGGCTTTGCCGACGGAATCTCGGGTGCGAAGGTGCGCGACATGCTGCGTGCGCAGTTGCGCGGCTACCCGGTCCGCATCGTCGAAACCTTTGTCGAGCGGGCAGAGCGCACGCCGGACGGCTTTCGCCTGGCAACCCAGGAGGGACCCATCGCGGGCAGGCGGCTGCTGCTTGCCACCGGCGTGACGGACATTCCACCCGCCATGCCGCACGTGCGCGCCGCACTGGACGCCGGCGTGCTGCGCTATTGCCCGGTATGCGATGCCTACGAGGTGATCGGCAAGACCGTCGGCGTGTATGCCAACGGCCCGGCCGGCGTGGCGGAAGCGATCTACCTGCGTCACTTCAGCGCCGACATCACGCTGTTCATGGCGCAGGGCGGACCCGGCCTTGCTGCGGAAGAGCGGCGCCGCCTGGCTGATGCCGGCATCCGCTGGAACGATGCACCGGTCGAATCCATACGAAGGAACGGCGAACGCGTCGAGCTGACGCATGCAGGCACCCACACGCTGTGCGACACGCTCTACTGCGCGCTGGGCCTGACCGTGCACTCGCAGATTGCAGTGGCGCTTGGCGCATCGGTCGACGACACGGGGTACGTCCAGGTCGATGCCCACCATGCGACGACCGTGCCCCGCTTGTATGCGGCGGGCGATGTGTCCACCGGCCTCAACCAGATTGCTGTGGCCATGGGCGGCGCGGCCATTGCGGCTTCGGCCATTCACCGCGAACTCGGACCCGACTGGCCGGCGCGTGCCGGCACTTGACGCAATGTGGGCGCTGTCCGACGAGTCCTGTGGGTCTCAGCTTGCGCGGCGTACTCACCCGGCGCAGATGCTGGCGCCGTATTCAAGAAGGAGCAACCGATGCTGGCAATGAACTACCGCGGCCCCTACCGGATTCGCGCGGTGCACAAGCCCGAGCCCGAGATCGAACACCCCGGCGACGCCATCGTGCGGGTGACGCGCTCATGCATTTGCGGGTCCGATCTGCACCTGTACCACGGCCTGGTGCCCGACACGCGCATCGGCTCCACCTTCGGGCATGAGTTCACGGGCGTGGTCGAGGAGGTGGGCTCGGCGGTGCAGCACCTGAAGCCGGGCGACCACGTGCTGGTGCCTTTCAACATCTTCTGCGGCAGCTGCTACTTCTGCCAGAAGGAGCTCTACAGCAACTGCCATTCGACCAACCCGGAGGCCACGGCGGTGGGCGGCATTTTCGGCTACTCGCACACGGCGGGCGGCTACGACGGAGGGCAGGCCGAATACGTGCGCGTGCCTATGGCGGACGTGGGGCCCACGGTGATTCCGGCCGACATAGACCTGGACGATGCCGTGCTGCTGACCGACGCACTGCCCACCGGCTACCAGGCCGCCGAAATGGGCGACATTCGCGAAGGCGACACGGTGGTGATCTTCGGCGCGGGGCCGGTCGGCATCTTCGCGGCCAAGTCGGCCTGGCTGCTGGGCGCGGGCCGCGTGATCGTGGTGGACCATGTCGACTACAGGCTGGAGTTCGTGCGCTCGTATGCGCAGTGCGAGGTGATCGACTTCAAGCAGGTGGGCGACATGGCGATCCACATCAAGAAGATGACCGACGGCCTTGGTGCCGATGTGTGCATCGACTGCGTGGGCTGCGAGGCGGCCGGTAACTTTGCGCAGACTCTGCTGGGCGTCAAGCTCAAGCTGCAGGGCGGCGCAGCCACGGTGCTGCACTGGTGCATCAACTCGGTTCGCAAGGGCGGAACCGTATCGATCGTCGGCGTGTACGGGCCTACCTTCAACGCGGTGCCCATCGGCAATGCGGTGAACAAGGGCCTCACGCTGCGCATGAACCAGGCCAGCGTGAAGCGGCATCTGCCGCGCCTTATCGAACACATCCAGGCTGGCCGGCTGGAGCCGCGCCGCGTGATCTCGCACCGCATCGACCTGCGCGACGTGGCCGACGCGTATCACATCTTCTCGAGCAAGCTCGACAACTGCATCAAGACCGTGCTGGTGCCGCCAGGCATGGTGCGGGAAACGACCACCGCCGCCGCGAGCCTTTGATTGACGGGAGCGCACCAATGAACATGCCAGATCCTTCGAACACCCGTTCGCCGTCGCCCAGCCATGCGCACATCATCGGCTGGGGCGCCGACCTCGACCCCGCCATGCGCCCGGCCTACCCCAAGGAGCGCACGCCGCCGCGGCTGCCGCACCCGGTGGAGCCGCCGGAGCAGCAGCACTCGCATGCCGAGGTGCTTCACTCGACCGAGCGCCCCGGCATCACGCCCATCTTCGGGAGCACCTTGCCGCCTTCGGGCCTGAGCGGCCGCTTGCGGCGCGTGGCGTTCCGGCATTCGGAAAACGACCTCCGGCACTGGCTCATGCTGCTGCTGGCCGACCGGGTGCAGATGGGCGAGGGCCTGATCGAGGACATCTCGCGCGGGCACGTACCGAACGTGTATGCCGAGATGGGCGGCCGCGCCGAGCTCAGGCACAACCCGATGGGCGCCGCGCGCAAGGCCGCCATCGGCGTAGCGGTGCTGGCGCTCGTAGCCATGGCGTTCAAGGGGCGCAGGCGGACTCGCCGGCTGCGGGGCTAGGCGGCTGCTTCAGGAGGCAATCAGGGCGTTTCCTGCCCTTCGGCCTGCAGCCTCCAGAGCTCGGCATACACGCCGCCGAGCGCGACGAGCTCGTCAGGCGTGCCGTCTTCGACGATGCAGCCGTTGACCAGCACGATGATCCGGTCGAAGTTGGCCACGGTCGAGAGCCTGTGCGCCACGGCCACCACCGTGCGTCCATGCATCAGCCGCCCCAGCGCCGCTTGTATTTCGGCCTCGGATCGACTGTCGAGTGCCGAGGTGGCTTCGTCCAGCAGCAGCACCGGCGCGTTCTTCAGCATGGCGCGCGCAATGCTGATGCGCTGGCGCTGCCCGCCCGACAAGCGCGCGCCGCGCTCGCCCACGACGGTGTCGTAGCCGTGCGGCAGGGCGCGTATGAAGTCGTCGCACAAGGCATGGCGCGCGGCGGCCACCACCTGCGCGTTGGTTGCATCGGGGTTGCCGTAGCGCAGGTTCTCCATGACGCTGCGGTGAAAGAGCGACACGTCCTGCGGAACCACGCCGATCGCGTCGCGCAGGCTGTCTTGCCGCACCTGTGAAATGTCGACGCCGTCGACCATGATGCGGCCGTAGGTCGGGTCCATGATGCGTCCGATCAGCCGGATGAAGGTCGACTTGCCCGCGCCCGACGGGCCCACCACGCCGAGCCGCTGCCCCGCAGGAATGACGAGGTCCAGATGCTCGAAGATCGGCCGCTCGTCGTTGTAGGCAAAGCCCACGTCGTCGAAGACGATGGTGCCGGCGCGGGGCAGGAAGGGCGGCGCATGCGGCTTGTCGGAAACCTCGTGCGGCACCGTCACCACGTGCAGCATTTCGGCAATCACGCCGAAGTGCTGCGAAGCATCGACCAGCGACAGCGCAAGCTCCCGCGAGCCGTGCAGGATGCGAAAGGTCAGCGCACTGATCAGCACCACGTCGCCCGCCATGTTCTCGCCCGCGCGCCAGGCCTCCACGGCCCAGATCAGCATCGAGCCCGCCATGAGCCACATGCACACGTCGTGGAAGGCGCGAGCCTTCTCCAGAAAAAGCCAGCTGCGGCGCTGGGCCTGCGCCTCCAGGCCGAAGGCTTCGCGCAGCCGCCGGTACTCGCGCTCGCGCGCCGAAAACGCCATGACGGTGAAGATGTTGGAGACCACGTCCACCAGCTCGCCGCCGACCTGCGATGCCTTTTCGGCAAAGGCCTGCTGCAGGGGCCGCACGCGGAGCCCGAAGAAATACATGAAGCCCGCCACCACCGCCACAAAGGCGATCAGCGTGAGCGCCATGCGGATGTCGATGGTGCACAGCACCACCACCGCACCCAGAAAGTCGACGCAGGGGGGCAGGATCTTCCAGATGAGCGTGCCAAAAATGGCGCCGGTGGCGCCGGCCGTTACCGTGATGCGGTTGCCGAGCGACCCCGCGAGATGGCGCGAGAAATATTCGAGCGAATGGCCCGAGAGATGGCGGAACAGGTCGAGCCGCACGTCCACGCCCGTGCGCACCACGGTCAGGCAGCCGAGCCAGCCGCTCAGCCGCCAGAAGGCGCTTTCGGCGCCGATCAGCACGATGAACAGGCCGAGCCACTGCCACACAGCGCGCGAGGTGCGGTCTTCGCTGGCCATCGTGTCGACGATCAGCTTCATGCCGTACTGCACGCCCACCGAGCATGCGGCGGCGGCAACGATCAGCGCGAGCAGCGCACCGAAGGCCCCCCGCCGGCGCTGAACGTAGTGCCACAGGAAAGCGATGGGCCGGCCCGGCAGCGGGGAGGCGCCGGTTGTGGCCGCGGCGTTCAGGCTGCCACCGCCACGGCCGGTGGCGCCGGGTTGGCATTCAGGCCGAGCGCCGCTTCCGCCGCCTTGCGCCCGGCCACGAAGGCGTGGTCGGAGTTGTAGTACTCCCATTCGCTGTAGCGGCCCGCCAGCAGGATGTCGGCTTCGGCCAGCCAGTTGCGAATGGCTTGCACATGCGCCGCGCGCGCATGGTCGTACACCACGTAGGCACAAGGCATGTCGACTTCGTTCGCGGCAAGAAGCTGGTCGTCGGGCCGCAGCAGCCCCACGCGCACGCAGTCATCGAAGCAGCGGCGCACCAGCGCGTCGCCCTCGGCCGGCAGCGGCTTCAGCGGCGAATAGGTGATCTCGCAGGTCAGTCCGAAACCGCCCGGCGCGTTGCAATGCGGGCTGGCGTTGCCCTGCACGAAGATGCGGTGGAACACCGTGTCCTCGGGGTAGTAGATCCAGTGCTTGTCGGTGATGTTTTCGCGCGCCACGCCCAGGTTGACGCAGCGCACCGACACATGGCGCAGGTGGCGGGCGGCCTCGCGCACGAACGCGGGCGCCTCCGCGCCGATGGCTTCCACCAGCCGGGGCAGCGGCATGGTGCTGATCAGCGTGTTGAACGACACGGTACGGCCGTTGTCGAAAGTCACGGTCTTGCGCGAGGGCGACACGGCGGTCACCCGCGTGCCAAGCGCCAACTCTCCTTCGAGCAGCGGCAGGAAGCCGTTCATCAGCGCCTGGAAGCCGCCGCGCAGCGGGTAGCCGAAGCGCGCGTTGGGGCCGACGGGCTTGCGCACCGGTTGCAACGCGCCCTCGATCATTTCTTCCAGGTCGGGCAGCGGCACGCGTCCGCCGAGCCAGGAGGTTTCCATCTCGCTGAGCGGCACGGCCCATAGCTTGCGGTTGTACGGAATGGCAAAGTGCTTGGCCACGCCTTCGCCCCAGACCTTGTAGATGAACTCCTCGAAGTTGCGAGGCGGTGTGGCGGGCGTTGCCGCATGCGGCATGGCTGGCGCAGGGCTCTCCAGCGCGGCGGGTGGCGCCGCCGCGCGCGAAGGGCCGGTGGGCGAAACGCGCAGCTCCGGCTTGCCGATGCTGCCGAAGCGTGCCTCGATGGCGCCGATCAGGCATTCCTTGAGCACCGGCGGCGGCAGGCCGTGCAGCGCCGACTGGAAGGGGTAGCGCGTATAGACCGACTTGCTGTAGATCCAGGCCTCGCGGTCCTGCCAGTGCACGTTGTCGCCGAGCAGGCGCTTGTACAAATCGAGCACGTACGGATCGTTGGAGAACATGATGTGCCCGGCGTAGTCGAAGGTGAAGCCCTTGTCTTCGACCGAGCGGCACCATCCGCCGACGGTTGCGTTCTGTTCGACCAGCAGGCTGCCGCGGCCCGCGTGCAGTGCAGCGGCCAGGCCGGTAGGCCCGGCGCCCAGGATCACGGTGGCATAGGCATCGGAAATTCCGTCGACCTGCTCGTTCGCAGCAGGCGCCAGCGTAATGGGCGCGATCGTGTTGTTGCTGCTGGTGCCATGCGCCTGCGGGGGCGCTTGCCTCGTGCGCTTCTTTTCGTCTTCCTTCTCGATCAGCGACGCCATCTCGTCCGCGGTGCGGTCCCAGGACGTGGCCTGCACGATCGCCTCGCACGCGCTGGCCTGCCGTGCCTGCTCTTCAGGGCCGCGTGCGAGCACGGCTTCGCATGCTTCGACGAAGGCTGTGCTGCCATGGGCAATGGACACCACGCCTGCATAGGGGCCGACCACGTCGTGGATCGGCGTGCTGACCACCGGGCGGCCGGCCGCCATGTACTCGAGCGTCTTGGTGGGGCTGATGTAGCGCGTGGCCTCGTTCAGCGCAAAGGGCATCAGGCACACGTCCCAGCCGCCGATCAGCGCCGGCAGCTCGTCATAGCCGCGCTGGCCGAGCCAGTGGATGTTGGGCCGCTGCGGCAGCGTGGCGGGGTCGATCTTCACCACCGGGCCGACGGCCGCGATCTGCCATTCGGCATGCGCGTCGGCCAGCGCGGCAAGAATGTCCAGGTCGATGCGCTCGTCGAACACGCCGCAATAGCCGAGCCGCGGGCGGCCGATGCCGGCCTGGGCCTGATGCTCCCGGTGGTCGCCGGGCGCGCGCGCAAAGTGGGCCGCGTCGACGCTGCTCGGAAAGCAATGCACGCGGGGGTGCCGCTCGCGCTTCGACTCGTACAGGCTCTGGCCTCCGGTAAACACCAGGTCGGCCGCCTGCAGCAGGGCGCTCTCGCGCTGCAAAAGCTGGCGCGGCGCGTGGCGAAATGCGGAGAGCTCGTCCATGCAGTCGTACACCACGCCGGCGGGGGACAGCCCAGCGGCCAGCGGCATGGCCATGGGCGTGTAGAACCACAGCCAGTAGTCATCGATGGCCACTTCGCCCAGGTATTCGGCAAGCAGCTTCTGCAGCTGCGGAATGTGATCGTCGTGAAAGCCCGGCGCACCGGCGGTGAGGTGCGGGCGCAGCACCACCACGCCTTCGCAGGGCGAGAGCATCTCGAGCACCGGCTGGGCTGCGCCCGGCATCGGCTCTTCGACGAACACCACGGGGAAGCGGTGCGCCAGCCGCGAAAGCAGCTGCTGCGGGCGCTGGTAGACGAAGTTCCAGCGCAGGTGGGAGAAGACGATCAGGTGAGTCATGGGCTTTCCTGGAGTTGAAGGCGATGAAGAAGGAGGTGCTTCGGTGCCGGCCAGCAGGGCCTGCCAGTGCTCCAGGCGGCGAGCCGACGGGCGGTGAAGGGTTCGCGCGCCCGTGCGTTCGTCCACGTCCCACAGGCCGCTACGGTGCCAGGCGCGGGCGTCTTCCCAGTCGGGGCGGTCGATGAGCGGGTACAGGCAGATGCCTTGCAGCGGTACTCCGGCCGTCTTGCAGCGCATGGCCAGCGAGCCCACTTCGTCGATCCACTGCGCGCGCCCATCGCCGACATGGCCGGTCTCGGCGATGAACGTGGGGCGGCCGTAGCGCTCGCACACCTCGGCCACCATGGCCACGGGATCGCGGCGGCGCGCATCGCGCAGGTGCCAGTGGAGGCGCTCGTTGGACGGGTGCTCCCACTGGTTGTTGTGGTAGTAGTTGAGGCCCAGAACATCCAGGTAGCGGGGTGCGCCGCCAAGGCCCGGTTCGAGCCGGCCGCAGAGCATGTCCCAGGCCTGGTATTGCGCGGCGGAAAGCGCGCGCACCTCCCCGGCCCATTCGGGCTGGTCGCCCGTGGGCACGATGTGGATGATGGGATCGGTGTGCACGATGCGCGCATCCGGGCAGGTGGCCCATAGCGCATCGCAGGCCTGCAGCGCGGCGCGCGCAAGATTGCACTTGAGCTCGTAGCCGCGTTCGGGCGAGTCGGCCTGGAACGGATGGATCAGCGGCGTGCTGCTGGCGGCCCAGCTCAGGAAGGAGATCTCGTTGACGGGCTGGAAGAAAAGCGGCTCGCCATCGCTGCTGTCTTTCAAGGCACGCGCAACCTGGTCGCAGAAGCCGGCAAGGCGCGCGGGAAAGTCGCGCGAAAACATGTCCACGCCGTCCGGCACTCCGTAGTGGTGAATCGTCCAGATGACCTGCAAGCCGAACTTGCGGGCGGCCTCTGCGGTGCGTGCGAGGCGCGCCATTTCAGCGCCGAGCCCTGCCGCGGCGCTTGCGCGCCAGCCGATGCTCTCGCGAATGGTGCGAATGCCGAAGCGCGCGAGCTGGGCGTAGTCTTCCTCCAGCCGCTCCCAGTGGCCGTTGCTGCGGTTCATCAGCACCTGTTCGCGGCGGCTGTTCAGGTGGTCGGCACCTTCGAAGCCTCCCATCCAGAACGAACGGAACAGTGGCTTGGCGGAGGGCGGTACGGCTGTGTTCAAGGTGGTTCTCTTCTTGTCGGGGATGGACGCCCTGCTGGCGCGGCCCTTGTGCAGGGCAACGGCCATGCCCGCATGGGTAAGCATTGGCCCGGCTACAGGACCAGCACACGTCCGCAGCATTTGCGGCAATTTGTGCCGCCATGCAGTCAGCGCGCCGCGCCGACACGGTACGTGGGCGCGTCTCACAAAGCGGCTGCCGTGCGGCACGCAGATTGACGGCCAGCACATGCAACAGAGGAGAAGCAAACTGGAGAAGAGCACGCAGCAAGGAAAAACCACACGGCCTTCCACCCGCAAGAAACGGGCAGCGTCGACGACAGACGTCGACGTGGAGCGCGTGCTTCACGAAGTGTTCGGCCACGAGCGCCTGCGCCCCGGGCAGCGCCGCGTGATCGACAGGGTGGTCGCGGGCGAATCGACGCTCGCCGTCATGCCCACGGGCGCCGGCAAATCGCTCTGCTACCAGGTGCCCGCGGTTCTCGCGTCCGGGCAGACGGTGGTGGTCTCGCCCTTGATCGCGCTCATGAAAGACCAGTGCGAAAAGCTCGACGCCAAAGGCGTGCGCGCCGTGCAGCTGAACAGCCTGTGCGCCGCCGACGAGATCGATGCGGCGGAAGCAGCCATTGCCGACGGCTCCGCGCGCGTGATCTTCAGCACGCCGGAACGATTGGCCGACGCTGCCTTTCTGAAGCTGCTGCAGCAGCGGCCGACTTCCTTGCTGGTCGTCGACGAGGCGCATTGCATCTCGCAGTGGGGGCACGACTTTCGGCCCGCGTTCCTGGAGATAGGCGCGGCGGTGCGCGCCCTGCGCAAGCCGGTGGTGCTGGCGCTCACGGCCACCGCCAACGACGAGGTGGCCGATGAGATCATGGAGAAGCTCGGCATCCCTCGCGCGGGCCTGATCGACACCGGTGCCTACAGGCCCAACCTGCACTACACGGTCGAGCCGATGATGCGGGAGGAAGACAAGCTGCAGCGTGCGCTTGCGCTGGTTGCGGGCCTCGAAGGAAGCGGCATCGTCTACACCGCCACGGTGAAGGCGGCCGAGTCGCTTGCCGCCAGCCTCGCGGACGCGGGCGAGTCGGTGGGCCTGTACCACGGCAAGCAGCGCTCGAGCGAGCGGCACGCGGCGCAAGATGCGTTCATGGCCGGCAAGCTCCGCGTGATGGTGGCCACCAATGCATTCGGCATGGGCATCGACAAGCCCGACATCCGCTTTGTGCTGCACTACCAGATGCCCTCGAGCCTGGATGCCTACTACCAGGAGTCGGGTCGCGCCGGCCGTGACGGCGAGCGCGCGGATTGCGTGTTGCTCTATCTGCGGCGCGATAGGGCCGTGCAGCAGTTCTTTCTGGCCGGCTGGCTGCCCGAGGTACCCGAACTGCGCGCGCTGCAGCAGGCGTTGTCGAGCCCGCCTCCCGCGGCCGAAGGTTGGACGGCGACGGAGCTCCAGCAGCGCGCACGTCTTCCGCGTGGCAAGCTTCGCGTGTTGCTGAGCCTGCTGCGGCAGGAGCGCCTGCTGAAGCGCAACAGCGAGGGCCTGCTGCGCTGGGCAAGAAAGCAGCCGCTCGAAGACGCCGAGCTCGACGCGCTGCTGAACGGCCACCGCGAAAAGCGCGAGCAGGAGCGCGAGGCGCTGGAGCGCATGACCTTCTATGCGACCACCGGCATGTGCCGATGGCAGGTGCTTCTTTCGGGATTGGGGAGCGACGAGCTCGCGCAGCGCTGTGGTGCCTGCGACAACTGCGTGCGGCTGGCCAGGCACGAGCGGGCGCAGGCCGCGCGAGATGCGCAGGCGGAACCAGTGGCCGAAGAAGAAGCCGGCGCCACTTCGCCGCGTGTCGCCTTTGCCAAAGGTGATTCGGTGCGCGTTCCGCGCTATGGCGTCGGGTCCGTGGCAAGTGCCGATGCGGTCTCCGTCACGATCGAATTTGCGGATGGGAGCCAGCGCTGCTTTCAGCCTGAGTTCGTGCGTCCGGCGCTCGCGCGGCGGGCGGGCCGCGCGGTGCAGCGTCTGGTAACAGGCCCTGCGAGCCAGCGGTGAGAATCGATGAATGCATCAAGCAAGCAATCTTTCCATTCCTCGTTTCAACAGGTTCGCACTCTTGGCCGCATCGGCGGCCGTTGCTGCATTGCTGGCCAGCTGCGCCTCCGCTCCACCGCCCGTTAGCGCGAAGCCGCCCGCATCGGCAACCGGCGCCCGGCCCGCACCCGGACCCACGGCGCCAGCAGCGACGGGCGCGGACGACGCGGATGTCGAACAGCGGTTCGCGAAGTGGATTGCCGACTTTCGCGCCGCCGCGCGCACGCAAGGCATCAGCGACGCAACGCTGCACAGCGCGTTCGACCAAGTCCAGTACTTGCCGCGCGTGATCGAGCTCGATCGCGCCCAGCCCGAATTCACGCGCACCGTCTGGGACTACCTCGACAACGCCGTTACGCCGCAGCGCGTGGCCACGGGACAGGACAAGCTCCTGCAGGTGCGCACCGAAGCCGATGCGGCCGCTGTGCGCTATGGCGTGCCGCCCGCGGTGATCGTCGCCATCTGGGGCATGGAAAGCAACTACGGCGGCAACTACGGCAATACCCCGGTCGTCGACGCGTTGGCCACGCTCGGTTTCGAAGGGCGCCGCGAAGATTGGGCCAAGCGCGAGTTGCTGGCCGCATTGAAGATTCTCGACAGCGGCGACATCGCGCGCGAGCGGATGATCGGTTCCTGGGCCGGTGCCATGGGCCAGACGCAGTTCCTGCCCTCCAACTTCCTGGCCTATGCGGTGGATGCCGACGGCGACGGTCGGCGCGACATCTGGGGCAGCATGCCCGATGTGGTGGCTTCCACCGCCAACTTTCTTTCGCGCTCCGGCTGGCAGGCCGGTGTGCCGTGGGGCGTGGAAGTGCGGTTGCCGCCGGGCTTCGACTACGGCCGTGCCGATACGTCGGTGCGGCAGTCGTCCGGGCAATGGGCGGCCGAGGGGCTGCGCGCGATCGACGACCAGCCGTTGCCGGAGTTTGCCGAGGCCACGGTGCTGCTGCCCGCCGGGGCACGCGGGCCGGCCTTCCTGATCGGGCCGAACTTTCGTGCCGTTCTGCGCTACAACAACTCGACCAACTACGCACTCGCGGTCGGGCTTCTTGCGCAGCGCCTGGGCGGCGGGCCGGGGGTGCAGGCGGCATGGCCGCGGGACCTGCCCGCGCTCTCGCGCAGCCAGATGGTCGAGCTGCAAACCGCGCTCAACCAGCGCGGCTTTGCAACCGGCGCAGCGGATGGCGTGATGGGCCCCGCCACGCGCGAGGGACTGCGCCGCTACCAGCGCAGTGTCGGCCTGCCGGCGGACGGCTATCCCAGCGCGGAGCTGCTGCAGCGCCTGCAGCAGCCATAGCCTGACCTGCAGCGATTGACGGGCTGCGGTGCATGCCCGTTAAACTGGCATCGGGTGCGAGGCTGCTTTCCATGGCGTCGCAGGTTCATGCGCTGGTCGGGCCGCCGCGCGGAGCAGTCACGCCAATCCCATGCAAGAACCCACCATCCAGTACATTGCCGCAGGCCTCTTCGCCGTCGCGCTCATCCACACCTTTGCCGCCAAGCAGTTCGAGCGGCTGTCGCACCGCTTTCCCCGTCATGCCGGCCTGTTCCACCTGCTGGGCGAGGTGGAAGTCGTCTTCGGCTTCTGGGCCATCGTGCTCGTCCTTGCCATGGCCCTGGTGGTGGGCGGCGGCCCGGCGCTCGGCTATGCGGAATCGCGCAACTACACCGAGCCGCTCTTCGTCTTCGTGGTTATGGTGGTGGCCGCTTCACGGCCCGTGCTGCGCACGGTGATGTCGGGTGTGAGCCTTGTCGCACGGGTGCTGCCGGTGCCCACGCCCATGGCATCGGCCTGGCTCGGCCTGGCGGCCGTGCCGCTGCTGGGCTCGCTCGTCACCGAGCCGGCGGCCATGACCATTGCGGCGTTGATGCTCGCACCGCAGATCTTCCGGCCGCAAGTGCCTGAGCCGGTGAAGTACCTGGCGCTGGGCGTGCTGTTCGTCAACATATCGATCGGCGGCACCCTCACGTCGTACGCCGCGCCGCCGGTGCTGATGGTCGCTTCGACATGGCAGTGGGACAGCGCATTCATGCTCGCCACCTTCGGATGGAAGGCCGCCATTGCGGTGCTGGTCAACGCAACCGTGGCCACCTTCGTGCTGCGCAAGCACCTGAATGCTGCGCCGTCGGCTGCAGAGGCCGAAGCGCCCGTGCCGCCCGCCGTGGCCCTGGTGCACCTGGCGCTGCTCGCCGGCATTGTGCTGTTCGCCCATCATCCGGTGGCGTTTCTCGGGCTCTTCCTGATGTTTCTCGGGTACACGCAAGCCTACGAACGCCACCAGAGCCCGTTGATCATCAAGGAGGCGCTGCTCGTCGGTTTCTTTCTGGCCGGGCTGGTGGTGCTGGGCGGAATGCAGCAGTGGTGGCTGGAGCCGGTGGTTTCGAGCCTGCAGCCGCTGGCGCTGTTCTTCGGCGCGCTGGGCCTCACGGCCATTACGGACAACGCGGCGCTCACCTACCTGGGCTCGTTGATCGCGAACATCTCGGACGAATCCAAGTACATGCTGGTCGCCGGTGCGGTGGCCGGCGGCGGCTTGACGGTGATTGCCAACGCGCCCAATCCGGCGGGCGTGGCGTTGCTCAAGCGCGGCTTCTCGGACGAAACTATCGGCGCCGGTGGCTTGCTGCTGGGGGCGCTCGGGCCGACGGTGGTGGCTGCCGCGGCATTCATGCTGCTGTAGCGCAACGGCCGCCCGGCGCGTGAAGATCGGCAGCGGTGTGATCGCGCCGCGCACGCAGATGAAGGAGACAAGAGCATGTTCATGCGTTGTCGCACGGGCCTGGCCGCTGGCGCGGCGTTCATGGCCTTGGCAACGGCGGGCTGCGCCCACCAGGGCGGCGCCGCTTTCACGCACGCTCGCCCTGAGCCGCCGCCCACCGATTGCCGCGCCTGGGTGGGAGTCGACCGCAATCACGAGCTGCCCGGCTACCTGCTGCCGCAGCCCGGCGGCGATACTGTTTGCGTGCCGCTCGGCGTCAACGCGCATCGGCCTCCCGCGGGGTATGCAGGCGACTACTACGTCGACGAGTTCACCGACGCACGCCTGAAGGAGCGCTGGCGTGCTTGCAAGGCTGATGCCGCCTGCTTTGCGCGCATCGACGCGCAGGTGCAGCGTTGGCTGCCACCGAACAAGGCGCGTTCGACCCGCTCGACCGGCACCGTCGATCCCTCGGGAAAGATCGATCCCGATGGCGCGGTGGACCTGCGGCAGATCCGCCGCCCGGCCTTCTTTGCGAAGGCGCCTTATGCGGAGGCCATTGCGCGGGCCGATGCCAGCACCTACATCGTCGAGTTCACCGTGCCGCGCGACACCTTCGAGCGCATCGACCTGAAGATGACCGACCCCGTCAAGCTGCGCGGCTGGTACATCGAAGGCCGCGGTGTCGATGACGGCAAGGGCGGCATCACGCGCGCGCTGGTGGTCATGGCGCCGGGCGGCGGCGGGCAGCTCACGGCGATTCAGCATCCCGACGAGAAAGCCTACCGCATCGATCCGGCCACGGGCAGGGCAGTGGACATCCGCTTTCCGAATGCCACGACCGAAACGATGGGGCAGCGCTGGTGGCGCGAGAACCTCGATGCGCTGAACCAGGCGGGCTTCGACGTGCTGGCCTACGACCGGCGCGGCGAGGGCATCTCGGGCGGGTTCAGCGACACGAACACGCTGGAGCAGGGCGAAGACGTCTTTCGCGTTCTGGCGCAGTTCGACACCGGCAACGGCCTGCGGCTTCTCACGCCGGACGGGCGCACGCTTGCAGGCGATGAGGCGGCCGGCAGGCTGCTGGGCGGCATGAAATCGACACGCATTCCCATCCTGCTGGGCGGCTATTCGCGCGGCTCCATGTCGACGGCCTGGGCCATGGCCAAGAACTTTTCAGGTGCATGCAGCTACGACATGCCGGTGCCCGAATGTGCTCCGCCCAAGGGGCTCGCAAACATCAAGGGTGCGATTCTGCTGGCGTCGTTTGCGAGCGGCGCGGGGTACTTGCCGTCGTCGCCCGACCTGGCCGACCGCAACCTGTTTCTTGGTGCCATGGCGGCGGACCATCACATCCTGTTCTATCCCAACTCGGCGCCGCTCGTGGGCATGCACCAGTGGCCGGCCGCCTTCTTCGGCAAGGGTTTGTGGGACCGCGCGGAAACGCTGGAGGGAACCGTTGCGGCCTACGACCGCATTCGCGGCGCGCGCGAAATCGTGGTGGCCCGAGCACCTCATTCGATCGAGACCTGGCCGGAGAGCGACCGGCAGTACCTGCGCGAGCGGATGGTCGCGTTTGCCAAGGTGGCGATTGCCGGCGGCACCGTGGTGCCGGACTCCAAGCCGTGGTCGAACCTGAAAGAGCTGGTCGCGACCACGCCCGATTTGTGGGAGCCCTCGTCCAAGCCCAAGGGCCGCTGAGGCAACTCTCATCGCGACTTGACTTTGTTTCCATCATGCTGGATATTCCTCCGACATCATGGAAAACCAACCCTCCAGCCTGAATGAACGCATCGCGCAGCGCGTGCGAGACCTGCGCGCCGGACGCGGCCTTTCGCTCGACGCGCTGGCCGTGCACTGCGGCGTCAGCCGCTCGATGATCTCGCTCATCGAGCGCGGCGAAAGCAGCCCGACGGCAGTGGTGCTCGAGAAGCTTGCCACCGGCCTGGGCGTTCCGCTGGCCTCGTTGTTCGAGGCACCCCAGCCCGAGGCCGGGCCGGTCTCGCGCCTGGCCGACCAGCCGCAGTGGCGCGATCCGCACTCCGGCTATGTGCGCCGCAACGTGTCGCCCGCCGGCACCGCATCGCCCATCCACATCGTCGAGGTGCTGTTTCCGCCCAAGGCGCGCGTGGCCTACGAAACCGCTGCGCGGGAACCGCAGGTGCACCAGCAGGTGTGGATGCTCGAAGGCACCGTCGAAGTCACGCTCGGCGACGAACACCACCGGCTCGACGCAGGCGACTGCCTGGCGATGGTGCTCGACCGGCCCATGAGCTACTACAACCCCACCCGCAAGATCGCGCGCTACGCCGTCGTGATCGCAACCTTCCCTTTTGGTTCAAGATGATTCGTGGAGATGAGATGACAGATACGGCAACACTCGCACCAAGCATTCGCGCCCTGACCAGCGTCAACGACGCGCACATCTGGCAGCTTGCCGATGTGCTCATCGACTGCGTGGAGGGCGGTGCATCCGTCAGCTTCATGCTGCCGCTCACGCGCGATCGCGCACTCGCCTTCTGGCAGCGCGTGGGCGAAGGCGTGGCACGCGGCGAGCGCGCGCTGCTGGTGGCCGAAGATGCGCAAGGCATCGTCGGAACCGTGCAGCTCGTGCTCGATCAGCCAGAGAACCAGCCGCATCGCGCGGAGGTGTCGAAGATGCTCGTGCACCGGCGGGCCAGGCGGCAGGGCATTGGTGCGGTGCTGATGCAGGCCGCCGAGCAGCTTGCCCGCGAAGCGGGAAAGACCTTGCTGGTGCTCGACACATCGAGCGCCGAGGCCGAGCGGCTTTATGCCCGCCAAGGCTGGACGCGCGTTGGCGTGATTCCGGGCTTTGCACGGCTGCCGGGCGGCGAGCCCTGCGACACCACTTACTTCTACCGCGCGCTGGGCTAGGGTGACCGGTTCGGCGCGCGGCCTGTCATCATTCGCGCCTGCATGAACCAGGAAACGACCCTCCCCATGGATCTGTTGAATCGCGCCAGGCAGGTGCTGGCCGCGGCCGACGGCACGCTGCCGGGTGCCGCCGCCACGCCCGAGGCGGGCTGCGTCGCGTTCGTTGCGCTGGGCGACGGTGCGAGCCGCGCACGCGTCACGGCCGGGCGCGGTGCCACCGCCGAAGAGGCCTGGCAGCAGGCGGGCGATGCCGCGCTTGCGCTCGTCCGGCGCATCGGCCTGGAGCCCTGCCGCATGCGCGTGGAAATCGTCGACGAGGTCGAGCCCATGACCTGGGGCGCATTGAAAGAGCGCCTGTCACGCACCAAGCGCAACTACTTCAACCGGGGCGTGTCCTTCGACGCGAAGTTCGAGGTGGCGCTGCTCGCGCCCGAGATCAACGGCAGCGCCATTTTCTACAACGGCACCGTGGAACATGCGGAGCCCAACCCGGGCAACCTGCGCCTGCACGGGCAGAGGCGCTTCGCAAGAGACATCGACTTTCCCTCGGACGACGGCGCGCCGGTGTGGTGCTTCACCACCCGGGGCGCCTACGTCGATGCCGAGGGGGCATGGCCGCTTACGGCCAAGGGCCAGGCCGCGGGCTATCGAACGCTGCCTGAGTGGAATGCAAGCCAGGTGCGCCGCCTTGTGGACACCGCGAGCGACTACCTTGCCGCGCAGGTCAAGCCCTCGGGCGAGTTCTACTACGGATGGTTTCCGTGTTTCGACCGGCCGATTCCCACCTACAACACCCTGCGGCACGCGAGCTCGACCTACGCCCTGCTCGAGGCCTGGGAGCTGACCCGCAGCGACACCCAGAAGGCGGCCATCGACCGTTCGCTGGCCTTTTTGAAGAGCCGGCTCATCCGCCAGGTCGACCTGCCCGACGGCACGCGCGCCGCCTACCTGCTGGATGTGGGCAATGAAATCAAGCTCGGCGGCAATGCGGTGTGCCTGCTGGCGCTGGTCAAGTACACCGAACTCACCGGCGATGCGCAGTACCAGCCGTTGATGGAGCAACTCGCGCTTGGTATACGTGCCATGCAAGACCCGGCGAGCGGACGCTTCGTGCACGTGCTCAACCACCCGGGGCTCGACGTGAAGGATGAGTTCCGCGTTATCTACTACGACGGCGAAGCCGCCTTCGGCCTGATGCGCCTCTACGGCCTCACGCGCGATGAGCGGTGGCTTGCCGTGGTCGAAAAAGCCTTCGAGCATTTCATTGCCGCGGAACATTGGCGCGCGCACGACCATTGGCTGAGCTATTGCGTCAACGAGCTCACGCGCTATCGCCCTGAAACACGCTACTACCGGTTCGGCCTGCAGAACGTGGCCGACTACCTCGATTTCGTGCTGCAGCGCATCACCACTTTTCCGACGCTGCTCGAGCTGATGATGGCCGCGCGCGAAATGGTGGCGCGGCTCGACGCCGACCCCGCGTTGCGCCCGCTGCTCGAAGGGCTCGACCGCGACAAGTTCGACCGTGCGCTCGAGCATCGCGCGCGCTACCTGGCCAACGGTTATTTCTGGCCTGAGCTCGCGATGTTTTTCCGGAACCCCGACCGCGTGGCCGGTTCGTTCTTTATCAAGCACCACAGCTTTCGCGTTCGCATCGACGACGTGGAGCACTATCTTTCGGGCCTCGTCGCCTACTGGAAATACCGCCGATGAACAGCCGCATCACCTCGCGCGAGTTCGGCCGCATGCCCGATGGGCGCGCCGTGACCGAATACACCCTCGACAACGGCCGGGGCCTCAGCCTCAGCGCCATCAACCTTGGCGGCATCGTCACGGCGCTGCATGTGCCCGATCGCGGGGGCAAAGCAGCAACATCGTGCTCGGCCTGCCCACGCTCGAGGACTACCTGAAGCCGCATCCGCACTTCGGCACCATCGTCGGCCGCTATGCCAACCGCATTGCGGGCGGGCGCTTCACGCTGGACGGCGTTGCGCATCAGGTCGCGGTGAACAACGGCGCCAACTCGCTGCATGGCGGGCACAAGGGCTTTGGTACGCGCTTCTGGCACATCGAAGAAGTGCCGGCAGACAGCGCGGCGGGCGAAGTGGCCATTGAGCTGCGCTACACCAGTGCGGACGGCGAAGAGGGCTTTCCGGGCGAGGTGCAGGTGACCGTGCGCTACGTGCTCGGCACCACCGACAACACATGGCGCATCGACTACCGCGCCGAGGCCGACCGGGCTACGGTGTTGAACCTGAGCCACCACGACTACTTCAACCTGGCCGGCGGCGGTGCCGTGCGGGACCATCGGCTGACCATTCCGGCGAGCCGCTTCTGCCCTGTGGATGCGGGCCTGATTCCGCTCGGCCTTGCGCCGGTGGACGGAACGCCCTTCGACTTTCGCGTGCCCACGCAGATCGGTGCGCGCATGGGCGAGCCGCACGAGCAGTTGCGCGTGGCGGGCGGCTACGACCACAACTGGGTGCTCGACCGCGAGCCAGCCGGCTCGGCGCTGGCGGCACGCCTCGAGCACGAGCCTTCAGGCCGTGTGATGGAGGTGCTGACGACCGAGCCGGCAGTGCAGTTCTATTCGGGCAACTTCCTCGACGGCAGCATTCGCGGCCGCGACGGGGAAAGCTTCAACCAGGGCGCGGGCCTGTGCCTGGAAACGCAGCACTACCCCGATTCGCCGAACCAGCCAGGCTTTCCTTCGACAGTGCTCCGGCCCGGAGAAACGTTCAGCAGCAGCACGCTGCACCGCTTCGGCGTTGCTTGAATAGCTAGCCGTTGACCGCAGCCGCGCCGAACTCCGCGGCGGGCAGGCCGGGGCTCCCGATACGAACCGAGAACAGGGCGCCGGCCAGCGGCTCCGCTTCGAGCTGCTCGGCCGTGAGCCCGCTGCGCGCGGTGGTGATGTAGAGCGTGCACATGTCGTCGCCGCCGAAGGCGCAGTCCGTCACGTTGCTTGCGGGCAGCGCGATGCGGCACAGTTCGGCGCCGCTCACCGGGTCGTGGCAACTCACGCAGTGCCCGCCCCAGCGCGCAATCCACAACCGGCCGGCCGCGTCGGTCGTCATGCCGTCGGGCAAGCCGTCGCCGTCTGCAAAGCGTAGCCACACCCGCTTGTTGCTCACCGTGCCGGCTTCGCTGTCGAAGTCATACGCATACACGCAGCCTTCGACGGTGGCGTTGAAATACATCGTGCGTTCGTCGAGCGACCAGGTCGGCCCGTTGGTGACCGCAAAGCCGTCGTCGTGGCGCGTGCAGCGGCTGTCGGCGTCGAAGCGATAGAGCGCGCCCGTCGGCGCCACGCAGTCGAAGTCCATGGTGCCGCCCCAGAAGCGGCCCTTGCTGTCGCACTTGCCGTCGTTGAAGCGGTTGCCGGGCCGGTCGGTTTCGGGCTGGTGCAGGTAGCGCGGCGGCACATCGACTGCCGGGTCGAAGAAGGCGAAGCCGCGGCGCATCGTGACGATCAGCCCCGGCGCGCCCGCGCGCTCGGCCAGGGCGGTGATCTCTTCGTCGAACTGCCAGCTTTGGCGCGCGCCGCTTTGCGGGTCGTAGCGGTACAGGCGGCATCCGAGGATGTCGATCCAGTAGAGCGCCCGTTCGCTCGGCGACCACAGCGTGCCCTCGCCGAGCGTGGCCTCCGCCGGCCACAGGCATTCGGGCTGGCCGAGGATGGTTGGCGCACCGAGGGGTGCGGGCGTGGATGTGCTGCCGTTCTGGATCATTTGTTTTTGTGCCTTCGTTGTCTCGGGTCCTTGACGCGGCGGATCGTATCAAGGCATATTGATAATAGAAATCAAAGTTTATGGCATTAACTGATATTGATTTTGCAATGTCACAGCCAAGCCCGGAGACACACACCTTGACGGATTCCCAGAAGTTATCGATTCACCCCAGCCTGAAGGGGCGCGCCGTGTTCGTCACCGGCGGCGGCAGCGGTATTGGCGCGGCCATTGTTGCCGCCTTTGCCGCGCAGGGCGCGCGCGTGGCGTTCATCGACATTGCCGAAGGCGCCAGTGCAGCGCTGGCGCAACGGATCGCCGACGAAGGCCATGCGGCGCCGTGGTGGCGCGCCTGCGACGTGCGCGACATCGTCGCGATGCAGAAGGCCATTGCCGATGCGGCCGCCGAGCTGGGCGACTTTGCCGTGTTGGTCAACAACGTGGCAAGCGACGACCGCCACACGCTGGAATCGGTCACGCCCGACTACTACGACAACCGCATGGCCATCAACGAGCGGCCCGCGCTGTTCGCCATTCAGTCGGTGGTGCCGGGCATGCGGCGGCTGGGCTTCGGCTCGGTGGTCAACCTGGGCTCGACGGGCTGGCAGACCAAGGGCTCGGGCTACCCCTGCTATGCCATTGCGAAGTCTTCGGTTAACGGCCTCACGCGCGGCCTGGCGGTGGACCTGGGCAAGGACCGCATCCGCATCAACACCGTGTCGCCCGGCTGGGTGATGACGGAGCGGCAGGTTCAGCTGTGGCTGGACGACGAGGGCGAGCAGGCGCTCAAGCGCAACCAGTGCCTGCCCGACAAGCTCATGCCGGAGGACATCGCGCGCATGGTGCTGTTCCTCGCGTCGGACGACGCGAAGATGTGCACCGCGCAGGAGTTCACGGTGGACGCGGGCTGGACCTGATCAGTCCATTTCGAGCTTGCGGCCGTAGACGCTGAAGCTCGCGGTCTTCAGCGCCTTCATCATCACCTTGGCCGCGGGCGAGAGCAGCCGGTCGGTGCGCGTGATGATGCCGAAGGCGTCCATGTGGCAGGGCATGTCCAGCGGCAGCAGCGACACGATGCCGTGCGCGGCGTAGTAGCGCGCCACGTCGCTCGCGAGCACGGCCACCATGTCGCTTTGCTGCAGCATGCGCGTGATGAAGAGCAGGGCCGAGCTCTCGATGATGTTGCCCGGCGGTGAAAGGCCTTCCTCCTGGAACATCAGCTCGAAGCGGTGGCGCAGCACGCTGCCCGCGGGCGGCACGATCCAGCCGGCGCCCACCACGTCGCGCAGCGTGAGGCTGCTCATGCCCAGCAGCGGATGGCCGGGGCGCACCAGTGCGCACACCGGCTCCTCAGCCAGCGCCTCGTACCGCAGTTGCGACTTGTCGTGCTCGGCGAACAGCCGCGCCACCAGGATGTCGAGCTTGCCTTGCTCGAGCCGGTCGATCAGCACCGCGCTGGTCTCGATCTCGAGCGACACGCGCAGGTCGGGCTGTTCGCGCTTCACCATGGCCACCGCGGGCGGCATCAGCGTGAGACCCGGCGCGGTGATGGCGCCCACGCCCACCTGGCCGAAGCGGCCCGCCTTGAGCGCGGTGAGTTCGTCGTGCGCCTGGTTCAGGCTGGCCAGCGCCACGCGGGCGTGGCGGATCATGGTTTCGCCGTACCAGGTGGGGCGCATGCCGCGCGGCAGCCGGTCGAACAGCGGCACCTCCAGCACGTCTTCCAGGTCTTTCAGCAGCTTGGAGGCCGCGGGCTGGGTCATGTTGAGCACCTGCGCCGCGCGGTGGATGTTGCCTTCCTCCGCCAGCGCCACCAGCAAAAGCAGCTGCCGCGTCTTAAGGCGGGCGCGGATGAACCAGTGGTTGTAGTTGGTCATTTGTTATTGAAACTTTGGGCTGCCGGGTTTTCCAGAATCCAGCGATTGATATGCATTTTGTCGAAAAAATGATTGGATTGATATCAATTCTGTTTCTAGACTCGCGGCACTTCAAGAAAACGAGAGGCAGAAGCGCGGTGATCCACGGCGAGCTTCATCAGAGCGTGCGGCAGTACATCAATGGCCGCTGGGAAACCAGCGCGACCACGGGTGTGAGCGCCAATCCTTCGGACACCAGCGAAGTGGTGGCCGAATACGCGCGCGCCGATCGCCGGCAGGTCGAGTTCGCGATTCGCGCGGCTGCCGACGCCTTTCCGCACTGGAGCCACAGCACCCCGCAACGCAGGGCCGACGTGCTCGACCGCATCGGCACCGAGCTCTTGGCGCGCCGGGACGAGTTGGGTTTGCTGCTGGCGCGCGAGGTCGGCAAGACCTTGCCGGAAGCCGTGGCTGAAGCCACCCGCGCCGGCCAGACCTTCAAGTTCTTTGCGGGCGAGGCGATGCGCGGCGGAGGCGAGAACATGGCCTCGCTGCGCGCCGGTGTGCAGGTCGACGTCACGCGCGAACCAGTGGGCGTGGCGGGGCTCATCACGCCCTGGAACTCGCCGCTCGCGGTGCCGGCCACCAAGATTGCGCCGGCGCTCGCGCACGGCAACAGCGTGGTGTTCAAGCCGGCCGAACTGGTGCCCGCCTGCGGCTGGACGCTGGCCGAAATCATCAGCCGCGCCGCATTGCCGGCAGGCGTTTTCAACCTGGTGATGGGCAGCGGCCGGGAAGCCGGCCAGGCGCTGGTCGACAGTCCGCTGGTCGATGCGGTGAGCTTCACCGGTTCGGCGCGCAACGGCGAACGCATTCTCCAGGCGGCCACCTCGCGGCGTGCCAAGGTGCAGCTCGAGATGAGCGGCAAGAACGCGCTCGTCGTGCTGGCCGATGCCGATATCGATCACGCGATCGACTGCGCGGTGCAGGGCGCCTACTTTTCCAACGGACAGCGCTGCACGGCGTCGAGCCGGCTCATCGTCGAGGCCGCCGTGCACGACATCTTCGTCGCGCGGCTGCACCAGCGGCTCAAGACGCTGAAGATCGGCCATGCGCTGGAGCGCGGCGTGGACATAGGGCCGCTGGTCGACGAAGAGCGGCTTGCGCGCAGCCTGGCCTGGGTCGAGATTGCGAAAGAAGAGGGCGCCGAGCATGTGTGGGGCGGCGAGCCGCTCAAGCGCGCCACGGCCGGCCACTACATGAGCCCGGCGCTCTTTCTGGCCAGGCCCGAGCACCGCATTGCGCGCGAGGAAATCTTCGGCCCGGTGGCCTGCGTGCTGCGCGCCGCCGACTACGACGAGGCGCTGGCGCTGTGCAACGACACGCCCTCGGGCCTGAGCGCGGGCATCTGCACCAACTCGCTCAAGCACGCGATGCATTTCAGGCGCCATGCCGAAGTGGGCATGACGATGGTCAATCTGCCGACCGCGGGGGTGGACTTCCACGTGCCCTTCGGCGGCCGCAAGGGGTCGGGCTACGGGCCGCGCGAACAAGGGCGCCACGCCGCGGAGTTCTACACGACGGTCAAGACCGGCTTCATGCGGGCCTGACCACCACGGACGGTTTTCAACAAGCACTTAGAAAGAAGGAGACAAGCCATGAAACTCAATCGCCGCACCCTCAATATCGCGCTCGCCGCAGCTTCGCTCGGTGGGCTTCTGCCTGCCACAGCACTGGCGCAGAAGAAAATCGTGCTGGGCTTCAGCCAGGTTGGCGCCGAGAGCGAATGGCGCACCGCCAACACCGAGTCGATCAAGGCTTCCGCCAAGGAAGCGGGCATCGAACTCAAGTTCTCCGACGCGCAGCAGAAGCAGGAAAACCAGATCAAGGCCATCCGCTCGTTCATTGCGCAGAAGGTCGACGTCATCGCCTTCTCGCCGGTGGTTGAGTCGGGCTGGGAAACCGTACTGCGCGAAGCCAAGGCCGCGAAGATTCCGGTGGTGCTGACCGACCGCGCCGTCAACACCAAGGACGACTCGCTCTACGTGACCTTCATGGGATCCGACTTCGTGGAAGAAGGCCGCAAGGCGGGCCGTTGGCTGGTCGAGAAGATGAAGGACCAGAAGGGCGAGGTGAACATCGTCGAGCTGCAGGGCACCGTGGGCTCCGCCCCGGCCATCGACCGCAAGAAGGGTTTTGAAGAAATCATCAAGGCCGACCCGAAGTTCAAGATCGTGCGCTCGCAAACCGGCGACTTCACGCGCGCCAAGGGCAAGGAAGTGATGGAGGCTTTCCTCAAGGCCGAGGGCAAGAAGATCAACGTGCTGTACGCACACAACGACGACATGGCGATCGGCGCGATCCAGGCCATCGAGGAAGCAGGCCTGAAGCCGGCCAAGGACATCACGATCATCTCGATCGATGCCGTCAAGGGCGCGTTCGAAGCCATGATTGCCGGCAAGCTGAACGTGTCGGTCGAATGCAGCCCGCTGCTCGGGCCCCAGCTGATGAGCGCTGTGAAAGACATCAAGGCCGGCAAGGCGTTGCCCAAGCGCATCGTGACCGAAGAAGGCATCTTCCCCATGGAAGTGGCCGCTAAAGAGTTTCCCAACCGCAAGTACTGAGAGCAAGCACCCATGAAACGCAACTTCCTCAAGGCCTCGCTCGCAGGCATCGCGCTGGCCGTTGCCGGCATCGCACCGCTCGCGCATGCGCAGGACAAGGGCCCGATCGCCATCTCCATGCCCACGAAGTCGTCGGCCCGCTGGATCGCCGACGGCGCCAACATGGTCAAGTACTTCAAGGAAAAGGGCTACAAGACCGACCTGCAGTACGCCGACGACGACATTCCGAACCAGCTCGCGCAAATCGAGAACATGGTCACCAAGGGCTCGAAGGTGCTGGTCATCGCGGCCATCGACGGCTCCACGCTGTCCGACGTGCTGCAGAAAGCCGCCGACAAGGGCGTGAAGGTCATCGCGTACGACCGGCTCATCAAGGGCTCGAAGAACGTCGACTACTACGCCACCTTTGACAACTTCCAGGTGGGCGTGCTGCAGGCGCAGTCGATCGAGTCGGCGCTCGGCCTGAAGAGCGGCAAGGGTCCGTTCAACATCGAGCTGTTCGGTGGCTCGCCGGACGACAACAACGCCTTCTTCTTCTATAACGGCGCGATGTCGGTGCTGGACCCGTACATCAAGAGCGGCAAACTGGTGGTGCGCAGCAAGCAGATGGGCATGGAAAAGGTCGGCACGCTGCGCTGGGACGGCGCGGTGGCGCAGTCGCGCATGGACAACCTGCTGTCGGCCTACTACACCAAGGACCGTGTGGACGCGGTGCTGTCGCCGTACGACGGCCTTTCGATCGGCATTCTTTCGTCGCTCAAGGGCGTGGGCTACGGCTCGGCTTCGCAGGCGATGCCCATCGTCTCGGGCCAGGACGCCGAGATTCCTTCGGTCAAGTCGATTCTCCGCAAGGAACAGACCTCGACCGTGTTCAAGGACACGCGCGAGCTGGCGAAGGTCACGGTGGCCATGGTCGACGCGATGCTCTCGGGCAAGACGCCTGAAGTGAACGACACCAAGACCTACAACAACGGCGTCAAGGTGGTGCCTTCTTACCTGCTCAAGCCGGTGAGCGTGGACGGCGCCAACTGGAAGCAGGTGCTGGTCGACAGCGGCTACTACAAGGAAAGCCAGGTCAAGTGAAGAGCGGCATGGAAGCGGACTCGCGCAGCATCCTCGAGATGCGCGGCATCACCAAGACATTTCCCGGCGTGAAGGCGCTGAGCAATGTCAACTTGGCGGTGCGCGCGGGCGAGATCCATGCCGTGGTCGGCGAGAACGGCGCGGGCAAGTCGACGCTCATGAAGGTGCTGAGCGGCGTCTACCCGTGCGACTCGTACACCGGGGAGATCCACTTCGAGGGCGAGCTGCGCCGCTTCAAGAGCATTGCCGACAGCGAGAAGCTCGGCATCATCATCATCCACCAGGAGTTGGCGCTGGTGCCGCTGCTGTCCATTGCCGAGAACATTTTTCTCGGCAACGAAATCACGCGCGGCGGCGTGATCGACTGGTTTGCCGCCTATGGGAAGACGCGCGAGCTGCTTGCCAAGGTGGGCCTGAAAGAGCTGCCGACCACGCTGGTGACCGACCTCGGCGTGGGCAAGCAGCAGTTGGTCGAAATTGCCAAGGCGTTGGCGAAAGAGGTGAAGCTGCTGATCTTGGACGAGCCCACCGCCAGCCTCAACGAGAACGACAGCGACGCATTGCTGATGCTGCTGCTCGAGCTGAAGCGCCAGGGCATCGCGTCGATTCTCATCTCGCACAAGCTCAACGAAATTGCCAAGGTGGCCGATTCGATCACCGTGCTGCGCGACGGCGCCACGGTCGAAACAATGGACTGCCGCAACCAGCCAATCAGCGAAGACCGCATCATCCGCGGCATGGTCGGCCGCGACATGGCGCACCGCTATCCGCAGCGCCATCCGAAGGTCGGCGAAACCGTGTTCGAAGTGCGCGACTGGCGCGTGCACCATGCGCTGCATGCCGACCGCGAGCAGATCAAGGGCGTGAACCTGCATGTGCGCCAAGGCGAAATCGTCGGCATTGCGGGCCTCATGGGCGCGGGGCGCACCGAGCTCGCAATGAGCGTGTTCGGCAAGTCCTACGGCCAGCGCATCAGCGGCACGGTGCTGATGCACGGCCAGCCGGTGGACGTGGGCACGGTGCGCAAGGCCATCGACCAGGGCATTGCCTATGTCACCGAGGACCGCAAGGGCCTGGGGCTGGTGCTGGAAGAAGACATCCGCAAGAACGTGAGCCTGGCCAACCTGGAAGCGGTGTCGAGTTCGATGGTGATCGACGACGCGCGCGAATTCAAGGTTGCGAGCGACTACCGCAAGGCGCTCAACATCCGGTCTTCGGGCGTGGAGCAGCTGGTGGTCAATTTGTCGGGCGGCAACCAGCAGAAGGTGGTGCTCAGCAAGTGGCTCTTTACCAAACCCGAACTTTTGATCCTCGACGAGCCCACGCGCGGCATCGACGTGGGCGCCAAATATGAGATTTACACCATCATCGACCAGCTCGCGAGCGAGGGCAAAGGCATTCTCATGATTTCTTCCGAACTGCCGGAACTGCTAGGCATGTGCGACCGCATCTATGTCATGAACGAGGGCCGTTTCGTGGCCGAATTTACGGCCGCCGAGGCTTCGCAGGAGCGCATCATGCATGCCATCGTGAGCGCGGGGAGTTCTGTCCATGTCCCAGCCTGAAGTCAACGCGGCGGTGAACGCCGCTGTCCCTGTCGCAGAGGGCCCGAAGCTGCACGCCGGCTTCCTGAAGAACAACCTGCGCGAATACGGCATGCTGATCTCGCTGGTCGCGATCATGGTGCTGTTCCAGGTGCTGACCGACGGCACGCTGCTGCGGCCGCTCAACCTGACCAACCTGCTGCTGCAGAACAGCTACGTCGTCATCATGGCGCTGGGCATGCTGCTGGTGATCGTGGCGGGGCACATCGACTTGTCGGTGGGCTCGGTTTGCGGTTTCATCGGCGCGCTGGCGGCGGTGCTGATGGTGGAGTACGAATGGCACTTCGTGCCCACTGCCCTCATCAGCATTGCAGCGGGTGCGGTCATCGGCGCGGCGCAAGGCTGGTTCGTCGCATTCCGCAAGATTCCGTCGTTCATCGTCACGCTCGCGGGCATGCTGGTGTTCAAGGGGCTCACGCTGGCATTGCTCGCCGGGCAGTCGGTCGGGCCGTTCCCGGTCGAGTTCCAACGGCTGAGCTCGGGCTTCATTCCCGATCCGCTGGGCGGCGACACATTGCGCACCACCTCGCTGGTGGTCGGCGCATTGGCCGCGGCGGCGCTGGTGTTCTTCAAGCTGCGCGGTCGCGCAAAGCTCGCGGCGCACGGCATGGAAACCGAGCCCTATGTGTTCTTCCTTGTGAAGAACCTGTTCTTCGCGGCCATCATCCTGTTCTTCAGCTACCTGCTGTCGACCTACAAGGGCCTGCCCAACGTGCTGATCGTGATGGCGGTGCTGATCGTGGTGTACGACTTCGTCACCAACCGCACCACCATCGGCCGGCGCATCTACGCGCTGGGCGGCAACGAAAAGGCGGCACGGTTGTCGGGCGTGAAGACGCAGCGCCTCGCATTCCTGACCTTCGTGAACATGGGCGCGCTCGCCGCGCTCGCGGGCCTGGTGTTCGCGGCGCGGCTCAACACCGCCACGCCCAAGGCCGGCCTGGGCTTCGAGCTCGACGTGATCGCGGCCTGTTTCATCGGCGGGGCTTCGGCCTCGGGCGGCGTGGGCCGGGTGATGGGTGCGGTGATCGGCGCCTTCATCATGGGCGTGATGAACAACGGCATGTCGATCCTGGGCATCGGCATCGACTACCAGCAAGTGATCAAGGGACTGGTGCTGCTGGCTGCGGTGTTCATCGACGTCTACAACAAGAACAAGTAAGCGCATGACGGACGGCAGCATTTCACCCGTGCTCGAACTGCGGGGCATCCACAAGCAGTTCGGCGACATTCCGGTGCTGCGCGATGTGCAGCTGCGGCTCTACCCGGGCGAGGTCCATGCGCTGATGGGGCAGAACGGTGCGGGCAAGTCGACGCTGATCAAGGTGCTGACGGGCGTGCTGCCTTCAAGCGCCGGGGAAATACGCCTGGACGGGCAAGCCATTCATCCCGCATCGCCGCTCGAAGCGCAGAAGCTGGGCATCAGCACGGTTTACCAGGAGGTCAACCTGTGCCCGAACCTCTCGGTGGCCGAGAACGTGTTTGCGGGACGTTATCCGCGCTGCGGTGCGGCGCAGGGCTTTCGCATCGACTGGGCGGCCGTCAACCGGCGCGCCGCGGAACTGCTGGCGCGCATCGGGCTCGACATCGATGTGACCCGGCTGCTGTCGAGCTACTCGGTGGCGGTGCAGCAGCTGGTGGCCATTGCGCGTGCGCTGGGTGTTTCGTCGAAGGTGCTGATCCTCGACGAGCCGACCTCGAGTCTTGACGACGACGAAGTGGAGAAGCTGTTCGAGGTGCTGCGGCGCCTGCGCGGCGAGGGCCTGGCCATCGTCTTCGTGACGCACTTTCTGAACCAGATGTACGCGGTGTCCGACCGCATCACGGTGCTGCGCAACGGCAACTGGGTGGGTGAGTGGCGTGCCGCGGACCTGGGACCGCAAGCGTTGATTGCCGCAATGCTGGGGCGGGAGCTCGCGGCCCAGTCGGCCCGACCCGCTGCGCTGCCGGCGTTCGATGAAGCGGCGCCCGCTTTGCTGCAGGCCGAAGGCCTCGGGCAAGCCGGGCAGCTGCAGGCCACCGATTTGCGCGTGCGTGCCGGTGAGGTGGTCGGCATTGCGGGCCTTCTGGGCGCCGGCCGCACCGAGCTCGCGCGCCTGCTGTTCGGGCTCGAGATGCCCGACCGCGGCGTGCTGAAGATCGACGGACGGACGGTCAGCTTTTCGAACCCGGCGGACGCGGTTCGCGAAGGGCTGGCGCTGTGCCCCGAAGAGCGCAAGACCGACGGCATCGTGGCCGAGTTGTCGGTGCGCGAGAACATCGCGCTCGCGCTGCAGGCGCGTCTGGGTGTGCGGCGCTTTCTGCCGCACGCCGAACAGACCGCGATGGCCGAGCGCTTCGTCGCCTCGCTGGGCATCAAGACCGCGAGCGTGGAAACACCCATTGGCCTGCTTTCGGGCGGCAACCAGCAGAAGGCGATGATTGCGCGCTGGCTCGCAACCGAGCCGCGCCTGCTGATCCTCGATGAGCCCACACGCGGTATCGACGTGGCGGCCAAGCAGGAAATCATGGAAGAAATATTGCGGCTCGCACGCGCGGGCATGGCGGTGATCTTCATTTCTTCCGAAATCAGCGAGGTGGTGCGCGTGGCGCATCGCATCGTGGTGCTGCGCGATCGCAAGAAGGTGGGCGAGTTGCCGGGCGGTTCGATCGAGGACGAGGTCTACGAAATGATTGCAGCAGCATGAGCACCCTTTTGACTTTCTCCCTCCCTTTCCGGGGAGGGCAGGGGTGGGGGCACAGCGGCCTTCGATTGAATGCTGCTGGCTCGCGAGCGCCGTCTGCCCCCATCCCAACCTTCCCCGGGAGGGGAAGGAGCAAGGCAGAACACATGACGCGCCTCTCTACTTTCATGCGCCACCGCCTGGCCTGGCCCATCGTCACGCTGCTGCTCCTGCTTGCAGTGAACACAGCCTTCAACGCCAGCTTCCTGCACCTCGAGTGGCGCGACGGCCATCTCTACGGCAGCCTGATCGACATCGTGAATCGCGCGGCACCGCTGGTGCTGGTGTCGCTGGGCATGACGCTTGTCATTGCCACGCGCGGCATCGATATTTCGGTAGGCGCGGTGGTCGCCATTGCGGCGGCCGTGGCGGCCTGGATGATCGGAGGCTCGGTGGCAAGCGACGTGAGCCGCTTTCCGATGTGGCTGGCCATCCTGGCCGCCCTTGGCGTTGCTTTGGTGTGCGGCCTGTGGAACGGCCTGCTGGTCGCCAAGGTCGGCATGCAGCCGATCATTGCGACGCTGATCCTCATGGTGGCGGGGCGCGGCATTGCGCAGCTCATTGCCGACGGGCAGATCATCACGATCTACTACAAGCCGTTTTTCTTCCTTGGCAGCGGCTATCTGCTGGGCCTGCCGTTCTCTCTGTTCATCGTGGCGGCGGTGTTCGTGCTGCTGTACCTGGCCATCACGCGCACGGCACTCGGCCTGTTCATCCAGGCGGTCGGCATCAACCCGACCGCGGCGCGCGTGGCTGGCGTGCAGGCGCGGCGGCTCATCGTTGGGGCGTATGCGTTCTGCGGCGTGTGCGCGGGCATCGCGGGGCTCTTGATCAGTTCCAACGTCAAGAGCGCGGACGGCAACAACGCGGGTCAGCTGCTGGAGCTCGACGCCATCCTGGCCGTGACGCTGGGTGGCACGGCGCTCACCGGCGGGCGCTTCAGCCTCATGGGCAGCGTGATCGGCGCATTGATCATCCAGACTCTGACCTATGCCATCTACTCGCTGGGCGTTCCGCCGGAGATCAATCTCGTCGTGAAAGCCGTGGTGGTGTTCGCGGTAATGCTGCTGCAGTCGCCGGAATTCAGGTCGGAAGTGCGGTCGCTGGTGCAGCGGCCGGCGCATGAAGGGGAACGGGCATGAGCGCGGTGATCGAAGCGGCTGCACCCTCACCCCAACCCTCTCCCACCAGTGGGAGAGGAGGAGGGAGAGGGGGCAGGGCAGGGCTCAATCCGAAGTACTTGCCGCTCACGGCAACCATCTCGCTGTTCATGCTGATGGCCACGCTGGGGTCGGTGTTCTACGACGGCTTCTTTTCGGCGCAGGTGTTCCTCAATTTGCTGATCGACAACGCCTTCCTGATCGTCGTAGCCGTGGGCATGACCTTCGTGATTCTTTCGGGCGGCATCGATCTTTCGGTGGGCTCGGTGATTGCGCTCACCACGATGGTGTCGGCCTCGCTGGTCGAGAAGCACGGCTGGAGCCCTATGGTGGTGATTCCGCTGGTACTGGCCATGGGCACGGCCTTCGGCGCGTTCATGGGCCTGCTCATCGAGCGCTTCCGGCTGCAGCCCTTCATCGTCACGCTCGCGGGCATGTTCCTGGCACGCGGCCTTTGCTACCTGATCAGCATCGATTCGATCAGCATCACCAACGAGTTCTATTCGGAGGTCTCGCAGATCCGCATTCCCATCTGGGGCGAGGCTTCGCTGTCGATCAGCGCGGTGATCGCCGTCGTGGTGCTGCTGGCCGCGGTGTTCATCGCGCACTGCACACCTTTCGGCCGCGCGGTGTACGCCATTGGCGGCAGCGAGCAGTCGGCCATGCTGATGGGCCTGCCGGTGCGCTCCACGCTCATCGGCGTCTACACGCTGTCTGGCTTCTGCTCGGCGCTGGCGGGCGTGATCTTCACCTTCTACATGCTCTCGGGCTACGGCCTGCACGCGCTGGGGCTGGAGCTCGATGCGATTGCGGCAGTGGTCATCGGCGGCACGCTGCTCACGGGCGGCGTGGGCTATGTGGCGGGCACGCTCTTCGGCGTGCTGATGCTCGGAATCATCCAAACGCTGATTTCATTCGACGGCACGCTGAGCTCATGGTGGACGCGCATCGTGGTGGGTGCGCTGCTCTTCGTGTTCTGCCTGCTGCAGCGCTTCTTCACTTCGCGGGCGCCCCGGCGCTGACGCGTTCTTCCTTTTCTCTTTTCTCTCGCTTTCAGGAAACTTCCGCATGTCGGACCAAACTCCCAAGAAGAAGCTTCGCTCGACCGAATGGTTCGGCTCGGCCGACAAGAACGGCTTCATGTACCGCAGCTGGATGAAGAACCAGGGCATACCGGACCACGAGTTCGACGGCCGGCCGATCATCGGCATCTGCAACACGTGGTCAGAGCTCACGCCCTGCAACGCGCACTTCCGCAAGATTGCCGAGCATGTGAAGCGCGGCATCTCCGAGGCGGGGGCTTTCCGGTCGAGTTTCCGGTGTTCTCGAACGGTGAATCGAACCTGCGGCCCACCGCCATGCTCACGCGCAACCTTGCGAGCATGGACGTGGAAGAAGCCATTCGCGGCAACCCGGTCGATGCGGTGGTGCTGCTCACGGGCTGCGACAAGACCACGCCCGCACTGCTGATGGGTGCGGCAAGCTGCGACATTCCCGCCATCGTCGTCACGGGCGGGCCGATGCTCAATGGCAAGCTCGAAGGCAAGAACATCGGCTCAGGCACGGCGGTGTGGCAACTGCACGAGTCGCTG
This sequence comes from Variovorax sp. S12S4, assembly GCF_023195515.1. Classification (NCBI taxonomy): domain Bacteria; kingdom Pseudomonadati; phylum Pseudomonadota; class Betaproteobacteria; order Burkholderiales; family Comamonadaceae; genus Variovorax; species Variovorax sp. S12S4. Next base: position 2,929,738 of record NZ_JALPKR020000002.1, read on the forward strand.
AAGGCCGGCGAGATCAACTTGCACCAGTTCCTTTCGGCCGAAGGCGGCATGTCGCGCTCGGCGGGCACCTGCAACACCATGGGCACGGCCTCGACCATGGCCTGCATGGCCGAAGCTCTGGGCACCTCGCTGCCGCACAACGCGGCCATTCCGGCGGTCGATGCGCGGCGCTATGTGCTTGCGCAGATGTCGGGCATGCGCGCGGTCGAAATGGCAAAGAGGGCCTCACGCTCTCGAAGATTCTCACGCGCGAGGCTTTTGAAAACGCTATTCGCGTCAATGCGGCGATCGGCGGTTCGACCAACGCGGTGATTCACCTGAAGGCCATTGCGGGGCGCATCGGCGTCGAGCTCGAACTGGAAGACTGGACGCGCATCGGCAGCAACACGCCGACCATCGTCGACCTGATGCCCTCGGGCCGCTTCCTGATGGAAGAGTTCTATTACGCCGGCGGCCTGCCTGCGGTGCTGCGGCGCCTTGGCGAAGCCGGCCTGCTGCCGCACCCCGGCGCGCTCACCGTCAACGGCCAGTCGATCTGGGACAACGTGCGCGAGGCACCGAGCCTCGATGACGAGGTGATCCGGCCGTTGGACAAGCCGCTGATTGCCGATGGCGGCATTCGCATCCTGCGCGGCAATTTGTCGCCGCGCGGCGCGGTGCTCAAGCCATCGGCCGCCTCGCCTGAATTGCTGAAGCACCGCGGCCGTGCCGTGGTGTTCGAGAACCTCGAGCACTACAAGGAACGCATCGTCGACGAAAGCCTCGAGATCGACGCCAGCTCCGTAATGGTGATGAAGAACTGCGGCCCCAAGGGCTACCCCGGCATGGCCGAAGTCGGCAACATGGGCTTGCCGCCCAAGCTGCTGCGCCAGGGCGTGAAGGACATGGTGCGCATTTCGGATGCGCGCATGAGCGGCACGGCCTACGGCACGGTGGTGCTGCATGTGGCGCCCGAAGCGGCCGACGGCGGGCCGCTTGCGGCGGTGCGCGACGGCGACTGGATCGAGCTCGATTGCGACGCAGGCCGGCTGCACTTGGACATCAGCGACGAAGAGCTGGCGGCACGCCTGGCATCGCTTTCGAGCAAGGACGCACAGCCCATGAGCACGCGCGGCGGCGGCTACCAGAAGCTCTACGTCAACCACGTGCTGCAGGCCGATGAAGGCTGCGACTTCGACTTTCTGGTGGGCTGCAGAGGCTCCGCCGTTCCCCGTCACTCACACTGATCCAACATGACTCCCAGATACCGCGGTATTTTTCCGGTGGTGCCGACCACCTTCACCGAACAGGGCGCGCTCGACCTCGAAAGCCAGAAGCGCTGCGTCGATTTCATGATCGATGCCGGCTCCGACGGCCTGTGCATCCTGGCCAATTTTTCCGAACAGTTCGTGCTGTCCGACGAAGAGCGCGAGGTGCTTACGCGCACGATGCTGGAGCACGTGAACGGCCGCGTGCCGGTGATCGTGACGACCACGCACTACAGCACCAAGGTGTGCGCCGAGCGCAGCCGGCGCGCGCAGGACATGGGCGCGGCCATGCTGATGGTGATGCCTCCCTATCACGGCGCCACGTTCCGTGTGCCCGAGCCGCAGATCTTCGAGTTCTACGCCGGTCTGTCGGATGCGGTGAGTATTCCGATCATGATCCAGGACGCGCCGGCGAGCGGCACGGTGCTGTCGGCGCCGTTCCTCGCGCGCATGGCCAAGGAGATCGAACACGTCGCGTACTTCAAGATCGAGACGCCCGGCGCGGCCTCGAAGCTGCGCGAGCTGATCCGCCTTGGCGGCGACGCCATCGAAGGCCCGTGGGATGGCGAGGAAGCCATCACGCTGATGCCCGACCTCGATGCCGGCGCCACTGGCTCGATGACCGGCGGGGGCTACCCGGACGGCATTCGCCCGATCATCGAGGCACACCGCGCCGGCGACCGCGACAAGGCCTTTGCGCTTTACCAGCAGTGGCTGCCGCTCATCAACTACGAGAACCGGCAAGCCGGCCTCCTGGCCTGCAAGTCGCTCATGAAGGAAGGCGGCGTGATTGCCTGCGAGGCACCGCGGCATCCTTTGCCGGCAATGCACCCGGACACGCGCGCAGGGCTGATCGAAACCGCGAAACGGCTCGATCCGCTGGTGCTGCGCTGGGCGCGCTGAAGAGAAAAGACGTGAAAGAGAAGGGCGCTCAGCTCTTCTCGAGTTCGCTGACCTGCAGCGAGAGGTCGAACAGCTTCGACTTGCTCGCGTAGTAGCGGTCGAGCCGCCATTCCTTCAGGATATCCATGGCGAGCTCGAAGCTCTTGTAGTCAAGGCTGTAGAGCGTGACCAGCTCGAAACTGCGTTCGGATTCGAGCGCCAACACGAGCTGGGCCAGGATCTTGGCCGATTCGTTGGCCGGGTCCGTTTCTATGAATCGGCGAGCGACCTTGATGGCATTCATGGGAAAGGTTTCCTCGGTAGGCAGAGACCGAGAACTATAGCTAGCAGCCCGCCGTGCTTTATGACAGTCGTGTGACAAGCGGGGTCATCGCAGCGTGCGCGGGCCTGGTGTATGTAGCCCGTCGCCGCATCGAAAGGCAGCGACGGGTGCCGCAGCTGCCGACCTCAGCGCTGCATCAGCGTGCGGGCAGCGGCGCCGGCTGCATGGGCGCGATTGGCGTCATGGGAGCCATCGGCGCGATCGCCGGAGCCGGTACGCGTGAAGGCGCGGGCACTGGAGCCGGCATCACGGCAGGAGCCGGCATCACGGCGGGGGCGGGCATCACGGCGGGGGCGGGCATGACCACGGTGGTGACCGATTCGCGGATCACGCCGCCGCCCATCACGCTGCCATCGACAGCGCCGCGGGTGTTGCCGCTGCCGCCAAGCACGCGTGCTTCGCAGTCGGCGCGATCGGCGGGCGGCTGCAGTCCGCACCGCGCGAGCGCGTTGCGCTGGTAGTCGGGCGCGCTGGTCAGGCCGCCCCGGGCGGCTTCCTGGCGTGCGGCGCCGGCTTCGCGAATGCAGGCGGCCCGGTCTTGCTGGTTGTGCCCGCAGACCGCGATCTCCTGCTGGTAGGTGGAATCGCCGCGACGCGGCTGCGCCGAGGCCGATGTGGCCGCGGCAATACCGCCCACGGCAATCAGGGCGGCAATCATCGAACGTGCTGTGCTGTTCATGGTGTGCTCCTCTAAGTGGCGTGAAACGAAAACTGTTCGACAGGCTGCTTCAAGCCAGGTTCCACGCGTGGATGGCTGCTCAGCGCGAAGGCGCGGCAGGTTGCGGGGGCAGGGGTGTCACGGTTTCGCGGATGACGCCGCCGCCCATTACGCTGCCTTCAGTGGTGGTGCGTGCGCCGCCCTGCAGGCGGGCTTCGCAATCGGCGCGGTCGGCAACCGGCTGCTCGCGGCAGCGCGCCATGGCATTGGCGTCTGCCCGGCCCGGGCCCACGTTGGTCAGGCCATTGCGCTGCGCTTCCTGCCGCGCGGCACCGGCCTCGCGAAGACATGCGGCGCGGTCCTGCTGGACGCCGTCGCACACGGCGCGCTCCTGCTGCGCGCGTTCCGCGGAACCGGGCGCCTGGGCCAGTGCCGGGGCAGTTATGAAGAAGCTGCTTGCTGCAAAAAGCGCGGCAGCAGAAAGGGTGGAACGAACTGTTGTTGTCATCGGGTGCTCCTGGTTGAGGCGCGCCCTCCGAAAGCGCGACCGGAGCAACAGTGTGGTCCGGCCGCCCCCTAAGGGGTGTGGGACTGCAGAGACAGCAGCCCCGGCCAGACTCGCCGATGCGTGTGGGACGTGTCCGGCACCCCCGGGCCGGGATCAGCCCGCTGCGATGCGCTGTGCCAGGTGTGCGAGCGCTTCTTCGACCTGGTCGACCAGGATCAGCGACAGGTCGCCGGGTTGCAGCCGCGCGAGCGCGGTGTCGATGGCAACGAACTCCCCGCGGATCTCGTCGATGTAGCGCGTGCGTGCCGCGCCTTGCAGGCCCTGGCGCAGCAGCGCCATCACCTCGCCGTCGGCACGGCCGCGCTGGGCTGCGTCCTGGTAGAGGATCACGTCGTCGAAAGCCTGGCCCAGGATGGCCGTCTGGTCGCGAATGTCGGAATCGCGCCGGTCGCCCGCGCCGCTGATCACCACCGAGCGTTTGTTGGCCGGCATGGTGTCCACGGCCGACACCAGCGCGCGCATGGCGTCGGTGTTGTGGCCGTAGTCGGCAATCACCGTGGCGCCGCGGTAGTCCATGACGTTGAACCGCCCCGGCACGCCGGCCGCGTCGTTCATGAAACTTGCGAGGCCGCTGCGAATGGTGTCCCAGTCCAGGCCCACGGCCCACGCCGCGGCCACCGAGGCCATCACGTTGTCGACCTGGAAACCGATGGTGCCGTTGCGCGTGATCGGCACGTCGCGCAGCGCAATGCGCTCGCGCCACGAGCCCTCGGCCGCCACCAATGCGTCCTGGTCGACGTACACCGTGCGCTTGCCTTGCGCGCGGTGCGTGGCCATGACCGGATGCTGGCGGTCGGCGGTGAAGAAGATCACGTGGCCGGGGCAGCCGGCGGCCATGGCGGCCACGTTGGGGTCCGCGGCGTTGAGCACCGCATAGCCATCGGTCGCCACGTTGCGGACGATCACGCGCTTGAGCACCGCCAGGTCTTCGACCGTGGTGATGTAGTTCAGGCCCAGGTGGTCGCCGCTGCCGATGTTGGTGACCACGGCCACCTGGCAGCGGTCGAAGCCGAGGCCTTCGCGCAGTACGCCGCCGCGCGCCACTTCGAACACGGCCGCATCCACGTCGGGGTGCATGAGCACGTTGCGCGCGCTCTTGGGGCCGCTGCAATCGCCGCTGTCGGTCTGGCGGCCGTCGACGTACACGCCGTCGGTGTTGGTCATGCCGGTGCGCAGGCCGCTCGATGCGAGCAGGTGGTTGATGAGGCGCGCCGTGGTGGTCTTGCCGTTGGTGCCTGTGACGGCCACCACGGGAATGCGGCCGTCGTCGCCGGGGGCGAAGAGCGTGTCCACGATGGCCTCGCCGACCGCGCGGCCGCGGCCGAAGGAGGGCGAGATGTGCATGCGCAGGCCGGGCGCGGCATTCACTTCGACCACGCCGCCGTGCTGCTCTTCGAGCGGACGCAGCACGTTCTCGCACACCATGTCGACGCCGCAGATGTGCAGGCCCACCATCTGCGCCGCATCGACGGCGCGCGCGGCCACTTCGGGGTGCACGGTGTCGGTCACGTCGGTGGCGGTGCCGCCGGTGGAAAGGTTGGCGTTGTTGCGCAGCACCACGCGTTCTCCGCGCGCGGGCACGCTCTCGGGCGTGAGGCCCTGGGCTTCGAGCCGTCCGATGGCGATGTCGTCCAGGCGAATCTTGGTGAGCGAGGTGGCATGGCCTTCGCCGCGGCGCGGGTCGAGGTTCACTGCGTCGACCAGCTGGCGCACGGTGGAGCTGCCATCGCCGATCACGTTCGGTGGATCGCGTCGCGCGGCGGCCACGAGGCGGTCGCCCACCACCAGGAGGCGGAAGTCGAAGCCCGGCAGAAATTTCTCGACCATGACTTCGCCGTACGCTGCGGCCGATTCGTAGGCGGCCGTGAGCTGCTCGCGCGTCGTGATGTTGACCGTGACGCCCTTGCCCTGGTTGCCGTCCTGCGGCTTCACCACCACCGGCAGGCCGATTTCCATGGCCGCGGCCCAGCCGTCGTCGGCGTCGGCCACCGGCCGGCCCAGCGGCACGGGCACGCCGGCGGCATTGAGCAACTGCTTGGTGAGTTCCTTGTCCTGCGCAATCGATTCGGCCACGCCGCTGGTGCTGTCGATTTCGGCCGCCTGGATGCGGCGTTGCTTGGAGCCCCAGCCGAACTGCACCAGGCTGCCGCTGGTGAGGCGGCGGTACGGAATGCCGCGCGCCACGGCAGCATCGACGATGGAACCGGTGCTCGGCCCGAGCCGCTCCGATTCGTCGAGGTCGCGCAGTTCGGTGATGGCGGCGGAGGCGTCGAAGGCCGTGTCGGCCAGTGCGGCGGCAATCAGCTCTTCGGCCAGCGCGAGCGCGCGGCGCCCGACGGCTTCTTCGGTGTACTGGAAGGTGACCTGGTACACGCCTTCTTCCACCGTGGGCGAGGTGTGGCCGAAGTTGACGGCACAGCCGGCCTGCGCCTGCAGCGCCACGGCGGCGTTCTCGAGCACGTGCGCGAGTGCCAGCGGCTGGCCCAGCACCATCGGGTGCAGTTCGCCGATGGTGGGAAAGCGCGCACGCAGGCGGGCTTCGAAGCCCGGCAGCCGGCTGATGGCGTTTTCATTGCCTTCGCAGGCAACGACCGCTTCGATGGCGGTGTGGCGGCTCCAGAGATTGGGACCGCGCAAGGCGCGGATACGGGTAACTTTCATGGGGCGGCGCGCATCAGGCAAATTGGGGTTGGGACGAAAGCGGCTGCGTCTGCGAGAGCTGCAGCGAGGCCAGCGCCGCCTGCAGGTCGGCTTCGAAAGCCTCGACACCCGCACCGATGAGGTTCAGCGGAATGCCCAGCGCCCAGGCTGCGGCCACCGCGGCCAGCAGGCTCTCGAGGCTGACGCCCGCATGCGTGGCGCGCCAGACGGTCAGGCGGCCGAGGCCGGGCAGGAACGATTCGCTGCTGCCGGTGGCCAGCACCACGCGGTCTTGCCGCACCAGCACGGCCTTGCCGCCCGCGGCCTGGTGTGCGGTGAGGGCAGGCGCCTGCGGATCGGCGGCATACAGGATGACGGAGCCGTCGCACAGCGGCGCCAGGCCCGCCACGCGCGGATCGCCCGCGTTGAGCACGGCCGTGCCTTCGGCCAGAACCACGTCGACCTGCGTGCGCAGCACCTTGACCATCTGGTCGCTTTCGGTGATGTCGTAGTCGGCCAGCGCCTCGACGCCTTCCAGGTCGGTGACGATGCCCACTTCGCAGCGGTCGTACGCAAGGCCGTCGCGCAGGATCGTTTCGGCGCCGTTCTCGATGACGACGGCCTCCACCGCGCGGTTCACGAGCAGGCGGTGGCCGGCGTCCCAGTTGGCGCTGTCGCGTGCATCGACGCGGCGGCGCTCGAGGAACAGGCCGTCGCGGCAGGCAAGGCCGGTGTGGCGCCCGCCCAGGTTGATGACCCAGGCGACCAGCCGCGCAAGCACGGCGGTGCCTTGGGAGCCTGCAACGCCCACCACCGGAATACGGCCCGGTGCGTCGTTGGGGAACAGGTGGTCGCAAATCGCGCGGCCCACCGGGCGCGGCGAACCGACGGCCGGCTTCAGGTGCATCAAGAGGCCGGGGCCGGCATTCACTTCGACGATGGCGCCGCGCTGCGGGCCGAGCGGCTTGCCGATGTCTTGCGCCACGAGGTCGATGCCCGCAATGTCGAGGCCCACCACGCGCGCGGCCAGCACGGCCGCATGCGCCACTTCGGGATGGACCTGGTCGGTGCAGTCGTTGGCCATGTTGCCGTTGCGCTGGATGGTGACCACGCGGCCGGCGGCCGGCACGGAAGCACCGTCGAGCTCCTGGCGCTTGAGCTCGAGCTGCAGCTTGGCGTCGGTGGCCAGCACGATCAGGTCGAGCGGGTACTCTTCTTCAGCGCCGCGGCGCGGATCGCTGTTGAGCTGCTTTTCGATGAGTTCGGCCACGGTGCTCTTGCCGTCGCCCGTCACGGTAATGATCTCGCCGCGCGCGGCCGCCACCACTTCGCCGCCCACCACCAGCAGGCGGTGTTCATGGCCGCGAATGAAGCGCTCGACCATCACATCGCTGCCTTCGGGCTCGGCCACCGCGAAAGCGGCCATGACTTCTTCGCGCGTGGTGAGTTCGAGCGACACGCCGCGGCCGTGGTTCGCGTCCGATGGCTTCACGACCACCGGCAGGCCGATGTCTTCGGCGGCTTCCCAGGCTTCTTCGGCGCTGGCCACCACCTGGCCTTCGGGCACCGGCACGCCGCAGCTGGCGAGCAGCGACTTGGTCAGCTCCTTGTCGCTGGCAATCGATTCGCCGATGGCACTGGTGTAGTCGGTCTCGGCGGTCCAGATGCGCTGCTGGTTGGCGCCGTAGCCCAGCTGCACCAGGTTGCCGCTGTTCAGCCGCATGTGCGGAATGCCGCGGTCCGTGGCTGCGGACACGATGGCCGCGGTGCTCGGGCCCAGGTAGCAGTCTTCGACCTTGGCCTTGACCGCATCGACCGCCTTTTGCACGTCGGCGGCGGTGAACGGGTCGTTGTTGATGGCCGTCATCAGCAGGCGGTGGCCTTCGGCGAGCGCCACCCGGGCCACCTGCTCGTCGCGCGCGCGAAACACCATGCGGTAGACGCCGTGCTCCGAGGTGCTGCGGGTTTGTCCGAAACCGGTCGGCATGCCGGCCAGGTTCAAGAGCTCGATCACCACGTGTTCGAGCACGTGGCCAGACCAGGTGCCTTCGGTCAGCCGCTGGATGAAGCCGCCGCGTTCGCCCACGCCGCAGTGGTGCTCGATGAGCGCCGGCAGCAGGGTCGTCAGGCGGTCGGTAAACCCGTCGATCTTGTTGGAGGGGTAGTCTTCCAGCTGGCCCAGGTCGAGCCACACTTCGAGCACCGGACGGTAGGTCCAGAGGTTGGGGCCGCGCAAATAGTTGATGCGCAGCAGGCGGATGTCGTCGAAACGGGTCATGCAAACGTTCGATGTGCTTTGGCCGAGCACCACGGCGCCTTCAAGCGCGCCCATGGCAATCGGTCAGAATCGGCGCCCGACAAAGGACGCCATGACGCGGTCCCTGAGGCCCGCGACGGGCAAGAGTCAAAGAAACACAATGCAACATCACGATCCAGTCGGCACCCGGGAGGGCGAAACAGAGGCGGCATCAGACGCGCTGAAAAGCCGGCTCGCTGCCGCGGAAAACGTTCTGGTCACATTCCCGGTTGACCTCGACGAAGAACTTCTGTTTACGTTTGGCCTCGTGGCCCTGACCGACCGGCGGCTGATGGCGCTGCAACCGGGCGGGCAATGGTGTGAGTGGTCACTAGCTGATGAGTCACTGGAACTGTATCTCAACGACCATTCAGGCGTTGGAACCCTCGATCTGATCGGGGCCAAGGGCCGGCTGGCGCGCTGGCGCTACACCTTGGCCAACCAGCCCGCGGCGCTGCGGCTGCTCAAGCTGTTCGGCCAGCGAGCGGACGGCGTTGTCGCCGAGGCGACAGCGGAGCCCGATGGCGACGACCCGGCCGCCGCCGACGCCGAGCTGCAGACGCCGCCTTCGACCTGGGTGCTGCTGCGCCTGGGCCGCTTTGCCAAGCCTTACCGCAAGCAGCTGATCGCGGGTTTCTTCCTGACCCTGATTTCGACCGCCGCGACGCTGGTGCCGCCGTACCTGACCATCCCGCTGATGGACGACATCCTGATTCCGTTCCAGAACGGGCAGAAGATCGATCCCTCGCGCGTGGCGCTGTACCTGAGCGGCCTGCTCGGGGCGGCGCTGGTCGGCTGGGGCCTGGGCTGGGCGCGCACCTATCTGCTGGCGTTGGTGTCGGAACGCATTGGCGCCGACCTGCGCACCACCACCTACGAGCACTTGCTGACGCTGCCGCTCGACTATTTCGGCGGCAAGCGCACGGGCGACCTGATGGCGCGCATCGGCTCCGAAACCGACCGCATCAACGTGTTTCTCTCGTTGCACGCGCTCGACTTTGCCAACGACGTGCTGATGATCGTGATGACCGCGGTCATCCTCGTGTCCATCAACCCGCTGCTGGCGGTGGTCACCTTGGTGCCGCTTCCCTTCATCGCCTGGATGATCCACGTGGTGCGCGACCGGCTGCGCACGGGCTTCGAGAAGATCGACCGCGTGTGGTCGGAGGTCACCAACGTGCTGGCCGACACCATTCCCGGCATTCGCGTGGTCAAGGCCTTCGCGCAGGAGCGCCGCGAAGCCGAGCGCTTTCGCATTGCGAACGTCTACAACCTGCAGGTCAACGACAAGCTCAACCGCACCTGGTCGCTGTTCACACCCACCGTGTCGCTGCTGACCGAAATCGGCCTGCTGGTGGTGTGGGGCTTCGGCATCTGGCAGGTGGCGCGCGGCAGCATTACCGTGGGTGTGCTCACCGCCTTCATCGCGTACATCGGCCGTTTCTACACGCGGCTCGACTCCATGAGCCGCATCGTCTCGGTCACGCAAAAGGCCGCGGCGGGCGCCAAGCGCATCTTCGACATCCTCGACCACGTGAGCAACGTGCCGGAGCCCGCCAACCCGGTGAAGATCGAGCGCGTGCAGGGCCGCATCGAAATGAGCGGGCTGGGCTTTCGCTACGGTTCGCGCGCGGTGATCCGCGACCTCGACCTGACCATCGAGCCGGGCGAGATGATCGGCCTGGTGGGCCACAGCGGTTCGGGCAAGAGCACGCTGGTCAACCTGATCTGCCGCTTCTACGACGTGACCGACGGCGCCATCAAGGTCGACGGCACCGACATCCGCCGTTTTGCCGTGGCCGACTACCGCCGCCACGTCGGCCTGGTGCTGCAGGAGCCGTTCCTGTTCTTCGGCACCATTGCGCAGAACATCGCCTACGGCAAGCCGGATGCCACGCGTGAAGAAATCGTGGCCGCAGCGCGCGCCGCGCATGCGCATGACTTCATTCTTCGCCTGCCGCATGGCTACGACTCGCTCGTCGGCGAGCGCGGCCAGGGCCTTTCGGGCGGCGAGCGCCAGCGCATCAGCATTGCGCGCGCGCTGCTCATCGACCCGCGCATCCTCATCCTCGACGAGGCCACTTCGGCCGTGGACACCGAGACCGAGAAAGAAATCCAGAAGGCGCTCGACAACCTCGTGCAGGGCCGCACGACCATTGCGATTGCGCACCGCCTGTCGACGCTGCGCAAGGCCGACCGGCTGGTGGTGATGGACCGCGGCGAGGTGGTCGAGGTCGGCCCGCACGACGAATTGATGGCGAAGCAGGGCGCCTACTGGCGGCTCTACCAGGCGCAACTGCGCCAGGCGGACGACGATGCGAGCGAAGGCGCTGTGGACGAACGCGCGGGCGCCCAACTGCCGTTGGTGAGCCATGCAGCGCATCCGGCGGGAGAGGCGTGATGAACGGCAACATTCCCGTCTTCAATCTCGAGCGCGATTCCTTCGGCCGCCTGGTGCTGACCGATGCCGAGGGCGAGCGCCACGTGGGCGTGACGCCTGTGCGGGCCTTTCCGCTCAGCGCGCCCGGCGAGGGCGTGTCGCTGGTCGGCGGCGAGGGCCGCGAGCTGGTCTGGATCGACCGCGTCGAGGTCTTGCCGGCGGAAACGCGCGCATTGCTCGAGCAAGAGCTGGCAGTGCGCGACTTTGCGCCCACGCTGCTGAAGCTGCATGGCGTGTCGAGCTTCGGCGTGCCCAGCACCTGGACCGTGAGCACCGACCGCGGTGAAACCACCTTCGTACTCAAGGCCGAAGAAGACATTCGCCGGCTCGAAGGCGGCGCGCTGCTGATTGCCAGCGCGCACGGCGTGCAGTTCCGCATTCCCGACGTGAAGGCGCTCGACCGCCCCTCGCGCAAGCTGCTCGAGCGCTTTCTCTAGCAGGCTGCGAAAATCGGGGCTTTTGTACCCGCGACGGCCCACCGCCGTCGAAGAGAAATGCCCCTGCACACCACCGCCCTCGTCCTGTTCTCCGGTGGCCAGGACTCGACCACCTGCCTCGCGGACGCGCTCTCCAAATACCAGCGTGTTGAAACGCTCGGCTTCGACTACGGCCAGCGGCACCGCGTGGAGCTCGACGTGCGCGGCACCATCCTTTCGAAAATGCGCGAGCGCTTTCCAGACTGGGCGCCGCGCCTGGGCGAAGACCACGTGCTCACGCTCGCCGCACTGGCGCAGCTCGGCGGCTCGTCGCTCACCGAAGAGGTGGCGTTCGAAATGCAGGCCGACGGCCTGCCCAACACCTTCGTGCCCGGCCGCAACCTGCTGTTTCTTACCCTTGCCGGTGCGCTGGCCTACCGCCGCGGCCTGCAGGTGATCGTCACCGGCGTCTGCGAGACCGATTTTTCGGGCTACCCCGACTGCCGCGACGACACCATGAAGGCGATGCAGCTCGCGCTCTCGCTCGGGCTGGAGCGCCGCCTGGTCATCGAAACGCCGCTGATGTGGATCGACAAGGCCGAAACCTGGCAGATGGCGCACCGCCTGGGCGGCGCGCCGCTGGTCGACCTGATCGTGGAAGAAACCCACACCTGCTACCTTGGCGACCGCGAACATCGGCAGGCTTGGGGCTACGGCTGCGGCGAATGCCCCGCTTGCGATTTGCGCAAGAAGGGGTGGGAGCGCTACGCGGCGGCGCCGCCTGCCGGCGTCACCTCCACGCGATAGCGCGCGGCGGCGCCCTCTGCTTCAGGCACCAGTGTCCAGCGCTGGGTGTGGAACTCGCCCACGGCTGCGCGGTGCGCAATGGAGACCATGGCGCCGTTTCGGCTGCGCACCATCTCCGAAAGCCGCTGATACAGCGTGTGCTCGGCCGGCCCGTCCAGCGCACTGCTGATCTCATCGGCGAAGATCCAGCGCGGTTTCTTCAGCAGCACGCGCGCTATCGCAAGCCGCTGCTGTTCACCACCCGAGAGCTTCTGGCTCCAGGCGTCACTGTCGTCGAGCCGGGCGGCCAAGTCGGGCAGCAGCGCGTCGGCCAGGGCCTGGCGCAGCTCGGCGTCGCTGTACTTGGCGGCGTCTTCGGGATAGGCCAGCGCCTGGCGTAGCGGTCCGTTGGGCACGTACGGCCGCTGCGGCAAGAACATTGCGTCCGCCGGCACCTGTACCTTGCCGCTTCCGAACGGCCAGATGCCCGCAAAGGCGCGGAACAGCGTGGACTTGCCGCTGCCCGATGGGCCCTGCACCAGCACGCTGTCGCCGGCAGCGGCCGAAAGGGCTGCATTCGCGAGCAGCGGCTTGCTGCCACCCGGCAGGCTCAGCGAGAGGCCGTCGGTGCGCAGCACTTCTGCATCGCTGCGTTCGAAGGCGTTCGTTTTCTCGGCATGCGCACGGATCGCGTCGTCGAAGCTTGTAAGGCGGTCGGCCGTCGCGCGCCACGAAGCCACGTTGTCATAGTTGTCAACGAACCAGCTCAGCGCGTCTTGCACCTTGCCGAAGGCCGACGAGATCTGCATCAGTTGCCCCAGCTGGATTGCGCCGCTGAAGAAGCGCGGTGCCGCCACCACGAACGGGGAGATCACTGCAGCCTGGCCAAAAAAGGCGGTGAAGGTCACGAGGTTCTTCTGCTGCTTGATGAGCGCGAGATAGTTGCGCAGCACCGCGCCAAAGCGCAGGTCGAGCTGCCCGCGTTCCACCGTCTCTCCCCGATCAAGCGCAATCGCTTCGCTGTATTCGCGCACACGCACCAGGTGGTGCCGGAAGTCGGCTTCGAAGCGCTGCTGGCGAAAGTTCAGCCCGATCAGCGGACGGCCGATGTAGTGGGTGATCACCGTGCCGACCACGCAGTAGACAAGTGCGAGCCAGACCATCGAGCCGGCGATCTCGTAGGTAGTGCCGCCGATCGGCAGCGCGGTGGTGCCCGACAGGCCCCAGAGAATGCCCACGAAGCTGATCAGCGTGACCACGGCGTTCAGCAGGCCCATCGAGAGTGTCATGGTCGCAGCCGTGAAAAGCTGCATGTCTTCCTGGATGCGCTGGTCAGGGTTGTCGGGCGTGGCGTTGTCGCTCTTGGCGTAGCGTGCGAGCTCGAGTTCGTAGAACGTGCGGTTGGCCATCCAGCGGCCGAGATAGTTGCGCGTGATCCAGGCGCGCCAGCGCAACTGCAGCAGCTGGGTCACGTAGAACTTGAGCACCTGCAGCGCGATATTGAAGAAGGCAAGTACGCAGAACACGCGGACTTCGCGCCAGAACACGACGGCATCCTTGTTCTGCAGGCCGTCGTAGAAGCGCCCATACCACTGGTTGAAAAGCACCAGCGCATAAACGTAGGCCAGGTTGAGAGCCACGATCGCCGCGAACATGAGCCGCGCACGCCACTTCTCCTCCGACCGGAAGTAGGGGGCCGCGAGCGCTAAGACGCGTCGCAGCACCTGGACGAAGGTTTTGGCGCGTTCGTTGACGGAAGGAGACATGCGGGGCTTTCCTCGGAGGCGCTTGCGCGCGGAGATCTTGAGGAAGCCATCGTAGACAAATTTCTTAAGCCGGCCTGAAGTCGCGCCCCCAGGCTGGCGATGCCGCGAGTCTCAATGCAGCATGACACGCGCCGCAGTCTGCAAAAAGTGCTTGAGCGGCGGCGTCTGCAGTCCGGCCACCTTGGCCTCTTCATCCCAGAGCCGCAGCCGGATTGCGTCACCCGACCAGGGATGGTCGGCAAAGCGCCGAGCGGCTTCGGCGCTCATCGGCCCGCCCTGCAGCGCCAGGCTGCGCACGGAATCGGGCGAAAGCCGCGCGAAGTAGTCGGGGCGCGTCGCGCAAAGATAGCGTTTGGCGTCCACATGCAGGCGGATCGGTTCGCGCACCTCCAGCCCGAAGGCGCCGCGCAGCACCGGCATGGCAATGTATTGGTGGCGGTCGTCGATGCCCAGTTCGGTGGGCGAACGCGAGAGCGTCTGGTGCTCTGCGATCAGCAGGTGGCCAAGGTCATGCAGCAGTGAGGCCGTGACCAGCGCGTCGTCCGCGCCGGCCTGCTCGGCCAGCCACGCGCATTGCAGCGCATGTTCGAGCTGCGACACCGGCTCGCCCGCATAGGCAACCCCGCCCCGTTCGGCGAACAGGCGGGCGATCTCGGCGAGGTCGAGTGTCATGGCTCTGAAACAAAAGACGGAAAGCGCAGGCGGCAGTGCGCGAGCTTCGGGCATTGCGGTGACAAGGGCATGACGAAGCCCTGCAAGCGCCATGCCGGAGCGCGCCTTCTGACAAATGCCTGTCACATGCCGCTGCCAGCATCGCCGCGTTCATGGCGCTTGCCGTGCGTACTTTTTTCTTCCGCATTCCTTTCCGCTTCGTCTTCTTTTCCTTCCGAGGTATTTCCCATGCTGCGTCGTTCTATCCGCTGGGCCGCCGTGCCGGCCGCTCTGCTCTCGCTGGCCTTTGCCGCTTCGGCCCAGGGCCGCACCGAACTGCTGGTGTACACCGCGCTCGAGGCCGACCAGGTGCAGGCCTACAAGGCCGCCTTCGAAAAGGAGAACCCGGCCATCGAACTGAAGTTCGTGCGCGACTCCACCGGCATCGTCACCGCCAAGCTGCTGGCCGAAAAGGCCAACCCGCAGGCCGACGTGGTGTGGGGCCTGGCCGCCACCTCGCTGATGCTGCTCGACAAGGAAGGCATGCTCCAGCCCTATGCGCCCAAGGGCCTCGACGCCATCAAGCCGACGATGCGCGACCCGGCCAATCCGCCCAAGTGGGTGGGCATGGACGTGTGGTCGTCGGCCATCTGCTTCAACACCGCCGAAGCCACGAAGAAGAGCCTGCCCAAGCCCACCAGCTGGGCCGACCTGACCAACCCGGTCTACAAGGGCCAGATCACCATGCCCAACCCCGCGGCTTCGGGCACCGGCTACCTGATGGTGTCGGGCTGGATCCAGATGATGGGCGAAGAAAAAGCGTGGAAGTACATGGACGCGCTGCACCAGAACATCGGCATCTACAGCCAGTCGGGTAGCAAGCCCTGCCGCCAGGCCGGCGCCGGCGAGTTCGCGCTCGGCATGTCGTTCGAATACCGCGCCAACAAGACCAAGCGCGACGGCGCACCCATCGACATCGTGCTGCCCAAGGAAGGCCTGGGCTGGGATATGGAAGCCACCGGCATCCTGAAGACCAGCAAGAAGCAGGACGCCGCCAAGGCGCTGGCCGACTGGGCTGTGACCAAGCAGGCCAATGAGCTGTACGCAAAGAACTTTGCGGTGCTCGCGCTCCCGGGCATCCAGGAAAAGCTGGAGTTCGTGCCGGGCGACGTGGAGAAGCTGCTCGCCAAGAACGACTTCAACTGGGCCGCCGCCAACCGCGACCGCATCCTGACGGAATGGTCGAAGCGCTACGAATCCAAGTCGGAAAAGAAGCCGATGTGATCGTGCTTGAGAACAGCACCAGCTTCAGCCCCAGCAGATGACCAGCTTTCTTTCTCTTCGCGGCATCGGCAAGTCCTTTGGCGCCACGCGGGTGCTCGACGGCATCGACCTGGATATCAAGCCGGGCGAGTTCGTCTGCCTGCTCGGACCTTCGGGCTGCGGCAAGACGACGCTGCTGCGCATCGTGTGCGGCATCGAGCGCGCCGACAGCGGGCAGATCCTGCTCGGCGGCCAGGACATCGCGGGCCTGCCGCCGGCGGCGCGCGGATTCGGCGTGGTGTTCCAGTCGTATGCGCTGTTCCCCAACCTCACGGCCGCGCAGAACATTGCCTACGGCCTGCGCCCCACAGGCGCACTGGCCCGCGAGATGGCCAAGCGCTCGCGCGAGATGCTCGACCTGGTCGGGCTGGCGGCGCATGCCGACAAGTACCCGGTGCAGCTTTCGGGCGGCCAGCAGCAGCGCGTGGCACTGGCCCGCGCGCTGGCACCCAACCCTCGCCTTCTGTTGCTCGACGAGCCGTTGTCGGCACTCGATGCGCAGGTGCGAGCAAGCCTGCGCAGTGAAATACGCTCGTTGCAAAAGCGCCTGGGCATCGTCACCATCATGGTCACGCACGACCAGGAGGAAGCCCTCTCGATGGCCGACCGCGTGGTGCTGATGCACAACGGCCGCATCGAGCAGGCCGGAACGCCCGACGAGCTCTACCGTCAGCCGCGCACCCGTTTTGTGGCGGGCTTTGTCGGCCGCATGAACATGCTGCCCGCCACGGTGCTGGCCGATGGCAAGGTGCGTGTGCGCGACAGCGAGTTGTTCTGCGCGCCGGGCAGCCTGAGCGTCGGTGCGCAGGCCACAGTGGGTATTCGGCCCGAGCATGTGGTGGTCAAGCGCTTCGGCTCGGAGTTGGGTGCCAACAGCTTTGCGGCGCGGCTGTTGGACACGGAGTTCTTCGGCAACCGGACCTCGGCCCGGCTGGCTTGCGAGCCGTTGGGCATCGAGATCGAAGCCGAGTTGCCGGCCGATGCGCGGGGCGACGGCGGGGAGCCGTTGGTGCCCAGCAGCATGGTGCATATCCAGTTGCCTTTGAATGCGCTGTCTGTTCTGGCGCATTGAATGAGTGCTTGCTTTCTGATTGCGGTGGGTCGTTCAGGGCGCGCTCCCGCCGACGGGGTACCTTTCTCCGCGAATGTCCCCCGGCCTGCGGCCTCCTCCTTTATTTCGCTGCGCAAGGCACCCCATCGACGTGAGCGTTGCAAAGAGCGGTCGTTGATCAGCGATACACCACGAGCGTGCCCCAGTGCACAGGGCATCGGGTGCTCCCCGCAGCGAAATAAAGGAGGAGCCCGAAGGGCGGGGGACATTCGCGGAGGGGAGTACCCGGTGGCCTTTGCACCCGCCCTGAACTCAACCACCGCCAATTCACGAGCGGGGTCCTGCTGACATGAGCAGCTCTCCCGAAGCCATCGCCACCATTCCAACGGTGACGCCACGCAGCAGCGCATTCGACCGCGAACGCTGGCTGACAGGCGCCGCCGTGTGGCTCGTCGTATTGCTGCTGGTCGTGATCGTCGCGTTGCCCGTCGGCGCACTGGTCGGCCAGAGCTTCTTCGATCGCACCGGTGTGTTCGTCGGCCTGGCCAACTTTGCGCGGTACCTAGAGAACCCCGCGCTGGTGCAGTCGGCTTTCAACAGCCTGGGGCTTGCCGCAATCAGTGCCGTGATCTGCACGGCCATTGCCTATGTGTACGCCTACGGCCTCACGCTCTCGTGCATGCCGGCCAAGGGCGTGCTGCGTGCAGTGGCGCTCATTCCGCTGCTTGCGCCATCACTGTTGCCGGCCATCAGCCTGGTCTATCTGTTCGGCAACCAGGGGATCTTCAAGGGGCTGCTGGGCGATGTGTCGATCTATGGCCCGCTGGGCATTGTGCTGGGGTCGGTGTTCTGGACGCTGCCGCATGCGCTGCTGATTCTCACCACCGCGATGGCCACTTCAGACGGCCGGCTCTACGAAGCGGCGCAGACGCTTGGTGCTTCCCGCTGGCGCATCTTTCGCACGGTGACGCTGCCGTCCTCCCGCTACGGTCTCATCGTGGCCTCGATGGTGGTTTTTGTGCTGGTCATCACCGACTTCGGCGTGCCGAAGGTCGTGGGCGGGCAGACCAGCGTGCTCGCCACCGACATCTACAAGCAGGTGGTCGGGCAGCAGAATTTTCAGATGGGCGCGGTGGTCGGCCTGGTGTTGTTGATTCCGGCGGTGCTCTCGTTCCTGGTCGAGCGTCGCGTGCGAAGCAAACAGGCCGCAGCGCTGTCGGCGCGCGCCACGCCTTACCGTCCAGAGCCCGTCAAGACGCGCGACCGTGCGCTGCTGGTGTTCTGCGTGCTCACGGCGTGTGCCATCCTCGTGATGATCGGCATGGCGGTGTTCGCATCGCTTGCTACCTACTGGCCCTACAAGCTCTCGCCGTCGCTCAAGAACTACGACTTCAGCAACATGGACGGCGGCGGCTGGGGCAGTTACTTCAACTCGCTGCGGCTTGCGATGTGTGCCGCGGTGGCGGGTGCGTTCGTTACCTTCATCTCGGCCTACCTGGTCGAGAAGCCGCGCCACTTCGGCCTGCCGCGCGAGCTGCTCAACCTGCTGGCCAACCTGCCGCTCGCGGTGCCGGGGCTGGTGCTCGGCGTGGGCTACATCTTCTTCTTCATCTCGCCCTCGAACCCGCTGCGCGCCATCTACGGCAGCATGACCATCCTCGTGGTGTGCACGGTGGCGCATTTCTTCTCGGTGGCGCACCTCACCTCGCTCACTGCGCTGCGCCAGCTCGACCGTGAGTACGAGCTGGTGTCCGAGTCGATGGGCGTTCCCTTCTGGCGCACGCTCTGGCGCGTGCACCTGCCGGTGGCGCTGCCCACCGTGCTCAATGTCGGCGGCTATTTCTTCGTCAACGCGATGACGACCGTGTCGGCCGTCGTGTTTCTCTACTCGCCGCAGACCACGCTGGCCGCCATTGCGGTGCTCAACATGGACGATGCCGGCGACGTGGCGCCCGCGGCCGCCATGGCCTCGCTGATCATGCTCACGGCCGCTGTCGGCCGCGGCGTGTTCGCGCTGGCAGGGCACTGGGCGCTTGCGCGAACCCAAACCTGGAGAAACCGGTAATGCCCGGACCTCGAATCGACAGCAGTAACAAGAGCAAAGACGGCTTCGACGTGATCGTCGTCGGTGCCGGCATCGTGGGCATGGCCCACGCCTATACGGCAGCCCTGCGCGGCCTCAATGTGTGCGTGGTCGAGCGCGATGCGGCCTGCATCGGCGCGTCGATCCGCAACTTCGGCTTCATCACCATCACCGGCCAGGCGCCGGGCGACACCTGGCGGCGCGCGATGCACGCCCGCGAGGTCTGGCAGCACATCGCGCCGCAGGCCGGCATCGACATCGTGCACCGCAACCTCTGGCTCGCGGCCTACCGCAGCGAAGCGCACGACGTGCTCGAGGCCTTCATGCGAACTCCCATGGGCCAAGGCTGCGAACTGCTCGATGCGGCCGATGCGCAGGGCAAGGCGCCGGCGCTGAGCCTGGCCGATGCACGCTCGGTGCTGTTCAGCCCGCACGAGCTGCGCGTGGAATCACGCACGGCCATCGGCCTGCTCGCCAAATGGCTGGCCGAAGTGCATGGCGTGGTGTTCCGCTTCGGTGAAACCGTGCACGAAGTTGAAACGCCGCGCGTGCGCACCTCGCGCGGCACGCTGCGCGGCGAGCGCGTGGTGGTGTGCACCAACACCGATCTGCACGGTCTGTTTGCCGATCGCATTGCCGCGCACGCGCTCACGTTGTGCCGGCTGCAGATGCTGCGCGTCAAGCCGGAGCCTGGCTTTCGGCTGCCGGGCTCGGTAATGATGGACCTGAGCCTGGTGCGCTACGAAGGCTACAGCAGCTTGCCCGAAGCCGCCGCCTTGCGCGCGCGGCTGCAGGAGGAAGAGGCCGCCTCGCTCGCGCACGGCATTCACCTGATCGTGGTGCAGAGTGCCGACGGTTCCTTGGTGGTCGGCGACTCGCACCACTACGGCGATGCGCCCGAGCCGTTTGCGATGGAAGAAGTCGACCAGCTCATCCTTCGCCACCTGCGCAGCACGCTCAATCTCGAAACCGCGCAGGTCACCGAGCGGTGGACCGGCGTCTATCCCTCTTCGAAGAGCGCGCCCTGCGTGATCGATGCGCCCGACGGCGCGACGCGCGTGGTGCTGGTCACCAGCGGCACCGGCGCGAGCACCGGCTTCGGTATTGCGCACGACGTATTCGAGACATGGTGAACACCCCTTTATGAACGCCCACAACCACTCCAAGCTTCAGGCCGTCGTCTTCGACTGGGCTGGCACCATCATCGACTTCGGTTCCTGCGCGCCCATGGGCGCCTTCGTCAAGCTGTTCGAAAAGTTCGGCGTGGACATCACCATTGCCGAGGCACGCGGGCCCATGGGCATGGCGAAGTGGGACCACATCAAGGCGCTGGGCACGCTGCCACGCATTGCGTCGCAGTGGAAGGCTGCGCAGGGCCACGCCTTCAGCGATGCCGATGTCGACCACCTTTACGAAGTATTCACGCCGATGAACGCCGCCAGCGTGCGCGACCATGCGGGCTTCATTCCCGGCGCGCTGGAGGCCGTGAACGCCGCGCGCGAGCGTGGCCTCAAGGTCGGTTCGACCACAGGCTACAACCGACCGATCATGGAAGTGGTGGTACCCATTGCCGCGGCCGGCGGATATGCGCCCGACAACCTCGTGTGCGCCGGCGATCTTGCCGAAGGCCGTCCCTCGCCGCTCATGATGTACCGCTGCTTTGCCGACTTGGGCGTGTGGCCGCCGCACACGGTGGTCAAGGTCGACGACACCGGCGTGGGCCTGCAGGAAGGCCTCAACGCCGGTACCTGGGCCGTGGGCCTTGCGGTGAGCGGCAACGCGACCGGACTCACGCTCGCCGAATGGCAGACGCTCGATGCTGCACAGCAGCAGGAACATCGCGAGCGCGCCACCGCGCAGCTGCAGGCCGCGGGCGCGCACTACGTCATCGACAGCGTGGCCGACCTGCCCAATGTGCTCGAAGACATCGAGCGCCGGCTGCATGGCGGCGAGCGGCCGGCGGCCGCCTGACGGCTTTTTCGATGATGCCGCGCGGCACGGCGCGGCGTCCGACTTGACTTGCCTTGCAGCGGGCATAGCATCCGCCGCATGAGAAGCACAGCCTTCGTTCTTCTGTTCTGCATCGGCCTGTTGACGGCCGGCTGCAACGACAAGCCCAAGCCGGGTGGGCCGATGCCCAAGGCTTCGGCGATTGTCGTGGTGCCGGCACTGTCCGCAGGCTGATTCGCCGCAACGGGCGCCAGGTGGCCGCGCGCCGCCGGGCATTGCGCGCTCGCGTCCATGCGTCTTCGCATCCGGGGGTATTCTCGGTGCGGAGAAAAAACAATGAGAACACCAGAGACAACCACCCATCAGGCCGATTCGCGCTATGCCATGCTGCGGCTCGGCATCACCCTGCTGGTCATGACGGTCGGCAGCAGCGGCATGTACGTGGTGTCGGTGATGCTGCCTGCCGTGCAGGCCGAGTTCGGCGTTGCGCGTGCCGATGCTTCGCTGCCATACACCCTGTTGATGCTCGGCTTCGGCGTGGGCGGCGTGCTGATGGGGCGATTGGCCGATCGCTTCGGTGTGATGTGGCCCTTGCTGATCGGCGCATTGAGCCTCGGTGTCGGCTATGTGGCGTGCGGCATGGCCAACAGCATCGTCGCTTTCATCGCGGCGCAGGCGGTGCTGGTCGGGCTGCTCGGCAGCGCCGCGGCGTTTGCGCCGCTGGTGGCCGACACATCGCTGTGGTTCGTCAAGCGGCGCGGCATTGCGGTGGCGGTGTGCGCAAGCGGGAACTACGTGGCCGGCGCCATCTGGCCGCCCATTGCACAGCATTTCATCGAGACGGTCGGCTGGCGCCAGACCTACATCGGCATGGGCATTTTCTGCGGCCTGGCGATGGCGGCGCTCGCGCTGTTCTTTCGTGCACGGCCGCCGGCATTGGCCGCCGCGCCGACCGGCGCAACATCCGGCGCGGCGCCGGTGCGCAACATGATGCGGCCCTTCGGCCTCAGCACGGGCACGGCCCAGGGCCTGCTGTGCGTGGCGGGCGTGGCCTGCTGCGTGGCCATGGCAATGCCGCAGGTCCACATCGTGGCCTATTGCGGCGACCTCGGCTACGGCGCCGCGCGGGGTGCGCAGATGCTGTCTCTGATGCTGGGCTTCGGCGTGGTGAGCCGGCTGGTGTCGGGTGCCATCTGCGATCGCATCGGCGGGCTGCGAACGCTGCTGCTGGGCGGCGTGCTGCAGTGCGTGGCGCTGCTGCTGTTCCTGCCGTTCGACGGGCTGGTGCCGCTGTATGTGATCTCGGCGCTGTTCGGCCTGTTCCAGGGCGGGCTCGTGCCGTCTTACGCAATCATCGTGCGCGAGCACTTTCCGCCCGCGGAAGCAGGCGCGCGCGTGGGCACGGTGCTGATGTTCACGCTCTTCGGCATGGCGCTGGGCGGCTGGATGTCGGGCAAGATATTCGACCTGACCGGCAGCTACCACGCAGCGTTCCTGAACGGCATTGGGTGGAACCTGCTGAACGTCAGCATCGCGGCGCTGCTGACGTTCAGGGTTCGCAAGCTGTGGCTTCGCACCGCGGCGGCGTAGCGCGCAACGCCCGCGCCGCCGCGATGCAAGGCTCGTCAGAGATCTGACAGGCCCATCGCCGGATCGCTCACCGTGTGCTTGCCGGTTTCCACACGGCCTGCAAAGCGGCGCAGGTAGCCGGGGTCGGCATCGCAGGTGACCGCGAAGTCGTACCACTGGCCGCTGGTGGCAAGCTCCCAGTGCTGTTCGGCCGTGGCGCCGCCGTCGACGGTCGAAATCCACGGGCCGTCATTGCGGTAAGCCTTGGCGCTCACAGTGAACTTGCAGCTCTTTGTTCCGCCGTTGCGCATGTCGAGATAGACGTTGCCGTTGGCAATGTCGTAGCACACACGCACTTCAGGGATCGCGCCACTGGTGCGCAGCGCGTCCAGGTTGCCCTTGAAGTGGCGGTGAAAGCCGTTGGGGCCGAGCACCCACAGGTCGTAGAAGCCGCTGTTGTCGACGGCCGCATTCCAGGTGTCGTCGAGTGTCTTGCCGGATTCCACCGTGTAGCGCCGCGGCAGGCGACCGAGGTTGAGCTTGTCGTACACGTGGAACACCGCGCCCGCCTTGCCTGTGTTCGAGAACAGCAATTGCACCGTACCGGCAGCCGCGTCGGCGCGCGCGCTGGCATGCAGCTCGTACGGCAGCGCGCGCGAGGGGCGCGTGCCGGTCGGTTGGCGTGGCAGTTGGGGGTCGATAGGCAGCGGTACCTGGCCCAGCGCCTCCTGGCTCAGCCGAAGCTGGTCGGCCTGGTCGCGGGTGCTGCGGCCTGCCAGCGTGGGCAGAGGCTCGTCGTTCGGGTTGGCAAAGTTGAAGGCGCTGGTGAGGTCGCCGCACACCGTGCGCCGGAACGCGCCGATGTGGGGCTCCTTCACGCCGAAGCGCGCTTCGATGAAGCGGATCACCGACGTGTGGTCGAAGGCCTGCGAGTTGACCCAGCCGCCGCGGCTCCATGGCGAGATCACGTACATCGGCACGCGCGGGCCGGGGCCGTAGACGCGTCCGTCGGGCGCAGGCTGCTTGGTGCTACCGGGCGGCGCCGCCTGGGTGAAGTACTCAGGAGCCAGGTCCGCAGCGGGCAGCGTGGTCTTGCCGGCAAAGGTGCCGTCGCCGACCGGAGATGGCGCCGAAGGAGAGGGCATGTGGTCGAAGTAGCCGTCGTTCTCGTCGAAGTTGACGAGCAGCACGGTCTTGCTCCAGACCTCGGGCACGGCCGTGAGTGCGTCCAGCACCTCTTGCAGGAACCATGCGCCTTGCACCGGGCTCGACGGGCCCGGGTGCTCGCAGTAGGCGGAGGGGGCATTGATCCAGCTCACCTGCGGCAGGCGGCCTTCCTCGATGTCGCGTCGGAACGCGTCAAGGTATTGCTCTGGCGCCGTGCCCGGCAGCGTGTTGGCAATGCCTTTGTAGAGCGGGTTGCCCGGGTTGTCGCTGGCCGGATCGTAGGCGTGGAAGGGTATCTGCTGGCCAGTGTCGGAAAAGGGCGCGTTGAAGTACCCGCTGGTCACCGGATAGGGTGATGCGCGGTTGGCACTCCTGAACTGCCGAAACGCGCCCAGCATGTTGTCGCCCCATTCGTCGGGCATGTTCTGGTACGAGATCCAACTCACGCCGGCGTCCTCGAGCCGCTCGGCGTAGGTCTTCCACGTGTAGCCGGTGTTGACCGCGGCGGGAGCGGCGTCCAGCCAGTCCCATTCGTTGGTGACGAAGGCCACATTCTGCGCGGTCGGCCCGTTGGTGCCGGTGAGGTGAAAGGCCCGGTTCGCATCGGTGCCGGTGTGCATGCTGCAGTGGTACGCATCGCAAAGCGTGAAGGCGTTGGCCAGCGCAAACTGGAACGGGATCTCCGCCTCCTTGTGGTAGCCCATGGCCTTGGTGGTCTTGTAGCGCGGCCACTGGTACATGCGGCCGGCGTCCCAGGCGTTCTGGCTGTCTGCCCAGTCGTGGGGCGTGCCGCCGTCGCGCTGCGCGTTGCCCTTGCGGCTGTCCAGGTGGTAGGGCAGCACCAGCTTTCCGCTGCCGTCGGTCTGCTGCCACACGTTCAGGCCCTTGGGCAGCGGAATGGTGAACCGGTCGCCGAAGCCGCGCACGCCCATGAGCGTGCCGAAGTAGTGGTCGAACGAACGGTTCTCCTGCATCAGGACGACGATGTGCTCGACGTCCTGGATGGTGCCGGTCTTGTTGTTGGCGGGAATGGCCAGCGCACGGCGAATGCTCGGCGGAAAGGCCGAGACCGCGAGCGCCGCGGCGCCTGTGGTGGCGGCGCCTGTGAGAAATCTGCGGCGTGAGTTCATTGCGCGTGCAGCCTCACAGGTCGGCCAGGCCCATGGCGGGGTCGCTCACCGAGTGCTTGCCGGTTTCGACGCGGCCTGCAAAGCGGCGCACGAGGCTCGTGTCGGCATCGCAGGTCACGGCAAAGTCGTACCACGCGCCGCTGCTTGCCAGGTCCCAGTGCAGTTCGGCCTTGGCGCCGCCCGCCACCGTCGCGGTCCACGGACCGTCGGTGCGGTAGGCCTTGGCGCGCACGGTGAACTTGCAGGCATTCTTGCCGCCGTTGAGCATTTCCAGGTACACGTTGCCGTTGGCAATGTCGTAGCACACGCGCACTTCAGGCGCGGCCGCGTCGCCGCTGCGGAGCGCGTTCAGGTCGCCCTTGAAGTGGCGATGAAAGCCATTCGGCCCGAGCACCCACAGGTCGTAGAAGCCGCTGTTGTCGCTCATCGAGTTCCACGTGTCATCCAGTGTCTTGCCGGGCTCGACCATGTAGCGGCGCGGCAGGCGGTCTAGGTTGAGCTTGTCGTACACGTGGAACACCGCGGCGGCCGTGCCGGTGTTGGCAAACAGCAGCTGGACCTTTCCGCCGATGGCGTCGATGCGGGCGCTCGTGTGCAGCTCGTAGGGCAGCGCGCGCGAAGGGCGCGTGCCTTTGGCTTGAGCGGCAGTTGCGGCAGCGCCGGAAACGGCACCTGCGAAAGTGCCTGTTGATCCGCACGCAGTTGATCGGCCTGCGCCTTGGTCTTGCGGCCTGCGAGCGTCGGCAGCGCTTCGTCGTTGGGCGACACAAAGTTGAAGGCGCTGGTGAGATCGCCGCACACCGCGCGGCGGAAACCGCTGATGTTGGTTTCCTTCACTCCGAAGCGCGACTCGATGAAGCGCAGCACCGAGGTGTGGTCGAACGCCTGTGAGTTGACCCAGCCGCCACGGCTCCAGGGTGACACCACATACATCGGCACGCGCACGCCCGGGCCGTAGACGCGGCCGTCGGGCGGGGGCTGGTCGGTGGTGCCGGGCGGACTCGGGTGATTGAAGTATTCGGGCGTGAGCGCTTCGAGCGGCAGCGTGGTTTTTCCGGCAGGCGTTCCGTCGGCGTTGATCGAGGGCGCAGCCGGCGAAGGCACGTGGTCGAAGTAGCCGTCGTTCTCGTCGAAGTTGATGAAGAGCACCGTCTTGCTCCACACCTCGGGCACCGCGGTGAGCGCGTCCAGCACTTCCTGGGTGTACCAGCCGCCCTGCACCGGGCTCGAAGGGCCGGGGTGCTCGGAATAGGACGCGGGCGCGACGATCCACGACACCTGGGGCAGCTTGCCGTTCTTGATGTCCTGGCGGAACTGCTCGAGAAAGCCGCCGTCGGGCATGGTGTTGGCAATGCCCTTGTAGAGCGGGTTGCCGGCGTCGTCGCTGGCCGGGTCGTAGGCAGGCGAGATGGCGTTGCCACTCACTGGCTTGCCGGAGGCTTCGTTGGCAAGGCGGTATTGCTTGAAGCCGGCCAGCGAGTTGTCGGTGAAGTTGTCGGGCATGTTCTGGTAGACGATCCAGCTGACCTTGGCTTCCTGCAGGCGCTCGGGGTAGGTCTTCCAGCTGTAGCCATTGGCGGAGCTGTCGATACCGTCCCATTCGTTGTTGACCGTGGCCACGTTCGCGCCCGTGGGGCCGTTGGTGCCGGTCCAGAGGAACATGCGGTTCGAATTGGTGCCGGTGTGCATGCTGCAGTGGTATGCGTCGCAGAGCGTGAAGGCGTTGGCCAACGCAAACTGGAAGGGCAGTTCCGCCTCTTGGAGGTAGCCCATCGATTGGGTGAAAGGCGCCGTCTTGGTTTTCTTGTACTTCACCCATTCATGCATGCGCCCGCCGGCCCATGCGTCCTGACCGTCGCTCCAGCTGTGCGGCGTGCCGGCCACGCGTTGCGCATTGCCCTTCGAACCGTCGAGGTGGTAGGGCAGCACTTCCTTGCCGGTGTCGTCCAGTTGCTGCCACACGCTGCGGCCGTTGGGCAGCGGAATGGTGAAGCGGTCGCCGAAGCCTCGCACGCCCATGAGCGTGCCGAAGTACTGGTCGAACGAACGGTTCTCCTGCATCAGGATGACGATGTGCTCGACGTCTTGAATGGTGCCGGTCTTGTTGTTGGCGGGAATGGCGAGCGCGCGGCGGATGCTGGGTGGAAAGGCGGCGAGTGCGAGCGCGGCGGCGCCGGTGGTGGCCGTGCCCTGCAGGAATTTGCGGCGTGAGTTCATGGTCTTGTTGTGTTTGGTCATGAGGAGATGCGGTGGGCGTTGCGCGGGTGCGCTCAAGGTGCGCAGCGCATCTCGGGCTTCACGCCCGTGTCGGGTGCGGGCGGGTTCGGATTGGCGGGCAGTTCGGGATTGGTGGGCGTGGTGGGCGCGCCGGTGCCGGGCGGGAAGCCGGAGAAGCCGCCGCCTCCATCGCCGCCGCCGCAGGCGGAAAGGGCGCAGGCCAGGGCCAGTGCGGAAAAGAGCCGCACGGAGGGGAAGGAGAGTCGCATGGTGGGTTCCTTGGTGTTGTCGTGTATGGACGGTCGGATGCGACGAAAAAAAGGCGCCATGAAGGCACCGCGCACCGGACAGACCGCAAGACTAGGGAAAACCCGTTACACCGCCATGAAGGAGCGATGACAAGGCTGAAGCGCTGGTCGCGCCAAGGGGGCGGAGCGCCGCGAAGGCGCCCGCTCCGCGAGAGGCTCAGCCCTCGTTGCTGATGCCGCTGGAGACGTGGCCCGCGGGCACGTGGCGTGCCGCGGCGTCGACGTGGCCGGTCTGGTCGTCGAAGAAGAAGTCGGGTTCGAACTCGCGCAGGAATTCGCCCTTGGGCAGGCCGCCGAGGAACATCGCTTCGTCGACGCGGATGTTCCACTTCATCAGCGTGCGGATGGCGCGCTCGTGTGCGGGCGCGCTGCGGGCCGTGACCAGCGCGGTGCGGATGCGCATCTGCGCATTGCCCGCCATCTGCAGGCGATGCAGCGCAGACAGCAGCGGCTTGAACGGGCCTTCGGGCAGCGGCAGGTCGGCCTTGCTGAGCTCGTGCGCCTGGAAGGCGTCCAGGCCCTCGGCCTGGAACACGCGCTCGGCTTCGTCGGAGAACAGCACCGCGTCGCCGTCGAAGGCAATGCGCACTTCGTTGGGCCAGGCATCGCTGGCCTTGACCGATTCGACCAGCACCCGCGCGGCCGGAAAGCCGGCGTTGAGCGCCTCGCGCACGTCTTGCGCATTGACCGACAGGAACAGATGCGCGCGCAGCGGCCGCAGGTAGCCGAAGGGCGGGCGGCCCTGGGTGAACACGCCGCGCTGCAGCTTGATGTCGGCGGCCGCGCTGGAGCGGAAGATGCGCATGCCAGAGACGGGATCGTTGCGCGAAAGAATGACCACCTCGACACGCTGCACGCCGTCGTCGTTGAAGCGCAGCAGCTTGCGGATCAGCGAATACGCGATGCCGGGCGCGGCCGGCACGTCGATGCGGTCGAGCTGCAGCTTCATGTAGCCCTCGTTGTCGCCGGCCTCGAAGATCTTGTTTTCTTCTTCGAGGTTGAACAGCGCGCGCGACGATATCGCGACCACGAGCTTGTCTTCGAGCGTGACGGGCATGAGGTTTCGGGCTTCTTGGCGGGCGTTACTTGACGAACTGGTTCAGCTGGATGATAGGCAGCATTACCGCCAGCACAATGAGCATCACCACGCCGCCCATGGCCACGATCAACAGGGGTTCGAGAATGGTGGCCAGGTGCATCGCGCGGCGCTGCACTTCGGCGCCGAGCTGGTTGGCCGCGCGTTGCAGCATCAGCGGCAGCGTGCCGGTCTGTTCGCCAAGGCGGGCGAACATCGACACCAGCCCCGGAAAGCGCTTTTTCTGCGCCAGCGCCGAGGCGAGCGGCGCGCCTTCGCGCACCAGCACCAGCGCATCGAGCGCATCCGCGCGCATTGCGCGGTTGCCGAGCGTTTCGGAAGCGGCCTGCAGCGCGCGCAGGATGGGTACGCCGGCGGTCGCGAGCATGGCCAGCGTGCTTGCGAAGCGCGCCGCGTTGTAGCCGCGCGCGAGCTTGCCGACCAGCGGCAGCTTGAGCCAGGCGGCATCGAACTTCAGGCGAAACGCTTCTTGCGCCAACGCCAGGCGGGCGGCAATGGCGGCGAACACCACACCGCCCACCATCCACCAGCCGTAGTTGCGCACACCCGCGCTCAGCGACAGCATCACCGTGGTGAGAAAAGGCAGCGAGCGCTTGGTGCCCGCGAACACCTGCGCCACCTGCGGCACCACATAGCTCACGAGAAAGATCACGATCACGATCGCCACCAGCGTGACGATGGCCGGGTACAGCGCCGCGCCGACGAGCTTTTGCTGCAGCGCCTGCCGCTCTTCGAGATCGTCGGCCAGGCGGTCGAGCACGAGGCCGAGGTTGCCGCTCTGCTCGCCCGCGCCGATCACGGCCGTGTAGATGGCCGAGAACTCGCGCGGATGGGCCGCGAGTGCACGCGCGAAGGGCGAGCCTGCGTTGACTTCGGCGCGCAGCGACGCGACGAGATTGCGCTGCGGCTCGGTTTCGGCTTCGTCGGTGAGTGCGGTCAGCGCGCGCTCGAGCGGCAGGCCCGAAGACACCAGCCCCGCGAGCTGGCGCGTCCACACCGCGAGTCCGGTGGAGCTGAAGATTCTTGCGCCGCCGCCGAGCCACCGGCGCAGTCCCCCGTTCCCCGTGGCATTGACGTGGCTGCTGCCGACCGGCGTGACCGACAGCGGAATGAGCGCCTGCGCGCGCAGCAGGCTGCGGGCGCTGCGCGCAGTGTCGGCCTCGAGCACGCCTTCGCGCGACTGGCCGCTGGCATCGATGGCTTCGAAGGAATAGGCGGGCATGGCAGAGCGAAGAGATTATTCGCGCGTGACCCGCACCAGCTCGGCGCGCGAAGTGATGCCGGCTTGCACCAGCCGTTCGCCGTCCTCGCGCATGGAGCGCAGGCCACCGCGCGCGCCGGCCTCGAAGAGCTGGCTCTCCGCTGCCTTGCCGTGGATGAGCGCCTGCACTTCGTCGTCGGCCACCAGCAACTCGAAGATGCCGGTGCGGCCCTGGTAGCCAGTCTGACCGCAGACCTCGCAGCCGGCGCCGCCGCAGGCCGTGCAGACCTTGCGCACCAGGCGCTGGGCAAGCACGCCCAGCAGTGACGAACTCAGCAGGAAAGGCTCCACGCCCATGTCGGTCAGGCGCGTGACGGCGCTGACCGAGTCGTTGGTGTGCAGCGTGGCGAGCACCAGGTGGCCGGTGAGCGAGGCCTGAATGGCGATCTGCGCAGTTTCGAAGTCGCGGATTTCGCCGATCATGATCACGTCCGGGTCCTGCCGCAGGATGGCACGCAGGGCCTTCGCAAACGTGAGCTCGATCTTGGCGTTGATCTGCGTCTGGCCCACGCCTGGCAGCTCGTACTCGATGGGGTCTTCCACCGTCATGATGTTGCTGCGGCTCGCGTCGAGCCGGGCCAGCGCGGCGTACAGCGTGGTGGTCTTGCCCGAGCCGGTAGGCCCGGTCACCAGGATGATGCCGTGCGGCTGTGCGATGAGGCGCTCGAAGCGCTCCAGCGTGTCGCCCTGCATGCCGACCGATTCGAGCGTGAGCTTCGATTCGGTCTTGTCCAGCAGGCGCAGCACCGCGCGCTCGCCGTGGGCGCTTGGCAGCGTGGAAACGCGCACGTCGACCGCGCGCGTGCCGATGCGAAGGCTGATGCGTCCGTCCTGCGGCAGCCGCTTCTCGGAGATGTCGAGGTCGGCCATGATCTTCAGTCGCGAGATCAGCGCGGCGTGCAGCGCGCGGTTGGGCTGCACCACCTCGCGCAGCGTGCCGTCGATGCGAAAGCGCACCGACGAAGTGCGCTCGTAGGGCTCGATGTGGATGTCGCTCGCACCGTCGCGCGCGGCCTGCGTGAGCAGCGCGTTGAGCATGCGGATGATGGGCGCATCGCCTGCGCTTTCCAGCAGGTCTTCGACCGCCGGCAACTCCTGCATCATGCGCGAGAGGTCGGCGTCGCTCTGCACCTCGCTCACCACCGCGGCGGCGCTCGATTCGCCTTGCGCATAGGCCGCGCTGATGCGCTGCGCGAGCGGGCCATCGGCCAGCACTTCGAAAGCCTGCACGCCGTATTTGCGCGTGACTTCGCCGAGCGCGCTGCGCGAGGGATGGCTCGACATCCACAGCGTGTAGCGGCCGTCGTCGGCCTCTTCGAGCAGCAGCTGCTGGCTGCGTGCGAACGCGTAGGGCAGGGGGTGGCGCATGGGCAGGATCGGCGGTGCGTTTTCGTAAAGGCGGCGGGCCGGGGCTTCAGGGCAGTTCGCGCGAACTGGTCGGGTCGGCCGTGGGCGGCAAGGCACCGCGCAGTGGGCTCGGGCGCAGGCTGCGCGTGTCGGCCGGCGGACGCGGCGGCGGAATGAGCTGCGTGCCCTGGATGCGCTCGCTGCTGCTGCTTGTGCGGTCGGGGCGCGGCGCGGGTGCTTCGGGCAGCACGGGCGCGGAATCGACGCCGCGCAGCATGATGTTGTCGGTGTTCGGCTGCGCGCGCTGCTGCATGCCGCGGATCTCGTCGTAGCGGTCGTACGAAAACGCCTCGGTCGAGGCGCCGTCGCGCATGACTGCGGGGCGCAGGAACATCATCAGGTTGCTCTTGTTGCGCGTACGGATCTCGTTCTTGAACAGGTTGCCGAGCACCGGAATGTCGCCCGCCAACGGAACCTTCTCGACCGTGTTGCCGTAGTCGTCCGACAGCAGCCCGCCGAGCATGACCAGGCCGCCGTCTTCCACCAGCACACTCGATTCGATGGAGCGCTTGTTGGTGGTCGGGCCGTTGGGGTTGTTGATGGTGTTGCCGTCGACCGTCGAGGTCTCCTGGAAGATGGTCATCTTCACGGTGCCGTTCTCGTTGATGGTCGGGCGTACGCGCAGCGTGAGGCCCACGTCCTTGCGCTCCACCGTGGTGAACGGGTTGATGCCCACCGAGCCCGAGGTGCTCGCGTACTGGCCGGTGACGAAAGGCACGTTCTGGCCGATGACGATCTTGGCCTCTTCGTTGTCCAGCGTCAGCAGGTTGGGCGTCGAGAGCACATTGGCGTCGCCGTCGCTGGTGAAGAAGTTCGCAATCGCGCCCAGGATGTACTGCCCGCCGATCTTGCCGGCGATGGCGAGGTTCAGCCCCGACGACGGCCGCACGTTGGCCACGTCGCGCGTGGCCAGGGCCTGCGTCAGCGCCAGGATGTTGGCGCTCGCAAGGCTCGAATTGGTGCCGATGACCGCGTTGTTGCCCAGCGCGCTCTGCCACTGCACGCCGAAGTTGGCGGCCTTCTTGGCGCTGACCTCGACGATCAGCGCCTCGATCATCACTTGGGCGCGCCGGCCGTCGAGCTTGTCGATCACCGCGCGCATCTGCCGGTATTGCGGCTCGGGCGCGGTGATGATCAGCGAGTTGGTCGAGGGGTCGGCCTGGATCTGCCCGCCGGTCGAGGGCTGGTTGGCGTTGTTCAGCGGCGCATTGGCGGCCGCCGAGCCGCCGCCCTGGCCGCTGAGGCTCGTCTGCTGCATGGCCTGCGGAATGTTGGCTTGCGGCTGCGGCTGGCCGCCACCGCCCGCGGCGCCGGGCGAGCCTGGCGTGCCGGGCAGCTGGTTGGCGGCCATGGCGGCGCGCAGCGTGGCCGCAAGGCGCACGGCATCGGCGTTCTTGAGGTACACCACGTAGATGTTGCCGGCCGCGCCGTTGCTGCTTTCAGCGGGCGCGCGGTCGAGCTTTTCGACCAGCGTACGCACCAGCGCCGCGCGCGCCGGATTGGCCGCGCGCAGGATCAGCGCATTGCTGCGCGGGTCTGCCAGCAGGGTGGTGCGGAACGATGCGTCGGCCGTGCCCGGTGCGGCGGCGCCGGGAGCGCCCGAGCCGCTGCCGTCGACAAGGCGAGTGATCAGCGGCAGCATGTCGGTGGCAATGGAGTGCTTGAGCGGGATCACCTCGATGTCCGACGCGTTGGGCACGTCGAGCGCCGCGATGATGCGGCTCAGGCGGCGCATGTTGTCCGCATAGTCGGTGATCACGAGCGAGTTGTTGCCCGGGTTCACGTTGATGGTGTTGTTGGGCGGAATGAGCGGGCGCAGCACCGGCAGCAGGCTGTTGGCGGACTCGTAGTTGAGCCTGAAGATCTGCGTGACGATCTGGTTGCCGGCCACCGCGCCGGCGCTGGGCGTGGCGGTGTTGACGGTCTGGGTCTGCAGCTTGGCGTCGGCCTCGGGCACGACCTTGTAGAGCCCTTCGGACTCGACCACTGCGAAGCCCTGCAGGCGCAGCGCGGAAGCGAACTGGTTGAACGCGGCGGCCGGCGCAATGGCGCGGTCCGTCACCAGATTCATCGTGCCCTTGACGCGCGGGTCGACCACCACGTCGCGGCCGGTCACCACCGCCATGGTGCGTGCCACGGCCTCGATGTCGGCATTGGCGAAGTTGAGCGTGATGGGTTCGCCCCGGCGCGGCGCATCGGGGCTCGCGGCTTGCGCGAAGGCGGGCGGCACGGCCTGCAGGAAGGTGGCGGCGATCAGCATCTGCGCTGCGAGTGCAACGATGCCGAGGCGGCTGCCGTGCGAAGTCAATGGCTTCATCATGATCAACCCAGGGTGATGATCGAACGCGTGTTGTCACGCCGTCCGATGATGTTCAACAAATTGGAAAGTGCGTCTTCGCGGCCGGGTGCGGCACTGGCTTCGCCGTTGAAGCGAAAGGCCGTGCCGTTCCAGCTGCCGCTGCCGTTCAGCTGCAGGCTGCCTTCGCGCGTGCTCAGCAGCAGGCTCGGCCGGCTGCCGCCTTCGAGCGTGAGGCGGTAGCTGCCCATCGGCTTCAGGGTCGAGAGGCTCGACGACACATCGGTGGCGTCGAGCGTGGCCTGGCCCGCGATGCGCAGTACGGGGCCGTCCCACTGCATCGACAGGGCCTTGGTGGAAAGATCGAGCGTGCCCTCGAGCTTGAGCGTATTCCAGGGCGCGCCCAGGCCCGTCAGCAAGGTGGCGGGCCAGCGGGAACTGCCGTCGCCCCACTGCAGCTGCATGCCGTCCGCGCGAGGGCTGGCCTTGAGCTGCAGCGGCCGGGCCGCGCAGCAGGGCAGGTCGAGCACGGCGAACATGCCGTTCCAGGTCGGCCGCATGCGCCAGTTGAGCGAACCGGGCAGCGACACCGCCTCGGCGCCGCCCGCACCGCTTGCAAGAACAACCGCCGCCGCGCCGTTCCAGACCGTGCCGCGCGGGTTGACAAGCAGCAGCCGGCCCTGGCTCCAGTTGGAAAGTGCCGAGGCCAGCCACCGGGCCGGTGCGAACAGAACGAGCGCGAGCAGTGCGCCGATCACGATGCCCAGCAAGGCCCAGCGCCAGCCGCGGCGCGGCGTGGGTTCGGAAAGGGAAGAGCGCGTCACCATGCGGCGGTGCTCGTGCTCAACGGGCCGCGGGCAGCGCCATCACCAGCGTGCCCTCCCAGCGCACCTTCGGGGGTTGCGGGTCTTTGCTGCCCGCCGCCGGCGGCGCCGCGGCGGCGCGGGTCAGGTGGGCTTCGCGCGGCACGGCGTGGGCGTTGCCACGTGCTTGCGAGAGCCACTGAGCCAGATCGTCCGGCGTGGCGCGCAGCGTGACGGTGGCAGCGCCGTCGCCGCTGGCCGTGATGAGCTGGGCATTGGTGCCCAGGCTCTGGCGCACGGAAGTTTCGAGGGCGCGCAGCGCATCGTCCCGGGTCAGCCGGGGCTGGGCCTGCAGCGCCTTTGCGCGATTCTGCAAGGTGGCCATCTGCTGCAGTTGCGCGTCGAGCCGCGCGTGTTCGGCCGGCGCCGCAGCGAGCGTGCGCAACGCGGGGGCGAGCGCAATCCACCACAGCAGGGCGAGCACCACGAGCGTGAGCGCAATGGCCACCATACGCCGTTCGCGCATCTCGAGCGCAGCCCAGCGGGCCCGGAGTTGTTCGCTGAAGTTCATCGCGAAGCCTCGGCTTGCACCAGCAGCAGATCGCCTTCGGCGCGCACGCTGTAGCCGCGCGGGCCCATGGCACCGGAGAGCCGCGTGAGCTCGGAAGGCTGCAGGCCCAATCCGCGCAGGCGCAACTGGCCAGCGCTGTAATCGACGGCGGTGGGTACTCGGCCCGGCGGGAGATTGGAGGCGAGCGCGCCGATCATCGGTTCGAAGTCGCTGCCGGCCACGTCGCCCACGGCCTGCTGCAGCGCCGCGACTTCGCGGGCCATTTGCACGGGCGCATCGACCACCAGCTTCACGGAGGGAAAGGTCTCGGTCAGCATGGTCTTGACGGCCTGGCGCTTGGCGTCGAGGGCATTGCGTTCCTTCCAGGCCCAGGCGTTGAGGCCGACCAGTTGGGTGAGCAGCAGGGCGATGACGCCCCAGCGCGCGGCGCGCCATTCGGGCGCGAAGCGAAGTGTCTGGACCACCGATGCAAATTTCTTGCCGGCGCGCGCGCGGCCCGTGACGGCGAGGTCGAACTGCGCAAGCTCCCAGGGCGAGCGCGTGGCCTGGAGCCAGCGCTGGGGCGCCTGCACGATGGGCAGGCGGCGCTCGAGCAGTTGCTCGGCAGCTTCGGCGACGGCGGGTTCGGCGGTGATGACCGCGGTGTCGAGCGGCAGGCTGCCGGACAGCGCCAGCCCGGCACCCGCGAGCGGCAGCGAGACCACGCCGTCGGCATCGCACACCGTGAGTTGCGGCGCCTCGGCTTCGCCGGTGACCTGCAAGAGCGGCGGACCGTCGGCCGGTTGCGGTGCGAATTCAGGAACGATGCGAACCACGCGCCGCCCCGCCGATTCGAGCCCCTGCACCACGCTGCGCAGCCAGATGCGGTTGCAGGCCGCCACCCACACCGGCGCGCCGGCCTTGGCATCGGGCTCGAGCGCAAAGTGCAATGCCTCGGGTTCGTCGAGCAGGTGCTCCTCGAGCAGGCCGTCGAGCACGGCGCGCAGCTTGGAAGTGCTGCCCATGCTGCCCTTGGGCAGGGTGACGCGGTGCCATGAGAGCGCGGCGGCGGGAATGCCGAGGGTGACTTCCGCGCTGGCCGGCAGCAGCGCGAGCAGCGCGCGGCCATGGTTGCGCAAAGCGATGCCGTCGTCGCCTGCCTGGGCCCAGTCGTACTCGCCCGCGGCGTCCGCCGGAGGGAGGGGGGCAATGAGCAACAGCGGTGTCATTTCGATTTCGGAAGGGCGGGTGATTGTAGGGGCGCGGTTATCGCGCGGGCGCTACTTTATTTGTAGCGTGTGACGTAGATGCGACGGGCACTGGGCGATGCTTTTGGGGCAAGAAAACTGGTGGAAGAAGCCGCACTCAGGGTTTAGCCGGAGGGGCAGTCATACCGGCCCCGCGATTGCGCCAGATCGTCTTCACGGTGACCCCGTCGCGCTGCAGCAGCGAGCGCTCTTCGACCCAGGTGCGGTCGAGCCGGAGCCGGCCGTAGACCTCGAAGAACTGGGTGCTCACGCTGTGCTGGGCGGCGTTGAACTGTGCGCCGCCGTTCGGAAGGGCTGTGTTGGCGTCGGCAATCTGCTTGAAGAACGAGCGGGTGCGCTTCTCGACCAGCTGGCGCGCATCGCTGATGGTGAGGGAAGGCAAGCTGGCGCTGATGGCCTCGGCGCTTGCGGTGTTGATGTTCAGCGGGGTGCGAATCGGCAGGATCGTCACGTAGGGCTCGAGGGCGGCCGCGGTCGAGGGCGAAAGGCCGAGCCACACCAGCTGCGACACCTCTTGCGGCATGAGCGGCGCGGTGCCGGCATCGCCGCCGCCGGCCGGGTCGGTACTTGTTGCCAGGGCGCGCACGAGCGAGCTTGTCATCACGCTGAGCTCCGAGGCCGGCAGGCCCAGGATGTTGAACAGCTTGGTGAAGGTGGCAACGCTCGCCGGCACCGGCTTGTTGCCGTCCACCAGCGACAGCACGTTGAGCTTCGATTGCGCATCGACGACGCGGCCCGACAGGAACGCGTCCGGCAGCCCTTCGAGGTTGTCGCTCGCCACGTTTTTCTCGGCCGACAGAAAGCTGGTGAGCCGCGCCTCCGCGAGCGGCACGGCCCAAGGCTCGGCCAGGTGGTCGGGCCCGCCGGTGAGGGCGTCTTCGCGCAAGATGAGGCGCGACCAGTCGAGCGCGCCGATCAGCACCCATGCCGCCTGCACGCGCCCGCGCTCGGCGGCTTCGACTTCGGACGAACGCCATTGCTGCCACAGCGCCGCGGCGGAGAAGGTTGCGACCAGCATCACCGTGAGCATCGCTGCGAGCAATGCGGCGCCGCGTTGGCGATGCGAGCATCGGCGGCTTGTAAAGAAGGGCGCGGTCATGATCGCGGCGCTCCCACCGTGGGCTTGACCCAGTCGCGCGTGAGCGTGCCAGCCAGCCCTTCGCCGGGAGCGAGGCTCAGCACCAGGCGAATGCCGTCGGGCATGTTCACGATGGCGCCTGTGGGGTTGGACGGGTTCGCCGGATTGGGCGCACCGGTCGGCAACTCGCCAGCGGGCGTCCAGGTGTTTTCGCGAAAGTAGTAGAGCTGCCAGCTGTCGACCGGCATCAGCGCGACGTCTCCGGCGCCGCCTTCCTGCGCCCAAGAGGCGGCCATGTTCCAGGCCTGCTGCCATTCACCGCGCGTGGTGAAGGGCGGCGATTGCCAGCGCCGCCAGCGGGTGCCGTCGGCGCCGGAGCGCAGCGTCCATGCCACCACATGCATGGCCGGGGCCGCCGCATCGCTGCCGCGGCGTGTGAGCCGCAGCACGCGGCCGTCCCAATCGATCGGCCGGGTTTGCGCGAGCGCGGTCACGGCGTCGAGATCGGCGCTCCATTGCGCCAGCGTGGTCTGCAGCGTCAGGACCGCGTCGGCGCGCTGCTGGTTCTGCGTGGTGGCGCGCGACATGCCGTCGAGCCCGCGCCAGCTCACGAGCGCCAGCAGGGCCATCACCGCAATGGCCACGAGCAGTTCGATCAGGGTGAAGCCCTGCGGGCTTCGTTGACGTGGGATGCGGCGCATCAGAAGCGGCCCACCACGGTCGAGATGCGCAGCACCGGCGCGTTGGTTTCATCGCGCACCTGCACGTCCACCCGTCGGAAGTTCGGGTTCAGCGTGGCGATGGTGGAGGTGGTCACGTTGAACGAGACGCCGGCCTGCACGCAGATCGAACCCGAATCGCCCACGGCCGGCATCTGCCGCGCGAGCCGCGCCTTGGCGAGCTCGTTTTCCGCGCACAGGTCGGCCAGCAGCAGGTCCGACTGGCGCTGCGCATTGCGCGTGAGCGACATGGTGGCCTGCGAACCGGCCGCCAGCGCCAGCGCGACGATGCCGAGCGCAATCAGCACTTCGATCAGCGTGAATCCGCCGCATGCCGAACGCTGCCGGATGCTCATGGCGTGGTGACGGCGAAGGGCCGCAAGCCGTCGGTTGCGATGCGCAGCGAACGCGCGGGTGGGCCTTCGGAATACAGCACGATCTGTTGCGCGGCAATGATCGGATCGGGGCCCAGCTGCACGGCGGCAACCGGTGCGCCGCTGGCCAGCGCCGCCTGGGCGCTGATGCCGCTCGCGGCCCATCCGCTGGGCAGTGCATCGGGAGGCAATCCGTCGAAGACGAAGCTGCCGCCTTCAACGATGCGCCATCGCACTGCGACGCCGCTTGCTCGCGATTGGGCGCGGGCCGATTCGAGCAGCGCGGCCAGCCGGTCGGCCTCGCGGTCGAGCGTGGCGGCGCTGCTGTCGCGCAGCGCAAAGCTCACGCCGGCAGTGGCCATCGCGATGATCGCGATCACCACGATCAGCTCGAGCAGCGTGAAGCCGCGGGTGCGGCTACTGCCAGCTGCCGATGTCGGCATTCTTGCCCTCGCCGCCGGCCTGGCCATCGGCGCCGAGCGAGAGCACGTCGATTTCGCCCTTGATACCCGGATTCATGTATTGGTACGGATGGCCCCACGGATCGTTCGGCAGCTTCTCGACATAGGGCTTCCAGTTGGGGGCGGCCGGGCCGGCGGTCGGACGCGTGAGCAGCGCCTGCAGGCCTTGCTCGGCGGTGGGGTAGCGCTGGTTGTCCAGGCGGTAGAGCTTGAGCGCCTGCATCAGGTTGTTGATGTCGGTCTTGGCGGCGGTCACGCGGGCGTCGTCGGCGCGCTCGATCACGTTTGGCACGATCAGCGCGGCGAGCACGCCGATGATGACCAGCACCACCATCAATTCGATCAGCGTGAAGCCGCGCTGGGCGGTGCGGGCTGCATCGCGAAGGATTTTTTTCATAGCTTGGATGACATGTTTCGGAAAGCGCGCTGCATGATAATCCGCGGCCATGACAAGTCCCTATTCCGCCGCCCGCTGGCACGCCCCCGTTGCAACCACGGGGCTCTGGGCGCTGGCGGCCGGCGCCGCGGTGTTCTGGGGACTGCGGGTCGCGAGCCCGGCCGAGCCGGTGGCCGCGGCGGCAACAATGCCGCGCGCGGCAGTTTCGGCCGATGCGGATGCGGTCGCGCGGCTGCTGGGCGCAGTTTCGGCATCGGACGCGGCACCCGCGGCGCCCGAGGCGGCCAGCCGCTTTGCGCTCTCGGGCGTGGTGGCGGACCCTTTCAACCAGGGCGCTGCGCTGATTTCCATCGACGGCAAGCCTCCACGGCCGTTCCGGGTCGGTGCGCGCGTTGGCGACAACTACGTGCTGCAGTCGGTGGGGGTGCGCGCGGCGACGCTCGGCACCAGTGCGCAGGGCCCGGCGGCATTCACGCTGCAGTTGCCGGTGCGGGCGCCGATCAGCGTCGGCAGCCCGGGCTTGCCGACGATGCCGGCTGCGCCTTCCCCGGCGGCCCGGCCCAGCGGACTTTTTCCGGCCACGGTTCCTCCGGTGATGGCGCCGCCGCCCGCCGATCCGGCTGCGCAGCAAATGCAGCAACCGCAGCAATCGCAACAGATTCCACCGCCGGCACCTGCGCAACTCGCGCAATAAGCGAGGGCTCGGTCAGGCCTGCAGGAACAGGCGATACGCCGGATTCGCGGTTTCCTCGACGTAAGGATAGCCCAGCGTTTCGAGGAAAGCGTCGAAGGCGGCCGCATCGCTGGCCGGCACCTGCAAGCCCACCAGGATGCGGCCATAGTCGGCGCCCTGGTTGCGATAGTGGAAAAGGCTGATGTTCCAGTTCGGCCGCATCAGGTTCAGGAACTTGAGCAGCGCGCCCGGGCGCTCGGGGAAAACGAATCGCAGCAGCCGCTCGTCATGTGCCAGGCCCGTGCGGCCGCCCACCAGATGCCGCAGATGCTCCTTGGCGAGCTCGTCATGCGTGAGGTCGAGCGCATCGAAGCCGTGGGCGTTGAAGGTCTGTGCGATCAGGGTCGATTCGCCGCGCGTCGACGTGGTCAGGCCCACGAACACGTGCGCCTTGGCCGCGTCGCTGATGCGGTAGTTGAACTCCGTCACGTTGCGCAGCGCACCGCCGGTGGAGCCCGCCTCTTGCGATTCGCTGGCCGGCATTTCGCCGACCAGTTCGCAAAAACGGCGGAAGCTGCCGCGCTCTTCGGGAATGGTCACAGCGAACAGCGCCTCGCGCTCTTCACCGACCTCGGCGCGCTCGGCCACGAAGCGCAGCCGGTCGAAGTTCATGTTGGCGCCGCACAAGATGGCTGCGTAGGTTTCGCCATGGCGGCCGTGCCCGGCCACGTATTGCTTGATGGCGGCCACCGCGAGTGCGCCCGCCGGCTCGACGATGCTGCGGGTGTCGACGAAGACATCCTTGATGGCTGCGCAGACGGCGTCGGTATCGACCGCGATGTATTCATCGACCAGGTTGCTGGCGATGCGAAATGTCTCCTCGCCCACAAGCTTGACGGCGGTGCCGTCTGAAAACAGTCCGACGTCGGACAGGCTCACGCGCTGGCGCGCTGCCACCGATTGCATCATTGCGTCGGAGTCGTTCATCTGCACGCCGATCACCTTGATCTCCGGACGCACCGCCTTGATGTAGTTGGCCACGCCCGAGATGAGTCCACCGCCGCCGATGGCGACGAAGACCGCATCGAGCCGGCCTTGGTGCTGGCGCAGGATTTCCATCGCGATGGTGCCCTGGCCCGCAATCACATCGGGGTCGTCGAACGGATGCACGAAGGTCAGGCCTTGCTGCGCCTGCAACTCGAGTGCATGCAGATAGGCATCGGAATAGCTGTCGCCATGCAGCACGACTTCGCCGCCGAAACCGCGCACCGCATCGATCTTGAGCCGGGGCGTCGTCACCGGCATGACCACCACCGCGCGCGTACCCAGCTTGCGTGCGCCCAGTGCCACGCCTTGCGCGTGATTGCCGGCCGATGCGCAGATGACCCCACTCGCCAGCTGCTCGGGCGTGAGGTGCGCCATCTTGTTGTACGCGCCGCGCAGCTTGAAGCTGAAGACCGGTTGCTGATCTTCGCGCTTGAGCAGCACGGTGTTGCCGAGCCGCTGGCTCAGCGCATTGGCCTTCTCGAGCGCGGATTCGACCGCCACGTCGTACACGCGGGCGTTCAGAATTTTTCTGAGATAGTCGGCAGGCGTCAGCGCCGGAACAGGGGCATCGCGCACGATTTTTTCCAAGGGAGTTTTCATTTGATAACTGACGATGATAAGAGGCATCGGGATTGCTTGCGGATATGACATGGACACAAATGTCATAAACCTCAGTCAAAGAGCCCCAGCTGCGAACGATTCGGGATTTTTTGCGCGTGCTTATCCCGCGATTCATGCGCCCGCAAATCAGTTAACAAATGAGCAAAATTTGTTATCAGTTTCTGTCAGCGACCTTTCCGAAGGATTGATGCAGGCAGAGGCTGCGCGCGTGCAACGCGGCGAGATTGGACGGCCCACCTGGCAGGTGATGGGCAACCGGTTGCGGGCCCACATCGTTCCGCTGCTGGGTGCCGTGCAGGCGCAGGCATTTGCTACGCCTGACGCGCAACGCCTGATCGACCATCTGGGAGAACAGGGCTTCACCAGCACGACCATTGCGCAGTACCTGGTGCTGCTGCGCAAGGTGATCACGCATGGCGTGAACATCGGTGTGCTTCGCAGCGCACCTGCGTTTCCGAAGGTCAAGGTGCGCAGTCAGCCGCGCGGCAGCTTCAGCGTTGCGGAGTACCGCGCCGTTGTGGCGGCTGCACGCAGGTTGCGCGGGCAACCGCATCCGGTGCTCGATGAGCTCAACTCTGGCGAGCGCTTCTGGATTGCGCGCGAGTTGCTCGTCATGCCGGAGGAGCTTCCCTGGTTGATTCGCTGGATGGTGAACACCTTCGTTCGTCCGAGCGACATCAAGCTCATGAAGCACAAGCACATAGAGACCGTGCGCGGAAAGCACGTCTATTTGCGAATGAATTTGCCCGAAACCAAGCGGCACAGCCAGCCCATCGTGAGCTTGCGTCCGGCTGTGCGGGTTTATGAATGCCTGCTTGCTCATCGTCGCGAGCAAGGCTGTGGCGGTGCGGAAGACTACATCTTCATGCCGCAATTGAAGAATCGTGAACACGCGCTCGCGGTGCTCAACTTTCTTTTCCATTGGGCGCTCGAGGTGACGGCGCTGGAGAAAGGTCCGCTCGGCCAATCGAGAACGCTCTATTGCCTGCGCCACACCGCGATCACATTGCGGCTGTTGTACGGGCAGGGCATCGACATGCTGACCTTGGCGCGCAATGCGCGCACGAGCGTGAACATGGTCGAACGGTTCTACGCTTCGGTGCTGAACGGAGAAATGAATGTGGGGCTGCTGCAAAGCAGGCGCGGCCGCGTGAGCTGAGCAACGACAACGCCAAAAAGCCGCCCGGCTTGCGCTGGGCGGCTTGACACTGAATCGACTCGAACTGGCTGGAGCCAGCATCGGATCAGACGGTGATCAGAAAGCGTGGCGGATGCCGAAGTCGTAGCCGGTCGAGTTCTTCGGGGTGAAGACACTGTTGCTGATGTAAGGCTGGTTGCCCACCGACAGCGACGCGCCGTTCTTGTTGCTCACGCGAGCCACCGTTGCGTACAGGGCCGTGCGCTTCGACAGGTTGTGAACATAACCGAGGGCCAGCTTGTTGGCCTTCGGATTGCCGCGTTGGTCGTTGAAGAACAAGTCATCGCCGTGGCCCGTCTTGTACTTCACGGCCGAGTAGGACGCGCGAATCAAGCCGGCACCCACGGGAACCGTCACGCCCAGCAACCAGCCGTTGAGCTTGGTCGAAGGCACGGAGCCCGGCTGGACGATGAAGTTGCCGTCGATGTCGGTCTTCAGCTTGGCTTGCGACAGTTCACCGAAGAGCTTGGCGGGACCGAAGTCGTACGAAGCGCCGAGGTTCAGCGTGTTGACCTTGTTGGTCACGCCAGCGTAGAAGTCGTCACCGACGGTGCTGCTGCCGTAGGCGAGCGCAACGTCCAGCGGACCATTGGCGTAGCCGAAGCGGCCACCGACATAGCGGCCGGCGCGCGAGTTGTCCGCGACATCGGGCGTGGCCAGGCCAGGGCTGTACTTGGTCTTCTCGTGGAAGGCGTACATCACCTGGCCGTAGAAGCCACCGAGGTTCGGGGGCAGGAAGTAGCCGATCGAATTGCTGGCGCGGGTGGAATTGAGGTTGCCGCCGAAACCGCCTGCACCGCCTGCGGTGTTGAAACCGTTGGCCGTCGAGATCAGGTTGGTGCCAACGCCGTTGGTGCCGAACGGATCGAACACGGTGTCGTTCCAGAAGGTGGGGGTGTAGTCGCGGCCGAGGCGGACTTCACCGAAACCACCCGACAGGCTCACGGTCGAGCGACGAGCGAACGTCGAAACACCGGTTGCGCCGTCGTCGTTGGTGATGGGGGCTTCGAGCCAGAAGCTGGCAGCCAGGCCGCCGCCGAGGTCTTCGGTGCCACGGAAGCCGAGGCGGCTGGAGTTGTAGCCCGAATTGGCCATGCCGGTCTTGCTGGTCTTGACGCGGCCCTGGTTGACGTAGAACGGGTTGTACATGGGAACGCCGAAAGCGTTGTACGAGACGCCGTTGTACATGTCACGCGAGGTGGACGAGTAGCCGCTGATCGACGCGTCGACCACACCGAACAGCGTGACGGACGACTGAGCCGAGGCAACACCGGCAACAGCCAGGGCAGCCAGAGCAACTGCCCTTTC
The DNA here is from genome assembly GCF_023195515.1 of Variovorax sp. S12S4. Classification (NCBI taxonomy): domain Bacteria; kingdom Pseudomonadati; phylum Pseudomonadota; class Betaproteobacteria; order Burkholderiales; family Comamonadaceae; genus Variovorax; species Variovorax sp. S12S4. The sequence goes on from NZ_JALPKR020000002.1 coordinate 2,973,786, forward strand.
GGCGCCAAAACTAGAGTGGGTGTCGACGCGCGAAGTAACCGGCGGCAAAGAAAAAAGCCCCGAGCTTTGCAGCTCGGGGCTAAATCCACCAATTGGAAGGGTGGAGGAGACAACCGGTGCGCACGGCTTCGTGCGCGATGAAATAAAGTATATCGGTTGTTTGCTGCGTTGCAACAAGCGAGTGACGCTTTTCCCACACACAAATTGATGTCTCAGCGAACTTTTTTCACTGGACGTCTGGATTGGAACTGACAAGATGGAATGCACAGTAAGTTGGACCGGCGATGCCGGCACCCGCTCCGCCATGGGATTCGTGGCCGAGACAGGCAGCGGCCATGTATTGACGATGGATGGCGCGCCGGATGCATCAAAGCCCGAAAACGGTGGGCAAAACCTCGCCCCCAGGCCCATGGAGACCGTGCTCGCGGGCACAGGCGGCTGCACGGCCTACGACGTGGTGCTGATCCTGAAGCGGGGCCGCCACCGCGTGGAGCGCTGCAGCGTCAAGCTGACGAGCGAACGGGCGGAAAAAGATCCGAAGGTCTTCACGAAGATCCACATGCACTTCACGGTCGCGGGCAAGGGCATTCCCGCCGCTGCCGTCGAGCGCGCCATTGCAATGAGCCACGACACCTACTGCTCGGCAAGCATCATGCTTGCGAAGACAGCCGAGATCACCACCAGCTTCGATCTGATCGAAATCTGAGGCGGCAAGCCTCAGATCCGATGCGCCACCGTGGTCATGACGCGGGAGGCGAGCCGCATCAGGGCCTTGGCCGGCGCCGGCAGTTCCGCGGCTCCGGCGTCAATGGCTTGAGCGGCGTGGCGGGCTTCATCGACTTTCATCTGCTCGACCACGGCCCGTGAGGCGCTGTCGGCGGTCGGAAGGCGCCCCAGATGGCTCTCCAGATGGGCTTCAACCTGGCGTTCGGTTTCCGCAACGAACCCCAGGCTCAGCGGATCCCCAGGCGACCGGCCAATAGTCCCAAGCCGAATGCGCCCGCATACCAAAGCGGGTTCAGAACCGAAGGCCGGGCGCCAAGCTCGTCAAGGCGCTGCCGCGTCCACGCCAGATGATCGGTTTCTTCATGGGAGGCTTCGAGCAATCGGGTGCGGAGGACGGGATCGCGTGCCACCGCGGCCTGGGCGGTGTAAAGCGCTTGTGCGCACACTTCTCCCACGTGGTTCACTCGCATCAGCGCGCCGGCTTCGCGGCGTTCCGAATCAGTCAGTTCACCTGGCGCTTGAGCGGGTTGAGGCATGGCCCGGGTGGAGTGAGGCCGGGCAAAAAGAGTACGTAAGGCCGCATCCGCTGCGGCCAGGGCGGGATCGAGCGAAAAGATCATGCGTCTATTTGAACTGAAGCAGAAATGGGTTGGCCGGAACCTTGTTTCATTTCACATTGTGGTTCGGGAGGGCGCTCAAGCCCTTTGTTGCACTACTGCAACGAAACGCATGGGCCACCTGAGTTTTCGGGCGAATTGTTTTGCCCTGCCGCAGCGGCTCTGGTGCAATAGCATCAACTTCCCAAAAGGAGGTTGGCCCGGGGTCCGGTGGGAGCACAAAGTGCCAGTCACGGTGAGCCCTTCGCACCGGAGCCCTATGTTTAACCTTGGAGAAACTTGCAATGAAAAAATCTCTAGTTGCTCTGGCTGCCCTGGCTGTTGCCGGTGTTGCCTCGGCTCAGTCGTCCGTCACGCTGTTCGGTGTGGTCGACGCGTCGATCAGCGGCTACTCGTCCACCTCGCGTGACCAGAACCCGACGGTTTTCCCCAATGCTTTCGGCATTCCGACCTACCTGAACCAAGGCAGCGTCAAGGTCAGCCAACGCGCTCTGGCTAACTCGGGCTACAACTCCAGCCGTCTGGGCTTCCGTGGTACGGAAGACCTCGGTGGTGGCCTGGCAGCCAGCTTCTGGCTCGAAGCCCCGATCAAGAACGACGACGGCTCGGAAGGTGTTGCAACCTTTGCTCGCCGCTCGACCGTGAGCCTGTCGGGTGGTTTCGGTGAAGTCCGCCTCGGCCGCGACTACACCCCGACCTTCTGGAACGACACCGTGTTCGATCCGTTCGGCACCAACGGCGTTGGTACCAACATCATCTCGACGGCCAACAGCGCCTTCGGCGCCTTCGGCTCGCCCACGGCTAGCGTCGGTTCGTTCTCGAACGTCGGTGTTAACAACTACACCCGCGCCAGCAACACCATCGGCTACTTCCTGCCGCCGAACCTGGGTGGTTTCTACGGTCAAGTGCAGTACGGCTTCAGCGAGAAGACCAAGTACAGCCCTGGCCTGGCCACGCCTGATGCAGCGAACAACTCGCGTCAAGGCCGTTACGTTGGTGGCCGCTTCGGCTACGCCAACGGCCCGCTGGACGTCGCAATTGCTTACGGCAGCAGCACGGTTGGCGATCAGTTCTACATCGGCACGACCACCAAGGTCAACACGCTGAACCTCGGCGCTTCGTATGACTTCGGTCCCGTGAAGCTCTTCGGTGAAGTGTCGCGCGCCAAGAACAAGGTTGACTACGAAGTGACCCCGCTGTTCACCGGCGGCCGTCCTGACGTGGACCTGACCGGCTACCTGCTCGGCGTGACCGTGCCGGTTGGCGCTGGCCTGATCCGCGCTTCGTACTCGCGCGTCAAGTACGACTTCAACGAAGTCCAAAGCCCGTTCGAACCGGCAGTGGCTGACCCGAAGGCTAGCAAGCTGGCTCTCGGCTACGTGCACAACCTGTCGAAGCGCACGGCTCTGTACGCTACCGTTGCTCGCATCAGCAACAAGAACGGCGCAGCTCTGACCGTTGGCGGCCCGGCTTTCGTGACCGGTGGCGGTGTCTTCACCCCGCGCAACTCGACCGGCTACGACTTCGGTATCCGTCACGCTTTCTAATTTGAGGCTGGCTTAGGCCAGCTTTGAATCGAAAGACAAAAGCCACTCGACGAAAGTCGAGTGGCTTTTTTTATTGGGATTTTGCTGGTGCGCTGGCCCACGTAAACGCACCATCGACGTGCACCCCGGGGGAATCACCGTGCGGGCACGCACCTTGCACTGCTAGCATGCCTGCTCACTCTGTTTGCTGAATGATTGCCTTCGTCTTGCGCCGCCTGATCCAGGCCGTGATCGTAATGATCGCGGTTGCGTTCATTGCCTTTCTTCTCTTTCAATACGTGGGCGACCCAGTCGTCTTTCTGCTGGGCCAGGATGCGAAGCCCGAGCAGATTCGCGAGCTGCGCGCCGCATTGGGGCTCGACCAACCCTTCTTCGTGCAGTTCTGGCACTTTCTCGTCAATGCCGCGCAGGGCGAGTTCGGCCTGAGCCTGCGCCAGGGTGCAAAAGTGTCGCGCCTCATCGGCGAGCGCTTTCCTGCCACGCTCGAGTTGGCGCTTGTTGCTGCCGTCCTGGCGTTGTTCATCGGCATTCCGATGGGCGTGTACACGGCGCTGCGCCGCGGCACTTTCCTGAGCCAGGTCTTCATGACCGTGTCGCTGCTCGGCGTGTCGCTGCCCACCTTCCTGATCGGGATCTTGCTGATCCTCGTCTTTGCCGTCACGCTGGGTTGGTTCCCGAGCTTTGGGCGCGGTGAAACCGTGCAGTTCGGCTGGTGGAGCACCGGCCTCCTGCGTGCCGACGGCTGGCATCACATCGTGCTGCCGGCCGTAACGCTCGCCATCTTCCAGCTCACGCTGATCATGCGGCTGGTCCGCGCCGAAATGCTCGAGGTCTTGCGCACCGACTACATCAAGTTCGCGCGGGCCCGCGGCCTGACGAACCGCGCCATTCACTTCGGCCATGCGCTCAAGAACACGCTGGTGCCGGTCATGACCATCACCGGCCTGCAGCTCGGCGGCCTGATTGCCTTTGCCATCATTACCGAGTCGGTGTTCCAGTGGCCCGGCATGGGGCTGCTGTTCATCCAGGCCGTGACTTTCGCCGACGTTCCGGTGATGGCGGCCTACCTGTGCCTTATTGCGCTGATCTTCGTGGTGATCAACCTGGTGGTCGACCTGCTGTATTTCGTGGTCGATCCGCGGCTGCGCGTTGGCAAGGCGGGAGGACATTGAGATGACGGCTGTCGCAGCACCGCGACTGCAGGCCTCCGGACGGGCGTTTGCGCACATCGCGAGCTTCTATCCGGAGATCACGGCCTTTCGCCGCGATCTGCATGCGCACCCTGAACTCGGCTTCGAAGAGGTCTACACGGCCGGCCGCGTGCGCGAAGCGCTGCGTGCCTGCGGCGTGGACGAGATCCACGAGGGCATCGGCAAGACCGGCGTGGTGGGCGTCATCCGCGGCAAGTCCACGGCCAGCAGGCGAATGATCGGCCTGCGCGCCGACATGGACGCGCTTCCCATGCGCGAAGACAACGACTTCGGCTGGCGCTCGGCCAACGACGGCCTGATGCACGGCTGCGGGCATGACGGGCACACGGCCATGCTGGTCGGCGCAGCGCGCTACCTGGCCGAAACCCGCAATTTCGACGGTACCGCGGTGCTGATCTTCCAGCCCGGCGAAGAAGGCTTTGCCGGCGCGCGCGTGATGATCGAAGACGGCCTGTTCGACCGCTTTCCGGTGCAGTCGGTCTACGCAATGCACAACTGGCCCGGCATGCCGGCCGGCACCGTGGGCATCAACCGCGGCGCCATGATGGCCGCGGCCGATCGCATCACCATCGAGATCAAGGGCAAGGGCGGGCATGGTGCCCATGCGTACCAGACCATCGATCCGGTGGTGGTTGCCGCGCACATCATCACGGCCGCGCAAACCATCGTCTCGCGCAACGTGCGTCCCATCGATGCGGCGGTCGTCAGCATCTGCGCCGTGCAGGCGGGCGACCTGGGCGCGATGAGCGTCATTCCTGGTGAAGCCACTCTCGTCGGCACTGTGCGCACCTTCAGCGCGCGTGTGCAGGCGCAGGTCGAGCAGCGGCTGACCGAGCTCTGCACGGCAGTGGCCGCGGGCTTTGGCGCCACCGCCACCATCAAGTACGAGCGCATCTATCCGGCCACCATCAACACCGCGCCCGAGGCGATGTTTGCCGCCGACGTGGCCGAGTCGCTGGTGGGGGCCTCCAATGTCGACCGCAGCATGGAGCCCAGCATGGGCGCCGAAGACTTCTCTTTCATGCTGCAGAAAAAAGCAGGCGCCTATTTGCGCATTGGCCAGGACGTGAAGAACGGCGCCTTCCTGCACAACAGCCGCTACGACTTCAACGACGAGATCCTGCCGCTCGGCGCCGCATTGCATGCGGGGTTGATCGAGCAGGGCATGCCGCTGGCTGCTACCCGCAGCGAGCAGCCCGTGAAAGACGCCGCTACCGCGACGCCTTGATGTATTTCCGATTCCAACCCGAGGAGTGTTCCCAATGAGTTTCAAGAAGAAAGTGGCCGCGGCCACCGTTCTGTGCGCCCTGGGCGCCATCAGCCTGGTCGCGAGCGCGCAGACCATCCGCATCGCCAACCAGGGCGACGCGCTGTCGCTCGACCCGCACTCGCTCAACGAGTCGCTGCAGTTGAGCGTGACCGCCAACGTCTATGAAACCCTGGTGGGGCGCAACAAGGACCTGAGCCTCGCGCCGCTCCTCGCTACCAGCTGGAAGCAGACCTCGCCGAACATCTGGCGCTTCGAACTGCGCAAGGGTGTGGTGTTCCACGACGGCACGCCGTTCACCGCCGATGACGTGGTGTTCAGCTTTGCGCGTGCGCAGGGCGACGGCTCCGACCTTCGCGCCACGCTGAGCGACATCAAGGCCGTGCGCAAGGTCGGCGATCTCGCTGTCGAGATCGAGACCAACGGCCCGTTTCCCATCTTGCCCGACGTGATCTCGCTCACCATGATCATGAGCAAGAAGTGGTGCGAGGAAAACCAGGCCACCAAGCCTGTCGACCGCCGCAAGGGCATCGAGAACACCGCCTCGTTCAAGGCCAACGGCACAGGCCCGTTCCGCGTGCGCGAGCGCCAGCCCAACGTGCGCACCGTGTTCTCGCGCAACGGCACCTACTGGGGCAAGATCGACGGCAACGCGCAAGAAATCGTCTTCACGCCCATCGCCAACCCCGCCACCCGCGTGGCTGCACTGGTCTCGGGCGAAGTCGACGTCATGGAGCCGGTGCCCGTGCAAGACATTGCGCGCATCAATGCGGCGCCCAACGCACGCGTCATTACCGGCCCTGAACTGCGCACCATCTTCCTGGGCATGGACCAGAAGCGCGATGAGCTGCTGTATTCCAACATCAAGGGCAAGAACCCGTTCAAGGACAAGCGCGTGCGACAGGCCGTCTACCAGGCCATCGACATTGCCGGCATCCAGCGCACCGTGATGCGCGGCGCTTCCCGCCCGACCGGCCTCCTGGTGGGCCCCGGCATCAACGGCTGGACCGCCGAGCAGGACAAACGCCTGCCCTTCGACGTCGAAGCCGCCAAGAAGCTCATGACCGAAGCCGGCTATCCGAACGGCTTTGAAGTGACGATGAACTGCCCGAACGACCGCTACGTGAACGACGGCCAGATCTGCCAGAGCGTGGCCGCCAACCTCGCGAAGATCAACGTCAAGATCAACCTGGCTGCCGAGACCAAGGGCACCTACTTCCCCAAGATCCTGCGCCGCGACACCAGCTTCTACATGCTGGGCTGGACCCCGACCACCTACGACTCGCACAACGCGCTGAGCTCGCTCACCGCCTGTCCGGACGACAAGGGCACGGGCCAGTTCAACCTGGGTGCGTACTGCAATCCCAAGCTCGACGAACTGACGAAGAAGATCCAGTCCGAAAGCGACAAGACCAAGCGCAACGAGCTGATCAAGGAAGCCTTCAAGATCCATGCGGACGATATCGGCACCCTGCCGCTGCACCAGCAGTCGCTGGCGTGGGGCGTGAGCAAGAAGGTCGAGCTGGTGCAGCTGGCCGACAACTTCATGTACTTCAAGTGGATGAGCATCAAGCCGTGATTCCACTGGCCGCCCACTGGGCGGCCTGACCATGGGCCCGCTTCTTGCGGGCCCATTCCTTTTGCTTCACGATGAAAAAAACTCTTGCCCGCTGGCTCGACAGCGACGTCGGCTACAGCTTTCGCACTTCGCCCGTGGCAATCGGTGCGGCACTCATCGCGCTGGCCTGCGTGTTCTGCGCGGTCTTTGCCGGATGGGTCTCCCCGCACAACCCTTTCGACCTTGCAACGCTCGAACTCGGCGATGCGCGCCTGCCGCCCGCGTGGAGCGCCGAAGGCTCTTCCAAATACCTGCTCGGCACCGATGACCAGGGCCGGGACATCCTTTCGGCCGTGATCTACGGCGCGCGCATTTCGCTGATCGTCGGCGTCGTGTCGGTGCTGCTGTCGATCACCGTCGGCGTCGTGTTCGGCCTGCTCGCGGGCTTTCTCGGCGGCTGGCTCGATTCCTTCCTGATGCGCGTGTGCGACGTGATGCTGTCGTTTCCGCCCATCTTGGTGGCGCTGCTCATTGCAGGCGTAGGCCGTGCGCTGTTTCCGGGCGCCCATGAGTCGCTGGCTTTTGGCGTGCTCATCATTTCCATCTCTTTAACCGGCTGGGTGCAATACGCGCGCACGGTGCGCGGCTCCACGCTGGTGGAGCGCAACAAGGAATACGTGCAAGCCGCCCGCGTGACCGGCGTGGCGCCGCTGCGCATCATGCTGCGCCACGTGCTGCCCAACGTGATGGGACCGGTGATGGTGCTGGCCACCATTCAGGTGGCCACGGCCATCATCACCGAGGCGACGCTTTCGTTTCTTGGCGTGGGCGTGCCGCCGACATCTCCTTCACTGGGAACGCTGATCAGCATCGGCAACCAGTACCTGTTCTCGGGCGAGTGGTGGATCACCGTGTTCCCCGGCCTGATGCTGGTGCTGATTGCGCTCAGCGTGAACCTGCTCGGCGACTGGCTGCGGGACGCGCTCAACCCGCGCCTGCGCTGAAACCAAAAAGGACAACGCCATCATGACGCTGCTCCAGGTCAAAAACCTCGTCGTCGAGTTTCCGCATCGCCGCGGTACGCTGCGTGCGCTCGACGGCATTTCTTTCGATATTGCGCCCGGTGAAATCCTGGGCGTGGTGGGTGAGTCGGGTGCCGGCAAGTCGCTCACGGGCGCTGCCATCATCGGGCTGATCGAGCCGCCGGGCCGCGTGGCCAGCGGTGAAATCGTGCTCGAAGGCCAGCGCATCGACAACCTGGGTTTCGATGCGATGCGCCCCATTCGCGGCCGCAAGATCGGTGCGATCTTCCAGGACCCGCTCACATCGCTCAATCCGCTCTACACCGTGGGCCGGCAATTGGTGGAAACCATCCGCGCCCATCTGCCGGTGACCGAAGCCGAAGCGCGGCGCCGCGCCATCGGTCTGCTGCAGGACACCGGCATTCCGGCCGCCGAGCAGCGCATCGACCACTTTCCGCATCAGTTCTCGGGCGGCATGCGCCAGCGCGTGGTGATTGCACTGGCGCTTGCGGCCGAGCCCAAGCTCATCGTGGCCGACGAGCCGACCACCGCGCTCGACGTGTCGATCCAGGCGCAGATCATCCAGTTGCTCAAGCGCGTCTGCAAGGAGCGCGGCGCCGCCGTGATGCTGATCACGCACGACATGGGCGTGATTGCCGAAACCTGCGACCGCGTGGCCGTGATGTACGCGGGCCGCGTCGCCGAGATCGGCCCGGTGCACGAAGTGATCCACCAGCCGGCGCATCCCTACACCTCCGGCCTGATGGCCTCGATTCCCGACATGGCCAGCGACCGCGAGCGGTTGAACCAGATCGACGGCGCCATGCCCCGGCTCAATGCCATTCCGAAGGGCTGCGCCTACAACCCGCGCTGCCCGCGCACATTTGCACGCTGCCTGACCGAGCGGCCCGAACTCATGCACGCGGGCGCCACGCGCGCCGCATGCTGGCTGCACGATGCCGCCGATCCACACAAGGGCCAGGCCGAACTTGCGGCCCGGCACCACGATGCGCAGCTTGCCGGCGAACGCGCCGTCCCCGATGCGGCCTCGCCGATCGAAGAGGTCACCCGATGAGCGCAGTACTCGAACCCCGCAGCACGCAAGGCGGCGAGCCGCTGGTCGTCGCCCATGACCTGGCCCGCACTTTCGACGTGTCGCCGCCCTGGCTCAACCGCGTGCTCGAACGCAAGCCGCGCGTGCTGCTGCATGCGGTCGACGGCGTGAGCTTTTCCATCGAGCGCGGCAAGACGCTGGCGCTGGTCGGCGAATCGGGCTGCGGCAAGAGCACCGTCGCCCGCCTGCTGGTCGGCTTGTATGCACCGACCCGCGGCGGCTTGCAGTTCGACGGCCAGGATGCGCACGCCGCGTTCAAGACGCCCGAAGGCCGCAAGCTGCGCCGCCGCATCCAGATGATCTTCCAGGACCCGTACGCGAGCCTGAACCCGCGCTGGATCGTCGAAGACATCATCGGCGAGCCGCTGCGCGAGCACGGCATCCTGAGCGGCAAGGCCGAGCTGCGCGAACGCGTGGGCGAACTGCTCAAGTCCGTCGGCCTCTCGCCGCTGGACATGAGCAAGTACCCGCACCAGTTCTCCGGCGGCCAGCGCCAACGCATCTCGATTGCGCGCGCACTCGCCACGCAGCCCGAGTTCCTGGTGTGCGATGAGCCCACCTCGGCGCTCGACGTGAGCGTGCAGGCGCAGGTGCTCAACATCATGAAGGACCTGCAGCGCCAGCAGGGGCTCACCTATCTCTTCATCTCGCACAACCTCGCGGTGGTGCGGCATGTGGCCGACCAGGTCGGGGTGATGTACCTGGGCCGGCTGGTCGAGGTGGCCGACAAGCAGAAGCTCTTCGCCGAGCCGCAGCATCCGTACACGCGCATGCTGCTCGATGCGATTCCGCAGATGAAGCACACCGGCCGTGCACGCACGCCGGTCAGGGGCGAAGTGCCGAACCCGCTCAATCCGCCTGCGGGCTGTGCGTTTCATCCGCGCTGCCCGCATGCGAATGAGCGCTGCTCGGCCGAGCGGCCGAAGCTCTTGAGCATCAAGGGCGTGCAGGTGGCTTGCCATGCGGCGGAAGAGGGTCGCATCTAGGCAAGGGTGTGCGTAAACGCACTGACCTGTCCGGCAATCCGGCGCAGAGTGCGGCCATGACAATGATGAAGAAGTACCCGAGCGAAGACAGCCGCCCAGCGATGCAAACGGAGCTCGGCCGCCGCGGTTTTCTCATGAGCTCCGCGCTCGGTGCGACAGCGACGCTCGCATCCCTTTGTTCGCTGTCACATGCCGCAGCAGGTGCGCCCGGGCGCCGCCTGCCGGTCATCTTCATCGGCCACGGTTCGCCCATGAACGCGCTGGCGGACAACGCCTTTACGCGCCGCCTGGCCGCCTGGGGCAAGGAGCTCCCGCGGCCTTCGGCCATTCTGAGCGTTTCGGCCCACTGGCTGAGCCGCGGCGCTACCGGTGTCGGAATGCAGGAGCGACCGAAGACGATTCACGACTTCGGCGGCTTTCCACAGGCGCTTTTCGACATCGAATATCCGGCGCCGGGCCATCCCGCGCTGGCACGTGAAGCCATCGGCGCAGTCAAGCAGACTTCGATGGTGGGCACCCAGCAATGGGGCCTCGACCATGGAACGTGGACGGTGCTGAAGCACCTGTACCCCAAGGCCGACATTCCCGTTTTTCAGCTCAGCATCGACTACGACAAGCCCGCGGCGTTTCACTACGCCATCGGCCGCGACCTTGCGGCGCTGCGCGACAAGGGCGTGCTGGTGATGGGAAGCGGCAACGTGGTGCACAACCTGCGGGCCACCGATCGCGGTACGCCCGACGGGCTCGCGGCCAGCCGGCCGTGGGCGCAGGGGTTCGACGATGCGGTGAAGGCCGCGCTGGCCGGCCGGGACGACCGAGCGCTCGTCGCCTACGAGAAGCTGGAGGGCGCCGCGACCGCTGTCGCAACGCCGGACCACTACTTTCCTTTTCTCTACGCCCTCGGCGCCGCCGGCTCTAGCGAGCGCGCGAAGACGATCTACGAAGGGTTCCAGTCAGGCACGCTGAGCATGCGCTGCATCCAGTTCGGCTGAGGCTGCGGGGTCTACTGTTCCTCGCCCCACGAGAAGCCGTCGCGCGCAATCATCGCGCTCGAGGCGCTCGGGCCCCAGGTGCCGGCCGCGTACGGGCGAGGTCCGCCGTCCGATGCCCAGCTGTCGATCAGCGGCTCGACCCAGCGCCATGCTTCTTCCTGCTCGTCGCTGCGCACGAACAGGTTCAGGCGCCCGTCGATCACGTCGAGCAGCAGCCGTTCGTAGGCACCCACGCGCTCGGCGCCAAAGCGCTTGTCGAAGTCCAGGTCGAGCTGCACCGGCGCCAGCTGCGCGGCGCTCTGGTGGCCGTTGCTGCGGCGGTTGTCCTGTGCCTGCGCAAGCATGTGCAGCTCCAGGCCGTCCTTCGGCTGCAGGTTGATCACCAGCTTGTTGACCGCGCCCGAAGGCGCGCGGTAGATCGCGTGCGGCGTCGGCCTGAAGTTGACCTCGATGCGCGCATCGCGCGAGGCCAGCCGCTTGCCGGTGCGAATGTAGAGCGGCACGCCGGCCCAGCGCCAGTTGGCAATTTCGGTGCGCAGCGCCACGAACGTCTCGGTGCGGCTGTCGGGGTCCACGCCGGGTTCTTCCCGGTAGCCCGGCACGCGTTCGCCGTAGGCCGTGCCGGCGGTGTACTGGCCCCGAATGGCATGCAGGCCCAGCGTTTCGGGCGTCCAGGGCTTGAGCGCGCGCAGCACCTTGAGCTTTTCATCGCGGATGGCATCGGCATGCGAGTTGATGGGCGGCTCCATGCCAATCGCGCAGACCAGCTGCAGCGCGTGGTTCTGCACCATGTCGCGCAAGGCGCCGGTCTGGTCGTAGAAGGCGCCGCGCTTCTCGACGCCCAGGTCTTCGGCAATGGTGATCTGGATGTTGGCGATATGCTCGCGGCGCCAGATCGGCTCGAACAGCGCATTGCCGAAACGCATGGCGAACAGGTTCTGCACCGAGGGCTTGCCCAGGTAGTGGTCGATGCGGAAAACCTGCTTTTCCTCGAGCACCTTGCACACCGCGGCGTTGATCGCGCGGTTCGATGCCAGGTCGTGGCCCAGCGGCTTCTCGAGCACCATGCGGGTGGTCGGCCCGTTCAGGCCAGCCGCGGCGATCTGCTCCACCACCTGGGTAAAGAGCGCCGGCGCCGTGGCCACATACATCACCACGGTGTCGGCATTGCGCTGCTTCAGCAGCTCGGCAAGCCGCGTGTAGTCGGCCGGCTTCGACAAGTCCATGCGCAGGTAGTGCAGCAGCGAGGCGAACTTCTCGAATTCTTCGGCCGAAGGGCGCTTGGCGCCTTCGACGGCATTGAAGCGCGACTGGATCAGCTCGCGGTACTGGTCGTCCGAGAGGTCGTCCCGCGCTACGCCGACGATGCGTCCGTCTTTCGGCAGGCTGCCGTGCCTGAAGGCCTGGAACAGCGCCGGCATCAGCTTGCGCCATGCAAGATCGCCAGTACCGCCGAACAGAACGAGATCGAAGCTCATGTGTCGAATTTCCTTTTGTCTTGGTGCCGAGTGGGCTCCCGTTTCAACCGAATGGTACTTGTACCAATTCATGAAACCTGTACGAAAGCTACGCTCAACCCCGGCCGGGAGGCCTATTTTTGTTTTCGAGGCGGGGTTTTCACATGAAGAAGCTTTTTACTGCAGCGGCCTTGGTGGGTTTGTCGGCCGCCGCGTCGGCGCAGGGCACGGTCAACGTGATCTGCTCGGTCCAGGCCGAATGGTGCAACGTGATTGCCACCGTGTATGCACGCACCACCGGTACCCGCATCAACATGTCGCTCAAGGGCTCGGGCGAGGCGCTGGCCCAGCTCATCGCCGAGAAGGACAACCCCAAGACCGACGTATGGTTCGGCGGCACCGGTGACCCGCACCTGCAGGCGGCCGAACAGGGCCTCACGCTCGAATACAAGTCGCCCACGCTGGCGCAGCTTCACCCCTGGGCACAGCAGCAGGCCAAACAGTCGGGCTACAAGACGGTCGGCATCTATTCGGGCCCGCTGGGCTTCGGCTACAACCCCGAGCTGCTGGCCAAGAAGAAGCTGCCTGTGCCCAAGACCTGGGCCGACCTGCTCAAGCCCGAGTACAAGGGCGACATCCAGGTGGCCAACCCGGCCTCGAGCGGCACGGCCTACACCATGATCGCCACGCTGGTGCAGCTCATGGGCGAAGACAAGGCCTTCGATTACCTCAAGGCGCTGCACAAGAACGTGGGCCAGTACACCCGTTCCGGCACCGGCCCCATCAAGGCCGTGGCCCGCGGCGAAACGGCGGTGTCGATCAGCTTCGTGCATGACGGCCCTGGCGAGAAGATGCAGGGCTTCCCGGTCGAGACCATCACGCCCAGCGACGGCACGGGCGCCGAAATCGGCTCCATGAGCATCATCAAGGGCGCGCGCAATCTCGAGGCCGCGAAGAAATTCTACGAATGGGCGCTGACGCCCGGTGCGCAAGAGCTCGGCGCCGCCAACAAGCAGTTCCAGCTGCCGAGCAACAGCACTGCCAAGCTCGATCCGCGCATTCCGGACTTCAAGAAGATCAAGTTCATCAACTACGACTACGCGAAGTACGGCGCCAGCGCCGAGCGCCGGCGCCTGATTGCGCGCTGGGAAAAAGACGTCAATTCGCTGCCGCGCTAAGTGGGCACCGTCGCCGCCGGCGCCGCGCCGGTCAATCCGGCCGCCGTGGCTTCGGCCCGGCGGTCGCAGCGCTGGATCTGGGCCTGGGTGGCACTGGGCCTTGCGGCTTACCTCGTTCTGCCCTGGTATGCGATTCAGGACTCGACCTGGTACGAGGCCGTTCCGCAGGTGTTCGGCCAGGCCGAGGGTGCCAACGGCCTGATGCAGGCCGTCACGCAAAGCCGCAGCTGGCTTTTCATCGGGATCTTCGGCTTGGCGATGTGCGCCATCGGTGCCTGGCTGCCGGCCGGCCGGGCGCAGGGGCGCTGGCTGCTGGCGGGCGGCGCCATCGGCGCCCTGGGCCTTGCCATTGCAGGCTTCACCATCGGTGCGCGCGGCTGGAGCATTGCGGCGCTCAATACTCAGTTCGGCGAACTGGCAGTCAATCAGTTCGGCATTGGCGCGGGCGGCTTCGTGGCGCTCACCGCGCTCACATTGCTGGCCGCTTTCGGCATTGCACGGCTCGGGTTGTTCAAGGGCGACCTTTTCGTGGCCGCAGCGGTCATCGGCTGCGGCGTGCTGATGGCGCTGTTCATTGCCTATCCGGTCAGCAAGGCGCTGGCTGGCGCCTTCTTCAATGAAGACGGGCGGTGGTCGATCACGGCCTTTGCCGCGCGCGTGTTCACCGAGCGTATTTGGGGCCTGGGCTGCATTGCGGGCGGCGTGCGCTGCGGCGTCGCCTGGAACACGCTGGTGCTGGCTTTGCTCACTGCCGCCGGCACAACCTTTTAGGCACATTGATGGCGCTGATGGCCGAGCGCGGCAGCAAGCGCGGTCAGGGTGCGCTGCGGGTGCTCGCGCTGCTGCCGATCATCACGCCGCCTTTCGTGGTGGGCCTCGGGCTCGTCCTGTTGTTCGGCCGCGCGGGCATCGTCAACCAGCTGCTCGAAAACGTCTTCGGCATCGAACCGACACGCTGGTTCTACGGCATGCCGGGCGTGCTTGTGGCGCAGCTCTTCGCCTTCACGCCCATCGCCTTCATGATCATGCGCGGTGTGGTGCAAGGCATTGCGCCCAGCCTCGAAGAAGCCGCGCAGATGCTGCGCGCCGACCGGCGCCGCACTTTCTTCACCATCACGCTGCCGCTGTTGAAGCCCGGGTTGGCCAACGCCTTCCTGGTCGGCTTCATCGAGAGCATTGCGGACTTCGGCAACCCGGTCGTCGTGGGCGGGCAGTTCTCGGTGCTGTCGACCGACATCTTCTTTGCCATTGTCGGCGCGCAGTACGACCAGGGCCGCGCGGCCTCGCTCGCCTGGGTGCTCACGCTCTTCGCATTGGGCGTGTTCGCGCTGCAGCGCGGCCTGCTCGGCAAGCAGAACTACACCACCGTGAGCGGCAAAGGCGATGCGGGCATTGCCATGGCGTTGCCCGACGGCGTTCGTCGCACCATCTACTGCATCGCGCTGCCGTGGATCGCGTTTACGGCCGTGGTCTACCTGTTCGCCTTTGCGGGCGGCTTCGTGCAGACCTGGGGCCGTGACTACAGCTTCACGCTCAATCACTTCAGGAGTGCGTTCGCGCTCGAATGGGGCCAATTTGGCTTGGTCTGGGCCGGCACGGCATGGAACTCGCTGATCACCACGCTCAAGCTCGCGGGCATCTCGGCACCCATTACTGCGGCACTGGGTTTGCTGATTGCGTGGCTGCTCGCGCGCAACGAGTTCAAGGGGCAGGGCGTGTTCGAGTTCGGCGCGCTGCTGGCCTTTGCCATTCCGGGCACGGTGCTCGGCGTGAGCTACATCCTGGCCTTCAACGTGCCGCCGTTCGAGCTCACGGGCACGGGGCTCATCATTGTGCTGTGCTTCATGTTCCGGAACCTGCCGGTTGGGGTGCGAGCGGGAACGGCGGCCTTCAAGCAGCTGGACCGCTCGCTCGACGAGGCTTCGCTGATGTTGCGCGCCTCCACTTCGCAGACGCTCTTCAAGGTGGTGCTGCCGCTACTCAAGCCAGCGCTCGTAGCCGCGCTGGTCTACAGCTTCGTGCGCGCCATGACGACCGTGAGCGCGGTGATCTTCCTGGTCACGGCCGAGAACGAGCTTGCCACCACCTACATCATCGGCCGCGTGGGCAACGGCGACTACGGCATTGCGCTGGCCTACTGCACGGTGCTCATGGTGCTGATGTCTCTGGCCATTGCACTGGTGCAGTGGGTGGTTGGAGAGCGCAAGCTGGGGCGCCGCAAGGCAGGCGTGCCGATAGTGGCCGCCCCTGTGGTGCATTGACGGGGAGAAGAACACGTGAGCAACGGCATCGAATTTCGCAACGTCACCAAGCGCTACGGCACTGACAAAGACGGCCCGCTCGCGGTCAAGGGCATCAGCTTCGAGGTGCCGGTCGGCACGCTCACCACCATCCTCGGCCCTTCCGGCTGCGGCAAGACGACCACGCTGCGCATGATCGCGGGGCTCGAATCGCCGACTTCGGGCTCGATCCTGATGGGCGGGCGCGACGTCACCACGCTCGGCCCGGCCGAGCGCAACGTGAGCATGATGTTCCAGAGCTACGCGCTGTTCCCGCACATGAACGTGATCGAGAACGTGGGCTACGGCCTGCGCATGAGCGGCGTGAAGAAGGAAGAGGCCACCTCGCGGGCACGCGATGCGCTCAAGGGCGTGGGGCTGGTCGGCTTCGACGAGCGCCTGCCCAGCGAACTCTCGGGCGGCCAGCAGCAGCGCGTGGCCCTGGCACGCGCCCTGGTGCTGGAGCCCGCGGTGCTGCTGTTCGACGAACCGCTGTCCAACCTCGACGCCCGCCTGCGGCGCGAAATGCGCGAGGAAATCCGCGCACTGCAGCAGCGCCTCAAGCTCACGGTGGCCTATGTGACGCACGACCAGAGCGAGGCGCTGGCCGTGAGCGACCAGATCATCGTGATGGACCACGGCCTCATCGCCCAGCGCGGCACGCCCGAGCAGCTCTATGGCCGGCCCGAGAGCGAATTTGTCGCGGGCTTCATGGGCGAGGCGATGGTTTTTCCGGCCATGGCGCAAGCCGACGGCAGCGTCACCTTCGGCCCGCTGCGCCTGCAGCCGCGCCATGCGGTGGCGCCCGGCGCCGTGAAGGTCGCGGTGCGCCCCGAGGCCTGGAACATCGGCGGCGCCGAGGCGGGCCAGGGGCTGCCTGCCACATTACGAAAGGCGGCCTACCTGGGCAGCTTCTACGAATACGGCTTCGACACCCCGATCGGCCCCGTCTTCGTGGTGTCGACCGATCTTTCACGCCCCCTGGCCGCGGGCGCGCAGGCCACGCTGTCGCTGGCGGCGCACGGCGTCAGCGTGGTGCCCGGCGCATGAAACAATGGCGCCATGAACGTGGTTTTCGATCTTGGCGCCGTGCTGCTGGCATGGGAGCCCACACGGCTGGTGCAGACTCATCTTCCCGAACACGCCTCCACTGAGCTTGCCGCCGCGGCGCTCGGGCGGGCGCTGTTCCACCATGACGACTGGCTGTGCTTCGACTGCGGCACGCGCTCGCTCGAAGATGCCATTGCGCGCATGGCCCAGCGACTATCGCTTCCCGCCGCACGGCTCGACGAGATGCTCGGCACGCTGGGCGAACGCCTGGAGCCGATCCCGGTCACGGTCGAGCTGCTCGAAGGGCTGTTTGCGCGCCGGGATGCCGGCGAGGCGCTGCGCCTTTACTACCTCTCGAACATGCCAGCGCCTTATGCGCGCGCCATCGAGCGCCGCCACGGCTTCATCCGGCGGTTCGACGGCGGGGTCTTCTCCGGCGACGTGAAGTTCATCAAGCCGAATCGCGAAATCTACGAGCTGCTGGCGGTGCGCCATGCGCTCGATCCGCAGCAAACGGTTTTCATCGACGATTCAGCGGCCAACGTGGAAGCGGCGCGCGCCTTCGGATGGCACGCCATTCACTGCACCCACCCCGCCGCGCTGGCGACGCAGCTCGGGCGCTATCTGCCGTCCGTCTCGACTACCGGGCGGTAAGCACCACCTTGGCGGTGTCGAAGCCCAGGCTGGCGGCGTAGTCCAGCTCGGCCTGCAACGCGTCCTCTTCCAGCCGGGGAGCGCGCGAAAGCACCCAGAGGTACTGGCGATCGGGTGTGCCGACCAGCGCCACCTGGTAGTCGCGGTCCAGCTTCAGGATCCAGTAGTCGCCCCACACCATCGGCAGCCAGCTCAGCCAGGAAGGCGCAAAGCGCACTTCGAGCCGGCCCGCGCCGGGCTGGCCCGCCACCGGCACCACGCGCGCCGTGCCCACCGCCTCGTCGAAATTGCCGTCGGGCCGTACGCAGCGGTTGATGACCTGCAGCGTGCCGTCGGGCTGAGGCGTGTACTCGGCGGTCACAGGGCCCGCGCACTGTTTCTGGAAGCGGTTCGGCAGGCGGGCCTGTTCGTGCCAGACGCCGGCATAGCGCTGGATATCGACCGGCGCCACCACCTGCAGCGGCGCGCGCATGAGCGGCGCGCCGTCGGCGGGGCCGGGCAGTTGCGCCCGCGCGGTGCGGCCGGCGCCAAGGGCGAGCCAGGTAGCGACGCCGCCCACCACGAAGGCGGTGGCCAGGGTGCCGATGGACGAACTGGTGCGGCGGTCGTCGAAAGGAGCGCGGTTCGCTGCTGCGGAAGCTGCGGAGCGATGGCGGAAGGACATGGGGGGCACTCCTGTAGTGGGAAAGCATCAAGGCGGGAAGCCGCAGGCTAGTCCCTGAACGCACCCGCTGCCGTCAGCGGCGGACCACAGCCCATGTAGGGCAGGGCAGCCGGCGTACAACCCTGTCGGCCGAAGGCCGATGCAGCGCGGTGAAAAGCCGTGCTACGGTGCGCATGAAAACATCGGCCCCAGCGCAATAGCGTGCAGGACTTGTCATCACCCGCACAGGATAATCTTCGACATGAATCAACTCGATGCTCTCCGTCAATGGACCACCGTGGTCGCCGACACCGGCGACTTCAAGCAACTCAGCATTTCCAAGCCGCAGGACGCGACCACCAATCCGTCGCTCATCCTCAAGGCGGTGCAAAAGCCCGAGTACCGGCCGCTGCTCGATGAAGCCGTCAAGAGCCATGCGGGCAAGCCGCTCGACGAAGTCATCGACCGACTGCTGGTGCGCTTCGGCGCCGAGATTCTCTCGATCATTCCCGGACGCGTATCGACCGAAGTCGACGCCCGCCTTTCGTTCGACACCGCCGCCACCATTGCACGCGGCGAGCGCATCGTGGCGCTCTACAAGGCCGAAGGCATCGACACCGAGAAGCGCCTGCTGATCAAGGTGGCCTCCACGTGGGAGGGCATCCAGGCGGCGCGCGCGCTCGAGCAGAAGGGCATTCGCACCAACCTCACGCTGCTGTTCTCGTTTGCGCAGGCGGTGGCCTGCGCCGAGGCCGGCGTGCAGCTCATTTCGCCCTTTGTGGGCCGCATCTACGACTGGTACAAGAAGTCGGCCGGCGCCAAGTGGGACGAGGCGGCGAGCGCGGGCGCCAACGATCCGGGCGTCAAGTCGGTGCGCGAGATCTACAACTACTACAAGCAGCACGGCATCAAGACAGAGGTGATGGGCGCAAGCTTCCGCAACGTGGGGCAGATCCAGGCCCTGGCCGGCTGCGACCTGCTGACCATCAGCCCTGAGCTGCTGGCCGAGTTGGCCGCCAGCAACGAGCCGCTCGAGCACGCGCTCGACGCCAAGAAGGCTGCCGCAACGGCCAGCGTGGAGAAGCTGAGCTACGACGAGCCGAGCTTCCGCTTTGCGCTGAACGAAGACGCCATGGCCACCGAGAAGCTCGCCGAGGGCATCCGCGCCTTTGCAGCCGACGCCGTGAAGCTGGAAAAACTCATGCAGGAAAGCGGCAAGTAAACATGGCCATGACCCTTCGCTGCGACCGCGCGCCCGCTTGGGCGCAGCTGCAAAGCTACTTCGAGACCGCGGGCCGCCAGTTCGACGTGCGCCACGCCTTCGTCGACGATGCCGGGCGCTTCGAGCGCTTCAGCCAGGAAGCACCTTACGTCTTTGCCGACCTGTCGAAGAACCTGATCGATGCGCGCACCGAGGAAATGCTGCTTTCGCTGGCCCGCGAATGCGGCCTTGAGGCGCATCGCGATGCGATGTTTGCCGGCGAGCACATCAACAACACCGAAGACCGCGCGGTGCTGCACACGCTGCTGCGCGCGCCAGCCAATGCCGCGGCGGGCAACACCGCGGCCGAGCTGCGCGAAGTGCACGCGACGCTCGACGCGATGCTGGCCTATGCCGAGAAGGTGCGCAGCGATCACACCATTACCGACGTGGTCAACATCGGCATCGGCGGCTCCGACCTCGGCCCGCAGATGGCGGTGCTGGCGCTCGCCGAATTCGCCGCTCCGGGCAAGCGCTTTCATTTCGTTTCGAACGTCGACGGCCACGAGCTCGACGGCGTGCTGCGCGACCTGGCCCCCGAACACACGCTGTTCCTGATTGCGTCCAAGACCTTCACCACGACCGAGACGATGACCAACGCGCTCTCGGCCAAGCGCTGGTACGAGCAGTCGGGCGGTACGGACATCGCCGGCCACTTTGCCGCGCTCACCACCAACGTGGAGGCCGCGAAGCAATTCGGCATCGACATCACCTTCGGCTTCTGGGACTGGGTCGGCGGCCGCTATTCGCTGTGGTCGGCCATCGGGCTGCCGATTGCATTGGCCATCGGCGCCGACGGATTCCGCCGGCTGCTGGCAGGCGCGCATGCGATGGACGAGCACTTCCGCACCGCGCCGCTCGAAAAGAACCTGCCGGTGCGCCTGGGCCTGCTCGACGTCTGGTACCGCAACTTCCACAAGTTCACGAGCCGCGGCATCGCGCCGTATCACAGCGCCCTGAAGCGCTTGCCGGCCTACCTGCAGCAGCTCGAGATGGAAAGCAACGGAAAGCAGGTCGATGCAAGCGGCGAGCCGCTGCCGAATGGCTTGGGCACTTCGCCCGTGCTCTGGGGCGAGCCCGGCACCAATGGCCAGCATGCCTACTTCCAGATGCTGCACCAGGGCACGGATGTGATTCCACTCGAATTCGTGGCGGTGCGCGACGCAGCGCACACGCTCGAAGGCCACCACGCCAAGTTGCTGGCCAATGCGCTCGCGCAGGCGCAGGCATTGATGGTCGGAAAGCTCGACGCCGGTGGCCACAAGAACTTTCCAGGCAACCGGCCGAGCACCTTCTTCGTGTTCGAGAAGCTCACGCCCGAATCGCTGGGTGCGTTCCTTGCGCTGTACGAACACCGCGTGTTCACCAGCGGTGCGCTGTGGGGCATCAACAGCTTCGACCAGTGGGGTGTGGAGCTCGGCAAGGTGCTTGCGAAGGACATCGAGCCGCGTCTTGCCTCGGGCGACATCATGGGGCTTGATGCCTCGACGGCTGGATTGTTGAAGCGGCTCGGGTCCTGAGCTTCTTTGGTCTTTCGAAGGCTGGGTAGGGTACGTTCAGGGCGGCGCACCCGCCGACGGGGTACCTTACTCCGCGAATGTCCCCCGGCCTGCGGCCTCCTCCTTTATTTCGCTGCGCAAGGCACCCCATCGACGGGAGCGTTGTTCAGAGCGGTGGTTGATCGCACGGAACAAGCGCAGCGCTCGGTGTGCACAGGGCATCGGGTGCTCCGCGCAGCGAAATAAAGGAGGAGGGGCGCAGCCCCGGGGACATTCGCGGAGGGGAGTACCCGGTGGCCTGTGCACGCGCCCTGAACAGCGGCGCCATCCCTCAAGCAGTAGCCGCTTCTGCAACCGTCCGCACAGGCGAACCACTCGCCATCCGCACGCACAAGTCGAAGGCCTGCTGCAGCCCTTCGATCTGCGCAACACCCTTGCCTGCGATGTCAAAAGCGCTGCCGCTGGCCGAGGTGGCCACCGGCACCGGCAGGCCGCCGTGCAGCGTCACACCCTGCTCGAAGCCCATCAGCTTCATCGCGATCTGGCCCTGGTCGTGATACATCGACACCACCGCATCCACATCGCCACGGCGTGCGCCGATGAACACCGTGTCAGGAGAGAACGGACCGCGGGCGTCGAAGCCCTCGGCGCGCAGTTGTTCGATGGCCGGCGCGATGATCTCGATTTCTTCCATGCCGATGGAGCCGCCGTCTCCCGCATGCGGGTTGAGCCCCGTCACCGCAATGCGAGGTTGTGCCACACCTGCGCGGCGCAGGGCCGATGCAATGATCTTCACCGCATCGCTCACGCCCTCCATCGTGATGTGGGCCGCTACGTCCTTCAGCGGAATGTGCGACGTTACGCGCGAGGTCCATAGCGAGCCCGTCAGGTTGAACTCGCAGACGAAGCCCTTCACGGCAAAGCGTTCCTGCATGTAGCGCAGCTCATCTTCATGCACCAGGCCACCCAGACGAAGCGAATGCTTGTTGAGCGGCGCAAAGAGAATGCCGTCGGCCTGCCCGCGCCGCACCGCCGCGGTGGCGAGCTCCAGTGCTTCGAAGGATGCGCGGCCTGAAGCCTCGTTCGATTCGCCGAGCGCCGGCTCCCGCCCCTCCATCCAGTCGCGCAGCAGCAGCGTGGGGCGGCCGTCCTCGAAGCGAAGGTTCTCCAACCGGTCGACCTGCAGCGGGTCGAGCTTCACGCCCGCCACGCGCTCGCCCGCGGCCAGCACCACGGGGTCGGCGATCAGCAGCACGCGCGCGGCCTCCAGGTTGCGCTGGCGCGCGAGCAGCTTCACGGCCATCTCGGGGCCGATGCCGCTCGGGTCGCCGAGCAGCACGGCGATGCGGGGCTTCGCGGAAATGACGGTCGGGGTCTTCGATGGGGTGGGCATGGAATCAGGAATGAAATGGAGAAGAAGAAGGAAAGAAGGAAGGCCTCATTCGGCCTTGATGTTGGCGTCCCGCACGAGTTGGCCGTAGTGGTCGAACTCCTGCTTGTTCATTGCCGCGAAAGCTTCGCCGGTGATCACGCCGGGCTCGCCACCCAGGCCCTTGATGCGCGCCTGCACATCGGTCAGCCTCAGCGTGCGCGTGAGCTCCGTGCCCAGTCGCTCCACTACGGGCCGCGGCGTGCCGGCCGTCACGTAGAGGCCGTACCAGGTGGACACGTCCGCGCCCTTGATGCCCTGCTCGGCCAGCGTAGGCACGTCGGGCAGTTCGGGCGAGCGCTGAGGCGCGCTCACGGCCAGCGCGCGGAACTTGCCGGCCTTGATCTGGCCCATGGCGGAAGAGGTGCTGTCGAACATCATGTCGACCTCGCCGCCGATGATGTCGATGTGCGCCTGCGAGCTGCCCTTGTAGGGCACATGGATCGACTTCATGCCCGTGGCCAGGTTGAAAGCCTCGCCGCCCACGTGCTGCGTGCTGCCGATGCCGGATGACGCGTACTTGAATCCGCCCGGCTTGGCCGTCATGGCCGCCACCAGGTCTTTCACCGACTTGTAGGGTGAACTGGCCGAAACCACCAGCACGTTGGGCATCACCGCCACCAGGCCGATCGGCTGCAGGTCTTTCAGCGGGTCGTACTTGAGCTTGAGGATGTGAGGCGCCACCGCCTGCGCGGTGTTGGTGGCCAGCAGCAGCGTAGTGCCGTCGGCCGCGGCGCGCGCGGTGAGTTCGCCCGCGATGGTGTTCGAGGCGCCGGGCCGGTTCTCCACCGTCACGGGCTGCTTGAGCACCGGCGCGAACTTGTCGGCCAGCACGCGCGCGAGGATGTCGGTGCCGCCGCCGGGCGAGGCGCCGACCATGATGCGCAGCGGCTTGTCGGGGTAGGCGGGCTGCGCACCGGCCATGGCGGTTGCCAGCGCCAGCGTTGCCGCGCTCGCCGTGCGGGCAAGAAAAGAAAGCTTCATCGGGTGTGTCTCCTGCTTGTTTGGTGCCAGCTTAGGGAGCTTCGTGTTGCCAATCCAATCGAAAAAGCCCGAAGCTCCATATACTTTTGTGCATGACTTCCGGTTCAGGCTTGACCGACGCATCGCTGATGCTCCATGTGCGGCCGCGCCAACTGCTCCTGTTGGCACGGCTCGATGCCCACCGCCATCTGGGCCGCGCAGCCGAGGCCATGAACATCAGCCAGCCGGCTGCCACCAAGCTGCTGCAGCAGCTGGAAGATTCGCTGGGCGAGAAGCTCTTCGAGCGCCTTGCGCGGGGCATGGAGCCCACGCCTTACGGCGAGATCCTGATCCGCTATGCCCGCCGCGTGCTCAGCGACTTCGGCAGCGCCCGCGAGGAAATGCTCGCGCTGCGCTCGGGCCTGAGCGGTTCGCTGCGCGTGGGCAGCGTGCCGGGCGCGGTGCCCGAGCTGCTGGCGCCGGCGCTGGTCGAGTACCACCGGCGTCATCCGCAGGTGGCGGTGTCGGTAATCGTCGAGACCAGCGATGTGATGCAGGCGCAGCTCGAGCAGGGCGACGTCGACCTGGTGCTGGGCCGGCTCACGGACAGCCACGACGAGGCCAGGTACGCGAGCGTGCCGCTGCTGGGCGAGTCGCAGGTGGTCGTGGTGCGCGCCGCGCACCCTGTCTTCGAGCAGCCCACCGTCACGCTGGCCGAAATGGCGAACTGGTCATGGGTGTTGCAGCCGCCGGGCTCGCCGCAGCGCGGGCGCTTCGAGGCGGCGATGCGGGAGGCGGGTATCCAGGCGCGGCTCGACATCATCGAAACGGCATCGCCCATTGCCATTACCGCCTTGCTCGAGAACTCCGACATGGCCGCCGTGATGCCGGCTTCGCAGGCCGGCCACTACGCGCGGCTGGGCGTGCTGCGCACCGTGCCGGTGGAGCTGCCGGTGCGCGTGCCGCCGATCTGCCTCATCACCCGGCAGGACCGCCCGCTTTCACCGGCCGCGGCGCAGTTCAGGCGCCAGCTGCTGGGCGGTGCCTGAAGTCTTTGGATTGAGCTTTTCCATGCTGTATTGCGTTGACTAGGGAATCTCCTAGCTGATTGGTGCATGAAAGTACCATGGCAGACGGATGAAGTACCAAACCCGCAAGCGCGTTTCTCCAGAATCCCGCCACGGCGACCCGAACAGAGACAGGGCGTCGCTCACCTCTAGGAGACAACATGAAGCGTTTTCTGAAAGCGGGCCTCGTCCTCGCACTCGCCGGCACGGGGCTCGCCTCCCAAGCCGCCACCGAACTCGTGATTGCGACCGTCAACAACGGCCACATGATCGAGATGCAGAAGCTGACGCCCTTCTTCGAAAAGGCCAATCCGGACATCAAGCTCAAGTGGGTCACGCTCGAGGAAGGCACGCTGCGCCAGCGCGTGACCACCGACATCGCCACCAAGGGCGGCCAGTTCGACGTGATGACCATCGGCCTGTACGAAGCGCCGATCTGGTCGAAGAAGGGCTGGCTCCAGCCCATTGCCACCGACGCCGCCTACGACGCCGACGACCTGCTGCCCGCCATTCGCGCCGGCCTGTCGTACGAAGGCAAGCTCTACGCAGCGCCTTTCTACGGCGAGAGCTCGATGCTCATGTACCGCAAGGACCTGGCCGACAAGGTCGGTTTCAAGATGCCCGAGCAGCCCACCTGGGTGCAGGTGAAGGAGCTGGCCGGCAAGATCCACGACCCGAAGGCCGGCGTGTACGGCATGTGCCTGCGCGGCAAGCCGGGCTGGGGTGACAACATGGCCTTTTTGACGACACTGGTCAACACCAACGGCGGCCAGTGGTTCGACATGCAGTGGAAGCCGCAGATCGACACCAAGCCCTGGAAGGACGCGATCAACTTCTACGTCGACATGATGAAGTCGTATGGCCCGCCGGGTGCATCGGCCAACAGCTTCAACGAGAACCTTGCGCTCTTCAACGAAGGCAAGTGCGGCATGTGGGTGGACGCAACCATTGCGGCCTCGTTCATCAGCGACCCCAAGCAGTCGAAGGTGGCCGACAAGGTCGCCTTCGCACAGGCACCGGTGGCCGTCACGCCCAAGGGTGCCAACTGGCTGTGGACCTGGAACCTGGCCATTCCGGCAAGCTCGACCAAGGGCGCCGCCGCGCAGACCTTCGTGAAATGGGCGACCTCCAAGGAGTACGTGAACCTGGTGGCCAAGGAGCATGGCTGGGGCACGGTGCCCACCGGCACGCGCAAGTCGACCTATGCGAACCCCGAGTTCCAGAAGGTCGCGAAGTTTGCAGCGGCCGAGAAGAAGGCCATCGACAGCGCCAACCTCAGCGACAGCACGCTGCCCAAGTCGCCGTACGTGGGCGTGCAGTACGCGGCCATACCCGAGTTCCAGGCCATCGGCGTGGCGGTGGGGCAGCAGATGAGCGCCGCGCTGTCGGGCAAGGTGACGGTCGACCAGGCGCTGAAGACTTCGCAGACGGCGGCCGAGCGCGAGATGAAGAAAGCCGGCTACTACAAGTAAGCCGAGCTTTCATTCTTGCTCCCTCCCCTTCCGGGGGAGGGCAGGGGTGGGGGCACGCGGCGTACCAATCGCCGCGGCGCTTGATCCGGGAGCCCCCATCCCAGCCTTCCCCCAGCGGGGGAAGGAGCCAGAGACAACGAGAAGGAACCTCCTCATGAAACGACTCCTGCCCCGGGCCCTCATGGCGCCTGCCGTGCTCACGCTCCTCCTGTGGATGATCGTGCCGCTGGTGATGACGTTGTACTTCTCGTTCGTGAACTACAACCTCATGCAGCCCGGCGAGCGCACGTTCGCGGGCATCGAGAACTTTCACTACTTCGTTACCGACCCGGACTTCTGGCCCGCAACGTGGAACACGTTGATGCTGATCGGCAGCGTGATCGTCATCACGGTGGTGCTCGGCGTGCTGCTCGCGCTCTTGGTGAACGAGCCCTTTCCGGGCCGCGGCATCGTGCGGGTACTGCTCATCTCTCCGTTCTTCGTCATGCCCGCGGTCAACGCGCTGCTGTGGAAGCACATGATGATGAACCCCATCTACGGCATCCTGGCCGACGTGTGGCGCTTCTTCGGCGCGCAGCCGGTCGACTGGCTCACCGACGTGCCGCTGTTCTCGGTGATCGTCATGGTGGCCTGGCAGTGGCTGCCGTTCGCCTGCCTGATCTTCATCACCTCGCTGCAGTCGCTCGACCGAGAGCAGATGGAGGCCGCGCGCATGGACGGCGCAAGCGCGTTCCAGCGCTTCTTCTACCTGACCATTCCGCACCTCGGCCGGCCGATGGCGGTGGTGATCATGATCGAGATGATCTTCCTGCTCAGCGTGTTCGCCGAGATCGCCATCACCACCAATGGCGGCCCGGGCAACGAGAGCACCAACATGACCTACCTGATCTTCAAGCAGTCGCTGATGAACTTCGACGTGGGCGTGGCATCGGCCGGTGCGCTGTTCGCCGTGGTGCTGGCCAACATCGTGGCCGTGTTCCTCATTCGGATCATCGGCAAGAACCTCGACTGAAGGAACGACCATGCAACCCAGCAACTTCCTTCCGCAACTGCTGCGCACCGTGGGTGCGTGGGCCGTGGCGCTGCTCCTGTTCTTTCCGCTCGGCTGGCTGTTTCTCACGGCCTTCAAGACGGAGCTGCAGGCCATTCACGTGCCGCCGCTTTTCATCTTCGAGCCCACGCTCGACAACTTCGGCGAAGTGCAGCGCCGCAGCGACTACCTTCTGTACGCGCGCAACTCGCTCATCACCAGCCTGGGCTCGACCATCATCGGCCTGTTGATCGCAGCGCCTGCGGCGTACTCGATGGCCTTCTTCCGCACGAAGAAGACGCGCGACATCCTGATGTGGATGCTCTCCACCAAGATGATGCCGGCCGTGGGGGCGCTGGTGCCGATCTACGTGCTTGCGCAAACCGCGGGCCTGCTCGACTCGCTCACCGCGCTCACAGTCGTGTTCACGCTGTCGAACCTGCCGATCATGGTGTGGATGCTTTACAGCGCCTACAAGGACATTCCGAACGAAATTCTCGAAGCCGCGCGCATGGACGGCGCCAGCCTGTGGACCGAGTTCCGCCACGTGGTGCTGCCGCTGTCGGTGGGCGGCCTTGCCTCGACCGGCCTCCTGTGCCTGGTGCTGAGCTGGAACGAGGCCTTCTGGGCGCTCAACCTCAGCTCGGCCAAGGCCGGCACGCTGGCCACGCTCATCGCCTCTTACTCCAGCCCCGAGGGCCTGTTCTGGGCCAAGTTGTCGGCGGCTTCGCTCATGGCCATTGCGCCCATCGTCGTGTTCGGCTGGTTCAGCCAGAAGCAATTGGTGCAAGGCCTGACCTTCGGCGCCGTCAAGTAAAGAAAGGGAGACACCTCATGGCCTACCTGCAACTCAAAGACATCAAGAAGAGCTTCGGCGACGTCGACATCATCAAGGGCGTCGATCTCGAAATCCAGAAGGGCGAGTTCATTGTCTTCGTCGGGCCTTCGGGCTGCGGCAAGTCGACGCTGCTGCGCCTCATTGCGGGGCTCGAGCCCATCACCAGCGGCAACCTGCTGCTCGACGGCAAGGACATCACCTGGGCGCCTTCGGGCAAGCGCGACCTGGCCATGGTGTTCCAGAGCTACGCGCTCTACCCGCACATGAGCGTGTACGACAACATGTCGTTCGCGCTCAAGCTGGCGGGTGTTTCAAAGAGCGAGATCAAGACCAAGGTCGAGTACGCGGCCAAGACGCTCAACCTCACGCATTACCTCGACCGCACGCCCAAGGACTTGTCCGGCGGGCAACGCCAACGGGTGGCCATTGGCCGCGCCATCGTGCGCGCGCCAAAGGTGTTTCTGTTCGACGAGCCGCTGTCCAACCTCGATGCGGCCCTGCGCGGCAACACCCGCGTCGAAATCCACAAGCTGCACCGCTCGCTCGGTGCCACCACCATCTACGTGACGCACGACCAGGTCGAGGCCATGACGCTGGCCGACCGCGTGGTGGTGCTCAGGGACGGGCTTATCGAACAGGTCGGCACGCCGCTCGAGCTCTATGACCGGCCGGCCAATCAGTTCGTTGCCCAGTTCATCGGCATGCCGTCGATGAACATGGTGGCGGCGAGTGCGATTCCGAGTTTCTCGGCAGCCACCGGCGGGCGCGTTCCGAGCGACGGCTTCCTGGGCGTGCGGCCTGAAGGTCTGCGCGTGCATCCGAAGCAGGCCGCTGCCGCGGGCGTGCCGGGGCGTGTGGAGCTGATCGAAGCACTGGGCGCCGACACGCTGATCCACGTCGACGTGGGCGGCGTGCCACTCATCGCGCGCCAGAACGAACGCACCCCGCTGCATGCGGGCGACGATGTGGCGGTAGAGCTCGATCCCAGCGTGCTGCATCTCTTCAATCGCGAAGGCCGCGCGGTCTCCGCCTGATTCTTCATTTTTCATCCGGATATTTCCCGTGACCCTTGCAGCAGCGCCTCTTGCACAAACACCACCGGCTCTTTCGGAGTTCACGGTGCTTCACCTTGGGCTCGGCTCGTTCCACCGGGCCCACCAGGCGGTCTACCTTCAGCGGCTTATCGATGCGGGCGATACCCGCTGGTCGCTGTCGGGTGCCAACATCCGGCCCGACATGGCCGATGTGGTCGCTGCCCTGCAGGCGCAGGGCGGGCGCTACACGCTGGAGACGGTTTCACCGGCCGGCGAGTACCGCTACGAACAGATCGAAGCCATACGCGAGGTTCTGCCTTACGAGCCCTCGCTGGCTGCGGTCGTCGCGCGCGGCGCGGCGCCGTCCACTCGCATCGTGTCTTTCACGGTGACCGAGGCGGGCTACTACCTCGATACCAAGGGCAAGCTGGACCTCTCGTTCGGCGACCTTGCGGCGGACATCGAGCGAGCCCGCCGCGGCCAGACGTGGAGTGGAGGCGGCGAAGGCGTGACCATCTACGGCGTCGTCTGCACGATCTTGCGCGCGCGCAAGGCTGCGCAGTCCGGCCCGGTCACTCTGCTCAACTGCGACAACCTGCGCCACAACGGCGACCGCTTTCGGGCCGGGTTGCTGGAGTTCATCGAACGCGCGGGCGATGCCGAATTGCTCGCATGGGCGCAGGCGAACACCGCCTGCCCCAACGCGATGGTCGACCGCATCACGCCGCGCCCGCCGCCCGAACTCCGCGCACGCGTGAAGGCCGCCACCGGCCAAGACGATGCGGCCGCAATCACTGGCGAGAGCTTTATTCAGTGGGTGATCGAAGACAACTTCGTTGCGGGCCGTCCCGATTGGGGCCGCGTGGGCGTGGAGCTGGTCGATTCGGTGCAGCCTTACGAAGAAGCCAAGATCCGCATCCTCAACGCCACGCACAGCTGCATTGCATGGGCCGGCACGCTGATCGGGTTGAGCTTCATCCATGAAGGCACGCACCACGCGGCCATCCGCAAGATGGCGTTCGACTACGTGACCGACGACGTGATTCCGTGCCTGAGCCCGAGCCCGATCGATCTTGCGGCTTACCGCGACGTGGTGCTCGACCGCTTCGGCAACCCCGCTATCCGCGACACCAACCAGCGCGTGGCGGCCGACGGCTTCTCGAAGATTCCGGGCTTCATCGCGCCCACGGTGCGTGAGCGGCTTGCTGCCGGGCAGCCGATCGACAGCGTTGCGATGCTGCCCGCACTGTTTCTTGCCTTCTTGCAGCGCTGGCATCACGGGGCGCTGCCGTATGCGTATCAAGACCAGGGCATGGACGGAGCCGTGGCGCACGCCATTTGCGATGCCGCCGATCCGGTGCTGGCGCTGTGCTCGGACGCGGGACTGTGGGGCGCCATTGCTGGCGATGCACGGCTGGTAGAGGCCGTGCGTGGCGCGAGCGAACGCGTGGCAAGTTTCATGAATGCAGGAGCAACGAGATGAGCGAACGGCTGAAGAACCGCCACGTGCTGCTGACCGGTGCCGGCGGAGGCATCGGGCTTGCAGTCGCCGAGGCATGCATTTCCGAAGGCGCGCGCTGCAGCATCGTCGACCGCATGGCTGCTGCGCCCGAAGCAGTGCGGGCGCTGTTGCAAAAGCATCCCGACCGCCTTGCCTACATCGCGGCGGACGTGACTGACACGAAAGGAATCACGCACCTTCTCGCAGAGGCGCAGGTCGCCTTCGGCCCCATTCACACACTGTTCAACAACGCCGCGGTGTTCGACCTTGCGCCGTTGCTCGACAGCGACGAGGCATCTTTCGACAAGCTGTTCGCGGTCAACGTGAAGGGCATGTTCTTCGTCATGCAAGCGGTGCTGCGCCACATGGTCGAAGCCGGCACGCAGGGTGCATCGGTCATCAACATGGCGTCACAGGCGGGGCGTCGCGGCGAGGCGCTGGTGTCGCACTACTGCGCAACGAAGGCCGCCGTCATCAGCTACACCCAGAGCGCCGCATTGGCCATGGCCCCGCACGGCATTCGCGTCAACGGCATTGCGCCGGGCGTGGTCGACACGCCCATGTGGGACCATGTAGACAGCCTGTTCGCCAAGGCCGAAGGGCTGCCGCTCGGCGAGAAGAAGCGGCGAGTGGGCCTGGAGGTGCCGCTCGGCCGCATGGGCATGCCGAGCGACATTGCCGGCGCGGCGGTATTTCTTGCCAGCGACGAGGCACGCTACATCACGGCGCAGACCTTGAATGTCGACGGCGGGAATGTGATGAGCTGAGATGGACAGCTTCTGCTTGTCTTGCGTTGTTGTTCAGGGCGGCGCACCCGCCGACGGGGTACCTTTCTCCGCGAATGTCCCCCGGCCTGCGGCCTCCTCCTTTATTTCGCTGCGCAAGGCACCCCGCCAGCGGGTGCGTTGGGCAGAGCCGTGGTTGATCAGCGGAACACCAGCAGCGCGTCCATGTGCACAGGCCATCGGGTGCTCCGCGCAGCGAAATAAAGGAGGAGGGCGAAGCCCGGGGACATTCGCGGAGGGGGAGTACCCGGTGGCCTTTGCACACGCCACGAACTCTCCGTACTCTGTGCACCAAGCAAGCCCATGAACCAAGATTTCCACCTATATCTGGACAGCGCCGACTTGACCGAGCTGAAGACGTGCCTACCGCACCCAGTCGTTCACGGCGTAACAACCAACCCCACGCTGCTTCAACGCGCAGGCATAAGCCGCGACGAAGTACCGGGTCTGCTGAAGCGCTGCATTGAGCTGGGCGCGCGACAGGTGCAAGCCCAGGTGTATTCGAGCGATGTCGACGGCATGCTCGAAGACGCCGATAAGCTGCTCTCGCACTTCGACCGCGGACAACTCGTGGTGAAGATTCCCGCCACGCGCCAAGGCCTCGCTGCCGGCGCCCGGCTCATCGCGCAAGACGTGCCGGTCACGTGGACGGCTGTGTACGCGCCCGAACAGGCGCACTTTGCCGCGCAACTGGGCGCGGCGTACGCGGCGCCGTACCTGGGACGGCTCGAAGACGCCGGCATCGAAGGGCTGGCACTCATCGCGCAAATGCAGGCCCTGGTGGCGCAGCGGCCTTCGTCCGGCACGCGGCTCCTGGTCGCGAGCGTTCGCTCGCGCGAGGCGTATCTTTCGCTGCTGGGGCTCGGCGTGGGTGCCATCACCATTCCGCCGCGCCTTTTTGCCGAACTGCTCGATCATCCCGCCACGCTGGCTGCCGAGAGCGGCTTCCTGGCCGACGCGCGTGCCTTGGGCTGAGAGAAGAAGAGAATCGAACCACTATGCGTATTGCACTCACGGGCGAAGCCCTGATCGATTTCACCGCCAGCGAGGCAGGTACCCTCGGGTTTTTGGGGCACGAGGGCGGCTCGCCGCTCAACACCGCGGTGGCCTGCGCGCGCCTGGGCCAACCCACCGGCTTTCTCACGCAGCTGTCGACCGACCTCTTCGGCGAGCGGCTGATGGGCTTTCTCGAACGCAACGGCGTGGACACCAGCTTCATTCTGCGCAGCAATGCGCCGTCGACCCTGGCCTTTGTCGAGCGCACGCCGCAGACCAACCGCTATGCGTTCTATACGCGCGGCAGTGCCGACGCCACCTGGGCGCCGGAGCCGCTGCCGCAGCTGCCGGCGGACTGCCGCTTTCTGCACTTCGGGTCGATCTCGCTGCTGCAGGAGCCAGCGGCCACGCGCATCGCCGAACTGGTCACGGCCAACGCAGGACGCCGCGTGATCGTGTTCGACCCCAATGTGCGGCCTAGCCTGATTCCCGATATGCCGGCGTATCGCACGCGCGTCATGGAGTGGCTTGCGATGGCCGACATGGTCAAGCTCAGCGACGAGGATGCCGAACTGCTCGCCCCTGGCCGGCCGGTGGATGCGCTGGCCGCGGAGTGCCTGCAGGCCGGTGTGCATGCGGTCATCGTCACTCGCGGCGGCGCCGGTGCCACGCTCTGGCGCACCGGGAGCGAACCGCTGGCCGTGGCGGCGCCTCGGGTGGAGGTGGTCGACACCATTGGCGCGGGCGACACCTTCACGGCCGGCCTCTCCGTGTCGCTGCTTGCACACGGCGTGGGGCACCCGGCCCAGCTTGGCGAACTGAGCGACGAGGCCTGGCGCGAGGTGATGCGTTTTGCCGCCACGGCCGCTGCGCTGAACTGCACCCGCGAAGGCGCCGATCCACCCACGCTCCAGGCGGTTGAGGCCGCGCTCGCGCAGCAGGACAATGAGCCTGCCGCGTCCCGGTTTTGACCTTCGTGCTGCCATGACAACGTCCACCCGCAAACGCGCGATTCCCCGTCAGCGCCACCCCGAGCTGGAGCGCGACATTGCGCGCTCCCCGTCGCTGGGCTACGAGGCCCCAGAAACCGGCCTGGTGCGCTGCCTGGCCCACGGCTTTCCGAGCCCGCTGGTGCGATGGCACTTTCATGAAGACTACGAGCTGCACCTGATCACGGAGACATCGGGCAAGGCCTTCGTCGGCGACTGGATCGGGCCGTTCCAGCCGGGGCACCTGGTGCTCTGCGGACCGCGGCTGCCGCACAACTGGATCTCGCTCGATGTGCCCGAAGGCGGTGCCGAAGGGCGCGACCGGGTGATCCAGTTCCGCCACGAGCCCATCGAGAGCGCCGCGGCCGGGATCCCGGAGTTGCGCGAGGTGATGCAGCTGCTCGAGCGGGCCCGCCACGGCATCGAGTTCTTCGGCATGTCGCAGCAGGCGCAAACGCACTGGGACAACATCAAGGCCGCGCGCGGCGTGCGCCGGCTCGGGCTGTTCTTCGAGTTCATGGCCGACCTGGCGCAGTGCACCGATTACCGGCTGCTCTCGAGCGTGCAGATGCAGGGTGCGCAAGGCATCGAGGGCGATGCGCAGGTCGACCAGATCAACGACATCGTCAACCGCATCACCGCCAACCTGGCGGAGCCGATTTCCATGTCGGACGTGGCGGCCGAGCTCGGCATGAGCGAGAGCCGCTTCAGCCGCTTCTTCAGGCGTTCCACAGGCAACAGCTTTACCGACTTCGTCAACCGCGTGCGCATCAACAGCGCCTGCCATCTGCTGATGCAGACCGACCACTACGTGACCGACATCTGCTACCAGGTGGGCTTCAACAACGTGGCCAATTTCAACCGGCGTTTTCTCGAAATCAAAGGCATGACGCCGAGCGAATTCAGGCGGCAGGCCGACACGCGGTTCGGCTGAGTTCAAGGCAACAGCCGGCATTCAAGGCGCAATCAGGGAGCACTATCTTGTATCTGGGACTCGACCTCGGCACGTCCGAGCTCAAGGCACTGCTGCTTGCCGACGATCACCGCATCGTTGGCGTGGCACGCGCAGCACTCACGGTCGAACGGCCGCAACCGCTCTGGTCGGAGCAGGCCCCAAGCCAATGGTGGCAGGCGCTGGAGCAAGTGATGGCCGAGCTGCGGAAGGCGCACCCCGATGCGCTGCGGGCCGTGCGTGGCATCGGCTTGTCTGGCCAGATGCACGGCGCCACGCTGCTCGACGCGGCCGGCGAGGTGCTGCGTCCCGCCATTCTCTGGAACGACGGCCGCAGCGGCGCGCAGTGCGAGGCGCTCGCGCGCGCCGTGCCGCGCCTGGGCGAGATCGCGGGCAACCTGGCGATGCCCGGTTTTACCGCGCCCAAGCTGTTGTGGGTGCGAGAGCACGAGCCTGAAATCTTCGCTCGGGTGGCGCGCGTGCTGCTGCCGAAAGACTGGCTGCGCTTCATGCTCAGCGGTGAGGCGGTCAGTGAGATGTCCGATGCGGCCGGCACACTGTGGCTCGATGTCGGCGCGCGCGACTGGTCCGACGAACTGCTCGCGGCCACGGGGCTCACGCGAGAGCACATGCCCCGGTTGGTTGAAGGCAGCGAAGTGTCGGCGCAGCTCAAACCCGAGCTGGCGGCACGCTGGGGCGTGGGCGACGGCCCGGTACTCATCGCTGGCGGCGCCGGCGACAACGCTGCGAGCGCGGTCGGCATGGGGCTGGTGGAGCCGGGCCAGGGCTTTGTGTCGCTCGGCACATCGGGCGTGGTGTTCGTCTCGACCGACCGCTTTCTGCCCAACCCCGCGCAGGCGATGCATGCGTTCTGCCATGCGCTGCCCAAGCGCTGGCACCAGATGTCGGTGATGCTCTCGGCCGCGAGCGCGGTGAGCTGGGCCGCCAAGACATTCAAGTTTGCCGACGAGGCGGCGCTGCTCGAAGCGGCAGCGTCGGTGGCACCGGCACGGCGCGAGCGTTGCCCGCTGTTCCTGCCGTACCTTTCGGGCGAACGCTCGCCGCACAACAACCCCAATGCGCAGGGCGCGCTGTTCGGCCTGACGCATGCGCACGGTCCGGCGGAAATCGCCTATGCCGTGGTCGAGGGCGTGAGCTTCGGGCTGCGCGACGGCTTCGACACCTTGCGCCTGCCGGCCGACATGCCGCTGCGCGAAGTGGCGCTGGTCGGCGGCGGTGCGCGCAGCGTGTGGTGGGGCCAACTGCTGGCCGACATCTTCCAGGTGCCGCTCACGCTCTATGCAGGCAGCGAGACGGGCGGCGCGCTGGGTGCGGCGCGGCTTGCGTGGCTCGCCGATGGTGGCGCTGTGGCCGAGGTGTGCACGCTGCCGCCCGTCAAGCAGCAACTGGTGCCCTCGGTCGAAGGGAACGGCTCGCACAAGACGCGGCATGCGCGCTTCCAGGTGCTCTACATGGCACTGCGCGACCAGTTTCGATAAACGTACCGCGCAATAAAAAAGGGCCGCTTGCGCGGCCCTTTTTTTTTGGTGAGCAGAGCTCAGCCGGGCATTACATGCCCATGCCGCCCATACCACCCATGCCGCCCATGTCGGGCATGCCGCCGCCGGCACCGGCTTCTTCCTTCGGTGCGTCGGCGACCATGGCTTCGGTCGTCAGCAGCAGCGAAGCAACCGATGCTGCGTTCTGCAGCGCGGTGCGGGTCACCTTGGTCGGGTCCAGAATGCCCAGCTCGAGCATGTCGCCGTACGTGTCGTTCGCAGCGTTGAAGCCGTAGTTGCCCTTGCCGGCCAACACAGCGTTCACCACCACCGAGGCTTCGCCGCCGGCGTTGTTCACGATTTCGCGCAGGGGCGCTTCGATCGCCTTGAGCACCAGCTTGATACCGGCGTCCTGGTCGGCGTTGTCGCCCTTCACGCGGTCGCCCACGGCTTGCTTGGCACGCAGCAGAGCCACGCCGCCGCCAGCCACAACGCCTTCTTCCACTGCAGCGCGGGTGGCGTGCAGGGCGTCTTCGACGCGAGCCTTCTTTTCCTTCATTTCGACTTCGGTGGCGGCGCCAACCTTGATCACCGCAACACCGCCGGCCAGCTTGGCCACGCGCTCTTGCAGCTTTTCACGGTCGTAGTCGCTCGTGGCTTCTTCGATCTGCACGCGCACTTGCTTCACGCGGGCTTCGATGTCGGCAGCAGCGCCGGCGCCGTCGATGATGATGGTGTTTTCCTTGCCCACTTCGATGCGCTTGGCTTGGCCCAGGTCGGCCAGCGTCACCTTTTCGAGCGTGAGGCCCACTTCTTCAGCGATCACCTTGCCGCCCGTCAGGATGGCGATGTCTTCCAGCATGGCCTTGCGGCGGTCGCCGAAGCCAGGAGCCTTGACAGCCACGACCTTCAGGATGCCGCGGATCGTGTTCACCACCAGCGTAGCCAGGGCTTCGCCTTCGACTTCTTCGGCAATGATCAGCAGCGGACGACCGGCCTTTGCAACTTGTTCCAGCGTGGGGAGCAGGTCGCGGATGTTGCTGATCTTCTTGTCGAACAGCAGCACGAACGGGTTGTCGAGCAGCGCCGATTGCTTCTCGGGGTTGTTGATGAAGTAGGGCGACAGGTAGCCGCGGTCGAACTGCATGCCTTCGACGACGTCGAGTTCGCTTTCGAGCGACTTGCCGTCTTCGACAGTGATCACGCCTTCCTTGCCGACCTTGTCCATCGCGTCGGCGATGAGCTTGCCGATGGTTTCGTCGCTGTTGGCCGAGATCGAGCCGACTTGTGCGATTTCCTTCGACGTGGTGGTGGGCTTCGAAGCCTTCTTCAGCTCTTCGACCAGGGCCGTGACGGCCTTGTCGATGCCGCGCTTCAGGTCCATCGGGTTGATGCCGGCGGCCACGTACTTGAAGCCTTCGCGAACGATGGCTTGTGCCAGAACCGTGGCGGTGGTGGTGCCGTCACCAGCGTTGTCGCTGGTCTTCGAGGCCACTTCCTTCACGAGCTGGGCGCCCATGTTCTGGAGCTTGTCCTTGAGTTCGATTTCCTTGGCGACCGACACACCGTCCTTGGTGACGGTGGGGGCGCCGAACGAGCGCTCGAGCACCACGTTGCGGCCCTTGGGGCCCAGGGTCACCTTGACTGCGTTGGCGAGGATGTTGACACCCTCGACCATGCGTGCGCGGGCTTCACCGCCGAAGACTACGTCTTTTGCTGCCATGTTTTATTTCTCCGAAAGGGGATGGATGGATTACTTATCGACGACTGCGAACAGGTCGTCTTCCTTCATGACCAGCAGTTCGTCGCCGCCGACCTTGACGGTCTGGCCGCTGTACTTGCCGAACAGGACGCGGTCGCCGACCTTGACGGTCAGTGCGGTCAGTTCGCCCTTGTCGTTGCGCTTGCCCGGGCCCACGGCCAGGACTTCACCCTGGTCGGGCTTTTCGGCGGCTGCGTCGGGAATGACGATGCCGGAGGCGGTCTTGGTTTCGCTGTCAACACGCTTGACGATCACGCGATCGGCCAAAGGACGAAGTTTCATTGCATCTCCTGGATAAGAAACGGGGTTGTGGTCGGGCGCCGGGCGGGGAGACCGGCGGCCCATCGGCTGGAATCGAGGCTTGTTAGCACTCGTCAGCAGCGAGTGCTAATCATAAGGGCAATCGGTGGAGTTTCAAGGCCCCGGGGCGCAGCCGTCGGTGCGGAACGTCGGTGGAGATTAGCGGACACGCCATTTAACCTTCGTGCCTGCGGCCGTTCGTCCCAGTTGATAGCGGCCGTTCAAATACGCCAGAAGCCCTATAGACGAGCGACAACAGAAAAGCACGCAGACACATCGACAAAACTAGAGGTATAGTTACTTCATGGAAAAACGCGAGAGGTCACCACAAGAGCTGTCCGCCGAAGCCGCAGCCCCCATGTTGGCGGCGCTAGGGAGTCTCCCCCGTTTGGCTGTGTTCAGAAATCTGCTTCGCGCCGGCCACGAGGGGATGAACGTGACTGCGCTTCAAACCGCGACCGCCTTGCCAGCATCGACGTTGAAACATCACCTCGCGGCGTTGGTTGGGACCGGCCTTGTGACCCAACTGCGAAACGGCCGCGAAGTAGTGTGCACTGCTCGATTCGAACAGATTCATCATCTGAGTGGATTTCTGCTGCGTGAGTGCTGCGTCGACGCGGGAGAACGTGTGGACAAAACATCGACAGCTAGTTGCTGAGCTCACTTTTTTTCGCCAATAAAACCATATCTCTAGTGATATGGATTTTTAGGAGCACGTGATGACTGACTTTGAAGTTGTACGAGCAGTGTCGGCATGGGGACCCTGGGTGACCGCAGCGATTTTGGCGGTAGGTGTTGGTCTTGCAGCTCTCGTCGGTGCGGCTCTACGCCGCATAGGGTGTCTTATAAAAACTCGGAGACAGCATTCAATGAGCGCGAATGGCACCTCAGCTCAGAGAGTCATCGCGGATCGAACCACGGAAGTGGCTAAAAAGGCCGAGGACCTGTTGCTCGGAAATCGCAATGCCTTTTGCGTCGAAACAGAGTTCGCGCGAGTGCCTCGCGGCGAAAGCGCGGGACCGATTTCACTTCCCGAATGCAACTCGCGTAGCGCTGCAGCAGAAAGCTCGAACGGGACTACGGCAGTTGGCCTCCAACCGCGCATGACTTAAACAGAGCGCTGGCTTACTTTGGGCCGGCAATACGACACGAAGGTCGGCATCTGGCCCGAGGCGGCCATTCCTAGCTGCCCTGGGCCAGAGAAGGTACCGCTGACATCGCGGCATCACTCCCCAAACGAGCGCCCACTTGCTTAACTTCGATATTTCGACAATACTTGAATAATGGAAGAAAATACTGTCGTCCGTTCCTTGGCTGCACTCGCGCAACCCGTGCGCCTTCGTGTGTTCCGCGCCTTGGTTGTCGCCGGCCTCGAGGGCATGACGCCCGGCACGCTCACAGAAGCCCTGGATGTGCCGGCCACGAGCTTGTCGTTTCACCTCAAAGAGCTCACGAACGCGGGCCTCGTCTCGCAGGAGCGCCAAGGGCGGCACCTCATCTACCGGGCATCGTTCGAGCAGATGAACGCGCTCTTGGGATACCTGACCGAGAACTGTTGTGAGGGGCAGGCATGCGCCACCGAGGTTGACGCCTCATGTGCTTGCTGACGACCGCACACCTCATCCATCATGAAACCAGAACTGGCGAGTACAGCCGACCTGACCAAGGTTCGCGCGCTGCTGCGCACTTGCGAGTTGCCCGAGATCGATCTGGATCTAGGGCACATGGGTGATTTCCTCGTGCTTCGCGCTGGCGATAGCCTAGTGGGCTGCGTCGGCCTCGAGCGCACGGGTGATGCCGGCTTGTTGCGCTCCCTCGCGGTGGCGCATGAGCGGCGTGGCACGGGCCTCGGCGATGAGCTCCTGCGCGCAATCGAAGCTCGAGCCGTTGCGGCGGGCGTCCAGCGACTCTTCCTGCTCACGACAACCGCACCCAACTTCTTTGCTGCACGGGGTTACCTCCCTTGCCCCAGGACTGACGCGCCGGACGCAATCCGAGCGCTCACCGAGTTCGCGAGCATCTGCCCGGCTTCAGCCACTTGCATGTTCAGCCGACTTGACCAGTCGATTTCTAGCCACGGGCTCACGTAATCCCAATGTCACCCATCAACGTCCACTTAGGAGAGCCATCATGAAGCGTTTCCACGTTCACCTGCATGTCGATGACCTGAGCAAGAGCATCGCGTTTTACTCCAACCTTTTCGCTGCGGAGCCGGCGCGCGTCGAGCAGGACTACGCCAAGTGGATGCTGGAGGACCCTCGGGTCAACTTCGCGATTTCCACAAGGGGCCACGGCACGGGGATCGACCATCTCGGCATTCAGGCCGAGGACGAGAACGAACTCGCCGAACTCAAGGTCCGCGCCCAGTCGGCCGACCGTGCGCTGTTCGATGAGGGGGCCACGGTCTGCTGCTATGCCAAGAGCGAGAAGCACTGGGTCACCGACCCGCAGGGCGTGGCATGGGAGCACTACCGGACGATGGATGCCTCCAGGATCTTCGGCCAGGGCCGCGACCAGGTCAGCCAGCAAGTCCAAGGGCTGGCCTCGAAGGCCGCCGAACAGCTGGGTCTCTCGAAAAGCGCTTGCTGCGCCGGGCCGGGGGTCCGAAGACGGCTCCTGTGCTTGCCACCCCGAACAAAGCCTGCTGCTGAAAGCCTCTCATGACCGACCGAAAACACAACGTCCTGTTCATCTGCACGGGCAACTCCGCCCGCTCGATCCTGGCTGAGGGCATCCTCGAGGAGCTGGGCTCAGAGCGTTTTACCGCTTACTCGGCCGGCAGCCACCCCAAGGGCGCCGTGCATCCGTTGGCGCTGGCCACCTTGCGCCAGCTGCGTTATCGCGACAGCGGCTACCGAAGCAAGAGCTGGGGAGAGTACGCCAAGGCCGATGCGCCTCAGATGGACTTTGTGATCACCGTCTGCGACCAGGCCGCCGGTGAGGTCTGCCCCGTCTGGCCCGGGCAACCCATCAGCGCCCATTGGGGCCTTCCGGATCCCGCGGCGGCCGAAGGTTCGGACGAGACCAAGCACCGCGCCTTCATGGACGCCGCTGTCACCTTGAAGCGTCGGATCGAATTCCTGCTCTCGTTGCCGCTCGCCAAGCTCGAAACCCTGGCCATCCAGCGCGAGCTGCGCGACATCGGAACCCGCTGACATGACGACGAATATCCTGATCCTCTGCACCCACAACTCGGCACGCAGCGTGCTGGCGGAGGGCATGTTCAATCACTGGGCGCAAGAACTGGGTGTCGACGCGCGGGCCTACAGCGCCGGCAGCGCGCCCAGCGGCCGCATCAATCCAATGGCCATCGAGGTGCTCCAGCAAGCAGGCATCGACACGTCGAGCTACCGCAGCAAGAGTTGGGACGAGTTCACAGAGGCCAAAGCGCCCACCATGCGGGTGGTCATCACCGTCTGCGACAGCGCGGCGCAGGAGACCTGCCCCTACTGGCCCGGGTCGCCCGTGAAGATCCATTGGGGATACCCGGATCCCTCCAATGTCGGGACGAACGCAGACGAGAAGCGGGAGGCCTTCGAGTCCACCCGCCAGGCCATCGGCGAACGGATGCGCAAGCTGGCGCAAGTTCCCTTCGACAGCCTGGACGACGCGCAGCTGCGCGCAACCCTCGAAGCCATCTGATCCAGTACCGCGCGATTCCGACCTCATGCAGCGGGCCGGCAGGGCCCGCTCGTGCATCGCCAATTCAAAACCAAGAAAAACTCTCCAATGCTTGCGGCCATCCTGATCTTCATCTTCACACTCGTGCTGGTCATCTGGCAGCCGCGGGGCCTCGGCATCGGCTGGAGCGCTTCGCTCGGCGCGGTGATCGCGCTGCTCTTCGGCGTGGTGCAGCTCGCCGACATCCCGGTCGTATGGGCCATCGTGTGGAACGCGACCGCAACCTTTGTGGCCGTCATCATCATCAGCCTGCTGCTCGACGAGGCCGGCTTCTTCGAATGGGCCGCGTTGCACGTGGCGCGCTGGGGCAACGGGCGCGGGCGGCTGCTGTTCGCCTTCATCGTGCTGCTGGGCGCCGCAGTCTCGGCGCTGTTCGCCAACGACGGCGCGGCGCTGATCCTTACGCCGATCGTGATGGCGATGCTCGTTGCGCTCGGGTTCTCGCCCGCCGCCACGCTGGCTTTCGTGATGGCCGCGGGCTTCATCGCCGACACGGCGAGCTTGCCGCTCATCGTCTCGAACCTGGTGAACATTGTCTCGGCCGACTTCTTCAAGATCGGCTTCAACGACTACGCCGCCGTGATGATCCCGGTGAACCTCGCGGCCGTGGCCGCCAGCCTGCTGGTGCTGATGCTCTACTTCCGCCGCGGCATCCCTGCGAGCTACGACGTGACACAGCTCAAGGTTCCGGTGGAGGCGATCCGCGACCCCGCCACCTTCCGGGCCGGCTGGATCGTGCTGGTGCTCCTGCTCATCGGCTTCTTCGGCCTCGAACCGTTGGGTGTTCCGGTCAGCGCGGTGGCAGCCGTGGGCGCGGCCATCCTGCTGGCCGTGGCGGCGCGCGGGCATGTCATCAGCACGCGCAAGGTGCTGCATGGCGCACCCTGGCAGATCGTGATCTTCTCGCTCGGCATGTACCTGGTGGTCTACGGCCTGCGCAATGCGGGCTTGACCGGCCAGATCGCCTCGCTGCTGGACGTCTTCGCGCAAAGCGGCGTCTGGGGTGCGGCGATGGGCACCGGTTTCCTCACGGCGGCGCTGTCGTCGGTGATGAACAACATGCCGACGGTGCTGATCGGCGCACTGTCGATCGATGCTTCGAACGCCAGCGGCATCGTGAAGGAAGCGATGATCTATGCGAACGTGATCGGTTGCGATCTGGAGCCCAAGATCACGCCGATCGGAAGCCTGGCCACGCTGCTCTGGCTGCATGTGCTCGAGAAGAAGGGCACGGTGATCGGCTGGGGCTACTATTTCAAGGTGGGCATCGTGATGACCATCCCCGTGCTTGCCGTCACGCTGGCTGCTCTGGCGCTGCGCCTGAGCGTCGGCTGAAACACCCCATTCAATTTCCACACACGCTTGAGATCCCATGAGCGACGTCACCATCTATCACAACCCCGCCTGCGGCACGTCCCGGAACGTGCTCGCGCTGATCCGCAACACGGGCGAAGAGCCCACGGTCATCGAGTACCTGAAGACGCCGCCCGACCGGGCCACGCTGAAGCAGTTGATCGCGGCCATGGGCACGCCGGTGCGCGACGTCCTGCGCCAGAAGGGAACGCCGTGTGACGAGCTTGGCCTCGGCGATCCGAAGTGGACCGACGACCAGCTGATCGACTTCATGCTGCAGCATCCGATCCTCATCAACCGGCCGATCGTGGTGACGCCACTGGGCACGCGTCTGTGCCGCCCTTCCGAAGTGGTGCTCGACATCCTGCCGCGTCCCCAGCTGGGCGCGTTTGCCAAGGAAGACGGCGAAGCCGTGATCGATGCGAAAGGCCAACGTGTCGCTAAGTCCTGAACTCCCCAACCTCGATCCCGAGGCCTTCCACGAGCCGGATCTGCAGCGCTTGCTTCCGACCGAGCGGGCCACGCACGCGCCGCGCATTCTGCTGCTTTACGGCTCCGTGCGAGAACGCTCCTACAGCCGGCTCCTGACGGAAGAAGCGGCTCGGCTGCTGCGGAAGATGGGTGCGGAAACGCGCATCTTCGATCCGCGTGGACTGCCCCTGCCGGACGGCGCGCCGGAGGATCACCCGAAGGTCCAGGAGCTGCGTGATCTGGCGCAGTGGTCCGAGGGCATGGTGTGGTGCTCGCCCGAACGCCACGGTGCCATGACCGGGATCATGAAGGCACAGATCGACTGGATCCCGCTGTCTGTCGGCTCGGTGCGTCCCACCCAGGGCAAGACGCTGGCGGTCATGGAGGTGTCGGGCGGCTCGCAGTCGTTCAATGCGGTGAACCAGCTGCGTGTGCTCGGCCGCTGGATGCGGATGATCACCATCCCCAACCAGTCATCCGTGGCCAA
Source organism: Variovorax sp. S12S4 (assembly GCF_023195515.1). Taxonomy (NCBI): domain Bacteria; kingdom Pseudomonadati; phylum Pseudomonadota; class Betaproteobacteria; order Burkholderiales; family Comamonadaceae; genus Variovorax; species Variovorax sp. S12S4. The sequence continues at coordinate 3,017,456 of NZ_JALPKR020000002.1, forward strand.
GGCTTTTCTCGAGTTCGAGGAAGACGGGCGCATGAAGCCCTCGCCCTACTACGAGCGCGTGGTCGACGTCATGGAAGAGCTCGTGAAGTTCACGCTGCTCACGCGGGACTGCGCGGACTACCTGGTCGACCGCTACAGCGAACGGCGCGAGAGCGCGGAAGCCCTCTCGAAGCGGGTCAACCTGCGGAGCATCTGAGGGAGCAAGCGACGTTGCAGAGCAGGACCACGACGACGGTGATGCTGGGGGTGGCGCAGACCCTGGCATGGGCGTCGTCGTACTACCTTCCTGCGGTCCTGGCCGGCGCCATCAGCAGGGACGTCGGCACATCGGTCTCCACGGTCTTCGGTGCGTTCTCGGTGGCGCTGCTTGTCGCGGCCGCGATCGGGCCTTACTCAGGCCGGCTTATCGATCGCCTGGGCGGGCGGCCGGTCCTCATGGCCAGCAACCTTGTCTTCGCCGGTGGTCTCGCTCTTCTGAGCCAGGCCACACATTCCAGCGTCGTCTTTGCAGCCTGGGCCTTGATGGGCCTAGCGATGGGCAGCGGACTTTACGAAGCAGCCTTCGCGACGGTGGTGCGCCTGCACGGCCAGAACGCGCGCAGAGCAATTACTGGCATCACACTCTTCGCCGGCTTTGCGAGCACCGTAGGGTGGCCGCTGTCAGCCTACCTGGAAAGCACAGTGGGATGGCGCGGCGCCTGTCTTGCGTGGGCCGCATTGCATCTGGTCGTCGGCCTGCCGCTCAATGCGCTTTTGCCTCGCGCTCCCGGCGCCGATCCAGCTGCGAAGGAGACCGGGACATCCGAGAGGGACGCCGGACCTGGTCTCGCGCCCGCGCGACAGCGCCGTGCCGCAGTCTTGATGGCCTATGTGTTCGCAGTGGCCTGGTTCATCAGCACGGCCATGGCCGCGCACCTGCCCGCGCTGCTGCTGGCCAGCGGTGCCACGCTCGCCGCTGCGGTGGGAATCGCCGCGCTGGTCGGACCGGCGCAGGTGGCAGGACGGCTGATCGAGTTCACTTTTTTGAAGCGCGCGCACCCCTTGCTGTCGGCCAAGTTGGCCACGCTGGCGCATCCACTGGGCGCACTCTGTCTCGGCCTGTTCGGCACCTCAGCCGCCGCAGCCTTCGCGGTGCTCCACGGCTTGGGCAACGGCATTCTGACCATCGCCATCGGGACGCTTCCGCTCTTGATCTTTGGCGCCAAGGGCTACGGCCAGCGCCAGGGCTTTCTGATGGTGCCGGCGCGCCTCGTACAGGCAGCCGCGCCGTTCCTGTTCGGCATGGCCGTGGAGCGGTGGGGCGATGGTGCACTGTGGTTTTCCGCCGGACTGGGCCTGTCTGCCTGCCTTGCGCTGGTGATCATGACCACCAGCCTCAGGACGACCCCGCATGGCGTGGAGGCGCATTGAAATGGGACCCGACAGTCGAATGACCTACGACGTGATCATCATCGGCGGCGGCCAGGCGGCGCTCTCGGTGGCGTACTTCCTGCGACGCACGCAACGCTCGTTCCTGATTCTGGACACCGAAGAACGCGGCGGTGGCGCCTGGCAGCACGGATGGGATTCGTTGCGTCTGTTTTCACCGTCAGCGTGGAGTTCGATCGCGGGTTGGCCGATGCCAAGCGCCGGTACAACCTATCCCGGGCGCGACCATGTGGTGAACTACCTGCGGGACTACGAAAGGCGCTACGCGCTCCCGATCGAGCGACCGGTACTCGTGTCGTCGGTCACGCGCGATGCGCAGGGTTTCCAGGTACAGGCTAGCGACAGGACTTGGACGGCGCGAACGGTCGTCAGCGCAACAGGCACGTGGCGCAAGCCCGTCGTACCGGACTATCCGGGCATGCAGGATTTTTCCGGCCGCCAGCTCCACTCGGCGCACTACCGGAGCCCGGACGAATTCAGGGATCAGCGGGTCATGATCGTGGGCGGTGGAAACTCCGGCGCGCAGATCCTGGCCGAAGTGTCGCTCACAGCAAGCGAAACCGTGTGGGTCACGGAAGACGAGCCCAGGTTCCTGCCAGATGACGTGGACGGCCGTGTGTTGTTTGAGCGTGCGACGGCACGATGGCGCGCGCTGCAGGAAGGTCGAAGCATCGATGAGCTTCCAGGTGGCTTCGGGGACATCGTCATGGTGCCGCCGGTCAAGGACGCCCGTGCTCGAGGGATGCTGTCGTCCCTCAGACCTTTCCGTCGGATGACGCCCGATGGCGTACTCTGGGACGATGGCACCGCTCGCGAATTCGACGCGGTGATCTGGTGCACAGGCTTTCGCGCGGCACTGGACCACCTCAACCCTCTCGGCATCGTCCAAGACGGCAAGGTGCCTGTCACAGGAACTCGCTCGCGCGACGTGCCCGGACTATGGCTGGTGGGTTATGGAGAATGGACTGGGCCGGCATCGGCAACGCTCATCGGGGTGATGCGCACCGCAAGAAGTACCGCTGGCGAGATTGATGCGTTTCTGGGTCATGCGTGAGGGCTGGACGAGTGTTCGAGCAGCGCGCATTCGGAAAACGCGGTGGGCAACAAGCGCTCCAAAGCAGCCATTCTTGGAAGTCTTGCAGCGATCGCCGACGGGCGGCTTGTGGCCGGCTTTATGGGGGGCAAGGCCCCGCTACCGAAAACTGGACGGGCGTTGCGAACATCCGGTATTGGCCGGCTGCGGTAGTACACGACCATAAGCCCACCGACTGCTCCCGCTGCGTAGCCGCCATCCTTGGGCGCTGTTCCTTGCGAGAGCTAAACGCCATGACCTAGAATCCGCATCGCGCTTGTCGGCGCATGCTGCCCATCATGGCTCACCTGGTTCGCCGGGACGACAGTGATTTCTCGTGAGCATCAGCTTCCACGTTTGGCGGAGCTTGGCAATGGGCACCAAGGTATACCGCTTCAACGTTTTTGGAGCTTGTCTTGAACCTCATCCTCACCACGTCGACTGCTGCCGAGAAACTACATCGGCTCGCCAAGCAACGGCGCAAAACCAATCCGACTTCGCTGGCCGTCGCGCTCGACACGATAGCAAGGGAGCACGGCTATCACCACTGGAAGCACGTCAAGGATTGCGTCGAGCAGACAAAATCCCTGCCTGCCGTGTTGATTTCCACGCGTATGTGACCCGCATTTCTGACCCACCCATATCCCTGAGCGCGCGTCTCTGATCCTGTGCATCGGTGTGTAGAAACGCGGCAGCGCTCGATGGAAAAGTGGGTCAAACAAGCGTGGAAATTCACACCAAGCCGCATCATCTCTCGCCACCGCGCTTGCTCATTGAACCGTAGGGCTGCGCTGGATGCTCCTAGCTGTCGAAGCCGAATCGCTAGCCACTGCAACCGCCCGACAACGATAGCAACAACACAGAGAATTCGATCCCGTGCGTCGCGATTGAAGATGGCGATAGCATGTATGTCGTTTCTTAAATGACAAATTGGCATGCATGGCAGGCTTTGACGATCGGGTGACAAACGGGATCAGCGTGCTGTCCGCGATCGTCGACAGCGGCACGTTTGCGGCGGCTGGCGACATACTGAACATGTCGCAATCTGGCGTCAGCCGGTCGATTGCGCGGCTTGAGGCGCGGCTGGGTATTCGGCTGCTCGAACGCACCACGCGATCTGTCAGCCTCACCGACGAGGGCAGGCGCTTCTACGAGCAGGTGATGCCCCTTTTGGCCGGCCTGGAAGAGGCTGCGGCCTCCGCCGCCCAAGGCGCGGCCGCCGTTCGCGGGCGCCTGAGGGTCAATCTTGATCCGTATTTCTCTCGGCTCATCCTGGGGCCAAGGCTGGGCGCATTCCTCGAGAGCTATCCGCAGTTGCGCCTCGAACTGATCACAACGGATCGCCTGGGCGACCTTGTGGCCGATGGTTTCGATCTGGCCGTGCGCTTCGGAAATCCTCGCCCGTCGACACTGGTTGCACGCAAGCTGCTGGACACCCGGATGGTGACCATCGCAGCGCCCGCCTACCTCAAGCGCTACGGCCATCCCAAAGACCCACGCGAACTCGAGAAGGGCCATCACGTCTGCATTCAGTTCCGTGATCCGGAGTCCGGGCGTCCCTATCCATGGGAGTTTCACAAACGTCGCAAGAAGCTGGTGCTCGAAACCAGCGGCTCGTTGACGGTCAATGATGCCGGAACGCTGTACAGCGTGTGCCTCGCCGGTCACGGGATGGCCCAAGTCATGGACTTGGGCGTCGGGCCGATGATTGCCGATGGACGATTGGTCGAGGTGTTTCCAGACTGGCCCGATGAGCGGTTTCCGTTGTATGCGCTGCACCCGTCACGCCATCATGTGCCCGCGAAGACGCGCGCGTTTCTGGACTTCATCGTCGCGCTGCTGCATTAGCCTCCAGCTTCAATGATGATCTTGTGTCATTAATGAAATGACACCTATGTCATTGAAGTAACAGGCTCGTTCTCCGAGACTTCTTGCACCGCGGCTCAGTGCCGCCTTCCCAAGGAGTCTCGAATGTTCGCCATTACAGGAATTACAGGTCAGGTCGGGGGTACCGTCGCAAGGGCACTCATCGACAATGGACAGCGGGTACGAGCAGTCGTGCGCAATGCTGAAAAGGGCGCGGCATGGGCGCGCAAAGGATGTGAGGTCGCAGTCGCGGACCTGTACGATGCCGCCGCACTGAAGAAGGCCTTCGCCGGCGTGCAAGGGGTTTTCTTCCTGCTGCCGCCGGTGTTCGATCCGTCGCCCGACTTTAACGAAGCGCGTCGTGTGATCGCCGCCGTCCGTGAGGCGCTCGAAGTCGCGCGGCCCTCCAAGGTTGTCTCCCTGTCGACGATAGGCGCTCAAGCGCTGCAGCCAAACCTGCTGCAGCAGCACCAGTTGCAGGAGAAAAGCCTGGGAACCTTGCCGCTGCCTATCACCTTCTTGCGCGCCGCCTGGTTCATGGAGAACGCGACATGGGATGTCGCACCGGCCCGCACGACCGGCGTGATCCCGAGCTTTCTCTACCCGTTGGACAAGCCGGTGCCGATGGTCGCCACCGAGGACATCGGGCGCGTGGCGGCCGAGTTGCTCCAGGAAACCTGGCAAGGCAGGCGCGTCGTCGAATTGGAGGGCGCGCGCTTGTCACCCAATGACATCGCCGCGGCCTTTGGGCGCGTGCTCGAACGCGAGGTACGGATGGAAGCGGTGCCGCGCGCCACCTGGGAGGCGCTGTTCAAGTCGCAGGGGATGAAGAACCCGGTGCCACGCGCCCAGATGCTGGATGGCTTCAATGAAGGGTGGATCGACTTCGAGGGTGACGCATCCAGCACGCGCAAAGGCACCGTGTCCCTGGATACGGTTCTGCAAACCCTGATCGCGCGCGCCTGACAGGAGTCATGAACATGAACCAAGACTTCAGTAGGCGCAATCTGCTCAAAGGTGCTGCCACGTTGATGACCGTCCCCGCGCTGGCCCAGTTGGCGAGCGCCCCAGTTATGGCGGCGACGGCACGTACCCCGAGCCCGGTGGCCAAATACCCTCGCAGTGGCGCCTTCAACTCGATCGATCGAATGCTTCAGCGTGCTGTTGACGGGAGGCAAGTCGCTGGCGTCGTTGCCGTGGGTGCGACTGACAAAGGCACCGTCTACGAAGGGTCGTTCGGCAAGCGCGACGAGGCGCACGGTCCAGCCATGTCGCTCGACACCGTCTTCTGGCTGCTGTCAATGACGAAGGCGGTAACGGCAATCGCCTGCATGCAACTCGTCGAACAGGGCAAGCTGCAACTTGACGATCCCGTGGGCAAACTGATGCCGGAACTGGCGTCGCCCAAGGTTCTGGAAGGCTTCGATGCGTCTGGGGCACCCACGCTGCGGCCCGCCAGGCGGCCAATCACCTTGCGCCACCTGCTGACCCACACCTCGGGCCTTACCTATAGCAACTGGAGCGACAAGCTGCCCCAGTACGAGAAGTTCACGGGTCTGCCCGATATCGCCGAAAGCAAGAACGGCGCATTCGCCGCCCCGCTCGAGTTCGACCCGGGTGATCGCTGGCAGTACGGCACGGGCATGGACGCCGTGGGAAAGATCGTCGAGGCCGTCAGCGATCAATCTCTCGAGGTCTACTTCCGCGAGAACATCTTCGCGCCGCTCGGCATGATCGATACCGGCTTCTTGATTAGCAGTGCGCAGAAGCGTCGCGTGGCGACGACGTACATCCGCCAGTCGGATGGCTCGCTCACGTCGATGCCGTTCGAAATGCCGCAGCGCCCGGAGTTCTTCTCGGGCGGGGGTGGCCTGTTCGGCACGCCGCGCGACTACATGGCCCTCCTGCAGATGCTGCTGAGCGGCGGTACGTTCCGTGGCGCCCGCATCCTGAAGCCACAGACGGTGGCCATGATGCGCCAGAACCAGATCGGCGATCTGAACGTGAACCCGCTGAAGACATCCGCGGCAGCGTGGTCGAACGACGCCGACCTATTCCCCGGCATGCCGCAGAAGTGGGGCCTTTCGTTCGACATCAACACGCAGCCCGGGCCCAACGGTCGCAGCGCAGGCAGTTACGCGTGGGCCGGGCTGCTCAACTGCTACTTCTGGGTCGACCCGGTCAAGAAAGTGACCGGTGCGGTATTCACGCAACTGCTGCCGTTCTACGACGCGCGAATGGTCGAACTATTCGGTGCTTTTGAGCGCGGCCTCTACACCGGCTTGGCAAGCGCCTGAGCTCCTTACATCGATTCCCAGACTCAATTCGGACTTCGTCAAGCATCGGTCCAGGGGATCGAGCGCCTCAAGTTTGGCGACGATGTGGAAGCGGGGACCACATGGTTGCGGAGCCGGCTGCCGGCCGGTCAATCTCTTGTCGTAGTGCTCGGCAGGACCGCGTGCTTCAAGTGCGATGTGGCATTCTTTGTCGACAACTGGCAGGACATTTTCCGCCACGGGCGAGATGACGCAATGGTCTATTCCGAAGACAGCAGCCTCATTCTTTTCGTGAATCATGAAGGTGGATTTGAAGTCGGTGAACGACCGCTTTAGGGTTTTCTGAACTTCGGCTTCGGGCCCATTTGAGACATTCGAACTCGCCCAATGCAGACGTTCGGTCCGAGCGCTTACCCCCACGCGTAAGGCTTCAACTCAAGGCTGTTCGTCCACGCACCGAGCGCGAAGTCACGCTGCTGTAGTTCGTCCAGGAAGCCTGCAAACGACTCGCTCACGAGAGCGTACTCTGGAGAGCTTCGGGCAAGAAAATGGACTTGGTCGTCTGCGATGGAAGTGGCGTAGTAGTTACCGCAGTCGTCCTGAGCGAATATGACGTGACCGGCGAGGTCGCCAACCTCGATTTGCTGAACCCACTCGCTCCGGAAACTCAGAACATCTGCAACGTCACCGTATCCAGTTTTGCTGAGGAACGCTTCGATACTTTTCGGCATGGCGACTACAGTATTGCGAAGTCTACCGCTCGTCAGCGGTCTTCGTGAAAGGGGCTGCGGCCGGAGATGCAAACACACAGGCACGAGATGCCGATCAAGATGCTGGCCGCGACATCGCTGGGATAGTGGGCGCCCAGGTAGACGCGGCTGAAGCCCACCACCAACATCGCCGCGGCGGCCGACGCCCCCACCAGCAGGCGCGTGGACATACTTTGGGCGTTCGCGCGGGCCGCCAAAGTCGCCCAACCCGCCACCAGCGTGACCAGCAGAACCTGGGCGCTCGGGAAGCTGTACCCACTGACCTCCACCAAGGCGACGCCGGGTGGGCGGCTGCGGGCTACAAGAACCTTGAGTGCCTGCGACAGGAAGGTACCGCCAACGGCGAAGACGAGCAGCGCCCGCGTGGCGCGCCATTGGCGCGTGGCTGCATGGAATGCGAAGAGCGCCAGCAAGCTCGCACCCGCGATCGGAACGATGATCTGGTCCAGCACCACCATCGCCCGGGTCAGGGGCGGCAGGCGCCAGGAAGGCGCGCCGCTGGGCGTCTGGTGTGGCCATTCGGGTGTGGGTCCCTCGGCAAGCACGTGGACCGCCAACAAGACCCACGCGAGCGAGGCCAGCGCGCCGACCCAGGCCCAACCACGGCGCAGGTTCATTCGCGCGCGGCTACGCCTTGAGAGCGATCGCATTGCCACAATCCAAGACGATGTCTGTCTTGCATGACTGGTCCTTGCCGTGCATTCGAAATCGGCGCGACGTGGGGCTGCATCGAGATCCTGATGACAAAGCTTGGAGAAGGCACCCGGATCAACCGCCTGTCGCCTGGCGACCAGGCGTGCGCGGGATCTCGCGGGCCTGCGACCTCACGCTGTTGTGCTCGGCGTCGTGTGCGCTGGCGCTGCCACGCGTGCTGAGCACGCCCGCGCCCGCGTAGTCGCCATGGAGGTTGCCGGCGCGAGCGGCGGACTCGGCATCGCGGCGAACGTCGGCACGTACCAATTGGCCGACGGGCACTCGGAAGTTGTCGGCCCAGGACGCTTCGCCAGCGACCGGTTTGAGGGCCGCTTCGCGCGCCTCAAGAACGAGGTCCGTGCGCAGGCGATCAGAGCGAGTAACCAGCACGCCGTCATAGCTCTCGGCGTTGGCTAGGGTCGCGAGGCTCAGGCCTGCAAGGGCGACGGCACTGAGAAATTTTTTGGAGTTCATGATGTTTCCTAAGTAAGTAAAACTGGGTTCTGGACGAAGGCGAGGGCAACCAATGCTGCCTCGCCGTGAGAGCCGATGCCGCTGGAGCAGCGGCGCAGCCACGCGCGCACCACTGATCAACCGGGGACAACTAGCCTTCAAATGCCATGGCTCGCGCGGATCTCTTCGACTGCGCGCTCGCCGATGACGACGCACGGCGCCATCGTGTTGCCGCTCGTCACGTGCGGCATGACGGATGCGTCCGCGATGCGCAGACCTTGCACGCCGTAGACCCGCAACCCGCCATCGACCACGGACATGGGGTCTCGTCCCATCTTGGCCGTGCCGCACTGGTGCCAATAGGTCACTGCGGCATTGCGTGCGTAGTGTTCGAGCGTCTTCGTATCCAGCTTGCCGGGAAGCCTCTCGCCTTTCACCAGGCCCTTGAACGACGCTTGCGCACCGAGCTCCTGGACGAAGCGGATGTTCTCGATCGCGCCGCGCAGGTCCGCGGGGTGCGAGAGGGTGTTGGCCCGGATGATGGGCGCGTCGGTGAACTCTCGACCCGAAAGGGTGATGCTGCCGCGGCTCTCGGGATGGGCAAGACCCGCGAACATCGTCCAACCGTGGGCAGGCACGCCAAGCGCCGCGTTCTCTGCACTGGGCACTGGGAACTCGACCTGGCAATGGAACATGTCCGGCAGGTGCAAGCCGGTCCGACTGCTCCAATAGAGCGTCGCCTCCGAGCCGCCATAACCCACGGCCTGTGGAGATTCGTACTCGAAGATCACGGCGAACGACACGTGGTCCTGATGGTTGGCGCCCACTCCCGGCAGGTGCTGGACCACCGGAATGCCGTGGCGACTCAATTCGTCTTCAGGGCCCACGCCCGACTGCATGAGGACCTTGGGCGTGTTGACCGCGCCGAGCGAGAGAACGACTTCGATGTGCGCGCAAAAGCGCATCAACCGACCGTTGCTAACCGCCTCCACGCCGATGACGCGCTTGCCTTGGAACACCAGCCGGCTCACCAGCGTGTGGGTCAGAACGGTGAGGTTGGGCTGGCCACGACGCGGGTGCACATAAGCCCTGTAGATGGAATTGCGTCGCCCCCCTTGACGATCAGGTCGTTGAGGGCCGCACCGCCGCGGCCTTCCATCATCGCGCCGTTCGGATTGTCGAAGGTGGGGATGCCCAGCGTGTCGGCGGCGGTGATCATCGCGTTCGCGATCGGTTGCACCGCTCGAGCGGGCGCCACGTGAACCGGGCCGCCGACGCCGCGACGCGTCGAATCGGGCGTACCGCCGTAGTCCTCCACGCGTCGATAAATCTTTAGGACCGAGTCGTAGTTCCACGCCGGGTCACCACTTTCTGCGGCGAAGTCTTCCCAGTCGTTCTTGTGGCCGCGCGCCCAGAGCATGACATTGACACTGGAGCCGCCACCCAAGGCGCGGCCCATGTTCAACGGGATCTGCCTGCCATTCAGGTGAGGATTGGCGGCGCCGGCGAAGTTCCAGTCGCGTTCGCTGCCCAGGTTCAAGGGCCAGTTGCCGGGCTCAAGAATGTGCGGGTGTTCATCGTCGCCGCCGGCCTCGATGAGCAGGACGCGCACTTCGGGGTTTTCGGCCAAGCGGCCTGCCACCACGGAGCCGGCGGTACCGGCTCCGCATACGATGAAATCGAAATGGGCGTCGGGTGCGTCGCTGGAGAAGGCTGCGAGTTGGGTGTCGAGAAAGTCCTGGTTCACGGTCGTCGTTTCGTTGAATGGATCGGATGGCTATCGCGATGCGATGCGATGCGCTGAGCCGATGTGAGTATGAGCAAAAATATCAAAACTATCAAATTTGCACGAATAAACGAGTGATTTAGGCGGGTATATAGGTTCGTGCGGCTGGCTTAAGCTAGGCCCTCGGCCCGTGCCTACAGAGCCGTTTCCCCAGCTCATATCCCATGAAGAACAGCGTCCTCACCACCACGGAAACCGCGAAGCTCCTCGGCATCTCGGTTCGCACAGCGCAGCTCCTGATCGAGGGCGGCGCTTTGCCGTCATGGAAGACGCCGGGCGGGCACCGGCGCGTTCACCGGGCTGATGTCGAAGCGCTCATGGCGCAAGCCCGGTCGGATGTGCGGCCCACGTCGGCGACGTTGGCGCAAGCCCCGCAACGGTCGACCCAAGATCCAACGCATCTGGCAGATCAGATCGTCGAGGCCGACTTCCCGATGGCGCCGAGCGAAGGGAGCCGGCTCCAGGCGGTACGGCGCTCCGGGCTGGTCGGCTCGCCAGCCGAAATCCAGTTCGACAGGGTGACCTGGCTCGCGGCCTGGGGACTGAAGGCCCCCATCGCGCTGATGACCGTGCTGACACCCGAGCTGCAGTGGTTCAAGTCGCGCCAAGGCCTGGAGATGGAGGAAACGCCTCGCAGCTGGGCCTTCTGCAACCACACGGTCCTGCAGAAGGGAATCTTCGAAGTCCGTGACCTCAAGGAACATCCGAGCTTTGCGCACAACCCCGCAGTGGCAAAGCCCCCGCACTTCCGCTTCTATGCAGGAGCACCGGTGTACGACCCGGATGGTTTCGCCCTCGGGTCGATCTGCGTCATCGACTTCCGTCCCCGACAGTTGGACAAGAACCAGAAGCGGACACTGCTGGAACTGGCGGCCATCGCATCGGACGAAGTCAGGCTTCGCGACGTGCTGGCCAAGTCCTAGCGCGTCGAACGGGTCGTCAGGCAACAGGCACGGTGCCGCCATCGATGACGTACTCCACACCGGTGATGGACGCTGCGCGTTGCGACACCAGAAACCCGACAAGCTCAGCCACTTCACGAGGTCTCGCAGGGCGTCCGATGGGTATGCCGCCCAACGACGCCATCAGCGATTTCTCGGCGGTGTCGTAGTCCGTGCCGTTCTGCTCGGCGATGCGCTCGACCAAGCGAACGGACGCTTCCGTCTCAACCCAACCCGGGGCTACTCGGACAACGCGTACGCCTTTGGGCCCGAGTTCCTTCGAAAGACTCTTGCTGTAGGTCGAAAGCGCCGCCTTCGCCGCGGCATAGGCCGTTGTTGCCTCAGGCAAGGGCATTTGTCGCTGGATGGAGGTGATGTGAACAACGACACCCGTGCCGCGTGCAACCATTCCCGGGAGCAAAGCGCGGTCGAGGCGCACGGCCGAGTACAAGTTGATCGCCATCGCACTTTCCCACTCGTCCTCGTCGAGCACCGCGAAGCCGCCCGCCGGTGCCGACGACCCCCGCGACGTGAACGATGATGTCCACCCCATCGAATCGTTCACGAACCGCATCTGCGATTGCTGCGCAACCGCCTGGCGTTGAAACATCCGCCGCCACGAAGCCGCATTCGCCGGCATGCTGCGGGGACGATCGAGCCGCAACCAGCACAGATGCGCCAGCCTCTGTCAGTTGCCCGACGACGGCAGCGCCGATGCCTTTGGTGCCCCCTGTCACCAGGGCTCGACGGCCTTCGAGTCCGACCGGATTCCGGATCTCGAGCGTGGCGACGCGCCCGTCGCGCAGCGTGAACACATGCATCAGATCGACCTGCTTCCCAGGAAAGTTGCCCTCCAGATGCACCAGCAGCTTGAACGTCTCGCCCGACTGCGACAGGCCCAGGGGCATCATTCGCATCTGGTACTTGGCGTTGGCGGCCCTCTTCCAATCTGCGATGGCGACCAGCCCCGAGTGCGTTTGCGCTTCGTCGCGCACGACTGCGTCCGGGACAAAAACTTCGGACAGGCCGTCCAACGCACCTCCGCCTTGGAGCTCAAGATACCTGGTGATTGCGAGGGGAAACTTTACGGGCATGCGATGCCTCCATGGTTGTGATGAATCGATCGTCGACATATCCTTTCCCGATGCCAAGTACGCACCAGAAAGTAAGTCCATTGACGCCGACAATCCGCAAGGTGCACACCCCACTGTCTGCAGCGATCGATACGGAAGGTTGCTTCAGCTTGCTGTCCGGGCGATGGAAGTTGCTGATCCTCTTTCATCTTTTCGACGGAAAGGTGCTCCGTTTCTCCGACCTGGAGAGGCGCATCACAGGCATCTCGCAGAAGATGCTCGCTCAACAGTTGCGGCGGTTGGAAGCCGACGGCATCGTCCAACGCACCGTTCACTCAGAGCTACCTGCCAGAGTCGACTACAGAATGACGGCATGGGGCCAGGAACTCTGCCCAGCACTGGACGGTCTTCTGAGATGGTCCGACCTCAAAGACCAGTGCTGAGCGTGCAGCCGCAAGCCGCCGACTAGCGGGAGCTTGCGGTGCGATTCGCCGCGTTCGACCCTGTGAGCTTGGCTTCCCGCGCTGCGCGATCAATGACGTCCGAAACGGCCTTGGGCTGTGTCATGAAGACTGCGTGGCTCGCTTTGACCTCGGTGACCGTCGCGCCGATGCGCTTCGCCATCTTGTGCAGCATCCGGACATCGAAAGCCTTGTCGTCGGTCGCGATGACCGCCCAGCTCGGTTTGGTCCGCCACGCGGCGTGCTTGAGCTTGGTGGCGAACACCGACATGTTGATCGGCACCTGCGAGTCCCTCATGAACGCCGCGTCCGCATCGCTGGTGTCGCCGGCGAACCCGATCTTGAACTTCTCCCTGTTGACGAAGCCGAAGCCGTCCGCATGGGTGTCAATGACGAACTCGGGTGCCGAGAAGCCGGTGTACTGCTCCGCGGTGGTCTCGCCGGCGTCGGGTGACAGGGCCGAGACATATACCAGGCCGACTACCTTTGGATCGACGCCGGCCTCGGTGATCACGGTGCCGCCCCACGAGTGGCCCACGAGGATCGTGGGCCCGTCCTGGCGGTCGATCGCGCGCTGAGTCGCCGCGACATCGTCAGCGAGCGATGTGAGAGGGTTCTGCACGATCGTGACCCGATAGCCGCGGCCCGTGAGTTCGTTGTAGACACCGCGCCAGCCCGAACCATCGGCGAAGGCACCGTGCACCAGCACGACGTTCTTGGCATGCGTCGGCTGCGCATGGGCGCCGCCGCTCGCTCCGACGATGCTGGCGCTTGCGACAGCGGCGAAGATGAATTTGCGAATTCCAGTGTTCATGAGTAAGTCCTGTGAGGTTGGAGAGAACGATCGAGATCGTATAAAAACAGCCACTTAACAGGGTTGCAAAGTAAATCCATATTCCGGCGATGGATTCGCCTGACAATAAAATTTGCAGGTGATGATTGCGCGGAAGACACAATGAACGAAATAAAAATGTGCGACGCCAATTGCGCCGATGGACTGTCCGACCCCTCACGAAGGACTTGGCATCCGGACCTCATGACACGGGGTGCACCAAGGGTTGGCCGGATGGGTCAAGGTGATCGTTCGACAGGATCTATCCGCGTCGGTCGAAGGCAAGCTCGCAATCCAGGGTGGAACTTCGGATAGCTGCATTCCCATCGGTCGCTGCCGGCGTGAAATGGCCCGATGCATTTCAAGCCTCCCGAACCTCAGCCCAATCCTGGCGCCAAGCGCGTCCGTCGAATCGAAGAGCTGCGAGGCCCGCGTGGCATTCCCTGGCTTGGCAACGCGCTGCAGATCGATCCCTCTAAGGCGCATCGGCAGTTCGAGCAATGGGCCGCCGAATACGGCAGCCCGTATCGCCTGAAGGTCGGTCCGAAGCGGATCGTCGTCTGGACCGATCACCACGTCGCCAACCAGTTGCTGCGGGATCGACCCAAGGCCTTTCGCCGTGGTGGCCGGATCTCACAGGTCCTGGAGGAGATGCGGATCGGCGGTCTCTTCGCCGCCGAGGGCTCTGCCTGGTTGTCGCAGCGCAAGTTCGTGATGCAGGCCCTGAACGCGACGCACTTTCCCGGCTTCTACCCCACGCTGCGAACGATCGCCCTGCGCCTGCATGCGCGCCTCACGCGTTTGAGCGAAGAAGGAAGGGTGGTGGACATGCTGCACGAACTCACGGGCTTCACCGTGGACGCAGTCTGCGCACTCGCTTTCGGCGCGGATCCGAACACGCTGGAACAAGGGCCGGACCGAATCCAGCGACAGCTCCAGCGAATCTTTCCCATGTTTATGAAGCGGCTGTTGGCGCCGTTTCCGTACTGGCGCTGGTTCAGGCTGCCGCAAGACAGGGCATTGGATGCCGCGCTCGACGAAGTCCATGCGTATGTGCAGACGCTCATCGACGCGGCGCGCACGCAGATGCAGCGCACGCCCGGCCAGCCGCCGGCAAACCTGCTTCAGTCGATGCTCGCGGCCGGGACTGACGCCGATGCCGCCGCGATTGCTGCCAACGTGCTGACGCTGTTGCTGGCCGGTGAAGACACGACGGCGCATTCGTTGGCGTGGACCATTCCCTATCTGTGCAGCGATTCGGCATTGCAGGACGAGCTTGCCGCACAGGCACGACAGGCAATGGGTGGCGACGCCGTGTGCTCTGACTATCGCCTGCTGCAACAGCTCGACCTCTTCGAGGCCGTCGTGACCGAAGCCCAGCGCTTGAAGCCCGTAGTGGGCATGCTCTCGTTTACACCGACGTCGGCGACGGTGGTCGACGATGTCGCGTTGCCGCCGGACTGCATCGTTTATGCCCTCTCCCGGCCAGCCATGACCGATGCCTCGAACTTTCGCGATCCGCAGCACTTCGATCCGCATCGCTGGCTCGAACGCCGGGACGGTGCCGCGCACGAGCCCAGAGCCTTCCTGCAGTTCGGCGCGGGTCCGCGCGTATGTCCGGGGCGCCATCTCGCGGCCGTGCAGATGCGCTTGGTGCTCACCACCATCCTCAACAGCTTTCGCATGGAACTGGCGTGCGCGCCTGAGTCGATCGAAGAAATCAACGCATTCACCGTGATGCCCAGCCGGATGCCGGTGCGCCTTCGACCCCGAAACAAATGACCATCAAAGCGAACAACACAACGAACATGAACCCCAACCTCAAGAATCCATCGCGCGCCTGTCTCTGGACGGGTCGCATCCTCGGCGCCGTCGTGGTAATGGCCCTGCTGGCCGATGCGGGCGTGCTGCTGCTTGCGCCGCAGCTGCTCGCGAAGAACATGGAGGCTACCGGCTTCCCGATCGAGCTCTCGGCCGTCATCGGGGGCATCCTTGCTGCCAGTACGGCCCTTTATGCGATTCCGCGCACCTGCATGCTGGGCGCAATCTTCGTGACGGGTTTCCTGGGAGGCGCCATCTGCACGCACTTGCGTCTGGGTGAGATGGGCTCGCCACCGCAGATCATCTGCGCGTTATTGGGCGTGGGAGCCTGGGTATCCTTGTACCTGCGAGGTGCGACCGTCGGGCTTACGCGATCTCTCGCACGAAGCGCTCCAGAATCGGATTGAAGAGAGCCGGCGCGCCCCAGAAGGGTGCGTGCCCCACGCCTGGCAGGCGATGGCATCTGGCCTCCCACAGGTTGGCATACGAGATGCCATCCAGGAAATCAAGGTGAATGAAGGGGTCGTCCTCGCCGTTCACCACGGCTAGTGGCATGGAGTTGCTCTCCACCAGCTTTCGCTGGTCGACGCCCGCTCCTGCGTCCCGTGCCTGAAACAAGATCTCGCGCGCACGGCCATCGCAACGGGTGATCGCCTCTCGCAAAAAATCGTCGACATGGTCTCCGGCCATTCCGCGCGCGAAGTCGACGATCTCCGTGCTGGAAAGATCGCGCTTACGGCCGAGTGCCCCATCGCCCGAGGCTCGGAAGGCGAGTGCGGCGTCGTTCGGGCCGACGGGTGGCGTGCCACTGATCATCAGACCACGCATGCCTTGAAAGCGCGCGGCCATCTCGATGGCAATGTGCCCTCCCAGGGACCAACCGAACACGATGGGTTCGCTGATGGAGAGCATCCGCAGCGCTTCGGTGATTGCATCGGCAAAGCCAGGCCGTGTGTATGTGCGATAGGGATCGATCGCATCGTCCGACGCCCCGTGGCCGGGCAGGTCGAGCGCCAAGAGGCGGCACGATCGCGAGAGCGGCCCGAGCATCTGGTGTCTGAAGATCCGTCCACAGGATGAGTTGCCGTGAACGAAGACGACCTGCGTCTTGCCTTTCCCCACCTCATCGACAGCGATGGCGCCGTGGGAGGTTGGGACACGATAGCTTTTGATTTCGGGATTGACCATGGTCAAGGTTCCTTGCTTGTGGGCCCGCCAGTTTGAGGACGAGCGGCCAGGATGCCGTCCATGCATGCGCATCCACATGCGCACACGCGAACCGCGCAGGTCCTAGTCGGGCGTCGCGTCCGGATCCGGGCTTGCGCCGTGCGGCGTGGTCGTTGGTGTGTCGCCGAACTGCTGGCGGTAGTTCTGTGCCAGAGTCGAGCGATTGGACATGCCCCACCGCTTGGCGACCGCGAGCACGCTCTCGCGGCCCGAGAGTTGCTGGATCTCCGTGCGGATGCGCGCCATTCGCAGTCGCCGGATCGTTTCCGCGGGCGCCAAGCCAAGGTGTGTCCGGAATGCCTTCTGCAGCGCCCGTTCCGAAACCTCGATGTGCGCCGCGACCCGTCGGACGGATAGGGTTGCTTCGGTCAGATGTTCGAGGATGAACTGGTAGGCGCGGCGATAGCGCATCGGCAAGCGAAGCTGGTCCGCATCGGACTGCTCAGCCCGCTCCTGTTGTTCCAGGAAACGCGAGTACGGCACGCGCAGCAGTTCGGTGCGCAAGCGCGCTTGAGCCTGACTTGCATGCTGCCGAAAAGTCCGCAGTGCCTCGGCATGCCTGCCTTGCAAAGAGTGAAACCTCGAGGCGAGGTACTTGAGTTCGATCACGTGACAGTGATGCTGCTGCCGGGCCGCATCGGTCGCCAGCGGTCCCAGGATCTCGCTCGCCAGGTGTGCATTGCCGTGGTCCAGCAATGCGAGCGCCGCCTCGATGCGGCCGGCTTCTTCGACCTGGTGCAGGCGACGTTCGCGCCACCATCGCAACCCGTTCAGCACCGGGACCGAGCCGCGCACCGAGCGAAGTTCCGGATCGACCAAGGCTCCGAGAAAGCGGAGGCGATGCGAAGCCAAGGGCATATCGGAGAGTTCTTGCGCGAGCGCACGCAAGGGTCGGATGGTGCTCGACACCAGAGCCATGTGGCAGGCGCCGGTGGCCGGCTCGTCGAAGTTGCGCAACGCGCGCTTCACTTCGAGTTCCAGCCCTGCGGCAGCGAGCAGCCGCCGCTGGGCGGCGGTTCCCTGCCTTGCCAGATAGACGGCATGGACGAGTGTTCGCGAAGCGCGGCGCTGCTCGCCGATGCCTTGCACGGCGCTCGCCAGGCCGAGCAGCGCCTCGAGGCGCAGAGCGAGCGGCGCATCGTCCGCATCGGCGACGACATTGAAGCTCTCGGCGGCGCGACCGGGCTTGTTGAGCGCCAAAAATAGGTAGCCGCGATCCATCGAACTCAACCACCGCACCTGCGGCCGCGGCAGCGCTTCGTACGAACGCAATTGCTTCTGGAACAGCTCTTCCGCATGCTCCGCGCGCCCCGCTGCGAGCAAGACCTGTCCCAGTACCTGACCCAGCACGGCCTGCCGCTTCGAGCCCAAGTCCGGGCTGGCGCGATCCAGGCGCGCGAGGCCCATCCGCAGGCCGTCATGCATCTCGCCGTGCAACACGGCCGCCGTGACGTCGGCATCTCGCTGGTCGGCCCGCAGGCATGACATCGCAAGCATCAGCATCGCGCGCGCCCCCGGCGCGCTTCATGAACCGCGATGAGCGATGAGGAGAGGAGAGAGAAGGTACTTTGGCGATTCACGATGGACGCGGTGCATTTGCAGGGCGAGAGCGTGAAGTTTGTCTCATGAATATCAAAAGTATCAAATTTGCGTGAATACTCGACTATTTTGTTGGGCAATGCGAACCCAGCTCCGCGTTGGCGCACCGGCCGATCACCTACTTAAACACATACCGCGTCTAGGTCGGCGTCGCCGCTGCCGAGAAGGCCTCTTCGCTATAGTGAAGTCGATGCCAGCAAAAATAGTCGTGATCTTCGTTTCACGTCGCAATTCCTTGCGGAGCATGCTGGCGCAAGCCTGCCTCCAGCATCTCGGTGCACATCGATTCTTGGCGTTGTCATGTGGGATGCCCGGAATGTTGGCGGATGCCATTACCCCGCGGCCGTAGGCGCCTTGACCAGCGCGAGCATGCCTGTTCCAACGCACTCGCCTTGCAGCTGGAACGACTTGATGCGGACGAACCCAGCGCGCGCAGAGTTTGTCATCACCCTTGATGAAGCGACCTCTTCGTCTCAGCCGCGCTGGCCTGGTCAGCCTGACTCAGCGTTGTGGGTGTTCCCGGATGCGGCGGCCATAGGCGATCCGGAAGCTGTCGCTCATGCAACGATCCAGATGCTGTATGCGCTGCGTCGTCGTTTGGAGCTCTTCGTCAATTTGCCGCTGCATGGGCTCGATCGTGCGGCGATCCGGTCGGATGTCCGGGACTTGGCACACATGAGCTAGCGCGCTGGACTCGCTCCGGCTCAGCGCGATTGGGTCTCCAGCTCGTCCCTGCGGCTGGTCAGCTGCGTTGGCAGGCGCGTGAGCACGTCTTCGAGGTAGGTCCAAGTCCATGGCGGCGGAACTCGGCTGATTGCACAAGGCTCTTGATGGGCAATCGGCGGCGCCAAAGAGCCTCAGACGCCAATGCCGGGCACCGGCTCCTGCGCAAGAGGATGCCACACCGCCCCCGCCCTGCTCGCCTTGGCAAGTCGCTCCTGAAGTTCCGGTGGCAGTTGCCCACCCGGCGGATGAGAGCAATGCATCGCGTCCGGCGTGGCGTGCGTCACCACGATCCCTGCGCCGCGCCCCGCGAGCCTGTCCAATGCTTCTGCGACGAACGGCGGCATGTCCGGCTGGGTCACCTCGATCCAGACGGTGACATTCGGCTTCGAGCCGTGGGCCGCCTCGATGGCCTCAGCCAGCAACTCGGCAGCCTTGCCGGTCGCGACCGCGGCTGCAGAGACCGGTGCGCTGAGGGTCATTCTCACCACCGGGAAGCCCGGCTCTGAGGTGTCACGCCAAAGGGCCCGTGCCTTGACCCGTTCTTCCTGCGTTCCCCGAGCACGAGATCCTCCCAACCGCCATCCGAGCGAAAGACGCGAAGCACCATGCAGTTCAACGAACCGAACTGCGCCTCGTGCAGGAGGTCGCGCAACATCGCGACGGTCGCCTCTTTGCTGAGGACCGTGCTCTTTCGGGTCACGAGGTTTCAGCCGGAGTTAAAGATGCGCTGTTCGCTTACGGCCGAATAACCACCGTCGGCGGCTCGACGATGACAGCGGGAGGTTGGACGATCACGCCGGGCGACGGACGGTGATAGACCGGCGCCTCCTCGTATTCGTAGCGCGGCGCGCGCGCAGCGTGACCCTTGCATTTGCGCTCTTCCTTGAACTCGCCATTCTTCTTCCTTTTGCGCTCGACCTTGCACCGACCGTCCCAGTACTCTTCCTTGTACTCGTGGCCACCATGTCGGCCTTTGCGGCCATGTCCGCTCTCGTCTTTGTCAGGGTCGGCCATGGCCGGCGACACGGCGCTGGTCAGAAAGGCCAGCAGCGCCAAGGGGCGGAGCAAGTGGTTCATACAAGACCTCGAATGTGACTTGTTCCCATGCTAGGCATGGTAGCCGACCGCCAAGGTCAGCGAAAACCGCGTATCACCCCTGTCAACAGAGTTGGATCACTTCTGCAAGGGCCGCCTATTTCCCGCCCGCAGCGGCGACTTCCTGGGCAGCCACCCAGGCAAGACATTGAGCTCGCAGCAGCGCCACCCCTTCGGCCCGAGTGGTCGCCGGTCTGTTCAAAACCAGCTTGCATCGATGCGCGCGAGCGCGCGAGATGTCTGCGACCCCACAGAAGTAGCCTGGATCTACCGCTTGAATGAAGTAGAGATCGAAGGTCCAGTCCCCATGGTGAAACTGGTCCGAGGGTCCGGAGGTTGTCCCCATGGACGCGTCTAGCCTGCGGCCCGCAGCAAGCCGAACTCCCGAAGAGCAGGCACCAAGAAGTTGCGGGGGTGTCTTGGCATGGTTCAAACGCGAGAACGCCTGGTTCGGTGAACCGAACGGGGAGCGTCCTGATGAACGGACGCCCTCGCATTCGGCTCCTCCATCGCGAGGAGGTCGCCCAGCGCCTTGGTCTGTTCCGCCGCGCTCCCTCCCAGCACAAGATCATCTGCGCCGCCGTCTGCGCGGTAGACGCGAAGTGCCATGCAATTCAAAGAGCCGTGCTCTGCTTCATGGAGAAGCTCGCGCAGTGTGGCCAAACCCGCTTCTTTGCCAAGAACAGCACCAGTTCGAATCATTTCTAGACATCCAAGAATGAGCTCACAACGTACCTGCTGAGAGTGGTCCAGCGTGCAACCACAGTCGGTTCTGACCGAGGATTCTGGAAACTACCAAGCAGCCCAATCGTAACCAAGCGTACGATCAATGTGAAATTATCACATTTGAGCCTGATGATGAATGATTTGACCCACCCCGAGACACCCTCCGATTTGGGGAAAAGGATCGCCGCCCTCAATGCGGTCGTGAGGCAGCTCTCTGAAGATGCTCAGTGGCTCCGCGCGGAAGCCAAGCGCCTGCGAACCGAGCACGCCAGAACTCGCCTGGGAAATCGGATGCCGCTGTGGTTTTTGCTGCAACTGCAGCATGAAGAGTTTCCTGTTCGAATCTTTGAACCTGGAGAAGTCCGCTATGTCTCGGTGCTTACAGCCACAGGCCTGGTCGATGCGGAGATTGGCGCGCTGGAGGCTAAAGGCCGTTACGCCCCGTCACGGGCGGCCACTGTGAGGCGCATCACTGAATATGGGCATGCCGAGATCGCAAGGATCGAGGACATGCCAGAACCCGCACCAGCTTCAATGCTGCGTGCGCCGGAAGTGCGGGCGGTATGACCTCTTCAGGACTTAGGGGCCTTTGAGGCGGCCTGCTGTTCAAGCGCCTCGTTCACGGTCTTTAGCTTTTCGTGGGCTTCCTCAAGCTTGTCTTTAAGTTGGTCCGTTTGCTCGATGGCTTGTCCGACATCGGATGGCAGGGCCTCTTTCGGCACTTCGCTGTCCAACACCGCGTGGACCACCGAGAGATCCTCCGCAGCTTCCTGGACCGTTTCAGCAACCTGCTTGTTCTTCTCCAGCACCTTGGCCAGATTGGCGGTGTATTCACCGGGAGGAAGAGCGGAGGATGAGCGGGTCATGACGCACCTTTCAGTCGGGAGCCCGATCGTAGCCGGCACATTGACGACGACTCAGTCGCTGCCGCGAAATCAAGCTTTTGACCTACACGCTCAGCCGGGCCAGTACCTATAACCATTCACAGGCAGCAACCTATCGCAACAAATCAAACTGAGCAGCGCCGCTCCAACGCCATGCCGCTCCAGACAGTTCTCATCGAGGACAGCAACACCATCAGAGAGGCGCTTGTCCCGGCATTGGCCGACCTTGCCGATGCAGAAGTTGTTGCCGTCGCTGAGACTGCGAGCGAGGCGGTCGAAGTCCTCGAAAAGCTCGGCGACAACTGGGACTTGGCCGTGGTGGATCTCTTTCTGCGCGAGGGCTCGGGCCTCACGGTACTGCGAACCTGCAAAGAGCGTGCCTCGCACCAGAGGGTGGTCGTCTTGACGAACTATCCAACCGACGAAATGCGTCGGCGGAGTCTCGAGTTGGGCGCCGACGCGCTGTTCGACAAATCGAATCAGCTCGACCAGTTCTTTGAGTGGTGCCTCGGAGAGACATTCCGCGTCCTGCCGACTCACCCTTACCCCCGGGTATAATCCGCCATGCCCGAACCAAGTTTTGGGCTTTGACTGGCCAGTCAAGCCGAATCTCACACCGGCGCGTCGAAGTCACTACGACGAGAAAAACAACAGGTGGCTTCCGCAAGTGAACATTTGCCGTAACCGTGGACCGCGTGAGAGTTCACGACCAAACTCCAAAGCCCGCCTCGTGCGGGCTTTTTCATGCTCGCGCTCCGGCTCCGGCAGGCAGATGGTGCGCAATCTGGGCAGTGAAGCTTTCGCCCAGGGCGGCCACGCTCAAATGGCTGGAGCCGGTGATGACTCCAGAGGACCTGCTCCGACATACGAGTCGCTGCCCGCTGAAAGTCCGGCGAGATCGCAGCCGCCGCTTGGGCCGTTAGCACGAATGACTCAGATCGGTCTGGTGCGGAGCAGACGTTCCGCGGCATCTGCGCATTTTCAGTGGCGTGAAATCGGCACAGCCGAATGTTCAGCGGCGCGTCGCTCGAACGTGCCGTGGCGCATAAAAAAATCAGTCGATCAAAATCAACGAGTTACGACGAAGTGGCTGCGCATACCCAGTGTCGTTCCGCAGTCGGCCCCGCTCGCCTATTCCGGCGCGTGCGCAAGCACGAAGGAGAGCGACGCCAGGTGCTCCACCTTGTCGGTCTTCGCAGGATCTTCCGGTGGCGTCGACAGCACGGCGGTGATGACGTTCAGCCCCTGGTTGCGCACCTTGATGACCACGGTGCCGTCGGCGCCGCTTTCGATCGGCTTCGCGTCGGGATCGTTGACGAAGTCGGCCAGCATCAGGGCGCCCGCCACGGGTTTTCCTTTGTAGAGCACGCGCAGGCGCAGGTCTTGGCCGAGCTTTTCGGGCAGCGTGGAATCGACCGGGACGATCTGCAGCGTGTGCCCTGGCAACGGCGGCAAAGCACCGCGCAGCGGGCTGCGCAGATGCACCGCGTATTTGAGGTTGTGGCCGCTGGTGAGCGCGCCCGGAACTTCGTCCTTGCCCTTCTTGAGCCATTTGCCTTCCGGCGTCTTGCTCCAGGTGCCGTTGTCGAGCACGGCTGCGACGATGGCGGGTTTCTCCTTGGTGTCCACCACCAGCAGGCGCCCGCTCACGTCCAATGCCGTCGATACGGGGTTCGCGGACGCGTCGTAGGCGGTGACGGCGGTGATCAGCGGCTGCCGCTTGACCGTGTCCAGATCGTCGGCGCCTTCGCCGTAGATCAGCGCGAGTTCGCCGGAGCGCTGGGCAAACCAGATACCGTGCGCCTGCGCGCCGGCCGAGCAGAGTACGGCCGCCGCCGCGAGGGTGGCCAGGGCGGCAATTCGGTGCGGTTTGCTCATCAGAGGTCCAGTTTCAGGCTGGCGACGACACTGCGTTTCGCGCCTGGGATCACGTACAAATTGCCCCAAGAGGCGGTGTAGAAGTTCTTGTTGAACAGGTTGTGCACGTCGATCGACACGCGCGCGGTCTTGTTGATTTGCCAGTAGCTCACCAGCTTGACGGTGGTGTAGGCCGGCAGGGTGTAGGTGTCGGCGTTGTTGCCCGAGCGGTTGCCGACGTAGTTGATGCCGGCGCCCACGCCATAGCGGCTGCCGTTGGCCAGCGCATCTTCGCGAATGGCAAACAGGCCGGCACTGGTCCTCGGAATGTTCGTGATGCGTGTGCCGGCCGCCAGCGTGGCGTCTTTGGAGATGCGGGCGTCGACGTAGGCGAAATTTCCGCTCACCCGCCAGTTCTTGTCGATCTGGCCATAGACGTCGGCTTCGAAGCCGCTGCTCTTGACTTCGCCGGCGGCCACGGAAAAGCCGGGCGTGTCGCTGGCCGTCAGCACGTTCGTCTTCTTGATGTCGAACACGGCGAAATTGGCGCCCAGGCGCTGGTCCCGGGTCTGCAGCTTCACGCCGGCCTCGAGGGCGGTGGAGTGCTGCGGATCGAATGCGCGGCCGTTCTTGTCGGTGCCGCTGTTGCCGCGAAACGACTTGCCGGCAGACACATACCAGGAGCTCCAGTCGTTCGGCAGATAGGTCAGGCCGGCGCGCGGCGAAACGGCATCGTGCTTCTGGGCACTGTTGCGGTTTGCGACACGGTCCTCGATGCTCTGCCTGTAATGGTCGTAGCGGGCGCCCACCAGCAGCTTCCATTGCGGCGAAAGGCTGATCTGGTCCTGCACGAATACGGCGCTCGCGCGCTGGTGCTCGTCTGTACTGGAGGTGAGCGACGTGAGCGGCGGCTGGGGCTTTCCATACACCGGCTGGTAGATATCGATCGGGTAGTTCCCGGAGCGAAGGATCTCGGTGTTCATCCACAGCCTGGAGGCTTCCACGCCGATGAGCAGCGTGTGGCCCAAGGTGCCGGTCGTGAACTTTCCTTCCAGTTCCGCCTGGAAGGCGGTGTCGCGCGACGGCAGCTGGCGCCACGTGGCGCGGCGGTTCAGCGTCCGGTTGTCATTGGCCAGCGATGTCGCTTCGGTGTAGTTACCGGAAAAGGTGCTTTCCTTGTAGCTCGCACCCACGCGCGCGCGCCAGTTGTCCGACAACTGGCGGTCCAGCGTGAGCTGGTGCGTATTGCTGGTGAGCGTCATGTTGCCGTCGCCGGGCTCGTTGAGCACGCGGTCGCGGGGCAGGGTGCCGAGCACGCCGCGCACGTTGATCAGCCCGCGGTCCAGCGGCGTCTTCGAACGCAGGAACTCGGACTCGTAGTTGAGCACCGTCTTGTCATCGATCACCCAGGTCAGCGCCGGCGCCACCAGGGTGCGCCGGTTGCTCAGCAGGTCGCTGCGGCTGTCGCCTTCCTCCACCGCCATGTTCAGGCGGTAGGCCACGCTGCGGCCCAGCGCGCCGGTGCTGTCCAGCGTACTGCGGCGCAGGCCCTGGCTGCCGATGCTGAAGTCGGCCGTGTTGCGGCGCGTGAACTCCGGCTTCTTGGTGACGATGTTGATGGTGCCGCCGGGCTCGCTGCTGCCGTAGACGGCCGAGGCAGGGCCCTTCAGGAATTCGAAGCGCTCGACGGTGGCGGTGTCGCGCGGCGGGTTGTAGCCGCGGGAGCCGGGAAAGCCGTTGACCAGAAACCCCATGTCGGTGCTGCTGAAGCCGCGAATACCGAAGTTGTCCCAGGTGCCGCCGAAGTCATTGAGGCGCGTGATGCCGCTCACAAAATCCACCGTGTCGGCCAGGCGCCTCGCACCCATGTCTTCGATCAACTGGCTGGAGACGATGCGTACCGATTGCGGCACCTCCCGCAGCGGCGTGCTGGTGCGCGTGGCGCCGCTGCTGGTCGTGGGGTTGTAGCCGCCGGATTCCGGCTCGGCCACCACATGCACTTCGGGCAGCGATGCGCTCGCAGGGTCTGACGGTGCGCTGGCGGTGCCTTGTGCTGTGGAGAGTGAAGAAATGGAAGCGAGGGGGAGCAAGGCGAAGGCGATGCGTGACGACCGGGTGCGAAATCCCATTGAGAACTTTGTAGTGCGTTTGAGTGGAGTTATTGAGAACAAATCTCATTCCCCATTGTAGACGGCGTGGATGGCCGCCCTTGGCCACCGCAGCCTCTGCAGCGCGCTACAGCTGGTCTGTCGGCACGAACCAGGAGAACAGCAGCAGCTGCAGGCGCGTGAGCAGGCTGGAATCCGGCTCGCTGTCGAGCACCTCGTTGTCCACATCGCCGGTGCCGATCCATTGCACGTTCTCGCCGTCAGGCATGAGAACCACGCGATAGACGCCTTCGATGTCGTCCAGCTGATAGGCGTACAGCAGCGCCTGGCTCAATTCGAAGCTGCGCACGCGAACGCCGAACTCGGTGTTCAGCCGCGCCGAGCGGGGATCGAGGTTCATCGAGCCGAGCAGCACCCATTCCCGGTCGACCAGGGCCAGCTTGGCGTGAAGTCGCCCGCGCGCTTTCTTCAGCAGCGTGCGGAACTGGCGGTTGCGCTTGAGCTGCTGGGTGCTGACCTCGTACAGGTTCACGCCCAGCTTCAGCATGTCGACCCGGTAGCGGTTGTAGTTGATGTTCACCAGCGGCTCGTCGCTGTCGGCCAGCGAATTGGTGATGACGCTGATGCGCACGCCGCGCGCCCGGCCTTCGCGGATGCGCGCCATGCCGTCTTCGCCCGGAATGAAGTACGGCGAAATCACCACCACGTCCGAGCGCGCGCTCGCGGTCATTTCATGGAACCGCGCCGCAAGCGATTCGGCCGGCGATGCAAGAGTGCCCAGCGCCTTGTTGGGGCTGTCCGCTGCGGCATGGGCTTCGGCCCGCATCCACTTCACCCGGCCGATGTCGGCAAGCTGCGTGCCGAGCGGCGCGTCGCCCAGCAGGTCGGTGCCGGCAAGAGGGGCGGGCGGCGGCGCATGGATGGGCGAAGTGGCGGCTTCGAGCTCCGCTTTCAGCAATTCCGGGCTGTCGCTGGCGCCGGCAATCCGCTGGAGCGGGTAGACCACGTCGCTGTTCCAGTAGGTGTCGAAGATGCGCGCCGCCTCCGGCACCACGGGCCCGGCCATGATCAGTTCGAAATCGATGAAGTTGGCGCCTTCGCTGCGCAGGAAATACTCGTCGGCCAGGTTGCGCCCGCCGGCGATCGCCATCGCGCCGTCGGCCACGAAGAGCTTGTTGTGCATGCGGTGGTTGAGCCGGCGAAAGTCGGCGAAGAACTCGATCCACCGCGTGGCCGAGTGGTCGCGGGCGTTCACGAACGGGTTGAAAAGGCGGACCTCGGCATTGGGCTCCGCGGCAAGGCCGAGCAGCAGGCGGTCCATGCCGGCGGTATAAAAATCGTCGAGCAGCAGGCGCACCCGCACGCCGCGACGGGCGGCATCGCGCATTTCGCGCAACAGCAGGCGGCCGGTCTTGTCGTTGCCGAGCTGGTAGGTCTGCACGTCCAGCGAGGCTTGCGCCTGACGAATCAGCTCGAAACGGGCGTCCAGCGCAAAAGAGGCCTCGACCAGCGGGCGGATGCTCGAGAGCCCGTCCTGCGCGGCGCTAAGGCTTGCCGCCGCCCGGCCAAGCGTGGTGGCGGGGGAGGCTGCGATCGACAGCGTGGGCGGCTCGGGTGCGCGAGGGGGAAGACCGGCACAGCCCGCCAGAGCAAGCGCAAGTGCGGAGCCGACCAGCCGCAGGGGCCGAGCCGCGCAACGCGGAGAACGAGAGTGCAATGAGCTTGAGCATGAGACCGGCCATCGCACGGGGCGTGCGGCCGGGATCGTAGCCGCTTTGCTTGCCGCCACGCCGGACGCCGATGGCGTAACGCCCTTGGCCGCTCTCGGGAAATTGGAACAAATGAGACTTTATAACTATTAGAATACGAATCGTTCTTAATAATGTTTCGGAGTGGAGCAGGAATGACGAGGTTGATGGCGGGGCGCAAGGTCGCATCGGTGCTGGCGGGATGCATGGCAATTTATGTGCATCAGCAGGTTTTGGCCCAGGCTCCGGCGCCCGGCGCATTGCCGGAAATCAGGGTGGATGCGAGTGCAGAGGCCGAAACCGCGACTTCGCCGGTGATCGGCTATCGCGCGAGGAATGCCGCCACCGCCACCAAGACCGACACGCCGCTTTCCGAAACGCCCCAGTCGGTGACCGTGGTCACGCGCGACCAGATGGTGGACCAGGGCGCGGGCAATCTGCAGGACGCACTCAACTACGCAGCCGGCGTGCGCTCGGACGCCTACGGCCTCGACTCGCGGACCGACTCGGTGCGCATCCGCGGCGCTTCGCCCGACATTTACCTGGACGGCCTGCGCCAAGCGTACGGCTACTACACCAGCACCACGCGCACCGAGCCCTACACGCTGGAGCGGCTCGAAGTGCTGCGCGGCCCCTCGGGCATGCTGTTCGGCGCGGGCACTGCCGCGGGCGTGGTCAACATGGTGAGCAAGCGCCCGCTGCAAGAGGCGCAGCGCGAAGTGGGTGTGCAGTTCGGCAGCTTCGGCCGCAAGCAGATCCAGGCCGACCTGACCGGCCCGCTGAACGCGGACGGCTCGCTGTCTTACCGGCTGATCGCATTGCAGCGCAAGTCGGACACGCAGGTCGACTACGTGCCCGACGACCGCAGCGTCATTGCGCCGTCGTTGACGTGGCGGCCCAGTGCGGCAACCTCGCTCACGCTGCAAGGCCTGTACCAAAAGGACAAGAGCGGCAGCAGCTCGCAATTCTTCCCGTGGGCGGGCACGTTGCTGCCGAACCCGAACGGACGCATTCCCACCAGCCGCTTCATCGGCGAGCCGGGCTTCGATTACTACGACAGCGAGCGCAAGACCTTCGGCTGGCAGTTCGAGCACAAGTTCAACGAGAACTGGACCCTGCGGCAGAACTTCCGCTATGCGCAAAACGAAAACGACAACCGCTACCACTACGGGGCGGCCTTCAGCGGTGCCGAGAGCTGGGACGCGACGGACCCGATCTTCAGGCGCGTGCTGGGCCGCTACTACGACAGCTACCTGACGCGCAACCGCACGCAGACGCTCGACAACCATGTCGAAGGACATTTCCAGACCGGCGCGCTCAAGCACACGCTGCTTGTGGGCGCGGACTTCGCGCGCCAGCGCGAAAACGTCTGGGGCGGCACCACGTACGACACCATCGACGCCTATGCGCCTGTGTATGGCCACGTCGACATGCCCATTCGCGATGCGCGGCCGCGCACCCGCCAGCGCCAGAACGGCTTCTACCTGCAGGACCAGATGAAGCTCGACAACTGGATCTTCGTGGCGGGCCTGCGCCACGACAAGGCCGTTTCGAGCGCGGAAGGCAGCGACGCCGAAAAGAGCAGCGCAACCACCAAGCGTTTCGGCGTGATGTACGCCATGCCTTCGGGCTGGTCCCCGTACCTGAGCTACAGCGAGTCGTTCACGCCGCAGTCGCCGCGCAACGGGCAGATCTTCTCGCCCCTGCGCGGTGAGCAGTGGGAAGCCGGCGTGAAGTACGAGCCGAAAGACCGCGCGCTTGCGTTCAGCGCGGCGGTGTACGACCTGCGCGAGAAGAACCAGATCACTTCGCCGTCGCCCAACGTGTACACGCAGGTCGGCAAGACCAAGACCCAGGGCCTCGAACTCGAAGCCAAGGGCTCGATCGGCTCGAACCTCGACCTGATCGCGCACTACAACTACACCGATGCGGACGAACTGATCGAGGGCCTGCCCAAGCACCAGGCGAGCGTCTGGGCCAAGTACCGCTTCTCGATCGGCGGCCTCAGCGGGTTCTCGGCCGGCGCGGGCGTGCGCATGATGAGTTCGTTCCGCGACCTGCAGTCCGGCGCGGGTCCACGGGTGCCGGGGGTGACGTTGCTCGATGCCGTCTTTGCCTACGAAAATGCCAACTGGCGCTATGCGCTCAACATCAACAACCTGACGGACAAGGTCTACTTCAGCACCTGCCTTTCGCGCGGTGACTGCTGGTACGGCTCGCGCCGAAGCGTGGTGGCAAGCGCAACCTACCGCTTTTGATAATTCTCTTTCGATGGGAGCAGTGACGACATGATGAACAGCCGAAAGATCAAGACCTGGGCCTGGGTACACAAGTGGAGCAGCCTTGTGTGCACCGTGTTCATGCTGCTGCTGTGCATCACGGGCCTGCCGCTGATCTTTCATCACGAGATCGGCCATCTTCTGGGCACCGAGGTCGAAGCGCCCAAGATGCCCGCGGACACGCCGCGCGTGAGCCTGGACCGCGTGCTCGAAACGGCGCGCGCCAAGCACCCCGACCGCGTGGTGCAGTTCGTCTCGCAGCCCGAGGACGACGACGGCCTCTGGCTCGTCACGCTCACGCCCACGCCTGAACCCACCGAAGACTTCAAGTCGGTCGCCATCGATGCGCGCACCGGCGTCGTGCTGGCACAGCCCAAGTTCGACGAGGGCTTCATGTACGTGATGTTCAAGCTGCACGTCGACCTGTTCGCAGGCCTGGCGGGCAAGCTCTTCCTGGGCTTCATGGGCTTGCTGCTGCTCGTGGCCATCGTTTCCGGGGTGGTGCTCTATGCGCCGTTCATGCGCAAGCTCGACTTCGGCACGGTGCGGCGCGAGAAGCGGCCACGCCTCAAGTGGCTCGACCTGCACAACCTGCTGGGTATCGTCACGCTGGTGTGGCTGTTCGTGGTGGGCTCCACCGGCATGATCAACACCTGGGCCGACCTGATCATCAAGTACTGGCAGTACGACCAGCTCAGCACGCTGCTTGCGCCTTACAAGAACGAGCCGACCGTCCCCGCAGCCGAGCGCGGATCGGTGCAGCGTTCGATGGAAGTCGCGCTGAAGCAGGCGCCCGACATGAAGCTGTCTTTCATCGCGTTCCCGGGCACTTCGTTCTCGAGCCCGCACCACACCACCTTCTTCCTGCGCGGCAACGAGCCCTTCACCTCGAAGCTGCTGAAGCCGGTACTGGTCGATGCGAAGACCACGCAGGTGACAGCCTCGCCCGAGATGCCGTGGTACCTGACGGCGCTGCTCGTGTCGCAGCCTCTGCACTTCGGCGATTACGCGGGCATGCCGATGCAGATCATCTGGGCGCTGCTCGACATTGCCACCATCATCGTGCTGGGCAGCGGGCTTTATCTGTGGCTCAAGCGCGGCAACACCGTGCCGACACCGGCCGCGCCAACAGCTGCGGGCAGTGCAGGGCGAGCGCCGCAGCATGGCGGGCAGCAGCCTGACCCGGCCCCGGCCATGAAGGTGCAGGCATGAAGCCCCGCCACGCCTTCCGGCGCTTGTGGGGCTGGCCGATCGTGCTGGGCGTGCTGACGTCCATCGGCCTGATTTCCGCGCTGTTCAGCGACGGCGGCTTGGGCGACATGCTCGCCTGGTTCGCACTGGGCATTCCCGTCGCGGTGTGCGGCTGGTACGGCTGGCGCAGAACCTGATCTGAGAACCTGGGCTGGCTGCTTCGGCCCGCGCGGGTTGTTGCTAGTACGTGCACCGCCGCGCGCCGAAGCAGAATCGGCGCGATGATGAAGCCCGCACTCGCCGCCACCGCCACTGCCGTTCGCCTGTTGCTGCTGGGGGCTCCGCTCGCTGCCCAGGCGCAACAGGCGACTCCTCCAGACGCAGACCGCGGCCGCCTGCCCGAAGTGACGGTGTCCACGCCCCGCGGCGAGGTCGCGCCCTTCAACGTTCCGGGCTCGGTCGATCGCGTCGACGGCGCGGAGATGCGAGACAACCGGCTGCAGGTCAATTTGTCCGAAAGCCTGGGCGGCGTTCCGGGCCTGCAGGTGCAAAACCGCATGAACTATGCGCAAGACCTGCAGCTGTCGATTCGCGGCTTCGGTGCGCGCTCCACCTTCGGGGTGCGGGGCGTGCGGCTGTATGTCGACGGTATTCCTGCCACGCTGCCCGACGGCCAGGGCCAGACTTCCAACATCGACATCGGCTCGCTCGATCGCGTCGAGATCCTGCGCGGACCGTTTTCGGCGCTCTACGGCAACTCTTCGGGCGGCGTGCTGCAGGCCTTCACCGCGTCGGGCGAGGGCGCGCCGCGCCTTTCGTATTCGGCGGCCGGCGGGAGCTTCGGTACCTGGCGGCAGTCGCTGCAAGGCAGCGGATCGCAAGGCGCAATCGATTACCTGCTGAACGCCAGCCGCTTTCAGACCGACGGCTGGCGCGAGCACAGCGCGGCCCGGCGCGACATCGCCAACGGCAAGCTCGGCATCGCGCTGGACAACGGCGACAAGCTCACACTGGTGCTCAACAGCGTGCGCATCAGCGCGCAAGACCCGCTGGGCCTCACGGCCGACCAGTACGCGCTGGCGCCACGCAGCGCGGCGCTGGCCACGCAGTTCGACACGCGCAAGACGGTCGAGCAGACGCAGGCCGGCCTGCTCTATGAACGACGCGTGAGTGCTTCGCAGTCGCTGCGGCTCATGGTGTACGGCGGCGAGCGCAAGACCGTGCAGTACCAGTCGATTCCGCTCGGCCCTCAACAGAATCCGCTGCATGCGGGCGGGGTGATCGATCTGTCGCGCCAGTACGGCGGGGTCGACCTGCGCTGGACCGCCGCATTGCAGATGGCCGACCGGCCGCTCGACCTTGCCGTGGGCCTTGGCTACGACAGCCTGCGCGAGCAGCGCCGCGGCTACGAGAACTACCTCGGCCGCGTGGCCTCGCCCGTGCTGGGCGTGCAAGGCCGCCTGCGGCGCAGCGAGCGCAACGAGGTCTGGAACCTCGACCCCTATGCACAAGCCACCTGGCGCCTGGCCGAGCAGTGGACGCTGGAGGCCGGCGTGCGCCGAAGCAGCGTGCACTTCGATTCGCAAGACCGCTATATCGTGGGCGCCAACCGCGACGACAGCGGCAGTGCGCGCTACAGCAAGACGCTCCCGGTCGCCTCGCTGCGCTACGAGGCAACGCCGGACCTGGCGCTCTACGGCTCGATCGGCCGCGGCTTCGAGACGCCCACGCTCAACGAACTCTCGTACCGGGTGGGCGGCGCCAGCGGGCTCAACTTTGCCTTGCGGCCCTCGGTCAACGACAGCGTGGAAGTGGGTGCCAAGGCAAGGCTGGGTGGAGGCCTGCTGACGGCCGCGCTGTTCCAGACCCGCACCCGCGACGAGATCGTGACCGACACCAACAGCGGTGGCCGCGCCACGTTCCAGAACGCGGGCCGCACGCGGCGCAACGGATTCGAACTGGCTTGGCAGCATGAAACGGCCAACCACTGGCGCACGCAGCTTGCCTATACATGGCTGGACGCACGCTACCGCGATGCCTTCTGCTCGCCGTCGCCCTGTGCGGTATCCAACACAGTGGCGGCGGGCAACCGCATTCCCGGCATTGCACGGCAATCGCTCTTTGCATCGCTCGGCTGGGTGCCGCCCGAAGGCTGGCGGGCCGGCGCCGAGGTGCGCGCGCTGGGCCGCATGCAGGCGAACGACGCCAACACCGCCAGCGCGCCGGGCTACGCGGTCGCGGCGCTCTACGCCGGCTACTTGAAGAAGTGGGAGCGTTGGGAGTTCAACGCCTTTGCGCGGGTCGATAACCTGTTCGACCGCCGCTATGTGGGGTCGGTCATCGTCAACGAGGGCAATGCGCGCTATTACGAGCCCGCGCCGGGCCGCAACTGGACGGTAGGCCTGAGCGGCGCTTACCGCTTCTGACCCACCGCCGGTGGCTTTTTTTGAGGCCGGCCGCAGCGCAGCGCGGCAGCCTGGGTGGTCGCTTCCCAGGTGAACTCGGGCTCTTCGCGGCCGAAGTGGCCGTAGGCCGCGGTCTTCTGGTAGATCGGGCGCAGCAGGTCGAGCATCTGGATGATGCCTTTCGGACGCAGGTCGAAGAACTCGCGCACGAGTTCGGCGATCTTGTCGTCGGGGATCACGCCGGTGCCTTCGGTGTAGACCGTGATGTTCATCGGCTGCGCCACGCCGATGGCGTAGGCCACCTGGATCTGACACTGGCGCGCCAGGCCCGCGGCCACGATGTTCTTGGCCACGTAGCGCGCGGCGTAGGCGGCCGAGCGGTCGACCTTCGACGGGTCTTTGCCGGAGAACGCGCCGCCGCCGTGCGGGCAGGCGCCGCCGTAGGTGTCGACGATGATCTTGCGGCCCGTGAGGCCGCAGTCGCCCTGCGGACCGCCGATGACGAAGCGGCCGGTCGGGTTGATCAGGTAGCGCGTGTTCTGCAGCCATTCCTTCGGCAGCACGGGCTTGATGATCTCTTCGATGATGGCTTCGTTGAACGAGGCCTTCATCTTGGTGGGCGTTTCGCTCTGGTCGGGGCTGTGCTGGGTGGAGAGCACCACGGTGTCGATGCTGTGCGGCTTGCCGTCCACATAGCGCATCGTCACCTGGCTCTTGGCGTCGGGGCGCAAGAAGGGCAGGCGGCCGTCCTTGCGCAACTGGGCCTGGCGCTCCACGAGGCGGTGTGCGTAGTAGATGGGCGCGGGCATCAGCTCGGGCGTTTCGTCGCAGGCGTAGCCGAACATCAGGCCCTGGTCGCCGGCGCCGGTGTTCAGGTGGTCGTCGCTGGCGTGGTCCACGCCCTGGGCGATGTCGTTGGACTGCTTGTCGTAGCAGACCATCACGGCGCAACCCTTGTAGTCGATGCCGTAGTCGGTGTTGTCGTAGCCGATGCGCTTGATGGTGTCGCGCGCCACCTGGATGTAGTCGACGTGCGCGTTGGTCGTGATTTCGCCGGCGAGCACCACGAGGCCGGTGTTGGTCAGCGTTTCGGCGGCCACGCGGCTGCGGGGGTCCTGCTCGAAGATCGCGTCCAGGATGGCATCCGAGATCTGGTCGGCGACTTTGTCGGGGTGGCCTTCAGAGACCGATTCGGAAGTGAAGAGGAAGTCGTTCGCCATTTTGTTCAAAGCTCCTTGAAGTGACTTGGCGCGTTGCCAACTCTGCGGAGCCCTGGCGAACGCTTTAGCAGATGCCGACAAATCGGCGGGGCACAATCGCTCTTGCGCTTGTGTTTGTCGCCCTGCAAGTTGTTCCGTAACTCGGCGACAATTTGCATTCTATTCGAGCCGGGCCCAATCGTGCGCGCGCGTCCTGGTATTCACTCCCTGTTGCCCATGGTCACCCTGTTCCGCCTGCTTGCCCGTGTACCGATGCCGTTGATGCATCGGCTCGGCGCGTTGCTGGGCTGGATGGTCTGGTGGTGCGCCCCCGACTACCGCCGGCGTTTCAAGGCCAATGCCGAAAACGCGGGCTTCACCCCCGACCAGTACCGCCCGGCCATCGCCGCCGCCGGCCACATGGCCGCCGAGCTGCCCTGGCTCTGGCTGCGCCCGCAGGGCGAAAGCGTGTTGCGGCGCGTGGTGCGCTGGGAAGGCGTCGAGGCCTTCGAGGCCGCCATGCAGGCGAAAAAGGGCGTGATCCTGGTGGCGCCGCATCTGGGCAGTTGGGAGATGTGCGGCCAGGCCATCGGCGAGCGCTTTCTCCAGGCCTACGGACCGATCACCGCGCTGTTTCGCCCCGCGCGCAAGAAATGGATGGCCGAACTGATTGCCGCGGGCTCGCGTGACCGGCCCGGCCTGCAGACGCTGCCCACCAACAACACTGGCGTGCGCGGCCTCATCCGCACGCTGCGCAGCGGTGGCTACACCGGCATCCTGCCCGACCAGGTGCCACCGCTGGGGCAGGGCGTATGGGCGCCTTTTCTTGGCCGGCCGGCCTACACCATGACGCTGCTGCCGCGCCTCGCGCAGCAGACCGGCGCCGCCTGTTTCCTGAGCGTGTGCGAAAGGCTGCCGCGCGGTGCGGGCTACGTGATTCGCTTCGAACCGATCATGGGCACTGCGCTCACCGATCCCAAGGCGTCCATCGAAGACGCTGCAGCTGCAATGAACGATGCCATCGGCCGCTTGATCCACAGCCTGCCCGGCCAATACGTGTGGGACTACGCACGCTACAAGGAGCCGCGCGGCGAGACCGTCGTGGCGGCTGCGGCCAATGGGGAGCAGGCGCAATGAGTCTCGGCTCCCGACTCGGCATCGGTTTCATGCGCGCGATTGCGCCGCTGCCCCTGCCGCTGGTACGTGGCTTCGGCGCGCTGCTGGGCCGCGTGCTCCACACCGTCGCGGTACCGCGACGGCGCGTGGTCGACACCAACCTGGCCGTGTGCTTTCCCGGCAAATCCGAAGCCGAACGCCGCCGCATGGCGCGCGAGACGTTTGTGTATGTTGCGCAGTCGTGGCTCGACCGCAGCTGGCTCTGGCATGCGCCTGAAAAAGTGGTGGCCAGCCGGCTCAAGGTGGTGGGCGCCCCGCAGGAGATCGACGAGATCGCCAACGGCGACGAGCCGATGATCCTGTTCGCGCCGCATTTCTACGGCCTCGATGCCGCGGCCACGGCATTGACCATGCACACGCCGCGGCCTTCGGCCACCATCTACACGACCCAGCGCGATCCGATGGTCGATGAATGGATTCGCGAAGGCCGCACACGCTTCGGCAACGTGGCGGCGCTCAACAGGGTCGACGGCATCAAGCCGGTGCTCGGAGGCTTGCGCAAGGGCGGCTTGCTGTACCTGCTGCCCGACATGGACTTTGGCCGCGACCAGACCATCTTCGTGCCGTTCTATGGCGTGCAGGCCGCCACCGTGCCCTCGCTCTCGCGCTTCGCGCGGCTGGGCAAGGCCAAGGTGGTGCCGATCGTCTCCAAGCTCACGCCCGGGGGCTACGAGATCGAGGTGCTGCCGGCTTGGCAGAACTTTCCAACGGACGATGTCGAGGCCGACACTGCGCTCATGAACGAGCGGCTGCAGGGCTACATCGACAAGATGCCGTCCCAGTACTACTGGGTGCATCGCCGCTTCAAGACGCGGCCCGAGGGCGCGCCGTCGATCTACTGAAGAAGAACCGGGGCGGCTTCTTCAGTTCCGCTTCAGGAAGGCTTCGATCTCGCGCGCCACGAGCTGCGGCTGTTCGTGCACGATCCAGTGGGTGGCGTTGGGCACCTTTTTGATCTCGAGCTTGGGCACGTATTCCTCCAGGCCGTCGAGCAGGCCCGGCAACAGCGCCGCGTCGTCGAGCGCCCAGAAAACGAAGGTCGGCACGTTCACCGTGAGCCGCTCGCGCGGCAGCACCGGAATGCCGTCGATGCTCTGGCCCGGCAGCGGCGGCTTCATCGGCGTGACGCGATAGAGGTTGCAGGCGCCGGTAAGGCCGGCATTCCATACCTCGCGGTACTGCTGCTTCACCTCTTCGGTGAGCCACCCGAAGCCGTCGGGGCCGGCCTTCATCAGCGTGAAAAAGGGCCACATGCGCTTGAAGTCGTCGGCCGAGAGCAGCGCTTCGGCATCGGGCCTTGCCAGGAAGTTCATGTAGGCGCTGGCTTGCTGCTGCGCCGGGTTGTTGCGCAACTCGCGCGTGAAGGTGCCGGGGTGCGGCGAGTTGATGATGACCAGCCGGCCGACCTGCTCCGGAAAGGCATTGGCATAGCCCCAGCCGAAAGCTCCGCCCCAGTCGTGCGCGACCAGCGCGGCCATCGTGCCGTCGGCGCTCTCTGTGGCCGCCAGTTGCTGGATGTCCTGGATCAGCAGGTGGGCCTTGTACGCGGCCACTTCGGTGGGCGCGCTCGACTTCTCGAAACCACGCAGATTGGGCGCCAGGCAGCGGTAGCCGCCGTGTTCAGGCTGGGCGAAGTACTCGAGCAGTTCGTCCCAGATAAATGCGGCCTCCGGGAAGCCGTGGAGGAACACCATCAGCGGGCGCCCGGGCGCGCCGGTGGCGCGGCAGCTCAGCGTGGTTCCGTTGGGCAGGCTGCGCTGGAACGTCTCGATCATGCTTTGTCTCCTTCAACTTCCGTTGCTATTGTTTTCATAGTGGATCACGCAGATGGGACGGCAGCGAGCCGGTTTTCCCTAGGTGTCTTCCGGCACCGGGGACTGCCCGGCTTCCGCCAGCGTTTCCCCGGGCGGATGCGCCCAGCGCCACAGCAGCTCCGCGGCTTCTCCCACTCCCTGCTTCTTGAGGGCGGAGAACAGTTTGACTTCGCCGCCGCCGGCCTGCAGTCGCGTAATGGACAGTACCTTGGCGCCTTCGCTGCGGGTGAGCTTGTCGGACTTGGTCAGGAGCACGAGGAACTTGAGGCCTTGCTCGACGCGCGGGCGGATCACATCGAGCAGGATTTCGTCGAGCTCGGTGAGGCCCTGGCGCGGGTCGCACATCAGCACGACGCCGCGCAGGTTTTCGCGCGTCATCAAATAGTTGCCCATGACGCGCTGCCAGCGCAGCTTGGCTTCCTTGGGGACCGCGGCATAGCCGTAGCCGGGAAGGTCGGCCAGCACGGCGTCGTCGGCCTTTTGCTTGCCCACGCCGAACAGGTTGATGTGCTGCGTGCGGCCGGGTGTCTTGGAGGCGAAAGCCAGACGCGTCTGCTGGGTGAGCGTGTTGATCGCGGTCGACTTGCCCGCATTCGAGCGACCGACGAAGGCGATTTCGGGCAGGTCGAGCGGAGGCAAATGCTCGAGCTGCGGGGCGCTGGTCAGGAAGTGGGCGGTGTGCAGCCAGCCGAGCGCAACGCGCTCGCGCTCGGCGACGATGGGGTCCACGGCAGGGGTCGCGCGGGAAGGGGGAGCAGCGTGCTTGCGCGACGGCGTAGTCATCAATGAGCTTTCGGAACGGGCCGCCATTGTAGAATCGCGGGGTTTTGCGCCAATAAATCGAGCCCCCGATATGAAGTTGTTTGCCAATTTTCTGCTTGCAGCCCTCATGGGTGTCGCAGCCAGCGCGAGCCTTGCGGCCGACGCGCCAGCCGCCGCAGCGACTGCACCCGCCGCGGCCAAGCCGGCCAAGCCCGACCCCGCCAAGGGCGACGCGGTGTTCAATTCCGCGGCCCAGGCCTGTGCCTCCTGCCACAACGCAGACGGCAACTCGGCCATTGCGGCAAACCCGAAGCTGGCGCAGCAGCACCCCGAATACATCCTCAAGCAGCTGCAGGACTTCAAGTCCGGCAAGCGCAAGAGCCCGATCATGCAGCCCCTGGCGGCCAAGCTGTCCGACGAAGACATGCGCAACATCGCGTGGTTCGTGGGCTCCAAGAAGATCAAGACCGGCTTCTCCAAGGAGAAGGACACGGTGGCACTGGGCGAAAAGATCTACCGCGGCGGCATTGCCGACCGCCAGATTCCGGCCTGCGCCGGCTGCCACAGCCCCAACGGCGCCGGCATGCCCGCCCAGTACCCGCGCCTGGGCGGCCAGCACGCCGACTACACGGTGGCACAGCTTGTTGCCTTCCGGGACAACGTGCGCCAGAACAGCGCCCCCATGACCGGTGTGGCCGCAAAGCTGAACGACCGCGAAATCAAGGCCGTTGCAGACTACATTGCCGGCCTGCGCTGACGCCACGCCCTTCAGCGTGAACTAACCGCCGATAAAAAACCCAAACAGAGGGCGGGCCGATCCAGCTGGATGGCCCGCCCTTTGCTTTTTCCCTGTTCCTTTCCTCCCGCCCACCGATGTCTGTCTCCACCCACGGCCTTCGCGTCCATCGCGGCCCGCAAGTGCTTCGCGCTGCGGTGGAGCTGTTCTCGTCGATGCGGTTTGCCATCGCGCTGCTCACGGTCATCTGCATCGCATCGATCATCGGCACCGTGCTCAAGCAGCACGAGCCGATCAACAACTACATCAACCAGTTCGGTCCATTCTGGGCCGAGCTGTTCCGCACGGCCAAGCTCGATTCGGTCTACAGCGCCTGGTGGTTCCTGCTGATCCTGCTGTTCCTGGTGATCAGCACGTCGCTCTGCATTGCGCGCAACACGCCGCGCATTTTTGTGGACCTGAAGACCTTCAAGGAAAACATCCGCGCGCAGAGCCTCAAGGCCTTCGGCCAGCGCGCTGAAAACCAGCTTGCCGAGGAGCCCGCCGCGGCAGCCAACCGCATCGGCCAACTGCTGGTGAGCGGCGGCTGGAAGGTCAAGCTGCAGCAGCGCGAAGCGGCGGAAGGCCAGTCTGGCGCGGGCTGGATGGTCGCGGCGCGTGCGGGCGGCGCCCACAAGCTGGGCTACATCGCCGCGCACAGCGCCATCGTGCTGGTGTGCATCGGCGGCCTGCTCGACGGCGACCTGGTGGTGCGTGCCCAGACCTGGTTCAACGGCAAGAGCGTGTTCACCGGCGGCGGCATGATTGCCGACGTGCCGCCGCAGCACCGGCTGTCGCCCCGCAACCCGACCTTCCGCGGCAACATCCTGGTGCCCGAAGGCGGGCAGGGCAGCGTGGCCATCCTGCAGCAGTCGGACGGCGTGCTGCTGCAGGAGCTGCCGTTCTCGATCGAGCTCAAGAAGTTCATCGTCGACTATTACTCCACCGGCATGCCCAAGCTGTTTGCGAGCGAGGTGGTGCTGCACGACCGCGAGACCGGCGCCCAGGTGCCCGCGCGCATCGAGGTCAATCATCCGGCCAGCTACAAGGGCGTGGAAATCTACCAGTCGAGCTTCGACGACGGCGGCTCCAAGGTGAAGCTCAAGGCGGTGCCGATGGCCGCCGCCGCCAAGCCCTTCGAGGTCGATGGCGTCATTGGCGGGCCAAGCACTGAAATTACCAACGGCAAGGAAAAGCTCACGCTCGAATACGCTGCGCTGCGCGTGATCAACGTCGAGAATTTTGCCGACGGGGGTGCCATGGGCAGCGGCGCCGACGTGCGCAAGGTCGACCTGCGCCACGACATCGAATCGCGCCTGGGCGCCGCCAACAAGACCACCAAGCCGAAGGTGCTGCGCAACATCGGCCCGAGCATCGGCTACAAGCTGCGCGACGCCGCGGGCCAGGCGCGCGAATACCAGAACTACATGGTGCCGGTCGACACCGGCGACGGCCAGCCGGTGTTCCTGCTCGGCATGCGCGAGAAGCCCGAAGAGCCGTTCCGCTACCTTCGCGTGCCGGCCGACGAGCAGGGCAGCATGGACAGCTTCGTGCGTATGCGCGCTTCGCTGGCCGACGCCGACACCCGCGCCCGTGCCGTCGAGCGCTACATCGCCAAGGCCGTCGATCCGAAGCGGCCCGAAATGGCCGAGCAACTCAGCGTTTCGGCTGCGCGTGCACTCGCGCTCTTTGCCGGCAGCGAGCGTGCGAAGGCCGACGCCAGCACGCAGGGCGGCTGGCAGGCCATTGCGGAATTCATGGAAGCCAACGTGCCCGAGCCCGAGCGAGAGCGTGCCGGCGCGGTGCTGGTGCGCATCCTGAACGACGTGCTGTTCGAACTGCTCAATCTCAGCCGCGAAAGCGCGGGGCTCGAGGCCTTGCCGCGCGACGACAAGTCGCAAGCCTTTCTCACGCAGGCGGTGCTGGCCATCAGCGATGCGCATTTCTATCCGGCGCCCGTCGCAATGATGATGACCGACTTCACCCAGGTGCAGGCCAGCGTGTTCCAGGTGGCGCGAGCGCCCGGAAAGAACGTGGTCTATCTGGGCTGCCTGTTGCTGATCATCGGGATTTTTGCCATGCTGTACGTGCGCGAGCGCCGGCTCTGGGTGTGGCTGGCACCCGGCGGCACAAGCGCAGGACACAACAACACCACGGCTGCCACGATGGCCTTCTCGGTCAATCGCAAGACGATTGACAGCGATCGCGAGTTCGAGCACCTCAAGCACAAGCTGCTTGCCTTGAAAAACGAAGGACCGGCGTCGCCATGAACACCACCACCCTCACGCTCAACGAAAGCTGGTTTTCGCGCCGCAACCTGTTCGACTGGGTTTTCGCGGCACTGGTGCTTGCAGGCGGCCTTTTTGCCTTTGTGCGGTATGCGGGCGCTATGGACTCGTACGAGAAGCCGATCCTCGTCGCCGCGATGATTTCCGTCATTGCGATCGGCTGGTTCTGGCGGCCGCTGCGGGTGCTCGCCATCGTCGTGGCGGCGGCCTCGCTGCTGGCCATCGGCTCCTACCAGGGCGACCTGGCGCGCGCGGACACGGTGTTCTGGCTCAAGTACTTCCT
The DNA here is from genome assembly GCF_023195515.1 of Variovorax sp. S12S4. NCBI lineage: Bacteria > Pseudomonadati > Pseudomonadota > Betaproteobacteria > Burkholderiales > Comamonadaceae > Variovorax > Variovorax sp. S12S4. The sequence goes on from NZ_JALPKR020000002.1 coordinate 3,059,070, forward strand.
GTCGAGCCAGTCGGCCATTCTCTGGATGAGCGTGCTGTTCTTCATGAGCACGCTGTTCTACTGGCTCGGTTTCTTCGGCGGCAAGCAGGGCGACACCTTCGAGCTCATCGGCTCGCGCCTCACATGGGCTGCCATTGCCATGGCGCTCATCGGCACCATGGTGCGCTGGTACGAGAGCCACCTGATCGGGCCGGACATCGGGCACATCCCGGTCAGCAACCTGTACGAAGTGTTCGTGCTGTTCTGCTGGCTTACCGCGGCGTTCTATCTGTACTTCGAAGCGCGCTACGGCACCCGGGCGCTCGGCGCCTTCGTCATGCTGGTGGTGAGTGCGGCGGTGGGCTTCCTGCTCTGGTACACGCTGGTGCGCAACGCACACGAGATCCAGCCGCTGGTGCCCGCGCTGCAAAGCTGGTGGATGAAGCTGCATGTGCCGGCCAACTTCATCGGCTACGGCACTTTCGCGCTTGCGGCCATGGTGGCCTTTGCCTACCTGGTGAAGGAACAGGCGGGCGAAACCCGCTGGTACAAGCTCACGCCGATCTGGCTCCTGGGCGTGGCGCTGTGCTTTGTTCCGGTGGCATTCCGCCAGCGCGTGCAAGAGGCCGGCGGGAGCTACTGGGTGATCTATGCGGGCATTTCCGCACTCATCGCTGCGGGCATTCTGCTGGGGCGCAAGCGCATTGCGGCAAGGCTGCCCGCCAACGAGGTGCTCGACGACGTGATGTACAAGTCGATCACGGTCGGTTTTGCCTTCTTCACCATTGCCACCGTGCTGGGCGCCTTGTGGGCGGCCGATGCCTGGGGCGGCTACTGGAGCTGGGACCCGAAGGAAACCTGGGCGCTGATCGTCTGGCTCAACTACGCGGCCTGGCTGCACATGCGGCTGGTCAAGGGTTTGCGCGGCACCGTGGCGGCCTGGTGGGCGCTGGCCGGCTTGGCGGTCACCACCTTTGCCTTCCTGGGCGTGAACATGTTCCTGAGCGGACTGCACAGTTACGGCACCTTGTAGCCCCGGCCGCCGGCTTTTTCGCGAAGAATTGAATCCACGCGCAGCGATTGTGCGTAACCGAATCAGGGAATTGCTCGAACTACCCTGAGCAAAACGATTCACGCGAAAGGCCATCACCATGTCGTTCTCCTCCCGCCCGCAAGGTCGCAACAGCGGTTTCATCCATCCGCTTTCGAGCGAAATCACGCCGCGCGCCGTCTACGAGAGCCGGCGCGACCTGCTGAAGCTGATGGCTGGCGGCGCGGCCGGTGCCGCGCTGGCAAGCTTTGCAGGACGCGAGGCCTTCGCACAGGCGACCGGCCCGCACAAGCTGGCGCTGCTGCCGGGCGCCAAGTCCGCCGTGCCGGGCGCGCAAACGATGGAAAAGCTCACCGACTACAAGGACGCGACGAGCTACAACAACTTCTATGAGTTCGGCACCGACAAGGGCGACCCGGTCAAGAACGCGGGCACGCTCAAGACCCGCCCGTGGACCGTGGAGGTCGAGGGCCTGGTCAAGAAACCCGGCAAATACGGCATCGAAGACCTGCTGAAGCTCAGCGCGCAGGAAGAGCGCATCTACCGCCTGCGCTGTGTCGAGGGCTGGTCGATGGTCATTCCGTGGGTGGGCTATTCGCTGGCCGAGCTCATCAAGCGGGTCGAACCCCAGGGCAACGCCAAGTATGTGGAGTTCGTGACCCTGGCCGACCCCAAGACCATGCCTTTCGTCGGCTCGCGCGTGCTCGACTGGCCCTACACCGAAGGCCTGCGGATGGACGAGGCCATGCATCCGCTCACGCTGCTGGCCTTTGGCATGTACGGCGAAGTGCTGCCCAACCAGAACGGCGCGCCGGTGCGCCTGGTGGTGCCGTGGAAATACGGGTTCAAGTCGGCCAAGTCGATCGTGAAGATCCGCTTCGTCGAGAAAGAGCCGAGCACGGCGTGGAACAAGGCCGCGGCCCAGGAATACGGTTTCTATTCGAACGTGAACCCGAACGTCGACCATCCGCGCTGGAGCCAGGCCACCGAGCGCCGCATCGGCGACGGCGGCGGGCTTTTTGCCAAGCGCAACAAGACGCTGATGTTCAACGGCTACGAAGCCCAGGTCGGCCAGCTCTATGCGGGCATGGACCTGAAGAAGAACTATTGAGCCCGAGCCTGCCTCGCCATTCAGCCTTTGCGCCATGAACAAGCTGCTCATGCATCCGGCGGCCAAGCCGGTGGTCTTCTTGCTGTGCCTGCTGCCGTTCGCGTGGCTGACCTATGGCGCATTCACCGACGGGCTGGGTGCGAACCCGGCCGAGTTCCTGATTCGCGCCACGGGCGACTGGAACTTGCGCTTCATCTGCATCGTGCTGGCCGTGACGCCGCTGCGCGTGATCGCCAAGGCGAACGCGCTCGCACGCTTTCGCCGCATGCTGGGCCTGTTCGCGTACTTCTATGTGGTGGTGCACCTGCTGTGCTACAGCTGGTTCGACATGGGCTTCGAGTGGGCCGAGATCGCCAAGGACATTGCCAAGCGGCCGTTCATCCTGGTGGGGTTCACGGCCTTCGTGCTGCTGACGCCGCTGGCCGCCACATCGTTCAACCGCGCGATCAAGGCACTGGGCGCCAAGCGCTGGCAAATGCTGCACAAGCTGGTCTACCTGATCGCCGGCCTCGGCCTGCTGCACTTCTTCTGGATGCGCGCGGGCAAGAACAACTTTGCCGAGGTGTTCGTCTACGCGGCAATCGTCGCGGTGTTGCTGGGGTGGCGCGTGTGGAACTACGCGAGCAAGCGCAAGCCGAAGCCCTCGGCGGGCGCTCGCGGCGGCAGTAGCGGCAACGAGAAGTCGCTGGGCCGCAGCAGCGCCGGCTGACGCGCTGATCGGCCCGCCCAAGGCGCACGGCGGCTGCGGCGGATCAGCCCTCGATCCGCTCGCTGCGCAGCTGGTCTTCCATCGTCTCGCGGCGACGGATCAGGGTGGCGCTCTGGCCGCTCACCAGCACTTCGGCGGCCCGGCCGCGCGTGTTGTAGTTGCTGGCCATGCTCATGCAATAGGCGCCTGCCGACAGCACGGCCAGCAGGTCGCCGGACACCACGTTGAGCGCACGGTCGCGGCCAATCCAGTCGCCGCTTTCGCAAACCGGGCCGACCACGTCGTAGACCGGCGCGCTGCCCGCACGGATGCGCAGCGGCACGATCTGCTGGAACGCCTGGTACATCGCCGGGCGGGGCAGGTCGTTCATAGCCGCATCGACGATGCAGAAATTCTTGTCTTCGCCCGGCTTGGTGTAGAGCACCTCGGTCACGCACACGCCTGCATTGCCGACCAGCGAACGGCCCGGCTCGATGACCAGCTTGCGCCGACCGAAGCCGCGGGCGTCGAGCCGCGCGAGCAGCTGCTGCCAGAGCGCATCGGCCTTGGGCGGCACTTCGCCGTTGTAGTCGATGCCCAGGCCGCCGCCGAAGTCCAGGTGATGGATGGGCACGCCGGCCGCTTCGATGGCTTCGACCAGGTCGAGTATCCGGTCGCAGGCATCCAGGTAGGGCGAGGCTTCGGTGATCTGCGAGCCAATGTGGCAGTCGATGCCCACCACCTCGAGCCCCGGAAGCCTGGCGGCATGGCGATAAGCCTCGACCGCGCGGTCATGGGCGATGCCGAACTTGTTGCCCTTCAAGCCGGTGGAGATGTACGGGTGCGTCTTCGGATCGACATTCGGGTTGATGCGGATGCTGATGGGCGCGCGGCGCCCTTCAGCCAGCGCCACTTCGTTGAGCACGTCGAGCTCGGCTTCGCTCTCGACATTGAAGCAAGCAATGCCGGCCGCGAGCGCCTGCCGCATTTCGGCGCGGGTCTTGCCCACGCCCGAGAAGATGATCTTTGCCGGATCGGCGCCCACGGCCAGCACACGGGCCAGCTCGCCGCCCGAAACGATGTCGAACCCGCAGCCCGCCTCGGCGAACACGCGCAGCACGCCGAGCGATGAATTCGCCTTCATCGCGTAGCAGATCAGGGCTTCGCGGCCCTCGAAGCCGCGCTGGTAGGCCGCCAACGCGTCCAGCATCCATTGCTTCGAATAGACAAACAAGGGGGTGCCGTGTTCGCGGGCGAGGGCGTCGAGGCTCAGGCCCTCGACATGGAGCGCGCCGTCGCGATGCGCGATGTGCGGATGGCCCGGAAGGAGAGGGGCGTTCGTCACTTCGGCACTCCGGGGCTGGTGGCATTGCCGGTTGGGGCAGCCGGCGCACTGCTGGCCGCGGCGGGCTTGGGCGCGGCTTCAGCGTCGGCAGCGCGCGAGCCGCCGGGCGTGAGCAACTGCGGCAGGGTCGCGCGCTGCGCGGCCGCCGGATCGGTCGGTAGATAGAGCGGCCCACGCTGCCCGCAAGCGCCCAGGGCGCCCGCTACCGCAGCCAGGCAGACCATGAGCGCAGCGCGGCTGGAGGCGCTCACTAGAATTTGACGAACATTCAACATAACGAAATTGTAATGACCGACTCCGAATACATGGACCGCGCCGAAGCTGCGCTCGCCGCCATCGAGCAAGGCTGCGACCGCATCAACGATGCAACCGACGCCGACATCGACAACCAGCGGGTGGGCGGGATGATCACGATTTCATTCAAGAACGGCAGCCAGCTGATCGTGAACCTGCAGAAGCCGCTGCAGGAAATCTGGCTGGCCGCGCGCTCCGGCGGCTATCACTACCGCTTCGACGGCAAGGCCTGGGTCGACACCAAGACCGGCGAGGAGTTCTTCGGCAACCTGTCGCGCGAGGCAAGCCTGCAAGCCGGGCAGCCGCTGGAGTTTGCGGCCCCCTGACTCTGCTCATTCTCAATTCCTAAAGAGGTCGAGAATCCGATTGCGTTCTTCAGGCGGCGGAGGCGGGCTCACCGGCACGCCGCTCAGTGACTCCGCGGGCGGCGTGGCGGGGGTCTCCACGCCAAGGCTGGAGACGCCGCGGCCCGGCGCGTAGTCGTCGTAGTACCACTCACCGCCAACGCTCACGACGCCAGCCGGCGGGGTGGTGGAAAGATCGGTCACGGGCACGCCCTTGATGGCGGTTTCCATGTAGTTGATCCAGATCGGCAGGCTCAAGCCGCCGCCGGTTTCGCGGTCGCCCAGGTTGCGCGGCGTGTCGTAGCCGATCCAGGAAATGGCGGTCATGGTGGGCTGGAAGCCGGCAAACCAGGCGTCGAGCGAGTCGTTGGTGGTGCCCGTCTTACCGTAGAGGTCGGGCCGCTTGAGCATGGCCTGCGCCTTGGCCGCCGTGCCGGCGCGCGTAATGGATTGCAGCAGCGAATCCATGATGAAGGCGTTGCGCTGGGGAATGGCCCGGATCGTCTCGTTGAGCAGCGGCGGCTGCTTGTCGACCAGCACCCGGTCCTTGTGGTCGGTAATGCGGGTGACCAGGTATGGATTGACGCGGTAGCCGCCGTTGGCAAATACCGAGTAGCCCACGGCCATCTGCATCGGCGTGACCGCTCCGGCGCCCAGCGCCATGGGCAGGTAGGCGGGGTGCTTGTCCTTGTCGAAGCCGAAATTGGTGATCCATTCCTGCGCATAGCGCGTGCCGATGGATTGCAGGATTCGGATCGACACCAGGTTCTTCGACTTCATGAGCGCGGTGCGCATCGACATCGGGCCGTCGTAGCCACCGCCGTAGTTCTTGGGCTCCCAGGGCTGGCCGCCCGTGGTGCCGGCATCGAAGAAGAGCGGTCCGTCGTTGATCACCGTGGAAGGCGTGAAGCCCTTCTCGAGCGCGGCCGAGTAGATGAACGGCTTGAAGCTCGAACCCGGCTGGCGCCAGGCCTGCGTGACGTGGTTGAACTTGTTCTTGCCGAAGTCGAAGCCCCCCACCAGCGCCTTGATGGCGCCATCGCGCGGATCCATGGCGACGAAGGCGCCTTCCACTTCGGGCAGCTGGGTGATCTCCCAGGTGTTCTTGGGCGTCTTCACCACGCGGATCACGGCGCCGCGGCGGATCTTGATGTTGGGCGGTGCCTTGTCGGAAAGGCCGGATTGCGCGGGCTTGAGGCCTTCTCCGGTGATCTGCACCGGGTCGCCGTTGCCGCGGACGGCCGAGATTTCCTTGGCGCTGGCCTTGAGCACCACCGCCGACATCACGTCGCCGTTGTCGGGGTGGTCGGTCAGCGCGTCGTCCACGGCTTCGTCGAGTTCCTTGGGGTCGTTCGGAAGATCGACGAATTTCTCGGGGCCGCGATAGATCTGGCGCCGCTCGTAGTCCATGATGCCCTTGCGCAGCGCCTTGTATGCGGCGGCCTGGTCGGCGGCCACCAGCGAGGTGTACACCTTCAGGCCGCGGGTGTAGGTGCTGTCGCCGTATTGCGCATACATGAGCTGGCGCACGGTTTCGGCCACGTACTCGGCGTGCAGGCGGTTCGGGTCCGCCGCGTCGCGCAGGTGCAACTCTTCCTTCTTGGCTTGGGCAGCCTGCTCGGCCGTGATGAAGCCTGCGTCCTGCATGCGGTCGATCACATAGAACTGGCGCCCGCGCGCGCGCTGCGGATTGTTGACCGGGTTGTTGGCGCCCGGTGCCTTCGGCAGGCCGGCCAGCATGGCCGCCTCGGCAATGGAAAGATCCTGCAGCGGCTTGCCGAAATACGCTTCGGAGGCCGCGGCAAAACCGTAGGCGCGGTTGCCCAGGTAGATCTGGTTCAGGTAGATCTCGAAGATCTGGTCCTTGGTAAGCAGGTGCTCCAGCTTGAAGGTGAGCAGCACTTCGTAGATCTTGCGGGTGAGCGTTTTCTCCGAACTCAGGTAGACATTGCGCGCTACCTGCATCGTGATGGTCGAGGCGCCCTGGCTCTTCACGCGGTTCATGTTGGCCAGCCCCGCGCGCACCATGCCCTTGTAGTCGACGCCGCCATGGTCGTAGAAGCGCGTGTCTTCAGCGGCCAACACCGCTTCCTTCACCAGTTTGGGGATCGCCGCGATCGGCGTAAGGTTGCGCCGTTCCTCGCCGAATTCGCCGATCAAAATGCCTTCGGCCGAGAAAACCCGCAGCGGCAGCTTCGGCCGGTAGTCGGACAGCTCGGAAATATCCGGCAGATTGGGGTAGGCAACCGCCAGGGCGACCGCGACCACGCACAGAACGGCCAGCGCACCGGCCGCGGCAATGCCGAATCCCCAGGCCATGAAGCGCAGCAGCCATTTGAGCCAGGCTGGGCGTGTGGGGGAGGGAGTCTTGGCTGGCCCTTTAGGGCGTGAGGTTTCTTGCATGTGGGCCCGGAGAATCACCTGACATTATAAAAAGCCGCCCTCTTGCCGAGGACCGAACTTTGGCGCATCGTTGCGGGCTAAACCAAAAGTTACTGAATGTGGCTACAACGTCAGCTTTTGACAACGGTCCCCAGGCTTGGAGCCCGCGGTTGCTTGGTTGCAAGTACGCCTCCTGCTAGCATGCAACCGAACGCAATTTTTTCCATTGGTTACAAATGCAGGGGTAAAGGGACCTAACTTGGCTGCTTTCGGATCATTGTTTCGTCGTCAGAACGCCCCCATGCTCGGCTTGGACGTCAGTTCGTCCAGCGTCAAGCTGGTCGAGCTCGGCCGTGAGGCCAGCGGCAAGCTGGTTCTGGAGCGGTGTGCGATCGAACCCCTCGAGCGGGGCTGGATCACTGACGGCAACGTCGAAAAGTTCGATGAAGTGGCCGAAGCCGTCCGCCGCGTCGTGCGCAAGAGCGGCACCCGCACGCGCAATGTGGCGCTGGCGCTGCCTCCTTCGGCCGTCATTACCAAGAAGATCATTCTTCCGGGCGGCATGAGCGAGCAGGAACTCGAACTGCAGGTCGAGTCCGAAGCCAACCAATACATTCCCTTTTCGCTGGACGAAGTCAGTCTCGACTTTTGCGTGACCGGCCAGAGCGCGGCCTCCGCCGGCGATGTCGAGGTGCTGATTGCCGCGTCCCGCAAGGAAAAGGTCCAGGACCGCGAAGGGTTGGCCGAAGCGGCCGGCCTGAAGGCGATGATCCTGGACGTCGAGTCTTATGCATCGCGCCTTGCAACCGCCCGCCTGATCGAGCAACTGCCGGGCAAGGGCCTCGACGCCGTTGTGGCGCTTTTCGAAGTGGGCGCCTTCACCACCAGCATGCAGGTGCTGCGCAACCAGGAGGTGCTGTACGACCGCGACCAGGCTTTCGGCGGCGCCCAGTTGACCCAGCTGATCGTGCGCCAGTACGGCTTTTCCGCCGAAGAGGCCGAAGCCAAGAAGCGCAGCGGCGACCTGCCTGACGACTACGGCTCCAGCGTTCTGAAGCCCTTCGTGGAAAGCATTGCGCAGGAAATTGCCCGTGCACTGCAGTTCTTCTTTACCAGCACGCCGCACAACCGCGTCGACTATGTGCTGCTCGCCGGCGGTTCGGCCTCGTTGCCGAGCCTGACCAGCGCCGTCACCCGTCAGACCTCCTTTGCCTGTTCGCTCGTGAATCCGTTCGACGGCATGGAGATGGGTCCCAACATCCGTGAGAAGAAGGTCCGGCGCGAGGCGCCTTCCTATCTGACCTCCTGCGGTCTCGCCATGCGGAGGTTCGTGCAGTGATCCTCATCAATTTGCTTCCGCATCGCGAAGCCGCGCGCAAGCGGCGCCGCGAAGCTTTCTACGGCACCCTGGGCGCCGCGGCTATCCTGGGCGGCGTGATCGCGGGCCTCGGCTTTCTCTGGTTCGAGGCGCAAATCTCGGCCCAGCAGGCCAAGAACAATTTCCTGAAGACCGAAATCACCAAGCTCGATGCCGAGATCAAGGAGATCTCGACGCTGCAACAGGAAATTGCAGCCCTGCGTGCGCGCCAGCAGGCGGTTGAAGACCTCCAGGGCGACCGCAACCTGCCGGTGCACCTGCTCAATGAACTGGTTCGGCAACTGCCCGACGGCGCCTACATCACCAGCATGAAGCAGGACAACCAGACGGTCACGCTGCAAGGCATGGCGCAGTCGAACGAGCGTGTTTCCGAACTGCTGCGCAACCTGGGCAACAACAGCCCGTGGCTGGTCAAGCCGGAGCTGGTCGAAATTACTTCCGCAACGGTGAGCCTGAGCCAGCGCGACCAGCGCCGCGTGGCGAACTTCACGATGCGCATCGGCCTCAAGCGGCCGACCGACGCGCAGAAGGCCGCGGCTGAGAAAGCCTTGGCCACAGCGGCGCAGGTCAAGGGGTAGGACGGATCATGGCAAGCAATCGCCCCTCTCAAAAGATAGACGTCGGCGCCGCATTTCGTGGCTTCGGCGACCAGTTCCGCAACCTGAATCCGAACGATCCGGCCAGCTGGCCGCCAGTGCCCCGCTATGCCTTGTGCCTGGCGGTGACGGCAATGGTGCTGGTCGGCCTGTGGTTCCTGTGGCTCACCAACTCGAACGACGAACTCGAAAGCGAGCGCGCCAAGGAAGTCACGCTGCGCGCCGACTACCAGAAGAAGGTCGCACTGGCCGCCAACCTCGAACTGCTGAAGAAGCAGCGCGAGCAGGTGCAGCAATATGTGACGCTGCTCGAGAAGCAGCTGCCGAGCAAGGCGGAAATGGACGCACTGCTGTCCGACATCAACCAGGCCGGCCTCGGCCGCAGCCTGCAGTTCGAGCTGTTCCGTCCGGGGCAGGTTTCGGTCAAGGACTACTACGCGGAACTGCCGATCGCCGTGCGTGTGACCGGCCGCTACCACGACATCGGCTCGTTTGCCGCCGACGTCGCGGGCCTCTCCCGCATCGTGACGCTGAACAACCTGACGATCACTCCGCAAAAAGACAAGGACGGCGCCCTGACGATGGATGCCACGGCCCGCACCTACCGCTATCTCGATGACGAAGAGCGCGCGGCCCAGAAACGCGCTGCGGCGCCAAAGGCGAAGAAATGAGGACGATCGCCAAACTCCTGTGGCTGGCAGCGGCCGCAATGGGCTTGAGCGCCTGTGCCGATTCGGAGCAGGAAGACCTGCGCCGCTGGATGGTCGAGCAGCGCGCCCAAGTCAAGCCCAACGTGCCGCCGATCACCGAGCCCAAGAAATTCACGCCCCAGACCTATACCGAAGGGGCTGCTTTCGAGCCGTTCAACCTGCTGAAGCTCACCCAGGCACTGCGCCGCGAATCGAACCAGCCCAGCACGTCGGAGCTGATCGCGCCTGAACTGGCGCGTCGCAAGGAAGCGCTCGAAGCCTTCCCGCTCGACTCGATGGCCATGGTGGGCAGCATGAACCGCAACGGCCAGCCGGTGGCGCTGGTCCGTGTCGACAAGCTCCTCTACAAGGTGCGCGTCGGCGAGTACCTGGGGCTCAACTACGGGCGCATTACCCGTATCAACGAAACCGAAGTCGCCTTGCGTGAAATCGTGCAAGACGCCGCCGGTGAATGGATCGAACGCGTGGCGACATTGCAGCTGCAAGAGAGTGCGAAATGAATCAGAAAAAATCAACAATGGCACAGCGGCTGCGAGCTGCCGGGCTGGGTCTGCTGGCATTCGGCGCATTTGCCATGGCGCATGCGCAAAACGCCATCGAAGCGGTAACCAGTTCGACGCAATCCGGCGCCGAGGTCATCCGCATCGACCTGGCACAGCCGCTCGCGGCCGTGCCGACCGGCTTTGCCGTCCAGACCCCGGCGCGCATTGCGCTTGATTTCCCGGGCGTCACCAACGCCATCGGGCGCTCCGCCATCGAGGTGAACCAGGGCAACCTGCGTTCCGTCAACGTGGTGCAGGCCGGCGAGCGCAGCCGCGTGGTGCTGAACCTCAAGCAGGCAACCGCCTACAAGACCGAGATTCAGGGCAAGTCGCTGCTGGTGATCCTGGAGCCGGTAGCCGGCACGGCGCTCGCGTCGTCCACGCCCACCGTGTTTGCCGAGAACCGCAACCGCGACACGCTGCCGCTGCGCGACGTCGATTTCCGCCTCGGTTCCGACAACACCGGCCGCGTGATCGTCGACCTGCCGAACAACCAGGTGGGCGTCGATGTCAAGCAGCAGGGCAAGAACCTCGTCGTCGAATTCACCAAGTCGACGCTGCCCGAGGGCCTGCGCCGCCGCCTCGACGTGGCCGACTTCAACACGCCGGTCCAGCTGATCACCTCGCAACAGTCCGGTGACCGCGTTCGCATGACGATCGAGGCCAAGGGCGACTGGGAGCACAGCGCCTACCAGAGCGAGAACCAGTTCGTCGTCGAAGTGCGTGCCCGCAAGGTCGACCCGACCAAGCTGACCCAAGGCGTGGGCTACAACGGCGAGAAGCTGTCGCTGAACTTCCAGAACATCGAGATCCGCTCGCTGCTGCAGGTGATCGCCGACTTCACGAACTTCAACATCGTGACCTCCGATTCGGTGACCGGCGCGCTGACGCTGCGGCTGAAGGACGTGCCGTGGGACCAAGCCCTCGACATCATCATGCAGGCGAAGAACCTGGGCATGCGCAAGAACGGCAGCGTGCTATGGATTGCGCCCAAGGATGAAATCAACGCCAAGGAAAAGCTCGAGTTCGAAGCCAAGGCCGCAATCGAGAACCTGGAGCCGCTGCGTACCCAGTCGTTCCAGCTCAACTACACCAAGGCGATTGCCATTGCCCAGGGCCTGACCGGCACCGGCGCCTCGTCGGGCGGCGGTGGCGGCTCCGGCACCACGACCCGCATCCTGAGCCCGCGCGGCAGCGTGATCGCGGAGTCGCGCACCAACCAGCTGTTCGTCTCCGACGTGCCGTCGCGCCTTGCACAAGTGAGCGAACTGATCCAGAAGCTCGACATCCCGGTTCGCCAGGTGCTGATCGAAGCGCGCATCGTGGAAGCCTCCGACACCTTCGGCAAGTCGCTCGGCGTGCGCCTGGGCGGCGGTATCTCCCGCGAACGCGTCGCGTCGGCCAACGGCAATCCGGCATACGGCACCCTCGGGGTCATGCCTACCACCACCGCCGCCGGCGGCGTCGGCGCAGCGGCAGCCACCTGGACCAACTCCAATTTCCTCAACCTGCCCGCAGGCGATGCCGGCGGCACCGGCAATTCGCCCGGTACCTTCGCGATCTCGCTGTTCAACTCGAGCTTGTCGCGCATGTTGAACCTCGAGATCTCGGCGCTCGAAGCTGACGGCAAGGGCAAGCTGGTTTCCAGCCCCCGCGTCATCACGGCCGACCAGACCAAGGCGCTGATCGAGCAGGGTGAAGAAATCCCCTACCAGCAGGCAACCTCCAGCGGCGCCACGTCGATCTCGTTCCGCAAGGCGGTGCTCAAGCTCGAAGTCACGCCCCAGATCACGCCCGAAGGCAACATCATCCTGACCCTGGACGTGAGCAAGGATGCCCGCGGCGTCAACACTTCGGCGGGTCCGGCCATCAACACCAAGCACGTGCAGACCGAAGTGCTGGTCGAGAACGGCGGCACGGTCGTCATCGGTGGTATCTTCGAACTCACCGAAACCAATGACGAATCGCGCGTGCCGGTGCTGGGTGAAGTGCCCTACCTTGGGGCACTGTTCCGCAAGCGCGAACGCGTTGCCAACAAGACCGAAATGCTCGTCTTTATCACTCCGAAGATGATTACCGACCGCAACGCCGCGCGCTGACGCGCGGGCGTAGCAGCCACCGCGTGGCGGTCGCACTCGTCGGGTTGCCCGGCGCCGGTAAATCCGCAGTGGGGCGGCGCCTGGGCGCCCGCCTCAATCTTCCGTTCGTCGATACCGACCACGTGATCGAGCAGCGCATCGGCTGCTCGATTCGCGATTACTTCGAGCGGGAAGGCGAAATCGCTTTCCGGGACCTCGAGCAAACGGTAATAGCCGACCTTTGCGCACAGCCTCACGGCGTGCTTGCCACGGGAGGCGGAGCGGTTTTGCGGGAGGTCAATCGCAAGCAGTTGCGGGACCACTTCCACGTGATCTACCTGCGCTCTTCCCCCGAAGACCTGTTTCGCCGCTTGCGGCATGACGTCAAGCGGCCTCTCTTGCAGGTGGCCGATCCGCTTGGACGCCTGCGCGAACTGCACGATGCGCGCGACCCGTTCTACAGGGAAACGGCCCACGACGTGGTCGACACGGGCCGCCCGTCGATCGCCATGCTGGTGAACATCATCGTCATGCAACTGGAGCTCGCCGGCATCGTGGCGCCGGGCGCCCACCCGGAAGAACCCGCCGCCTGAGCAACCGGTCCGCAGCGCCTAAACTCGCTGCATGCCATTGCCCGCACCTTCCGCACCGCCAGAACGCGTCGATATCCAGCTCGGCGAGCGCAGCTACCCCATCCTGATCGGCGCCGGCCTGCTCGGCGAATCTTCGAGCTTTGCCGCGGCGCCCGACGCTGCGAGCGCGCTGATCGTCAGCAACACCACGGTGGCACCGCTCTATGCCAAGGCGCTGCACGCGGCCCTGGCCGACCGTTTCCGCACGGTGCACCTTCTCGAATTGCCCGACGGCGAGGCGCACAAGAACCTGCAGACGCTGAACCTGATCTTCGATGCGCTGCTCGGCCATGGCAGCGACCGGAAAACCGTGCTGTTCGCCCTGGGCGGCGGCGTGGTGGGCGACATGACAGGCTTTGCCGCCGCCAGCTACATGCGCGGCGTGCCGTTCGTCCAGGTGCCGACCACGCTGCTGGCGCAGGTCGACTCGTCGGTGGGGGGCAAGACCGCCATCAACCACCCGCTGGGCAAGAACATGATCGGCGCGTTCTATCAGCCGCAGCTCGTGGTTTGCGACCTGGGCACGTTGCAGACGCTGCCGCCGCGGGAGCTGAGCGCGGGCCTGGCCGAAGTCATCAAATACGGGCCCATCCACGACATGGCGTTCTTCGACTGGATCGAAGCGAACATCGATGCGCTGGTGGCCCGCGACCCCGCCGCGCTGGCCTACGCCGTCAAGCGCAGCTGCGAGATCAAGGCGCTGGTCGTGGGGCAGGACGAGCGCGAAACGGGCCTCCGCGCCATTCTCAACTTCGGCCATACCTTCGGGCACGCCATCGAATCGGGCCTGGGCTACGGCGAATGGCTGCACGGCGAAGCGGTCGGCTGTGGCATGGTCATGGCTGCGCACCTGTCACAGCGGCTTGGCGGCGTCGATGCCGCCTTTGTCGAGCGGCTCACGCGGTTGATCGAACGCGCCGGCCTGCCGACGGTCGGCCCGGCACTGGGGGCCGACCGGTACCTTGAACTGATGCGGGTCGACAAGAAGTCCGAAGCCGGCGAGATCCGCTTCGTGGTCATCGACAAGCCGGGCTCCGCCGCGGTCAGCAGCGCGCCAGATGCGCTGGTGCGCGAGGTGCTCGCGCAGTGCTGCAGCGCCGGATGAGCGCAGCGCCAAGGGTGCGCCGATGAGTCTTGCGGCCTATGCCTGCCACCCCGCGCGCTCGCGCGGGCGCCGCCATGCCGAGCCGCCCGCGCCGACGCGTGATGCCTTTCAGCGCGACCGCGACCGCATCGTGCACTCCACCGCGTTCCGGCGCCTGGTCTACAAGACGCAGGTGTTCCTGAACCATGAGGGCGACCTGTTTCGTACCCGGCTCACGCATTCGCTCGAGGTGGCGCAGCTTGGCCGTTCCATCGCGCGTGCCTTGCGCCTCAACGAAGACCTGGTGGAGGCAATTGCCCTGGCGCACGATCTCGGTCACACGCCGTTCGGCCACGCGGGGCAGGATGCGCTCAACGCCTGCATGGAAAGCCACGGCGGCTTCGAGCACAACCTGCAGAGCCTGCGCGTGGTCGATGCGCTGGAGCACCGCTACCCGCAATACGACGGCCTGAATCTCAGCTTCGAGACCCGCGAGGGCATTCTCAAGCACTGTTCGCGCGCCAATGCCGAACGCCTGGAGGCCGCCGAACCCAACGGCGTGGCCCGGCGCTTCCTCGACCGCACCCAGCCGGCGCTCGAGGCGCAGCTGTGCAACCTGGCGGACGCCATTGCCTACAACGCGCACGACATCGATGACGGCGTGCGCTCGGGGCTCATCAGCGTCGAGCAGCTCGGCGAGGTGGAGCTGTTCGAGCGCTACCGCCGTGAGGCACTCGCCGAGTACCCCGGGCTGGAAGGGCGGCGCGTGCTCTACGAGACGATCCGGCGCATGCTGAGCGCCCAGGTCTATGACGTGATCGACGCCACCCGTGCGGCGGTCGAAAGTGCAGCTCCGGTCGATGCCGACGGCGTCCGCAACTCACCGCCGCTCGTCGCTTTCAGCGAAACCATGCAGTCCCAATCCAGCGAGCTCAAGAGCTTCCTGTTCCGCAACCTCTATCGGCATCCGCAGGTGACGCAGACCACCGACCAGGCGCAGCAGGTCGTGCGGGAGCTGTTCGACGCGTACCTCGAGCGGAGTGCCGAGATGCCCGCTTCCTACGCCGACCGGCGCGACCGGCATCGCGCCGTGGCCGACTACATCGCCGGCATGACCGATCGGTTCGCCATGCGCGAGCACGAAAGGCTCACCGGCCGGCGGGGCATCGGGTGAGTTCGGTGGCCGCCGTCTCCGCGCGCGTTCCAGCCGCCGCCTTCGCCGTCCTTTTCGGCGGCGTGAGCGCTGCGCTGCACCTGGGCAAGCTGCCGCCCGCCGTGCCGGCCCTGCAGGCGTCGCTCGGCATCAGCCTGGTCGAAGCCGGTTTTCTGCTGTCGCTGGTGCAAGTGGCCAGCATGACTCTCGGGCTGGTGATCGGGCTTGCGGCCGACACCATTGGCCTTCGGCGCAGCATGCTCACGGGGCTGCTTGTGCTGGTTGTTGCCAGCCTGCTCGGCGGCGCCGTCGGCACCGGCCTCTTCGGCGATGCGCACGCGGTGCGGTGGCTGCTGGTTCTGCGCGCCGCCGAAGGCATTGGCTTTCTGCTGGCGGTCATGCCGGGGCCAGGGTTGATCCGCGCGCTCACGCCGGCCGGAGCGGACAAGGCCGCGCTCGGACTGTGGGGTGCGTACATGCCGCTTGGCGTCGCGCTTGCGCTGCTGCTCGGTCCGGCGTTGATCGCCTGGGGCGGTTGGTCCGACTGGTGGTGGGCACTGTCCGCCGTTTCAGCCGGCGTGGCGCTCTGGCTGTGGCTGGCCGTACCTTCTGACAAGGTTCGTTCTACCGCTGCGGGCGGCGCAACGGCGGGGTGGTCGTCGCGGCTGCGCACGACAGTGGGTGCGCGCGCACCCTGGATGATCGCGCTGACCTTTGCCGTGTATTCCGCCCAGTGGATGGCGGTGATCGGCTTCCTTCCGGCCATTTATGCCGGCGCGGGTGTCCCGCCAGGCTGGAATGCGGTGCTCACCGCGATTGCGGCCGCGATGAACATCGTCGGCAACGTGGCGGGCGGGCGCTGGCTGCAACGCGGCGTTGTGCCCGAGCGCCTGCTGCAGCTGGGCTTCGGGGCCATGGCGCTGGGAGGCGTGGCAGCTTTTGCGCAAATGGGGCAGGGCGCCGACGCGCTCGGCCTGCCGCCAGCGCTTCGCTATGCCGCTGTCTGCCTCTTTTCGTTGGGCGGCGGCATGGTGCCGGCAACGCTGTTCCTGCTCGGGGTCCGCATGGCGCCGGGGCCCAGCACCGTCTCGACCACGGTCGGTCTCATGCAGCAGGCCTCTTCCCTGGGGCAGTTCCTGGCGCCGCCCGCGGTGGCATGGGTGGCTCACCGCGTCGGCGGCTGGCACTGGACATGGACCGCCACACTGGCATGTTCGCTGGCCGGCATGGCCATGGCGCGGCACCTTGGACGAATACGCCTTGCGGCGGCAGTGGCATGACGGGCGCGGCGACAATCGAGGCCATGCAGGCCGAGGCCGATACCCGCCGCTGGCTCGAACGTGCGGTGATCGGACTCAACCTGTGTCCCTTTGCCAAGGCGGTTCATGTCAAGGCGCAGATTCACTTCGCCGTGTACATGCCGGCCGACGACACCGCGCTGATCGAAATGCTTCTTGCCGAGGCCAATGAACTCGCCGCGCTCGATGCCTCCGTGCGCGACACCACCTTGCTGATAGCACCCAACACCTTGGCGGATTTTCTGGACTTCAACGATTTCACCGCACGCGCCGAACGCAAGCTTGCCCGCGCGGGCTTCGACGGCGTGTTCCAACTGGCGAGCTTCCATCCGCAGTTCCAGTTCGGCGGCACCAAGCCCGACGACATTTCGAACGCAACCAACCGTGCGCCTTACCCTACGCTGCATCTGTTGCGCGAAGACAGCGTGAGCCGGGCAGTCGAGGCGTTCCCGGAGGCCGAGACCATTTTCGAACGCAACATCGAAACGCTCGCAGCACTGGGCCCCGAAGGCTGGGCCGCGCTCGACGTGGGCCCCGGGAGCGCCAGGCGATGAATGCACACGCAACCAAGACTGTGAAGACCGCAAAGACCGCCAAGGCCGAAGCCGAGTTGTCCGAGGTTCTGCGCCCGGGCCAATCCGTCGAGCTCTTGAAGGAGCTGCACATCCTTACGCGTGAGGGCCGGCTCAACCAGGATTCGCGGCGCAAGCTCAAGCAGGTGTACCACCTGTTCCAGTTCATCGAGCAACTGCTGCGTGAGCTGCCGGGCGGCGGCGCCGAGGCCACGCTGGCCGACCACGGCGCGGGCAAGTCGTACCTCGGGTTCATCATCTACGACCTGTTCTTCCGTTCGCGCGAAGGCGGGCACGTCTACGGCATTGAGACGCGCAGCGAACTGGTGGAAAAATCGCGCGCGCTGGCAAGGCAGCTCGGATTCGACCGCATGTCGTTCCTGAATCTCACCGTCGCCGAATCGGCGAACGCGAGCGAATTGCCCGAGCGGATCGACGTGGTCACCGCGCTGCACGCCTGCGATACGGCCACCGACGATGCCATTGCCTTCGGCCTCGCGAAGAAGGCGCGCTGCATGGTGCTGGTGCCTTGCTGCCAGGCCGAGGTGGCCGCCTGCCTGCGCGAAACCAAGGCGCTCGCGCTGTCGCGCACGCCATTGGCCGAACTGTGGCGCCACCCGCTGCACACCCGCGAAATCGGCAGCCAGCTCACCAATGTGCTGCGTTGCCTGTATCTCGAAGCCAACGGCTACAGCGTCACCGTGACCGAACTGGTGGGCTGGGAGCACAGCATGAAGAACGAGCTGATCCTGGCGCGCCACACCGGGCAGCGCAAGGCCGCAGCAGCCGCCCGGCTGGGGAGTTGCTGGCGCAGTTCGGCCTCGATGCCTTGGGCGAGACGCGCTTTCGCCTGAGCTGAATCCGCGAGCACGCGCCGCCTTCAAGCCATGGCCCGTCTCCCCCGCCTCACGCTGGCCGACATGCCGCACCACGTGATCCAGCGCGGAAACAACCGCCAGGCAATCTTTGTCGACCGTGCGGATCACGAGCGGCTGCTCGCCCTGCTGGCCGACAACGCCGTGCGCTTCGGCATCGCGCTGCACGCCTATGTGCTGATGGACAACCACTTCCACCTGCTGGCAACGCCCAGCACCGCCACCGGACTGCCGCAGTTCATGCAGTCGGTGGGGCGCAGCTATGTGCGCTACTTCAATGACCGCCACGGCCGCAGCGGCACCTTGTGGGAGGGGCGCTACAGGTCGACGCTGATCCAGAGCGATCGCTATCTGCTGACCTGCATGGCGTACATCGACCTCAACCCCGTGCGGGCCGGCATGGTCGCGGACGCGCGCGACTTTCCATGGTCCAGCCACGGCCACTATGCCGGCCTGCGGCACGACAAACTGCTCACGCCGCATCCGCTCTACTGGGAGCTTGGCAACACGCCCTTTGCCCGCGAGGCTGCATATGTCGAATTGGTGCGCGCGGGCGTGCGTTCCGCCGATCAGGGCACTCTGACCGAAGCCACTTTGCGCGGGTGGGCGGCCGGCGACGCGGATTTTCTTGCTTCGCTTCAAAAATCGACCGAGCGGCGGGTGGCCAAGGCGAAGGCCGGTCGGCCCCCATCTATCGCCAACTCCTGAGCCTAAAGCGCGGTGAACGGCGCAATGTTGGAGCTACCCTGCTCCTCCTTTTAATATGTCCCCAATTTAATTCTGACAAGAATACTCGGAATTTAATAAGAATCTGACCCCTATTAAAGTGTTTGGCATTCTTTGTGCATCGCAATATCCTTCTCTTCCCTGCGAAAAACTGAAGGAGTGCGCCATGACGACGGCTGCCGAGATCGAACATCTCCAACAACACGGTCTGTATTCGGGTGCCGACGAGCACGATGCCTGCGGCGTCGGCTTCGTGGCGCACATCAAAGGCGAGAAAAGCCATGCGATCGTGCTGCAGGGCCTGAAGATCCTCGAAAATCTCGACCATCGCGGCGCAGTGGGCGCTGACAAGCTCATGGGCGACGGCGCGGGCATCCTGATCCAGCTGCCCGACCATCTGTACCGCGAAGAAATGGCCAAGCAGGGCGTCACGCTGCCGCCCCCCGGCGAATACGGCGTCGGCATGATCTTCCTGCCCAAGGAACACGCGTCGCGCGAAGCCTGCGAGCAGGAAATGGAGCGCGCCATCAAGGCCGAAGGCCAGGTGCTGCTCGGCTGGCGCGACGTGCCGGTCAACCGCGACATGCCGATGTCGCCCACCGTGCGCGCCAAGGAGCCGCTGCTGCGCCAGGTGTTCATCGGCCGTGGCAACGACGTGATCGTGCAGGACGCGCTCGAGCGCAAGCTCTACGTCATCCGCAAGACGGCCAGCGCCAACATCCAGCGTTTGAAGCTCAAGCACAGCAAGGAATACTACGTTCCCAGCATGTCGAGCCGCACCGTGGTCTACAAGGGCCTGCTGCTGGCCGACCAGGTGGGTACCTATTACCTCGACCTGCAGGACAAGCGCTGCATCTCGGCCCTTGGCCTCGTGCACCAGCGCTTCTCGACCAACACTTTCCCTGAATGGCCGCTGGCCCACCCGTACCGCTATGTCGCCCACAACGGCGAAATCAACACGGTCAAGGGCAACTACAACTGGATGAAGGCGCGCGAAGGCGTGATGTCTTCGCCCGTGCTCGGCGCCGACCTCCAGAAGCTGTACCCCATCAGCTTTGCCGGCCAGTCCGACACCGCCACGTTCGACAACTGCCTCGAGCTGCTGACGATGGCGGGCTACCCCATCAGCCAGGCGGTGATGATGATGATTCCCGAGCCCTGGGAGCAGCACGCCACCATGGACCCGCGCCGCCGCGCTTTCTATGAGTACCACGCCGCCATGCTCGAGCCGTGGGACGGCCCGGCCTCCATCGTGTTCACCGACGGCCGCCAGATCGGCGCCACGCTCGACCGCAACGGCCTGCGTCCCTCGCGCTACTGCGTGACTGACGACGACCTGGTCATCATGGCTTCGGAATCGGGCGTGCTGCCCGTGCCCGAGCAGAAGATCGTGCGCAAGTGGCGCCTGCAGCCCGGCAAGATGTTCCTGATCGACCTGGAGCAGGGCCGCATGATCGACGACGAGGAGGTCAAGGCCACCCTCGCCAACAGCAAGCCCTACAAGCAGTGGATCGAAAACCTGCGCATCAAGCTCGACAGCGTGAAGGCCGAACCGGTCTCCGCTCCCGTCAGCCAGGTCGCGCTGCTCGACCGCCAGCAGGCCTTCGGCTACACCCAGGAAGACATCAAGTTCCTGATGAGCCCGATGGCGCAGGCCGGCGAAGAAGGTATCGGCTCCATGGGTAACGACAGCCCGCTGGCCGTGCTCTCCAGCAAGAACAAGCCGCTCTACAACTACTTCAAGCAGTTGTTCGCGCAAGTGACCAACCCGCCGATCGACCCGATCCGCGAAGCGATCGTGATGTCGCTGGTGTCGTTCATCGGCCCCAAGCCCAACCTGCTGGACATCAACCAGGTCAACCCGCCGATGCGGCTCGAAGTGAGCCAGCCGATTCTCGACTTTGCCGACATGGCCAAGCTGCGCGACATCGGCAAGTACACGCAGGGCAAGTTCAAGAGCTACGTGCTCGACATCACCTATCCGCTCGCCTGGGGCGACGAGGGCGTGGAGGCCAAGCTGGCCTCGCTGTGCGCCGAGGCGGTCGACGCCATCAAGGGCGGCCACAACATCCTCATCGTGAGCGACCGCGGCGTGAGCCCGACGCAAGTCGCGATTCCCGCCGTGCTGGCGCTGTCGGCCGTGCACCAGTACCTGGTTCGCGAGGGCCTGCGCACCACGGCCGGCCTGGTGGTCGAGACCGGTTCGGCGCGTGAAGTGCATCACTTCGGCGTGCTGGCGGGCTACGGCGCGGAAGCCGTGCACCCCTACCTGGCCATGGAAACGCTCGCGGCCATGCATGCCGACCTGCCGGGCGACATGAGCGCCGAGAAGGCGGTCTACAACTACGTCAAGGCCATCGGCAAGGGTCTGTCGAAGATCATGTCGAAGATGGGTGTCAGCACCTACATGAGCTACTGCGGCGCGCAGCTGTTCGAGGCCATCGGCCTGAATACCGCCACCGTCAACAAGTACTTCACCGGCACGGCCAGCCGCGTCGAGGGCATCGGTGTGTTCGAGATTGCCGAGGAAGCCATCCGCATGCACAAGGCGGCTTTCGGCGACGATCCGATTCTTTCCAACATGCTCGACGCCGGCGGTGAATATGCCTGGCGCACGCGCGGCGAAGAGCACATGTGGACGCCCGACGCCATTGCCAAGCTGCAGCACAGCACGCGCTCGAACAACTGGAACACGTACAAGGAATACGCGCAGCTCATCAACGACCAGAACCGCCGCCACCTCACACTGCGCGGCCTGTTCGAGTTCAAGCTGGATCCGGCCAAGGCCATTCCGGTCGACGAGGTCGAGCCCGCGGCCGAAATCGTCAAGCGCTTTGCCACCGGCGCGATGTCGCTCGGTTCGATCAGCACCGAAGCGCACTCCACGCTCGCCATTGCCATGAACCGCATCGGCGGCAAGAGCAACACGGGCGAGGGCGGCGAAGATCCGGCGCGCTACCGCAACGAACTCAAGGGCATTCCGATCAAGCAGGGCGACACGCTCAAGAGCGTGATCGGCGCGGCCAACGTCGAGGTCGACCTGCCGCTGAAGGACGGCGACTCGCTGCGCTCGCGCATCAAGCAGGTGGCTTCGGGCCGCTTCGGCGTTACGGCCGAGTACCTGCATTCGGCCGACCAGATCCAGATCAAGATGGCGCAGGGCGCCAAGCCGGGCGAGGGCGGTCAGCTGCCCGGCGGCAAGGTCACCGAGTACATCGGCAAGCAGCGTTACGCGGTGCCGGGCGTGGGTCTGATCTCGCCGCCGCCGCACCATGACATCTACTCGATCGAAGATCTGGCACAACTGATTCACGACCTGAAGAATGCTGCGCCGCACGCAAGCATCAGCGTCAAGCTGGTGAGCGAAATCGGCGTGGGCACCATCGCGGCCGGCGTTGCCAAGTGCAAGAGCGACCACGTGGTGATCGCGGGCCATGACGGCGGCACGGGCGCATCGCCTTGGTCGTCTATCAAGCACGCGGGCAGCCCATGGGAAATCGGTCTGGCCGAAACGCAGCAGACGCTGGTGCTCAACCGCCTGCGCAGCCGCATCCGCGTGCAGGCCGACGGCCAGATGAAGACCGGCCGCGACGTCGCCATCGGCGCGCTGCTGGGCGCCGACGAGTTCGGCTTTGCCACCGCGCCGCTGGTGGTCGAAGGCTGCATCATGATGCGCAAGTGCCACCTGAACACCTGCCCGGTGGGCGTGGCCACGCAAGACCCGATCCTGCGCAAGAAGTTCTCGGGCAAGCCCGAGCACGTCGTCAACTACTTCTTCTTCGTTGCGGAAGAAGTGCGCCAGATCATGGCCCAGCTCGGTATCCGCAAGTTCGACGACCTGATCGGCCGCGCCGACCTGCTCGACATGCGCAAGGGCATCGAGCACTGGAAGGCCTCCGGCCTGGACTTCAGCCGCCTGTTCGCGCTGCCGACGGTGCCGGCGGAAGTGCCGCGCTACCACGTCGAAAACCAGGACCACGGCCTGGACAAGGCGCTGGACGTCAAGCTCATCGAAAAGTCGCGTCCCGCCATCGAGCGCGGCGAGAAGGTGCAGTTCATCGAGGTGGCGCGCAACGTCAACCGCTCGGTGGGCGCCATGCTGTCGGGCGCGCTGACGAAGGTGCATCCGCAGGGCCTGCCCGACGATTCGATCCGCATCCAGCTCGAAGGCACGGGCGGCCAGTCGTTCGGCGCCTTCCTGGCGCGCGGCATCACGCTGTACCTGATCGGCGATGCCAACGACTACACCGGCAAGGGCCTTTCGGGCGGCCGCGTGGTGGTGCGCCCCAGCCTCGACTTCCGCGGCGAAGCCATCCGCAACACCATCGTCGGCAACACCGCGCTCTACGGCGCGACCACCGGCGAAGCCTATCTGTGCGGCGTGGCCGGCGAGCGTTTCGCGGTGCGCCTCTCGGGTGCCACGGCGGTCGTCGAAGGCACGGGCGACCACGGCTGCGAATACATGACCGGCGGCACGGTCGCGGTGCTCGGCAAGACCGGCCGCAACTTCGCGGCTGGCATGAGCGGCGGCGTGGCTTTCGTCTATGACGAAGACGGCCAGTTCGCCACGCGCTGCAATCTCTCGATGGTGTCGCTCGACAAGGTGCTGACCTCGGCCGAGCAGACCGCGAGCGTGCATCGCAAGATCTGGC
This sequence comes from Variovorax sp. S12S4, assembly GCF_023195515.1. NCBI lineage: Bacteria > Pseudomonadati > Pseudomonadota > Betaproteobacteria > Burkholderiales > Comamonadaceae > Variovorax > Variovorax sp. S12S4. Next base: position 3,082,560 of record NZ_JALPKR020000002.1, read on the forward strand.
ACGGCGGCGAGACCGACGAGGCCCAGCTCAAGAAGCTGCTCGAAGAGCACCACCGCTGGACCGGCAGCAAGCGTGCGCGCGAACTGCTCGACAACTGGGCCGTGGCCCGCACCAAGTTCGTCAAGGTGTTCCCGAACGAATACAAGCGTGCGCTCGCCGAGCTGCACGACCGCAAGGTCGAGCTCACGAGCAGCGGCAACAACGCGCACATCGGCCTCGAGCCGCACGCGATCGCCGCCGCACCGCAGGCCACCCCGGCCGCAGTTTGAAGATCAACCAAAAACAGAACTAGCTCCCACACGGCATGCAGCACGTGAAACTGTCACAGCCCCTTCGGGGAACACCGCGGAACCGGCTTTGCCGGGCCGCAGGTGTTGACCCCTTGAGGGGGGAGGCGGCTACACGCAGTGAGCAAGCAACGGGGGTGTAAAAGGAATCGCGATGGGAAAGATCACCGGCTTCATGGAGCATGAGCGCATCGAAGAGGGCTACAAGCCTGTCGAAGAGCGCGTCAAGCATTACAAGGAATTCGTCGTCGGCCTGACGAACGAGCAGGCCAAGGTACAGGGCGCACGCTGCATGGACTGCGGCACGCCGTTCTGCAACAGCGGCTGCCCGGTCAACAACATCATTCCGGACTTCAACGACCTCGTGTACCGCAACGATTGGCAGAACGCCTTCGCGGTGCTCGACTCGACCAACAACTTTCCGGAGTTCACCGGCCGCATCTGCCCCGCCCCTTGCGAGGCCGCCTGCGTGCTCAACGTGAACGACGACCCGGTCGGCATCAAGTCGCTGGAGCACGCCATCATCGACCGCGCCTGGGACGAAGGCTGGGTGGCGCCGCGCGTCGCCAAGCACAAGACGGGCAAGAAGGTGGCCGTGGTGGGTTCGGGCCCGGCTGGCATGGCCGCGGCGCAGCAGCTCGCGCGCGCCGGCCATGACGTGACGCTGTTCGAGAAGAACGACCGCATCGGCGGCCTGCTGCGCTACGGCATCCCCGACTTCAAGATGGAGAAGACGCACATCGATCGCCGCGTCGATCAGATGAAGGCCGAGGGCGTGACCTTCCGCACCGGCGTGATCGTCGGCGCCGCGAAAGACCCGCTGGGCAAGGGCTCCAAGGTGACCAACCTCGCCAAGGAAACCGTCACGCCCGAGCAGCTGGACAAGGAGTTCGACGCCGTACTGCTCACCGGCGGGGCCGAGCAATCGCGCGACCTGCCGGTGCCGGGCCGCGACCTGGACGGCATTCACTTCGCGATGGAGTTCCTGCCCCAGCAGAACCGCGTCAACGCCGGCGACAAGGTCAAGAGCCAGCTGCGCGCCGAAGGCAAGCATGTCATCGTCATCGGCGGTGGCGACACCGGCTCCGACTGCGTGGGCACCAGCAACCGCCATGGCGCAGCCAGCGTCACGCAGTTCGAGCTGATGCCCCAGCCGCCCGAAGAAGAAAACCGCCCGCTGACTTGGCCCTACTGGCCGATCAAGCTGCGCACCAGCTCCAGCCACGAAGAAGGCTGCGAGCGCGAGTTCGCCATCTCCACCAAGGAGTTCATCGGCGAAAAGGGCAAGGTCACCGGCCTCAAGACCGTCCGCGTTGAGTGGAAGGACGGCAAGATGCAGGAAGTGGCCGGCAGCGAGCAGATCCTCAAGGCCGACCTCGTGCTGCTGGCGATGGGTTTCATCAGCCCCGTGGCCACCGTGCTGGATGCCTTCGGCGTCGAGAAGGATGCACGCGGCAATGCCAAGGCCACCGTCGATTTCATCGGTGGCTACGCCACCAACGTGCCCAAGGTGTTCGCGGCAGGCGATATCCGCCGCGGCCAGTCGCTCGTGGTGTGGGCGATTCGCGAGGGGCGGCAGGCTGCCCGCTCGGTGGACGAGTTTTTGATGGGATTTAGCGACTTACCTCGCTGATTTTTGTTTCAGTTTTGCGGGGCCCGTCACGGCCCCGCTATCATTTGCGGAAACCGCATGCCGGGATGCCTGTCAAGGCGCCCGGCTTTTTTATTGAGATGGACCCAGCCGCACTGCCACACCCCTTTGTAGAGTTCCGCGACGTTACGTTCGGCTATGGCGCACGTGCGATTCTCGACGGGGTGTCCTTTTCCGTCCCGCGCGGCAAGGTCACCGCGCTCATGGGGGCCTCGGGCGGCGGCAAGACCACCGTGCTGCGGCTCGTCGGCGGACAGCAACGGGCCCAGCGCGGCGAGGTGCTGTTCGACGGTCAGGACGTCGGCAAGTTCGATGCCGCGGCTCTCTATAAAGCGCGGCGGCGCATGGGCATGCTCTTTCAGTTCGGTGCCTTGTTCACCGACATGAGCGTGTTCGACAACGTGGCTTTTCCCTTGCGCGAGCACACGCAGCTGTCGGAAGCGCTGGTGCGCGACATTGTCCTCATGAAGCTCGACGCGGTGGGCTTGCGCGGCGCGCGCGACCTCATGCCCAGCGAAGTGTCCGGCGGCATGGCCCGGCGTGTGGCCTTGGCGCGTGCCATTGCGCTCGACCCCGACCTCGTGATGTACGACGAGCCTTTTGCCGGCCTCGACCCGATTTCGCTCGGCACGGCGGCGCGGCTGATCCGCCAGCTCAACGACACGCTGGGGCTGACCAGCATCGTTGTCTCGCACGATCTCGAAGAAACATTCCGCATCGCCGACCACGTGATCATCCTCGCCAACGGCGCCATCGCGGCGCAGGGCACGCCCGACGAAGTGCGGCAAAGCGCCGATCCGCTGGTTCACCAGTTCGTCAATGCGCTGCCCGACGGGCCCGTGCATTTTCATTACCCTGGCGTTGGAATCGAAGCAGATTTCGGCAACGAAGGGGAGCGCGCATGACCTGGTGGAAGCCGGCGGACGTGGGCTTTGCCGTGCGCAGCAAGCTCGCCGATATGGGCTATGGCGCCAAGCTGTTCGTGCGCCTGGCGTTCCAAGGCGCGCAGAGCCTGCGGCGCTTCAGCCTGGTGCGCGACCAGATTCACTTTCTCGGCAACTACTCGCTCGCCATCATTGCGGTGTCCGGCCTTTTCGTGGGCTTTGTGCTGGGCCTGCAGATGTATTACGCGCTGCAGCGCTACGGTTCTTCCGAGGCGCTCGGCCTGCTGGTTGCCCTGAGCCTGGTGCGTGAGCTCGGCCCCGTGGTGGCTGCCTTGCTTTTCACCGGGCGTGCCGGTACCTCGCTGACTGCGGAAATCGGCCTCATGAAGGCCGGCGAACAGCTCAGCGCCATGGAAATGATGGCGGTCGACCCAGTGCGGCGCATTCTGGCCCCGCGTTTCTGGGCCGGCGTCATCACCATGCCGCTGCTCGCGGCCGTGTTCAGCGCGGTCGGCATCATGGGCGGCTACGTGGTGGGCGTGCTGATGCTGGGTGTCGACCCCGGCGCGTTCTGGGGCCAGATGCAGGGCGGCGTCGATGTCTGGCGCGACGTGGGCAACGGCGTGATCAAGAGCATCGTCTTCGGTTTTACCGTGACCTTCATTGCGCTGCTGCAGGGCTACGAGGCCCAGCCCACGCCTGAAGGCGTCTCGCGCGCGACCACGCGCACGGTGGTGATGGCGTCGCTGTCGGTGCTCGGCCTCGACTTCCTGCTGACCGCCATGATGTTCAGTATTTGAAGGGGCCTTGGCTCCAATCGTTCTAGAGAGTGCAAACCATGCAACGTTCCACTAACGACATCTGGGTCGGCCTGTTCGTCCTGATCGGCGGCGCGGCGCTTCTGTTTCTCGCGCTGCAATCGGCCAACCTGCTGAGCCTGAATTTCCAGAAGACGTACAACGTCACCGCGCGCTTCGACAACATCGGCGGTCTCAAGCCGCAAACCGCGGTCAAGAGCGCGGGGGTGGTGGTCGGCCGTGTGGAATCCATCTCATTCGACGACAAGTCCTTTCAGGCCAGCGTGACGCTGGCATTGCAAAACCGTTACAGTTTTCCCAAGGACAGCTCGCTCAAGATCCTGACCAGTGGCCTGCTCGGCGAGCAGTACATCGGAATCGAAGCGGGTGCCGAGGAGAAGAACCTGCAAGCCGGCGACACCATTACCGCGACCCAGTCGGCCGTGGTGCTGGAAAACCTGATCAGCCAGTTCCTCTACAGCAAGGCGGCCGAAGGAAATACTTCGACGCCGGGAACAGCCAACAAGAAATGAAAACAAGCCCTTTTTCCTCAAATGCTATGAATAACATAGCGAATTACGCCCGCTGGATGAGCGTGGCAACGGTCTTTGCGGTACTTGCAGGCTGCGCGAGCGGCCCCCGCGCCAATCCGGCCGACCCTTTCGAGCCCTTCAATCGCGGCGTCACCAGTTTCAATGACAAGGTCGACGAAGCGGTGCTGGTGCCCGTGGCCACGGCTTACCAGCGCGTGCTGCCCTCGATGGTGCGTACCGGCGTGAGCAATTTCTTCGGCAACCTGGGTGACGTCTGGAGCTTTGCCAACAGCGTGGCCCAGCTCAAGCTGCAGAACAGCGCCGAAACCTTCATGCGGGTCAACGTCAACACTTTCTTCGGGCTCGGCGGCCTGCTGGACATTGCCACCGAAGCGGGCATCGACCGCCACGAAGAAGACTTCGGCCAGACGCTCGGCCGCTGGGGCGTGGGCGCAGGCCCGTACGTCGTGCTGCCGCTGCTCGGCCCTTCGACCCTGCGCGATACCGCAGCCTTGCCTGTCGACCGGGCCGGGAGCGTGCTCGGGAACATGAACGACGTCGCGTGGCGCAATTCGCTCTCCGTGCTGGAAGTCGTCGACACGCGGGCCAAGTACCTGCGTGCCGGCCGCCTGCTCGATGATGCGGCGCTCGACAAGTACACGTTCACGCGCGACGCCTTCCTGCAGCACCGCCGCAACGACGTCTACGACGGCAATCCGCCGGACGACGAAGGCGGAAAGTAAGAGCCATTAGCGGGCGGAAAAGAAGCTGTTTGCCGCCGGATGAAGCCTTTTCTGCTTGCATCCGGTTTCAAGGCTTCACCTGCGCTTCAGGGAACCCGGTCGGCTCCAGACCCGTCGAACACGTTCTTTCCAGGAGGCGCGCCTTTAGTGCTCGCCTTGCGGATTTTCAAACTTGAGGGAATTGCCATGAACAACAATATCTTGCAACGACGCAGCCTTGGCCGCCTGGTACTCGCGAGCGCGCTGCTATTCGGCGCTGCCGCTGCTTTCGTGCGCCCCGCGCAGGCCGCCGACGAAGCGCCAGATGCGCTGGTCAAGCGGCTGTCGACCGATGTGCTCGAAACCATCAAGGCCGACACCTCCATCAAGGCAGGCGACATCAGCAAGATCATGCTGCTGGTCGACAGCAAGATCATGCCCAACGTCAATTTCCAGCGCATGACGGCCTCCGCCGTGGGCCCGGCATGGCGCCAGGCCACGCCCGAGCAGCAAAAGCGCCTGCAGGAAGAATTCAAGACTTTGCTGGTGCGCACTTACGCCGGCGCGCTCGACCAGGTGAGCGACCAGACCGTCACGGTCCGTCCGTTCCGTGGTTCGCCCGACGACACCGAAGTGCTGGTGCGCACCGAGGTCAAGGGCCGCGGCGACCCGGTGCAACTCGACTACCGGCTCGAGAAAACGCCCGGCCAGGGCGGCGGCTGGAAGGTCTACAACCTCAATGTGCTGGGCGTCTGGCTCGTTGATACCTACCGCACCCAGTTCTCGCAGGAAATCAACGCCCGCGGCATCGATGGCCTGATTGCAGCGCTGGCCGCGCGCAACAAGGGCAACAGCGGCAAGAGCTGACGCCATGCTGGTGCTGCCGACCAAACTCACCCACGACGAGGCCCCCGCCTGCATGCGCATGCTGCAGCAGGGGCTGGCGGGGCAGACCGACACCTCCACAGTGGTCGACGCCGGCGCGCTGACGCAGTTCGATTCGTCGGCGCTGGCCGTGCTGCTGGAATGCCGGCGTGAATCGAGTGCGCTCGGCCGCGGCTTTGCCGTGAAGGGCCTTTCGCCTCGGCTGCGCGAGTTGGCCGCCTTGTACGGCATTGCGGGTCTTTTGCCCGCAGCGCCCTGAGCGCGGGGCAGCCGGACTGTAGCCGCGTCAGGGCATCTGGCCGCGGCGCAGCAGCTTGCGGGGCGGGCCCGTAAAATCGCCGGCTCCCATGCCCGCGATCTCATTCCAATCGGTCTCCAAGACCTATCCCCCCTCCAGACAGCAACGGGCCCAAGGCAAACAAGGGCTGCGCGCCGTCGACGAGGTCAGCTTCCAGATCGAACCGGGCGAGTTCTTCGGCCTGCTCGGCCCCAACGGCGCAGGCAAGACCACGCTCATCAGCATGCTGGCCGGCTTGTCTCGCCCCACCGCCGGGGCCATCAGCGTGCATGGCTTCGACGTGCAGCGCGACTATGCCGAGGCCCGGCGCCAGCTCGGCATCGTGCCGCAGGAGCTGGTGTTCGATCCCTTCTTCAATGTGCGGGAGTCGCTGCGCATCCAGTCGGGCTACTTCGGCATCAAGAACAACGAGGCCTGGATTGACGAGTTGCTGCAAAGCCTCGGCCTGGCGGACAAGGCGACGGCCAACATGCGCCAGCTCTCGGGCGGCATGAAGCGCCGGGTGCTGGTGGCGCAGGCACTGGTACACAAGCCGCCCGTGATCGTGCTCGACGAGCCCACCGCCGGGGTCGACGTGGAACTGCGCCAGACGCTCTGGCAGTTTGTCGCCAGGCTCAACAAGGAGGGCAGCACCGTGCTGCTCACCACGCACTACCTCGAGGAAGCCGAGGCCCTGTGCAGCCGCATTGCCATGCTCAAGTTGGGCCGCGTGATTGCGCTCGACCGCACCAGCGAACTCCTGAAGTCCGCCGCCAGCAACGTGCTGCGCTTCAAGACCGATGCCATGCTGCCCTGGGCCATTGCCCAGCACGCGCGCATTACCGGGCGCATCGTGCAGCTGCCGGCGCAGAACGCGCATGAAGTCGAACAACTGCTGGCCGCCATCCGCGAAGCCGGCGTCGTGGTGGAAGACGTGGAAATGCGCAAGGCCGATCTTGAAGACGTGTTCATCGACCTGATGGCGGGTGAGCAAACGCCGCTGGAGGTCTCGCGATGATGGCAGTGACAGGTTGGCGCGCGCTGCTTTATAAAGAAACGCTGCGCTTCTGGAAGGTCGGCTTCCAGACCGTCGGCGCGCCGGTGCTCACCGCGCTGCTCTATCTCATGGTGTTCGGCCATGTGCTCGAAGACCACGTGAAGGTCTACGGCTCGGTCGGCTACACCGCCTTCCTGGTGCCGGGCCTGGTGATGATGAGCGTGCTGCAGAACGCCTTCGCCAACAGCTCGTCGTCCATCATCCAGAGCAAGATCATGGGCAACCTGGTCTTCGTGCTGCTCACGCCGCTGTCGCACTGGGGCTGGTTCTTCGCCTATGTGGGCTCTTCGGTGATCCGCGGGCTGGCCGTGGGCCTCGGCGTGTTCGTGGTGACCATGTTCTTCGCCATGCCGAGCTTCGTTGCGCCGCTCTGGATCCTGGTGTTCGCGCTGCTGGGCTCCGCAATGCTGGGCACGCTGGGGCTCATTGCCGGGCTCTGGGCCGAAAAGTTCGACCAGATGGCCGTGTTCCAGAACTTCCTGATCATGCCCATGACCTTTCTCTCGGGCGTGTTCTATTCGATTGGCTCGCTGCCGCCGTTCTGGCAGTCGGTGAGCCACCTCAACCCGTTCTTCTACATGATCGACGGCTTCCGCTACGGCTTCTTCGGGGTCAGCGACGCTTCGCCCTGGCTCAGCCTGGGGATCGTTGGCGGCGCCTGGCTGGTGGTGAGCGCCATTGCCGTCCACTTGCTGCGAATCGGCTACAAAATCCGAGGCTGACCGCCTTTTTCCAGAATTCCATGACCGCCGAACAACTCCAGGCCCTGATCCAGTCCCACCTCCCTTGCGAGCACATCACGCTCGAAGGGGACGGCCGCCACTGGTACGCCACCATCGTCTCGGCCGAATTCGAGGGCAAGCGCGCCATTCAGCGGCATCAGCGGGTCTACGCCACCCTCGGTGCGAAAATGCATACCGACGAGGTGCATGCGCTCTCCATGAAGACCTACACGCCGGCCGAATGGGCGGCGTTGGAAAAATAACTCTCCGGCCCCGCGGGGCCTGATTTCGCTGGAAATTCGATGGACAAACTTCTGATTCGCGGCGGGCGCCAGCTTCGCGGCGAGGTACTCATTTCCGGCGCCAAGAACGCAGCCTTGCCGGAGCTTTGCGCCGCGCTGCTGACCGACCAGCCCGTGACGCTGCACAACGTGCCGCGCCTGCAGGACGTGTCGACCATGCTCAAGCTGGTGCGCAACATGGGCGTGGTCGCCGAGCGTGACGACAACGGCACGGTGCAGCTCAATGCGGGCGACCTCGCCAACCCCGAGGCGCCCTACGAACTGGTGAAGACGATGCGGGCCTCGGTGCTGGCACTCGGCCCGCTGCTGGCCCGCTTCGGCCGTGCCAAGGTGTCGCTGCCGGGCGGCTGCGCCATCGGTTCGCGGCCCGTCGACCAGCACATCAAGGGCCTGCAGGCCATGGGTGCCGAGATCGTGGTCGAGCACGGCTACATGATCGCCAGCCTGCCGGCCGGCCGCACCCGCCTGAAGGGCGCGCGCATCCTGACCGACATGGTTACCGTGACCGGCACCGAGAACTTCCTCATGGCCGCCGCGTTGGCCGAGGGCGAAACGCTGCTCGAAAACGCCGCGCAAGAGCCCGAAATCGTCGACCTGGCCGAAATGCTGATCCGCATGGGCGCGAAGATCCAGGGCCACGGCACCAGCCACATCCGCATCCAGGGCGTCGAAAAGCTGCACGGCTGCGAACACGCCGTGGTGGCCGACCGTATCGAGGCCGGCACCTTCCTGTGCGCCGTTGCGGCCACCGGCGGGGACGTGTTTTTGCGCCACGCCCGCGCCGACCACATGGACGCGGTGATCGACAAGCTGCGCGACGCCGGCTGCACCGTGGCCGCGGAAGAGGGTGGCGTGCGCATCAGCTCCAAGGCCCCGGCCAGCGAACACCTCAAGGCGCAGAGCTTCAGCACCACCGAATACCCGGGCTTCCCGACAGACATGCAGGCCCAGTTCATGGCCCTGAACGTGATTGCGCGCGGCGCCTCGATGGTCACCGAGACCATCTTCGAGAACCGCTTCATGCATGTGAACGAAATGGTGCGCCTGGGCGCGACGATCCACGTGGAGGGCAAGGTCGCCATGGTCGAGGGCGTGCCCCAGCTTTCGGGCGCCACCGTGATGGCCACCGACCTGCGCGCCTCGGCCAGCCTGGTCATTGCCGGCCTGGTGGCCGACGGCGAGACATTGGTCGACCGCATCTATCACCTGGACCGCGGCTACGACCGCATGGAAGCCAAGCTGCGCGGCATCGGGGCCGACATCGAGCGCGTGGCGGGAGCCGCCGCATGATCACGCTGCGCATCACGGGAGTCGCAATCGTGATCACGCTTGCATCACAGGAGTCGCAATCGTGATCACGCTTGCTCTGTCCAAAGGCCGCATCTTCGAAGAGACGATGCCCCTGCTGGCCGCCGCCGGCATCGAGGTCACGGAAGACCCGGAAAAATCGCGCAAGCTGATTCTTGCCACCACGCGGTCCGATGTGCGCGTGGTGCTGGTGCGCGCCTCCGACGTGCCCACCTACGTGCAGTACGGCGGTGCCGACCTGGGCGTGACCGGCTCCGACGTGCTGCTCGAGCACGGCAACCAGGGCCTGTACCAGCCGCTCGACCTGCGCATTGCGGCCTGCCGCCTCAGCGTGGCCGTGCGCGCCGACTACGACTACGCCTCCGCCGTGAAGCAGGGCTCGCGCCTGCGCGTGGCCACCAAGTACGTGGGCCTGGCGCGCGACTTCTTCGCCAGCAAGGGCGTGCACGTCGACCTGATCAAGCTCTACGGCAGCATGGAACTCGCGCCGCTCACGGGCCTGGCCGACGCCATCGTCGACCTGGTCTCGACCGGCAACACGCTGCGGGCCAATCACCTGGTCGAGGTCGAACGCATCATGGACATCAGCGCGCGCCTCGTGGTCAACCAGGCCGCGCTCAAGCTCAAGCGCGAGCCGATCCGCCGCATCATCGACGCCTTTGCTTCCGCCATTCCGGCGGCAGCCATGCCCTGACAAGTTTCATACCCAGCCTCATGACACTGAAAGCAGCCCCCGCCCGTCTCTCCACGACTTCAGCCAGCTTCGACGCTGAATTCAAGGCGCGGCTGCATTGGTCCGCCGACGCGGACGCGGCCATCGAGAAGGTGGTGGCCGACATCCTGGCCGACGTGCAGAAGCGGGGCGACGATGCGGTGCTGGAGTACACCAACCGCTTCGACAAGCTCGGTGCCAAGACACTGCCCGAACTGGAGTTGACGCAAGCTGAGCTGAAGGCCGCCTTCGAATCGCTGCCCGCCGCGCAGCGGAACGCGCTTGAAGCCGCCGCGCGCCGTGTGCGCAGCTACCACGAGGCCCAGAAGAAGGCGAGCGGCGAAAGCTGGAGCTATCGCGATGCCGACGGCACGCTGCTCGGCCAGAAGGTCACGCCGCTCGATCGCGTCGGCATCTATGTGCCGGGCGGCAAGGCAGCCTATCCGTCGAGCGTGCTGATGAACGCGATTCCGGCGCACGTGGCCGGCGTGGCCGAAATCATCATGGTGGTTCCGACGCCGCGTGGCGAGAAGAACCCGCTCGTGCTTGCCGCCGCCTACGTGGCCGGCGTGACGCGCGGCTTCACCATCGGCGGCGCGCAAGCCGTGGCCGCGCTGGCCTACGGCACTGCCACCATTCCCGCGGTCGACAAGATCACCGGCCCGGGCAACGCCTATGTGGCGGCCGCCAAGCGCCGCGTGTTCGGCACCGTGGGCATCGACATGATCGCGGGGCCGAGTGAAATTCTCGTTCTGGCCGACGGCACCACGCCGCCCGACTGGGTGGCCATGGACCTGTTCAGCCAGGCCGAGCACGACGAGCTCGCACAGAGCATCCTGCTGTGCCCCGACGCAGCGTATATCGACCGCGTGCAGGCCGAAATCGATCGCCTGCTGCCCGCCATGCCGCGCGCCGAAATCATTGCCGCCTCGCTCAGTGGCCGCGGCGCGCTCATCCATACGAAGAGCATGGAAGAGGCCTGCGAGATCAGCAACCGCATCGCCCCCGAACACCTGGAAGTCAGCAGCAGCGAGCCGAACCGCTGGGAGCCGCTGCTGCGCCATGCCGGCGCGATCTTCCTTGGCTCCTTCACCAGCGAAAGCCTCGGCGACTACTGCGCCGGCCCGAACCACGTGCTGCCGACCAGCGGCACGGCACGTTTTTCGAGCCCGCTCGGCGTCTACGATTTTCAGAAGCGTTCGAGCCTCATCGAAGTGAGCGAAGCCGGGGCCCAGGTGCTCGGCCCTATTGCGGTGACGCTGGCTGAAGGCGAGGGTCTGCAGGCGCACGCCGAAGCTGCGCGGATGCGCCTGCGCAAGATTTGAAGTTTCATAAATAGAAAACCGCTCGGGAGGAGCAAGCCAGATGATTCATCGTCTTCATAGGTCGCGTTTTTTCAGATTTACCGCAGGCCTGGTGGCAGGCGCGGCTTTGCTCGGCGCCTGCAGCCAGATGCCGCAGGCGCCGCGCAACGAGTCGGCCGCCCTGTCCGCAACGCCCAGTGCCGCCGCCGCTGCCGCGCCGGCACAGCTTGGCACCCAGTGGGGCGAGGGCATCGAATCGAAGACCCGCACGGTCAATGCGAAGCGGATCTCGGCGCAGCCCGACGAAGTGGCCTTGCTGGGCTACAACGAGGCCTCCACCGTGCGGCGCGAGGCCGGCAACAACCCCGAGCGCCGGCTCAACCTGCAGCTGGCGCAGGGCGATGTCGAATGGTCGGTGCTGGATGAGAACGGCCGGCCCTTGCCGATGCAGCGTGCACGCCGCAGCAGCAGCGAGATGTTCCGACTCGCGGGCATCGAAGGCGCGCGCTATACGCTGCGCTTTCGCAACCTCAGCGACCGAAGCTACGAAGTGATCGCCACCGTCGACGGCCTGGACGTGCTGAACGGCAAGCCCGGCAGCCTGCGCAACGGCGGCTATGTGCTGGGCCCGCAGCAGGTGCTCGACATCGAGGGCTTCCGCAAGAGCCAGAGCGAGGTCGCGGCCTTCCGTTTTGCCGCTCCGGGCCGCGCCTATGCGGCGAACACCGAGGCAGGCGACGTGCGCAACATCGGCGTGATCGGCGCTGCGCTGTTCGAGCTCGAGTTGCCCGAGGCACAACGCCGTCCGCGTCGCAATGCCGCGCCAGTGCAGCCTAGCGCCTTCCCGGCCGACGAGGCGTTTGCGCCGCCGCCGCGCTACCGCAAGTAACGACATGAGCCGTGCCGCCGTCCTGCTGCTGCCGCGCCTTTCGGTGCTGTTGCTCGCACTGGCGGCCGGTGCCGGCGCGCAGGCCATGAGCATCCGCGAATTGCGCACGCTCGAAGCCAACGAGAAAGACGGCAAGGCCTACGCGAGCTACTACCTCGTCGGCGTGCTCGAAGGCCTGCGCGAAGGCGTGGAGGCATCGCAGCGCAACGGGCAAAAGCCCGTCTTCTGCGTTGAAGGCCGCCGCCTCGAGCCGTCGATGGCGCGCTCCCTCTATCAAACCGAGCTGACCCGCAACGCCGACAGCTATGAAGCCGACATGCCCGTGCAATTGGTCATGTCCGGCGCCCTCAAGAACAGCTACCGCTGCACCCGATGACCACTTCGCCTACCGCCCGCCCGATCGACCGCATCCGCTCCGACGTGCAGTCCATGCACGCCTATGCGGTGCAGGACGCGCGCGGCTTCGTCAAGCTCGACGCCATGGAGAACCCGTTCGGCCTGCCGCCGGCATTGCAGGCCGAGCTCGGCGCACGGCTGGGCGCGCTGGCGCTCAACCGCTACCCGGGCGAGCGGGGAGGCGACCTGCAGCGCGCGCTGGCCGCGCATGCGCACATGCCCGAAGGTTTCGCGCTGATGCTGGGCAACGGCTCCGACGAACTGATTTCGCTCCTGGCCATTGCCTGCGATGTGCCGGGCGCCACGTTGCTTGCTCCCGTGCCCGGCTTCGTGATGTACGCCATGAGCGCCCAACTGCAGGGCCTGCGCTTCGCCGGCGTGCCGCTCACGGCCGATTTCGAACTCGACGAGGCGGCGATGCTCGCTGCCATTGCGCGCGAGAAGCCGGCCATCGTGTACCTGGCCTATCCGAACAACCCCACCGCCAACCTCTGGGACGATGCCGTCATCGAGAAGATCGTCGAGGCCCAGGGCGCGCAGGGCGGCCTGGTGGTGATCGACGAGGCCTACCAGCCCTTTGCCGCCAGGAGCTACATCGACCGCATCGCGCGGCACGGCCATGTGCTGCTGATGCGCACGCTCAGCAAGTTCGGCCTGGCCGGCATCCGCCTCGGCTACCTCATGGGACCGGCCGAACTGATCGCGCAGATCGACAAGGTGCGCCCGCCCTACAACATCAGCGTGCTCAACTGCGAATGCGCGCTGTTCGCGCTCGAGCATGCCGAAGTGTTCGAGGCCCAGGCCCGGCAGATCCGCGAGGAGCGCCACCGCCTCATGATGGGGCTGGGCCGGCTCGCGGGCGTGAAGACGTGGCCGAGCGACGCCAACATGATCCTCGTGCGGGTGCCCGATGCCGCCAAGACCTTCGAGGGCATGAAAGCACACGGGATTCTGGTGAAGAACGTTTCTAAAATGCACGAACTGCTCGCAAATTGCCTGCGCCTCACCGTCGGAACGTCCGACGAGAATGCGCGGATGCTCGCGGCACTCGAAGCCTCACTATGACCACCCCCCAAACCACCGACACGGGCACCGCCGCGCGCACCGCATCGGTCACGCGCAACACAGCCGAAACCAAGATCACCGTCAGCGTCAACCTCGACGGCACGGGCAAGGCCAAGCTCTCCACCGGCATCGGCTTTTTCGACCACATGCTCGACCAGATCGCCCGCCACGGCCTGATTGACCTCGACATCGACTGCCAGGGCGACCTGCACATCGACGGCCACCATACCGTGGAAGACGTGGGCATTACCCTCGGCCAGGCGGTTGCCAAGGCTGTGGGCGACAAGAAGGGCATTCGCCGCTACGGGCATGCCTATGTGCCGCTTGACGAGGCGCTGAGCCGCGTGGTCATCGACTTTTCGGGCCGCCCGGGTCTGGTGATGCACGTGCCGTTTACCAGCGGCATGATCGGCACCTTCGACAGCCAGCTCACCTACGAGTTCTTCCAGGGCTTCGTCAACCACGCCTTCGTCACGTTGCACATCGACAACCTGAAGGGCGTGAACGCGCACCACCAGTGCGAAACGGTGTTCAAGGCCTTTGCACGCGCAATGCGCGGCGCGCTGGAGCTCGATCCGCGCTCCGTGGGCGTCATCCCCTCGACCAAGGGTTCGCTCTGAAAATCTCCAGCGAACAGCTATGAAATCTGTAGCAAATACCGTCGCAGTCGTCGACTACGGCATGGGCAACCTGCATTCGGTGTCGCAGGCCGTGCGGCATGCGGCCGACCAGGTGGGAGTCGAGGTTTTCGTCACCTCCGATCCCGAGGGGGTGCGCAAGGCCACCCGCGTGGTGCTGCCGGGCCAGGGCGCCATGCCCGACTGCATGCGCGAGCTGCGCGATTCCGGCCTGCAGGAGTCGGTGCTCGAGGCTGCGGCGAACAAGCCGCTCTTCGGCGTGTGCGTGGGCATGCAAATGCTGCTGTCGCGCAGCGACGAAGGGCCGACGGACGGCCTGGGCCTGATTCCCGGCGAGGTCGTCAAGTTCGATCTGGCCGGCCGTCTGCAGCCCGACGGCAGCCGTTTCAAGGTGCCCCAGATGGGCTGGAACCAGGTGCGCCAAGCCCGGCCGCACGCCGTGTGGGCGGGCATTCCCGACCAGAGCTACTTCTACTTCGTGCACAGCTTCTACGCACGGCCGGCGGACTCCCGGCACAGCGTGGGCGAGGCGGATTACGGGGCATGCTTTACCGCAGCCATCGCACGCGATAACATTTTTGCCACCCAGTTCCACCCGGAGAAGAGTGCGGACCACGGGTTGCAGCTGTACCGAAATTTCCTCCACTGGAATCCCTGACCTTATATTTCCGACCGGGCCGAACCTTCCTCAGCCCGGATTCCGCACACTCGCGTCACTTCCATGCTCCTCATTCCCGCCATTGATCTCAAAGACGGCCATTGCGTTCGCCTCAAACAGGGCGACATGGACCAGTCCACCATCTTCAGCGAAGACCCCGCCGCCATGGCGCGCAAGTGGGTCGAGGCCGGCGCGCGGCGGCTGCACCTGGTCGATCTGAATGGCGCCTTCGCCGGAAAGCCGCAGAACCACGCGGCCATCAAGGCGATCCTGCGCGAAGTGGGCGACGACATTCCGGTGCAGCTGGGCGGCGGCATCCGCGACCTGGACACCATCGAGCGCTACATCGACGACGGCCTGCGCTACGTGATCATCGGCACCGCCGCGGTCAAGAACCCCGGCTTCCTGAAGGACGCCTGCGTGGCCTTCGGCGGCCACATCATCGTGGGGCTCGACGCCAAGGACGGCAAGGTGGCCACCGACGGCTGGAGCAAGCTCACGGGCCACGAGGTGGCCGACCTGGGCAAGAAGTTCGAGGACTACGGCGTCGAATCGATCATCTACACCGACATCGGCCGCGACGGCATGCTGTCGGGCATCAACATCGATGCGACCGTGAAGCTCGCGCAGGCGCTGACCATTCCGGTGATCGCCTCGGGCGGCCTGTCGAACATGGCCGACATCGACCAGCTTTGCGCGGTCGAGTCCGAAGGCGTCGAAGGCGTGATCTGCGGCCGCGCCATCTATTCGGGCGACCTCGACTTCGCCGCCGCGCAAGCCCGCGCGGACGAACTCGCCGGCGTCTGACGCCTCTTGTGTAGCGCGGCGTGCTCTCCGCGCTTGCCATTGCCAACTACCGGTCGCTGCGCCAGCTGACGGTGCCGCTCGGCCGGCTCACGGTGGTGACAGGGCCCAACGGCAGCGGCAAATCCAGCGTGTACCGCGCGATGCGGCTCCTGGCCGACATCGCCAATGGCGGCGTGATCCGCTCGCTGGTGCGCGAAGGCGGGCTTGCTTCCACCCTCTGGGCCGGCCCCGAGCGCTTTTCAGCCGCCATGCTGCGCGGCGATACCCCGGTGCAGGGCACCGTGCGCACCGAGCCCGTGAACCTGCGGCTTGGGTTCTCCGGCGTCGAGACGACTGACTTTGGCTACGCCATCGACATCGGCCTGCCGGTGCCGCGCGAAACAGCCTTCGGCGGAGATCCCGAAATCAAGCGCGAAGCCATCTGGAGCGGCCCGGTGCTGCGGCCCGCCACCCAGCTGGTCGACCGCAAGGGCGCCTCGCTGCGGCTGCGCGGCGAGCGCAGCGGAAGCTGGGAGCCTGTGGGCCGGCCCATCGCCCAGTTCGCCAGCATGATGACGGAGTACGCCGATCCGCATGCCGCGCCCGAGATGCTCACGCTGCGCGAGCAGATGCGCTCCTGGCGCTTCTACGACCACTTCCGCTCCGACGCCGATGCGCCCGCACGCCAGCCGCAGCTCGGCACCTACACGCCGGTGCTCGCCAACGATGGCGCCGATTTGGCCGCCGCGCTCCAGACCATTCGCGAGATTGGCGACAGCAGTGCGCTCGACCGCGCCGTGGACGACGCGTTTCCCGGTGCGCGCATCCAGGTGCGGGTGAACGAAGACCGCTTCGAAACGCTGATGCACCAGCACGGCCTGCTCCGGCCGTTGACGGCGGCGGAGCTTTCCGATGGCACCCTGCGCTACCTGCTCTGGATCGCTGCGCTCCTCACGCCCCGGCCGCCGGCGCTGCTGGTGCTCAACGAGCCCGAGACCAGCCTGCACCCCGACCTGTTGCCCGCGCTCGGGCGGTTGATCGCGCAGGCCGCGCGCGGGTCGCAGATCATCGTCGTGTCGCATGCCCCGCGGCTGATTGCCGCGCTCGAGGACAGCGACGACCTGCAATCGGTGGTGCTCGAGAAGCGCTTCGGCGAAACCCGCATCGCCAACCTCGACATGAGCGAGATACCGCACTGGGCCTGGCCGGCGCGCTAACCGCCGGCCCGCCTATTCGGCCTTGACCGCCATCGTCTGGATGATCGCCTGCAGCTGCGCGCTCATCGGCAGGTCGATGCTTTCTCCGGTGGGCAGCTTGCGCAGGAACCAGCGCTTGTACTGGCGCTCGATCTCGCCGTCCTGCGCCAGCACCTGGAAGGCGTCGTTGATCACCTTGGCCAATTGCGCATCGCCCTTGCGGTACATGATGCCGTAGGGGTCGTAGGAGAGATAGTCGCCGACCACCTCGTACTGGGCCTTGGCGGCTTCGCGCGCGATCAGGCCATGGAGCAGCACGTCGTCGGTGGCAAAGGCATCGGCCTGGCCGCTTTTCACGAGCCCGAACGAATCGGCGTGGTCGCGTGCCACCAGCAGGTCGATGCCGAGCCTGAACTTCTGCGAGAGCTCGCGCAGCGTCTTCTCGTTGGTGGTGCCCGCGGTGACGGCCACCCGCTTGCCGGCCAGATCGCGGAACGACTTGATCGGCGATCCTTTCTTTACCAGCACCTTGGTGCCCGAGACGAAGATCGTGGGCGAGAAGCTCACGCGCTTCTGCCGCTCGAGGTTGCTGGTGGTCGAACCGCATTCGAGATCGACCGTGCCGTGTTCGACCGCATCCATGCGCGAATCGGAGGTCACAGGCACCCACTTGATTGCGAGGCTCTTGTTCACTGCCTCCTCGATGGCCGTGACCAGTTCGCGGCAGAGCTCGATCGAATAGCCGATGGGTTCGTTGCGTGCATTGAGAAAGGAAAACGGCACCGACGATTCGCGGTAGCCGATGGAGACGGCGCCGCTCTCGCGCACCTTGGCCAGCGTGCCGGTGAGCGTAGGGGGCGCTTCCTGCGCCTGTGCGGAGGCTCCCATGGCAAGGGTGGCCGCCGCAAGCAGGCCGGCAATGAAAACCGGCAGCGTGGGCCTGGGCTTCATGGCGAGCCTCACGCGTGGGCCGGATGGGCGAGGGTGGCGGCAGCCTCCTCGTCCAGCGCCTTGGCGTTCACCTCTGCGTCGCTCTCGGAGAGCAACTGGCCCTCCCACTTGGCAACCACCGCGGTGGCAATGGAATTGCCCACCGCATTGGTGGCGGAGCGCCCCATGTCCAGGAAGGTGTCGACGCCCAGGATCAGCAGCAGGCCGGCTTCCGGAATGTCGAAGTGGTTGAGCGTGGCGGCAATCACCACCAGCGAGGCGCGCGGCACGCCGGCCATGCCCTTGGAGGTGAGCATCAGGATGAGCAGCATGGTGATCTGCGTGCTCAGCGGCATGTGGATGTTGTAGGCCTGCGCAATGAAGAGCACGGCAAAGGTGCAGTACATCATCGAGCCGTCGAGGTTGAACGAATAGCCCATCGGCATCACGAAGCTCGAGATCTTGCGCTTCACGCCGAAACGGTCGAGCGCCTGCAGGATCTTCGGGTAGGCCGCTTCCGAACTGGCCGTGGCGAACGACAGCAGAAAGGCTTCCTTGATGAGCGCCATCAGCTTGAACACCCGGCGTCCCAGGAACGACACGCCTGCAAGAATCAGCACGCCCCACAGCACAAAGAGGCCCAGGTAGAAGTCGCCCATGAAAACGGCGAACTTCAGCAGGATGCCCAGCCCGTTCGTGGCAACGGTGGCGGCCATGGCGGCGAGCACCGCAAGGGGCGCCAGCTTCATCACGTAGCCGGTGATCTTGAGCATCGCGTGGGAGAGCTCGTCGATGGCGGCCACCAGCGTCTTGGCCTTGTCGCCGAGCGAAGCGAGCGCCACGCCGAAGAACATCGAGAACACCACGATCTGCAGGATCTCGTTGTTGGCCATGGCCTCGGCAAAAGACTTGGGCACCAGGTGGCTCACGAAATCCTTGAGGGTGAACTTCGCGGTGGCCAGGTTGGCCGAGGCGCCGATGTCCGGCAGCGGCAGCCCCAGGTTCTCGCCCGGCTTCAGAAGGTTGGCCATCACCAGGCCGATGAGCAGCGAGATGAGCGAGGCGGTAAAGAACCAGCCGAGCGACTTGCCGAACACGCGGCCCACCGACTTGGCGTCGCCCATGTGCGCAATGCCCACCACGAGCGTGGAGAACACGAGCGGGCCGATCAGCATCTTGATGAGGCGCAGAAATACGTCCGACACGATCGACACGTACCCTGCAATCTGCGCAGCCGCTTTCTTGTCCGGAAAGCTCGTGAAGATCATGTAGCCGACAAAAATGCCGAGCACCATGGCAATGAGGATCCAGATGGCGGCCGGCAGCTTTTTCTTCATGCGTTTCTCTTCGATGTGTAGGTATGGTTTTAGGTTGCGCGCGGACCTGCCGGCGGCTCTTCTTTGTGCGGCGGCAAAAGGGTATCCAAGAAGGCCCCCTGCGTGCAACCAGCAGCACCACGGCTTCGATGAGGTCTTAAGTGTCCATTGCCGCTTTCGGCTGCGGGAATTTCCGCTGCCTACAATTCCCGCATGGACATCAATCCGATCGAGTTTCGCGGCCAGCCGGCGCTTCGCGCCAGCGGTGCCGACGGCAGCGCTTTCACCGTGTCTCTACACGGGGCGCAGCTGCTTTCCTGGACCACGGCGGATGGCGTCGAACGGCTCTACCTGAGCCCGCGCGCCGTGTTCGACGGAGCGGCCGCAATCCGCGGCGGGGTACCCATTTGCTGCCCCCAGTTCAACCAGCGCGGCATGTTGCCCAAGCATGGTTTCATGCGCAATCTGCCTTGGGAAAACCGTGGCATCGACGCCGCATCGGGCGAGCTGACCTTGCGGCTGCGCGACAGCGAGGCCACGCGCAAGCTCTGGCCGCACGCTTTCGAGGCACGCCTGCAGATCGGCATGGGCTCGGGCCGGCTGCGCGCCGCGTTGACGCTGCTCAATGTAGACCATGCGCCGTTCAGCTTTGCGGCGGCGCTGCACACCTACCTGCGCGTCGACGACATTGCCGATGCGCGGCTGGAGGGGCTGGAAGGCGCCAACCGCTGGGATTCGCTGCGCGACGACCGCCATGTGGAAACCGCGCCCGCGCTACGTTTCGATGCGGAGTTCGACAGCGTCTATGCCGCGCCCGCCAAGCCGCTGCGCCTGGTGCAGCCCAGCGGCACGCTCGAAATCACGCAAAGCGCGAGTTGCAGCGAAACCGTGGTGTGGAACCCGGGCGCGGTGCTTGGTGCGAAACTCGCCGACATGCCTGAAGACGGCTACCGGCACATGCTGTGCGTGGAAGCCGCGCGCATCGACGAGCAGGTGCTGCTCTTGCCCGGTGCCCAGTGGCAGGGCTGGCAGCAGCTTCGCGTTCTCTGACTTTTCCTCTCGACCCACCATGCTCGCAAAACGCATCATTCCCTGTCTCGACGTTACCGGCGGCCGCGTGGTCAAGGGCGTCAACTTTCTCGAACTGCGCGATGCCGGCGATCCGGTCGAGATTGCCGCGCGCTACAACGCGCAGGGCGCCGACGAACTCACTTTTCTCGACATCACGGCGACCAGCGACGGCCGCGACCTGATCCTGCCGATCATCGAGGCGGTCGCCTCGCAGGTCTTCATTCCGTTGACTGTTGGCGGCGGAGTGCGCACCGTGGCCGACGTGCGCCGGCTGCTCAACGCCGGTGCCGACAAGACCAGCTTCAACTCGGCGGCCATTGCCGATCCGCAGGTGATCAACGACGCCTCGCAGAAATACGGTTCGCAGTGCATCGTGGTGGCCATCGACGCCAAGCGCCGCAGCCCCGAGGAAGCCGCCACCCGCGGCGCAGGCTGGGACGTGTACAGCCATGGTGGCCGCAAGAACACCGGGCTGGACGCCGTCGAATGGGCGACCGAGATGGTGCGCCGGGGCGCCGGCGAAATCCTGCTCACGAGCATGGACCGCGACGGCACCAAGAGCGGCTTTGACCTTGAACTCACCCGCGCGGTGAGCGACGCCGTGAACGTGCCGGTCATTGCGTCGGGCGGCGTGGGCAACCTCGACGACCTGGCCGACGGCATCCAGACGGGCGGCGCCGACGCGGTGCTGGCCGCCAGCATCTTTCACTACGGCGAGCACACCGTGGGCGAGGCGAAAGCCCGCATGGCCGCGCGGGGCATTCCCGTGCGCACGTGATCCGCTTCGCAGCCGCGCGGCGATGGGACAATACCCTTCATGAATTGGCTTGACGAAGTGAAGTGGGACGCGAACGGCCTGGTGCCCGTGATCGCGCAGGAACAGGGCAGCAACGACGTGCTGATGTTCGCCTGGATGAACCGCGAGGCGCTCGAAAAGACCGCCGAGCTGGGCCGCGCCGTGTATTTCAGCCGCTCGCGCGACAAGCTGTGGTTCAAGGGCGAGGAATCGGGCCATGTGCAGACGGTGCACGAAATCCGCCTCGACTGCGACAACGACGTGGTGCTGCTCAAGGTCACCCAGCTCGGCCACGAGCCCGGCATTGCCTGCCATACCGGGCGCCACAGCTGCTTCTTCAGCAAATACGAGAACGGCCAATGGACCGCGGTCGAACCGGTCTTGAAAGACCCGGAGTCGATCTACAAATGACAGCCACAGTGAACACTTCCGACGCCCTTGCGCGCCTTGCCGCCGTCATCGAAAGCCGCCTGCCCGCGCACGGCGGCGACCCGGAGAAGAGCTACGTGGCGCGCCTGCTGCACAAGGGCCCCGACGCGTTTCTCAAGAAGATCGGCGAGGAAGCCACCGAGGTCGTCATGGCGGCCAAGGACGCCGACCATGGCGGCGACCGCACGAAAATAGTGAACGAAGTGGCCGATTTGTGGTTCCACACCATGGTGGCGCTGGCGCACTACGGTTTCTCGCCCGGCGAGGTCATTGCGGAGCTCGAGCGCCGCGAGGGCACCAGCGGCATCGAGGAAAAAGCCCTGCGCAAGGCGCAGGCCCGCGAGGCATCCAACGATTGAAAGGACACCGCCAATGGCCAACGACATCGTGAACGTGGAACCCGACGACTCCCTCAAGACCTGGGGCTGGGTCAGCTACATCCTGCACCTGATCGTGGCCATCTGCGCTGTATTGCCCGGCGCCCAGGCTTCGGTGGTGCTCCTGCTGGTGGCCCTGGTGATCGACTTCGTCAAGCGCGACAACGCGGCGGGCACTTGGCAGGCGTCGCATTTCAGCTGGCGCATCCGGTCGGTGGTGTGGGCCGGCCTGCTGTACGTGGTCACGTCGTGGCTCTGGCTGCTGTTTCTGGTGCCGGGCTGGATTGCCTGGAGCCTGATCTCGCTGTGGTTCCTCTACCGGATCGTGAAAGGCATGATCCGCATGAACGACAACCGTCCCATGGACCCCAAAGATGTCATCTGATCCGAACTGCGTCTTCTGCAAAATCATCGAAGGCAAGATCCCCTCGCGCAAGGTCTACGAAGACGACGAACTGTTCGGTTTTCACGACATCGCGCCCTGGGCGCCGGTGCATTTCATGCTGGTGCCCAAGAAGCACATCGCCTCTATGGCGCAGCTCACGCCCGACGACGCCGCGCTGATGGGAAAGATCATGACGCTGGCCCCCAAGCTGGCGGTGGAGCAGGGCTGCAGGCCCTATCCGGAGGGCGGCTGGCGCGTCGTCATCAATACGGGCGCCGAGGGCGGGCAGGAGGTGCACCATCTCCATGTCCATGTCATGGGCGGTCCCCGCCCATGGCTTCGTGGCTGAACATTAGGCCAAACTGTCACATTTCGCCCGACTAAAATCGGACACATTCTTAGGAGTCTTCCATGGGTTCATTTTCAATCTGGCACTGGCTGATCGTGCTGCTCGTCGTGGTCATGATCTTCGGCACCAAGAAGCTGCGGAACATGGGTTCCGACCTGGGCGGCGCCGTCAAGGGTTTCAAGGACGGCATGAAAGACGGCGGCACCACTGCCGACGCACCCGCTTCGTCGGCCCCTGCCGCCCAAGTGACCGGCCAGCCGGCCAACAGCGACAAGTCGGCGATCGACGTCGAAGCGCGTCAGAAGTCCTGAGCGCGGGTTTTAAGTGCTCGACCTCGGTATTGAGAAGCTGGCGCTGATCGGCGTCGTGGCGCTGATCGTCATCGGGCCCGAAAAGCTGCCCAGGGTGGCGCGCACGGTCGGCACCCTGCTGGGCAAGGCGCAGCGCTATGTGAACGACGTCAAGGCCGAGGTCAATCGCTCGATGGAACTCGAAGAGCTGCGCAAGATGAAAACCACCGTGGAGGATGCTGCGCGCGACGTCGAGCACAGCATCCAGACGGGCGCGACCGATCTTGAAAAGCAGTTCTCCGGCTCGGGCGAAACCCTTTCGGCGCTGGCCGAACCGGAGCCTTCGGTGCCCGAGTACAGGCATCCGCGCAAGAACTGGCGCCTGAAGCAGGGCGCCACGCCGCAGTGGTACAAGGCCCGCAACGGCGTTCGCACCAAGGCGCTGTCGGGTGCCGCCCGCGTTGCCCGTTTCCGTCCCCACAAGATCAACTAGCGGCTTTTACAACCGCGTTCCTCGTGCGCCGCACGCCGGCCGAAGCCACGCTTTCTCCTGCTCTCTTTCCCTTCCAATGGCCGATTCCGACAACAAGAACAAAGACGCAGAAGACGAATTGGCGGGCACCGAACAGCCGTTCGTGCAGCACCTGGTCGAACTCCGCGACCGGCTGCTTTATTGCGTCTACGGCCTGGTGGTCGCGGGCGTGCTGCTGGCCATCTGGCCAGGGCCGGCCGGGCTGATCGACCTTATTGCCATGCCGATCCAGGCCCACATGCCGCCGGGCGCCAAGCTCATCGCGGTGGGCGTGTTCTCGCCTTTCTTCGTGCCGCTCAAGGTGCTGATGATGACGGCCGTGCTGCTGGCGCTGCCTTGGCTCATGTACCAGGCCTGGATGTTCGTGGCGCCGGGGCTCTATAGCCATGAAAAGAAATTCGCGCTGCCGCTGATCTTGTTCGGCAGCCTGCTGGCCTATGTCGGCATCGCCTTTGTGCAGTTCTTCGTGCTGGACAAGATGTTCGGCTTCATTCAGCAATTCACGCCGCCGAGCGTGAATGCCACGCCTGACATCTCGTCATACGTGGAGGCCATCTTGTCGCTCTACATCGCGTTCGGCGTCGCGTTCCAGGTGCCGATCGTCGTGATGCTGCTGGTGAAGTTCGAGATGGTGACCATCGAAAAGCTGCGCTCGTTCCGCGGCTACTTCATCGTGGTGGCCTTCGTCATCGCCGCGGTGCTCACACCGCCCGACGTGGTGTCGCAGCTCGCGCTGGCGGTGCCGATGTGCCTGCTGTACGAGGTCGGCATCATCGGTGCGCGCTACTTCGCAATGGGCACCAAGAAGCCGTCCGAAGAGGAAGAAAGCGCCGATTCCTCGGCCTCCTCCTGATCGATCGCTATTCGGTTCCGGCGCCTCGGCGCCTCGGCGGCTACTCGGGCTGGTTGGGCATTTGCCGAACGGGGCTCTTGGGCCGCAGGCCCGGCGTCACGTCCAGTTCCATCTTGTCAGTGCCGCGCTGCAGCGCAAAGCGTGCGGTGCTGCCCGGCTTCAGGCCGGCCACGGCGGTCAGCAGGGCCTGCACGTTGTCGGTCTTCTTTTCCCCGACCGAAGTGATCACGTCGCCGGGGCGGATGCCGGCCTTGGCCGCGGGCCCGTTCTGGAGCACGCCGGTGATGATGACGCCGGTATCGGCCTTCACGCCGAAGGTCTCGGCCAGTTCGGGCGAAAGCTCGTTCGGCTCGACGCCGATCCAGCCGCGGCGCACCTGGCCTTCCTTCACGATGCCTTCGAGCACGATCTTCGCCATGGACACCGGAATGGCGAAGCCGATGCCCATGCTGCCGCCCGAGCGCGAATAGATGGCGGTGTTGACGCCCTGCAGGTTGCCGTTGACGTCGATCAGCGCACCGCCCGAATTGCCGGGGTTGATGGCCGCGTCGGTCTGGATGAAGTTCTCGAAGTTGTTGATGCCGAGCTGGTTGCGCCCCAGCGCCGAGACGATGCCGCTGGTCACCGTCTGGCCCACGCCGAAGGGATTGCCGATGGCCAGCACCTGGTCGCCCACCTGCAGGTCGTCCGAGTTGCCCAGCACGATGGCGGGCAGCTTGTCCATTTCGATCTTGAGCACGGCAAGGTCGGTGTCGGGGTCGGTGCCGATCACCTTGGCGCGCGTGTGGCGGCTGTCGTTGAGCGTGATCTCGATCTCGTCCGCGCCCTCGACCACGTGGTTGTTGGTGAGGATGTAGCCCTCGGAGCTCACGATGACGCCGCTGCCCAGCCCCACCTGGGGCTGGTCGCCCTGGTCACCGAAGAAAAACCGGAACCACGGGTCGTTGCTGCGCGGATGGCGTTGCGCCGCCTTGCTGGTGTTGATGCTCACCACCGCCGGAGAAGCCTTCTTGGCCGCCGCGCTCAGGCTGCCCGCGGGCGCAACCGCCGGCGCACCGGCCGGTGCCTCGACGATCGAGACCACGCCGCCGAGCGAGGTGGAGCGCCGGTTGATCCACTCGGGCTTGAGGGTCGCAACAACAAAATAGGCCGCCAGGAGGACGGTCACGGCTTGGGCAAAGAGCAGCCAGGTGCGTTTCATGAAATTTGTTAGCGGGTAAGCACGCCGTCCGGTGCGGCGCTACAGGCTCGATTGTCCCTCAACCCCCGGCCGCCGGAAAACCGCGCCGGCCGGTCGAGATTGGCGCAGGCCTCAGGCGCCAATACGGGATAACCCTTAGCATCGCGAAGCGAGCCCACACGGCTCCGGATTCCGGCCTTCCGCCACGCCCACCCGGCGCACGCGGCCAGGTGTTTCGCCGGCGCGCTGCCTTTCCGCTTTCAATCCCTGGCGGTCCTGCGTGCGGCAACGACTTCCCTGCCAGCCATGACTTCTCAAGCCCTTTCTCCGGACGGCACCCGGCCGGTTCCGGCCCGCACGCTCGACTCCCGCGACTACAAGACCCTTGCCCTGTCCGCTCTTGGCGGAACGCTGGAGTTCTACGACTTCGTCATCTACGTTTTCTTTGCCACCGTGCTGGGGGCGCTTTTCTTTCCGGCCGACATGCCCGACTGGCTGCGGCAGCTGCAAACCTTCGGCATCTTTGCCGCCGGCTACCTGGCCCGGCCAGTGGGCGGCATCGTCATTGCGCATTTCGGCGACCTGCTTGGCCGCAAGCGCATGTTCACGCTGTCGATCTTCCTGATGGCGGCGCCCACGCTGGTCATCGGCCTGTTGCCCACCTATGCCAGCATCGGCATTGCCGCACCCTTGCTGCTGCTGGCCATGCGTGTCCTGCAGGGCGCGGCCATCGGCGGCGAAATGCCCGGCGCATGGGTGTTCGTCGGCGAGCACGTGCCGGCGCAGCGCTATGGCTTCGGCATCGGCACGCTGACCTCGGGCATCACCGGCGGCATCCTGCTCGGCTCGCTGGTTGCGGTGGGCATCAACCGCTACTACCTGCCCGCGGAGGTGAGCGACTTTGCGTGGCGCATTCCCTTTGTGCTGGGCGGCGTGTTCGGGCTCGTCTCGGTGTACCTGCGCCGTTTCCTGCACGAGACACCGGTCTTCAAGGAACTGGCGGACCGCAAGACCGTTGCGCGCGAGTTGCCGCTGCGCACGGTGCTGCGCGAGCACCGCGCGGCAAGCATCTATGTGGGCCTGCTGACCTGGGTGCTGTCGGCCGCCATCGTCGTGGTGGTGCTGTACACGCCCACCTACCTGCAGAAGGTGCATCACATTCCGGCCGCGCTGGCACTCGAAGCCAACGCGCTGGCCACGCTGACCCTGACCATCGGCTGCGTGCTGGTCGGCTGGGCCTGCGACCGCATCGGCACGCGCGCGGTCATGCTCGTCGGCTGGGGCGGATTGTTCGCGACCGCGTACCTGTTCTACACGGGGCTGCCGGGTACGCCGGCCACGCTCTTCTGGCACTACGGCCTGGTGGGCCTCTTCGTGGGCACCATTGCCACGGTGCCGATTGCCGGCGTGCGCGCGTTCCCGGCGCCGGTGCGCTTCACCGGCCTTTCGTTTGCCTACAACATGTCGTACGCCGTGTTCGGCGGTCTGACGCCGGTGATCCTGACCGTCTGGCTCCAGCACGACGCCATGGCCCCGGCGCACTACGTTGCAGTGCTCGCCGGGCTGGGTTTCCTGCTGGCGCTGTGGCCCCTGGCGGCACGCGGCCATGCCATGCGCGATGGAGGCGGGAGCGCGACAATGTCGCGATGAGCACCACCCGCCACGAACTGCTGCACGCCTTCGACCTGCTTCTTGCGCCTTCGCGCTTCAAGGACTACGGGCCGAACGGCCTGCAGGTCGAGGGCCGCACCGTGGTGCGGAAAATCGTCTCCGGCGTCACGGCGAGCCGCGCGCTGATCGAAGCCGCCATTCACGCCGAGGCCGACGCCATCTTCGTTCACCACGGCCTGTTCTGGCGCGGCCAGGACAGCTGCGTGACCGGCTGGATGAAGCAGCGCCTCGGCCTCTTGCTCGGCGATGACGTCAACCTCTTTGCGTACCACCTCCCGCTCGACGCGCACCCCGAGCTCGGCAACAACGCCCAGCTGGGCCTGCAGCTCGGCCTGCTTGCGCATGCCGGCTCCACCGGGCGCTTTGGCGAGCAGGAACTCGGTTTTCTGGGCGCGCGCGAAAACGGCGAGAGCTTTGCCAGCGCCAAGGAACTCGCGGCGCACGCAGAAAAGGTTCTCAAGCGGCCCGTCACGCTGGTGGACACCGCCCACAAAGCCATCAAGAACATCGCGTGGTGCACGGGCGGTGCGCAAGGCTATTTCGAGGCTGCCATTGCCGCCGGGGCCGATGCTTTCATCACCGGCGAGATCTCCGAACCCCAGGCCCACTATGCACGCGAGATGGGCGTCGCCTTCCTGGCTTGCGGGCACCATGCCACCGAGCGCTATGGCGCGCAGGCCGTAGCGGCCCATGTGGCGGCCCAACTCGGGCTGAAGCACGAGTTCATCGACATCGACAACCCCGCATGAACGGCAAGGCTCCTGCTGCTGCCGGCGCACCCTTGGCGGTGACGCTCGGCGACCCCGCGGGCATTGGCCCGGAAATCATCGTCAAGGCATTCCGCCAGGCGCCTGACGCCGCGCGCGGCGCCTTCGTGGCCGGCGACGTGGGCACCATGCGCCGTGCGTCCCAGGCCCTGGCGCTGCCGGGGCAGCCGGCATGGCCGGTGGCGGAAATCGAGCACCCGGCCGAGGCGGCCGCCGTGCCGCCGGGCTGCATTCCCGTGCTGCAGGTGGTGGCGCAGCCCGCGCACATCGTGCGCGGGCAAATCAGCGCCGAAGCCGGGCGCGTCGCGGGCGAGTGCGTGGTCTGGGCCGCGCGGGCGGCATTGCGGGGCGACATCGCGGCCATAGTGACAGCGCCGCTGCACAAGGAAGCACTGGCCGCGGCCGGCTTTCCTTACCCGGGCCATACCGAGCTGCTGCAGGCCGAGGCCGCCGCGCATGCGGGCGTTGCCGTGGACGGCATGCCGGTGCGCATGATGCTGGCCAACGACGACCTGCGCACTGTGCTCGTCAGCATTCACATGTCGCTGCGCGACGCCATCACCGCGGTGAGCTTCGGCAATGTGCTGGAAACGCTGCGCATCACCCACCGTGCCTTGCACCGCATGCTCGGGCGGGCGCCGCGCATCGGCGTGGCCGGCCTCAATCCGCATGCGGGTGAGGGCGGCCTCTTCGGCAGCGAAGAGCGCGACATCATTGCGCCCGCCATTGCGGCCGCGCGTGCCGAGGGCATCGACGCCGGCGGTCCGCATGCGCCCGACACCGTCTTCATGCGCGCGCGGGCCAAGGCCGGCGTGTCCGGGAGCGGCGAGTTCGATGTGGTGGTGGCGATGTACCACGACCAGGGGCTGATTCCGGTCAAGTACCTGGGCGTGGAAAAGGGCGTGAACGTGACGCTGGGCCTGCCGCTGGTGCGCACCAGCCCGGACCACGGCACCGCGTTCGACATTGCGGGCAAGGGCCTGGCCGACGCCTCGAGCCTCGTCGAGGCGTTGCGCATGGCCAGGACGCTGACGAGCGGCTAAGGGCGATTCTTCAGGCTGTCGCGAATCTCGCGCAGCAGGGCAATGTCTTCCGGCGGCGCCACCGGGGCCGCGGGCGCCTCGGCATGGTGCTTGCGCAGCTTGTTGATCTGCTTGACCATCATGAAGATGATGAAGGCAAGGATGACGAAATTGACCGCAATGGTGATGAAGTTGCCATAGGCCAGCACCGGCACGCCGGCTTTCTTCAGGTCGGCCAGGTTGTTGGCCACGCCCGCAGGGACGGAACCCAGCACCAGGTACAAATTGGAGAAATCGAGCTTGCCGAACACCAGCCCGACCACCGGCATGATGATGTCGCTGACCAGCGAGTCGACGATCTTGCCGAACGCCGCGCCGATGATCACGCCCACCGCGAGATCGACGACATTGCCCTTGACGGCAAATTCCTTGAATTCACTGAGGATGCTCATGATTTCGATGTGCTGGGGCGCACCGGTGTTGAAGATGCCGCGAGTATGCCTGTGGAACAATCGGCCCGCCTGGAACTCGATCGACACATGGCTGTAGTTCGAAAGAGTTCCCCGGCGGATGGCTGGCTTTAATGATAACGAATCAAATCACCGAGCCACCGCACCGACAGGGCGCAATTCCATTTCAAATCGATGAATAGTTTTTGGTTAATGGTCACCGGATTGGGTGACAGCGGCTTTCTATTGCCCGCCGCATTGTGGATTGCAATTTGGTTGGCGGTCGACCGCAGCACGCGTCCCGCCGCGGTGCATTGGGCGCTCCTATTTGGGGGATGCGGCCTTGCCGTGATGCTGTCCAAGCTGGCTTTTCTGGGCTGGGGCATTGGCAGCGCACGTTTCGATTTCACAGGCTTTAGCGGCCATACCGCATTGGCAACGAGCGTGTGGACAGTTGTTTTTTGGCTGGCGGCCCTGCGGTTTGCACCGTTCTTGCGCATTGCGGCGGCCATTGCGGGATGGGCGTGGGGCGTCGCTGTCGGAGTGTCGCGGCTGGCGCTTGAAGTGCACTCCACCGCAGAAGTAGTGACAGGCGTTGTGCTCGGCACGGTTGTGAGCGCAAGCTTTCTCTGGTTGCAGCGCGACAGGCTGACCATCGTCTCGTTGCGAACGCCTGGCTGGCTCGCAGCGGGTGTCGTGGTGCCGCTGTTGCTTTTCGTCATCGTGGGGCGGCCCGCGCCCACTCAGTACGCGCTGGAATCCGTTGCCGCCTGGATGGCGGGCATCGAGCGCCCCTACAGGCGCAGCGATCTTCTGCGTGGCCGCCAACCCGCCCGCGCGCCCGTAGGGAATTCACAGGTGCTTACAAAAGAGCAAACCTTTTAGACGATCGGCCAATACGCATCAATTGTCGCTTGAATGCCACAATTGATGCCGTCAATGGGTTAATTGATAGTTCACATTTGCAAACCGCGCGCAGCGGCTTTGCATGTCCCACGAAGGTCTTCATTCCCCAATGAAACACGGCCCTTCGGCATTGCGGTCGAACATTCCCCTGCGCAGCCTCGGGATATTCCACAGATAGACACAGTTTTTTCGTCTATTCAACGGAAAACAGGGGATGCGCGGGCAGCGACAATTCGGCCGGCGCGCCTGACGACAACGCGAAGGCTCGCTTTCACGAACCGTGACAAAAAGGTCGAGGCCAAATGCGGATTGGGCTCGGGCCTTGCATATGAATCACGGAATGTCGAAAAAACCAATTTGTGCAATGGGGATCAATTTGACACGCTACGTGCACCCGTCAGGGTGGGGTTTAGCCCTAGTCGGCGCGTTATTGCTGCAGGGTTGCGCACCGGGCTTCAGTTCTGTGTCCGCCTACGAGGCCGACCAGAGCCTGCCCCCGGAATTCCAGTACCTGCCGGCCGACGGCGCACCGGATGGGGTC
Source organism: Variovorax sp. S12S4 (assembly GCF_023195515.1). Lineage (NCBI taxonomy): Bacteria > Pseudomonadati > Pseudomonadota > Betaproteobacteria > Burkholderiales > Comamonadaceae > Variovorax > Variovorax sp. S12S4. Next base: position 3,113,493 of record NZ_JALPKR020000002.1, read on the forward strand.
ATCACCTCGATTTCACCCGCGCTCATCCGCGCGATGGCCGAGGCGCAGCCTACGGCCGTACCGTCCGAGGTGAAGGCGCTTTTCGGCGAGGCGCCGGTCTACACCATCGGGCCCGGCGACGTCGTGGGCGTGATCGTGTACGACCATCCGGAACTGCTGCCCAACGCGGGCGCGGTCATCACGCAGCAGGCCGACCCCACGGGCATCAGCGTGGCGCCCGGCTTCATCGTCGGCGCGGACGGGCAGATCACCTTTCCCTACATCGGGCGCGTCAAGCTCCAGGGGCTGACCGAAATCGAGGCTTCCGATCTCATTGCCAAGCGCATTGCGGCCTACATCCGCGATCCGCAGGTGACGGTGCGCATCCAGTCCTTCAGAAGCCGCCGCGCCTTCGTCGAAGGCGAGGTGCGGAACCCGGGGCTGCAGATCTTCACCGACGTGCCGATGACGCTGGCCGAGGCCATCAGCCGTGCCGGCGGCATCACCGCGAACGGCGACCGTTCACTCGTTACGCTGCAGCGCGGCGGCAAGTCCACGCTCATCAACCTCACGAACCTCCAGGACCTGGGCGCCGACGCAAGCCAGATTCCGCTGCGCAACGGCGACGTGATCCAGGTGCGGCACCGCGACGAGAGCAAGGTGTTCGTGATGGGCGAAATCTCGCGTCCCTCGGCCCTGCTCATGCACAACGGGCGGCTCAGCTTGAACGAAGCGCTGGGCGAGGCCGGCGGCCCCAACCTGGCTTCCGCCAACACCGGGCAGGTCTACGTCATTCGCAACAACGCCAGGGGCTTGCCGGCCATCTTCCACCTGAATGCGAAGAACCCGGCTGCGCTGGCACTGGCCGAGCGCTTCCCGCTGCAGCCGCGCGACGTGGTCTACATCGATTCCGTGCCGCTCGTGACCTGGAACCGCCTGGCCAGCCTGATCCTGCCCGCGGCGCAAGTCATCAACGCCGGCGACGAGGTCTGGAGCCGCCACAGATGAAATCCATCCTGACCGTCTGCATCGGCAACATCTGCCGAAGCCCCATGGCGGAAGGCCTCCTGGCCGCCGGGCTGCCGCACCTCCGGGTGGTGTCGGCCGGTACGGGCGCGCTGGTCGGCAAGCCGGCCGATGCCATGGCGCAAAGGCTCATGCAGGCGCGCGGCATCGACATCTCGGCTCACGTCGCGCAGCAGGTGAGCCAGTTGCTGTGCCGCCAGGCCGACCTGATCCTGGTGATGGACATGGAGCAGCGCCGCTACCTCGAAGCGACCTACCCGTTCGTGCGCGGCAAGGTCTTTCGCATTGCAGAGGCCGCCAAGCAGGACGTGCCCGACCCCTACCGGAAAGACGAGGCGGCCTTCGAGCATGCCCTGGCCCTCATCGACGTGGGCGCCAGGACCTGGATCGATCGCATTCTGAAAATTACAAAACCCGAGCAGCAACCGACATGAACGCACCCCAGCAAGCCGCCCTGCCGATGCCAGCGCTGGAAGAAGAGGGCGAAGGAATCAACCTCGTCGAGTACCTCGACATCCTCGTGGACAACCGCTGGCTCATCGCCATCGTGACCGCGGCGGCCTTGTTCCTCGGCGTTGCCTATGCCTTCTTCGGCAAGCCCATGTACGAAGCCAATGTGGCGGTGCAGGTGGAAGACTCCGGCAACTCGGCGGGCAGCTTCCTGGGCGACGCAGCGTCTTCGTTGCTGAGCGTGAAGACCCCCGCCGCGGGCGAAATCGAGATCATCAAGTCGCGCGCCATCCTGGCGCAGGCGGTGGAAAACACCAAGCTCTACATCAGCGCGCAGCCCCGCTATGCGCCCGTGGTGGGCAGCTGGCTTTCGCGGCGCGCCACCGATCTTTCGAACCCCGGCTTCATGGGCCTGTCGGGTTACGTGACCGGCACCGAGAAGATCGTCGTTCCCCAGTTCGACGTGCCGGCCGATCTCGAAGAGCAACAGTTCTCTCTGACTGTACAAGCCGACAACCGCTACGAGCTGGCCCACCCCGGCATCGAGACCCCGCTCCAGGGCGCCATCGGAACCCCGCTGGTTGCGAATCTTCCGGGCGGCAGCTTGCGGCTCCTGGTCAGCTCCGTCAGCGCCAAGCCCGGGGCCCAGTTCCGGCTGGTCCGGTTCTCGAAGCAGCTGACGCTGCTGTCGCTGCAGGACGGCCTCAAGGTCGTTGAAAAGGGCAAGCAGTCGGGCGTGATCGACGTCAGCTGGAAGCACCCGAGCCCTGAAAAGCTGACGCAGCTGCTCAACGAGATCGGCCGCCTTTATGTGCGCCAGAACATCGAGCGCAAGGCTGCCGAAGCCGAAAAGACATTGGGCTTTCTCGATACCGCGCTGCCCCAGTTCAAGAAGCAGCTCGAGCAATCCGAAGACCTCTACAACCGCTACAGGAACGAGAACGGCACCGTCAGCCTGGACGACGAGGCAAAGAATGCCCTGACGCAGACGGTCGATCTGCAATCCAGGTTGCTCGAAGCGCAGCAGAAGCGGCGCGAGCTCTCCGCGCGCTTCACGGACAAGCATCCGAGCATCCAGACACTGGACACGCAAATCTCGGCGTGGAAGGGCGAAATCGCCTCGGTCGATTCGCGCATCCGCAAGATGCCGCTGCTGCAGCAGAACACCGTGCAGATGCAGCGCGACATCAAGGTCAACACCGACCTCTATGTGTCGCTGCTCAACAGTTCGCTGCAGATGCGGCTGGCCAAGGAAGGCAAGGTCGGCAACGTGCGCCTGCTGGACGACGCCATCATTCCGGAAGAGCCCGTCTGGCCCAAGAGGCCGTTGATCCTCGCCCTGGCATTGCTCTTGGGGCTGATGGCCGGCGTGGCGGCCGCCATTGCAAGGAACTCGTTCTTCGGCGGCATCCGCAATCCGAGCGAGATCGAAATGCACACCGGGCTCAGCGTCTACAGCAGCATTCCCCTGAGCGGCGCCCAGCGGATGATCGACCGAAGCATCGAGAACAAGGCGCCCGGCTTGCACATCCTGGCGCTGCAGCATTCGGAAGACCCCGCGGTGGAGAGCCTGCGCAGCCTGCGAACCGCCCTGCAGTTCGCCATGCTGGAGGCGCCCAACAACCGCCTGCTCATCTCGGGTGCGACGCCCGGGGTCGGGAAGACTTTTGTTTCCGTCAATTTCGCGGCAATTACCGCCGCGTCGGGCAAAAAGGTTCTCCTGGTCGATGCCGATTTGCGCAAGGGCCGGGTTAATCAATTCTTCTCAATGTCTCGATCTTCCGGTTTATCCGAATTGATCGCGGGCACATTGAGCCTCGAAAAAGCGGTTCGTCCGTCGGTTCTGCCGAATCTGGACGTGATAACGACCGGGGTGCTTCCGCCCAACCCCGCCGAATTGCTCCTGAGCGACTCTTTTTCGCAACTTTTGGAAAAACTGTCGCCAAGCTATGACCTGGTGATCATCGATACGGCGCCGGTGTTGGTGGCTGCCGACACGGCTTCGGTGGCACCGCTCGCAGGCTCGCTGCTGCTGGTGGCCCGCGCCGAGAAAACCCAGCTGGGCGAATTGAACGAGAGTGTCCGGAGATTGGCGCACGCGGGCTGTTCAGCCAATGGCGTTATTTTGAATGCTATGGACTTATCGCGGCGCCACGCCGGTAGCAGCAGCTACAAATATGGCGGTTACCGTTACATACACTATAAATATAAAAACAACAGGGATACCACCTAGTTGGCCACGCTATATCTGTGAAAATTAGGCCAGAGTGTGGAATTTATCACTCGAAGCACTAGATTGGTGCCTTTGCCCAAAACCTAATAACAAAGGCCTAGGGCTAAGTACTTCGTTCTTTTGTATTACGTGGTTGAGTCGCTTGGATTGCGCAATGGTATTTGTTGCGCAGCGTCCTTCAAGGCTCCCGGGCCGGACCGTATCGGGTCTGAAGCCCGAGCCGCAACTTATCACCGACCCGCTAGGGGCAAGCATTTGCTTGTAAGACGAAAGGTGCTCCAGAAATGAGAGTTCTTAAGCTAAAAACTTGCCTCCGCTGCAAATGTGAGAACGGGGCATTCCTATGACCAATTTCCGTTCGGAGGAATTGACCGCGCCCAGCAGCGAAGAAATGCATTCCGAATTCTCGGACACGGCGTGGGAAAGGGTCAATCACCCGGCCATGCTGCGCATTGCCAAAAGAGCGGTGGATATTGCCGCATCTCTTTTCTTTTTACCGCTTTCGGCTGGCTTTACGTCTTGCTTGCCATTGGCGTTTTTCTGAGTTCCGGAGCTCCCGTTCTTTATTCGCAGCCGCGTTATGGACGGGGAGGGCGCGTGTTCAAGTTCTACAAGTTCCGCTCCATGCTGCCCAACTCCGCCCAGATCCTCGAGGAGCACCTCAAGAACGATCCCGTGGCGCGCCAGCAATGGGACGACTATCAAAAGCTCGAGAACGATCCCCGCATTACCCGCTTCGGCAAGTTCATCCGCAAGACTAGCCTGGACGAATTGCCGCAGTTCTGGAATGTGCTGGTTGGAGACATGAGCCTGGTCGGCCCCCGGCCCTGCATGCTCGATCAGAAGGGCCTCTATGGCGCCGACTGGTCGTTCTATTGCGCCGTGCGGCCCGGAATCACGGGCCTGTGGCAAGTGAGCGGCCGCAATCAGCTGAGCTACAAAAAACGCGTGGCGCTGGACGTCACCTATGTCGAGACGCTCTCCGTGGGAAGGGATATCGGCATTTTCATCAGGACCATCTGGGTGGTGGCTGTAGGCCACGGTTCTCGGTGACGCTCATTCAAAGATGAAAAAGATCCTGATTTGTGCGGTGCCGTTCAGCGACAACCTGGGAGACGGGGTGATCGCGGCATCGTTGGCCCACATCGCGGGAATGAAGTACCCGCGGGCGAGCGTCGAGTTTCTGGACATTGCCGGCCGGGTGGGCTTCGAGGAAGAAAACCTGCGAGGTGGGGGCGCTTTCCGGCTTTTCGCAAAGCTGCCTTCCCTGCTTCGGTCGCTGATCGTTTTTCTTTACTGCCTCAAGGGCTACTTTCTGGTCTGGCGAAAGAACTGGAAAGCCGCCATCAGCGATGCGGACCTGATCGTCATTGGAGGCGGTCAGCTGTTTTGCGACGTGGCGCTCAATTTTCCGGCGAAGCTTTTTCTCCTGAGCCGGCTTCTGCGCGGAAAACGGGTGGTGGTGGTGTCGGTCGGGGTCACGGCCCGGTGGTCGTTTCTGGGCCGCTTCCTCGTCAAGCGCTTCATCAGCAATGCGAGACCGGTTTTCTACGCTACGCGCGACAAGGAATCGGCAAACAACCTGCATACCCATTTCGGAATTCCGAGGGGAAGCATCAGGGTGGTTCCCGATCCCGCGCTGGTTTGTGCCGATGCGTTCTCCGAAGAACTTTCGCCGGAGAAGAACTGGGACATCGGCATTTGCGTGAGCAGCCTCGACGCGCTGGTCATGAACTCCGAATACGCGAACGCCAACTCGACGGAGTCGGCCAGGTTCTTTTCAACGCTCGCCGAATCGCTGCGGGCGGAGGGAAAGCGGGTGCTGTATTTCACCAATGGCGCGTCTGAAGACAACAAGATCCTGAACGAGATTTCTGCGGAATCGAACGCGCCGAAATCCAGCTTCCTGGTTCCGCGGCATCCAGATGAACTCGTTTCATTGATCAGCGCTTGCTCGTGCATCGTGGCGCACCGGCTGCACGCAAACATCGTGGCCTACAGCCTGAACATTCCGTCGATTGGAATGAATTGGGACAAGAAGGTCGAATCCTTCTTCGAGTTGACGAAGCGAAAACGCTATCTCTTCGACCTGTCGCCTCGCGTGGAAAAACTCGAAGCCTCGGTGTTGGGCGTTCTGAACGAAAAGACTCCGGACCGGCAAACACTCGATCTGCTCAGGGGCGAGGTGGTGGCCGGAATTCATGCCTTGATCTGACTGCGCAGGCCATGAAAATATTGCACATTGCCGAAACCCTCAAGGGCGGGCTGGAAACCTATCTGCGGATGGTTTCCGGCTTTCAGCAGAACTCCCCCGTGATCACCCAGGCGAAGTTCGTCTTGCCCGGACCGGTGGAGTGGCTCAGTTCACAAGACACCCACGTGGTGCCCACGGCGCGCAGCCCCTTGGCGCTTGCGAGCTACGCCGCGGAAGTCAGGAAGATCATCCGGACCGAGCGGCCCTCGGTTCTTCATCTCCACAGTTCGATTGCCGGCGGGGTGGTGCGCGCCATGGCGCTGCTCGGCCAGGTGCCGCAAGAGACAAAGATCGTCTATTGCTCGCACGGTTGGGCATTCGACCAGATCGGCCCTTCGTACAAGAAGTCGATCTATCGCTGGGCCGAATGGCTGCTTTCGTATTGGACCGACGCGATCATCTGCATCAGCGACCATGAGCTGCGCATCGCCGAAAAATTCGGCATCAAGCGATGCAGGTGCATTCCGAACGGAATCACACCCGCGGCGCTGGGTCATGAACAGGTTGCTGCCCCGGAAGAAGTTTCGCCGCGGCAAAGACAAATCTTGTTCGTGGGTCGGCTCGACCGGCAGAAGGGCATTGACCTGCTGCTCGATTCCTATGCCCGCGTGCGGCCAAGATTCAAGCTGGCCATCGTCGGCGGCGCTGTTCGAAACGATCTTTCCCTGGCCCATTCCGATGAGATCGAGTTCAAGGGTTGGCTCGAAAAGGACGAACTCGACGCCGCATACCGGTCTTGCGACGCGGTCATCGTGCCCTCGAGATGGGAAGGCTTCGGCTTTGTCGCTGTGGAGGCAATGGCACGAGGCAAGCCGGTTTTTGCCTCCGCCGTCGGCGGGCTGGTCGACATTGTCGAAGACACGAAAAACGGACGGCTGTTTCCGCTCGATCGCCTGGACGAAATGCTGCGCGAAATCGATCAGATCCCGAATGAAGACCTGGTGCGAATGGGGCAGAACGGGCGAAAGATCTTCGAAGAAAAATACACCGCCGACCGAATGAACTCGGCCATCGTCGATCTCTACAAGGAGTCGGTACTTTGATGAGATCTTCATCCATGGTTGGAATCGTCAGGCTCTTCTGTGCGGTGATGATGCTTGCCGCAATCTCGCTCCCGGCACAGGCGCGGGGCGTCAGCGAGCTGAGCACCGAATATCCGACCGCGCTGAGCGTGCAGATCGATCCGGGCGACATATCGGACGAAGACCTGAACGAAATCAGGGCGGCGGGATTCGAGTTCGTCCGGTTCGGCGTGCGGCCGCCGCTGAAAAGCGTCAACCCCGCAATGATCGATTACTCGAAGCTGATCCGGCGCGTACGCAATGCCAGGCTCGAAGCCATCGTGACGCTGTTCGGCGGCAGGGAGATCTGGGGGCACGATTCGTCGGACCAGCAGGCCGGTGGGCAGAAGGAAAAGCTGTTCGCGAACTTTGCGGCCGAATTCATGAACGCACACGCCGCCGACGTGGCGGTGTGGGAGCTGTGGAACGAGCCCGACCACAAGACCTTTCTGAACCCGGCGCTTTTCTCGAACTTTGAAACTGCCACGGCCGAGTTTTGCCGCAGCATCGCGCAGTTGAAGAACCCGCCGAAGATCGTCATGGGCTTCGGTTTTGCGAAGCTTCCCTTCAACCAGGGGCAGGTTCCGCCTCAACTCGAAAACGCTTTCGTCTCGGGAGCCAAGGCCAACTGCCTGACGGACGTATCGATCCATCCATACCGCTCGGTGCCTGAAACGGCGGTTGCCGACTACGGAAAGCTGCGCACAAAGCTCGACCAGATGCAACTCGGCAAGGTCGGCATTGTTGCTTCGGAGTGGGGTTATGCGTCCTACCTGCCGGTGCGTGACCGCAATGCACAGGCCTCGCTGATCTTGCGCGAGTACCTGACCAATGTGGCCGCCGGCATCAAGCTCTTGAATCTCTATGCATGGAAGGACCGCGGAACCTCCGTGGTTTCGAGAGAAGACAACTTCGGGCTCAAGTCCAAAGGGGGCGAGAAGAAGGAAGCCTTCTCCAGTCTTTCTGAATTCCTCAAGATCGCCAGAAACTCCAGAAAGGTTTCTTACGACAACGCCTCCGGCCTGAACAAGCTGGTGCTGAGTCGCGGAAATTCATTGCTGCATGTGGTGTGGACGCAAAGCTCGGAGCAGAACGTTCTGATGGCGGCCGACAAGGGAAAGAAGTGCACGCGCGTCGACTTCTTTCCGCAGGTGCGCCACGGGAGCTGCGGCAGTCCGGTCGAAGGGGGCTTTGCCGTGAAGGCAACCACTTATCCGGTTCTGTTCTCGCTGTCGGACTAGTGAATGGCGTCGTTCGCGGGAATCCGAAAACGCCTGGGAGGTCCGATCTATGCAGTTGCAGACCAGTGCATCTATAGCGCGAGCCAACTGCTGCTGAGCTTTGCGTTGGCGCGGGCGTTGTCGCCTTCGGACTTCGGCATTGCTTCGGCTTTTCTCGCAATCGTCAGCTTCCAGTACATCCTGCATACGGCGGTGGTGCATGAGCCGCTGTTGATCAAGCGCTACTACGCAAGTCGCTCGGCCGCCTGGTGGAGCTGGGCGCTGGTTGCCGCGGTGTCCATTGCCGGCTTTCTGGTGTGGCAGTTCACCGGGTTTCCGGGGCCGCTGAACTGGGCCGGCGTGGCATTGATCATCGGCTACGAGATCTTCTGGATTTCTCGCAGCATCCTGCTCGTCGGGCGCCGGTTCGCGGTGCTCTGCATATCGGGCGTCCTGATCAGCATCGGCTATGTGGCGGTGCTGATCGGCCTGAAGCCCGCTTCCTGGACGCAGGCCCTTCTATGGATTGCCGTCATCCAGCTGCCGTTCTCGCTCCTGATCGCAGGCAGCCTGAAAAACGTGATTGCGCCCCTGCCGGCGCCGGCCAATGCGCAGACGCTGACCCTCAAGGAGGCGTCGGCCTATGGTTGGAAGGCGAGCCTGTCGCAGCTCATGAGCTGGATCATGACGGGCGGCGCCATCTTGCTGCTGGGTTCTTCGGCCGATTCGGCGCAGGGCGGCTTGCTGAAGATCTACATCACCTTCTTGCTGCCCATGCAGTACGTGCTGCTTGCGCTGGGCTACTACATCCTGCCGAAGCTGGCGACCAACTGGAAATCCGACCATCGGAAAGACGCTTTTCGCCTGTTCATCAAGTTCGTCGCCTTCGGATTCGTGGTGGCGGAAATCGGCGGCGTATTGCTGGGCCTGCTGGGGCCTCATCTGGTGGTGCTGGCCTTCGGCAAGAACTACGGTGGAATGGATTTTTCGCCGTTTTTCTACGCGCCCGCAATCTTCGGCCTCACGATGTGCCTGCGGACCGGCTTCAGGGCCGCTGGCCGCCCTGGCGCTCTCTTGTGGTGCTCTATCTTCGGTGCGCTGGTGTTCGCGGCGTGCATGCTCATGGCCAAGCCCCCGATCTCCTACATCCAGACCATCAACGCCATGACGCTGGGCTTTGCCTGCATGGCGGTCGCAATGATGGCCTGGCTGTTCTTCATCATGCGCGCCCCCGCTGCGCCGCAGGCTCGCTGAACCTGGCGACGCAAGGGGCGCAAGGGACAGAAGGGGCGAAAGGGCGCGAGCCCTAGCGCCGTTCGAACTTCAGGATGTTGTCGCCAGTGCCCGGGGCACCGCTGTCCGGCGGGCCGAACTTGAATGCGCTCGGGTCGCGCGCGGACGTCATTTCGTACAGCGGGTGGATGCGGCCCAGGCGCGCACCGCCGTCGCGCACCAGCGGTGCCCATGCGAAGTTGGCGGTGAACTTGTTCGAGCGCGGCAGCAGCGCATCGAAGGGCACCGAGATGTAGATGCCCTTGTCGAAGCTGCCTTCGCCGAACTGCCTTGCCGAGATGTTGGTCTTGGTGGCGTAGGCGCCGAGCACCACGCCGTTGTCGAAGCGGCGGCTGATGTCGATGGTGACCCCGCGGTCGCCCGCCAGGTACTGGCCCGCGCTGATCTTGGCCAGGACGCCGTTCCAGCCGGTGTCCCAGTAGAGGGTGGCGTGGCCGGTGTTGACCTTGTAGTCGCGCAGGCCGAAGTCCTGGTCGAAGTCGCGTTGCCGCACATGGTTGAAGTCGATGCCGATGGCCATGCGGCTGCGCCATGGCCGATAGAGCCATTCCGCGCCGACGCCCGCGTACATGCTTTCCAGCGCACCGCCGTACACGCTGTAGTACTGGTTGTCCGTAAGCCGGCCGACGTGCGTCAGCTGCAGCACCGGCATGGTCAGACGCTTGGCCGTGACGAACTCGCGCTGCAGGGTTCGCACGCGGGGCAGGTTGCTGGGCGCCGTGTAGGTGAACTTGTCGAAGTTGTCGAGCAGGCGCAGGTTCAGCGCACCGTTCACCCACGTGCTTGGCGTGAAGCGGTATTCGGCAACCGCCTGCACGCCGATCTGGTAGAGCACGAACGCATTGGGGCCGCCCAGGATCTGGCCGAGGCTGGGTGTCAGGCCGATGCTGAACTTGGGGGTGCGGCGCTCCCACGGCGCGAGCGCCTTGTTGTCGTCCGCAATGCCGGGCGCGTCCCGCGATGCGATGGCCGCATTGGCATTCGAAATGTTGGCCGGCTGGAAGTCGGCGCCGATGGGCGGGGGCGCATAGTCGCGCTGGCTGGCCGCACGCGCTTCGCTCGGCGTTTGCGCCTGGTAGTGCGCCGTGACCCATTCGTTCCGGTCGACCACTTGCGCATGCATGGGCAAGCCGCGTTCCGAGTAGTGCAGGACGAAGTTCTTGATGGTGCCCGGCGCGTCGCGGTGCAGCACGGCAATGATCTGCTCGACGCGCGCGTTGCGGTACACGGTGGCGCTTTCTGTGATCCACACGTGCAGCATCTGGCCCTGCGGCGCAATGCGCTGGACGGTCCACTCGGTGCGGCTTTCGATATCGGCCGCGGTGGCCGCCCAGCCTGGCGACGTGGCGGGCGGTGTCGGCGAAAAGCGCGGCGCCGGCGGGTCCGCCGTCTTGGGCATCTGCATGTTCGCCAGGTTGGTTTGCAGCGTGAGGCCCACCATCACCTTGTTGCCGCGCTCCAGGCCGGCCGAGAAGGTCACGCCGGGGGCGTAGCGGTATTCCAGGCCGATATTGATCGGCGAGCGCCGCGGCTGGTCGTTGTTGAGCGGCTCGTTCTTGTAGTTGTTGCCTTCGAACTCGAGCTTGAGCGTCAGCGGGTCCCAGGGCGTGCGCCACTGCACGCCGCCGAAGAGCGCGGTAGGGCCGCGAAAGAGCCGGCCGAAGTTGGCGCCGCCCCATGTCGTCTCGCTCACGCGGGTCTTGAAGCGGCTGCTCAGCAAGCCGAAGGGATTGCTGATGTTGCCGCTGCTCCCCATGTAGCCCCAGCCGATGCCGAGGCTGAAATCCAGGTCGCCGTGGCGCTTGCTCGCCACCAGGTACTCGGACGAAAAGAGACCGGTACCGCCGATGTCGCGAAAGCCCAGCGCCACCTCGGGGAGGTAGGCCGACTCTTTCCACAGCCGCGCCTTGAAGTCGATGCTCTTGTCCTTGTAGTCCTGGTTGCTCAGGCCGATGCCGTAGATGCGGTTGCCGATGGACGTGTAGCGGAAGCCGGCTTCCAGCCAGTCGAGCGGCTGGAACATCACGTTCAATCGCGTATAGGGCGAGACATGCGTGATGGAGGTGCGCATGTCGCCCGTCTGGCCCATGCGGGCCGAGGGCGTCTGCAGCAAGCCGGTTTCGCCCCAGTCATTGCCGCTGGGCTGCAGCGGGCGGTACTGCGGTGCCGCCTCGGGGCGCACCGAAACCGTGGTGGGCTGGAAGGGGGTGGCCGGGGGAGAGGGCTCTGCCGCCAATGGAATGGGAATGGCCGCAGGTGCCGCCACATCAGATGCGGCAACCGCTGGGGGCGTAGCCGTAGCCGGAGCTCCTGCCACGGCAGGCCCCTGCGGCGATGGTCCCTGCGTGGCCAAGAACTTGATCATCCCCTCGGAAACTGCCTCCAGGTCGTCCTTGCCGCGGGGCGCCGCCCATACCCAGGCGCCGGGCGCCGGCTCGTCCGACGGATGCGCATTCCACTTTGCCATGCCGACACGCGCGGTGCGGCCGTCGGGCTGCGCCACCCAGGCCCAGTCGTGCTTGCCTTCGGGATCGCAGGCCGCCACGTAGTCCCATGCCGTGCGGCCGGGTTCGTGCGCCACCTGGCAGAGCCGCCCGTCGGGCTGCACCACCGAAATGGTGTTCAGGACCGGCGGAGGCGCAATGAGCTGCTGCCCGGCCGTGAGCACCGGGTCTTCTTCGGGGTGCGCCTCGAGCCAGCGCGGGTCCACGATGCCGAGCGCAACCCGGCCCGTGACGGGAAGGTTCTGCAGCCATGCGATCAGCTGCTGGCGCTGGGCGTGTTCGGCCCGGGGGCGCGCCGCCTGGCGGCCTCGAGCCGCAGCAGCACCTGGTTCTTCAGGAACTGCTGCGCCAGCCGCTCCTGTGGAACGCGCCATGACAAGCCAGGGGCGGCCGATTCCGTCGGCTGCCGCAGCAGCCACGCACTCAGCCGCTCGCCCGGGCGAATGTCGGCGTCGTTGGCCGGCGTCTTGTTGTCGACGGGGCCGCTGCCCAGGGGCTGGGCCGCCGCGGCGCAACTGGCCGCGAGCGCGCAGGCCACCACCGCGCGAAGAGGCCAGGGTTTTCTGCCGGAGCCACGAAGAAGCAAACGGCTCATGTACCAGCGCTCGCCGCTGCGACGGGTGCTGGGGAAGAAGGCGTCCACTGCTCGAAGCTCATACACAGATCATTGGAAATACATTGCTCGGAATAAACGACCCGAGGGGTGCCGCCCGCTTGCGAAACGCCGAAGCGCGCGGGGGGCAGCGAGGCGCTTGCCGGCCGGGAAACGCTGCGCTCCTCGTACCAGCGCAGGGAAGCAGCGGGCGTGCCAGCCAAGGCGACTTGCTGCGGTGCGGCAATCGGCGCCAGCACGATCTCGTCCCGAATACCGAAACGGTAGCCCGGCATCATGTCGCGCTGGCGTTGGTAGGCTTTCGCGGAAGGCGGGCTGCTCGCATCGGCAGTCCAGGCGGGCAGGCCCGAAAACCGCACCTCCCGCCAATCGGTGGAAAGACCGGTGGTTCCCACCAGGCGTCCATCGAGCAGCCTGACGACCTCGCCGCTGCCGCTGTACCAGACTTCGACCGCGCCTTCAGGGCGCTTGTCTATATAGCCGAGCACCATGAACACCGTCTGGTCGCCGGTGGCTACGCGCAAATAGCGGTAATTGGGATTAAAGGCGGGCGGGGGCGCCGAAGGCGCGCCGCTATATATATGCCGTGCCGTTGCCAGCATGGCAGAAGATCCGGAAGAACAGCCGCCAACGCCCAAAAGAAATGCCGCCAAAAGACAGCATTCAACAAGTCGCGTGGCGTGGCCAACGCGCGGACTTTTCAGCGAATGCCCTCCCGTCAGGAGGGCCCGCACGATCAATTCGTGCCGGTGGTACCTGTGCCGGTGCCGCCCGTACCGCCGGTGCCGCTGCCGCCACCGCTGTTGCCGCCGTTGCCACTGGCCACGGCAGCTGCCAGGCCGACGCTGGCTGCGATGCCGCCAGCCTGTCCGGCGGTAATGCGGCCGAATGCGGAATTGGTTGCGCCGGTAGCGCTGGCCGGCTGCGGGCCGGGCGTTTGAACGGGAGGCGTCGGGGTCGGGGCTTGCGCCAGAGCCGAAGAAATGCTCAAGGCTGCAATGGCGGTTGCGAACACCAATGGCTTAATTCTCATGGCAAACATCCTCTCAATTGACGATTAACAGTTGAGAGAAGATTAGCAGCTAGCGAAGTGTGCCGCAACTAATTTAGCCTTTTGCAACCATTTGCCGGTGCAAATCGTTGTGACGAAATGTCGTCTAAATAAGTTGCAAATAAATACTAATTAATTGTTCTTAGTCGATCTTCCAGAGCGCCCGCCGGCGACGCATTCGCACGTGCTCGGGCCTGGCGGCGTTGAATATGCCCGCAACAGCCCGCTACAATCGCCGGTTGACCCTGCTCCAGCGAAGAAGACTTAGAGGATCCCCATGAGTGACATGACCTCCGGCTCCCCCCGGATCGACACAAGCAAGCGGACGTGGTTAATCGCATCCAGCTGTGCCGGCGTAGCGGGAGGCGTGGCCACCGCGATTCCCTTCGTGAGTACTTTCCAGCCCTCCGAAAAGGCCAAGGCCGCGGGCGCTGCGGTCGAGGTGGACATTGCGGGCCTCAAGGTCGGTGAGAAGATCACCGTCGAATGGCGCGGCAAGCCCGTCTGGATTCTCAAGCGCTCGCCCGAGCAGGTTGCCGAGCTCGCCAAGCTCGACGGCCAGCTGGCCGATCCGCTCTCCAAGCGGCACCCCGACGAGTTCACCCCCGAATACGCGCAAAACCAGCACCGCTCCATCAAGCCCGACGTGCTGGTGGTCGTGGGCATCTGCACCCACCTCGGCTGTTCGCCGGTCGACCGGCTCCAGGCCGGTCCGCAGCCTTCGCTGCCGAACGACTGGGAAGGCGGGTTCCTGTGCCCTTGCCATGGCTCGACCTTCGACTTGGCCGGCCGCGTCTTCAAGAACAAGCCCGCGCCTGACAACCTGCCGGTGCCCCCGCACATGTACGTGTCGGACACCAAGTTGCTCATCGGCGAAGACTCCAAGAAGGCCTGAGGCAGAAGAAGAACATGGCTGAATTCCACGAAATTTCCCCCAACGCGCCCGCCGGCGAGAAGCTGCTCAACTGGGTCGACAACCGCTTCCCGCTGACCAAGCTCTGGAACGACCAGTGGGGCAAGTACTACGCGCCGAAGAACTTCAACTTCTGGTACATCTTCGGCTCGCTCGCGATGCTGGTCCTCGTGATCCAGATCGTGACCGGCATCTTCCTGGTGATGCACTACAAGCCCGACGCGAACCAGGCGTTCGCATCGGTCGAGTACATCATGCGCGACGTGCCCTGGGGCTGGCTCATCCGCTACATCCACTCGACGGGCGCCTCGGCGTTCTTCATCGTGGTGTACCTGCACATGTTCCGCGGCCTCATGTACGGCAGCTACCGCAAGCCGCGCGAGCTGATCTGGGTGTTCGGCTGCGCGATCTTCCTGTGCCTGATGGCCGAAGCCTTCATGGGTTACCTGCTGCCGTGGGGCCAGATGAGCTACTGGGGCGCCCAGGTGATCGTGAACCTGTTCGCCGCCATCCCGTTCATCGGTCCTGACCTGGCCCTGCTGATCCGCGGCGACTACGTGGTGAGCGACGCCACGCTCAACCGCTTCTTCAGCTTCCACGTGATCGCCGTGCCGCTGGTGCTGCTCGGCCTTGTGGTGGCTCACCTCATCGCGCTGCACGAAGTGGGTTCCAACAACCCCGACGGCATCGAGATCAAGGCCAAGCGCGGCCCTGATGGCCATCCGCTCGACGGCATTCCGTCGCACCCGTACTACACGGTGCACGACATCTTCGGCGTAGTGGTGTTCCTCACGATCTTCTCGGCCGTGGTGTTCTTCGCGCCCGAAGCAGGTGGGTACTTCCTGGAGTACAACAACTTCATTCCGGCCGATTCGCTCAAGACGCCCAACCACATTGCGCCGGTCTGGTACTTCACGCCGTTCTATTCGATGCTGCGTGCAACCACCGACGACATGGTCAACGTTTTCGCGCTGATCATCGGCTTGGCCGCCATCCTGAACTTCGTCAAGGGCAAGTCGGGCACCGCGCTGAAAATCGCGGTCGTCGTGGTGGCGGCCGTGGCGATCTTCCTGCTCAAGGCGTTCGACGCCAAGTTCTGGGGCGTGGTCGTGATGGGCGGCTCGGTCATCATCCTGTTCTTCCTGCCCTGGCTGGACAAGAGCGAAGTCAAGTCGATCCGCTATCGTCCGGGCTGGCACAAGTATGTCTACGGCGTCTTCGTGTTCCTCTTCCTGATCCTGGGCTACCTGGGCATCCAGGCGCCCGGCGTCTGGGGCAACCTGGTCATCGGTTCGTTCGCGCTCGACATCGCGCAGACCATCTCGCAGATCGGCACGCTTTTCTACTTCGGTTTCTTCCTGCTCATGCCCTGGTGGAGCAGCAAGGGCGAGTTCAAGCCCGTGCCCGACCGCGTGACCTTCGCCGCCCATTGAGAAGCCCAAGAGAGCTCGAGAGAAACACGATGAAGAAAAGCATTTCTGGCTGGCTCGCGGTTGTGGGCCTGGCACTGGGCCTGACCTTTTCCGCAGCCGCCTCGGCCGAATCTGGCGGCATTGCATGGGACAAGGCGCCCAACAAGACCACCGACGTGGCCTCCCTCCAGAACGGCGCCAAGCTGTTCGTCAACTACTGCCTGAACTGCCACTCCGCGGCTTTCATGCGCTACAACCGCCTGCAGGACATCGGCATTTCCGAGCAGCAGATCAAGGACAACCTGCTGTTCTCGACCGACAAGGTCGGCGAGACCATGAAGGCCAACATCGATGCACGCCAGGCCAAGGACTGGTTCGGCACCACGCCGCCCGACCTGACGCTGGTCGCGCGCTCGCGCGCCGGCCACGGCGGCACCGGTGCCGACTACCTGTACACCTACCTGCGCACCTACTACCGCGACGACACCAAGGCCACCGGCTGGAACAACCTCGTGTTCCCGAGCGTTGCCATGCCCAACCCGCTGTGGGAGCTGCAAGGCGAGCGCCGTCCGGTCTACGCCAAGGTCGAGCAGCACGGCCACGCAACTGAAGTGTTCAAGGGCTGGGAGCAAGTTACCCCCGGCACCATGACGCCGCTGCAGTTCGACAATGCCGTGGGCGACCTGGTGGGCTACCTGCAATGGATGGCCGAGCCGGCACAGAACACGCGCATCCGCATCGGCGTGTGGGTGCTGCTGTTCCTGGCCATGTCGTTGGTTTTCGTGTGGCGACTGAACGCCTCGTACTGGAAAGACGTCAAGTAGTTCCGTCCACGCCGACCGGGCGCCCCGTGCGTCCGGTCCCACAGAGTGGGTTGCCAACGCGACCCACTCTTTTTGATTTTTAGGAGTCTCTCGCCATGATGGTCTTGTATTCAGGAACGACCTGCCCCTTTTCCCACCGCTGCCGGTTCGTGTTGTTCGAAAAGGGCATGGATTTCGAAATCCGCGACGTCGACCTCTACAACAAGCCCGAAGACATCAGTGTGATGAACCCGTACGGCCAGGTGCCGATCCTGGTCGAGCGCGACCTGATCCTGTACGAGTCGAACATCATCAACGAGTACATCGACGAGCGCTTTCCGCATCCCCAGCTGATGCCCGGCGATCCGGTCGACCGCGCCCGCGTGCGCCTGTTCCTGCTCAACTTCGAGAAGGAACTCTTCGTGCACGTGGCCACGCTCGAGAACCGCACCGCCAAGGGCAACGAGAAGGCTCTCGAAAAGGCCCGCTCGCACATTCGCGACCGCCTTACGCAGCTCGCACCCGTGTTCCTCAAGAACAAGTACATGCTGGGCGACAACTTCTCGATGCTCGACGTGGCCATTGCGCCGCTGCTCTGGCGCCTGGACTACTACGGCATTGACCTCAGCAAGAACGCAGCGCCGCTTCTGAAGTACGCTGAGCGCATCTTCTCGCGCCCGGCTTACATCGAAGCGCTCACCCCGTCCGAAAAGGTCATGCGCAAGTAAAACTGCGTCAACCGTTCTCCGCTGTCTTTCATGATCAACGCGCTCGAGTCGTCCTCCACCCGCCCGTACCTCATCCGGGCGCTGTACGAATGGTGCACCGACAACGGGTTTACGCCCTATGTCGCGGTGCAGGTCGACGACACCGTCCAGGTGCCGCGCGAATACGTGAAGAACGGCGAGATCGTGCTGAACATCAGCTTCGACGCGACCAGTTCGCTCAAGCTCGGCAACGACTTCATCGAGTTCAAGGCCCGTTTTGCCGGCAGCGCGCGCGAGATCATCGTGCCCGTGGGCCGTGTGATCGCGATCTATGCACGCGAGAACGGGCAGGGCATGGCCTTTCCGGCTCCCGTGCCGGCAGGCAGCGGCGCAGAGGGCGGTGCTTCCACGGGCGCCGCGGCGCCTTCGCCCCAGGGGCCCGCGCGCATGCCGCTGCGCGATGCGTCTCGCGGTACCGAAGGCGATGCCGGCAAGATCGTGCACCTGGTAACAGGTGAAGACGCGGATGAGATGGTCGATGTCGGCGACGATTCCGGCGCATCCTCCGAGCCGCACGACGAGCCGCCGCGCCCTCCAGCCGGTGGCGGCAGCCGCCCCTCGCTCAAGCGCGTGAAGTAGGCGTATTTCGCACCGCTAAAATCCCAGGATTCGTGCCGCTTTAGCTCAGTTGGTAGAGCACCCGCCTTGTAAGCGGAAGGTCGTCAGTTCGATTCCGACAAGCGGCACCATATATCGAAGATCCCGGAAAAGGCATCTGCCTTGGCCGGCAAGCAAAAAGGGGCGATTTCTCGCCCCTTTTCATTTTTCGGCGGCCGACAGAAATCAGCAACGGCCTTTCTTGGCTTGTCCCGGTGGGCAATGCGCGTGCCCGCCGCCGCCGTGGTCACCGCCATGATCCGCGTGGCGAGGCCGCTCCGCCCGGCGCCAGTTGCCTTCCATCCACCGCCATCCGCCGTCCGCCTGAACCCAGCGACCGGGCGCATAGGCGTAGTCCGGCCGTGCAGCCTGCCAGAAGCCGGCGCGCCAGACATAGGCGCGCTGGTTCCATTGCCAGTGTCCCGGCACCCACACCTGGCCGGACCTGGGGCCCGGCATCGGCTCATAGCGAGGCGCGGGAGGCGCAACCTGGACCAGGGGCAGGTTGATGTTGACCGAAACCTGTGCCACGGCCGGCACGGCAGACGCGGCGAGCGCGGCGGCGATCAGAAGAGCAGAGACTTTCATCGGAACCTTTGAATATGTGAACACGTATGCACAACGCAGACCGGTGCAAAGTGTAGTCAGCGCATTCCCAGGTGGCGCCGCATCGAAAGCGTGATAGCCCGGGGCCGTTGCTCCTGCCGGGTGCTAGAGTCGAAAGCGCAAGTTGCACGCCGATGCGCAGACTCCGCTTTCTTACCCACCGCCACCGCGCCCCTTCGACGAATCGGGTGCTCGGGCTTCTGCTGGCCTTCAATGCCGGCGCGGTGAATGCGGGAGGCTTTCTTGTGCTGCACATGTATACGTCGCACATGACGGGTTTCGCGTCGCAGTTCGCCGACAGCCTGGTGCTGGGCAACACGAAGCTGCTGCTGAATGCGCTGGGAGCCATCCTGGCGTTTCTTTCGGGGGCAGCCGTCTGCGCGATTCTCGTGAACTGGGGCCGCCAGCATCGCTTGCGCAGCGTCTATGCGGTACCGCTGCTGCTCGAGGCGGCGCTCATGTTTCCGTTCGGCCTGATCGGGGCCATCACCCTGACATGGCCCACGCCGTTTGCGGTGCCGCTCACGGTGCTGTTGCTCTCATTCATCATGGGCTTGCAGAACGCGGTCGGCTCCAAGACCTCCGGCGGCAGCATCCGCACGACCCACATGACGGGCAACATCACCGATGTGGGCATGGAACTGGGCAAGCTGCTCTACTGGAACCGCCATGCAACGCCCGAACGGGCGATGGTGCGCCACAACCGCCGCAGGATGCAGGCGGCGGGCGGGCTGATCGGCATGTTCGTGCTGGGCGGGATCGTCGGCGCACTCGGTTTCAGCTACCTCGGCTTCGTATGCGTGGTGCCGCTCGCGGCATTGCTGTTGGCCGTCTCGGTGCCGCCTCTGGTGCAGGACGTGCCGCGGTCCAGAACACTGCAGAAACTATTGGCGGCACTCAAACCGCGCCCACGCTGCCCGTGATCGGCAGCACGATGCCGGTGATGTAGCTGGCGCAACTCGGCGCGGCCAGGAACACATAGGCGGGGGAGAGCTCCTCGGGCTGTGCCGGCCTTTGCATGTCGGTGTTCTTGCCGAAGTCCTTGACCTTTTCGGGCGGGCTGTCCGCGGGATTCAAGGGCGTCCACACCGGCCCTGGCGCCACCGCATTCACGCGGATGCCCTTGGGCAGCAGGTTGCTGGCCAGCGACTTGGTGAAGGCGTGGATGGCGCCTTTGGTCGTGGAGTAGTCGAGCAGGTGCGCGCTTCCCTCGAGACCCGTGACCGAGCCGGTGTTGATGATCGACGAGCCCTGGCCCAGGTGCGGCACCGCGGCGCGCGCCATCTGGAAATAGCCGAACACGTTGGTCCTGAGCGTCAGGTCGAAGCGTTCGTCGGTAATGTCCTCGATGGACGCCGCATGCAGCTGGAAGGCCGCGTTGTTCACCAGGATGTCGAGCTTGCCGAAGGCCTCGATGGTCTTGTCGACCGCTTCGCGGCAGAACGCCGGATCGCAGACGTCGCCCTTGATCACGATGCAGCGCGCGCCTTCGTCCTCCACGTGCCGCCGGGTTTCCTCCGCGTCCTCGTCTTCATCGAGGTGCACGATGGCCACGTCGGCGCCTTCGCGTGCATACAGCAGCGCCACGGCGCGCCCAATGCCCGAGTCGCCTCCGGTGATCAGTGCCGTCATGCCCTCGAGCTTGCCGCTGCCCTGGTAGTCGGGTGCCTCGAAGCGCGGCCGCAGCGCCATGTCGGCTTCCTGGCCGGGCTTGCTCAGGTGCTGGGCCGGCATCGGGTTGGCCGGCTGCGGGCGCGAGCCTGCCTGTGCGGGCTGGCTGGACTTCTTGGCAGCGGGTTTCGCGCTGTCCTTTTCATCTTGCTCGCGCTGGACTTCCCGATGCTTGGCCGCCGTCTGGGCGGGTCCCGCGGACTGGAATGACTTGGCGGATTTGGGAGGTGATGCGGTGGTCGATTTCATGGTGCCTGGGCTCCTGCATGTGAAAGACAACCGTAGAACCCCGTCGCGCGGCCCGCGTAGGAATCCGTCTCGAATGTGCGCGCACCGATGCCGACCAAGGGGAGTTTCGTGCCTGTTTCAGAAACACCGCGGAACCGGCTTTGCCGGGCCGCTGGTGTTGCCCCCGGTAGGGGGAGGGAGTAGCGACACGAAGTGCGCGAAGCCTGGGGCGAGCTAGATTTCAGCGCCCTCGACCAGGAAGCGCACGCGGCGCACCCCCTGCCACTCATCGGCATCGAGCCTGAAGGCGAGCTTCACGCGTGCGGGCAGCGGGTCGGTATGGCCGAACCAGATGCCGTCGACCGGGTGGCCCTGGTGCCGCAGCTTGAGCGCCAGGTGCTTTTCGCCGACGAGGCGTTGCGACACCACCTCCACTTCCTCGCTGAAGGTGGGCGGCGCAAAGCCCTGGCCCCACACCTCGCGGTGCAGCGTGTCGACGAGGTCGATGCGCATGTACTCGCGCTCCAGCGGTCCGTCGGTGTCCAGGCGCCGGGTCAGCGTGGCTGCGTCGAGCCACTCGTGCGCCACCTCGGCCAGCGCGCGCTCGAACACCTCGAATTTCTCGCGCGCCACGGTGCAGCCCGCCGCCATGGCATGGCCGCCAAAGCGCAGCAGCACGCCCGGATGCCGCTTGGCCACGAGGTCGAGCGCATCGCGCAGGTGAAAGCCCGGAATCGACCGGCCCGAGCCCTTGAGCTCGTGCTCCTTGCCCGGTGCGCCGCTCGCGGCAAATACGAAGGTCGGGCGATGGAAGCGGTCTTTCAGGCGCGAGGCCACGATGCCGACCACGCCCTCGTGGAATTCCGCGTCGAACACGCTGATGGCGGCGGGCGGTGCTTCGCCGCCCTTCGCATCGGGGCCGAACAGCGACTCGGCCAGCATCAGTGCCTGGTCGCGCATGCCGCCTTCGATGTCGCGCCGCTCGCGGTTGATGCCGTCGAGCATGCGCGCGAGTTCGTCGGCGCGGCCCGCGTCATCCGTTAGCAGGCACTCGATGCCCAGCGTCATGTCGGCGAGGCGTCCGGCCGCATTGATGCGCGGCCCCAGTGCAAAGCCGAAGTCGAAAGTGGTGGCCACGGCAGCATTGCGCCCCGCCGCCTTGAACAGGGCCGCAATGCCCGCCGGCAGCGCGCCAGCGCGAATGCGCCTGAGGCCCTGCGCCACCAGGCGACGGTTGTTGGCGTCGAGCTTCACCACGTCGGCCACGGTGCCAAGCGCCACCAGCGGAAGCAGCACGTCGAGCTTGGGCTGCGTGGCCGCCGTGAACACGCCGCGCGTGCGCAACTCGGAGCGCAGCGCCAGCAGCACATAGAACATCACGCCCACGCCGGCAATGCTCTTGCTCTCGAAGCCGCAGCAGGGCTGGTTGGGGTTCACCAGCACATCGGCGGCCGGCAGTTCGGGGCCGGGCAGGTGGTGGTCGGTCACCAGCACCTGCAGGCCGCGCGCCTTGGCGGCGGCCACGCCTTCGACGCTGGCAATGCCGTTGTCCACGGTAATCAGCATGTCGGCGCCGCTGTTTGCGACGCGCTCGGCAATGGGCGGTGTAAGGCCGTAGCCGTCGACCACGCGGTCGGGCACCAGGTAGCTCACGTTCTTTGCGCCGAGCAGGCGCAGGCCGCGCACGGCAACCGCGCAGGCAGTGGCGCCGTCGCAGTCGTAGTCGGCCACGATGCACAGGCGCTTGTCCTGCGCCATGGCATCGGCCAGCAGCACCGCGGCCTCGCGCGTGCCGTGCAGCGTATCGGGCGGCAGCAGGCGCGCCAGGCCGTCGTCGAGCTCGTCCTTGGCCAGCACGCCGCGCGCGGCAAAAAGGCGGGCCAGCAAGGGGTGTACGCCGGCCTGCTCCAGCGCCCAGACCGTGCGGGGCGGAATTTCCCTGGCGATGATCTTCATAGGGCCTCAAGCACCGCAGGGGCGCGTGGCCGGTCGAACAGGCTCTTGGCCCAACCCACCAGGCCGCGCTGCTGTACCGCATAGCGCTGCGCCGCACGGTCGCCGCACAGCGTGAGCGTGATGTCGGCACCCGCGGTGTAGTCGGCCAGCAGGCCGGCGACGGGGCCCGCATCCAGCGCTTGCCATGCCTGTGCCCACTCTGGCCCGTCGTCGCGCAACGCGGCCACGCGCAGCGCGTCGCTCACGGTGGGCGCGGGCATGGCGGGAGAAAGCGGGTCCGCCTGCAGCGCGCCGGTGCCGCTGAGCCAGAAGGAGTTGATCGGCGGCACGCCGCGGGCGGCGCGGTCGTCGTTCACGCGTTGGGTGTAGAGCAGCATCTGCATTTCATTCTGGAGGCGGCGCAGCGGCCGCGCGGCTTCGGCCAGAGGCGACCACTGCGAAATCGGATGGCCCACCGCACGGTCGATCGATGCCGTTGCCAGGCCGTCGAAGATGCGTGCGCGCGCCAGCCAGCGGCCGGGGGTGGAAGAGGGGTGCAGCGCAATGCCGTCTTCCTCGAAGAAAGGATGGGCGGCAGCCAGCAGCGCGGCCGATTCGGCGGCATCGATCTCGATGGCGGACGGGTCGCCCAGCACCACGTCGTCGATGCCCACCTGCCAGTTGCACAGCGACACCAGGCCCCAGCCTTCGCGGTCGCCGGGCTCGGCAATGCCGATTTGCCTGGCTTCGAGCGCGGCCCAGGGAATGCAGCCGTCGGCTGCGGAAATGCCCAGCGCCGCGGCCAGCGCCCTTTCATGGGGCGGTGAGCGCGTGCTTTCGTCCTGCGTATCGGTCTCCACCAGAGAGAGCCGGGAGAGCAGGGACTCGAGGTTGGGCAGCCGAAGCGATGGCAGCGCGGCGCGGCATGCAGGGGAACCGCGGCCGGCAAAGGGAATCAACAGATGACGTGGGAGAGGTTCGGCCATTCCCCTATTGTCCGGGAATGCCACAATCCCGGGGATGCAACGCCCCGAAGCGCCCTTGGCGCCGGAAGCGCGTCAAAGAACTGGAAATATGCGACTTCCTTATGAACTGCAACTCGGCTGGCGCTACACGCGCGCAGGCCGGGCGACACGGCGCAACGGCTTCATCTCCTTCATCTCGGGCGTATCGATGCTCGGCATTGCGCTGGGGGTGGCGGCGCTGATCATCGTGCTCAGCGTGATGAACGGCTTCCAGAAGGAAGTGCGCGACCGCATGCTCGGCGTCGTGTCGCACATCGAAATACTTTCGCGCGACGGCCAGGCCCTGCCCGACATCGACGCCATCATGGCCGCGGCGCGCAAGAATCCCGAGGTGGTCGGCGCGGCTCCCTTCATTGCCACGCAGGCGCTCATCGCGCGCGGCGAGGACATGAAGGGCACGCTGGTGCGCGGCATCGTGCCCAAGCTCGAACCCGAGGTCACCGACATTGCCACCACCGCCCAAAAGGGCACGCTCGACAAGCTGGTGCCGGGTGAATTCGGCATCGTGCTCGGCGGCGAGCTCGCGCGGTCGCTCTTCGTGCAACCCGGCGACCAGGTCACGCTGGTGGCGCCCGGCGGGCAGGTCACGCCCGCGGGCGTGGTGCCGCGACTCAAGCAGTTCACCGTGGTGGGCACCTTCGATTCGGGCCACTACGAATACGACTCGGCCCTGGCCATGATTCACGCGGAAGACGCCCAGCGCGTGTTCAGGCTCGACGGGCCCACCGGCATCCGCATCAAGCTCAAGGACCTGAACGAGGCACGCGACGTGGCCGACCAGATGGCCGTCACGCTGCCGGGCCAGTTCCTCATTCGCGACTGGACGCGCCAGAACAAGACATGGTTTGCGGCCGTGCAGGTCGAGAAGCGCATGATGTTCATCATCCTCACGCTCATCGTGGCGGTGGCCGCGTTCAACCTGGTGTCCACCCTGGTGATGACCGTGACCGACAAGCGGGCGGACATTGCCATCCTGCGCACGCTGGGCAGCTCGCCGCGCAGCATCATGGGCATCTTCGTGGTGCAGGGCGCCATGGTCGGGGTGATCGGCACCGTGGCCGGGCTGCTGCTGGGGCTGGGCATTGCCTACAACATCGACGTGATCGTGCCCGCGCTCGAGCAGCTCTTTCATGCGAGCTTCCTGCCGAAGGACATCTACCTGATCAGCAAGATGCCGAGCGATCCGCAGCGCAGCGACATCATGCCGATTGCGATCATTTCCCTTGTCCTGGCCTTCCTGGCCACGCTGTATCCGAGCTGGCGCGCGAGCCGCGTCAACCCCGCCGAGGCCCTGCGCTATGAGTGAACGGACCCCCACGCTCGGCACTGACGTGTCCTCGCTGCCCCCTGAGGGGGCCGCCATTGGCTTGGGGCGGCCCGGCGCCAATGATGGCGTCGTCCTGAAGGCCCGCGGGCTCACCAAGCGCTTTCATGAGGGGCGCATCGACCTCACCGTCCTGCACGGCGTCGACCTGGACGTGCGCGCCGGCGAAACGCTGGCCATCGTCGGCGCCTCGGGCTCCGGCAAGAGCACGCTGCTGCACCTGATGGGCGGGCTCGATGCACCCACCTCCGGCAAAGTCGAGCTGCTCGGCAAGGACATCGCCCATGCCGACGCGGCCGAGCAAGGGCGCCTGCGCAACCAGCACCTGGGCTTCGTCTACCAGTTTCACCACTTGCTGCCCGAATTCAGCGCGCTCGACAACGTGGCGATGCCGCTAAAAATCCGCCGCACCGAGCCCGCGCAAGCGGTGGCTGCGGCCACCAAGATTCTCGAAAGCGTGGGCCTTGGCGGCCGCCTGCATCACCGGCCGGCCGAGCTTTCCGGCGGCGAGCGCCAGCGCGTGGCCATTGCGCGCGCACTCGTCACGCAGCCAGCCTGCGTGCTGGCCGACGAGCCCACGGGCAACCTCGACCGCAACACGGCCGACACCGTGTTCGCGCTGATGATCGAACTCGCGCACAAGCACCGCACCGCCTTCGTGATGGTCACGCACGACCAGGAGCTTGCAAAGCGCTGCGACCGCGTGCTGCAACTTGTGGCGGGACGTCTGGCGGGTTGAGTTGATGCCGCTTGCCACGCGTCCACGCAATGTCGGCGAAACTGTCTGTCTGTTCGGCAAGATGCCGTTCAACTACAGGAGTGCTTCTTGATCATGGAAACCGACGACGACACCACGCCCGCTGCCACTGCCGAGCCGCGCAACTCCTATCTGGAAGAAAAAGCCTTCAAGTCGCGCACGCTGCTGATCTTCGGCAGCATCACCGATTCGGTGGCCGCCGACGTGACGCGCAGGCTCATCGCGCTGGACGCCGACAGCAGCGAAAAACCCATCGACATTCTCGTGAGCTCGCCCGGCGGCCACCTGGAATCGGGCGATGCGATCCACGACATCGTGCGTTTCATTTCGGCCCCGGTGAACATGATCGGCACCGGTTGGGTCGGCAGCGCCGCCACGCACTTGTACCTGGCCGCGCCGAAGGAACGGCGCGTGTGCCTGCCCAACACGCGCTTCCTGATTCACCAGCCGAGCGGCGGCGCGGGCGGTCAGGCGACCGACATTGCCATCCAGGCGCAAGAGATCATCAAGGCCCGCCACCGCATCGCGCATGAGATTGCGCGCGAAACCGGCAAGCCGATCGACGTGGTGCTGGCCGACATCGAGCGCGACCGCTGGCTCTCGGCCGAAGAAGCGGTTGCCTACGGGCTGGTCTCGCGCATCATCCAGCGCAAGACCGAGCTGCTGTAGCAGCTGCAGCCCGGGCCGATTACTTCGGCTTGTAGGCCACCACGTCGATCTCGACCTTGGCGTCGACCATCAGGCGCGCCTCGGTGGTCGAGCGCGCCGGCTTGTTCTCACCGAAATAGCTCATGTAGATGCGGTTGAAGGCACCAAAGTCGCGCGCGTCCTGCAGCCACACGGTGCTCTTGCACACGTCGTCGAGCGTGGCGCCGGCGAGTGCGAGCACCTTCTTCAGGTTTTCCATCACCTGGCGCGTCTGCGCCTCGATGCCGCCCACCACGATTTCGCCTTCTGCATTGGCGGGCACCTGGCCCGACACGTAGATGAAATCGCCCGCGCGCACGGCGGGGGAGAAGGGGCGGGCCTGGCGGTCCGAGGCGACAGGCGGGGCGCCGAGGTATTCGAGCGGCATGGGAAAACTCCTGAAGTAAGAAAGAAGAAAAGAGGATCGCAAGTATCGATCTAATCTGAAAATTAGTTTCAGAAAATCCTGCAAACAAGGGTTAACACGGATGATTTGGCATGAATACTGCTTCAAAGTCCGGGCCGAAAAGAAAATTTCTTTCAAACACTGCCCGCCCCATGAAGGAGTTCCCCATGCCTCACGCCGGTCTTGTCCAGCGCCTGCCGCACCTGTCCAAGCGCAGCCTGCTGGGCGCTTCCCTGCTTGCGCTGCTGTGCGCCGCGTTGCCCCAACAGCCGGCCCAGGCCCAGGGCCCGCGCAACTTTGCCACGCTGGCCATGGTGGCCGAGCCGCAGACGCTCGACCCGATGGCCTCGACCGCCGACCTGGTCGGAACCATCATGCAGCACGTGTATGAAACGCTCTACACCTTCGACGCAAAGTGGAACGTGGTGCCGATGCTGGCCGAGACCATGCCCAAGATCTCCGCCGACGGCAAGACCTACGCCATTACCCTGCGCAGGGGCGTGATGCTGCACAACGGCCGCGAACTCACGGCCGACGACGTGGTGGCCAGCCTGCAGCGCTGGATGGACCAGTCGCCGCGCGGCAAGGCCGTGGGCAAGGAAGTCGAGAGCCTCAAGGCCAAGGGCCCGCTGGGCGTGGAGATCGTTTTGAAGGCGCCGTATGCGCCGCTGCTGTCGCAGCTTGCGCTGCCGAGCGGCATGGCCGCCATCATGGCCAAGGACTCCATCGCCTCGCCGCTGAAGGAGTTCGTCGGCACCGGCCCCTACAAGTTCAAGGAGCGCCGGCCCGACCAGTTCGTGCTGCTCACGCGCTTCGACAAATACGCAGCGCGCAAGGAGCCCGCAAGCGGCTACGGCGGCAAGCGCGAAGCAGCGATTGAAGAACTGCGCTTCGTGCCCGTGCCCAATGCGAGCACGCGCGTCGAAGGCGCCCTGGCCGGCCAGTACGACTTTGCCGACCTGCTGCCCGTCGAGGCGCTGCCCCGGCTCGAAAAAGCCGGTGGCAAGACCGTGCCGATCATGACGCCGTCGTTCGGCTTTCCGTACCTGGTGCTCAACACCAAGGAAGGCGTTGCCTCCAACCAGGCCATCCGCCAGGCCATTCAAACGGCGCTCGGCGAGGGCGAGATGCTCGCGGCCGGCTTTGGCGACACGCGCTTCTTCGCGGCCGAGGGCAACCACTTTCCGAAGGGCTCGCCGTTCTATTCGGCGGCCGGTGCCACGCTGTACAACGAGCGCAACGCGCCCAAGGCCAAGGAGGCCGCGGCCAAGGCCGGCTACAAGGGTGAGCCGATCCGCGTGCTCACCAGCCGCCAGTACGACTTTCACTACAACATGTCGCTCCTGATGGCCGAGCAGCTCAAGCGCGCCGGGTTCAAGGTCGACCTCAACGTGGTCGACTGGGCCACGCTGGTGCAGCGCCGCAACGATCCCAAGCTCTGGGATATCTACGTCACCCACTCGGGCCAGTTCCCCGAGCCGATGCTCTCGCCTCCGCAACTCGGCGACGGCGCGCCCGGCTGGTGGGACACGCCCGCCAAGAAGGCGGCGCTGCAGGCCTTCAATGTCGAAAGCGACCCGGCCAAGCGCGGCGCGCTGTGGGGCAAGGTGCAGCAGGTGGTCTACGAAGAAGTGCCGTACATCAACGTCGGCAAGTTCAACGGCCTCTCGGCCAAGAGCCCGGCACTCGACAACTACCAGCCGGCCACGTGGCCGTTCTTCTGGAACGCCCGGATCAAGTAATGGCGCCGTCCGCTTTCGCCTCGGCTCGACAAGACTGCACCCCATGATCCGCTACATCGCTTCCCGCGCCGCCGGCATGCTGGTGGTGCTCGCCATCGTGGCGGTGCTCGTCTTCGTGCTCACGCGTGCGGCTTCGGGCGATCCGGTGTCGGTGCTGCTGGGCGACCAGGCCACCGCGGCCGACATCGCCCGCGTGCAGAAGGAATACGGCCTGGACAAGCCTTTGCCCGTGCAGTTCGGCTACTGGCTGCGCGAGGTGCTGCAGGGCAACCTCGGCACCTCCATCTTCCTGCAGCGGCCGGTCACGCAGGCGCTGTGGGAGCGGGCCGAACCGACCACGCTGCTCGCGCTCATGGCCGTGGCCATTGCGGCGCTGATCGGCGTGCCCTGCGGCATCGTTTCGGCGGTGTTCCGCGGGCGCGTGGTCGACCAGCTGTTCACCGGCATCGCGATGCTGGGCGCCAGCATTCCGAGCTTCTGGCTCGGCATCGTGCTGATCCAGATCTTTGCCGTGTCGTTCGGCTGGTTTCCGGTGTCGGGCTACGGCGCGCCTGATGCGCCGTTCGCCGAGCGGCTGCATGCGCTGGTATTGCCTGCCACGGTGCTCGGCCTCTTGAACTCGGCGCTCATCATCCGCTTCACGCGGGCCTCGATGCTCGACGTGCTCGGTGAAGACTACGTGCGCACCGCGCGCTCCAAGGGCCTGAGCGAGAGCACGGTTGTGCTCAAGCATGCGCTGCGCAATGCACTGGTGCCCATCGTCACGGTGATCGGCCTCACGGTCGCGCTGATGATCGGCGGCGCCGTCATTACCGAAACCGTATTCGGCCTGCCGGGCGTCGGCAACCTGGTGGTGAGCGCGGTGCTGCGGCGCGACTACCCGGTGATCCAGGGCGCGCTGCTCGTGATCGCGGCGATCTACGTGCTGATCAATTTCTCCATCGACCTGCTGTATGCGGTGGTCGATCCGCGCGTGAAGGTTTGAGAGAAAAAATGCAAATGCCCCGAATGCTCCGCCAGCTGATGCACCGCCGCATCGTGATGGTCTCCGCGCTGGTGCTGCTGGTCATCGCGGTCATGGCCATCGGCGCGCCGTTGTTCGCCTCCATCGATCCCAACGACACCGCCGTGCTGCAACGCCTGAAGGGGCCGAGCGCCGAGCACCTGCTTGGCACCGACGAGTTGGGCCGTGACATGTACTCGCGCATCGTGCACGGTGCGCGCTATTCGCTGGCGATTGCGGCGCTCACCGCGCTCGGCGCGGTCGTCGCCGGCACCGTGCTGGGTCTCATGGCCGGTTTCTTTCGCCGCCTCGACGCGCCGCTGATGCGCGTGGTCGACGCGATGATGTCGTTCCCAGACATCCTGCTGGCCATCGCACTCGTCGCGATACTCGGCCCTTCGCTCATCAACACGGTGCTGGCGCTGGTGCTGGTCTACACCCCACGCGTGGCGCGGGTGGTGCGGGCCTCGACATTGGTGGTGCGCGAGCTGCTGTTCGTCGAAGCGGTGCGTGCATTGGGCGTACGCACCTCGCGCATCCTGTGGCGGCACATCCTGCCCAACCTGATGTCGCCGATCCTCGTGCAGGTGTCGTTCATCTTTGCCTACGCCATCCTGGCCGAGGCGGGGCTCTCGTTTCTCGGCGTCGGCGTGCCGCCCGAAATTCCGACCTGGGGCACCATGGTCGCGGGCAGCCAGCAGTACGCGCACCAGGCCTTCTGGGTGGTGCTGTTTCCGGGGCTCGCCATCATCTTTACCGCGCTCTCGCTGCAGCTGCTGGGTGACGGCGTGCGCGACCTGCTCGACCCCAAGCTCAAGAAGACGCTGTGATGACGACCCCCACGAACACACCGCGTCTCCAGGTCAGCAACCTGAGCACCAGCTTTCCCACCGAAGACGGCCTCATCCGCTCGGTGGCCGACGTGAGCTTTTCGATCCAGCCCGGCAAGACCACGGCGCTGGTGGGCGAATCGGGCTCGGGCAAATCGGTGACCAGCCTCACGCTGATGCGCCTCTTGCCAAAGACTGCGAATGCGCAGGTCAGCGGCTCGGCCTCTTTCGTCACGCGCGAAGGCAAGTCGCTCGACCTGCTGCAGATCGGCGAGCGCGAAATGCGCAGCCTGCGCGGCAACCAGTTGTCGATGATCTTCCAGGAGCCGATGACCAGCCTGAACCCGGTCTTCACCATCGGCGAGCAGATTGCCGAGAGCGTGCGGCTGCACAAGGGCCTCGACCGCAAGGCAGCCATGGCCCATGCGCTGCGCATGCTGGAGCTGGTCGAGATTCCGGCCGCGGCGCAGCGCATTCACGAGTACCCGCATCAGCTGTCAGGCGGCATGCGCCAGCGCGTGATGATTGCGCTGGCCATGGCCTGCGACCCGACGCTGCTGATTGCCGACGAGCCCACCACCGCGCTCGACGTGACCATCCAGGCGCAAATCCTCGAACTCATGCGCCGGCTGCAGGCCGAGACGGGCATGAGCATCCTCTTCATCACCCACAACCTCGGCGTGGTCGCGCACCATGCGGACGACGTGGTGGTGCTCTATGCGGGCCGCGTGGTCGAAAGCGCGCCCGTGCGGCCGCTGTTCGCGCAGCCTGAGCATCCGTACACCCAAGGGCTCCTGGCCTGCCTGCCGGGCAAGGCGCGCCTGCCGGGGCAGCCCAAGCCCAAGCGGCTGTTCGCCATTCGCGGCCAGGTGTCGAGCCCGCTTGCGCCGCCGCCGGGCTGTGCGTTCGAGCCGCGCTGCGACCATGCGGTGGCAGAGTGCAAGGAGGCGATGCCGCCGCTCATCGATATCCGGCAAGACCGCCAGGTGCGCTGCACTCGGGTGCAGCCGGATGCGCAACTTGCGAGGGTTGCATGAGCCGCCCGCCGCTGACCCCGTCTTGCTCCCTCCCCTTCCGGGGAGGGTTGGGGTGGGGGCTCTGGGCGGTGGAGACCGTCGCAACAATAAAACGGCCGCGTGCCCCCACCCCAGCCCTCCCCGGAAGGGGAGGGAGAAAGTCCACGATGACCACCGCCGCCCCTCTCATCGAAGTCCGCAGCCTCAAGAAATACTTCGGCAGCAGCGACCGCCCGGTGCGTGCCGTCGACGATGTGTCGTTCGCCATCCGCCCCGGCGAAACGCTGGGCCTCGTAGGCGAATCGGGCTCGGGCAAGAGCACCATCGGCCGCACCGTGCTGCGGCTCGTAGAGCGCACCGATGGCCAGGTGTTCTACCGCGGCGACGACATCGGCGCACTCTCGGGCGAGCGCATGCGCAAGCTGCGCAGCAGGCTGCAGATCATCTTCCAAGACCCGTATGCAAGCCTGAACCCGAAGATGCGCATCAGCGCCATCCTCGGCGAGGCGCTGTCCACGCACGGCTTGCACAAGGGCGCCGCCGCGCGCGACAAGCGCATTGCCGAGCTGCTCGAAACCGTGGGCCTGCGCGCCGAGCATGCGAGCCGCTTTCCGCACGAGTTCTCGGGTGGCCAGCGCCAGCGCATCGGCGTGGCGCGCGCGCTCGCGGTGGAACCCGAGTTCATCGTGGCGGACGAGCCGCTGTCGGCGCTCGACGTGTCGATCCAGTCGCAGGTCATCAACCTGCTGGCCGACCTGCGCGAGCGGCTTGGGCTGACCATGCTCTTCATCTCGCACGACCTCGACGTGGTCGAGTACCTGTGCGACCGCGTGGTGGTGCTCTACCTCGGCAAGGTGATGGAAGTGGCCGAGACCGACGAGCTGTTCGCGCGTCCCTCGCATCCCTACACCCAGGCGCTGCTGGCCGCGAGCCCGAAGCCCGACCCGACGCTGGCCACCGAACGCATCGCCCTCAAGGGCGACATTCCCAGCCCCATCTCGCCGCCATCGGGCTGCGTGTTCCGCACCCGCTGCCCCCACGCCATCGAGGCCTGCGCTCAGACCGTGCCGCCGCTCGAAGAGATTTCCGTCGGACACTACAGCGCCTGCATCCGCAAAGAGCTGCTCTCCAACAATGCCGCATGACCATGACCGACATCACCGCCGCCACCGACAACATCGACGATTTCAACGACCCCCTGCTGGGCAGCAGCTTCAAGGGCTACCCGCGCACCCAGCCGCCGCGCCGCCGCAGCGAAGTAGGCGCCGCGGGCTGGAACGTGCTCGCGGGCGACCTGCCGCTGCCGCTGGCCGTGCTCAAGCGCGAGGCGCTCGAGCACAACCTGGCCTGGATGCAGTCGCGCGTGCGCGAGTGGGGCATCGACCTGGCGCCGCACGGCAAGACCACCATGTCGCCGCAGCTCTTCCAGCGCCAGCTTGATGCCGGCGCCTGGGGCCTCACCTTCGCCACGGTGACGCAGCTCGCGGTGGGCGTGGCGGCCGGCGCGCGCCGCACGCTCATCGCCAACCAGGTGGTGAGCGACGAAGATCTGGGCGGCATCCAGCTGCTGCTGCAGGCGCATGTCGACCTGCGCATCGTGTTCCTGGTCGATTCGCTCGCGCAGCTTGCGCTGATCGAAGACTGGGCGAAGCGCCATCCGGCAAGCGTGCCTTTCGAGGTCATGATCGAGATCGGTGTCGAAGGGGCACGCACCGGCTGCCGTACGCACGAAGAAGCCGTGGCGCTCGCCACGCGGCTGCGCGCCAGCGATGCGGTCAAGCTCGTGGGCATCGAAACCTACGAGGGGCAGGGCGCCACCGGTGCCAGCGAACCCGACACGGCCTACGCCAACACGCTGATGGACCGCGTGGAAGCCATCGCGCGCCATTGCGACACGCAGCAGCTGTTCGAAACCGATGAGGTGCTGGTCTCTGCCGGCGGCTCCGCCATCTTCGACCTCGTGGCCGGCCGCTTGAAGCCAGCGCTGGGTTCGCCGGTGCGCGGCCTGCTGCGCTCGGGCTGCTATGTCACGCACGACCACGGCTTCTACAAGCGCATGGTGAGCGCGGTGGACGAGCGGCTGGGCTGCGATTGCGGCGAGAGCCTGCGCCCCGCCATGGAGGTGTGGGCCACCGTGCAATCGCGGCCCGAACCTGGCCTGGCGATTCTTGCAGTCGGCAAGCGCGACATTTCCTTCGATCTCTCGATGCCGGTGCCGATCGCACGCGCGCCCCGCGGCATGCTCGAGGCGGAGCCCGTTCCCGCCGGCTGGAAGATCACCGCGCTGAACGACCAGCACGCCTACCTGCGCTGGGACGCCTCCGAAGAAGCGCAGGCACCCGTGGTGGGCGACCGCGTCGGCCTGGGCATTTCGCACCCCTGCACCACCTTCGACAAATGGCACTGGATGCCGGTGGTCGAAGAGAACTACCGCGTGAGCGACGCCGTCGCCATGCACTTCTGAGCCACGCCAACCGATGACTCCTTCATTGCTTCAGAAGATCGGCGAGATCCGCAGCAGCGCGCCTGCCACGCGCCGCGCGATTCTCGACCTGATCCTCGAAGACCCCGACCGCGCGCTCGAGGAAAGCTTCGAGCAGCTGGCCGAGCGCTCGGGCAGCTCCGTGCCCACCATCATGCGCACTTGCCGCGACCTGGGCTTTGCGGGACTGCGCGAGTTCAAGCTCGCTCTCGCGCAAGAGCTCGCGCTGGGCGGCTCGCCGCTGCACCGGCGCGTGAACATCGAGGACGCGGCCGACGAAGTCGTCAGCAAGATCGCGCGCAGCGCGGCGGCTTCGGTCTCGGGTGTGCGCGGGCAGCTCGACATGCAGGTGCTCGAAGGAGCGGTAGCCGCCATTGCGGCCGCGCCGCACGTCGACTTGTACGGTGCGGGCGCCACCTCGTGGTTCATGGCCAACGACCTGCAGGCGCGGCTCTTCAGGCTCGGTCTTTCAGCCAATGCCTGGGCCGACTACCACCTGCAGCAGGTGGCGGGTGCGGCGCAGCGGCCGGGCGGCGTGGTCATCGCCATTTCGCACGTGGGCGGCATGCCTTCGCTGCTCGACGCGGTGGACATCGCGCGCGGGCAGGGCGCCAAGGTGGTCGCGCTCACGCGGCCGGACACAGCGCTGGCGGCGAAGGCCGACTTTCTGCTGGGCCTGTCCGTGCCCGATGACGCCGTGATGCACGTGGGCATCGATGCCTACCTGACACACCTCACCGCCATCGAGATTCTCACGGTGCTGGTGGCGCAGCGGCGCGGCGAGCCCGCGGTGCAACGGCTGCAGCGTGCGCGCGAGGCCTTCCAGCGCCACGGCATCGACGCCGCCACGCATCCGCTGCAAAGCTGGGATGGCGGCGGCATCAATACAGGGGGCCGTGCATCGTGAGCGGAGAGGCCAAAACCATATTGCTCGAGGCCGGCCTCGTGGTCGACGGCTCGGGCGGGCCTTCATGGACTGGCGACGTGCTGCTGCAGGGCGATCGAATCGTTGCGCTTGGCGAAGGCCTGCGTGAGCGGCTGCCCGAAGGCCTTGCTCTGGCCGACATCGAGATCGTCGACTGCCGCAAGAAGGTGATAGCCCCCGGCTTCATCGACGCGCACACGCACGACGACGCCATCGTGCTGCGCGACCCGCTCTGCCTGCCCAAGGTATCGCAGGGCATCACCACCGTGGTGACAGGCAACTGCGGCATTTCGCTTGCGCCCTACCGCACGCCGCAATCCAAGCCGCCGCTCACGCTGCTGGGCGCCGAGTCGTTCAAGCACGCCACCATGGCCGAGTACCGCGCGGCTGTCGATGCGACGCAGCCCGCGCTCAACGTCGCGGCGTTGGTGGGCCACACCACGTTGCGCTTCGCGGCGATGGAAGCGCTGGACCGCCCCGCGAGCGCCGACGAACTGGCGCGGATGGCGGCGCTGCTCGACAGCAGCATGGCCGAGGGTGCGCATGGCATGTCGTCGGGTCTGTTCTACGAAGAAGCGTTTGCCGCTCCCGCCGAGGAAGTGACTGCGCTCGCACGCGTCGTCGCAAGGCACGGCGGCGTCTACGCGACGCATCTGCGCAGCGAAATGCAGCAGATCATCGAGGCGCTGCATGAAGCGGGCGATACGGCCTTCAGCGCCGGCGTGCCGCTCGTCATTTCGCACCACAAATGCGCCGGCCCCGCCAACTGGGGCCGCACGAAGGAAACGCTGCCGCTGATCGAGGCGCTGGCGGAGCGGCAGAAAATTTCGATGGACGTGTACCCCTACGTGGCCGGCTCCACCGTGCTGCGCGAAGACCTGGTCGACGGCGTCATCGACGTGCTGCTGACCTGGTCCGACCCGCACCCCGAGATGACCGGCCGCCTCATCTCCGACATTGCGCGCGAATGGGGCACCACCGAACAGGAGGCGTGCCTGCACCTGAAGCCCGGCGGCGCCTGCTACTTCCAGATGCAGGAAGAAGACGTGGAGCGCGTCATCGCGCATCCGCTCACCATGATCGGAAGCGACGGCCTGCCGCATGACCGCCACCCGCATCCGCGGCTGTGGGGCGCATTCCCACGTGTGTTCGCGCGCTACTGGCGCCAGCGCCGCCTGTTCACGCTGGAGCAGGCCGTGCACAAGATGACCGGCATGACCGCGCGCAACCTGCGCATTGCCGACCGCGGGTTGCTGCGCGTGGGTGCCATGGCCGACGTGGTGGTGTTCGACCCGGAGACCATTGCCGACACCGCAACCTATGACAAGCCGCACGGTGTGAGCCTGGGCGTGGAGCGGGTGTTCGTGAATGGGGTGCTGGCGTATCGCGGCGGCGGCGCCGAGGCGAAGGTGCTGGCTCGGGCGGGGCGGATGCTTAGCCGGGGGCTGAGGGCGTAATTCATCCGGGGCGCGTGCAAAGGCCACCGGGTACTCCCCCTCCGCGAAAGTCCCCCGCCTTCGGCTCCTCCTTTATTTCGCTGCGTGGAGCACCCGATGGCCTGTGCACTGGGGCACGCTCTCAATTTGTCGCAGGGCAACCGGGACTCTGAACAAATGTTTTCTCCGTCGGCGGGATCGGTCCGGAGCGCCCCGCGCCGCGGTGCGCCTGATAGGGCCTCGTGCGGATTCAGAGGGCGGACATCGCACCGCTGACAAGGCGGGCGTGCGCGATGTGCGCGGCCCGGGCCGGCTGCAAGCCGCTAGTCCCTGCCGCGTCATAGCGTGCGAGCGCATGGTCGCCATCGAAGTCCTCCACCAGCAGCAAACCAGCATCAAGCAGCACTGCCTTCAAGGTAGCCGGGTCAAAACCCGAGAGGAACGCTTCGCCGACGGAGGCCACCTTGCTTCTCAATCTGCGGAAGCTTTCGACTTCCTCGTGATCGGCGTCACACAA
Source organism: Variovorax sp. S12S4 (assembly GCF_023195515.1). NCBI lineage: Bacteria > Pseudomonadati > Pseudomonadota > Betaproteobacteria > Burkholderiales > Comamonadaceae > Variovorax > Variovorax sp. S12S4. Next base: position 3,150,259 of record NZ_JALPKR020000002.1, read on the forward strand.
GATAGCCTCGTCCACATAGGTGAAAACCAGTTCGCTTCCGGCGGGGGCATATGAAGCGATCGCGCGGAGAGTGGCGAGGTTAGCCTCCCGCGTCAGATACATGGTGACCCCGAGCCACGAGAAGAAAGTCGGCTGCATGGTTTGGAAAGAGGATCGCCCCAGGGCCGATCCCAGCGTTTCGACGGCCAGGTCGGCCTCGACGAAATGTACGTCGGCGGATTCGGGAACCCCGCATCTCTGCAAGCACTGTCGCTTCATGCGCTGGGTCGCGGGGTGGTCGACCTCATAGATCGTCAGCCCTTCGGCCCAAGCTGGACGGCGGCAGATGAAGCTGTCGAAACCCGCACCGATGATCACGTACTGTGCGACGCCCTGCGCAACGGCGGCCTTCAGTGCATCCTCGGTGTAGCGGCTTCGTAAGATTACGTCCGCATATGCAGGGTTGGCGCGCAGGCGGCGTCGAGAATCTTGTCGGTCGCTTCTGCGACTTCGAAGCGCCTGGATGCATCCACGCTCTGCAATGCCCGCTCGCGCAGGGCTATTCGCACCGCGTCAGGAATCAGGCGGTCGCCCCATGGATCGTTCAACAGCGGAACTGGGTCGCCCCGCGTATGAAGTGCTCGCATCAGCGAGGTGGCAACGGCGGTGCGGCTGGCATCTGAAGGGTTCACAAGGGTCTCCGTGCTTTGGGGCGCGAAGTGTCAGCCAGGGTCTCGAATCTGTACAGTGCATTGTTCTCATGCTTCAGCTGCACAAAATGAACTCATTGGATCTCAATCTACTTGCCGCACTCGACGCACTGCTGGGCGCAGGAAGTGTGGCAGGGCCGCGCAGCGCATGCATCTGAGTGCTCCCGCCATGAGCCATACGCTGGCGCGCATCCGAGACGCACTCGGCGATCCGATTCTTGTGAGAGCCGGCCGCAAGCTGATTCCGACGCCAAGGGCGGATGCCTTGCGCCAGCCGGTGCGCCGCCTGATCGCCGAAGCGAGAATGTTGATGCAACCGGATGGCGGCGTACCGCTGGCGCGTGTGGAGCGCGAGTTCACGGTGCGGGCGCCCGAGGGGATGGGAATTGTCTATGGCGCCACATTGCTTGCTGCACTTCGGAAAGACATTCCTTTGGCGCGGCTGCGCTTCGTTCCCGAAAGCAATAGCGATGCGATGGCGCTGCGCGAAGGCAGGATCGATCTGGACGTAGGGACCTTGTTCGACAAGGGCCCCGAAGTCCTGAGTTCTCTGCTCTATGAACAGCGGATTGTCGGCGTGGTCCGGGCCGAACATGAACTGCTGAAGGCACGCATTACGCCAAAGCGTTTCGCCGCCCAGCAACACGTGGCTGTCATCCAACGTGGCATGGCGAAGGAGACTGTCGACCGACTTCTGGCCGAGATAGGCGTTGCGAGACAAATTGCATTGACTGTGCCCAGTGGCTACGGTGCATTGATGGCGGTCGCACGTTCGGCATTGGTCGCCTGTGTGCCGGAATCGTTGGCTCGAACCGTGGCGGATGGGCTCGGCTTGGAGATTTTCAAGCTGCCTGTTGCGGTTCCTGCCGAGCGAGTGCTGCAGGCTTGGCACCCGCGGGACGACGCCGACCCGGCGCATCGGATCTTGCGGACTTGCGTTGCTTCCGTGTCGAAAGATGCGAGCTTTGGCCCACTTGCAGCACGCGGCGGTGAAATGGTGTCGCACCGCGCACTTCTGGCACGAAGATGACGAATGTCCGTCTTCGTGGGTCGCTTGCCGCGACTCGACCTTCCTTTCTTCGACAATCTTCATGAACGCTATTCACCGTCGACCAGTCCCCTGGCCAAGGCCTACCGCCTGATCAACCACGGCCCCACGGTTCTCGTGAGCGCGGCGCACGGCGGACAGCGCAACATCATGGCGGCGGCTTGGGCCATGCCGCTGGACTTCAATCCGCCCAAGGTGGCCGTGGTGCTCGACAAGAGCACGTGGACGCGCACGCTGATCGAAGGCGCGGGCACCTTCGCGCTGCAGGTGCCTTCTCGCGCGCAGCTCGACCTGACCGATGCGCTCGGCAACAGCTCCGGCCGCGAAATCGTCGAGCGCGACGGCCATGACAAGTTCGCGGCCTATGGGCTCCAGACCTTCTCCGGCACAGCCGGTACGGCGCCCCTGCTGGAAGACTGCGTTGCATGGCTCGAATGCCGGCTGCTGCCGGAGCCGCCGATCCAGCAGCGCTACGACCTGTTCCTGGGCGAAGTGATCGCGGCGCAGGCCGACTCGCGCGTGTTCGCCGAGGGGCGCTGGAACTTCACGGGGCACGATGAGCTGCGCACGCTGCACCATGTGGCGGGCGGGCACTTCATCGTCGATGGCGACGCTGTGGATGCGCAGCCGTTCGCACCCGTACAACCTTAGTTTTTGAACGGTGGGCGGCCCGGTCAGGGCGCTGGCCTGCGCGCAATGGGCGCCACCAGCATGTGCCGCAAAGCCAGCACGCCGCACACGGTCGCCAGCGCGATCACCAGCAAGGCCAGCACCGTGTCTGAAAGCGACACAGTCTCGGGCAGGTCGCTGATGAAGATCGTGCCCGTGTTGTAGGCCGCATGCAGCGCGATGCACGGAATGAGCGAGCGTGTGCGCTCATAGAGCCATCCGAGCACCGTTCCCATGACCAGACCCACGACAAACTGGTAGATGTTCATGTGTGCCACGCCGAAGAGCAACGCCGAGCCCAGGATGGCCTGCCACCTCGAATAGCGCTGCAGGAAACCCCGCAGCACGATGCCGCGGAACAGCATTTCCTCGAGCAGGGGCGCCATCACGCAAACGGCCAGCGTGGCGGCTACGCTGCCGTCGGCCATGCGGCTGAACATCGATTCCTCCCAGGCCGAAAGCGGCGCGACCAGCACCAGCAGGTTCATCGCGGTCACTATCACCACCATCAGCCCGGGCACCAGCAGCAGCACTGGCGGCACGATCAGCACCAGCGTGGCCCTGGCGGAGGCCGGAGACTGGTGGAACAACTCGCGATAGGTGAGCTGCTGGAAGTGCATGACGCCGGCAAAGACGCAGCCGTTGCCCAGCACGGCGGCAAGCACGCCAAGCTGCATGTCGTTCAGTCCGAGCCAGCGGTTGGCGTCGCGCAGTGCAACGGCAATGACGAACTCGCAGAGGAACAGTGCCAGGAACAGGAGGGCGGCTTGCGGCCCGCTGGGAAAGCCCTGGCTTGTCTTCACAGCAGGAAAGGAATGAAGCGCCTCGTGCGGCGCATGTAGTCGCGGTAGGCATCGCCGAAATGCGCGATGCATTCCTTTTCATCGCTGCGCGCCGTCAGAAACAGCAGCACCGTGGCCGCCAGCACCAGCGCAAGGGTGAGCCAGGTGAACTGCTTGAGGAAGGCGCCCCAGGCCAGCAGCATCAGCGCCGTGTACATGGGGTGGCGAATGTAGCGGAAGGCGCCGGTACTGACGATGGACGAGGTTTTCTCGAAACCGTAGAGCGCCGGATCGTCGTTGCGCGCCTCGGTCGGCTTGCCATGGGCCTTGAGCAGCCTCACCGCATGGATCGGCAGCCAGATCGAAAGGGCCAGCAGCACGCAGGAGAGCAGCTGCGTGAACGACAGCGGGTCGACATGCCACACCGGCAGGTTCACGATGATGAGCACCAGCATGCACTCCCACGCGAAGAAGCGGTAGAAGCCGTGCGAGCCCGGCTGGCGCAGCGGCCCGCGCGAAACGTAGAGCAGCGCGGCCGTGCCGGCGACAAAAAGAAAGATCTGAAACCAGAGGAGCATGGCGGCCGAATTTACACGGCCCGCCCGACTTCAGCCAGAGATGGAGAAGCCTCCGTCCACAGGAATGGCCGTCCCGGTCACGTAATCGGAGGCTTGGCTCGCAAGAAACACCGCCGTGCCCGCAATATCGGCCGGCTTGCCCCAGCGGCCGGCGGCGGCGCGGGCCACCACCCGGTCGTACAGGCCCGGAATCTGGCTGCGGGCGCCGTCGGTCAGCTCGGTTTCGAACCAGCCCGGGAGAATCGCGTTGACCTGGATGTTGTCCGCCGCCCATGAAAGCGCAGTCGACTTGGTGAGCTGCACGATGCCCGCCTTGCTCGCGGCATAGGCCGGGGCGTAGGGTGCGCCGAAGATCGACATCATCGAGCCGATGTTGATGATCTTGCCGCCGCCCGCCTTCTTCAGGTGGGGATGCGCGGCCCGGCTGCACAGGAAGGCGCTGGTCAGGTTGGTGTCCATCACCTTGTGCCACTCGTCCAGCGCCAGCTGGTCGACCGGCTTGCGCACCGTGGTGCCGGCGTTGTTGATGAGGATGTCGAGCCTGCCGCAGCGCGCGGCCGCTTCGTCGAAAGCCTTCTGCACCGAGGCTTCATCGGCCACATCGACTTCGAGCGCAAAGCTGTCGCTGCCCAGCGCCTTGAGCGCTTCGACCGCGGCGGCCGATTTCTGGGCATTGCGCGCGGCAACGATGACGCGGGCGCCGGCTTGGGCAAGGCCCTGGGCCATTCCCAGGCCGATGCCGCCATTGCCGCCGGTGACGAGTGCTGTTTTTCCTGTGAGATCGAACATCAGGTGGATTCTGGTTTCTTGGAGACGAGGGTCAGGATATCGTAGCTCGCGACCAGCTCGCCGTCCTGGTTCGTCACCTCCACATCCCAGGCCACCACGCCCTGGCCCTGGCCGCTCGCGTCCTTCTTGTTGCGGTCGATCTTGCGCTTGCAGGTCAGGCGCGCGCGGATGGTGTCGCCGATGCCCACGGGCTTGACGAAGCGCAGCGTGTCGAGGCCGTAGTTGGCGAGCACCGGGCCCGGCGCGGGCGAAACGAAGAGGCCTGCCGCAGCGGACAGCACGAAGTAGCCATGCGCAATGCGCTTGCCGAAGGGCGACTCCTTCGCCGCCACTTCGTCGAAGTGCATGTAGAAATAGTCGCCCGAGATGCCGCCGAAGGCCACGATGTCGGCCTCGCCGACCGTGCGGCGGTGCGTGAGCAATGAGTCGCCGATGCGCAGGTCTTCGAAATGGCGGCGGAAGGGGTGCACCTCGCTTTCGCGCACCGCCGCGCCGCGCACGTGCTCGCCGGTGATCGCGGCCAGCATGGTGGGCGAGCCCTGCACCGCGGCGCGCTGCAGGTAGTGCTTCACGGCGCGCAGGCCGCCGAGCTCTTCACCGCCGCCCGCGCGGCCGGGGCCGCCGTGCTTGAGCTGCGGCAGCGGAGAGCCGTGGCCGGTTGATTCGGCGGCCGCTTCGCGGTCGAGCACCAGCAGGCGGCCGTGCCATGCGGCAGCCACCGGAATGGCCTTGGCCGCAATGGCCGCGTCGCGCGTGACCAGCGTGCCCACCAGGCTGCCGCGGCCTCGCGCAGCCAATGCGAGCGCTTCGTCGATGCCGTCATAAGGCATCAGCGTGCTGACGGGGCCGAAGGCTTCGACATCGTGCGCGGCATCATGTTCGAGCGGCTTGCGGCTCAAGAGCAGCGTGGGCGCGAAGAAGGCGCCGTCGTTCACGCCGTCGCCTACCGGCGAGAAGCCGTCGCGCTCGCCGTAGACCAGTTCGGCGCCTTGCAGCAGCGTGGCGACGCGTTCGGCCACGTCGGTTTTTTGCGCATGCGAGGCGAGCGCGCCCATGCGCACCTCTTCGCGTGACGGATCGCCGATGACGGTCTTTGCGAGCCGCGCGCGCAGCCGTTCGGCCACCGCATCCAGGTGCTGGCGCGGCACGATCGCGCGGCGAATGGCGGTGCACTTCTGGCCGGCCTTGACGGTCATCTCGCGCGCTACTTCTTTCACGAAGAGGTCGAACTCCTCGTCGTCGGGCGTCACGTCGGGCGCGAGGATTGCGCAGTTGAGTGAATCGGCCTCGGCGTTGAACGGGATCGACTGGCGAACCAGGTTCGGGTGCACGCGCAGCTTGGCGGCGGTGTCGGCCGATCCGGTGAAGGTGACCACATCGGCACTCTCGAGGCGGTCGAGCAGGTCGCCCGTGCCGCCGACCACGAGTTGCAGGCTGCCTTCCGGCAGGATGCCCGACTGCACGATGAGCCGCACCAGCGCCTCTGTCAGGTAACTTGTCGCCGTCGCCGGCTTGCCGATGCACGGCATGCCTGCCAGAAAGCTGGGCGCGAACTTTTCGAGCAGGCCCCACACCGGAAAGTTGAACGCATTGATGTGCACCGCCACGCCGCCGCGCGGCACCAGGATGTGCGTGCCCGCAAACCCGCCCTTCTTGCCGAGCGGAAAGGCCGGGCCTTCATGCACCAGGTTGCCGGAGGGCAGCTCGTTGGTGCCGATGCCCGCATAGGCGCTGAGCGTGCCGGCGCCGCCTTCGATGTCGATCCAGCTGTCGGAGCGGGTCGCGCCTGTGTGGGCGGAGATGGCGTAGAGCGTTTCCTTGTGCGTGGCCAGGTACTTGGCCAGTGCCTTCAGGCGCTCGGAGCGTTGCTGGAAGTCGAGAGCCATCAGCGCGGGGAGGCCGACTTTGCGTGCGTGGTTCAACGCCTCGGCGAAGTCGATGGCCTCGGCATGCGTGCTGGCCACGGGCTGGCCGTTGACGGCGCTGCGCAGCTGCTGCGCGCTTTCCTTGCCGATCCAGCGGCCGGCGATGTAGCTTTGAAGGGTGGTCATGGTGATGTCCTTTGGCTTTGTATTGCTCCTTCTCCCTTCCGGGGAAGGCTGGGATGGGGGCAGGCGGCGTTGGTTCGGCGCAGTGCTTTATCAAGTGCCGTCGTGCCCCCACCCAACCCTCCCCGGAAGGGGAGGGAGGAAGACGGTTCAATGTTTGTTGCCGATGCCCAGATAGGTTTCGATGATTCGCTGGTCATGCAGCAGGTCGCCTGCGTTGCCTTCGAGCGCCACCGCTCCCATCTCGAGCACATAGGCCCGGTCGGCTACTTGCAGCGCGGCGCGTGCGTTCTGCTCCACCAGCAGCACCGAGACGCCGTGGCTGCGCAGTTGCGACACCACGCGCAGCACCTCGCGCACCACCAGCGGTGCCAGGCCCAGCGAGGGTTCGTCCAGCATCAGCAGTCGCGGGCGCGCCATCAATGCGCGGCCGATGGCAAGCATCTGCCGCTCGCCGCCCGAGAGCGTGGAAGCCAGCTGCGGCTTGCGCTCGCGCAGGCGCGGAAAGATCTCGAACACTTCTTCCATGCGTGCACGCTGGTCGCGCTTGCCCTTGCGCCACTGGTAGAAGCCGCCGAGCAGAAGGTTGTCTTCGACCGACATGTCGCCGAACAGCTCGCGCCGCTCGGGCACCAGCGCCACGCCGCGCGCCACCATGGTCTCGACACCGGGGCGTGCGATGCGTTCGCCATGCAGCGAGAGGCTTCCGGTGGAAGGAAGCAGTCCCATCGCCGCGCACAGCAGCGTGGTCTTGCCCGCGCCGTTGGGCCCGATGACGGTGACGATCTCGCCTTCGTTCACATGCAGGCGCACGCTGTGCACCGCCTCCACGGTACGGTAGGCAACGCAGAAGCCGTCGAGTTGAAGGAGTGGATGGCTCATCGTGCGTCCTCCAGCAGCTGGTCGTCGGCACCGCCCAGGTAGGCCTCGAGCACGCGCGGGTTGGCTTGCACTTCGGCCGGCGTACCGGTTGCGATCACCGTGCCGAACTCCAGCACGGTGATGCGGTCGGCAAGGTTCATCACGAATTCCATGTCATGTTCCACCACGAGAATGCCGAGGCCTTCAGCGCGAAGTTGGCTCAGCAGCACGGAAAGTGCGCGCTTCTCCAGGTGGCGGAGGCCCGCGGCGGGCTCGTCGAGCAGCAGCACCGAAGGCTGGCCGGCCAGCGCGCGCGCAATTTCGACCACGCGCTGCTGGCCGAGCGAGAGCGATGCGGCGGGCGTATCGGCATGCGTGCCGAGGCCGCAGCGCTCGATCTGGCGGCGGGCTTCGGCCATCAGCGCGGCTTCTTCCGCGCGGTCCAGCCGAAGCATGGCGGCAAGCCATCCACGCCGGGCACGAAGGTGCGCGCCCAGTGCCACGTTCTCGACCACGCTGCGCTGCCCGAGCAGGCGCACATGCTGGAAGGTGCGGCCGAGGCCGAGCGCGGCAAACACGCGCGAGGGCCTGGCGGCCATCGGCTGGCCGGCGAGCCGCACTTCGCCCGAACTCGGATCGTCCACGCCCGAGATCATGTTGAAGAAGGTGCTCTTGCCCGCGCCGTTCGGCCCGATCAGCGCATGGATCTCGCCCGCCTTCAGCGTCATCGAGATGTCGTTGTTGGCCACCAGGCCGCCGAATCTCTTGCTGACGTTGGTGGCTTGCAACAGCACCTCGCCCTTGGCAGGAAGGCTGCGCTGCACCAGTTTCACCGCAGCCGCCGACGGCTGCGAAGCATCGATTCCAGCACCGGCATGCGGGCGCACCCAGCGCCTTGCAATGCGCGCCAGCGTCGGCCACAGGCCATCCGCAAAGCGCTGCAGCACAAAGAGCATGAGCAGGCCGAACACGATCACCTCGAAGTTCCCGCTGCTGCCGAGCAGCGAGGGCAGCACGTCCTGTAGCTTTTCCTTCAGCAGCGTGATGAGTGCAGCGCCCAGCACCGCGCCCCACAGGTGCCCCGCACCGCCGACCACTGCCATGAACAGCAGCTCTATGCCGATGTTCAGGTTGAAAGGCGTGGGGTTGACGAAGCGCTGCAGGTGCGCATAGAGCCAGCCCGACACGGCCGCCAGCAGGGCCGCAAGCACGAAGAGCTTCACGCGGTGGCGGGCGGTGTCCACCCCCATCGACTCGGCCATGAGCCGGCCGCCCTTGAGCGCGCGAATCGCGCGGCCTTCGCGCGAATCGAGCAGGTTGTGCATGGCCCACAGCGCCAGCAGCAGCACGGCCCAGATCACCACGCCAAGCGCGCGCGGCGTGGCCAGCGAGAAGCCGGCAATCACCAGCGGCGGCACGCCGGTGATGCCTGTTTGCCCACCGAGGAAATCCATGTTGCCGAACAGGTAGTAAAGGCTGAGGCCCCAGGCAATGGTGCACAGCGGCAGGTAGTGCCCCTGCAGCTTGAGCGTGACCGCGCCGAGCGCCCATGCCAGGGCGAAGGTCAGCAGCAGGCCCAGCAGCAGCCCCGCCCATGGCAGCAGGGCCGGGCCGCCGAAGCTGCCCATCCATGCCGCCGCGGTAGGCGAGGTGCAGACCCACGCAGTCGCGTACGAGCCCACGCCCACGAATGCGGCCTGACCGAATGACGTCATGCCGCCCACGCCGGTCAGCATGACGAGGCCGACCGCGACCAATGCATAGAGCCCGATGTTGCTGAGCACCGATACCGTGAACTCCGGCAGGAAGCCCCAGGCCGCTGCGAGCAGCACGGCAAAGCCGAGCGTGAGCTGCCGCGGCGTGACCAGCGCTCGGCCGGTGGACGGCGGCGCGGCGCCAGCGGTGTTGTTGGCGGAGGTGTCGTTCATTCCTCGTCCTCCACATGGTGGCTGTGCAGCGAGCGCCACCACAGCACCGGGATGATCAGCGTGAAGACCAGCACTTCCTTGAACGGGCTGGCCCAGAATGAAGCAAAGGCTTCGAGCTGGCCGACCAGCAGCGCGCCCCCAGCGCCAGCGGATAGCTTGCGAGCCCACCCACGATCGCGGCGACAAAGCCCTTGAGGCCGATCAGGAAGCCGGTGTCGTAGTACACCGTGGTGAGCGGCGCAATCAGCAGGCCCGAGATCGCGCCGATGAGCGCCGCGAGCGCAAAGCTCAAGTCACCCGAAAGCTCCGTCGGAATGCCCGACAGGCGAGCGCCCACGCGGTTGATGGCGGTGGCGCGCAGCGCCTTGCCGATCATCGAGCGGCCGAAGAAAAGGAACATTGCAATCACCAGCAGCAGCGTGACGCCCACCACCACCAGCGACTGCCCGCTGACCGGAATGCCGCCCACGTCGAAGCGTTCTTCAGAAAACGGCGCGGTGCGATAGCCCTCGGCGCCGAAGAAGAGCAGGCCCAGCCCCACCAGCACGCCATGCAGCGCCACCGAGACGATCAGCAGCATCAGCACGCTGGCATCGGCCAATGGCCGGTAGGCAAGGCGATAGAGCAGCGGTCCGAGCGGCGCGATCAACATCAGCGTGGTGACGGCTTGGGCCGCCATCGATGTCGGCTTGAGCAGCAATACCAGTGCGGCGGCGGCCAGCGGCAACACGACGCACCACGCAACTGCCGAAGCCCAGTCGACGACCGCGCCGCGCTTCCAGCGCCAGAACTCGACCACCAGCACCATGGCCGCGAGCGCAATCAGCAGCCACAGCGTGGCCGGCACCCGGCCCGTTTGCAGCATTGCCATCGAGAGCGCCCCGAAGGCGACGAACTCACCCTGGGGAATGAAGATGACGCGCGTGACCGAGAACACCAGCACAAGAGCAAGCGCCATCAATCCGTAGACGGCACCGTTCACGATGCCGTCCTGCCCCAGCAAAAGGGCGATCTGCAGATCCATAGAAAACCTTTGGGCCTTGCCCGTGTGTCGAATCAGTGTCCGGCGCCTGTGTCTTCAGCTGGGACTTGTATTGCTCCTTCCCCTTCCGGGGAAGGCAGGGATGGGGGCAAGCGCTTGCCTTCACAGCTGCGCGGATGTCGATGCCGTCGTGCCCCCACCCCGACCCTCCCCAGAGGGGGAGCAAGGCGAGACGCGATCAGGGCTGGTATTTCCAGGCGCCGTTTTCGATCTTGACCATGACCCGGGCGCGCTGGTCCAGGCCCAGGTGGTCGTTTGCTGTCATGTTGAACACGCCGTGCGCGCCGGCCACGTCCTTCACCTGCTCGAGCGCATCACGCAGCGCAGCGCGGAATTCGGGCGTGCCAGGCTGCGCCTTCTTCAATGCAACAGGCACTGCGGACGTCATCAACAGGCCTGCGTCCCACGCGTGCGCGCCGAAGGTCGACACGGTGTTCTTGCCGTTAGCGCCCTCATAGGCGGTCACATAGGCCATGGCCGATTTCTTCACCGGGTGGCTGGCCGGCAGCTGCTCGGCCACCAGCACCGGGCCGGCAGGCAGGAAGGTGCCTTCCACATCCTTGCCGCCGACGCGCAGGAAGTCGGCATTCGCCACGCCGTGCGTCTGGTACATCTTGCCGGTGTAGCCGCGCTCCTTGAGCGTTTTCTGCGGCAGCGCGGCCGGCGTGCCGGAGCCCGCCACCAGCACCGCGTCAGCCTTGGCGCCCATGATCTTCAGGGCCTGTCCGGTCACGGAGGTGTCGGTGCGCGCATAGCGCTCGTTGGCCACGATCTTGAGTTTCTTCAGTTCGGCTGCCTTCGCGAACTCTTGCGACCAGCCTTCGCCGTACGCGTCGGAGAAGCCGATGAAGGCCACCGTCTTCACGCCGCTGGTGGCCATGTGCTCGGCAATGGCCAGCGACATCATGATGTCGTTCTGCGGCGTCTTGAACACCCACTGCTTCTTGGCATCCATCGGCTCGACGATGCGGGCCGAGGCGGCAATGGAAATCATCGGCGTCTTGGCTTCGCTCACCACGTCGATCATTGCGAGCGAGTTGGGCGTGGTGGTGGAGCCCAGCACGATGTCGACCTTGTTCTCTGCGATGAGCTTGCGCGTGTTGGCCACGGCGGCCGTGGTGTCGGAGGCGTCGTCCAGCACGATGTAGTTGATCTTCTGGCCGCCGATGGTCTTGGGCATCAGTGCGATGGTGTTCTTCTCGGGAATGCCGAGCGAGGCGGCCGGGCCGGTGGCCGAGAGCGTCACGCCGACGTTCACATCGGCCCATGCCGCGGCGGCTGTGGCGCACAGCGCGGCAATCACCAGGGGCTTGAAGAATTTCATTTTGGTTTGTCTCCGGGTTGAAAAATCGTTGTTGTGTCAGCGCTCGTCGAACGACAGGGTGACGCGTTCGGTGAGGGGGTGCGCCTGGCAGGTCAGCACGAATCCTGCGGCCACTTCATTCTTGTCGAGCGCAAAATTTCTTTCCATGCGGACTTCCCCCTCCACCAGCTTGGCGCGGCAGGTGCCGCACACGCCGGAGGTGCATGAGAAGGGCACTTCGAGGCCCGCCGCCGAGGCCGCATCGAGAATGCTCGGCTGGCCTTCGGTAAAGGCGATCTCGCGCTGCAGGCCGTCGCGCACGATGGTGATGCGCGCCTGCTTGGCATCGCCGGGCAAGGCCTCGTGCACCACTGCGCCCACCTGGCCTGCCGACGTGGCAGAGGGCAGCGCAACGCCAAAGCGCTCGATGTGGATGCGCCCCTCGGGCACGCCCGCGGCAAGCATCGCAGCCTCGGCCTCGTCGTTCATCTGGAACGGCCCGCAAACGTAGGCATGGTCGATGCCCGCGGCGGGAACCACGGTCTGCAGAAACTCGCCGATCTTTTCGCGGTTCATCACGCCGTGGCCCAGCGGCGAATCGGTGTGCTCGTCGGAGAACACGTGGTGCAGCACCAGCCGCGTCATGTAGCGGTTCTTCAGGTCCTCGATTTCTTCCTTGAACATCGTGGATTGCAGCTGCCGGTTGCCGTAGATCAGCGTGAAGCGGCTGAGCGGCTCGCGCGCCAGCACGGTCTTCATGATCGAGAGAATCGGCGTGATGCCGCTGCCGCCCGCAATGCCGACATGGTGGCGCGCGGCGCCGGGTTCGATGGGCACGAAGAAGCGGCCTTGCGGGGCCATCACCTGCACCGTGTCGCCGGGCTGCAGGTGCGCGTTGATCCAGTTGGAGAAAACGCCGCCGCGCACCTTGCGCACGCCGACGCGCAGCTCGCCGTCGTCGAGGCCGGCGCAGATCGAATACGAACGGCGCAGGTCCTGCCCGTCGATGTCGCGGCGCAGCGTGAGGTACTGGCCCTGGGTAAAGCCGAAGGTTTCCCGCAGGTCGGCCGGTACTTCGAACGAGACGATGACGGCCTCGGCGGTGTCAGGCTCGATCGCCTTCACGCGCAGCGGGTGGAAGAGGGTGCTCATCGCTTTGTCAGATCGGCTTGAAATGTTCGAAGGGTTCGCGGCAGGCCAGGCAGCGGTAGAGCGCCTTGCATGCGGTGGAGCCGAAGGCGGAAAGGCGTTCGGTGCGTTCGCTCGCGCAGCGGGGACAGGCGATGCGTTCGCCGCCGGCCATGCGGCCGAAAAGGCGGATGGGCATTGCCGTGTTGGCCGCGGCTTCCGGCGTGAGATGCGCGGGCGGTGCGATGCCGTAGGCCTTGAGCTTGGCGCGGCCTTCGCCGCTGATCCAGTCGCTGCTCCAGGCGGGTGCACGGCGCAGCGTGGCGCGTGCGCGGCCGAGGCCTGCCTGTTCGATGGCGGCGAGCACGTCGTGCTCGATGGCTTCTGTGGCGGGGCAGCCGGAGTAGGTGGGCGTGAGCACGATCTCCAGACCGTCGTCATGCTCGATCACCTCGCGCACGATGCCGAGGTCGCAGACGGACACGGTCGGCACTTCGGGGTCGAGCACCGTATGGAGCACGGCCCACGCCGCATCGACGCGCGATGCGACGGCGTTCACCACACGCCTCCCGGGTAAGAGCGCTGCAGGTGCTGCATCTCGGCGAGGATGTAGCCCATGTGCTCGCTGTGCACGCCCTGTTTGCCGGTGCTTCGAAAGGCAGCTTCCTGCGGCATTGCGAGACCGGCGGCGTCGAGCACCTGCTGCATCTCGGCGAGCCACGGCTCGCGCAATTCGCTCCACGCCGGGCCTAGGCCGGTAGCACTGGCTGCTTCATCCACCGCGTCGCTCTCGAACAGCTCGGGCATGTAGAGCCAGAGTTGCTTCAGCGCCTTTTCCGTACGGCGGCGCGATTCATCGGTGCCATCGCCGAGACGAACGACCCAGTCGCCCGAATGCTGCTGGTGATAGCGCGCCTCCTTCACGGCCTTGCCGGCGATGGCGGCCACCTCGGCATCGCTCGAAGCGGCAAGGCGTTGCCACAGCAGCTTGAGCAGCGTGGCCACCATGGTGTTGCGCACCACGGCAAAGGCGAAGTCGCCGCGCGGAAGCTCGACCAGCGTGAGGTTGAAGTAGTCGCGTTCGTCGCGCAGGTAGGCAAGCTGGTCTTCGTCGTGTTCTCGGCCTTGGCCTTCGAGCTTGCCGGCATGGGTAAGCAGTGCGCGCGCCTGGCCGACCAAGTCGAGCGCAATGTTGGCCATGGCAATGTCTTCTTCCAGCACCGGCGCATGGCCGCACCATTCGCCCAGGCGCTGCGCGAGCACCAGGCAGGTGTCGCCGATGCGCAGCAGGTATTGCACCGTGGGGGTGCGGTTCAGTTCGATAGAGGCTTGCATGCGATCCGCCTACATGTGGTCCACGGACTTGGGCAACGCATAGAAGGTCGGGTGCCGATACACCTTGTCCTCCGCCGGATCGAAGAACATGTCCTTGTCCCCTGGGTCGCTCGCCACGATCTGGTCCGAGCGCACCACCCAGATGCTGCTTCCTTCCTGCCGGCGCGTGTACACGTCGCGTGCCAGCTGGATCGCCATCTTCGGATCGGCTGCGTGCAGGCTGCCGCAATGCTTGTGGTCGAGTCCGGCCTTGCTGCGCACGAACACCTCCCACAGGGGCCACTCTTGTTTCTGTTCGGCGCTCATGCGGCCTCCTTCATGGGTTGCTTGTTGGCATGCGCCATGGCGGCTTCGCGCACCCAGGCGCCGTCTTCCCAGGCATCGACGCGGGCCTGCAGGCGCTCGCGGTTGCAGGGGCCATCGCCGCCCACCACGCGCCAGAACTCGCTCCAGTCGATCGTGCCGAAGTCGTGCGCCTGGCGCTCTTCGTTCCACTTCAGATCGGGGTCGGGCAGGGTCACGCCAAGGATGCGCGCCTGCTCCACGGTGGCGTCGATGAACTTCTGGCGGAGTTCGTCGTTGCTGAAACGCTTGATGCCCCAGCGCATCGATTGCGCGGAGTTGGGCGACTGGTCGTCCGGCGGGCCGAACATCATGATCGAAGGCCACCACCAGCGGTTGACCGCGTCCTGCACCATCGCTTTTTGCGCCTCGGTGCCGCGCGTCATCATGGTGAGCAACGCTTCGTAGCCCTGCCGCTGGTGAAAGCTCTCCTCGCGGCAGATGCGCACCATGGCGCGTGCATACGGCGCATACGAACAGCGGCAGATAGGCACCTGGTTCATGATGGCCGCGCCGTCGACCAGCCAGCCGATGGTGCCCATGTCGGCCCAGGTGAGCGTGGGGTAGTTGAAGATCGAGCTGTACTTGGCCTTGCCGCTGTGCAGCGCATCGAACATCTGGTCGCGCGAGGTGCCCAGCGTTTCGGCGGCGGCGTACAGGTAGAGGCCGTGGCCGCCTTCGTCCTGCACCTTGGCCAGCAGGATGGCCTTGCGCTTGAGAGTAGGTGCGCGGCCGATCCAGTTGCCTTCGGGCAGCATGCCCACGATTTCGGAGTGCGCGTGCTGGCTGATCTGCCGTACCAGCGTCTTGCGGTAGTGCTCGGGCATCCAGTCTTTTGCCTCGATGAAGTCGCCGGCATCGATGCGCTCATCGAAGCGTTCTTCGAGCCGCATTTCGTCGGCAGAGCGCACGGCCTTTTTCTTGCCGTCGTCGCCTGAGTCCTTGCCCATGGTGTCCATTGCCTGGGTGTACATGTGCGTGTCCTTTGCAAAGAGAATGGAAACGGCGCGCGTTCAGCGCGGCCGTGTGTCGATCACGCGGCGGGCCTTGCCGGTCTGCGTGCGTTCGATGGAATCGGGGTCGAACACGCGCACCGTGGTCGAAATGCCGACCAGCGTCTTCACGCGGTCCTGCACCCAGCCGGCGATGGCCTTGCGTTCGGCTTCGTCGACGGCTGCGTTGCGGTGGTCGAGTTCGCAATGCACCTCGACCTCGTCGAGCAGGCCTTCGCGGCGCACGTGCACCTGGTAGAGGCCCGAGAGGCGCTCGTGCGCCAGCACGACTTCTTCCACCTGCGTGGGAAACACGTTCACGCCGCGGATGATCATCATGTCGTCGCTGCGCCCGACGATCTTGCCCATGCGGCGGAACGACCGCGAGGTGGGCGGCAGCAGGCGCGTGAGGTCGCGCGTGCGGTAGCGCACGATGGGCATGGCCTCCTTGCTGAGCGAGGTGAAGACCAGTTCGCCTTCCTCGCCGTCGGCCTTGAGCTCGCCGGTGTCGGGGTCGATGATCTCGGGGTAGAAGTGGTCTTCCCAGATCACGGGGCCGTCCTTGCTTTCGACGCATTCGCTGGCCACGCCGGGGCCCATCACTTCGGAAAGGCCGTAGATGTCGACCGCGTCCAGGCCGGCCTTGCCTTCGATGTCGCGGCGCATGGCTTCGGTCCAGGGCTCGGCGCCGAAGATGCCGATCTTGAGGGAGCTGTTCTTTGCATCCAGGCCCTGGCGCTCGAACTGCTCGATGATCACCTGCATGTAGCTGGGCGTGACCATGATGATGTCGGGCTTGAAGTCCTGGATCAGCTGCACCTGCTTTTCGGTTTGCCCACCGGACATTGGAATGACGGTGCAGCCCGCGCGCTCGGCGCCGTAGTGGGCGCCGAGCCCGCCGGTGAAGAGGCCGTAGCCGTAGGACACATGCACCATGTCGCCCGGCCGCCCGCCGGCGGCGCGGATCGAGCGCGCAACGAGGTCGGCCCAGGTGTCGATGTCCTTCAGCGTGTAGCCCACCACGGTCGGCTTGCCGGTGGTGCCCGACGACGCATGGATGCGCGCCACTTGCGTGCGCGGCACGGCGAACATGCCGAAGGGATAGTTGTCGCGCAGGTCGCTCTTTACGGTGAACGGAAATTTCGAGAGGTCGGCGAGGGACTTCAAATCATCCGGATGCACGCCCTTGGCATCGAAGGCCTTGCGGTAGTGCGGCACGTTGTCGTACGCGCGCTGCAGCGTGGCGCGCAGGCGGCTGAGCTGCAGGGCGGCAATTTCGTCGCGGCTCGCGGTTTCGATGGGCTCGAGCTCGCCGGGGGCGGGGTGTCTGGCGGTCATGGTGCGTGTGTCTCCTCAGGCCGCAACGGCGGGGCGGCCCTTGGCGGTGTATGAGCGGCCGCGAAAAATGGCAACGCGCTCGCCGCGCTGGTTGGTGATTTCGGTGTCGTACACGCCGGTGCGCCCGGCCTTCGAAACTTCGAAGCAGCGCGCGGTGAGCACATCGCCTTCGTGTGCCGGTGCAATGAAGTCGATGGAAAAGCCCGAGGCCACCGTAAGTTCGTTGTACGAATTGCAGGCGAAGGCAAAGGTGGAATCGGCCAAGGTGGCCATGAAGCCGCCGTGGCAGATGGCGTGGCCGTTGAGCATGTCTTGGCGCACCTGCATCTGCAGGGTGGCCTGGCCGGGGGCGACTTCGACGATGCGCATGCCGAGGCCCTTGCTGGCGTTGTCGTTCGCGAACATGCCGTCGCGCACGTACTCGGCGGTTTGCTGCGGGGTGCGGGTGCTGTCGGTCATGGCTCAGCGGTCCTTGAACACCGGCGCGCGCTTGGCGCGGAAGGCTTCGACGCCCTCGCGGTAGTCGTTGGCGTTGCCCATCTCGCGTTGGATGCGGGCTTCTTCGGCGAGCGCAGCCTCGAGGTCCATGTCCTGCGCTGCCGTCATGGCCTGGCGCGTGGCGACCAAGGCGCGGGTCGGCATGCCGGCCAGTTTCGATGCGAGTGCTGCAACTGTGTCGGCCAGTGCCGCATCGTCTACGCATTGCCAGATCAGGCCGATACGCGCGACTTCTTCGGCGGGGAGCTTGTCGCCCAGCATCGCGATGCCGAGTGCGCGCGCCGAGCCCACGAGGCGGGGCAGCAGCCAGGTGCCGCCCGTGTCGGGCACGAGGCCGATCTTGGTGAAGGCCTGGATGAAGCTGGCCGAGCGCGCGGCCACCACCAGGTCGCAGCACAGCGCGAGGTTGGCGCCCGCGCCGGCGGCCACGCCGTTGACGGCGGCCACCACCGGCACCGGCATCGAACGCAGGCGCGCGACGAGTGGCGCGTAGTAAGTGGAGATGACGTGGCCCAAATCCTTGGGAGCGGCGCCCGGCGTCGGGTCGGGCGCGACGGAGGGGTCGGCCAGGTCCTGCCCGGCGCAGAAGGCGCGGCCAGCGCCCGTGAGCACCACGCAGCGCACGCTGTCGTCCGTGGCGGCGAGCTCAAGCGCTGCCATCAACTCGGCATGCATTTCCGTCGTGAAGCTGTTGAGCGCGGCGGGGCGGTTGAGGCTCAACGTGCGGACGGCGCCGGCATTACCGGTGAGAACTAAAGGTTCTGTCATGGGCTTGTCTCTCATCCTTGTTCTGGCGGAATCGGCATGCAAACACTATTGACCGACCGGACGGTAGATTTTAGGATCGACCTTGAATCCGGCACAAGCGGGGTTGATTCAGGGCAAACCCTGAGCCCCTGAAAAAAGGAGACAGACCGAATGCCCAGCTATTCCATCGACGGCGTCATACCCGTCGTCGACCCCACCGCCTATGTGCATCCCAGTGCCGTATTGATCGGCGACGTGATCGTCGGCGCCAACTGCTATGTGGGCCCGTGCGCGAGCCTGCGCGGCGACTTCGGGCGCATCGTGCTGCAGCAGGGCTCGAACGTGCAGGACCATTGCTGCATCCATGGCTTTCCGGACCAGGACACGGTGGTCGAGGTCAACGGCCACATCGGCCACGGGGCGATCCTCCACAGCTGCATCGTGCGGCGCGATGCGCTGGTGGGCATGAACGCGGTCGTGATGGACGAGGCCGAGATCGGCGAGCAGGCGATCGTGGCGGCCTGCGCCTTTGTGCCGGCGGGCATGAAGGTGCCCGCGCGGTCGCTGGTGGCCGGCATTCCCGCCAAGGTGAAGAAGATGCTGAGCGAGGAGGAAATTGCCTGGAAGCTCGAGGGCACGCAGACTTACCAGGCGTTGACGGTTCGCAGCCTTGCCAGCCTGCACGAGGTGGCGCCGCTGCGGCAGATGGAGCCCGATCGCCCGCGCCTGCCTGCCACTGACGTGCGTTCGCTGATTGCGACTCGGCGCGGGTAGCCGGCGCGCTCCATGCAAGATTGCGGGTTGCCCGCAACTCCAATCAAGGAAGAAAGAAGACCCGATGCCGCGTGGAAGATCCGCCACCTATGACGACCAGCGCGAGTTCATCCTCGCGCAGGCCGCCCAACTGTTCGCGCGCCGCGGCTATCCCGCCACCTCGATGAACCAGGTGGCCGAAGCCTGCAACCTCTCCAAGGCCACGCTCTATCACTACTACAAGGACAAGAGCAGCCTCTTGATCAGCATCGCCGAGACGCACGTGTCGAAGCTGGCCGCGCTGGTGGCCGAGGAAGAAGCGTCGACGCACACCGATGAAGAGCGGCTGCGCCGCTTCATCTACCGCATCGTCGAGGAATATGCCGGCGCGCAGGACGCGCACCGCGTGCTGACCGACGACGTGCGCTTTCTCGAAGAGGAAGACCGCGAGCGCGTGCTCGACAAGGAGCGCGAGGTGGTCGCGGGCTTTGCGCGCGCCGTGTCGGCGCTCAGGCCCGGCGCGCCGAGCGACGACCTCGCCAAGCCGCTGACCATGCTGCTGTTCGGCATGATCAACTGGATGTTCACCTGGATGAAGCCCGATGGAAAGCTCGACCACGCGGCGATTGCGCCGATCGTGGCCGACTTGTTCCTGGGCGGCATCGGCGCGGTGAAGTCGCCGGACCAATCCGCGATGGCCGCGCGGGCCGATCAGGCCGTCGCCAGGTAGCGCGCGGCCGGCTTGCTGGTCTGCGAAGCGCCGAACAGCTTGGCGCTTGCATCGGTAAAGCCGGTGAGCAGGGCGGCGTCGTTCACCGACGGCAACGTGATCGCTTCGCCCAGGTCGAGGCCGGCCAGCGCGGCGTCCACGCACTCTTCGGCCTGCATGACGGTGCCCTCGGCCAGCGCCGACACCGGCACGCCCGAAAGCTCCCAGATGTCGGTGGCCGTGGCGGCCGGCAGCACCAGTTGCACCTTCACGCCGGTGCCTGCCACCTCTTCCTGCAGACCGCGCGTGAACGCCACCACGAAGGCCTTGGTGCCGCTGTAGATGCTGCTGATCGGCAGCGTGTAGAAGCCGAGCACCGAGCCGATGTTCACCAGCGTACCGCGGTTGCGCGCCTTGAAGGCGGTCAACGCGACATGGCTCAGGTGAGCGAGGGCGTTGATGTTCACGTCGAGCATGCTCTGCAGCTGCGCGCTCGTGGTCAGCGCGACGGGGGCAAGCGTCGAGAGGCCGGCATTGTTGATCAGCAGCGTGATCGATGGGTCGGCGGCAACGGCCTTGGACACGCGCTCGAGGTCGCCGGCGGCGGCAAGGTCGGCCGCGAGCGTTTGCACCTTGACGCCATATTTGGCGCGCAGGCCCGCTGCGACTTCTTCCAGCAGGTCGGCGCGGCGCGCCACCAGCAGCAGGTCGTGGCCGCGGCGGGCCAGGCGGTCTGCGTAGATCTTGCCGAGGCCGGCCGAGGCGCCGGTAACGACGGCGGTGCCGAGGGTTGCTTGTTCGCTCATTTCGAATCCGTTCAAAAGGTTGGTTGGAAGATCTGGCTCACTGCAAGCATGATGACCATCATGTTTGAGGTGTCGAAGCATGATGGGTATCATGCTTAGCGTCAAGCCATGCCTTGAAGTACCCCGGAACAGAAAGAGGTCACATGCGATACCCCGCAGCGGAAACCGCCGAAAAGCACCAGAAGATCCTTGCCGAGGCCTCGCGCCTCTTCAAGGAGCGCGGCTTCGACGGCGTGAGCGTGAGCGAGATCATGAAAGCCACCGGGCTCACGCACGGCCCGTTCTACAACCACTTCGCCTCGAAGGAAGCGCTGATGGCGGAGTGCATCGTCCATGCGGGGGATGCCGCGCTTGTCCATCTGGATGAGGCCGCACAAACGCCCGAAGGCATGCGCGGCTATGTGCGGAGCTACCTGAGCCGCGAGCACCGCGACAGCCGCGCCGGCGGCTGCCTCGTGGCGGCATTTGCCGCGCACGCCGGCCAACCGGGGAGCGAGCAAGCCATCGGTGCGCCGCTGACGGCCTACTTCAAGGTGCTGATCGAGCGGTTCGCGAGCAAGTTTCCGTGGCGGTCGAAGAAGAACGCCCGCGGCGACGCGATCCGCATCCTGGCGTCGATGTACGGCGGCGTGGTGCTGGCTCGCGCCATGGACGACGAGGCCTTGTCCGAAGAAATTTTGCGCGAGGTGCTCGCCGGCCTGCCGGCCGCCGCCAAGGCCGAAGCTAAAGAATCCGGTTGAACCAGAGCAGCGAGAGCCCTGCCGACAACAGCGTGAGGATGGCCGCACCCAGCGCGAAGAGCGCCGAGATCTCGGTTTCCTTCTTCTCGACAGTGAGTTTGGAGCTCAGCGTTTCATACACCTTCTTCAGGTCGGCGGCGGTGCCCGCATAGAAGTACTCGGCATTGGTCTTGTTGGCCACGGCCTTGAGCGTTTCTTCGTCGAGCCGAACGCGCATCGACCAGCCTTCGAAGCCGATGGTTTCACCGTCGACCGTGCCCACGCCCACCGTGTAGATGCGCACGCCGCGGTCGGCCGCCGCCTTGGCGGCGTCGAGCGGATCGACGCCGGTGGTGCGCTGGCCGTCGGTGAGCATGATCACCGCGGCCGAGGTGTAGGAGCCCGGTGCGACCGGCGTGAACTCCTTCGCCTGCTTTTCGGTCTGGTCGATGGGCGTGCCGCGCTGGCGGCTGGGTGCGCTGAACTGCGAAACGTCGATGCCCGCATCAGGAAACAGCGTGGCGAGCGACACCACGATGGCATTGCCGGTGGCCGTGGCGCGCTGCAGCTGAAAGCTGTCGATGGCGGTGATCAGGTCGTCGTGGTTGGTGGTGGGCAACTGCGCTACCTGCGCACTGCCTGCAAAGGCCACGATGCCCACCTTCACATGGCGCGGCAGGTCCTTGATGAAGCTCTTGGCGGCTTCCTGCGCGGCCACCAGCCGGTTGGGCAGCACGTCGGCCGCGCGCATGCTGCCGGACACGTCCATCGCAAGGATGATGGTCTGCTGGTTCGAAGGCAGCAGCACCACGGCCATCGGCCTTGCAGCGGCCACCAGCATCGCGGCCATGGCCAGCAGAAAGAGGAGCGGCGGAATATGCCGCCTGACGCTCTGGCCGGCGCCCATGGCCTCGCGCACGATCGAGAGGCTGGCATAGCGCACCGCCAGCTTCTTCTTGCGGCGGATCAGCCAGATGTAGAGCAACACCAGCAGCGGCAAGGCCGCCAGCAACCAGAGGAATTGAGGCCAGAGAAATGTCATGCTGCCACCGCCTTCATGCTGCCCGAGCCGATGCGCGTGCGGCGCTTGCGCATGTCGGCAAAACGAACGATGGCTTCCACCAGGTCGTCGCTGGTCGAAAGCTCGAGTGCATCGACGCCGGCCTTTGCGAGCGAGGCGCGCAGCGTGGCTTCGCGCTCGGCCGCCAGGCGGGCGAAGCGCTTGCGAAAACCGGCATCGTGGGTGTCGACCCATAGCTGCTCGCCGGTTTCGGCATCGCGCAGCGGCACCAGGCCCAGGTCGGGCAGCTCGAGCTCGAGCGGGTCGAACAGGCGCACGGCAATCACTTCATGCCGCTGCACGAGTTGGCCGAGCGGGCGCTCCCAGCCGGGCTCGCTCAAGAAGTCGGACACCACGAACACGGTGGAGCGGCGCGGCATCAGCGTAGCGGCCGACTTCAGCAGGTCGGCGAGGCGCGTCATGCCTTTTTGCGTGGGCGCCTTCTCGATCTTGTCGGCGCGGCGTTCCATGGCGTGCAGCAGGTGCAGCACGTGCCGGCGGCCGCTGCGCGGCGGAATCACCGCTTCGAGGTCGCTCCCGTAGA
Organism: Variovorax sp. S12S4; assembly: GCF_023195515.1. Classification (NCBI taxonomy): domain Bacteria; kingdom Pseudomonadati; phylum Pseudomonadota; class Betaproteobacteria; order Burkholderiales; family Comamonadaceae; genus Variovorax; species Variovorax sp. S12S4. The sequence goes on from NZ_JALPKR020000002.1 coordinate 3,172,967, forward strand.
CCAGCGCGCCCACGCGGTTGCCGTGGCGCGTGAGCAGGCGCGCGAGCACGCCGACAAAGCCGGCCGAGATCTCGCGCTTGGCCTTGAGGCCGGAACCGAAGTCGACCGAGCGGCTCAGGTCGAGCACGAACCACGCGGACATCTCGCGGTCTTCGGTGAACACGCGCACGTGCGGTACCTGCAGCCTCGCGGTGACGTTCCAGTCGATGTGGCGCACGTCGTCATGGTGCTGGTATTCGCGCAGGTCGGCCAGGTCGAGCCCGGTGCCGCGCATCAGCGTGCGGTAGTCGCCCTGCAGCAAGCCGTCGAGGCGACGGATGACGGTCCATTCGAGCCGGCGCAGCGCGCGTTCCGCTCCACCGGCCTGTGCATTGAGCCGTTCGTCGTTTGCGGCCGCGGGGGCCTTACGCCACCAGCTTTTCATGTTCAAGAGGTTTGGGAGGAGCGGGAACGGCCTTCATGATCTTCTCGATCAGTCCGTCGGGTGTGAGGCCTTCGGACAGGCCTTCGTAGGAAAGCGTCACGCGGTGGCGCAGCACGTCGGGCACCAGCGCGGTCATGTCTTCAGGCAGGGCGTAGCTGCGGCCGCGCAGGAGCGCAAGCGCGCGTGCGCCTTCGGTGAGGCTGATGCTCGCTCGCGGGCTGGCGCCGAAGGTGATGAAGCGGTGCATGTCCTTCAGGCCGTGCTTGTCGGGCGTGCGCGTGGCCGATACGAGCTTTACCGCGTACTGGATGAGCGAAGGGTCGACATACACGCGCCGTGCCTCGGCCTGCAGGGCCGCGAGCTGCTCGGTGGTGGCCACCGGATTGACCTCGACCATGGTGCCGATCACGCGCTGCACGATGACGAACTCTTCCTCGTCGCTCGGGTAGTCGACCAGCACCTTCATCATGAAGCGGTCGACCTGTGCCTCGGGCAACGGATAAGTGCCCTCCGTCTCGATCGGGTTCTGCGTGGCCATGACGAGGAACGGGCGCGGCACCCTGTGCGTTTCACCCGCAATGGTGACCTGCCGCTCCTGCATGACTTCGAGCAGCGCGCTCTGCACCTTGGCCGGCGCGCGGTTGATTTCGTCGGCCAGCAGCAGGTTGGCGAACACCGGGCCGAGCGAGGTGCTGAACTCGCCCGTCTTCTGGTTGTAGATGCGCGTGCCGACCAGGTCGGCCGGCACCAGGTCGGGCGTGAACTGGATGCGCTTGAACTGGCCGCGCACGGTGTCGGCCAGCGTCTTGATGGTGAGGGTTTTCGCAAGACCGGGCACGCCTTCGACCAGCAGGTGGCCACCCGCGAGCATCGCGACCATCACGCGCTCCAGGAAGCGGTCCTGGCCCACCACCACGCGCTTGACCTCGTAGAGGATCTGCTCCATCAGCTCGGCCGTGGCGGAAGACGTGGAAAAGGGGGTCTCGGTGCTCATGCGATGGCCTCTCTGTAATCAATCGAAAAGCATGGGTCGGTCCTCCGTCAGGCTGCTAGAACGGCGGCGAGCCGGCGGCGGAGGCTGCGTTCTCGATGGGCACGGCAAACCCGATGCCTATGAAAGTGCGCTGCTGCGTAGGGTTGAGGATGGCGGTGACGATGCCGAGCACCTCGCCGTCCATGTTGATCAGTGGGCCGCCCGAATTGCCGGGGTTGGCCGCCGCGTCGAACTGGATCAGGTTGCCCAGCTCCTGCTTGCCCTCTGGCGAGCGGAACGAGCGCTTCAGGCCCGAAACCACGCCAGCAGATACCGAAGGACCGATGCCGAACGGAAAGCCGACCGCGGCCACCTGGTCGCCGGATTGCAGGTCGGCCGTCGAGCGCATCACGGCGGGAATCAGGTCGTCGGGAATCTTCTGCGCCTGCAGCACCGCAAGATCGTTCTCGGGCTGCACGCCGGTGATGGTGGCCACGGCTTCGAGGCCATCGGAGAAAGTGACCTTGATGGTCTCGGCGCCGGCCACGACGTGCAGGTTGGTGAGGATGACGCCCTTGTCGACGATGACCACGCCAGTGCCCACGCCGCGTTCGGTTTCGCCCGGCGGCGGGTCGGCTTCGGGCGGCTTGCCCTTCGCAAGATTGCGCCCGCGCTTCTGGGTCTTGGCCTCGGGAGTGGCTTTTTCGGGGCCGTAGCCGACCACGCGAACCACCGAAGGCCGCACGATCTCGGCCGCCTTGGCGGCGGGCGAGGGCAGGGTGTTGGTCTGCAGCGTGCGCAGCACGGCCGAGTCGATGTCTTTTTGCGTGAGTGCCCTGGCGCCCTGGCGCGGCCACCATGCACTGCCGACCGCAATGGCGCACAGCACCACCAAGAACGCAAAACTGCGCCGGCCAGGCTGCCAGCGCGGCTTGCCTTGCGGTGGAGAAACGGGTGAATCCGGCGGCGCGCCATTGCCTCCGCCTTCGGGCGATGGCACGGCCTGATCGGCGGCCGCGGAATCGGCCGCCTGAGGCAGCGTGCGGGGCGAACGGCTGTAGAAGGCGGGCCTGCGCATCGAAACACCTCCGGCAAGGGATGACGGGTGAGGGGTTCACAGTAGCACGCTTTCTTCTGCCTTGCATCCCTTCGGGCATCATCTCGCCATGGCTGTATTCATCGACACCCACTGCCATCTGGACGCGCCCGAATTCGGTGCGGAAATGCCGCTCATCCGGGCCCGCGCTGCGGAACGGGGCGTGGCGCTGTGCGTCATTCCGGCCGTTGCCGCCTTCAACTTTGCAACCGTGCGTGAGCTGGCGCACGTGCAGAGCGACGCTTATGCGCTCGGGATCCACCCGCTGTGCACCGGCAATGCGCAAGAGGCCGACCTGGAGGCGCTCGATGCCGAGCTCTCAACGCGCCGAGGCGACCCGCGCCTGGTTGCGGTCGGCGAGATCGGCCTCGACTACTTCGTGGACGGTCTGGACAGCGACAAGCAGCAGCACTTTTTTCACACTCAGTTGCAACTCGCGCGCAAACACGACCTGCCGGTGCTCATTCATGTGCGCCGCTCGGTCGACAAGGTGCTCAAGCATTTGCGGCAGACAGCGGGCGGCCGACCGTGGCGGGGCATTGCCCATGCGTTCAACGGCAGCGAGCAGCAGGCCAAGGCCTGCATAGACATCGGCCTGAAGCTGGGCTTCGGCGGCGCCGTGACCTTCGATCGCGCGTTGCAGCTGCGGCGCCTCGCAGCCACCTTGCCGCTCGAATCGATGGTGATGGAAACCGACGCACCCGACATCCAGCCGCACTGGATCTACCGCACCCAGGCCCAGCGCGCGGCCGGTGAAGCACAGGGGCGCAACGAGCCCGGCGAACTGCCGCGCATCGCCGAAGTGGTGGCGCAATTGCGCGGCATCGGCGTCGATGAACTGGCCGAGGCCACGACCCGGAATGCGCTGGAAGCCATACCGCGGCTCGAAAGCCTTCTTTCCTTGTCGGAGCGCAGGCCGCAGCGCACGTAGGCCGATGTCCCGAGTTGCGTTTGCGCAAGCGGAGGCTCCTTTTTTACTGTCATCCTCGGTGTTCGAAGTGGCGTTGTTTGTTCAGTGGCAAGTTCGTCACTCCGACACTTCATCCAAAAAGGAGTCTTTACATGACCACATCTTTCGTTCGCACCGTGCCCGTCGTTCTGGCCCTCGCGCTTGCTTCCATCGGCGTGTCCGCCGTGGCTCAAACCGCGACAACCGCCGCGCCCGCAACGACCACCGCCGAGCCCACCACCACCGAAAAGGTGAAGGAAGCCGGCAGGGACGCAGTCGATGCGACCAAGACCACCACCAAGAAGGCCGTGAACGCCACCGAACGCGGCACCAAGAAGGCATGGGACGCCACCAAGCGCACCACCAAGAAGGCCACCAACGCCACCAAGAACGTGGCCGCCAAGACGGGCGATGCGGTTGAAACCGCCGGCCACAAGACAGCCGACGGCATGCGCAGCACCGGCAAGGCCATCGGTGAAAAGGTGCCCGGCACCGCCGAACACGAAGCCGCCAAGAAATAACCGGCGCTCGCCTTCCGCACAACCCGCTTCGGCGGGTTTTTTCATGGGCGATCGAAAGCGCCGACAGTGCCAAGATAGAGGCTGTTCATGAAACCACCGACCCCTCCCGATACATCGAGCGCAGTGCTCACAGGCCTGGCGCCCGTCGTCTCGCCGGACACCGTGGTGCTGATCCTCGGAAGCTTCCCGGGCGTTCGATCGCTCGAGCAGCAGCAGTACTATGCGCATCCGCAAAATCAGTTCTGGAAAATCTTGCAAGCCGTTTGGCCCCAACACCCGCTCCCGATGGGCGCAGACAGCTATCCCGAAAAGAAGAAGTGGCTGCTCGCGCGCGGGCTGGGCGTGTGGGACGTGTATGCGGCCTGCGAGCGCGAGGGCAGCCTTGATTCGGCCATTCGCGCACCCGTTGCCAACGACATAGCCGGCCTGCATCTGCCGAAGCTTGCCGCCATTGCCCACAACGGCGGCGAAAGCTTCAAGCATGCGCGCCACACGCGCACCCTGGGCGTGCCGGTCTACCAGCTGCCTTCCACCAGCCCCGCCAATGCGTCGTGGAGCTTCGAGCGCAAGCTCGCGGCCTGGCGCGACGTCTTCGACGCCCACAAACTTATCTGATGGCCACGAGCAAAACCCCCGTCCTTCCTGAAGTCAATTTTTCCGACTGGGGCGATATCCGCTACCTGCACCTTGGCACCGAATGGGTGCAGGGCTCGATGAAGCTCGATGCGCCGTTCGAGATCGAGCTCGAATACGTGCAGCGCATGATGGCCTGGCTGCTGTTCGCCGACGCGAAAAGCGTGGCAAGCCGCCACGCGATGCAGCTCGGCCTCGGCGCGGCCACGCTCACGAAGTTCTGCCGCAAGACCTTGCGCATGCGCACCACGGCCATCGAGCTGAACCCGCAGGTGGTGTCGGCTTGCCGCGGCTGGTTCAAGCTGCCGGCGGACGACCCGAAGCTGCGCGTGGTCATTGCCGATGCCGCGCTCGAAATCCGCAAGGCCGAATGGCAGGGCACGGTGGACGCATTGCAGGTCGACCTGTACGACCATGAGGCCGCGGCGCCGGTGCTCGACAGCGAAGACTTCTATGCCGATTGCCGCGCATTGCTCACCGAAGACGGCTGCATGACGGTCAATCTCTTTGGCCGCTCGTCGAGCTACGAGCGCAGCCTCGAGAAAATTGCCGGCGCATTCGGCGCCGATACGGTATGGGCCTTCAAGCCGACGCGCGAAGGCAACACGGTGGTGCTGGCGCAGCGCACGCCAAGCCGCCCGAAGCGCGAAGCCCTTGCCGAGCGCGCCCAAACGATCCAGACTCGATGGGGCCTGCCCGCGCCTAAATGGCTGCGTGTGTTCAAACCGCTGAATCCCACTCTCACCCGACCTTCCGGCTCATGAGCGCTGTTCCCGCTGCTTCCGCATCCAAACCTTCGCCTGCCCGTCACGAGGGCCCGCTCGACCTGCGCCGTTTGATCGAATGGCTCGCCGCCGACGGCGTGATCTCGCCGGTGGAGGCCAAGCGCACCATTGCGCGCTGTGCCCAGGCCGAAAGCCGGCAGGCGCCGCTGGTGCGGCTTGCCAACGTGGCCATGACGCGCGAAAGCGACGGCAAGCCGCTCGACCTTGAAATGCTCACGCAATGGCTCGCCGGCCGTGCGGGGCTCAGCTACCTGCGCATCGATCCGCTCAAGGTCGACGTGGGCAAGGTGGCCGACACCATGAGCGCGGCCTATGCCGAGCGCCACAAGGTGCTGCCGGTGCAGGTGCTGCCCACCGAGGTGGTGGTGGCCACGGCCGAGCCGTTTCTTACCGACTGGATTGCCGAGGTAGAGCGCCAGGCGCGCCGCACTGTGCGCCGCGTGGTGGCCAACCCGACGGACATCCAGCGCTACACGGCCGAGTTCTTTGCGCTCGCCAAGTCGGTGCGCGCCGCGCAGAAGGCCGGGGGCAACACCGGCGGCGCGAGCTTCGAGCAGCTGGTGGAACTGGGCAAAAGCACCAAGCAGCTCGACGCCAACGACCAGAGCGTGGTGCAGGTGGTCGACTGGCTGTGGCAATACGCGTTCGACCAGCGCGCGAGCGACATTCACCTGGAGCCGCGCCGCGAGCAGGGCGTGATCCGCTTTCGCATCGATGGCATCCTGCATCCGGCCTACCAGATGCCCATGGGCGTGATGAACGCGATGGTGTCGCGCATCAAGCTGCTGGGGCGCATGGACGTGGTCGAAAAGCGCCGCCCGCTCGACGGCCGCATCAAGACCCGCAACATGCGCGGCGACGAAGTCGAAATGCGGCTTTCCACCTTGCCGACCGCTTTCGGCGAGAAGATGGTGATGCGGATCTTCGACCCCGACACGGCGGTGAAGGATCTCGACGCGCTCGGCTTCTCGCAGCATGACGCGCACCGCTGGGAGCAACTCGTCACGCGGCCCAACGGCATCATTCTGGTGACCGGGCCGACGGGCTCCGGCAAGACGACCACGCTGTACTCCACGCTCAAGCGCGTGGCGACCGAAGAGGTCAACGTGAGCACGGTCGAAGATCCGATCGAAATGATCGAGCCTTCGTTCAACCAGACGCAGGTGCAGCCGCAGCTGGACTTCGGTTTTACCGAAGGCCTGCGCGCACTGATGCGGCAGGATCCGGACATCATCATGGTCGGCGAAATCCGCGACCTGGCCACGGCCGAGATGGCGGTGCAGGCCGCGCTGACCGGCCACCTGGTGTTCAGCACGCTGCACACGAATGACGCGCCGAGCGCCATCACGCGGCTCATGGAGCTGGGCGTGCCTTCGTACCTCATCAACGCCGTGATGCTCGGCGTGCTGGCGCAGCGGCTGGTGCGCACGCTGTGCCCCAACTGCAAGCAGCCCGACGATACGGTCACGCGCGAGAAGCTCGAAGCCATCGTCAAGCCATGGCAGATCACCGGTTCGGTGCGTGCCTACAAACCCGTGGGCTGTGTCGATTGCCGCATGACGGGCTATATGGGCCGTATGGGCCTGTACGAACTGCTGAGCATCAGCGAAGACTTCAAGAGCCAGGTCAACAAGGAGCCCAACCTGGCCGGGCTGCGTCGGCAGGCGGTGATCGACGGCATGCGCCCGCTGCGCCTGGCGGGCGCGCTGCGCGTGGCCGAGGGCGTGACGACGGTCGAAGAAGTACTGAGCGCGACGCCGCCCCTGGAATGAGCCCCGGCGGAGCCGGTTTTCCGGCGTTCCGCGATTTTGCGCGGTGAAGTCTTTCGGGTTATCCCTAGGCCTTTCGTTAGTGGAATCCACATCGGCCTGACCACTGGCTGACTCGACAATCCGGCATCGAAATTTGTTCGAGGAGACTGTTCGTGAAAATCAAGAGTCAGAAAGACTTTTTCTCGGGCCTGATGTTTACGGTAGTGGGCGCGGCGTTCGCATGGGGCGCCACCACCTACAGCGTAGGCACCGGCGCTCGCATGGGTCCGGGTTACTTCCCGTTGATGCTGGGCATCCTGATGGCCGTCATTGGCCTGGGGATCATGTTCAGCGGCCTGACCGTTGAAACCACCGACGGCGAAAAGATCGGCAAGTGGGCCTGGAAGCAGGTGATCTTCATCCTGGGCGCCAACGTCGCCTTCGGCATCTTGCTCGGCGGCCTGCCGAGCCTCGGCGTGCCGGCCATGGGAATGATCATCGCGATCTACGCGCTCGTGCTCATCGCCAGCCTTGCGGGCCACGAGTTCAAGCTGCCTACCGTGCTGATCCTGGCCACCGTGCTGGCCGTCGGCAGCTACGTTGCATTCATCTGGGCGCTCAAGCTGCAGATCCAGGTCTGGCCGACCTTCATCACCGGTTGAGAAGAAAGCTGCTCACATGGAATTGTTTGACCACCTCTCGATGGGTTTTGGCGTTGCCTTTACCTTCACGAACCTGCTGTACTGCCTTGGCGGCTGTATCCTGGGCACGCTGATCGGCGTGCTGCCGGGCATCGGCCCGGTTGCGACCATCGCAATGCTGCTGCCCGCCACGTACGCGCTGCCGCCCGTGTCGGCGCTGATCATGTTGGCCGGTATCTACTACGGCGCGCAATACGGCGGCTCCACCACCGCAATTCTGGTGAACCTGCCAGGCGAATCCTCGTCGGTGGTGACCGTGATCGACGGCTACCAGATGGCGCGCAAGGGCCGTGCAGGTCCGGCGCTCGCCGCGGCGGGCCTGGGTTCGTTCTTTGCCGGTTGCGTCGGCACCCTGATCCTGGCTGCCTTTGCGCCGCCGCTCACCGAGCTGGCCTTCAAGTTCGGCCCGGCCGAATATTTCTCGCTGATGATCCTGGGCCTGATCGGCGCCGTGGTGCTGGCTTCGGGCTCGCTGCTCAAGGCGATCGGCATGATCGTGCTGGGCCTGCTGCTGGGCCTGGTGGGCACCGACGTGAACTCGGGCGTGGCGCGCTACAGCTTCGACGTTCCGGAACTGACCGACGGCATCGGCTTCGTCGCCATTGCCATGGGCGTGTTCGGCTATGGCGAAATCATTGCCAACCTTTCGCGCCCCGACGACGAGCGTGAAGTGTTCACCGCCAAGGTTTCGGGCCTGTTTCCGACCAAGGAAGACTTCAAGCGCATGATCCCGGCCGTGCTGCGCGGCACGGCACTGGGTTCATCGCTCGGCATCCTGCCGGGTGGTGGTGCGTTGCTGTCGGCCTTCGCGGCCTACACCATCGAGAAGAAGACCAAGCTGCATCCGGGCGAAGTACCGTTCGGCAAGGGCAACATCCGCGGCGTGGCAGCACCCGAGGCAGCCAACAACGCAGGTGCGCAAACCTCGTTCATTCCGCTGCTGACGCTGGGTATTCCGCCCAACGCGGTGATGGCGCTGATGGTGGGCGCAATGACGATCCACAACATCCAGCCGGGCCCGCAGGTGATGACCAGCAACCCCGAACTGTTCTGGGGCCTGATCGCCTCGATGTGGCTCGGCAATGCAATGCTCGTGATCCTGAACCTGCCGCTGATCGGCATGTGGATCAAGCTGCTGACGGTGCCCTACAAGTTCCTGTTCCCCGCGATCGTGCTGTTCTGCGCCATTGGCGTGTACTCCACGAACAACAACACGTGGGACATCTGGATGGTCGGTATCTTCGGCTTCGTGGGCTACACCTTCTTCAAGCTGGGATGCGAGCCTGCGCCGTTGCTGCTGGGCTTCATCCTGGGGCCGATGATGGAAGAAAACCTGCGCCGTTCGCTGCTGCTCTCGCGCGGTGACTGGAGCGTTTTCGTCACCCGTCCGATCTCGCTTGGACTGCTGCTTGCCGCTGCACTGCTGCTGGTGATCGTGCTGTTGCCGGCGGTGAAGGCGAAGCGCGAAGAGGCTTTCGTCGAAGACTGATTTTCGTCTTCCGGCTTTATTCGAACGGCGCCTTTTGGGCGCCGTTTTTCATTTCGGCGGCTTGGGTGGGTTGGAGGCTGTTGTTCAGGGCAGGTGCAAAGGCCACCGGGTACTCCCCTCCGCGAATGTCCCCGGGGCTGCGCCCCTCCTCCTTTATTTCGCTGCGCGGAGCACCCGATGCCCTGTGCACTTGGGCACGCCGCTGGTGTACGGCTGATCAACCAGTGCTCTGAACTCGCACCCGCTGGCGGGGTGCCTTGCGCAGCGAAATAAAGGAGGAGCCGAAGGCGGGGGACATTCGCGGAGAAAGGTACCCCGTCGGCGGGTGCGCCGCCCTGAACATCGACGCCAATTGCACAGCGACGCGAACCAAGAAACCCTACGGCTTGCCAGCTCTCGGTGGTTTCATATGCTGCCGAGCCATGGCCAGGAAAGCTAGCGCGGCAGGGCTGAGCGGGTGCTTGGCCAGCCGAACGGCTACTACCGGGTACTCCAGAGTCGGGCGCGTGACCGCCACCGCACGCAGGTTGCCCGGCATCAACACTTCGACATAGCGCGGCAGCAGCGCCACTCCGGCACCTGCCTGGATCAGGCCGAATGCCGTCGACAGCATCGACACGTGATGAACCACATGCGGGTACACATTCGCCATGCTGGATAGTTGACGGCTGACTGACCGCCACACATTGGCGTCTGGGTTGACGTGGATGAAAGGCAGAGCTTCCAGGTGCCTGGCGTCAACCACCACGCGCTGCGCCAGCGGATGATCTTCGCGCACGAAAAGCGCCATGCGCTCCGTAAACAGCGGCTCGGTGGCCAGCTCCGAGTGCTTCTGTCCGATGTCCGATCCAAAGCCCAGGTCGGCCTCCTGCGAAAGCAGGCGGGAAATCATCTGCTCGGCGGTGCTGTCGAGCAGCGTGGTGGCCAGCGTGGGGTGTTTCTGCGAAAAGCGGCCGAGCATCGGCGGCAGCAGGGCGCCGGCCGTCAGGTGGCCCACCGCCAGCACCACGCGGCCTTCGCGCAACTGCGACTGCGAACGGCAGGCGTCTACCGACTCATCAATGAGGCGCAGCGCGCGCACGGCGGTTTCGACCATCACCTGGCCCGCGCTCGTCAGCTGGATGCGGCGGCCACGTACCACCAGCGGCTGCCCGATCTCTTCTTCCATGCGCTTGATCAGGTGGCTGATCGCGGGCTGGGTCAGTTGCAGGGTTTCCGCGGCCAGCGTGAAGCTGCCGGTTTCAGCGACGGCTGCCAGTGCCCGCAACTGCTGCAGCGAGACCTCTTCGGCGGCGTTCTTTGCCATAAACCAGGTTCATAGTTGAATAAGGTGGATTATCTGGCTTGATGACCGGCGGCTGCATAGCATGCAAGGTTTCTCTACCGGGCCAGAATCCAGCACCATGAAACGAATCCAGTTCCTTCAAGGGGTTGCCGCAGCGCTCTGCCTGGCTGCATCGAGCACAGCCAGCTTCGCCCAGGGCTATCCCAACAAGCCGGTGCGGCTCGTCGTGCCGTTCCCCGCGGGCGGCGCCACCGATCTCTTTGCCCGCACGCTCGGGCAGAAGATGGGCGACAAGCTCGGCACCACGCTGATCATCGACAACAAGCCGGGGGCCGGCGGTGCCATCGGTTCCGACCTGGTGGCCAAGGCGCCGGCCGACGGCTACACGCTGCTGCTGGCCACCACCAGCACGCACTCGATCGGCCCGGCCATCACCAGCAAGCTGCCTTACGACACGGTGCGCGATTTCTCGCCCATCGCGCATGTGGGCGATGCGCCCAGCATCATGCTGGTGCCGGTCAATTCGCCCGCGAAAACGGTGCGCGAATGGATCGACCATGCAAAGAAGAACCCCGGCAAGCTCAACTACGCCTCCAGCGGCAACGGCACCATCGTGCAGCTCACGGCGGAGCTCTTCAAGGCGCAGGCCGGCGTGTTCGTCACGCACATTCCCTACAAGGGCACGGCGCTTGCCATTCCCGACCTGATCAGCGGCAAGATCGACGTACTGTTCGACTCGCTGCCTACGGGCATGCCGCACGTGCGCGACGGACGCCTGCGTGCGCTCGGCGTTACCACGCTCAAGCGCAGCCCGCTCGCGCCGGAGCTGCCGCCCATTGCCGACACGCTGCCGGGCTATGAATCGAATACCTGGTTCGGCTTCTATGGACCGAAGGGTTTATCGGCGGACATCGTGGCGCGCGTCAATAAGGCGGCCAACGAAGCGCTGGGCGACCCCGAGGTGAAGGACAAGCTTTCGCGCTTGGGCATCGAACCCGCCACTGCCGGAACGCCCGAGCAGTTCGCGAAGATGGTGGCCACCGATGCGGCCAAGTGGAAAAAGATCGTGGTCGAACGCAAGATCACCAACGAGTAACGAGACAAACCGACATGAACTTCGATTTCAACAATCCCTATCTCTCCACCCGCATTCCGATCTTCGCGCGCAACGTGGTGTCGACCTCGCACCCGCTGGCGTCGCAAGCCGGGCTGCGCATGCTCCAGCAGGGCGGCAACGCCGTCGATGCGGCCGTTGCCACGGCGGCCGTGATGACGCTGGTCGAGCCGGTGAGCAACGGCCTTGGCAGCGACGCGTTCTGCATCTTGTGGGACGGCAAGGAACTGCATGGCCTGAACGGCTCCGGTCCCGCACCCAAGGCCTGGACGCCTGAATACTTCAAGGCCAAGTACGGCGCCGCTGCCGCCACGCCGCCCATGCGCGGCATCGATTCGGTCACGGTGCCGGGCGCCGTGCGCAGCTGGGTGGCGCTGAGCGACCGCTTCGGCAAGCTGCCCTTCGCCGACCTGATGGCGCCGGCCATCGAGATTGCCGAGCGCGGCTACCTCGTGCCGCCGGTGGTGCAAGGCAAGTGGCTGGCGGCCACCTCGCTGCTCGAGTCGCAGCCGGGCTTCGCGCAAAGCTTTCTGCCCTGGGGCCGCGCACCCGAGATCGGCGAGCTGTTTCGTTTTCCCGCTGCCGCACGCGCTCTCAAGGCCATTGCCCGCACCAAGGGCGAGGCCTACTACAGCGGCGAAATCGCTGAAGCGCTCGCCAGGTTTTCGAAGGAGCAGGGCGGCGCGCTCACGGTGGCCGACCTCTCGGCCTACCAGCCTGAGTGGGTCAAGCCGATTTCGCGCGACTACCGCGGCCACACGCTGCACGAGATTCCGCCCAATGGCCAGGGCATTGCGGCGCTGATCGCGCTCGGCATTCTCGAGAAGTTCGACATCGCTTCGCTGCCGGTCGACTCGGTCGCTTCGCAGCACCTGCAGATCGAGGCGATGAAGCTCGCCTTTGCCGACGTGTACCGCTACGTGTCGGAGCCATCGTCGATGACGGTGACCCCCGCGCACATGCTCGATGACGCCTACCTGGCATCGCGTGCGAGACTCATCGACGTGAAAAAGGCGCAGGACTTCAAGGCCGGCAATCCCGTGAAGGGCGGCACCATCTACCTCACGGCCGCTGACGAGAGCGGCATGATGGTGAGCTTCATCCAAAGCAACTACATGGGCTTCGGCTCGGGTTGCGTGGAGCCCGAGTTCGGCATCAGCCTGCAGAACCGCGGCCACGGCTTCAGCCTCAAGGCTGAAAGCCCTAACGTCGTCGCACCGGGCAAGCGGCCCTTCCACACCATCATTCCGGCCTTCCTTACCAAGGACGGCCAGCCGGTGATGAGCTTTGGCGTGATGGGCGGCAACATGCAGCCGCAAGGCCACATGCAAACGCTGGTGCGCATGCTCGACTACAAGCAGAACCCGCAGGCCGCCTGCGACGCGCCGCGCTGGCGCTTCAATGCGGGACTCGAGATCAATGTCGAGGCCGCGATGAATCCGGACACGGTGCAAGGCCTGCGCGACCTCGGCCACCAGCTCGACGTGATCAACGACTCGTACCAGGACTTTGGCGCCGGCCAGTTCATCTGGCGCGCGGGCGATCCGTCGGTGGAAGGCTATGTGGCCGCCAGCGATCCGCGCCGCGACGGCGTGGCTGCAGGCTATTGAAGACCGCGCGATGATCGAGGGATGACCAAGTCCGCCGTACAGACCGGCATTCCCTCCGCACATGGCGGCGCAAAGAGCATTGCGCCCGGCCTCATCCTCGCTTCGCTGGGCGCCATCGCGTTCAGCGGCAAGGCCATCATCGTCAAGCTGGCCTACCGGCATGGCGTGGACGCCATCACGCTGATCATGCTGCGCATGCTGTTCGCGCTGCCGCTCTTCGCGGTGATGGCGTGGTGGGCAGGGCGCGGCAAGCCTGCGCTCACGTTTCGCGATTGGCTTGGCGTGATCGGGCTCGGCTTCTCGGGCTACTACCTCGCGAGCTTTCTCGACTTCGCGGGGCTCGCATACATCTCGGCCAGCTTCGAACGGCTGATTCTCTATCTCAACCCCACGCTGGTGCTGCTGTTCGGCTGGCTCCTGTATCGGCGGCGCGCAACGCGGCCGCAAGTGATGGGCATGATCGTGAGCTATGCCGGCGTGCTGCTCGTGTTCGGGCATGAGCTCTGGACCGGCGGCGGAGGAAAGGGCGGCGGGGCGGCGGCGTGGGGCGCGTTTCTGGTGTTCCTGAGCGCGGTGAGCTATGCGGGCTATCTCGTCTACAGCGGCGAGTTCGTCAAGCGGCTCGGGTCGCTCCGGCTCGTGGGCCTGGCAACCACCGTGGCTTGCGTGCTGTGCATCCTGCAGTTCGTGCTCACGCGGCCGATGAGCGTTGCGATGCAGGTGGCGCCCGAGGTCATCTGGCTCTCGGTGCTGAATGCCACGGTTTGCACGGCGGTGCCTGTCCTGATGGTCATGATGGCCATTGAGCGCATCGGCCCGGCCATGGCTGCGCAAACCGGCATGATCGGGCCTCTTTCGACCATCCTCATGGGGGTGGTCATACTTGGCGAGCCGTTCACCGCGTGGATCGCGGCCGGCACGGTGCTCGTGATTGCGGGCATCTTCGTTTTCACACGCACGGGGCGCTAGCGCCCCTGCAGTACAGGAGAAAAAACATGGATCTGGGCATTGCAGGCAAGACCGCGCTGGTTTGCGGCGCGAGCAAGGGGCTTGGCTACGGCTGCGCCGAAGCGCTGGTGCGCGAAGGCGTGAACGTGGTGATCGTGGCGCGCGGCGCCGAGGCGCTCGAAGCCGCGGCTGCCAAGCTGGCCGCGGCGGCAGCAGGCTCGCCGGCACCCTTCGTCAAGCACGTGGCGGCCGACATCACGACCGAGGCCGGCCGCGCGGCTGTGTTCGCACTGGGCCATGACTTCGACATCGTCGTGACCAACGCCGGCGGCCCGCCTCCTGGCGATTTCCGCAACTGGGACCGCGAGGCGTGGATCAAGGCGGTCGATGCCAACATGCTCACGCCCATCGAGCTCATCAAGGCCACGGTCGACGGCATGGCCAAGCGCGGCTTCGGGCGCATCGTCAACATCACCTCCAGCTCAGTGAAGTCGCCCATCGACATCCTGGGCCTTTCGAACGGCGCGCGCAGCGGCCTCACCGGCTTTGTGGCGGGCGTGGCGCGCACGGCCATCGCGGCGCAGGGCGTGACCATCAACAACCTGCTGCCCGGCTCGTTCGACACAGACCGCCTCAAGGGCACGATGGCCGGCACGGCCCAGAAGACGGGCCAGGACTTCGACACTGTGTGGGAAGCCCGCAAGAAGAACATTCCGGCCAAGCGCTTCGGCACGCCGGCCGAGTTCGGCGCCATCTGCGCTTTCTTGTGCAGCATGCAGGCCGGCTACATGACCGGACAGAACGTGCTGGCCGACGGCGGCGCCTACCCCGGCACTTACTGAGCGCGCCTCGTGGTCTCAACGTTTGGATGAAGATGAGACCACGATGCCGCCCACGATCAGCAAGAAGGCCGCACCGTGGTACCAGTGCGGCGGTTCGCCGAGGAACGCCGCCGACAACAGCGCGGCGAACAGCGGCGTGAGGTTCATGAAAAAGCTCGCCGCCTGCGGCCCGGCATGCTGCACGCCGCTGCCCCAGCAGCGGTAGGCCAGTACGGCGGGCCCGATGCCGATGAAGGCCAGGGCCGCGAAAAGGGGCCAGCCCGGCACGATGCGCGCGTCCGCCAGCGTCCACTCTCCCGCCGCGAACCCGCCTGACCACGCAAGACCGAACACCATTTGTGCCATGAGAAACGCGGCCCAGTCTTGCCGCACGGCTTGAGGCTCGCGCGTGCGGGCCAGTATCCAGCTGTAGAAAGCCCAGGCAATGGTGCCCAGGATCATGTACAGGTCGCCCGGCACCAAGCGCAGCCCGAGCAGCTGCCGCCATTCGCCCCGGCTCAGCACCAGCAGCACGCCAAGCATCGAAAGCACCGATCCGCCGATCTCGCGGCCGCTGACGCGGGCGCCGAAGAAAACAGCGCCGGTCGCGAGCATCCACAGCGGCAGGCTGGAGCCGACCAGCGTGACGTTGATTGGCGTAGAGGTCTGCAGCGCCAGGTACTGAAAGGCGTTGTAGCAGCCGATGCCGAGCAGCCCCAGCACCGCATAGCGCTTCCAGTGCGCCCACATCGGGCTGCCGGGGCGCAGCACGGGCCATGCAAGCGGCAGCAACAGCACGAAGGCGATGACCCAGCGCACGAAGTTCAGCGTGAGCGGCGACACCAGCTCGCGCACCATGCGGCCGACCACCGCATTGCCGGCCCACAGCAGCGGCGGCACGGTGAGCAGGAAGACGGTGAAGGGCGTGAGGCGCTGCTGAATCTGCATGGCCGCCGACTCTACCGGGCATTGCCCGCCGCCGCCGCGGAAAGGCCAAACGTGGCACGATGCGCGTCTTCTTTTTCGCGAGCCTTGGAGACTGCAAAGATGATGAGCAAAGCCGTTCGTATCGACCGCCACGGCGGTCCCGAAGAACTGAAGATCGTCGACGTGGAGGTCGGCGAGCCGGGGCCCGGCGAAATACGCATCCGCCACAAGGCCGTGGGCCTGAACTTCATCGACACCTATCAGCGCAGCGGCCTCTACCCTTTCCAGATGCCCTTGCAGCTGGGCATGGAAGCCTCGGGCGTGGTCGAGGCGGTGGGCGAGGGTGTCACGCACCTCAAGGCGGGCGACCGCGCCGCCTATGCGAGCCAGCCCCCGGGGGCCTACAGCGAACTGCGCGTGATGCCGGCCAAGTGCGTCTGCAAGCTGCCCGACGCCATTTCGTTCGAGACCGGCGCGGCCATGATGCTCAAGGGCCTCACGGCGCAATACCTGCTGAAGAAGACGCTGCCCGCGGAAGGCTTGCAGCCGGGCGACTTCGTGCTGTTCCATGCCGCGGCCGGCGGGGTCGGGCTGATCGCCTGCCAATGGGCCAAGGCGCTGGGCCTGCAGCTGATCGGCACGGCCGGCAGCGACGCCAAGTGCAAGCTTGCGCTCGAGCATGGCGCGGCGCATGCCATCAACTACAGCACCGAGAACTTCGCGGCCAGGGTGAAGGAGATCACCGGCGGCAAGGGCGTGAAGGTGGTGTACGACTCGGTCGGCAAGGACACCTGGGAAGCCTCGATCGAGTGCCTGTGCCCGTTCGGTTTGCTGGCGGTGTTCGGCAACGGCTCGGGCCCCGTGCCGCCGATCAGCCTTGGCACGCTGGCCTCGAAGGGCTCGCTCTACGTGACGCGCCCGACGCTGTTCACGCACATTTCCACGCGCGAGAGCACACAGGCCATGGCGGACGACCTGTTCGCGGTGGTGCAGAGCGGTGCGGTCAAGATCCCGATCGACCAGCGCTACGCATTGGCCGACGTGCAGCAGGCGCACCGCGACCTCGAAGCGCGCAAGACCACGGGCTGCACGATCCTCACGCTTTGAGGCTCTGATAGTGCGCCACGGCCGGCCCGGCGACGGGCCAGCCTTGTCCTACCCGCGATGGGGTGTCATGCCTTCGTCTTGTGCCGGGTGCAATTTGTAGCCTGCTACAAAGCTTGAGGAACGCCGCCACCATGGACACCGTTAGAACCTTTGTTGTCGAGGACAACCCCACCATCCGCGAAAACCTGCTGGGCACCTTGCGCGAAGTGGCCAGGGTCGACCCGGTGGGCCAGGCGGAATCGGAGCGGGAGGGTACGCGTTGGCTGACGAGCAACCTCGCGCAATGGGACCTTGCCATCGTCGACCTGTTCCTGAAGGACGGCACCGGCTTCAGCGTGCTCGAGGCCTGCCGCAACCGTGAGCCGGCACAGAAGATGGTGGTGCTCAGCAACCATCTCACCCCCGAAATGCGCCGCAAGTGCACCCAGCTCGGCGCCGATGCGGTGTTCGACAAGGCCACGGAAATCGACGACCTGATCGACTTCTGCCTGCGCCGCCGCCAGGAGCAGTTCATGCGCTCGCCGTTCCCGGTCGCGCACTGACGTTTGCCTGCCGGCCTGCGCTTGCAGGCCGCCCCCAAAAAAACTCAGCCCTCGATCTTCCCCAGCCGCGATTCACGCAGCCGGCTCGGTGCCAGCGCGCCGGCCGACTCGAGGATCGGGTAGGCGATGGAGCAGATGTGCGAGTTGATGCGCTTCAGGTCGCTGATCAGGTCGATGTGCAGCGAGCTGGTCTCGATGCTCAGCGTGGTGCGGTCGGACAGCCGGTCGAGGTGGGTGGTGGCATAGGCCCGTTCAAGGTCGCGGAAGCGGGCTTTTTCTTCGAGCAGCTTTTGCGCGTCGCGCACATTGCCGTTCAGGAACACGCTCATGCTCAGCCGCAGGTTGGCCACCAGCCGGCCATGCAGTTCCACGATTTCCGCCATGCCGGCGGCCGAGAAGTTGCGCTGCGGCTTGATCTTCTTGTCCTCGATGTCGATGATCACGCGCTCGATGATGTCGCCGATCTGCTCCATGTTGATGGTGAAGCTGATGATGTCGGTCCAGCGCCGGCTTTCTTCTTCGCCCAGTGCCTCGCGCGAGATGCGCGTCATGTAGTACTTGATGGCCGAGTAAAGCTCGTCCACCGTGTCGTCGAGCTGCCGCAGTTCCTGCGACAGGCGCAGGTCGTTGTGGCGGATCACGTCGAGCGTGCCGATGAGCATGGTCTCCACGATGTCGGCCTGGTGCAGCGCCTCGCGCGCCGCGTTCGAAATGGCCAGCGAAGGCGTTGAAAGCGCCGAAGGGTCGAGGTGGTGCGGCCGCGTGGAAGTGGCCGGCTGCTGCGGCACCGGCAGCATCTTGGTGACCAGCGTTGCCACCCACTGCGTGAGGCCGATGAACCCCACGCTGATGATCACGTTGAATGCCAGGTGAAACAGCACCACGCCGTGGGTCGCGTTGGGCACTTGTGGCTGCACGTAGCGCAGCCAGAGCCCGACGAAGGGCGCGACGATCGCCACGCCGAGCGCCTTGAACAGCAGGTTGCCCACCGTGACCTGCCGCACCGGTATGGCCGACTTGGCGGTGGTCAGCACGGCCAGCAAGCCGCTGCCGAGGTTGGCGCCGAGCACCAGCCCCAGCGCCACGTCGAGCGGAACCACGTTGGAGCTTGCCATGGCCGCCACCAGCAGCACCACGGCCAGGCTGGAATACGCCACGATGGCGAGCGCGGCGCCAATGGTGATTTCGAGCAGCACGTCGCTGCTGAGCGAGGCCAGCAGCGCCCGCACGGCCGGGGCCGAGAAGAGCGGCTCGGTGGCTTCCACCACCAGCTGCAGCGCCAGCAGCATCAGCCCCAGGCCGATGAGCACCCGGCCCACGCGGCCCGCCACGCTGGCCGAGTGCGAAATGAACAGCACCACGCCCACGAAGATGAACATCGGCGACAGCCACGAAAGGTCTGCCGAGAACAGCACCGAGATGAGCGCCGTGCCGACGTCCGCCCCGCGCATCACAGCCAGCGCCGCCGGCAGCGTGACCAGGCCCTGCCCCACGAAGGACGAAGTCATCAGCGACGTGGCCGTGCTCGATTGCACCAGCGCGGTCACACCGATGCCCGACAGCGCGGCGGTGAAGCGGTTGCGCATGCTCTGCACGAGGATCTTGCGCAGGTTGGCCCCGAACACGCGCAGCACGCCCGTTCGAACGAGGTGCGTGCCCCACACCAGCAGTGCGACGGCGGCGAGCAGGTTCAGAAGATGCTTCATGGGTGCCGGTTTCTATCCTTTTCGTTTTGGTTCGTTTTCTTCAGCCCCATTTTCCACACTATGGGCTCAATCGATCAGTGCTCCGTTGTCGTGGAAAGGAAAAGGGCCCTCGAATGTGCCGGAAGCCGCCAAATGGGTGACCAGCCGCCTGCTGCGCGCAGACCAGGCGTGAATCCGGAAACCCGGCGGCTCCAGCGTCCACGCAGAGGCCGCGTCGGGTGCCAGGTCCAGGCAGACCTGGTGGGCCGGTGCGGGCGAAGTGGATGCAATGGTGCCGCCGAAGCGCGCGTCGATGGCGCGGTGCAGATGCCCGCAGATCACGCGTTCGACGTTGGGGTACCGCGCGACCAGCGCTTCCAGTGCCTCGGCGCCCTGCAGCAGGCCAATCTCGTCCATGTGGCCGATCAGCGTCTGGAAGGGGGGTGGTGCATGGCAATGACCACGGGCTCGCCCCGGCAGGCTTCGAGCTGTTGCTCCAGCCACGCCAGCCGTTCGTTGCAGAGGGCGCCATGGCTCTCGCCCGGCACGCAGGTGTCGAGCGTCAGCAGGCGCAGCGCGCCCACCCGCACCGAGTATTGGACAAAACCGGCGGAGCCCACGCCCGCCGCCAGGTAGCCGTGGCCCGGAAAGCTGCGGCGCAGCTGGTCGCGGTCGTCATGGTTTCCGGGCATCAGATACACCGGCATGGTCAGCGGTGCCAGAAGACGCGTTAGGTGCTCGTATTCGGCCGCGCGGCCGAAGTCGCTCAGGTCGCCCGTAATCACCACCGCGTCGGGCAATTGCGGCAGGCGCAGCACCGATTGCACCGCGCGCTCCAGGTAGGGCGCGGTGTCGATGCGGCCGTACGCCAGGCGGCCGGGCTCGCGGATGTGCAGGTCCGTCAGCTGCGCCAGGAAGGTGGTGTCTTGTGTCGTTGCCGTGTTCATGCGCTGGTTTCCTGCGACGTCATTAGGCGATCGGGCTGGATGCGAAGGCCGACCGGATCACCCGGGCCGAAAGGCGTGTCGCGGCCTACATCGGCTACCAGCAAGGACTGGTCCTGCGTGCGCAGCTGCAGCTGCACGCGGTCGCCGAGAAAGGTGCGGCGTTCGACTGCGGCAAGCCCCCAGCCGGGCTGCGGCGCGCTCACCTCCACGTCTTCGGGTCGCACCAGGAGCATCGCATGGTCGCGCCAGGCGGGCGGGCAAGGCAGTGTGCTTCCGCCGAGTCGGACAACGCCTTGCGCAATGGCGTCGGGCTTGCGCGTGAGCCGATTCACCCGGCCCAGGAACTCCGCCACGAAGGGGTGTGACGGCGCGCGGTACAGCTCTTCGCCGCGGCCGATCTGCACGATGCGCCCGGCGCTCATCACTGCGAGCCGGTCGGCAATGGCCATCGCCTCCTGCTGGTCGTGAGTGACGTGAATGGCCGTGATGTGCAGGCGGCGCAGCAGTTCTGCGAGTTCGTCGCGCAGCGACTCCTTGAGCTTGGCGTCGAGCGCGGCCAGCGGCTCGTCGAGCAGCAGCACGCGCGGGCGCACGGCAACCGCGCGCGCTAGTGCCACGCGTTGGCGCTGGCCGCCCGAGAGCTCGGCGGGGCGCTTGTTCTCAAGCCCGCCGAGCCGCGTCAGGTCGACCAGTTCGCCCACGGCGCGCTTTTCTTCTTCGGGCGCCACGCCGCGGATGCGAAGGCCGTAACCAATGTTGGCGGCCACCGTCATCTGCGGAAAGAGCGCGTAGCTCTGGAACACCATGCCCACGCCGCGATGTTCCACCGGGCGCTGCGTGACGTCTTGCCCACCGAACACGATGCGGCTGCCTTCGTCGGGTGCCTCGAGCCCTGCAATCAGCCGCAATAGTGTGGTCTTGCCGCAGCCGGAGGGGCCGAGCAGCGCAAGCACTTCGCCCGCTTCCACGTGCAGGTCGGTCGGCAGCAGGCCGCGCGTGCCGTCTGCATAAGTCTTCGCGCAGTTGGCGATGTCGATAGGAATGCGTTCAAGTTCCATGGCGTTTCTGGATCAGGTTGGCAAGGTACTGCAGCCCCCACAGCACCGGAAGAATGACGGCGAAGAAGACCAGCGTGTAGGCCGATCCGATCTCGATGCGCATCGAGGCATAGCTGTCAGCCAGGCCCACGGGCAGGGTGCGGGTGAGCGGCGTGTGCAGCATCCAGGTAAGGTTGAATTCGCCCACCGAGAGCGTGAACACCATCAGGCTGCCGGCCACGATGGCGGGGAACACGGCGGGTACGAGGATGCCCATGAAGCGCTGGCGGAAGTTCGCGCCCAGCGAACGGGCGGCTTCCTCGAGCGCGAGCAGGTCGTCGCGCTGGAAGGCCGAGCTCACGGTGCGCACCATGAACGGCAGAGTGAACACCATGTGGCCCACGAGGATGAAGGCGAAGCTCTGGCGGAAGGCCGTGAGCTGGCCGTAGGCCAGAATGAGCGCCAGCGCGGTCGCAAGGCCGGGCACCGCAACGGGCAGCGTGAGCAGTTCTTCGAAGATGTGCGCAGCGCGCGAGCGGCTGCGCGCCAGCGCATAGGCGCAGGGCACGCCCAGCAGCACGGTGCCGACCACGCAGGCCGCTGCCAGCGCGAGCGACCAACCCACGGTGCCGCCGTAGTTCTCCCACACCTCGCCGAGCCAGCGCAGCGTGAGTCCGCTCTTCAGGCCCGCGCTGTAGTTGTTGACCAGGCCAGCCATGACGGACAGCAGCATCGGCGCGATCATGAAGATGCTCACGAGCACTGTGATGGCCAGCAGGAAGGGCGCCTTGGGGTGCGTGTTCTTCTTTCGCATGAGCGTTTCCTCGATTCAGCGTGCGACGGGGTTGGCGCCGAAGCGCCGCGCCACGAACAGCACCAGCCAGGTCACGAGGCCCAGCGCAATCGAAAGCGATGCGGCGAGTGCAAAGTTGGCGTAGTTGGTGAACTCGTTGTAGATGGTGATGGGGATCACCTCGAACTTGCTGGCGAGCGTGAAGGCGGTGCCGAAGGCGCCCATCGAGGTTGCGAACAGAATGGCGCCGCAGGCCAGCGTGGTGGGCGCCAGTTCGGGCATCCATACGTCGCGCGCCACGCGCAGGCGCGAGGCGCCGAGCGAGCGCGCGGCTTCTTCGAGCTGCACGTTCATGGCCTCGGCCGCGGCGGCGTAGGTTGCAATGGCACGTGGAAGCGAGAAGTACAGGTAGGCCAGGAACAGTCCGAGCAGGCCGTACGCAAAGGTGATGCGTTCGCCGAACAGGCTGTCGCCGATGTCGGCCACCAACCCCTGCCGCCCGCCGAGCAGGATGACGAAGAAGCCGATGATCACGCCTGGAAAAGACAGCGGCAGCGTGAGCAGCGACAGCAGCATGCGCTTGCCTGTGAAGGCATGGCGCGCAAGATAAATGCCCACGGCCGCGCCCAGCACCAGTGTCGTCAGCGTCACCGCCACCGACAGCGCAACGGTGTTGGCCATGCTCTGCAGATAGCGCGAGTCGGTCAGCACGGCGAAGTAGGTGGGCCAGCCTTTGGTCGCGGGCAGCGTGAGCAGGCGCACCACCGGTAGCAGCCAGAAGGCAGCGAAGAACACGGCCGCGGGAGCTGCGCAGGCCAGCAGGCGCCAGCGTGGGTTCCAGGCGTTGGGTTGCTTCATCTCAGTTTTTTTCGCGCTGTGTTGCGGGGTGCTGTTGTTCAGGGCGCGTGCAAAGGCCACCGGGTACTCCCCTCCGCGAATGTCCCCCGGCTTCGCCTCCTCCTTTATTTCGCTGCGGGGAGCACCCGATGCCCTGTGCACTGGGGCACGCTCCTGGTGTACCGCTGATCAACGACCGCTCCGTACAACGCACCCGCTGGCGGGGTGCCTTGCGCAGCGAAATAAAGGAGGAGGCCGCAGGCCGGGGGACATTCGCGGAGAAAGGTACCCCGTCGGCGGGTGCGCGCCCTGAACAACGCACTTAGCGCACTTCCTTCAGATAACGATCAGAGAACGCCCGCTGCGCCTCAGCCATCCGCGCGTAGTCGACACTCTTCGCGCGGGCGTACTCGGTAGCCGGCAAGAACTGCGCCTCCACGTCCTTCGGCATCGCACCGGCGCGCACCGGCCGCAGGTAGGCCTTGGCCCAGATGGACTGGCCTTCGTCGGAGAGTACAAAGTCGAGCACCTTCTTGCCCTCGGCTGCGTGAGGTGCCTTGGCAACGAGGCTCATCACGTAGGGGACGGCCAGCGTGCCTTCGCTCGGAATGACGAAAGCGACGTTGGCCTTGTCCTTGTACTTGGCGCGGTAGGCGTTGAAGTCGTAATCGAGCAGGATCGCGATCTCGCCCGACAGCACTCGCGCATACGAGGTCTGCTTGGGAACGATGGGCTCGTTCTTCTGCAGCGCCTTGAAGTAGTCGATGGCAGGGCCGAAGTTGTCGAGCGTGCCGCCGCGTGCTTCGTTCACTGCCACCGCGCCCACGTAGCCGACGAAGGCCGATGCGGGGTCGAGGTAGCCGATGAGGCCCTTGTATTCGGGCTTGAGCAGGTCGGCCCACGATTTTGGAATCGGCTTGCCCTTGAGCGCATCGACGTTGACCATGAAACCGAGCGTGCCGGAGTGGATGGTGAACCAGTTGCCGGCCGGGTCCTTCAGGCCGTCGGGAATGTCTTTCCATGCTGCCGGCTTGTAGGGCTCGACCACCCCGTCCTTCTGGGCCTGCACCGCGAAGGTCACGCCCAGGTAGGTGACGTCGGCGACGGGGCTTGCCTTCTCGGCCACGAGTTGCGCGAGCGATTGGCCCGAGTTCTTGTTGTCGGCCGGCACGGTGATGCCGGTCTTGGCCTTGATAGCCTTGAGCTGCGTGCCCCAGTCGGCCCATTCGGTCGGGCAGTTGTAGCAAATGGCGGTCTGGGCCATGGCGCTGCCGGCGGCGACGAGCGCAGCGGTGAGCAAGCCCAGGCGGGCCAAGCGGGAGATGCGGAGAGACATGAAAGAACTCCTTGATGTGGATGTGAGGGGTGAGGCGGATGAGAGGGGTGATCAGTCGTTGGCGACATCGCGTGCGGATGCGCACGATTCGCCGTCGCGGAAGAAGCAAGGCAGCAGCAGGCTCGCGCCGGCTTGCAGCGTGGCGCCGCCGGCCATGGCCTGGATCAGCAGCTCGACGCTGCGTCGGCCGATGTCACTGTTGGGCTGCGCAATGGTGGTGAGCGCCGGCGTGAGGTCTTCGCCGAGCGCAATGCCGTCGAAGCCGACGACGCTGAGGTCGTCGGGTACGGAGAGTCCGCTCAGGTGCGCGGCGCGAATGCTGCGGATGGCGAGCAGGTCGTTCGAGCAGACCAGCGCGGTGGGACGCTCCTTGGCTTGCAGCAGGTGCGCGAGCATGTCCACCGCACTTTCGACGAAGGGCACCTCGATGAGCGGCGGCGCATCGAGCCCGGCATCGGCCATGCCTTTCTGGAAACCCCGGTAGCGCTGTTGCGCACGGTCTGAAGCGGCCAGCGTGCCGCTGACCATCGCGATGCGGCGGTGCCCCAGCAGCACCAGGCGCGCGACGGCGTCCGCCACGGCAGCTTCGCCGTCGACGGTCACGCAAGGGTGCTCAGGATGCCGGTTGTAGGCCAGCACATAAGGCGTGCCGGTGGCGCGAAGCCGCGCGAGCGCCGCTGAAGTGGAAGGGTTGGAGACCACCAGGATCAACCCGTCGACATTGCCCGCCATCAGCAGATGGACCGCGCGTTCTTCTTCATCGAGCCGGTAGCCCGTGGTGACGGGAATGATGGCGTAGCCGCCCGCCATGGCTGCTCGCGCAATGCCTTGCAGGCATTCGGCGAAGGTCGGATTCAAAAGCGTCGGCAGCACCACGCCCAACGCGCGGCTGCGCTGGGTGCGCAAGGTGCGCGCGCTGGCGTTGGGCACGTAGTGGAGCTCGCGCGCCACGCGTTCCACCAACTCACGCGTGGCTGGCGTGACCTTGTCTGGGAAGTTGAACGCCCGCGACACGGTGGCCACGGAAACCCCGGCCTTGGCTGCGACGGATTGAATGCTCATCGTGCGGTGTTATGTAATCGATTACATTTCACCGCGGCAGTATGACCCTGCCATGACAAGCCGAGAAAGCCGGGAAAAACCCTCGCGTTGCGTCTTGAAGAGAAAGGGGCCCGAAGGCCCCTTGAGAAACTGGCTTACTTGCCGCGCCGAACCCGCCGGATCTCGTCCACGATCAGGCAGATGGCCCCCAGCGTGATCGCACTGTCCGCCGCGTTGAAGGCCGGAAAGTACCAGTTCCCCGCGTGGAAGCTCAGGAAGTCGACCACGTACCCGTGCATCATCCGGTCGATCACGTTGCCGATGGCGCCACCCAGGATGCACGCCATCGCGAACGAAAACAGCTTCTGCCCCGCGTGCGATTTCAGCATCCACACGATGAACACCGCGGCCGCCAAGCCAATGGCCGTGAAGAACCAGCGCTGCCAACCCGAATGGTCGGCCAGGAACGAGAAAGCGGCGCCCGTGTTGTGCGCGCGAACCACGTTGAAGAAGCTCGTCACGTAAGTCGCATCACCGAGCTTGTAATAGCCCAGGATCAGCGTCTTGGTGAACTGGTCGATGATCAAGATGATCGCCGCCAAGGCGAGCCATGGCCAGATGCTGCCGCTGCGCGAACGCGATGCCGACATGGAGCGTGCGGCCGCCATCAGGCAAAGCTCCGTGCTTCGCCGGCGCCGAACAAATTGCTCGTGCAACGGCCGCAGATCGTCGGGTGCGCCGGGTCGTGGCCCACGTCGTCGCGGTAGTGCCAGCAGCGATCGCACTTCTGCGCGCTGCTCGGTGTCACCGTGGTCGAGAGCGTTTCGCCCGCGGCGATTGCGATGGCCGAGGTGATGAAGACGAATTTCAGGTCATCGCCCAGCGAGCCCAGCAGCGCGAAGTCGTTGGCCGGCGCGGTGAGCTGCAGGTTGGCCTGCAGCGACGAACCGACCTTGCCTTCGGCGCGCACCGCCTCGATGTCCTTGTTGACCACATCGCGGATCTCGCGGATGCGGCCCCACTTGGCGAGCAGCGCTTCGTCGGGCGCGGCGAATTTGCTGAACGTCTGCGCGAAGATCGATTCGCCCGGCTTGCCCGTGCTCACGAACTTCCACGCCTCTTCGGCCGTGAAGCTCAGGAACGGTGCCATCCACCGCAGCATGGCTTGCGAGATATGCCAGAGCGCGGTCTGCGCACTGCGGCGCGCAAGCGAGCCGGGCGCGGTCGTGTAGAGCCGGTCTTTCAGGATGTCGAGGTAGAACCCGCCCAGGTCTTCCGAGCAGTAGATCTGCAGCTTGGCCACGACCGGGTGGAACTCGTACACCTTGTAGTGCGCGAGGATTTCGGCCTGGAACTGCGATGCGCGCGCAAGCGCATAGCGGTCGATTTCGAACAGCTCCTCCAGCGGCACCGCGTCCTTGGCAATGTCGAAGTCGCTGGTGTTCGCCAGCAGAAAGCGCAGCGTGTTGCGGATGCGGCGGTAAGAGTCGACCACGCGCGCCAGGATCTTGTCGTCGCCCGCGATGTCGCCTGAGTAGTCGCTCGCAGCCACCCAGAGGCGGATGATTTCGGCGCCCAGCTTGCTGCTGATTTCCTGCGGGTCGATGCCGTTCTTGAGCGACTTGCTCATCTTGATGCCCTTGGCATCCACCGTGAAGCCGTGCGTGAGCAGGCCGCGGTACGGCGCGCGGTCTTCCAGCGCGCAGGCGATCAAGAGCGACGAGTGGAACCAGCCGCGGTGCTGGTCGTGGCCCTCCAGGTACAGGTCGGCCTCGGGCCCCGTTTCGTGGTGCACGTTGGGGTGCGTGCCGCGCAGCACGTGATAGAAGGTCGAGCCCGAGTCGAACCACACCTCGAGGATGTCGGTGCTCTTGGTGTAGTGCGGCGCGTCTTCGGCGCCGAGGATTTCTTCGACGGTGACACGGCTCCAGGCCTCGATGCCGCCCTTTTCGACGATGTCGGCGGCCTGGTCGAGGATTTCCATCGTGCGCGGATGCAGTTCGCCCGAGTCCTTGTGCAGGAAGAATGGGATCGGCACGCCCCAGCTGCGCTGGCGGCTGATGCACCAGTCGGGCCGGTTGGCGATCATGTCGTGCAGGCGCGCCTTGCCGTTCTCCGGATAGAAGCTCGTCTTTTCGATGGCTTCAAGCGCCGTCTGGCGCAGCGTCTTGGGCGCCTTGTCCTTGGTGAACACGCCTTCGCCCTCGTCCATGCGCACGAACCACTGCGCCGCGGCGCGGTAGATCACCGGTGTCTTGTGGCGCCAGCAGTGCGGGTAGCTGTGCGTGATGGTCTCGGTGGTGAGCAGGCGGTTGGCGTCGCGCAGCGCCGCGATGATCACCGGCACGGCCTTCCAGATGTTCTGGCCGCCGAAAAGCGGGAAGTCGGGCGCGTAGCTGCCGTTGCCCTGCACCGGGTTGAGGATGTCGTCGTACGCCACGCCGTGGGCGATGCAGGAGTTGAAGTCATCCACGCCGTAGGCGGGCGAGGAATGCACGAGGCCGGTGCCGTCGGTGGCGGTGGCGTAGTCGGCCAGGTACACCGGTGACAGGCGCTTGTAGCCAGCATCGACGTCGTACAGCGGGTGCTCGAATTCCAGGCCCCCGAGCTTCTCGCCCTTGACCGTGGCCAGCACCTTGCCGTCGAGCGCGTAGCGCGTCATGCACATCTCGACCAGCGAATTGGCGAGGATGAGCAGGCCGCGTTCGGTGTCGACCAGCGAATACTCGATCTCGGGGTTCAGGTTGATCGCCTGGTTGGCCGGGATGGTCCACGCGGTGGTGGTCCAGATCACGGCAAAGATGTCGCCGAGGATCGTGTGGTCGGTCTCGAAGGCCTTGAGCACCTTCTCGCGGTCGTGCGCCTTGAAGGCCACGTCGATGGTCTGGCTCTTCTTGTCGGCGTATTCGATCTCGAATTCGGCGAGCGACGAGCCGCAGTCGAAGCACCAGTACACCGGCTTCAGCCCGCGATACACAAAGCCGCGCTCGATCACGCGCTTGAATGCGCGCAGCTCGCCGGCTTCGTTCGCGAAATCCATCGTCTTGTACGGGTGGTCCCACTCGCCCAGCACGCCCAGGCGCTGGAAGTCGAGCAACTGCTGCGCGATCTGCTCCGTGGCGTAGGCGCGGCTCTTGGCCTGCATTTCGTCGCGGCTCAGGTTGCGGCCAAACTGCTTTTCGATGGCGTTCTCGATCGGCAGGCCGTGGCAGTCCCAGCCGGGCACGTAGAGCGCGTCGTAGCCTTCGAGCTGGCGCGCCTTGGTGATCATGTCCTTAAGGATCTTGTTCACCGCGTGGCCCATGTGGATCTGGCCATTGGCGTACGGCGGACCGTCGTGCAGGATGAACTTGGGCGCGCCGTGGCGGGCGTCGCGCAGGCGGTGGTAGCGGCCTTCGTCGTTCCATTCCTTCACCCAGCCCGGTTCGCGCTTGGGCAGGTCGCCGCGCATCGGGAAGGGGGTGTCGGGCAGGTTCAGCGTGGAACGGTAGTCGGTGGTGGAAGCAGCGTCAGACATGTTGGGGTGCGAAACAGAGGGGCTTCGACAGGCTCAGCCCGAACTGCATTGAGCGGTCGGTGCGGAAGAAAAGCCGTTCGCCCTGAGCTTGTCGAAGGGCGGCAGCACGGTGCGTGCAGGGCTAAATTCGATCGCGTGTCGTCTGGCGATGGGTTTCGGCGTGGGTCGACGCAAAGAACGCGCGCGCGTCGCGCCCATCCTTCGCGATGCCCGCTGTGAGGGCCTCGAGGCTGGTGTAGCGCAATTCGTCGTGCAGTTTGTGCAGGAGTTCCACGCGGACGATTTTACCGTAGGCACCTTCGGCTCCCAGATGCGAGGGCCACTCCAGGCAATGCGTCTCCAGCAAAACCCGGCCGGCGTTGACGTCGTTGGCGTCCAGCGAGGGCCGCACGCCCAGGTTGGCCACGCCGGGCAGGGGCTGGTCGGCCAAGCCGTGCACCAGCACCGCGAAGATGCCGCTGGCGGCCGGTTTCCAGTGCTTGAAGCGCAGGTTGAGGGTGCGAAAACCGTCGTCCTTGCCGGGTTCCGAGGCGCCCAGCGCCCGGCCGAGCTTGCGGCCATGGACCACGTGGCCGGAGATCGTGTAGGGCCGACCCAGCAGGTGCTGGGCGTCCGCCATGCGGCCCTCGGCCAGCGCTTCGCGCACGGCCGAGCTGGAAACGCGCAGGCCGTGGACCTCGTAGCTGTTCATGCGCGCCACATCGAAGCCGTGGGCATCGCCGGCCGAGTCGAGCATGGCGTAGTCGCCCGCCCGCTTGGCGCCGAAGCGGAAGTCGTCGCCCACCAGCACGTAGCGTGCGCCCAAGCCGTTGATCAGCACGTTCTGGATGAATTCGTCAGGCGATTGGGACGCCAGCCGGCCATCGAAGGGCAGCACGACCGTCTGCGCCACGCCGCAGGCCGCAAGCTCGGTGAGCTTGTCGCGCAGCGTGCCGATGCGGGCCGGCGCCAGGTCCGGCTTTTTGGTGACGGCGGCGAAATAGTCGCGCGGGTGCGGCTCGAAGGTGAGCACGCAACTGGGCAGCCCGCGATGGCGCGCCTCGGTCTGCAACAGCGCCAGCATGGCCTGGTGGCCACGGTGCACGCCGTCGAAATTGCCTATGGTGAGGGCGCAGGCCGGAGCCACGCCCGGGTGCCGGAAGCCGCGGAAAACCTGCATTGGTGAGTATCTTTTTGATAGCGCCTTTCGCCCGTCAATTGGGCGAATCAGGCCGTTTTGTCACAAAGCCGGTATATTGTGACTCAGTGCGTCGCTTGAAGTGGTCTCCGGCGCGCTCCGTGTCCCTGGTCTTTCCGTGATTCTTCCCTTTTTGAGGAGGCGTGTGGTGAAGGTCTTGAAGCTGTCGGCCCAAGGGCTGCCCCAGTCATGGATATCGCTCGAACAGGCGGTCATCCACTATGCAGCGGACGAAGTTCGCTGGGAGGTGGGCGCGCAGGTGGCTGTGTTCCGTGGCGGCCACAACGCCATCACGGGCGAGCAATCGCAGATTGCCATCAACAGCATCATCGGCACCAAGGGCGTGCCGCGCATCAATCCCTTTACCCAGCGCCCGGGGCTCACCAACAGCAAGCTTTTTGCGCGCGACCGCAACGTCTGCGCCTATTGCGGCGGGCATTTCCACGAAGACGAGCTCACGCGCGAGCACATCATTCCGTTCGCGCAAAAGGGCATCGACACCTGGATGAATGTGGTCACGGCCTGCAAGCCGTGCAACCACCGCAAGAGCAGCCGCACGCCGGAGCAGGCGAATATGCCGCTGCTGTACGCGCCCTATGTGCCCAGCCTCTGGGAAGATTTCATTTTGCGAAATCGCCGCATCCTGGCGGACCAGATGGAATTCCTCATGGCGCATCTGCCGCAGAGTTCGCGGCTGCACGACACCTAGCCTCGGCTCAGCGTTTCCAGTCGGGCAGGCGTTTTTCGATGAACGCCTGAACGCCTTCGAGCGCGCTTTCGTCCATCATGTTGCAAGCCATGGTTTGGCTCGCGTCGGCCAGGGCGGCTTCGATGCCGGTTTCGAGCTGGCGATAGAAGAGGGCCTTGCCCAGCGCAAGTGCCATGCGCGGCTTGGCGACGATGCTGGCGACCAGCGTCTCCACCGCGGCATCGAGCTCGGCCGGTGCCGCGACCCGATTGACCAGACCCTTCTGCCTGGCCTCCTGCGCATCGATGAACTCACCGGTCACGAGCATTTCGAACGCCTCCTTGCGGCCGAGATTGCGCGAAAGGGTGACGCTGGGCGTGGCGCAGAACAGACCCACGTTCACGCCGCTGACCGCGAAGCGCGCCTCGCTGGAAGCCACCGCCAGGTCGCACACTGCCACCAACTGGCAGCCCGCTGCGGTGGCGATGCCATGCACGCGCGCAATCACCGGCACGGGGAGCCGCTGGATCGACAGCATCATTGCGCCGCAGCGCTCGAAAAGCTGCTGGTAATAGCCGAGCGACGGCTCCGCGCGCATTTCCTTAAGGTCATGGCCCGCGCAGAAGGCTTTGCCGGCCGCCGCGATGACAACCGCGCGCACGCTTTCGTCCGCAGCGATTTCGGCCATGGCCTGCTCGAGCGCGCCGAGCATGCCCTCGGAAAGCGCGTTGAACGAGGCCGGTCGGTTCAGCGTGAGCGTGATCACGCCGCGCGCATCGCGTGTCTTCAGCACGAAAGGGGAGGAAGCCGCGTCGTTCATGCTGTTGCCTTTCAGTAAGTCAATTCGAGCACCGTCACATGCTGCTGTGCCGCCGGCCAGGTCAGGCCCGTGATGCGCTCGCCGTTGAATTCACCAATCACGGCGCGCTGAGGCTCCGCCGCGGCAACGCGCAGCCGCGAGCTCGACACGCCCGAGCCCTTGGGCGGCACCCCGGGCGGCGGGCTCTGGCCGTCGAAGCGCATGGTGTCGCGCTGCGCATCGAAATACCCGCGAGGGCGTGTGAAGACGACGACTGCATTGGCGCTGGCATCGGCCGCGGCGAGGCGTTCGGGACGCAGGTTCACCACGCTGCTGCTGCGCGGAAACGCGCTGCGGTAGATGTGGGTGATGCCGTATCCCGGCGCGCTGAGGACGAATTCGTAGGCCGTGTCGCCGCGTGCGCTGAAGGGGCCCCAGCGGCCGTCCGCTCCGATGTTCTTGCTGTGCACCGCATTGCCGCGCCGAGCGCCCGTGGCGGGATCGACCGCGTAAACGGTCACTTGGCCGCCGTTCAGCGAGAGGTTTTCCGCGCCGACGGCACGGCCATCGAGCACGACGTTCGTTTCGGCTGCAATCGCTGTGCTGCGCGGCGGCTCGCCCGTCAGGAACTGCCAGGTCGCGGCAAAGGCGGCGGGGGAGAACGAAGTCTCGCGATGGTCCACGCGCGGCAGCACCACGTTCGTCGCGCCCTTGAGCGCCGGCCCGTCGAAGCCGATGTTGGTCGGCTGGCCCGGCACGCCGATCCACAGCCCGTCGGGATGCGCGTATTTGTCGTTGTTGTCGGAGCGCAGGGTGAGCCATTTCACGCCCGGCGTGACCTCATCGCCGTTCGGTCCCTTGGGCGCATTGAGCTGCCGCATGAAGGCCGAGAGGCCCGAGAACTCGTTGTTCTCGCGGAAGCCCTTCACCGCCCAGATGCCGTGCGCGGGATTGCCGCCCAGCACCACATGGCTCACCACGGCAGAGCCGCCGCCGTTCTGCACGTAGTTCCGGATCGTGTTGCCGCCGCGCGAGTTGCCGATCAACACCACCTTGCTCGCACCCGTGGCCTTCAGCACCTTCTCGACTTCGGCCTTCAGGAAGGCCGCGGAATCGGCGGTCGAACTGCGGCCCGGCTGCGCCACGGTGTCGTCGTCGCGTGCCAGCGGATAGGGCTGATCGATCGCAAAGAGCCGGTCGCGCGGCCAGCCGTTCGATTCGAAGCGCCAGATCGTGGTTTGCCAGAGCGCGGCCGAATCGCCGTTGCCGTGCATGAAGACGATCGGCGGGCGTTCGCTGAACGAAGGCGATGGTGCGGTGGCGCAAGCGGTCAGCATGGCGGTCGATGCGAGCCCAAGGGCAAGAAGAGTGCGGCGTGATGGCATGTTTTGTTCCTGGCTGGTTCCAAGTAAAAACGCCCGCCGGCGCAAGGCGGGCGGGCGTTGGATGCTATGGGAAAAACATCGTCAGGCGAAGACGCCCGCGGTGTCCTGCATGCGGGCCGACACTTCGCCCAGGTGGTGCAGCGTGTCGCCGAAAGTCATTTCAAGCTGCGTGAGCTTGCGGAAATAGTGGCTGCCGATGTATTCGTCCGTCACGCCGATGCCGCCGTGCAACTGCACCGAGTTGGCTGCCACGAAGCGCATCGAAACGCCCAGTTGGTACTTGGCACGCGCCAACGCCTGCCGCCGTTCGTCGGCCGGCGCGTTGAGCTTGAGCGTGGCGTAGTAGCTCATCGAGCGCGCGAGCTCGAGCTGCATCTTCATGTCGGCCACGCGGTGGCGCAGCGCCTGGAAGGTGGAGATGACCACGCCGAACTGCTTGCGCTGGTTCATGTAATCGACCGTGAGTGCCACGGTCTTGTCCATGACGCCGACCGCCTCGGCGCATGTGGCGGCAATGCCCACATCGACTGCGTACTCGAGCGCGGCCAGTCCGTCTGCGGTGATCAGCGTGGCGTCTGCCTTGTCGAACACGACTTCCGCCGCGCGGCTGCCGTCCTGCGTGCCGTAGCCGCGGGCTTCGACACCGCTGGCGCTGCGCTCGACCAGGAAGAGGGCGATCTTGCCGTCGGCCTGCGCGGGCACGATGTAGGCATCGGCTTCGTCGCCCGCGGGCACCACGCTCTTGGCGCCGGTCAGCGACCAGCCTTCGCCGGCCTTCACGGCCTTGGCTTCGCACACGTCGAGGCGGTAGCGAGATTTGCGTTCCTGGTAGGCCAGCACCACGATGGCCTGGCCGCCTGCAATGCGGGGCAGCCAGTTGTCCTTGAGGTCGGCACCGGCGTAGCCGCTGAGCACGGCGCCGGCAATCAGCGTCTGGGCGAAGGGCTCGAGCACGATGCCGCGGCCCAGTTCTTCCATCACCACCATGCCGGCCACCGGGCCCATGCCCAGTCCGCCGTCGTCTTCGGCGATGTAGAGGCCGCCCAGGCCAAGCTCGGCCAGTTCGTCCCAGGCTTCACGCGAGAAGCCGCCCTTGGCCTCGATGCCGCGGCGGCGTTCGAAGTCGTAGCCCTTGTCGACCCACTTGCGGACGGCGTCGCGCAGTTGTTCCTGGTCGTCAGAAAAATTGAAATCCATGTTCGTTGTCTCCTCAGCCCAGAACCGTTTGCGCGACGATGTTGCGTTGCACTTCGTTGGAGCCGCCGTAGATGGTGGTCTTGCGCATGTTGAAGAAAGTCGATGCGAGCGGCGCAAGGGCCGGGTTGCCGCCCGGGAAGTCGCCTTGCCAGCCGGCTTCCATCGCTTCGCGGATGAGAGGCAACGAATACGCGCCGCCCGCCAGCATCATCAGTTCGCTGTAGCGCTGCTGGATTTCGCTGCCGCGGATCTTGAGCAGGCCCGCGACGTCCAGCGAGTTCTTGCCCGAGGTGGCGGCGGAGAGCACGCGCAGCACCATCATCTCGAGCGCGACGATGTCGACTTCGAGCTTGGCGATCTCGTCGCGGAAGCGCAGGTCGTCGTACACGCCTTCGCTCTTGGCAATGCGCTTCAGGCGTTCGAGTTCGCGCTTGGCGCGGTTCACGTCGGCAATGTTGGTGCGCTCGTGCGAGAGCAGGTGCTTGGCGTAGGTCCAGCCCTTGTTCTCTTCACCGATCAGGTTTTCTGCCGGCACTTCGACGTTGTCGAAGAACACCTCGTTCACTTCATGGCTGCCGTCGAGCAGCTTGATCGGGCGCACCGTGACGCCGGGCGACTTCATGTCGAGCAGCAGAAAGCTGATCCCGGTTTGCGGCTTGCCCTCATTGCTGGTGCGCACGAGGTTGAACATCCAGTCGCCGTGCTGGCCGAGCGTGGTCCAGGTCTTCTGGCCGTTGACGATGTACTTGTCGCCCTTGCGCTCGGCCTTGGTCTTGACCGAAGCCAAGTCGGAGCCCGAACCCGGTTCGCTGTAGCCCTGGCTCCACCAGACTTCGCCGCTTGCGATGCCCGGGAGAAAACGCTTCTGCTGCTCGGCGTTGCCGAAAGCCATGATCACGGGTGCGACCATCACCGGGCCGAACGGCACGATGCGCGGCGCGCCGGCCAGGGCGGTTTCTTCCTCGAACAGGTGGCGCTGGATGGCGGTCCAGCCCGGGCCGCCGAATTCCTTCGGCCAGCCGTAGCCCAGCCAGCCCTTCTTGCCGAGGATCTTGGCCCAGCCTTGCAGATCGTCGCGCGTCAGCTCGAGCGCGTTGTGCACCTTGTGCGAAATCTCCTTGGGGAGGTTGTCCCTGACCCATGCGCGAATTTCTTCGCGGAACTTCTGTTCTTCGGGCGTGAAGCTCAAATCCATGCGTGCCTCGCTGTGTTGATCGGTCCGCCGCCATCGCGCCGATGGCGGTGTGTCTCCGGAACTTCGAGTTTTAGCACGGTCGTGCTGTGAATCGGTGTCCGCGCGGCGACAAGTTCAGGGCCGCCGGAGCAGAGCACAGATAATCCCGCGTCCCATGAAGAACATCGTGATCCTTATTTCCGGCGGCGGCTCCAACATGGCGGCCATCGTGCGCGCCGCCGAGCGCGACCGCTGGGCCGAGCGCTTTGGCGCCCGCATTGCCGCGGTGGTCAGCAACAAGCCCGAAGCGGGTGGGCTTGCGATTGCCGCCACGCACGGCATCGCAACTGCCGTGGTTCCGCACAAGGAATTTCCGACGCGCGAAGCTTTCGACGAGGCATTGGCCAAGGTGGTCGATGCGCACGCGCCGGCGCTCGTGGTCTTGGCGGGCTTCATGCGCATCCTGACACCCGGCTTTGTCGGCCGCTACGCCGGGCGCCTGATCAACATCCACCCGTCGCTGCTGCCGGCGTTCCCGGGCCTGCACACCCACCAGCGGGCCATCGACGCGGGCTGCAAGGTGGCCGGCGTCACCGTGCACCAGGTAACGACCGAACTCGATCACGGGCCTATCCTGGCGCAAGCGGTAGTGCCCGTGCTGCCGGACGACACGGCCGCCACGCTGGCCGGGCGCGTGCTGGCGCAGGAACATCAGTTGTATCCACGCGCCATTGCGGGATGGCTTGCAGATACATCAGGTCACATTCGTTAAAGTTGTTTATATTCGCGGGTTTTCGGGAGAAGACAAATTGAAAACCCAATCACTACTGTTCATCGTTGCCGGCGCCGTCTTGATGACGGCTTGTGCCACGCAAGGCTCGACCCCCGCGGCAACTCCCGCTCCAGCTGCTCCGGCACCCGAGCCGGTGTTCCAGTGCAATGCGGATGGCGCGCGCTTCGCCGTCGGCCAGCCGCTGTCGCCCCAGCTCGAAGCCGCAGCCCGCGTTCGCGCCGGTGCAGGCACGGTGCGGGCCCTGAAGCCCGGTGAGGTGGTCACGATGGAACTCAACGGCGGACGCCTCAACCTCGACGTGGACGCCCGCGGCCGCGTGACGGACGTTCGCTGCGGCTGATCGCCCTCGATGGCTTTGATGCGATCGAATACGTAGCAGCCTAGACAGGGGTGAAGCGCAGTTGGCGAACACCGTCGATCTCCACGGTTTCGCCGAACATCCCGGCGGGGCGGACCCACAACCCCTTGGCGCCGTAAAGGGCCCGGTACAGCGTCATCGGCTCCAGCGTTTCGCTGTGGCGCACAGTGCCCAGCACTTCGTATTCGCCGCC
The DNA here is from genome assembly GCF_023195515.1 of Variovorax sp. S12S4. Classification (NCBI taxonomy): domain Bacteria; kingdom Pseudomonadati; phylum Pseudomonadota; class Betaproteobacteria; order Burkholderiales; family Comamonadaceae; genus Variovorax; species Variovorax sp. S12S4. The sequence continues at coordinate 3,209,600 of NZ_JALPKR020000002.1, forward strand.
CTTGTAGTGGCGATAACGGCCGGGCGGCGTCTCTATCAGGGGTGGCAGGTCGTTGTCGTTCACGGTCTTGCTTCTTTCAAACTGTAGGGCCGGTTGGGGGAAAGTCGGATGGATCGCGCTGATTTTGTTCACCTTGTCCGCTTGAGCGAGCATGCCAGCGCGGACGACAGTGCGCGCTACCGGCGCAGCGTCGCGGCATTTGCCGCACTCGGCTACCTGTGGGTGCTGGCCTGCCTGGCGCTTTCCGTCGGCATCATCGCCTGGGTCGCGCTGTCGGCCGGACAGGGACGCTTCAGTTTTGGGCGCGGCTGGCTGGCTCTGTTTGCGTTGGGCCTGCTCTTGGCCACGCTGCGCGCACTCTGGGTGCGGTTCGACGAACCCGAGGGGCGGGAGCTTTCGCGCTCAGATGCGCCTGCGCTGTTCGAGGCGCTCGACCGCATACGCAAGAAGATCAAGGGCCCGCCGGTCCACCGCGTCTACCTGGACGACGAATTCAACGCCAGCATCCGGCAAGTGCCGCGTTTCGGGCTGTTTGGCGGCGCGGTCAATTCCCTCAGCATTGGGCTGCCGCTGCTGATGATGCTGGACCGGCGGCGGCTGCTGTCGGTGCTTGCCCACGAGTACGGGCACCTGCGCGGCAACCACGGCAAGCTGAGCGCCTGGATCTACCGCACCCGGCTCTCGTGGCTCAAGCTCGATGCCAGCCTGCAGCGCGACGAAGGCGTGATGGCACTGGTGTCGCAGAGCTTCTTCCGCTGGTACTTTCCGCGCTTCGCGGCCCGCACGCTTGCGCTCGCGCGGCAAGACGAGTACGAGGCCGACCGCATTTCGGGCCGGCTGCTGGGCACGACCGTCGCCGCGGCCGCGCTGACGGAAATTGCCATCAAGGCGAACTGGTATGCCGATGAGTTCTGGGCTTCGCACTGGGCCCGTGCCGAAAGGGAGCCGCAGCCGCCGGGGCCTTTCAAGGCGCTGAAGGAGCTTGCCGCAACGCCGCCCAGCGACGAATTTGCGCGCCGGGCATTGCGCGACGCCATGCGGCGCGTCAGCGATCTCGAAGACACCCATCCGGTCTTGCGCGACCGGCTCGAAGCGCTCGGCCAGAAGGCCGTGGTGCCGCCCTGGTCGGTCGAGCCCGCGCTGGGCATGCTGGCAGACAGTACCAAGTGGATTGCGCATTTCGACAACCAGTGGCGGCGCAACCACGCCAGCGACTGGAAGCAGCACCATGCGCACCGGTCTCGCATCCGGGAACGCGTCGAGCTTCTCGCGGCGCGGGGCGAGCGCAATACGCCTGACGAACTCGTCGAATGGGCCGATTCCGAGCGGCGGCTCGATCCGGCGGCGCCCGTGCGCGTTCGGTACGAACGTGCGCTCCAGGCCTCGCCCGAGCATGCCGGCGCCTTGCGCGGACTATCCCAGATGCTCCCCGTGCGCGATCGCGCAGCGCGTCTTGCCGTGCTCGAGCGCTTGCACGGATCCAGTGCCGCCAGCCGATGGTGGGCTGCAAAAAGCGCCGTGGCCGCACTCGAGAACCCCGATGCCGGCGCTCACGACGAAGAAGCACTCAAGCTGTGGCGCGGCCGCCTCAAGGAGGCGGAAGAAGCCGAGGCTCGGGCTTGGGAGGAAATCACCGAAACGCCCTTCTTCAGCCAGATCGCACGGCACGAGCTGAGCGACTATGAACTGGGCGAGTTACAGGCCGACCTGGCGCGGTGCCTTCCCATTTCGCGCGCCTGGCTGGTGCGCAAGACGCTGCGCGAGTTTCCGTGGCGCCGGGCCTACATCGTGTTCGTCGACCTGCCGGGCATGGACGACGAAGACCGCTGGCAGCTTTGCCGCCACCTCGAGCACACCTTGAGCCTGCCGGGGGCGGCGCTGGTTCTGTGGGCCGGCCATTCACCTACGCTGGCCGACATTGAGCGACAGGCTTTCGGGCCGATCTGGACGCGCCGGGCGTAGAGAGCCCTCCGGCTGAGACAATCGGGGTATGCACCCCAAAGCCCTGTTGGAGGCCACCGCCGATCTGGTCGGCCTTGTCCTGAAATTCGATCATCCGGCCGACCAGGTCGTTTCGCGATTTTTTCGCGACCACCGCGAGTTCGGCCCCCGCGAGCGCGCCACGCTTGCCGAGACGGTCTACACCGTGTTGCGCAAGAAGCTCCTGTTCGACCACCTGTCGCCCTCGGGCAGCGGCTCCAAGGAGCGCCGCATGGCGATCCTCGGCTTTCATGGCCCGCGCGACTTTCTGAAGAGCGCGCTCAACGACACCGAAAAGCGCTGGCTCGACAACTGCGATGCCGTCAAGCCCGAAGACCTGCTGGAACGCCATCGCCACAATCTCCCCGAGTGGCTGGTCGCGCCGCTCAAGGCGCAATTGGGCGACGGTTTCTGGCCGCTGGTCGAGAGCCTGCAGCAGCCCGCGCCGCTCGATCTCCGGGTCAATGCCCTTACCGACAAGCGCGCCGAAGTCAAGGCGGAGCTTGCCAAGGCTGCTATCAAATCTGAAGTCACGCCGTTCTCGCCGTGGGGTCTGCGCATCGACGGCAAGCCGGCGCTGACCAAGCTGGACGCGTTCGCCCGAGGCGCCGTCGAGGTGCAAGACGAGGGCTCCCAATTGCTGGCACTGCTGCTGGACGCCAAACGGGGCGAAATGGTGGTCGACTTCTGTGCCGGCGCCGGCGGCAAGACGCTGGCGATTGGCGCGACCATGCGCAACACCGGCCGGCTCTACGCCTTCGACACGTCGGCGCACCGGCTCGATGCGCTCAAGCCGCGGCTGGCGCGCAGCAAGCTCTCGAATGTTCACCCGGCGGCCATTGCGCACGAGCGCGACGACCGCATCAAACGCCTGGCCGGCAAGATCGACCGGGTGCTGGTCGATGCCCCGTGTTCGGGGCTGGGAACGCTGCGCCGCAATCCCGACCTGAAATGGCGCCAATCGGCCAAGTCGGTCGAGGAACTGACGGTCAAGCAGGCGGCCATCCTGCAGAGCGCGGCACGCCTCTTGAAATCGGGCGGGCGTCTCATTTATGCCACCTGCAGCGTGCTGCCGGAGGAAAACGAGGCCATTGCCGGGGCTTTCAGCGCCGCCAACCCCGACTTCGTGCCCCAAAACGCCGCAGAACTGCTGCAGGGCCTGAAGGTAGAGGGTTTCGAGGCCCTTTGCGCGGGCGGCGAGGACGGACGGCGCTACCTGCGGCTATGGCCCCACCGCCACGCCACGGACGGTTTCTTTGCGGCGGTGTGGAACCGCAAATAGGCTCGGCACTCCAAAGTAGGGTAAATCTGCGCTATTAAGGAAGGGTAAAAGGCCTCATTTTGGCCTTGCCACCTTAAAATCGTGGGTTAACTGAAGGCTGCACCTTCGTGTGGCCATGGAGTACTTAATTCAATGTTGATTCCTGACTCTGCCGTTTTGAGCGCGGCCCTCCAGTGGCTCGGACACGGCTTGTGGGACCTGACATGGTGGCAGATCGTGTTGTACACGCTCGTCACCACGCACATCACGATCGCCGCGGTCACCATCTTCCTGCACCGTACGCAGACGCACCGGGCAATGGACCTGGGGCCGATCCCCTCGCATTTCTTCCGTTTCTGGCTCTGGCTGGGCACCGGCATGGTCACCAAGGAATGGGTGGCCATTCACCGCAAGCACCACGCCAAGTGCGAATCCGAAGAAGACCCGCACAGCCCGCAGGTCAAGGGCATCGACGAAGTGCTCTGGCGCGGCGCCGAGCTGTATCGCGCCGAGTCGAAGAACAAGGAAACGATGGACCGCTACGGTCACGGCACGCCCGACGACTGGATCGAACGCAACCTGTACACCCGCTACAGCTGGCAAGGCGTGGGTCTCATGCTGGTCATCAACCTGGCGCTCTTCGGCGCGCTGGGCCTGACCGTCTGGGCGGTGCAGATGCTGTGGATTCCGATCACGGCGGCCGGCATCATCAACGGCATTGGCCACTACTGGGGCTACCGCAACTTCGAGGCGCCCGACGCCAGCCGCAATGTCTCGCCCTGGGGCCTGATCATTGGCGGTGAAGAGCTGCACAACAACCACCACACGTATCCCACGTCGGCCAAGTTCTCGGTCAAGAAGTACGAATTCGACATCGGCTGGGTCTACATCCAGATGATGCAGGCGATCGGTTGGGCCAAGGTCAAGAAGGTGCCGCCGAAGATGCAGATGGGCGACATCCAGCCCGTGGCCAACGAAAAGACGCTCGAAGCCGTCATTGCCAACCGCTACGAAGTCATGGCTGGCTACGCCCGCGAAATGCGCCGCGTGACCAAGGCCGAGCTGATTGCGCTCAAGACCAAGGGCGGCGACATCTCGGTGCTCAAGGCGGCCAAGAACTGGCTGCATCGCGACGACGACAAGGTGCCGGCCTCGGCCCGCACGCACCTGGTGCAGGCGCGCGCTGCCCACCCGGTGATCGACAAGATGGTCACGATGCGCGAAGAGCTGCGCCAGCTCTGGCTCAACACCTCGCAATCTCGCGAGCAACTGGCCGCCGACCTGGCTGCCTGGTGCCATCGTGCCGAAGCCAGCGGTATTGCCGGCCTGCGCGAGTTCTCGACGCGTCTGCGCGCAGCACGGGCCTGATCGATCAGAAGAGGCGGGGAACCGCGCTCCTCATAAAAAAGCCGGCTTCGAGCCGGCTTTTTTTGCGCCCGTTTTCTGCGCCCAAGGGAGCGAGAGAGAAAGAAACGGGCAACAAAAACCCCGCCGGGCAAGCCCTGCGGGGTTTTTGTTTGGTGGAACCAGCGCTGAATTACTTCAGCTTGATTTCCTTGTATTCGACGTGCTTGCGCGCCTTGGGGTCGAACTTCATGATCGACATCTTTTCAGGCATCGTCTTCTTGTTCTTGCTGGTCGTGTAGAAGTGGCCGGTACCCGCGGTGGATTCCAGCTTGATCTTTTCGCGTCCGCCTTTGCTCGTTGCCATGATTCAGCTCCTTAAGCTTGGCCGCGTGCGCGCAGGTCTGCGAGCACGGCGTCGATGCCGTTCTTGTCGATCAAGCGCAGCGCGGCGCTCGAAACACGCAGGCGAACCCAGCGGTTTTCAGTTTCGACCCAGAAACGGCGGTATTGCAGGTTCGGCAGGAACCGGCGCTTGGTTTTGTTGTTGGCGTGGGAAACATTGTTTCCGACCATCGGGCCTTTGCCCGTTACGTCGCATACGCGTGCCATGAGGACACTCTTTCTTGAACAGCTGGCACCGGCGCAACCGTGGAGATTGCAGGTGTTTTGCAGCTTGACCTCGCCAGAAACGGGTGGCGGTACCCCGGCTTGCCGGAACGCTGATGGCCACCACAAGGGCGGCCTCATTTCGGCAAAGCCTCGGATTATAGCCCTTTTGGCGCAGCCCGGGTCTAGAGTGTGCCGTCCTGCTCCAGGAAGCGCTGGGCGTCCAGTGCGGCCATGCAGCCGGTGCCAGCGCTCGTGATGGCCTGGCGGTACACGTTGTCCTGCACGTCGCCTGCGGCAAAAACGCCGGGAATGCTGGTCATCGTGGCAAAACCCTGCAGGCCCGAGCGGGTCAGGATGTAGTTGTCCTTCATTTCCAGCTGTCCCTGGAAAATGTCGGTGTTGGGGTGGTGCCCGATGGCGATGAAGCAGCCCTTGAGGTCGATCTGTTCGGTTTCGCCGGTCTGCGTGTTCTTGATCCGGATGCCTGTCACACCGGTGTCGTCGCCCAGCACCTGGTCGAGTTCGTTGTGCAGCTTCAGCACGATCTTGCCCTCGGCCACCTTCTCCTTGACCTTGTCGATCAGGATGGGCTCTGCGCGGAATTTGTCGCGGCGATGAACCAGCGTGACCTTGTTTGCGATGTTGGCGAGATACAGCGCTTCTTCGACGGCCGTATTGCCGCCCCCGATTACGCACACTTCCTGCTCGCGGTAAAAAAATCCGTCGCAGGTTGCGCAGGCCGAAACGCCGCGGCCCATGAATTTCTGTTCCGAATCGAGACCCAGGTACTTGGCGGAAGCGCCTGTGGCAATGATCAAAGAATCACAGGTGTAAGTGCCGCTGTCGCCCGTCAATGTAAAAGGACGCTTGCTTAGATCAACTTTGTTAATGTGATCGAAAACAATTTGTGTCTTGAAACGCTCCGCGTGTTCAAGAAAACGCTGCATCAGCTCGGGGCCTTGCACGCCGTGCACGTCGGCCGGCCAATTGTCGACTTCGGTGGTCGTCATCAATTGTCCGCCTTGGGCAATGCCGGTAATCAGCAAAGGCTGGAGGTTCGCGCGGGCTGCATAAACAGCGGCGGTATAGCCGGCGGGGCCGGAGCCCAGAATCAAAACCTTGGCGTGTTGGGGTGCGGACATGAGTAGAAAACCTAGGATTTGCGCTGCTTCAGCGTGTACATTTTCAGGGTGGTAGCGATATATGTGGAGTATCACCGCTCGGTTCAACACCGGGTGCACGGTGTTTTCAATGCGCGCGATTGTAGTAATCCATCGGCTTGCCGGCGGACGGGCTCCCCACGCGCCGTATCAGGGATTGATAAATGTCGATGCTGTCCAATCTTGAATTGCTGCGGCGCGTTCCGCTGTTTGCCTCGCTCACGTCTTCTCAGTCGTCGAGCATTGCGGATGCGATCGTCAAGAAGCGTCTCAAGCGAGCGGAAATCATTGTGGAGCAGGGCAAGAAGTCCGATGCGCTCTACATCATTCTGACCGGGCGCGCGCGCGTCACCAGCGCCGACAGCCGTGGCCGCGAGGTGATTCTTGCCACGCTGCACCCCGGCGACTACATCGGCGAAATGAGCCTGATCGACGACGAGCCGCATTCGGCCACGGTGCGCACCGAAATCCAATGCGACGTGCTCATGCTCGGCCGCGACGCGTTTGCGCGCTGCCTGCCCGAAAACTCCTCCATGGCCTACAACATCATGCGCGGGCTCGTGCAGCGCCTGCGCCATGCCGATCGCAAGATCGAGTCGCTCGCGCTCATGGATGTGTATGGCCGCGTGGCACGCTCGCTGCTGGAGTTCGCCATTGACGACGGAGCGGGCAACCTCAAGGTGCGCGACAAGATCTCCCGCCAGGACCTTGCGAAAATGGTCGGTGCCTCGCGCGAGATGGTGAGCCGCGTGATGAAGGATCTGGAAGAGCGCGGATTTGTGCAGACGCAGGACGACGGCTCCATGCTCGTCAAGGAACGGCTCCTGTCGCTGACTTGAGCCGTTACCGGCGCTCCTGGCGGCCAAGTCCTTTTGTTGTAGTGTTCAGGCCTCCAGCCGCCGCTTCCGAGCGCTGGGTGCTGTGTTTTTCATGACCTATTCGCTCAATACGCTTCAATCTTCTTCGGCCGCCGAGGGGCAACCCGTGCGCGTTCGCGCCATGCGCTTTGCCCACGAAATCACGCTGATCGCGGGATTTGCCGCGTTGCTGTTCTGGCTGCTTGCCATGCTGAGCTTCACGCCTTCGGATGCAGCCTGGTCGACCTCCGGCACCGGAGGAGAAATCAAGAATTGGGCGGGCCGCATCGGCGCATGGCTGGCGGACGGCAGCTATTTCCTGGCTGGCTACTCGGTCTGGTGGTGCCTGGCCGCGGGGCTCCGGGCTTGGTTGTCTTCCCTGGCCAACTGGCTTCGCGGAGGCGAGGCCGCGCCTGCCGAGCAGCCGGTGCGCGGCCGGTTCAATCGCAGCCGGCTGGCGTTCTGGTTCGGCCTGGTGTTGCTGCTCTGCGCGAGCACCACGCTCGAGTGGTCGCGCCTGTACCGGCTCGAATCGTATTTGCCGGGTTCGGGCGGCGGCGCGCTCGGCTACCTCGTCGGGCCCGCAAGCGTGCGCTGGCTCGGCTTTACGGGTTCGGCGCTGGTGGCCATTGCGGCCGGCGTGATCGGCTCGGCGTTGGTGTTCCGCTTCTCATGGAGCCTGATTGCCGAGCGCATCGGCGCGCGCGCCTACTCGCTGTTCGAATCGCGCCGCGAAAAACGCGAACTGGCGGCCGACATTGCCATGGGCAAGCAGGCCGCCCGGGAACGCGCGGAAGCCGAGGAGCCCGTGTTCTCGCGAGAACCGGGCGGCGTTGTCGAGCCGATGGGCGCCGATGACGACGAAGAACTGCGCATCGAGCCGCGCCCCAAGCGGCGGGTGCCCTCTCCGCCGGTGCAGATCGAACCTGCGATGACCGAAGTACCCAGGAGCGACCGCGTCGTCAAGGAGCGCCAGAAGCCGCTCTTCAAGGAACTGCCCGACAGCAAGCTGCCGCAGGTCGACCTGCTCGACGCCGCGCAGGCGCGCCAGGAAACGGTTTCTCCCGACACGCTCGAGATGACCTCGCGCATGATCGAGAAGAAGCTCAAGGACTTCGGCGTCGAGGTGCGCGTGGTGCTGGCCTCTCCCGGCCCCGTGATCACGCGCTACGAAATCGAGCCTGCGACCGGTGTGAAGGGCTCGCAGATCGTCGGCCTTGCCAAGGACCTTGCGCGCTCGCTCTCGCTGGTGTCGATTCGCGTGGTCGAAACCATTCCGGGCAAGAACTACATGGCGCTCGAGTTGCCGAACGCCAAGCGCCAGTCGATCAAGCTCAGCGAAATCCTGGGCTCGCAGGTCTACAACGAAGGCAAGTCGTTCCTGACCATGGGCCTGGGCAAGGACATCATTGGCAACCCCGTGGTGGCCGATCTTGCAAAGATGCCGCACGTGCTGGTGGCCGGTACCACCGGTTCGGGCAAGTCGGTGGGTATCAACGCCATGATCCTGTCGCTGCTCTACAAGGCCGAGGCGCGCGACGTTCGCCTGCTCATGATCGACCCGAAGATGCTCGAAATGTCGGTCTACGAAGGCATTCCGCACCTGCTGGCGCCCGTGGTCACCGACATGCGCCAGGCCGCGCACGGCCTGAACTGGTGCGTGGCCGAGATGGAGCGCCGCTACAAGCTCATGAGCAAGCTGGGGGTGCGCAATCTCGCCGGCTACAACGCCAAGATCGACGAAGCCAAGGCGCGCGAAGAGTTCATCTACAACCCGTTCAGCCTCACGCCGGACGATCCCGAGCCGCTCAAGCGCGAGCCGCACATCGTCGTCGTGATCGACGAGCTGGCCGACCTGATGATGGTGGTCGGCAAGAAGATCGAAGAGCTCATTGCCCGGCTCGCGCAAAAGGCGCGCGCCGCTGGCATCCACCTCATTCTTGCCACGCAGCGGCCCAGCGTCGACGTGATCACCGGCCTCATCAAGGCGAACATTCCGACCCGCATCGCTTTCCAGGTGTCGAGCAAGATCGACAGCCGCACCATCCTCGACCAGATGGGCGCCGAAGCGCTGCTCGGCATGGGCGACATGCTCTACATGCCCAGCGGCACCGGCCTGCCGATTCGCGTGCATGGCGCGTTCGTGAGCGACGAAGAAGTGCACCGCGTGGTGGCCTACCTCAAGAGCCAAGGCGAGCCCGACTACATCGAAGGCGTGCTCGAAGGCGGCACGGTCGATGGCGACGGCGACATGCTGGGCGAGGGCGGTGACGCCGAGAAAGACCCGATGTACGACCAGGCCGTGGAGGTGGTGCTCAAGAACCGCAAGGCCAGCATTTCGCTGGTGCAGCGTCACCTGAAGATCGGCTACAACCGCGCGGCACGGCTGGTCGAAGACATGGAAAAGGCGGGCCTGGTCAGCGCCATGAGCGGCAGTGGGCAACGCGAAATCCTGGTGCCCGCACGCGCGGAATAACCGGCAAAACACCTGCGAGCCCAGGCGTCCCGCGCCGACAGGCACGTTGCAAAAGCTGCAATAACGTTGCAAAACTTCATCAAACCCCGCACATGCCGCAACGCGCGGCGGGGTAAGGTCGCTTCAACGCCACTGCTTTTCCGAGGAATCCAAATTGAAATTTCGTCATTGGCTGTTGATCGGCCTTCTCTCATCCGCGAACGCCTGGGCCGGTGGCCTGGAGAGCCTCGAAGCCTTCGTGAAGACGGTCAAGTCGGGCCGCGCCGAGTTCACCCAGACCGTTACCGCGCCGCCGCGCGAAGGGCAGCCGGGCCGTACCAAGACATCGAACGGCACTTTCGAATTCCAGCGCCCCGGTAAATTCAAGTTCGACTATCAGAAGCCGTTCGCGCAGGTCATCGTGGCCGACGGCAAGACGCTCTGGCTGTACGACGCCGACCTGAACCAGGTGACGCAGCGTGCCCAGTCGCAGGCACTGGGCTCCACACCCGCCGCGCTGATTGCCGCGGCCCCGGACGTGCGCGCGCTGCAGGCAGATTTCACGCTCGAGGCCGCGCCCGAGCGCGATGGCCTGCAGTGGGTCAAGGCGACGCCCAAGAACAAGGACGGCCAGCTGCAGAATGTGCTGGTCGGCTTCCAGGGCGACTCGCTGGCGGCGCTTGAAATTCTCGACAGCTTTGGACAGCGCTCGGTGCTCAAGTTCAGCAAGGTCGAAGTGAACCCGGCGCTCAACGCCAATGTGTTCGAATTCAAGGCGCCGGCCGGTGCCGACGTCATCAAGCAATAGAAGATCAGACAGACAGGCAGGTTTGGCCACCAGTTCGCATCAACCCCTTGCCGAGCGCCTGCGTCCGAAGACGCTGGGCGAGGTGATCGGCCAGCAGCATCTGCTGGGGCCGGGCATGCCGCTGCGCATTGCCTTCGAGTCGGGCCAGCCGCATTCCTGCATTCTCTGGGGGCCGCCCGGCACCGGCAAGACGACCATTGCGCGCCTGATGGCAGATGCCTTCGATGCGCAGTTCCTGAGCATCAGCGCCGTGCTCGGCGGCGTGAAAGACATCCGCGAGGCGGTCGAGCGCGCCACCGCGGCGCGCGACGGCCTCGAACAGCAGCGGACCATCGTCTTCGTCGACGAGGTGCACCGGTTCAACAAGAGCCAGCAGGACGCGTTCCTGCCGCACGTGGAGTCGGGGCTTTTCACTTTTATCGGCGCCACCACCGAAAACCCGTCGTTCGAGGTCAACTCGGCCTTGCTTTCGCGGGCAGCGGTGTATGTGCTGCAACCGCTCACCGAGACCGATCTCAAGCAGATTGTGGCCAAGGCGCAGGCCATCCAGGCCGTTCCGGCCATCGAAGGCGCGGCCATCGACAGGCTTGTCGCCTACTCCGACGGCGACGCACGGCGCCTGCTCAACACGCTCGAGACGCTGGCCGTTGCGGCCAAGGCCGAGAAGCTCGACAACATCACCGACGAATGGCTGCTGCGCGTGCTCGGCGAGCGCATGCGGCGCTACGACAAGGGCGGTGAGCAGTTCTACGACACCATCAGCGCGCTGCACAAGTCGGTGCGCGGCAGCGACCCCGACGCCTCGCTCTACTGGTTCGTGCGCATGCTCGACGGCGGCGCCGACCCGCGCTACATGGCGCGGCGGCTGGTGCGCATGGCCAGCGAGGACATCGGCCTGGCCGATCCGCGCGCGCTGCGGCTGGCGCTTGACGCGGCCGAGGTCTATGAGCGGCTCGGCACGCCGGAGGGCGAGCTTGCGTTGGCCGAGTGCGTGATCTACCTGGCCATGGCGCCCAAGTCGAACGCCGTCTACACCGCCTACAACGCCGTGCGCGCGCTCATCAAGAAAGACAGCACGCGCCCCGTGCCCATGCACCTGCGCAACGCGCCCACCAAGCTCATGAAGGAGCTCGACTACGGCAAGGGCTACCGCTACGCGCACGACGAAGAGGGCGGCTTTGCCGCCGGCGAGCGCTACCTGCCCGACGGCCTCGAGGGCCAGGTTTTCTACCAGCCCGTGGAGCGCGGCCTCGAGATCCGCATAGCAGAAAAATTGCGCGAACTTCGCCGCCTCAACGGCCAGCACGATGAGTAACGTGCCGCATGCACGCTTGCGTGCGTGCGATGCATGGCTTCACTTACATATAGCATGACTTGAGCGGGTAAACCCCGGTGAGCGCGCACCAAATCGGCGCTGGCGCGTGCTTACAATCCCGCCCACAAATCAGCCAGCGACACATGTTGGCTGGTTTTTTGCTTATCAAGCCAAGGTGCCAAACCGGTGCCACGGTGGGTGAATGGCACCCTGCAACGGTGCAATAAATAGGGAACGCGTTATGGAAATATTGCTGCAGCAGATCATCAACGGTCTGGTCCTCGGCAGCATGTATGCCTTGATAGCCTTGGGCTACACAATGGTGTACGGCATCATCAATCTGATCAACTTTGCACACGGCGAAGTGCTGATGGTGGGGGCGCTTACAAGCTGGACCATCATCGGGCTCATGCAGGAATCGATGCCCGGCACGCCCGGATGGTTGATCCTCATCATCTCGCTGGTCATTGCCTGCGTGGTGGCCGCCACGCTCAACTTCGTGATCGAGAAGGTTGCCTACCGGCCCCTTCGCAACAGCCCCAAGCTCGCGCCGCTCATCACTGCCATCGGCATGTCGATCCTGCTGCAGACGCTGGCAATGATCATCTGGAAGCCCACCAACAAGGCGTATCCCAACCTGCTGTCGACCACGCCCATCGAGGTGGGCGGCGCGGTGATCTCGCCCACGCAGGTCATGATCCTGAGCGTCACGGCGTTCTCGCTCGTGGTGCTGATGTGGCTGGTCAACTACACCAAGCTCGGCCGCGCCATGCGCGCCACCGCCGAGAACCCGCGCGTCGCGGCGCTCATGGGCATCCGGCCCGACATGGTCATTTCGGCCACGTTCATCATCGGCGCCGTGCTCGCGGCCATTGCCGGCGTCATGTACGCCTCGAACTACGGCATTGCGCAGCACGCCATGGGCTTCCTGCCCGGCCTCAAGGCCTTTACCGCGGCAGTGTTCGGCGGCATCGGCAACCTGGCCGGCGCGGTGGTCGGCGGCATCCTGCTCGGGTTGATCGAAGCCATCGGCTCCGGCTACATCGGTGCCATCACCGGCGGCGTGCTCGGCAGCAACTACAGCGACATCTTCGCTTTCATCGTGTTGATCGTCATGCTCACGCTGCGGCCTTCGGGCCTGCTCGGCGAGCGCGTGGCGGATCGGGCCTGAGGAGCAGCACACCATGAAGAACAGCAAGAACCTCGCTCTCTACATCCTCGGCGTCGTCGCGGTGCTCGCGCTGCCGATCTTCCTGCAAAGCCAGGGCAATGCCTGGGTGCGCATCGCCGACATCGCGTTGCTCTACGTGATGCTCGCGCTCGGCCTGAACATCGTCGTCGGCTACGCCGGCTTGCTCGACCTGGGCTATGTCGCCTTCTTTGCGGTGGGCGCGTACCTCTTCGCGCTCATGGGCTCGTCGCACCTTTCGGACACCTTCCCGTGGTTCAAGGCCATGTTCCCGAACGGGCTGCACACCTCGCTGCTCATCGTGATACCGCTGGCATTGGTGGTGGCGGGGGTGCTGGGCGTGATGCTCGGGGCGCCCACGCTCAAGCTGCGGGGTGACTACCTGGCCATCGTGACGCTCGGCTTTGGCGAAATCATCCGGGTGTTCCTGAACAACCTCGACCAGCCGATCAACATCACCAACGGACCCAAGGGCATCACCGCCATCGACTCCATCAAGTTCTGGGGGCTCGACCTCGGCAAGGCATGGAAGTTCGACGGCTTCACGATCTCGTCGGTCACGCTCTACTACTACCTGTTCCTTGCGCTGGTGATCGCCACGATCATCATTTCGCACCGCTTGCAGATCTCCCGCATCGGCCGCGCCTGGATGGCCATCCGCGAAGACGAAATCGCCGCCAAGGCGATGGGCATCAACACCCGCAACATGAAGCTGTTGGCCTTCGGCATGGGCGCCAGCTTCGGCGGCGTGTCGGGCGCCATGTTCGCGGCCTTCCAAGGCTTCGTGTCGCCGGAGTCGTTCAGCCTCATGGAGTCGGTGATGATCGTCGCCATGGTCGTATTGGGCGGCATCGGCCACCTGCCGGGCGTGATTCTCGGCGCCGTGCTGCTGGCCGCCTTGCCCGAAGTGCTGCGCTACGTGGCCGGCCCGCTGCAGGCCATGACCGACGGCCGCCTCGATGCGTCCATCCTGCGTCAGCTCTTCATCGCGCTGGCCATGATCGTCATCATGCTGATGCGTCCGCGCGGCCTCTGGCCTTCGCCCGAGCATGGCAAGACCTTGCAGCGCAAGGGCGTGGCCCCGGACGCCCCCGTGGCACCGGGTTCGCTCCAGACCCACGCGCCTGGCATCGAAACGCCTGCAGACGAATTGCCGGGTGCGGCTTCGCGTCCCATGTCGATCAATCCGTGAGCCGAAGGAAGCAATCAACATGACGACAGACACCATCCTCGACGTTCGCGGAATTTCCAAGCGCTTCGGCGGCCTGCAGGCGCTTTCCGAGGTCGGCATCACCATCAAGCGCGGCCAGGTCTACGGACTGATCGGCCCCAACGGCGCCGGCAAGACCACGTTCTTCAACGTGATCACCGGGCTCTATACGCCCGACAGCGGCAGCTTCGAGCTCGCCGGCAAGCCCTACCAGCCCACGGCCGTGCATGAAGTGGCCAAGGCCGGCATTGCGCGCACCTTCCAGAACATTCGCCTGTTCTCCGAAATGACGGCACTCGAGAACGTCATGGTCGGGCGCCACATCCGCACCCACTCGGGCGTGTTCGGCGCCATGCTGCGCACGCGTTCGTTCAAGGCCGAGGAAAAGGCCATTGCCGACCGCGCACAAGAACTGCTCGACTACGTGGGCATCGGCAAGTTTGCCGACTACAAGGCGCGCACGCTCTCGTACGGCGACCAGCGCCGGCTTGAAATTGCGCGCGCATTGGCCACCGACCCGCAGCTCATCGCACTCGACGAGCCCGCCGCCGGCATGAATTCGACCGAGAAGGTGCTGCTGCGCGAACTGATCGACCGCATCCGCAAGGACGACCGCACCATCCTGATCATCGAACACGACGTCAAGCTCATCATGGGCCTGTGCGACCGCGTCACCGTGCTCGACTACGGCAAGCAGATTGCCGAAGGCACGCCCTACGACGTGCAGAAGAACGAGAAGGTGATCGAGGCTTACCTCGGCACCGGAGGACACTGAAATGACGACGATGACGAGCGTAGAAGAAACAACCACCGCCACCCCGCCGAAGACCGCTGCCAATGCCCCCGGCAAGACGCTGCTCAAGGTCAGCGGCCTGAAGGTCGGCTACGGCGGCATCCAGGCCGTGAAGGGCGTCGACTTCGAGGTTCATGAAGGCGAACTGGTGTCGCTCATCGGCTCCAACGGGGCCGGCAAGACCACCACCATGAAGGCGATCACCGGCACGCTGCCTGCGGGCGCCGGCAGCATCGAATTCCTGGGCCGCAACATCAAGGGCCGCGGGGCGTGGGACCTGGTCAGCGAGGGCCTCGTGATGGTGCCCGAAGGCCGCGGCGTGTTCACGCGCATGACGATCACCGAAAACCTGCAGATCGGGGCCTACATCCGCAAGGACAAGGCCGAGATCGCCAGCGACATGGAGCGCGTGTTCGTGACCTTCCCGCGCCTGCGCGAGCGCAAGGACCAGCTCGCGGGCACCATGTCGGGCGGCGAACAGCAGATGCTGGCCATGGGCCGCGCGCTCATGGCGCGGCCCAAGGTGCTGCTGCTCGATGAGCCGACCATGGGCCTGTCGCCCATTATGTGCGACAAGATCTTCGAGGTGGTGCAAACCGTGGCCGCGCAGGGCGTGACCATTCTGCTGGTGGAGCAGAACGCCAACCGCGCACTGCAGCTGGCCGACCGCGGCTACGTGATGGAGTCGGGGCTCATCACCATGACGGGCGACGCGAAAGAACTGCTGCGCGACCCGCGCGTGCGGGCCGCTTACCTGGGCGAGTAAACCGCGAGGGTCAATCGACCCTTGCACCGGTGGCCTTCACCACGGCTTCGTACTTGGAGAGCTCGCTCTTCATGAACGCGCCGAACTGCTCCGGCGAACTGGCTACCGGCTCAGCCAGCAGCGTGGCAAAACGAGTCTTCGTTTCCGGTGCATTCAGCGCCGCCACAAAGGCCTGGTTGAGCTTTGCGAGCACGTCGTGCGGCGTGCCGGCAGGCGCCACCAGCCCCCACCAGGTGTCGATCGAAAAGCCCTTGAGCGTGTCGGCCACGGGCGGCACGTCGGGCATGGCGCTGCTGCGCTGCAAGGTGGTGACGGCAATGGCCTTGAGCTTGCCCGAGCGGATGTTCGGCGCTGCCGTGGCAAGGTTGTCGAAGTTGAAGTCGACCTGGCCCGATAGCAGGGCCAACTGCGCCGGATTGCCGCCGTTGTACGGAATGTGCAGCGCAAAGATGCCGGCCTGCTTCTTGAACAACTCGCCCGCCAGGTGCCCGGCGCTGCCGTTGCCGCCGCTGCCGTAGTTGAGCTTGGCCGGGTTGGCCTTGGCGTAGCGGATCAGGTCGGCCACGGTGTTGATCTTCAGGCGCAGCGCTGTTTCAGCGTTCATCACCAGCACATTGGGTACGCGCACCATCTGCGTGACGGGCGCGAAGTCGCTGGCCGCATTGAATGGAATCTTGCTGTAGAGCCACGGATTGACCGCATGCGTGGCCGTGGCCGCTATGCCGATCGTGAGTCCGTCAGGCGCGGCCTTGGCCACAGCGTCGGCGCCGATGTTGCCGCCCGCGCCGGGCTTGTTGTCGATGATGACCGTGCCCAGGCTGTCTTTCACGCGCTCGGCCAGGATTCGGGCGGTCACGTCGATCGGGCCGCCCGCGGCGTACGGCACCACAAGGCGGATGGGGCGCTGCTGCTGCGCAGCGGCTTGGCCGGTGGCAAGCAGTGCGGCGGCGCTTGCGAGGAGGGTGAAGAGGAAGTGTCTCGTTTTCATTTTTGTGTGGTCCAAGGGAGGCAGGCCGATCAGGGCAGCGCCTTGTCGGCCTCGGTGGTGAACGCGTCGGCAAAGAACTCTTCTTCGGGCAGGCCGGCCACCGCCACATAGTCGTGCTTGGCCGAATCGACCACGATCGGCGCGCCGCAGGCGTACACCTGATGGCCCGAGAGGTCGGCAAAGTCTTCCAGCACCGCGCGGTGGACAAAGCCCGTGCGGCCGGTCCAGTTGTCTTCGGGCGTGGCGTTGGAAACGACCGGCACGTAGCGCAGGTTCGGCATTTCCGCGAGTTGCTCGCGCAGCCAGGCGTCCATGTACAGGTCTTCGGGCCGGCGGCCGCCCCAGTAGAGCGCGGCCGGCCGTTCGATGCCCTTGAACTTCATGTGTTCGAGCAGTGCCTTGATCGGCGCGAAGCCCGTGCCGGAGGCCAGGAGGATCATCGGCTTGCTGGAGTCTTCGCGCAGGAAAAAGCTGCCGTAAGGGCCTTCGATGCGAAGGATTTCCTTCTCCTTCATCACGCCGAACACGTGATCGGTGAACTTGCCGCCCGGCAAATGCCGCAAGTGCAATTCGATGCCCGTGCCCGGCTCGCTCAGCGTGTGTGGCGCATTGGCCATCGAATAGCTGCGGCGCGCGCCGTCGCGCAGGATGAATTCCACATACTGGCCCGCATGGAACTGCAGCGGCTCACCCGCCGGCAGCTGCAGGCGCAGCTTCATCACGTCGTGCGACAGGCGCGTGAGCGCCAGCACCCGCACGGGCATCTTGCGGATCGGAAAAGCACCGGCTTCCGTGACTTGGCGCGACTCGAGCACCACGTCGCTCTTGGCATGGGCGCAGCAGGTCAGCACGAAACCCGCCAGCTGCTCCTCGGCGCTCAGGGCCTTGCTCTGGTGCGGCCCCAGCTCCACCTCGCCCGAGAGCTTCTTGCACTTGCAGGAGCCGCAGGCGCCGTCCTTGCAGCCATAGGGGAGGCCAATGCCTTGCCGGATGCCGGCCGCGAGAATGGTTTCGTCGCCATGCACCACGAAATGCCGCCCGCTGGGCTCGACGGTGATGGAAAAGCCCGCGTCATGCGGCGCTGCAACAGTCATCGGTATTCTTCGGCTTGTTTCAGCCTGGAGCAGAAAAGAGAAAAAGGGAAAGGAACCCGGATTTTGCCTTCAATCAATAGCCCTTCCGGCGCGCTGCCGGCGCGCTTTCGCCGCGAGCGCCTGCTGATCGTCGGTTGCGGAGACGTCGGCCAGCGTGTGGCCCGCAACCTGCGCGGCCGCATGCAGCTGGTGGCACTCACTTCGTCGGCCGAGCGGGTGCAGGCGCTGCGGGCGGCCGGCATCCGCCCGCTCGTGGGCAATCTCGACGATCCGGCCACGCTTCGCCGGCTGGCTGGCGTGGCCAGCCGTGTGCTGCACCTGGCCCCACCCGCCCGCGACGGCGGCGCCGCCTGGTGGCGCGACCAGCGCACCACCGCGCTGGCGCGTGCACTGCGACTGCGGTCCACGCCGCTTGCATTCGTCTATGGCTCCACCAGCGGGGTTTACGGCGACTGCGGCGGTGCGCGCGTGAGCGAAACACGCACCGTGCGGCCCGACACGCCCCGTGCCCACCGCCGCGTGGACGCCGAGCGCGCCGTGCGCTGGCTCGGCCGCAGCGCGGGCGTGCGCGCAAGCATCCTGCGCATTCCGGGCATCTACGCGCCCGACCGGGAGGGCGGCACACCGCGCCAGCGCTTGCAGCGCGGAACGCCCGTGCTGCGGCGGGAGGACGACGTGTTCACCAGCCACATTCATGCCGACGATCTTGCGCGCGCCTGCGTGGCGGCGCTGTTCCGCGGCCGGCCGCAGCGCATCGTGCATGCCGCCGACGACACCGAGCTGCGCATGGGCGACTACATCGACCTGGCCGCCGACATGTACGGCATGCCCCGCCCGCCGCGCGTGGCACGCGACGAAGCCGAGCGCCAGTTACCGCTGCAATTGCTGAGTTTCTTGGGGGAATCGCGCCGGCTGGACAACACGCGGCTCAAGCGCGAACTGCGCGTGCGGCTTGCGCACCCGACGGTGCATACGGGGCTGCGCGAGGCGGCCTGAATGCCGGTCAAAAATGTGGTGCCCGGGGCCGGAATCGAACCGGCACACCTTTCGGTGGGGGATTTTGAGTCCCCTGCGTCTACCAATTTCACCACCCGGGCACATCGGAACGAAGCCCAAAATTATGGCACAGTGGGAATATGAATTGCCCCCACGCTCATCACTTCGTGTATTCGCTGCCCCCGAGGGGGCGCTCAACGTCCTTTGGGCGGCCATGCGGACGTTGCCATGAATTATCCGACGATCGAAGACGCCATCGGCAAGACCCCCTTGGTGGCACTGCAACGCATCGATGCCGCCGAAAACGCCAAGCGCGGCAACGTGATCCTCGGCAAGCTGGAAGGCAACAATCCCGCGGGTTCGGTCAAAGACCGGCCCGCCCTCTCGATGATCAAGCGCGCCGAGGAGCGCGGTGAAATCAAGCCTGGCGACACGCTGATCGAAGCCACCTCGGGCAACACAGGCATTGCGCTGGCCATGGCTGCGGCCATCAAGGGCTACCGCATGGTGCTGATCATGCCGGAGGACCTGTCCGTGGAACGCGCGCAGACCATGAAGGCCTTCGGCGCCGAGCTGGTGCTCACGCCCAAGAGCGGCGGCATGGAATACGCGCGAGACCTCGCCGAGCAGATGGTGGCGCAGGGCAAGGGCCGTGTGCTCGACCAGTTCGCCAACGCCGACAACCCGCGCATCCACTATGAGACCACCGGCCCCGAAATCTGGGCCGACACCAAGGGCAAGATCACGCATTTCGTGAGCGCCATGGGCACCACCGGCACCATCACCGGCGTCTCGCGCTTCCTCAAGGAAAAGAACCCCGCGGTGCGCATCATCGGTGCGCAGCCGGCCGAGGGCTCGCGCATTCCGGGCATTCGCAAATGGCCGACCGAATACCTGCCCAAGATCTACGACGCGAGCCGGGTCGATGAAGAGATCAGCGTGAGCCAGGACAACGCCGAAGAAATGTGCCGGCGCCTGGCGCGCGAAGAGGGCATCTTCGGCGGCATTTCCGCCGCCGGCGCGCTGTGGGTGGCGCTCGAGGTCGCCAAGACGGTCGAAAACGCCACCATCGTGTTCGTCGTGTGCGACCGCGGCGACCGGTATCTCTCGACCGGCGTGTTCCCCGCCTGACAGAAATCCATGCCCCATCCCAAGTTTTGCCAGGCCTGCGCCACGCCGCTCGAATGGATCGTGCTGGTGGAGGACGGCGGCGCCAAGGAGCGCCTGCGCTGCCCCAACTGCGGCCATACCCACTGGAACAACCCGACGCCCGTGCTCGCGGCCATCGTCGAGTACCGCGGCCAGGTGCTGCTGGCGCGAAACGCCGCCTGGCCGGTGAAGATGTACGCGCTGATCACCGGCTTCATGGAAGCCGGCGAAACGCCCGAAGAAGGCATTGCGCGCGAGGTGAAGGAAGAAACCAACCTCGACGTGAGCGCGACCAAGCTCGTGGGCGCGTACGACTTCCAGCGCATGAACCAGATCATCATCGCGTATCACGTGGTGGCCGACGGTGAGGTGAAGCTCTCGCCCGAGCTGCTGGACTATCGTCTCTACGACTTGCCCGATCTCAAGTGCTGGCCCGCCGGCACCGGCTACGCGCTGGCCGACTGGCTGCGCACGCGAGGACACGAGCCGGTGTTCTTTACAGCGGCCGAAAACGAAGAGCGGCGGCGCGGCCTGAACTTGCCGCCCGAGGAGCCGAAGCATGCAAATTGATCGTGAACTCGACACGCGGGGCCTGAACTGCCCGCTGCCCATCCTCAAGGCAAAGAAATCGCTCAACGACATGGCCAGCGGCCAGTTGCTGAAGGTGGTGTCGACCGACCCGGGCTCGCTGCGCGACTTTCAGGCTTTTTCGCGCCAGACAGGCAACGAACTGGTCGAGCAGCAGACCGTCGGCAGCGATTTCATCCACGTGCTGAAAAGGCGCTGAGCAGCAGCAAAACTGACCGGCAAAGAAAAGGCCCCGCGGGCCTTTTCTTTTTCTTTCTTTCAGAGCTCCAGGCTCTTCAGGTATTCGCGGAACTGCGCGCCCACTTCCGGGTGCGCCAGTGCCAACTCCACCGAGGCTTGCAGAAAGCCTTCCTTGCTGCCGCAGTCGTAGCGGATGCCCTTGTAGGCATAGGCGTAGACCGATTCCTTCTTCATCAACGACGCAATGCCGTCGGTGAGCTGGATCTCGCCGCCCGCGCCCTTGGGCTGGTTGCGGATTTCGTCGAACACACCGGGCGTGAGGATGTAGCGGCCCGCCACGCCGAGGCGCGAAGGTGCCTTGTCCGGCGATGGCTTCTCGATCATGCGGTCGACCTTCACGAGATCGTCGCCGATGGATTCGCCGGCCACGATGCCGTAGCGCTTCACGTGCTCGAGCGGCACCTCCTGCACTGCCAGCACCGAGGCGCCCAGCTTGCCGAAGGCAGCCGTCATCTGCGCGAGCACCGGTGCACCGCCTACCGGGCCGACCATCAAGTCGTCCGCCAGCAGCACGGCAAAGGGTTCATTGCCGACCAGGTGTTCGGCGCACAGCACCGCATGGCCGAGGCCCAGCATGCGCGGTTGGCGCACGTAGGAGCAGGTCATGTCGTCGGGCATGACGGAGCGTGCAATTTCGAGCAATGCGTGCTTGCCGCTGGCCTCGAGTTGGCTCTCGAGTTCGTAGGCGGTGTCGTAGTGGTCTTCGATGGCACGTTTGTTTCGGCCAGTTACGAAAATCATGTCGCGAATGCCCGCCGCGTAGGCTTCCTCAACCGCATATTGGATGAGTGGCTTGTCGACAACCGGCAGCATTTCCTTTGGCTGCGCCTTGGTGGCGGGCAGAAAGCGGGTGCCGAAACCTGCAACAGGAAATACGGCCTTGCGGATGCGTGTCGAGGGAGTGGGCATGGACAAATTGGGCGTCGGTTCGTTCGGTTGAAGAAAAAGGTTTTACAGTCAACGGCGGCACAAAAAGCCGCCGTTGCCATGCTAAACCCAGGCCCGATCCATGTGTGTCAGCCGAGGCGCCTAAGCTGTTCGCCCAACCGCTCCAGCATGGCCGTGAAGTCAGCCAGACGTTTGCGTTCCTGCTCGATCACGGCGGGCGGCGCCTTAGCTACAAAGGCTTCATTTCCCAGCTTGCTGTTCACCTTGAGGATCTCGCCCTCGATGCGAGCAACTTCCTTGCCGATGCGCGCACGTTCGGCGGCTTTGTCGATTTCCATATGCAGGCACAGGCGCGCCGTGCCGACCACGGCCACCGGCGCCGCTTCGGCCGCCGCCGACCACGAAGCCTCGTCGTCGAAGACCTTCACTTCCTTGAGCTTGGCCAGCGCCTGCAGCACCGGCGCCGCATCGCGCAGGAACGCCGCGCCTTCGGCATCGTCGGCCACCGCATAGAGCGGCAGGCGCACCGCGGGCGAGACGTTCATTTCGCCGCGCAGCGTGCGGCAGGCATCGACCAGCGCCTTCAGCCGCGCCACATGCGCCTCGGCCGCCCCGTCGATCTTTTCGGGCTGGCTCTTCGGATAGGCCGCCACCATGATCGATTCGCCTTCGCGTCCGGCCACCGGCGCCACCTTCTGCCAAAGCTCTTCCGTGATGAATGGAATCACCGGATGCGCAAGCCGCAGCAGCGCTTCGAGCGTGCGGATCAGCGTGCGGCGCGTGGCGCGCTTTTGCGAATCGTCGCCGGTCTGGATCTGTACCTTGGCAATCTCCAGGTACCAGTCGCAGAACTCGTCCCACGCAAACTGGTAGATGGCGTTGGCCACGTTGTCGAGCCGGTACTCCTCGAAGCCCTTGGCCACTTCGGCTTCGACGCGCTGCAGCTGCGAGGCGATCCAGAAGTCGGCGCGGCTGAACTTCAGGTAGCCGTGGGCCGGGCCGCCGACCGCGCACTCTTCCTTGGTGTGCTCGCGCAGGCCGCAATCCTGGCCCTCGCAATTCATCAGTACGAAGCGCGTGGCATTCCAGAGCTTGTTGCAGAAGTTGCGGTAGCCCTCGCAGCGCTTGCTGTCGAAGTTGATGCTGCGGCCCAGCGATGCGAGCGACGCGAAGGTAAAGCGCAGCGCGTCGGCGCCAAAGGCGGGGATGCCGTCCGGAAATTCTTTCTGCGTGTTCTTGCGCACCGCGGGCGCGGTCTCGGGCTTGCGCAGGCCCTGCGTGCGCTTGTCGAGCAGCTCGGGCAGCGCAATGCCGTCGATCAGGTCGACCGGGTCGAGCACGTTGCCTTCGGACTTGCTCATCTTCTTGCCTTGCGCATCGCGCACCAGGCCGTGAATGTACACGTCCCTGAACGGCACCTTGCCGGTGAAGTGCTTGGTCATCATGATCATCCGGGCGACCCAGAAGAAGATGATGTCGTAGCCCGTCACCAGCACGCTCGAGGGCAGGTACAGCTCCAGGTCCTTGGTCTTCTCGGGCCAGCCGAGCGAAGAGAAGGGCACCAGCGCCGACGAATACCAGGTGTCGAGCACGTCCTCGTCGCGGCGCAGCTTCTTGCCCGGTGCCTTGGCCTCTGCCTCCGCCTCGTCGTGCGCCACGTACACATTGCCTTCGTCGTCGTACCAGGCCGGAATCTGGTGGCCCCACCAGAGCTGGCGCGAAATGGTCCAGTCCTGGATGTTCTCCATCCAGTGGTTGTAGGTGTTGACCCAGTTCTCGGGCACGAAGCGCACCTCGCCGGTCTTCACCACTTCGATGGCCTTCTGCGCGATGGATTGGCCGTCGGCACCTGGGCGCGTCATGGCCACGTACCACTGGTCGGTGAGCATCGGCTCGACGATGGCGCCCGAGCGTGCGCAGCGCGGCACCATCAGCTTGTGCTTCTTTACCTCGACCATGAGGCCGAGCGCCTCCAGGTCGGCCACGATGGCCTTGCGCGCGACGAAGCGGTCCATGCCGCGGTACTTCTCGGGCGCGTTGTCGTTGATGGTCGCGTCGAGCGTCAGGATGCCGATCAGCTCCAGCTTGTGCCGCTGGCCGACGGCGTAGTCGTTGTAGTCGTGCGCGGGGGTCACCTTGACCACGCCGGTGCCGAATTCCTTGTCCACGTAGTCGTCGGCAATGATGGGAATCAACCGGTCCACCAGCGGCAGCTTCACGCGCTGGCCGATCAGGTGCTTGTAGCGCTCGTCTTCGGGGTGAACCATCACCGCCGTGTCGCCGAGCATGGTTTCAGGGCGGGTGGTGGCTACGGTGAGCGTGCCGCTGCCGTCCTCGAGCGGATAGGCAATGTGCCAGAGCGAGCCGTCTTCCTCTTCGCTTTCGACTTCGAGGTCGCTCACCGAGGTCTTGAGCACCGGGTCCCAGTTGCCCAGGCGCTTGCCGCGGTAGATCAGGCCTTCTTCATACAGCGAGACGAAGGTTTGCGTGACCACCTTCGACAGGTCTTCGTCCATCGTGAAGTATTCGCGGCTCCAGTCGACCGTGTCGCCCATGCGGCGCATCTGGCCGGTGATGGTGTTGCCGCTCTTTTCCTTCCACTCCCAGACCTTGGCAACGAAGTTCTTGCGCGCCTCGGCGGGCGTGGGGCCCATGTCGTGGCGGCTGATTTTTTGTTCCTGCAACTGCCGCTCCACCACGATCTGCGTTGCAATGCCCGCATGGTCGGTGCCCGGCACCCACAGCGTGTTGTCGCCCTTCATGCGGTGGTAGCGCGTGAGGCTGTCCATGATGGTCTGGTTGAACGCATGCCCCATGTGCAGCGTGCCCGTCACGTTGGGCGGCGGCAGCTGGATGGCGAAAGAATCGGCGCCTTCCTTGGGCTGCTGGGTGCCGCGGAAGCCGGCCTTGGCATAGCCGCGCTTTTCCCACTCCGGGCCCCAGTGCGCCTCGATGGCGGCGGGTTCGAACGATTTGGACAGGCTGTCCAGTCCAGGTTGGGCGGTGGGAGTGGTGGATTCGCTCATGGGGAGAATGCAAAACGGCACCCGCGGGTGCCGTCGGTCACAGGGTGGGAATGGCGGTGATTTTACCGGGGAGGTACCCCGTCATCGGCGCGCCCGATAATTCCGCGAATGCTGTTTCTGCTCTCCCCTGCGAAGTCGCTCGACTACGACACGCCCGTTCCCGATGAAATCCCCGCCACCCGACCCCATTTCGAGGCCCCCCGCGGCCCGTCGGCCGAACTGATCAAGCTGCTGCGCGAGAAGTCGCCGCAGCAGATCTCGGAGCTCATGCACCTGTCGGACAAGCTCTCCACCCTCAACGTGGCCCGCTACCACGCCTGGGCCGGCAAAAGCACGCCGAAGAACGCCCGCCAGGCCGCCTTCGCGTTCGATGGCGACGTGTACGGCGGTCTCGACGCCCGGTCGCTCACGCCCGCTCAGCTGGAGTGGGCGCAGGAGCATGTCTGCATCCTGAGCGGCCTCTACGGCCTGCTGCGCCCGCTCGATCTGCTGCAGCCCTATCGGCTCGAGATGGGCACGCCGCTTGCCAACAAGCACGGCAAGGACCTGTATGCCTTCTGGGGCTCGCGCATTGCAGAGCACCTGAATGAGCGCCTGGCCGCGGACCGCACGCCCGTGGTGGTCAACGTCGCCTCGCAGGAGTACTTCCGCTCGGTCGACCTGAAGGTGCTCAAGGCCCGCGTGGTCGAATGCGTATTCGAGGAATGGAAAGGCGACAGGTACAAGATCGTGAGCTTCTACGCCAAGCGCGCCCGCGGGCTGCTGGCGCGCTGGGCGGTGCTGCACAAGGCCGCCACGCCCAAGGCGCTGGAAAAATTCGATTTCGAAGGTTATGGTTTCGACGCCGGCGTGTCGACGGCCGAAAAGCTGGTGTTCAGAAGGAAGACTTGATATGTCACAGGCGATCAGTCCCGAGCTGAGGGAATGGCTGGTGTCGCAGCTCGCGGCGGGACATTCGGTGCCCGCGCTGCGCGCCTCGATGCGCGCGGCCGGCTGGCAAGACGCCGCCACCGACCTCGCACTGGCGCAGCTCGAGGCCGGGTTCCCGCATGTGGAGGTTTCCAAGCCGCGCCGCACCGACATGCCCGGCCCCAATCTCGAAGGCGCGCCGCTCTATATCGACGCTGGCGACCGCCGCGTTCAGGTGCTGCACACCATGCAGCATCCGCGTGTCGTCGTCTTCGGCAACCTCTTGTCGCCTGAGGAATGCGAAGGCCTGATTGCCGCCGCGCGCGTGCGCCTTGCGCGCTCGCTCACGGTCGAAACCCGCACCGGCGGCGAGGTGCTGAACGTCGACCGCACCAGCGACGGCATGTTCTTCGAGCGCGGCGAAAACGAAATCGTCTCGCGCCTCGAGCAGCGCATTGCCGCGCTGCTGCGTTGGCCGGTGGAGTTTGGCGAAGGCCTGCAAATCCTGCGCTACGCACCCGGTGCGCAGTACCGCCCGCACTACGACTACTTCGATCCCGGCGAGCCGGGCACGCCCACCATCCTCAAGCGCGGCGGCCAGCGGGTGGCCACGCTGGTCATGTACCTGCAAGAGCCCGAGCAGGGCGGCGCCACCACCTTCCCCGATGTCGGCCTGGAAGTGGCGCCCGTGCGCGGCACCGGCGTGTTCTTCAGCTACGACGAACCCGACCCCGCCACCCGCACGCTGCACGGCGGCGCACCGGTGCTCGCGGGCGAGAAGTGGGTGGCCACCAAGTGGCTGCGCGAACGCGAATTCAAATAAAACGGACCCATGAAGCTCCAAGCCAACGGATTGCAGATCGAGGTCGAAGACACCGGCGGCGAAGGGCGCCCGGTCGCATTGCTCATCATGGGCCTGGGCATGCAGCTCGTCGGCTGGCCGCAGTCCTTTGTGCAGGGGCTGGTGGATGCGGGCTTTCGCGTGGTGCGCCACGACAACCGCGACATCGGTCTGAGCCAGGGCTTCGACCATGCGGGCACCGGCAACATCGTGTGGGAAAGCATTCGCCAGCGCCTGGGCCTGCAGGTGCGTTCGGCCTACACCCTGCAAGACATGGCGCGCGATTCGCTCGGCGTGCTCGACGCACTGGGCATCAAGCATGCGCATGTCATCGGCGCCTCGATGGGCGGCATGATTGCGCAGCACCTGGCCGCCGACGCACCCGACCGCGTGACCAGCCTCGTGAGCATCATGAGCTCGAGCGGTGCGCGCGGCCTGCCCGGTCCCCGTAGCGACGTGGCCGCCATGCTGCTGCGCCGCCCGCTGGGCGGCGGCGAGGCCGAACTGGTGGCCCACAGCGTCAAGCTGCTCAGGCTCATCCAGAGCCCCGCCTATCCGCAAAGCACCGAAGAGCTGTCCGAGCGCCTTACCTTCAGCATGCGCCGCGCCTACCGTCCGGCCGGCATGTTCCGCCAGATGCTCGCGATTGGCGCCGATTCGCGCCGGCCCGAAGTGCTGCCGCGCATCAAATGCCCGACGCTGGTGCTGCATGGCGAAGCCGATGCGCTGGTGCCCATGGTCTGCGGCCAGGACACCGCCAAGCGCATTCCCGGCTCGAAATTCATCAGCATTCCCGGCATGGGCCACGACCTGCCGCCCGAGGTGTGCGCCATCCTCGTCAATCACATCGCCCCGTTTCTGCACGCGGCCGAAGAACACCACAAGCCATGAGCCTGGACAACACTTCCCCCAACCCGAGCGAACCCGAACACGCCCGAGCAGTCGCAACTGGGCCGCGCCTCGGCCTATGCGGACAAGTACGACCCCTCGCTGCTCTTTCCGATTGCGCGCGCCACCCAGCGCGAGGCCATGGGCATTGCCGCCGGCGCGCTGCCTTTCTTCGGCGCCGATCTCTGGACCGCTTTCGAAGTGAGCTGGCTCAATCTGCGCGGCAAGCCGCAGCTGGCCATTGCGCACTTCACCATTCCCTGCGAAACGCCCAACATCATCGAGAGCAAGTCGTTCAAGCTGTACCTCAACAGCTTCAACAGCACCGCTTTTGCAAGCATCGATGCCGTGCGTGACCTCATGCGCACCGACCTGACCGAGGCGCTCTGGCGCGGCAGCGACCAGTCCGCCGGCATCGGCGTGAAGCTGCTCGCTCCCGACATGTTCGACCGCGAACCGGTGCATGAACTCGACGGGCTCGACCTCGACCGGCTCGACATCGAGTGCACCCACTACCAGCCCGCGCCCGAGCTGCTGTCGAGCGACACAACCCAGCCACCGGTGAACGAAACGCTCACCAGCCGCCTGCTCAAAAGCAATTGCCTTGTCACCGGGCAGCCCGACTGGGGCAGCGTGCAGATCCGCTACAGCGGCCCGGCCATCGACCAGGCCGGCCTGCTGGCGTACATCGTGAGCTTTCGCAACCACAACGAGTTTCACGAGCCGTGTGCCGAGCGCATCTTCACGGACATCTGGAACCGCTGCAAACCGAACAAGCTGGCGGTGTATGCGCGCTACACGCGGCGCGGCGGGCTCGACATCAATCCGTTTCGCACCAGCTGGCCGCAGGCGCTGCCGCCGAACATCCGCACCGCGCGGCAATAACGAAGAGGGCGCCGCCGAAGCCCCTCTTCGGAAATCCGGAACTCGCCAGCCGGCCCCTGTGGCATTCTGGAACTGCCCGTGAACTGCGGGCGGATTTCCGGAGCAGACACACATGGTTGAAGGAAAAGTGGTCGTCGTCACTGGCGCGGGCGGCGGTATCGGGCGCGACATCGCGTTGGCAATGGCAAAGAGCGGCGCCAAGGTGGTGGTCAACGACATCGGCGCCGCGCTCGATGGCGCGGGCGGCAGTGCCGGCCCTGCGCAGCAGGTGGTCGACGAAATCCGTGCCGCCGGCGGCCAGGCCGTACCCAACACCGACAGCGTGGCCGAAGCGGCCAGCGCGGCGCGCATCGTCGAATGCGCGGTCGAGAGCTTCGGCCGCGTCGACGCCGTGGTCAACAACGCCGGCATCCTGCGCGACCGCTTCTTCCACAAGATGTCGGTCGACGAATGGGACGCCGTGATCAAGGTGCACCTCTACGGCGCCTACTACGTGAGCCGCGCGGCGGCCACGCACTTCAAGGAGCAGAACTCCGGCGCCATGGTGCACATGACCTCGACCTCGGGCCTCATCGGCAACTACGGCCAGGCCAACTACGCGGCGGCCAAGCTCGGGATCGCGGCGCTGTCGAAGTCGATTGCACTCGACATGCTCAAGTTCAACGTGCGTTCCAACTGCATCGCGCCGTTCGCATGGAGCCGAATGATCGGCGCCATTCCCACCGACACCGACGAGCAGCGCGCCCGCGTCGACAAGATCAAGCAGATGACGCCCGCCAAGGTGGCGCCGCTCGCGGTGTACCTTGCGAGCGATGCGGCCGGCGCGGTCAACGGCCAGATATTTGCGGTGCGCAACAACGAGATCTCGCTCATCAGCCAGCCACGGCCGGTGCGCTCCATTCACCGCTCCGAAGGCTGGACGCCCGAGAGCATTGCCGAGCACGCCATGCCCGCCATGCGCGCGAGCTTCTATCCGCTGGATCGGTCGGCGGACGTGTTCAGCTGGGACCCGGTCTGAGGTCAAACCCCGAGAAGGGCGCATACAGCGCCATTCGCCCGACAATGCACGCTTCTTTCCTTCTTGGCGCGCTTGTCCGGTGAACCTGCATTTCGACCTGTTCGACCTGAAACTGTTCGTCTACGTGGCGGACGCGCGCAGCCTCACCCGCGGCGCCGAGAAAGCCTGCATCTCGCTCGCGGCGGCCTCCACGCGCATCAAGCAGATGGAAGAGGCCGTGGGCGGCAAGCTGCTGCACCGCAGCGCCCAGGGCGTGAGCCTGACGGCCGCGGGGCAGGCGGTGCTCTATCACGCCAAGCGCGTGATGCAGCAGATGGAGCACCTGCGCTGCGACATGCAGGACTTCGGCAAGGGCATCAAGGGCCACGTGCGCGTGTTTGCCAACACCACGTCGATCACCGAATACCTGCCGCAGAAGCTCGCGGGTTTTCTCACGCAGCATCCGGCGGTGCAGGTCGATCTGCGTGAATACCTGAGCGAAGAGATCGTGCGCGCGGTGGCCGACGGCGAGGCAGACATCGGCATTCTGGCGGGCGATGTGCACACCGGCGAATTCGATGCGCGCCCCTTCGGCAGCAACCAGCTCGTGCTGGTGGTCCCCAAGACGCATCACCTTGCAGGGGCGCCTTCGGTGGCTTTTGCCGACACGCTCGACGAGCAGCACGTGGGCCTGCACCACGGCAGTGCCATCCACCGCTTTCTGCAGCGCCGCGCCGAACTGGCCGGCCGCGGCTTCAACCCGCGCATCCAGGTCAGCAGCTTCGAAGCCATCTGCCTGATGATCGAAGCGGGCGTGGGCGTCGGCGTGCTGCCGGCTTCATCGGCGCAGCGGCTGTCGATGGCGATGCAGATCTCTACCGTCGCGCTCAGCGATGCATGGGCGGAGCGTGAACTCAAGCTGATTGCACGCGACCGCGAGCAGTTGCCCGCTTCGGCGCGCGAGCTGTTCGATCACCTCGTCATGTCCTGAAAAAAAGGCGTGCAGTCATGTCCGCCGACCTGAAGTCGCTGCGCCTGTTCGTGGCCGTGGCCGATCATGGCAGCATCAGCGAAGGGGCCAAGCGCTGCCATATTGCGCTGGCAGCCGCGAGCAAGCGCATCTCCGATCTCGAGGCCCGCGCGCGGCTGCCCCTGCTGGTGCGCCATGCGCGCGGCGTCACGCTCACCTCAGCCGGCCACGGTCTGCTGCTGCACGCGCGTGCCGTGCTGTCGGCCATGGACCGGCTGGGCGCGGAGCTCGACGACTTTCAGAATGGCGTGGCGGGCGTGGTGAGCATCACGGCCAACGCGTCCACCATTGCGCAGTTCCTGCCTGCGCAGATCGGCTCGTTCCTGCGGCTTCATCCCGTGCTCAAGATCGACCTGCAGGAGCGCGCCAGCACCGAGGTTGTGAAGGCGGTGCAGGCCGGCCTGGCCGACATCGGGGTCATCGAAGGCCACACGCCCGCCGAAACGCTCGAATGCCTGCCCTACCGCAGCGATGAACTCGCCGTGGTGGTGGCGCGCGACCATCCGCTGGCCAGGCGCAAGCGTATCGGCGTCGATGAGGTGCTGAGGCACGACCATATCGTGGTGCGCGAAGGCACGGCGCTGCACCGCGTGCTGCTGAACGCGGCGCTGGAGGCGCAGATGCCGCTCAAGGTGCGCATGCAGGTGGGCAGCTTCGACATGGTCTGCCGCATGGTGGAGCAGGGCGTGGGCATCGGCGTGCTGCCCTATGCGGCCATCCTCCCGCAGCTGCAGATATTGAAGCTGCGCTGCCTGAAGCTCGATGCCCCGTGGGCGGTGCGGCGCCATCTTCTGTGCGTGCGGCGGCAGCAAGACCTGACCGCGGCAGCACGCTCGGTGCTGGAGCATCTGGGCCGGCCCGACTGAGCCCGGGCCTTCGCGCGGCGCGAAGGCTCGTGTCCGCCAAAAACGAATTGTTCCCCGCAGCCTGCGCGCCAAGAATGGTGGTGCAACCGCAAGCCAAAGGAGACATTCTTGAAGATCACCCGCGTCAGCGCCACGCCGCTGAACATTCCTGTCACTATCGACGTGCTGGGGCTGAACAAGCAGACCTCGCTCTCCCTGTGCCTGACCGAGATCGAGACCGACACCGGCCTTGTCGGCCACGGCATGACCGCCATCACCGAAGAAGAGATCATTGCCGCCGCCGTGCGCGAGGTGGCCGGCCCGGCGCTCGTCGGCGAAGACCCGATGGCCACCGAGCGGCTGTGGGAGAAGCTCTACTGGCTGCTCTCCCCCGCGGCCAGACCGGCTATGCAAGCCACACCATCGCCGCGCTCGACATCGCGCTGTGGGACCTGAAGGGCAAGGCGCTCGGCCAGCCGCTATGGCGCCTGCTGGGCGGTGCCCGTTCGAAAGTGCCGGTCTATGCGACCTTCGGCTTCGGCTTCTTCGAGCGCGACCAGCTCGCCGCCGCCGCCAAGCTCTGGGTTTCGCAAGGCTTCCAGCGGCTGAAGATGACTGTCGGCGGCCATGCGCTCGCGCGGCGCGACGAGCCGCGGCCCATCGACGAGGTCATTGCGGAAGACGTGCGCCGCGTGGCCGCCGTGCGCGAGGCGGTCGGCCCCGAGGTCAAGCTGTATGTCGATGCCAACTGCGGCCTCGACCTGTTCCACGCGACCGAGTTCGCGCGCCGTATCGAGCCCTACGGCATCAGCTTCTTCGAGGAGCCGCTCACGCAGAACGACGTGCGCCAGATGGCCCAGCTGCGCTCGCGCACCAGCATTCCGCTGGCCTGCGGGCAGAACGAGGGCCTGGCCTTCCGCTTTCGCGACCTGCTGGTGAACCAGGCGGCCGACGTGCTGCAGCCCAACGTGACCATCTCGGGCGGCTATTCGCAGTGCCTGAAAATCGCGGGCATGGCGCAGGCCTTCAACGTGCCGATCGACAACGGCGGCGCCTGGCCCTTTCACAACATGCACCTGCATGCGGGTGTTTCGAACGGCGGCATGGCCGAATACCACTACGTGGCGGTGCAGATGCTCAAGCAGATCTTCGACGGCCTGCCGGTACCGCAAGACGGCTGGCTGCATCTGCCAGAGACCCCGGGCCTGGGCTTCGCGCCCAATGCGGAGCGGGTGCGCGAACTCGCGAAGCTGCCCACTTCTCACGGCAAGGGCAAAGCCTAGAAACGAACGCCCCTCGGGGTGCGCTTGAATGAGCCGCGCAGACGGCCACCGACCAATGACTATTGGAGACACGATGAAAGCCAGAGATATTGTTCGCCCTGCACGCCGCGAGGCGCTGCGTGCTGCCATGGCACTGGGCCTGGCGGGCCTGTTTGCCGCGCCCGCCGCGTGGGCCCAAAGCTACCCTGACAAGCCGATTCGCCTCGTGGTCGGCTACTCGGCCGGCGGCGGCGTCGATGCGGTCGCGCGCCTGCTTGGAACGCGGCTTTCAGCGGTCCTGGGTCAGCAAGTGATGATCGACAACCGCACCGGCGCCACCGGGCTGATTGCAGCCGAGTTCGTCGCCAAGGCGCCGCCCGACGGCTACACACTCATGATGGGCGACAGCGCCTTGCTCATCGCCAAGCTGCTGCAGCCGAAGATCGGGCTCGATCCGCTCACCAGCTTCAAGCCGGTGGCGGGCGCTTTCGTCTCGCCGCTGATGATCGTCACGGGCAACGACTTTCCGGCCAAGACGCCGGTCGAGCTGGTGAAGGAGCTCAAGGCCAACCCCGGGCGCTATTCGTTCGCCACCTCGGGCGTCGGCACGGTGCAGCACCTGGGCTTCGAGATGCTGAAGCAATCGAGCGGGAGCAACGTGGTGCACGTGCCTTACCGCGGCGCCGCGCAGATCGTGCCCGACGTGGTCGGCGGGCAGGTGCCCATTGGCGTGGTCAGCGCCACGGCCGGCATGGCGCAAGCCAGGGCCGGCAAGCTGCGCGCCATTGCGCTCATGAACACCGCGCGGCTCGAAGGAGCCGAGAGCGTGCCGCCGCTGGCCGATGCGCTACCGGGCTTCGACGTGGCACCGCGGATCTTTGTGCTTGCGCCCTCCGGCACGCCCGACGAGATCGTCGACAAGCTCTCGGCCGCCGTAAAGACGGTACTCGGCACGCCCGAGGCGGGCGCCGCCGCCGCTGCGCAAGGCACGCTGCGCGCCTACGCCACACCGGCGCAGCTCGGCAAGGACATGGCCGAAGAAACCAGGCGCTGGCAGCGCATCATTGCCGAGCAGAACATCGTGGCGGAGGGCAAGTAGATGGCACCGCTGCCGCACCTTGGCCTGATCGTGCCGCCAGCGGCCGGCGCCGTGCCGGTCGATGGCCCGCTGCTGTACGGCGAGCGCATCCGCTTCAGCGCGCTCGGCCTGGGCCTGGGCGAAATCTCGACGCGCGGATACACCGAGGTGATCGATTCGGTGGTGGAGAAGGCGGTGGCGCTCAAGGCAGAGGGCGTTTCCGCGGTCTCGCTCATGGGTACCTCGTTGAGTTTTTTTCGTGGGGCAGATTTCAATGCACAACTGCAGGCCGAGATGGCACGGGCGACCGGGTTGCCCTGCACCACCATGAGCAACGCCATCGTCGGCGCGCTGCGCCAGCTGGGCGTGCGGCGCGTGGCGGTAGCCACCGCCTACATCGACGAGGTCAACGCACATCTGCGGCGCTACCTCGAGCAGAGCGGCTTCGAGCTGCTGGCGCTCCAGGGCCTGGCCATTTCGGACGTGCAGGCGGTGGGCCAGGTGCCCACGCAGGTGCTGGTCGACCTGTGCCTGCGGGTGTTCGATGCACAGCCCGGGGCGGACGGCATTCTCATCTCATGCGGCGGGCTGGTCACGCTCGATGCGGTGCGCGAAGTGGAAGCGCGGTTGCAGGTGCCGGTGGTGTCGAGTTCGCCCGCCGGCTTCTGGGACCTGGTGCGCACCGCGGGCCTCGATGCGCGCTCGGCCGGGCAGGGCCGGCTCTTCGCCGAGGCCTGAGGGCCAAACAAAGATACGGAGGGGGCCCTCAGCCGAGCCAGCGACCGATGCGCGACGCGGTTTCGAGCTGCCAGATGCGCTCGCACAGCGCCTTGGCTTCTTCCGCCGTGGCACCCTCGCCGTAGTGCACCAGGCGCTGCATCTTGTCTTCGATCTCGGCGCGGCTCAGCGTGTTGCCGGGGTCGCCCTTGGGCTCGTCCACTCGGCCCTGCAGCGTGCGGCCGTCGCGGGTCTGCACGCTCACCTTGCCGATCCAGCGCGCGGGGTAGGCGGTATCGACTTCGGCATCGAGCTCCATTGCCACCTTCTCGCGGAACGCGGCCACCTCGGGCGCGAGAAAGTCGCGGTCGAATTCGCTCAACCCGGCGCGGCCATGCACCGCAATAAGGCCAAGCACCGTGCCCATCGAGAACTTGCCCTGGTGCACCGTGGCCGGCACCGTGACGCGGCCCAGCACGTCGATGGCGCCCTGGTGTACATGCGTGGTCACACGAATCACGTCGTCGGGCTTGAGAGCGTGTTGCGTCATCACCTGCAGCAGCGCATCGGCCGCGGGATGGGTGTGGCGGCACGAGGCGTGGTACTTGAACGAGGTTTCGGCCAGCGCCCAGCGCGTGCCGAGGCGATCCGTAAGGCGGGCCGGATCGGCATCGCTCGACATGCCCACGCCAAGGCCCTGCGCCCCTTCGAGCACCTTGGCGGCGCCCGTGAAGTCGTCCTGCGCAAGGTAGGCCGACATGAGCCCGCTGGCTGCCGCATGCGCGCAGTGCAACTGCTTGGAGTCGGCCGCATCGCGCAGAAACTCCCACACTCCCGCCGATTGCGTGCCGGCCGAGCCGAAGGCATGCAGCATCTGCTGCGGCGTGAGCTTCAGCAGGCTGCCCACCGCGGCGGCCGCCGCCAGCGTGCCCGCCGTTGCCGTGGTGTGAAAGGTCTTGTAGTGCGAGCGGCCCAGGAATTCGCCCACGCGGATGCCGACCTCGTAGCCCGCGACCACGGCCGCCAGCAACTGCGCGCCGGTCGCGCCGATGCTCTGCGCCACGGCCAGCGCCGGTGCAATGACGACCGCGGCCGGGTGGAACACCGAGCCGTTGTGCACGTCGTCCTGTTCCACGTAGTGCGAGGCCGCGGCGTTGACCAGCGCCGCAAACACCGGCGAGCTGGTGCGGCGCGAGGTGAGTATTTCGCTCGGCCCTTCGGCGGGGCCCATCATCTGCGCGAAGCGTTCGATGGAGCGCACCGGCCGCGCGGTGCGGGCCGCGAGCACTGAACCGAGCCAGTCGAGCATCAGGTCTTCGGTGCGGCGCAGCACGGGCGCGGGAATGTCCGCGAACTTCAGCTCGGCGGCGAAGGTGGCGAGCACCTTGCTCGGGTGGTTCGAATCGGTCATGGATCAGTCCCTTCAGAACGAGCGCGGCAGGCCGAGCATGTGCTCCGCCACGTAACTCAGGATGAGATTGGTCGAGATCGGCGCGACCTGGTAGAGCCGCGTCTCGCGGAACTTGCGCTCGATGTCGTATTCGCAGGCAAAGCCGAAGCCGCCATGGAACTGCAGGCAGGCGTTGGCGGCCTCCCAGCTTGCCTTGGCCGCCAGGTACTTCGCCATGTTGGCCTGCGCGCCGCAGGGCTCGCGCGCATCGAACAGGCGGCAGGCTTCATAGCGCATGAGGTTGGCGGCTTCGATTTCGATGAAGGCCTCGGCAATTGGGAACTGCACGCCCTGGTTCTGGCCGATGGGTCGCCCGAACACCACGCGCTCTTTCGTGTATGCCGTGACCTTGTCGATGAACCAATAGCCGTCGCCGATGCATTCCGCCGCAATCAGCGTGCGCTCGGCATTGAGGCCGTCGAGGATGTACTTGAAGCCTTGGCCCTCTTCGCCGATCAGGTTCTCGGTCGGAATCTCGAGGTTCTCGAAGAAGAGTTCGTTGGTCTCGTGGTTCACCATGTTCAGGATGGGCCGCACCGTCATGCCGTTGCCGATGGCCTCGCGCAGGTCGACGATGAAGATCGACATGCCTTCGGACTTTTTCTTCACGTCCGCCAGCGGCGTGGTGCGCGCCAGCAGGATCATCAGGTCCGAGTGCTGGATGCGCGAGATCCACACCTTCTGGCCGTTGATCACGTACCGGTCGCCCTTCTTCACGGCCGTGGTCTTGATCTTGGTGGTGTCGGTGCCCGTGCTGGGCTCGGTCACGCCCATCGACTGCAGCCGCAGCTCGCCGGTGGCAATGCGCGGCAGGTAGTTGCGCTTTTGCGCCTCGCTGCCGTGCCGCAGCAGCGTGCCCATGTTGTACATCTGGCCGTGGCAGGCGCCCGAATTGCCGCCGCAGCGGTTGATTTCTTCCATGATCACCGAGGCTTCGGTGAGCCCCAGGCCCGAGCCGCCGTACTCCTGCGGAATGAGCGCGGCCATCCAGCCGGCCTTGGTGAGCGCATCGACGAATTCGGCGGGATAGCCGCGCGCCTCGTCGACCTTGCGGAAATACTCGTTGGGAAACTGCGCGCACAGGTCGCGCACGGCGTCGCGGATGTCGGAAAAACGGGTGTCGTTGCTGCTGTTCATCCACCGAATCTATGCCTCTCCCGCGCGAGGCGGTTCTGTGATTGCGAAACCCTCCCTTCGGCAAATGCAAATGCCGCGCGAGGGGGTGTTCTGTCACGCTGCGGCGATGGACACCGAATCACTCTCCGCAATACGCGAAGCCGCGCTCGACTACTTCGTTCGCAGCCGTTCCATCCAGCGCCGGCGCGAGCGCATGGAACACCTCGATGCCGACGAGGCGCAAGGCTGGAGCGCGCTCGCCGAGCTGGGTTGGACCGGCATGCTCGCGCCTGAATCGGCCGGCGGCCTGGCCCTGGGCCTCACCGGTGCCGCGCAAATATTGCGGGCGGCCGGCGAGCACGTCGCGCCCGAACCGCTGCTGGCGGTGGCGGGTCTCAGCGCGCTGCTGCTGGCGCGGCTCGAATCGCAGAACGCGCAAACGCTGCTTGCCGAGCTGGCGGCCGGCCGCACCCTGCCTGCGCTGGCTTGGCAGGAGAGCGCGGGCGACCTGAGCGCCGTGCCGCTCGCCTGCGGCTGCGAACCGCGTGCGGGCCATGCGGGCGGCGTGCTGCTGCAGGGCGAGAAACTCATGGTGCTGCCCGGCGCGGCGGCCAGCGGCTGGCTGGTGTCGGCGCGGGGCAGCGACGACGCGGTGCTGCTGTGGGTGCCGCGCGGCACGGCCGGCGTGAGCGAAACCCTGATGCCGCTGGTGGACGGAAGCCAGGCCGCGAGCCTGCGCTTCGAGCAGGTGGAGCTGCCGCCCGAAGCAGTGCTGGCGGAAGGCCCCGCCGCGCAAGATGCGCTGCGCCATGCGCTGGCTGCCGGCCAGATCCTGCAGGCCGCCGAACTGCTGGGCGTGGGGCAGGCCATGCTCACGCAGACGCTGGCGTACCTGCGCACCCGCTCGCAGTTCGGCAAGCCCATCGGCAGCTTTCAGGCGCTGCAGCACCGCTGCGTGGACATGTTCATTCACCTCGAAGTGGCGCAAGCCACCCTGGCGGAAGTGCTGTCGCTCGCCAGCCAGGGGCTCGCGGCCGACCGGCTCGAAGCCGAGGCCAGCCGCGTGAACGCCCGCTGTACCGCCGCGGCGCTGCAGGTCTCGCGCGCGGCGGTGCAATTGCATGGCGCCATCGGTTACACGCAGGAGTGCGACCTAAGCCTCTACTACAAGCGCACGCTGTGCCTTTCGGCATGGCTCGGCAATGCCGCTGCGCACCAGCGCCGCCATGCCATGCTGGCCGAAGGCGGAGAGGCGCGAACCGGCGCGGCCGAATGGAAAGGCGAGTTTCCGCGCACGGCCGACTGGAGCGCAATGCCCGAAGCGGATTTCCGCCGCATGGTGCGCGGCTTTCTGCAGCAGCGTTACCCGCAGCAGCTGCGCTACCTTTCGCACCGGGCCCGCTGGAGCGAGATACGCGATTGGTATCTCACCCTCTCCGAACAAGGCTGGATCGCACCGGCGTGGCCGCAGGCGCATGGCGGCATGGGCCTGCCCGCCGACAAGCTCATTGCATGGATCGAGGAGCTGGAGCAGTACGGCGTCGCGCGCACGCCCGACCAGGGGATCGTGATGATCGGACCGCTGTTGATCCAGCACGGCACGCCCGAACAGCAGAGCCGCTTTCTGCCGCGCATATTGAGCGGCGAGCATGTGTGGTGCCAAGGCTACTCGGAGCCCAATGCCGGCTCCGACCTGGCCGGGCTGCGCACCGAGGCCGTGGCGGGGCGCGATGCAGAGGGCGGCCACTTCATCGTCAACGGCCAGAAGATCTGGACCACGCTCGCCCAGGACGCCAACCACATCTTCATGCTCGTGCGCACCGACAAGGCGGCGCGCAAGCAGGAGGGCATCAGCTTTCTGCTGTGCGACCTGCGCACGCCGGGCGTCACGGTGCGGCCGATTCACACGCTTTCGGGCGAGCCCGAGTTCTGCGAGGTGTTTTTCGACAACGTGCGCGTGCCGGCCGAAAACCTGGTCGGCAAGCTGCACGGCGGCTGGACCATTGCCAAGGCGCTGCTGAGCTTCGAGCGCATTTTTCTCGGCAGCCCCAAGCAGTCGCAGTACGCGCTCGGCCAATTGGCGCGGCTTGCACAGGCCCGGCGTCTTTTTGCAGACCCGGTGTTCGCGCAGCGCTTCGCGGCGCTGCGGCTCGACGTGCTCGACCTGTCGGCCGCGTACACGGGCTTTGCCGACATCGTGCGCGCGGGCAAGCCGCTGCCTGCATCGGTGTCGCTGCTGAAGATATGGGCCAGCGAAACCTATCACCGCATCGGCGCATTGCTGATCGAGGCCGGCGAAGAGCAGGGCGCGGTGGCCGGCGACCAGGTGCTCGACGGACAGACCTTCAACGTGCTGTCGCCGTTAATCGGCTCGACGGCCGCAATGATCTACGGTGGCACCAACGAGATCCAGCGAAACATCCTCGCGCGGCAGGTGCTCGACCTGCCTGTTTGAGCCGGTTGCGTTCGCCCAAGAAATAAACAACAGGAGACAAGCCAATGGAAACCACGGACATCACACGGCGGCAAGCCGCCACCGCGCTGGCAGGCAGCGCACTGCTGGTCGCACTGCCTTCGCGCGCCTTCGCACAGCCACAGCAGCTGCCGCCGCTCATCAAGCTGGTGGTTGGCTACTCCGCGGGCGGGCCGGTGGACGGCGCGGCGCGCCTGCTTGCGCCCGCGCTCGGCCAGGAGCTCGGCACACAGGTCATCGTGGAAAACCGGCCGGGTGCCAGCGGCTCAGTAGGCGGCGATGCGGTCGCCAAGTCTGCGCCCGATGCGGCGATGCTGTTCTTCGGTGCGAGCCCGACGATCACCATCAACCCGAACATCCAGCGCAAGATGCCCTTCGACCCGATGAAGGACCTGACGCCCATCGCACCGCTGGTGGACTACACCAATGTGCTCGTGGTCAACAAGGACCTGCCGGTGCACAGCGTGGCCGAGCTGCTGGCCTACGCGAAGGCGCGGCCGGGCAAGGTGTTCTACGGCTCGGCCGGCATCGGCGCGTCGAACCACCTGAGCGGCGCGCTGCTCGAGAAGATGACCGGTGTGCAGCTGACGCATGTGCCGTACAAAGGCAGCGCGCCCGCGCTGGCCGACGTGATGGGCGGCACCGTGACGATGATGTTCGACATCATCGCCACCTCGCGGCCGTTCATCCAGTCGGGCAAGCTGCGCGCGCTGGCGGTCACATCGCGCCAGCGCAACCGCATGCTGCCCGAGGTGCCGACCATGATCGAATCCGGCGTGGCCGGGTATGACGTGGGCGGCTGGTTCGGCCTCTATGGCCCCGCGCGCATGGACCCGGCGCTGGTCGCCCGCCTGAATGCAGCCGCGCACAAGGCCATGGCGCGCGAGGACATCGCCAATCGCTTGCGCGAGCAGGGCTACGAAGTGTGGACCGGCGCCGCGGAACTGCTGGCCTCCAAGGGCCAGGCCGACCGAAAGCTCTGGGCCACCGCGTCCAAGGGCATCGAAGCGGAATAGCCGATGGTGCCCACGCGAATTCACGAACTGCTCGAAGCGCGCGCATCGCGCTCGCCCGAAGCGGTTTTTCTTTTCGAGCCCTCGGGCACCGTGTCGTATGCGGCGTTGCAGGCCATGGCCGAGGCTGCCGCCCAAGACTTGCTGGCAGCGGGCGTGCGGCCGACCGACCGCGTGCTGCTGGTGACCGAGAACTGCGCCGCGCACATCGCGCTGATCATGGCGTGCAGCCGTGTCGGAGCCTGGTCGTGCGGCGTCAATGCGCGCATGTCGCCGGGCGAAATTGCGGCCATTGCCGAGCGCGCGGATGCACGGCTGTGCTACTTCACCACCGGCGCTTCGGAGGCCGCGCGCCAGCACGCGATTCGCGCCGGCGCCACATCGTCGGCATTGCCCGGCGTGTTGCGCTCGGCCGCGCGCGCCGAAGCCCGCCCGGAGGCCGACCCTGCGCTGGCGGATGCGGCCGCCATCATCTTCACATCAGGCACCTCGGGTACACCCAAGGGCGTGATGGTGTCGCACCGCGGGCTGCTGCATTTCGGCCGCGTGTCGGCCCGCGTGCGCTCACTGAGCCAGCGCGATCGGGTCTACGCCTTCTTGCCGATGACGCACATCTTCGGCATTGGCACGGTGCTGATGGCCGCGCTCACGGGCGGCGCTGCGCTGGTGCTGCGCGCCAGCTTTTCGCCCGCCGACATGCTGCAGGCGCTCGCGCATGAGCAGGTGTCGAACCTGCTCGGCCCTCCCACCATGTATGCGCGCCTGCTGGCGCACGTCGAGGCGGAGCGCGTTGCGATTCGCTTTCCGGCGTTGCGCTACGTCTATACGGGTTCCGCGCCGCTCGACCTGGGGCTCAAGCAGCGCATCGAGGCGCTGTTCGGCCAGCCGCTGCACTATGGCTACGGCCTATCGGAATACGCGGGCTCGGTGTTCCTGACGCGCGTCGAGGCTCCGCGCGCGGACACGGCCGCGGGCTACGTGGTGGAAGGCGGCGAGGCACGCATCGTCGACTCGGGCGGCAACGATGTCGCGCCGGGAGAAACAGGCGAAATCTGGCTGCGCGGCCCTGGCCTCATGCTGGGCTACTTTCGCGATGCGGCGGCCACGGCGCAGGTCATGCGTCCGGGCGGCTGGTACGCGAGCGGCGACCTCGGCCGCTTCGATGCGGACGGCGCGCTGTTCGTGGTCGGCCGGCTCAAGGAAATGATCATCCGCTCGGGTTTCAACGTGTACCCCGCCGAGATCGAAACGGTGATCGGCCGTTTCGACGGCGTGCACCTTTGCGCGGTGGTGGGCGTGCCCGAGTCGGACGGCAACGAGCAGATCGTCGCCTTCGTCGAAATGAAGCCAGGCGCGTTTCTCGATGAACCCGCATTGCGCGGCTACCTGGCGGAGCATCTGTCGCCCTACAAGCGGCCGGCGCGCATCGAGGCAATCGCCCCAATGCCGACCACAGCCAACGGCAAGGTGCTCAAGCGCGAACTGCAGGCGCGCTGCAGATAGCGGCCTTGTGCGCTGCATGCATCAGCCGAAGATGCAGGCATGGCCTTTCTGCGTGTCCATGTACTCGCGCATGCGGGCGATGCGTCCGTCTCGGAGTTCGAAGATGAAGCAGTAGTCGTTGTCGTACTTTCTGCCGTTCGCAAGCATGGCCTGCATGCGCAGTTCGACGATCACGGTGTCGCCTTCGCAGTATCTGCTGCGGAAATCGACGGTGACATCGGAGACGAAAAGCTTCGGGAACATGTCCGCTAGAAAGTGCACGATGGCCTTCTGTCCGATCATGTGGTCGGGAATGTCCAGCGCCAGCGCGGTGGCGTTGCGCTGCGGCGCGAGCCACTCGGCGTCTTCCGTGAACCAGGCGGCGATGCGTGCTGCATCGTGGCTTGCGAAGGCCTTCCATGCGTCGGAAATGGTTCGCTTGTTCTGCTCGGGGGTCATGCGGTATTCAGTGCGGAAGTGATCGAGCGCTGAAGATAGGCGCGAGGCCATCGCCGCGCGCGCCGCTTCCGGACATCTCCAACACCGACGGCGCCCTGCGGTACTGCGCTGCTGCTCGGACTTTTCCTGCATCGAGCCGCGCCGCCGTCCTCCAGTGCCGTGCAGAAAAAGGGCGCATCGTGTATGCATCGATCAAGGAGCATCCAACCACCATGGCAGACGATCCCAGCAAGCGCGGCCCGCAAGACCGGAGCCGCATCAACGTGAACGAGCCGCACGAGGTGCGCTACTGGACCCAGACCCTGGGCGTGACCGAGGCGCAGCTGCGCTCAGCCGTCGCAGCCGCGGGCGTGGAGGTGAAGGACGTGCGGGTCTACCTCGGCAAACCGTAGCCTTGCGTCCACCCCGAAAGCTCGGTTTCTCCGAGGCCCAAAGCGTAGGCACGCTCCTACACCCGCCGAGGAAGGCGGGGCCGATACTTGTTGACTTTCCTTCGCTCAGGAAGCGCAAAGTGAACGTGCCCATTGCCGTCCCCCGACCTGCAGGCCGCTGCCGTCTGCCGGCCTGTCCACAAAACGAGGCGAAGCCTTCGGGCGCCGCCGTGCAATGAAGGCCTCGCCAGGAGCCCGCAGCTGGATCGCCGCCGGCGTCCGCCATGAATTGCTCACTCGCGCCTTGCCGGCATTGCGGCACGACATGGCGGCGCCGGTCTCGGTCATTCGCATGGCATTGCTCATGCTCAAGCGCCAGGTCGGCGCGACGCCCATCGACCCCGCAGCCTGCGAAGAGCGCGTGGCGCTCATCGACAACCAGGTGTCCGAGCTCGTGGAGGGGATCCGCTCGCTGCGCGACTGGGAACTGGCCACGGCGGACGACGGCATCACGCGCAGCGCGCTGGTGGCGCAATGCGTGGGCCTGATGCGCGCGGCCTTCGACATGCACGGCGTGACGCTGGACGTCGACCCCGCACTCGATCCTCTTGAAGGCGAACCCCGCAGGCCGCAGGGAGCCGCATTGCGCTATCTGCTTCTCGGCGGGCTCGGCTATCTGCACGACAGCGTGCCGGAGGCCGGTGCCATACGCATCGATGCCGACGGGGAAGATGCGCTTCGCCTGAGCGCCTTGCCGCGCGAATCCGGCGGTGTGAGCCCGGTGCTCGGCGCGCATCGTGCGCCGCGCGCATTGGCCATCGACGCCATTGCGCTGCAAAGCCTGGCCGAAGACCTGGGCTACACAGCGG
Organism: Variovorax sp. S12S4; assembly: GCF_023195515.1. NCBI lineage: Bacteria > Pseudomonadati > Pseudomonadota > Betaproteobacteria > Burkholderiales > Comamonadaceae > Variovorax > Variovorax sp. S12S4. The sequence continues at coordinate 3,253,004 of NZ_JALPKR020000002.1, forward strand.
CGCTGGAACGCGACAGCGTTCGCTTCTCGCTCGCCGCGGGCTGAGCAGGCCTTCGCCGCGGCGCGGGGCGCCGGGTGGGCCGGGGCGCCGCCGTCGGGCTGCCTTTGCCGTTCGCCTTCCGTGCTTTCGAGGCCTCGCGCAGTTCGCGCGCCAGCCGTTGCCGGTGCGCCCGCAGAAAGGCGAGCAGCCGCTCCTCCGCGGCGTGGAGACCGCGCGTGCGCCGGGCCGCGGTGCGGGCCGACATCTTTCGCAGCACCTCCGCGGATTCGTCTTCGGCATCGCCCGCAAGCGCACTGCCCAGCGCCAGCACCGCGGGGTGCACATAGGCCTTCTTGCACACCGCGGGCGTGTTGCCCAACTGCTTGGCCACTGCGGCCAGGATCTCCTTGGCGCTGTAGCGGCTGCCGTCGGCGGCGGTGCGGCCCGGTTCGCAGGCCAGCCGCGTGAGCTCCAGCGCCTGCACGGTGCCGTGCCAGGTCCGAAAGTCCTTGGCGGTAAAGCGCTCGCCCGGCGAGGCTTCGGCCAGGTAGTCGTTCACGTCGGTGGACGACACGCTGCGCAGCTCGCCGTCTTCGTCCTGGTACTGAAAGAGCGCCTGGCCGGGCAGCTGCTGGCATTGGCGCACCACCTTCGCCACGCGCGGATCGTCCAGCAGGGCTTCGTGCATGACGCCGCTCTTGCCCCGAAAGCGCAGCCGGAGCGCCGCACCCTGCACGGCGGCATGCCGGTTGCGCAGCGTGGTGAGGCCGTAGGAGCCGTTGCTGCTCGCGTACTCTTCATTGCCCACGCGCAGCAGCGTGGTGTCGAGCAGGCGCACCAGCGCAGCCAGCACCAGCTGGCGCCCCGGCGCGGCAGCCTTGCCGCCCTCTCGCAGGTCGCGCCCCACGCGTGCGCGGATGCGCGGCAGCGCAAGCCCGAAGGCTTCGAGCCGCTCGAACTTGGTTTCGTCCTTGAAGAGCCGCCAGTCGGGGTGGTAGCGGTACTGCTTGCGGCCCCGTGCATCGATGCCGGTGGCCTGCAGATGGCCGTTGGCCAGCGGACAGATCCACACCTGCGTATAGGCCGGCGGAATCGCCAGCATGCGGATGCGCGAGAGCTCGTCCGGGTCGCGCACCCATTGCCCCTTTGCATCGCGGTAGCGAAAGTGGTCCCCGTGCTTCAGGCGCCGGATGCCCGGCATGTCGGGGTTCACATAGACCAGGCCGTTGGCGGTCGGCGTCGGCTTGGAAGGCGGCGAGGGCTGAGGAGGCGATGTGGAGCGTGCCGGCATGTGGTTCGGGTTGTAGCGATTCCCGTCGCTTGTGCCTGTGCCGGCAACCGTCGCCTGTAGGACGCCGCACGCGCCGCTGGTGCGATGGAGGCTCTTTGTTCCTGTGCGTCAGGGGCGCACCGGCTGCAGATGCCACGTCACATTGAAATCGAAGGGCGTCCAGCGGCTCACCGTGACCCCCGCCTGCCGCAGGCCCCGGCCGGTCCAGGTATTGCAGGTCTCGAAGAGGTGGTAGCCGCCTTCGGCTTCGTAGAAGGCATCGTCGTTGCCGTAGTGGGCGCCGGCAATCGGCGTTGCGCGGCCTGCCGGCAGGGCGGCACGCACGTAGTCCGTGAGCTGTGCGTATTGCGCTTCGGAGAGAGGCAGGAGGAAGGCGTTGTACCGCAGTTGCGCGCGGCGCAGGTAGGTGACGTGAAGCAGGGCACGGTTGCCGCCGAGCATGGCACCGAATGCGCGGGACACGGTCAGGTCGCCCCAGGTCGGCGTGTTCAGGTAGAACTCGCGATCTCCCCAGCCGATGGCGATGAACTCGGCGTCGGGCGGCACGGCTTTGAAATGCGCGACCGGGAAGAGCTGCCGCCAGTCGATGGTTGCCGAGCGGATCGGAAACACCAGGTCGGTGTGTACGCCGTTGCTCAAGACCCAGGCCTGCACTCCGGGCGTGTTTGCGGTGGTGGTGTCCTGAGGCGTTGCGTTGGCTGGCCAGAACATCAACGCGCAGGCCGTGCCCATATAAAGCCCAGCCAGCAGCGGCAGCGCCAGCAGTGCAATGGCAATGCGCCTGGGCCAGCGGTTCGGCATCGAGCCTAGAACCTAGAAGAGCGATGCGGTGGTCGCCGCGTCCGCTGGCGCACGCGGGGCACCCGCGCCTGCGGGTGACATCGCCTCGGGGCTGCCCGCCTTCGCAAGCGCACCCACACGCACGCCCAACAGGCGCAGCGGCCGCTCGAGCGGCACGCGCTTCAGGCACAGCCCGCCAACCTGGCGGATGGTCTTGCCGTCGGCGGTGTAGCGGTCGATGGTCTGGTCGCGCGTGGCAATCTTGAAGTCGTCATAGCGCAGCTTGATGCCGATGGTCTTGCCCACGTAGCCCTTGCGCTGCAGGTCTTCGGCCAGCTTCTCGCACAGGTGGGTGAAGATGGCGCCCAGCTCTGCGCGGTCGCGCACCGCATGCAGGTCGCGGTCGAACGTGGTTTCGCGGCTCATCGACACAGGCTCGCTTTCGGTCACCACCGGCCGGTTGTCGCGCCCCCAGGCCACCTCGTGCATCCACGCGCCGGTGGACTTGCCGAAATTCTGAATGAGCCAATCCCTGTCGCGGGCCGCAAGCTGGCCGACCGTCTCGATGCCGAAGCGCTTGAGCTTTTCATCGGCCTTGGGCCCGATGCCGTTCACCTTGCGGCAAGGCAGCGGCCAGATGAGGGTTTGCAAGTCGTCCTCGTAGACCACCGAGATGCCGTTGGGCTTGTTGAACTCGCTCGCCATCTTGGCAATGAGCTTGTTGGGCGCCACGCCAATGGAGCAGGTGAGGCCGGTGGCGTCGAGAATCGCTTTCTGGATCAGCCGCGCGAGCGAGCGCCCGCCGTCGCGCTGCCCGCCCGGCACGTCGGTGAAGTCGATGTACACCTCGTCCACGCCGCGGTCTTCCATCAGCGGCGCGACCTCCCTGATGACCTGCTTGAAGGTGCGCGAGTACTTGCGGATCTCGTCGAAGTCCACCGGCAGGATGATCGCCTGCGGGCACAGCTTGGCCGCCTTCATGAGCCCCATGGCCGAACCCACGCCGAACTGCCGCGCGGGGTAGGTGGCGGTGGTGATCACGCCGCGGCCCACGTAGTCCTTCAGGCGCGGGAAGGCGTCGACCGGAATGTCGGCCAGCGTGCCGCCTTCGGGCAGGCGCCGAATCGCCTCGTCCACGCTGCGCCGCCCGCCGCCAATCACCACCGGCAATCCCTTGAGCTGCGGATAGCGAAGCAGCTCGACGGACGCGAAGAAGGCGTCCATGTCGAGGTGGGCGATGCGGCGTATCGGCGGCTTTGGCAAAGGCTGGGAACTCACGGGCCGATTGTCTCGCGGCCGGGCCGTGTCTGCCTGCGGCGGGTGCATGCCAGAATGCGGCGGACCGCGGTTTCGGCCGTCCGATGGCATCGAAAAGCATGGCAAGGAAAGGGATCTGGCATGAGTGACGAAGTCGAGGGCATGACCATTGCACTGACACCGGTGCAGATGGCCGGCGTTCTGGGCGGGCAGGACGTGCCCGAATCCGCGAGCCTGAGCAACCGGCTCTGGGGTACCGTCGGGCTGGTGGGCGGCGTCGTCGAACTGGTGGGCGCCGGCGTACTTTGCCTCGCGCCCGAGCCCACCATGGTGACCAAGGCGGGCTGCGTGGTGCTGGGCGTGCACGGCTTCGACACCCTCGCCACCTCGGGCCGCCAGGTCTGGACGGGCACTCCGCAGCGCACCGCCACCGCAGTCACCGCCAGCTCGGCGGCGGAGGCCCTGGGCGCCTCGCGTGAAACGGCTGACGGTATCGGGCTTGCGGTCGATGTGGCGGTTCCCTTGGTCGTGGCCGCGGGGCTCGGAGCCGCCCGCATCATTGCCGTGACGCGCGGCGGCCGCATTCGCCTGGCCGAGCATGAAGCCGCCGCGGGATCGAGGCTCGGCGGGCACACCATGGCGCGGCACGTCGGCCAGACCGACGCGCAACTGCTGGCCAGGGTGCGAACCGCCACCCGGCCGGGCCCGAAGGCGGTGTCTACCTTTGCCGACCTGGCCACGGCGGAACGCGCGATCACCGAAACCCTGCGCGCCAATGCAGCCGCCGTGCAAGCCTGGTCACGCAGTGCGGCCGCGGGCAGCAAGTCGCCGGAGCTGGAGCACGTGCTGGGCTACGTGGTGGGGCGGGGCGTGCAGTTCGGCAGCACGGCCGTCAACGACCTCTCCGGCGTGCGCATCATCCTGAAGATGGAAAGCTACAACGGCAAGCCGTTCTACATCCTGACGGCGTATCCGATCTGAGCTCCGAGGCCCTGCGCTAAGGAAACGAAGGCGCCTCGCCCGTGGTCCACACGTCGGCCCCGAATTCCTTTGCAAGCTGGGCCACGATCTTCGCGGTGCGCTCGCGCAGCGGTGCGATGCGGGCCTGCAGGCCCGCCCTGGGCAGCGTCACGGCCATGCCGGGGTCATCGTCGGCCTCGGGATCGCTTTGGCGGATGTAGAGCGTGCCGTTGCGGGCCCAGACCTCCACGGCCCAGCCCTGGTCCTGGTCGTCGTAGATCATGCCTTGGTCGTTGCCGGCTATTGCGGCAAGAAAATGGTCCATCGTGGCAAAGGTGTCATACCAGGGGAACGACAGCTCAACGCCGGCTTCTTCATTGTCCAGCTGCAGATCCATCCAGAAGTAGTGCCGCACCTGGCTGAGCGTGAGCGCGTGGCGCCGGGCGGCCGCAACCACCTGTGCGTAGTACGCGGCAAGCTCCGTCTCGTGCCCGATCACCTCGCGGGTGCGCGCCAGCAAACGCTCGGCGCGCGGAAACCCGGGCAAGGCGAGCGGTTCGGCCGGGCCCCCGACACGGGACGGAACTCGTCCTGCAAATGAAAAGCGATCTCGGGCTCCAGCGAGTCGATCGGCTTGGCATGGGCGAACCAGGATTCCAATTGCGCGCTCCTCTGAATGGTCGGTCGTACGATGTTAGCTCGCCATGCATCGATGCGAACGGCGCCTCAAGCGAGACCGTCCGGCGCTCAGCGCGCCTCCACCGTCGTGAGCAGCGGCGATTCGAACATCGCCACCGGAGAGATCACCGGCTCGTCCATCGGCACCTTGTCGCCATAGCGCTCGCGCATCTTGGCGCGCACCGCGGGGTCGCCCAGGTTGAAGCTGCGGATCTTCTGCAGCTCGCCGATGCGCACGCCCAGCGCGCGCTGGTAGAGCTTCCACACGAGTTCGGAGCAGTAGATGCGCTGGTCCGACCATTCGAAGGTCAGGTCGTAGGGGCGGCCTTCGTAGTCGGCGGAGCCCGCGTGCAGCCGGGTCACGGCGGCAGGCGTCAGCAGTGCATCGGCATTGCGCAGCCGCTTGGCCACGTAGTGACCGCCGTCGCCGCGCGCCGTCCACTGGGCGAGCGGCGTGTAGCGCACGGTCGACACCGCCTCGAACACATAGGGCTTGCCGCCGCGCAGCAGCACGATGCCCATGTGGCTGTAGCGCGAGCCGGTGGCACGCTGCACTGTCAGGCTCTGGGCGGAGCGCGAGGTGTGAAAGACGATGTCGCCGTCTTTCAGCGCGGCATCGGCCGGCGCGGCAGCCAGGCAGAGCAGGGCGGACAACAGCAGGGCTGCGGCGGGGAGTCGGGTCTTCTTCTTGTTCATGTGCGGGGCATTGTGACAAGGCTTGCCTGTTGCGCCCGCACGCGCCATCATCCGCGGCATGCAAACCGTCGCTTCCATCCTGTGGCGCAGGCTCGATGCACCGGGCCATGACGCCTGCCGCCTCGAACGCAACGCCACCGCATGGCAGCTCGACGGCGCCGCCGTGTTCCGTCTTGAAGACCGCCGCATTGCGCAATTGCACTACCGTGTGCGCTGCGACCTGCACTGGCACGCGCAATGGGGCACCGTGCGCGGGTGGCTCGGCGCAGACGCGGTCGATCTGTCGATTGCCCGCGACGCGCGCGGGCACTGGAAACTCAACGACGAAGCGGTGCCGGACCTTTCGCATTGCGTGGACCTCGACCTTGGCTTTACGCCAGCCACCAACCTGCTGCAATTGCGCCGGCTCAATCTCGCACAGGGCGAAGGGGCCGATGCGCCGGCGGCCTGGGTCGACCTGGAGGGCGGCGTGCTGAGCGAGCTGATGCAGCGCTACGAACGCACCGCGAGCGATGAATACGCCTACGACGCGAAGCGCTTCGACTACGCGGCAACGCTGAGCGTCACCTCCGATTGCTTCGTGCGCGACTACCCCGGTCTCTGGATCGCCGAAGAGTAGCGCCGCGCGCGGGGCGGCGGGTCAGTGGTCGTGGTGCAGGTAGGCCGCCTGCCGCGGCAGGCGCAGGCTCACCAGAAATGCGATCACCATCATCGCGCTCACGTACCAGAAGAACGCCGATTCGTGCCCCAGCGACTTGAGGCCCAGCGCCACGTATTCGGCCGAGCCGCCGAAGATGGCGTTGGCGACCGCATAGGCCAGCCCCACGCCCAGCGCGCGCACTTCGGGCGGAAACATCTCCGCCTTCACGATGCCGCTGATCGAGGTGTAGAAGCTCACGATCGCCAGCGCGATGATGATCAGCACGAAGGCCACCACCGGGTTGGTGGTGTGCTGCAGCGCCGTGAGAATCGGCACCGTGGCCAGCGCGCCGAGCCCGCCGAACAGCAGCATGTTGTTGCGCCGCCCGATGCGGTCCGACAGCGCGCCGAACACCGGCTGCATGCACATGTAGACGAAGAGCGCGCCGGTCATCACGTAGCTCGCCGTCTTGATCGGCAGGTGCACCGTGTTCACCAGGTACTTCTGCATGTAGGTGGTAAAGGTATAGAAGATGAGCGAGCCGCCGGCCGTGTACCCCAGCACCGTGAGGAAAGCCGGCGTGTGGTGCTTGAACAGCCCGGCGATGCTGCCGGCCTCCTTGTTGGCCTTGGCCTCGGCGCTCTGGGTTTCGTGCAGCGTGCGGCGCAGCAGCAGCGCCACCACGGCGGCCACAGCGCCCACCACGAACGGAATGCGCCAGCCCCAAGCCTTGAGCTCGGCCTCGGTGAGCAGCTGTTCGAGCACCACGATCACCAGCACCGCGAGCAGCTGCCCGCCGATTAGCGTGACGTACTGGAACGACGAGAAGAAGCCGCGCTGCCCGCGCAGCGCCACCTCGCTCATGTAGGTGGCGGTGGTGCCGTATTCGCCGCCCACCGAAAGGCCCTGGAACAGCCGGCACACCAGCAGCAGGAAGGGCGCCCAAGCGCCGATCTGCGCATAGGTCGGCAAGAAGGCGATGACCAGCGAGCCGCCGCACATCATCGTGACGGAGATCAGCATCGAGGTCTTGCGCCCGATCTTGTCGGCAATGCGGCCGAAGAGCCAGCCGCCGATGGGCCGCATCAGGAAGCCGGCCGCGAACACGCCCGCGGTGTTCAGCAGCTGCACCGTCGGGTCCGACTTGGGAAAGAAGGCCGACGCGAAGTACAGCGCCGAAAAGGCGTACACGTAGAAGTCGAACCACTCGACCAGGTTGCCCGACGAGGCCGCCATGATCGAGAAGACGCGGTGGCGCTTTTCTTCGGCCGTGTAGTGGTGGGGCGGGGATGCGGAGGCCGAATGGCCGTCCGTGACAGGCGTGACTGCGCTCATGATGGGTTTTGCCGCCCGTGCGGGGCGATGTTGTTGGAAGCAACAATTTTCCGCACGCACGCATTTGCGCGCTGTCAGCCAGCGCCGCAAGCCTGCCGCCCGAGGGGGCTTAGAAGGTGCCCGGCAGCAGGATCCCCGAATCCACGTTCTCGATATTGGTGTGGCCGCAAAAGGCCATGGTGATGTCGAGTTCCTTGTGAATGATCTGCAGCGCGCGCGTCACGCCGGCTTGCCCGTAGGCGCCCAGGCCGTAGAGAAAGCTGCGGCCGATGAGCGTGCCGCGGGCGCCGAGCGCGCGGGCCTTGAGCACGTCCTGTCCGCTGCGGATGCCGCCGTCCATCCACACCTCGATGTTGCTGCCCACTGCATCGACGATGGCGGGCAGCGCCGAGATGGAAGAGGGCGCGCCGTCGAGCTGGCGCCCGCCGTGGTTGGAGACGATGAGCGCATCGGCGCCGCTGTTGGCGGCCAGGCGCGCGTCTTCCTCGTCCATGATGCCTTTCAGAATCAGCTTGCCGCCCCAGCGCTTCTTGATCCACTCCACATCGGCCCAGCTCAGCGCGGGGTCGAACTGCTCGGCCGTCCACGACGACAGCGACGACAGGTCCTCCACGCCCTTGGCGTGGCCCGCGATGTTGCCGAAGGTCCGGCGCTTGGTGCCCAGCATGCCCAGGCACCAGTGTGGCTTGGTCGCCAGGTTGATCATGTTGGCGATGGTCGGCTTGGGCGGCGTCGAGAGGCCGTTCTTGATGTCCTTGTGGCGCTGGCCGAGGATCTGCAGGTCGAGTGTGAGCTGCAGTGCCGACACGTTCGCCGCGCGGGCGCGCTCGATCAGTCGCTCGATGAAGTCTCGGTCCTTCATTACGTAGAGCTGAAACCAGAATGGGTGCCGGCCGGTGTTTTCCGCAATGTCCTCCAGCGAGCAGATGCTCATGGTCGACAGCGTGAACGGAATGCCGAAAGCCTTGGCCGCGCGCGCACCGAGGATCTCGCCGTCGGCGTGCTGCATGCCGGTGAGGCCGGTGGGCGCAATTGCCACGGGCATGGCCACCTCCTGGCCGATCATGGTGGAGCGCGTGGAGCGGCCCTCCATGTTCACCGCCACGCGCTGGCGCAGCTTGATCTTCTGGAAGTCGCTCTCGTTGGCGCGGTAGGTGCCCTCGGTCCATGCGCCGGAGTCGGCGTAGTCATAGAACATTTTCGGCACGCGCCGCTTGGCGACCACCCGCAGGTCTTCGATGCAGGTGATCTTGGAAAGGTCGGGCACGGGGGAGTCTCCTGGGTGGTCTCTGTTTTTCGATCGCGCGAGCGGGGATTATGGGCAAGCTCCGCCGCGGGCCGAGTGTGGCGTCCAAAACGGACTCGGACCTGAAAAATACCCAGGCCGGACCTGAAAAGAATTCAGTCAGTCGCGCAGCGCCTGCCGCAACCATTCGACGAAAGTTGCGCACTCCCAGCGTTCCATCGCCCCCGGCCGCCAGCACAGGAAGTAGGCGTTGGGCGAGGGCACGCTCTCTGCCGAAAGCCGCACGAGGCGCCCGTTCTCCAGCCACGCGCTGCCGAGCTTCAGGTGCATCAGCACCACGCCGAAGTCTTCGGCCGCCGCATCGAGCGCCAGGCCCAGGTCGTTGAACTGGTGGCCTGTGGCCGGCTCCGGCAAGCCGATGCCGCGGGCCTTGAACCAGGTGCGCCACGACTCGAGCGGCGTGCGCAGCAGCTGCACGCGCAAGACCTCGGCATCGGTTGCAAAGCCGTCGAATGGCCCGTGGCGCTGCAGGTACGCCGGGCTGCAGGCAGGCGCGACGTCGTCGGCCAGCAATTGGCAGAACTCGCGATCGTGAAAAGGCCCGGTGCCGAAGCGCAGTTCCAGGTCGGCCTCTTCGGCCGTCATGTTGCGCACCGGCATGGTCACCTGCAGCATCAGCTCGATGTTCGGATAGGCATCGCGAAACCGCGCGAGCCGGGGCAGCAGCATCTGGCGGGAGAACGTGGGCGTCACCGCCACCCGCAGCCGTCGCACTTGCGATGCGGGCTCGCGGCCGGGCACCTGCTGCAGCGCCGCGATGGCCTCGCGCACGCGGGCCAGGTAGGCCACGCCGTCGGCGCTCAGACCGAAGTCGTTGCCTGAAAAAAGCTTGAGATCGAGCAGCGCTTCGAGTTGGCGGATGCGGTGGCTCACTGCGCTGGGGGTGACGCTGAGCTCTTCCGCCGCGAGGTTCACGCTGCGCAGGCGCGCCACGGCCTCGAAAGCCTGCAGGCCCTGCGTCGAGGGAAGTCGCGTCGAAGCCATGTGTGTTGTCGTGTCCGGAACGGATGTTATCGAGTCGTGGACGGTGCGGACGCGACAACCAGCGCCTCGAGCAGCCGGCGCAGATCGTCCACGGCTTCGCGCGCCAGGGCCGGGCCGCCCATCTGCGCCTTGACGATGGCGCCGTCCACCCCCAGTGCGGCAGCCTGCGCGAGCGCCATGCGCGACGCAGCGCCGGCAGGCAGCAGGCCCGCGATGACCTCGGCCATCTCGCGCTTGTGTTCGCGCGCGCGCTCGGCGGCGCCTTGCACGCTGCCGCCCACCTCGGCCACCGAGTTGATGAACGCGCAGCCCCTGAAGACCGGGTCGGCGAACCATTCGGCCATGACCTCGGGCAGCAGCAGCAAGGCCCCCGCATTGCCTGCACGTTCATGCGCGCCGCGCCGGCCGAGCGCATCGACGAACCATGCCATCCACCGCGCATGGCGGTGATCGAGAAACTCGCGCACCAGGTCGTCCTTGGATGGAAAGTGCCGGTAGAAGGTGACCTTGGTCACGTCCGATGCCGCAATGACGCGGTCGATGCCCGTGGCACGAATGCCGTCGGCATAGAAGAGGTCGTGCGCGGTGTGCAGGATGCGCTCGCGCGCGGGCAGTCCGGAGATGTCCATGGCCGTATTGTAGGCATGTAGACAGGTCTGTCTACGTGTGGCACATTGCGGGCCTTCGCAATCCCTTCTTCCCTTTTTCATTCACCGAAAGACCGCCATGGAATCCCGCCCCCGCTGCCGCCCTTCACCCTTGAAACCGCAACCAGGAAAGTGCAGGCCGCCGAAGACGCCTGGAACACACGCGACCCGGTCCGTGTGAGCCTGGCCTACACGCCCGACACCGAATGGCGCAACCGCGCCGACTTCGTCAACGGCCGCGAACAGGTGGTGCAATTTCTCACCCGCAAGTGGGAGCGCGAGCACGACTATCGCCTGAAGAAAACGCTCTGGGCCTTCATGGACAATCGCATTGCCGTGCGCTTCGAGTACGAGTGGCACGACGCGGCGGGGCAGTGGTTTCGCAGCCACGGCAACGAGAACTGGGAGTTCGCCGAGAACGGCCTGATGCAGCGGCGCTACGCGAGCATCAACGACCAGCCGATTTCCGAATCGGAGCGCAAGTTCCGCTGGGAACGCTGAGCGCCCAACTGCCGCCGCACCCTCACCCCAACCCTCTCCCCCAGGGGAGAGGGAGCAAGTAAGCAGGAACGTTTGTTGCTTGCTTTTGGTGCATGGAAACGCCCGTACTCAACCCCACCGCCAGCCACCCGCTGTGGCAGCACCAATTGGGGTTGCTGCTCGAGTCGACAGGCGAGGGCATCTTCGGCATCGACCTGGACGGCCATTGCATGTTCATCAACCGGGCCGGCGCACAGATGCTGGGCCACGAGGCGCGCGACGTGATCGGCAGCAACATGCACGAGCTCACGCACCACTCGCATCTAGACGGCTCGCATTACGCCGACACGGACTGCCCCATCTTCAACGCCTTTCGCCGGGGCCTGCCGTGCCGCATCGACACCGAAGTGTTCTGGCGCCGCGATGGCAGCGCCTTTGCGGTGGAGTATTCGAGCCACCCCATCATGGACGGCGCGCAGGTGCGCGGCGCCGTCATTACCTTTGTCGACATCACCGAGCGCCGCCGGCAGGCCGAGGCGCTGCAGCAGGCGAAGGACGAACTCGGCCTGCGCGTGCAGGAGCGAACGCGCGAGCTGAGCGATGCGCTGGCGCAGTTGCGGGAGCTCTCGGCCTGGCTCGACAAGGTGCGTGAGGACGAACGCACCCGCATCGCGCGCGAAGTGCACGACGAGCTGGGCAGCCTTTTGGTGGCGCTGAAGATGGACGTCAACTGGATCGGCAAGCGCCTGGGCGAACAGCAGGAGCGCGCACCCGACGCAGCGCAGGCGATGCGCGAGCAGATGCGCGGCAAGTGCGGCAACATGAGCCAGCTGATCGAGCGCGCGGTCGACAACGTGGGCCGCATCATCACCGACCTGCGCCCGAGCATCCTCGACCACCAAGGCCTGTGGGCGGCGCTCGAATGGCAGGCGCATGAGTTCGTTCAATCGGCCGAGCTGGCGCTGCAGTGGCACCTCGACGTGCCGGCGGGCGTGGAGCTTCCCGAGCCCGCGGCCATGGCGGTGTTCCGCATCTTCCAGGAAATGCTCAGCAACGTCGGGCGCCATGCCAAGGCGCGCAGCCTCGACATTCGCATCGATGTTCAACAGCAGCACTTGAGCATCAGCGTGCGCGACGACGGCATCGGCGCGCCGGCGCAGGCCTTCGAGGCGGCCACCGCCTATGGCGTGCTCGGCATGCGGGAGCGCGCACGCCACTTCGGCGGGCGCATCGATATCGAAAGCCATGTGGGCGAGGGCAGCACCTTCCGCCTGCATCTGCCGTTGCCGGTGTAGGCTCCGACGAATGAACGACATCCGCGTACTCATCGGAGACGACCACCGCATCGTGCGCGAGGGCCTGAAGCAGATGCTCGGCGACCTCTCCAACGGACTGCCCTCGATGACAGTGCGCGCCGAAGCGCAAACAGGCCCCGAGGTGCTGGCCGCCGTGCAGGAACTCGGTGGCTCCGAAGGCCTGGACGTGGTGCTGCTCGACATCGCAATGCCGGGCCGCGACGGCCTCGACGTGTTGCAGGCCCTTCGCAAGGACTGGCCCACGCTCCCGGTGCTGATGCTCAGCACCTACCCCGAAAAGCAGTACGCGGTGCGCTGCATCAAGCTGGGCGCTTCGGGCTACTTGAACAAGAGCGCAGACGCCGACGACATGGTGGGTGCGGTGCGCAAGGTGGCGGCAGGCGGCCTTTATGTATCGGCCGCCACGGCCGAAGCGCTGGCTGCGGCTGTGGGCCGCAACGCGGGCAACGGCACGGAACAGCTCTCGCACCGCGAGCACCAGGTGTACCGCCTGCTCAGCGCCGGGCGCAGCGTGAGCGAAATTGGTGCGCAGCTTGGCCTGGCGCCCAACACCGTGAGCACTTACCGTGCGCGCATTCTCGAAAAGACCGGCACCAAGAACGACGTGGAGCTTGCGCTGTATGCCGAGCGCCACGGCAAAGCGGCTCCGGCTGCCTGAAAACGAAGCCGGTGGGCACCGGCGTGTAGTGCTGCCCCTACAAAGCCTCGACAACACCTGCACGATCTGCGGTCCATAGGCCTTTCGGCCTCGCGTCGGCCCGCGCCTTGCATCGTGGCATGCATCTTTTCACCGAGGTGCACCACCATGTCCAGCCCATCCGATTCGACCGCCTGCGATCTCTATGACGCCGACCGGCCACTGAACATGCGCTGCGCCTGCGGCCGCAATCATGGCCGCGGGGCGGAGATCGACGTCAGCCCCGACGACAAGCTCGAGGCCAGCCTCATGAAGGCGCTGTTCCCCATCGACAGCGTGCGCCGTAACATCTTGCGGGCCGTGGGCGCCAACACCGCGCGCGCCGCCATCGCGTCGGTGCTGCCATTGGGTGCGCTGCAGGCCATGGCGCAAGACAAGGCGTCGCTCGAGAAGACCAATCTCAAGATCGGCTTCATTCCCATTACCTGCGCCACGCCGCTCATCATGGCGCACCCGCTGGGCTTCTATCAGAAGCAGGGGCTCAACGTGGAAGTGGTCAAGACGGCCGGCTGGGCGCTCATTCGAGACAAGATGCTCAACAAGGAATACGACGCCACGCATTTCCTGTCGCCCATGCCGCTGGCCATTTCGATGGGCGCGGGCTCCAACCAGGTGGCGATGAATGTCGCCACCATCCAGAACACCAACGGCCAGGCCATCACGCTGGCCAACAAGCACAAGGACAAGCGCGACCCGAGGATGTGGAAGGGCATGAAGTTTGCCGTGCCCTTCGAGTACAGCATGCACAACTTCCTGTTGCGCTACTACGTGGCCGAGGCCGGCCTGAACCCCGACACCGACATCCAGATCCGCGTGGTGCCGCCGCCCGAGATGGTGGCCAACCTGCGCGCCGGCAACATCGACGGCTACCTGGGCCCCGACCCTTTCAACCAGCGCGCCGTGTTCGAGGAAATCGGCTTCCTGCACCTGCTGACCAAGGACCTTTGGAACGGCCACCCGTGCTGCGCCTTCGGCACCTCGACCGAGTTCATCGAGAAGAACCCCAACACCTTTGCCGCGCTGGTACGCTCGGTGCTCACCGCATCGGCCATGGCGCGCGACCCGAAGAACCGCGAACTCATCGCCAAGGTGATAGCGCCCGCGCAGTACCTGAACCAGCCGGAGACGGTGATCAACCAGGTGCTCACCGGCAAGTTTGCCGACGGCCTGGGCAACATCCGCACCGTGCCCGACCGCGCCGACTTCGACCCGATTCCGTGGCAGTCGATGGCGGTGTGGATGCTCACGCAAATGAAGCGCTGGGGCTATGTGAAGGGCGACGTCAACTACAGGCAGATTGCGGAAAAAGTGTTCCTGCTGACCGACGCCAAGAAGCGCATGAAGGAACTCGGCCAGAGCGCGCCCGATGGCGCCTACCCCAAGTTCACCATCATGGGCAAGGTGTTCGACCCCGCCAAGCCCGACGACTACGTCAAGAGCTTTGCCATCAGCAAGATGGCCTGAACCATGAACGGCAAGAAGAACCTGTCGCTCAAGGCGGCGCTGGTGTCGCTCCTGATGTTCCTGTTGCTCGTGGGCGCGTGGCAGCTGGCCACCATGCCGGCCGCCGGCAACGGCGCCCCGCCGGCATGACTGCCGAGCAGATCGAATACCAGAAGATGCTCGGCAAGGACCCGGGCGGCCAGGTCAAGAGCTCGGGCTTTCCGGCTCCGGCGGAAATGGCCGCGACCGCGTGGAAGCACTTGTCGAACCCGTTCTACGACAACGGGCCGAACGACAAGGGCATTGCCGTCCAGCTGGCGTATTCGCTCGGGCGCGTGGGCCTGGGCTTTCTGCTGGCCTGCGCGGTCGCGGTGCCGCTGGGCTTTGTCATCGGCATGTCGCCGCTGCTGCACAAGGCCTTCGATCCGTTCATCCAGGTGCTCAAGCCCATCTCGCCGCTCGCGTGGATGCCGCTGGCGCTCTACACCATCAAGGACTCGTCGGTCAGCGGCATCTTCGTGATCTTCATCTGCTCGGTGTGGCCGATGCTGCTGAACACCGCGTTCGGCGTGGCATCGGTCAAGCGCGAATGGCTCAACGTGGCCAGTACGCTCGAAGTGAAGCCGCTGCGCCGTGCGTTCCGCGTGATATTGCCTGCCGCGGCGCCCACCATTCTCACGGGCATGCGCATCAGCATGAGCATTGCGTGGCTTGTCATCGTGGCGGCCGAAATGCTGGTGGGCGGCACGGGCATTGGCTACTTCGTATGGAACGAGTGGAACAACCTCTCGCTCACCAACGTGATCTTCGCGATCCTGGTGATCGGCGTCGTCGGCATGCTGCTGGACCAGGCCTTTGCCGGGCTGCAGCGAAAGGTGACCTATGTGGAGTGATCGATCGGCACAAGGCGCCCTCATGACAGCTGTTCCCAACCCATCGTCCGCTACCAGCGGCTTCCTGCGCATCGAGGAGCTTGCCAAAGCCTTCGCGCCCGCGCGCCCGGTGTTCGCCGACGTGTCGTTCACGCTCGACCGGGGCGAGTTCGTCTGCATCATCGGCCACTCGGGCTGCGGCAAGACCACCATCCTCAACGTGCTGGCCGGGCTCGACCAGGCCAGCGCCGGCCACGTGTTCATGGACGGCCGCGAAGTGGCCGGCCCGAGTTTGGAGCGCGGCGTGGTGTTCCAGAGCCACGCGCTCATGCCGTGGCTTACCGTGCGCAAGAACATCGCATTCGCCGTGAGCTCGCGCTGGCCCGACTGGTCGGCCGCGCAGGTCGACATACAGGTGCGGCGCTTCGTGGCCATGGTGGGCCTGGAGGCCGCCATCGACAAGAAGCCGTCGCAGCTTTCGGGCGGCATGAAGCAGCGCGTGGGCATTGCGCGCGCCTTTGCCATCCAGCCGAAGATGCTGCTGCTCGACGAACCCTTCGGCGCGCTCGATGCGCTCACGCGCGGCACCATTCAAGACGAGCTGATGGCCATCGTGCGCCAGACGCAGCAAACCGTCTTCATGATCACGCACGACGTGGACGAAGCCATTTTGCTGGCCGACCGCATCCTGCTGATGACCAACGGCGCCGACCAGCCCGGCGGTGGCTGGCGGCCCGGCAACATCGCCGAGACCGTGGTCAACCCGCTGCCGCGCGAACGCACGCGTGCCTCGCTGCACCACCTGGACGGCTACTACGCGCTGCGCAACCACATCGTCGATTTTCTCGTCACGCGGGCCAAGGCCGCGTGACCCATATTTTTCCCAGCC
This sequence comes from Variovorax sp. S12S4, assembly GCF_023195515.1. Taxonomy (NCBI): domain Bacteria; kingdom Pseudomonadati; phylum Pseudomonadota; class Betaproteobacteria; order Burkholderiales; family Comamonadaceae; genus Variovorax; species Variovorax sp. S12S4. The sequence continues at coordinate 3,269,254 of NZ_JALPKR020000002.1, forward strand.
ACCCATTCAATTCAATCAGGAGCAAACCCGCATGAACCGCAACGACGTTACCGAGAAGATCATCACCGTGAAGGTGTCCAAGGGCATTCAATGGGCCGACGTGGCCAAGAAGGTGGGCCTTTCCAAGGAGTGGACCACTGCCGCGTGCCTGGGACAGATGACGCTCGACGACAAGCAGGCGAAGATCATCGGCAAGATCTTCGGCCTGACCGTGGAGGAGCAGAAGTGGCTCAAGGTCGTGCCCTACAAGGGCTCGCTGCCCACGCCCGTGCCGACCGATCCGCTCATCTACCGCTGGTACGAGGTGGTGAGCGTGTATGGAACCACCATCAAGGAACTGATCCATGAAGAGTTCGGCGACGGCATCATGAGCGCCATCGACTTCAGCATGGACATCCAGCGCCAGGCCGACCCGAAGGGGGACCGCGTCAACGTGGTGCTGTCGGGCAAGTTCCTGCCCTACAAGACCTACTGACCCGCGGCCGTTCGGAAGTTCGGAAGACGCGGCCCCTCAGAAGGCCGCGTGCTCGGCCGGCTTCGGCCGCCACGCCGGGCGTCGGGGCGCCGAGATGCTGCCGCCTTCGATGGCGCCTGCAATCGAGCGGGCCACGGCTTCCACTGGCACCGCGATGCGCCGCCGGGTGACCATGCGCTCGAAGGTGCTGCAGGCGGCAATGCGGTCGGCCAGCGTCTTGTCGGCCTCATTCACGTCGGGGCGCACCACCGTCACGCGCACCCGCCCGGCATGCTCTTGCCGCAGCCCTTCGGAGATGGCGTCCACCGCGTATTGCGTGCCGCAATACACCGCCGAGTTGGGCGACACGCCGTCCGCGGGCACCGGCGCCACGTTCACGATGTGGCCCCAGCCTTGTTCCTGCATGGTCGGCAGCACCGCCGCAATGCCCAGCAGCACCCCGCGCAGGTTCACGTCGATCATCAGTTCCCATTCGTCGATCTTGCGCGTCCACAGCGGCGAGACCGGCATCACGCCCGCGGCGTTCACCAGCACGTCGATGCGGTCGTGCTGCTCGAGGGCGAACTCGGCAAACGCTTCCACGTCGGGCCGGTAGGTCACGTCGAGCCGCTGGAAGCTCGCCGTTCCACCGGCCGCCGTGATTTCTTCGGCCAGAGCCTCGAGCTTGTGGGTGCGCCGCGCGCCGAGCACCACCTTGGCGCCGCGCCGCGCCAAGAGCCGTGCAGCCGCTGCGCCAATGCCACCGCTTGCGCCCGTGATGAGGACGACTTTTTCCTGGATTGCGCTCATAAGAAACTCCTCGTGCTGGTCTGTTTGAACCATGGCGCAACGCTGCGCCGGCATGGTGACAAGTCTCGCGCGGATGGCGCCTCGGGCGTTAGACGAATCGAACGGCGTTCTTGCCTGATTCTGCAAAACGCGCGTCTTGGGGCTCAGCGCCGCGGTGTACTTTCGCGGTAGAGCACCATGCCGGCGTGGTACAGCACGCCGTCGCGAAAGTCGCCATCGGCCGTAAAGCCTGTGTCGTCGACGTAGTCGATGTGATCGCCGCGCAGCGTGTAGCGGCCCTGGTAGGCGCTGCGGCGGTTGCCGCGCGCCTCGTCGTAGCGGCCGCCCGGCAGCAGTTCATGGCGGATGTAGCCGTCCTTGGTGACCCACATGCCGACATAGCGGTTCTGATCGGTCGGCGCGCGGGCCGGTTCTGTTTGCGAATGCGATGGCGCCGAAGCCATCGCCAGGGAGAGCGAGAGTGCGGCCAGGGTGCTGCCGCCGCGGTGCGTGGTGGTGCCGGTGGACATGGTGTGCGCCTTTCTTTCGATGGTGTGGATCGATCGGCCGGTTTGGCTTTTCGTGCCAGTCCATTGTGAAAAGAGCACCCCTGCGAGCGTTATCCGCTTCGTGTCGATTTTTTGCCCAATTCTGCGGAAGTCTGCGGAAGAATAGAGCGCCCCGAGGCTCACCCTTGAAAACCTCCAGACGCCGAACCATGCACATCGCTTTGGGAGTCGCCGCATTCGCAGCGTTGCTCGTGCTGGCGGGCATCGTCTACGAGCGCCTGGGCCAGTACCGGGCCGCACGGGACTTTCCTCCGCCCGGAACAATGGTCGACATCGGCGGCCGGAAGATCCAGCTGGATTGCCGGGGCTCGGGCTCTCCCACGGTCGTGTTCGAGGCGGGGCTGAGCGTCGAAGGTTCGCTGAGCTGGACCGACGTGCAGCCGAAGATCGCCGCCCACACGCGCGCCTGCGCGTACAGCCGCGCGGGCCTGATGTGGAGCGATTTCTCGAGCGCCCCCCACAGCGCCAGGCAGGTGGCGCAAGACCTTCATGCGGCGTTGACCAAAGCCGGCGAGCGCGGTCCCTTCGTGCTGGTCGGCCAGTCCATCGGAGCGCTTTACGCGATGGGTTTCACGAGGCACTTCGGCCCGGAGGTCGCGGGACTTGTCTTCGTCGATCCCTCGCATCCGGAGCAGGTCGAGCGCGTGGCGGGCTTCATGACCGAATCGCGTTCCATGTTGTCCCGGGTCGGCGTGGCGCTGGCCTGGACCGGTCTGCTGCGCGCGGCGGCCCCGGTGCTTCTGCCTCGGCCGCCGCACCGGACTGCACGCGATGCAGAGGCCATATGGGCTTACGCGCCCAAGTCATTGACTACGCAGCTCGCGGAGAGCGATTCGACCGACAGTACGCTTGCCGAGACCCGGGACTTTCAGGATCTGGGTAACCGCCCGCTGGTGGTGCTCACGGCAATGGCTCCCTACACCGCGGCCGAACTCCGGGGAATGAAGATCACGCCGGAGCAAGGAAGGCAGGTCCAGGCCATCTGGAAGCAGCTGCATGAAGAGCAGGCGACCTGGTCGTCTCGAAGCACCCACCGGGTGCTGCCGAATTCAGGGCACAACATCCAGCTCGAAGATCCGGATGCCGTGGTCGATGCGGTGCTGTCGGTGGTGCGTGCGGTGCGCGCGGGCGGAACTGCCGAGGCCCCGTAACGACCCCGCTGCAGCGGACCGATTCACGACGATGTTGTTACTCCCCGCTGCGCTCCGGGGTGAATAGAGTTGCCTTGCGGCGCCGCCCGAAGTGCGCCTCAAGGACTGGCGATGACCCGCAAGAGAAGCGAAGACCTCATGAGCTGCGCACAGCAAGCTCCCGGCCGAGTTGCAATGGCGCTCGAAATCCATGAAAGCATTGCGGCATGCAATGAACACCTTGCGCGGGGCAACGACGTCCATGCGCTCACGGCGGCGCTGATGTTGCCTTGCTACCTGGCCGAGTTCAGGAACCTGGTGTTGGGGCTGACCGAGGTGGAGGAGAACGAACTCAGGTCCGTTCTCGCAAGCTATTCCTTGGCTTCCTCGATGGAGTCGTCCCACTCGGCGCCCAGCGCAACCCGAATGTGCGATGCCACGGCCGAGAGGCGTGCATCGGACACGGCCACAGGCGGCGCGTCGTCCAGGTGATTGGCAATGATTTGAAGCTCGGCAGCCGCCTGCGGCGAGTATTTCAGTACCGAAGCCAGGCATGTGGTCAACGCGAATATGCGGCTTTCCGCGGCTTCCAGGCGCCGGGTGACTGCGTCGAGGTCCATTTTTTCTTCTCTGCCTCGCGCAGAGGCCGTAATGGGAAACCTCTACGTTACGTCCTGCCGGTGGCCAAATATGTCGGCGAACATCCGGAGCGTGTGTCGGGCATCCCCCTGCCGGCGTCCCAGGATTGGTGCGCTCATCAATAGCGCGAGCCGATCTTCTCTGCGGCCCGTTCAGCCCGATCAGCCCGATCAGCCCGTATATCCCGCCAACCTCGGCAGCAACAGCACCATGTCCGGCCACACCGTCACCAGCGCCAGCGCGGCCAGCATCACCATGAGAAAGGGGAAGGTCTCGCGGATCAGCACCATCAGGGACACATTCGCGATCTTGGCCATCATGAACAGCAGCAGGCCGTAAGGCGGCGTCACCAGGCCGATCATGATGTTCAGCACCGCCATCACGCCGAAGTGCACGGGGTCGATGCCCAGCGCAGTGGCGGTCGGCAGCAGCACGGGCAGCATGATCAGGATGATGGTCGAGCCCTCGAGGAAAGCGCCCAGCACCAGCAGCAGAACATTCACCAGCAGCAGGAATCCGAGCGGCGACAGCTCGAGTCCCTTCATTGCGGTGCTGAGCGTCGCTGGAATGTTCTCTGACGTGATGACGTAGTTGAACACCATCGCGCCGGCGATGAGCATGCCGATGGAAATGCTCATTCGCGCACTGGAGAGCAGCGACTGGTACAGGTCGGCCCAGCGCATGCTGCGATAAAGCCCCACCGAAATGAGCAGCGCGTACGCGGCCGCAATGCCCGCCGCCTCGGTGGGCGTGGTCACGCCGCTGTACAGGCAGCCCAGCAGGATGACCGGCAACATGAGGGCCGGCAGCGCCTCGCGCGTGATGCGGGGCATTTCGCGCAGCGGCACCCTCGGCTCGACCGGAAAGCGGCGCCGGCGCGCCAGCACGTAGATGAGGCCCATCTGCACCACGCCCAGCAGCAGGCCCGGCAGCACGCCGGCAATGAACAGGTAGCCGATCGAAGTTCCCGACACCAGCGCATACAGCACCAGGGGAATGGAAGGCGGCAGGATCGGCCCGATCACGGACGACACGGCGCTCAACGCCGCGGCAAAGCCCGGCGTGTACTTGCCGTCCTTGGTCATCATCTCCTGCATCAGCTTGCCCGAGCCGGCCGCGTCGGCCAGCGCCGAGCCCGACATGGTGGCGAACACGATGCTCTGCAGCACGTTCACCTGCGCCAGGCCGCCCGGAAAGCGGCCCACGATGGCGTTGCAGAAGCGCAGCAGCCGGTCCAGGATGCTGCCCGAGCTCATGATGGTGGCCGCAAGGATGAACAGAGGAATGGCCAGCATCAGAAAGCTGGAGTAGGTGCCGTTGAGCAACTGCTCCGCCGCGGCGCCCATGTCCATGCCCTTGAGGTACAGGTAGAGCACGGAGCCGCCGATCATCGCGTGGCCGATGGGCACGCCAAGAAGACTGAGCGCCACGATGACGTAGAGCGCCAGCGAAAAAGGACTGGTGAAATTCACAATGCGGATGAGGAAGAAGAGGGTGGTTGGTCCGTCAGTGGCGCGGGCCCGCGAACGAGTTGGCGCAGGCTCCGGGCAATCACGGCCACGACGAAGACCAGGTAGATGGCATACATCACATCCATGCGAATGCCCAGGTACGAGCTCTTCTCGACCTTCATGAAGCTCACGTAGGCGTACGAGGCCGGCAGCGACATGCCGAACAGCACGATCACGCCCAGCGCGGCAATGGCGCCGACGGCACGGCGCATGCGCGGGCCGGCATTCGCGGCGACGAAGTCCATGCGGATCTCGTCGGAATCCTTCAGTACGAAGGCCGCGCCCCAGAGCACCAGCCACAGCCACGCCGCCAGCGAAACCTCCGAGGTCCAGCCCACCGGCCAGTTGAACAAATAGCGCAATGCGATCTGCACGATGAACGCGACGAAGATCACTCCCAGGAACAGCGCGGCAACCGCTTCGGCGAAGCGGTGCAGCAACGACAGCGCACGGTCGAACATGGCTTTGGGGTTATTTCATGGCGTTGATCTTGTCGAGCATGCCGGGCGGCCAGTTCTTCGCATCGTCCGAGGCCAGGTAGGCCTTCTGCGCGTGGTCGCGAAAGGCGTTGATGTTGGGCACATACACCTCCAGGCCCAGCTTGCGAAAGCTCTCGGCCAGCTCGGCCTCGCGCTTCTGGTGCTCGGCCGTGCTCCAGGCAATGGCCTTGTCCGCGGCAGCCTGAAAGCTGCGCTGCTTTGCGGGCGGCATGGCCTGCCAGGTCTTCATGTTCACCGTGAGCAGGTCGAAGGCCACCAGGTGCGAAGTCAGCACGATCTGCGACATCACCTCATTGAACTTCATGTTCTGAACATTGGGCAGCGGGTTGTCCTGCCCGTCGATGGCGCCCGTCTGCAGGCCGGTGTAGGTTTCCGCGTAGGCCATGGGAGTGGGGTTGGCGCCGAGCGAGCGCCCCAGCATCTGCCAGGTGTCGCCGGGCGGCATGCGCAGCTTCACGCCGGCCAGGTCGGCGGGCGTGCTGATGCGCTTCTTCGTCTTCAGGCCCACATGGCGCGTGCCGAAGAAGGTCGGCCCGAGGATCTTCACCTTCACCTGGTCTTCCACCATCTTCTTCATCTGCGCACCCAGGTCGCTCGCGAAGAACTTGCTCAGGTGATCGGGGTCGCGGAACAGGTAGGCCGAGGTCAGCAGCGACCAGGCCGGCACCTGCTTGGAAATATCCTGCGGCGCGATGTTGCCCATCTCCAGGTTGTCGCGCTGCAGGGCGACGAGTTCCGTGCCCTGGCGGAACAGCGTGGAGTTCAGGAACAGCTCGACCTTGTAGTCGGCCTCGATGTCCTTGGCGAACATCTTCATCATGTCGGCGCGGATGTCCTTGTCCGAAAACACCGCGGCAAACCGCAGCGTGGGCGGTGTGGTCTGGGCCCGGGCGGGCAGCACGGCGCCTGCGGCCAGCGCGGCTCCAGTGCCCAGCAGCGTACGGCGATCGATGGAAAAGGTCATGGTGTCTGTCTCCTGTTGTGTTGTGATGATGAACGCTGAAACTCAGGCTGCCGGCGCAGATGCGGCCGCGAGCCGCTGCGCCAGCGCCCGGATCGCCAGCTCGTAGCCGAACGGGCCAAAGCCGCAGATCACGCCCGTGGCGGCCAGCGAGACCAGCGAATGCTGATAGAGCGCGTCGCGGCGGTGAATGTTGGTGATGTGCACTTCGGCGATGGGCTGATCCAGCGTCTTGAGCGCGTCGAGCAGCGGAATCGATCGGAACGACAGCCCCGCGGGGTTGATGACGACGGCCGCGGCGCGCTCGCGCGCTTCTTGCACCCAGTCCACCATCACGCCTTCGTGGTTGGTCTGGCGAAACTCGCAGTCCAGGCCCAGCTCACCGGTGACGCCGCGGCACAACTGCTCCACCTGGGCCAGCGTGGTGCTGCCATACAGGTGCGGCTCGCGCACCCCCAGCAGGTTGAGATTGGGGCCGTTAAGGATGTAGACGATGGAACTCATGCGGCCGATTCTTCGGCGCGGCCACGAAAGACTTTCCAAACTGGAAACTGCTTTCATAATGCAGAATATGAGCATCTCACTCGACCGCGGCCTTTCCATGGTGGAGCACCTTGCACGCCATCCGCAGGGGCTGCCGCTCACGCTGCTCGCCTCCGAGCTCGACATTCCGCTTGGCGCCTGCCACCGCTTGCTGGCCGACCTGCAGCGCTGCGGCTACGTTCGCCAGACGCGCAAGCAGGGCGACTATGTGCTGACGACCAAGGTGGTGTCGCTGGGCCTCGGCTTCCTGAGCGGCGCCGGCATCGTGAACATTGCCGAGCCGCTGCTGGAGCGGCTCGCGCAGGCATCGGGCGAACTGGTGCGCCTTTCGATCGTGGATGAAGACCGCCTCACCTGGGTCGCCAAGTCGCAGGGCACGCGACAGGCGGGGCTGCGCTACGACCCGGACATGGGCATGGATGCGCGCCTGTCGTGCACGTCTTCCGGCCACGCGTGGCTGATGACGCTGAGCGACGAACGCGCACTGGAGCTGGTCTCGCGCCAAGGCTTCGGCACGCCGGCGGAATACGGTCCGAAGGCGCCGACCACCATTCGCGCGCTGCTGGGCTTTCTGCATGCGGCGCGGGTGCGCGGCTACGCCATGATCGACGAAGTCTTCGCGCCCGGCATGGCCGCCATGGCGGCGCCGGTGTTCCGCCGCAAGGAAGTGATCGGCGTCATCAGCATTGCCGGGCCGCGCACGCGCCTTGGCAGCGAGCGCATGCATGAGCTGGCGCCCGCGCTGCTGGCCGCAACGGCCGAGCTCGGGCCGATCAGCAACGCGTCGAGCCTGTTCGGCCGCCCTTCGCTGGGCAAGGGCTGAGCGGCGCGACCCGGCTTGCCAGACCCGGCTTCTCAGTAAGGCGGCGCCTTGCGCGCCCGCTGCTCGCGCGCGGCGTCGGTCCACCACGCGAGGTCGTCGGCAAAGCGGCCGAATGAGCGCTGGAGAGATTCGCCCGCACTGCCCGTGGGCTTGCCGTCCGCGTCGAGCGTTTGCGAGATCGGCCCGACGGCGAGCGTGCTCGAGACGACGACCATGCCCATCTCCGACAGGATCGAATGCCACACGGTGCCCGAGCGCACGCCTGAAAACCGGCCGGCCGAATAGCTGGCAACGGCAGCAGGCCGCCAGAACCATTCTTCTAGGAAGTGGTCGGTGAGGTTCTTCAGGCCGGGCTGCGGGCCCCAGTTGTATTCGCCCGTCACGAAGACGAAGGCGTCCGCGCCGCGGATCTTCTGCGCCAGCGCTTCCATGGGGGCGGGCGCGGTGCCCTTGGGGTACTCCTTGTACATGCGGTCGAGCATGGGCAGGCCCACCGCCTGCGCGTCGATCAGTTCGGCCTCGGCACCTCGCGCGCCGAGGCCCGCCACCAGGTAGTCGGCCAGGCGAATGCCCATGCGGTCCGACCTGTAGGAACCGTAGAACACCAGGATCTTGTCAGCCATTCGTCGCTCCGTTGTCGAGGCCGGGCGGCCACGGGGCGAAGGCTACAACATTGGCATGTCGGCGCATTTGGTAGCAGCATCTTTCGAATCCTCTGGCTACCATTCCGGCATGAACAAGCCGCCTGCTTTTTGCACTGCCGCCATGGTGCTTGCCGCATCGGCCGGCCATGTGTTCGCCGCTCCCTCGGCGCAGGTGCTCGATGCGGTCAAGAAGCCGCAGTCGGTCGATCCGGACTGGCGCGCCCGCCTGTGCGCATTGCTGCCGCAGCCTTGCGACCCGCATGCGCTGGGCTTGTACCGGCTGCGCGGCGCCGCGGCAAACAGCTTTGCAGTGCTCTCGGCCGAGCCGCTGGCCATGGCGCGCATCAGGCGCGACAAGGACGCGAAGACCTGGCAGATCGAGCGCCTGCACGACTTCAGCGCCTATGTGGCCGGCATGAAGAAAGACGCCGCAGCCGGCATGTCCGACACGCGCCTTTCGCTTGCGCCGGCACTCTATCCGCTGGCCGAAGGGCAATGGGCCATGGCCGTGCTGCAGACCGTGTCCGAGATGTATTCGGGCGGCGGCGCCTCGTTCAGCAAGGCCGACTTCGTGCCGCTGGACGACACCCGGGCCGTCCACGAGGGCATTCCTTTTTCTTGCTCGAAGATGATCCGCGCCTGCTTCAGCGAAAAGGAATACAAGAGTTCGAAGCATTGCCACGACGAGAGCAACGGCAGCCTTCGCATTGCCTACGAAGAACCCAACAAGCCGCGCGGACCCTACAGCTGGCAATACACGTGGCTGCAGAGCGAGTGGCCCGCCAACACACCCGCCAGCGGCACCACCACCACGCGTCTTCACTTCACCGCCAAGACCACCGAAAGGGTGAGCTTCTGCGGCGGACCGCAGTAGCTTCGGTGCGCGTTTCCATCCGCGTGCGCCCCTGTGCGCACGCGCCCGAGTGGCACGCATTCTGCTTAGAAGAAACCATCCAGGAGAAATGCCGGCTCGGTGCTTCGAGTTAGTGCATTACCGAAGGCGACAGCCCGTAACGCTCAGGTCCCCAGACTGGATGAATGACTAACGCTGGAGAGCGCTGCCCGGCGTCCTGAACAAAAGGACTCCGAGGGCGGCCGCCGAAGGGGCAAGCCATGCGCGATGAGCGTGCATGGTGAATCTCTCAGGCCAAAGGACAGCAGGGGCATCTCGCGCAGTGCGCGGGGTGGCCTTGCGCGCTTCCGGAGCCTTCTTCTTCATGACCTTTGCCAGAGCGCACCGCGCATCGTTCCCTTCTTCATCGGGTGTGCCGAGGCCTGCGCACGCACGCAGGCGCCTGCCCGAATCGCCCCCGTTTTTCGCTGACTTTCCTCACGATTTTTTCAACCGGAGAACCGAAGATGCTGTCGAAACGAAACCTGAAAGCCGTTGTCGTGGGCGCCATGCTCGCTATTGGCGTTGCAAGCGCGTTCGCACAAGAAGCGGGCAAGGTGCTGCGGGTGGTGCCCCAGTCCGATCTGAAGATTCTCGATCCGATCTGGACCACCGCGTTCATTACGCGCAACCATGGCTATGCCGTGTACGACACGCTGTTCGGTGTGGACGAGCAGGGCAAGGTCAAGCCGCAGATGGTCGACAAGTACACCACCAGCGCCGACGGCAAGACCTGGACGTTCACGCTGCGCAAGGGCCTGGAATTTCATGACGGCAAGCCGGTGACCTCGGAAGACGTGCTGGCGTCGCTCAAGCGATGGGGCCAGCGCGACGGGCTGGGGCAGAAGATGTATGCGGCGCTCGACAAGGCCGAGGCCGTCGACGCCAACTCATTCAAGCTGGTTTTCAAGGACACCTTCGGCATGGTGCTGGACGCGCTGAGCAAGCCTTCGTCGAATCCGCCTTTCATCATGCCGGCGCGCGTGGCCGCCACGCCGCCCGACAAGCAGATCGACGACGCCACGGGATCGGGCCCCTACATCTTCAAGAAGGACGAGTACCGCCCCGGCGAGAAGATCGTGTACCTGAAGAACGCCAAATACGTGCCCCGCGCCGAAGCGCCCTCGGGCACGGCGGGCGGCAAGAACGTGTATGTGGACCGCATGGAATGGATCATCCTGAAGGATGCGCAAACGCAGGCCAATGCGCTTGCCAACGGCGAGGTCGACATGATCGAGTGGCTGCCGCCCGAGCAGTACACGGCGCTGAAGGGCAACACGTCCATCACGGTCGACAACCCGATTCCGAAGGGCTCGTTCGCGCTGCACCTGAACCACGTCATTCCGCCCTTCGACAACCCGAAGATCGCGCAGGCCGCCATCATGGCCATCAACCAGGAGGCGCTCATGCGCGCCCAGATGGTGCATAAGGAGCTCTACAACAGCTGCGCATCGGTGTACCCGTGCGGCACGATCTTCGCCAGCGACAAGACCGGCTACTTCACCGGCAAGCCGCAGTTCGAGAAAGCCAAGGCCCTGCTGAAGGATGCCGGCTACGACGGCAAGCCCGTGGTGCTGATGTACCCGGCCGACTTTGCACTGCTCAACAAGTTTCCGCCCGTGATGGCGCAGCTGCTGAAGCAGGCCGGCTTCAATGTCGACATGCAGTCGATGGACTGGCCCACGCTGGTGACGCGCCGCGCCAAGAAAGACCCGGTCGACAAGGGCGGCTGGAATCTCTTCATCACCGGCTGGGGCATTGCCGACAACATGAACCCGATGTTCTATGCGCCGCTCACGGGCAACGGCGAGAAGGGCTGGTTCGGCTGGGCCACCGACGAGAAGCTGGAGCAGCTGAAATCCGACTTCCTCGCGACGGCCGACGAACCCCGGCGCAAGGAGCTGGCCACGGCCATCCAGCAGCGCGTGTACGACACCGGCATCTACGCGCCCATCGGCGAATACAAGCCGCTCACCGCCTACCGCAAGGCTGCGGTGAGCGGCGTGGTGCGCTCGCCCGTTGCCGTGTTCTGGAACATCAAGAAGAACTGACGGGCGCTCTTTTCTGGAAACCCCATGCTGATCTTCCTTGCGCGCCGAATCCTGTCGACCGTGCCGGTGCTCGTCATCGTTGCGCTGATCGTGTTTCTCATGCTCCGGCTGGCGCCCGGCGATCCGGCGGCCGCCATCGTGGGCGACAGCGGCACCAGCGAGAACATCGCCAAGGTGCGCGAGCAACTGGGGTTGAACGAATCGCTCCCCGTGCAGTTCGTGCGCTGGAGCGGCCGCTTGCTGCAAGGCAACCTGGGCGAATCCTACTTCATGAAGAAGACGGTGGTGGAGCTCATCGGCCAGCGCATCGAGCCGACGGTGTCTCTCGCGGCGGTGACGCTGGTGGTCACCATCCTCGTCGCGGTGCCGCTCGGGGTTGTTGCCGCCTGGCGGCACGGCGGCTGGCTGGACCGCATGCTGATGGGCTTTTCGGTCATGGGCTTTTCCATACCGGCGTTCGTGATCGGCTATGTGCTCATCTGGATCTTTGCGCTGCACCTGCAGTGGCTGCCGGTGCAGGGCTACCAGCGGCTGAGCCAGGGGCCGCTGCCCTGGATCAAGCACCTCATCCTGCCGTCGATCACGCTGTCGATCATCTATGTAGCGCTGATTGCGCGCGTCACGCGTGCGGCCGTGGCCGAGGCCATGACCGAAGACTACATCCGCACTGCGCGCGCCAAGGGCATCTCAGAAAAACGTGTGCTCATGCGGCATGCGCTCGCCAATGCGGCAATCCCCATCGTCACGGTGATCGGGATCGGCATTGCACTCCTGATCGGCGGCGTGGTGGTTACCGAAACCGTGTTCGCCATTCCGGGCCTTGGCCAGCTCACGGTGGATGCGGTGCTGTCGCGCGACTTTCCGCTGATACAGGGCATCACGCTGTTCTTTTCAGTCGTCTATGTGCTGGTCAACCTGCTGATCGACCTGAGCTACCTGGTGTTCGATCCGCGCATTCGCTATTGAGGCGCAAGAAGAAGCAAACACATGACCGATTCACTTGCCACTCCCATGCCTGCAGGCGAAGCCATCGTCGAACCGTTGCCGCCGCCCAGGCGCCGGTCGCTGCTCAAGCGCATCCTGGCCGACTGGTCGGTGCGCGCCGGCGGCGGCGTGCTGATGCTGCTGGTGCTCATCTCGCTTGCCGCGCCATGGCTCGGCACCATCGACCCGACCGCCATCGACCCCGGCAGCGGCAACCTGTTGCCCGGCACGCGCGGCGAGTTCAACAGCCTGGCGGGCGACACCTTCGAGCACCTGTTCGTCATGGGCACCGACAGCCTGGGCCGCGACATCTGGAGCCGCACGCTCTACGGTGCACGCGTGTCGCTTACCGTGGGTGTGTCGGTCGCCGTTCTGGCGGTGGTGTTCGGCATGCTCGTCGGCTTGCTGGGCGGCTACTTCCGGCGGCTCGACAGCGCGATCATGCGGCTGATGGACGGCGTCATGGCCATCCCCGGCATTCTGTTTGCGATCAGCCTGGTGGCGCTGTTCGGCGGCAAGCTGCTGACAGTGGTGGTGGCCATTGCAGTGCCCGAGATTCCGCGCGTGGCGCGCCTCGTGCGCTCGGTGGTGCTCACCGTGCGTGAAGAACCCTATGTGGAAGCAGCCATTGCGCTGGACACGCCGACGTGGAAGATCCTTGTGCGCCACATCCTGCCGAACGCCGTTGCGCCGCTCATCATTCAGGCGACCTATGTGTGCGCCTCGGCGATTCTTGTCGAAGCCATCCTGTCGTTTCTCGGCGTCGGGCTGCCGGCCGACATGGCCACCTGGGGCAACATCATGGCCGAGGGCAGGGCGCAGTTCAACCAGTTCCCGCACAACGTGCTGTTCCCCGGCATCTTCCTGGCGCTCACGGTGCTGGCGGTCAACATCCTCGGCGACGGGCTGCGCGACACGCTCGATCCCAAGTTCAACAAGCGCGGGGGCTGAACATGGCGCAAGCACCTGTTCTTTCCGTTCGCGACCTTGCCATTTCTCTTCCGCGCGGCGGCGATCGGCCGCATGCGGTCGACAAGATTTCCTTCGACGTACCGCCCGGAAAGATCGTCTGCCTGCTCGGCGAGTCCGGCTCGGGCAAGTCGGTCATTGCCAACGCGGTAATGGGGCTGCTGCCTTCCGGCCTTGTACCGGTGCGCGGCACCGTCGAGCTGCAGGGCGAAAACCTGCTGGCCGCAACCCCCGCGCGCCTGCGCCAGCTGCGCGGGCCGTCGATGGCCATGGTGTTCCAGGAGCCCATGACCGCGCTCAACCCGGTAATGACCTGCGGTGCGCAGATCGACGAAATGCTGGCGCAGCACGTGCAGATGGGCTCGGCCGAGCGGCGGAAAAAGATCATGGCCATCATGGCGCGCGTCCGGTTGCCCGAGCCCGAACGCATCTACGCTTCGTATCCGCACCAGCTTTCGGGTGGGCAGCGCCAGCGCATCGTGATTGCGATGGCGCTCATCCTGAAGCCCGTGCTGCTGATCTGCGACGAGCCGACCACCGCACTCGACGTGACCACGCAGGCCGAGATCTTGCGGCTCATTCTCGAGCTGCAAACCGAGAACGGCACGGCCGTGCTTTTCATCACGCACGACTTCGGCGTGGTTGCGGAAATTGCCGACGAGGTGGTGGTGCTGGAACTGGGCGCCATGATCGAGAAGGGCGACAAGATGGCGGTGCTCACGGCTCCGCGCGAGCCCTACACGCGGATGCTGCTCGATGCCGTGCCCGAGCTTTCGCCGCCGCGCCGGCCGCCGGTGGTGGACACCTATCCCCTGCTCAACGCGGTGAACATCTGCAAGACTTACATCACGGGCAGCTGGCCCGGCAAGCGCCGCACGGTGAATGCGGCGCGCAATGTGTCGCTCGAAGTGAGGCCCGGCGAAACCGTGGGCATCGTGGGTGAATCGGGCTCGGGCAAGTCGACGGTGGCGCGTTGCATCGCGCGGTTGATCGACCCGAGCTCGGGCGACATCTTTGCCGACGGCCGCTCGGTGGCGCATGTCAAAGGGCGCGCGCTGTCGCCGTTCCGGCGCACGGTGCAGGTGATTTTCCAGGACCCGTACCGTTCGCTGAATCCGCGGCAGACCGTGGGTGCCTCGATCGTCGAAGGCCCGGTCAACTTCGGCATGCCTCACGAGCAGGCGTGGGCGCGCGCCGAAGAGCTGATGCGCCTTGTGCGCCTTTCACCCGATGCGCTGCGCCGCTACCCCAGCGAGTTTTCGGGCGGCCAGCGCCAGCGCATCTCGATTGCGCGCGCGCTGGCCTGCGATCCCAAGGTGCTGATTGCCGACGAGGCCGCGTCGGCGCTCGACGTCTCGGTGCAGGCGCAGATCCTTCGGCTGCTCGACGAGATCCAGCAGCGGCTGAAGATCGGCATTCTCTTCATTACCCACGACCTGCGCGTGGCCAGCCAGATCTGCGACAGCGTGCTTGTCATGAGCCAGGGCGAGATCGTGGAGCGCGGTTCGGTGCGCGACGTGTTCTTCGCGCCCAGCCACGACTACACGCGCAAACTGCTGGCGGCGGCGCCGGGCCGCGACTTTGCCTTTGCACGCAGCTGAAATTCTTCGTTCATCCGTTCGAGAAAAGTTCGAGAAAAAAAGGATCCCATGAAAGTCTTCATCGCCGGTTTCCAGCACGAGACCAACACCTTCGCACCCAGCAAGGCGGACTGGGCCGCATTCAACGCCGGCTCGAGTTTTCCTCCGTACCGGCGCGGCGCAGAAATCATTGCCGCTTACGCGGCCAAGAACATTCCCATCGGCGGCTTCATCGATGCGGCGCGCGAGAACGGCTGGTCGCTCGTGCCGTCGGCATGGGCAGGTGCCACGCCCTCGGCCCACGTGACCGAAGACGCGTTCGAACGCATTGCGGGGGCCATCGCCGAAGACCTGGCGGCCGCACTCGCGCAGGGCGGCATCGACGCGGTGTATCTCGACCTGCACGGCGCGGCCGTCACCGAGCACCTTGAAGACCCCGAAGGCGAACTGATTGCGCGCATCCGCAAACTCGTCGGGCCCGACATCCCCATCGTTGCGAGCCTCGATCTGCACGGCAACATCACCGCGCAGATGCTGGCCGAGGCCGATGCGCTCGCTACCTACCGCACCTATCCGCACGTCGACATGGCAGACACCGGGAAGCTGGCCGCCCGGCTGCTCGCGCGTCGCATTGCACGCGGCACGCGAGAACCGCTGCATGCGCGGCGGCTTTCCTTCCTGCTGCCGCTCAACGTGCAATCGACCATGATCGAGCCGGCCGCCTCGGTGTACCGGCTGCTCAAGGAGCTGGACGAAAAGCACGATGCGGTGCTGAGCTTTGCCACCGGCTTTCCGGCTGCCGACATTGCCGAATGCGGCCCGGTGGTGTGGGGCTATGGCGACGACGCGGGCGCCGCCGTTGCCACGCTGTTCGAGCGCATCGACCAGCCACGCTCTCAATGGCGGCTCGAAGTGCTGGAGCCCCGCGCCGCGGTGGCCCGTGCGCTTTCGCTGGCCGAAGGCGCCGGCAAGCCGGTGGTCATTGCCGACACGCAGGACAACCCCGGCGCGGGCGCGGACAGCAACACTTCGGGCATGCTGCACGCGCTGCTGGCCGAAGGCGCGGGCAAGCGCTACCCGGGCAAGATCGCGCTCGGCCTGATGTTCGATCCCGCCGCCGCGGCGGCCGCCCACGAGGCCGGCGTGGGCGCGCAGATCCGCATCGGCGTGGGCACCTCGGTGCCGACCTGGGGCGGCAGGTTCAGCGACAAGCCGGTGGAAGGGCTGTTCACCGTGCGGGCGCTGAGCGACGGCGTGGTGACCTTCAAGGGCCCGATGTTCCGGGGCGGCGCGGTGCAGCTGGGCCCGAGCGCCTGCCTCGAGATCGATGGCGTGCTGATTGCCGTGGGCAGCGGCAAGAGCCAGATGCTCGACCGCGAGCTGTTCCGCTTCGTCGGCATCGAGCCGGAGGCGATGAAGGTGCTGGTCAACAAGAGCTCGGTGCACTTTCGCGCCGACTTCGCGCCCATTGCGAGCCACATCCTCGTGGCCAAGGCGCCTGGGCCGATGGCCGCCGACCCGGCCGACCTGCCGTGGACCCGGCTGCCCGCCACGATGGCGCTGCAGCCCTGAGCAGACCTTCCGTCATCCATCCACCCACCCATTCGCAACGCGAGACCACGATGCCTCAAAGCGCCCAGCACTACCTCGAGTACATGAGAAAGAATGCCGCCGAATTCGTCACGGTGCGCCAGCAGATCCACCAGAACCCAGAACTCGGCTTCGAGGAGTTCGGCACCAGCGACCTGGTGGCCGAGCGCCTCACCGCCTGGGGCTACGAGGTGGAGCGCGGCCTGGGCGTGACGGGGCTCGTGGGCCGCCTGAAGCGCGGCAGCGGAACGCGAGCCATCGGCATTCGCGCCGACATGGACGCATTGCCCATCGAGGAGAAGACAGGCCTTGCCTACCGCAGCGGCCGCCCCGGAATCATGCACGCGTGCGGGCATGACGGCCACACCGCCATGCTGCTCGGCGCAGCCAAGTACCTCGCGCAGCACGGCGAGTTTTCGGGCACGCTCAACCTTATCTTCCAGCCGGCCGAAGAGGGCATGGGCGGCGCCGTGAAGATGATGGAAGACGGCCTGTTCGACAAGTACCCGTGCGATGCGGTCTATGCCATGCACAACTCGCCAGGGCGCCGGCAGGGCGACCTGGTGTTTCGCGAGGGCGCGGCCATGGCCTCGTCGGACTACGCCACCGTCACGCTCACCGGCGTGGGCGGCCACGGCGCCATGCCGCACCGCACGGCCGACCCGATCGTTGCCGCGTCAAGCATCGTGATGGCGCTGCAGACCATCGTCTCGCGCAATGCCGATCCGCAAGAGATGGCCATCGTGACCGTGGGCGCCATTCACTCGGGCAAGGCCAACAACGTGATTCCCGAAACGGCGGTGCTCGAGATCAGCGTGCGTTCGCTCAACCGCGAAGTGCGTGAGCTGCTCGAAAAGCGCCTGAAGGCCATCGTCACGGCCCAGGCCGAAAGCTTTGGCGTGAAGGCCCAGGTCGACTACCGCAAGGGCTACGCGGTGCTGGTGAACACACCCGAAGAAACCGAGTTCGCACGCCGCATCGGCTACGAGCTCGTGGGCGCCGAACACGTCGAGCCGCAAGGCCCGGCGGTTACCGGCAGCGAAGACTTCGCGTTCATGCTCGAGAAGAAACCCGGCTGCTATCTCTTCATCGGCAACGGCGCGACGGGCGAGCACGGCGGCTGCATGGTGCACAACCCGGGCTACGACTTCAACGACAGCAACCTGCCGATCGGCGCGGCCTACTGGGCGATGCTTGCCGAGAGCTACCTGCGATAGCGGGTAAACAAATGCGGTGCGCCGGCCTCAGCGCCGGGGAACCGTCACCGCGCCCACATGCATCGTGCGCCCCGCGCCGAGGCCCGCAATCACCAGCGCAATGCCCAGCCCGATGAAGAGCCACGACGATGCGCGGAAGCTCCCGGTCCAGCCATGCAGCAGGCCCGCAAGCAGCGGGCCGCACGCGGCCACCATATAGCCCACGCCCTGCGCCATGCCCGAGAGGTGCGCCGCCACATGCGAATCGGGCGAGCGCAGCACCATGAACGTGAGCGCGAGTGCAAAGGTGCCGCCTTGCGCAATGCCCAGCAGCACGGCCCAGAACCACACGCCAGAGAGCGGCGCGAACAGCATCGCCAGCATGGCGGCCAGGGTGAGCAGGGCCAGCCCCACGGCCAGGCCGCGCTGGTTGCGCAGCCTTACCGCCACGGCGGGAACGACGAGGCAGGTCACCACCTGCGTCATCACGGCGAGCGACACCACGTAGCCGGCGGTTTCGCCGCCCAACCCACGCTCGCGCAGGATGGGCGCGAGCCAGCCCATCACGATGTACGCAAGGGCCGACTGCAGACCCATGAAGAACGTGACCTGCCAAGCGAGGCGGTCGCGCCAGAGCCCGCGAACGGTAAAGCCCGATTCGCTTGCCACCGGCTTCAGCGGCAGGGCCTGCGGCGCCCAGATCAGCGTGACCAGCAGGGCCGGCAGCGCCCACATGGCCAGCGCGGAAGTCCAGCCGCCGCCCAATGCATGTTCGAGCGGCACCGTGAGCCCGGCCGCGCTGGCCGCGCCGCCGCAAACCGCCATGGTGTAGAGGCCCATCATCAGCGCCGCCTGCCCGGCGAAGTCGCGCTTCACCAGGCCCGAGAGCAGCACGTTCGACACCGCGATGCCGCTGCCCGCAACGGCCGAGGCCAGGAACAGCAGCGGAATGTTGCCGGTGCCGCGCAGCGCGGTGCCCACCAGGATGAGCACCATGCAGCCGAGCAGCGTGCGCTCGGTGCCGAAGCGCCGGCCCAGGCCCGGCGCCAGCGGCGCGAACACGCCCAGGCAGACGATCGGCAGGGTGGTCAGCAGGCTCGCGGCGGTGGCCGAAAGGCCGGTGGCCGCCATGATTTCGGGCAGCATCACCGAAAGGCTGGCAAACACCGGCCGCAGGTTGAATGCAATCAGCACCACGCTCGCGCCCAGCAGGATGCGGCGGGCCAGGCTCGGCGCCGGCGTAGGGTGCGGCGCGGGCATGCTGTCCGCCTCGGCGTCGATCAGCAGTTCACCGGCGGCCCGGTTGGTGGAAAAAGGCACCGCGCTCATCGAATGCCCTTCATGGCTCGGCTTTCGACAGTGCGTCGAGCATGGGCGCCATGAAAGCGCGAACCGCTTCCGCGGCACGGTCGGGGTCGCGGCTGGCAATGGCTTCGACGATGGATTCGTGCGCCGCCTGGTCAGGTTCCGGCAGGCTGGTGCCGATTGAACTGCCGATGGTGTCCTTGATGTAGCCGGTAATGAAGCGGCAGGTTTCTGCCAGCGCCAGGTTGCCCGAAACGTCGACGATGGCCAGGTGGAAATCCAGGTCGCGCTGGATGAAGCTCGCGCCGCCGTCGCTTGCGTCCGGCGAGCCGCGCTGGTCGAGCAGGGCCCTCAGGTTGCGCAGGTCCGTGGCGGTGTGGCGCACGGCGGCAAGCCGGGCGGCTTCTACCTCGAGCGCGCGGCGCACCTCGAACTGGTCGCGCAGGCTCGCGCGCCGCATTTTCTGCAAGTTGGCCGAAGGATCGAACCCGGAGCGCACATAGGTGCCGGAGCCCTGCCGCACTTCTAGCAGCCCGCGCGAGACCAGCGTTTTCACGGCTTCGCGCACGGTGCCGCGGCTTACGCCCAGGAGCAGTGCGAGTTGCGGCTCGACGGGAATGCGCGAACCGACGGCCCAGCGGCCGGCCGAGATTTCGGCGCGAATGCTGTTGGCCGCGCTGTCGGCAAGGGAGGTTCGGGGTGCTTGGGCCAGCATATGTATCAGAAAGGCCTATTCATTGAATCATTGGATGAATTGTCCGCCGGCTTCAATACCGCAGTCGCAAGCAGGGGATTGCAGCTACCAGCTGCCGGATGCCCCGCCGCCGCTGCTGGAGCCGCCGCCGCCCGATGAAGATGACGAAGACGACGACGAGGAAGAAGAGCTGCTGGAGGAGCTGCCGCTCCAGCCCCTGTCGCCCGAGCTGTAGCGAACGCGGCCCGCGCCGTTCCCATTGCCGAAGGCGAGCGGAAGAAAGGCGAATGCCGATGTCACCACAGCCACCAACGTGAGCGGCATCCACATCGTGTCCTCTGCAATGCTCTGGAAGGCCGTCGCGCCCATCACGGCCATGGCACCGAGCACGAAAAGAAGGCGCAACCCGAAGCTGGCGAAGCTTGCGCGCCAGGCATTGCGCATGCCGAACGCCACGCCCGAGGCGAACGCAAGGCCGATCGTGGCGGCGAACAGATACATGGCACCCTGCAGCAGCACGTCCGCTCCCACCCTGCGGGCCGCCACGACGAGCAGCACGATCAGCAGCACCGCGGCGGCGGTAACGCGCCGCGCCGTGCGCGAGCGGGCGCAGGCCATTCCCAGCCCGAAGCCGAGCGGGGCGGGCATCGTCGCAAGCATGAAAAGCATCACAGGTTCGCGCAGGATGACGGCGGCCGCCAGCGCAGGGGCCATGAGCATGCCGAACGACAGCTTCCAGTGGGAATGGGCGCGCAAGAAAGAATCCGGGGCCGGGGCGGCCGCGCGCCTGCGCTTCGGCTTGCCGGACCGCCGGCTGTGCCAGATGCCCACGCCAACGCTCCAGAGCAGAACGCCGAAGAGGGCCCAGCCCGCAGGCGTCACGCGGCCCATGCCGGTGGGGCCGCTTTCTTCCGGCTCTTCCTGTGCTTGCAGCGTGTGCTGTTCGTCCTCCGGCGTGTCCGGCTCGGCGATCATCATGGAGGGCTGCGTGCCGGCCCGCTGCGACAGCACCTGCAGCGTCGCCTCGATGCCCTCCGCGAACTCGCCCTTGCGAAAGGCCGGCGTCATCTGCTCGTCGATGGCGCGGGCGGCCTGTATGTCGGTGATGGCGCCTTCCAGGCCCGTGCCCACCTCAATGCGCATGCGGCGGTCTTTCAGCGCCACCAGCAGCAGCACGCCGTCGTCTTCTTGCTCGCGGCCCAGCTTCCAGGCGGCGAAGACACGCGTGGCGTACTGCTCGATCGAGTCTTCCCCGGTGGTCGGCACGATCAGTACCGCAAACTGCGCCTGGGTTTCGTTCTCGATGGATGCAATCTGCTGCCGCAAAGCCTCGGCTTGGGAGGGCTTCAGCGTCTTCGTCAGATCGACCACGCGCGACTGCATCGGTGGCACGGGCACAGGCTTGGCTTGCGCCGGCAAGGGCCACGCGAGCAGCGCAGCCACATGCAGGCTCAACCACCACCAGAGCCGCAGAGCTCGCATCCCGCCGAAGGCTGCCTTCATCGGCGGGCGCTTTTCGCGACCACGCCCGCGCCGCGTACTTCGAGCCTGCGCTGGTCGACCACCTTGCCCGTCGCGTCGACGAGTTCGATCACGTGGCGCCCCGGCCAGGGCAGCCATTGCGCGCTGTTGCCGCGCGCAAAGTGCTTGCCGTCGATGCGCCATTGCACGCCGCGGCCTTCGGACTCGAAGCGCACGCGCTGGTGCAGGGGCGGAATGTCCGGGTCGAGCGCGATGATGGTGCCGTCGACCGGCGCGATGATGCGCGCCGCCGCGTTGTTTGCCGCCGGCGTGCCCGCGCCGGTATCGAGCGCAAAGAGCGGCTGCTCCGTACCTTGCAGGAACCACTCGCTGCGCGCGGCCTCCAGCGGGTTGCCGTCGGCGCCGGGTCCGAAGGCCACGGGTGCTTCGACCAGGCCCGCGGGCGGCCTCGGCGCACGGCTCGGCTCGCGTGCGTGCAAAAAGCGCATCACCTCGGCCCACACCGGGGCCGCGCCGCTGGTGCCGCTCACGTCCCACATCGACGCGCCGCTCGCGTTGCCGACCCACACGCCCACCGTGTAGCGCTGCGACCAGCCCACGGCCCAGTTGTCGCGCATGTCCTTGCTGGTGCCGGTTTTCACGGCGGTCCAGAAGCGCGTCGAAAGAATGCTGTCGGGCCCGAAGGTGCGCGTGCGTGCGTTCGCGTCGGACAGGATGTCGCCGACGATGAAGGCCGCGGCCGGGTCGAGCATGGGCGCTGCGGCAGCGGATGCGTTGTCGGCGGCCCTGGGTTTGGCCGATGAGGCCGGCGGCGGCGCGGCCGTGCGCGCCGTGAGCGTGGTGGGCCCGTGGCGCCCGCCGTTCGCCAGCATGCGATAGGCATTGGTGAGCGACAGCAGCGACACCTCGGCGCTGCCGAGCGCGAGGCTGTAGCCGTAGTAGTCGCCGCTTTCGCGCAGCGGCAGCCCGGCCGCGCGCAGTTGCCGCGCGAACGATTCGGGCGACACCATCGCCAGCGTGCGCACGGCCGGCACGTTGAGCGATGCGGCAAGCGCCGTGCGCGCCGACACCGGCCCCTTGAACTGGCGGTCGTAGTTCTGCGGAATGTAGAGGCCGCTGGCGGTGTTGATCTGCGCCGACGAATCGTCGATGAGCGATGCCGCGGTGAGCCGCCGTTCGGCAATGGCCTGTGCATAGAGCAGCGGCTTGAGCGTGGAGCCCGGCTGGCGCAGCGCGGTGACGGCATCGACCTCGGCCGCCTGGCTCAGCGCGCCCGACGAGCCGACCCATGCCAGCACCTCGCCGCTCGCGTTGTCGAGCACCACCAGCGCGCCGTCTTCCACATGGCGGCCGCGCAGTTCCTTCAGGTGGCGCTGCAGCGCATCGAGCGCAAAGCGCTGCAGCGGCGCGCGCAGGGTGGTGCGCACGGCAGTTTCCTTTGGGGCTCGCTTGCCGCGCGGGCGCCGCGGACTTTGCGGTCGCTTCGGCCTCGCCCAATTCCTTCAGCACGCGACGAGCCGCGTGCGGCGCAATGCCTTCGTTCGCATCGAACGCCCGCCGCTGCACCGCCGCACTGGTGAACATGTCGAGCGCATCGCAGTCGATCTTCTGGCCCGGCTCCATTGCGCGCATGACCTCGCACGCGCGCTGCGCCACCTGCGCGGGCTTGGCGTTGGGTGCGCGCACCAGCGCCGCGGCCACGGCCGCCTCGCGCGCGTCCAGCCCGCTCGGTGCCTTGCCGAACAGCGTGCGCGAAAGCGCATCGATGCCTACGATCTCGCCGCGGAACGGCACGGTGTTGAGGTAGGCCTCCAGGATCTGGTCCTTGCGCCAGTTGCGCTCCAGCTGAGTGGCCGCCACCGTCTGGCCGATCTTCTGCGTGAAAGTGCGCCCGCTGTTGGCACGGCGCAGGTCTTCGTCGAGCAGGCCCGAGAGCTGCATCGTGATGGTCGAGGCGCCGCGCGTGCGGGTGTTCCACAGGTTGGCCCACGCCGCCGACGACACCGCGCGCCAGTCGATGCCACTGTGCTCGTAGAAGCGCCTGTCCTCGCTCAGCACCATGGCCATGCGCAGCGCCGGCGACACATCGGCCAGCGCAATCCATTGGCCGCGCCGCACCGTGGCGTCGGTGCGCACGCGCTGCAGCAGTTCGCCGCTGCGGTCGAGCACCGCGGTGTCCGACGAGCGGAACCCGCGCTTCACTTCGTCGAAGCTCACCGCACCGGCCGCAAAGGCAGCGGCCGGCTGCATGCAGGCAGCCACGATCAATGCAGCGGCAAGATGGCTGGCGGTAAATGACGGGCGATGCATGAAGGGCGTGAACTGGAGGCGGGCAAATCGATGGCGAAGCCGCGCCATTCTCGGCGATGCGCCCACGGGAACTGCACCTACTCCGACTCAGGCGTGCCGCCGCCTCCCGTGCTCAGAAATTACAGCCAAAGTTCGCAGCAAGGTTCCACATCCGGTAACGAACTTCACGCCCGAGCGTCATTCGGGATACGCAGCCGAGACGGAGGTGGCCTTCAATGCAGACGACGGCTTGCGGAGGCAGGCCGCGTTTGAAAACTCCAAGGAGAAATCATGAAAAAGACATTGGCCATTCTGCTTGCCGCATCGGCTGTTCTGGCCGGCTGCGTGGTTGCACCTTACGACCGTCCGCCTCCGCCGCGCGGCCAGTACTACGGCGGCGATCGAGACCGCGACGGCGTGCCCAACCGCTATGACCGCGACCGCGATGG
Source organism: Variovorax sp. S12S4 (assembly GCF_023195515.1). Lineage (NCBI taxonomy): Bacteria > Pseudomonadati > Pseudomonadota > Betaproteobacteria > Burkholderiales > Comamonadaceae > Variovorax > Variovorax sp. S12S4. The sequence goes on from NZ_JALPKR020000002.1 coordinate 3,293,298, forward strand.
CGACGGGGTGCCCAACCGCTACGACCGCAGGCCGAACAACCCGTATCGCTGATCCAGGCTGCAGCGCGCCTCAGGCGGGCCGGCGCGGGAGCAGCGCCCACACGCCCGCCGCGCTCAGCAGCGAGCCGCCCGCAAGGTTGAAGCGCCGTTGTGCGCGCGGCGACGAAAGCAGCTTGCGGGCCGATCCCGCAAACACGGCATAGAGCGTGGCATTGAGCGCGGCCATGGCCACGAAGGTGACCGCCAGCACCCACAGCTGGCGCGTCATGTTGGCTGCGGGGCTCAGAAACTGCGGCAAGAACGCCACGAAGAACACGATGCCCTTGGGGTTGAGCGCCGTCACCAGGTAGGTGTTCGCGAACAGCCGCCAGCGCGAATCGGGCGCGGCAGGCGCCGCGACTTCGGACGACGTGATGCCCGCGCGCAGCAGCTTGATGCCGAGGTACAGCAGGTACAGGCCGCCCGCCCACTTCACCACCGTGAACCAGAACGCCGAAGCGGCCAGCAGCGCACCCAGGCCGAGCAGCGAAACCACCAGCGCCGTCGAATCGCCCAACGCCACAGCAGCCACCAGCGGCACATTGGCGCGCCGTCCGTGCGACATGGAATAGCTGATCACCGTGAGGATGGTCGGGCCGGGAATGATCAGCAGCACGGCCGATGCCGCCACGAAGGCGAGCCAGAGTTCAACGGGCATGAAAAGTCTCCAGGGTTGTTGTTGCGGTCAGGTGCCGAAGCGCGCGGCCGACCTGGCCTTGGCACGCTCCGCCTCTATGGCGCGGTCGCGCGGCTCGGCAGTGGTCACCAGCGAATCGATCAGGCGCGCAGCCGTTGCAGCCACTTCGTCGACCGCGCGCTCGAAGGCCTCCTCGTTGGCCTTGGAGGGCACGCTGAAGCCGCTGAGCTTGCGCACGAACTGCAGCGCCGCGGCGCGGATCTCCTGCTCGGTGGCGGGAGGCTCGAAGTTGTAGAGGGTCTTGATGCTTCTGCACATGGGCGAACTCCATTCGGCAGTATTCGGCAGTGGATGCGTCCGCCAGTCTAGCGAAGCAGCGCCATCGCGTGGGCGTCGTGATAGACGCCGACGATCAGGCTGGCGCGGCGCACGAGGCCTTCGTGCTCGAAGCCGAAGCGGTCGTACAGCGCCTTCGCATTCAGGTTGTCCGTGCGAACCGTCAGCTGAATGCGCGTGAGTCCGCGTGCCCACGACCTGTCGATGGCGGCCTGCAGCAGCTGCGCACCGAGCCCCTGGCCGCGTGCCTCGGGCAGCAGTGCGATGCCCAGGAGGCCGATGTGGGCGCGCGAATGGCCGAATACCGGCGACACGTCGCACCAGCCCACGACCTTGCCGGTGCCATCGACAGCAACGAAATGAGGGAAGCCCGTGGACAGCACATTCTGATAAAAGGCAAGCGACTGCTCCAGCGGCGGTGCTTGCGTGAGCGCGAGGTACTTCTGCTCGCGCGCCACGGCGTCGAGCGCCTTGTGCAGGCTTTCGAAGTGGTGTTCTTCGGTGGCAACGACGGAATGGTTCATGCGCGCGAGACGAAACGCGTGCTCATTCGATCAGCCCGCGCTCCGCGGCCTGCGCCTGGTTCTCGAAGACGGCCATGGCGGTCTTCATTCGCCTGAAGCCGAACTTTTCGTAGAAGGGCTCCTTGCCCGCCACCGCATACAGAATGATCTTGCGGTGGCCTTTTGAAAGCTCCATGAGCCGAGAGACGAGCTGCTTGCCGAGGCCCGTGCCCTGATGGGTGGGGTGCACCGCCACGTCACAGATGTAGGAGCAGTCGAGCCCGTCGGCCACTGCACGCCCGGCGCCGACCATGTGGCCGTTGTCGTACACGAAGCACTTGAACATGCTGTTGGAGAACACGAGCTTCAGGCCGTCGGGCTGCTTGTTGCCGAGCGGTGCGGCCTGGTAGAGCCGCGAGAGTTCTTCCCAGTCGATGCCTTCGAGCGAATGGCGCCATTCGAGTGTCATGGAGCTTGCCTTCTCTGTTCTCGGCCGGTCACCCGGCCGCGTTCAACCGCAGGATGGCCTCCGCCACGGCCTCGATGCCTTGGTCCGTGAGGTCCGGCGCAGCCACCTGCTGGCGCAGCGGCCACTTTTTGAAATGGCGCGCCTGCGAGCGTTCGTAGTGCGGATCGTAATGAAGCGCCATCAGTTCCGCAAAAAGCTGCGGCAGGTCGCCCGCCATCGCCCATTCCTGCCAGCGCTGTACCACGGCCTTGCCCTGCATTTCCTTCAGCCTGCCTAGCTGTTCTGCGAGCGCCGCGCGGTCGTCGCCCAGGTAGGCATAGTCGCGCAGCAGGTAGTCGAGCCGGGCGGCCGCATCCGCTTGAATTTCGATGCATGCCGCGGCGCGCATGTGCGCGACCAGGGGAATGGGAACCGAGAGCCTGCCGATGCGGGCGCTTTCGCCTTCCACATACAGCGTGCGCGAGAGGTCGAGCGCACCGAAGCAGGTGGCAATGCGCGTTTCGAACTGCTTTTGCGACGGCTGCGGCACGCCGGGCAGGGCGCCCAGCAGCGAGCCCTTGTGGCTGGCGTAGTGTTCCAGGTCGAGCACCTGTTCGCCGCGGTCAGCCAGTGCCTGCAGCACGCGCGTCTTGGCGCTGCCGGTGGCGCCGCAGATCACCTTGAGCCGAAGCTTCGGCACCGCGGCCTCGATTTGCGCCAGCACATGGTGGCGAAAGCTCTTGTAGCCACCGGCAAGCTGCTGCGCGTCCCACCCGACCAGGCGCAGCCAGGTGACCATCGAACCGCTGCGCAGCCCTCCGCGCCAGCAATACACGAGCGGCCGCCAGTTGGCGGGTTGCTCGCCGAAGCGTTCGCGCAGGTGCCGCGCGAGGTTGGCGGCCACCATGGCGCCGCCCACGCGACGCGCCTCGAATGCGCCGGTCTGCTTGTAGATGGTGCCGACGATGCGGCGCTCTTCGTCGTCGAGCACCGGGCAGTTGATGGCGCCGGGAATGTGGTCGAGCGCAAACTCGGAAGGCGAGCGCGCATCGATGACGGTGTCGAACCGGTGCAGGTCGGCCACGCGCGTGGGCTGGTGGCGCGGGTTGTCGTGCTCACGCATGGGCGTGCCCCAGGTTGCGCCGCAGCCGGCCGCTTGCCAGGTCGACAAGCGCCACCAGGACGAACATTGCAATCAATACGGTCATGGCCTGCTGCTGTTGAAAGATCGACAAGTGAAAGTAGAGAAGCTGGCCCAGGCCGCCGCCGCCGACAAAACCCAGCACGGCGGCCATCCGGATGTTCATTTCCCAACGATACAGCGCATAGGCCACCCATTGCGGCAGCACGAGTGGAAGGCTGCCGTAGGCAAAGGCCGCTGCCGCGCCGGTACCACTGAGAACCAGTGCCTGCTCGGGTTCGCGCGGCGCGTTCTCCAGGCTTTCTGCGAACAGGCGGCCCAGCACGCCGGTGGTGTGCAGCGCGAGCGCGAGCGCACCGGCAAACGGGCCGATGCCCGCGGCCAGCACCATGAGCGCGGCCCACACCAGTTCAGGCACGCTGCGCAGAAAGTTGAGGACAAAACGGCAGCCCTGCCGTACCAAGAGGCCCGACCGGCCGGAGGCCGGTAACGCCAGCGCGGCGGCACCCGCGGCAGCCAGCAGCGTGCCGAGCGCCGAGACGGCCAGGGTCTGCAGTGCGCCCCACGCCGTCTTGGCGAGAAAGGCGCTCGACAAATCGGGCGGAAAGAACTCGGCGATGAACTTGCCCATGAAGCCGATCGACTCCGCTGTGAACAGCGCACGGTAGTCGATGGCCAGGTAGGCGAAGCTGGCCACCACGGCCGCGAGCACCAGCGCCGATGCGATCCAGCAGCGGATGCAGCGAGGTGGTCCGGCCAGGTCGACGTGCCCGTTCATGCCAGCAGCCGCCGCAACGCATTGCTCAGCGCATCGGCGAGCAACACCAGCACCAGGAACACCAGCAGGATGCTGCTGGCTTCGCCGCCGTTGAGCATCTTCATCGACTGGTCCATGAGCTGGCCCAGGCCGCCCGCGCCCACGAAACCCATCACCACCGAGGCCCTGACGGCGCATTCCCAGCGGTACACGGTGTAAGAGATGAGCTCCTGCGCGGAGTTGGGCAACAGGCCGTACACCAGTGCGGCAAAGCGCCCGCTGCCGCTTTCCAGCAACGCGCGGGCGGGGCGGGTGTCGGTCGATTCGAGCACTTCGGCATACACCTTGCCGAGCATGCCGCCATAGGTGATGGCCAGTGCCAGCACGCCGGCCGCCGGGCCAAGGCCCAGCGCACGCACGAAGACCAGTGCCCAGACGATCTCGGGCACGGCGCGCAGCACCATCAGCACCGAGCGCCCGGCTTGCCGCACCATGCCGGCTTGCGCACGGCCAGGTCCGGGGCCGATGCGCGAAACCGAGAGCGCGCGGGTGGTCACAAAAGCCAGCGGCGCGCCGATGACGAATGCCAGCGCCGTGCCGGCGGTGGCCATGGCCAGCGTCTCCAGCGTGGCCTTGGCCAGCATCGCCAGAAAATCCGGTGCGGTTTCCGGCGGCAGAAAGCCAGCGAGGAAACCGCCGATCACCTGCAGGTTGCCGGGGGCGAACAGGGCCGAGGGCGCAAAGCCCGACAGCTGCAGCATCGGCCATGCGATGACGAACGCGGCCAGCAGCCACACTAGGCGGCGGCGCGCCAGCGGGTCGCGCAGCGCGGGCGCTGTGCGTTGCGGCAATGGCTGCTGCACGGTGCTCACAGGCAGTCAGGGCGTTCGATGGTGTTGGCGGCGCCCGAAGCGAATGCGCCCGACGCGATGTCGATCGGCCGTTCGCGTGCCTGCACCGGCAGCCCGCCTTCGCTTGCATAGAGCGCCACGAGCATCGGCTCGGTCACATTGCCGACTGGCTCGTCGAACACCACCTGCCCACCGCGCATGCCGACGATGCGAGGAAACCAGCGCAGCGCCAGGTCGACCGCATGCAGCGAGGCCACGAGCGTGGCGCCGGTCGATTCGCTTTGCGCCACCAGCTGCTGCAGCGCGGCATCGGCCAGCGTCGGGTCGAGCGCGGACACCGGTTCGTCGGCCAGCAGCAGCGCGGGCCGCTGGTAGAGCACGCGGGCGATACCCACGCGCTGCAGCTGGCCGCCGGAAAGACGGTCGCAGCGGTCGAACAACCGCTCTTCGAGCGAGAGGCGCGACAGCACCTCGTGCGCCCCTGCAAGGTCTGACGGGCGCAGCAGCGAAGCCAGAGCGCGCATTGCGCTCCATTGCCCCAGGCGCCCCGAGAGCACGGCGGTGACCACGCGCAGGCGCGGCGCGATCGGCGGGCTCTGGTGCACGGTTCCGATGCGGGAGCGCAGCTTGCGCAGTGCGGGCGCAGCCAGGCTCCAAGGCGATTGGCCGAGCAGCTGCACCGTGCCTTCGCCGGGCCGCAGCGCAGTGCCGAGCACGCGCAGCAGCGTGGTCTTGCCGGCGCCAGAAGGCCCGATGACGGCCACGCGCTCGCCCGCACGTGCGGCAAACGACACGCCTCGCAGCGCGCGATGGCCGTTCGGGTGAACCAGCCCGACGTGGTCGAGCGAGAAACTCACGCGACGGCTCCGCTGGCGCGCCGCAATCGCATCACTTGATCAGCCCAGCCGACTTGGCGGCGGCTTCGATGCCGTCGTAGTTCGACGACTTGGTGGCAATGAACTTGCTCGCGCGCTGAAGGTTCATGATGTCTTTCATGGCGGGGTTGGCCGGGTCCAGCTTCAGGAAGGCCTCGGTGAGCTTTTTCGTCAGTGCCGGATCGAGGCCGGGGCGCACCGTCCAGTTGTAGTCGTAGTAGGTCGGCGTGGTGGCCAGCACGCGCACCTTGGCGGCGTTCGGGTTCTTGCTTTCGACCAGCTTCTCCCACACCGACGCATTCAGCACGCCGGCTTCGGCGCGCGAGGCGGCCACGAAGGCCACGGTGGCGTCGTGCGCGCCGGAAAACGCGACCGTCTTGAAGTCCTTTTCAGGGTCGATGCCGGCCTGCATGAGGAAGTAGCGCGGCATCAGGCTGCCCGAGGTGGAGGAGGGTGCGCCGAACGCGAAGGTCTTGCCCTTCAGGTCGGCCAGCGTCTTGGCGGTGCTGTCCTGCGGCACGATGAACTTGCTGGTGAACACTTCGTCTTCCGCGCGCTGCACGATCGGCACCGCGCCGCCGTTGGTGCGAAGGCGGGCCTGCACAAAGGTAAAGCCGCCGAGCCACGCCAGGTCGATCTTGTTCGTGGCCAGGCCTTCGACCACCGCGGCGTAGTCGGTCACGGGCGTGAACTGCACGTCCATGCCGGTTTCCTTCTTCAGATAGTCGCCCAGCGGCGTGAACTTGCGCTGCAGTTCGGTGGGCGCCTCGTCGGGAATGGCGGAGACGCGCAGCACCTTGCCTTGTGCAAAGGCACCCAGGGCGAAGGCGGACAGCGAGAGTGCAAGGGCGATGCGAAGGATGGGTTTCATGGCGTGGCGCGGCATGGCGCAAGGGAGAAGGGACAACCTTCGATTGTAGAAACCCGTGTCCGGGCGCCGTTTGCGCGCGGCTTCGATAATGGGCGACTGCCCTGATACGGATTGCGCCATGACCGACACGCCGACGATTTCACCCCTCAACCCGCTGGCTCCGCTGCGGCTCACCAGCTTTTCGCACGGCGGCGGATGCGGCTGCAAGATCGCACCCGGCGTGCTGTCTGAAATCCTGAAGAACAGCGGCGGCGGCCTCATTCCGCCGGAGCTGATGGTGGGCATCGAAACGGCCGACGACGCGGCCGTGTACCGCCTGAACGACAAGCAGGCGCTGATCGCGACCACCGACTTCTTCATGCCCATCGTGGACGACCCGTACGAGTTCGGCCGCATTGCAGCCACCAACGCCATCAGCGATGTCTACGCAATGGGCGGCAAGCCGATCATGGCGCTGGCGCTGGTCGCAATGCCGGTCAACCAGCTGCCGGTGGAAGTGATCGGCGACATCGTGCGCGGCGGGCAGGACGTGTGCCGCGCGGCCGGCATTCCGATTGCGGGCGGCCACACCATCGATTCGGTCGAACCGATCTACGGGCTCGTGGTGATGGGCCTGGTCGACCCGGCCCACGTCAAGCGCAACGCCGAGGCCCGCGCGGGCGACGTGCTGGTGCTGGGCAAGCCGTTGGGCGTGGGCGTGCTCTCGGCTGCGCTCAAGAAAGAAAAGCTTTCGCTTGCCGGTTACCGGCAGCTCATCGAAAACACCACGCGGCTCAACACGCCGGGCATTGCGCTGGCCACGATGCCGGGTGTGCATGCGCTCACCGACGTCACCGGCTTCGGGCTGGCCGGCCATGCGCTGGAGCTCGCGCGCGGCGCCAAGCTCACGGCCACCATCGACTGGCCGCGCGTGCCGCTGCTGGACGGCGTGGCCGCCATGGCGGCGGATGGTTTCGTGACGGGCGCCTCCGGCCGCAACTGGGCCGGCTACGGCGCGGAGATCGAGCTTGCGAAAGGCCTCCCGGCCATGGCGCAGGCACTGCTGAGCGACCCGCAGACCTCGGGCGGCCTGCTCGTGAGCTGCGCTGCCGAGTCGGCCGAAGCGGTGCTGCAGGTCTTTCGGCGCGAAGGCTTTGCGGATGCCGCTGTGGTCGGCCGCATGGAGCAAGGCCCCGCGCGCCTGCTCGTGTTGGCCTGAAGACCGTGCGGATGACGCCGAAAGCGCCGAGTTCGAGCCAGAATGATGCCAGGGGCAGACAACAACGCCAGGCTCCGGCAGCCAACAGCGAGGGTCGCATGATGCGCACAACGGTCCTTTTCATTTCGGTCTTTGCAGCCGCGGCCTTGGCGCATGCTGCAGACGTGGTTCGCTGCACCGACGCCAGCGGCGGCATCGTCTACACGCAGGGCCAGTGCCCGCCCGGTACCAAGCTTTCGCGCCAGGTGCCTATTTCCGAGCCGTTGTCGGTGGTACCGCCTGCTTCCTCCTCCGAAGAAGCGCGCCGCCCGGCCTACACGCCGCCGCCGTCGAGCGCGGCGTTGCCGCAGCCCCCCGTCAGCAATGTGCCGCAGGGCCCCGCCATCATTCCGCGCAACGTCGAAGAGCCGCGCGTGGCCCCCGAGCCGCCGCCGGTCTACAGCTGGGGGCCCGATCCGTACTACGACGGCGGCCGCCCGGTCATCCGCCCGCGGCCTCCTCGCCCGCAGGACCCGGGCCCGCCACCGGGCCAGCGGCCGTGCCAGAACCTGGCGGGCATCAAGCGCAGCAACTGCTGAGCCGACGCAGCCGATGCAACTTCGCCCGTGGACCGTGTACTGCGACGGCAGCGCCATGCCGAACCCCGGCCGCATGGGCGCCGGCGCGGTCATCACCGAGCCCGACGGCACCCGCCACACCTTGTCGCTGGCCAGCCACGCCACCGGCTGCAACAACGAAGCCGAGCTGAGGGCACTGACCCTTGCGCTCGAAGAACTGAAGGCAAGGGGAGCGACCGCGGTGCTGGCCTATACCGACAACAGCATCCTCGTCGAGCAGCTCGTCGAGCCCGGCGCCAGACCGATCGCGCGCATGGCCGGCTTGTTCGAGGATGCCCGAGCGCTGCTCGGCTCGTTTGAAGAAGCGAGCCTTCGGTGGGTGCCGCGGCACCGCAACCAAGAGGCCGACGCGCTCGCGCGCGCCTCGCTCGGGTTTGCGCCCAAGGCGCCCGCCAAGGCAACAAAGAAGCGGCGTTAAGCTGCGCGGTTCAGTTTTTCAGATAGATAACCGTTTATTCCATGACCGAAGCCAATTCCCTCCCACCCCTTCCCGACCACCTGTCCACCGACCCGCGCAGCCCGCACCACGTCGCGGCCGTTTTCGAGCACGACATCGGCATCCGCTTCAACGACAAGGAGCGCCTGGACGTCGAGGAATACTGCATCAGCGAAGGCTGGATCAAGGTGCCCGCGGGCAAGACGGTGGACCGCAAGGGCAAGCCGCTGCTGATCAAGCTGAAGGGCAGGGTCGAGGCGTTCTATCGGTAAGAGAGCCTGCTGGTGACTCGATCTGCCGTGACCCACGGCGGATCAGAGATCAGGGCGGCGAGGGCAGGGAAAGAATCCAGCGCGCGAGCAGCCGCGCATCCGCTTCCGACACATGGGGCTGGCGCGGCATGATGACGCGCCCCCAAGTTCCAACGCTGCCGTTCCGGATCTTTGCTGCGAGTTGCGACGGCGCGGCCGGATCGTTGCGATACCGATCCGCAATCTGGGCGAACCCGGGGCCGACTTGTTTTCGAAGCATGCCATGGCATGCGGTGCAGCCGCGCTCATGCGTCAAGGCACGCATCCGCTCTTCGGCGGCGGTGGCACCCGCAACCGGTGCCATCAATCCGAAGAGCAGCGCGAGCTTGAAAAAACCCATACCCCGAACAATGTAGAAAGCGAGCCGCCGCCGCGTCGAAGGGCGGCGGTCGCGCTTACTTCGCCGCCTCCACCTTCACCCGCGCATTCGGCGTTTCGCCGAACATCTCGGGCGCATACATCGCTTCGACGCGGCTCGGCGGCAGCGCAAAGTCGCCCACGTTGTTGAGGCGCACGGTGTATTCCATCTTCACCACGCCCTTGGGCAGGTACTCGTAGTAGCTGCGGAAGGCTTCGAAGCTGCGCTCCTCGAAAGCCGGCCAGCCGGCGCCCGACTTCTTCTCGCCTTGCGTGGCGATCTGCGAATCGCGGCCCAGGCCGCTGCCCAGGATGGTGGCGCCGCCGGGAATCGGGTCGCTGATCACGACCCAGGTCATGTCGGCGCTGGCGTTCACCTCGATGCTCACGCGCAGCACGTCGCCGCGCGTGTACTTGCCCGCGGTGGCTTGCTCGACGGGCGTGATGGTCTTCTTGAGCGCATAGCCGGCGGCGAACGGCGCCTTCAACTGCACGGCGGCAATCGACTGCATCGTGAGCCACGGCTTGCCGGTGCCTTGCTGCGTGACCAGCAGCGTGTCGCGCACCGGCGCGCCCGAAGGCGATGCCGCCCACGGCAGGAACATGGTGTTGTTCTTCAGGTTGCCCGGTGACGCGGGCGCGCCGAAGAAGGTGCTCTGGTTCGGTGCGCCGGCCGCATCGGTGGTCTTCACGCGATCGACCTTGCTCCAGTCGACCTGCGCCTTGGCTGCGCCGAGCGTGGCGGCGGTGATGCCCGCCACCGGCGTGCTTTCGAATACCTTGGAGAACTTCTCGAGCGCGAGCCCGCCCCACAGGTTGGCAGTGGTGGTGTGCCAGGCGCCGTTCTGCTGGCGGCCGATGAAGCCGTTGGCGAGCTTGCCGATGTCGTCCTTCCAGGCCGGGTCGTCCATCACGCTGAGCAGCAGCCGCGCGGTGTTGACGTCGCCGTTGGTCATGAGCCACCACCAGTAGTCGTCCCGCTCGGTGCTGAAGACGAGCTTGGTGCCCTGGTAGGACAGGCGCGCTTTCAGCACGTTGTTGGCCTCGTCCAGCCGCTGCTGCCGCTGCGGCACGTCGGGCAGGCGCTTGAGGATGTTGAGCCAGTCGATCACGGCGCTGGTGGGCCACTGGTTCGGCGCAATGGTGATGCTGCCGAGCATGCTGGCCTTGGCACTGCCGTAGCGCGACAGCGCCTCGAGCGCGGCGAGCTTGCGCACGTCCAGGTCCTTGCGCGGGCTCCAGAACTCGCGCTGGATGCGGCCGTCGACAAAAGCGATAAGACCCGACTCCATGGGCGCGCGCACGTCGTCCGCCAGCGCGAAGGCCGGGTTCAGCGCGGCGGCCTCGTGCGTTGCGGCCAGCAGGTACGAGGTGAGGATGTCGCTGCCGCGGTTGGCTTCGCCGTCTCGCGGTGGAAAGTAGTTGGCCAGGCCGTCGCTGTCCAGGTAGGTTGGCAGCTGGGCCAGCACGCCTTGCCACATCTTTGCGTCGCGCAGGCCGACCGATTTGCTGGTCTTCTGTTCGAGGCAGATGAACGGGTAGTTCGCAAACCAGTCGCGCACGCCCGGCAGGCCTTCGGCGAGCTTGGGCTGCAGGGCGAGCTTGAGGCCGCCGCGGCCGGGCAGGGCATCGGCCGGCGGCGCCACGTCGATGGTGAAGGGGCCGTCGAGCTGCACCAGCGTGGCCTGCTGCACCGTGAGCGGCACCGAAGGCACGATGCGCTGGCGCACCTTGAGCGCGTCGCGCGCGCCGCCGAGGGTGTCCTTGGCCTCGATCTCCCACAGGATGGCCTCGGCACGCGTCTGCGCAAGCTGCGCGGGTGCGGTCACGGTCCATGCAACTTCACGCGCCTCGCCGGGCGGAATTTCCACCGTCTGCGTCTCCAGCGTGAGCAGCGTGGCACGCGGCGTGGCTTCCACCTTCATCGGCTTTTGCGTGGTGTTGCGTAGCGTGATCTGGGCGCGGAACTGGTCGTCCTCGCGCACCAGCGGCGGCAGGCCGCTGATGATCTGCAGGTCTTGTGTGGCCTGAATGCTGGTCTGGCCCGTGCCGAAGAGGCTGGTGCCCGAATCGGCCACCGCCACGATCTTGAAGGTGGTGAGCGCGTCGTTGAGCGGCACTGTCACCACGGCCTGGCCGTTGGCGTCGAGCACCACCTTCGGATTCCAAAGCAACAGGGTGTCGAGCAGTTCGCGCGTCTGGCCCTTGCCGCCGCCGCCGCCCGCGGGCACGGCCTTGCGCCCGTAGTGGCGCCGGCCGACGATTTCCATCTGCGCGGTGGAGGTGCTCACGCCCCAGCTGCGCCGCTGCAGCATGGCGTTGAGCAGGTTCCAACTCTCGTTGGGCATGAGCTCCAGCAACGCCTGGTCGACCGCGGCCAAGGCCACCTCGGCACCGGCCGCGGGCTTGCCGTCGGGCAGCTTGGCGGAAATGGTGATCTGCGCCTTGCTTCGCACCGGGTAGCTGGGCTTGTCGCTGGTCACGGTCACGTCGATCTGGTGCGCGCGCGTGCCGACGCGAATTTCTGCCATGCCCAGGCGATAGGCGGGTTTGCTCAGGTCGACCATGGCGGTGGGCGCGACATATTCCTTGCCTTCGTACCAGAAGGCGGTCCACCATTCGCGCGGTGCCTTGAAGCCCCAGGTGAAGAAGCTGTACCACGGCACGTCGCGCAGGCGGCCGCGCAAGGCGAGCACGCTCACATAGGCGTTCGGTCCCCACTCGGGCTTGACCTGCAGGCTCACGGTCGGGTCCTTGCCGTTGAGCTGCACCACGTGCGTTTCGATGATGCCTTCGCGTTCCACCGACACCAGCGCGGTGGCAAAGCGGAACGGGCTGCGCACCTGGAACTTGGCGATCTCTCCGGGCTGGTAGCTCTTCTTCTCAGGCAGCACGTCGATACGGTCGTTGTCCTCGCCGCCAAACCAGAGTTCGCCCTGCTTGGTCACGTACACCGAGCTGGCGGCGCGGCTGTCGCGGCCTTCGCTGTCGGTGGCGCTGGCCACCAGCTCGACCTCGCCGGCCTCCTTCAGCTCGGATTCGCACAGCAGCAGGCCGCGTGCGTCGCTCTTGCCGCTGCAGACCGTGCCGATGTCCTTGGTCTCGGTCTTGTTGTCGTAGGTGTAGAAGCCGCCCACCATGCGCTTGCGGCTGGTGGTGGTGATGCGTGCCACGGCGCGCACATTCAGCGTCACACCGGCCTGGGGCTTGCCCGAAAGGTCGAGCGCAAGCGCCTGGTACTTGAGCTTCTGGCTGGTGGAGACCCAGCCTTCGGTCTTGATGCCGGCAATGACGGAGGAGGGCCACAGCGTCTGCGTGCTGCGAATGGTCTGCACCTCGCCGTTCGGGTCGGCGTAGGTGGCTTCGAGCAAGAGCTCGCGCGCGGCCTTGACCTTGGGCACCTTGTCGATGGTGACCTTGCCGGCGCCGTCCTTGTTGAGCGTGAGGGGCAGCTTGTCGGCGACCACGCGGGTGTCGCTGGCGCTGTTGATGTCTTCCTCGCCGCCCGCGGCATCGGCGGCCGGCGTGGCCGCCTGGGCACCGTCGGCCTGCACGCGCGGCGGGCTGAAGCTGAAGGCCTCATGGTCGGCAAAGGCGAGGCTCTTGCCGCGCACCATGGCCGACACGCGCACCGGCAGGTTGGCGGCGCCGCCGCCGGCCACGTAGTTGATCTGCACGTCGGCCGGCACCGCGGTCACGCTCACCAGCGGCTTCTTGTCGGCGGGCGTGATGCGGCCTTCGAGCACCGGCAGGCGGAATTCTTCGACGCGGAACAGGCCGGTGGAGAAGCTCCGGTTGTAGTTGCCGTCTTCTCCGTCGCCTTCGGAGTCGCCGTTGCCGTTGCGCAGCATGACCTCGTACACGCCGAGCTTGGCGGCCGGCGGAATGGCGAAGGTGTTTTCGGCGCTCAGGCCGCCGGTCGGCGTCTTGCGCCATGCCAGCGGCTGCGTAAAGCGCTGGCCGCTGCCGGTGTGGGTTACCACCAGCGTGTCGGGCCGGTTTTCAGGCAGGCCGAAGCCCTTGCTGGTCTGGGTGCGGATCAGGTGCTTCATCGACACCGTTTCGCCGGCGCGCAGCAGCGTGCGGTCGAAGATGGTGTGGGCCACGCGGTCGGGCTCGGCCTGCAGGCTGGTGGGCACGTTGAAGCGCCAGGGCTCGATTCCGCGCTGCCAATCGCTCCAGGTGAAGGCCAGGTCTTCGATGCCCTTGTCGTCCTTGGCGCGCGCGCTGACGAACCATGCGCCCGCGTTGTAGTCGTCCGGGCCGCTGCAGTTGGGCGCCTCGGGCGCAACGCCCGCCAGGTTGACCACGCCGTTGGCGTCGGTCTTGCCCGATGCGACGGCCACGCCGCGGCAGTCGGACACGCGCACTTCGGCGTTCGGCACCACCTTGCCCTTGTCGAGCGTGGTGACCCACGCCACCGAGTTTTCACGGCCGAGCTTGAAGTGCACGGCCAGGTTGGTGGCCAGCGCGGTGGTGCGCACATACATCGTGCGGCTGGCGCCGTAGCGCTCGTCGAGCAGCGCGTCGCCGAGCTTCTGCGACGCGATCTCGAGCACGTGGAAGCCGGGCGTCAGCGGAATGCCGATGACTTCGAACGGGCGCGGATCGCCGCTCTCGGCCTTGGGCATGTCGAGCGCCTTCACGCCAGGCTGGCCTGCAAGAAGAGACAGCATGCGGGTCTGCAGGCTGGTGCGGTCGTCCTTGTCGATGACCGGCGGCAGCGCGCCCTTGATGTCCTTGCGGGCCTGCTCGCGCGAGACGGTGTAGTTGTCGTAGCGGCGCACCTTGCGGAACCACGCAATGATCTCGGCGTCCGTCTTGGGGTTCATGTCGCTCACCTTGCCGGGCGTGAGCGCCTGCACCATGAGCGCGGGTTCCACGCGGCGCACGGTCACCGGCATCATGGCCGGTGTGCCGGGCTCGGCCAGCCGCTCGACCACGCCGAAAGGCGAGGCGGCAAACTTGGCCAGCGGCGGCATGGCGCCGGTTGCCACGTTCAGCGGAAAGCTGCCGGGCGAGGCCAGCGGCCGGCCCGATGCGTCCTCGAACTTGGCGGGCAGCTCGACGGTGAACTTGGTGTCCTCGGCGAGCGGCGGGCCAAAGCTCGCAGAACTGACCACGTCGTCTTCGCTGGGTGTGCCGCCGTCGTTCTCAAGGGTGGCGGCAATCGACTTTCCGCCGCCCTTGAGCTGGATCTGCGAGGCCATCTTGCGCGTGACCGGCGCATTGAACTGCAGCTGCATCGGCCGCAGCGGCAGGCAGGCGGCCTGCGCGTTCTCGCGCTCGCAGGTGAAAGACACCGCGAACGGCTCGCGCACCTGGAAGCTCAGGCGGCGTTCCACGTTGTTGGCAACACCCGAAGGCGTGGCCACGCCCTTGCCGTAGACGATCTGCACCTTGCTGCCGGGCGTGAGCGTACGGTTGCACTGCAGCGCAATAAAGCGCAGCGGGTCTTTCGCGGCTTCCTTCTCGCGGCTGAAGGCCTTGAGCAGGCCGGCGCGCTGCTCGCCTTCGAGCAGCCTGACGGGAATGCGCTCGCCAATGCCCTCGGCCGCGCACCACACGTTCTGGCGCACGCTTTCGACGGTGGCCGCGCCGTTGAGCTCGAGCATGAACATCTGCTGCTCGTCGATCCGCCCATAGCTGCCCGGCATGAAATTGCGCACGAACGGGCCGCCGCTATTGAATTGATAGCGCTCCGGTCCGGTCAACTCGCCGCCGCCGCTCGGCTTGAAGGTGGAAATCCGCGTGACGGTGCAGCGCACGCCGGGCGGCAGGTCGTTTTCGAAGTCGTACACCCACTGCTTGGCATCGGTCCAGCGGCCCGTGCCCTTGCCGGCCTGGGCGTCGGTGCAGCTCACGGCCAGCGGCGCGGGCGCCTTGGGGTCGCCGAAAGTCACGGCGGTCTGGTCGAACTTGGCAACGATCTGCCGTACGCGCGCCACTTCGCCCTGGGGCGTGAGGCTGGTGATCTGGAGGGCGTGGCCCGGGCCGGCAAAAAAGGCACTGCCGGCCAGAAGCAGTGTTGGAATGGTTTTTTTCATTTATTCGTTTCTCCACCTTGAAGCACCGCGCAGCGTAGCCGATTTGAAAGGCGGTTCGGCAGTGCCAGGAGTCATATGCCGTGGCGGTCTTCATACAATCGGAGGTGTCGTGCGTGCGCCGCGCGGACCGCCACCAAGACCTCGCCGCCGACCGATGAAACGCTACTGGGAAATAGACGCCTTGCGCGGGCTGATGCTCGTGCTGATGACCGTCACCCATTTGCCGACGCGCCTCACCGATCCGCTGGGGCAGCCGTTCGGCTTCGTTTCGGCGGCTGAGGGCTTCGTGCTGCTGTCGGCCTTTGTGGCGGGCCTGGTCTACAGCCGCATCGGCTACGTGCGCGGCGTCGACTCGATGCGGCAGGCCTTCTGGCGGCGCGTGCTCAAGGTGTATCTGTGCCAGGCGGCGATCCTGCTGTTCCTGTTCACCGTCATTGCCGCGCTCGGCCTGCACATCGACCAGCCGGCGGTGAAGAACCTGGTGTCGTACTACCTTGCGGAGCCGCGCGACGGCTTCCTGTTCGGGCTGCTGCTGGTCTACGAACCGGCGCTGCTCGACATCCTGCCGATGTACATCTTCTTCATGTTGATGAGCCCCTGGGTGCTGGCATTTGCCATGCGGCATGGCTGGGCGCTGGTCATGGCCGTGAGCGCGACCGTGTGGGCCCTGGCCCAGTTCGGGCTCAGCGAATGGATCTACGGGTTGGCCGTGCACTACCTGCACATTCCGGTGCCATTTCATGAGATGGGCGCCTTCAACAGCTATGCGTGGCAGTTTCTCTGGTTCGCGGGGCTGTGCATCGGCGCGAGCCGCAACCTGCCCGATGCGCGGCCGATGCGTTTTCCGGCCTGGCTGTGGGTGCCCGCGCTGGCCATTGCGGTTTATGGCTTCTGGTGGCGCCACCACGGCATCAACGGCCAGGCGCCCTTTGGCGGCGACGTGGAGCTGAACCTGCTGTTCGACAAATGGCAACTCGGGCCGCTGCGCCTGGTCAACCTGGTGGCGCTGGGCATCCTGGCGGTGCGTTTCGGGCCGTGGTTCATGCGCAAGATTCCGCGCCTGCACTGGCTGGAGGCCATGGGCTCGGCCTCGCTGCCGGTGTTCTGCGCGCACCTGGTGGCGGTGCTGCTGGTGCTGGCCTTCTACGGCGACAGCCAGACCGCGCGGCCCTGGTGGGGCGATGGCTTGCTGCTGCTGGCGGTTTTTGCCGGCATGTATGCGGTGGCGCGATTCGCGCGCGGGGCCGACGATGCCGCCGCCGGCGGACGACGTGCCGACCGAACCTGTGCGGGCCTGAAAGCGTTCAGGGCAGGGCAGGCGCAGGTGCCGTCACAGGAACGGGCATCGGTGCCGGGGCCGGAACCGGGGTCGCCGCCGCAACGGCTCCCGGCAGCCGGGCAGCGATGATCGACTGCCAGAGCCGGTAGCCCTCGTCCGTCATGTGCAGCCTGTCGCTGCGGAACAGCTCCGGCCGCGGCCGGCCGTCGGCGCCGAGCATCGGCGTGAAGACGTCGATGTATTCGCTGTCGGGCAGCCGGTTGAGGTAGGCCGCAATCACGTTGTTGGTTTCGCGCACCAGCGGCATCAGGTGCTCGCGCGAGGGACTCGGCTTGACGGAGATGAAGCTGATGCGCGTGTTGGGCAGTTCGGCGCGCACCGTGTTGACGAAGCGCGCAAAGCTTTCGAGCACCTGCAGCGGCGTGCGGCCTTCGGCCAGGTCGTTGTCACCGGCGTATACCAGCACCTGCCGCGGCTTGTAGCGCACTACCAGGTCGCGCGCGAACAGGCTGCAATCGGCCATGGTCGAGCCGCCGAAGCCGCGGTTGACGACGCCGGGCACCTGGCGAAAGTCTTGCAGCAGGCTTTTCCACATGCGCACGGAGGAACTGCCCACGAACACCACGCCGCCGGGCGCTGGAAACTGCTGCTGGTCGGCGCGCGAAAAGGCCGCGAGCTCGTTGTGCCAGCGCGCCTTGGCCGCCAGGTACTCGGAAGACGTATCGACCGCCGTGCTGTCCAGCGACTCGTAGGGCAGCACGGCATTGTGGTTCTGGGCGTGCGAGGCGAGTGCCGCCGTCAGCAGCAAGGCCGCGGCCAGCGCGGTTTTGATCGAAGGCATCGGAAACAAGGCGGAACGCAAGTCAGGTGGTTTTTTCAGGCACGGCCCGAGGCTGGTCTTCGGCGCGGGCACGCGAGCGTCCTATTCTGACGCAGTCAGCTGCGGGCGGCTTTGTCGCACCGGCCCATGCAATCCATTTGCGCTTGGCATGCGTACAAGCATGCGAGACCGTCCGGGCGCACGGCGCCGAGGCACGGACTCGCCTTCACGGGCTCGTCTTTTCATTCACCTCTCGCTCAGGCGACAAAGGAACCGACCATGACCATCCGCACCCTGACCGTCCTCGCAGCCGCCGCGGGCCTTGCCGCCTGTTCCGGCATGGGCGCCAAGCCCCCGATGTATTCCCAGGCCGGCCTGCCCGACGCGGTGAAGGTGCCGGCCGGCCACACCGTAGTCATGGAAACCGTGGGCGCAGGCGACATCACCTACGAATGCCGCGCCAAGGCCAACATGCCCGGCCAGCACGAGTGGGTCTTCGTCGGCCCGGACGCCAGGCTGATGGACCGCGCCGGCAAGCAGGTGGGCAAGTACTACGGCCCACCGGCCACCTGGGAGAGCATGGACGGCTCCAAGCTCACGGCCACCCAGGTGGCGGTGGCGCCCGCCGGCACCGGCAACATTCCCTACCAGCTGGTGAAGGCCAACCCGGCCATGGGCTCGGGCGCGATGCAGGGCGTGAGCTACATCCAGCGCGTGTCGACCCAGGGCGGCGTGGCACCGGCGGCGGCTTGCGGCGCCTCGAACATGGGCCAGAAGCAGGTCGTGAAATACCAGGCCGACTACATCTTCTACCGCGCCGTCTGAGCGGCTTTCAGGCCCGGTTCATCGCCTCAGGAAACATTCGGCAACGTATACTTCCCCGCAAAATCGGAGCGGAGCGCACCAGCGTGTGCGGGCGGGGAATGAAGCAAATTGCGATCGTTGTCGCGCTCTGCGTGGGCGCGTGGTACTTCTTCATCGGCGGGCGCAAGCTCGACGAATCGATGGTGCGCACGTACTACGAGAAAGAAGCCCACGCCATCTATTCGCGTGACGCCGACAAGCTGTGCAAGCAGCTCAGCAAGAAGGTCGTCATCCAGAGCAAGACGGTGATGATGGGCCGCACCACCGAGACCAGCAGCGACCGCGAACAGGCCTGCGACTCGTTGCGCAAGACTTTCAAGATGTTCGAGTCGGTGGGCGAGCGCATGGGCGGCATTCTCACCATCGAGTACGAGTACCACATCGACAGCATCGAGGTGGCCAGCGACCGCAAGAGCGCGACCGTCGAAGGCACCAGCGTGCTGAAGATGGGCGAGGCGGCCATGCAGTTCAAGAGCACTTTCACGCAGCGGCTGGAGCGCGAACTCGGGCAGATGCGGCTGGTACGCGGCGACGACGTTACCGTGGTGCGCATGGGCGGCCGCGGCGCCATGAGCCAGAGCGACTTCTTCAAGTAAGCGCGGAGCGCCGCCACCATGCTCGTCAACGACTCGCTGCCGCCCCCGCCGCCGTTCTGGCACCGCCTCAACAGCTTCTTTGCGTTTCCGTTCCAGCTGCGGCCGCTGATGTACGGCCTGGTGCTCGCGTTCTGCAGCCTGTTGTTCGAAGCCATTCCTTTTCTGCACCCCGGGCTGTCGCTGCTGGTGATCGAGCTGGGCATCGTGCTGGCGGCCAGCCGCTACGGCTTCAAGGTGACCGCTCTCGGCTCGCGGGGCATCTGGCGTTCGGAAGACTTTCCGCGCGAGCTGAATGAAGACTGGGTCAACCTGCCGTGGAAGCTGTTTGCCATTTCGGTGGTGCAGGGCGCGCTGATCGGTTGGCTGGCCTGGTACGAGCCGGTGCTGGGCACCGTCGGGGTGTTCGTGGTGTCGTTCACTTTTCCGGCCGCAGTGATCGTGCTGGTGCAGTCGGGCAGCTTCTTCCAGGCCATGAACCCCGGGCACGTGATGGATGCAATGCGCATCATCGGCTGGCCCTATGCGCTGCTGTGCTTCTTCCTGTTTCTGTTGAGCGCGGGTGCGCAGATTGCCATTGGCATGGTGCTGCCGATGATCGACGGCCTGATCGTGCTGCCGATCGCCAATTTCGCGTTCATCTACTTCGGCTGGGTCATGGCCAGCCTGCTGGGCTATGTGATGTACCAGCACCATGATGCCTTCGGCATCGACCTGCTGCCCGGCGGCGGAGTGGACGACGGCGCGCCGGTAGACCGCCGCACGCCCGAGCAGATTGCCGCGCAGCGCACCGATGCCGAAGTGGCGCAGCTGGTGACCGACGGCGACGTGGCCGGTGCGCTGGGCGTGGCCTACGAAGCGCAGCGCGTGGCGGCGGCCGACGACCTGGCGGCGCAGCGCCGCTACCACCGCGTGCTGCTGCTTGTGCCCGACAAGGCGCCCACCTTGCTCGACCATGCGCGCCGCTACATCCCGCTGCTGCTGCGGCGCGACCTGGCGTCCGAAGCGCTCAAGGTCTTCAAGGCCTGCCGCGAAAAAGACAAGGCCTTTGCGTTGGACGACGCGCCCACGGTCATGACGCTGGCAAAAGCCGAATGGCGCAATGGCGATGCGCATGCCGCGCTGGCGCTGCTGTCGGGCTTCGACCGGCGCTTTCGCGGGCACGCGGCCATTCCGCAAGCCTACGAGCTGGCAGCCAGGGTGCTGGTGCAGGGGCTGGGCCGCGCCGACATGGCGCAGCCGATCCTGAAGACGCTCGAATCGCGCTTTCCGGACAGCGAGCAGACGCAGGAAGTGCGCTGGCTGCTGCGGCCCACGGCCTGAGTTCTTCTTGCCGGCTCAGGCGCGCTCGAGGGCGCGCGTCACCATGTCGTTGGGCGCAAGCCGCAGCAGATGCGGCAGCCAGCCCTTCGCCATTTCGCGCTCGCCGGCATGCAGCAATCCGTTGGCGCAGGCTGAGAGCGTATCGGCCAGTTCCGGATGGTCGGGCGCGGTCTTCAGCAGCACGCGGCACAGCTTGTCGGCGTCCTGGAACTGGCGCACGCGCGTGAAGCGCCGGGCGAGCCGGGCCATGTCGTCGGGCTTCAGGCGCGCGCCGGGCTTGGCCTGGTCGAGGTAGGTGGTGTAGCTGGCGTGCTGCAGCGCCAGCGTGTCGGGGTCGGTGGCGGGCAGGCGGAAGATGCGGCGCGCGGCCTGGTGAAAGTCTTCGCTCGCGGGCTGCAGCCGCGCGGTGTTGAACCAGGCGCGCAGTGTGTCGGTGTCGCCAGGTTGCAATGCGGCGGCGGCGCGCCATTCGGCGGCGGCGGCCTCGAACTTCATGGCGGCGCCCAGCCGCCGCGCCGCGGCCACGTGGCCGTTGAACTCCTCGTCGCCGTTCGACTGTTCCGAAGCCACGGTCTCCGGCGTCTTCACGCGGTTCAGCGCCATGGCGCAGGCCATCAGCGCTGCGCCGGTCAAAAGGCCGCCCAGGTGCGCCATGTAGGCAATGCCCTGGCCGCCCACCGCGTGCTGGAGCAATTCATTGGCAATCCAGGCCGGCAGCAGCAGCAGGGCCGGCGCCGTGACGTAGTTGAAATAGAAGAACAGCTGGTAGAAGAACCGGATGCGCCGCAGCCTGTACATCACCGCGTACATGCCCATCAGCGCCGACACCGCACCCGAGGCGCCCAGGCCGTAGCTGCCCTTGCCCGCATAGGCCCAGTCGGCCAGCACCGAGGCGCCCACCGCGCCCAGGATGTAGAAGCTCAGGTAGGTGCCGCGGCCGAGTGCCAGCTCGACCGAAAACCCGAACAGGAAGAGGAACAGCATGTTGCCCAGCAGGTGCCCTGTGCTGCCGTGCAGGAAGGCCGCGGTGACCCAGGTCCAGGGCTTGAACTCCGCGTCCTTGGTGTAGTCCTGCGCCCAGCGTTCAGTGAACGGCGCGGGCTGCATCGATTCGTACTGCTGGCGGTCGCGCTTCCACTCGGCGTACCGAGGGTTCGCGGGTGTGACCACGCCATCTGCCCGCAGCTTTTGCAGGAACGCTTTTTCCTGCTGCATGCCGTCGAGCAGCGGCCCTGTCTGCTTGCGGGCCAGCAGCCGCTGCGCGGCCTTGGCGCGCGGGGAACGTGTTTCCTCGAGCCAGTCCACGAAGGGCGGCAGCTCCAGCTCGGGCAGCACGCTCTGCGCGTAATAGTGGGCCGCGCGTTCGTCGGCCTTTTCTTCACTGCGCTGCGGCCCCCAGAACACGATCATGTTCACGAGGATCAGCAGCACCGTCATCCACGGTGGATTGCGCCAGCTCGGTTTGTTCTCGAGCGGGATGGCGTAGAACAAGCGGGGCCTTGAAGGTCAGGCGAGGCGTGCGCGATGGCGGGCGATTTGCGCCTTGACCTGCGCCGGCGCGGTGCCGCCGAGGATGTTGCGCGCGTTGAGCGAGCCGCGCAGGCTCAGCACGTCGTACACGTCCTTCTCGATCTTCGGGTTGAACTGCTGCAGCACGGCCAGCGGCAACTCCGCGAGGTCGACCTTGTGCGAGGTGGCGGCCTTCACGGCGTGGGCCACGGTTTCGTGCGCATCGCGGAAGGGCAGGCCCTTTTTCACGAGGTAGTCGGCCAGGTCGGTGGCGGTGGCGTAGCCGCGCAGGGCGGCGGCTTCCATGGCCTCGGGCTTCACGGTGATGCCGCCGATCATCTCGGCAAAGATGCGCAGCGTGTCCTTGAGCGTGTCGACGGTGTCGAACAGCGGCTCCTTGTCTTCCTGGTTGTCCTTGTTGTAGGCCAGCGGCTGGCCCTTCATCAGCGTGATGAGCGCCATCAGGTGGCCGACCACGCGGCCGGTCTTGCCGCGCGCCAGCTCAGGCACGTCGGGGTTCTTCTTCTGCGGCATGATCGAAGAGCCGGTCGTGAAGCGGTCGGCAATCTGGATGAAGCCGAAGTTCTGGCTCATCCAGAGAATGAGTTCTTCGCTCATGCGGCTGATGTGCACCATGCACAGGCTGGCGGCGGCGGTGAACTCGATCGCAAAGTCGCGATCGCTCACGGCGTCCAGGCTGTTCTGGCACACGCCGTCCATCTTCAGGGTCTTGGCCACCAGTTCGCGGTCGAGCGGGTAGCTGGTGCCGGCCAGTGCGGCGGCACCCAGCGGCAGGCGGTTCACGCGCTTGCGCACGTCCTGCAGGCGCTCGGCGTCGCGGCTGAACATTTCCACGTAGGCCAGCATGTGGTGGCCAAAGCTCACCGGCTGCGCCACCTGCAGGTGCGTGAAGCCGGGCAGGATGACGTCGACATTCTTTTCGGCGATGTCCACCAGCGAGACCTGCAGCGCGACGAGCAGGTCGGCGATCAGGTCGATTTCGCCACGCAGCCACAGGCGCACGTCGGTCGCGACCTGGTCGTTGCGGCTGCGGCCGGTGTGCAGGCGCTTGCCGGCATCGCCCACGAGCTGGGTCAGCCGGGCCTCGATGTTCAGGTGCACGTCTTCCAGGTCGAGTTTCCACTCGAAGGCGCCCGATTCGATTTCAGCGCGGATCTGCGCCATCCCACGTTCGATTTCGGCGTGGTCCTGCTTGGCGATGATGCTTTGGGCGGCCAGCATGCCGGCATGCGCCAGCGAACCCTCGATATCGGCCTGCCACAGACGCTTGTCGAAGAACACGCTGGCGGTGTAGCGCTTCACGAGGTCGCTCATGGGTTCGGAGAACAGGGCCGACCAGGCTTCGGATTTCTTGTCGAGTTGGTTTTGGGTCATGGGAGCCGTTCGAGAGGCAATAATGGGTTGGTTACCCAATGTATCTGTGATGCGCAACCCGGCGATTTTATCGGCCACCTCCAACCCCACGCCTCCGTCCTCGCCGGAAAGAGGGCGTTTGCCTGCGCGCGGCGGTTCCGGGCTGTTCGACGCCTGCCAGATCGGCGTGGTCCTGCGCGCGGTTCTCTTCGTCGAGGCGCTGGTGGCAACCGCCACGCTTTTCGTATCGTCCTCCCCGGGCGAATGGCTGGTGCAGACCGCTACCGTCACCGGCGGTGCCCTGCCCGCTACGCTTCTTTGGCTGGTGGCGGCCTGCGCGCTCAAGAAGCCGCTCGGGCGCCTGCCGCGGCAGGCGCAGTACGCCGCGGGCGCAGTGCTGGGCGCGGTTTCGGCGCTCTACGGCTGCGGCCTGTTGCGGCTGACCGGTGTGCTGGGCACGGCGCCGTGGCTCGCCAGCGCCGTGGCGGGCGCCTTCATCGCCGGCATGGTCATGGCGGCCATGGTGCTGCGCGCGCGCGGCCAGACGCCCGCCGCCATGACCGCCCGGCTCGAGGAACTGCAATCGCGCATCCGCCCGCACTTTCTGTTCAACACCCTCAACAGCGCCATTGCACTGGTGCGCGAAGAGCCCGCCAAGGCCGAGACCATGCTGGAAGACCTGGCCGAACTGTTCCGCCAGGCGCTGGCCGACCCCGGCGAATCGGGCACGCTGGCCGACGAGATCGCGCTGGCCGAGCGCTACCTGGCCATCGAGCAGGTGCGTTTCGGCGACCGCCTGCGCATTCGCTGGGACCTCGATGCCGCGGCCAGCAGCGCGCGCCTGCCGCCGCTGCTGCTGCAGCCGCTGGTGGAAAACGCCATCAAGCACGGCGTGGAGCCCAGCCCCGAAGGCGCCAGGCTGCGCATCCGCACCGAGCGCCGGGGCGATGTGGTGGTGATCGAGGTGGTCAACAGCCTGCCGCCCCTGCGCTGGGCCGACGAGCCTTTGCCGCGCGGCCACGGCATTGCATTGGCCAACGTGCGCGACCGGCTGCGGCTGCTGCACGACATGCAGATGCAGTTCAGCGCCGGCATGGACCAGAAGAACTACCGCGTGCGCATTGCCATTCCCGCCGAATCATGACCCTCAAGACCCTGATCGTCGACGACGAAACCCTTGCGCGTTCCCGGCTGCGCACCTTGCTGCGCGACTGCCGCTCGCCCGCGGCCGAAGTGGTGGCCGAGGCGGCCCAGGGCGCCGAGGCGCAGCAACACCTGGCGAGCATGGCAATCGACCTTGTGCTGCTCGACGTCCACATGCCCGGCGTCGACGGCATCGAGGTGGCGCGCATGCTGCGCGAGCAGGCGGACGCGCCAGCCGTGGTGTTCGTCACAGCCCACGCGGCCCATGCGGTCACGGCGTTCGATCTCGATGCGGTCGACTACCTGACCAAGCCGGTGCGGGCCGAACGCCTGCAGCAGGCGCTGCAGAAGGCCGGGCGCTTTCTGAAGGAACGGCGGGCACTGCAGGCGAACGCGGTGCAGGAAACCGTGCTCATCCAGGACCGGGGCCGCGCCGAGCGGGTGCCGCTTTCGGAGGTGCTCTACCTGAAGTCGGAATACAAGTACCTCACGGTGCGCACCGCCACGCGCAGCCACATCCTGGACGGTTCGCTGAACGAATTCGAAGAGCGGTACCCGGGGCGCTTTTTGCGCGTGCACCGCAATGCGCTGGTGGCGCGCACAGCCATCCGCGCACTGGAGAAATACGATGACGGGGAAGACGCCGAAGGCTGGGCCTTGCGGCTCGACGCGATTCCCGAACCCGTCGCGGTTTCGCGGCGGCAACTGGCTGCAGTGCGCGAAGTGCTGAAGGAAGCCCGATGACCGACGACAAGAAAACCGCCGACGAGACAACGGCAGCAGGACAGCCTCCGCCGGAGGCTGCCGAAACCCCACCCGAACTGCCCCTGAGCCCGTTGCGGCGCCTCCGCCACAAGCAGCGGCCCCCGAACCTGAACCGGAACCTGAACCCCAGCGCATGCTGCTGCACATGCCGGTCGATGTGCGCAGCGCTTCGCTGGTGGTGCTTGCGGTGCTGGCCGGCGTGTTTGCGTTGCGATGGGCTTCGGCGGTCTTCATTCCGCTGATGGTGAGCCTGCTGCTGAGCTATGCGCTCTCGCCCCTGGTGGACCGGCTGGAGCACTGGAAAGTGCCGCGCTGGATCGGCGCGACGGTGATCCTGCTGGGCCTGACCGGCGGCCTGGGCTGGACGGGCTATTCGCTGTCGGGCAGCGCCTCGGAGCTGCTCGATTCGCTGCCGGTTGCCGCGCAAAAGCTGCGGCAGGCCACGCGCAGCAACAAGAGCGCCACCGCCACGCCGCTCGACAGCGTGCAGCAGGCTGCCGCGCAGCTCGAACGCGCGGCCGAGGAAAATTCGGCCCGCGTTGCGGCCCGCAAAGGCGTGGCGCGCGTCGTCATCGAGCGGCCGGCCTTCAATGTGCGCGAGTACCTGTGGAGCGGCACCGTCGGGCTGCTGGCCGCCGCGGGGCAGTTCACGCTGGTGATCTTTCTGACCTTCTTCGCGCTGTGCTCGGGCAACACGTTCCGGCGCAAGCTGATCAAGATCACCGGCCCCAGCCTCGAAAAGAAAAAGATCACCGTGCACGTGCTGGACGACATCACGCGCAACATCGAGCGCTACCTGCTGGTGCAGATACTCACCAGCGTGCTGGTCGGTGTGGCCACGGGGCTCGCTTTCTGGAGCCTGGGGCTGGAGAACGCGGCCGTGTGGGGCATTGTTGCGGCGGTGACCAACCTCATTCCGTACATCGGTTCCGTCATCGTCATGGCCGCCGCGGGGCTGGTGGCCTTCCTTCAGTTCAACACGCTTGAAATGGGGCTGCTGGTGGCCGGCACGTCGCTGCTTATCCACACCCTGGTGGGCAACCTGCTGCTGCCGTGGCTCACCAGCCGCACCAGCCGCATGAACCCGGTGGCGGTGTTTGTCGGCGTGATCTTCTGGGGCTGGCTCTGGGGCGTTTGGGGGCTGCTGCTGGGCATTCCCATCACCATGGTGGTCAAGTCGATCTGCGACCGGGTGGAAGACCTGCAGCCGATCGGGGAGCTGCTGGGAGACTAGGCAGGTGGCGCCGCAAGGGCTTCAGCCGGGCCGGGCGCGGGCCTGGTTCAGCCTCGAGAAGCGCACGATCATCCACGGTCCGAGCAGCGCACCCAGGCCGACGGAGCTCCATGCCGCGACCCAGCCGTAGGTGCTGCCGAAGCCGAAGTGCGACTGTCCCCAGTCCAGCGCCAGGCCGAACACCCAGGGGCTCAAGGCACCGGCGCCGAAGCCCATCACCGAGCGCACGGAGTACGCCACGCCCAGGCGGTGCGGCGCCACCACGTCGGCCAGCGCGGTCGAATAGACCGACGAGTCGGCGATGGCAAGCAGGTTGTAGATGGCGGCCATCGCGGCCAGCAACCACAGCGGCCAGGTCCACATCCAGCCGAAGCTGAACGACATGCACAGGCTGGCCACCGTGGCAACCATCATGATTCGCGCACGGCCGAACCGATCGGATGCGGCGCCGCCCGCGATACTGCCGAACACGCTCACCAGGTGCGCAAGCGCGGCCAGTGCAATGCCCGCGCCTTGCCACGGCGCGCTACCGCCCGCGGACGCCACGAGGTAGGCGGGCAGCCACGCCCACAGGGCCATCAGCTCCCAGCAATGAAAGGCGTAGGCCCAGTTGCCGGCCATCGCGGGCTTGTCGCGCACCGTTTCGCGCAGCGCCTGCCAGGTGCCTTCGCGCGGCGTGCCGGCATCGGCAGGCGGTGCGGGTGGGCGCATGCGCCGCAGCGCGGGTAGGGTCAGCAATGCACCCGCCAAGGTGCAGCCAGCCGCCACGAACAGCCCGAGCCGCCAGTGCTGCACATGGCTCAACACCGCCACCACCGCGAGCGACAAGGCATAGCCCATCGACGCCGCGCCGAGAAACAGCCCCATCGCGCGGCCGCGCACGGCGGGTTGGGTGTTGCGCGCCAGGAGCTGCAGGCCGGGCGTGTACGAGGCGCCTGCGCACAGCCCCGTCAGGCCGTAGAGCAGCATGGCCGAACGATGGTCGTGCGCGAACACCGCGAAAGCCGCTGCCGCCACAGCACTGATGATGCTGCCGATGAGCAACACGCGGTGCGGTCCGAAGCGATCGGCCAGCAGGCCCACCGCGAACAGCGAGCTCATGTAGCCGATGTGCCAGGCGCTCTGGATGGAACCTGCCTGCGCGGCCGTCATGTGCCAGTCGACCATCATGAACGGCAGCACGCCGGAGTAGGCGGTGACGATCATTGCCTGCAGCAGCCGGCTCGCGCACAGCAGCGCCAGCCATCCGCGTGCGGGTGCGGCCTCAGCGCAGTGCACGTTGCATGAGCACGGTGTCGACCCACTGCCCGAACTTGAAGCCCACGTTGCGCAGCACGCCCACCATCTCGAAGCCGAGGCTTTGGTGCAGGCGCTGCGATCCGGCATTGGCGCTGTTGCCGACCACCGCCACCATCTGCGTGAAGCCGCCATCGGTGCAGCGCCCGATCACCGCCTGAAGCAGCGCCTTGCCGATGCCGCGGCCCTGCATGCCTTGCGCGATGTAGACCGAATCCTCCACCGTGTGGCGGTACGCGGACCGGCTGCGGTAGGGGCTTGCATAGGCATAGCCGGCCACCTCGCCGTCCTTCATTGCCACGAGGTAGGGCAGGCCGCGTGCAAGCACGTCGGCGCGCCGCGCTTGCATCTGCTGGACGGTGGGAACCTCTTCCTCGAAGGAGCACAGGTCGTGCAGCACGTAGTGGCTGTAGATGGCCTGCACCGCGGGCATGTGGTGCGGTTCGGCGTCGAGGATTTCCAAGGAGGTGGAGGCGAGAGTTTGTGAGGGCATGCCCCGGATCTTGACGATCCTTCATGGATAAGTGAAGCTTGGTCGGCCTATGCAAAGCATAAGGAATACTTTGGAAAAGACATTGAACCTCGACCAGCTGAAGTCCTTCGGGCTGGTCATTGAAACCGGCAGCTTCTCCGCCGCGGCCGACAGGCTCGGCCTCACGCAGCCCGCGGTAAGCCTGCAGATCCGCCAGCTGGAGCGCAAGCTGGCCGTGCGCCTGGTGGAGCGTGTGGGCCGGCAGGTCAAGGCCACGCCCGCCGGTGCGGCACTGCTGCTGCACGCCCAGCACATCGAGACCGCGGTGGAGAACGCCATCGACGCGTTGGCGGACCACACCAGCGGCGTGACGGGCCGCGTACGGCTGGGCACCGGCGCAACGGCCTGCCTTTATTTCCTGCCGGGCTTGCTGCGCGGCCTGCGTGAGCGGTTCCCGGCGCTCGGCATCGTGGTGAGCACCGGCAACACCGACGACCAGGTCCGCAAGGTGGAAGAAAACAGCATCGACCTCGCGCTGGTCACGCTGCCGGCGGCGGGCCGCTCGCTGAGCGTGGTGCCGGTGCTCGACGACGAGTTCGTCGCCATAGGCCGCGGCGATCTCGCTCCGCTGAAAGCCCGCGTGGGGCCCGCGGACCTGGCCGCGCTGCCGCTGGTGCTGTTCGAGCCCGCGGCCAACACGCGCAAGCTGGTCGACCGCTGGTTTGCCGCCGAAGGCCTGCAGCCGCAGCCCGTCATGGAGCTAGGCAGTGTCGAGGCCATGAAGGAGATGGTGGCCGCGGGGCTGGGCTACGGCATCGTGCCGCGCATGTCCATGGCGGGCCGCGGCGCCCACCCCGGGTTGAAGACAAGCCGGCTGAGCCCGGGCATGCACCGCACGCTGGCCATCGTGATCCGGCGTGACAAGCCGGTCAGCAAGGCCCTGCGCGTGGTGCTCGATGCGATTCTTGCGGCGGGCAAGAAGGGGAGTTCGGCCTTTACTCCGGCCTTTACTCCGGCCGTTATTCCGGCCGTTATTCCGGCCGTCACTCCGGCGAAAAGGCCGAAGACGTAGCACGCGCCGCGCCGCCGCGCGCGCGGCCCAGCGTGCCGACGATGAGCGCGGCAACCAGCACCAGCGCGCCGCTGAGCACCATCGCGCTCGAGATGCCGTAGTTGTCGACCGTCACGCCGCCGATCAGCGCGCCCGAGGCAATGGCCACCTGGAAGCCGCTCACCAGCAGTGCTTGTCCGGCCTCGGGTGCATCAGGCACCGCTTCCATCATCCAGCCCGTGAGCGCCACCGGAATCAGGCCGAAGGCCACGCCCCAGATGAAGACCACGACCGCGCCCGCGACAAAGCCGCTGCCGATCACCGTCGAGAGCAGCAGCGCGGTCGCCAGCATCAGCGCCGCGAGCAGGGTGGTGCCCCGCACGCTGCGTGCGACGAGGCTACCGCCCAGGAATGTGCCAATGAAGCCCACGGCGCCGTACACCAGCAGCAGCGTGGAGACGGAGTGCGGCGCCAGGCCGAACACCTGCTGCAACAGCGGCTTCAGGTAGGTATAGGCGGCGAAATGGCCGGCAATGAAGAACAGCACGGCAAGCAGGCCGACCTGCGCCATGCGGCGCGTCAACGGCGTGAGCAGGTCGCGTGCGCCGATGGCGCGCACCGGCGGTATCGCGGGCAGCAGCCACAGCTGCACCAGCAGCACGACCGCGGCAAGCGCGCCGGTCACCGCGAACGAGGCACGCCAGCCGAACAGCGTTCCAAGCAGGGAACCGGCGGGCACGCCGAGCACCGTGGCCGCGGACACGCCCGCCAGCACAAGCGACATGGCCCGCGCCTTCGAGGCTTGCGGCACCAGTTGCGTGGCTGCCGCCGGTGCAAAGGTCCAGAAGCCGCCCACGCACAGGCCCAGCATGAGCCGCGCAACCAGCATGGTGGCGAAGTTGGGCGCAAAGGCCGCCAGCAGGTTCGATGCGATCAGCAGCGTGGTGAGCGCGATCAGCACCGTGCGCCGGTCCAGGCGGCCCGAAGCGACGATGAGCCCGGGCCCTGCAAGAGCGGCAAGCACGCCTGGCATGGTGATCATGAGCCCCGCCGTGCCGTCCGACACATTGAGCCCGCGAGCGATGTCGGTCAGAAGGCCGATGGGCATGAACTCGGTCGAAACCATTGCAAAGGTGCCGACGGCAATCGAGCTGACGGCCAACCAGGCCGAACGGGTCGTCTTGACCGGCTCCGGCGACAGATCGTCGATGCAGGGGTTGCTGCTGGGTGAATTCATCATGGGAGGGTCCTGGAGTCGCACCGGCCAAAAAGGCGCGCGCCGATGCGTTGTTGCGAAAGGCTGTCCAGTGTCGAAGCGGACGGACTCTTCACAAAGGGCCTTGCCGGCAGTAGTCAGTTTCCCGGTCGCGAACAATCGCCGGTTTCAGCGCAACCTCAGGTGGCCGCCGAGCGATGCTGCAGCACCCGTCCGTCGGCGATGAAAGAGTCGCCGACCAGTACACGAAAGACCGCACCGTCGGGCAGTCGCGCGCTTGCCGTCTCTGGCGTCAGCAGCTCGACGTCGAGCGCGTGCGGCTTTCCGCGTTCGAGCTGCGCGCCGTGCGGCACGAGCCAGCGCGCGGAAAAACCTTCGTTGCCGACCACCAGCGCGCAGCGGTATTCGCCGGCCGCCAACGGCACGTCGTGCGAAGGCAGCGCCGGCGGGCGCAGCGTGAGTTCGACGGAAAGATGCGGCGTGAAGGCGCGCGCCGAATCGAAGGTCGGAGGCTGCGCTGGCGGTGCACGCCGCGGCAGCTTGCCGATGAGCCACGCGATGACGTTGCCGATGATCGGCACCCACAACACCATCAGCAGCGTGCCGATGTCGCGCGTGGTCGAGCCGGGGGTTGCGTAGTGCCGCACGACCGCGCCGCCGACGGCCACGCACAGCAGAACGGCGACGATCAGCTTGCGCCGGGACTGTATGGTGCTGCTCATGGCGGAGCGGTTGCCTGTAGGTCCATCGCATCAGCCCGTGTTCCGCAAGCCCGCCGCCACCCCGTTGATCGAAATGTGGATGCCCCGCTGCAGCCGCTCGCCGCCTTCGCCCGCGCGGTAGCGCTGCATCAGCTCGACCTGCAGGTGATGCAGCGGGTCGATGTACGGAAAGCGGTGGCGCACCGAGCGCTGCATCTCGGCATTGCCTTCGAGGCGCTGCTTTGCGCCGGTGATCAGCGTGAGCGCGTCGGAGGTGCGATGCCATTCGGTGTCGATCATCGAGAACACCTTCTGGCGCAGCTTGCGGTCGCCTACCAGCTCGGCATAGCGCGAAGCCAAGGCGAGATCGCTCTTGGCAAGCACCATGTCCATGTTGGAGAGCAGGGTGCGAAAGAACGGCCATTGCGCATACATGCGGCGCAGCAGCGCCACGCGCTCCTTGCGCGCGGCCGGCGTGCCGGCCGACGCGAGGAACTGCTCCACGCCCGAGCCGAAGCCGAACCAGCCCGGTATGGTGAGCCGGCACTGGCCCCAGCTGAAGCTCCACGGCACGGCGCGCAGGTCGTCGATCTTGTGGCTCGGGTTGCGCGATGCGGGGCGCGAGCCGATGTTGAGTTCGGCAATTTCGCGGATGGGCGTGGAGCCGAAGAAGTAGTCGCCGAAGCCCGGGGTTTCGTAGACCAGCTTGCGGTACGCCGCCATGCTCGCGGTCGACAGCTCCGCCGCCGCCGAAAGAAAGGTGGCGGGTGCCGACTTGCCCTGCGGCAGCAGCGTGGCTTCGAGCGTGGCGGCCACCAGTGTCTCGAGGTTGCGCCGGCCGATCTCGCGGTTGGCGTATTTGGAGCCGATGACTTCGCCCTGTTCGGTCAGGCGGATCTGGCCACGCACCGTGCCCGGCGGCTGCGCGAGGATGGCCTGGTAGCTCGGGCCGCCGCCGCGTCCCACCGTGCCGCCTCGGCCATGGAACATGCGCAGGCGGATGGGGTTGGTCTTCTTTTTCTTGTTGAGCTCGTCGAACAGCGACACCAGCGCAATGCCGGCGCGGTAGAGCTCCCAGTTGCTGGTGAAGATGCCGCCGTCCTTGTTGCTGTCGCTGTAGCCGAGCATCACGTCCTGCTCAGCGCCGGAGCGTTCGATCAGCTCTGCAATGCCGGGCAGGGCGTAGAAGGCGCGAACGATGGGGGCGGCATTGCGCAGGTCTTCGATGGTTTCGAACAGCGGCACCACGATCAGGTCGCAGGTTGCATTGCTGTTCATTGCACCGCGCAGCAGGCCCACTTCCTTTTGCAGCAGCAAGGCTTCGAGCAGGTCGCTCACCGTTTCGGTGTGGCTGATGATGTAGTGGCGAATGGCCGCCGCGCCGTAGCGGGCACGCGCAGTGCGGGCGGCCGCGAAGATCGCGAGTTCGCTCTGTGCGAGCGGCGAATATTCGGCATCGGGCACGCGCAGCGGACGTGCATCGTCGAGCAGCTTGAGCAGCAATTGCTGCTTGGCTTCTTCGGCCAGCGACGCATACGAGGGCTCGATGCGCGCGGTGGCCAGCAGTTCGGCAATCACGGCCTCGTGCTTGTCGGAGCTTTGGCGCAGGTCGACAGTGGCCAGGTGAAAACCGAACACCTCGACCGCGCGGATCAACGGCCGCAGGCGCGGCGCGGCCAGCACGCTGCCGTGCTTTTCGTTGAGCGACTCTTCCACGGTGCGAAGGTCGGCCAGGAATTCTTCGGCCGCGGTGTAGGGGTTTTGCGGCGGCACCGCGTGGCGTGCCGCCTCGCCGCCGGTCAGGTCGCGCAGCGTGGCCGCAAGGCGTGCATACACGCCGGTGAGTGCGCGGCGGTAAGGCTCGTCCTTGCGGTGCTCGCTGGTGTCGGGCGAACGCTCGGCCAGCGCCTGCATTTCGACCGATACATCCACCAGCGTGGCCGAAAGCGAGAGCTCTCCGCCCAGGTAGTGCACCTCGGTCAGGTAGTGGCGCAGCGCCAACTCGGCCTGCCGGCGCAATGCGTACTCGAGCGTTTCGGCCGTGACGTTCGGGTTGCCGTCGCGGTCCCCGCCGATCCATTGGCCCATGCGCAGGAAGGGTGCCACCGAGGGCACCACGCCGTTCTGGCCCAGTGTCTTTTCCAGGTCGGCATAGACGCGCGGAATCTCGCGAAGGAAGGTGGCTTCGTAATAGCTCAGCGCGTTTTCGATTTCGTCGGCCACGGTGAGCTTGGAGAAGCGCAGCAGGCGCGTCTGCCAGATCTGCGTGACGCGGATGCGCATCTGTGTTTCGTTCTCGGCAAACTCGAGCGGCGTGAGCGCGTCCTTGCCGCCTGCGTAAGCGCTCTGGCGAAGCTTGATCTCGTCGCGCGTGGTGAGCAGCTGCGCAATGGCGCGCTCGGCGTCGAGGATGCTCTTGCGCTGCACTTCGGTCGGGTGCGCGGTGAGCACCGGCGACACGTAGCTGTGCGCGAGGGAGGCGACCACTTCGTCGGGCTTGACGCCGGCCTTGCGGATGCGTGCAAGAGCGGTCTGCAGGTCGCCGTCGGCGCTCTCGCCGGCACGCTCGGCCTCGGTGCGGCGGCGAATCAGGTGCCGGTCTTCCGCCAGGTTGGCCAGGTGGCTGAAGTAGGTGAAGGCGCGAATCACGCGCACTGTTTCGGCCGCGCTCAGGCCCTTGAGCAGGTTCTTGAGTGCGCGGTCGGCCGCATGGTCCGCGTCACGCCTGAAAGCCACCGAGAGCGTTCGGATCTTCTCGACCAGCGCGTAGCTTTCTTCGCCCTCCTGCTCGCGGATGACGTCGCCGAGGATGCGGCCCAACAGCCGGATGTCGTCGATCAGTGGCTGGTCTTCGGCTTGCCGGCGCTTGGCGGGCGCAGGAGTCTTGCTGGCTTTCATTCGATGTTTTTCCTGGACTAGAAAGGAGACGTCGCCTGCGTTGCTGCGGCGCAACATGCTAGCATTCCGGCGGTCTGAAACATGTACTTTTTGGGAGCGATCTTGAGCAACATCGTGATCGCCACGCGCGAAAGCCGGCTGGCCCTGTGGCAAGCCGAACACGTGCAAGCGCTGCTGCAAGAAAGAGGCCACACGGTCAGCTTGCTGGGAATGACCACGCGGGGCGACCAGATCCTCGACAAGTCGCTCAGCAAGGTGGGCGGCAAGGGCCTCTTCGTGAAAGAACTCGAACTCGCCCTGGAAGAAGGCCGCGCCGACATCGCGGTTCATTCCCTCAAGGACGTGCCGATGGATTTGCCCGAGGGCTTTGTCCTGGCCTGCGTGCTCGAACGCGAAGACCCGCGCGACGCGCTGGTGTCGCCCCGCTACGCCTCGCTGGACGAACTGCCGCAGGGCGCAGTCGTCGGTACCTCCAGCCTGCGGCGCGTGGTGCTGCTGCGAGCCATGCGGCCCGACCTGCGCATCGAGCCGCTGCGGGGCAACCTCGACACCCGCCTTCGCAAGCTCGACGAAGGCCAGTACGACGCCATCGTGCTCGCTGCAGCCGGGCTCAAGCGGCTTGGCCTTGAATCGCGCATCCGGGTTGCGTTCGATCCCGACATCATGCTGCCGGCCGCAGGGCAGGGTGCGCTCGGCATCGAGGTGCGGGCCGACCGCGCCGACCTGATTGCATTGCTCGCGCCGCTGTCGTACCGCAGCGACTGGCTGGCCACCGCCGCCGAGCGCGCGGTGAGCCGATCGATGGGTGGCAGCTGCTCGATGCCGCTGGCCGCGCACGCGCGCTGGCAGGCCGACGGCACGCTGCGCATCGATGCGGCCTGGGGCGATCCGGAAGGCAACGCCGCGCTGGTGCGGATTCACGCCCAGGCCGAAACGGCCGATTTCGCGCAGGCAGGCGCGCTCGGCGAACGGGCCGCAGACCTGCTGCGCGGCGCAGGCGCGCACTGAGCGCAGACCAAAGACAGATGGCCGCCAAGCCCGTCATCGTCACGCGGCCGGCGCGCGAGGCCGCGCAGTGGGTGGACGACTTTCGCGCCGCAGGGCTGGTTGCTGCGGCACTGCCGTTGATCGTGATCGAACCGGCCGCCGACGCTGAACCCCTGCGGACCGCCTGGCGGCGAATTTCGGACTACGCCGCGCTGATGTTCGTGAGCGCGGCTGCAGTGGAGCACTTTTTTTCCTATGCCGAGAAGAATGCCATTGCGGCGGGTCCGCGCTTCTGGGCCACCGGCCCCGGCACGGCGCGCGCCCTTCGGCGCGCCGGCGTGCCCGACGAAGCCATCGACGCACCGCCGCCCGATGCATCGAGCTTCGACTCCGAAGCCTTGTGGGAGCGCGTGAAAGGCCAAGTTTCGGCGGGCGTGCGGGTGCTCATCGTCCGCGGCGGCGACGCGGCGGGAAACCCGAAGGGGCGCGACTGGCTCGCCAATGAAATCGATGCCGCGCGTGGATTGCGCGACACGGTGGTCGCCTACCGCCGCCTGTCGCCCTCATTCGGCGACGAGGAGCGCGCACTCGCACTCGATGGTGCAGAAGGGCGCGCGGTCTGGCTGTTCAGCAGCTCCGAGGCCATCGCCAATTTGCAAGTGGCAATGCCCACGACCGGCTGGCAGGCAGCCAGCGCCGTGGCCACGCACGCACGCATCGGCGAGGCCGCGCGCGCCGCGGGATTCGGATCGGTGCGCGTGTGCAGTCCCCAGCGTGAGGCGTTGATCGCGTCGATAGAATCCTTCTCATGAGTGCCGCGTCTCCGTCCGACGACTTCTCCCCCCCAACTGCCGCCGCGCCGGTGCCCGCAACGCTCGTGGCGCCGCAGTCGCCAGAGGCGCTGGCGGCCGCCGCAACAACGCTCTCCCGTATCGGCTTGGGCCTGCTGGCCCTCGTGTCGCTCGCGGCACTGGCCATTGCGATTGCGCTCTGGCAGAAGGTGAGCGGCATGCAGGAGCAGCTGGCGCGCCAGAGCGCGGATGCGCAGGCCCAGTCGCTCGAGGCGCGCACGCTCGCGCGGCAGGCCATGGATACCGTGCGCGACACCGCAGCGCGCGCCGCCCTTACCGAAACCCGTGTGGCCGAAGTTGCGCTGCAGCGCTCGCAACTCGAAGAACTCATGCAAAGCCTCTCGCGTTCGCGCGACGAGAACCTGGTGGTCGACATCGAATCGGCCGTGCGCCTGGCGCTGCAGCAGGCCCAGGTCACCGGCAGCGTGGAGCCCTTGCTGGCAGCGCTCAAGTCGGGCGACCTGCGTATCGCGCGCGCCGCGCAGCCCAGGCTTGCGCCGCTGCAGCGCGCCATGCAACGCGATGCCGACCGCCTGCGCAGCAGCGCCAGCGCCGACAGCGGCGAGGCGCTGCAGAAACTCGACGAACTGATGCGCAGCGTGGACGACCTGCCGCCGCTCAATGCCGTGGCCACGCGCGGCTCCGGCGTCAACGCCTGGCAGCCAGAGCCCATTCCGGCCGATGCGGCCTGGTGGGAGCGGGCGCTGCTGACCGTGCGTGCCGAACTGCGGTCGCTGGTGCGCGTCGGCCGCATCGAGCGCCCCGAAGCCGTGCTGCTGGCGCCCGACCAGACCTACTTCCTGCGCGAGAACCTCAAGCTCAAGCTGCTCAACGCAAGGCTTTCCCTGCTGTCCCGGCAGGTGGATTCCGCGCGCAGCGAGCTCGCCACGGTGTCCGCATCGCTGAACCGCTATTTCGATCCCGCGTCGCGGCGCACGCAAGCAGCCGCCACGCTGCTGCAGCAGCTCCAGGCACAGGTGAAGACCTCCGAACCCCCGCGCATCGACGACACCTTGGCCGCTCTCGCAACGGCAGCGGCGGGGCGCTGACATGAGAGCAGCCCTCTGGCTTCTGGCGCTGTTCGCCATTGCCGCGGCGGTGGCGCTGTTCGCCGGCAACAACCAGGGCACGATCACCGTGTTCTGGCCGCCATGGCGCGTGGACCTTTCGCTGAACCTGGTGCTGGTGATCCTGCTGGGCGCCTTCGCTCTGCTGCACCTTGCGCTACGTGGCCTGGCGGCGCTGTTCTCTCTTCCGACCCAGGCACGCCAGTGGCGGCTGCAGCAGAAGGAACGCACGCTGCATTCGGCCTTGCTCGACGCCATGGTGCAGTTGCTCTCAGGCCGCTTCTCGCGCGCGCGCAAGGCCGCGCAAGCCGCGCTGGTGCAAGAGAAAACTCTGGCAGCGCTGGGCGCCAACCTGCCGCAGGCGCAGCAGGTCCGCGTGATCTCGCATCTGCTGGCCGCCGAGAGCGCACAGGCATTGCAAGACCGGCCCGCGCGCGATGCCCATCTGCAGCAAGCCCTCAATGAAAGCGTCGACCGGACCGTGCTGGCAAGCCCCGAGACGCGCGAAGGCGTGCAGCTGCGCGCCGCGCGCTGGGCGCTCGAAGACCGCGATCCAGCGGGCGCACTGGCCCGGCTCGAAGAGCTTCCGCAAGGCGTGCAGCGCCGAACGCTTGCGCTGCGCATTCGCCTGAAAGCGGCCCGCCAGGACCGGCGCACGCTCGAAGCGCTGGAAACCGCGCGCCTGCTTGCCAAGCACCGCGCTTTTTCCGACGCCGCTGCGCAGAGCATCGTGCGGGGCCTGGCCACCGAACTGCTGGGCGGCGCGCACGACCCGGCGCAATTGCTCCGCGCCTGGGGCGAGCTCGACGCCGCCGAGCGCGAAATGCCAGAGGTGGCGATTCATGCCGCCCAGCGCATGGTGGCCCTGCGCGGCGACCTTGCCTTGGCACGGGGCTGGCTGCTGCCGGCCTGGGAGCGCATGGTGTCGCAGCCGCGCGGCCTCGGCGATGCGTTGCGCGTCAGGTTGGCGCGCGCGCTCGAGGCGGGGCTCGATTCGGTGGACGCCGATTGGCTCGCCCGCATCGAGACGGCGCAACGCAACAACCCGAGCGACCCCAATCTGCAATACCTGGCCGGCATGGCGTGCATGAAGCGGCAGCTGTGGGGCAAGGCCCAGCAGCTGCTCATGCAGGCCGGCATGGGCTTGCAGGACACGGACCTTTATCGCCGTGCATGGCTCGCGCTGGCCGAACTGGCCGAGGCGCGTGGAGACGCGGAGCAGGCCGCTGCCGCGTGGAAGCGCGCGGCCCAGGCGGAGAAGGCCTGAGCATTCGGCTGCGACGTTGCTGCGGGTCGCTGTTGCCGGCAGGCATCTCTTCGTTTCCCCATAAAAAAACGGCGCCAATCGGCGCCGTTTTTTATTGCGTCAGGCCCGAGGGCCTGATGAGCATCTTCAGTTCACGCCTTGCGCGTCGGTCGAGGCCTTCTCGAAAGGCAGCGTCATTGCGCTGAGCTCGCGGCGGGTTTCGACCAGCACCAGCGGACCTTCATCGAGCGTGATCGCGGGCGGGCGTTCGCGCGGCACATGCACCGGCTTCGGCTCGGCCGCGATGGCGGCGCGGGCCTGTGCAATGCGCTCTGCATCGGAGTTGACCCACTGCAGACCCGAGCGCTCGGCGATTTGCGCGAGTTCGTTCAGCGGCAGTTCGAAGGGCTGAACCTTAGGCAGGGCACGGCCGTTGGCGGCGGGCTTGCTGCTGCTCTTTTCGACGGCAATCGGTGCCGCGACGGGAGCGGGAGCGAAGCTTGCCACCGGTGCAACTGCTTCCACAGGCGCAACGGCTTGCACAGGTGCCACCGGAGCGGCAACCGATGCAGGCGCCGCTGCAGGACGGTCGAAGTAGCTCCGCGGTGCTGCGGGTGCACGCGATTCTTCTTCGGGCATTGCAGCGCGGGCTTCGTTCGGCTCGGCCACGGCGTTGTCGGCCGATGCGCCAGCCACGTTGGCTTCGCTTTCGTCGCGCGGACCGCGTTCACGGCGGTCGCGGCCGTAACGGTCGCGCGAACGGCCGCGGCGCTCGTCGCCTTCACGGCGCGGTGCCTGATCGTTGGCATCGGTTTCGCCTTCAGCGCCCGGAGCGACGGCAGTTGCCTCGTCGGCGGGTGCCTGTGCTTCGCCGTTGGCAAAGCGCGGCTGGCCTTCATTGCGGCGCTCACGGCGGCCGTCGTTGCGCTCGCCACGCTGGCCACGCTCTTCACGGCCATTGCGCGGTGCGCGCTCGGCTTGCGAGCCGTCCTGCGGAGCGACGTTGTTGTCGTCGCCGGACGCTTCGCGCGGTGCGTCGGTGCCATTGCGCTGTTCGTTGCGCTCACCGCGTTCGCCACGGTCCGCACGTTCGCCGCGCTCACCGCCACGTTCACGGCGTTCGCCGCGGGCGCGAGGCGCGCGTTCTGCCGGGGCATTGCCTTCGTCGCCGGCGGGCGCGAGTTGCTGCGCTTCGAGGTTGCCGTCGATCAGCTCGGCCGATGCGGGCCGTGCTTCGCGGCCTTCGCCTTCGCGGCGCTCGCCGCGGCCACCGCGGCGCTGTTCGCCTTCGCGCGGACCGCGTGCTTCACGGGGTTCGCGCTGTTCGCGGGGCTCGCGCTGTTCACGCGGTTCGCGTTGCTCGCGCGGCAGTGCGGCTTCGTTGCGCTGTTCGCCGCTGCGGCCTTCGCGGCCTTCACCACGGCGCTCGCCACCGCGACCGCCGCGGCGTTCGCCGTCGCGGCCGCCGGAACGGCCGCCGTTTTCGCTGCGGCCTTCGCCGCCGCGGCCACCGCGGCGCTGCTCGCCGTCGCGGGCGCCGCGTGCTTCGCCGTCACGGCCGGAACGGCCGCCATCACGGCGCGCGGGCTTCGGCGCTTCCACGGGAATCACGGCAGGTGCGGGCGCCGGTGCCGGCGTGCCGCCGAACCAGCTCTTGATGCGAGCGAAGAAGCCCATTTCGGCCGGTGCGGGTGCGCTTGCCACGGGCGGTGCAACCGGCGCCGGAGCAACGGCGGGCGTGCGCACGGCTTCGGGCCTGGGCGGCACCACGGGTGCCGGTGCGTCGGGCAGCACGCCCTTGATGACCGGCGTCTGCTTGTTGGTCGGTTCCTGCGAACGGCGCGTGACGGCCGTCGGGTCTTCGATCTCGTCAGCCATCTTGTAGCTGGCTTCGATGTGGTCGAGGCGCGGATCGTCGTGCTTCAGGCGTTCGAGCTTGTAGTTCGGCGTTTCGAGCGTCTTGTTGGGCACCATCAGCACGGTGACGCGCTGCTTGAGCTCGATCTTGGCGATTTCAGGGCGCTTTTCGTTCAGCAGGAACGACGCCACTTCGACCGGCACTTGCACATGCACTGCGGCCGTGTTGTCCTTCAGGCACTCTTCCTGGATGACGCGCAGGATCTGCAGCGCGCTCGATTCGGTGTCGCGGATGTGGCCCGAGCCGCCGCAGCGGGGGCAGGGGATCGACGAACCTTCGCTGAGCGCCGGCTTCAGGCGCTGGCGGCTCATTTCCATCAGGCCGAACTTGCTGATGGAGCCGAACTGCACGCGGGCGCGGTCTTGCCGGAGCGCGTCGCGCAGGCGGCTTTCGACTTCGCGGCGGTTCTTCGACTCGTCCATGTCGATGAAGTCGATGACGATCAGGCCGCCCAGGTCGCGCAGGCGCATCTGGCGGGCCACTTCGTCGGCGGCTTCGAGGTTGGTGCGGGTGGCGGTTTCTTCGATGTCGCCGCCCTTGATGGCGCGGGCCGAGTTCACGTCGACCGAGACCAGCGCCTCGGTGTGGTCGATCACGATGGCGCCGCCCGAGGGCAGCTGCACGGTGCGGGCGTAGGCCGATTCGATCTGGTGCTCGATCTGGAAGCGGCTGAACAGCGCCGCGTCGTCGCGGTACCGCTTCACGCGGGCGGCATGCTCGGGCATGACGTGCGCCATGAACTGCTGCGCCTGGTCGTAGATGTCGTCGGTGTCGATCAGGATGTCGCCGATGTCGTGATTGAAATAGTCACGAATGGCGCGAATGACGAGCGACGATTCCTGATAGATCAGGAAGGCGCCCTTGCCGCCCTTGGCCGCGCCGTCGATGGCCGTCCAGAGCTTGAGCAGGTAGTTCAGGTCCCACTGGAGTTCGGGCGCCGAGCGGCCGATGCCGGCGGTGCGCGCGATGATGCTCATGCCCTTGGGGTACTCGAGCTGGTCCATCGCCTCCTTGAGTTCGGCGCGGTCGTCGCCCTCGATGCGCCGGCTCACGCCGCCGCCGCGCGGGTTGTTGGGCATCAGCACCACATAGCGGCCGGCCAGCGAGATGAAGGTGGTGAGGGCTGCGCCCTTGTTGCCGCGTTCTTCCTTTTCGACCTGGACGACCAGTTCCTGGCCTTCCTTGATGACGTCCTGGATGCGTGCCTGGTTGGCGGAAACGCCTTCGGCGAAGTATTGCTTGGAGATTTCCTTGAACGGCAGGAAGCCGTGGCGGTCTTCACCGTAATCGACGAAACAGGCTTCGAGCGAGGGCTCGACGCGCGTGACAACAGCCTTGTAGATGTTGCCCTTGCGCTGTTCGCGCCCTTCGATCTCGATTTCGTAGTCGAGGAGCTTTTGCCCGTCGACGATGGCCAGGCGGCGTTCTTCGGCCTGCGTGGCATTGATCAGCATCCGCTTCATGATGCGTTGTCCTTATATGTATCGTTCTACCGGCCCATGACGGGCCAACGATGCACGGACGACGCCCGCGAAACGAGGGGAATTGCCGCTTGGCCCCGGATGCTGTCACTGCCGCGGCAAGCGCGAACAGGCCTCTTGAACGTCAGTTCAAGAAGACAGCCGGGGTGGGGGCGCGTGGATGGGCGCGAGCCAGATTCGGTGTTGAGCAGCTATCTTATTGATAGCTGGTTGCGCAATGGTGGCGCGCGGTGCGGATGATTCAATGCCTGAGGCCGCTGGCAAAAGCCAGGTGGGCCAACGCAGGCACAGTTGAATCAGCAGCATCAACACAAGGGACTCGCTTCGATCCGCTTGCAGCTTGGAAGCTGCAGGCTGGGTATTCCGTATCGGTGTTTCGTGGGTGTCGGCTTGACTTGGGTGCCGGGTCTGCCACTTTGCGCAATTGCGCGGGGTTTGCAGTCTCGGCGCCAAAGCGGCATCGACCTCGCAGCGTTGTCCTGGGCGTTTGACTGCAGTGATCTAAACTTCTGTCTAATCAAGCACTTACACGACCGCGCTGGTGAAAAACATTATAGGTGCGAAGCGAAGCCCCGCGGCCGCTCCGAATCCCGCAGTTCCGGATCCCGCGGCCCAAAAGGCCGTGGTGGACGCCGCAGCGCCGCACGCTTCAATCAAATTCATTACCGTGGATGCGGAATCCGCGGGCCAGCGGCTGGACAACTTCCTGTTCCGCCACCTGAAGGGCGTGCCCAAGACGCATGTCTACCGGATCATCCGGTCGGGCGAGGTGCGCATCAACAAGGGCCGGGCGCAGGCCGAAACCCGCATCGAGGCCGGCGATGTGCTGCGGCTGCCGCCGGTGCGCATATCGCCGCGCGCCGAAGAGGGCGCCACGCCGCCAGCGCCGGCGCGCGAATTTCCGGTGTTGCTGGAAGACGACGCGGTGCTGGCCATCGACAAGCCTGCCGGCGTGGCGGTGCATGGCGGCAGCGGTGTGAGCTTTGGCGTGATCGAGCAACTGCGTACCGCACGGCCGGCCGCCAAGTTCCTGGAACTGGTGCACCGGCTCGACCGCGAGACCTCGGGCATCCTGCTGGTGGCCAAGAAGCGCAGCGCGCTGGTGGCGCTGCAAGACCAGTTCCGCGACCGGGAAACGGGCAAGACCTATCTTGCGCTGGTCGAAGGCGCCTGGCCGGCCAACAAGAAGGTGCTCGATGCGCCGCTTGCCAAATATCTGCTGCCGGGCGACGGCGCCGGTGCCGGCGAACGCCGCGTGCGCGTGGTCGCCAAGGACCATCCCGACGCCATGCGCGCCGTCACGCTGGTGCGCGTGCTGGCGCGGCTCACGCTGCCGGGCGACGCCACGCCGCTGTCATTGCTGGCGGTCACCATCAAGACCGGCCGCACCCATCAGATTCGCGTGCACCTTGCTTCGGCCGGCCATCCGATTGCGGGCGATGACAAGTACGGCGACTTCGAGCGCCAGCGCACGCTGCAAAAACTCGGCCTCAAGCGCATGTTCCTGCACGCCTGGCGCTTGCAGTTCAGCCACCCAGCGACCGGCGAGCGCGTGGCGCTGCAGGCCGGCCTGCCGCCTGAACTGCACGGCTTGATGCCCCCGCAGGCGCTCGAGGCGCTCGCCCAACATCCAACTCCCACGGCCAATGACTGATTCTTCCCGACCCCTGCGCTTCGATCTGATCGCCTTTGATTGGGACGGCACGCTTTACGACTCCACGCGGCTCATCGTGCGCTGCATTCAGGCGGCCGTGATCGACGTCGGCGGCGCCAAGCCCAGCGAAAACGATGCCGCCTGGGTCATCGGCCTGGGCCTGGCCGAGGCCCTGGCGCGCGCGGCCCCCGATGTGCCGAAGGAAAAATACGCCGAGCTCGGCGCGCGCTACCGCTATCACTATCTGCAA
This sequence comes from Variovorax sp. S12S4, assembly GCF_023195515.1. Taxonomy (NCBI): domain Bacteria; kingdom Pseudomonadati; phylum Pseudomonadota; class Betaproteobacteria; order Burkholderiales; family Comamonadaceae; genus Variovorax; species Variovorax sp. S12S4. Next base: position 3,336,714 of record NZ_JALPKR020000002.1, read on the forward strand.
CACCAGGACGACCTGGTGCTGTTCGACGGCGTGCTGCAGATGATCGATGCCCTGCGCGCGCGCGGCCACAAGCTGGCCGTGGCCACGGGCAAATCGCGCCGCGGCTTGAACGAGGCGCTGAAGACGGTCGCGCTGCGCGACCGCTTCGATGCGTCGCGCACCGCCGACGAGACATTCGGCAAGCCGCATCCGCGCATGCTGCTGGAACTGATGGAAGAGCTCGAGGTGCCGGCCGAACGCACCCTGATGATCGGCGACACCACGCACGACCTGCAGCTGGCGCTGAATGCCGGATGTGCCAGCGTGGGCGTGAGCTACGGTGCGCACGAGCCCGAAAGCTTCGACGCGCTGAAGCCGCTGTTCATTGCCCACTCGGTGGCCAGCCTCGAGGCATGGCTCCTGGACAACGCCTGAGCGAAGATCTTGCGATGAGCGAAGAAGAGCCCATTCCCCTTTGCAACGCCTCGGACCTGGTCGAAGGCAGCCTCGCCGTACCTTTCGACGTGGTCTACGGCGGCGAAACCTGCCGTGCTTTTGCGGTGCGCTTCGAAGGGCAGCCGCACGCCTACCTGAACCGATGCAGCCACGTGGCCATGGAGATGGATTTCCAGCCCGACCGCTTCTTCGACGACAGCGGCCAGTGGCTGCTCTGCGCCACCCACGGCGCGGTCTACAAGCCGGACACCGGCGAATGCGCCGGCGGCCCGTGTCGCGGCGGCCTGGTGAAGATCGCCCTCAGCGAACGTGACGGCGTGGTGCACTGGCATACTGCCTGGAACCTCCATCCCCTGACCTTTTGACAATGACCGACCCGAACCGCACGGAACCTGAAGGTTTTGATCCTTTTGAGCCGGCCACTCCCATTGCGTCTTCTCAAGGCGCGCCGAAAAACATGGCCAAAGACCCCACGCAGCGTCCCGGGTGGGAGCGCGCAACGCTCGAGAAACTCGCCTTCGCCTCCCTGAACGAGCAGAAGGCCGCGCGCCGCTGGAAGACCTTTACGCGTCTGTCGTGGCTCGCCTTCTTCATCTTCCTGGTCTGGCTGGCCATGTCGCGCAGCACGCCGAGCACCGCCAAGACCACGGCCCACACGGCGGTTGTCGAGATCAAGGGCGAAATTGCCAACGGCGGCGACGCGAGCGCCGAATTCGTCATTGCCGCAATGAAGACGGCCTTTGAGGACGAGGGCGCCAAGGGCATCGTGCTGCTCATCAATTCGCCCGGCGGAAGCCCCGTGCAGGCGGGCATCATCAGCGACGAGATCAAGCGGCTGAAGGCCAAGCACAAGAAGCCGGTGTATGCCGTGGTCGAAGAAACCTGCGCCTCAGCCGCCTATTACATTGCCGCCGCCACCGACAAGATCTTCGTCGACAAGGCCAGCATCGTCGGCAGCATCGGCGTGCTGATGGATGGCTTCGGCTTTACCGGCGTGATGGAAAAGGTCGGCGTCGAGCGCCGGCTGCTGACGGCCGGAGACAACAAGGGCTTTCTCGACCCGTTCAGCCCCATGAGCGATGCGCAGCGTGCGCACGCCCAGGCCATGCTGAACCAGATTCACCAGCAGTTCATCAACGTGGTGAAAAGCGGGCGGGGCGACCGCCTCAAGCTCGACACCCCCGGTCTTTTCAGCGGGCTGTTCTGGAGCGGCGAACAAGCTGTCGAGTTCGGCCTGGCGGATCAGCTGGGCAACGTGGACTACGTGGCACGCGAAGTCATCAAGGCCGAAGAGGTGACCGACTACACGCGACGCGACAACGTGGCCGAAAAGCTCGCCAAGAAATTCGGCGCCGCCATGGGCGACGCCACGGTGCGCTCGCTGCAGTCCGCCGCCCCGGCGCTGCGCTAAGGCTGTTCCCCGGCGGCCGGCTCAGGCGGGCTGGTCGCCGCCGCTGTTCGTGTATCGGGCGGAGGCCGCAAGCGCCACGGCAAACACCACCACCACATACAGCGCGGCCGTCAGCGAGCTGGCTCGTGCCAGCAAGCCGATGACTGCCGGCCCGGCCATGAACCCGAGATAGGCCACGGCCGAAACGGCGGCAATGCCGGTGGCGGGTTCGACGCCGGGCACGCGCGCCGATGCGCCGAACAGAATCGGCACCACGTTGGCAAAACCGACGCCCACGCCCGCAAAGCCGATCAGCGCAAGCCACGGAAGATTCGTCAGCAGCACCAGCGTCATGGCCGCCGCCGCCAGCACGCCGCTGCCGAGCAGCAGCGCGGCCGGCGAAAAGCGGGCGCGCATGGCGTCGCCGCCGAAGCGCGCGGCCGCCATCGCCGCCGAGAAGCTCGCATACGCCAGCGCGGCCTGCTTTTGCGGGCTGCCGAGTTCCTGCTGCATGTAGAGCACGCTCCAGTCGTAGATGGCGCCCTCGGCAATCAGGCCCAGCGCCGCGAGCACGCCCAGCACCGCAAGCGCGCCGCGGGGCAGCCGGAATTTGCGGTCTGCGGCAGTTGCATCGCTTGCGGCCGGCGGGTTGGGCAGCATGCGCATCGAAGACACGGCCACCAGCAGCGCCATGGCGCCCGCAACCCACAGCAGGTGCGCCTGCGCGCCCAGGCCCGCGGCGAGTGCGGCGCTGCCGCTCGCGGCTCCGGCCATGCCGCCCAGGCTGAACATGCCGTGCATGCCGCTCATCAGCGGCGTGCCGCCATGCAGTTCGAGCTGCGCCGCTTCGGTATTGATGGCCACGTCGAACACGCTGGTCACCAGGCCGAAGGCCGCCAGCAACGCCAGCAGGGCGAGGTAGCCGGGCATGGCGATGAGCCCGGCCAGCAGCAGTGCGTAGACGCAGCCGCAGACGGCCGCCATGCGCCGGGGGCCGTGGCGCCCGATCCAGCGGCCGGCGCTGGTCAGGCCGTACATCGCACCGGCACCGGCGGCGAGCATCGCGAGGCCGAGCTGGGCCTCGTCGATGCCGTAGTGGGCCTTGACCGTGGGCACGTGCACGCCCCAGGTTGCAAAGATGAAGCCGGAGGAAAAGAACTGCGCGCGAGAGGCCCAGCGGGTGCTGGCGGTGACCAGCATCGTCAACGCCCGATCGCGAACACCGCGGGCAGGCGTTCGTCCGTAGCGGTACCGGGCGCCTTGGCGCGCCAGGCCTTCACTGTTTCGCTGCGCACGTGGGCGGTTGCCAGCGTGAGGCCGCGCGCCACCGCAAGGCGGGTGTTGTGCTGGAGCGTTTGCACCAGCGCCTGGAGCAGCGCGGCGTTGCGATAGGGGGTCTCGATGAAAAGCTGCGTCTGGCCGGTCTTGAGCGCCAGCGCCTCGAGCTCGCGAATGCGGCTTTGCCGCTCGCCCGGAGTCCTGGGGCAGGTAGCCGACGAAAGCGAAGTTCTGGCCGTTGAGGCCGCTCGCGGCCAGCGCCAGCAGCAGCGACACCGGGCCGGTGAGCGGCACCACGACAATGCCCAGGTCATGCGCGGCGCGTGCCACCGAAGAGCCCGGGTCGGCCACTGCCGGCATGCCGGCTTCGCTCAGCAGGCCGATGTCATGGCCTTCGAGAGCCGCAGCCAGCAAGGGCCGGGCATCGAATTGGCCGGCGTGGTCGCCCTTCTTGTGCACTTCGCGCGGCAACTCCCGGATGTCCTGCGCCTGCAGGGGAGCCGCCAGCGGAACGACGGCATCGATCCGCTTCAGGTACGCGCGGGCCGACTTGGCGTTTTCGCAGATCCAGTGGGTAATGCCGGCGGCCGCCTGCAGCGTGCCGAGGGGCAGGGCGTCCTGAAGCGGTGCCTGGGTGTCGCAGCCGAAGTCGAGCGGCGCGGGTACGAGATAGAGCTTGCCCGGCGTCACAGCAATTCGACTCCGGCGCAACGCAGCATGCGGCAGGTGCGAATCAGCGGCAGGCCGACCAGGGCGGTGGGGTCGTCGCTGTCAATGGCGCTCAGCAATGCGATGCCGAGTCCTTCGCTCTTGGCGCTGCCCGCGCAGTCGTAGGGCTGTTCGGCCTGCAAGTAACGCTCGATGGCCGCATCGTCGAGGTCCCGGAAAACGACCCGAACCGGCGCCAGGTCGCGTTCGACGAAGCCGGTAGCTTGGCAAACGACGGCCACGGCCGTCTGGAATATCAGCGTCTGGCCGCGCATCTTGCGCAATTGGGCCGTGGCGCGCGCGTGGTCGCCGGGCTTGCCGAGCGCCTCGCCGGCCAGGTCGGCCACCTGGTCCGAGCCGATCACCACGGCCTCGGGAAAGCGTGCGGCCACGGCGCGGGCCTTTTCAAGGCCAGGCGCTCGGCCAGTTCGCGCGGGGTTTCGCCGGGAAGCGCGGTTTCGTCGACATCCGGGGGCTGCACGTCGAAGGGCAAATGAAGGCGGTTCAGCAGTTCGCGCCGGTAGCGCGAGGTCGAAGCAAGAATCAGGGGGCGTTGCATGGAGACGATTGTGCGTGAGCCCGCAAGAGCCTTTGGCCGCACTGCGCCAATTCCCCGGCTGGCGCGCTAGACTGGTGCGGATGAAGAGAGAATTTGTTCCCCAGCGGCTCGACGTGGCCGCCTTTGCCGCTGAAGCCGCGGTGCTTTCAGCTGGCGACCCGGTGCCTGATTACTCCCGGCTGGCGCAAGAACTGGCGGCGCCGGCCCCCGAAGCCCTGGTGCACTGGGAGGCAACCGGCGAACAGCGCACCGGCGCTGACGGCAAGGCCGAACCATGGCTGCATCTGGTGGCCGAAACGACGGTGCCACTGGTGTGCCAGCGCTGCCTGGCACCGGTTGATACGCTTGTTGCATCCGACCGCTGGTTCCGTTTTGTGGCCGATGAGGCCACGGCGGATGCGGAAGACGACGAATCCGAAGAAGACCTGCTGGTCGTGAGCCGCGATTTCGACCTGCATGCCCTCATCGAGGACGAGCTTTTGATGGAAATTCCCGTCATGCCCGTCCACGAGGTGTGCCCCACGCCAATCCAGCTTTCGTCCAGCGACGAGGACTTCAAGGCGGCCGAAGAGGCCAAGCCCAACCCGTTTGCGGTGCTCGGCGCGTTGCGTTCGCGCAAGCCGGAAGAGGGCAAGTAGCCCTTTCTCGCAGGCTGGGCTATAATCATGGGCTTCGCGCGCGCCGCCGTGAGCAGCAAGACAGACAAAGGCATTCCATACATGCCCCTGTATTGCCACCGCAAGAGAGCGCATCCACTCACTCACCTAACAGTCCAGGAGCCATCATGGCCGTCCAGCAAAACAAGAAGTCGCCTTCCAAGCGCGGCATGCACCGTTCCCACAATGCGCTGGTCGTGCCCGGCATTGCCGTGGAACCGACCACCGGTGAAACGCACCTGCGTCACCACATCAGCCCGAACGGTTTCTACCGTGGCCGTCAGGTCCTCAAGAACAAGTCCGAAGCCTGATTTCGCATCCCAAGGCCGAGGCCCGAAGCTACTTTTGCTGTAGCGTCGGGCCTTTGTTTTGATGGTTACGTCTTCCTCCTCCGAATCCTCCGCCGCGCCCGCCGCAATCACGCTTGCCGTCGATTGCATGGGTGGCGATCACGGGCCGCGCGTCACGCTTGCGGCCTGCCGCGCGTTTCTCGATCGGCATGCGGAAGCATCGCTGCTCCTGGTCGGCGCGCCCGCGGCCCTGGCCGCCTTCGGCGAGCACCCGAGGGCGCGCATCGTTGCCGCCAGCGAAGTGGTGGGCATGGACGACCCGGTCGAGATTGCACTGCGCAAGAAGAAAGACTCTTCGATGCGCATCGCAATCCAGCAGGTCAAGGACGGTGCCGCCCAAGCCGCCATCTCGGCCGGCAATACGGGCGCGCTGATGGCAATTGCGCGCTATCTGCTCAAGACGCTCGACGGCATCGACCGCCCAGCGATCGCTCCGCAACTGCCGAACATCAAGGGCGGCGCCACCACGGTGCTCGACCTGGGTGCGAATGTCGACTGCGACGCTGAAGACCTGCTGCAGTTTGCCGTGCTCGGCTCGGCGCTGGTTTCCGCGCTCACGGGCAACGAGTCGCCTTCGGTCGGCTTGCTCAATGTGGGCGAAGAAGCCATCAAGGGCAGCGAAACAATCAAAAAAGCGAGTCAACTGCTTCGTACTGCAGCTAATTCCAAAGATCTCAACTTCTACGGAAACGTGGAAGGCAACGATATCTTCAAGGGCACGACCGACATCGTCGTGTGTGACGGTTTTGTCGGGAACGTTGCGCTGAAGGCGAGCGAAGGCGTCGCGTCGATGATCGGCGAATTCATTCGCGTGGAATTTTCGCGGAGCATTTTCACCAAGGCTGCGGCTATCGTTGCTTATCCGGTGCTAAAAGCGTTTAAAAATCGCCTAGATCATCGTCGTTACAACGGTGCGGCCTTGTTGGGCTTGCGCGGGCTGGTTTTCAAGAGCCATGGCTCGGCTGACGAAGTGGCTTTCGGCCATGCGCTGGATCGCGCTTATGATGCCGCTCGCAACAACCTGCTCGATCGCGTGCGGGCCCGCATCGCCCACGCCGCGCCTTTGCTCGCGCGGCAGGAGCCAGCGGTGCCGGCGGACGCGACGGCCCTTCACGCTTGATGAGCCCTTATTCACGCATCACCGGCACTGGCAGCTATCTGCCTCCGCGCCGGGTGACCAATGACGACCTTGCCAAGGAATTGGCAACGCGCGGCATCGAAACCTCGGATCAATGGATCGTCGAGCGCACCGGCATCCATGCGCGCCACTTTGCGGCGCCCGAGGTGACGAGCAGCGATCTCGGCCTCGAAGCCGCCCGGCATGCGCTCGAGGCCGCCGGACGCAAGGCTGAAGAGATCGACCTGATCATCGTCGCCACGTCGACGCCCGACATGGTGTTTCCGTCGTCGGCCGCCATTCTTCAGAACAAGCTCGGCATTGCCGGCTGCCCGGCGTTCGACGTGCAGGCGGTGTGCAGCGGTTTTGTCTATGCGCTGACCGTGGCCGACGCCATGATCCGCACCGGCACCGCGCGTTGCGCGCTGGTGGTCGGCGCCGAGGTGTTCTCGCGCATTCTCGATTTCAACGACCGCACCACGTGCGTGCTGTTCGGCGACGGCGCCGGCGCCGTGGTGCTCGAAGCGAGCGAAGAGCCCGGCATCCTGGCGAGCGACCTGCATGCGGACGGCAAGCACGTCGGCATTCTTTGCGTGCCGGGCCATGTGTCCGGTGGCAACGTGCTGGGTACGCCCCTGCTGCATATGGACGGCCAGGCCGTGTTCAAGCTCGCAGTGCGCGTGCTCGAAGAAGCGGCGCGTGCCACGCTCGCAAAAGCCGGCAAGACCGACGCCGACATCGACTGGCTCATTCCGCACCAAGCCAACATCCGCATCATGGAAGGCACGGCCAAGAAGCTGAAGCTTCCGCGCGAGAAGCTCATCGTCACGGTCAACGAGCACGGCAATACCTCGGCCGCCTCGATTCCGCTGGCGCTCGACGAAGCGGTGCGCTCCGGCAAGGTGAAAAAGGGCGAAACCGTCATGCTCGAAGGCGTGGGCGGTGGCTTCACCTGGGGCGCGGTGCTATTGAATCTGTAGCGCATTGCGGCGCCCGCGTGGGGCCGCAGTGCGACATGACGCGTTTAAAACAATGAAATCCTTCGCTTTTGTCTTTCCGGGTCAGGGCTCGCAGGCGGTCGGCATGCTCGACGCCTGGGGCGACCATCCGGCCGTTGTCGAAACCCTGCGCGAGGCCTCCGAGGCGCTGGGCGAAGACATTGCCGCGCTGATCAAGAGCGGCCCCAAGGAAGAACTGGCGCTCACCACCAACACCCAGCCTGTCATGCTGGTGGCCGGCGTGGCGGCTTGGCGCGCCTGGCTGGCCGAAGGCGGCGCAGCCCCTTCCGTCGTGGCGGGACATTCTCTGGGCGAATACTCCGCGCTGGTGGCGTCCGGCGTGCTCACGCTGGCGCAAGCCGCGCCGCTGGTGCGGTTTCGTGCGCGGGCCATGCAGCAGGCGGTGCCCGTCGGCACCGGCGCCATGGCCGCCGTTCTGGGCATGGAAGCTGGCAAGGTCGTGGCGGGCTGCGCGGAAGCCACCGCGTCTTTCGGCGCGGGCAGCGCCGAGATCGTCGAAGCCGTGAATTTCAACGATCCGATGCAAACCGTGATCGCAGGCAGCAAGGCGGCTGTCGACAAGGCCTGCGAGCTGCTCAAGGCCAATGGCGCCAAGCGCGCGTTGCTGTTGCCCGTGTCGGCCCCGTTCCATTCGAGCCTGATGAAGCCCGCGGCCGAAGCGCTGCGCGAAAAGCTCAGCACCATCACCCTCGCCGCGCCCCAGATTCCGGTACTCAACAATATTGACGTGGCCGTGGAAACCGATCCGGCCCGCATCCGCGAAGCCCTGGTGCGCCAGGCCGCCGGCCCGGTTCGCTGGGTTGAAAGCGTGCAGGCCTTGAAACTGCGCGGTGTAGCCGCCATCATCGAGTGCGGGCCCGGCAAGGTGCTGGCCGGAATGGTCAAGCGCATCGCCCCCGAGCTCGAAGCCGCGTCGGTGTACGACCCGGCAACGCTCGCGGACACCCGACAACTGCTCGCCGCCTGAACGGCGAAAGGCCCGGACACTTCTTTTATGAGCATTCCCAAATTCGAAGGGCAAGTCGCCCTGGTCACCGGCGCGTCGCGCGGCATTGGCGCAGCCATTGCGCTCGAGCTCGCCCAGCGCGGCCTCAAGGTGGTTGGCACCGGCACCACCGAAGAAGGCGCGGCCAAGATCACTTCGGCGCTCAGCGCCTTCGGCGGCCGCGGCCGCGCACTTGACGTGAACGACGGTGCCGCCGTCGAGGCGTTGATTGACGAGATCGTGAAGGCCTATGGGGCCATCCACGTGCTGGTCAACAACGCCGGCATCACGCGCGACACGCTCGCCATGCGCATGAAGGACGACGACTGGGATGCCGTGCTTGCCACCAATCTCAAGGCTGTGTTCGGCCTTTCGCGCGCGGTGATTCGCCCGATGATGAAGCAGCGCTACGGCCGCATCATCAGTATCACCAGCGTGGTCGGCGCCTCCGGCAATGCAGGCCAGGCCAACTACGCGGCAGCCAAGGCCGGCGTTGCCGGCATGACCCGCGCGCTGGCACGTGAACTCGGCAGCCGCAACATCACGGTCAACTGCGTCGCGCCTGGTTTCATCGAAACCGACATGACCGCCAGCCTGCCCGAGGCACAGCAACAGGCGCTGCTCCAGCAGATTCCGCTGGGCCACCTGGGCAAGCCGGCCGACATCGCGCATGCGGTGGCGTATCTCGCATCTCCGCAGGCTTCCTATGTGACGGGGCAGGAACTGCACGTCAACGGCGGCATGCACATGTAATTGGCCGCAAGGCGCAATCTTTCCCCGTCCCGGGTGCACGGCAAATGCCACAATGCGCCCGGCTAAAATCCACCGATTACCTACAACCCTCAGAGGGAACCAAATGAGCGATATCGAAGCACGTGTCAAGAAAATCATCGCCGAGCAACTCGGCGTGGAAGAGTCCCAAGTAACGAACGAAAAGGCCTTCGTGGCCGACCTCGGCGCGGACTCGCTCGACACGGTCGAACTGGTGATGGCACTCGAAGACGAATTCGGCATTGAAATTCCGGATGAAGACGCCGAGAAGATCACCACGGTGCAAAACGCCGTCGACTACGCCACCAAGAATCAAAAGGCCTGATCGGGCCGGCTGCAACTGCGACGGCCGGCGGCGCTTCTTTCAAGCACCGTACGCGCCGCCAGCAGCTGTTCAGCGCTTCCAGAAAGGTTTGCCGGCATGACCAAACGCCGCGTCGTCGTGACCGGACTCGGTTGCATCGCTCCTGTCGGAAACACCGCAACCGAGTCCTGGGCCAACCTGTTGGCCGGGAAGTCGGGCATTGCGAACATCACCGCATTCGATGCAAGCGCCTTCGCCTGCAAGTTCGCAGGTGAGGTGAAGGGTTTCGACATCACCCAATACATCTCGGAGAAAGAAGCGCGCCACATGGACCGCTTCATTCATCTGGGGCTTGCCGCCGCCATCCAGGCGGTGCAGGACAGCGGACTGCCGACCGGCGAAGCGCTGTCGTACGAAGAAGCCGTGCGCATCGGCTGCAATATCGGCTCCGGCATTGGCGGCCTGCCGATGATCGAAGAGACGCATGGCGAATACGCCAGCCGCGGCCCGCGCCGCATTTCGCCGTTCTTCGTGCCGGCTTCGATCATCAACATGATCTCGGGCCACGTGTCGATCAAGTACGGCTTCAAGGGCCCGAACATTGCCGTGGTCACCGCCTGCACCACCGGCCTGCACGCCATCGGCACCTCGGCGCGCATGATCGAATACGGCGATGCCGACGTCATGATCGCGGGCGGCGCCGAGTCGACCATTTCTCCGCTCGGCATCGGCGGCTTTACCGCGCCGCGTGCACTGAGCACGCGCAACGACGATCCCGCCGCGGCCTCGCGTCCGTGGGACAAGGACCGCGACGGTTTCGTGCTGGGCGAGGGCGCCGGCGTGCTGGTGCTCGAAGAGTACAAACACGCCAAGGCGCGCGGCGCCAAGATCTACGCGGAAGTGGCGGGCTTCGGCCTGACCGGCGACGCGTACCACATGACGGCGCCCGACGTCGACGGCCCGAGCCGCTCGATGGCCATGGCGCTCGCCAATGCGGGCGTGAATGCGGACCAGGTGCAGTACCTGAATGCCCATGGCACTTCCACGCAGATCGGCGACCTCAACGAGACCAATGCGGTCAAGAGGACTTTCGGCGATCACGCGAAGAAGCTGGTCGTGAACTCGACCAAGTCGATGACCGGCCACTTGCTGGGCGGTGCCGGTGGCATCGAGTCGGTGTTCACGGTGCTCGCACTGCATCACCAGAAGAGCCCGCCGACCATCAACATCTTCAACCAGGACCCGGAGTGCGACCTCGACTACTGCGCCAATACGGCGCGCGATCTCAAGATCGATGTCGCGGTCAAGAACAACTTCGGCTTCGGCGGCACCAACGGCACGCTGGTGTTCAAGCGCGCTTGAGCGTTGCTCTTTCATGCACAGCGCACCGTCGGTGACCTATCCGGTGGGGCGCTCGCGCGGCGCAACCCGGATACTGATTGCCACCTGGGCCCTGGGCGCCTGCTGTGCAGGCCTCTCTTGCTATCTCTTCGATAGTGCCGGATGGCGCCAACTGCTCCTGGTTCTGAGTGTTCTGTTCGCCGGCATCGCGGCCGCGCTCGGCCTGCGAAGCGACGGCGCTGGCGTGTTGCACTTCGACGGGCTCCATTGGACCCTGACGGGTACCGACCGGGGCCGCGCCGTTCATGCCGCGCAGGCTTCCGTGGCGCTCGATCTTCAATCGCTGCTGCTGGTCCGACTGACCGAGCCAGGCCGCGCCGCGCGTTGGATATGGATTGAACAGCGCGCCCAGCCTGAGCGCTGGCGCGATTTGCGCCGTGCGGTATATTCGCGCCCCCCGTCCGCCTCGCCTGCCGCAGAGCCTTGGCGGGCGACCGTGCCGGCCGACGCGCCCTGAACCTCCCCGATGACCACTTCTCCGCCGCCAGTGCCACCGGACTCCGGCTTGACCGATGTGTCCGTCGAGGCGCCGCGCCCGGGTGAGGTCGATCTCCAGCTCGTCCAGCGCACGGTGGCGGGCGACCAGAAGGCGTTCGAGCTGCTGGTCATCAAATACCAGCGCCGGATCGAGCGCCTGATCGGGCGCATGGTGCGCGATGTCGACCTGGTCGAAGATATCGCGCAGGAAACCTTTATTCGGGCCTATCGGGCGCTTCACCAGTTCCGTGGCGACGCCCAGTTCTACACCTGGCTTTACCGGATTGCGGTCAACACCGCCAAGAAGGCGCTGGTCGACATGAAGCGCGACCCCACCATCTCCGAAAGCGCCTTGCGGCCGTCTTCTGACGAAGACGATGAAACTTACCGCCCCGGAAACGAACCAATCAGCGACGAAACCCCCGAATCGGTGCTGGCGGCAAACGAAATCGCCAGCGTGGTCGAAGCGGCCATGGAAGCATTGCCTGCCGAACTGCGGCAGGCAGTCACCCTTCGCGAGATCGAGGGCATGAGTTACGAAGAGATTGCCGAGGTCATGGATTGCCCTATCGGCACGGTGCGTTCGCGTATTTTCCGGGCGCGCGAGGCCATTTCGGCCAGGGTCAAACCGCTGCTGGACAACCAGTCGGGCAAGCGTTGGTAGGTAAGCAGGTGAATGAAATGAATCAGACGATGACGGCTCGTGAACAGGTGTCCGCACTGGCGGACGGTCATTTGCAGGGCGACGACTTCGCGCGGGCCATCGAAGCCGTCTGCGCCGAAGACGATGCGCGCGCTGCCTGGCGCTCCTATCACCTCGTGGGCGATGTTCTGCGCTCGGGTGCCCATGCGCCTTGCAGCGACAGCAACGCGTTCCTGACCCGGTTCCAGCAGCGCCTTGCGGCTGAGCCCGTGGTTGCAACCCCGATCCTGGCGCCGGTAACGGCCACCAAGGTGGTCACGCTGCAGCGCAGGGCCGATGCCGCCAACGAGCCGGTGTTCCGCTGGAAGCTGGTGGCCGGCGCCGCGTCGCTGGTGGCCGTGGCCGCCATCAGCTGGACATTGGTGGGCAACGGAGCGGGTTTCCCGTCTTCCGGGGCGCAGATTGCGGCCCAGCAGCAACCGGCCGCCAATTCGGTACTCGCCGCTGCAGCGGTCAACAGCCAATCGCCTGCGGCCAATACCCTGACGCCGACCCGCGTGATGGTCGGTAACGGCAGCCCGCAGGTCATGCTGCGCGACCCGCGGCTCGACCAGTTGCTCGAAGCGCACCAGCAGGCCGGCGGCGCTTCGCAAATGCCTTCGGGCTTTTTGCGCAACGCGACCTTCGAGGGGCCCACGCGCTGATTGCGCGCCTGTCGCTCCCAATGACCGTTCAGATGCCGATCTCCGTACGCGCGTTCGCGCTGGTGTTCACTGCTTTCTGCCTTGCGCAGGTCGCGACCGCACAGACCCGTTCAGGTCCGGTGAATGCAAAGGGAGCGGCCTCGGCGCAAGCCGGTGACGCTCCGCCGGCCATGGGTGTGGTCGAGTGGCTTCAGCGCATGCACACGGGAGCCCGGCAACGCAACTACGTGGGCACTTTCGTGGTTTCGGCAGCGGGCGGCGATCTTTCGAGCGCGCGCATCTGGCATGTGCGCGACGGCGACCTGCAGATCGAACGCATCGAGGCGCTGTCGGGGCCGCCGCGCTCGACTTTCAGGCGCAACCACCACGTCATGACCTTCCTGCCCGAGGCAAAGGTCGTAAAGGTCGAAAAGCGCGAAAACCTCGACCTTTTCCCCAACCTGCCCGACAAGCCGGATTCGTCGATCGGCGACTTCTACGACGTCCGCGCCATCGGCAAGGACCGTGTGGCGGGCTTCGACGCCGATGTCGTGCAGCTGGTGCCGCACGACACCCTGCGCTTCGGCTACCGCATCTGGAGCGAGCGCCGCTCCGGTCTCGTCATCAAGCTGCAGACCGTGGACGGCGATTCCCGCGTGGTGGAGCAATCGGCGTTTTCCGAATTGCAGCTCGATGCTCCGGTCAAGGCGCAGGCCCTCGCGCAGATGATGACCAATACAAGCGGTTACCGCATCGAGAAGCTGGAGCTCGAGCGCACCAGCGCGCAAGACGAGGGCTGGGTTCTCAAGACACCGGTGGCCGGCTTCAAGCCGCGCAGCTTCTATCGGCGCCCGGCCGGCGGCGACAAAACAGGGCAGGACCGCACCGTTCAGTGGACTTTCTCCGATGGCCTGGCTTCGGTGTCGCTTTTCATCGAGCGCTACGATGAAAAGCGTGCACCGCGCGACGGCGTGCTGACCATTGGCGCAACCAACGCGATTCGCCGGCGGTTGCCCGAGCCGGCAAGCGACTGGTGGCTCACCGCCGTGGGCGAGGTGCCGCAGCAGACGCTCAACGCGTTTGCCCAAAGCCTCGCGCGCACGCGTTGACCCGGCGCACATGCGCAGTTGGCGCTGAACCAAGTCCGCATCACAGACTCATAGCTCTTCTTTTGGTCGCTCTGTTCTTTTGAAAGAAAACCGATGATGTTCAAAGTCGAGGGACACAAGCTTCGTTCCTATCTCTTCGCATTCGGCCTGGCCTGTTCGGCCAGCGTGGGTTTCCTGCCGGTAACGTCGGCCATCGCCCAGACGCCCCAGACACCGCAAGCGCGCGGCTTGCCCGACTTCGCCGATCTGGTCGAGCAGGTCGGGCCTGCCGTGGTCGGGATCCGCACCGTCGAGAAGGTTTCCTCTCGCAGCGGTGGCGGTGGAGAAATGGACGAGGAAATGCAGGAGTTCTTCCGGCGCTTCTTCGGACAGCCGCTGCCCGGCAATCCGCGTCCGGGCCCGCGTCCCAACCGGCCGCAGCCCCAGGAAGAAGAGCGTCCGCGCGGCGTGGGCTCGGGCTTCATCCTGACGGCGGACGGCTATGTGATGACCAATGCCCACGTCATCGAGGATGCGTCGGAGATCCTGGTCACGCTCACCGACAAGCGCGAGTTCAAGGCCAAGCTGATCGGCGCCGACAAGCGCAGCGACGTCGCGGTGGTCAAGATCGAGGCCACGGGCTTGCCCGTGGTGAAGGTTGGCGACATCTCGAAGCTGCGCGTCGGCGAATGGGTGATGGCCATCGGCTCGCCCTTCGGCCTGGAGAACACCGTCACCGCCGGCATCGTGAGCGCAAAGCAGCGCGACACCGGCGACCTGGTGCCGCTGATCCAGACCGACGTTGCCATCAACCCGGGCAATTCGGGCGGCCCGCTCATCAACCTGCGCGGCGAGGTGGTCGGCATCAACAGCCAGATTTACTCGCGCTCCGGCGGCTACATGGGCATTTCGTTCTCGATCCCGATCGACGAGGCGATCCGCGTCAGCGACCAGCTGCGCACCACCGGCCGCGTCTCGCGCGGCCTGATCGGCGTGACCATCGGTTCTGTCTCGAAGGACGTTGCCGAGTCCCTTGGCCTCGGCAAGGCGCGCGGCGCCGTGGTGAGCAGTGTGGTGCCGGGCTCGGCGGCCGACAAGGCCGGTGTGCGCGAAGGCGACATCATCACCAAGTACGGCGAGAAGGTCATCGAAACGCCGAGCGATCTCTCGCGCTCGGTGGCCAGCACCAAGCCGGGCGTGAAGAGCACGCTGACCGTATTCCGCAACGGCAGCTCGCGTGAACTTTCGATCACCGTGGCGGAAGGCGACCCCGAGACCAAGCCAACGAGCAAGCGCCAGTCGGACCGCGAGGAGCCGCAGGCCAAGCCGTCGTCCACCGCCGGAAAGTCGATCGGCCTCGTGGTCAGCGACCTGACGGACGCGCAGAAGAAGGAGCTCAAGGCGCGCGGCGTGCGTATCGACGCGGCGACCGATGCCGCCGCGCGGGCCGGTCTTCGCGAGGGCGACGTGATTCTTTCGGTGGGCAATATCGAAGTGACGAGCGTCAAGGAATTCGAATCCGCCTTGGCCAAGGCCGACAAGAACAAGCCGCTCAGCGTGCTGTTCCGCCGCGGCGAGTGGGCGCAATATGCCCTGATCCGACCCGCACGCTGAACTGGCGCTGCCGTCAAGTGGCCCCACCCGACAGTCGGGTTTGGGGCCTTTTTTGAGGTGTTTGCGACGCTCGACAGCCCGGTCCAAAAAAATTTTTGGGCCGCGAAGAGTCGTCATTTTGTTTGTGTTCACTAACTTATCGATGGGCTTAGGACGGTTTTCGGTAGAATAGGAGCCCTTGGGCGGTGGGTCCATGCATAAGGAAGGTGAATTCCTTCACGATGCGAGATGTCAGACAGCAGTCCACCGCTGCTCCACAGATCGCCCACAAGTTGTTCATCGAGTGCTCCACCGATCCTGTGGATAAGTTGTTTATATCTTTCATGTTGTGGACCCGCAACGACCCGTTTTGACCCTGTCCCCGGATGTACGTGCCTCCCTTTTTGCCTACAATGAAGTTCCAACTACTGCAGTTGCCATTGCTTGTTGGTTCAGGGCGCGTCTCCAGAAGACGCGCCCTTTTTTCTTGCCTGTCGCACTCTGCGCACGAGCCAATTCAAGTACTTAAGCGTTCCCGTTGATGAATCACATCAGAAATTTTTCGATCATTGCGCACATCGATCACGGCAAGTCGACGCTCGCCGATCGTTTGATCCAGCGTTGCGGCGGTCTTGCGGAACGCGATATGGAAGCGCAGGTGCTCGACTCGATGGACATCGAAAAAGAGCGTGGGATAACCATCAAGGCGCAGACCGCTGCGCTGCATTACAAGGCGCTCGACGGACAGGTCTACAACCTCAATCTGATCGACACGCCGGGCCACGTCGACTTCTCTTATGAAGTGAGCCGCTCGTTGTCGGCGTGCGAAGGTGCGCTGCTCGTTGTCGATGCATCGCAAGGTGTCGAAGCGCAGACAGTGGCCAACTGCTACACCGCGCTCGACCTCGGTGTGGAAGTGGTGCCGGTGCTCAACAAGATGGACTTGCCGAACGCGGACCCCGACAACGCGCGCAAGGAAGTCGAAGACGTGATCGGCATCGACGCGACCGATGCGATTCCGTGTTCCGCCAAGACAGGTCTCGGCATCGAGGAGATCCTCGAAGCCATCGTGCACAAGATGCCGCCGCCGCGCGGCAACCCCGACGGCCCGCTGCGCGCGATGATCGTCGACAGCTGGTTCGATCCGTACGTGGGCGTGGTCATGCTGGTGCGCGTGGTGGACGGCCGGCTCGTCAAGGGCGAGCGCATCAAGATGATGGCGTCCGGCGCGATGTACAACGCCGACAACATCGGCGTCTTCACGCCGGCCAACGAACCGCGCGCATCGCTCGAGGCGGGCGAGGTGGGCTACATCATCGCGGGCATCAAGGAGCTGCAGGCCGCCAAGGTCGGCGACACCGTGACGCTCATCAAGCCGGGCACGGGCGGCGCGGCCGCCACCGCCACCGAGGCGCTGCCGGGCTTCAAGGAAATCCAGCCGCAGGTGTTTGCCGGCCTCTACCCGACCGAAGCCAGCGAGTACGACTCGCTGCGCGACGCGCTGGAAAAACTCAAGCTCAACGACTCGTCGCTGCGCTACGAGCCCGAGGTGAGCCAGGCACTGGGCTTCGGCTTCCGCTGCGGCTTCCTGGGCCTGCTGCACATGGAAATCGTGCAGGAGCGGCTCGAGCGCGAGTTCGACCAGGACCTGATCACCACCGCGCCGAGCGTGGTGTACCAGGTGGTGCGCAACGACGGCGAAGTCATCATGGTCGAGAACCCGTCCAAGATGCCCGACGTCGGCAAGATGAGCGAGATTCGCGAGCCGATCGTCACCGTGCACCTCTACATGCCGCAGGAATACGTGGGCGCGGTGATGACGCTGGCCAACCAGAAGCGCGGCGTGCAGATGAACATGGCCTACCACGGCCGCCAGGTCATGCTGACCTACGAAATGCCGCTCGGCGAAATCGTGCTCGACTTCTTCGACAAGCTGAAGTCGGTGAGCCGCGGCTACGCCTCCATGGACTACGAGTTCAAGGAGTACCGCGCGTCCGACGTGGTCAAGGTCGACATCCTGCTGAACGGCGAGAAGGTCGACGCGCTGTCCATCATCGTGCACCGCACCCAGTCGCAGTACCGCGGCCGGGCGGTGGTGTCGAAGATGCGCGAGATCATTTCGCGCCAGATGTTCGACGTTGCCATCCAGGCGGCCATCGGGGTGAACATCATTGCGCGTGAGACAATCAAGGCGCTGCGCAAGAACGTTCTTGCCAAGTGCTACGGCGGCGACATCACCCGCAAGAAAAAGCTGCTCGAGAAGCAGAAAGCGGGCAAGAAAAGAATGAAGCAGATCGGCTCCGTCGAGGTCCCGCAAGAGGCCTTCCTCGCGATTCTGCAAGTCGAAGACTGATCTCAAAAATGGCATTCATCACTACTCTGGTCCTCGCGGCCTTCACCGGCTACGTCGGTGCCTGGTACTTTGGTGCCATTGAAGGCAACTTCGCGCTGCTCCTGTTCTGCGCCACCGTGGTCACCGGGCTCTACTGGCTGGCCGAGCGCTTCTACTTCCTGCCGCGCCGCGAGCGCGCCGCCGCCGCGCTCGAGGCTTCGCTGAGCGAGCGCAACGCCCGCCTGGCCGGCCAGGGCATCACGCAGGTGGACACGGTCGACGCCAAGGCGAGCGAGCGCCTGCTCATGCAGCCGTGGTGGCTCGACTGGACGGCCGGGCTGTTCCCGGTGATCCTGGTGGTGTTCCTGCTGCGCTCGTTCCTGTACGAGCCCTTCAAGATCCCGTCGGGTTCGATGATGCCGACGCTCCTCACCGGCGACCTGATCCTGGTCAACAAGTTCACCTACGGCCTCCGGCTGCCGGTCATCAACACCAAGATCACCGACGGCACGCCGCTGGCGCGCGGCGACGTGGTGGTGTTCCGCTACCCGCCCAAGCCCAGCATGGACTACATCAAGCGCGTGGTCGGCATTCCGGGCGACGAGGTGGCCTACCTGAACAAGAAGCTCACGATCAACGGACAGCCGGTTTCCAAGAACCCGATGCCCGACTACCTCGACGGCGACTCGATGCGCCTGCTCAAGCAGTTCACCGAAGACCTCGGCGGCAAGCAGCACAGGCTTCTCAACGACGACGCCGGCCCGGCTTTCGTCCAGGGCGCCACCGACTTTCCCTACCGCGAAAACTGCCGCTATTCGGTCGAAGGTGTGGTCTGCAAGGTGCCCGCCGGCAATTACTTCATGATGGGCGACAACCGCGATAATTCGGCGGACTCCCGGTTCTGGGGTTTCGTGCCGGACAAGAACATCGTGGGCAGGGCGTTCTTTGTGTGGATGAACTTCGGCGATCTGGGTCGCATCGGTCCATTTCAATAAGTAATCAGCATTGTTCGAGGGGTAAGAGGGCATGAGAACAAATCGGTCCATCCGCAGCAGGGCCGCGCACCAGCGCGGCATCTCGTTCATCGGTCTGGTGTTTGTCGCCGTGGTGCTGGGTTGCCTTGGCGTGGTCATCGCGCAGGTCATTCCAACGCTGATCGAGTACCAGGCCATCGACAAGGCCGCCAACAAGGCCAAGGAAGGCACCACCGTGCCCGAAGTGCGCGCCATCTTCGACCGGGCTCAAGCCATCGACGACTTCAAGTCCGTCTCGGGCAAGGACCTCGACATCAAGAAGGTCGGCGACAAGGTTGTCGTGTCGTATGCCTACGAGCGGGAAATTCCGCTGTTCGGCCCGGCCTACCTGGTGCTCAAGTACAAAGGCGAGACCCGCTGAACGCGGCGACACGCAAGGTGGACGGCGGCCTCGTAGCGCTGCAGGAGCGCCTCAAGCATTCGTTCTCCGACACGCGGCTGCTTCAGCTCGCGCTCACGCACCGCAGTTTTTCGGCTGACCACAACGAGCGCCTGGAGTTTCTCGGCGACTCGGTGCTCAACCTCGCGGTTTCGCACCTGCTCTACACCCGCCTGTCGGCCCTGCCCGAAGGCGATCTGTCGCGCGTGCGTGCCAACCTGGTCAAGCAGGACACGCTGCACCGCCTGGCGCTCGAGCTGCAGCTGTCGCCGCTGCTTCGGCTCGGGGAGGGCGAAGCGCGTTCCGGCGGGCCCAACCGGCCTTCGATCCTGGCCGATGCCCTTGAAGCGCTGATCGGCGCGGTCTATCTCGACGCGGGCTTTGCGGCCGCCGAGGCGCTGGTGCGCCGCCTCTATGAGTCCGTGGAGATCAATCCACGCATGGAAGCGGCCGCCAAGGACCCGAAGACCGAATTGCAGGAATGGCTCCAGGGCCACAAAATGAAGTTGCCGGTGTACCGCGTAGCGGCCACGCTCGGCGCCGCGCACAAACAGACTTTCGATGTCGAGTGCGAGGTGCCGGAGCTGGGCCTGCGCGAACGCGGCATCGGTGGCTCGCGCCGCGCCGGCGAGCAGGCTGCCGCGGCGGCCATGTTGATCCGGCTCAAGGCACGCGGGGCCGCGTGAAACCAGAATGAACGACGCTATAAATTCAGCAGCAGAAAACCCCGAAGACGCAGCGGGCGGTACGGGTACAACGGGGCCGCAGCACTGCGGCCTGGTGGCCATTGTCGGCAAGCCCAACGTGGGCAAGTCGACGCTGCTCAACGCGCTGGTGGGCCAGAAGATCAGCATTACCTCGCGCAAGGCGCAGACCACGCGGCACCGCATCACGGGCATGCGCACCATCGGTGCCACGCAGTTCGTATTCGTGGATACGCCGGGTTTCCAGACCCTGCACGCCAATGCGCTGAACAAGTCGCTCAACAAGACGGTGCAGGGCGCGGTCGGCGATGTGGACCTGATTCTTTTCGTGGTCGAGGCGGGCAGCTTCACGCCGGCCGACGAGCGGGTGCTCAAGCTGCTCGGCAAGGGTATTCCGACCGTGCTCTTGGCCAACAAGCTCGACAACGTGCACCGCCGCGGCGATATCGCGCCCTGGCTGCAGACCATGCAGGCGAAGCACCCCTTCGCCGAGTTCGTGCCGATGTCGGCCAAGAACTCCAAGGACGTCGAACGGCTGTTCGGCATCTGCGAAAAATACCTGCCCGAGCAACCCTGGTTCTACGCCGAGGACGAGCTCACCGACCGCAGCGAGAAATTCCTGGCCGGCGAGCTGGTGCGCGAAAAGCTGTTCCGCCTGACCGGCGACGAACTGCCCTACACCTCGACCGTGATCATCGACAAGTTCGAGGAAGAGCCGCCGCAGAAAAAGGGCCAGAAGCGCCTGCTGCGCATTGCCGCCACCATCGTGGTCGAGCGCGACGGCCACAAGGCCATGGTCATCGGCGACAAGGGCGAGCGCATCAAGCGCATCGGCATGGAAACCCGTGTCGAGCTCGAGAAGCTGGCCGACGCCAAGGTTTTCCTCGAACTGTGGGTAAAGGTGCGGTCCGGCTGGGCCGACGACGAAGCGCGCGTGCGCTCGTTCGGCTACGAATGAAGTGGCGACCGCCCACCGCGTCTCGCACGAACCGGCGTATGTGCTCCATCGCTACGACTGGAGCGAATCGAGCCTGATCCTCGAGGTCTTCACCCGCCACCACGGACGCATCGCGCTCGTGGCCAAGGGGGCGAAGCGGCCGAGCTCCAACTTCAGGCCCGTGCTGCTGCCGCTGCAGCCGCTGCAGCTCAACTATGGCGGCGACGCCGAGATCCGCACGCTCAAGGGCGCTGAATGGATGGGCGGCCACGTCATGCCGACGGGCGAGGCGCTGCTCTCGGGCTACTACGTCAACGAACTGCTGCTGCGCCTGCTCGCGCGGGACGATGCCCATGAGGCGCTGTTCGACGCCTACGCGGGCGTGGTGCAGGTGCTGGCGGGCGACCACGCCGGCGCGCAGGCCGCAACCCAGGCCGCGGCGCTGCGGGCTTTCGAGCTGCTGCTCCTGCGCGAAGTGGGCCTCTTGCCGTCGCTCGATGCGCAGACCCTCACGCTCGAACCGCTCGTGGCCGATGCACGCTACAGCCTGGTGCCGGAAGCCGGCTTGCGGCTGGCGAGCGAGGGCGAGGCGGCCTTGGCCGGTGCCGATTGGCAATCGCTGCAAGGCGTTCTCGACGACCGCGCCCCCTTCACCGCCACGCTGCGAGAGGTGGCCACCATGAACGCCGGCAGCAACAGTGCCCTCAGAAACCAGCTGCGCGCCTTGCTCAACTACCATTGCGGTGTGTCCACGCTGCGCACGCGGCAGATGATGAGAGATTTGCAAGCCCTATGAGCACTCCCCGCCATTCCGCTACCACTTCGCTGTCGGTCAACCTGAACAAGGTGGCCCTTGTGCGCAACACGCGCCACCTGGGCATTCCGAGCGTGCTGAAGGCTGCCAACGCCTGCCTTGCCGCCGGTGCACAGGGCATCACGGTGCATCCGCGGCCAGACGCGCGCCATATCCGCGCGCACGACGTGAGCGACCTCTCCGCGCTGCTTGCAAAGGACTGGCCGGGCATCGAGTTCAACATCGAGGGCAATCCGTTCCACAACCTGATGGACTTCGTGCGCGAGCTCAAGCCGCATCAAGCCACCTTTGTGCCCGACAGCGAATCGCAATCGACCAGCGACCATGGCTGGAGCTTTCCCGAAGACGCCGAGCGCCTGCGCCCGGCGATTGCCGAGGCCAAGGCCCTGGGCGTCCGCGTGAGCCTGTTCATGGACCCGATCCCCGAGATGATGGCTGCGGTGAAGGCCGTGGGCGCCGACCGCGTGGAGCTGTACACCGAAGGCTATGCCGCATCGCGCGGCACTTCGAACGAGGCGGCCGTGCTTGCGCGCTACGTCGAATCGGCGCGTGCGGCGCAGGCTGCGGGCCTTGGCGTCAACGCGGGCCATGACCTGAGCCGCGACAACCTCACGGCTTTCCTGCGTGCCGTGCGCGGCGTCCAGGAGGTCTCGATCGGCCACGCCTTCATCGCCGATGCGCTCGAATTGGGCTACGCGGCCACCACGCGGGAGTACCTGCGCTGCATCGACGAAGCCAAGTGAGCGCTCCAGCGGCATGATCTACGGCATTGGTACCGACATCTGCGACCTGCGCCGCATCGCCGCCACCTTCGAGCGGCAGGGCGAACGCTTTGCCCACCGGGTGCTCAGCGATGCCGAGTTCGCGGTGTGGAAGGCCCGCAGCGAGCGCTGGCCCAAGCGCGGCCTGAGTTATCTGGCCACCCGCTTTTCCGCCAAGGAGGCCTTCAGCAAGGCCATCGGCCTGGGCATGCGCATGCCGATGACCTGGCGCCTGTGTGAGATCGCGAACCTGCGCAGCGGCAAGCCCGTCATCGTGCTGCATGGTGAGCTCAAGGAGTGGTTCGAGGCCAAGGGCCTCACGGCGCACGTGACGGTGACCGACGAAACCGAATATGCCGCGAGCTTCGTCGTGGTCGAATACAAGAACGAGGCATGACCCTGGCAACGACAACCCTTCACGCGCCGCTGATCATCGATGTGGCGGGCTCGGAACTCAATGATGCGGATCGCCGCCGGGTAGCAAACCCCTTGGTCGGTGGCGTGATCCATTTCGCCCGCAACTGGCGGGACCGCGCGCAAATGACCGCGCTCAATGCAGAGTTGAAGGCCATCCGCCCCGATCTGCTGATCTGTGTCGATCACGAAGGCGGCCGCGTTCAGCGGTTTCGTACCGACGGCTTCACGCGCCTTCCCTCGATGCGCGCCCTGGGCGACCTGTGGATGCGCGATGCGATGCGCGCCACGCAGGCCGCAACGGCGACTGGCCAGGTGCTTGCGGGCGAGCT
Source organism: Variovorax sp. S12S4 (assembly GCF_023195515.1). Lineage (NCBI taxonomy): Bacteria > Pseudomonadati > Pseudomonadota > Betaproteobacteria > Burkholderiales > Comamonadaceae > Variovorax > Variovorax sp. S12S4. Next base: position 3,359,878 of record NZ_JALPKR020000002.1, read on the forward strand.
GCGCGCCTGCGGCGTCGACTTCAGCTTTGCGCCGGTGCTCGACCTCGACCACGGCGGCAGCAGCGTGATCGGCGACCGCAGCTTTCACCGCGATCCCCGGGTGGTGGCGCTGCTGGCAAAGAGCGTGATGCACGGCATGCTGCAGATGGGCATGCGCAACTGCGGCAAGCATTTTCCGGGACATGGCTTCGTCACGGCCGATTCGCACGTCGAGATTCCGGTCGACCGCCGCGGCCTGAAGGCGATCCTGGAAGACGATGCGCGGCCGTTCGACTGGCTGTCCGGAACGCTCACGGCCGTGATGCCGGCGCACGTGATCTACCCGAAGGTGGACAAGCGGCCTGCCGGGTTCTCTTCGAAGTGGCTGAAAGATGTGTTGCGCACCCGGCTCGCTTTCGAAGGCGCGATCTTCAGCGACGACCTGAGCATGGAGGCCGGGCGCTACATCGACGGCCAGCTGCTGAGCTATGCCGATGCCGCATTGGCGGCGCTCGATGCGGGCTGCGACCTGGCGATGCTGTGCAACCAGAGCATCGGCGAAGGACGGGCGCTCGATGAGCTGCTCGATGACTTCAGTGCCGCAGCCAAGACAGGGCGTTGGCAGCCCGAAGCCGCTAGCGAGGCGCGTCGGCGGGGGCTGCTTCCCGAAGCGCCGCACGCCGGCTGGAATGCGCTCGTCGGCTCGACGGGATACAGGCAGGCAAGGCAAGTACTGGCGAAGGCCGGCCTGGCCAGCGCCTGAGGCCCGGCTGGTTACGGGGCCTTGCCCTCGACCGGAGGCGGCGGCGAGTTCGTCCACAGGCGTTCGCCGCCCGAATCCAGGTGCGTCAGGTACAGCCGGACATCGAATTCCAGCCGGTGGTAGCTGGGCTCCATGTGCTCGCAGAGCGCATAGAAGCTCTTGTCATGGTCGCGCTCCTTCATGTGCGCGAGCTCGTGGACCACGATCATGCGCAGCCACTCGAGCGGCACCTCCTTGAACAGGGTCGCCACGCGAATTTCGCGCTTGGTCTTGAGCTTGCTGCCCTGTACGCGTGAAACCGTGGTGTGCGTGCCGAGCGCATTGCGGATCACGTGCAGCTTGCTGTCGAATGCCACCTTGGAGAGCGGCGGCGCCTTGCGCATGAAGTCGCTCTTGAGCTCGCTCACGTATTCGTAAAGCGCACGGTCCGTCTGCACTTCATGCACGGGGCCGGGGTAGCGGCTGCGCAGCAACGGCGCGAGTCCTTCGGTCTCGACCAGTTGCCGGACCTGGGCCAGCAGCGTGGGCGGATACCCCGCGAGATACTTCATGCAGCCGAGCCGGCGCAGGCGAGCCCGGTGGCCACGCCGCCGAACAGGTCGCCTTCGACGAGCGTCACGCCGGCGAAGCTCTTGCGCAAGGCCTGCTGGAATGGCCGCAGGGCCGAAGAGCCGCCGGTCAGGTAGATGGCGTCGAGATCGCCGCTGCGCAGCCCGGCGCGCTTGACACAGGCGTGCGCGCAGGCAATCACGTTTTCGAGCAACGGCGCGAGCTGTTGCGCCATGTCGGCGGGCGAGAGCGATGCGGTCAAGCCTCGCTCGGCGCACGAAAGGTCGATGGCGGTGAGTGCATCGGTCACCGAAGTGTCGATTTTTGCCTGCTCCACTTCGCTGGCAATGCGGTGTCCATGGCGTTCTTCGAGCACCGCCATCAGCCGGTCGTGCAGCCGGGTGTCGCTGTAGCTCGTGCGCAGGTCTTTCGCCTGCCGCACTGCCTTGGCGGCATACAGCCAGTTGATCAGGTGCCAGGACGAAAGCTCGAAGAACACCTTGCTCGGCACTTCGCGCCCCTGCGGGCCCGTGTGGCGAAAGCCGAATTCCGGCATGACGCGGTCGAGGTTCAGGCGCTGGTCGAAGTCGGTGCCGCCGATGTGCACGCCACTGGTCGCCAGCACGTCGTCGCTGCGGTCTTCACGCGCGGCGCGATCGGGGCCGACGCGCACCACGGTGAAGTCGGAAGTGCCGCCGCCCACGTCGACGATCAGCACCAGGGACTCTTTCGTGATGCGCTGCTCGTAGTCGAAGGCCGCCGCAATCGGTTCGAGCTGAAAAGCGATGTCGCGAAACCCCGCCGCACGGGCCGCGTGGCGCAGGCTTTCCTCCGCGCGCTCGTCGCGCTTCGAATCGTCGTCGACAAAATGAACCGGGCGGCCGATGACAACGCGCTCGGGCACCCCGCCCAGTTCACGGCCGGCCCGCGCGGCCAGCTCGCGCAAGAAGCGGGCGATGATGTCCTCGAAGCTCACGAGCCCGTCGTAGATGGCCGTTTTTTCCTGCATCAGCGCGCTGCCGAGCAGGCTCTTCAGCGAACGCATCAGGCGGCCTTCGACACCCGCGAGGTAGAGCGCAACCGCATCGCGGCCGAAGTGCGTGGTGCGGTCTTCGGCGTTGAAGAAGATTGCGGTGGGCAGCGTGGTGGCCGCACCTTCGATGGACAGCAGTCGGGCCACGCCGTCGACCCGGCAGGCCACGGCGGAATTGGAGGTGCCGAAGTCGATGCCGATCGTCGGCAGCGACGACGGTAACTTCACGCTCAAGATTCCCTGCGCAGCGCCGGGAACAGGATCACGTCGCGGATGCTCGGCGAATCCGTCAGCAGCATCATCAGCCGGTCGATGCCGATGCCGCAGCCGCCGGTGGGCGGCATGCCGTATTCGAGCGCGCGAACAAAGTCGTGGTCGTAGTACATGGCTTCGTCGTCGCCGCTGTCCTTCGCGGCCACCTGCGCGTTGAAACGGGCGGCCTGGTCTTCGGCGTCGTTGAGCTCGCTGAAGCCGTTACCGAACTCGCGGCCCGTGATGTAGAGCTCGAAGCGCTCGGTGACCTCGGGCCGCTCATCGTTGGCGCGCGCCAGCGGCGAGATCTCGGTGGGGTGCTCCATGATGAAGGTCGGCTGCCAGAGCTTCTCTTCCACGGTCTCTTCGAAGTACATCACCTGCAGGCTGGCCAAGCTGCGCTGCGAGAGCTTGTCCTTCTCTTCGCTCAGGCCGATCTTCCGCAGGGCGTTGATGAGCCAGGTGCTGTCATCGACGCCGGTACCGGCGTCCGTGTACTTGAGGATGGCTTCGCGGATCGTCAGGCGCTCGAAGGGCTGCGTCAGGTCGACCGGCTTGCCCTGGTAGGTGAGCTGCTGCGTGCCCACGGCCTTGTCGGCAATGGTGCGGATCAGCGTTTCGGTGAAGTCCATCAGGTCGCGGTAGTTCCAGTAGGCCGCGTAGAACTCCATCATGGTGAACTCGGGGTTGTGCCGCACCGAGATGCCTTCGTTGCGGTAGCTCCGGTTGATTTCGAACACGCGCTCGAAGCCGCCGACGATCAGGCGCTTGAGGTACAGCTCCGGCGCGATGCGCAGGAACATCTCCTGGTCGAGCGCGTTGTGATGCGTCTTGAAGGGCTTGGCATTGGCGCCGCCCGGAATGGGATGCAGCATCGGCGTTTCGACTTCGAGGAAGTCGTTGGCCACCATGAACTCGCGCAGCGCGCTCACGGCCTTGCTGCGAGCGGTGAAGCGCACGCGCGCCGATTCGTCGGTGATCAGGTCGACGTAACGCTGGCGGTACTTCTGCTCCTGGTCGGCCATGCCGTGGAACTTGTCGGGCAGCGGACGCAGGCTCTTGGTGAGCAGGCGCAACTTGGTCACCTTGACCGAGAGCTCGCCGGTCTTGGTCTTCATGAGCGTGCCTTCGGCGCCGACGATGTCGCCCAGGTCCCAGCGCTTGAACTCGGCATACGCCTCTTCGCCGATGGCGTCGCGCGTCACGTAGAGCTGGATGCGGCTCGTGGCATCTTGCAGCGTCGCAAAGCTGGCCTTGCCCATCACGCGCTTGAGCATCATGCGGCCCGCCACGCTCACGGAGACTGCCTGCGCTTCGAGTGCTTCGGCCTCGGTGGCGCCGTGCGCCTCGATCAGCGCAGCCGCACGATGACCCGGCTTGAAGTCATTCGGAAACGCGACGCCCTTGCCCTCGGCCTGCGCAGTACGCATCAGCTTGAGCTTTTCGCGGCGTTCGGCGATGAGCTGGTTGTCGTCGACGGCGGGTGCGGAAGCCGGAGCCGCAGCGGGCGTGGGAATGGAAGGGATCAGGTGGTCGGACATGGAGAGCGGAGGAGGGCGCAACGGGAGCGTGCGCAACCCGCCATTTTAGCCGATAGGGTTCGAATGAAACCGGCCTCCAGTGCCCGCCAATCCTGTGCGATACGCTATGAAAAAAGTAGCGAACTATCCAGTGATGCCCGCACGCGCGAGCAGATCGCTGACCAGTTCGAGCCGCATCAGCGGGCTCTCGAGCTCCATGAGCCGTTGCCGCAGTTCGAGTTGCATGGGCACCAGTTCGCACCAGCGGTTGGCAACCCAGCCGCAATCGTTGAACTGGTAGGGCTCGCCGATGGGCAGTCGCACGGCCTCGGCGCCCTGCGCGCGGCGGCGTTCTTCGAGCGTGTCGACAAGGCGCCGCAACGCGGTGGCGGTGTGCTGCAGGTCGTCGGGAATTTCGATGGCGGTGTCTGCAATCACTGCCTCGACTTCGGCCACCCACAAGCCGTATTTCTGCAGCTCGGTCCGGCGAACCCGAAACCGCTGCGTGCCGACGCATTCGATCTGGAGCAGGCCGCTTTGCGGTGATTCGAATTCGCGGATGACGGCCAGCGTGCCGACGGCCGCAAAGCTTTCGGCATCGGCACCGGCCTTGCGCACTTCGCTGCCGCTCGTGAGGCTGACCACGCCGAACGGTGCATCGGCCTTGCGGCATTTGCCGACCATGTCGAGATAACGTACCTCGAAAATACGCAGTGGAAGCACGCCGCCCGGGAACAGAACCGTACCGAGCGGGAACAATGGCAGTGAATGCAAAAGGGGCTGTGTCGTCATCGAAGAACCTTGCATGGCTATCATCGCATTCCGCTCACGACCCTGCCCCATGCTCTACCAGATCCCCTCGTTTCTTCTCGACGTGATCGTCGGCCTGCTCGGCGGCGCCTGCCTGCTGCGCCTTTACATGCAGTACCACCGGGTGCCTTTCGGCAATCCGCTCGGGCGCTTCGTGTTTGCGATTACCGACTGGATCGTGCTGCCGCTGCGCCGCATCGTGCCGTCGGTCAAGCGCTGGGACCTGGCAAGCGCCATTGCGGCCTGGCTGCTGGTGATCGTGAAGTTCCTGATTCTGTGGCTGCTGATCGGCAACCTGGGGCGCATCGCGGCCTTGCCGCTCGTGTCGCTGGTGGGGCTGATGCAGCTCGCGGTGTCGGGCCTTACCGCGCTGCTGGTGGTCTATGCCGTGCTGTCGTGGATACCGGGCGCGTCGCCGATGCTGCTCGACCTCATCTCGCGATTGGCCGAACCGCTGGTGCGGCCCTTCAGGCGTTTCATTCCGCTGATTGGCGGCGTGGACCTGTCGCCCCTGGCCGCCATCGTGGTGCTGCAGGTGATTGCCATCGTGCTGGGCAACCTGCTGGTCTGGGCCTACCGGCTGGGCTGAGGCCCTTCCGGCAGGATTCTTGTCAGATGACCGCGTCGGCCGGCTGACGCAGCAGCATCGCGAGCGTGCTCGCAATGGTCTTGCGCAGTTCGCGGCGGTCGCTGATGAAGTCGATGGCGCCTTTGGTCTGCAGGAACTCGGCGCGCTGGAAGCCTTCAGGCAGCGTCACGCGCACGGTCGATTCGATCACGCGCGGGCCGGCAAAGCCGATGAGCGCCTTGGGCTCCGCAATGACCACGTCGCCTACGAAAGCGAAGCCGGCCGAAACGCCGCCCATGGTCGGGTCTGTCAGCACGCTGATGTAGGGCAGGCCCTTCTTCGCAAGACGCGTGAGCGCCGCGTTGGTCTTGGCCATTTGCATCAGCGACAGCAGGCCTTCCTGCATGCGTGCGCCGCCGGTGGCGGTGAAGCAGATGAACGGCACCTTCTGCTCGATGGCCGTTTCGACACCGCGCACGAAGCGCTCGCCGACCACACTGCCCATGCTGCCGCCCATGAATTCGAATTCGAAGCAGGCCACGACCACGCTGATGCTGTGGACCGAGCCGCCCATGACGACCAGCGCGTCGGTTTCGCCGGTGTTCTCGAGCGCTTCCTTGAGCCGCTCGGGGTACCGGCGGCTGTCCTTGAACTTCAGCGCGTCGACGGGGAGCACTTCCTGGCCGAGTTCATAGCGGCCTTCCGCGTCGAGGAAGGCGTCGAGCCGTGCGCGGGCGCCGATGCGGTGGTGATGGCTGCAGCTAGGGCAGACATTCTGGTTGTGCTCGAGATCGGTCTTGTAGAGAACCGTTTCGCAGGCGGGGCATTTGATCCACAGGCCCTCGGGCACCTGGCGGCGCTCCGACGGGTCGGTTTGTGCGATCTTGGCGGGTAGCAGTTTTTCAAGCCAGCTCATAGGACTCCGAATTAGCTCCCCTCTTCCGCAATGCGGAAAAGGGGCTGGTGAGGGCAGCGGCGATTATCTGCCAGCCGCGTTCTTGGGGGTAGCGGCGGGCAGGGCGTCCAGCGCCTCTCGGATTCCGGCGAGAAATTCGCGTACCGCGGGCACGACCTTTTCACGCGGCTGTCCGTCGATCAGCTGGATGATCTTGGTGCCGATCACGACCGCATCGGCCGCCGATCCCACCGCCTGCGCGGTGCGCGCGTCGCGAATGCCGAAGCCCACGCCGACGGGAATGTTCACATGCTCGCGGATGCGCGGGATCATCTGGCCGACAGCCTCGGTGTCGAGGTGGCCGGCGCCCGTCACGCCCTTGAGCGAGACGTAGTAGACATAGCCGCTCGCAATGCGCGCGACCTGCGCCATGCGCTCGTTGGTGCTGGTGGGGGCCAGCAGAAAGATCAGGTCGATGTTCGCGGCCTTGAGCTCCGCGGCAAAGTCTTCGCATTCCTCGGGCGGGTAGTCGACCACCAGCAGGCCGTCGACGCCCGCGGCAGATGCATCGCGGATGAAGGCCTTCTTGCCGTGCACAAGGTCATAGCGCTCGACCGGATTGGCGTAGCCCATCAGCACCACGGGCGTGGTCGCGTCCTTCTGGCGGAAGGCAGTGACGATGGCCAGCACCTGCTTCATGCCGACGCCTAACGCCAGCGCCGCTTCGCCGGCTTTCTGGATCACCGGGCCGTCGGCCATGGGGTCGGAGAACGGCACGCCCAGCTCGATCACATCGGCGCCGGCTTCGACCATGCCGTGCATCAGCTCGGGGGTGATGTCCGCAAAGGGAAAGCCTGCAGTGACGTAAGGGATCAGCGCGCGACGACCGTCTTTTTTCAGTGCGTCGAAGGTGGCGGCAATGCGGCTCATCACTTGCCTCCTTTCACGCTCAGGCCGCGCATCGAGGGCCGGTCGTAGAAGTCGACGCCCGAGAGGTCGGCCACGGTGCCGATGTCCTTGTCGCCGCGCCCCGAGAGGTTGACCAGGATCGACTGGTCCGGCCGCATGGTCTTGGCGAGCTTCATCGCGTAGGCCACGGCGTGGCTCGATTCGAGGGCCGGAATGATGCCCTCGGTGCGGCACAGGTAGTGAAAGGCTTCGAGCGCTTCGGTGTCGGTAATGCCGACGTATTCCGCGCGGCCGATGTCGGCCAGGTGCGCGTGCTCGGGGCCCACGCCCGGGTAGTCGAGCCCGGCACTGATGCTGTGGGTTTCGGTGATCTGGCCGTCTTCGTTCTGCAGCAGGTAGGTGCGGTTGCCGTGCAGCACGCCCGGGCTGCCGCGCAGGATCGATGCCGCGTGCTTGCCGCTGTCCAGGCCTTCGCCTGCCGCTTCGACGCCGATGAGCCGGGTGCCGGCAAACGGAATGTAGGGATGGAAGATGCCGATCGCATTGCTGCCGCCGCCCACGCAGGCGACCACCACGTCGGGCTGCTTGCCCTCGGCCTCGCCGGTAATGCCGTCGGCCGCGAGCATGGCGGGCATCTGCTCGATGCATTCGGTGCCGATCACGCTCTGGAAGTCGCGCACCATCGTCGGGTAGGGGTGCGGGCCTGCCACGGTGCCGATGATGTAGAACGTGTTTTCCACGTTGGTCACCCAGTCGCGCATGGCTTCGTTGAGCGCGTCCTTCAGTGTCTTGCTGCCCGATTCGACGGGCACCACCGTGGCGCCGAGCAGGTTCATGCGGTAGACGTTGGGGCTCTGGCGCTTCACGTCCTGGCTGCCCATGTAGACCACGCATTCGAGCCCGTAGCGCGCGCAGATCGTGGCCGTGGCCACGCCGTGCTGGCCTGCGCCGGTTTCGGCGATGACCCGGGGCTTGCCCATGCGCCGCGCGAGCATCGCCTGGCCGATCACGTTGTTGATCTTGTGCGCGCCGGTGTGGTTGAGGTCTTCGCGCTTCAGGTAGATCTGCGCGCCGCCCATTTCACGGCTGGTGCGGGCCGCGTGATAGATGGGGGAGGGCCGGCCGACGAAGTGCTTCAGCTCGTAGTGGAATTCGGCCAGAAACGCCGGATCGTCCTTGAACCTGGCGTACGCATCGCGCAGTTCGTTGATCGCGTGGGTGAGCGTTTCGCTCGCGAAGGTGCCGCCGTAGTTGCCGAAATGGCCGGTGGCGTCGGGTTGCTGGTAGTCCTGAAATTGGCTTTGCATGGTTCTCGATCGTTGGGCCGCAGCCCGAAATCACGATCGGGTGCGGCGGCTAACTGGAGAAGGACGAGGCGTCCGCCGCTCTCACGGCGGCGACGAATTGCCGGATTTTTTCGGCGTCCTTCAGGCCCTTGTTTCCCGGGCCGTCGATTTCGACGCCCGAGCTCACATCAACGGACAGCGTCTTGCAGCGCGTCCGCAGGATGCGAATGCCATCGCTCACGTTTGCAGGTGTGAGCCCACCACTCAAGACGAGGTGAGCGTCGACGGCGGGTGGAAGAAGTGACCAATCGAATGCCTTGCCGCCACCGCCATAACCTTCGACATGGGCGTCGAGCAGGATGGCCTGGGCGTGGGAGTAATCGGAAGCGTATTTTACGAGGTCGAAGCCCGCTCCGGCAGCCCCCAGCGGAATACGGGCGGCGCGCATGTAGCGAAAGCGGCCCTGGCCGGTGGCTTCTTCGCATTGTTCCGGCGTTTCCTCGCCATGAAACTGCGCGATCGATCCTCTCACGCGGGCGAGGGACGCTGCGACTTCAGGCGCGGCCTCGTTCACGAACAGCAGCACCGGCGTGATGAAAGGTGGGAGGCGCGAAGCCAGTTCCGCGGCGCGAGCGGCCGTTACGGCGCGGGGGCTCTTGGGATAGAGCACGAAGCCGACCGCATCTGCGCCCGCGTCGACCGCGGCATCCACATCGGCTTCACGCGTGAGGCCACAGATCTTGATGCGGGTGCGAGGCGACGTCATGGCGGCCCATCATAAGGAGCACCGCCGGCCTGCAGCGTGGCCTCGGCCGGCAGACCCCACTTGGCGTCGTACAAAGGCCCCAGAAAGTACAACCCGTCGGCGGAGAAGGTGGGCGCCGCCACCTTGCGGCTGCGCGCCTCGAGCACTTCCGTGATCCATTCGGGCCGCTCGTCACCGCGGCCGATGCGCACCAGGCAGCCCATCAAATTGCGGATCATGTGGTGCAGGAAGGCATCGGCCTCGAATTCGAAGTGCCAGCGGCAGCGGTCGCCTGTGCCATGGCGCGTGATCTCGATGCGCCGCAGGTCCTTCACCGGAGAGCGCGCCTGGCAGGCCGAGGCGCGAAACGAGCTGAAGTCGTGCTTGCCCACCAGCAGGGCGGCGGCCGCGCGCATGGCGTCGCCGTCGAGCGCATGCATCGACCAGCCGACCCGGCCCGAGTCGAGGCTGGGCCGCACGGGCGATTGCGAGAGCACGTAAAGGTAGCGGCGGGCCAGGGCGCTGGCGCGGCAATGGAATTCGTCGGGCACCGGATGCGCCCACTGCACGGCGATGTCGTCGGGCAGGTAGCGGTTGGTGCCGCGCATCCAGGAGAAGGGTTCGCGTTCCACGTCGGTGTCGAAGTGCACCACCTGCATCAGCGCATGCACGCCGGCGTCGGTGCGGCCGGCGCACAGCGTGCCGATGGGCTGCGCGGCGAATTTGCCGAGCGCCGCTTCCAGCTTGTCTTGAACCGTGCGGCCCGAGCGCTGGCTCTGCCAGCCCTCGTACGCCTGGCCGTTGTAGCGGATGCCTAGCGCCAGCCTCACGAATTCAGGAACAGGGGAAAAGCCGCTCAGCGCAGCTCGGCGAGCAGTTGCCTTGCCTGCGACTTGAGGTCGCCGGCGCTTTCGGCTTCGACTTCTTCCACCAGCGAGCGGGCGCCTTCGACGTCGCCGATGGCCTGCAGCTCGCGGGCCAGCGACAGCTTGACCGCGTGGGGGCTGTCGTCGCCGTCGTCCTGCGGCATGGCTGCTGCGGGGCGGGCGGCTTCGGCGGTGCCGGCCACCGGGCGGGCGGGAAGGCCGGCCAGTGCGCTCATGTCGAATTCGATGAAGCCCGAATCCGCAGGAAGGTTGTTGCCGCTGCGCAGCGTTGCCGGGCGGGTGTTGTCGTCGGCGTCGTTCAGTCCCGCGGGGCGGCTGATCGGAGCCAGCGCGCCAGGAGCGGTGTCGAAATCGTTTTCGAGGTCGACAGGTGCCGGTGCATGCGCATGTCCGTTGGACAGGGGAGCGGATGCGGCGGGGGCGTAGGCCGTCTTAGGCAGGCTGGCGCTCACCGGAGCGGGGCTCGGTGCGAGTGCGGCCGGCTGGCTCAGGTCCAGGTCGAAGTCCAGCGGTGCGACGGACGGCACGAAGGCCGGCGCGGCGACAGCAACTGCCACGGGGGCGGGCGCTGCGGCCGGAGGCGTTGCGGCAGCAGGCTTGGCCGCGGTGGCCAGGGCGCCGGCAAATGCGGCGCTTTCGGCCGCGCTCACGCCGCCCCGGGCCGTGCCCGACTCATACAGCGGATTGCCCGGATCGAGGTCCTTGCCCATCTCGACCACGCGGTTCCAGTCGGAACCGGTGCCGTTGGTCAGCTTGTGCACTTCGGTCGCCAGGCCTTCATAGGCCCGGACGTCGCGGCGCTTGGCGTGGATTTCGAGCAGCTTGAGGTGAATGGCCGTGCGGTCCGGATTGACGCGCAGCGCTTCGCGCAGGATTTCCTCGGCCTGCAGGTCGCGGCCATAGGCAAGGTACACGTCGGCCTCGGCCACGGGGTCGACATCGCCCGCGTCGAGCTGGCTCGGCGAGTACGACAGCGACGAAACCGTGGAATCGCCGCGGTGCTTGGTGTCGACCGATTCGCCGCCGCTTGCGCCGAAGAACGAGTCTTTGGGAATGCGGCTTTCGAGGAACACGCTTTCGCTCATTTCCTCGCGCCGGCGGCCCAGCACGCGGTAGAGCAGGAAGCCGATCAGCAGCGCGATCAGCGCCGCGCCGGCCAGCATCAGCGGGTTCTCCATCAACTCGTCGAGGAAGCTGCGCTCGACCGGGGGCGGCGGCGGGGCTGCCTTGACCACCGGCTTGGGCGCCGGTGCAGGTGCGGCGGCGCTGGCGGCAGCCGAGGGAGCGCCGGGCATGGTTTCAGCTGACGCGTTGGCGTCAGGGGCCGCGGCGGTGGGAGCGGTTGCGGGCGTTGCGGCCGCGGAAGCTTCTGCCGGGGCCGAAGCAGCGGCCGGTGCTGTTGCGGGCGCTGCAGCTGGAGCAGCAGGCGCTGCAGCCGGAGCCGCGGGAGCGACAGGCGCCGCAGCCGCAGCGGGCACTGGCGCCGGGCTGGCCGCCGTCGGCGATGCCGTGGCGGCTACGCCCGGATTGGGAACCGGAATGCCCGGCGTGGCCGGTACCGGTGCGGGCGCCGCGCCCGTGGCGGGAGCGGCCGAACCGGTGGCCGCCTTGAGCTTGGCCAGGTCGTTGATGTTCTTGGAAAGCTCGGCAACGCGGTTGTTGCTCTCCTGCGCCTGTCGTGCCTGCGCAACCTTCTCGTCGGCCGCACGGGCAGCCGCGCTGCCTTGGGAGATCGTCAGCTTGTCGGGTGCGCTTGCGGTGGCGTTGCGGTCTTCGACATTGGCTTGCACCTTGCCCGACGCATTGCGGCTGGCAGCGGCCACGTTGGCTGTGGGCGCGTTCTCTGCCAGGCGCTGGCGGTAGGCGCCGAAGTCGCGGCTTTGCGCGGTGATGGTGCGCTTCGCTTCCGCGGGAAGAATGGCACCGGCCTCGGCTGCACTCGGCAGGTCGAGCACTGCGCCGGCCTTGATGCGGTTGACGTTGCCTCCGATGAACGCATCGGGGTTGGAGAGCAGGAGCGCCACCAGCATCTGGTCGAGCGAGACGTCGGCGGACTTGTGGGCACCGGCGATCTTGCTGGCGGTGTCGCCGCGCTGCACCGTGACCTGCTCGCCGCTTGTCGGACGAATCGGCGCCGCGGCGCTGGGGGCTGGGGCAGCCGGCGCAGCAGGTGCGGGCGCGGCGGCCGGCGGTGCGGTGACGGGTGCGACAGGTGCGCGCTCGCGGCGCGTGCGGGCTGCTGCCTGGCCCGAGCGTTCTGCCGGGGCCGTGCCGATCTGCGGGGTAGAAGGAGAAATCGGCGCGCTCGGCGCTGCCTGGCGCGTCACGGGCGGGTCGAGCAGCACCGTGTAGTCGCGCACCATGCGGCCCGACGAGCCGTTGGCTTCGAGCAACAGGTCGATGAAGGGATCGTTGAGCGGACGGGTACCCGTGAGGCGCACCACGTACTGGCCGCCGGCGCGGCGCTGCAGCGTCGCCTTCACGTCGCTCAAGGCCGCGTTGTACGGAACGCCCGCGTTCTTGAAGGCGTCGGCGCTGGCAACGTTGATCTTCAGGCTGTCCGCTTCGGCGGCCGCCATTTCGGTCACGTCGATTTCAGCGCGAAGGGGTTCGCCCAGTGCCGATTGCACCTTCAGTTGGCCCAGTGCAAAAGCGCTCGCATCGGTGCTCGCAACGCCCAAGGCAACCGCCATGGCGGCACCGAGGACGGAAAGGCGGAGACCTTTCAAAGGCAGAGAAGGGCGAGCGGCCGATGGGCGGGCCGCGGGCAACAGATGTCTTGTCATGCTGATAGGGGGCGGCTCAGGCCCAGAAATTGTAAGAGGACGTTAGCACCAACACCGGGTACTGACAAGGCGCTGCGCCTGTTCTACCCAGTACGCGCATACTTACGCACACATCTTCCGTTGCTGTTAAGCAACATTTCGGGCTTATGGTGAGCCGGCGCGCCCCCATCAAGCCTCGAGCAAGATGCGCAGCATGCGGCGCAGCGGTTCGGCCGCGCCCCACAGCAGCTGGTCGCCGATGGTGAAAGCGCCGACGTATTCAGGGCCCATTGCAAGCTTGCGGATGCGGCCCACCGGGATGTCCATGGTGCCCGTGACGGCCACCGGCGTCAGGTCCTTGAGGCTGGCTTCGCGGGTGTTCGGCACCACCTTGGCCCATTGGTTGTCGGCCGCGATCATGGCCTCGAGGTCTGCCAGCGGCACGTCCTTCTTGAGCTTGAAGGTCAATGCCTGGCTATGGCAGCGCATCGCGCCGATGCGCACGCAGAAGCCGTCGACCGGCACGGCGGCGGTACCGAAGCCTGCGCCCTGGCCAAGAATCTTGTTGGTTTCCGCGCCGGCCTTCCATTCTTCCTTGGAGGTGCCGTCGCCCAGGTCCTTGTCGATCCAGGGAATCAGCGAGCCGCCCAGCGGGGCGCCGAAGTTGGCAGTTTCGGCGGCGCTGAGGTTCTGCTGCTTGTGCAGTACCTTGCGGTCGATTTCGAGAATGGCCGACTTGGGATCGTCCAGCAGCGCGCGCACTTCGGCGTTCAGGGTGCCGAACTGCGTCAGCAGCTCGCGCATGTGCTGCGCACCGCCGCCCGAGGCAGCCTGGTAGGTCATGCTGGTCATCCACTCGACCAGGCCCGCCTTGTAGAGGGCGCCCACGCCCATGAGCATGCAGCTCACGGTGCAGTTGCCGCCGATCCAGTTCTTGCCGCCGTTGGCGAGCGCGTTCTGGATGACCGGCAGGTTGACGGGGTCGAGCACGATGACCGCGTCGTTGTTCATGCGCAGCGTGGAAGCGGCGTCGATCCAGTGGCCGCTCCATCCCGCAGCGCGCAGCTTGGGGAACACCTCGCTGGTGTAGTCGCCGCCCTGGCAGGTGATGATGATGTCGCACTTCTTCAGTGCGTCGATGTCGTTCGCATCCTTCAGCGCGGTCTCGTTCCTGGCCATGGCCGGGGCCTTGCCGCCGGCGTTGGAGGTCGAGAAGAACAGCGGCTCGATGAGCCCGAAGTCGCCTTCGGCCTGCATGCGGTCCATCAGGACCGAGCCGACCATGCCGCGCCAGCCTACAAGGCCGACCAGAGGTTGAGATGCGTTCGCCATTTCAGTTTGCCCTTGTGAAAAAGAAAGAAATTGTCTTTTCTTGCCCCCGACTCGTCGAGCCGGGGAGGGGCGTGACGAAGCGGGCTGCGGTTAGCCGGTAATCGTCTTTTTGGTGATTGCTGCAACAACCGCGTCGCCCATCTCACGGGTGCCGACGCGCTTCGTACCTTCTGACCAGATGTCACCCGTGCGCAGCCCGGAGGCGAGCACATGCTTGACCGCCGACTCGATACGGTCGGCAGCTTCGGCTTGGTTGAGTGAAAAGCGGAGCATCATGGCAGCGGACAGTATTGTAGCCAAAGGATTGGCAACCCCTTTGCCGGCAATGTCGGGCGCGCTGCCGTGGCTGGGTTCATACAGGCCCTGGTTGCTCGAATTGAGCGAGGCCGAAGGCAGCATGCCGATGGAGCCGGTGAGCATGGCGGCCTCGTCCGAGAGGATGTCGCCGAACATGTTGCCGGTGACGATCACGTCGAACTTCTTGGGCGCCTTCACCAGCTGCATGGCTGCGTTGTCGACGTACATGTGGTCGAGTTCGATGTCCGGATAGTCCTTGTGCACCTCGGTCACCACGTCCTTCCAGAACTGGAAGGTCTCGAGCACGTTGGCCTTGTCGACACTGGTCACGCGCTTGTTGCGCTTGCGTGCGGCTTCGAAGGCCACGCGGGCAATGCGCTCGACCTCGGGGCGCGAATAGCGCATCGTGTCGAAGGCTTCTTCGGCGCCAGGAAAGTGCCCGTCGACAGCCGTGCGGCGGCCGCGCGGCTGGCCGAAGTAGATGTCTCCAGTCAGTTCGCGAATGATGAGGATGTCCAGGCCCGCGATGAGTTCGGGCTTGAGGCTCGATGCATCCACCAGCTGCTCGTAGCAGATGGCCGGGCGGAAATTGGCGAACAACCCGAGGTTCTTGCGCAGGCCAAGAATCGCCTGCTCGGGGCGCAGCGGTCGGTCGAGCTTGTCGTACTTCCAGTCGCCGACGGCGCCGAACAGCACCGCATCCGCTTCTTTCGCAAGCTTCAGCGTCGACTCGGGGAGCGGATGGCCATGCGCCTCGTAGGCCGCGCCGCCGACCAGCGCAGTTTCCATTTCGAACGAGAGGTCGAGCGCGTCGAGCACGCGGATGGCTTCTGCCACGATTTCGGTGCCGATGCCGTCACCCGGGAGAACTGCGATTTTCATAAGTTGGTCTGAGGTTTGAAATTGGAGATGCGAAGCTTCAGGCGATCATCGTGTGCGCGAGCCACGGCTTCTGCGCCAGTCGCTCGGCCTCGAAGGCTTTGATCTTGTCCTTGTGGCGCAGCGTCAGGCCGATGTCGTCCAGCCCGTTGATGAGGCAATATTTGCGGAAGGCCTGTACGTCGAAAGCGAACTCGCCGCCGTCGGGCTTTACGACCACCTGGCGTTCCAGGTCGATGGTCAGCGAATAGCCGGGGAAGGCAAAGGTCTCGTCGAACAGCTGCGCCACCTGCGCTTCAGGCAGCACGATCGGCAGCAGGCCGTTCTTGAAGCTGTTGTTGAAGAAGATGTCGGCGTAGCTCGGCGCAATGATCGCGCGAAAGCCGTACTGGTCGAGCGCCCACGGCGCATGCTCGCGCGACGAACCGCAGCCGAAGTTCTTGCGCGCCAGCAGGATCGATGCGCCCGCGTAGCGCGGCTGGTTCAGCACGAAGTCGGGGTTCGGCTTGCGGCTGGCCGGGTCCTGGCCCGGAAAGCCGGCGTCGAGATAGCGCCATTCGTCGAACAGGTTCTGGCCGAAGCCGGTGCGCTTGATCGACTTGAGGAACTGCTTCGGAATGATGGCGTCGGTGTCGACGTTCTCGCGGTCCATGGGGGCGACGAGGCCCTTGTGCACGGTGAATTTCTGCATGTGAATCTCTCTTCTTGTTCAGGCGAAGGTGCGCACGTCGACGAAGTGGCCGTGCACCGCGGCGGCGGCGGCCATGGCCGGGCTCACCAGGTGGGTGCGGCCACCGGCGCCCTGGCGGCCTTCGAAGTTGCGGTTGCTGGTCGATGCGCAGCGCTCGCCGGGTTCCAGGCGGTCGGCATTCATGGCCAGGCACATCGAGCAGCCGGGCTCGCGCCATTCGAAGCCCGCGGCCTTGAAGATCAGGTCGAGGCCCTCGCGCTCGGCCTGTTCCTTCACCACGCCGGAGCCCGGAACCACCATCGCGAGCTTCACGTTTTTCGCAACCTTCTGGCCGAGCTTCTTCACCACGGCCGCGGCTTCGCGCATGTCCTCGATGCGGCTGTTGGTGCAAGAGCCGATGAACACCTTGTCGATGAAAATGTCGTTCATCGCCTTGTTGGGCTCCAGGCCCATGTAGACCAGTGCGCGCTCGATGGCGCCGCGCTTGCTGGCGTCCTTTTCCTTGTCGGGATCGGGCACGCGGCCGTTGATGTCGACCACCATCTCGGGCGAAGTGCCCCAGGTGACCTGCGGCTGGATCTGCGTTGCGTCGAGCTCGACCACGGCGTCGAACTTCGCGTCGGGGTCGGACTGCAGCGTGCGCCAATAGGCCACGGCCTGATCCCATTCCACGCCGGAGGGTGCGAGCGGGCGGCCCTTGATGTAGCTGATGGTCTTTTCGTCGACCGCCACGAGCCCCGCGCGCGCGCCGGCCTCGATGGCCATGTTGCAGACCGTCATGCGGCCTTCCATGCTCAGGTCGCGAATTGCCGAGCCCGCGAATTCGATGGTGTAGCCCGTGCCGCCTGCGGTGCCGATCTTGCCGATGATCGCGAGCACGATGTCCTTGGCGGTGCAGCCGAACGGCAGCTTGCCCTCGACCTTCACCAGCATGTTCTTCGCCTTCTTGCCGAGCAGCGTTTGCGTGGCCATCACGTGCTCGACCTCGCTGGTGCCGATGCCGTGCGCCAGGGCGCCGAATGCGCCGTGCGTGGAGGTGTGCGAGTCACCGCAGACCACGGTCATGCCGGGCAGCGTGGCGCCCGATTCGGGGCCGATCACGTGCACGATGCCCTGGCGCTTGCTCAGGAACGGAAAGAACGCCGCGGCGCCGAACTCCGCGATGTTCTTGTCGAGCGTGGTGACCTGCTCCTTGCTGGTCGGGTCGGCAATGCCTTCGTAGCCGCGCTCCCAGCCCGTGGTGGGCGTGTTGTGGTCGGCCGTGGCCACGACCGAGCTGATGCGCCACAGCTTGCGGCCGGCCTCGCGCAGCCCCTCGAAGGCCTGCGGGCTGGTGACCTCGTGCACCAGATGGCGGTCGATGTAGAGGATGGCGGTGCCGTCTTCCTCGGTGTGGACGACGTGTTCGTCCCAGATCTTGTCGTAGAGCGTGCGTGCCATGTCGTTCTCTTGTCTTTCGTGGGGAAGTGAATTGTCTTGTTTTCTATGCGGCAATCGGCTCGGCCACATCGTGGGTGGCCGCCGGCGTATGCAAGTGGTTGACCAGCGTGCGCGCGGCCACGGGAAGGGTGGAGAAGTCGCGCGCTACCAGCCGGATCTCGCGGTTCGACCAGGCGTCGTTCAGCGCCACGCTGCACAGGCGGCTGCCGATGCCGGCCTGCAGCAGTTCGAAGGCGCGCTGCGGCATCACGCCGATGCCCAGGCCGTTGTCGATCATGCGGCACATGGCGTCGAGTCCGGTCACGTGGATGCGCAGCTTGACGCTGCGGCCCGCTTCAACCGCGGCCTGGTGCATGGCCACGTAGATCGAGCTGTTGGTGTGCAGGCCCACGTGGTCGAAATCGAGCGACGCCGTGAAA
Source organism: Variovorax sp. S12S4 (assembly GCF_023195515.1). Lineage (NCBI taxonomy): Bacteria > Pseudomonadati > Pseudomonadota > Betaproteobacteria > Burkholderiales > Comamonadaceae > Variovorax > Variovorax sp. S12S4. The sequence continues at coordinate 3,377,897 of NZ_JALPKR020000002.1, forward strand.
TCGATCGAACCTTGCGTAGCGAGCGGGTGCCCTGCGGGCACGATCAGCACGAGCCGGTCGTGGCGGTAGGGCAGCGTCTGCAATTCGTTCGTGCCGTCTGGAATGTGGCAAATACCCAGGTCGGCGGCGCCTTCCTGCACCGCGCGCACCACTTCGTTGCTCAGGTGCTCTTCCAGGTCGATCTTGATCGCGTCGTGCTCGCGCGTGAAGGCGCCGAGGTCTTCAGGAAGAAACTGCACGATGGCCGAGATGTTGGCATGCACCCGCACATGGCCGCGCACGCCCTCGGCGTATTCGCTGAGCTCGCCCTGCATCTTCTCGAGGCTGTAGAGCACCGAGCGCGCATGGTGCAGCAGGCTTTCGCCCGCGGGCGACAGATCGACCCCGCGCGCATGGCGGTAGAGCAGGGTGGTGCCCAGGGTGGCTTCCAGGTCGGACAGACGCTTGCTGATGGCCGAGGCGGCAATGAATTCACGTTCCGCCGCCCGCCCGATGCTGCCCAATTCGCAAACGGCCACGAACAACTGCAGCGACGTGAGGTCGATGCGCCGGGCGAAGTTGCGTTCTGAAGTGCTCATGGGTGCTGGACATCGCGTCTGGCGATGAGTTCGCCATTTTCTCTGGGTTTTGATCGGCTTGCCATCGTCATCTGCGATGGGTTTGCTGCCCTGAGGCGAGGAGTTCCAGCCCCGGAACCCATGCAAGCGGTGAATTTCCGCACCGCAGACGGCAAAACGCCCCGCTCCTCGCTTTTCAGGCGAGGGAGCGGGGCGTGCGTCAGAGCGCGGTACGCAGGCGAGAAAGCGGTCTTCCGGCGCCCGCGCGGGTCTTGGAAAACCCGGGGTCGGTGCCTGCTTACTGGCGCTTCTTGGCGGCGTCTTCTACTTTTTCGCCACCCTTCTGGATGTCCTGGCCAGCACCCCGGAAGGTGTTGCAGCCGGACAGCGGGACGGCGAAGGCGAAGGTGACGGCAATCAGCGCGGCAATTTTCTTCATGACGGATCTCCTGAAGGCGTTGAAAAAGGCGGCCCGACCTCGGGCCTCCGATACACAACGTACCGACGCCGCACAACGAATCCTGTCAGCCAAGACGCAAAAAAGCTGCCCGAAGGCAGCTTTCCGCGGTGAGCGCAAGCGGGGCGCCTTCAGCGCTTGCCGATGGGCTGCACGTCGCGCTTGGGCGAGCCTTCGAACAGCTGGCGCGGACGGCCGATCTTGTACTCGGGGTCGCCGATCATTTCGTTCAGCTGGGCAATCCAGCCGACCGTGCGAGCGAGCGCGAAGATTGCGGTGAACAGCGGCACCGGAATGCCGATGGCGCGCTGCACGATGCCCGAATAGAAGTCGACGTTCGGGTAGAGCTTGCGCGAGACGAAGTATTCGTCTTCGAGGGCGATCTTTTCCAGTTCCTTGGCCAGCTTGAAGAGCGGATCGTTTTCCAGGCCCAACTCGGTCAGCACTTCGTTGCAGGTTTCCTGCATCAGCTTGGCGCGCGGGTCGTAGTTCTTGTACACGCGGTGGCCAAAGCCCATGAGCTTGACGTTCGAGTTCTTGTCCTTCACCTTCTTGATGAACTCGCCGATCTTCTCCACGCCGCCTTCCTTCTGGATGTCGTAGAGCATGTTCAGCGCCGCTTCATTGGCACCGCCGTGCGCCGGGCCCCAGAGGCAGGCCACGCCGGCCGCAATGGCCGCGAAGGGGTTGGTGCCCGACGAGCCGCACAGGCGCACGGTCGAGGTCGAGGCGTTCTGCTCGTGGTCTGCGTGCAGGATGAAGATGCGGTCGAGCGCGCGCTCGAGCACCGGGTTCACCTTGTACTCCTCACACGGCGTGGCAAACATCATGTGCAGGAAGTTGCCCGCGTAGCTCAGGTCGTTCTTCGGGTACATGTACGGCTGGCCGATCGTGTACTTGTAGGCCATGGCCACGAGCGTGGGCATCTTCGCGATCAGGCGGATCGCGGCGATCTCGCGGTGCTCGGGATTGTTGATGTCCGTGCTGTCGTGATAGAAGGCCGACAGCGCGCCAACCAGGCCGGTCATGATGGCCATCGGGTGCGCATCGCGGCGGAAGCCGCGCAGGAAGAACTGCATCTGCTCGTTGACCATCGTGTGGTTGGTCACGAGCTTGGTGAAGTTGGTCTTCTTGGCCTGGTCGGGCAACTCTCCGTAGAGCAGCAGGTGGCAGGTTTCGAGGAAGTCGCAGTTGGTTGCGAGCTGCTCGATGGGGTAGCCGCGGTACAGCAGTTCGCCCTTGTCGCCGTCGATGTACGTGATGGCCGACTGGCATGCGGCGGTCGACATGAAACCCGGGTCATAGGTGAACATGCCGGTCTGTGCATACAGCTTGCGGATGTCGATCACGTCCGGGCCCACGGTGCCCTTGTAGATCGGCAGTTCGACGCTGTCGCCGCCGTTGCTGAACGACAGCGTGGCCTTGGTATCGGAAGCTTTCATTTCGGGTTTCTTTCAGAGGAGTATTCAGGAAGGCGAAGAGGAAACGGAGGCGGAAACAGAGGTGGAGGGACGCTGCGCGCCGTCGGTGCGCATCAACTGGAGCAACTCGACCACCTCGGCCCCGGCCCATGCGGGCTCGGGCTCCTTTCTTCGCAGCAGAAGATCGAGGAGGTCGTTGTCCGACAGGTCCATCAATGTCTCCATCGCTCCCGCCTGGCCGACGGTCATGTGCGACTCGTGCCGCTCGAAGAAGCGCGCGATGAACAGGTCGTTCTCGAGCAGACCGCGCCGGCAGCGCCATTTCAGCTTGCTCAGCGCACGTTCGCTGAGAGGCTGTGCGAGTTCGGCGGCGGTTTGCATGGTTTCTCTCGGCAAAGGATCAGATGGCGCGGCGCACCATCAGTTCCTTGATCTTGCCGATCGCCTTCGTCGGGTTCAGGTTCTTCGGGCACACGTCCACGCAGTTCATGATCGTGTGGCAGCGGAACAGGCGGTACGGGTCCTCGAGGTTGTCCAGGCGCTCGGCGGTGGCTTCGTCGCGGCTGTCGGCGATGAAGCGGTAGGCCTGCAGCAGGCCGGCCGGGCCCACGAACTTGTCGGGGTTCCACCAGAAGCTGGGGCAGCTCGTGGAGCAGCTCGCGCACAGAATGCACTCGTACAGGCCGTTGAGCTCGTCGCGCTCCTCGGGCGACTGCAGGCGCTCCTTCTCGGGCGGCACGTTGTCGTTCTGCAGGTACGGCTTGATCGAGTTGTACTGCTTGAAGAACTGCGTCATGTCGACGATCAGGTCGCGGATGACGGGCAGGCCCGGCAGCGGCTTCAACACGATCGTGCCCTTGAGCGTGAGCATGTTGGTGAGGCAGGCGAGACCGTTCTTGCCGTTGATGTTCATGGCGTCGGAGCCGCAAACGCCTTCGCGGCACGAGCGGCGGAACGACAGCGTGGGATCCTGCGCCTTGAGCTTCATCAGGGCGTCGAGCAGCATGCGCTCATGGCCGTCGAGTTCGATCTCGATGGTCTGCATGTAGGGCTTGGCGTCCTTGTCCGGGTCGTAGCGGTAGATCTGGAATGTGCGCTTCATCGTATGGACCTTGTAAATATTCTTAGAACGTGCGGACCTTGGGCGGCACCGAGGCAACCGTCAGCGGCTGCAGCTTGACGGGCTTGTACGAGAGGCGGTTGTCCGCGCTGTACCAGAGGGTGTGCTTCATCCAGTTGGCGTCGTCGCGGCCCAGCGGTGCGACCGGGTCGTCCGCGGGACGCTCGTAGTCTTCCACCGTGTGGGCACCGCGGCATTCCTTGCGGGCAGCGGCCGAGACCATGGTGGCCTGCGCCACTTCGATCAGGTTGTCGACTTCCAGCGCTTCGATGCGGGCGGTGTTGAACACCTTGGACTTGTCCTTCAGGCCGATCGACCTGACGCGCTCGCGCACGGCAGCGATCTTGACCACGCCTTCGTCCATCGAGGCCTGCTTGCGGAACACGGCCGCGTGCTGCTGCATGACGGCGCGGATCTCGCCGGCCACGTCCTGGGCGTACTCGCCGCCGGTTGCGGCTTCGAGTTCGTTCAGGCGCTCCAGGGTGCGGTCGGCCGCATCCTTGGGCAGTTCCTTGTGTTCTTTGTGCTTGTCGTTGAATTCGACGATGTGGTTGCCGGCCGCGCGGCCGAACACCAGCAGGTCGAGCAGCGAGTTGGTGCCCAGGCGGTTGGCGCCGTGCACGCTCACGCAGGAGCATTCGCCCACGGCATAGAGGCCGTTCACCACGGCGCTGTTCTGCTCGCCCTGCTGAATGACGACCTGGCCGTTGATGTTGGTCGGAATGCCGCCCATCTGGTAATGGATGGTCGGCACGACGGGAATCGGTTCCTTGGTGATGTCGACGTTGGCGAAATTCACGCCGATTTCGTACACCGAGGGCAGGCGCTTGTGGATGGTCTCGGCACCGAGGTGGTCGAGCTTCAGCAGCACGTAGTCCTTGTTGGGGCCGCAGCCGCGGCCTTCCTTGATTTCCTGGTCCATCGAACGCGAAACGAAGTCGCGCGGTGCCAGGTCCTTCAGCGTGGGCGCATAGCGTTCCATGAAGCGTTCGCCGTTGCTGTTGAGCAGAATGGCGCCTTCACCGCGGCAGCCTTCGGTCAGCAGCACGCCGGCACCGGCCACGCCGGTCGGGTGGAACTGCCAGAACTCCATGTCCTGCAGCGGAATGCCCGAGCGCGCAGCCATGCCCAGGCCGTCGCCGGTGTTGATGAAGGCGTTGGTCGAGGCCTGGAAGATGCGGCCCGCGCCGCCGGTGGCCAGCAGCACGGTCTTGGCCTGCAGGATGTGCAGGTCGCCGGTTTCCATTTCGAGGGCCGTGACACCGACCACGTCGCCTTCGGCGTCGCGGATCAGGTCGAGCGCCATCCACTCGACGAAGAACTGGGTGCGTGCCTCGACGTTCTTCTGGTAGAGCGTGTGCAGCATGGCGTGGCCGGTGCGGTCGGCCGCGGCGCAGGCGCGCTGCACGGGCTTTTCGCCGTAGTTGGCCGTGTGGCCGCCGAATGGGCGCTGGTAGATCGTGCCGTCGGGGTTGCGGTCGAACGGCATGCCGAAGTGCTCGAGCTCGTACACGACCTTGGGTGCTTCACGGCACATGAACTCGATCGCGTCCTGGTCGCCGAGCCAGTCGGAGCCCTTGATCGTGTCGTAGAAGTGGTAGTGCCAGTTGTCCTCGCTCATATTGCCGAGCGACGCGCCCACGCCGCCTTGGGCAGCCACGGTGTGCGAACGGGTGGGGAACACCTTGGAGAGCACCGCCACGTTCAGGCCCGCGCGGGCCAGTTGCAGCGAAGCGCGCATGCCGGAGCCGCCGGCGCCGACGATCACGACGTCGAACTTGCGCTTGGTAATTTGTTCTTTTGTGTAGGTCATGGTGGGGTCAGATCTTCCAAAGCACTTGAATGGCCCAACCCGCACAACCGACAAGCCAGACGATGGTGAAAATTTGCAGGGCAAGGCGAATGCCGACGGGCTGGACGTAGTCCATCCACACGTCGCGCATGCCTACCCACACGTGGTAGAGCAGGGAAACGATCACGGAGAAGGTCAGCACCTTCATCCACTGCGCGGCGAAGATGCCGGCCCAGAGGTCGTAGCCGAGCGGGCCACGCGTGAAGATCAGTTGCGCGAGCAGGATGATCGTGAAGAGCGCCATCAGGCCGCCCGTGATGCGCTGGCTGAGCCAGTCGCGCAAACCGTAATGTGCGCCGACGACGATGCGCTTGGAGCCGTAATTCACAGACATGGTTGGCTCCTTCTCAGTACAGGCCGAACAGCTTGGCGCCGAGCACCACGGTGAGCAGAACGCTCAGGGCCAGCGTGACCAGGGCCGAACTCTGTCCGAACTCCTTGGTGACGGCGGCGTGGCTCACGTCCATCCAGAGGTGGCGCAGGCCGGCGATGAAGTGGTGCAGGTAGGCCCAGATCAGTGCGAGCGCGACCAGCTTGAAGAACCAGCCCGGAACGAAACCAAGGCCGCTGTTGAAGGCGGCCTTGAATCTGGCGAACGAATAGTCGGACGAAAGCGAGGTGTCGAACATCCAGATGATGAATGGCATCAGCAGGAACATCAGCACACCGCTCACGCGGTGCAGGATCGACACGATGCCGGCCGGCGGCAGCCGGTAGGTCGTGAGATCGGTGAAGGCATTGATGTTCCGGAATTCGCGACGCGGCGGCCGGGGAGGGGTTGCAAGCTCTGTCATTGGGGGGAGGCTTTCGTGGCTTGGTGGCTTGTTCTGATAGCGAACGCTTTTGTTTCTTCTGCGGAATGCAAACAACGCAAAATTCTATTGCAATGCACCATTGCATGGCGGAGGTGCCCGCGTCGGCGCAGTGCCGCAGTCGGATGCTATTGACTTCGGAGCGTGCTGCGCGCCGTGCGCAGGTGCTGCAATGCGGTTCGATCGTGGTTTCATCTGCGCGATCTCAGCCGAGCTGATTGCGGTAATGGTGCGTGTCGGTGCGATACAAGCCGCGGCGCAGTTCCATCGGCGTGTCGTGGTACGTGTGCGCCAGGCGCTCCACGCTGAGCAAGGGCATCTGCAGCGACACGTCGAGCAAGGCCGCCTGCTCCGCGTCGGGCAGCACCGCGCGGATTTTTTCTTCGGCGCGCACCATGCGCACGCCGAATTCGGTTTCGAACATTGCGTACATCGGGCCGGGCCAGGCCCGCAGCCGCTCGGCCGTGAGGCCCTTGAACGGCGCCCCGGGGAGCCACAGGTCTTCGAGAATGGTCGGCACGCCGCCGTAGGCGAGCACGCGCCGCACCTGCAGCACCGCGTCGCCGGTGCGCAGGCCCAGTGCGCGCGCCACGTCGGCCGATGCGCGCTGGCGGCGGCAATCGATGATGGTGCGCTCGGCGGGACCTTCGGTGCTTGGCGTGCCGACATCGGGCACGAGCTTCAGAAAGCGGTACTGCACGTGCTGCTCGGCGTGCGTGGCAACGAAGGTGCCCTTGCCCTGGCGCCGCACCACGAGATTTTCGGCCGCCAGCTCGTCGATGGCCTTGCGCACCGTGCCCTGGCTCACGCGATAGCGCACGGCAAGATCCATTTCGCTCGGAATCGGTTCGCCCGGCTTCCACTCGCCGGCCTGCAGGCTCTGCAGGATCAAGGTCTTGATCTGCTGGTAGAGCGGACTGAAGGAAGGCGTCGCGGAGTCTTCGAGGACGGTGGGGGCATTCATGGCAGCGGTGGGGTGCGCCGTGGCGGAACCTCCGAGCATATCTTATATAAGACATAAGACGGGCTGCATCGATTCGGCTTAAAATGCGGGCCGGCCTGCGCCGCGGGAAGGATTCTCGCCCTGCAGGACCACCGGCGCCAAGCGCGCCCGCCGATACCGTTTCACCATCTTCTGGAGTCTTCCCATGAGCAAAAAACCCGTCCGCGTTGCCGTCACCGGTGCCGCCGGCCAAATCGGTTACGCCCTGTTGTTCCGTATCGCGTCGGGCGAAATGCTCGGCAAAGACCAGCCGGTCATCCTGCAATTGCTCGAAATCCCCGACGAGAAGGCCCAGAAGGCGCTCAAGGGCGTGATGATGGAACTCGACGACTGCGCTTTCCCGCTGCTGGCCGGCATGGAGGCCCACGGCGACCCGATGACCGCCTTCAAAGACGCCGACTACGCGCTGCTGGTCGGCTCGCGTCCGCGCGGCCCGGGCATGGAACGTGCCGAACTGCTGGCCGTCAACGGCGCCATCTTCACGGCACAGGGCAAAGCGCTGAACGCCGTGGCCAGCCGCAACGTGAAGGTGCTGGTGGTCGGCAACCCCGCCAACACCAACGCCTACATCGCGATGAAGAGCGCCCCTGACCTGCCGCGCAAGAACTTCACCGCCATGCTGCGCCTGGACCACAACCGCGCCGCCAGCCAGATCGCCGCCAAGACCGGCAAGCCTGTGGCCGACATCGAAAAGCTCGTCGTGTGGGGCAACCACTCGCCCACGATGTACGCCGACTACCGCTTTGCCACCATCAAGGGCGAAAGCGTCGCCAAGATGATCAACGACCAGGAATGGAACGCCAACACCTTCCTGCCGACCGTCGGCAAGCGCGGCGCGGCCATCATCGAAGCACGCGGCCTGTCGTCGGCCGCCTCGGCCGCCAACGCAGCCATCGACCACATGCGCGACTGGGCCCTGGGCACCAACGGCAAGTGGGTCACCATGGGCATTCCGTCGGACGGCCAATACGGCATTCCGAAGGACACGATGTTCGGCTTCCCCGTGACCTGCGAGAACGGCGAATACAAGCTGGTCGAAGGCCTGGAAATCGATGCATTCAGCCAGGAACGCATCAACAAGACCCTGGAAGAGCTGCAGGGCGAGCAGGCGGGCGTCGCTCACCTCCTGTAATCGCAAATCGCAGCATCGGCATGCTCGACTGGAACCCCGCGCTCTATCGTCGCTACGAGGACGAGCGCACCCGGCCCGCACAGGAGCTCCTGGCGCGGGTGCCGTTGTCCGAGGCGGCCCATGTGGTCGACCTCGGCTGCGGACCGGGCAATTCCACCGAGCTGCTGTTTCATCGGTTTCCGAAGGCGCGTGTCGTCGGAACCGACAACTCCGAAGCCATGCTGGCCAGCGCGCGCGAGCGCCTGCCGCAGGCGCGCTTCGAGTTGAGCGACATTGCGACCTGGGCGCCGCAAGACCAAGCGCCCGACCTCATTTACGCCAACGCAGCCCTGCAGTGGGTGCCGGATCACGAAACGCTGATCCCGCGCCTCTTTGCCGCGCTGGCCCCGGGTGGCGTGCTCGCCGTCCAGATGCCCGACAACCGCCAGGAGCCCACGCATCGCCTGATGCGCGCCGTGGCCTCCGAGGCGCCGTGGGCCGAGCCCATCGGCGACGCCGACCGAATGCGCACGCTGCTGCTGCCGCTCGGCGGCTACTACGACCTGCTGGCGCCCGAGGCGGCCAAGGTCGATGTCTGGCACACCATCTATCAGCATCCCATGGCCGACGCCGCAGCCATTGTCGAATGGGTGCGCGGCACGGGGCTGAAGCCTTTCGTCGACCGGCTGCCTGACGAGCTGCGCGCAAGCTACCTGGCCGAATACGAGCGCCGTATCGACCAGGCCTATCCCGCCCGTGCCGACGGCAAGCGGCTGCTCGCCTTTCCGCGCATGTTCATCGTGGTGCAGAAAAAAGCATGACGAACCCGGTCCATCCCGCTGAAGTGCTGCTCGGAGCGCAAGCCGGCGCTGTGACGCTGCCTGTGTGCGACCACTACAGCGGCGTTGAAGCGCGCATGAAGAAGAGCCTCGCGCTCCAGGCCGAAATGGCCGAGGAGTTCGGCGCCTGCGTGTTCGACGTCACCCTCGACTGCGAAGACGGCGCCCCGGTCGGCGGCGAGGCCGAGCATGCCGCGCTCGTCACCGAACTGGCACTTGCCGCAAAGCCGGGCATGCGTGTCGGCGTGCGCGTTCATCCGGTCGATCACCCGGCCTTCGCCGGCGACGTGGTCACCATTGCCGGGCGTGCCGGCCACCGGCTCAGCCACCTGATGGTGCCCAAGGTCGAGTCCGTCGCCGACGTGGCGCAGGCCGTGGCGGCGCTCGAGGCGGTCGACGCCGATGCGCTGCCGCTGCACGTGCTCATCGAATCGCCGCTGGCGGTGCACAACGCGTTCGAAATTGCCGCGCATCCGCGCGTGCAATCGCTGAGCTTCGGCCTGATGGATTTCGTCTCCGCCCATGCGGGCGCCATTCCGGCTGACGGAATGGGGGCTGCCGGCCAGTTCACGCATCCGCTGGTGGTGCGTGCCAAGCTGGCCATTGCATCCGCTGCGCACGCCTACGGCAAGGTGCCTTCGCACTGCGTGGTCACCGAGTTCAACAACACCGACGCCATGCGCACGGCGGCCCGCAAGGCGGCCTCCGAATTCGGCTACACGCGCATGTGGAGCATTCACCCGAACCAGATCCGGCCGATCCTCGAAGCGTTTGCGCCGGACGAGGCCCAGATTCAGATTGCCGTAGAAATCATTACAAATGCCGCACTCGCGGATTGGGCGCCGACACAAATTGATGGCACATTGCACGACCGCGCGAGCTATCGCCATTTTTGGCAAGTGCTGACGCGTGCCCACGCAACAGGGCGCGCGTTGCCTGCAGAGGCAAAAGCCTGGTTTGCACTCGCGGCCTCCTGAAACTTACGAATCCAGCTCAAGGAAACACCCATGAAGAAAATCGCTCTGATCGCAGCCCTGGCCCTGGCGCTCCCGTTTGCCGCCACGGCGCAAACCACCCCTGCCAAGCCGGCCGCCAAGGCTGAAGCCAAGAAGACGCCCCCCAAGAAGCAGGTCACCCGCAAGGCCGCCAAGGCCGTCGAAGAAGTGACGCCCATCGCCGATGAAACCAACATCGTGCTGACCGACGCCGACCTCGAAGTCGCCAAGCGCGTTTCGCTCGGCAAGGCCCAGTGCGAACTCGGTGCCGACGTGACCGTGGCCGCCGACGAGAAGAAGCCCGGCTTCTTCAACGTGTCGACCAAGGGCCTGAAGTACCGCATGCACCCGGTCGAAAGCCGCACCGGCGCCATCCGCCTCGAAGACCCCCGCGCAGGCGCCATGTGGCTGCAACTGGGCAACAAGTCGATGCTGATGAACCAGAAGGCAGGCCTGCGCATTGCCGACGAATGCCAGACGGCAGAGCAGGTCGCGTTTGCCGAAGAAATGAAGAAGAACCCGCCCAAGAGCCTGTTCGAAGGCGCCGACGCGGCCAAGAAGTAAGAGTACCGAACCAGGGGTGCGGCGCGGCTCTTGCTTGCCGCACTGCACGCCCGCCAGCCCCAGTTTCCGGAGAAAAGAAGATGTTGCAAGCCTACGTTGACCATGTTGCCGAACGCGCCGCGCTCGGTATTCCGCCGCTGCCATTGAGCGCGAAGCAAACCGCCGAAGCCATCGAGCTCCTCAAGAGCGCGAATGCCAAGGACGGTGCCTTCCTGCTCGATCTGCTCACCTATCGCGTGCCCGCCGGCGTCGACGACGCGGCCAAGGTCAAGGCGAGCTACCTGGCGGCCGTGGCCCACGGTACCGAGAAGAACGCGTTCATCACGCGTGCCCGCGCCACCGAATTGCTCGGCACCATGCTCGGCGGCTACAACATCAGCCCGATGATCGACCTGCTCGACGACGCCGAAGTGGGCGCCGTGGCGGCCGAGGGCCTGAAGAAAACCCTGTTGATGTTCGACCAGTTCCACGACGTCAAGGAAAAGGCCGACAAGGGCAACGCCAACGCCAAGGGCGTGCTGCAAAGCTGGGCCGATGCCGAATGGTTCACCAGCCGCCCCGAAGTGCCGCAAAGCCTGACCATCACGGTCTTCAAGGTGCCCGGCGAAACCAACACCGACGACCTGTCGCCCGCGCCCGACGCCACCACGCGCCCGGACATCCCCATGCACGCGCTGGCCATGCTCAAGAACAAGCGCGAAGGCACGGCCTTCGAGCCGGAAGAAGACGGCAAGCGCGGTCCGGTCAAGTTCATCGAATCGCTGAAGCAGAAGGGCCACCAGGTCGCCTACGTGGGCGACGTGGTCGGCACGGGTTCCAGCCGCAAGTCGGCCACCAACTCGGTGCTCTGGTTCACCGGCGACGACATTCCGTTCATCCCCAACAAGCGCTTCGGCGGTGTGTGCCTGGGCACCAAGATCGCCCCGATCTTCTACAACACCATGGAAGACGCGGGCGCGCTGCCCATCGAACTCGACGTGAGCCAGATGGACACGGGCGACGTGGTCGAGCTGCGCCCCTACGAAGGCAAGGCACTGAAGGACGGCAAGGTCATTGCCGAGTTCAAGGTGAAGAGCGATGTGCTGTTCGACGAAGTGCGCGCCGGCGGCCGCATTCCGCTGATCATCGGCCGCGGCCTCACGTCCAAGGCACGCGAGGCGCTGGGCCTGCCCGCTTCCACGCTGTTCCGCCTGCCCCAAAGCCCGGTCGACACCAAGAAGGGATTCTCGCTGGCACAGAAGATGGTCGGCCGCGCCTGCGGTCTGCCTGAAGGCCAGGGCGTTCGCCCGGGCACGTACTGCGAACCCAAGATGACCTCGGTCGGCTCGCAGGACACCACCGGCCCGATGACGCGCGACGAGCTGAAGGACCTGGCCTGCCTGGGCTTCTCGGCCGACCTCGTCATGCAGTCGTTCTGCCACACCGCGGCCTATCCCAAGAAGGTGGACGTGAAGATGCACCACGAACTGCCCGACTTCATCAGCACGCGCGGCGGCGTGTCGCTGCGCCCGGGCGACGGCGTGATCCACAGCTGGCTCAACCGCCTGCTCACGCCCGACACCGTGGGCACGGGCGGCGACAGCCACACGCGCTTCCCGATCGGCATCAGCTTCCCGGCCGGTTCCGGCCTCGTGGCCTTCGCGGCCGCCACCGGCGTGATGCCGCTGGACATGCCCGAGTCGGTGCTCGTGCGCTTCAAGGGCAAGATGCAGCCCGGCGTCACGCTGCGCGACCTGGTCAACGCCATTCCGCTGTACGCCATCAAGAGCGGCCTGCTCACGGTCGAGAAAAAGGGAAAGAAGAACATCTTCTCGGGCCGCATTCTCGAAATCGAAGGCCTGCCGGACCTGAAGGTGGAGCAAGCCTTCGAACTGAGCGACGCCTCGGCCGAACGCTCGGCCGCCGGCTGCACGGTGCACCTGAACAAGGAACCGATCATCGAATACATCAACAGCAACATCACGCTGATGAAGTGGATGATTGCCGAAGGCTACGCCGACGCCCGCACGCTGGCACGCCGCATCGCCGCGCAGGAAGCCTGGCTCAAGGACCCGCAGCTGCTCAAGGGCGACGACGACGCCGACTACGCGGCCGTCATCGAAATCGACCTGGCCGACATCCATGAGCCGATCGTGGCCTGCCCGAACGACCCCGACGATGTGAAGACGCTGTCCGACGTGGCCGGCGCGCAGATCGACGAAGTGTTCATCGGCTCGTGCATGACCAACATCGGCCACTTCCGCGCCGCGTCGAAGCTGCTCGAAGGCAAGCGCGACATTCCGGTCAAGCTGTGGATTGCACCGCCCACCAAGATGGACGCGCACCAGCTCACCGAGGAAGGCCACTACGGCGTCTTCGGCAATGCCGGCGCCCGCACCGAAATGCCGGGCTGCTCGCTGTGCATGGGCAACCAGGCACAGGTGCGCGAAGGCGCGACGGTCATGTCGACCAGCACCCGCAACTTCCCGAACCGCCTGGGCAAGAATACCAACGTGTACCTTGGCTCGGCGGAACTGGCCGCCATTTGCTCGCGCCTGGGCCGCATTCCGACGCGCGAGGAGTACATGGCCGCAACGGGCGTGCTCGATGCATCGAGCACCCAGATCTACCAGTACCTCAACTTCGACAAGCTCGACGAGTACAAGACCGAAGCGGCTGCTGCCGTGGTCGCGGCCTGATCGCGCAGAGCTTCCGCTCTAAAAAAGCCCCGCTTCGGCGGGGCTTTTTCATGTGCGCTGTTCGTGGGCTGCTGCTGAATCAAAGCGGCGGCGGGTTCGGCTTCAGGTATTCCTGGCCGGTCAGCACCATGGCCGAGCCGAGCGGACCGCCCACCGCGTGGGGCAACGAGGTCAGCAGGGACGTTGCGAAGTCGCCGCTGTAGGTCTTGGCCCCTTGGTGGGTCAGGTTGGAATTGGCGTCGATGTAGATCGATTCGCCCAGGCCCGACCACAGGCGGCAAAAGCCATAGTCCTCGGAGAGATAGCGGCGGGTCTCGGGATCGACCATCACATCGAAGAAGCGGTAGTGCAGGCCAAGATCGGCTTCGCCGATGCTGTCGGGCACGTAGTTGAGATCGGGGTAGCTCGCGATGAGCCGTTCGAACACGTTTGCGCTTGATGGCCATGAAGCCGGTCGGTGCTTCGGTCATTTTCATGAAGCCGTCCGGCTGCACTTCGAGATCGATTTGCGCACCGGCTCCGGACGTAGATGACGCCTTGGCATTGACCGTGTAGCGCGTGAAGGTGGCCTCGAACCGCTGGCGCGTGGTGCCTTCGGCCAGGCCCTCCGCAGGCCAGTTCTCGCGCTTGAGGGGGTACACGCCGGCCGCAATGTCGTAGCCCGAGCGCAGCAGCCGGAAGGCGGCTTCGGCCGAGAACCCGATGTCGGCATCGATCCAGAACAGATGCGTCCATTGCGGGTTGGCCAGGAACTGGGCCACGCAGTTGTTTCGCGCACGGGTCACCAGGCTTTCGCCCTGGTGGAACAGCACCTGGAGCCGCATTCCCGCGCGCTCCGCCTCGATGGCGAAGTTCATCATCGAGACGACGTAGTTCTGGAAGAACTTGCCGTCATGGCTCGGCGTCACGATCACGGGGAAGAACTGGCGCAATTCAGAGGGTTGGAGCATGTCGGATTCCATTGACAGGAGAGGTGCTGCACCAGCCGCGCTGACTGGGTGCGGCGATTCTAGGGACCGAGCGGCCCTGCGCCTGTGGCCGGCGGGTCGGGGCGCCTTCGGCCGGCCCGAGAAGCCGGCACTCTTGCGCAAGAACCGGCTTTTATCGCAACTCACGCAGCAGCCTGCGCTTAGTGAATGCGGAGTTCAACCGGCCGACTGGGCCGCCAGCGCGGTCAGCGCCGCGGCCGTTTGCGCATCGGCCGGAAAGAACGATTCCACCGCCAGCTCCTGCAACGTCACGTCCACCGGCGTGCCGAAGATGGTGGTGGTGCTGATGAAGCTCAGCACGCCGTTGGGCGTGACCAGCTGAAAAGGCACCACGACGCCTGACAGTTCGGTGTTCGCGGCCGGCGCGTCGTGGCTCACGCTGGGCGTGGGGTAGGCCTCGAGCTCGTCGTGCAGCGCCTGCAGCACGGCATCGCCTGTCGCGGCAATCTGCTGCTGCAGCCGTTCGAGCAAGTGGGCACGCCATTGCGCCAGATTGGCGATGCGGGAGGCCAGCCCGTCGGGGTGCAGGCTCAGGCGCAGCACGTTGACCGGGGCTTGAACCAGTTCCGGCGCTGCGCCGGCCATCAGCATCGGCACCAGTGCGTTGTGCGCCACCAGGTTCCAGTGGCGGTCGACTGCCAGCGCGGGAAACGGCTCGTGGCCCTTCAGCACCAGGTCGACGGCGCGGCGCGCCGAGGCCAGGGCAGGGTCGTCGAGGGAGCGCTGCCGGTACATCGGTGCGAAGCCCGCGGCCACCAGCAGGGCGTTGCGCTCCCGCAGCGGCACTTCCAGTCGTTCGGCCAGGCGCAGCACCATCTCGCGGCTGGGTGCGGCGCGGCCGGTTTCCACGTAGCTCAGGTGTCGCGTCGAAACCTCGGCCTCTTGCGCGAGATCGAGCTGGCTCAGGCGGCGATGCGTGCGCCAGTGCCGAAGATGCGCGCCGAACGGGTCGCGCGCGCCGGGCTGGCCGGCCTTGGACGAATGGGTGCGGGGTGTGGTCATGGCCCGCATTCTGGCGCGGCGCCGCTGGCACGCCATGACCTCCGAGGTTATCGACGCTGTGCCCGTCTTTCGAAATCATTGGGTCCAACGCGGCAGGACAGGCTTGCGGCGTACTCCAACCGAAGGAGATTCTCATGTCCGTCTTTGCATCCCCCCGTTTCCTCCCCAACGTCATGTGGGCCGACGCCGCTTCATGCGCCGCGACCGGCGCAATGCAGGTGGCTTTCACCGATGCGCTGGCAAGGCTGACCGGCCTGCCGGCACCGCTGCTCATGGGCACAGGCGTATTCCTGCTGGCATATGCGGCAGCCGCGGCCTTCATGGCCACCCGCCGCACGCCGCCCCGCACGCTCATCGGGCTGGTGGTCGTCGGCAACTTCGGCTGGGCCGTGGCCTGCGGGGCGCTGCTGATGAGCGGCCTGTTCGCGGTCACCGCGTTGGGCATGGCCTGGGTACTGGCGCAGGCGCTGTGCGTGGTGGTGCTGGCCGAGCTGCAATGGACGGGCCTGCGCCGGGCCCGCGGCAGCGCGAACATGGCCCTGGCCTGAGCGCAGCGGATGCCGGCAACACCCATTTACCCGGCATTTCTGGCCATGAGGAAGGTGGCACTTGGGGAGCATTGCAGGGAAGACCGACTACAACAACTGACATCGATCCCTGCTATCTTTGAGGTGCTTCCACGAACAGATCGAACGAACAGGAGTTCCTCAATGGCCAAAGCACCGGCGCACGCCTTTGCGTCCACCCTCAAGACCTTCAAGACCCCGTCCGGCGCATCCGGCAAATACTGGTCCCTGAAGGAGTTGGCCAAGCAGTATCCCTCCGTGAACCGGCTGCCGGTATCGATCCGCATCGTGCTCGAGTCGGTGCTGCGCAATTGCGATGGGCAAAAGGTCTCGCCCAAGCATGTCGAGGAGCTGGCGCACTGGGCGCCCAATGCAGACCGCGTCGATGAAATCCCTTTCGTCGTCACCCGCGTGGTGCTGCAAGACTTTACCGGCGTGCCGCTCCTCGCTGACCTGGCTGCCATGCGCAGCGTGGCCGCCAAGCTCGGCAAGTCGCCCAAGACCATCGAGCCGCTGGTGCCGGTCGACCTGGTGGTCGACCACTCGGTGATGGTCGACTACTACGGCACGCCCAAGGCGCTCGACCTCAACATGAAGCTGGAGTTCCAGCGCAACAACGAGCGCTACCAGTTCATGAAGTGGGGCATGCAGGCCTTCGACACTTTCCGTGTCGTGCCGCCCGGCTTCGGCATCGTGCACCAGGTCAACCTTGAATACTTTGCGCGCGGCGTCTACAAGAGCTCGAGCGACAACGCCGAGGTGCCGGTGTACTACCCCGATTCGCTGGTCGGTACCGACAGCCACACGACCATGATCAACGGCGTTGGCGTGGTCGGGTGGGGCGTGGGCGGCATCGAGGCCGAAGCCGCCATGCTGGGCCAGCCGGTCTACATGCTGACGCCCGACGTGGTGGGCTTCGAACTCACGGGCAAGCTGCGCGAAGGCGTGACGGCCACCGACCTGGTGCTGTATGTCACCTCCATCCTGCGGGCCGAGAAGGTGGTGGGCAAGTTCGTCGAATTCTTCGGACCCGGCGCTGCGTCGATCGGCGTGCCCGACCGGGCGACGATCGGCAACATGGCGCCCGAGTACGGTGCCACCATGGGCTTCTTTCCGGTCGACGAGGCGACTGTCGCTTACTTCGAAGGCACCGGCCGCACCAAGGAAGAGGTCGAGCGCTTCGAGACCTACTACAAGGCGCAGGGCCTCTTCGGCATGCCGGCGCCTGGCGACATCGATTACACCAAGATCGTCAAGCTCGACCTGGGCACCGTGTCGCCGAGCCTCGCAGGTCCGAAGCGGCCGCAAGACCGCATCGACCTGGGCCACCTGTCGACCAAGTTCTCTGAACTCTTCAGCAAGCCCAACGACGCCAACGGCTTCAACCAGCCGGCCGAGCGGCTCAAGCTGCGTTATCCGCTGACCACGAGCGGCCAGGGCGACGACAACGAAGCCGCGCCGCCGCCGCCCGGCGCACCGCGCGAACTGGTCGAAATGGTGGCCAACCGGTCGACCAAGGCCGCCGCCCATGTGAACGCCACGGCACCGGCGGCGCCTAAGGGCGGCGTGACCATCGGCAACGGCGACGTGCTGATCGCGGCCATTACCTCGTGCACCAACACCTCCAACCCGAGCGTGATGCTCGCGGCCGGCCTGCTGGCCAAAAAGGCGGTGGAGGCGGGCCTTACGGTCAAGCCGCACGTCAAGACCTCGCTGGCGCCCGGTTCCCGCATCGTCACCGAATACCTCGAGAAAGCGGGGCTGCTGCCGTATCTCGAAAAGCTCGGCTTCTACCTGGCCGGCTACGGTTGCACGACCTGCATCGGCAACGCGGGCGACCTCACGCCGGAGATCAACGACGCGATCGTCAAGAACGACCTGGTCGGCGCCGCAGTGCTTTCGGGCAACCGCAACTTCGAGGCGCGCATCCATCCGAACCTGAAGGCCAACTTCCTGGCCTCGCCGCCGCTGGTGGTGGCTTTTGCAATTGCCGGCAACGTGATGGTCGACCTGATGACCGAGCCGGTGGGCAAGGGCAAGAACGGCAAGGACGTGTACCTGGGCGACATCTGGCCCACGCCGAAGGAAATCGACGAGAACCTGCGCTACGCGATGAATGCCAAGTCGTTTCGCGCCAACTACGACAAGGTCAAGACCGACCCCGGCAAGTTCTGGAGCAGCATCCAGGGCACCACGGGCCAGGTCTACGACTGGCCCACCTCGACCTACATTGCCGAGCCGCCGTTCTTCGCCGACTTCAAGATGCAGCCGCATGCATCGGACGCCGGCTTCAAGGGCGCGCGCATCATGGCGCTTTTCGGCGACTCGATCACCACCGACCACATCTCGCCAGCCGGCTCCATCAAGGAAAGCTCGCCCGCCGGCATCTGGCTCAAGGCGAACGGCGTGGCCAAGGCCGACTTCAACAGCTACGGCTCGCGCCGCGGCAACCACGACGTGATGATGCGCGGCACGTTTGCCAACGTGCGCATCAAGAACCTGATGATTCCGCCGGACATCAACGGCACGCAGGAGGAGGGGGGCGTCACGCTGTTCCAGCCTGGCAACCAGAAGATGTTCATCTACGACGCCGCCATGAAGTACATGGAGCAGGGCATCCCCACGGTGGTCTTCGGCGGCGAGGAATACGGCACCGGCTCATCGCGCGACTGGGCCGCCAAGGGCACGCAGCTCTTGGGCATCAAGGCCGTGGTGGCGCGCAGCTTCGAGCGCATCCACCGCGCCAACCTGGTCGGCATGGGCGTGCTGCCGCTGCAGTTCCGCGGCGCCGATTCATGGCAGACGCTGGGCCTGACGGGCGACGAAAAGATTGACGTGGTCATTGGCGGCGAACTCAAGCCGCAGATGGACGTGAAGCTGGTCGTGCATCGTGCCGACGGCTCGCACCAGGAAGTGACGGTGCGCCTTCGCATCGATACGCCGATCGAGGTGGATTACTACAAGCACGGCGGGATCTTGCCGTTTGTGCTGCGGCAGTTGCTGGCATAACTCTCGGGGTCTGCTCTCAGGTTTGGTGCGGCATTGCCTTGCCGCAGATCGGGTAGCTGCGGGTTGCGATCAGCAGAATAATTTTCGAAATGAGCGCCACATATAGCGGCTCCACCGCGATCCGCGTCGGGCTGATCTCAGACACGCACGGGCTGCTGCGCCCCGAGGCTGTGGCAGCGCTGCAGGGGTGCGACCTCATCGTGCATGGCGGGGACATCGGCGATGTTGGCATCCTCGAAGCGCTGCGAGCGATCGCGCCGTTGACGGCTGTACGGGGCAACAACGACCGCGAAGCCTGGGCAGCCGGCATTGCGGAAACCGACTTCCTGCGGGTCGGCAGTGTGCTTGTCTATGCGATCCACGATCTCTCGCAAATCGACATCGATCCCGCTGGCGCCGAGGTTCGCGTAGTGGTCTCGGGCCACTCCCACAAGCCGCAGATCGAGGAGCGCGACGGAGTCCTTTATGTCAACCCAGGTAGCGCCGGGCCCCGTAGATTCAAATTGCCAATCGCAGTCGCTGAACTCGAAGTAGTCGGTGAGACGGTAACGGCACGCATCATCGAACTGGCTTGATCAGGCACGGCGAAAGCGCCGAAACCGTCGCGATAAGGGGCAGAGCCTGCGTGGTCAAAGGGTCTTGGTCAGCTTTCTGCGATTGAGAATTGATAGCATCTAGGTTTTGCTCAATTGGCGCGTCGCGTTTTCGACGCACTTTCTTACCGTGCAAACCAACAATTTTGGTGCCACACCGGCAACTCCCGGCCTGCGGCTCGACCAGCTTCCCAACAACCAATGGGCGACCGTGCTCGACGTAGCCCGTCCCGAGAGTGCGGACGATCGCGAACTCGTGCTGCGCCTGACCGAAATCGGCTTCGTGCCGGGCGAAGCGGTGCGCATCGTCGCCATCGGCCGTCCGGGTCGCGAGCCGCTCGCCGTCCGGCTGGGCCACACCACCTTTGCGTTGCGCCGCCACGAGGCCGCGCTGATCCATGTGGCACCGGGCCTGCCGGAGGACGCAAACCATGGTTGAGGCGGTCATCCAGGGGCCGGGGCGCCTTGCCGCCACGGCCCAGCCCTCCCGCGTCGCGCTGCTCGGCAACCCGAATTGCGGCAAAACCGCGCTTTTCAACCTGCTTACCGGCAGCCGCCAAAAGGTTGCCAACTACGCCGGCGTTACCGTCGAGCGCAAAGAGGGCACGCTTCGCACCGCATCGGGCCGCCGCGTCTTCGTTCTCGACCTGCCCGGCGCCTACAGCCTGAACGCGCTCAGCGCCGACGAGGCCGTGACGCGCGACGTGGTCACCGGCAAGAGCAGCGAGCCCTTGCCCGATCTGCTGGTGTGCGTGACCGACGCCACCAACCTGCGGCTCAACCTGCGGCTCGTGCTCGAGGCCAAGCGCCTCGGCTTGCCGATGGTGGTGGCGCTCAACATGACGGACATGGCGAAGAAGCAGGGCATTGCCATCGACACGGCCGTGCTCTCGCGCGAATTGGGCGTGCCGGTCATCGAGACCGTAGGCGTGCACTCCGGCGGCGCGCAAGGCCTGCTCGAAGCCCTGGATTCGCCGGTGGCCGCCGCCGCGCCGCAGCCCTGGCAGGCGCCGGGGCTCGACGATGTGCTTGCCACGCAGCGCGAAGTGCGCCGCATCCTCGGCATTGCCGTGCGCGAGCCGGTGGGAAGCCTGGCTACCAGCGACCGTATCGACCGCGTGGTGATGCACCCCGTATGGGGCATGCTGGTGCTCGCGGTCACCATGTTCCTGATGTTCCAGGCCGTGTTCAGCTGGGCCAATGTGCCAATGGACGCGATCAAGGCCGCGACAGAGGGTCTTGGCGAGCTGTTGAAGACCCGCATGCCCGAGGGCATGCTGCAAAGCCTGCTGGTCGACGGCGTCA
Organism: Variovorax sp. S12S4; assembly: GCF_023195515.1. Taxonomy (NCBI): domain Bacteria; kingdom Pseudomonadati; phylum Pseudomonadota; class Betaproteobacteria; order Burkholderiales; family Comamonadaceae; genus Variovorax; species Variovorax sp. S12S4. The sequence continues at coordinate 3,398,770 of NZ_JALPKR020000002.1, forward strand.
TTGCCGGCGTGGGCGGCGTGGTCGTCTTCCTGCCGCAGATCCTGATCCTGTTCTTGTTCATCCTGGCGCTGGAAGATTCAGGCTACCTGCCGCGTGCCGCGTTCCTGCTTGACCGGGTGATGGGCACCGTGGGGCTCTCGGGCCGCTCGTTCATTCCGCTGCTTTCGAGCTTTGCCTGCGCTATTCCGGGCGTGATGGCAACGCGCACCATCAGCAACTGGCGCGACCGCATCACCACCATCATGATTGCGCCGCTCATGACCTGTTCGGCGCGCCTGCCGGTCTATGCGCTGCTGATTGCGGCCTTCATTCCGGCGCGCACCGTGGGCGGCGTGTTCAACCTGCAGGGCGTGGTGCTGTTCGCGCTGTATGTCTTCGGCATCGTCTCGGCAATGGCAGTGGCCTGGGTGATGAAGCGCTTCCGCGACAACAAGCAGCATTCGCCGCTCCTGATGGAACTGCCGGCCTATCGCTGGCCCAACCTGCGCAACCTGGCGCTGGGCCTCTACGAGCGGGCATGGATCTTCATCCAGCGCGTGGGCACGATCATTCTCACGCTCACCATCTTGTTGTGGTTCCTGTCGACCTTTCCTTCGCCGCCCGAAGGCGCCACGGGGCCGGCCATCCAGTACAGCCTGGCCGGCATGATCGGGCGCGGCCTGGAGCACATCTTCGCGCCCATCGGCTTCAACTGGCAGATATCCATTGCCCTGGTGCCGGGCATGGCGGCGCGCGAAGTGGCGGTGGGCGCACTCGGCACGGTGTATGCACTCTCGGCCAGCGGGGACGACGTGGCAGGCCAGCTCGAGCCGCTGATCGCGGGCAGCTGGTCGCTCGCGACGGCGCTGTCGTTGCTGGTCTGGTACGTGTTTGCACCGCAATGCATCTCGACCCTGGCGGCCGTGAAGCGCGAAACCGGTTCTTGGCGTTATGTGTGGATCATGGCGGGCTATCTCTTCGCGCTCGCCTACGCGGCCTGCTTCATTACCTACCGCGTTGCAGTGGCGCTCGGGGCAGGTTAAAACCTGCAGTGAAAGGTCTGGAAAAGATATGGCACAGCAACTGATCGTCGGTTTGATCGTCGCCGCTGCCGCGTTCTACGCGGTGTGGCGCTGGATGCCCGCGGGCTGGAGGCGCAGCGCTGCCCGCAAGCTCGCGGCCGGTACGCACCGCGCAGGCCTTGTCGATCAGGAACGCGCCGACCAGTTGGCGGCTTCGCTCGCCAAGACCTCGGGCTGCGGCTCTTGCGACAGCTGCAGCAGTTGCGGCCCCAAGGCCACCGACAGGAAAAACGCCGAAGAAGCCGGCCCCGGCCCGCTGTCCACGCACAGCCGCTGAAGGCCGATGCCCGCTCACATCCTCGTCGCCGGGGGCGGCATCGGGGGCTCGCTACTGCGCTGGCGCTGTCCCGCGGTGGCCATCGCGTCGATGCCTTCGAACAGGCGGCCGTGTTCGCCGAAGTCGGCGCCGGCATCCAGATCGGTCCCAATGTCACGCGGCGCCTCCGGCAGCTGGGCTTGGACAAGAGCCTCGATGCCATCGCTGCGCGTCCGGACGCGCTGGTGGTGCAGAGCGCCGGCAGCGGTGCCGAACTGGCCCGTCTGCCGTTGGGCGACGCCATGCACCAGCGCTATGGCGCTCACTACCTCTGCGTACATCGCGCCGACCTGCATTCGATGCTGCTCGATGCCGTGCGATCGCAAGGCACGGGCACCTTGGCAACCGATGCCCGCATTGCGCAGGTCGAGATGAGCGACGACCTCGTCTGCGTATCGAGCAGTGGCGCGCGCGCCTGGGAGGGCGAGGCGCTGGTCGGCGCCGACGGCCTCTGGAGCGTGGTGCGGCAGCGGCTCGAATCGCCATCGGCCGCCGAGCCGGCTCGCATCACGGGCCACACGGCCTGGCGCGGGATGGTCGCCCAGGCTGAACTGCCGCAGGCGCTGCGCCGTCGCCGCATCGATGTATGGCTCGGGCCGCGCCTGCATGTGGTGGCCTACCCTGTGCGCGGCGGCGACTGGCTCAATGTGGTGGTGATTGCCGAATCCGCCCCGGCAGGCGATGCGCGCGACTGGGACCAGGCCAGCAGCCTTGTGGCGCTGCAGCAGGCCACCGGCCGTAGCGGCCGCGCCCTGCAAGCCTTGCTCGAGGCAATGCCCAACTGGCGCGCCTGGACCCTCTGCGACCGTGCGCCGCTGAGCTCTGCGGCGGACATGGCACACGAGCGCATCGCGCTGGTCGGCGATGCCGCGCATCCGATGGTGCCTTACCTCGCGCAGGGCGCGGGCATGGCCATCGAAGACGCCGTATCGATGGCCGAGGCGCTCGGCGATGGCGGGGCGGCCGACGTGCCGGCCGCCTTTGCCCGCTATGCCGAGGCTCGCTGGCAGCGCAATGCCATGGTGCAGGCAAGGGCGCGGCGCAACGGGCAGGTCTTTCATGCCACCGGACCCATGCGCCTGGGCCGCGATCTTGCCCTGCGCACGCTGGGTGCGCGGCTGCTGGACCAGCCCTGGCTGTACGGAGGCTGAAAGGCCGCTGCGCCCCCGGGGCTCTCAGAGCCTGAATGTCTGCAGGTGTTCGATCCGTTCGGCCAACCCCTCGGGGCCGAGATAGTGACCCTGAGAACCGTCGCGCACCTCGAGCAGCGTGGCCTCTAGTTCCGCCAGCATCGCATCGCGCTCGGCGGCGAAGGCGGGCGCCACGTCGATACCGGCCTGCGTGCATGCATCGGCGATCAGGTGTGCGCTTGCGGGCGCGCCGCAGGCCGCGCACTTGACGATGGCGGCCACGTTCGGTTCGGCCCCGTTCGCGAGCAGCGCATGCGTGAGCTCGGGTGAAATCTGGCCGTCGATGTTGCGCAAGGCGTCGCGTGCCACGGGAGCTCCCGCGCGGACCAGCGCCATGGCCGCGGCAAAGGCACCGTTGCCTATGGCAACGTCCGTGGCCAACGCACTTCCCTGCTGCGGTCCGTCGAAGCTCAAGCCCGCGGCGGCGAGCTCGGCCACCAGGTCCGCGTCGTCGCTCGCGATGGCATGGTGCAGCGCCGCGCGCGCAGTGGCCGGCAGCCGGCGCAGCGTTCCGTTGGTCAGCGGTGTGCGCCAGTCGATCACGGCGCGGCAATAAAAGCTCACCAGCTTGTCCATCAGGTCGAGGTCCAGGCCGTGGTCCTGGTGCCGGTCGTCGAGGTACTGGAGCAGTGCCTGGCCGGAAAAATAATCGCCAGTGGGTGCCAGCGGGTCTTCGTCGAGATGCAGTGCCCCAAAGGCGCTGTACAGGTCGGGCGCGATGGTGTTCACGCCGTCTTCATGCAGGGCATGCGTCCAGGCCGGCGGCAGCCCGTGCTTCCACGCGGTGATGTGGCCGTGCTCGGGTCCAGGCTCGACCACCGCATAAACCCGGTCCAGGTACTCGAAGCCGCCGAAGGGCAGGTGCGTGAGCTTGCCGCTCCAGTCGCGGCCATCTTCTTCGGCTGCCTCTTCGGCCAGCTCCTGCTCATGCTCGATCCAGCCCTGCAGATCGCGATAGCCGTCGCTGCCGTTCCAGAACAGCTCCGACCAGCTGACGGATTCGATGTTGCCGTTCATCGGCAGCGACAGGTCGTAGTCGAGCCGGCCGCCCGCCGTTTGCCGCCACAGTTCGAGCAGCGGCTCGGGAACTGGGCCCGCGCACAGCGCCTGGACGGCGGCTATCTGCTGCTCAGGCATCGGTGGCTGCGCATCGAAGATCACGCGGTCCGCGAACAGGACCACGCCATGTTCGCGCAGGGTAGCAAGCTCTTCGAGCGAGAACTGGACATCTTTCATTGGCAGTGCCTCCGTTGATGCCAATGTAGCGCTTTGTGCAAATGGAGCAAGCACTTGCATGGTGGCCCGCGCATGCGGCCCGCATCAAAGGTCCGTGCGCAGCTTCCAGATCTCGGGAAACAGCACCACGTCGAGCATCTTGCGCAGGTAGCTCACGCCGCCCGTGCCGCCCGTGCCGCGCTTGAAGCCGATCACGCGCTCGACCGTGGTCACATGGCGAAAGCGCCAGAGCCGGAAAGCGTCTTCGAGGTCGGTGAGCTTTTCGCCGAGCTGGTACAGGTCCCAGTGGTCGTGCGGGTTTCTGTACACCGTGAGCCACGCGGCCTCGACGCCATCGCTGACTTCATAAGGCTGCGTCCAATCGCGTTCCAGATGATCGGCGGGCACCGCAAGGCCGCGGCGCGCCAGCAGCTTCAGCGACTCGTCGTAGAGCGAAGGCGAGCGGTAGGCTTCTTCGACCTGCGCCAGCAGATCGGCCCGGTGCGCATGCGGCTTGAGCATGGCGGCGTTCTTGTTGCCGAGCGCAAACTCGATGCAGCGGTACTGCGCGCTTTGAAAGCCGCTCGAGTTGGCCAGGTAGGGCCGCATGGCGGTGTACTCGGGCGGCGTCATGGTCGAGAGCACGGTCCATGCGCTCACCAGCTGTTCCATGATGCGGCTCACGCGGGCCAGCATCTTGAAAGCGTCGGCGAGTTTTTCTTGCGCGATGCAGGTGGTGGCGGCGCGCAGCTCATGCAGCATGAGCTTCATCCAGAGCTCGCTGGTCTGGTGCTGCACGATGAAGAGCATTTCGTCGTGCGCGGGCGAGAGCGGGTGCTGCGCGTTGAGGATCTGGTCGAGATGCAGGTAGTCGCCGTAGCTCATCGACGCGCTGAAATCCAGCTGCGCTTTTTCTTCGTGAACGATTTTTTCGGTGCTCATGATGCTTGCTGCCGGGTCATCGCCAGACCACTGCGGTGTAGGAAGGGCGGCCCGGTACCGAATCTTTTGCGGGATAGACGAAACGCACGACGTCGTTCTTGCGCTTGAACTCCTGGTAAGTCTCGCCGCCCGGGATGCGGCCCTTTTCGGCTGGCGCATAGCCCGCGGCGCGCACTTCCTTCACCAGCCGCTCGAAGGCGGCCTTGTCGGTCAGCGAGAGCTGGATGTTGTTTTCGCCGGCGCGGCTTTCCGCGTAGGTGGACTTCATGAAGCGGATCGTGTGGTCGTCGACCACCTTGTCGTATTCGATCATGCTGACCTCGGGGGTCACGGTCTTGTCGGCGTAGGAAAAACCTTGGGCCTTGACCTGTTGGCGGAACGCATCGGGCGTGAGGGCCACGAAAGCCTTGAGTTGGTCAAGCGTGTAGCTCGCCTGCTGTGCGAAGGCCGGTGCGGCCAGCATCAGGAGCGAGGCGAAGAGGGTGATCAATTTGTGTTTCATGGGTACGTGCTGCTCAGGTCACTGCATTCTTGCGATTGAATTCTTCGCGCTTCCACTCGCCTGCCTCCAGCACCTGCACCAGGTGCTCGACGGAGTTCCACACATCCTCGAAGCCCAGGTACAGCGGCGTGAAACCGAAGCGCAGGATGTCGGGCATCTGCGAATCGCCTGCGCGGTAGTCACCGATCACGCCGCGCGCAATCAGCGCCTGCACGATGGCGTAGGCGCCTTCATCGCGGCTCAGGCACACCTGCGAGCCGCGACGCGCATGTTCGCGCGGCGTCACCAGCGAAAGCCCCTGGCCCGCGCAGCGCTCTTCGACGAGTTGGATGAAGAGGTCGGTGAGCGCAAGCGATTTGGCGCGCAGGGCCGCCATGCCGCCCTTGCCGCCATCGAACGCCTCGGCCGCCAGCACCGTATCGAGCCCGCATTCGAGCCCCGCCAGAGCGATGATCGGTTGCGTGCCGCAAAGGTAGCGGCCCACGCCCGGCGCAGGCCGGTAGTGCGGCGTGAATTCGAAAGGCGCCGCATGGCCCCACCAGCCCGACAGCGGCTGCTCGAACTTGCCCGCATGCCGTGTATGAACCCACACGAATGCCGGTGCACCGGGGCCGCCGTTCAGATACTTGTAGCCGCAGCCAATGGCGTAGTCGGCATCGCTTTCGTTCAGCGCAACCGGCACCGCGCCTGCGCTGTGCGCGAGGTCCCATACCGTGAGCGCGCCGGCGGCGTGCGCGGCGGCAGTGATGGCCTTCATGTCGTGCATGGCGCCGGTGCGGTAGTTCACGTGCGTGAGCATCAGCACGGCCACGTCATCGGTCAGCACCGCGGGCAACTCGTCCGCGTCGATCAGCTTGAGCGTGAAGCCGCGCTCGCGGCACAGGGATTCGGCGATGTAGAGGTCGGTCGGAAAGTTGCTGCGCTCGCTGATCACCAGCTTGCGGGCGCTGTTCTTTTGCTGCGAGAGCGCCGCGAAGAGCACCTTGTACAGATTGACGGAGGTGCTGTCGGTGCACACCACTTCGCCGGGTGCGGCGCCGATCAGCCGGGCCACCTTGTCGCCGAGGCGCTGCGGCAGGTCGAACCAGCTGGCCGTGTTCCACGAGCGGATCAACCCCTGGCCCCATTCCTCGGCGACCACTTCGGCAATGCGTGCGGGCGCGGCCTTGGGCAGCACGCCGAGCGAGTTGCCGTCGAGGTAGATCACGTCCGGCGGCAGGGTGAATTGGTCGCGCAGCGAGCGCAGCGGGTCTTGCGCGTCGAGCGCGCGGCAGTCTTCAAGGGTCGTCATTGGGCGGGGTTTCAGCGTGGAAGGTCGCGCAGCACGGCGCGAACGGGAGATGCGTCGGCGCTGACCAGCTTGAGCGGCAGCGCGATGAGTTCGTAGTCGCCCTCGGGCACATCGTCGAGCACGAGGTTCTCGAGCACGCGCAGGTTGAGGCGGCGGATGCGCTGGTGGCTTTCCAGCGTCTTGCTGTCGGCCGGGTCGATGCTGGCCGTGTCGATGCCGATGAGCTTCACGCCCATGGCCGCAAGGCGTTCGACGGTGGCAGGTGCGTAGGCCGCGAGCTGCGGATCCCACTGGGCGACGGGCATGGCGGCATAGGTGCGCACCAGCACGCGGGGCGGCAGGTCGCTCGCGATCGCATGCGCAATGTGCTCCCACTCGATCAGCGGGCCCTTGGCAATCGCGTGGATCACGCGGCAAGGGCCGAGGAAGGGCGCGAGATCGACCTGGCCGATGGTCTGGCCCTCGGGGTCGTAGTGCAGGGGCGCATCCGCATGGGCACCCACATGCGGCGAGAGCTTGATCTCGCTGACGTTCACCGGGCAGACCTGCGAAATGGTTGCGGCCCATCGCTGCTGGTAGGGCGTGTCGCCGGGGAACACCGGCGTGCCTTCATGCACGGGCGGCGAGATGTCCCAGATGCGGGGTTGAGATTGCAGAGAACGCATGGCGCAAAGTTAGCGCCGGGAGCGGGGTCGTGGTGTCGGTTATTTCCAACACACAACGTGACGAGATGATCGGCTCAGGAGGGCAGGGCTGGCAGCCCGTGCCTGGCGCGCGCGCGCTCGCAGGCGTCGCTGCCGGCCTGCAGCTCGTGGCACGGATTGGGCCGCCATTCGTAGATGCCGCAAGCCACCGACTGGCCGATCTTGCCGGTCAGCGCGGCGCAGCGCATGGGCGTGTGGTCGGTGCCGCGCATGCGGCACAGGGCGTCGTTCACTTCGACGGCAAGGCCCGAGGGCACCTTGCCACCGTTGTCGTCGAGCTCGTGGATGCTGAAGTCGACGCGGTAGCTGGCGCAGCAGGCGCCGCATTGCTGGCAATGAGACACGCGGCCGCGCCTTCAGCTTTTTTTCAGAGCCTGCCGAGCAGCAAGAACTCCATCAGCGCCTTCTGCGCGTGGAGCCGGTTCTCGGCCTCGTCCCACACCACCGACTGCGGGCCGTCGATGACTTCGGCCTGCACTTCTTCGCCGCGGTGGGCGGGCAGGCAGTGCATGAAGAGGGCGTCCGGCTGGGCGACGCGCATCATGTCTTCGTCGACGCACCAGTCGGCAAAGGCCTTGCGGCGCGCTTCGTTCTCGGACTCGTAGCCCATGCTGGTCCAGACGTCGGTGGTGACGAGGTCGGCGCCGCGGCAGGCTTCCATCGGGTCCTTGAAGACCTCGTAGCTGTCGGCCGACCGCAAGCCAGCTACGGATTGATCAACCTCGTAGCCGCTGGGCGTGCTCACATGCACCTTGAAGCCGAGAATCTCGCTCGCCTGCAGCCAGGTGTTGGCCATGTTGTTGCCGTCGCCCACCCAAGCCACCGTTTTCCCCTGGATCGAGCCGCGGTGCTCGATGTAGGTGAAGATGTCCGCAAGGATCTGGCAGGGATGGAACTCGTTGGTCAGGCCGTTGATCACCGGCACGCGCGAATGCGCGGCAAAGGTATCGATCTTGGTCTGCTCGTAGGTGCGGATCATCACGATGTCGACCATGCGGCTGATCACCTTGGCGCTGTCCTCGATGGGTTCGGCGCGACCGAGCTGGCTGTCGCCGGTGGTCAGGTGCACCACGCTGCCGCCAAGCTGGTACATGCCCGCCTCGAAGCTCACGCGGGTGCGCGTGCTGGCCTTCTCGAAAATCATTGCCAGCGTGCGGTCGGTCAGCGGCTGGTGCTTTTCGTAGGTCTTGAACTTCTTCTTGATGATCGCCATGCGATCGAAAAGATAGGCGTACTCGTCGGCCGTGAGGTCCGAGAACTGCAGGTAGTGGCGGATGGCGTTCGGCGTGGTGGCGGTCGTCATTGCGCTGCTGGCTCCGACAGGAAGGTTTTCACGATGGGCGCGAGGATGGCGACGATTTCGTCGGCCTCGGCAATGCTCAGGATGAGCGGCGGAACGAGGCGGATCACCTTGTCGGCCGTCACGCTCAGCAGCAGGCCGGCGTCGCAGGCGCGGTTCAGGATGACGCCGCAGGGGCGGTCGAGCTCAATGCCCAGCATCAGGCCCTGGCCGCGGATTTCCTTCACGCCGGGCAGGCCGCCGATTTCGCGCTGCAGCGCGCTCTTCAGGTGTTCGCCCACCGTGGCGGCGTTTTCGAGCAGCTTGTGCTCTTCCATGATGCGAATGGTTTCCACGCCCGCACGCATGGCAAGCGGGTTGCCGCCGAAGGTGGTGCCGTGGTTGCCCGGGCCGAAGATGTTGGCGGCCTTGGGGCCGGCCACCACCGCGCCGATAGGCACGCCCGAGCCCAGGCCCTTGGCCAGCGGCATCACGTCCGGCTTGATGCCGGCCCACTGGTGCGCGAACCACTTGCCGGTGCGGCCCATGCCGCACTGCACTTCGTCGATCATCATGAGCCAGTCGCGCTCGTCGCACAGGGCGCGAACCTGCTTCAGGTAGTCCACGCGCATCGGGTTGATGCCGCCTTCGCCCTGAATGGTTTCGAAGAACACGGCCACCACGTTGGGGTTGCCTTCGGTGGCCTTCTTGAGCGCTTCGATGTCGTTCAGCGGCACGCGGATGAAGCCCTCGACCAGCGGGCCGAAGCCGGCCTGGACCTTCGGGTTGCCCGTGGCCGACAGGGTGGCGATGCTGCGGCCGTGGAACGCGGCCTCGTAAACCACGATTTCGGGCCGCTCGATGCCCTTGTCGTGGCCGAACTTGCGCGCGAGCTTCAGCGCGGCTTCGTTGGCTTCCAGGCCCGTGCAGCAGAAAAAGGCGTTGGTCAGGCCCGAAAGCTCGGTCAGCTTGGTGGCCAGCTGCTCCTGGCCGGGCACGTGGTAGTAGTTGGAACTGTGGATCAGCTTGCTGATCTGGTCCTGCAGCGCGGGCACCAGCTCGGGGTGGTTGTGGCCCAGCGTGTTCACGGCAATGCCGCCAAGGCCGTCGAGATACGCCTTGCCCGAGGTGTCCCAGACTCGGCAGCCCTGGCCGTGCGACAGCGCGATCGGCAGGCGACCGTAGGTGTTCATGACGTGGGGCGAGGTGGGCTGGGCGGTAGCGCTCATTCGGGTTCTCCAGATAGGGAACCGCGGATTCTAGGCGTCCGGTCGGGCAGCTTCATTGAGGATTCCGCATTACAGCAATGCCCTTGGCTCGGGCAGCAAAGTGGCGCGGATAGAATCCCTTGTTGCACTGCAGCACCTGCTTGCGGGCGCCTCATTCAACGATGATTTCCCCCACTGCCAAAGAAATCTTCATCCAGGGCATCACCCATGATGGCCGGACTTTTCGCCCGAGCGACTGGGCCGAGCGGCTGGCCGGCGTCATGTGCTCTTTTCGCCCTGGGGGCGCCTATCCCGGAAGCCACTTGAGCTATTCGCCGTGGTGCGTTCCCACCACCATCAACGGTGTGAAATGCGTGGTTGTGAACCGGGCCCTGCGCGATGCCGAACCCATGGCCTGGGACTTCTGCGTCAATTTTGCGCGCGACAACGACCTGCAGGTGGCCGAAGCTTGCCTGGTTCCCGACGCGCCCGGCGCACCGCCCAAGACCTGAGCCGGCCCGCCCCGCTTCTTCCACAAAGCGAACGCCCATGAAAAAACCGCCCGAAGGCGGTTTTTTACACTTTGCTGCAGCGCACCCCGATCAAACGGCGGACCGGAGAATTCCGATCCGGGCTTGCCTGACAGGTGTCAGGCGGCTGCCTTTTCAGGCGCGAGGGCGAGGGCCTTGACCTTCGCCGACAGGCGGCTCTTGTCGCGAGCTGCCTTGTTCTTGTGGAAGATGCCCTTGTCGGCGACGGTGTCGACGATGCTCTGGGCCTTCGCGAAGAGTTCGCTTGCCTTGGTCTTGTCGCCGGCCAGAACGGCCTTTTCGACATTCTTCACGGCGGTGCGGTATTTGGAGCGCAGCGAGGTGTTCGCAGCGTTGAGCTTGGTGTCCTGGCGGACGCGCTTACGGCCGGAGGCGAGGCGCGGGTTCTTTTTCTTGGGCTTGGCGGATGCCATGATTTAGTTCCTTAGGTGTCTGAGGATGATGCAGCAAAGCCCTCCATTATAGGCCGGGTTGGGTTTTTCACCGAATCGGGGCTTGCCGGGCCCTACACTCGCCCCGTGTCACTGCTCAAATCCGCCTCCACCGTTTCCCTTCTGACGCTCGCATCGCGGATCACGGGCCTCGTGCGCGACGTGCTTTTTGCCTCGGTATTTGGCGTCAGCGCGCTCACCGATGCCTTCAACGTCGCTTTTCGCATTCCCAACCTGTTCCGGCGGGTTTTCGGCGAAGGCGCCTTCAGCCAGGCCTTTGTGCCGGTGCTGGCCGGGCACAAGACCGAGGCCGGGGAAGAGGGCGCCAAGGCGCTGATCGACCACGTGGCCACGCTGCTCACCTGGGCGCTGGTGGTCGTGTGCGTGGCCGGCGTGGTCGGCGCGCCGTGGCTGGTGTGGGCCATGGCCAGCGGGCTGGAGGGCTTCGACGCAGCCGTGGTCATGACGCGCTGGATGTTTCCGTACATCGGCTTCATGTCGCTTGTGGCGCTGGCGGGCGGTGTCCTGAACACCTGGCGCAAGTTCGCGGTGCCGGCCGCCTCGCCGGTGCTGCTCAACATTTCGCTGATTCTTGCCATCGTGGCCGGCGCGCCGCTGTTCAGGCGCTACGGCATCGAGCCGATCTACGCGCAGTGCGCGGGCGTGCTGGTCGGCGGTGTGCTGCAACTGGCGCTGCAGGTGCCCGCGCTGCGCGCGCTGGGCCTCATGCCGCGTATTGGCGCAACCTTCGGAGCGCTCCGCGCCGCCTGGACCGACCCGACCACGCGCAAAGTGCTGAAGCTTATGCTGCCTGCCTTGCTGGGCGTGAGCGTGGCGCAGATTTCGCTGCTCATCAATACGCAGATCGCATCGCACCTTGCCACGGGCAGCGTCACCTGGGTGGTCAATGCGGACCGCCTGATGGAGTTTCCGACCGCCATGCTGGGCGTGGCGCTTGGCGTGGTGCTGATGCCGCAACTGGCTGGCGCGCGGGCCGCCAAGGACGACGAGCGCTATTCGGCCCTGCTCGACTGGGGGCTGCGGCTGGTGGTGCTGCTCTCGGCGCCCTGCGCCATTGCGCTACTGCTGTTCTCGCAGCCGCTGGTTGCTGTGCTTTTTCACAACGGCGCGTATGGCGCCGAAGACGTGAGGCGCACCACGCTCGCATTGATGGGCTACGGCGTCGGGCTGGTCGGCATCGTCGCCATCAAGGTGCTTGCGCCGGGCTACTACGCCAAATACGACATGCGCACGCCGGTGATCATTGCGGTGTCGGTGCTGGTGCTGACCCAGTTGCTCAACGTCTTTCTGGTGCCGGTGCTGCAGCATGCCGCGCTCACGCTCACCATCGGCATCGGCGCGGTGGTCAACGCGATCTGGCTGCTGGTGGGGCTGGTTCGCCGCGGCAGCTACAAGCCCGAGCCGGGCTGGGGCAAGTTCATTCTGCAGGTGGCGGCGGGCACGCTGGTGCTGGCCGCGTTGCTGGCCTGGGGCTCGTACTATTTCGACTGGATTGGCCTGCGGGCCCAGCGGCTGCAGCGTATCGGGCTGCTGGCGGCGCTGATCGCGGGGGCGGGGCTGCTGTACTTTGCCGTGCTTGCCGCCGTGGGCGTGCGGTTGCGCAGTTTCATGCGCCGTTAAGCCGCAGGTACAACGGCTGACAACAGGGCCAGATCAAACCGCCGCCGGCTTCTGCAGCCGCGGCGTTTTCGCATTGCGCAAGCTGAAAACACCGCCTTGACGCTCCCCGAATGCTCCTCTACAAAGACACATGACGTTCAGCTTTCAGGTTCCCACGGCATTGGCGTATTTCGAATCGCTGGTGCAGAGCGACGACCACTTTCCGCTGCTCGAGGCTGCCGCCAGCCTTGCGCAGGACGAATACCCCGACCTCGACGTGCAGCAGGTGCTCGGCGACGTCGACCAGCTGCTGGCCCGGCTCAAGCGCCGGCTGCCCGCAGACGCCGCGCCGCTCGCCCGGCTGCGTGCGCTCAACCAGTTCTTCTTCAACGACCTGAACTTCGGCGGCAACGTCAACGACTACTACGACCCGGACAACAGCTACCTGAACGCCGTCCTGCGCACGCGCCGCGGCATTCCCATTTCGCTGGCGGTGCTGTGGATGGAGCTGGCGCAGGGCCTGGGCCTGCAGGCGCGCGGCATCGGTTTTCCGGGGCATTTCATGCTCAAGGTCACGCTGCCGAAGGGGCAGGTGGTCATCGATCCCTTCACCGGCAAGTCGCTCTCGCGCGAAGAACTCGGCGAGCGGCTCGAGCCCTACAAGCGCAGCAACGGGCTGGTTGGCGATTTCGACGTGCCGCTGGGCCTTTACCTCCAGCCCGCCAGCTCGCGCGAAATCATCGGCCGCATGCTGCGCAACCTGAAGGAAGTGCACCGCGCCCAGGAAGACTGGCAGCGCGCCATCGCCGTGCAAGACCGCCTCATTGCGCTGCTGCCCACCGCCTGGGGCGAATACCGCGACCGCGGCATTGCGCATGCCGAGCAGGGCAACACTGCGGCCGCCGTGCGCGACCTGGAAACCTACCTGGAGCACGCGGAAGACGCGCTGGACGTCGACGTCATTGCGGAGCGGGTGGCCGCCTTGCGCCGAGCGGCCAACTGATGAGCGCCAGGAGCGGCGTTGCCGACGCCTCCGATCTCGGCACGCTTCACGAATTTCACGGCGTGCAGCCGGTGCTACCGGTGTCCGACGTCACGCGCGCCGCGCGCTGGTTCCGGGACATCCTGGGCTTCGAGCTCGATTTCATCGCCGGCGAGCCGCCCAGCTATGCGCGGGTGAAGAAGGGCGACCGCACCTATGGCGATCCGGTCTACCTGCGCCTGTGGCAATGCAACACGCGCGGCGCCGTACCCTGGCGCGGCGAAATCGTGATCCACGTGGGCAAGGACATCGACGGCCTGCACGCCGCCTACGTGAAGCGCGGCGTTACCGTGGTTGAGCCGCCCACGTCGCAGCCCTGGGGCCTGCGCGAATTCGCGATCCGCGAGCCCGACGGACATATCTTGCGCTTCTGCGGCTATTTACCCTGAATTTCTGATACATAAAATTACAAATGGACCGGCGCGAACGTGTCGATCCGGCTTCCCCTCGTCCGACGTGTGAACAGGAGCGCGCAGTTTTCAACGCCTCCGGCTTCATTCATCAACCTTCAGGAGAAACGACATGCGATTCATGGTTCTGGTCAAGGCCAACAAGGATTCCGAAGCGGGCGTGATGCCCAGCACCGAAGTGCTCACGGCCATGGGCAAGTTCAACGAGGAACTGGTCAAGGCCGGCGTGCTGCTGGCGGGCGAAGGGCTGCATCCGTCTTCAAAGGGTGCGCGCGTGCGCTGCGAAGGCTCCAAGCGCACGGTGATCGATGGCCCCTTCGCCGAGACGAAGGAACTGCTCGCGGGTTTCTGGCTGCTGCAGGTCAAGTCGAAGGAAGAAGCCATCGAATGGATCAAGCGCAGCCCGTTCCAAGAGGGCGAGATCGAGATCCGCCAGGTGTTCGAGGCCTCCGATTTCGGCGACTCCATGACGCCCGAGCTGCTGGCGCAGGAAGACCGCCTGCGCGCCGAGACCGAGGCCCGTACCAAGGCCGGCAACTGAATCAAAAAACCGCATCAAGGAGACCTGCCATGCGATTCATGCTGCTGATGATTCCCCACGGCTACGAAACAGCCGCACCCGGCACCATTCCGGACGACGTCGAAGCCGTCGGGGCCATGATGGCCTACAACGAGTCGATGCAGAAGGCCGGCATCCTGATCAGCTGCGACGGCCTGCATCCGCCCTCGATGGGCGCGCGCGTGAGCTTTCCGGGCCGCAAGCCCAAGGTGGTGGACGGCCCCTTCGCCGAAGCCAAGGAAGTGCTCGGCGGCTACTGGATCATCGACGTGCCCTCGCGCGCCGACGCGATCGAATGGGCCACCCGCTGCCCCGGCAGCGAAAACGAAGTGATCGAGGTCCGCCAGATCCAGGAGATTGCCGATTACCCGCCAGACGTGCAGGCCCTGACGGCCGAGATGGCGTCGATGCAGGCGGTCAAGAAGGCATAGGGATGAGCGCTGCGGCCCGGGACGAGGCCGCCATTCACCGCACCATCGAGGCGGTGTGGCGCATCGAGTCCGCGAAGATCATTGCCACCGTTGCGCGCATGGTGCGCGACGTGGGCCTGGCCGAAGAGCTGGCCCAGGACGCGCTGGTCTCGGCCCTGGAGCAATGGAGCGAAACCGGCGTGCCCGACAACCCCGCCGCCTGGCTCACTGCCGTGGCCAAGCGCCGCGCACTCGACCGGCTGCGCCATCGGCAAATGACCGAGCACAAGGCCGGCGAGATCGGCCGCGAACTCGACGCACAGCACGAAATGGCGCAGGCCGATTTCGCCGAAGCGGTCGATGCCGCGCTCGACGACGACATCGGCGACGACCTGCTGCGGCTGGTGTTCACCGCCTGCCATCCGGTGCTTTCGACCGAGGCGCGCGTGGCGCTCACGCTGCGGCTGATGGGCGGCCTCACGACGGACGAGATTGCCCGCGCCTTCCTCGTGCCCGAGGCCACGGTGGCTCAGCGCATCGTGCGCGCCAAGCGCAGCCTTCTCGAAGCGCGCGTGCCTTTCGAGGTGCCGCGCCGGCACGAGCTCGAGGCGCGGCTCGCCTCGGTGCTCGAAGTGCTCTACCTGATCTTCAACGAAGGCTATTCGGCCACGGCGGGTGACGACTGGATGCGGCCCGCGCTGTGCGACGAAGCCATGCGGCTCGGCCGGATCGTGGCCGAGCTCGTGCCCGATGCGTCGGAAGTGCACGGCCTGGTGGCGTTGATGGAGATTCAGGCGTCCCGCACGGCGGCCCGTGTCGGCCCGTCGGGCGAGCCGGTGCTGCTGCTGGAGCAGAACCGCGCGCGCTGGGACCACATGCTGATTCGCCGCGGCCTGGCGGCACTTGCGCGCGCGGAGGCTCTTGGCGGAGCCTTGGGGCCCTATGCCTTGCAAGCCGCCATCGCCGCTTGCCATGGCCGGGCGCGAACGGCTGCGGAAACCGATTGGCCCCGCATTGCGGCGCTGTACGACGCGCTGGCCGAGCTTTCTCCGTCGCCTGTCGTCGAGTTGAACCGCGCGGTGGCGCTGTCCATGGCGTTCGGGCCCGCAACGGGGCTGGAGGTGGTGGACGCGCTGCTCGGCGAGCCCGCATTGCAGGGCTATCACTTGCTGCCGGCGGTGCGCGGAGACCTGCTCTTCAAGCTGGGCCGCCACGACGAGGCGCGCAACGAATTCGATCGCGCCGCCTCGCTCACGCGCAACACGCGCGAGCGGACGCTGCTGCTGGCGCGGGCACGCGCCTGCCTTCTTCCGCCTGCCTGATTGCGCACCGCGCCGCGCCGTTAGACGGTCGGCGCAGGCGTGGCGGCCGAAGGCGAGCCCGGCAATCCGAACTGATGCCACGCGCGCCGTAGTTGCGTGTCCGAGCCGAAGCCCGAGATTTCCGCCGCCCGCGTCACGCTCGCGCCCGAGGCCAGCGCGAGCTGCGCCGCCGCCAGCCGCAGCCGGCGCAGATAGGCCAGGGGCGCCACGCCTGCGTGCTCCACGAACAGCCGCGTGAGGTGCCGCGCCGAGGTGTGGGCCACTTCCGCCATGCGAGGCACGTTCCAGTCGGCCTGGGGCTGTTCGCTGACGGCGTCCTGCACGCGGTGCAGGGCGGCATGCAGATGGTTCCGGTAAGCCAGAAAAGGCGAAAGCTCCGGGTCGTGCGGGCCGCGCCGCTGCGCCACCACCATGGTCTGCGCCACCTGGGCCGCGAGCGCTTCGCCGCACACATCCGCGATGCGGTGCAGCACCAGGTCAATGCCGGTCGTGACGCCCGCGCTGCTGTAGACGGGCGGGTCGATCACGAACACGCGGTTGGCGACCACGTCGCAGCGCGGCTCTACCGAGCGCAGCTCGTCCAGGTGATGGTGGTGCGTGGTTGCGCGCCGGCCGGAGAGCGCGCCCGCATGGGCCGCCAGCAGGGCGCCCGCGCACACGGTGACCAGCTCGAGCCGGCCGCGTTCGAAGCGCTGGCCGCGCAGCCAGTGCAGCAGGTCCTGCGTCTCGGCGTTGTCGATCGCGATGAAGTCGCCGGGCAGCCCGACCAGCACCACCCACGCTGGCCCATGCCATTGCGTCGGCAACGGCGCAAGGTTGGCAAGCGCCACGCCCACCGAGCCGACGGAGGTAGGCCGCGGGCTGGCGAATTCGATCTCGAAGCGCTCCGGCTGGCCGGCGGCGCGCAGCCGCTGGTTGGCGATGCGCAACGCCTCGGCAGGCCCGGCCCAATCGAGCACCAGGCTGCCCGGCAGCAGCACGAACACTACGCGGATGGGTGGTTGCCGGAGTTCCATGCGTAGTCCATCTGGCGCGCCGTGCGTTCGGCCAGCGCGCGGCCGGCCAGCCGCTCGACCAGGTACAGGCTCATGTCGATGCCTGCGCTGATGCCCGCGGAGCTGACGACGCGGCCGCTGTCGATCCAGCGTTCGCCCTCGCGCACATCCAGCAGCGGAAACTGTTTGCGCAGATCCGCAATGTCTTCCCAGTGGGTGGTGACGGCCTCTTGTGTGAGCACGCCGCTTTTTGCGAGCAGGAACGCGCCGGTGCATACCGAGGCGGCAAGCTGCGCGCCGGCCGCGCATTTTGCAATCCAGCGCAGGGTGGCGGGGCTTGCCATAGGCGCATCGACAACGCCCCCGGGCACGATCAGGAGGTCCGCCGTGGGATTGTCGGCCAGGTTGTGGTCCGCCAGCAGGCGCAGCCCGGCTCGGGCTTGCACGGGCTGGCCCGCGCTTGCGAGCGCCACGGAGGCGACCTCGAACGGCGCCTCCGTGCCGGGATTCAGGCGCTGGCTGACGCGGCTCGCCGTGGTGAACACCTCGAACGGGCCCGCAAAGTCGAGCGCCTCGACACCGTCGAAGGCAAGGATCAGCACGCGCAGCGTCATGCGGCCGCTGTCTCGGCGGGGAGGGCGCCGGCGCGTTCGAGCGCCTGATCCACAGTGCAGACGGTGGCAAACCGGCCGTCCAGCACAGCCGCCGTACGGGCCTTGATGTCAGCCGCGGCAAGCGGGCGGCCGTCGGGCTGCACCATGTCGAAAGTGAGCGTGGCCTCGGTCACATAGTCGACTTCCCAGCCCAGGTCGGACGCATGGCGCGTGGTGGTTTCGCAGCATTGCTCGGTGCGGATGCCGCTCACGATCAGCCGGCCGATGCCTTGCTGCGTGAGCCAGATGTCGAGCCCGCTGTTGACCAGCGCGCTGTGGCGGTGCTTGGTGAATGTGGCTGCGGCTTCGAATGCCGCCAGGCCTTCGATCGGCCGCACCAGGCCCGACTCGATGGCGAAGGGGTGGCTTGCGACGGCAGGCTCATCGACATGGAAGACCCGCACGATCGGAATGCCGGCGGCCGCGCAGCCTTCGATCAGCGCGTTCTGGGCGGCGAAATAAGGCCGCGCAACTTCTTCGGACCAGTAGGCACGCTGGCGGAAGGATTCCTGCGCGTCGATCACTATCAGACACGATTTCATGGGTATGGGGCTCGAAGGGCGGAGTGAATGATGCCGCCTATTCTTCTGCGCCGCCAGCCCGTGGTCCGCGCCAAAGCGGACCAGAACCGATCAAATCAGGACATCGGAGCTAGACCAGGCCGGCGGCCTGCAGCTCTTTCTTGAGGTAAGCGTAGAAAAGCGGCGCCGCCACCAGCCCGGCCGGGCCGAACACCGCCTCGGCCACGAACATCACCGCCAGCAGTTCCCACACCCGCATTTGGGTGCGGCTGCCGACCACCTTGGCGTTGATCACGTATTCCGCCTTGTGGATGATGATGAGGAATACGAGGCAGGCCAGCGCCGTGATCGGCGAGACGGACAGCGCCACCAGCGTGATCACCGCATTGCAGACCAGGTTGCCCACGATCGGCACCAAGCCGGCCACGAAGGTCAGCGTGATGAGTGCCGGCGTGTAGGGCAGGTGCGGCCCCCAGAGCGGCAGCAGGAACAGCAGGAAGATGGCGGTCAGCAGGGTGTTGAATGCCGCAATCCAGAACTGCGCCGCAACGATCTGCCCGAACGCCTCGCCGAAGATCGTGATGCGGCGGTAGAGCTGCGCGGCCAGGGGCCGGCGCTGCAGCGGCGGCGGCGCAATGGCGGCCAGCCCGCCCACGATGAGGCCCACATAGGCAAACAGCAGGCCGCCCAGCCAGGCGCGCCCCGCCAGCGCCAGCGAGCCGGCCTGCGCCCGGAGGTAGTTGGCGACCACGCGCTGCACCTCGGCCGCTCCTTCCGGCAGGTAGACCGCAATTTCGGGTGGCAGCTTGAGCCGCAGTTCCAGCACCGTGCGGGCCGTGTAGTCGAGCAGTTCGCGGTACTGGTCGGGTGCGTCGACGATGTACTCGCGCGCTTGCGACAGCCCCACCGATATCAGCGCGATGGGCGCCAGCAGCACCAGCGTGACCGCCAGTACCCGCGCCAGCACATCGGCACGGGCTTGCGGCAGCCTCGCCCGGCCGAGGCCGCCGCCGATAAGGCGTGCAAACCGGCGGGTGGCCAGAAAGCCGATGCATACGCACAGCAGCCCGGGCAGCAGGTGCTGCCACATCACCAGCAGCAGGGCGGCCGGCATCAGCAGGTAGCTGGCCAGCACCACGTTGCGCGAGGCGGGCTGTGGCTTGGTGTCGATATTGACGACGAGCGGTTTGGTCATCAGGGACCGGGTGCTGCGCTGGTTGCGAGCCTCGGAAAGAGGATCAACCGACCACCACGGCGGCGCCGGTGCCCCGCTCGGCGATGGTGCCGATCTCGTACACCGCTTCGCCGGCCGTGCGCAGCGTGGCGGCGCAGGCGGCGGCTTCGGCCGCGTCGATCACCACCACCATGCCAATGCCGTTGTTGAAGGTGCGGTTCATCTCGATGTCATCGATGCCGGCCACCTTCTGCAGCCAGGCGAAGAGCTCGGTCTGCGGCCAGCTGCCCTTCTTGAGGTGGGCCGCCGTGCCTTCGGGCAGCACGCGCGGAATGTTCTCGAGCAGGCCGCCGCCGGTGATGTGGGCCAGCGCCTTGATCGGGTGCTTGGCCAGCGCCTCGAGCACCGGCTTCACATAAAGGTGGGTGGGCTCCATCACGGCTTGGCGGAAGGGCTTGCCGTCGAGCGTGGCGGGCAAATCGGCACCCGCGCGTTCGATCACCTTGCGCACCAGGCTGAAACCGTTGGAATGCACGCCGGCCGAGGCCAGGCCCAGCACCACGTCGCCGGGCTTGACGTTCTGGCCCGTGAGGATTTTGGATTTTTCGACCGCGCCGACCGCAAAGCCCGCCAGGTCGTACTCGCCGGCCGGGTACATGCCGGGCATTTCGGCGGTTTCGCCGCCGATCAGCGCGCAGCCGGAGATTTCGCAGCCGCGGGCGATGCCGCCGATCACGGCCGCGGCCGTGTCCACGTCGAGCTTGCCGCAGGCGAAATAGTCGAGGAAGAAGAGGGGCTCGGCGCCTTGCACCAGCACGTCGTTGACGCTCATGGCCACCAAGTCGATGCCCACGGTGTCGTGCATGTTCCACTCGAAGGCCAGCTTGAGCTTGGTGCCCACGCCGTCGGTGCCGCTCACCAGCACCGGCTCCTTGTAGCGCTTGGGCACCTCGAACAGCGCGCCAAAGCCGCCGATGCCGGCCAGCACGCCTTCGCGCAGGGTCTTCTTGGCCAGAGGCTTGATGCGGTCGACCAGGGCGTCGCCGGCATCGATATCGACACCGGCATCCTTGTAGCTGAGCGGGGTGGGCGTAGGGGAAGTCATGGTCGGACGGTGTCGAGAAGGACGGGAAGGAGGCGAAGAGGTGGAGGCGCCGGCAACCGAAGCGGCCGGGCCGATAGAATTCCTCACGATTTTAAGGGCCCCAGCGGCCCCTTCCATGAACCTTCCCGGGATGAAACAGCTCGCGCTCGATATCGGCATTGCGACGGGCCCCAGCTTCGACGCTTTTTTTGCCGGCCCGAACGAGGCGGCGCTGCGGCACCTGCAACTGTGGGTGGGCGGCGCCGGCAATTCGGTGCCGCACTCTCCTGTGCCCACCTATCTGTGGGGCGAAGGCGGCAGTGGCAAGACCCATCTGCTCGAATCGGTGCGTGTCGCACTGCGCGAGCAGGGCGCGAGCGTGGGCTGGCTGCACGCCGGCCTGCTGGAGCCGCCCGAGTTCGACGAGCGCTGGGGCGCGGTGCTGCTCGACGACGTGCACCTCTACACCGCCGTGCAGCAGCACGCGGCCTTCAACTGGTTCGTCAACGCGCAAACCCTGCAGCGCGGGGTGGTGGCCGCCGGCGCTTTGCCGCCGGCCGACCTGTCGCTGCGCGAAGACCTTCGCACCCGGCTGGGCTGGGGCCACGTGTTCCACCTGCAGGTGCTGAGCGAAAGCGAACGCCGCGCGGTGCTGCGCCAGGCGGCCGATGCGCGGGGCGTCATGCTGTCGGACGACGTGCTCGACTACATGCTGCACCGCTTCAGCCGCGACCTGGGCAGCCTGATGGAGCTGCTCACGCAGCTCGACGGCTATGCCTTGCAGACACAGCGCGCGATCACGATCCCGCTGATCCGATCCATGCTCGAAAACGAATAGAGAAGAGCTTCAACCAACAATGATCAAGAAATTCATCGACAAGCTGCTCGGCAAATCGGCCGGCGGCGCGCAGGGCAAGAGCCGCTTCGGCAAGCGCCAGGAGGTGCCTGCGGAGGTTCACAAGATCGATCCGGCCCTGGTCGACGAACGCGCGAAAAACGTGGTCACCACGCTCCAGCAGGCGGGCTATGAGGCTTATGTGGTGGGCGGTGCGGTGCGCGACCTGCTGCTGGGCCTGCGTCCGAAGGATTTCGACGTGGCCACCAACGCCACGCCGGAGCAGGTCAAGTCGCTTTTCAGGCGCGCCTTCATCATCGGCCGGCGCTTTCGCATCGTGCACGTCGTGTACGGCCGGGGCCGCGAGCACGAGGTGATCGAGGTCTCGACCTTCCGCGCCTACATGGACAACGCCGCCGCCGAGCAGGTGGCCGGCAACGAGCGCACCAGCAAGGGCGAACTTGCGAGCATGAAGCACGCGGTGGACGCCAGCGGCCGCGTGCTGCGCGACAACGTGTGGGGCCCGCAGGAAGAAGACGCGGCGCGCCGCGACTTCACCGTGAACGCCATGTACTACGACCCGGCCAACCAGATCGTGGTCGACTATCACAACGGCATCAAGGACGCGCAGAAACTCACGCTGCGCATGATCGGCGACCCCGCCACGCGCTACCGCGAAGACCCGGTGCGCATCATTCGCGCCATTCGCTTCTCGGCCAAGCTCGCGGCCCTGGGTTTCAAGATGGAAGCCAAGACGGCGGCCCCGCTGGTCGAGTCGAGCAAGCTGCTGGCCGACGTGCCGCAAAGCCGCCTGTTCGACGAAATGCTCAAGCTGCTGCAAACCGGCCATGCCATTGCCACGGTCGAGCAACTGCGCAAGCTGGGCCTTGTGACGGGGATCTATCCGCTACTCGATGTGGTGGTGGAGCGTGCCGATTCACCTTTCGTGAAGGCCGCCCTGCAGGACACCGACCGCCGCGTGGGCGAAGGCAAGCCCGTGGCGCCCAGCTTCCTGCTGGCTTGCGTGCTGTGGGCCGATGTGCGCGACGGCTGGGCCCAGCGCATCGAAGGCCGGCACGGCCAGCGCCCGCAGCCGCCTTTCCCGGCGCTGCAAGACGCCATCGACGACGTGTTCAACGCCCGCATCGGAGATGTGTCGGGCCGCGGCAAGCTCGCCGGCGACATGCGCGAGATCTGGATGATGCAGCCGCGCTTCGACAAGCGCACCGGCTCCACCCCCTACAGCCTGGTCGAGCAGGCGCGGTTCCGTGCCGCCTTCGACTTCATGCGGCTGCGCGCGGATGTTGGCGAAGTCAGCGAAGCCATTGCCGAGTGGTGGCAAGAGTTCAGCACCGCCGACGACGTGCGCCGGCAAGACTTGCTGGAGCAGGTGCGCGACGAACAAAAGACTCGCCAGCGCGTGCGCACGCGCGACCCCGTGGCGCCCAAGCCCCGCGGTGAACCGGCTGCCCGCCAGCGCCAGGCCGACGCCGAGCCGCGGCAGGGCGACGACGAGGAAGAAGCGGAAGTCGAGGCCGGCGCCGTGCCGCCCGATGGCGAAGCGGCCGCGCCGCGCAAGCGCCGCCGACGCCGCAAGCCGCGCACCGGCGGTGGCGGCAGTAGTGGCGGCGAGGGCGGCGGGAGCGCCGAAGGCGCATGAGCACGTCCGACCTGCCGAAGGACGGCAAGAAGAGTTCCAAGACCAGTGACAAGGCCAAGGCCGCTCCACCGCGCGCGGGCGGTGCCAGGCCCCCGCCGGCCGGCGCCAGGAAGGGCCCGCCCGGCACCCCTCCTGCGCGCCGTGCGCCTGCCCGCGCCCCCACGAGTCGCCCGCGCGGCCCGCGCGAGGACTACCCCACCGTGCAGGCCTTCGTCGCCATCGGCGCCAACCTGGGCGATGCCGAGGCGGCCGTGAAGGCCGCCATGACTGCGATCGGCGCGTTGCAGCGGACCCAGGTGACGGCCCGTTCATCGCTCTATCGCAGTGAGCCGGTGGATGCCGAGGGCCCCGATTTCATCAACGCCGTGGTGGCCGTGCGCACCGGCCTGGACGCCGAGCAGTTCCTCGTTGCGTTGCAGCGCCTCGAGACGCAGGCCGGCCGCGAAAGGCCATTCCCCAATGCGCCGCGCACGCTCGATCTCGACCTGCTGATGCACGGCAATTCAGTGATCGACACGCCGACGCTGACCCTGCCGCACCCCCGCATGCGCGAGCGCGCCTTCGTGCTGAAGCCGCTCGCTGAAATCGCGCCCGACAAGGTGCCGCGCGCTGCGCTGGCACGCGTCACAGGCCAGGTGGTCAAGCGCATCGTCTGAAGAAGGCGGCCGTGCTGCTTTACGTCCTCGATCTCGCCGGTGTGGCGGTCTTCGCGGTCAGTGGGGCCCTGGGCGCCGGCCATGCGGGCCTCGACTGGCTGGGCGTGGTGGTGATCGCCTCGGTTGCGGCAGTGGGCGGCGGCACGCTGCGCGACCTGCTGCTCGACCGCCATCCGGTGTTCTGGATCCGCGACACCCGCTACGTCTACGTGATCCTGGCGGCAGCGGCGCTCACGATCGCCTGGGTGCACCTGATGCCGCTGCCCGAGCACGCGCTGGCCGTGGCCGACGCGCTGGGCCTCGGCCTGTTCGCCATCACGGGCGCGCAGATCGCCGAAGAGCGGCGCCTTCCGGCGGTCATCGTGATACTGGTCGGCACCATGAGCGGCGCCGCCGGAGGCCTGCTGCGCGACGTACTCACGGCCCGCATCCCGCTGTTGCTGAGCAGCGGCATCTACGGCTCGGCCGCCATCGCGGGAATTGCGGCCTATCTGCTCCTGCAGGCCGCCGGCACGCCGCGCCGCTGGGCGTTTCATGCCGGCCTGCTGCTGATCGTGGTGCTCCGGCTGGGCGGCATCTACGGCGGGTGGCACCTGCCAGTACTGCGTTTGCCGGGCTGAAATCGCGGTCGCCCTGCGGCCTGAAAACCAGTTCGGACGGGGTCGGACCGGCGCGCCCGTTAAACTTCGTCGGTTTTTCATGAAGGCGTCATGAAATTGTGATTGACGCGCCCCAGGAGTTCCAATGTTCGGCAAGCTGCTGCCCCGCGAGGGGAATTTTTTCGAGATGTTCAACCAGCACGCCGAGCGCATCGTCGAAGCGGCGCGGGCGTTCGAGCAACTCGTGGCCAACTACAGCGACGTGCACCTGCGCGAGCAGTACAACCGCGACGTCGACAATGCCGAGCGCGCGGCCGACCGCGTGACGCACGACGTCAACCGGCTCATCCACAAGACTTTCATCACGCCCATCGACCGCGAGCAGATCCACAAGCTCATCAATACGATGGACGACGTGGCCGACCTGATCCAGGATTCGGCCGAAACCATGGCGCTGTACGACGTGCGGCACATGACCGACGAGATCGTGCGCCTCACGGCCCTGAGCGTGAAGTGCTGCGACCGCCTGAAGGACGCCGTCAAGTTTCTCGGCAAGATCGCCGATCCGGCGGTGGCCGAGGCCACGCTGAAGACCTGCGAGGAAATCGACCGCCTCGAATCCGACGCCGACCGCGTGATGCGAAGCGCCATGAGCAAGCTGTTCCGCGAGGAGCCCGACGTTCGCGAGGTGATCAAGCTCAAGGCAATCTACGAGTTGCTCGAGACGATCACCGACAAATGCGAAGACGTGGCCAACGTGATCGAGGGCATCGTCCTCGAGAACTCCTGAGCGGTAGCGATCGATGGCAACGGTTCAGGTCGCCCTCTGGGTGGTGATATTGCTGGTCGCGCTCGCGATCGCCTTCGACTTCATGAACGGCTTCCACGACGCGGCGAACTCCATCGCCACCGTGGTGTCGACCGGCGTGCTCAAACCTGGGCACGCGGTGCTGTTCGCGGCCTTCTTCAACCTGATCGCGATCTTCATCTTTCACCTGAGCGTGGCGGCCACGGTGGGCAAGGGCATTGCCCAGCCTGGGGTGGTGGATGTGCACGTGGTCTTCGGCGCGCTCATCGGCGCCATCAGCTGGAACCTGGTGACCTGGTACTACGGCATTCCGAGCAGCTCGTCGCACGCGCTGATCGGCGGCATCGTGGGTGCCGTGATCGCGAAGACGGGTGCCAGCGGCCTGGTGGCCACCGGCATCTGGAAGACCGTGGCCTTCATCTTCGTTTCGCCGTTCCTCGGATTCGTGCTGGGCTCGATGATGATGGTGGTGGTGGCCTGGGGTTTCCGGCGCGCCACCCCGTCGCGGGTCGACCGATGGTTCCGGCGGCTGCAGCTGGTTTCGGCCGGGGCCTACAGCCTGGGCCACGGCGGCAACGATGCGCAGAAGACCATCGGCATCATCTGGATGCTGCTGATTGCCACCGGCTATGCCACGGCCGGCGATGCGGCGCCGCCCAACTGGGTCATCGTGAGCTGCTACGCCGCCATTGCCCTGGGCACCATGTTCGGCGGCTGGCGCATCGTGAAGACCATGGGCCAGAAGATCACCAAGCTCAAGCCCGTGGGCGGCTTCTGCGCCGAAACCGGCGGTGCGCTCACGCTGTTCCTGGCCACCGCGCTGGGCATTCCGGTGTCGACCACGCACACCATCACCGGCGCGATCGTCGGCGTGGGTTCCGCGCAGCGCGCGAGCGCCGTGCGTTGGGGCGTGGCGGGCAACATCGTCTGGGCCTGGATCTTCACGATTCCGGCGTCGGCTTTCGTGGCCGCAATCGCTTACTGGCTCAGCCTGCAGATTTTCTGAGGCCGGCAGAGCTGGCGCGCGCCAGCTACTGCGAAATTTTCCGGCCTTCTTCGACCTGGTGTTCGAAGTAGCGCTGAAAGCTGAACACGATGCTGGCCATGAGCACGGTGCTGCCGAAGAAGAGCGCAAGCACCACCGCGCCGATGGTGGCCCAGCTCGTGCGGCCCGGCTCGGCATCCGGCGGCGCGCCGGCGTTGAAGCGGGCGTTCCACTTCTCGGGCGTCATGAGGCCATAGATGATGGCCATCAACGCGCAGCCCGCAATGGTGAAGCCCAGCAGCGGAATCAGCACCCAGCTCCAACCGTCGTCCACGCCGTACATGCGCACGCGTTCCATGCCGTAGAGGCCCAGCGCCGTGGGAATGGGCAGCAGCCAGCCGAGCCAGTCGCCCATGCCGCGCAGGTAGAAGCGGTGCAGGCCCAACGGGCCGCCGAGGAAAGAGAGCCAGGCGGCAACGGTTTTGTTTTTCATTCGGGTTTGGTGGTGCTGCCTTCGCCGAGCACTTTTTCCATCAGGACCACGTCGCGCCACTCGCCGAACTTCCAGCCGCAGTCCTTGAGCACGCCCACGTGCGTGAAGCCGTTGCGGCGGTGCACGCCTACGGAGCCCGCATTGGCCGAGTCGCCGATGACTGCGATCAGCTTGCGAACGCCGGCCGCTTCGGCGGCTTGCGAAAGCGCCGCCAGGAGCTGCCCGCCAAGACCCTTGCCGCGCGCGGCTTCGGACATGTAGATCGAGTCTTCCGCCGAAAACCGGTAGGCCGGGCGCGGTTTGAACCAGTTGCAGTAGGCAAAACCCAACACTTCTCCATTTTCTTCGGCAACAAGGTAGGGCAGGTTCTTGCCGAGCAGATCGGCACGCCGCGCAGCCATGTCGGCGGCAGAGGGGGCTTCGGTTTCAAAGGTGCCGGTGCCGTTCAGCACGTGGTGGGCATAGATGGCCGTGATGGCCGCGATGTCTTCGTCGCGGCTGGGGCGGATGGTGAGGGTCATGCAGGTCGCAAGCAAACGGCGCAAAGGCCGGAATTCGGAGAAAACGCAGGTCGGGCTATAATCGCAGGCTTTTCAGCGTGTCGCTGGCCGGGTGGCCATGTCGCGTGTCTCGACGTTGAAAGAACACTGTGAGCGGGCTTCTTGTTTAGAAAACGGGCTTGCTGCACCACCCAAGGATAAATCATGGTCGTCATTCGACTCTCCCGCGGCGGCTCCAAAGGCCGTCCGTTCTTCAACATCGTCGTGTCGGACAAGCGCGTTCGCCGCGATGGCCGTTTCATCGAGCGCCTGGGTTTCTACAACCCGATCGCCAAGGAAAACGAAGAAAGCATCCGTATTGCCCAGGATCGCCTGGCCTACTGGAAGAGCGTCGGCGCACAAGCTTCGCCCACGGTCCTGCGCCTGATCAAGCAAGCCGCTGCCGCGGCCCCCAAGGCGGCAGCCTAAGCTACCTGGCACGGCGATGTTGCCCGCACTCGAAGCCGCCGAATTGCCGGCGGATGCGATCGAGGTAGGACGCATCGCCGATGCATGGGGCATCAAGGGCTGGTTCAAGGTCCTGCCCCACAGCGCCCAGCCCGAGGCGCTTTTTTCTTCCAAGCGCTGGTTCCTGCAGGCTCCCGGAACCTCGGCAACCGCAGCTTTCCGGCTCGCAATCCGCGAAGCCAAAGAACATTCCGACTGCATCGTCGCATCGTCCGAAGACGTGCCTGACCGCAATGCGGCCGAGGCGCTGCGCGGTGCGCGCGTGTTCGTGCCGCGCTCGAGCTTTCCGACGGCGGGCGACGACGAGTACTACTGGGTCGACCTGATCGGCCTTTCGGTGGTCAATCGCGAAGGCGTCACGCTCGGCGCGGTGCGTGAGCTGCTCGCCACCGGCCCGCAGACCACGCTGGTGCTCACGGCCGAAGAAGACGGCAAGACCATCGAGCGCATGGTGCCCTTCGTCTCGGTCTTCGTCGACAAGGTCGACCTGGCTGGCCGGCTGATCACGGTCGACTGGCAGCCCGATTTCTGATTCCGCCGATCCGGGCCCTGCGCGCATGCGCTTCGACGTCCTCACGCTCTTCCCCGAACTGTTCGCGCCCTTGATGGCCAGCGGCGTGACGCGCCGCGCCTACGAGTCCAAGCAGGTCGAGGTCGTGCTGTGGAACCCGCGCGACTTCGCACAAGGCAACTACAAGCGTGTGGACGACCGCCCCTTCGGCGGCGGACCGGGCATGGTGATGATGGCGGAGCCGCTTTCCGCCTGCCTCGACGCGGCGCTGGCCGCGCGCGGGGCGCAAGCGCCGGTGGTGTTGTTTTCTCCCATCGGCGAGGCGCTCCGGCATGAGGCGGTCGAGCGCTGGTCCGCCAGCGAGGGCGCGGTGCTTGTCTGTGGCCGCTACGAAGGCATTGACCAGCGCTTCATCGACACGCGCGTCACGCACCAGATCAGCCTCGGCGATTTCATTCTTTCGGGCGGCGAAATTGCAGCCATGGCGCTGCTCGACGCTGTGGCCCGCCTGCAGCCCGGTGTGCTGGGAGACGAAGCCAGCCACGTGCAGGACAGCTTCAACCCGGCGCTGGACGGGCTGCTCGACTGCCCCCACTACACCCGGCCCGAGCAGTGGAACGGGCAGGGCGTGCCGGCACCGCTGCTCTCGGGGCACCATGTGCAGATCGAACGCTGGCGGCGCGACCAGCGGCTGGCCATTACCGCAGCCCGGCGTCCCGACCTGATTGCCGCCGCGCGTGCTGCGGGCCGCCTGAGCAAAGCCGATGAGACGGCGTTGAAAAAAAAGCTATAATCTTCGGTTCCCCGATCCTCTGCCCGGCCGCGCCCGGCTTTCATTGTTCACCCACGGTGAGCACGGCAATGAAACCAACGGCGCCTTTTGTGTAGCGCGAGCACGATCGAATATCAGGAAATCATGAACCTCATCGAAACCCTCGAGCAGGAAGAAATCGCCCGCCTCGGCAAGAAGATCCCCGATTTCATGCCCGGTGACACGGTCATCGTCAGCGTGAACGTCGTCGAAGGCACCCGCAAGCGCGTGCAGGCCTACGAAGGCGTCGTGATCGCCAAGCGCAATCGCGGCCTCAACAGCGGCTTCACGGTGCGCAAGATCTCCAGCGGCGAAGGCGTGGAGCGTACGTTCCAAACCTACAGCCCTCTGATCGCCGGCATCGAAATCAAGCGCCGCGGCGACGTTCGCCGCGCCAAGCTGTACTACCTGCGCGACCGCAGCGGCCGTTCGGCACGCATCAAGGAAAAGCTGCCGGGCAAGTCGCAGGCTGCCAAGTAAGCTGCCTTCCTGCCTTGCAAAAAGCCGCCGCTCTGGCGGCTTTTTGCGTTGTTGCGCCGTGCATGCTTCTTGCGGGCTTTCCGTAAAAAGACAGCGCCGCTTTTTTAAGCTCTACTCCTTCACTGAAACTACAGCACTTGACCGACTCCACCGCCCCCATGCAATTTGCCCCCGTCGAACCCGTCAATGCCGTGGTGCCGCCCACGCTGCTGCCGATCGATCCGCGCAAGGCGCCTGTGGTCGGCGGTCCTGACGGCCTGCCTGCCGTCGAACCCGCACAGCTGACGCCCGATGCCCTGCGCAGGCGCTTTGCCACGCCGCCGGAGTGGACGCCCGAGCTGCGTCGCGAGCCGCGCCTGACCGACCGCGCCCCGGCGCAGGCGGCCGTGCTGGTGCCCATCGTGCAGCGCCCGGAAGGCGCGGCCGTGCTGCTGACGGAGCGCACGGCGCATCTGTCGAATCATTCGGGGCAGGTCGCATTTCCAGGCGGCCGCGTCGATCCGGAAGACGCGAACGTCGCGGCGGCTGCGTTGCGCGAAGCCTGGGAAGAAGTGGGCTTGTCGGCCCACTTCATCGAGGTGCTCGGAAGTCTTCCGACTTACACGACCGTTACCTCGTTCGTCGTGACACCCGTGGTCGCGCTGGTGAAGCCGGACTTCGAACTCACCATCAATCCCTACGAAGTGGCATTGGCCTTCGAAGTGCCGCTGGCCTGGCTCATGGACCCGGCCAATCACCGCCGCCACACTGTGCCCGCACCGGACGGCACGCGGCGCGAGTGGTACTCGATGCCTTACCAGGACGGCGCCGAAGAGCGCTTCGTGTGGGGCGCCACCGCCGGTATGCTGCGCAACCTCTATCGCTTTCTCGCCGCCTGACCCTGGCCTGAACCGAGATCGCCCCGGGCGCTCTCGCTATCATCGAAGGATGAGCTTCTTTGCCATCCTGTGTGCGTTGCTGATCGAGCAGGTGCGGCCGCTCGCCCCCCACAACCCGGTGTATGGCGGCGTGCTGGCATGGACCCGCTGGACAAGCCGCAACTTCGACGCCGGCAAGCCGCATCACGGATGGGTCGCCTGGGGCCTCGCGGTGCTGGTGCCCACGCTGTTGACGCTGGGCATTCACTTGCTGCTGGTGTACACGCTGGGGCTGCCTTTTGCGGTGCTCTGGAGCATTGCCGTGCTCTACGTCACGCTCGGGTTCCGGCAGTTCAGTCATCACTTCACGGACATTCGCGATGCGCTCGACGAAGGCGACGAGCCGCTCGCGCGCTCGCTGCTGGCGCACTGGCAAGGCGTTGATGCGGCGGAGCTGCCGCGCAGCGAAATCGTGCGGCATGTGATCGAGCATTCGGTGATTGCGGCGCATCGCCATGTGTTCGGCGTGCTGGCGTGGTTCTCGATACTCGCGGCCTTGGGGCTCGGCCCGGCCGGCGCGGTGTTCTATCGCATGAGCGAATTCGTGTCGCGCTACTGGATGCACAAGAACGGCGCGGCGGTGCAGCCTTCGAGTGTTTCGGTGCAGCGCGCTGCCGATCGCGCTTGGCATGCCATCGACTGGCTGCCCGCGCGGATCACCGCGCTGGGCTTTGCCGTGGTCGGCAGCTTTGAAGAAGCGATCGACTGCTGGCGCAACGACGCGCGGCGTTTTCGGAGCGAGAACGACGGAGTGATCCTCGCAGCCACGTCGGGCGCGGTCAATGTGCGCCTGGGTGGCGGCGCGTTGAGCCCGATCCCGGTCACCGACCCCCTGCCGCGTGCACAAGCCGGCGATTCAATGGCCGATGGCCGCCGGCTGGACAGCGGCAGCACACCGGGCCGCGAGCCAGAGCCAGGTCATTTGCGCAGCGTGGTCGGCTTGGTCTGGCGCTCGGTCGTGATGTGGATGGTGCTGCTGGCCTTGCTCACCCTGGCTCGCCTGCTCGGCTGAGCCCCGGAGCCGTCATGACCGCTGGAATACCGGCCTTCTGGAGTCCGCGCATCGGCGCGCTCGAACCCTATGTGCCCGGCGAGCAGCCGCGCATGGAAAACCTCGTCAAGCTCAACACCAACGAGAACCCGTATCCGCCTTCTCCGATGGCTGTCGATGCGATCCAGCAGGCGGCCGCAAGCGGCCTGGAGCGCTACCCCGATCCCACGTCCCTCGCGCTGCGCGAAGCAGTCGCGCGGCGGCACGGCCTGCAGGCCGATCAGGTTTTTGCGGGCAACGGTTCGGACGAAGTGCTGGCGCACGCGTTCTTCGCCTTCTTTCAACAAGCCGAGCCGCTGTTGATGCCCGACGTGAGCTACAGCTTCTATCGGGTCTATGCGCAGCTGTACGGCATCGATTGCGAACTGCTGCCCGTGGACGAAGGCCTCCGCATCGATGTCGATGCCATGGTGGCCAGGGCCCGCCGCGGCTGCGCGGGCCTGGTCATCGCCAACCCCAACGCGCCCACCGGTATCGGCCTGCCACTGGCTCGCATCGAGCAACTGCTCGCAGCGTGCCCCGAGCGCGTGGTGCTGGTGGACGAGGCGTATGTCGATTTCGGCGGCGAGAGCGCGCTGCCGCTCGTCGGCAAGTATCCGAACCTGCTGGTGGTGCAGACCCTGTCCAAGTCGCGCTCGCTGGCTGGCTTGCGCGTCGGCTTTGCGTGCGGCCAAGCGCACCTGATCGATGCGCTCGTGCGCGTCAAGGACAGCTTCAATTCCTATCCGCTCGATCGGCTTGCAGTCGCGGGCGCCGTAGCGGCCATAGAAGATGAAGCGTGGTTCGTGTCCACGCGCGACAAGATCGTCGACACACGCGAAGGACTCAGCCTGCAGCTCGAAGACCTGGGCTTCGAAGTCTTGCCTTCGCAAACGAACTTCGTGTTTGCGCGGCATCCGGAGCGCGATGCGGCCGAACTGGCGGCGCTGCTGCGCGAGCGTGCGGTGCTGGTGCGGCATTTCAAGCAGCCGCGCATTGCGCAGTACCTGCGCATCAGCATCGGCTCGCGGGAGCAATGCAGCGTGCTGGTGCAGCGGCTGCAGGAAATCCTGGACAGGTCGTGAGCGCCAACCCCGGTACGCTTCAGTAGCGCGGCTGGCTCAGCTCGGCGAAGAGCTCGCCGTAGATCCTGTACCGCGTGGCGCTGATCGGCCCCGGCTTGGCGGGCGAATCGACGTTCGCGATCACGCCGCAGCCCGGCTCGTGCAGGTGGATGCAGTTGTAGAACTTGCAGTCGTTCGCGTGCTCGGCAATGTCCGGCATCAAGCTCGCGAGCTGCATCGGCTCGATGTGGTTCAGCCCGAATTCCTGAAAGCCCGGCGAGTCGATGAGGCCCGTGGTGCGCGCTTCGTCCACCCAGTACCACGTGGTGCTGGTGGTGGTGTGCTTGCCCGAATTCAGCGCCTGCGAGATCTCACCGGTCAGTGCCGTGGCACCGGGCACCAGCAGGTTGATGAGCGTGCTCTTGCCGGCGCCGGAAGGGCCCAGCACCAGCGTGCTCTTGCCCGCGAGCAGTTTCATAAGCGACGCGTAGTCGGCCTCGGCGGACGCCTTGAGCGACAGCGGCAGCACGCCGTGGTGCATGCGGCGGTAGGGCGCAAGCTTGCTCCATGCACGCTCGAAGGGCTCTGCCAGGTCGCTCTTGTTGAGCGCGATGATGGGTGTGATGTGCTCGGCTTCGGCGGCGATGAGTGCGCGCGCCAGTTGGTGCTCCGAGAACTCCGGCTCCGCCGCGATCAGGATCAGCACATGGTCGAGATTGGCCGCAAACGACTTGGTGCGGATCTCGTCCTGCCGATAGAAGAGATTGCGGCGCGGCACCACCTCTTCGATGGTGCCTTCGTCTTCGCTCGCTTGCCAGCGCACCCGGTCGCCAACCACGGCCTGGCTCTTCTTGCCGCGCGGATGGCAGATCAGGCGGTCGCCCGCGGGTGTTTCGACCAGGCAATGCCGTCCGTGGCTTGCAATGACCAAGCCGTCATGCAGAACGCGTGCGGATGTGCCGCCTCCCTTGGGGAGTGTGCGGGGCGGCTTAGCCAACGGCGGGTTTCCTCATCACGGCGCCGGGCTGGCCACGAGGGCGTCGGCCTGGCGTGCGCAGTCGAAGTCGGTGACCGAGAGTCCGCCCACGTCGTGCGTGTTGAACCGCACCACGCAGCGGTTGTAGTGCACCGACAGGTCCGGGTGATGGTCTTGGGTATGGGCGATGAAGGCCAGCGCGTTCACGAAGGCGATGGTCTCGAAGTAGTTGGCGAAGGTAAAGGTCTTCTCGATGGCGACGTCGGCGCCGTCTCCGGTGAGCTTCCAGCCGTCGAGCTTGGCCAGGCCGGAAACGATCTCGGTGGCGCTCAGTGCGTGGCGTGGAATGGCTTTCCAGTCTTTGGGCTTGAACATGCTGCTCATGGGCTCGGCTTCCGGGGAGAAATATCGTGGTTCAGGCCGCTGTCATGCGCGCAAGGCGCTCGGAGGCCGGAGGGTGGGAATAGTAGAACTTGACGAACACCGGATCGGGCGTGAGCGTCGACGCATTGTCCTGGTAGAGCTTGAGCAGTGCGGCCGACAGGTCGGCGCTGCTGGTCTGCGCCACTGCGTATGCGTCGGCCTCGAACTCGTGCTTGCGCGAAAGCCGGGCGGGCAGCGGGGCGACGAAGAAGCCGAACACAGGCACCGCAAGCATGAACAGCAGCAGCGCGAGTGCGTTGTTCGGCGCCGTGGGCGCCATGTTCGGCTGCACGCCGAGCCCGGTGTAGAACCACACCTGCGTCGACACCCAGCCCAGCAGCGCGAAGCCCGCGAGGCTCAGCGCGAACATTGCCGCAAGCCGCTTCACGATGTGGCGGTGCTTGAAATGGCCGAGCTCGTGCGCGAGCACCGCCTCCATCTCGGCCGCGTTCAGCTGCCGCAGCAGCGTGTCGTAGAACACCACCCGCTTGCTCGCGCCAAAGCCCGTGAAGTAGGCGTTGGCATGTGCGCTGCGCCGGCTGCCGTCCATGACGAACAGCCCCTTGGCGCGGAAGCCGCAGCGTGCCATCAGTGCAGTGACGCGTTCCTTGACGGTGGGATCGTCGAGCGGCTTGAACTTGTTGTAGACCGGTGCGATGAACATCGGGTAGACGATCATCAGCAGCAGGTTGAATCCCATCCAGGCTACCCAGGCCCAGAGCCACCACAGGGTGCCGGCCGCGCCCATGATCCACAGGATCAGCGCCGCAATCGGCAACCCGATGGCCGCGCCGATCAGCGTGGAGACGACGGTGTCGCGCAGCCAGAGGCCGAACGTCATCTTGTTGAAGCCAAAGCGCTCTTCGAGCCTGAAGGTCTGCCAGAGCGTGAAGGGCAGCTCGAGCAGCCCGCCGATCACCGCGAAGGCCGCCAGCAGGGCCAGTTGCTGCACCATGCCGCCGCCCAGCCAGGCGAGAAGCAGCTTGTTGAGCACGTCGAGGCCGCCCAGCAGCGTCCAGCCCAGCAGCAGTGCCGCTCCCCACGCCATCTCGACCATGCCGAAGCGGGCCTTGGCAATGGTGTAGTCGGCAGCCTTCTGGTGGGCGGCAAGCGTGATCTTGTGCTCGAAAGCGGCCGGCACGGCGCCACGATGCCGTGCGACATGGCGCACTTGCCGCGATGCGAGCCAGAACTTCACGAGCAAGCCAAGGACCAGTGCAGCCGCGAAGGCAGTGGTGAAGATGAGCGAATAGGACATGGAGCGTCGAGTTTAGCCCTCGGGTCCGGCCGGCGCAGACCTTCGACGACAATCCTGCAATGCCCGAATCCCTTGACCCCACGATCGTCACGACCCCGCCGGTCCTGAAGAAAAGCGACCAGAACCTGGTCTGGCTCGACTGCGAAATGAGCGGCCTCGACCCCGAGAAAGAGCGCCTGCTCGAGATCGCCGTGGTCGTGACCGGCCCCGATCTCACCCCCCGCATCGACGGCCCGGTGCTGGTCATTCACCAGAGCGATGCCGTGCTCGACGCCATGGACGCCTGGAACAAGGGCACGCATGGCCGAAGCGGCTTGATCGACAAAGTGAAGGCCTCCACGCTCGACGAAGCCGCGGCCGAGCAGCAACTGCTCGAATTCATTGCCAAATACGTTCCCCGGAGCGGCTCGCCGATGTGCGGCAACACCATTGGCCAGGACCGGCGTTTCCTGGTCAAGTTCATGCCCAAGCTGGAAGCGTACTTTCATTACCGCAACCTCGACGTCAGCACCCTCAAAGAGCTGGCCAAGCGCTGGAAACCCGCCGCCTACAGCGCCTTCAAGAAGCAGCAGGCGCACACTGCGCTGGCCGACGTGCACGAATCCATCGAGGAGCTCGCGCACTACCGGGAAACCTTCTTGAAATTAACGGATTAGGTAAAAACCCCGAGCCGTGTCATAATCGAGGGCTTCGCTGATCTGGAGTTTTCCGTTCAGCGTCTCTTGCATCTCCCTATCTTGCACACCGCGCCCGATCGCATCCGCTGATCAAAAAGGGCCGCAGCCTCCGGCGAAAGCCAGAAGTTGAATGTCGTTGGATGGTTGATGTTTTTAACCACCAACGGGGCGCCGCCTACGGCAGCGCTCGCGTTTGAGATTGATATTCACATGACCGACGCTTTTGAAGCGCAGGGCGAGTTCGCGCCTGTGCAATCCACCAACAACAACGAATTTGTCGCTGCCGCGGACACCATGTCCGAAGCGCCGATTCTCGAGGCGCTCGACGCCGCCGCTCCCGAAGCGGCCGTGGCCGAAGAAGCCCGCATTCCCAACGGCTTCATCAAGCTCGGCCTCGCGCCGGAACTGATTGCCGCCGTGGCGGACCTGGGCTTTACCCAGCCCACCACCGTGCAAGACAAGGTGATTCCGCTCGCCATGGCCGGTGAAGCCGGCCAGGACGGCAAGGCACGCTTCGTCGACCTGATGGTCTCGAGCCAGACCGGCTCGGGCAAGACTGCTGCCTTCCTGCTGCCCGTGCTGCACACGCTGCTCAAGCGCCAAGCCGAAGCCGAAGCCGAAGCCAAGGCCGAATTCCAGCGCCTGGCCGCTGAAGCCGCTGCCCGCGGCGAGGCCGTGCCCAAGAAGCCGAAGCGCAAGGACCCGACCAACGCCCGCCATTTCAAGGCCGCCACCCCTGGCGCCCTCATCCTGTGCCCCACGCGCGAACTCGCGCAGCAGGTTGCGCACGACGCCATCGAACTGGTTCGCCATTGCCGCGGTCTGCGCGTTGCCAACGTGGTGGGCGGCATGCCTTACCAGCTGCAAATCGCCAAGCTGCAGAACGCCGACCTCGTGGTTGCCACGCCCGGCCGCCTGCTCGACCTGCAGCGCTCGTCGCAGCTCAAGCTCGACCAGGTCAAGTTCCTGGTGGTCGACGAAGCCGACCGCATGCTCGACCTCGGCTTCTCGGACGACCTGGCTGAAGTGAACCAGCTGACCATCGAGCGCCAGCAGACCATGATGTTCAGCGCCACCTTCGCGCCGCGCATCCAGCAACTGGCCCAGCGCGTCATGCGCGAGCCGCAGCGCATCACCATCGACAGCCCGCAAGAGAAGCACGCCAACATCAAGCAGTCGCTGTACTGGGCCGATAACAGCCAGCACAAGCGCAAGCTGCTCGACCACTGGCTGCGCGACACCAGCATCAACCAGGCGATCGTGTTCGCCAGCACGCAAGTCGAGTGCGACGGCCTCGCCAGCGACCTGCAGCAAGAAGGCTTCAGCGCCGTCGCGCTGCACGGCGCCCTGAGCCAGGGCCTGCGCAACCGCCGCCTGATGGCGCTGCGCCAGGGCCAGGTTCAGATCCTGGTGGCCACCGACGTTGCCGCCCGCGGCATCGACGTGCCGACCATCACCCACGTCTTCAACTTCGGCCTGCCGATGAAGGCGGAGGACTACACCCACCGCATCGGCCGCACCGGCCGTGCAGGCCGCGACGGCCTGGCCATCACGTTTGCCGAGTTCCGCGATCGCCGCAAGATCATGGACATCGAGCAATACAGCCGCCAGCAGTTCAAGGCTGAAGTGGTTGCAGGCCTCGAGCCGCAACAGCGCATGCCGCAATCGCGTCCGCCCATGGGCGAGTACCGCGGCGGCCGCGGCGACAACCAGTCGCGCGACCGCAAGTTCGGCAACGGCGGTGCAGGCGGCGGCGGTGGCTACCGCGGCAACAACGGCGGCGGCTATGCCGGCGCCAGCGGCTTCAACGACCGCAACTCGCGCGGTCCGGCGCAGGGCCAAGGCCCGCGCGGCTTCCAGGGCGGCAACAACGCCGGCTTCGGCGGCGGCCGCGATGACGGCGGCAACGGTGGCGGCGGTGGTTATGGCCGCAAGCCGGGCTGGGGCGACAGCGCCCCGCGCGGCGGCCAGGTCATGGTCACGGTGGTGGCCGCGGCGACGGCGGTTTCGCGCCGCGCGAAGGCTTTGCACCCCGCGAAGGTTTTGCTCCACGCGGCAATGGCGCAGGCCATGGCGGCCCGGGCAAGGTCTTTGTGCCCCGCGACGCACAAAAGCGTGCGTTCAAGCCTACGCGCTGAACCATTCCAGAGCGGCCGACCGGTCGTTTTGCCCCAAAGAAAGCCCGCGCTTTGCAAGAAGCGCGGGCTTT
This sequence comes from Variovorax sp. S12S4, assembly GCF_023195515.1. Lineage (NCBI taxonomy): Bacteria > Pseudomonadati > Pseudomonadota > Betaproteobacteria > Burkholderiales > Comamonadaceae > Variovorax > Variovorax sp. S12S4. Next base: position 3,436,649 of record NZ_JALPKR020000002.1, read on the forward strand.
TTCATTGCGGGTTTCCGTGGAGGTGACAGGTGCGAAATTTGGTTGACACATGAACAGATGAAAAGTAATGTAATAAGGCATTGCTTCCCCGGTCCGTACCGCGGCTGCCGGTTCATCGACATCTGCTTTTCAAATCTCGAATATGAAAATTGCGATTCTTGGTGGTGGTCATGGCGCCTACGCGGCCGCCGCCGACCTGTCCGAAGCCGGCCATGAGGTGCGCCTGTGGCGCCGCGATGCAGCGGCGCTCGAAGCGGTGGTGCAAGCCGGCGCCATCACGCTGAAGGATGCCGACGGCACGCGCGAGGTGCCGCTCGCACTCGCCACCGCCGACATCGCCGCGGCGCTGAAGGGCGCCGAGCTGATCGTTCTTCCCACGCCCGCCATTGCCCAGCACGACATCGCGCTGGCCATGGCGCCGCATCTCGTCGACGGTCAGGTCGTCTTTCTGCCGCCCGGCACCTTCGGCAGCTACGTGATGGCGCGAACGGTGAAAGAGGCGGGCAGCCGTGCCGACGTGGCCTGGGCCGAGACCGGCACGCTGCCCTACCTCGCGCGCAAGCACGGCGAGCGCGAAGTGAACGTCACCATCCGCGCCATCCGCCTGCCGACCGGCGTCTATCCTGCCCGCAAGGAGGCCGAGGCGATCGAAGTGATCCGCAAGGCCTATCCCGCCGTGCACGGCTGCGGCGATGCGCTGTCGGGCGCGCTCATGAATGCCGGTCCGGTTATCCATCCGCCACTCATGGTGATGAACGCCGCGCCGCTGCAGCACTTCGAGCGCTGGGACATCCACAACGAAGGCACCCAGCGTGCGGTGCGCGATGTGACCGACCGGCTCGACCGCGAGCGCATGGCCGTGCGCGAGGCCTTCGGGCACAGTGCGCCGCACTATCCGCTGGCCGACCACTACAACAACGACCAGTGGATGTACGGCGATGCGCACAAGCAGCTCGTCAAGTCCGGCGACTGGCGCGAGAACATCGACCTGCATACGCACCGCTACATCACCGAAGACACCGAACTCGGGCTTGCCTTCCTGGCATCCGCCGCACGCCATGCGGGCGTGGACGCACCCATAGCACAGGGGCTGCTTGCCATCGTCGGCGGATTTCTCGGCCGCGACCTGCGCCAAGGCCCGCGCACCTTCGAAAGCCTGGGCCTTGCCGGCCTGAGCGCGGCGCAGCTCAAGCAAAGGCTGCACGATGGCGAATGAAGGCGCGCCGCTGCCTCGCTTCGCGGCCGTAGGCGCCGGCCGCATGGGGCGCGGCATCGCGATTGCGTTCGCCTATGCCGGCCACCGCATCTCGTTGATCGATCTTCGCCGGCGCACCGACGAAGCCTGGCAGCGCCTGCAGGGCGAGGCCCGGGCCGAGATTGAAGCAAGCCTTGCGGGCCTGGCGCAACTCGGCGTGATCGATGCAAAGCAGATACAGGCCATCGCCGAACGGGTGAGCCTGGTGAGCGCCGCCGAAGCACCGCAGGCTTTGGGCGCAGCAGAGCTGGTGTTCGAAGGCGTGCCCGAAACCATGGAGGCCAAGCGCGAAGCGTTCGAGCACCTCAACCGCCACTGCCGCGACGACGCGATCCTCACCTCCACCACCAGCAGCATTCTGGTCACGCAGCTCGCGGCACTCGTGCGGCTCCCCGAGCGCTTCCTCAACATGCACTGGCTCAACCCGGCGTATGTGATTCCGGTGGTCGAACTCAGCTGCCACCCCGGCACCGATGCGGCCGTGCTCGCACGCACCAAGTCGTTGATGGAACAGATCGGCAAGCTGCCCGTGGTCTGCGGCGCATCGCCGGGCTACATCGTGCCGCGCCTGCAGGCATTGGTGATGAACGAGGCCGCCCGCATGATCGAGGAGGGCGCCGCCACCGCCGAGGAGATCGACAAGGCCACGCGCTACGGCCTGGGCCTGCGCTTCGCCGCGCTCGGCGTGGTCGAGTTCATCGACTTCGGCGGCTGCGACATCCTGCACCATGCCAGCCGCGAAATGTCGGCGTCGATCGACAAGGGCCGCTACACCGCGCCGGCCATCGTCGATCGCATGGTCGAAGAAGGGCGGCTCGGCCTCAAGACCGGCAGCGGCTTCTACAGCTATGAGGGTCGCGACATCGCCGCCTACCGCCGCGACGTGCTCTCGCGCACGCTCGGTGAACTGAAGCATGCCGGCCTGTGGCGCGCACCGGCCGACGAGACGCTGTCATGACTATCCGCCGCGCCTTTGCCGACCTGTCGGTGGGGCAGGTGCACTACGCGACGTGCGGCGATGCGGATGCGCCGGCCGTGTTGCTGCTGCACCAGTCGCCGCGCAGTTGGGCTGAATATCGCGTAGTACTTCCATTGATCGGTGCGCGCTATCGGGCCGTCGCAATGGACACCGCGGGCTTCGGCGATTCCGCTGACGGCGGCGTGCCGGCGAGCATCGAGCAATGGGCGCGCGTGGCGTGCGAACTGCTTGAGGCACTGGGCGTCGCGCGCGCCGATGTTGTGGGCCACCACACCGGCGGCGTCGTGGCCATCGAACTCGCGGCCGCCTTTCCCGATCGCGTGCGCGGCCTGGTGCTGTCGTCCACGCCGTACACCGACGAAGCATTTCGCCGCGCAAGGGCAGAGCGGCCGCCCATCGACGAGGTGGCGCCGAGCCAGGACGGCAGCCATCTGGCCGCACTGTGGCAAAAGCGGCAGGGCTTCTATCCGCCCGATCGACCCGATCTGCTCGAGGCCTTCGTGCTCGATGCGTTGAAGGTCGGCCATCGGGTTGAAGAGGGCCATCGCGCCGTCGCGTCGTATCGCATGGAAGATCGCATCGGCCGCGTGACGCAACCCGCGCTCATCATTCGCGCGACCCACGACCCGTTCGCTGCGCCGCATGCGGCAGAGCTGCAACATCATCTGCCGCAGGCGCGCATTGTCGACATCGAAGGCGGCATGGTTCCCTTGCCCGACCAGATGCCAGAGGCCTTCGCGCGCACGGTGCTCGACTTTCTCTCCACGCTGCCATGAAGGCCGTTCGCATCCACGGTTTCGATGCAGTGCCTGCGCTGGAAGAGGTGCCAGACCCGGTGCACAGGCCTGGCCGGACCATCGTGCGCATGCAGGCGGCCACGGTCGGCCACATCGACCGCACCGTGTGGCGCGGCAGTTTCCTGCGGCATCCACCGCTGCCGTACACGCCAGGCGTGGAAGCCGCCGGCATCGTCATCGCAAGCGAACGCTACGCCGAAGGCCAACGCGTCTGGCTGCGCGGCAGCGGCCTGGGGACCTTGTTCGACGGCACCTGGTGCGAGCTGATCGATGCGCCCGACGAAGCACTTGGCGTGCTGCCCGATGCATTGCCGATGCCCCTCGGCGCTGCGTTCTTTTCGCCCACCACGTCGGCATGGGTGGCGCTGCATGAAGTCGCGAGGCTGCAGGCCGGCGAACAGGTGCTGGTGACAGGCGCGAGCGGTGCCGTGGGCTCGCTGGCCGTGCAGCTGGCCATCGAAGCCGGCTGCACCGTGACGGCGGTCGATCCGGATGCCGAGCCTCCACCTGTCGCATGTGCGGACCTGTTGATCGACACAGTCGGAGGAAGCGTCCTTTCGGTGGTGCTGCCCGCCGTGCGGCCCGGTGGCCGCGCCGTGCTCATCGGCTACACGGCAGGCCCCATGCTGCAGCTGGACATCGCACACTTTCTGCAGCGCGACGTGGCGCTGCTGCCGCTCAACATGTTCAGGCGCGAGGCCGCTGGCCGTGCGGCCGCGCCCGGGTTGCTGGCGCGCCTGGCCGATGGCCGTTTGCAACTCGACGTGCGCAGCTTCGCGCTTGCCGATGCCGCCGCGGCTCTCGAGTGGATCGCGCAGCGCGGCCATCGGGGCCGCGCCGTGCTCGTGCCCTAGTCTTCCTCCGGCTCCTCGACCGGCACATGCACGTGCAGGTCAATCATCTGCCGCAGGGTTTGCTTGAGCTCTTCGGCGCGTCGCAGGCCGAAGGGTTCGAGCACGCGCCGCTCGTGGTCGCGCGCGAGCTCCATCAGATGTTCCACCGCCTTCAGCCCCTTGCGCGTGATGCGCACCAGCGTGATGCGGCGATCACTCTCATGGGGCAGCCGCTCAACCTGTCCGCGCGCTTCCATGCGGTCCAGCAGGCGCGTGACCGTGGGCTGCTTGGTCACCGTCACTTGCGCAAGCTGGCCGATGCTGATCGGCTCGCTGCCGGCAAGCGACGCCATCACGCGCCACTCGGAAACAGAGAAGCCTTGCTGCCGCGCCACCTCGTGGAACTCCGAGGAGATCAGCTGGCTGGCCTGCGCCAGCAGCGCCGGCAGGTAGTCATCGACGAAGCGATGTGTTTCAGGAGGTTGCTCAGCCATGAACGCACCTCATCGCCACGCGCCGCATACCGGCCGCAGGCACGCTGCTTGCATGTCTAGGGTAATTCATGATTGTGGATACATTCATTTGTCAACATTATAGAAAGCGTGATGTGGCACCTGAAGCGCATCCTCCCACGAGAAAGAAGAAGGACCCACATGGCTGAGCGTTCATTCGTCGAAGAAGTCAAGAAGCTGCGACTTTCCGGTGGCGAGGTGTTCCGCGGTGAAGGCATTCTGGCCGTCACCAAGGCCTTGCTCGAATCGGGGGTTTCCTATGTGGCCGGCTACCAGGGCGCGCCCATCTCGCACCTGATGGACGTGCTGGCCGATGCGCAGGACATCCTGGCCGAGCAGGGCATCCGCTTCGAGAACAGCGCAAGCGAAGCCACTGCCGCAGCCACGCTGGCTGCTTCGGTCAACTATCCGCTGCGCGGCGCCGTCACCTTCAAGGCCACCGTGGGCACCAACGTCGCGTCGGACGCGCTGGCCAACCTGGCCTCGGGCGGCGTCACCGGCGGCGCGCTCATCATCGTGGGCGAAGACTACGGCGAAGGCTCTTCCATCATGCAGGAGCGCAGCCATGCGTTCGCGATGAAGTCGCAGATCTGGCTGCTCGATCCGCGGCCCAACCTGCCGAGCATCGTCGATGCGGTGAAAACGGGCTTCGATCTTTCGGAGGCCAGCAACACGCCCGTGATGCTGCAGCTGCGCATCCGCGCCTGCCATGTGCACGGGCACTTCGTTGCAGGCGACAACAAGCGCGCCAAGTTCACGCTGCAAGAGGCGCTGGAGAACCCGCAGCGCGACGTCAGCCGCATCGTGCTGCCGCCCGCGAGCTTTGTGCATGAACAAGAAAAGGTGAAGGACCGCTGGCCCGCCGCCGTGCGCTTCATCGAGGAGCGCAAGCTCAACGAGTTTTTTTCCGAAGACGCCGATGACATCGGCATCATCGTGCAGGGCGGCAGCTACAACACGCTGCTGCGCGCGCTGGAGCGCCTCGGCCTGGCCGACGTGTACGGCAACACCCAGGTGCCGCTCTACGTGATGAACGTGGCCTACCCGGTCATCGAGAGCGAAGTGATCCGCTTCTGCGAAGGCAAGCGTGCGGTGCTGATCGTCGAAGAGGGGCAGCCCAACTTCGTCGAACAGAACCTAGCGACCATCCTGCGGCAAGCGGGCTCCACGACCGTGCTGCACGGCAAGGACATGTTGCCCGTGGCCGGCGAATACACGGCGTCCGAGCTGCTGAAGGGCGCGCGCACCTTCTGCGAGCGCTACGAGCGGCTTGCACCGCTGCCCGTTCCCGCACCGGTGCGAAAGGTGATCCCGCTGAAGGAAGTCGCCGCCATCGGCGTCGATGCGGCACCCGAGCCGGCCATGCCGTCGACGGCGCTCGGCGACGTCGTGCATGCGCGCCCGCCGGGCTTTTGCACCGGCTGCCCCGAGCGCCCGATCTTCAGCGCGATGAAGCTGGTCGAGCGCGAACTCGGTGCGCATCATGTGAGTGCCGACATCGGCTGCCACCTGTTCTCCATCCTGCCGCCCTTCAACATCGGCAACACCACCATGGGCTACGGCCTGGGCGGTGCCGGTGCGGCGGCGCTGAATGCGCCCGCCGGCAAGCGCGCCATCTCGATGATGGGCGACGGCGGTTTCTGGCACAACGGCCTCACGAGCGGCGTGGCCAACGCGGTGTTCAACAAGAGCGACAACCTCACCATCATTGTCGACAACAACTACACCTCGGCCACCGGCGGGCAGGACATCCTTTCGTCCAACGCCATCAACAAGACCCGCAGCACCGGCCACGAGATCGAGCGCGCCGTGCGCGGCGTCGGCGTGGAGTGGGTAAAAACAATGCGCCGCACCTACGACGTGGCAGGCATGCGCGACGCGCTCAAAGAAGCACTCACCACCACCAAGAAGGGGCCGAAGGTCCTCATCGCCCAGTCGGAGTGCATGCTCAACAAGCAGCGCCGCGAGAAGCCATTGGTGCGCAAGGCCATTGCCGACGGCAAGCGCATGGTGCGCGAGAAGTTCGGCGTCGATTCGGATACCTGCACTGGCGACCACTCGTGCATCCGCCTGTCGGGCTGCCCGTCGCTCTCCATCAAGCCCAACCCCGATCCGCTGCGCGTCGATCCCGTTGCCACCGTGCTCGACAGTTGCGTGGGCTGCGGAAACTGCGGGGATGTTTCGCATGCCGCCGTGCTGTGCCCGTCGTTCTACAAGGCGCAGATCGTGAGCAACCCGACAGGCTCGGACAAGCTGCGCGAACGCGTTCGCAGCGCCGTCATCGGCTGGCTGCAGCGCGGCGACGCGCGCCGCCGCGAAGCCTATGCCTTCTGAAGCAATGATGACGACCAAGGCCCAACCCATCAAGATCGCGATCCTCGCCATGGGCGGGGAGGGCGGCGGCGTGCTGGCCGACTGGATCGTCGACATGGGCGAGGCCAACGGCTACGTCGCCCAGACCACCTCCGTGCCAGGTGTGGCGCAGCGCACGGGCGCAACCATCTACTACGTGGAGCTCTATCCAACGGCGCAGGCCGAAGCGGATGGCGCCCGGCCCGTGCTGGCGCTGATGCCGCTGCCGGGCGACGTGGACGTGGTGCTTGCATCCGAACTCATGGAAGCGGGCCGGGCGGTGCAGCGCGGGCTGGTCACCAGCGACCGCACCACGCTCATTGCGTCCACGCACCGCGTGTTCTCCATTGCCGAGAAAAGCGCGCTGGGCGATGGCCGTGTCGACAGCACGCAGTTGCTCGCGCACACGGCTCGGGCCGCCAAGCGCTTCATCCGCTTCGACATGGCTGAGGCCGCCGAAGCCTCGGGCAGCGTGATCAGTGCGGTGCTGTTCGGTGCGCTGGCGGGATCGGGCGTGCTGCCATTCAGCCGCGCGCAGTTCGAAGCGACCATCGAGCGCGGCGGCGTGGGCGTCAAGCCCAGCCTCAAGGCCTTTGGCGGCGCATTCGCTCGCGCGCAGGCCGGCGACGATGGTGAGACACCGCCGGAAGCCGCGGCGGCTGTGCCGACTCCGCAACCACGTCACCCGGCCGTGCGTGCGCTGGTCGAGCGCGTGCAGCGCGACTTTCCGCTCGCCGCGCAAGACTTCCTGCTCGAAGGCGTGCGCCGCCTCATCGACTACCAGGACCCGGCCTACGCCGGCCTCTACCTCGACCGCATGGCTGCCATTGCGGCGCTGCCCGGCGACAGCGCCCACCGCCTGTTGCGCGAAACGGCTCGCCACCTTGCGCTCTGGATGTCCTACGAAGACACCGCCCGCGTTGCCGCACTCAAGACCCGCGCGACCCGCTTCGAGCGCGTGCGCGGCGAGGCCCGCGTGCAGCCCGGCCAGGTGCTTGCCATCAACGAATACATGCATCCGCGCCTGCAGGAAGTCTGCGAGACGCTACCGGGCGGCATCGGCCGCTGGCTCATGAACTCCACATGGCCGAAGAAGCTCGTCGAGCGATTGACGCAGCACGGCCGGGTGATCCAGACCAGCTCGCTGCACGGCTACCTGATGCTGCGCATGGTTGCGGCATGCAAGCGCTGGCGCCTGTCGACGATGCGCTATGCCGAGGAAAACCGCCGCATCGAGGAATGGCTGCAGCGCATCGCCGCCGCCGCGGGGCACAACCCTGAGCTGGCGGTGGAGCTCGCGCAGTGCCAGCGCCTCGTCAAGGGCTACAGCGACACGCATGAGCGCGGCATCCGCAACTACGACACCGTGATGCGCGCGGTGGAACGCGCCGGCCCCCGGCTCGCGCCCGCCACCCTGCGCGAACTGCGCGACGCCGCGCTTGCCGACGAACACGGCCACAAGCTGCAAGCCGCGCTCGCGCAGCACGCACTGGCCTGAAGAGAGACAACGGACGCACGATGACCGCACCCACCGCCACGCTCCAGCTTCGCGTTGCCGAAGCGCGCGAACTCAATCCGCTCATCCGCATGCTGCGCCTGCGCGCGGAAGACGGGCGCCCGCTGCCCGGCTTTGCCGCCGGTGCACACATCCGCGTTCAGGTGAAGCTGCCCGATGGCAAGACCGACTGGCGCCACTACTCGCTGATCAACTTCGCGACCGCACGCAACGCGACGAACGCCCCCGCGGAGTATGTGATCGCGGTGCGCAAGGAAGCCGAAGGCCGCGGCGGATCGCGCTTCATGCACGAGCAGCTGAAAGAGGGCGATACCCTCGCCATCGAGGCGCCGAAGAACGACTTTCCGCTGCACACCGGTCCCGGCGGCTCGGTGCTGGTGGCGGGCGGCATCGGCGTGACGCCGCTGGCCACCATGGCCGCGCGCCGCCGCGCCGAAGAGGCGCCGGTGCGCATGCACTACGCCGGCCGCAGCCGCGACCTGATGGCCTTCCTGCCCGAGCTCCAGGCGCTGCTCGGCGACGACCTGCGCGTGCATGCCGATGCCGAAGCCGGCGCACCGCTCGATATCGACGCGCTGCTCGACGACGTGCCGGCCGGCGACCGCCTCTACGTCTGCGGCCCCAAGGTCATGCTCGACGCCGTGCTGGCCCGCACCCAGGCGCGCGGCTGGGAGCATGACCGCGTGCACTTCGAACTCTTTACGGAGCCGGTCGCGGAAGAGGGCGACCAGCCCTTCGAGGTGGAACTCGCCCAATCGGGCCAGCGCTTCACCGTCGCGGCCGACCAGAGCATTCTCGATTGCCTCATCGACAACGGGTGCGACCCGATGTTCGACTGCAAGCGCGGCGAATGCGGCGTGTGCGCCGTGCCAGTGCTCGACGGCGAGATCGACCACCGCGACTACGTGCTCACGGCCCGCGAGAAGGCCGAGGGCAACGTCATGCAGATCTGCATCTCGCGCGCCAAGGGTGCGCGCCTGGTGCTCGACATGTGAAGGAGCCACGAGAACCATGCCTTCGTACCGAGACAACCCCGAAGCCGTGCGCGCACTCGTGCAGAACGACCGCGTGCACCGCGACCTGTACACCAGCCAGGAACTCTTCGAGCTGGAGCAGGAGCACTTCTTCGCCAACACCTGGAACTACGTCGGGCACGAGAGCCAATTGCCCAAGCCCGGCGACTGGATCAGCAACGAAATCGCCGGCCGTCCGCTGATCGTCGTGCGCCACACCGACGGCAGCGTGCGCGCAATGATGAACCGCTGCGCCCACAAGGGTTCGCGCCTGGTGAGCGCGCCGTGCGGCAACACCGGCAAGTTCTTTCGCTGCCCGTACCACGCATGGACCTTCAAGACCGACGGCTCGCTGCTGGCGATTCCGCTGAAGACCGGTTACGAGAACACGGCGCTGCACGAGTGCGAGTCGGCCAAGGGCCTGACCACGCTGAAGCATGTGCGCAGCTACCGCGGCTTCATCTTCGTGAAGATCAATGATGCGGGGCCGGACTTCGACGAGTACTTTGGCGATTCGCTGAGCTCCATCGACAACATGGCCGACCGTTCGCCCGAAGGCGAGCTCGAGATTGCCGGCGGTTGCCTGCGCTTCATGCACCAGTGCAACTGGAAGATGTTCGTCGAGAACCTCAACGACACGATGCACCCCATGGTGGCGCACGAATCGTCGGCCGGCACTGCAAAGCGCATGTGGGCCGACAAGCCCGCCGACGAGCCCAAGCCCATGGCCGTGGAGCAGTTCGTGCCTTTCATGTCCGACTACAAGTTCTTCGAGGACATGGGCATTCGCACCTACGACCACGGCCACAGCTTCACGGGCGTGCACTTCAGCATCCACAGCAAGTACAAGGCAATTCCCGAGTACGACGACGCCATGAAGGCGCGCTACGGCGAAGAGAAGACCGCGCAGATCCTCGGCATGGCGCGGCACAACACCGTGTACTACCCGAACCTCACCATCAAGGGTGCGATCCAGGCAATCCGCGTGGTGAAGCCGATCTCTGCCGACAAGACGCTGATCGAGAGCTGGACCTTCCGACTGAAGGGCGCGCCGCCCGAACTGCTGCAGCGCACCACCATGTACAACCGGCTCATCAACTCGCCGTTCTCGGTGGTGGGTCACGACGACCTGCAGGCCTACCGCGGCATGCAGGCCGGGCTGCACGCGAGCGGCAATGAGTGGGTGAGCCTGCACCGCGACTACGACCCGTCGGAGCTGAAGGGCGGCGAGATCACCACGGGCGGCACCAACGAACTGCCGATGCGCAACCAGTACCGCAGCTGGGTGCAGCGCATGACGGAGACGATGTGATGGCCGGCACCGATATCACTCGCCAGGACTTGATCGACTTCGTCGTGAACGAAGCGCGCCTGCTCGACACGCGCCGCTATGAAGAGTGGAACGCGCTCTTCACCGACGACGCCTTCTACTGGGTGCCGCTGGTGCCCGACCAGGAAGACGGGCTCAACCACACCTCGCATCTTTACGAAGACAAGCTGCTGCGCGAACTGCGCATCGAGCGCCTCAAGAGCCCGCGTGCCTTTTCGCAGCAGCCGCCGAGCCGCTGCCACCACTTGCTGCAACTGCCGGTGGTCGAGACTTTCGACGCCGAAGGCAACCGCTTCGTGGTGCGCACCGAGTTCCACTACACCGAATCGCAGGGCGACGAGCTGCAGTTCTACGTCGGCACCTTCTTCCACTACCTCACGGTGCAAGACGGCGCGCTGCGCATGACGCTCAAGCGCGTGAACCTGCTCAACTGCGACGCGGCGCTGCCTGCCGTGCAGCTCTTCATCTAGGGACGCGATGCAAGACTCCACCGTTTTCGCCACCGTCCATCAAGTCTTTGCGGCAACTGCCAAGCGCACGCCGCAGGCCGAGTTCTTGTTCACGGAGTCGGTGACCGCTGCCGCCTACGGCATTCCGGCCGGTGCCATCCGCTGGGGTGAGGCAGCCGCCGAGGTCGAGCGGCTTCGCGCCGCCTACGCGAAAGCCGGCTACGGCCACGGCCATCGAGTGGGACTGCTGCTGGAGAACCGGCCCGCGTTCCTCTTCCACTGGTTCGCGCTCAACGCGCTGGGCGTGAGCGTGGTGCCGATCAATGCCGAAATGCGTTCGGCCGAACTGGTGTACCTGATCGGCCACAGCGAGATCGGCCTGGCGGTGACGCTGCCTGAACGCGCGAATGATCTGCGCACAGCCGCTGCGCAAACCGGCGTGCCCTTCGAAACCATGGGACCCGACGACGCTGTGCCCAGAGCCAGCACCGCTGCGCCGCGGTCGCACGAACCCATCGGCACCGACACCGAATGCGGCCTGCTCTACACGTCGGGCACCACCGGGCGCCCCAAGGGTTGCATCCTTAGCAACGCCTACTTCCTGCGTGCGGGCGAGTGGTACGCGGCGCTCGACGGCGTCTGCAGCATTCGGCCCGATGCCGAGCGCGTCATCACGCCGCTGCCGCTCAACCACATGAACGCGATGGCGTTCTCCACCATGGTGGTGCTGGTGGCAGGCGGCTGCCTGGTGCAGCTCGACCGGTTCCATCCGAAGACCTGGCTCGCAAGCGCTCGCGAGAGCGGCGCAACCATCGTGCACTACCTTGGCGTGATGCCTGCGATGCTGCTGTCGGCCCCGCCGTCTGCCGCGGACCGCGACCACGCAATCCGCTGGGGCTTCGGCGCCGGGGTGGACCGAAAGAACCACGCACCCTTCGAGGAGCGCTTCGGCTTTCCGTTGGTGGAGGCGTGGGCCATGACCGAGACCGGCGCGGCCGCCTGCATCATGGCCAACCGCGAGCCGCGCTTGGTGGGCACGAGTTGCTTCGGCCGGCAGGAAAACTTCGTGCAGATCCGCCTCGTGGGCGAGGACGGCAGCGACGTCGGTACCGACGCTCCGGGTGAACTGCTCGTGCGCTCGGCCGGAGACGACCCGCAGCGTTATTTCTTCTCCGGCTACCTGAAGGACGACGAGGCCACGCGCGAAGCCTGGGCGGACGGCTGGTTCCACACCGGTGACCTCGTGCGCCGCGACGCCGATGGCAACTTCTTCTTCGTCGACCGCAAGAAGAATGTGATCCGCCGCAGCGGCGAGAACATTTCGGCCGTCGAGGTCGAGAGCGTGCTCAACCAGCATCCGGCGGTGAAGACCTCCGCCGTGGCCGCGACGCCCGATGCGGTGCGCGGCGACGAGGTGCTGGCCTGCATCGTGATGCGCGAGGGCGCCGATGCGTCGCAGCGCGAGCAAGTTGCGGCAAGCATCGTGCAGCACGCGCTCGCGCAGTTGGCCTACTACAAGGCGCCGGGCTACGTCGCCTTCGTCGATGCGCTGCCGCTCACGCCGTCGCAAAAAATCCAGCGCGGCCAACTGCGAGAGATGGCGCAGTCGCTGCCGGGGCAGGGCCACTGCATCGACACCCGCTCGATGAAGAAAAGACAAGTGGGGCAGGCATGACCAGGCAACGGCTCTCCTACGAAGGCGTTGCGGTGGCCGTGCCCATCACGGTGCCCTACATGCGCTATTCCACCCGCACCGCGCACTGGTTCATCGGCCAAGCCATCGAGGCGCTGGTCGAATCCAGCGGCGTCGCCAAGGAACAGATCGACGGCCTGTGCCTCAGCAGCTTCTCGCTCGCGCCCGACACGGCCGTGGGCGTCACTCAGCACTTGGGGCTTTCGCCGCGCTGGCTCGACCATGTGCCCACCGGCGGCGCCTCGGGCGTGATGTGCCTTCGCCGTGCCGCGCGTGCCGTGCAGGCGGGCGATGCCGAAATCGTCGCCTGCGTGGGCGCCGACACCAACCATGTCGACTCCTTCCGACAGACGCTCGGCAGCTTCAGCAACTTTGCGCGCGATGCGAGCTACCCCTACGGCTCGGGCGGACCGAACTCAATCTTCGCTTTCATCACCGCCAACTACATGCGCACCTATGGCGCGAAGCGCGAAGACTTCGGCCGCATCTGCGTGGACCAGCGCACCAATGCGCTCGGCAATCCGAATGCGATGTTCAAGAAGGCGCTGACGCTGGACGAATACATGGCGGCGCGGCCGATCTCCGACCCCATCCACCTCTTCGACTGCGTGATGCCCTGCGCCGGCGCCGACGCCTTCCTGGTGATGAGCGAGGAGCGCGCGCGCGACCTGGGCCTGCCGCACGCGGTGATCCGCGGCGCCATCGAGCGCCATAACGCCTATGCCGAAGACCCGGTGATGGTGCAAGGGGGCTGGCGCATGGACCGCGACGACTTGTATGCGCAGGCCGGAGTCCAGCCAGCCCAGCTGGACTTTGTGCAGACCTACGACGACTACCCCGTCATCGTGATGATGCAGTTCGAAGACCTGGGCTTCTGCGAGAAGGGCGAGGGCCCGGCCTTCGTGCAGTCGCACACCATGACTTTCGATGGCAGCTTTCCTAACAACACCAGCGGTGGCCAGCTCTCGGCCGGGCAGGCCGGTGCGGCAGGCGGCTTTCTCGGCATGGTCGAGGCGATCCGCCAGCTGACCGGCCAAGCCGGCAAGCGCACTGTGCCCGATGCGCAACTCGGCCTCGTCGCCGGCTTCGGCATGGTGACCTATGACCGCTGCCTGTGCACAGGCGCGGTGATCCTGGGGAGATCCGCATGACGATGCCGATGATGCGCCCCCGCGCAAGAACCCGGTGCTGCGCACCCGGCAGATGAACCTGCCGCCCGGCGCGCGCGGCCGCGTGGCGCTCGGCCTCACCGCGGCCGCCGCCGAAGGCCGCTTCGAGCTTCAGACCTGCGAGGACTGCGGCACGGTGCAGTACCCGCCGCGCGAGGTTTGCCACAAGTGCCTCTCCGCTGCGCTGCGCTGGCGCGCACAGAGCGGCGAGGGCGAACTGCTCGGCAGCACCACGCTGCACCACAGCAACGACCTGTTTTTCCGCGAGCGGCTGCCCTGGCGGCTGGGGCTGGTGCACCTGGATGCCGGCCCGACGCTCATGGTCCACCTGCATGGGGAGGTCGGCGATGCGCCTCAGCGCGGGCAACCCGGAGGGGACGCGCTACCACGCGTCCGTGTCGGCGCCCGGCTCGACCGCGCAGGCCAGGCCGTTCTCATTGGTTTTCCGAATGAAGGGAGTCCCCACATGGCCGACGACAAGATGCTGCGCGAGATGACCAGCGACCCCAAGTTTCGCAAGGTGCTGGTGACCGACGGCAAGACCGAAACCGGCCAGGCCATCGTGCGTGCACTGGTAAAAGCCGGCGCCGACATCGTCTGGGTCGGCCACGCCGAGCCGTGGAAGAAGATGGGCGACGGGCTGGACGACATCTCGGCGCTGCCGCAGGTCACGCTCGTGCCGCTCGACCTCACCAACGGCCGCCAGGTGACCGAGCTTGCAGGCTCCATCGGCGGCAAGGTCGACATCGTGATCAACAACGCCGAGGTGCACCGCACCTTCGGCATCGGCGCGCGCCGCGGCACCGATGTGGCCAAGGCCGAGATGGACATCAACTACTTCGGCCTGCTGCGCCTCGCGCAAGAGTTCGGCCCTGCGCTCAAGGGCCGCTCGGCCGACGGTGCAACGGGCGCGACCGCATGGGTCAACCTGCTGTCGATCTACGCGCTCAGCAACTTCCCGCCGCACGGCACCTTCAGCGCCTCGAAGGCTGCGGCGCACTCGCTTGCGCAGTGCCTGCGCGCAGAGATGCGCCCCGCCGGCATCCGCGTGATCAACGTGTTTCCCGGACCCCTCGACGACGAATGGAACCAGCACACGCCGCCGCCCAAGCTGGCGCCAACCGCGCTGGCCAACGCCATCGTCAAGGCGCTGCGCGATGGGGTGGAAGACGTGTACCCCGGCGATGTGGCGCAGGAGTGGCTGGAGCGCTGGCGCGACAACCCCAAGGTGCTCGAACGCGAACTCGCGGCGGGCGGCTGAGAACAGGAGCCACACGATGACAACCACCACCGAACTGATGTCCGCCGCCGAAATCCTCGGCGGCCTGGTGACCGCCATGGCGAGCGGCCGCATCCGCGTGATCGACCTCACGCAGACGCTCACACCCGAGTTCCCGCAGATCGCATTGCCGCCAGAGATGGGCCAATGCTGGCCCTTCCGCATCGAAGAAGTGTCGAAGTACGACGAGCGCGGCCCG
Source organism: Variovorax sp. S12S4 (assembly GCF_023195515.1). Classification (NCBI taxonomy): domain Bacteria; kingdom Pseudomonadati; phylum Pseudomonadota; class Betaproteobacteria; order Burkholderiales; family Comamonadaceae; genus Variovorax; species Variovorax sp. S12S4. Next base: position 3,452,025 of record NZ_JALPKR020000002.1, read on the forward strand.
GCCTGGTACTGGAACAATTTTTCCTGCGGCGAACACACCGGAACGCACTTCGATGCGCCGATCCACTGGATCTCGGGCCGCGACCTGCCCAACAACTCGGTCGACACCATTCCCGTGCAGCACTTCGTGGCGCCGGCCTGCGTGATCGACTGCTCGGCCGACGTGCAGGCGAACGACGACTACCTGCTGAGCGTGGCCGACATCGAGCGCTACGAGGCCGCGCACGGCCGCATTCCCAAGGGTGCCTGGGTGCTGATGCGCACCGACTGGTCCAAGCGCAGCGATCCCGAGGCGTACCAGAACTTCGACGAAACCGGCCAGCACACGCCCGGCCCCAGCACCGAGGCTGTGCGCTTCCTGGTGGAGCAGCGCGACGTGCTCGGCTTCGGCTCCGAGGCCATCGGCACCGATGCCGGGCAGGGCTATCACCTGCGGCCGCCTTACCCGTGCCACTACTACATGCACGGCGCGGGGCGCTATGGCCTGCAGTGCCTGAGCAATCTCGACCTGCTGCCGCCATCGGGTGCGGTGCTGATCTGCCCGCCGCTCAAGATCGAGAAGGGCAGCGGCAGCCCGCTGCGTGTGCTCGCGCTGGTGGGAGCACACGCATGACGCCGAAGGTCGCGGCGGTTACCGGCGGCAGCGCGGGCATCGGCAAGGCGATCTGCGAAGACCTGCTCGCGCAGGGCTACGAAGTGGTCTCGCTCGCGCGCCGCAAGGCCGAGATCGATCACCCGAAGCTTCACAGCATCGAGGTCGACCTGAGCGACCGGGCGGCAACGGGCGAGGCGGTGCGCGAACTGGTCGAGCGCTTTGCGCCGACCACCATCGTGCACAACGCCGGCGTGATCCGCCCCGCGCTTCTGCCTGAGGTGAAGCTGGACGATCTCGATGCGCTCGTCGACCTGCACCTGGGCTGTGCGATCCAGCTCGTGCAAGGTGCATTGCCCGCGATGCGTGCACAGCGCTTCGGCCGCGTGGTGCTGCTCTCGTCTCGCGCGGCGTTGGGCCTGGCTACGCGAACCAGCTATTCCGCGACCAAGGCCGGCATGCTGGGCATGGCACGCACCTGGGCGCTCGAGCTCGCGGCGGACGGCATCACGGTGAACGTGGTCGCGCCCGGTCCTATCCGTACCGACATGTTCTACGACGTGGTCGAGGCGGGCAGCGAGAAGGAACGCGCGCTCGCGGCCTCAGTGCCCGTCAAGCGCCTCGGCGAATCGGCCGACGTGGCACGCGCCGTGCGTTTCTTCGCCGCGCCCGAGAACAGCTTTGTCACCGGGCAGGTCCTGTACGTCTGCGGCGGCACCAGCGTCGGCAGCCTCGCCCTCTAGTTTTTCAGCGTTCGTTTCGTCACTCATAACACCCTGGAGCACCGCCATGAAAGTCCTGAACCGAATTCGCACCCTTGCGGCCATTGCCGCGGGCCTCGGCGCACTCAGCGCCGCCAGCGCATGGGCCGCAGATCTCAAGGTCGGCTTCATCACGTCGCTTTCGGGGCCGGTGTCGTCGCTGGGCATTCCCTATGAAAAGGGCATGAAGGCCGCGCTCGCCTACAAGGCCGACCTGGGCGGCCGCAAGATCCAGCTGGTGCAGCTCGACGATGCCTCCGACCCGACGACGGCCGCGCGCAACGCCCGCAAGATGATTGACGAGGACAAGGTCGACGTCATCATCGGCACCGCGGGCTCTCCGGGCGCACTGGCCATTGCCGGCGTGGCGCGTGAAACGAAGACGCCGCTGATCTCCATCGCCAACGCCAACCTGCCAGGCGAAGAGGGCGCATGGATGGTCACGCTGCCGCAGCCAGCGCCGCTGATGGTGAGCGCGGTGGTCGAGCGCATGAAGAAGTCGGGCGTGAAGACGGTCGGGTACATCGGCTTTTCGGACGCGTGGGGCGACCTTGTGTACGGTGCGCTGCAAAAGAGCGCAGAGCCGGCCGGCATCAAGATCGTGTCGAACGAGCGGTATGCGCGCGGCGATTCGTCGGTGACCGGCCAGGTACTGAAGATCGTCGCGCTGCGGCCCGATGCGGTGATCACAGGCACCTCGGGCACGCCCGGCGCGCTGCCCTACCTGGCGCTCTCTGAGCGCGGCTACAAGGGCCAGATCTACGGCATGCACGCGCTGATCAACCCCGACTTCGTGCGGGTGGGCGGTGCGTCGGTCGAGGGCTTGCTGGCCCCCACCGGGCCGGTGATCGTGGCCGAGCAGTTGCCCAGCGAGAACCCGATCCGCAAGGTGTCGATGGACTTCCGCGCGGCCTACCAGAAGGCCAACGGCGCACCGCCGACCGATGCCTTCTCGGCCTACACATTCGATGCATGGCTGCTGTACCTCGACGCGGCCCAACGCGCACTCGCCACCAAGGCGGAGCCGGGCACGCCGCAGTTTCGCGAGGCGCTGCGGGACGCCATCGTGAGCACCAAGGAGCTTGTGGGAACGCACTCGGTCTACAACTTCAAACCGAACGACCGCTATGGCTCCGACGAGCGCTCACGTGTTGTCGTGAAGCTGGAGAAGGGTCAGTGGAAGCTGGTGCCCTGAGATGAGGTTTTCCTGCTTGGGCCGATGGGGTCATTCGGGGCGCGCACCCGCCGACGGGGTGCCTTGCTCCGCGAATGTCCCCCGGCCTGCGGCCTCCTCCTTTATTTCGCTGCGCAAGGCACCCCATCGACGGGAGCGTTATGAGCAGTGGTCGTTGATCGGCCGCGTACCAGCAGCGTGCCCTGGGCACTCGCCTTGAGCCCTGAGCCCTGAACAACAGAACGCCCAAACGAAGCAAGAAACAACACAAGCCGGAGCAACCAAGATGAAAAAGAACCTAGTTCGGATCCTCGGCCTCGCCACAGTCGCCATGGCAGCCGCGCAAGCCATGGCGGCCGACCTGAAGATCGGCTTCATCAGCTCGCTTTCAGGCCCCGTCGCCGCACTTGGCGTGCCTTACGAAAAGGGCATACGCGCGGCCATTGCCGAGCATCCGGAAATCGGCGGCCGCAAGGTCCAGCTCATCGTGCTCGACGACGCTTCCGACCCCACCACCGCCGGGCGCAACGCACGCAAGCTCGTGACGGAAGACAAGGTCGACGTGCTCATCGGCACTTCCGGCGTACCGGGCGCCATGGCCATAGCCTCCGTGGCGCGCGAACTCAACACGCCGCTCATCTCGCCCACGCCCGTGACCATTGCCGGCCCCGAGGGCGCGTGGACCGTGACCGTGTCGCAGCCGTTCCCGCTCATGGTCGCCGGCGTGGTGGAGCGTATGCAGAAGTCCGGCGTGAAAACGGTGGCCTTCATCGGCTTTTCCGATGCGCTCGGCGACCTGGCCTACGACTCGCTCGTGAAAAGCGCCGAGAAAGCCGGCATCAAGGTGGTTGCGAACGAGCGTTATGCACGCAGCGATTCATCGGTGGCGGGGCAGGTGCTGAAGATCGTCGCGGCCCGGCCCGATGCCGTGTTCGCGGGCAACTCCGGCACGCCCGGTGCGCTGCCCTACATCGCGCTTGCCGATCGCGGCTACAAGGGAAAGATCTACGGTACGCACGGGCTCATCAACGCCGACTTCGTGCGCGTGGGCGGCGCCTCCATCGAAGGCCTGCAGGTGCCGAGCGGCCCGGTGCTCGTGGCCGACCAGCTGCCTGACAGCAATCCCATCAAGAAGGTGTCGATGGGCTTTCGCAACGCCTACCAGAAGGTGAACGGCGCGGTGCCTACCGATGCTTTCTCCTCGTACACCTACGACGCCTACCTGCTGTTGGCCGATGCCGCCTCGCGCACCAAGGGTGAGCCGGGCACGCCGCAGTACCGCACGGCTCTGCGCGACGCCATCGTGAGTACGAAGGAGCTGGTGGGCACGCACGGCATCTACACCTTCAAGCCCGACGACCGCTATGGCTCCGACCAGCGCGGCGTGGTGATCGTGCAGATGAACAAGGGCCAGTGGAAGCTGGTTCCCTGATAGAAAAGCCGAGCGCCCGCCGATGACCAGCTACCGCCATCATCCCGACCGCATTGCCGCCCTGGTGCAGGACGACCGCGTGCACCGCGACCTGTACCTGAGCGACGAGATCTTTGCGCTCGAGCAGGAGCGCCTGTTCGCGAACACCTGGGTCTTCCTGGGCCATGCCAGCCAGGTGCCAGAGGCGGGCGATTTCGTGACGCAGGAGGTCGCAGGCCGGCCGCTCCTTATGGTGCGGCAGCCCGACGGCGCAGTGCATGTCGTGTACAACCGCTGCGCCCACAAGGGCACGCAGCTGGTCACGGATGAATGCGGCAACACCGGCCGCTTCTTCCGCTGCCCGTACCACGCGTGGACCTACAAGCTCGATGGCGCGCCGCTCGGCCTGCCGCTGAAGAACGGTTATGAGGGCACCCAGCTCAAGGCCTGCGAATCGGGGCAGGGGCTGTCGGTGGTGAAGCATGTGAAGGTGTACCGCGACTTCGTCTTCGTGCGCCTCTCCGATGCCGGCCCCTCATTCGAAGATTACTTCGGCGAGGTGCTCGGCGCCATCGACAACATGGTCGACCGCTCGCCGGAAGGCAAGCTCACCGTCGGCGGCGGCGTGCTGCGCAACATCGTCCATTGCAACTGGAAGATGTACCTCGAGAACATCAACGACACGGTGCATCCGATGTCCACGCACGAGTCGGCCACCAAGGCGGCCGAGGCGCTGTGGGAAGGCCACGCGCCCACCGATCCCAAGCCGATGGCGATGGAGCAGATCCTCCCCTTCGGTTCGGGCTACGAATTCTTCGACAAGATGGGTGGCCGCGTGTTCGCCAACGGCCACAGCGTGCTGGGGGTCAACTTCAGCATTCACTCCAACTATGCGCAGCTGCCCGAGTACGAGGCCGCCATGCAGGCCGCGCACGGCGCCGAGCGCGCGGCCGACATCCTGCAGCGCTCGCCGCAAAATTCGGTGCTGTATCCGAGCCTTTCGGTGAAGGGCTCTCCCCAGGCCATCCGCGTCATCCGGCCCCTGGCGGCCGACCGCACGTTGATCGAGGCCTGGAGCTTCCGCGCAGCGGGCGCGCCGGCGCTGCTCTTCGAGCGGGCGATGAGCTACAACCGGCTCGTTTTCTCGCCGATGTCGGTGGTGGCGCACGACGACGTGCACCTGTTCGAAAGCATCCAGCAAGGGCTGCGCGCCGGCGGCAACGAGTGGGTGAGCCTGCACCGCAACTTCGACGCGGCCGAGCTCGCGCAAACCACCATCACCACCAACGGCACCAACGAACTGCTCATGCGCAACCAGTTCCGCGCCTGGGCGAAGGCAATGGCTTCGGAGGCTGCGGCATGACCAGCGACCCGCGCGATTTTGTCGCCCATGAGGCCGCATTGCTCGACGAACGGCGCTTCGACGACTGGCTGGCGCTCTTTGCCGACGACGGCCACTACTGGGTTCCATTGCTCGGCGCCGCGCAGGCCGATCCGTTCTCCCACAACTCGCTGGCCTACGAAGACCGGCTGCTGCTGCAGCTGCGTGTTGACCGGCTGAAAAATCCGCGCGCGCATTCGCAGCACCCCGCAAGCCATAGCCAGCATGTGCTGCAGCCTTCGCGCATCGAAAGCGAAACGGGCGACGAGGTGCGCCTTCGCACGCCATTCCTCTACGTCGAAGCGCGCGGCGAATCCCAGATCTTGCTGAGCGGCACGGCCCGCCACCACCTGGCGCAGACGCCCTCGGGCTGGCGCATCCGCCAGAAGCGCATCGACCTGCTCAACGCCGCACGCGCATTGCCGGCCATCCAGTTGTTCATCTGAGTTTTCCGTTCCTTCCATTCTTTCTCACTGGAGCTACGACATGAAGAGCCTGATGCTGACCTTGACGCGCGGTGCCATCGCCGCGGCGCTGACTGCCTGCGGCGTTGCGAGCGCGCTTGCGGCCGACCTCAAGGTCGGCCTGAGCGTGTCGCTCTCGGGCCCCAACTCTTCGTTGGGCGTGCCATATGCGAAGGGCATGCAGGCCGCGCTGGCCTACAAGCCCGAGATCAATGGCCGCAAGGTGCAGCTCATCGTGCTGGACGACGGCTCCGACCCGACGACCGCCGGGCGCAATGCGCGCAAGCTTGTCGAAGAGGAGAAGGTCGACGTGCTCATGGGCACGTCGGGCGTGCCGGCCGCCATCGCGATGGCGCAGGTGGGCCGCGACGCGAAGACACCGATGATCGGCCTCACGCCGATCCTGCTCGATGCGAACGAGAACTCGTGGGTCATGACGGTCGCGCAGCCCACGCAGCTGATGATCGATGCGGTGGTCGAGCGCATGAAGCGCAACAACGTCAAGACGGTGGGCTACATCGGTTTTACCGACGCCTGGGGCGACCTGGTCTACAACGCGCTCATGAAGGCCGCGCCCGAAGCCGGCATCAAGGTCGTGAGCAACGAGCGCTACGCGCGCGCCGACGCTTCGGTGACCGGGCAGGTGCTGAAGATCGTCGCGCTGCGGCCCGATGCGGTGATGACCGGCGGCGCCGGCACGCCGGGTGCATTGCCGTTCCTTGCGCTGCAGGAGCGCGGCTACAAGGGCGGCGTGTACGGCCAGCACGGCCTCATCAACCCCGACTTCGTGCGCGTGGTCGGTGCCGCCGGCCAGAATGCACTGATGCCCACCGGCCCGGTGATCGTCGCCGAGCAGTTGCCCGACAACTATCCGACCAAGAAGATCGCCACCGATTTCCGCGCGGTGTTCCAGAAGGTGAACAACGCGCCGACCAGCGATGCCTTCTCGGCCTATTCCTTCGACGGCTGGCTGGTGTTTGCAGATGCCGCCTCGCGCGCCATGAAGAAGGCCGAGCCGGGCACGGCGGAGTTTCGCGTGGCGCTGCGCGATGCCATCTTCAGCACCAAGGAGGTGGTGGGCACGCACGGCGTGTACAGCTTCAAGCCCGGCAGCCTCTATGGCGTGGACGAACGCGCCCGCGTGATCGTCAAGCTCGACAACGGCCAATGGAAGCTCGCACCTTGAACCACCTGATGACGACGACTTTGCCCGGGGGCTTTCTATGACATGGGACGTGGCGCTGATCCTTGTCACCGACGGCCTCGCCAACGGTGCCATCTATCTGCTGGCCGGGCTCGGGCTGGTGCTGATCTTTTCCGTCACGCGGGTGGTCTTCGTGCCGTTCGGCGACATCGCGGCCTTTGCCGCACTGTCGCTCGCGGCCTTCGAAACCGGCCGAGTGCCGCCGACCATTGGCATGGTGGCCGTGCTCACGGCGCTGGCGTTGGCAACGGAAGTCGGCGGCCTGCTGCGGCGCGGTGAAGCCGCCCGCATTCCCAAGGCGGTGCTGATGTGGGGCGTGTTGCCCGCGATTCCCTGCGTGCTGGCGTGGCTTGCGGCAAGGCCGGGGGTGCCGGTGGCGGTGCATATCGCGGTGGCGGTGCTGCTGGTGGTGCCCATCGCGCCGCTGCTCGCACGGGTGGTGTTCCAGCCGATTGCCGACGCTTCGGTGCTGGTGCTGCTGATCGTTTCGCTGGCGCTGCACTTCCTGCTCTCGGGCCTTGGCCTGTTGTTCTTCGGCCCTGAAGGCTCGCGCACCACGCCGCTCACGAGCGCGGTGTTCACGCTGGGCGATGGGTTCACCGTCAGCGGCCAGGTGGTGCTGATGGTGGGCGCGGCCATTGTGTTGAGCGGGCTGTTCTTCCTGGTGTTCGAGCGTACGGTGGCCGGCAAGGCGCTGCGCGCGACGGCGGTGAACCGGGTGGGCGCGCGGCTGGTCGGCATTCGGCCGGTGCGCACCGCGCTGCTGGCCTACGGCTGCGCCTCGCTGCTGGCAGGGCTCATCGGCGTACTGATCGCACCGGTAACGACCATGTACTACGACTCGGGTTTCATCATCGGCCTGAAAGCCTTCGTGGCCGCGATCATCGGCGGGCTCGTGAGCTACCCGATGACGGCCGTGGGTGCGCTCGCCGTCGGTGTGGTGGAAAGCTTCGCGTCGTTCTGGAGCGGGGCGCTGAAGGATGTGATCGTGTTCAGCCTGCTCATACCGGTGCTCATGTTGCGCTCCTTCTTGGCCGCGCATTCCGAAGAGGAAGAAGACGAGGTGGACCAATGATGAACGGCAACCGCAAACGCATGGGCTGGATCGCCGTGGTGGTCGTCGTGCTGGCGCTGGTGCCGGCGGTGGCGGGCAGCTTCACGGTTTCGCTGCTCAACGACATCGGCATCGGCGCGCTGGTGGCGCTCGGGCTGGTGCTGCTCACCGGCGTGGGTGGGGCAACCTCGTTCGGGCAGGCGGCCTTCGTGGGCATTGCGGCCTATGCGACGGCGTGGCTCACGACCACGCAGGGCATGTCGCCATGGATCGGCCTCTTGTTCGCGCTGCTGCTCACCGGGCTGTCGGCCCTTGCCATCGGCATGCTCACGCTGCGGCTCGGCGGACACTTTCTGCCGCTGAGCACCATCGCGTGGGGCCTGTCGATCGCAATGCTGTTCGGCAACGTCGATGCGCTCGGGCGCCACACGGGGCTGTCGAACATTCCGGCGCTGCAGGTCGCGGGCTGGTCGCTGGCCGATCCGCGGTCGATGTACTACCTGATCTGGGTGGTGGTCGGGTTGGCCTGCCTGTTCAGCCACAACCTGCTGCAGTCGCGCCCCGGCCGTGCGATTCGCGGGCTGCGCGGCGGCGCCACGCTGCTGGCCAGCGTGGGGGCCGATGCCTACCGCGTGCGGCTTACGCTGTTTGTGACGGCCGCGCTCTTTGCGGGGCTGGCAGGCTGGCTCTATGCGCACATGAACCGCTTCGTGAGTCCGTCGCCGTTCGACGTGCGCGCGAGCATCGAGTACCTGCTGATGGCGGTGGCCGGCGGGCTCGGGCAGCTGGCTGGCGCGCTGGTGGGCGCGGCCCTGGTGCTGGTGTTGAAGAACGGCCTGCAGGACGTACTGCCCATGCTCACGCAGCGTGCCGGGCAGCTGGAGGCGGTGGCGTTCGCAACGCTCTTCATTCTGTTGCTGCACTTTGCGCGCGGCGGTCTCATGGGCCTGCTGCGGCGCTGGACGCGTCGCAGGGCCGGCTCGCAGGGTGCCTCGCGCTATGAAGCACCTGCGGTCGAACCGCTGCCGCACCGGCAACTGCCCGCGCGCGGCACGCAGGTGCTGTCGGTGAAGGGCGCGGTCAAGCGCTTCGGCGGGCTGGTGGCGGTGAACGACGTGAGCTTTGAAGTGAATGCGGGAGAAATCATCGGACTGATCGGCCCGAACGGCGCCGGCAAGTCGACGATGTTCAACCTGCTGACCTGCACGCTGCCGATGAGCGCGGGCCAGGTGCGCTTTCTGGAGCACGACATCGCCGGCATGCCGCAGCGCCAGGTGGCGCGGCTGGGGCTGGCGCGCACTTTCCAGCACGTGAAGCTGCGGCCGCACATGAGCCTGCTCGACAACGTGGCGCTGGGTGCGCATTCGCGTACGCGCTCGGGTGTCTTGAAAGCCGGCCTGCGGCTGGACCGCACCGAGGAAAGGCAGATCCTGCAGGAGGCGCAGCGCCAGCTCGACCGTATCGGCCTGGGCGACCGCGCGCACGAGCTCGCGGGCAGCCTGCCGCTGGGCACGCAGCGCATTCTCGAAATTGCGCGCGCGCTGGCTGCAGACCCGGTGCTGCTGGTGCTCGACGAGCCCGCGGCAGGCCTGCGCCGCAAGGAAAAGATGGCGCTCGGAGACCTGCTGCGCAAGCTGCGCGAGGAGGGCGTGACCATCCTGATCGTTGAACACGACATGGACTTCGTGATGAAACTGGTGGACCGGCTGGTGGTGATGAACTTCGGCTCCAAGCTCGTGGAGGGCGTGCCGTCGGCGGTGCGCGCCGACGAGCGTGTGCAAGCGGCTTACCTGGGGAGCGTTGTATGACCGCGATGCTGGAGATCGGCGATCTGCATGTGTCGTATGGGCAGGTCGAGGCGGTGCGCGGCGTGTCGATCGACCTGCAGCCAGGGCAGATCATCTCGGTGATCGGGCCCAACGGCGCGGGCAAGACCACGCTGCTGGCCGCCGCCATGGGCCTGCTGCCCTGCAAGGGCACGCTGCGCTTCGAGGGCGAAGACCTGCAAGGGCTCGATGTGGAAGCGCGCGTGGAGCGCGGCCTGTGCCTTGTGCCCGAGAAGCGCGAGCTGTTCGGCGAGCTCACCGTGCTGGACAACCTGCAGCTCGGCGCCTATGCCAAGCGGCTGCGCGGCGATGCAATGAAGAAGCGGCTGCAATCGGTATACGACCGCTTTCCGCGGCTCGCGGAGCGCCGCGCGCAGCGCGCCGACACGCTCTCGGGCGGCGAGCGCCAGATGCTGGCGGTGGGCCGCGCACTCATGTCGGCGCCGCGCCTGCTGATGCTCGACGAGCCCAGCCTCGGCCTTGCACCGCTCATCGTGCGGGACATTCTTACCATCGTGCGCAAGCTGCGCGAAGACGGCGTGTCGATCCTGCTGGTGGAGCAGAACGCGCGCGCCGCGCTTGAAACCTCGGACCACGGCTACGTGCTCGAAACCGGCGAGATCGCGCTTTCAGGCGCTTCGGCCGAGCTGGCGAGCGACCCGCGGGTGCAGGCCACCTATCTTGGCGGAGGCACGCACGATGACGAGTGAACCGCGCGCAGTGCCCCCGGCACAGCGAACGCTGCCGGCCATGCTGCAGCGGCAGGCGGCAGTGTTCGGTACGCGCCCGTTGCTGCGCATTGCGGGCTCTCGCTGGTCGCATGCCGATGCGGCAGAAGCAGCGGGCGCTCGCGCGGGCGCACTCGCGCAAGCGGGCATCGAGCGCGGAGACCGCGTGGCCGTGATGTGCGGCAACCGCATCGAGTTTCTGGAAACCTTTCTAGGTGCCGCTTGGATCGGCGCTTCGACGGTGCCGATCAACACCGCCTCCATGGGGCCGCAGATCGAGTACTTCCTTTCACACAGCGAAGCGAAGCTGCTGGTCATGGAAGCCGGGTTTTTGAGCCGCCTGCAGGCCGCGGACCTCGGGCGAACGAAGCTCAAGGAAATCTGGATCGTCGGCGAGGCGGCCGGCGGCGAGCCCGCGGCGTGGCTCGCACCGGCCAGCGTGCGCGTGCTGGCGTATCCCTCCGGCGGCCCGGCTGCTGAGCCGGCCGACGTGCAGCCCGGCGATCCGCTGGCCATTCTGTATACCTCGGGCACCACGGGCCCGGCCAAGGGCGTGATCTGCCCGCATGCGCAGTATTTCTGGTGGGGCGTGAACAGCGCCGAGGTGCTCGGCGTGGCGACGGACGACGTGCTGTGCACCACGCTGCCGCTCTTTCACATCAATGCGCTCAACACCTTTGCGCAAGCCGCGCTGACGGGCTCCAAGGTTGTCTTTGAAACGCGCTTCTCGGCCTCGGGCTTCTGGCCTTCGATGCATGCGAACGGCGCCACCGTGGTCTACCTGCTGGGTGCCATGGTGCCGATACTGCTTGCGCAACCCGCGGGCGAGGGCGAGCGCAACCATCGCGTGCGCATCGGCCTCGGGCCCGGTGTGCCCGAGGCCGCCGGCAAGGCGTTTTTCGAGCGCACCGGCGTGCGCCTGCTCGAAGGCTACGGCTCCACCGAAACCAACTTTGCCATTGCCACCGCACCCGATTCGCCGCGCGGCGGCGTCATGGGGTGGCTGCGGCCCGGTTTCCAGGCGCGTGTTGCCGACGAGGGCGATGCGGAGCTGCCCGCGGGAGAAGCCGGCGAATTGCTGCTGCGCGCCGACGAACCCCATGCCTTCGCAAGTGGCTACTTCAACATGCCCGAGAAGACGGTCGAGGCCTGGCGCAATCTCTGGTTTCACACCGGCGACCGCGTGGTGCGCGACGCCGACGGAGCCTTCAGGTTTGTCGACCGCATCAAGGATGCGATCCGCAGGCGCGGCGAAAACATTTCTTCGTTCGAGGTCGAGCAGGTGCTGCTGAGCCATCGCAGCGTTGCGTCTTGCGCGGTGTACCCGGTGCGTTCCGAGCTTGCTGAAGACGAAGTCATGGCCGCGCTGGTGCCGCGCGAGGGCGAGCGCATCGATCCGCTGGAACTGATGAGCTTCTGCGAAAGCCGCCTGCCGTATTTTGCGGTGCCCCGCTATGTCGATGTATTGCCCGACCTGCCGCGCACCGAGAACGGCAAGGTTCAGAAGTTCAAGCTGCGCGAGCGCGGGGTAGGCGCGCAGACCTGGGACCGTGCGCTGAACAAGCGATAGGCCACATTCGCTAGAATCGTTCAGAACTAAACATTTCAGGTATGCATGCAAATCCATTGAGCGGCCGCCACGCCCTGGTGACTGGCGCCGCGCGCGGCATCGGAGCCGAAATCGCCCGCACCCTCGCCGCCGAAGGCGCTACGCTGACCTTGCTCGGGCGCGACATCGATTCGCTCCAGCGCGTGGCCGCCTCGCTCCAGGGCCAAGGCCATGGTGTCGTGGCCGCCGACGTGGCCGATGCGCAAGCGGTGCAGGCCGCGTTCGCGCAGGCACGCGCCGGGCGAGGGCCCATCGCAATCCTGGTGAACAACGCCGGCGCCGCGGAAAGCGCTCCTTTTCTCAAGACCTCGGTCGAGCTCTGGCAGCGCATGCTGTCGGTCAACCTGACGGGCAGCTTCTTGTGCGCGCAGGCGGCACTGCCCGACATGCTCGAGGCGGGCTGGGGCCGCATTGTCAACATTGCGAGCACCGCCGGCCAGAAGGGCTATGCCTATGTGGCCGCCTACACGGCGGCCAAGCACGGCGTGATCGGCCTCACGCGCTCGCTTGCGCTCGAAGTGGCCCGCAAGGGCGTGACGGTGAACGCGGTATGCCCCGGCTATACCGACACCGACATCCTGCGCGCGAGCGTCGCCAACGTGGTCGGCAAGACCGGCCGCAGCGAAGCCGATGCGCTGGCCGAGTTTTCCAACGTCAATCCGCAGCGGCGCATCGTGCAGCCCGCCGAGGTGGCCGATGCGGTGCGCTGGCTGTGCGGCGAGGGCGCGGCCTCCGTCACCGGGCAGTCGGTATCGGTTTCCGGCGGGGAGGTCATGTAATGCGCAACGATGCCTCGCACGCCGCGCTCAGCGATGCCGAAGAACTCGGCCACGAGGCGCGCGCGGGCCGTGAAGACCACGCCATGCTCAAGCTGTGGCTGCGCATGCTCGCAAGCACCACGCAGATCGAGGCCGAAATTCGGCGCCGGCTGCGCGAGCGCTTCGGCATTTCGCTGGCGCGCTTCGACTACATGGCGCAGCTGTATCGCTACGAAGAAGGCCTGAAGATGCGGGTGCTGTCGCGCTACCTGATGGTCACGGGCGGCAACGTTACCGGCCTCACGGACGAGCTCGAGCGCGACGGCGTGGTGGCGCGCGCACACAGCCCCGACGATCGCCGCTCGTGGATCGTGAGCCTCACGCCCAAGGGCCGCGCCAGCTTCGAGACCATGGCCAAGGAGCACGAGCAATGGATTCTCGAAATGTTCTCGGGCCTCGACATGAAGACCGTCAAGCAGATGCATGCGCAGCTCGGTCAACTGCGCGTGCACGTGATGCGCAGCGAGCCCTCGGGCGAGGAGGGCTGATGACCGCAAGCCAGAGGGAAGCGCCCCAGGCCGAATTCCGCCGCACGCGGATGATCCGCTTTTCCGACTGCGATCCGGCGGGCATCGTGTTCTACCCGCAGTACTTCGTCATGCTCAACGGGCTGGTGGAAGACTGGGTGAGCGAAGGGCTCGGCATCGACTACCACGCGCTCATCTCGGAGCGGCGCGTCGGCTTGCCCACGGTGCGGCTGGAGGCCGACTTTCGCGCGGTGAGCCGCATGGGCGACCAGGTCGCGCTCGGCCTGTCGGTCGAGCGGCTGGGTTCACGCTCGATCTCGCTCGTCCTGCGCTGCTTCGAGCCGGCCGGCGGTGAACTGCGCATGCAGGTGAAGCAGGTGCTGGTGACGACTTCGCTCGAGAGCCATCGCGCGGTGGAAATTCCGCAAGACTTGCGCGCGGCCATCCTGCGCATGTCGCCTTCTTCTGTTGCCTAAGAAAAGGCTCAGGCCGGCGGCTCTTCGCCAGCGCCGTGTGCGCGCTGCTTGAGCCAGCCGCTGAGCTCTTTTTCCCCTTTGCGTTGGCCTGGCGCCAGGCCTCGCGCGCGGCCGCAATGAAGCGCTCTTCAGCCGCGTCGGGCACTTCGGAGGCGCGGTCTTCCTCGTCGAGCCAGCCAGTTTCCACTTCGCAATGCCGCTCGATCTGCCGCGCCAGGGTGTCGCCGATCGGCCGCGAGCTCTTGATCTGGCTCCACATGCTGGGGGAGATTTCGATCTTCCTGGCAAAGGCCTGGTCCAGCCCCTTGGCGGGCAGGCCGGCTGCAATGGCCCCTTCGAGAAAGCGGCGGTGCAGCGCAAGAACATTGCGGCGGCGCGCGACGGTGAGATTGGGCACTGTTTGAAAACGACGACGAGGGGACGAGAACGATTGTCCCGGTTGTCGACGGTGCCGTAAACACTATTTACCTCCCGAAAGAGTAGGGAAGCGGCAGCCCCCAGAGCGGCAGGCTCAGCGGCTGAAGCCCCCGAAGACGCCGTAGGCGATGATCCCGGCGGTCGCAAGGCCGCCGACGATCAGGCAGATCACCTTGGTGGTGCGGCCGCTGCGGCGGCTTGAACGGGCCCAGTGCTCCGGACCGATCAGGTCGATGGGAACAGTGGGTTTGCCTAAGTCTGACGCCTTTTCCATGACAGGAAATATAGCGTAGCCCGCGGGGCGGAACAAAAAAATACCCGCCGAGGCGGGTGCAACGAGCTTGAGCTTCGAAACTTTATGCGCCCCTGTCGCCGGAGTTCTTGTTCTTCTTGCGATGCATGACAGCAACCCGCAAGATGCCATGCCAATCGCCTTTTCGGAGCGGGACAGGGCCGGATGCTGGTGAAATCACTTTAGAAAAGTGTGAAATATTGCCGTATGGACAAAGAAATCATCACTGAAAGCCTGAAGCGGGCGTTGGAAAGCTGGGTTCGCCACGCTTCCGCCGAACAACTGTGGAGTGTGCTCCAAGCGGGCGGGCTGGGTGCATCCATCGACGTGGAAGGCGATGCCGTTCACGTCCGCGTCGAACTCGGCGGGCCGCCCAACCCGCTGTCGGAACTGGGCCGAACCGACGGGCGCCTGCCGGTCACAGAGGCTTTTCTCGGCGAAAGCGCCATCTGGGGCAAGCCGCCTCCGCAGGGCGACGAAACGCGCGAGCAATGGTTCCTGGCGAGCGAGCTGGCCCAGCAGCATGCCCGGCAATACCTGATTGCGGAAGTGGGCGAGAAGCGCGAGTTGCTGTCGCGCTTTGTCGAAGGGTGGATGGTGGGTTGAAGCACCGCTGGCCACGGTAAGCGGCGAGGGGCTGTTCAATCCGCCCGGGTAACAAGCACCTCCCCTATCTGCGGCCCGTCGACGATCGCACCGGCCGAGTCGTACACCACTTCGATGCTGACCCCGCAGCTATCGGCGTCCATCTCCCACACCCAGCCGTAAAGCTCGCGCGGGCTGCCCTTGGGCGACATGAGCGGCATGTTCATCCGCAGGCCGTGGTTGCTTCCCACGTTCACCCTGACCATCGCGGTCGATTCTTCGGGATCGCTTTCTGCACTGACCTCGATGATCGTGGCCCGCAGCGGTTCGCGGTGAACGAGGGCTTGCAGTGCGGCCGGCAGGTCTTCGAAGGGCGGGGCGGTCGTTCCGTCGGGCTTGTCGGCAGGAAAGGGATCGCTCAACCGCACGGGCCGGAAGTAGTGTTCAGACCGGCCCATCGTTCCATCGGCACCGATGGACGTTGCGATGTCTTCGATGGCACCTTCTTGCAGCAGCCACGATTCGCCGCCGCTTTGCATGACGTACAAGCGCTCGTCGTTGGCATCGCTGCCGAGTGAATCGTCGTTCAGCTCTACGTCGAGCTGCACCAGGCGGTCGCCGCCGTCTGTTTCGACGACCTCGTACGGCCCGCTGTAATGCCGCACGCCCACTGCCTCGCCCGTCTTTTCGTCGTTCTCCCAGAAGAGCAGCTGGTAGCCGCCATTGCCGTCGAGCGCGAGCAGCCGGCGCCAGTCGATGTAGGCCGACAGGAAGAGTCCGCTTGGGCGGTCGCTGTCTCTTTCCGTGTTCTCGAAGGCCTCGCGGTATTCTGCGGGCATGGCCGCATAAACGCTGTGGGGCGGCGATGCAGGCGAGGCGCTTTCGCGATCGACCTCCGCGCGGAGCTTCTGGTGGAGCGCCAGCGCATCGGTCTTGACGATCTTGAGCATCTGCATGGACAGCAGCGTCGGATCGACGTAGTAGACCTCGCCGGCCGCAAGCGGTCCGGCTTCGCACTGCGCTTTTTCGAGCATGTCCGGGCGGATGAATTCATCGACAAAGTCCGCATCGCTCAGCACGCTGTTGAAGAAATCCACCGCGTCCCAACTCAGGATGCTGGTGCTGCGCGTGACGGGGTTCAGGGTTGCCACGTCCTCGTCCGTTGCGGTGAGCTTCCGGTAGAAGAGCAGGGTGCCGAACGGCGTGATCGCAAACGGCACTCGCACCACGGCATCTTGCGGCGAAGCAACGATCCACCGGTCGAGCGTGGCTTGCCATGCATCCGGCTCGATCAGGCAGATCTGCCGGTGTCCGTACAGCCCCAGGCCGTGCTTGCGCCAGAGCTCGAGCATTGCCGCGGGCAGCCCGCCTTCATACCTTTGCAGCAGCTCCTGCGTGGCGGGCACACAGCCGGCATGCGGCGGGTTCGCCTTGATGAATGGATGGAGCTTGATTCGACCGAACATGGACTTCCGCTTTTTCAAGAATGCGATGAGCCCGGATTCTGCGTGAGTCGGCTCCCCTGGGGATTGCGCACGCAAAACCGGCGCGTCATGATCCGCACCCGATGACCGCGCGGCGCCCACGGCCGATTCACCGGCCTGTCACGCAGGGCGCCTAAGTTCCGCTCGCACACCAACCAGGAGACTTGCCTTGAACCACCTGAAGAAGATCTGCACAGCCATGCTCGGCCTGGGCATGTTGTTTGTGGCCGCCACACCGGCCACCGCGCACGAAGAACGCGCGCGCCGGCGCGCCGACAACGCGCCGCTGGTCATCGGGCACCGGGGCGGCGCCAACGGCTACCTGCCCGAGCACACGCTCGAGGCCTACGCGCTGGGCATCTCTCTGGGCGCCGACTACATCGAACCCGACCTTGTCGCCACGAAGGACGGCCACCTGATCGCACGCCACGAGCCCAACCTCATCGACACCACCAACGTGAAGGACCTGCCGCAGTTCGCCAACCGCCGGCGCACGGTGGTGCTCGACGGCGTTCCGACCGATGGCTTCTTTGCCAGCGACTTCACCCTGGCCGAGATCAAGCAACTGCGCGCGGTGCAGTCTTTTCCCGAGCGCGACCAGTCCTTCAACGGCAGGTTCCAGGTTCCGACGCTGGCCGAGGTGATCGACCTGGCCAAGCGCAAGTCGCGCGAGGAGGGCAGGCGCATCGGCATCTATCCGGAGACCAAGCATCCGACCTATCACCAGACCATCGGGCTTCCGTTGGAAGACCGCCTGCTGGCCGTGCTGAGTGCCGCGGGCTGGAACCAGCGCAACGCGCCGGTCTTCATCCAGTCGTTCGAAACCGCCAATCTTCGCTATCTGCGCAGCAAGACGAGCGTGCGCCTGATCCAGTTGGTGGACGCGAATGACGTCAAGCCCGACGGCTCGCTGGACTTCAGCAAGCCCTACGACAAGCCCTACGACTGGGTCGTGTCGAACCGCGACGGCCAGTTCAAGGATTTGGTGACGCCGCGCGGCCTGCAAGAGGTCAGGGGCTATGCGGACGGCATCGGCCCCTGGAAGCCGTACCTGATTTCAAGCGCCTGCAAGTCGGTGCAGAACGGCGCGTGCGCCGACGTGACGGGCGACGGCTTGGTCGACGATCGCGACCGCGTGCTGCTGCCGCCCACCGACGTGATCGCGAATGCGCATCGGCTGGGGCTGCTGGTCCATCCGTACACCTTCCGCAGCGAGCAGAAGCGGCTGACCGGCAGCTTCGGCGGCAACGCCGTCAACGAGTACCTCGCGTTCTACGAAGCCGGCGTCGACGGCTTGTTCAGCGATTTCGCGGACACGGCAGTGGCGGCGCGTGCGATGTTCCTGCTCAAGCACGACCCTGACTACGCCGGCTGCCTGGTCAACTCGCGCAAGTGCGAGCGCAACAACGATTGAGGCAGAGGGTCCGCCCCTATCGGTCACCAGGCCGGTGCTTCTTCGGCGACTGCAGAAGCGACCGGCATCGGCTGACTCGGAACCGAAACCGCGGGTGCCAGGCCGATGCCGGCGGCAAACCATCGAAAGGTGTTGGTCTGGTGGTCTCCGCGGCCCGTGGTTCGCACGAACAGATAGCCGGACGTTGCATTGCCCAGCTCGTCGACCGGAATTCCCGCCGATCGAAGCGCAGCGATCTCGCCGCTGGCGCTCATGTCGAGCGGCAATTGCAATGTGATGGTCGCGTTGTGAATGACTTGATTGAGCATTGCATCGGCCTCCGGTAAAAGTCCGCAGCATCCGCCTTGCCATGCTCATCTGTGTGCGGGTGTGCGGTAAAAAATGTGACTTTTTCGCATGTGACCGCCGCCTCTCAGGAAGCGGTGAGCGCCCCGTGGGAAGTGGGCTGGAGAGGCGGTTGACGAATCCGCTGCACGGAGTTGCAAGTGCGGAAGCCAAAAAGAAAAAAACCTCCCTGCAGTGAAGCGGGAGGTTTTTCTTTCTTGCAGAAGACCGTCGGCGATTGCAGAACAGTCCCGGCAAAAAAATAGCGCGGGAACCGCGCTACTTCTGGTGTTGGTGGTGGGCCCTGAGTGACTCGAACACTCGACCTACGGATTAAGAGTCCGCTGCTCTACCAACTGAGCTAAGAGCCCTTGCGCTCAAAACGTTGTGCGTTTTTAGGCAAGACCGCAAGTATAGCGTAAAAATTCCGGGGCTCAACGATTTTGTGCGGGGCGGCGGTACGATTCGCCATCATCGACGGGCCTGGCCCTCAACCAAGGAGATTTTCCATGACCGATCCAATCACCGAGCTGCCGCATGTCGTGATCACCGGGGCCGCGGGCGCGCTGGGCCGCGCGGTGGCCCAGCACTTTCTTGCGCAGGGCGCCCGCCTTGCGTTGATCGATCACCGCGCAGACCATCTGAATGAGGTCTTTCCGGGCCTGGACAATTCGCAGCACCTGCTGCTCGCGGGAGACGTGACGTCGCCGTCCGAAATGGCGGACCTGTCGGGCCAGGCGCTCAAGGCTTTCGGCCGCATCGATGCGCTGGTTCACATTGCCGGCGGCTTCGAGATGGGCGAGGCGACCCATTCGCTCTCGCGCGCAAGCTGGGACCGGATGATGAATCTCAACGCCTGGTCTTTCGTTGCGGTCACGCAGGCGGTGCTGCCTTCGATGATCGAGCGCGGTGCCGGGCGCATCGTTGCCGTCACCGCCAAGGTGGCGGCGCGCGGCCTGCCTGCCATGGCGGCCTACATCGCATCGAAGAGCGCGCTGCAGCGGCTGGTGGAAGCCATGGCCGCCGAAGCCGCACCGCATGGCGTGGCCGTCAACAGCGTTGCGCCCAGCGTGCTCGACACGCCGGCCAACCGGCAGGCCATGCCTGACGCGAATCCGGCGGAATGGGTGTCGACTTCGGTCGCCGCGCAGACCATCGCTTTCCTGGCATCGCCGGCCGCCGCGGCGCTGCATGGACAGCACCTGACGCTCGACACCTGACGCGCGGCACCTGATTCACAAATGAACAAACGCCCTGGCGCAACGCCAGGGCGTTTTGCTTTGCGCCGCTGCAAAGACAGCCGCCAAGCGAGGCAGGCGCTTTGTCATGGGTGCGGCGGGCGGGGGCGGGGCGATTGTCTCCCTCCAGAAGGGGCGCATCGCTCATGTGCGCAGAGCGCGCAATTTCTACAGTGACTCCACGGCAAAACGCTTCGATCCGGTTCGGATGAAAGGCGGCGCCGGTTGGCTACCTCACTGGAGAACACGCATGGAACCGATCGAACTGCTGCCAAGAACCTTCATGAACCTGCTGCGTGAAGACGCCGGCATGTCGTTCATGGAGTTTGCGCTCATCGGCGCGCTGGTGCTGGTTGTGTGCCTGCTCCTGCTGCTGGCGATACGGCGCAGCGCCTGAAGTGCCACTGACCCTGTCCATACGGAGCACAGACCTCATGACGGAACTCGACGCTTTCCTCGATCTGCTGATGCTGCTGGCGTCGGACTTCCGCATGGGCGGGCTCTTCGTTCTGCTGGTGATGGCCGCGGTGAGCGATGTGCGCTTCTACCGTATTCCCAACTGGCTCACCTTCGGCGGCGCGGTGTTCGCAATCATCTACGGCACCTTCGCGGCGCGTACGCCGACGGCCGGCGCGATAAACGCCCTGGGCGGGCTGGGAACCGGCTTCGCGATCATGCTGCCGTTCTATGTGCTGCGGATCATGGGTGCGGGCGACGTCAAGCTGATGGCGATGGTCGGCGCCTTTCTCGGGCCCCAGCAGACGCTGCAGACCATCCTGTTCACCTGCATTGCCGGCGGCTTCGCGGCCGTGGCGGTGGCCATTCACCGGCGTCGCCTCGGCCACATGCTGGCCAACGTCAAGGGCGCGGCGCAGGGCATCGTCGTCTCGGGCATTGCGGGTATCCGGCCGAGCGGAGCGATCGACACGCGGCAATCCATCGGAAAACTGCCTTACGGCATCTGCATTTGCGTGGGGACGATTGCACAGGTCCTGGCGCATCAGTTGGGCTTCGTCTAGCCCGTCCCCTCGTTCACCCATCCATCCACGGCGGAGATTCGCATGAAAAACATCAAGGCGCTCGGGCTGCTTCTGCTGGCCCTCCTGACCGGCCTGGCGGCCGCGGTCTACGCAGCGGGCTGGGTCTCCCGACAGGGCGGCATCGCATCCAACAAGGTGGTGGTGGCCGCGGTCGACATCGAACTGGGCAGCCGGGTCAATCCCCAGATGCTGTCGCTGGTCGACTGGCCGAGCGGCTCGCTGCCGCCCGGTTCGTTCACGGATGCCAAGTCGCTCGAGGACCGCGTGGTCAAGGTCGGCGTGCTGCGCGGCGAGGCCATTCTCGAAGGCAAGCTCGCGCCGGTCGGCACCCAGGGCGGGCTTTCCGCAGTCATTGCCAGCGGCAAGCGCGCCATGACCGTGCGGGTCAACGACGTGGTCGGTGTGGCGGGCTTCGCGCTGCCGGGCAACTACGTCGACGTGATGGTCAACGCGCAGCAAGACAAGAACCGCGGCGAAGAGGGTCGCCAGATCAGCAAGACCGTGCTCGAAAAAGTGCTGGTGCTGGCCGTGGCGCAAGAGGCCAACCGCGACGACACCAAGCCCAAGGTTGTCAGCGCCGTGACGCTGGAGCTCTCGCTCGAAGACTCCGAAAAGCTCGACCTGGCGCGCAGCGTGGGAACCCTCTCGCTGGTGCTGCGCAACCAGATGGACAAGACCACGGTGGCCACCGCTGGCATCACCAAGGGCCAGTTGTTCGGCGAGAAGGAAATCCTGCCGATTGCCACCACGGTGGCAGCCCGGCCGGCCCCTGCGCGAGTGCCGCGTACGGCTCCCGTGGCGTTGCGGCAATCCGAGTGCGTGGAAGTGATCCAGCACGCAGCCCGCTCGCTCACCTGCTTCTGATCATCCAGTCCGGAGGAACCACAAGTGCAATATCTCTCTTCTTCACCCGCCTGGCTGCTGGCGGCGCTCACGACCCTGGCGACGCCCGGGTTTGCGGCGGAGCCCGCAGCCCCGGCTCCGACGCCCGTTGCGGCGCCCTCGGCCCCCGCACCGGCCGCCGCACCTGCGATGCGACGCTGCACGGCGATCATTCCGGACGACCAGCCCACCTACGCGGTGCTCGGCAAGTCGGTGGTCATTCCGCTCAAGGCACGCGTGGCGCGCATCGTGGTCAGCGGCCAGCCGCCGAACCGCGCGCCGGCCGCTGCGCCGGCAGGGCAACCTGCAGCCGCGGCACCTACGGCCGCGAACGCAGGCGACGGCGTGGCCGATGTCGACGTGATGCTGCTGAGCCCGAACGATCTCTTCTTTCGCGGGCGCCAGGCCGGCTCGATGAACGTGGTGCTGCAAAGCACCGACGGCACCTGCTACATCAAGGACGTGGTCGTCACCATCGATCCGGGCGCACTGCAGTCGAAGCTGGCCGAGCTGATGCCCGAAGAGAACCGCATCCGCGTGCGCAGCGCGGAGAAATCGATCGTGCTCACCGGCGAGATCAGCGACGCGCTCAAGCTCGACGACGTGATGAGCCTGGCCATGGCCTACGGTGCCGACGGCAAGAAGGTCGTGAACCTGCTGCGGGTCACGGCGCCGCAGCAGGTCATGCTCGAAGTCAAGATTGCCGAGATCAGCAAGACCCTGCTGGACCGGCTGGGCGCGCGCGTCGGATTGAGCCGCTCGGGCAGCGGCGGCCGCGACAGCTATTCGCTGATCTCCAGCTTCCTGAGCGGGGGCGGGGGCCTGATCGAGGCGCTGAGGATCGGCCGCACGTCCATCGGCATCGACGGCCAGAAAGACGACGGCCTGGTGCGCATCCTGGCGGAGCCCAACATCATGGCCATCAGCGGCCAGCAGGCGAGCTTCCTGTCGGGCGGAAAGATCTTCATTCCGGTTGCGCAGAGCGCCGCCGGCGGCGGTGGAACGAACATCACGCTGGAAGAAAAAGAGTTCGGCATCGGGGTCAAGTTCACCCCGACCGTGCTCAACGGCGGCCGGGTCAATCTCAAGATGGTCTCGGAGGTGTCCGACCTGTCGCAGACCGGCTCGCCCTTTACCACCGTGACCGGCGTGACCGCCGTGCTGCCTTCGCTGACGGTGCGCCGTGCCGATACCACCGTGCAGCTCAACGACGGGCAGAGCTTCGTCATTGCGGGGCTCATCAAGAGCAATGTCACGGAATCCATCAAGCGCTACCCCGGTTTGGGCGAAGTGCCGGTGATGGGCGCGCTGTTCCGCAGCACCGAGTTCCAGAACGACCAGACCGAGCTGATGTTCGTGATCACACCGCGCCTGGTGCGGCCGCTCGCCGAGGTGCCCCGCGTTCCGACCGACAACCACGTCGTTCCGAGCCGCGCCGAGGTCTACCTGAACGGCAGCCTCGAAAGCGCCACCCCGGCACCGGTTGCACCGGCCGGCAATACCCAATGACCCCAATGACACCAGCCAGGAGCACACCATGTTCATCAAGTCGACCACTCTCGCGCTGACGCTGCTGCTGGGCACCGGATGCTCCCACGTCACGCCGAACTACGACGCGCGCTTTGGCGATGCGGTGCGCGATGCCAGAAAGAAGATGACCCTCAATCCCGATGCGGGCAAGGACGGGAATCCGGTTGCCGGCATGGACGGCCGCTCGGCGAGCGAGTCGATGAAGCAATACCACGAGTCTTACAAGACGCCACCGCCTGCGGTGAACGTCATCAACATCGGCGGCCAGATCGGCGGCTCGGCGAAGTGACTGCATCCTTTTTGCGGATTTGTTCCACAGAGTCTTCAGATGGAAAGGAGAGAACCACGAATCTCAATCAACTTTCGTCCCCACCCGTCAATTCTTCAAACCTGATTTCCAACTGTTCAAACCTCGAAAGGAAAGAACCATGAAAAACCTTCTCCAGGCCATCGGCCAATCCACCGACAGCTTCCTGCGCGACGAAGACGGCGCCCAAGTCGTCGAGTACGCATTGATCATCGCGGTCGTTTCGATTGCGCTGGTCGTTGCACTGAAGGCGCTTACCGCCAGCAACGGCAGCTTCTCGACCTTCATCGGTCGCGTGACAACCTGCCTGACTTCGACAACTGGCGGTTGCGTGTAAGTCGCTGGGCGGGCGAGCCGGTAAACCCCGTGCTCGCCGGCTCACTGACCAGATCTGCATTCATCTCAATGAAAAGGAGTAGTCCCATGTTCAAGTCATTCCTGCAGGACGAGAGCGGTGCTCAAGTCGTGGAGTACGCGCTGATCATCGCGGTCGTCTCGATCGCACTGGTGGTTGCATTGAAGGCGCTCACCGACAGCAACGGCAGCTTCTCGACCTTCATCGGCCGTGTTGTCACTTGCCTGACTTCGACGACTGGCGGGTGCGTGTAAGTCGCTGGGCGGGCGAACCGTGGCATGTCTCACGCTCGCCGGCTCACTTCTTGTCAGGTCCGCCTTCTTCTCAAGACACAAAAGGAGTAGTCCCATGTTCAAGTCCTTTCTGAAGGAAGAAAGCGGCGCCCAGGTGGTGGAGTACGCACTGCTCATCGCGGTGATCTCGATCCTGCTGATCATCGCCCTGCAGCCACTGGCAACGGGCACCAGCCTCAGCGATTTCGTCGATCGCGTCTTCACCTGCCTCGGCGGCGTGGAGTGCGAATAAAGCGCAGAGTTTTTTCTTGAACCGCCACCATTGCACAGGAAGCCGATCATGCAAGTCCGCCACCCCGGCCGCCGCCAGCGCGGCGCAATGATCATCACCACTGCACTGGTCCTGCTGTTCCTCCTCGGATTCATGGGCATTGCGCTGGACTTCGGTCACCTGTTCGTCGTGCGGACAGAGCTTCAGACCGCCGTCGACAGTTGCGCGCTGGCCGCCGCGCGCGAGCTCGACAAGCAGGGCAACGCGATCACGCGGGCCCAAAGCGCGGGCCAGACCGCCGGTAACGCGAACCGGGTCAACATGCAGTCGGCCACCTGGAGCGGGGAGGGCCAGCTCGTCCTCGCCGACATCACGTTCCGCGATGCCTCGTATGCGCCCACGGTCGACCCCGCAGTGGCCACCTATGCGCAGTGCGTACACACCCAGCCCAATATCGTCATCTGGCTCATGAAGGCCATGGGGGCCTTCTCCGGCAATGCCGCTGCCTATCCTGCGACAGGCAGCGTCTTCGCCAGCGCAGTGGCCACACGGGCCAGTGCGCAGACCACCTGCCCGATCCCCGTCGCCCTCAAGCCCAAGGCCGGAGGCGTTGCGCCGAACTACGGGCTCAGCGTGGGCGACTGGGTGAAGCTGATCCAGGCGCAGAACGCATCCGCCGGCGGAGAGATCGGTTGGGCCAATCTCGACGGCAGCAACAGCGCCTCGGAAACCGAAGCCGAACTGAACAACCACTGCGGAACGAAAGTGGGCGACACACTCGGCACGCCCGGTGTGCAGACCTCGGTGGTCGATGTCTGGAACCAGCGCTTCGGCATCTACAAGAACAGCGGCGATCCAAGCGTGCAGCGGCCCGACTACACGGGCTACGCCTATACCGCCGCCACCTGGCCCGCGCAGTCCAACGCCTTTGGCGACTTCCTGGCCAAGCGCGCGGCCTTCTCTTCCTGTGCCGCTACCGGCAAGGTGAAGGACTGCGAAGACCTCACCGGGCTTTCGCTCAACAGCTTCCAGAAGCTGGCCGCCTCGGGCAACGTCACCGGAGGCCACAAGCAATATGGGCTGGACCGGCGTGTGGTCACCGTGCCGGTGATCGACGGCGGCGGACGTGTCATCGACTACGCCTGCATGCTGATGCTGCAGCCGCTGACCATTCCGATGAGCGACACATGGCTCGAGTTCCGCGGCAATGCGGGTGCGGCCGGCAGCCCCTGCACCACCAGCGGACTCGCCGGTGGCACGGCCGGGCCCCTGGTGCCCGTTCTGGTGAGGTGAAGCGAATGAAAAGGCCTACGAACCACAGGCAGCGCGGCGCGGCGCTGGTCGAGCTGGCGCTCATCACGCCGCTCCTGCTGCTGCTCACCTTCATTACGACGGAGTTCGGACGGGCGATGTACGAATACAACCTGGTGGTCAAGTCGACGCGCGATGCGGTTCGCTACCTGTCGGTCCAGACGCCAGGCACGCACATCACGGAGGCGCGCAACCTGATGGTGTTTGGCAACACCGCCGGCACCGGCACGCCGCTCGCGCGCGGCCTGAGCCTTTCGAATGTGCCCGCGGACAGCTGCTGCACCTGGCAGCCGGCGGGCGCCAACCCGCTCATCACCACGGTGACCGTGCGCATCAGCAGCTACACCTTCCATTCGCTCTTTCCGTCGGTGATGGGCGTGGTGTTTGCCGATGCGAACGGCAACATCGTCTTCAGCGACATCACCGCCACCATGAGGGCTCCATCATGAGACACCGCACGTCAGGGGCGACCACCGTGGAGTTTGCGCTGGGCCTGCTCATCTTTCTCATGCTGCTGCTGGGCATCGTGGACTTTTCGCGCATGCTGTTCACATGGAGCATGGCCAGCGAGGCCACGCGTGCCGGCGCGCGCTACGCGGTGGTGTGCGACGACACCGCCCAGCAGGCGCTGGTGCTGGCCCGCATGCAGGCCTTGCTGCCGCAGATCACCGCCGTGAGCGTGGCCTGGACGCCGGCGAGTTGCACGGCCGCCACGTGCCAGGGCGTCACGGTGGGCATCACCGGGCTCAACTACCAATGGATCTCGCCCATCGTCGGGGTGGCTGCGCCGCTGATTCCCATGCCGAGCTTTTCCACCTTCCTTCCGCGCGAAGTGATGCGCAAGGACCCCCACAGCCCGACCATCTGCTCGTAGAGACGAAACGGAACCCCGCCATGAAGATCTCCATCATCTCCCCCAATCCCGCCCATCTGCAGGACATGCGCAAGGTGCTCGAGGCGCGCTCCCATGTGGTCTCGCCGTTCGAAGGCGGCAAGAGCCGCATGCAATGGGTGGTTGAGCGATCGGCGCCCGAGCTCCTGCTGGTGGACGGCATGTGCTGCGACCCTCATGAGCTGGCGATGGTGGAGCAGCTCACCATGCGCCATCCCGCGATTGCGGTGGTGCTGCTGTGCGCCATGCAGACGCCGGAGTTCCTGATTCTTGCCATGCGTTCGGGCGTGCGCGAAGTGCTGCCTTCGCCGCCCGAGCCCGCGGCGCTGGAGGCGGCCGTGGAGCGCATTGCGCTCAAGATGGCCGGCACGCAGGCGCGCGAGCCGGGGCAGGTGGTGGCGTTCATGCCGTGCAAGGGCGGCAGCGGCGCCACCTTTCTTGCGACCAACATCGGGCATCAGCTCTCCATGCGCCGCTCGGTGCTGCTGATCGACCTGAACCTTCAGTTCGGCGATGCGCTGTCCTACGTGTGCGACCTGCGGCCCACTTCCACGGTGGCCGACGTGGCGCGCGACATCGGCCGGCTCGATGCCTCCTTGCTTGCCGCAAGCGCGGTGAAGGTGGCGCCGGGCTTCAGCATTCTTGCCGCGCCTGAAGACCTTTCCCGCGCCCTCGAGGTCAAGGCCGAGCACATCGATGCCATCCTGCAGGTGGCCGTGGCGCAGTACGACTTCGTGCTGTTCGACCTCGGCCTGCGCGTCGATCCGCTCACCATTCGCGTGATGGACCGTGCGGACCGCATCTTTCCGGTGCTCCAGCCCAGCCTGCCGCACATCCGCAACGTGACGCGTCTCATGCAGATGTTCAAGTCGCTCGGCTACCCGGCCGGCAAGGTCGAGCTGCTGGTCAACCGCAGCGCGGGCGGCACGGAGATCGGCTTGTCCGATATGCGCCGTTCACTCGGCGGGGCCACGCTGGTCAGCGTGCCCGACGGCGGCAAGGACGTGGACGCCTCGATCAACCGCGGCGTGCCGCTGGCCGAGATGTCGCGCGGCAGTGCGCTCTGCAAGCGGCTGGTTGAAATTGCCCACACGCTCAGTCCGCGCCAGAAAGAAGCGCCGGGCTTCATCGGCCGGCTCTTCCGCCGCGCCTGACGCACGCATTGCGCGCGGGCGAATCCTCTTCCTCCAACAGCAAGGCAGGTCCACATGTCATTCAGAGAACAGCTCAATGCGATCGAAGCCGAGCCGGTCGCGCGCCCCACGGTTTTGCCCGTGGCCGATGCGGCGCTTTCGTCCTTCGCATCGGACTCCTACAAGCTCCTGAAGGAGCGAATGCACCTGAAGCTGCTGGACCGATTCGACCTGGCGGTGCTCGAAACCCTGAAGCCAGAGGTGCTGCGCCACGAGATTTCCACCATGGTCACACGGCTGCTGCAGGAAGAACCCGAGGCGCTGAACGATATCGAGCGGCGCACGCTGATACGGGACATCCAGCACGAGATGCTCGGCTTCGGGCCCATCGAGCTGCTGATGGCAGACCCGACCGTGTCGGACATCCTGGTCAACTCGCACGACCAGATCTATGTCGAGCGCAAGGGCCGGCTGGAACTGACGGACGTGAGCTTCACCGACGAGAAACACCTGCTGCGCATCATCGACAAGATCGTTTCGCTGGTGGGGCGGCGCATCGACGAATCCAGCCCCATGGTCGACGCACGGCTGCCGGACGGATCGCGTGTCAATGCGGTGGTGGCGCCGGTGGCGCTGGACGGCCCGATGATGTCGATTCGCCGCTTCGCGAAGATCCCGCTGAAGATGGAGAACCTGGTGGACGACCTCAAGACGCTCACGCCGCAAATGGCGCTGATGCTCGAGGGGCTGGCCAGCTCGAAGATCAACATGCTGATCTCCGGCGGCACCGGCGCCGGCAAGACGACGCTGCTGAACATTTTGTCGGGCTTCATTCCCGTCACCGAACGCATCATCACCATCGAGGACGCGGCCGAGCTCCAGTTGCAGCAGCCGCACGTCGCCCGCATGGAAACCCGGCCAATGAACATCGAAGGCAAGGGCGAGATCACGCAGCGTGCGCTGGTGCGCAACGCGCTGCGCATGCGGCCCGACCGCATCGTCATCGGCGAAGTGCGCGGCGCAGAGGCGGTCGACATGCTGCAGGCCATGAACACCGGCCATGAAGGCTCGCTGACCACCATCCACGCCAACAGCCCGCGCGATGCGCTGGCGCGGCTGGAGAACATGATCAGCATGGCCAACCTGAACCTTCCGCATCATTCCGTGCGCCAGCAGATCGCCTCGGCCATCACCGTTGTGATCCAGGTCCTGCGCATGGTCGACGGCCGCCGCAAGGTCACCAGCATCCAGGAGATCACCGGCATGGAGGGCGAGGTGGTCACCATGCAGGAGATCTTCGCGTACCGCCAGACCGGCATGGGCCCCGATGGCCGCGTGCGCGGCTACTTCCATGCCACCGGCGTGCGGCCGAAATTCGTCGAGCGCCTGCACTCCTTCGGCGTGGTGCTGCCCGACACCAT
Source organism: Variovorax sp. S12S4 (assembly GCF_023195515.1). Taxonomy (NCBI): domain Bacteria; kingdom Pseudomonadati; phylum Pseudomonadota; class Betaproteobacteria; order Burkholderiales; family Comamonadaceae; genus Variovorax; species Variovorax sp. S12S4. The sequence continues at coordinate 3,481,118 of NZ_JALPKR020000002.1, forward strand.
GTTCGATCCCGACAAGCACTACGAATAAGGAGCCTCTCATGTTCCAGAACCTGGTTGGCGACACGCTCATTACCCTGTCGGTGCTGGTCTTCGTGACGGTGCTGCTGGTGATCGAAGGCCTCTACATGCTCTGGCGCGCATACCGCGGCCCCGATGCGCAGAAGATCGGCAAGCGGCTGCAGGCGCTGTCGGCCGCCAGCGACCGCGTTGCGCAAACCCGGCTCGTGAAGGACCGGGTGCTCAGCGACGCACCGTGGATGCAACGCGTTCTGCTGAAGCTTCCGCGGGCCCACCGCCTGGACCGCTTCATTCTCCAGGCCGGGCTGGAGTGGACGGTATCCCACGTGCTGTTGGCCTGCGCGCTGTCGGGCATGGTCGTTTTCGCGGCGATGGTGTCGCTCGCAAACCAGCCCGCCTGGATCGCCTTGCTCGTGGGCGCAGCCGGCGCGGCGGTGCCGCTGCTCTACCTGAATCACCGGCGCAGCCGCCGCCTGGCGCATCTTGAGCGGCAATTGCCGGACGCACTCGACCTGGTGACGCGCGCACTGCGCGCGGGCCATTCGTTCGCGAGCAGCGTGCAGATGATCGGTGAGGAAATGTCCGAGCCCATCGCCGGCGAGTTCCGCATGGTGGCCGACGAGGTCGGCTTCGGCGTTTCGCTGCAGCAGGCGCTCACGAACATGAGCGAGCGCGTTCCGCTTACCGACCTTCGCTACTTCGTGGTGTCGGTGCTGATCCAGCGCGACTCCGGCGGCAACCTGACCGAGGTGCTCGGCAACCTGAGCAAGCTCATCCGCGACCGCCTCAAGCTGCTGGCGCGGGTGCGGGTGCTGTCGTCGGAAGGGCGCCTGTCGGCCTGGATCCTCGGGCTTATGCCCTTCGCCCTTGCAGTGCTCATGAACACCTTCAATCCGGAGTTCATGTCGCCGCTGTGGACCGATCCGATCGGCATCACGGCAGTCAAGTACATGCTGGGCTTGATGGTGATCGGCGTGCTGATCCTGCGCAAGATTGTGAAGATTCGTGTCTGAAGGAGAAATGCCATGCTGCTTCCCATCCTCGTTTTCGTGACCGTGTCTCTTGCCATCGGCGGATTCGCGGTCTGGATGCTACCCACGCGCACCGAGCAGCGCCTGAGGGCGGTGGCGCCTTCTTCGGGCAAGTCGGCCTGGACCGAAACCGCCGTCAAGATCGTCGGCCCTTTCGCCCAGCTGTCTTCGCCCACGGGCGATGGCGAGACGTCTCCGCTGCGGCTGAAGTTCCTGAACGCGGGCATCCGCCACCCGGACGCGAGCCTTTTCTACTTCGGCTTGAAGACGCTGCTGCCGCTGGGCTTTGCGGGGCTCGCCTTTGTGGCGGTACGCGCGGCAGGCGCGGACGACGGAGTCACGACCTTGCTGTGGCTGGCGGTGGTGGCGTTGTTCGGCTGCTATCTGCCCAACATCGTGCTGCGCATGATGATCAAGGAGCGACAACGCGACATCTTCGAGAATTTCCCCGATGCCGCCGACCTGATGCTGGTGTGCGTCGAGGCAGGCCTGGGGCTGGACGCCGCGCTGGTCAAGGTCACGGAGGAAATTCGCGTCAAGAGCGAGGCCCTGGCGCAGGAGCTGCACTGGACCAACCTCGAGATGCGCGCAGGCGGCACGCGCGAGAAGTCGCTGCACAACCTTGCGCTTCGTACCGGCGTGGAAGAAATCGGAACCTTCGCGACCATGCTGACCCAGGCCGACCGCTTCGGCACCAGCGTGGGCGAGTCGCTGCGCGTGTTCTCGGACGACCTGCGCCACAAGCGCCAGGTTCGCGCGGAAGAGCTTGCCGCGAAGGTCCCGACCAAGATGCTGCTGCCACTGGTGCTGTGCATCTTTCCGTGCATCTCGATGGTCATCCTGACGCCCGCGGCCATCCGGGTGATTCGCATCATCTCGCCGATGCTCAGTGGCGGGCTTTGAAGCCTCGGCGCCCGCTCAGTGAGGCGCGGCGTCGAGCTGGTGCTTGATGGCGTAGATGTACAGCTCGAGCCGGTTCGCCACGCCCAGCTTCTGGTAGATCGACGTGAGATGGTTGCGGAACGTGTGCTCGGTCACGAAGAGCCGCGAAGCCAGCGTCTTGTTGGGCGCGCCGCTGCCCTGGACGACCGCCTGGATGACCTGCCGCTCCTTCTGCGTGAGGCTGGCCAGCCTGGCTGCTTCGGGGTTGACCTTCGCGGGCTTCCTGGGCGCGGTCAGTTCCGAGAAAACACGGCTCATGGCCTGCGGGTCGACGCACAGCTCGCCCTTGTGCACGCGCTCGATTGCGTCGAGCACCTGCTCCGCAGAAGCGTCCTTGTGCAGCACGCCCCTTGCGCCGCGCAGCACTGCGAGATCCAACGTCTGCTGGCTGCGCTCCCCGGTGAGGATGAGCGCACGCGACACCTCGTTCGACAGCAACATCGGAAGAATGTCCAGGGCAGACCGGCCACCCAGGTCCAGGTCGAGCACGATCACGTCGGGCGCGAATTGCCCGGTTCGCTCCAGCGCGTCTTCGCAGCAGTTGGCCGTGGCAACGACCTTCATGCGCGGCTGCTCGCCGTCGATCAGTCTCGACAGGCCCCACAGCATGGTCTGGTGGTCGTCCACGAGCATGACGCCGATGGGCTGGGTGGTGGTAGCGGGTTGCATGGTTGCACCTCTTCCTTCTTCATCAGATGGGTATTTCGACCAGAACGGCCGTGGCGCCGCCCGCGCCCTGGGTGACTTGCGCGCGGCCGCCAAGGGCCGCCGCGCGTTCGCTGATGGAGCGGGGGCGGAAGTTCGCGAACTCCGTGCCGCAGCTCTCGTTTTCGATCCGGATGTGCAGCTTGCCGTTCGTGCAGCCGATACGGATGCAGCCGCGATGTGCGTGCGTGTGCTTGCAGATGTTGTTCAGCCCCTCGCGCACCAGCTGAAGCACTTCGGCCGTCATACGGTCGTCCAGGTGGACGTCGCTTTCGAGCAGGATCGCAATGTCGATCCCATAGAGCGTCTTGATGCGCGCCGCCTGCTTGTGCAGGTGCGGAAGAATGAACTCGCAACGCGCGTCGCCGCCGTGCTTGACGGCGCCGGCATAGCGCCGCAGGTCGGTCACCACGCTCTCGGCCATGCTTGCCAGCTTTTCAAGGTCGTCGATCAGCGGGTTGTCGGCAGCCGCCTTCTTGCGCAGGGCGCTCAGCCCCAGCTTGAGGCCGATATAGGGCTGGATTGCCGTGTCGTGCAGGTCCAGCGAGATCTTCAGGCGCTCCTTCGAAGCTGCTTCCGAAGCCATCCGGTCCAGCACCTCGATGGTTTCGATCACCGGGAAGACGTGTCCCATGATGTGCGCCAGGAACAGCGCGTCGGACTTGCGGAATTGCCCGTCGCGAGACGACACGAAGACCCGGCCCTCGCCCAGCCGCATCGGCAGCGGTGCGCTCATGAAGGAGCGGGCCTCCAGCATTGCGGCAACGGCCGAACTGCGGCGTGCTCCGTGTTCGTCCAGCGCAAACCAGCGGTGGTTGCGCGGCTCGCAGGCATGGCCCTCGGCCCGCAGCCAGTTCAGCGGCCAGGGCCGGCGGTTGTTCAGCACGATGCGTTCTCCGGACAGCGCCATGAGCGGCGAGTCGGAAATGCGGTTGATCGTCTCGACGCTGACGGCGTCCGCCGCATCGCCTTCCTTGAGAGTGCGCATGACCCAGCTGCCGGTTTCCGAATCCCGCATCAGCAGGATGCAGTGGCTCGCCTTGAAGAAGTCGAGCGTTCTTTCCATGGTGCTGGCAATCGTGCGGTTCACGCCGAACCGGGGGTTCGACAGCCGGCTTACCTGACCCAGCAGCGAGAGGCGCCGCCGCAACTCGACCTTCGATCCACCCCAGTGGCCGATCATGTGCCCCAGCGCCAGCAGGAACGTGGTGCGCATGAGTAACTGCGGCGTGTAGGTGTCGGTACCGGTGGCCAGGCTGCAGGCGGCGAACGACGCCACGGAGGCCATCGTCACCCTGGCGCCTTCTTCATAGCCCCAGCGGAACGACGAAGTGAGGATGACGAAGAAGTAGAAGAGAAAGTAAAGGCTCGGAAGACCGCCCGTTACGAATATGAGCACCGTGAACCACAGCACATCGAACCAGTGGATCGCCTTGCCCCGGAAATAGCGCTGTCCTGTGCGTGTGCAGATGTAAACACTGACGCTGTAGAGCAGGTAGCTGGCGAATGCCAGCCACATGGGGCTGCTGATGTGCCTTTGTGCCTCGCCTGCGTCAACCGCGACCGCCAGCACGGCGGAGATCGACAGCACCAACCGCATCCTTGCAACCATGACCGCGTCGGCGGTAAGGTTGAAGTCGGTCCCGCAGTCCGGGTCGAAGGAGGTGGCTGGCACGGCGTTGTTCCAGTACGTTGAGCAATCTCATGCTCCGCTGGTGTGTCCGGAGGGCCGCCAGCCTTGGCGTTCCGGAAAATTGAGTACTGGGCCCGCTCTGTTCACGTTTGATACCAAAGGTTTAATGTGAAGATTTCACAATACTACTTTGGTAGTCAAATGCAATACTTTGTTTCTGTGGTTACGCGGGTAATTTTGTTACCAAATGAAAACTTTCGTCTTCCTTTATGTAACTGTAACCGGCTGCTGGTGAAGGGCGCAACGGCGATAAACCGCAAATCAGCGCCGCCCAGTGCAAGAAAAAAGGGCTCGGAAGAAATCCGAGCCCTTTTTGCATGGGTGTTGGTGGAGAGGATGAGGATCGAACTCACGACCTCCGCATTGCGAACGCGGCGCTCTCCCAGCTGAGCTACCCCCCCAACGCAGGCGGATTTTAACCAGAACACCCCTGCAAGCGCATGCGGCAAACCCAGGATGCGCCAAGATGCACGGTCTCCAAAAAAGAAGGAAGCAGGAACCGCATGGCATCGCACGACCCCGCCTGGCTGGAAGGCATGTACAACAACCTCGCGAGGGTGAAAGACCACCCTGCGTACTTCAAGCGATGGGCAGGCGATTCCGTTGCCGCGCGCGAGGCTCTCGCCGGCCGGATCGACGTGCCCTACGGCCAGGGCATCAACGAAACGCTCGACATCTTTCCCGCCCCCGTGCCCGGTGCGCCGGTGCTGGTGTTCATTCATGGCGGCTATTGGCGTGCGATGGACAAGCGCGACCATTCCTTCATTGCGCCCGCATTCAACGACCGCGGCGTGTGCGTGGTTATGCCCAACTACGCGCTGTGCCCCGGAACGGCGGAGCAGCCCGTGACCGTGCCGGGCATCCTCATGCAGATGGTGCGTGCGCTCGAGTGGACCTGGCGGAACGCCGCGAGCTTTGGCGCGGACCCGTCGCGCATTACCGTGGCCGGGCATTCGGCCGGCGGTCACATGGCGGCCGCGCTGCTCGCCTGCAACTGGAAGGCGGTTGCGCCCGATCTTCCGGCGCAAGTGGTGCGCAATGCGTTGTCGATCTCGGGCCTTTACGACCTTCGGCCGCTGCAGCGCACGCCGTTCCTCGCGAACGTGCTCAAGCTCAGCGATGCGGACGCGTTGCGCGCCAGCCCGGCGCTGTGGCCGGCCCCGGCGCGCGGCCAGCTGCATGCGGTGGTGGGCGGCGATGAGAGCGAGGAGTTCCTGCGCCACAACGAGTTGATCCGCGAGGCATGGGGCCGAAACACCGTGCCCGTGTGCGAAACGCTGCCGGGCCTGAACCACTTCCGCGTCGTCGATGCATTGGCGGACCCCGCCCACGCGCTGCACCGCCAGGCGGTGCAACTCCTGGAGACTTGACCATCGAGCCGGGCAGGGCGCCTACATCAGCAGGTGCTCGCCCGCGTTGTCGCCGCCCAGCGTGACGTAGTTGACCTTCCGGATGTCCATCAGCGCACGGCCGCCGGCGTAGCTGATGGAGCTCTGCACATCCTGCTCCATCTCTACCAGCGTGTCGGCCAGCTTGCCCTTGATGGGCTCGAGGATGCGCTTGCCCTCGACGTGCTTGTATTCGCCCTTGTTGAAGTCGCTGGCCGAGCCGTAGTACTCCTTGAAGAGCACGCCGTCGACTTCGACCGTCTTGCCCGGCGATTCCTCATGGCCCGCGAAGAGCGAGCCGATCATCACCATCGACGCGCCGAAGCGCACGCTCTTGGCAATGTCGCCGTGGTCGCGAATGCCGCCGTCCGCAATGATCGGCTTGGTGGCCACGCGCGCGCACCACTTGAGCGCCGAAAGCTGCCAGCCGCCCGTGCCGAAACCCGTCTTGAGCTTGGTGATGCACACCTTGCCCGGACCGATGCCGACCTTGGTGGCGTCGGCGCCCCAGTTCTCCAGGTCGATCACGGCTTCGGGCGTGCCTACATTGCCGGCGATCACGAAGGAGCCTGGCAGCTTCTGCTTCAGGTAGCCGATCATGTTCTTCACGCTGTCGGCGTGGCCGTGCGCAATGTCGATCGTGATGTATTCGGGCACCAGGCCCTCGGCCGCCAGCTTGTCGACCGTGTCGTAGTCGGGCTTCTTCACGCCCAGCGAGATGGAGGCGAACACGCCCTTGCCCTGCATTTCCTTGACGAACTTGACGTTGTCCAGGTCGAAGCGGTGCATCACGTAGAAGTAGCCGTTCTGCGCAAGCCAGAAGCAGATCGACTCGTCGACCACCGTCTTCATGTTGGCCGGCACCACCGGCAGGCGGAAGCTGCGCGCACCCAGCGTCACGCTGGTGTCGCACTCCGAGCGGCTTTCCACGCGGCACTTGCGCGGAAGCAAAAGGATGTTGTCGTAATCGAAAATCTGCATGACCAGGCTCCTGAAAAGGAATCGTTGAAACGAACGAATGAGCGCTTGGTCCGGCCGGTTTCCGGGGCGTTTCGGAAAAGAAACGCCCACAAAAAACCGGACGCAAGAAACTTGGGCCCGGTGATTGATTTTACGCAGGGTGTCGAAGGCAGGTCTTCCAGTTCTTCATATAACCCGCATACGAGTTGGTTTCTACAATCGACGGATGTTGTTTAACGAACCTGCGGCTGATGCCAACCCCCTGGAACTGCCGCTGCTGCAGAACCTGAACCCGGAGCAGCGCGCCGCGGTCACCCTTCCCGCGGGCAATGCCCTCATCCTGGCCGGCGCCGGCTCGGGCAAGACCCGGGTGCTGACCACCCGCATCGCCTGGCTGCTCCAGACCGGCCAGGTTTCCGCCGGCGGCATCCTGGCCGTGACCTTCACCAACAAGGCCGCCAAGGAAATGATGACGCGGCTCACGGCCATGCTGCCGGTCAATGTGCGGGGCATGTGGATCGGCACCTTCCACGGCCTGTGCAACCGCCTTTTGCGCGCGCACTGGAAGCTGGCCAACCTGCCTTCCACCTTCCAGATCCTCGACACGCAAGACCAGCTTTCGGCCATCAAGCGGCTGATGAAGCAGTTCAACGTGGACGACGAGCGTTTTCCGGCCAAGCAGACGCAGTGGTTCATTGCCGGTGCCAAGGAAGACGGGCTGCGCCCGCGCGACGTGGAAATCCGCAGCGACGACGACCGCAAGAAGGTCGAGCTGTACCAGCTCTACGAAGAACAGTGCCAGCGCGAAGGCGTGGTCGATTTCGGCGAGCTCATGCTGCGCAGCTACGAACTGCTGCGCGACAACGACCCGGTGCGCGAGCACTACCAGCGGCGCTTCCGCCACATCCTGATCGACGAGTTCCAGGACACCAACCGGCTGCAGTACGCGTGGATCAAGATGCTTTCGGGCAACACGGTGGCGGGCCAGTTCACGCCGGGCGAGCAGAACAGCGTGATTGCGGTGGGCGACGACGACCAGAGCATCTACGCCTTTCGCGGCGCGCGCGTGGGCAACATGGCCGACTTCGTGCGCGAGTTCGACGTGCAGCACCAGATCAAGCTCGAGCAGAACTACCGCAGCTACAGCAACATTCTCGATTCGGCCAACGAGCTCATCAGCCACAACAAGAAGCGCCTGGGCAAGAACCTGCGCACCGACCAAGGCCCCGGCGAGCCGGTGCGCGTGTACGAGTCGCCCACCGACCTGGCCGAGGCGCAGTGGATGGTCGAGGAAATGCGGCAGCTCGTGCGCGACGGCTTCGACCGCAAGGAAATGGCCGTGCTCTACCGCAGCAATGCGCAGAGCCGGGTGATCGAAACGGCGCTCTTCAATGCCTCGGTGCCGTACCGCGTGTACGGCGGCCTGCGCTTCTTCGAGCGGGCTGAAATCAAGCACGCGCTGGCCTATTTGCGCCTGCTCGAGAACAAGGACGACGACACCAGCTTCCTGCGCGTGGTCAACTTTCCGCCGCGCGGCATCGGCGCGCGCACGCTCGAGCAGCTGCAGGACGCGGCGCGCACTGCCGGCCGCTCGCTGCACGATGCGGTGAGCGTTGTCGGCGGCAAGGCGGGGGCGAACCTTACGGGCTTCGTCGCCAAGATCGACGTGCTGCGCGAGCAGACGCAGGGCGTCAGCCTGCGCGAGATCATCGAGCTGGTGCTCGACCACAGCGGCCTTGTCGAACACTACAAGGCCGACCGCGAAGGCGCCGACCGCATCGAGAATCTGGAAGAACTGGTGAACGCGGCCGAGAGCTTCGTCACTCAGGAAGGCTTCGGCCGCGATGCGGTGGCACTGCCCATCGACGAACTGCGGCAGTCGCCCGCCAGCCAGGGCATTGACCTGACCCGCCCCGTGGTCGACGAGCCGCTGGCGCCCGACGCCGAAACCGGCGAAACGCTGAGCCCGCTGGCCGCGTTCCTCACGCACGCGGCGCTCGAATCGGGCGACAACCAGGCACAGGCCGGGCAGGACGCCGTCCAGCTGATGACCGTTCACGCGGCCAAGGGCCTGGAGTTCGACTGTGTGTTCATCACCGGCATGGAAGAGGGCCTGTTCCCGCACGAAAACTCGATGAGCGATTTCGAAAGCCTCGAGGAAGAGCGCCGCCTGATGTACGTGGCCATTACCCGCGCGCGCAAGCGCCTGTACCTGAGCCATTCGCAAACGCGCATGCTGCACGGCCAAACGCGCTACAACGTGAAGAGCCGTTTCTTCGAAGAACTGCCCGAAGGCGCGCTCAAGTGGCTCACGCCCAAGAACCAGGCGTTCACGCCGTCGGCCTTCGGCTACGGCGGCGGCTACGCGAGCACGCGCGGCGGTGGCGGCAGCTACAGCAGCGGTGGCGGGTACGGCAGCAGCAAGGACACATTCGCGAGCCCGCCGGTGCCGCCGCAGAAAACCGCACCGTCGCACGGCCTGCGGTCGGGCATGCAGGTATTTCACAACAAGTTCGGCGAAGGCACCGTGCTGTCGCTCGAAGGCACGGGCGACGATGCGCGCGCGCAGGTCAAGTTCACGCGGCATGGCGTCAAGTGGCTTGCGCTGTCGGTCGCCAAGCTCACGCCGGTGTAAGCGCCGCCAAGTTTGCTATTAAACAAATAGCTGACCGTGCAATAGCCACGGGCGTTTGCGGCGGTTTTTAAAGAGGCAATCGCCGTACACTCCATGCTCGCCAAAACAAGGGGAGCTGAGGATGTGGTTCATTGGCATGATTGCCGGCCTTTTCATAGGGGCCATCGCAGAGTCGGTTCCGGCTGCGCTGATATTGGCCGTCGTCGGAGCTTTCGCGCTGCCGAAAATCGTCGGCAAGAAGAGCACCGCCGAGCCTGAGCGTACCGAGGCCGAGCGCGCGCAGCCTCCCGGCATTGCATCCGCGTCCGGCACCGCTGCGTCAACGGCCCCGGCGGGCGGCATGCTGAAGCTGCAGCAACGCGTGGCCGAACTCGAACAGCGCGTGAGCATGCTCGAGCGGCGGCTCACGCAGGGCGCTGGCGAAGCGGCGCCTGCCGATGAACAATCCATCTCCGCAGCGAGTGCCCCCGCGACGCTGGTGGCGCAGCCGGTTCCCCAAGCCGCGCCGGCGACGCCGATCCCACCAGCTACGCCGAGCCCCCTCGCGCGGCCTGCCCAAGCGGCCGCAGCCGCAGCCGCCGCAGCGCGTGCCTCTATGCCGGCCCCGTCGCCCGCAGCCGCCGAATCAACTCCCGCACCGGCACCAGCCAAGCCGCCGGTTGCCGCGCCAGCACCCCAACGGCGCCTGCCTCCACCGCCGCCCCCGCCAGCAATTCCGCTTCGCGACCGCCTGCCCGCACCCATCGCCAACCTGATCTTCGGCGGCAACATGCTGGTGAAGCTCGGCGTGCTGATCCTGTTCCTGGGGCTAGCCTTTTTGCTGCGCTACACGGCCGAGCGGGTGACGGTGCCTGTCGAGCTGCGCTATGCCGCCGTGGCGCTGGTGGGCGCGGGCCTGCTCGCCCTGGGCTGGTTCCTGCGCCGCAAGCGCACCAGCTATGCGCTCATCCTGCAAGGTGCTGGCATCGGCGTTTTCTATCTGACGACGCTCGCGGCGATGAAGGTGCACGAGCTGCTGCCGCCGACGGCCGGCTTCGCCTTCCTGTTCGGCGTGGCGGTGCTCAGCGCGGTGCTGGCGGTGTTGCAGAACGCGCCGCTGCTGGCCATTGTTGCGGCGCTCGAGGGTTTTGCGGCGCCGGTGCTTGCCTCCACCGGGCAGAACCGGCCCGTGGGCCTCTTCACCTACCTGCTGGTGCTCGACGTCGGCATTGTGCTGATCGCCTGGTTCAAGGCCTGGCGGGTGCTCAACCTGATCGGCTTTGTCGGCACCTTCACGCTGGCTGCGGGCTGGGCGCAGAAGTACTACACAGACGACCAGTACGGCATCGTGCAGCCGTTCCTGTTGGTGTTCTTCCTGATGTTCGTCGCGGTGGGCCTGCTGTTCGCGCGCCGCACGCTGTTCGACGCACCCGTGCAGCCCGCACAGCCGCTGGCCACCCGCGCGCTCGACACGCTGCGGCGCGCGGGCCGGGTCGACAGCTCGCTGGTGTTCGGCACGCCGATGGTCGCATTCGGCATGCAGTACCTGCTCATGCAGCCGTGGGAATATGGCGCCGCCTTCTCGGCGATGGCGCTCGCGGCCTTTTACCTGGTGCTGGGGCGGCTGGTGTTCGCCACACAGCCCAAGGGCCTGGCGCTGCTTGCGGAGGCCTACGCCATCGTGGGCGTGATCTTCGGCACGTTGGCCATTCCGCTCGGCCTCGAAGGCCGCTGGACGGGCGCGGCCTGGGCGGTCGAGGCAGCTGGCATGTACTGGCTGGGCGCGCGGCAAGGGCGCGTGTATGCGCGGGCGTTCTCGTTCCTGGTGTTCGCCGGTGCGGTGTGGAAGCTGCTCGAAGCCACGCAACTCGATGCGGCGCCGGGGCATCCGCTGCTGCAGGGTTCGGTGATCGGCCCGATGCTGGTGGCGGTGAGCGCGTTCGCGATGTGGGCCATTCACCGGCGCGCCAAGCTCGACGAGGGCAACGGCTGGGAAGCGCTGGTGGGCACCGCCTTGCCGTGGCTCGGCATGGGCGCGCTCACGCTGCTGCTGTGGCAGTGGTTCACGCCGCCGTGGGCTGCGGCGGCAACGGCCTTGCTGGCTTCCGCCGCCTTTGCGGTGGCGGTGCGCTTCAAGCTCCGGCCCCTGGCTTTCGTGACCTATGGCATGCAGGCGCTGGCGGTGGCCGGCTTCATCGCCACCCTGCATCGCGCGGCCGATGTGCGCGGCAGCGCCGACGAGGTGCTTGCAAGCGGCTGGCAAGGCGCGGTGGCGGCAAGCCTCATTGCGCTGAGCCTGCTCGGCAGTGCCGCATGGTCGATGCTGCAGGCGCACCGCGCCGCATTGGCACGCGGCATTCAGCCGGTGTGGTCGCTCGGCAATGCCGTGGCGGTGATCGCCGGCGTGGGCCTGCTGCACCTCGCAATGCTGTTCCAGGTGAGCCTGGCACAGGCCGCGCTGCTGTGGCCGCTCACGGCCACGGTCGTGCTCTGGGTGGCGCTGCGCATTGCGCACAAGCCGCTCGCGGCACTGGCCGGCGTGCTGCAGGTCGTCTCGGCGCTGCTTTACGTCTTCGGCCAGATCTGGATCTTCGACGGCAATACCCCGCCCGCGGCCTTCGCGCACCTGGGCTTCTGGACGCCGGTGGTGCTGGGGCTCGCGGCCCTGCTGGCCGGCGCCTGGGTGAGCGACGAGGCATGGCGGCGCGCCACCGAAGGCGCCACCACGGCCAGGCGAACGCGCTGGATCAACGACTGGTGCGTCAACCCGGCCGTGCTGTGGGCACCGGTGATCTGGGGGCTGGGCTGGTGGCTCTTCGGCTGGCTGGACGAAACCGCCGCGGTGCTGCAGCGCAACGCAATGGACGGCCATGTGGCCGCGGCTGCTCTCGCCGTCGTGCTGGTCACTTCGGCGCTGTCGGCCGTGGTGGCGCACCGGCGCGGCTGGCCGCAGTTGGGCCAGGCCACGTTGGCCACGCTGCCGGGCCTGGTGCTGATCGCGGCCTACGGTGTGGCCTTGGCTGCGCCGCTGGTCTACGTGCCTTCGAGCGCGCTGGGCTGGGCGGCCTGGCCGCTGGCGCTGCTGTGGCACCTGTGGCTGCTGCATGCGCAAAAACGCTGGCTTGCTCCGGCGGCGCTGGCGCCTTTCCACGTGGCGGGTTTCTGGTTCTTCCTGCTGCTGGCGGCGCGCGAATGCCAATGGCAGCTGGGGCGCATCGGCGCGGAATGGTCGAGCTGGCAGCTGCTGGGCTGGGCCATGGTGCCCGCCGTCGCGCTCTGGCTGCTGCGCTCGCGCGCACTGCTGCAACGCTGGCCGCTCTCCGAGTACCGCGCCGCGTATATCGAGTTCGCGGCAATGCCGGTGGCTGCCTACCTGCTCGCATGGGTGTGGGTGACCAACGGAACGAGCCCGGGCAATGCCGCGCCGCTGCCCTATGTGCCGCTGCTGAACCCGCTGGAACTGGCGCAGTGGCTGGTGCTGTTTGCGCTGGTGCTCTGGTGGCGGCCCTTGCCGCAAGGGTCGTTCGCGCGCGTTCAGCCGATGGTGGCAAAGGGCGTGCTCGGCGTTACCGGCCTGGCACTGCTGACCGGCGCGGTGCTGCGCACCTGCCACCACTATGCGGGCGTGGAATGGCGCTTCGATGCGCTCTATGCATCGTGGCTCACGCAGGCGGCGCTCTCGATCACCTGGGCGATCTGCGGCGTGATTGCGATGGTGCTCGGCCACTCCCGCGGCGTGCGCACGCTGTGGGTCGGCGGCGCCGCGCTGCTGGGCGTTGTGGTGTTGAAACTGTTCTTCGTCGAGTTGGCGGACCGGGGCGGCCTGTTCCGCATCGTGTCGTTCATTGCGGTGGGTGCATTGCTGCTGCTTGTAGGTTATTTCGCCCCGGTGCCGCCGAAGAAAAACGAAATGGAGAAAGATGTGTTGGCTGAAGGAGGTGCAGCATGAAGCCGGGTAATGAACCCTCGCACTGCGTGGTGCGAATTGGTCTGGCCGTGGCGTTGGCAACGGCCGGCTTCGGTGCTGCCTGGGCGCAGCCTCCCGCCACCGCGCCCATTGCCGTGCAAGGCAGCGGGCCGTACTACCGGCTCACGCTGCCGCTCGGCATCTACGCCCACGCCGCATACGGCGATCTGCGCGACCTGCGGGTGCGCAATGCGGCCGGCAACGCGGTGCCCTACGCATGGCTGCGCAACGAGGCGGCGGAGCCTCGCGTTGCCTCGAAAGAGGTACCGGTCTTCGCGCTGCCTGCAAGCGCGGCGGATGCATCTGAAGACGCGGCGTTGAGCTTCAAGGTGCGTCCCGACGGCTCCCTGGCGCTCGCCCGCAGGCCCGCGCGCAAGCAAGCCGAGGCCGCGCAATGGCTCATCGATGCGAGCCAGCTCAAGGGCAGCCTGCTGCAGGCGCGTTTCGAAATGGCGCCCGAGGCGCGCGGCCTGTTCGCCTTCAGGCTCGAGGCCAGCGACGACCTGCGGAACTGGCGGCCCGTCGGGGGCGAAGAGCAACTGGTGCGGCTGGCCCATGGCGGACAGACCATCGAGCGGCTGGCGGTCGACCTGGGCAACGTGCAAGCACGGTTCCTGCGCCTGCGCTGGAGCGATCCGAAGAACGGCGCGCCGCTGACCAGCGTGGCGATCGACAGCGTGCAAGAGGTGGAACCCGTCGCGCCGCTCGAATGGTCGGGCGCGCTGAGGCCGGAGCGCTGCGGCACCGACCATTGCGACTACGCGTTGCCGCGCGGCGTTCCGGTCGAAAGCCTCCGCGTCGACCTGGCCGACGTCAACACGCTGGCGCAGGTCGGGATTTCAGGACTGCCTGCTGCCGTTCCGTCGGCTGCCTCCGAGCCGCCGCGCGTGCCGCGCAACCCGCTGTATGCCTTGCGGCACCAGCAGCGCCGGCCGGCATCGTCTTCTTCAGGCACGCCGGGCGAAGTCCCGCTGCTCGACACCGTGGTGTATCGCCTCGCGCAGGCCGGCGGCGAAGCGCGCTCGCCGCTGCTGGCGCTCGACGGCACGAGTTATTCGCACCTGAGGGTTCGCACTTCGGGCCCGTTGAGCCTGCTGGGCGCAACGCCTCCGACGATTTCGGTGGCCGCCACGCCGCGCACGCTGGTGTTCCTGGCACAAGGCGCCGCGCCGTTCTCGCTCACGTGGAGTACGGCACCCGAAAAGAACGCAGTGCAGGGTAGCGCGCCGGGCGCGGCCCTGGCGCTGGCCACGCTGGTGCCGGGCTACAACCCGAACAAGCCCGTGGCGGCAGACCAGGCCACCGTTGCTTTGCCGCCGCCGCCGGTGGCAGCCGTCGATGCCGTGGTGGCGGCGACTGCACAACTGCCGGTGCCCACGCAGCCGGATCCCTCGCGCAAGTGGTGGCTGTGGGGCGCGCTGGGCGTCGGTTTTCTGCTGCTGGCCGGCATGGCGTGGTCGCTTTTCGCGAGCCTGCGCAAGGACCGGGCTCCGGCCGGTTGACGAAGAGACTCCGGCCCGCGGGCCGGGGGCTCGCCTCAGTTCGGGTCGAAGCTGTCGCGGAAGGTGAACCAGGTCGAGCTCATCGACATGGCCGCGAGCACCAGTGCCGAGCCCACGATCAATATGTTTCCCATGGCCGGCGGCGCCGCCTCCGCCAACGCCGATCAGCACCGTGGCCACCAGGCCCATGCCGATGCCCGCGAGCAGGAACACGCCGAGCCATGCAAGGCCGAACAGCGCATAGGCGCCGAAGTTCCGAAACACCGCGACCACGCTGAAGAAGATGCTCTTCACCGGCTCCACGCCATGCCAGTGCACCAGTGCCGGCGCATGCCACATGGCGAGCGACAGCGGCAGGTTCAGGCACATCAGGAACATGCGCGCCAACTGGAAGTCGCTGCTCGCCATGATCTCGGGCGTCAGCGCTTCGTCCAGCAGGTAGGCCTTGGCCAGCTGCCCGCCGTCGATGAACGAGGTCAGCAGCACCGCGAACACGAAGTACACCGCGGAGATCACACCCAGCTTGACCAGCGAGCGCCATTCGGTGCGCATGGCGGTAATTACCGCCACGAACATGGCGGAGCCGGTGGGGCGCTGTGCGTGGCCGGTGGTGCCGATGCCCTCGGCGTTGTCGGTGTAGGCGATCGACGTGGCAACCATCAGCCCCAGCGTCATGAAGGGCAGCAGCACCGGCGCCAGCACGCTACCGAGCAGCGGCAGCAGCGACGCCGTCGAGATCAGCGCCATCAGCAGGAAGAACAGCGAAATGAAGGCAAGCGGCTGCCGCCAGAAGGTCTTGAGTCCGAGGCGGACCCATGTAGCGCCGGTTCGCGCCGGCACGAGGTTGAGTTTCATTTTTAAGGGTCAGGCGGCCAGCGGCTCGAGCGATTGCGCCATGGCATGCGGATGGAAGGCGCGCCCGCGCAGCACGCGCTCGAAGTGCGCGGGATCGTGCGGCTTCAGCATGCTGGCTTCGCGCGGAAGATGAAAGTCCCAGAGCCGCGAAATCCAGAAGCGCAATGCCGCGGCGCGCAGCATGGCGGGCAGCAGGGCGCGTTCGGAGGCATTCAGCGGACGCACGGTTTCGTAGGCGGACAGCAGCGAGTCCGCGCGTTCGGCGTCGTGCTCGCCGGTGGGCAGGTCGATGGCCCAGTCGTTCAGGCACACCGCGAGGTCGAACAGCCAGGTGTCGGTGCCTGCAAAGTAGAAGTCGAACACGCCGGTCAGGCGCGGCGCCGCGGCGGCGTCGTCGCCGGTTGCGAACATCACGTTGTCGCGGAACATGTCGGCATGCACCGGGCCGCGCGGCAGTGCGGCATAGGCCGACGTATCGGCCACATGGTTCTGGTAGGCCAGTTCGGCGCGCAGCAGTGCGGCCTGGGATTCGTCGATGTAGGGCAGCACCACGGGAACGGTCTCGTTCCACCACGCCAGGCCGCGCAGGTTCGGCTGGATGCGCGGAAAGTCGCGCGCCGCCAGGTGCATGCGGGCCAGCATTTCGCCCAGTTGGGCGCAATGCGCGGTGCCCGGCGCCAGTTCGCTGCGGCCCGAGAGCCGCTGCACCAGCGCGGCCGGCTTGCCCGCCACCTTGAGCAGCAGCTCGCAAGGCGCGTTCGCGGGAATCGTCAGCGCATGGCCCGAGGGCGGCGCAATGGCCGGGTCGGCCACGGGTTCCGGCACCGGCAGGCCGCGGCCCGCCAGGTGCTTCATGAGACAAAGGTAGTAGGGGAGCTGCTCGGCGCTGAGGCGCTCGAACAGCGTCAGCACGAACTCGCCGGTTTCGGTGGTGGCGAAGTAGTTGGTGTTCTCGATGCCGCCCTCGATGCCGCGCAGCTCGCGCAGCGGGCCCAGGCCCAGGCGCTGCACGAGCGCGTCTGCCTCGCCGAACTCGACTTCGGTAAAAACTGCCATGGCGGTGCTCAGCGCTGCGCTGACGATTGAACGCGCAGCACGGTCAGAACTTCATCACGTTCCAGACGCGCGGGCCGTTGCCGTTCGAGTCGGCCGAGCCCGGGCGTGCGGTGCCTGCGTCGTTGGGCAGCACTTCATAGCCGGGCACGTTGGCCTTGGGCTTCACGTTGATGCTTTGCGTGCGGCCGCCGTAGCGGACCTCGTCGACCGAAGCGCCGCTGTCTTCGGTGTGGATGTGCTCGACCTTCTGGTTGCGTCGGCCGTCGGGTTGCTCCTGATTTTGTAGCGGCTCGGCGGGTGCAGGCGCCCGGGCGGGTGCGGACTGCGCCTGAACGGCGGCAAAAGGAGCGGCAAAGGCCAGCGCCAGCAGAATGCGGCGGGCGACCAGGAGTGTGGGGCTAGGCATGCAAGGATTGTAGGCTTGGCGCCGCTTTCGAGGTGTCGGTCGCCAGCGTACGCCGCCGTGGTTCAGGGCGCCGCGCCGGGCACGGCAAAATGGCCTGATGACCGACAAGAAAACGCTGCTGCTCGTCGATGGCTCGAGCTATCTCTACCGCGCCTTCCATGCCATGCCCGACCTGCGGGCCGTGCCCGGCGACCCGAAGAGCCCGGCCACCGGTGCCATCCGCGGAATGATCAACATGATGACGGCGCTGCGCCGCGAGGTTCGCGCGGACTACGCGGCCTGCATCTTCGACGCGCCGGGCAAGACGTTTCGCGACGACCTGTACCCCGAATACAAGGCCAACCGCTCGCCGATGCCCGACGACCTGCGCAGCCAGATCGATCCCATCCACCAGGTGGTGAAGCTCATGGGCTGGCCCGTGCTCTGCGTGCCCGACATCGAGGCCGACGACGTGATCGGCACGCTGGCCAAGACGGCCGCGGCGCAGGGCGTCGAAGTGATCGTGTCCAGCGGCGACAAGGATCTGAGCCAGCTGGTGGACGAGCACATCACCATCATCGACACGATGAACGGCAAGAAGCGCGACGTGGCCGGTGTCACGGCGGAATTCGGTGTGCCGCCCAACCTGATGATCGACTACCAGACGCTGGTCGGCGATGCCGTCGACAACGTGCCCGGCGTCGAGAAGGTCGGCCCCAAGACAGCGGCCAAATGGCTGCTCGAATACGGTTCGCTCGATGCGCTGATCCAGCGCGCCGCCGAGGTGAAGGGCCAGGCCGGCGAGAACCTCCGCAAGGCCTTGGACAAGCTGCCGCTGAGCCGTCAGCTAGTCACCATTCGCACCGATTGCGACCTGGCCGGGCACGTCACCGGCCTGCCTTCGCTCGAAGGGTTACCCGTGGGTGCGCCGCAAACGGCCGAGCTCAAGCCCTTTTACGAAAAGTTCGGCTTCAAGAGCCTGGTGAAGTCGCTCGAGGCCATGGAAGTGCCGCCCGAGCTGATCGAGGAAAACATCAAGAAGCAGCAGGCCCGCGGCGGCGCTGCGAGTGCCGACCAGGGCGGGCTGTTCGATGAATCGTCGAACCTCGGCGCCATCGAAGCTGCATCGCCCGCGAGCAACCTGAAGTACGAAACCATCACGACCTGGGCACAGTTCGACGCGTGGCTCGCAAGGCTGGAGGCCGCCGACCTGGCCGCCATCGACACCGAGACCACGTCGCTCGATGAAATGGTTGCGCAGATCGTCGGCGTGAGCTTCAGCGTGGAGCCCGGCGAGGCGGCCTACGTGCCGCTGGCACACAACTACGGCGATGCGCCCGCACAGCTGCCCATCGACGAAGTGCTCGCCAGGCTGAAGCCGTGGCTCGAAAACCCCGAAAAGAAAAAGCTCGGCCAGCACATCAAGTACGACCGCCACGTGTTCGCCAACCACGGCATCGAGGTGCAGGGCTATGCGCACGACACCATGCTGCAAAGCTATGTGCTCGAGGCGCACCGGCCGCACGGGCTCGCGAGCCTGGCCGAGCGCCACCTGGGGCGCAGCGGCATTTCATACGAAGACCTGTGCGGCAAGGGCGCGCACCAGATTCCGTTCAGCCAGGTCGAGATTGCCAAGGCCGCCGAATATTCATGCGAGGACAGCGACCAGACGCTCGATGTTCACCTGGCGCTGTGGCCCCAGATCGAGCGCGACGAAAAGCTGCGCTTCATCTATCAACTCGAAATGGATTCGAGCGAGGCGCTCTACCGCATCGAGCGCAACGGCGTGCTGATCGATGCGCCCACGCTCGCCGCGCAAAGCCATGAGCTCGGCACGCGCATCATGGCGCTGGAGCAAGAGGCCTACGAGATCGCCGGGCAACCCTTCAACCTGGGCTCGCCCAAGCAGATCGGCGAGATCTTCTTCACCAAGCTGGGCCTGCCGGTGGTCAAGAAAACGCCGAGCGGCGCGCCGAGCACGGACGAAGAAGTGCTCGAGAAGCTGGCCGAGGACTACCCGCTGCCGGCCAAGATCCTGGAGCACCGCGGCCTGTCCAAGCTCAAGGGCACGTACACCGACAAGCTCGGCCAGCTGGCCAACCCGCGCACCGGCCGCGTGCACACGCACTATGCGCAGGCAGTGGCGGTTACCGGGCGGCTGTCGAGCAACGATCCCAACCTGCAGAACATTCCGATCCGCACGCCCGAAGGCCGGCGCGTGCGCGAAGCTTTCATTGCGCCGCCCGGCAGCGTGATTGCAAGCGCCGACTACTCGCAGATCGAGCTGCGCATCATGGCTCACATCAGCGGCGACGAGTCGCTGTTGCGCGCGTTCCGCGAAGGCATCGACGTGCACCGCGCCACCGCGGCGGAGGTGTTCGGCTCCACGCCCGACCAGGTGTCGAGCGAGCAGCGCCGCTATGCCAAGGTGATCAACTTCGGGCTCATCTACGGCATGAGCAGCTTCGGGCTGGCGCGCAACCTGGGCATCGAGACCAAGGCCGCGGCTTCGTACATCGAGCGCTACTTTGCGCGTTATCCGGGCGTGAAGGCCTACATGGACGAGACCAAGGCGCTCGCGAAGGAAAACGGCTATGTCGAGACCGTGTTCGGCCGGCGCCTGTACCTGCCCGAGATCAATTCGCCCAACGGCCCGCGCCGCGGCGGCGCCGAGCGCGCAGCCATCAACGCGCCCATGCAGGGCACGGCGGCCGACCTGATCAAGCTCAGCATGATCAAGGTGCAGGACGTGCTCGATGCCGAGAAGCGCGCCACCAAAATGATCATGCAGGTGCACGACGAACTGGTGTTCGAAGTGCCCGAGGCCGAGGTCGAATGGGTGCGCACCGAAATCCCGCGCCTGATGGCCGGCGTGGCCGAGCTGAAGGTGCCGCTGCTAGCCGAGATCGGCATCGGCTCCAACTGGGACAAGGCCCACTGAGCGCCGGCCGCGCCTGAAGAAGGCGTGGCTCGCAAGCGCAAGCAGCCCCACGCCGATGCCGGCGTAGAGCATCACATCGCCGAAGCCCTGGCGCAGGGCGGCCTGCGCGAGCGCCGGCGCAGCCGCATCCGGCACGACGTCCAGCTTGCCCGCTGCCACGCCCTGCGCCAGTTGCAGCAGTTCGCCGGCACCTGCGCGCAGGCCGGCTTCGCCCAGGTGGCGCGCAATGCCGCTCACAAGCACGAAGCCCATCAGCGCGATGTTCAAGGCGAGCGTGATCAGCCGCGCGCTGAAGTCGATGCCCGAGGCCATGCCCGCGCGCGGCCGATACCGCGCCGGTGCTCGTGTTGGTAACTGGCGAGTTCGTGAGGCCGAGCCCGACGCCCGCGGCAAGGCAGGCGGTGATCACCACCGCATCGACGCCGCGCGCATTGCCCGCGGCCATGAGCAGGAAGGCCACGGCCATCAGGCCGAGGCCGCCGGGAATCACCCGCTCGGCGCCATGGCGCAGCGCCAGCCGCTCGGCCAGCGGCGGCACCAGCAGCGTGGGCAGCGTGTAGGCCAGCAGGGCCCAGCCGGCGTGCATCAGGTCATGGCCGAGCGCCGACTGGAAGTAGATCGGCAGGTAGATCATGAAGGGCCAGAAGCTGAGGTTCATGCCGACCGAACCCATCATTGCGCCGTTGAAGCGGTGGATGCGAAAGACCGAAAAGTCGAACATGGGGTGCGCACTGCGCCGCTCGGCCGCGACGAACAGCGCGAGGAGCGCCAGCGCGCCCGCCAGCAGCGCCAGCCCCACGCGGTTGCCGAAGCCCTGCACCGTGCCCAGCGTGATGAAGTAGACCAGCGCGAACACCGCAAGCGTGAGCGTGAGCATGCCCGCCACGTCGAGGCGGTGCGCGTCGGGGTCGCGCGACTCCTGCACGCTGGCGCGCACCAGGCCCAGCGTGAGCAGCGCCAGCGGCGCGTGCACCAGGAAGACCCAGCGCCAATCGCCTAACGCCACGATGGCGGCGCCCACCAGCGGACCGAAGCCCAGCCCGATGCCCGCAACCACGCCCCACACTGCAAAGGCGCGCGAGCGCGCCGCCGGTTCACGGAACTGCTGCGACAGGATGGCGAACTGGCAGATCATCATGGTGCCGGCGCCCACGCCCTGCACGAAACGCGCGGCAATCAGGAGCGGCGCGCTCGTCGCCCAGCCGCACGCCAGCGACGCCATGCCGAACAGCCAGAGGCTCGCCACCAGCACGCGGCGGCGGCCGTAGCGGTCGGCCAGGGTGCCGGCCGCCATCAGCACCGAGGTGCAGGCCAGCGTGTAGGCATTCATGATCCATTGCGCGTCCTGGAAGTCCGCGTGCAGCACGCGCTCGAGCTCCGGAAGGATCACCGGCACGCTGGAGATTTCGAGGCCGAACATGAGTGCGACGAGGCAGATGGCAGTGAGCGCGGCAGCATCGCGGCGGGGGTGGAAGTAGAAGACGGTGTCATGCCGTCATGTTGTCGGGAAACAGGTTCTTTATTGAGGACATCGATTCGGCAGATTCGGGAACCAAAAGGCACAATCCCAAGCCATGACCGATCGTTTCGATGGCATCCAGACTTTTCTCGAGGTGGTCGAAAGCGGCAGCCTCACGTTCGCGGCCGAGCGGCTGAACCTCACGCGTTCGGCCGTGGGCAAGGCACTCGCGCGGCTGGAGGCGCGGCTCGGCGTGCGCCTGCTCCAGCGCACCACCCGCAGCCAGACCCTGACCGAAGAAGGGCAGGCCTACTACGAGCACTGCCTGCGTGCGCAGGCCGAGCTCGAGGCCGCGGAGTCGGGCCTCGAAAGCGGCCGGCGCGAGCCGCGCGGTCGCCTGCGTGCCAGCCTGCCGCTGGCCTTTGGACACCACCACGCGGCGCCGGCGCTGCTGGGCCTCATAGAGCGCTATCCGCAACTGCAGGTGGACATTGCCATCAGCGACCGCGTGGTCGACCTGGTGCAGGAGGGCTACGACCTGGCGGTGCGCATCGGCGAACTGCCCGACACCGACCGGCTGGTGGCCCGCCGGCTCGGCGAGCAGACCATGAGGCTCGCGGCCGCGCCGGCCTACCTGACGCGCTTCGGGCGGCCGGCTGACGTGGCCGCGCTGGCGCAGCTCCGGGGCATCGACTATTGCGGTCCTGGTCAGTCGCAGCGCTGGGAACTGCGCGATCCGCAAGGCCGCGCGCACACCGTGCATCTGCCCTGGCATGCGCGGCTGAACGACCTGCAGGCGGTGGCCGATGCGGCCATTGCAGGTGCCGGGCTCGCCTGGTTGCCGAACTGGCTGCTGGCACGCTACGTGCAATCCGGACAGCTCGAGCCCGTGCTGGCCGACCACCGCGCCGCGGCCATGCCCATTCATGTGCTGTGGCCGCGCTCGCGCCACATGCCCGCGAAGACGCGCTGCGCGGTCGATGCGCTGGTCGCCGCGATGCCGGCCTGCATGGAAGAATGCCGAACCCGCCCGGTGTCCACCGTGCGGACCAGAAAAACACAAGGAAGCCGTTCATGACCCTGTTCCCCGTTCGTTCCTGGTGCCGCGCAGGCGGCGCACTCCTGATTGCCGCAGCCTGCCAGGCCGCGCTGGCCGCACCCGACGCGCGCATCGCCTCGCTGGCGGCCGAGCAGAAGCAGCCGCTGCTCGATTCGCTGTCGCAGCTCGTGGGTATCGAGTCCGGCAGCCGCGATCTTGAGGGCCTGGAGAAGATCTCCGACCTCATCGCCGGCAAGCTCAAGGCGCTGGGCGGCGAGGTCGAGCTCATCGACACCAGCGCCGAGGCCTACCGCATGGAGGACACGCCCGAGAAGATGGGCCGCGTGGTGCGGGCGACCTTCAAGGGCACGGGCAAGAAGAAGATCATGCTCATTGCGCACATGGACACGGTCTACACCGTGGGCATGCTCGGCAAGCAGCCGTTCCGCGTCGAAGGCGACAAGGCCTACGGCCTCGGCATTGCTGACGACAAGCAGGGCGTGGCGGTCATCATCCACACGGTGGCAATGCTGCAGGCGCTCAAGTTCAAGGAATACGGCACGCTCACCGTGCTGATCAACGGCGATGAGGAAATCAGTTCGCCGGCGTCGCGCGGGCTCATCACGCGGCTCGGCGGCGAGCACGACGCGGTGCTGTCGTTCGAGGGCGCCTCGGTCAAGGAAGACAAGCTTTCGCTTGCCACGGCGGGCATTGCCTCGGTCACGCTCAACGTCGCGGGCAAGGCATCGCATGCGGGCTCAGCGCCCGAGCTGGGCGTGAACGCGCTCTACGAACTCTCGCACCAAGTGCTGCAGATGCGCGACCTGTCCGACCCGGCAACGGGCCTGAAGATGAACTGGACCATCTCCAAGTCAGGCAGCAACCGCAACGTGATTCCGGCCAGTGCCACCGCGAGCGCCGACGTGCGCGTGCTGAAGGTGAGCGACTACGACCGCATCGAGCAGCAGGTGCAGGAGCGCGTGAAGAAGCAGCTGATCCCCGAGGCCAAGGTCGAGCTGAAGTTCGAGCGCCGCCGTCCGCCGCTCGAAGCCACCGACGCCTCGCGCGCGCTGGCCGCGCACGCGCAGCGCATCTACAAGGACGAGATCGGCAAGCCGCTGGGCGCCGATGACAAGGCCGCCGGCGGCGGTACCGATGCGGCGTTTGCCGCGCTCAAGACCAAGGCCCCGGTGGTCGAGCGCTTCGGCCTGCAGGGCTTTGGCGCGCACTCGGCCGACGCCGAATACGTGCTGATCGATTCCATCGAACCGCGGCTCTATCTTGCGACCCGCATGGTGATGGACCTCTCTCGCAACAAGATCGGCAACTGACCGATGCGGCTGCGCCATATCGAGGTCTTCAACGCCATCATGCTCACGGGCAGCGTGAGCGCGGCGGCGCGGCTCATCAACATTACGCAGCCGGCGGTGAGCCGCACGCTGCAGCATGCCGAGCTGCAACTGGGCTTTCCGCTGTTCCAGCGCGCCAAGGGCCGGCTCACACCGACCACCGAGGCGCTCACGCTGTATCCGCACATCGAGCGGCTGTTCGCGCAACTCGACGAGGTGCAGCGCCTGGCGGCCAACCTGCGTGCGGGCAGCGATACCGGCGAGCTGCGCATCCTGAGCGTGCTGGCATTGAGCTACGAGGTGCTGCCGCGCGCGCTCAAGGCCTTTCGCGAAAAGCATCCGGGTTATTCGATCACCGTCGAGTCGCTGCATTCGCCGCAGATCATGTCGGCGCTGCTGCTGCAAGAGGCCGACGTGGGCTTTGTCTTCAGCCCCGCGGTGCACCCCTCGCTCACGCAGGAAACGCTTGCGGACACGCGCATGGTGTGCATCGCGCCGAAGGGCATGCTTCCGCGCGCACTGGTGCGCAATGGGTCGGTGGCGCTGCATGACCTGGTCGACCGGCCCGTCATCGGGCTGGACAGCCGAGACCCGGTGGGCACCAGCCTGAGCCAGGCCTGCCGCCAGGCCGGCGTGGGCTTTCAGCAGGCGGTGGTCACGGTGCAGACCTATCACGCCGCGCTGTCGATGGCCCACCACGGGCTGGGCGTGGCGCTGGTCGATGGCTGCACGGCGCGCTCGGCCGACGGCACCAAGGTCGACGTGCTGGCGCTGGAGCCGCACATTCCGGTGCCGGTGCGCGCATTGCGGTTTGCGGGAAAGCCCGATTCAGTGGCGGTACGCGGCATTACCCGCTGCATGCGCGAGGCGATAGAGCAGGCGGCCTGAACCTCGTGGCGTGGCTCAGGCTGCGGCGGGCTCCAGCGCATCGGCAATCCGCCGCGCGGAGCCGAAAGCCAGCGTGAAGCCCAGCGCGCCGTGCCCGGTGTTGAACAGCATGTTCGCCGGCGCGCTCGGCAGCCGCCCGATGATCGGCAGGCCTTTCGGCGTGGCCGGGCGCATGCCCGTCCACGGATGCAGTTCTTCGAGCGGGCTCGCATGCGGGAACACGGCGCGTGTCGCGGCCGCCAGCGTTTCGATGCGCGTCGCCGGAATGCTCGCGTCGTGCCCCACGAGTTCCGCCATGCCCGCCACGCGCAGCCGTGAGCCGATGCGCGCGAACACCACCTTGCGCGCGCTGTCGGTCACGTTCACGCTGGGCGCTGCGCCGGGCGAAGGATCGACATCGACCGTGATGCTGTAGCCCTTGAGCGGGTACACCGGCAGGTAGGCGCCCAGCGCGCGCCCGAGCTTGTGCGAGGCCGATCCCAGTGCCATGACGAAGGCGTCGGCCTCCACGTCGCCATCGCTCGTTTTCACGGCGGCCACGCGGCCTCCGCTGCGCGCGAAGCCGTGCACGTCGGCGCCGAGCAGAAAGCGCACGCCGCGCCCGCTGAGCACGCGCATCAGTTCGGCGCAAACCTTCAGGCAATCGGCCGCGCACTCGCTGGGCGTGTAGACGGCCCCGGCCATCTGGCCGCGATAGCCGGCGAGCGCGGGCTCGATGGCGGCGCATTCGTCGGGCGACACGATGCGCTGCTCGCTGCCCATGGCGCGCTGCAATTCGAGCTGCGCGCGTGCGCCTTCGAGCGATTCGGGGCTGGCATAGAGCACCAGCTTGCCGGTGGCGGAAAAATCGCAATCGGGCGCAACGTCGGCCTGCATGGCCTCGAACCCGCTGCGGCTCAGCGCGGCCAACGCCAACAGCTGCGCCGTGGTGTCGCGCGAGGTCTGCGCATTGCAGGCCGCAAGAAAGGCCAGGCCCCAGCGCCACTGCAGCGGATCGAGTTGCGGGCGCAGCTTGAGCGGGGAGGAGGGCGAGAGCAGCAGCTTGGGCAGCTGCTTCCAGATCGACGGATCGGCCAGCGGCTGCACGTACGAGTAGCTGAGCTGCGCGCCGTTGCCGCCGCTCGCGCCCGCACCAGGGGCCGCGCGGTCGATCACCGTGACTTGATGGCCCAGGCGTTCGAGTTGCCAGGCGGTGGCCAGGCCCACGATGCCGGCGCCGAGCACACACACATGCATGGGGCAACTTTCCAAAGAAGGGAGCAAAGAGAGGGGAGTGCTGAATGTAGGCGCGCGCACGCCAGCCCGGAAATGCCAAAAGCGCGGTAGCCCATAGCCAAAGCGCATGCCTTGGTGCCCGCTCTTCCTAACCCATAACCTTTGGGTATGGCCTAGGGTTCATTTGGAATTGTCGCCATGTGTCACTCCTTCTTACACTGGCCGCTCTGTTCAACCAACTGAAGAAGGCTCGCATGAAACTCTCCGCATTGATGGCCGCTGCTGCCGTGGTGCTGCTTACCGCCACCGGCGTCCAGGCCGCCGACACGCTGGCCAAGATCGCCGAGTCCGGCAAGATCACGCTCGCCTACCGCGAGTCGTCGGTGCCCTTCAGCTACCTGGACGGCCCCAACAAGCCGATCGGTTTCTCGGTCGAACTTTCCAACGCCGTGGTCGAGGCGGTGAAGAAAAAGCTCAACAAGCCCAACCTGCAGGTACAGCTGATGCCAGTGACCTCGCAGAACCGCATTCCGCTGATCACCAACGGCACGGTGGACCTGGAGTGCGGCTCCACCACCAACAACACCGCGCGCGGCAAGGACGTGGCCTTTGCCGTCAATCACTTCTATACCGGCACGCGCCTGTTGACCAAGAAGTCTTCCAAGATCAAGGACTACGCCGACCTGGCCAAGAAGACGGTGGCCAGCACCACCGGCACCACCAACGCGCTGGTCATGCGCAAGTACAACACCGAGAAGAACCTCGACATGGACATCGTGCTTGGCAAGGACCACGCCGACGCCTTCCTGCTGGTGGAAAGCGACCGCGCCGTGGCGTTTGCCATGGACGACATCCTGCTGTTCGGCCTGATTGCCAACGCCAAGAACCCGGCCGACTACGAAGTGGTGGGCGAGGCGCTGCAGGTCGAGCCCTATGCCTGCATGCTGCCCAAGGACGACCCGGCCTTCAAGAAGCTGGTGGACGACACCTTCATCGGCATGATGAAGAGCGGCGAGTTCGAGAAGCTCTATACCAAGTGGTTCATGTCGCCGATCCCGCCGAAGAACGTGCCGCTGAATCTGCCCATGAGCCAGCAACTCAAGGACAACCTCAAGACGCCGTCCGACAAACCGGCGACCTGACGCGATTGGACGTACGCAATGGCTTCGACGAACGTAGTGGGCATTCTGGGCGGCATGGGCCCTGCGGCGGGGGCGGACTTCGTCCGGCTCTTCGTGCAGGCCTGCGCCCAGCAGATGCGCGCGCGCGGGGAGCCGGTGCGGGACCAGTCCTTCCCGGAGCACTGGCTGGCGCAGGTGCCGGTGCCTGACCGAACCGACGCGCTGGGTTCGGCGGAGACCGGCGCGCACCAGCCGCTCGAGCCGATGCTGCAGGCACTGGGGCGGCTGGCCGCGCTGGGCAGCAGGGCCGTGGCCATTGCCTGCAACACCGCGCATGCCTGGCATTCGCGGCTGCAGGAACGTTTTCCGCAAGTGGAACTGCTGCACATGGCGCGCGAGGTGGCGCAGCATCTTGCCGCGCAAGGGGCAGGCAATGTGGCGCTGATGGCCACCGAGGGCACCTACCGCGTGCGCCTCTATGAACATGCGCTGGCCGAAGCGGGGCTCGATTGCCTTGTGCCGCTGCAGGAAGAACGCCGCATCATCACGCGCGGCATCTTCGACGGCGTGAAGGCCGGAAACATGCGGCTGGCCGAAGAGTGTTTTTCGCAGGTGGCGCTGCGGCTCGCGGAACGCCACGGGCCGGTCACCATCATCATGGGCTGCACCGAGGTGCCGCTCGGCCTGCAGGGCTCGGCTGCGGTCGCCGGACTGAACCTGGTCGATCCGGCGCAGGTGCTGGCTGCCGCATTGGCGCGCCGCGCCTATCGCGACTGAAGACTTTAGGCCGCACTGCAATCCTGTTGACATCCGGGCCATTCGGATACGGACCGCGCTGAATTCGCCTACATTGCGGCGTGCGTTTTCACGCATGCCCCTTGTCCGACGATTCAACTGGAGCCCTTCCCATGTCCCTTCGCGACGACAGCCGTTCCGATTTCGACTCGCTTCGCCCCGGCGAGAGCACAGAGCAGGGCGCCACGCGCCGCACCGCACTCAAGGCCGCCATTGGCGTGGGCTATGCGGCCGCCGTGATGCCGGTCATGGCACAGACGGCCATCAGCACCTCGGCCGAGGGCCTGAAGGCCGGGCCGATCAAGTACACCGTCAACGGCTTCGAGGTGCCCGCCTACGCGGCCGCGCCGGCCGGCAAGACGGGCCTGCCCGTGATCCTGGTGATCCAGGAGATCTTCGGCGTGCACGAATACATTGCCGACACCTGCCGCCGCTTTGCCCAACTCGGCTACCTGGCCATTGCGCCCGAGCTCTATGCGCGCCAGGGCGATCCGCGCGGCTACACCGACATTCCCAAGCTGCAGGCCGACATCGTGACCAAGGTGCCCGATGCGCAGGTCATGGCCGACCTGGACGGCGCGCTCGCGTATGCCGCGGCCAACGGCGGCAATGTTGCCAAGGCCGGCATCACCGGCTTCTGCTGGGGCGGCCGCATCGTGTGGCTCTATGCCGCCACCGGCAAGGTCAAGGCCGGCGTAGCCTGGTACGGCCGCCTCGTCGGCCAGCCGAGCGAATTGACGCCAAGGCACCCCGTCGATGTGGCGGCCAGCCTGCAGGCGCCGGTGCTCGGCTTGTACGGCGGAAAAGACCAGGGCATCCCGCTTGACACGGTTGATAAGATGAAAGCAGCGTTGGCAAATGGAACCCCGGCTGCCAAGGCTTCGAGCTTCGTCGTGTATCCCGAAGCAGGCCACGCGTTCCATGCCGACTACCGCCCGAGCTATGTAAAGAGCGCGGCCGATGACGGATGGCAGCGAGCCACGGCCTGGTTCAAAGCCAATGGCGTCGTCTGACGGCGGCCTGTAGCCACTCACCGCCGAAGGCCGTCCACGTGACGGCCTTTCTCTTTTTATGAACGTTGTCGGGCATCGGTGCCCATCGAGATTGCGCAAGCAGCTATGAATTTGATAGTGATCATCGCGGCGACCCTGGTTGCCGGCATCGGAAGCGTGTGGCTCGCGGCCTTGCTCTTGCGCGTGGGCGTGCGCAGCGGCTCGGGCGGAGTGAATTCGCAGCACCTGCTGAGCCTGGCTGCGGGGGCGCTGCTTGCCACCGCGTTCATGCACCTGTTGCCCGAGGCCTTCGAAAGCCGCATTCAGCCCGCGCTGCTGTTCGGCGTGCTGCTGTTCGGCCTGGTGTTCTTCTTTCTGCTCGACAAAGCCGAGCTCTGGCACCACGGGCACGAGCATCACCATGGCAGCCCCGCGCCGGGGCCGATCGGCGCAGGGCACCAAACGAATCACTCCGCGCACGATCATGCGCACGGCCACCCCCACGACCATGACCATTCGCACAGCCACGCGCCTCGCGCGGGCGGCGGCTGGGCCGTGCTCACCGGCGACAGCGTGCACTGCTTCGGCGACGGCATCCTGATTGCATCGGCCTTCATCGCGGACATCCGCCTTGGCCTGGTGGCCGCCATTGCGGTGCTCGCGCACGAGGTGCCGCACCACATCGGCGACCTTGTTGTGCTGCGCCAGAGTTCGGCCAACCAGCGCGCGGCGCTGATCAAGGTGTCGCTCGCCGGCACCATGACCATGCTGGGCGGCATCGTCGGATGGTGGCTGGTCGACCAGCTGCACGGCTGGTTGCCTTACTTCCTGGTGCTGGCCAGCAGCAGCTTCGTCTACGTGGCGCTGGCCGACCTGATTCCACAATTGCAGAAGCGTTTGCCGGCGCGGCAGACCGCGGCGCAGATCGTGTGGCTGGTGGTGGGCATCGCACTCGTCACGCTCGTGAGCCGGCTTGCGCACGGCGAGCACGACCATGGCCATTCGGAACACGGTCACGCCGAGCACGGCCACTCGGAGCACGGCCATTCTCACGAAGGCGAAGGAGCCCCGGCGCACAAGGACTGACCTACAGCGCCGGCTTGATGGATACGTTCCGAAACCGACGCTGTTCCGGGGAATTGACGCACGGCACCTGAAAGAGGTGCAACATTGGGGGTCTGACGAATGTCTCGCTCATCCCATCGCCGAGGAACCGATCATGAACAACGTCGACGCCAAGAAGCGCCCCGCTCCGCCATCGCCCGAAGATGACGACGACGATTCGCCTGTCGACGACTTCGAGGAATCGGAATCGGAAGCCGCGGACGACCTGTCGGATGCAACCGGCATCGACCTGACCGATGCCAGCGAACTCGACGCCGACAACGTGCCGGCGGACGAAGAGTTTGCCCGCGTGATGAACGCGCCCGACTAAGCCGCTTTCGACGAGCTCTCTCGAGCTATCCAGCTGTTGCCGCAGCCGCTGCTGCCGCTGCTGCCGCTGCTGCACGCAAGCGCTGCGGGCCGAGCATTTCAGCCGTAAGACCGAAGCCCGCAATGCGCTGCGGCACAGGCAGGCCGCGCGCGAGTGCCGCACATGCCTCGCCCATGGCTGCCGAAGTCTGGATGCCATAGCCACCCTGCGCCGCAAGCCAGAAGAAGCCGGGCGCCTCTGGCTCGAAGCCGCCCACCAGGTCGCCGTCGGCCACGAAGGAACGCAGGCCCGCCCAGGTGCGGGTGGGGCGGCGAATGGTGAGCGTGGTGGCTTCCTCGATGCGGTGGATGGCGAAGGCGACGTCCAGCTCTTCGGGCTGCACGTCCTGCGGTTCGACCGGATCGGCATTGGCCGGCGAACCGAGCAGCATGCCGGCGTCGGGCTTGATGTACCAGCCTTCATCGGCGCTGAACACCATGGGCCAGTGCGCCACGTTGCTGCCTTCGGGCGGCGCGAAGATGAAGGCCGAGCGCCGCCGCGGCTCGATGCCGATGGGCCGCACGCCCGCCAGTTGCGCAATGGTGTCGACCCACGCGCCCGCCGCGTTGATGACCACCGGCGCTTCGTAGACGACGTCGCCGGCCGTCACGCGCCAGCGGTCGTCCACGCGCTCGAGCGCGGTCACGCCGGCGTCGCACACCAGCTTGCCGCCGGCCTGCCGCATGCCGCGCAGGTAGCCCTGGTGGATGGCGTGCACGTCCATGTCGGACGCATCGGGCTCATAGACACCGCCCGCCACCTGTTCGGGCCGCAGCGCCGGCACCATCTCGATGGCTTCTTCGCTGCTGAGCCGCTGTGCGCCGGTGTTCATGGCGCGCAGCACCTCCCAGTGGGCTTCGAGCTCGGCCACATGATCGGCGTCGGCCACCATCAACGCGCCACGCGGCGTGAGGAGCGGGTGCTCGGCAAAGCCCTCTGGCGGATGTTCGAGAAACGCGCGGCTTGCCATGGTGAGCGCGCGCACCTGCGCCGTGCCGTAGCTTTCCATGAAAAGCGCGGCCGAGCGGCCGGTGGAGTGGTAGCCGGGCTGGGCCTCGCGTTCGAGCAGGATCACGCGGGCATGCGGCGCGAGCCAGTAGGCCACCGAGGCACCGGCAATGCCGCCGCCGATCACGAGATAGTCGGCCGCAACGGGCGCTGGTGTGTTGGAAGTCATTGGCGGAGTGTAGGTAGAAATTTGCGTATACGCAAATTTGCCCCGGGCCTGCCGAGAGGAGATGGGACGCACCATGGTGGTGAAATTTGCGTCTCCGCAATTTGCGCATACGCAATTTCCGTGCATCGGCTGCGGGCACCGTGGCACGGATTCGGGCACTGGACTGGCAGAATCGTGCTGCACTACAAGAGAAAGCCAAGCGTGAATCCACACACGGGCAACAAGCCGCGAGCCAAGCCGGGGACAAAGCCGAAGGACGAACAGCCGGCGCTGGACCGCACCACCTTCGGCAACCGCCTGCGCACCGCGCGCAAGCGCTTCGGCTGGACGCTGGCGCAGCTGGCCGAGCGCTCGGGCGTGTCGATCACCACCATCTCGCGCGCGGAACGCGGGCAACTCGCGCTCGGGTACGAGAACTTCACCGCGCTGGGCCGCGCGCTCGAGATGGACATGAACGCGATGTTCGCGGGTGCCGGCGTCAAGCCCGCGCAGCTCGACGGGCCGGTGGTCACGCGCGCGGGCAAGGGCGTGGTGTACCGCGGCCTTTCAATCGCCTACGAGTTCCTGGGCACCACGGCCGCAGGCAAGCAGATGAGCCCGATCGTCGGCACCGTGCACGCGCGGCGCATTCACGGGCCCGAGGACTTCGTGAGGCATGCGGGAGAAGAGTTCGCCTATGTGCTTTCAGGCGAGATCGAAGTGCATTTCGACAACGGCAAGGTGGTGCGCCTTGCCCGCGGCGACTCGCTGTACTTCGACAGCCGCATCGGCCACGCCTACGTGAGCGTCAGCCGGCAGCTTGCAAAGATCGTGGGCATGACGACGGCGGAAAGCGGGCACATGAAGTCGGCGCGCGAGGCGCCTGAGGCGCCCGCTCCAAAGCCGGTACGCAAGGCCCGCTGAGGCGTCGCGCCGCTGGGCCGGTCTACTTGGCGCCGCCCGAATACTTGGTGACGCTCGTCGCGTTCACGTGATAGCCGCTCACACCCATCATCGAGTCGTTGCGCATGGTCTGCAGCTTGCCGGTGACCCACACGGTGTCCATGGCCCGGAACTTGGCGCCCTTTGACGTGACCACGTGCAGGATCTGGTTGGCCGGCGGCGGCGGCGTGTGGATGCAGGCGCCGAAGTAGGGCACGAGCAGGAACTCGGTCACTTCGCCCTTGGCTTCTTCGAGCGGCACGATGAAGCCCGGGATCTTGATCTCGGCGCCGTTCATCGCGGGATTGGTCGGCGCGTTGTTCGACACCTCTTGCATCTTCATGAGCAGCTCATTGGCGCGCGGGTCGCCGTCATTGAGCGAGCTCAGGTCCATGCCCTTGAATTCCTTGGCCGGGTCCCAGTCTTTCGGCACCAGTTCTTCCCAGGTGATCTGGCGCGGCTGGCCCGGCGTGCCCTTGGCTGCAGCAACAGGTGCGGCCTTGCCGCCGAGCGGGTTCGATGGGGTCGTGTCCTTGGGCGCGGGGTCGGCGGCCCATGTGGCGGCTGCCAGGCCGGCACCGGCGAGCAGCATCGAAAGCCGCGTGAAAGCCCGGAGCGTGGAGTTTTTCTTTGCGATGCGCATGGTTTCAAATCCTGGGTGAGAGACCGTCGGCAAGAGAGAGCCGGTAGGCACGGATGCCAGGCAGCAGGCTGGCCAGCCAACCCGCCACCAGCAGGCTTGCCATCAGCAGCCATTCGTTCAGTGTAGGTTCTGAAAGGCTCAGTGTCAGCCCGAACTGCGACTGCAGCCATGGTGCGAGCAGGGCAATGCCCAGCACCGCCATGACCACGCCGAAGGCCACGCCCAGCACGGTGACCATGGCGCCCTCGAGCGCGAGCAGCGCCAGCACATGGCGCAGGCCGGCGCCCACGGCGCGCAGCACGGCGAGTTCGCGCCGCCTTTCATTCAGGCCCGCCATCACCACCGAGACAAGGCCCGCAAGGCTCACCAGCGCGACCAGCGCCGACATCAGCAGCAGTGCGTTTTCGCCGATGCCGATCACGCTCCAGAGTTCGTCGAGTGCCACGCCGGGCAGGATGGCCATCAGCGGTTCGCCGGTGTAGGTCGAGATCCAGCGCTGCACGCCGAACACGGCGGAGCGGTTCTTCAGGCCCACGAGTGCGGCCGTCACGTTCTTGGGCGTGAGGTCGAACTTGCGCACCTGCTCGGCCGGGATCTTGACGCCGGGCATCGGCGCGCCGCCCACCCATTCGAGGTGAATGGCTTCCATCGCTTCGAGGCCGATGTGCACCGTGCGATCGACCGGCGTGCCGGTGCGGGCGAGCACGCCCACCACGGTAAAGGGCTTGTCGGCATGCTCGGCCGAATTGAGCTCGCCGCTGCCGTGGGCAAGGGTGATCTTCTGGCCGACGTGGTAGCCGAGCTTGTCGGCCACTTCGGCGCCCACCACCGCATCGAACAGCGCGCTGAAGGGCTTGCCCTCGCGCAGCTGCAGCGACTGGCGATTGCCGTAGCGAAAGCGGGTGAAGTATTCGGGCGAGGTGGCCAGCACCGAGAAGCCGCGGTGCGAATCGCCGAGCGAAAGCGGCACCACCCAGTCGACGCCCTGGTGCGCGGCCAACGCCTGCACGCTCTTCCACGAGATGTTGTTGGTGGCCGCGCCGATGCGAAACACCGAATACAGCAGCAGCTGCGTGGAGCCCGTGCGCGCACCCACGATCAGGTCGGTGCCCGAGACGGAGGACGCGAAATTCTCGCGCAGCTCGGTGCGGATGCGCTCCACGCCCAGCAGCAGAAAGGTCGACAGCGCAATCGAGAACACGGTGAGCGCGAGCGTGAAGCGCCGGTTCCAGGCGCTGCGCCAGGCAATGGAAAAAAGGGCGCTCATCGGCGTGCCTTCATGCGTCCGCCGCCATTGCCGCGGTTGCTGCGCGATTGATGTCGGGCAGCAGCACATGCCGTGCAAAGCGCTGCGCAATGCGCTGGTCATGGCTCACGAACACCAGCGCGCTCTGGTTGGTTGCGCAGGCTGTCAGCAGCACGTCGAGAAAGGCCTCGCGCCGGTCTTCGTCGAGTGCGGAAGTGGGCTCGTCGGCAATCACCACCTCGGGCTGGCCGATGAGCGCGCGCGCAGCCGCCACGCGCTGCTGCTGGCCGACCGACAACTGCATGGCCTGGCGCTTCCACAGGTTGTGGTCGAGACCCATCTGGTCGAGCAGGTGTTCGGCCTGTTCACGGGAGCTGCCGCTGCGCGCGGCCTGCGCCTCGCGCCGCTGCGAGAAGCGGCAGGGCAGCAGCACGTTGTCGAGCACGCTCAGGTACGGCAGCAGGTTGAACTGCTGAAAAATGTAGCCCACGTGCGCAACACGGCAGCGGTCGCGCGCGGCGCCGGAGAGCTGCGACCAGTCGTGCCCCAGCAGCGTGACGCGGCCTTCGTCCGCCACCAGCACGCCGGCCAGGAGCGACAGCAGCGTGCTCTTGCCGCAGCCGCTCGGGCCGTGCAAGAAGACCAGTTCCCCGGCCGTGATGCGCAAGGCCTCGATGTCGATGCAGGGCGTTTTCATGCCGGGCCACGCAAAGCGCAGCGCTTCGGCGGCGAGCACAACGCGCAGCGGCGCCGACTCGGCCTCGAGGGCGCTGCTCACGGTGTCACTTGCCCCAGCCAAGGCGCACGGGCTGGCTCGCCTGCGCACCGGCCGGGCGCTTGAGCTGGCGCTTGAACTGCCCTTGGGCCGAAGCAATCTGCGAATCGATCTGGCGCGTGCCCTTGAAGGCGGTGAACAGATTCACGTCGATGAACTTGGCCGCGGCCGCGTTGGTGCAGTTGAAAGAAAAGGTGGCGTCCAGGTCCGCATGGCCGGGTGGCTCGTTCGGGTCGGGGTTGCCGAGGCCCAGTGCGCTGGAGCGCAGGTCGACCGGGCCGAGCTTGCAGTTGGCGGCGGGGTCGACAACAAAGAGCTTGTCCGCTGCGCGCAGCTGCGCAATGGCGTCTTCGGCGGTTTTCTTCTCGGCAGCCGTCTTGGGCGCGCGCTCGAAGCCGACGATGTTGTCGAGCGGCGACTCCATGTCGATCACCACCGTCGGGCCGTCGATGGCCACGTCGAGCCTGATCTGGCCGTGCACATGCGCGTGCTGCTGCTGAGCCTGCGCGGAAAGCGAAAGAAAGGGTGCTGCGAACAGTGCCGCGGCGAATGCGAAGCCGGATGAAATGCGTCGAAGTCGGATGTGTTTCATGGTTCTGCGCCTTGCCGGGTCGGCAGCCCCGGCGTGTTGCTCCATTCGCTCCAGCTGCCGGCATAGAGCGCGGTCGTCCCAAGCCCTGCGATCTGCATCGCAAGCAGATTGGGCACAGCGCTCACGCCGCTGCCGCATTGGTGGACAACCGTCGCCGGATCGCGTCCCGCGAGCAGCGCTTCGAACTCGGCACGCAATTGCGATGCCGGCTTGAACTTGCCGTCGGGGCCGAGGTTTTCGGCGAAGGGCCGGTTCAGAGCCCCGGGGATGTGACCCGCAATCGGGTCCAGAGGTTCCACCTCTCCGCGATAACGCGCGGCGGCACGCGCGTCGATCAGCTGCTGGTCAGGCTGGCCGAGCCGGCGCGCTACCGTTTCGGTCGTCACGAGTTGCGCGAGCGGCTCGCCCGGCACAAAGTTCGACTGGAAGCGCGCAGGCTCCTCGCGGCTTGTGACTTCGCCGCCGGCGGCTTGCCATGCCTGCAGGCCGCCGTCGAGCACGGCCACTGCGTCGTGGCCCATCCACTTCAGCATCCACCACAGGCGGCCGCAGTAGTTGGCACCGTTGCGGTCGTACACCACGGCCTGCATCTCGTTCGAAAAACCGATGCCCGAGAGCCAGGCCGCGAACTTCTCCCGGCTCGGCAGCGGGTGGCGTCCGCCCGAGGCAGGCACGCCGTCTTCCTGGGCTACCACCACGTCGCCGTGCGCACCGGGCACGCCGTGCTTCGCGCTGAGATCGGTGTCGAGGTTCGCAAACGCGGCGCCCGGAATGTGGGCGGCGGCATATTGCTGCGCGCCGGCCTCGGGCTTCATGAGGTCGAAGCTGCAGTCGAAAACCATGAGCGGCGTACCGCCGGCTTGCAGCTGCTGGAGTTGTTCGACGCTGATGAGGGTGGTGTACATGACGGGCTCCTTCGTTGTCGATGGGGTTCGATGCGGTTCAGTGTTCTTCGGCCGGCGCCTTGGGCACCGCACGCTGGCGCAGCACCGTGGCCGCGATGCCGCTCACGATGATGAGCGCCATGCCGGCCCAGCCGGCGGCGTCGATGCGGTCGTCGAACAGCACCACGCTGTAGAACGCCGCGAAGACGATGCCGGAGTACTGCAGGTTGGCCACCACGAGCGTGCCGGCCTGCGTCTTGGCCGTGGCATAGGCGCGCGTCATGCAAAGTTGCCCGAGCGCGGCCAGAAGGCCGATCGGCAGCAGCCACAGCGCATGCTGCCACGTCCAAGAATTGCCACCCGAAAACCCGGTCGCGGCCGTGGCAAAGGCGCCGGCCACGGCGGAGCCGACCGCGAAATAGAACACCGTGCGCAGTTCGGGTTCGCCGATGCGCGACAGCGCCACCACCTGCATGTACGCGAATGCGGCTGTGAGGCCGGACAGCAGGCCGAGCAGTCCCGCAAAGCCCTGGCTCGCATCCACGCTGGGCTTGAGCATGAGCACCACGCCCACAAAGCCGGCCAGCACGGTCAGCGCGAGCGTGCCCTGCAGCGGCGGGCGCTCGACACGGCCATCGCGCCCGGGCACCGGCACCCAGGCCAGCAGCGTGCCGCCGACCAGGAAGGCCGCAATCCACACGCTGCTCATGTAGTTGAGCGTGACGGCCGTGGCCAGCGGCATGTGGGCAATGGCATAGAACCACGCGCCGAGCGACACCACGCCGATGATGCTGCGCCAGGCATGCATGCCGGGATAGCGGGTGCCGAGGGAAACGCCGCGGTTGCGCGCCAGCAGCCACAAGAAGACGATGCCGATCAGCCCGCGGCCGAGCACCATCTCCCCACTGTTGAACCAGGCCGACGCCACCTTGACCACCACGCTCATGGTGGCGAACAAGAAGGCACCCAGCACCATCCAGAGTGCTTGCACTGTTCGCTCAGGCGTTCTGCTGCATCGCGCTGCGGTACCACTCGTGGAACTGCTGCATGCCGTCTTCCATCGGGCTCTGGTAGGGGCCGCTCTCGTCGTCGCCGCGCAGCATCAGCGCGCGGCGGCCGGCGTCCATGCGCTCGGCAATCTCGTCGTCTTCCACGCAGGTCTCCATGTAGGCGGCCTGCTGGGCCTCGACGAATTCGCGCTCGAAGGCGACGATTTCCTCGGGGTAGAAGAACTCCACCATGTTGAGGGTCTTGGTGGGGCTCACCGGGTGCAGCGTCGACACCGTGAGCACGTGCGGATACCACTCGATCATGACGTGCGGATAGTAGGTGAGCCAGATCGCGCCGTACTTCGGGGGCTTGCCCTCGCGGTACTTGAGCAGCTGCTCTTGCCACTTTTGATAGATGGGGCTGCCCGCGCGGCCGAGCCGGTTGGCCACGCCTACGGTTTGCACCGAGAAGTTGCGGTTGAACTCCCAGCGCAGGTCGTCGCAGGTCACGAAGCTGCCGAGGCCGGGGTGGAACGGACCGACGTGGTAGTCCTCGAGGTAGACCTCGATGAAGGTCTTCCAGTTGTAGTTGCACTCGTGCAGCTCGACGCGATCGAGCGCGTAGCCGGTGAAGTCAAGGTCGGCGCGCGGGCCGAGCTCGGCCATGTCGGCTGCCACGTCGCGCCCCACGCCGTTTGCGCCGCGCTCGAACAGGAGGCCGTTCCACTCCGTGAGCGGATAGTTGTGCAGGTTGAGGCAGGGGTCCTGGTCGAAATGCGGCGCGCCGATCAGCGTGCCCGTGGTGCGCGGGTCGCTCGCGGCGTAGGTCCAGCGATGCAGCGGGCAGACGATGTTGCCGCCGGTCTGGTTGTCGAGCTGGCCGCGGCCCTGCAGGATGAGCGCCTGCCGGTGGCGGCACACGTTGGAAATGAGTTCCACCCCCTTGGGCGTGTGCACCAGCGCGCGGCCCTGGTGCTCTTGCGGCAGCGTGTGGAAGTCGCCCAGTTCGGGCACCGCCAGGCGATGGCCCACGTAGCGCGGACCTTGCGCGAACAGCGTTTGCATTTCGCGCGCGTAAAGCGACTCGTCGAAGTACGCGGAAACTGGAAGTTGGCTCGTGGCCTGCTGCAGTTGAAGACTTAAATCAGACATGGAGGACCTGACCAAGCTCCCCACAGGGAGAAAAAGAGAAAAACGGAAGGCGCCGTCTGGGAGGGCAACGGCCCGAGAGTTGTGCCGGCGCGGCCGGCAGGGGAACACGCGATTGTACCCAAGGGGGCACCGCAGTGCCCGCAGCCTTTCGTATGCCATTGCGGCAGATCCGGAACCGCGGCGTCCGCTCATCGGTGCGCCCTTTGCCGGGCGCTCCGGGAAGACCGGCGGCCATTCGGTTCCCCGCCCTAAAATGCCCGATTTCATACTTGTTCTCTCGCATGCCCAAGGTCCCTTCTTCCGCCGCCTCCAGCCCGGCGCCCACGTCCGACACCGGGCCGCTGCCGGCCAGCTACGAAGCCGGGCTCCAGGAGTTGGAACAATTGGTTGCAGAGCTCGAGTCGGGCCAACTGCCGCTCGACCAGTTGCTTGGCAGCTACCAGCGCGGTGCCGCGCTGCTCGCTTTTTGCCGCGAGAAGCTTCAGGCTGTCGAAGACCAGATCAAGGTGCTGGACGCGGGCAGCCTCAAGCCCTGGACGGCCGAATGAGCGCCGCTGTGGCCGATTGGGACGCCGCCCAGCTGGCAGGCTGGAGCGAGCCGCATCTGGCGCGTGTAGAAGTCGCGCTGTCGCGCTGGGTCGGCGTCGATGCACCGGTGCTGCTCGGCGATGCGATGCGCTATGCCGTGCTCGACGGCGGCAAGCGGCTGCGGCCTTTGCTGGTGCTGGCCGCGAGCGAAGCGGTGGGCGGCAATGCGGCCGCGGCGCTGCGCGCGGCCTGCGCAACCGAACTCATCCATGCCTATTCACTTGTGCACGACGACCTGCCCTGCATGGACAACGACGTGCTGCGCCGGGGCAAGCCCACCGTGCATGTGAAGTTCGGCGAGGCCGATGCGCTCCTGGCCGGCGATGCCTTGCAGGCCTTGGCCTTCGAACTGCTGACGCCCGAAGGCGACGAGATTCCCGCAGCCACACAGGCCACGCTGTGCCGCCTGTTGGCACGTGCCGCGGGCAGCCAGGGCATGGCCGGCGGACAGGCCATCGACCTTGCCAGCGTGGGCCTGGCGCTGAACGAAGCGCAGTTGCGCGAAATGCACCGCCTGAAGACCGGCGCGCTGCTGCAGGGCAGCGTCGAGATGGGTGCCGCCTGCGCTGCCAACGTGGCGCCCACCGCGCTGGCCTCGCTGCGCGACTACGGCGCCGCCATTGGCCTGGCGTTCCAGGTGGTCGACGACATCCTCGACGTGACCGCCGATTCGCAAACCCTTGGCAAGACGGCCGGCAAGGACGCGGCCGCGGACAAGCCCACTTATGTCTCGCTGTGGGGCCTCGACGGCGCGCGTGCGCAGGCAAAACAGCTGCTCACCGAATCGCTCGCGGCACTCGAGCGCAGCGGCCTCGCCGATACCGCGGCACTGCGCGCGCTGGCCCACATGGTCGTCGACCGCGACCGATGAACTGCTGAACAGATGGACAAGAAGAACCACGACGCTCCCATGGCCCCGCTGCTTCCCACGCTCCACGATCCCTCGCCCATCCGCCAGTTCGACCGGGCCCAGCTCAAGCAGCTGTCCGACGAAGTGCGCGCCTGCGTGCTCGACAACGTCTCGCGCACCGGCGGGCACCTGAGTTCCAACCTTGGAACGGTAGAGCTCACGGTCGCGCTGCACCATGTGTTCAACACGCCGCACGACCGCCTGGTGTGGGACGTGGGCCACCAGACCTATCCGCACAAGATTCTCACCGGCCGGCGCGAGCGCATGCCCACGCTGCGGCAGATCGGCGGCATCTCGGGCTTTCCGCAGCGCAGCGAGAGCGAATACGACACCTTCGGCACCGCGCATTCGTCCACCAGCATCTCGGCCGCGCTGGGCATGGCCATGGCCGCCAAGCAAAAGGGCGAAGACCGCCATGCCGTGGCCATCATCGGCGACGGCGCGCTCACAGCGGGCATGGCCTTCGAGGCGCTCAACAACGCCGGCGTGTGCGACTGCAAGCTGCTGGTGATCCTGAACGACAACGACATGTCGATCAGCCCGCCAGTGGGCGCGCTCAACCGCTACCTTGCGCAGCTGATGAGCGGCAACTTCTACGCCGCCGCCAAGAACGTGGGCAAGAGCGTGCTGCGCGCCGCGCCGCCGCTGTTCGAGTTGGCCAAGCGCTTCGAGCAGCATGCCAAGGGCATGGTGGTTCCGGCCACGCTGTTCGAGCAGTTCGGCTTCAACTACGTGGGCCCCATCGACGGGCACGACATCGATTCGCTGGTGCCCACGCTCGAGAACCTCAAGCACCTGGACGGCCCGCAGTTCCTGCACGTGGTCACCAAGAAGGGGCAGGGCTACAAGCTGGCCGAGGCCGATCCGGTGGCCTATCACGGTCCCGGCAAGTTCGATCCGCAGGTGGGGCTGGTCAAGCCCGCGGCGGTGGCCAAGCAGACCTTCACGCAGGTCTTCGGCCAATGGCTGTGCGACATGGCGGCGCATGACGGCCGCCTGGTGGGCATTACGCCGGCCATGCGCGAAGGCTCGGGGCTGGTCGAGTTCGAGCAGCGCTTTCCCGATCGCTATTACGACGTCGGCATTGCCGAGCAGCATGCCGTGACCTTCGCGGCCGGCCTTGCATGCGAAGGCCTGAAGCCGGTGGTTGCCATCTATTCGACCTTTCTGCAGCGCGCCTACGACCAGCTGATTCACGACGTTGCCATCCAGAACCTGCCCGTGGTGTTTGCGCTCGACCGCGCGGGCCTGGTGGGTGCCGACGGCGCCACGCATGCGGGCGCCTACGACATTCCGTTCCTGCGCTGCATTCCCAACATGAGCATTGCGTGCCCGGCCGACGAGCGCGAATGCCGCCAGCTGCTGTCGAGCGCCTACGAACAGAACCATCCGGTGGCCGTGCGCTATCCGCGCGGGGCCGGTGCCGGCGTTACGCCGCACCTGGCGCTCGATGCATTGCCGTTCGGCAAGGGCGAAGTGCGCCGCGAAGGCAAGCGCATTGCGATCCTCGCGTTCGGCACCTTGCTGTACCCCGCGCTCACGGCAGCCGAATCGCTCGACGCCACGGTGGTCAACATGCGCTGGGCCAAGCCGCTCGACGTCGAGCTGCTGCTGCAGGTGGCGGGCACGCACGACGCCATCGTCACGCTCGAAGAAGGCGCGGTGATGGGCGGCGCGGGCAGTGCGGTGCTCGAGGCGTTGCAGGCGGCCAACGTTCAGAAGCCGGTGCTGCAGCTGGGCCTGCCCGACCGCTTCATCGAGCATGGCGATCCGGCCAAGCTGCTCGCGTCCATCGGCCTCGACGCGACGGGCATCGAAGCCTCCATCGCTCGGCGCTTCGGCTCCGTCGCAGGGTAAACCCCGGCGGGTTGCCTGTAAGCAGGTTTTTACAATCGCCACGACTTACGAAAGTCGTCAACGCGGCCACAAGCCGCGTTTCGTTTTTTCCAATGCACTCGGAGTGAATTCAATGGATCGTCGTTCCCTCATTAAAAACGTCGGCATTGCCGGCGTTCTGGCCGCCGGCATTGCGCCCGCAGTTCATGCGCAGGCCGCCGTCCGCTGGCGCCTGGCCTCCAGCTTTCCCAAGTCGCTGGACACCATCTACGGCGGCGCGGAAGTGTTTGCCAAGGCGGTCAAGGCCATGTCGGGCGGCAAGTTCGAGATCTCGGTTCACGCCGGCGGCGAGCTGATGCCTCCCTTCGGCGTAGTGGACGGCGTGCAAAACGGTTCGGTCGAGATGTGCCACACCGTG
This sequence comes from Variovorax sp. S12S4, assembly GCF_023195515.1. Lineage (NCBI taxonomy): Bacteria > Pseudomonadati > Pseudomonadota > Betaproteobacteria > Burkholderiales > Comamonadaceae > Variovorax > Variovorax sp. S12S4. The sequence goes on from NZ_JALPKR020000002.1 coordinate 3,523,638, forward strand.
CCTTACTACTTCTACGGCAAGAACCCCGCATTCGCACTGGGCTCGGCCATTCCGTTCGGCCTGAACTCGCGCCAGATGAACGCGTGGATGATGCACGGCAACGGCCGCAAGCTCATGAACGAGTTCTACGCCAAGTACAACATGCTGAGCCTTGCCGGCGGCAACACGGGCTGCCAGATGGGCGGCTGGTACCGCAAGGAAATCAAGTCGCCGGCCGACTTCAAGGGCATGAAGATGCGCCTGGGCGGCGGCCTCATCGGTGACGTGATGACCAAGCTCGGCGCGGTGCCGCAAAGCATTCCCGGCGGCGAGATCTACCAGTCGCTCGAAAAGGGCACGCTGGATGCGGCCGAATGGGTCGGTCCTTACGACGACCAGAAGCTCGGCTTCAACAAGGTTGCGCCGTTCTACTACTACCCCGGCTGGTGGGAAGGCGGTCCTGAAGTGGACTTCTTCATCAACCAGAAGGCGTTCGACGGCCTCTCGGCAGAGAACAAGGCCATCGTGGAAGCCGCCGCGGCCGTCGCTTCGTCCGACATGCTCGCCAAGTACGACGCGCTGAACCCCACCGCGCTGAAGCAACTGGTGGCCTCCAAGACCAAGGTGCTGCCGTTCTCGCAGGCCGTGCTCGACGCGTCCTTCAAGGCTTCGATGGAAGTGTTCGCAGAGAACGACGCCAAGAGCCCCGAGTGGAAGAAGATCTACGCCGACCTGCGCACGTTCCAGCGCGACCAGGTGCTGTGGTTCCGCTTCGCCGAATCGGCTTTCGACAACTTCATGTCTAAGCAGAAGCTCTGATACGCGGCTTCGGCCCGGCAAAGAAAAAGCCCGCATCGCGCGGGCTTTTTTTCGTCTGGGGCCTGCGCGCGGTGCGCAGGCCCTGGGGACGGGTGAGGGGCTTACTTCTTTTCCCGCTCCATCGATTCCAGCATGGCCTTCATCGGATCGTCCTCGGCCGCGGGAGCCGCTGCACCGCCCGCGGGCGCGGAGGCTCCGGACTCCGGTGCAGGCGCGGTGCCCGCGTCGGGCGCCGGCACTTCGGGGCGGGAATCTCGGGCGCAGAGCCCGGCATATTGGCTTCCATCTCGCGCATGACCTTGTCGAGGTCGTAGACCTCTTTTTCGTCCAGCCCGCTCGACACGATGCCCGGGAACGCAATGATCAGGCCCACCATCGTCAGCTGGATCAGCAGGAACGGCACGGCACCCCAGTAGATCTGCATCGTGGTGACGGGCTCGATCATCTGGCCCGTGACGCGGTCCTTGTAGGCCTTGGTCGGCGCCACGCTGCGCAGGTAGAAGAGCGCGAAGCCGAACGGCGGATGCATGAACGAGGTCTGCATGTTCACCGCCAGCAGCACGCCGAACCAGATCAGGTCGATGCCCAGCTTGTCGGCCACCGGGGCCAAGAGCGGCACCACGATGAACGACAACTCGAAGAAGTCGAGGAAGAACGCCAGGAAGAACACCATGACGTTCACCACGATCAGGAAGCCCAGCTGGCCGCCCGGCACCTTGGCCAGCAGGTGCTCGACCCAGCGCGGTCCGTCCACGCCCTGGAACACCAGGCCGAAGATCGTTGCGCCGATCAGGATGAACACCACGAAGCACGACAGCTTGGTGGTGGTGTTGAGCGCCTGCTTGAGCAGCGACATGCTCATGCGCCCGCGCACCATGGCCATGATGAGTGCGCCAATGGCACCCATGGCGCCGCCTTCGGTGGGCGTTGCAACGCCCAGGAAGATGGTGCCGAGCACCAGGAAGATCAGCAGCAGCGGCGGAATGAGCACGAAGGTCACGCGCTCGGCCATGCGCGAGAGCAGGCCCAGGCGCGTGACGCGGTTGATGACCGCGATGACCAGCGCCAGCAGCACGCCGGCACACATGGAGACGACGATGGTCTCGTCGGTGGCCACGCGCGTGACTTCTTCGCCCTTCCACCACGTGTGGATGTCGGCAATGTGCCGTGCGAACCACACCGACGCAACCACGCAGACCGCGGTGAGCACCAGCAGCGAGGGTCCGCCGCTCTTGCCGTTGTCTTCACGCATCGTGCGTGCTTCCGGCGGCAGCGCCGGCACCCATGCCGGCTTGAACACCGCGAGCAGGATGACATAGAGCGCGTACATGCCCATCAGCAGGAAGCCGGGCAGGAAGGCGCCCTTGTACATGTCGCCGACGCTGCGGCCGAGCTGGTCGGCCAGGATGATCAGCACCAGCGAAGGCGGAATGATCTGCGCCAGCGTGCCCGAGGCCGCGATCACGCCCGTCGCCAGGCGCCGGTCGTAGCCGTAGCGCATCATGATCGGCAGCGAGATCAGGCCCATCGAGATCACCGATGCAGCCACCACGCCGGTGGTTGCCGCGAGCAGCGCGCCCACGAACACCACGGCCAGCGCCAGGCCGCCGCGAATCGGGCCGAACAGCTGGCCGATGGTCTCGAGCAGGTCTTCGGCCATGCCGCTGCGCTCGAGGATCAGCCCCATGAGCGTGAAGAACGGAATGGCCAGCAGCGTGTCGTTCTGCATGATGCCGAAGAGCCGCAGCGGCATGGCCTGCAGCAGCGCTTCGGGCAACAGCCCGAGTTCGATGCCGACGAAGCCGAAGAACAGCCCGCAGGCGCCCAGGCTGAATGCAACGGGGAAACCGACCAGCAGAAAGCAGATCAGGCCCGCGAACATCAGCGGGGCGTAGTTCTGAATGATGAATTCCATGATGGTCCGGTTCAGCTGGATTTGGTTTGGGCTTCGGCCAGCCGGCGGATCGACTCGGCGAGCTCTTCTTCAGCCGTTTTTTCGCCACGCTTGGCCGTCGGATCCTCGATGCGGCCCTGCAGGAAGGCAATGCGCTTGATCAGCTCGGACCACCCCTGCAGCATCAGCAAGCCGAAGCCGAGCGGAATCATTGCGTAGATCGGCCAGCGGATCAGGCCGCCCGCGTTGTTCGACATTTCGCCCGAGCGGTAGCCCTGCATGAAGAACGGAATGCCGTACCAGAGCACGGCCAGGCAGAACGGGGTGAGAAAGAAGACAAAGCCGATGATGTCGATCCAGATCTGCCCGCGCTTGGACAGCTTCCCGGCGAGTACGTCGACCTTCACGTGCTCCTGGTTCAGCAGCGTGTAGCCCGCGGCAATCAGGAACGATGCCGCGAACAGGTACCACTGAACCTCGAGATATGCGTTGGAACTGATGTTGAAGGCCTTGCGGACTACCGCGTTCAGGGCGCTGATGACCGTGGACGCAAGGATGAGCCAGATCACGTACTTGCCGATCTGGCCGTTCAGCCAATCGACCGCGCGCGAAAATCTGAGCAGGAAATTCATGCTCTTCTCCAGAAGAATGGATGCTTGGATGCAGAAGCGGCCCGGACTCGGCCGGCAGGCGGCGGTCGGAGCTTTTGCGGACGCGCGATTTTATCGGCGCGGGAAGCCGTTTTCAGGCGGGGCCGGGCGGTGTATTCCCGTAGACGCGCCCGCCGTGCGCCACGCTGGTGCCGCGGCTCGCCATAATGAAACATGCCATCGTCGCCGCCCCTGCTGCCCACGGGCCTGCCGCACTCCATCGATTCGCCCGACATGCGGCGAGCCGGACGCGAACTGCTGTCGCTGGCCCTCATGGACGCGCGCAACCACACGCTTCACCTGTTGTCGCTTTATGAAGAGGCGCTGGGTTCGCCCGATCTTGCGGTGCCACGCACCGACGACGCGGGCGTGGTGCCGCCGGTCTGGCTGGCCGGGCATATCGGCTGGTTTGCCGAATGGTGGATCGGCCGCAACACGCAGCGTGCCTTCGGCGCCGATTGCCCGGTGCGCCCGACCCGGCTGGCCGCCATCGATCCGCATGCCGACAGCTGGTGGGACCCCGCCCAGGCCACGCGGGAGCGGATCTGGTCGCCCAGCCTGCCGGACCTCGGCCAGACCAAGGCCTACCTGCTCGAAACGCTGGAAAGCACGCTCGAGCTGCTCGAGCATGCGGCCGAGACCGACCCGGGCCTGTACTTCTATCGCCTCGCGCTTTTCCATGAGGACCTGCGCGGCGAGCAGTTCATCGTGATGGCGCAGACGCTGGGGCTGTCGCTTGGCATCGAGCCGCTGCCGGTTTCGGTCACGCGCGAGCCGCTGGTGCTGCCTTCCACGCAATGGGAGCTCGGCCTGCCGGACGGCGGCGGATTCGCCTTTGCGCAGGAGCAGGGTGCGCACCGCGTCGACGTGCCCGAATTCGAGATCGATGCCCAGCCCGTGACCTGGAACCAGTACATCGAGTTCGTCGACGAAGGCGGCTACGACCGCGAGGAGCTCTGGCACCCCGAAGGCTGGCGCTGGCTTTCCGCGCAGATCGATGGGCGCCGCGGGCCGCGGCATGTCGAGCAGATCGGCGCCGCGCGCAACGGCACCGGCGGCTCGGTGCTTCAGCACCGTTTCGGTGCAACCGTGCGTGCGGCCGGCCACCACGGCGCCGTTCACCTGAGCTGGTGGGAGGCCGATGCCTGGGCGCGCTGGGCCGGCCGGCGCATCGCAACCGAGGTCGAATGGGAGATTGCGGCGCACACCGCCGCGCGGCGCGGCTTTCGTTGGGCCGACGTGCACGAATGGACGGCGGGTACGCTGCGGCCATGGCCCGGCTTCAGGGCCGACCCGTGGAGCGGAGGCGGAGAGTTCGACCCGGCCGCGGCGTTCGGCCAGGCCCGCGTGCTGCGCGGCGCGTCTTTCGCGACCCGAGCGCGCTTGCGCTCGCCACGCCGCCGCGGGTTCGCCTTGCCGGGCAGCGACGACGGTTTCTTCGGCTTCCGGACCTGCAGTCTGTGACTCGCCCCGAGCCCTCGCGTATCTGCGCCGCTTCAATGGCCGCTGTCACCTGACGACAGCGGCGGCGCCACTTCCTCCAGCGGCTTGCGCTCCGCATCGGCCGCATAGCGCAGCGCCAGCAGGCCCGCCACGATGACCAGCGCGGCGCCGATGAGATAGCCCACCATCACGGCGCCCCGGCTCCCGGTTTCGATCAGCGCGCCGAACAGCACCGGCGCCACGAAGCCGCCCGCGCCCATGCCAATGGCGTAGAAGATGGCGATGGCCATCGCGCGCATCTCGAGCGGGAACACTTCGCTGACCGTGAGATAGGCCGAGCTCGCCGCCGCCGAGGCCAGGAAGAACACCGCCGACCAGCACAGCGCCTGGCCGCGCGCGTCGAGCCAGCCCATCATGAAGGCCCAACCGGTCAGCGCGAGCCCGACGCCGGCCAGCACATAGGTCAGCGCAATCATCTTGCGCCGGCCCACGCTGTCGAAAAGCGGGCCCAGCAGCAGCGGCCCCAGCACGTTGCCGAGCGCGAACGGAAAGATATAGAGCGCCACGTTGTCATCGGCCACGCCGTAGAAGCGCGTGAGCACCAGCGCATAGGTGAAGAAGATCGCGTTGTAGAAGAAGGCCTGCGACACCATGAGCGCTACCGCGACCACGCTGCGTTCGCGGTAGCGGCGCAGCAGCACGTGCGCCACTTCGCGCATTGTCGGGCTTCGGCGATTGCCAACGTAGGCGACGCGGCCCTGCGCTTCAGGCAGCGGCCCATGCTGCGCCCGCACTTCAGCCTCGATGGCCTCGACGATGCGCAGCGCCTCGTCGGCGCGGCCGTGCGCCATCAGCCAGCGCGGGCTTTCGGGCACGTTGCGCCGTACCAGCAAGATGGCCACTGCCAGCACCGCGCCCAGCGCAAAGCCGGCCCGCCAGCCCCATACCGGCCCGATCACGCGCGCATCGAGCAGCACCAGGCTGAGCGCGGCTCCAAGCCCTGCGCCAATCCAGAAGCTGCCGTTGATGGCAAGGTTCACGCGGCCGCGCACGCGGGCCGGAATGAGTTCGTCGATAGCTGAGTTGATGGCCGCGTATTCGCCGCCGATGCCCAGGCCCGTGATGAAGCGGCAAAGCACGAAGAAAGCGAAATCCGGCGAGAACGCGGTGGCCAGCGTGCCCAGTGTGTAGACCACCAGCGTGACGAGAAAGAGTTTCTTGCGCCCGAGCCGGTCGGTCAGCCGACCGAAGAGCAGGGCGCCGATGACCGCGCCGGCAATGTAGATCGAACCCGACCAGCCGATCTGGGCGGCGCTGAGGCCCAGTGTGTCGGGCCGTTCGAGCACGGCGCCTATGGAGCCGACCAGTGTCACTTCGAGGCCGTCGAGCACCCAGGCCACGCCGAGCGCGATCACCACGCGCCAGTGCCAGCGAGACCAGGGGAGGCGGTCGAGCCGGGCCGGAATGTCGCTGTGCACAGCATCCGTCATGGGCACAACCTTAACTTATTGGCCAACCGGCGTTGCCTTTGCCGGCAATTTCAGTGCTTGTGCGTCTTCTCGCGCTGGAAGGTCCACCACGGGAGCAACTCGCGCAGCGACTGCACTTCGCCGCTGCCCGCGGCTTGGTAGCCGGGCAGGGTGCCGAGCAGGTGCTGCCAGCTTGCACTCTGCAGCACCGCCACCAGCGCCCGCGTAGCGGGCTGATCGAGTGCCGACTTCAGACAGGCCAGGTGATAGCGCTCATGCACCAGCGGCACGAATCCGAGGCCTTCGGCGTGGGCCGCCGATTCAACCCCGAGTCCGGCATCGGCCTGTCCCGAAGCCACAGCGTGCGCCACGGCGGCATGCGAGGTTTCGCAGCGTTCATAGCCCATGAGCGCAGCGGCATCGAGGCCCGCTTGCGACAGCAGCTCATCGAGCAGCACGCGCGTGCCGGTGCCGATCGTGCGATTCACATAGCGTGCGCGCAGCCGCGCCACATCCGCCAGCGAGCGCAGTCGCAGCGGATTGCCGGGCGCCACGAGCAGCCCCTGCGTGCGCCGCGCAAAGCCGATGAGCTTGTGCTGCCCGGGCTTGAGCAGCGGCTGGTAGGTGCGCTGTGCCAGCGAACCCTGCGGCGGATGCTCCAGCGTGTGAAAGCCCGCCATCACGCAGCGGCCCTGGTTCAGCGCGCGTATCGCGTCGACGCTGCCCGTGAAATGAATGTCCAGGTGCAGCTGCACAGTGCCCGCCGCATGGGTGCGCAGCAGCGCCAGAGCATCGTCGTGGCTTGCCTGCAGGCTCAGCACATGGGTGCGGTCATCGAAGGCGAGCGCGAAGGCACGCTCGAGTTCGGCGTGCAGTGCCTCGATCTGCGGTGCCAGTCGCGCCTGCGCCTGGCGCTCGGCCCACAGCAGCTTGTCGCCGAATTCGGAAAGCTGCGCCCGCTGGCCCTGCTCGCTCTGCACCAGTGCATGGCCGAGCGTCTGTTCCCAGTGCTTGAGCTCACCCCACACGTGGCGGTAAGACAGGCCGAGCGCGCGCGCCGCGGCCGAGATGGAGCCGTGCTCGCGCACCGCCTGCAGCAGTTGCATCAGCGGATTGCGAATCTGCCGCGAACCGCTGCGGCGGGGACGGATCGCGTAGGAAAGGTCGATCTGTTGCACGGAGGCTGGCGGGAGGGAAATGAAGGCCGGCTCATTATGCAGAGCCGCCCATCGCCAACCGCCGCCGCCGTGCGCTAGTTCGTTTCGGCCAGTGCGTCGGCCAGTGCGTTGACGAGGCGGTCGATCTCAGCTTTTTCGGCAATGAAGGGCGGAGCAAGCTGGATCGTGTCGCCGCCATAGCGCACGTAGAAGCCCTTCTTCCAGCAGTTCATCGCAATCTCATACGGCCGGCGCGCCGGCTCGCCCGGCAGGGCAGCGATGGTGATGCCCGCAGCCAGGCCGTAGTTGCGGATGTCGGTGACGTGCTTGCTGCCCTTGAGGCTGTGCACCGCATTCTCGAAATGCGGTGCAAGCGTTTTCACGCGGCCGATCATGTCTTCCTTCTGCAGCACGTCGAGCGCCGCAATGCCCGCGGCGCAGGCCACCGGGTGCGCGCCATAGGTATAGCCGTGCGGAAACTCGAGCATGTAGTCGGGCCCGCCGGCTGCCATAAAGGTGTCGTAGATGTCCTTGCTGGCAACCACCGCGCCCATCGGCTGCGCGCCGTTGGTCACCTGCTTGGCGATGTTCATGATGTCCGGCGTCACACCGAAAGCCTCGGCACCCGTGAGCGCGCCGCAGCGGCCGAAACCGGTAATCACTTCATCGAAGATCAGCAGGATGTTGTTCGCGGTGCAGATGTCGCGCAGCCGCTTCAGGTAGCCCTTGGGCGGAATCACCACGCCGGCCGAACCTGCAAACGGCTCGACGATCACGGCCGCAATGTTCGATGCATCGTGCAGCGCGATCAGGTCGAGCAGGCGGTCGGCCAGTTCGGCGCCGTTCTCCGACATGCCGCGCGTGAAAGCGTTGGCCGCAATCTGCGTGTGCGGCAGATGGTCCGCTTCGACGCCCTGGCCGAAGAGCTTGCGGTTGGCCGCAATGCCGCCCACCGAAATGCCACCGAAGTTGACACCGTGGTAGCCCTTTTCGCGGCCGATCAGGCGCGTCTTGCTGGCGAGGCCCTTGGTGCGCCAGTAGGCGCGCGCCATCTTCAGTGAGGTGTCGGCCGCTTCGGAGCCCGAACCGGTGAAGAACACGTAGTCGAGGCCCGCGGGCGTGAGCTCCTTGATCTTGTTGGCCAGCTCGAAAGAGAGCGGATGGCCGAACTGGAACGCGGGCGAGTAGTCGAGCTTGGCGATCTGCCGGCTCACCGCCTCGGTGATCTCGGGGCGGCCATGGCCAAGGCCCGAGCACCACAGGCCCGAGAGGCCGTCGAAGATCTTGCGGCCGTCGCCGTCGGTGAAGTAGGCGCCCTTGGCCTCCACGATCATGCGCGGATCGGCCTTGAAGTTGCGGTTGCCGGTGTAGGGCATCCAGTGCGCGTCGAGCCAGGCGGCGTCGGTGCGCAGGGCGGGCGTCGGTTCGATGGCGGGCGTTGCAAGGGTCATGACGCTTCCCGCGCAGGGCGGGCTCCAGAAAGGTAATGAGGTGTGCAGATTGTTGGCACAGCCTTCAGTGTGGAGAATGGCGCAATATCAATGTTCACTTGACGTTTCATGCAAGTAAAAGCCAAAGCCCAAAACAGTGCCCAAGGCACGCGCAACCGCGCCGTGCTGGGGCAACTGAGCGACATGGACCTGCGCCTGCTCAAGGTGTTCAAGAGCGTGGTCGACTGCGGTGGCATGGCGGCAGCGGAGCTGGAGCTGAACATCGGCACCTCCACCGTGAGCCGGCATGTGAAAGACCTGGAGACGCGGCTCGGGCTGGTGTTGTGCCGGCGCGGCCGGGCTGGCTTTGCGCTCACGGCCGAGGGCCAGCGCGTGTACGACGAGACGCTGCGGCTGCTGGCTTCGGTCGACGCCTTTCGCGGCAGCATCGACGACATCCACAACCGCATGGGCGGGCAACTGGAAGTGGCGCTGTTCGACAAGACAGCCACCAACCCGAAGGCGCGCATCGGTGAGGCTATTGCCCGCTTCACGGAGATCGCGCCAGAGGTGAACTTGGCGGTGCACGTAGGCTCGATCAACGCCATAGAGCAGGGCGTGCTGGAGGGCAATTTCCAGATCGGCATCATTCCCGCGCACCGCGCGTCGAAAAGCCTGGTGTACGCCGACCTGTTCGACGAGACGATGCTGCTTTATTGCGGCAAGGGACATCCGCTCTTCGAGAGCAACAACGCAAAGCTCACATGGGCCAAGTTGCGGGAGCATCACTTCGCGGGACTGGGCTATCACTCGCCGAACATGGAACTGAGTCATCGGGCCAAGCTGTCGCGCAAGGCGACGGGCTTCGACCAGGAGGCGATTGCCACGCTGATTCTTTCGGGGCGTTTTCTCGGTTTCTTGCCCGACCACTATGCGCAGGTGTTCGAGGAGCGCGGGCTCATGAAGCCTGTGCTGCCGGCTCGGTTCAACTACGCGTGCCGGTTCGTGAGCTTGCTGCGGCGGTCGCCCAAGCCTTCGCGGGCTGTGCTGGCGTTTCAAGACTGCTTGGAGAAGGCGCACGCCTGAATTGCCGCTCTGGTTGGTTTGGCGTCGGTGTGATTCAGGGCGGCGCTCCCGCCGACGGGGTACCTTGCTCCGCGAATGTCCCCCGGCCTGCGGCCTCCTCCTTTATTTCGCTGCGCAAGGCACCCCATCGACGTGATCGTTGTTCAGGGCGGTGGTTGATCGCACGGAACAAGCGCGGCGCCCGGTGTGCACAGGGCATCGGGTGCTCCCCGCAGCGAAATAAAGGAGGAGGGCGAAGCCCGGGGACATTCGCGGAGGGGAGTACCCGGTGGCCTTTGCACACGCCCTGAACAGCAGCGCCCTGAACAACAACCAGAAAAACAGCGCCCCGAATCAGCAGCGCTGAAGAATCAACGCTGCCCGCTAGGTAACAACAGATGCTTGGCCCCGATATGCGCCTCCATCTCATGCATGTGCGCCTCGGCATCGACCATGTGCTCGGCCATCAGCCGGCGCACCTCATCCGCATCTTCCCGGCGATAGGCCGCCAGCAGCTGCGTGTGGTAGTCGACATTGGCCTCGCCAAAGTGGTGATGGTCCAGCGCCTTCTTGTAGACCACCAGGTCGCGCAGCAGGTCGTTGAGAAAGCGGCACATGAAGGAGAGCACCGGATTGGGGCAAGCCTCCGCCAGCATCGTGTGAAACGCGAGCTCGGCCTCGCGCTGCGTGCGCAGTTCATCTTCGTTGGTGGGCTCCAGCGTGCAAAGGCGCACATTCGCTTCCAGCCGTTCGAAATGTTCGGGCGTCAGCTTGCCGATCACGCTCACCGCCAACTCGGGCTCCAGCACCTTGCGCAACTGGTAGATGTGGTGGCCGTCCAGGTGATGAAAGTGCAGAAAGTTGCGTAGCGGCTCCGACGCATGGTCGACCGACACCTGCTGCAAATAGGCCCCGCCGCCCGGCCCCGTGCGAATCGAGATCAGCCCGCGCACTTCCAGCGCCTTCAACGCTTCGCGCACCGTGCTCTTCGAATAGCCGAAGAGCTCGATCAGCTCCTTCTCATTGGGCAGCCGGTCGCCCGGCTGCTTGCGCTCGGCAACGATCCAGCGCTTGACGTCCTCGACGATGACGTCGGAGAGCTTTTGCCGCTTGGGGCGGTTCTGCCCGAATGCCATGGCGTCCTGCGTCGATTTCATGCGTAGCGAGTCATTTTCGAGAGTGATGAGGCATCTGGAGCAGGTATCGGGCCCGGACCTTGCCCGGATTTTGGCACGGCCATTGCTAGCGGGTTTTTACCAGCATATTAATCATATTTATCCGCTTAAATTTGCAGCCGACCTGAGGCCTCACCTTTCTCTTACCTCCCCTAACCACGTCCGGAGAATTCCATGCAACGCAGACACCTTCTTCAGCTTGCCGCCCTGTCGGCCGCTCCCGCCTCGCTCCTGGCAGGCCGCGCCACCTTTGCGCAATCGGCCGAGGCCATTCGCTTCGGCTGCCCGGTGCCCATGTCGGGCGCCTTTGCGGCGAATGGCAAGTTCGCGGACCTGGGCATGAAGCTGGCCATCGAGCAATACGGCAGCGTGCTCAAGCGCCCGCTGGCCTACACAGTGCTCGACACCGAAGGCAAGCCCGCCACTGCCGTTCGCAAGGTGCAGGAAGCCTCGCAGCAGCAAGGCGCCAAGTTCTTCGCGGGCGGCATCCTGTCGTCTGAAGCACTGGCCATGGGCAAGGAGGCCGAAAAGGCCGGCGGCGTGTTCATCACCACCGCGGGTGCCGACGAAATTACGGGCAAGGACTGCAACCCCGCCACCTTCCGCTGGTCGGTGCCCACCTTCGGCGCCATCGAGCAGACGGTGCGCCCGCTGATTGCATCGATGCCCAAGGCCAAGCGCTGGTACACCATCACGCCGCAGTACGTGTTCGGCGAAGGCCTCCTGGGCGCGGCCAAGAACATCTTCCAGGAGAAGGGCATCGAGCACGTGGGCAACAGCTACCACTCGCTCAACGAGAAGGAGTTCAGCGGCTACCTCACCAACGCCATGGCGGCCAAGCCCGACGTGCTGCTGCTGCTGAACTTCGGCGCGCAATCGTCGGCCGCGCTGCGCCAGGCGGTGAGCTTCGGCATGCACAAGAACATGACCATCCTCATGGCTTGGGCCTCGGGCCTGGAGCAGTTCGACGAACTCGGCGCCGACCTGTGCGACGGCGTGTACTTTGGCGCGCAGTACTGGCACACCGCAGACACAACGCTCAACAAGGACCTGGTGAAGCTCACGTCCGACAAGCTGAAGATCGTGCCCAACTACAGCCTCGCGGGCTCGTATGTTTGCACCAAGATCCTCATCGACGGGATCGTGAAGGCCGGCACCGTGGACCAGAAGGCCGTGATTGCCGCGCTGGAAGGCATGAAGTACGAGGGGCTCACCGGCACTGAAGAAATCCGCAAGGCCGACCACCAGGTCGTCAAGGACTACTACCTGCTCAAGGGCAAGGCCAAGTCGAAGATGAAGAACGCGGCCGACTATGTGGACGTGGTGAGTTCGGGCAAGTCTTTCCTGCCCGTCGACAAGACCGGCTGCAAGCTGGCCTGAGGCCGCAAGAGGACACCGACGCGCCCATGACCGTCTACCTGCTCCAGACCATCAACGGAATCGGCATTGGCATGCTGTATTTCCTGCTGGCCGTTGGCTTGTCCATCGTGTTCGGCCTGCTGCGCTTCGTGAATTTTGCGCACGGGGCTTTCTATCTGCTGGGCGCTTACCTGTGCTTTCAGGCCATGCAGTGGGGTCTCGACTTCTGGGCCGCGCTGGTGCTGGTGCCGCTGTTCGTGGGCGCGCTCGGCTGGCTGGCCGAGAAGCTGCTGCTGCGCCGCGTCTATGCCAAGGCACATGAATTCCACATCCTCGTGACCGTGGGCCTTGCGCTGGCGGTGCAAGAAATAGTCATCGTGTTCTGGGGACCGCTTGGCAACAGCGTGCCGACGCCCGACCTGCTGCAGGGCGTGGTGATGTGGGGCAGCTTCATCTATCCCAAGTACCGGTTGTTCGTGATCGGCTTCACCGCCGTGCTCGCGGTGCTGCTGTGGTGGGTGCTCGAAGGCACGCGCCTCGGTAGCGCGGTGCGCGCGGGCAGCGAGTCGACCGAGATGGTGTCGCTGCTCGGCATCAACGTGTTCCGTGTGTTCAGCCTGGTGTTCGCATTGGGTGCGGCCACCGCGGCACTGGCCGGCGTGCTGGCCGCGCCGATCCGCGGCGCGGAGCCCTTCATGGGCGTGGAGGCGCTCAGCGTCGCTTTCGTGGTGGTGGTGATCGGCGGGCTCGGCAGCTTTGGCGGGGCGCTGGTCGGCGGCCTGCTGATCGGCATCGTGCAAAGCCTCATGAGCACCATCTGGCCGCCGGGGGCGAGCCTGATGATCTACGTTGCAATGGGTGCGGTGCTGCTCTTGCGCCCGCATGGCTTGCTCGGCCGCAGAGGATGAACATCGCCATGCCAAGAAAAGTAACTTTCCTCCTGGCGCTCGTCGTTGCGCTGGGCCTTCCGCTGGTGCTGCGCTCGGGCTCGCTCGCGAGCGAGGTGCTCATTTATGCGCTTGCCGCGCTGGGCTGCAACCTGCTGCTGGGCTACACGGGCCTGCTGTCGTTCGGCCAGGGCATCTTCTTTGGGCTGGGCAGCTACACCATCGCAATTCTGCTCACGCGGCTGCAGCTGCCGATGCCGCTCGCGCTGCTGGCCGCCATCGCCATGGGGGCGCTCGGTGCAGCGGTGGTCGGCTGGGTGGCCATTCGCCAGCGCGGCACCTACTTCGTGATGCTCACGCTAGCCTTCGCGCAGATGTTCTACTTTGTGGCGTACACCGCTTCGGGCCTCACGGGTGGCGACAACGGCCTGCTCGACGTGCCGCGCCCCGCCTTCATGGACACGCCCTGGAAGTACTACGCCTTTGTGGCCGTGATCTTCCTCATTGCTTTCGGCCTGCTGCTGCGCGTGACCGACTCGGTGTTCGGCCGCACGCTGCTCGCCATTCGCGACAACGAAGACCGCGCCGCCGCGGTGGGCTACGACCTCAAGCGCTTCAAGCTGCTGGCCTTCGTGATCTCGGGCGCCGTCACCGGCCTGGCGGGTGGCCTGCACGCGATGATGACCGGCATTGCGCCGCTGTCGAACGCCGAATACCACACGAGCGAAATGATCCTGGTCATCACCGTGATCGGGGGCACCGGCAACCTGTTTGCCTCGGTGCTGGGCTCCGCCTTCTACGTGCTGCTGGCCGACTGGCTTTCCACGCTGTGGCCGCGATGGCTGCTCTTGCTGGGGCTCTTGCTGATCGGCGTGAGCATCGGCATGCAACGCGGCCTCTGGGGGCTGGGCGAGAGTGCATGGCGCCGCGTGTTCCGCAAGACGCCTACTGCGGACAAGGCGCCGCTGGCACAGGGAGAAAAAGCATGAGCGACATCCTCATCGAAGCCATCGGCGTCACCAAGCACTACGGCAAGTTCGCTGCGCTCGGCGGCGTCGACCTGAAGATCAGGCGCAACACGGTGCACTCGGTGATCGGCCCGAATGGCGCGGGCAAGACCACGCTGTTCCACATGCTCACGGGCACCGGCACAACAACCGGTGGACGCATCCTGTTCGACGGCCACGATGTGACGCGCGAGCCCGACCACAAGCGCGTGCAGCGCGGCATGGCGCGTTCGTTTCAGGTCACCAGCCTGTTCGCCAGCTTGCCGGTGCGCGAGAACCTGCGCGTGGCGGCGCAGGGCATTGCGCCGCGCCAGGCCATGAACTGCTGGCGTGCGCCGGTCGGCGAGCGCGCCTGTGCCGAGACGGTGGCCGAGGTGCTGGAACGCGTGGGCCTCACGCGGCTGGCCGACGTGCCCGCCAGCGAGCTTTCGCACGGGCAGCAGCGCCGCCTCGAGGTGGGCATGGCGCTGGCCGCGAAGCCCAAGGCCATCTTCCTGGACGAGCCGACCTCGGGCATGGGCATCGACGACCTGGACGACATGAAGCGGCTGATCCGCGGCCTGCGCGACGCGCACACCGTGGTACTGATCGAGCACAACATGAATATCGTGATGGACATTTCCGACACCGTGACCGTGATGCAGCTGGGCCGCGTGCTGGCCGAAGGGTTGCCTGGCGACATCCGTGCCGATGCGCGCGTGCGCACGGCCTACCTGGGCAACATGATCACCGGGGGCAAGGCATGAGCGGGAACAATATCCTCGAGGTCGAAGGCCTGCACGCGCACTACGGCAAGAGCCACGTGCTGCAAGGGGTGTCGATGACGGTGGGCGAAGCCGAACTGGTCACGCTGCTGGGCCGCAACGGCGCGGGCAAGTCGACCACGCTCAAGAGCATTGCCGGCGCCGTCACGCCCACCAGCGGCCGCGTGCGCTTTCAAGGGGCGGACATCGCGGGCATGCCGCCGCACCGCATTGCCACGCGCGGCGTGTGCCTGGTGCCCGAGCATCGCGGCGTCTTCAAGCTGCTGACGGTGGAAGAAAACCTGCTGCTCGGACAGCGGCGCGACTCGCCCTGGCAGCTCGACGACATCTACCGCATCTTTCCGCGCCTGAAGGAGCGGCGCCGCAATGGCGGTGGCCAGCTTTCGGGCGGCGAGCAGCAGATGCTGGCCATCGGCCGCGCGCTGATGAACCACCCGCGCCTGCTGATTCTCGACGAGCCCGTGGAAGGCCTTGCGCCAGTCATCGTGGAAGAAATCGTCGCCCAGCTCAAGCTCATCAAGGCGGCCGGCGTGGCCATCCTGCTGGTGGAGCAGAACCTGGAAGTGTGCGTGCAACTGGCCGACCGGCACTACATCCTGGAGCAGGGCGTGGTGGTGCACGAGGCCGGCAATGCCGCCTTCATGGCCGACCACGATGTGAAAGACCGCTACCTGGGCGTGGGCCTTGCTTGAGGCCTTCGAACCCCTTCATCTTTTTTGCAAAGCCATGAACTCACCCACCCAACTCCGCATCAACGGCGACCGCCTCTGGAACTCGCTGATGGACCTGGCGAAGCTCGGCGCGACCGAGAAGGGCGGCGTCTGCCGCATTGCACTGACCGACCTCGACCGGCAGGGCCGAGACCTCTTTACCCGCTGGGCGCGTGAAGCCGGCTGCGAAGTGCGTGTCGACCAGATCGGCAACATCTTCGCGCGCCGCGCGGGCCGCGACAACACGCTGCCGCCGGTGGTTACGGGCAGCCATATCGACACCCAGCCCACGGGCGGCAAGTTCGACGGCAACTATGGCGTGCTGGCCGGGCTGGAGGTGATCCGCAGCCTGAACGATGCCAAGATCGTGACCGAGGCCCCGCTGGAAATCGCGGTGTGGACCAACGAGGAAGGCTCGCGCTTCGTGCCTGTGATGATGGGCTCGGGCGTGTTCGTGGATGCCTTCACGCTCGAGCATGCGCTCGCGCAGCGCGACACCGAGGGCATCAGCGTGGCCGAAGCGCTGGCTTCCATCGGCTACTCAGGCAGCGCGCCGGCTTCGGCCGCGGCATCGCCGGTGGGCGCGTATTTCGAAGCGCACATCGAACAGGGGCCGGTGCTCGAGGCGAATGAACGCGTCATCGGCGTGGTCGAGGGCGCCCTGGGGCAACGCTGGTACGACGTGGTGGTACAGGGCATGGAAGCCCACGCCGGCCCCACGCCCATGGAACTTCGCAAAGACGCATTGCTCGCGGCCTCCGAGCTGGTGATCGAAGTCAACCGCATCGCGCTGGCCCATGCGCCGCATGCGCGCGGCACGGTGGGTTGGATCGACAACTATCCGAACTCGCGCAACGTGATCCCGGGGCGCGTGAAGCTCAGCGTCGACTTGCGCGCGGCGGACGACGTGGTGCTCTCGGCCATGGATGCCGAACTGAAGGAGGCCGTGCAGCGCATTGCCGCCAAGGGCAAGGTCGAGGCCACGGTGGAGCAGGTCGTCTACTTTCCGCCGCAGCCCTTCACGCCCACGCTGGTGTCGGCCATTCGAGAGGCGGCGCAGGCGCAGGGCATGACCTGGATGAACGTGATCAGCGGTGCGGGGCACGACGCGGTGTACCTGGCGCGCGTGTGTCCCACGGCAATGATCTTCGTGCCTTGCCTCGACGGCATCAGCCACAACGAGATCGAGGATGCGC
This sequence comes from Variovorax sp. S12S4, assembly GCF_023195515.1. Taxonomy (NCBI): domain Bacteria; kingdom Pseudomonadati; phylum Pseudomonadota; class Betaproteobacteria; order Burkholderiales; family Comamonadaceae; genus Variovorax; species Variovorax sp. S12S4. The sequence goes on from NZ_JALPKR020000002.1 coordinate 3,540,642, forward strand.
AGCCCGACCACCTCGAGGCAGGCTGCAATGTGCTGCTGCAGGCCATGCTGCAAAGCGCGGGAGTGGCATTGCAATGAAGGTGCTGATCGCCAGGCTCAATCACGAAACCAATACCTTCTCGCCGGTGCCCACGCCACTCGCGGCCTTCGGGCCCGATGGCCCCACGTTCGGCGAGCAGGCCTACAAGGACAACAAGGGCATGCGCACCGCCATGTCGGCCTTCATCGACCTGGCCGAGCAGGCGGGTGCGACGCTGGTCACGCCGGTGTCGGCCTCGGCCAATCCGAGCGGGCCGGTCGATGCGCAGGCCTACACCGTGCTCACGCAGTGCATCGTCGATGCGGCGCCGGGCTGCGATGCGATCCTGCTCGACCTGCACGGCGCCATGGTGGCGCAAAACAGCGCCGATGGGGAGGGCGACCTGCTGGTGCGGCTGCGCGCCGCGGCACCCGACGTGCCCATTGGCGTGGCGCTCGACCTGCACGCCAACGTCACGCCCGCGATGGTCGGCAATGCGGACGTGATCGTCGGCTTCAAGACCTACCCGCACATCGACATGTACGAGACGGGCGAGCATGCGGGCCGGCTGCTTTTCGATCTGCTCGCGGGTCGCAGCAAGCCCGCAATGCGCTGGCACCCGCTGCCGTTGATGGCGCACACGCTGCGCAGCGCATCGTTCACCGGCGCAATGCAGCGGGCCATCGAGGCGGCACGCGAAGCCGAGAAGTCGGAGTCGCTCGCGGTGTCGATCTTTGCCGGCTTCTCGTTGTCGGACATCGAGGCGCCCTGTATGAGCGTGGTGGCGGTCGATGCGCGATCTCCCGAGCGCGCGCAGGCCACGGCCGACCGCATCGCGGTGCGGATGTGGGAAGAGCGTGAGGCGTTCATCTACCGCAGCGAGCCGCTGGCCGAATCGGTGGCCCGTGCGAAGGCCATCGCCGAAGGCGCGACGCGTCCGGTGCTACTGCTCGACCATGGCGACAACTGCATGTCGGGCGGCAGCTGCGACACCATGGACGTGCTGCAGGAAGCGCTGGCGCAGGGACTCGACGGGATTGGTGTGGGCCCGCTGTGCGACCCCGAGGCGGTGGCCGAGCTCATTGCGGCAGGCGAGGGGGCTACGGTTTCGGTCGCGCTGGGCAACAAGGTGTCGCTGGAAGGCATCGGCCTGTCGAAGAAGCCCGTCATGCTGACCGGCACGGTGCGCACCGTCTGCAACGGCGAATACGTGATCACCGGCCCGACCTACACCGGCCAGCGCAGCAGCATGGGCCGCACGGTGCTGTTCGACATCGGCGCGGCGCGCATCGTGGTGACCGAGCGAACGCAGGAGCCCTGGGACATCGGCGTCTTCGAATGCGCTGGGCTCGATCCGCGCAAAGAGCGGTTCTTGCTGCTCAAGTCGCGCATGTACTGCCGGCCGGTGTTCGAGCCGATCTCGGCCGCCCTGGTCGAGTGCGACAGCCCGGGCGTGACCAGTTCGGACTACGGCCTGTTCCCGTTTTCGAAGGTGCGCAGGCCCGTGTTTCCGCTCGACGCAATCTGAGCGGACGGGGTATTCGCCTACCTATGCAAAAAGTTGCATAGGTAATTGGAGGTACACCCCGATACTGCGGCGCTTACACCCATGAAGCCCACCGCGTGAACACTTTTGCACAGAGCGCCGTCGCCGCTTGGCAGCTGCTCGTGTCGGGCGATCCGGTGCTGCTGGCGATCGTCGGGCGGTCGCTCGCGGTCAGTGCCAGTGCGTGCGCGCTGGCTTGCGGGCTGGGCCTGCTGCTGGGGGCATGGCTTGGCGTGGCGCGCTTTCGTGGCCGCGCCGCGCTGCTCACGGTGCTGAACACGCTGCTGGCGCTGCCCTCGGTGGTGGTCGGGCTGGTCATCTACCTGCTGCTGTCGCGCTCTGGGCCGCTCGGGTTCCTGGGTTGGCTTTTCTCCTTCAAGGCCATGGTGCTCGCGCAGACCGTGCTGGTGCTGCCGGTGGTTACGGCGCTCACGCGCCAGACCATCGAGGATGCCGAGCGCGCACACGGCGAGCAGCTGCGCTCGCTGGGCGCGGGGCCGTTGGTGCGCGCGCTGCTGCTGGTGTGGGACGAGCGCTATGCGCTGCTCACCGTGCTCATCGCGGCCTTCGGTCGCGCCGTCTCGGAAGTGGGCGCGGTGATGGTGGTGGGCGGCAACATCGACGGCTTCACGCGCGTGATGACCACCGCCATTGCGCTCGAAACCAGCAAGGGCGACCTGCCGCTGGCGCTGGCGCTGGGCATCGTGCTGCTGGGTGTGGTGCTGGTGCTCAACTTGGCCATTGCCGCCGTTCGCGGTTGGCGCGAGCGCGTCGACGGCGGCGGGGGCGAAGGCAGCGGCCTTGCGGCCTGGCGCCGGCCGGAGGTGCGGCCGTGAACGAACAGGTGCAGATGGCGAGCGCCGACAACACCGTGTTCGCGCTGTACGGCGTCGATGTTCGCCTCGGGCGCGTGGCGGCGCTGCAAGGCGCCACCCTGACCATCGCGGCCGGCGAGCGCGTGGCGCTCATCGGCGCCAACGGCAGCGGCAAGACCACGCTGCTGCGGCTGCTGCACGGGCTGGTGCCGCACGCGGCCGGAAGCTTCACCAGCGCGGCGCCGCGGCGCCATCAGGCCATGCTTTTCCAGCGCCCCCACATGCTGCGCGCTTCGGTGGTCTTCAACGTGGCGATGGCGCTGTGGCTGCGCGGCACGCGCTGGCGCGATGCGCGCCGCGCCGCCATTCCGGCGCTGGCGCGCGTGGGGCTCGAAGACCTGGCCGACCGGAATGCCCGCGCCTTGTCGGGCGGCCAGCAGCAGCGGGTGGCGCTGGCGCGCGCCTGGGCGCTGCACCCGGCGGTGCTGCTGCTCGACGAGCCCACCGCCAGCCTCGACCCCACTGCCAAGCGCGAGGTCGAAACGCTCATTGCCGAGGCCGCGGTCGGCCGCACGCTGGTGTTTGCAAGCCACAACCTCGGCCAGGTGAAGCGGCTGGCGAGCCGCGTGGTCTATCTGGAGCACGGCCGCGTGCTGGCCGATTTGCCTGTGCATGATTTTTTCCATGGGCCTCTGCCTGAAGAGGCCCGCCTGTTCGTCAAAGGAGAGTTGGCATGAATCCGTTCTTCAAGCACCGCGGCAATGCGGGCATCCGGGCCTCGCTGGCGATGGCTGTTTTCTTCATGGCCGCGGGGGCCGTGCAGGCCGAGGCCATCACCATGGCCTCGACCACGTCCACCGAGCAGTCGGGCTTGTTCGCCCATCTGCTGCCGGCCTTCAAGAAGGCCAGCGACATCGACGTCAAGGTGGTGGCGGTGGGTACCGGCCAGGCCATCGACATGGCCAAGCGCGGCGATGCTGACGTGCTGTTCGTGCACGACACCGCGGCCGAGGAGAAGTTCGTGGCAGAGGGCTTCAGCGCCAAGCGTTATCCGGTGATGTACAACGACTTCGTGCTTGTGGGCCCGAAGGCCGACCCGGCCGGCGCGAGCGGCAAGGACATTGCCGCCGCGCTGAAGAAGATTGCCGCGGCCAACGCGCCTTTTGTTTCGCGCGGCGACAAGAGCGGCACAGACGCCGCCGAGCGCCGCCTCTGGACGCAGGCCGGCGTGGCCGAAGCGGGCCAGCCCGTGCCCAACGACCGCAAGGGCTCGGGCTACAAGGAATGCGGCTGCGGCATGGGGCCGGCGCTCAACATTGCAGCATCGTCGGGCGGTTACGTGCTGGCCGACCGCGGCACCTGGCTCAGCTTCAAGAACCGCGCCGATCTTGCGGTGCTGGTCGAGGGCGACAAGCGGCTCTTCAACCAGTACGGCGTGATGGTCGTGAGCCCGGCCAAATTCCCCTCGCTCAACAGCAAGGGCGCGCAGAAGTTCGTCGATTGGGTGATCTCGCCCGCGGGGCAGCAGAGCATTGCGGCCTACAAGATCGGCGGCGAGCAGCTGTTCTTTCCGAACGCGCTGGCCAACTGAGGAAACCTGCGGCGGTGGCAGCCGCTGCGGTGCGCACCATGACCTCCCAGGTCATCGACGCCGGAAGCGCCCGGCGCGACTATTCCTTCACCCCGCGATGTTGCGGGTCGAGATCTTCGAAAGGAATCGTCATCATGAACACCGCCGCACACGACGCCACCGCCATTGCCCAGCGCTACATCGCCGTCTGGAACGAGACCGATGCCGCACGCCGGGCCGAGCTGATCGAAGCCGCCTGGACCGCCGATGCTAGCTACGTGGACCCGATGGCGCAGGCCAGCGGCCGCGAGCAGATCAGCGCGCTGGTCGGCGCCGTGCACCAGCGCTATCCGGGCTTTCGCTTCAGCCTGTTCGGCAATGCCGAGGCGCACGGCGACAACCTGCGCTTTTCGTGGACGCTTGGCCCCAGCGGGGCTGAAGACCTGATCCAGGGTACCGACTTCGCCCAGCTCGACGCCGGCAGGCTGCGCTCGGTGACCGGCTTCCTCGACAAGGTGCCGGTCGGCGCCTGAACGCCGCGGTTCAGTCCGCAGACCCGGCGGGCCGCCCGCGCCACAGCTTGCGGTAGACCGTGGCGCGACTGATGCCCAGCGTGCGCGCGGCTTCAGCGACGTTGCCGCGCGCATCGGCCACGGCCTTGCGGATCAGGGCGGTTTCAACGTCGCGCAGCCTGGGCTGGGCTTCGGGCGCCGGACCCGCCGAGCGCCGGCCGCCGCGCCGGGCCTCGACCTGAACGCGAAGGCCCGACCAGAGCGGCACTTCGAGCACGGCGTCGCCACGCCGGGCGGCATCGAACAGCATGTTCAGGGGCAGCGCGAACAGGTCGTTGCAATGCAGCGCATGCTGGCCGCGCGCCAGGGGCTGGTGCAGCATCTGCCGCGCCGCCGCATTGGCGCCTGTCACGTTGCCGCTCCCGTCGATGCACAGCAGGCCTTCGGTGGCCTCGTTGCCCGGGCAACCCGGCCAGGAGAGATGCAGGCGCAGCTCGCAAGGCTCGTTCAGCACCAGCGTGTTCTCGATGCTGCGCGCCGATAGAACGGCCAGGTGCCGCAGCTCGGGCCGTTCCACCACCTGGACGCCGGTCAGGTCGAGCATGCCGATGCAGTCGCCTTGCGGACCGAAGAGCGGCGCTCCGGCGCAGCTGTAGATGCTGGTGTCCTCGAAGAAATGTTCGCCGCGATGCAGCCACACCGATTCCTGCTCGCTCAGCGCGGTGCTGATGGCACTGGTGCCCACCGCGCGCTCCGAAAGGTCGACCCCCACGCGCGCGATGTGGCGGGCATAGCGGGTGGATGTGTCGGTGCCGTCGGGCAGCGGGCCCACGTCGACCACGATGCCGTCGGCATCGGTCAGCACAGCGAAATAGCGCGTGTCGGCAATGGCGCGGGACACCCGCTCGATCACCGGGCGGGCCGCCGCCAGGAGGGCGCGGTTGCGCTCGGCCACCTCGCGAATGGCCGACTGGGCCACGGGGTCGAAGTTCACGCGCTGGTGCGGCTGTCGCCCCGCTTCGATGCAGCGCTGCCACGAGCGGACGATCCACGGATCGATGCGCACGGTGCCGCGCGCACGGCCGGCCTCGCCGTGGATCAGCTCCCGGCGGGCTTGCGCAATGGCGAGGGAACGCTCGGGGAGGGACGGAACGGTGGAGGCGGGCATCGGGTCGATTCGCTCGGATGGGGCGTCTTTTTATGGAGCTTGCCTGGCCGCAAGTTGTTTCATTTTGAGAATTTCGCGCGCACTGCGCAAGCGGTGAGGGTTTTGCCTAGGATAGTGCAGGGGGCCGGCGTCCAAGATGCCATTCGCTGAACCAGCCATCACCTTCAACGGAGACAGCCAAATGCAGGTAGCTTTCACGGTCAACGGCCGACCGGCCACGGTCGACGCTCCCCCCAACACTTTTCTGGTGCACGCGATCCGCGAGCATCTTCATCTCACCGGCACCCATGTGGGCTGCGACACCGCCCAATGCGGCGCATGCACCGTGCACCTGAACGGGCGCGCGGTGAAGTCGTGCAACATCCTGGTCGGGCAAGTGGCCGGCGCAGAGATCACCACCATCGAGGGCGTGGCCCAACCCGACGGCACCATGCACCCAATGCAGGCTGCCTTCAAGGAGTGCCACGGCCTGCAATGCGGCTTTTGCACCCCCGGCATGGTCATGAGCGCCATCGACCTGTGCACGCATCACCCCAAGTCGAGCGAGTCCGAGATCCGCGAGCTGCTCGACGGCAACCTGTGCCGGTGCACGGGCTACCAGAACATCGTCAAGGCCGTGAAGATGGGCGGCGAGGCCATGGCCTCGGGCACCCCGGTCAAAACCACGGCCACGGCCGGCCTGAACGGAGCGGCATCATGGGTGCTTCCGACTTCTCGAACCTGCCCCACATCGGCGAGGCGCTGCGGCGCAAGGAAGACTATCGCTTCCTGACCGGCGCGGGCAACTACACCGACGACATCACGCTGGCCAACCAGAGCCATGCGGTCTTCGTGCGCTCGCCGCACGCCCACGCCGTCGTCAAGTCTGTCGACACGGCCGAGGCGCTCAAGATGCCCGGCGTGGTCGGCATCTTCACCGGCAAGGACATCGAAGGAAAGATGGGTGGCCTCCCTTGCGGCTGGCTCATCAACAACCCCGACGGCACTCCCATGAAGGAGCCGATGCACCCGATCCTTGCGATCAACAAGGTGCGCTACGTGGGCGACCATGTGGCCATGGTGGTGGCCGAGACGGTCGAGCAGGCCAAGAACGCAGCCGAGGCCGTGGTGGTCGACTACGACGTGCTGCCCGCGCTGGTGAGCGTGGCCGACGCGGCCAAGACGGCGAGCGGCGTCACGCTGCACGACGAAGCGCCCGACAACCGGTGCTACAAGTGGGCGCTCGGCGACAAGGCCGCGGTGGACGCGGTGTTTGCCAATGCCGCGCACGTGACCAAGCTCGACCTGGTCAACAACCGCCTGGTGCCCAACCCGATAGAGCCGCGCGTGGCCATCGGCAGCTACAGCCGCGGCACCGACGACTACACGCTGTATGTGTCCAACCAGAACCCGCACGTCGAGCGCTTGCTGATGACGGCCTTTGTGCTCGGCCTGCCCGAGCACAAGGTGCGCGTGATTGCGCCCGACGTGGGCGGCGGCTTCGGTTCCAAGATCTTTCTGTACGCCGAAGACGTGTGCCTGACCTGGGCAGCCAAGCAGCTCAACCGCAACATCAAGTGGACGGCGGAGCGCTCCGAATGCTTCTTGTCCGATGCGCATGGCCGCGACCATGTGAGCCACGCCGAAATGGCGATGGACAAGGACGGCAAGTTCCTTGCGATGCGCGTGCACACCGACGCCAACCTGGGCGCCTACCTGTCGACCTTCTCGACCGCGGTGCCCACCATCCTCTATGCCACGCTGCTCGCGGGGCAGTACACCACGCCGCAGATCTATGTCGAGGTCGATGCGTGGTTCACCAACACGGCGCCGGTCGATGCCTACCGAGGGGCGGGGCGGCCCGAAGCCACCTACCTGCTCGAGCGGCTGGTGTCGCGCTGCGCCTGGCAAATGAACCTGGGCCAGGACGAGATCCGCAAGCGCAACTTCATCACCACCTTTCCGTACCAGACGCCGGTGGCGCTGCAGTACGACACGGGTGACTTCCACGCCTGCATGGACAAGGCCAAGGTGCTGGCCGAAGTCGAAGGCTATGCGCAGCGCAAGTCGGCGAGCGAAGCCCAGGGCAAGCTGCGCGGCATCGGCTACTCGAGCTACATCGAGGCCTGCGGCATCGCGCCTTCGAACATCGCCGGGGCGCTCGGCGCGCGGGCCGGCTTGTTCGAATGCGGCGAAATCCGCGTGCACCCGACCGGCAGCGTGACGGTGTTCACCGGCTCGCACAGCCATGGGCAGGGCCACGAAACCACGTTTGCGCAGGTGGTCGCGGCGCGGCTGGGCATTCCGGTCGACAACGTCGATGTGGTGCACGGCGACACCGGCCGTGTGCCTTTCGGCATGGGTACCTACGGCTCGCGCTCCATTTCGGTGGGCGGCGCGGCCATCATGAAGGCACTCGACAAGATCGAGACCAAGGCCAAGAAGATTGCCGCGCACCTGATGGAGGCGAGCGATGCCGACATCGAGTTTGCCAACGGCGAGTTCACGGTCAAGGGCACCGACAAGAAGATTCCGTTCGGTCAGGTGGCGCTCACGGCCTACGTGCCGCACAACTACCCGCTCGACAAGCTCGAGCCCGGGCTGAACGAAACCGCCTTCTACGACCCGACGAACTTCACCTTCCCGGGTGGCACCTACATCTGCGAGGTCGAGGTCGACAAGCAGACCGGCGAGGTTCGCGTCGACCGCTTCACCGCCGTGGACGACTTCGGCACCATCATCAACCCGATGATCGTCGAGGGCCAGGTGCATGGCGGGCTGGTGCAGGGCATTGGCCAGGCGCTGCTCGAAAACTGCGTGTACGACAACGAGACCGGCCAGCTGCTCACCGGCAGCTTCATGGACTACGCCATGCCCCGGGCCGCCGACTTTCCGCAATTCAAGCTCGACACCGTGTGCACGCCCTGCACGCACAACCCGCTCGGCACCAAGGGCTGCGGCGAGGCCGGTGCCATCGGCTCGCCGCCGGCGGTGATCAACGCCGTGCTCGACGCGCTGGCACCGCTCGGCATCAAGGACCTCGACATGCCTGCCTCGGCCAGCCGCGTGTGGGAGGCGATGCAAAAAGGCAGCGGAAGCGCAGCGGCGGATACGCAACCGCAGGAGCCCGCGCTCTCCGCAAGCACCCAAGGCCGCCCGGCCCCCTGAACATATAAGAAGGAATCACACCATGTACGCCTTCACACTCGAACGGCCCTCTACCGTGGCCGATGCGGCCAAGCTGGTGACCGCCGGCGCCAAGCCGCTGGCCGGCGGGCAAACGTTGCTTGCTTCCATGAAGCTCAGGCTTTCCGCGCCCGAGCGGCTGGTGGACCTTGGCGGCGTCAAGGAACTCACCGGCATCAAGAAAGACGGCAGCGCAATCACCATCGGTGCCATGTCGCGCCACCTCGACGTGGCCAACAACCCCGACGTGAAAGCCGCCTTCCCGGCGCTGGCGGACCTGGCCTCGCGCATCGGCGACCGGCAGGTGCGCGCGATGGGGACCATCGGCGGCTCGGTCGCCAACAACGATCCGGCTGCGTGCTATCCCAGCGCGGTGCTCGGCTCGGGCGCCACGGTCGTCACCACGAAGCGCGAGATCGCGGCGGACGATTTCTTCCTGGGCCTGTTCACCACGGCACTCGAAGAAGACGAGCTGATCACCGCGATCCGTTTCCCCGTTCCCAAGCGCGCCGTGTACGAAAAGCTGCGCCAGAAGGCGTCGAACTTTCCGTTGGTCGGCGTGTTCCTCGCGCAGTACGACAGCGGGGTGCGGGTTGCCATTACCGGCGCGGGCAACGGCGTGTTCCGGCATGCGGGGCTCGAAGATGCGCTCAACAAGAGCTTCACGGCGGCGGCCGCCGCAGCCGTGAAGATCGATGCGAGCGAGCTCAACGGCGACCTGCATGCTTCTGCGGCCTACCGCGCCAACCTGATCAGCGTGCTCACGCAGCGCGCGGTGACCAAGGCGCTGGGCTGAAGCAGCCAGGCGAGAAACGGAAGGCGCGACGACATCTCGCGTCTTCCGCTACGCTTTGCCATGATCTTCCCGACCATCGATTCCCTTTCGGACGGCTTGATGAAGGCCGGCTACTTTGCCGACCGCCGCCTGGCGACGGCCGTGTTCCTTGCGCTCAAGCTGCAGCGCCCGCTGCTGCTCGAGGGTGAGCCCGGCGTCGGCAAGACCGAGCTGGCCAAGGCGCTGTCGACCGCACTCGGCCGCGAGTTGCTGCGCCTTCAGTGCTACGACGGGCTGGAACAGCGCGAGGCACTTTATGAATGGAACTACGCCGCGCAACTGCTGCACATGCGCGCGGCCGAAGCCACCGGCGCGGCGCGCGATGTGGAAGCCGAGGTGTACCAGCCGCATTACCTGATTCGCCGCCCGCTGCTGCAGGCGCTGCAAACTCCGGCGCCCGGCGCCGTGCTGCTGATCGACGAGGTCGACCGGGCCGACGAGCCGTTCGAAGCCTTCCTGCTCGAATACCTTGGCGAATACCAGGTCAGCATTCCCGAGCTGGGCACGGTGCGCGCGGTGGTGCCCCCGGTCACCATTCTTACCAGCAACCGCACGCGCGAGCTCAACGATGCGGTCAAGCGGCGGTGCCTCTATCACTGGCTCGACTACCCTGAGCGCGAACGCGAACTGGCCATTGTGCGAGCCCAGGTGCCTGAGGCCGGCGAGAAGCTTTCCGCGCAGGTAGCCGCCTTCGTCGCGCGGCTGCGCGATGCCCCCTTTGTCAACGCGTTCCAGCGCGCGCCCGGCATTGCCGAAAGCGTCGAATGGGCGAGGGCGCTGATTGCGCTCGATACGGTCGAGCTCGACCCTGAAGTGGTCGTCGACACCTCGGGCATCCTGTTCAAGCAGCGCGACGACGTGGCCGCGCTCACGCGTGAGCTGGCGTCCGACCTGCTGAAGCCCGAGGAACCGGTCGCGCCCTGAGCGTGGCTTGCCAAGGCGGCCCGCATGACCGGTATCCAGCAACTCGGCGATGTACGCAGCGGCAAGCTGGCCGGCAACATCACCGCCTTTGGCCGCGCGCTACGCCGCGCCGGTGTGCGTACCGATGCCATGCGAATCTCCCTCGCCGCCGAAGCGGCCACGCTGGTCGGCGTGGAAAGCCGGCTCGACCTGAGCGCGGCCATGGAAGCCGTGATGGTGAGCCGCGAACAAGACCGCATGGTGTTCCGCGAACTGTTCGATGCGTGGTTTCGCGATCCCGAACTCGCCAACAAGCTGCTCGCGCAGATGCTGCCGAGCGCCGAGGGCAAGGCCGAACCTTCCAAGCGCCGACCGCGCGTGCGCGAGGCACTCACCGCGCCGCGTGACCCGGCCAAGCCTGCCGTAGCCGCCAAGCCCGACAAGGAGGTCGAGTTCGATGCCGCCATGACGTCGAGCGACCGCCAGCGTTTGCAGCATGCAGACTTCAATGCGCTCGGTGCTTCGGAATACCGGCTGGTCGAACGCCTGGCGCGCGATATCTCCTTGCCCATTCCTTCGCTGCCGTCGCGCCGGCTGCGCCCGGCCAACGATGCGGGCTCGCAGCATGCGCGCATGCACTGGCCCGGCGTGCTGCACGAGGCGGCGCGCACGGGCGGCGAAATACTTCGCCTGCCGAAGCTGAGCCGCCGCGAACAGCCGTTGCCGCTCCTGGTGCTGGTCGATGTGTCCGGCTCGATGGAACGCTATGCGCGGCTGCTGCTCGCGTTTCTGCATGCAGCCACCCGCCGCGCCGGGCGCCGCGATGTGTTCGCCTTCGGCACGCGCCTGACCGACCTGACGCCTGCTTTCCGGCTGGCCGATACCGACGCCATGCTGGGCGCGGCCAGCCTTGCCATTGATGATTTCGCGGGCGGCACGCGGCTGGGCAGTTCGCTGGCCGAGCTTCGCCGCGCGCATGCGCGCCGGCTCACGGGCCGCCGCACGCTGGTGCTGGTGATCAGCGACGGGCTCGACACCGGAGAGCCCGCGCTGCTGGAAAGTGAGCTGCTCTGGCTCAAGCGCCATTCGCGCCGGCTGCTGTGGCTCAATCCGCTGCTGCGCTTCGAGGGCTACGCCCCTTTGGCGCGTGGGGCCGGCGTGCTGCACCGGCATGCAGATGCGATGCTGGCAGTCCACAATCTCGGTGCCCTCGAACAGTTGGCCGCCAGCATCGCCGCACTGATGCGATCCGGCCGCTAGGCCTTACAGGAAACAAGAAGGAAACCCACCATGGAAATGCTCGGCAACCGCCGCCTCGGCATCACGCAACAGCAGGCGTGGGAAGCGCTGAACGATCCCGAGACGCTCAAGAAGTGCATTCCGGGCTGCGACAAGTTCGAGCTCACGGGCGACAACCAGTACAGCGTGGCGCTGGCCGTCAAGATCGGCCCGGTGTCGGCCAAGTTCAACGGCAAGGTGATGCTGTCGGACATCGTCGCGCCTGACGGCTACAAGCTCACCTTCGAAGGGCAGGGCGGTGTTGCGGGCTTTGCCAAGGGATCGTCCAGCGTAACGCTCAGGCCGCTGGACGGCGCCGCAGCCGAGCCGGCGCCGGCCGGCTGCGAACTCGACTACACCGTGCAGGCGCAGGTCGGCGGCAAGATCGCCCAGCTCGGGCAGCGCCTGATCGACGGCGCGGCCAAGTCGACCGCTGACGACTTTTTCAAGCGCTTCGAGGCCGAGATGCAGAGCCGTTACGGACCGCCCCCGCGGCCGCCGAAGAAACGACGGAGGCACCCGCGGAGAAGGCAGGCGTCATGTCCGGTCTCATGAAGAAAATGGGCCTCGGCAAGAAGGACGACAAGGACGCGTCCGCCGCGCCGGGGAACGAAAGCTGAGGGCTGGCGACGCCATGGAAAATCTCGATGTGATGGTGCTGCGCACGCTGCGCGACTGGCGTCAGGCCGGCAAGCGTGCGCTGCTGACCACGGTGGTGCGCACCTGGGGCTCGTCGCCGCGGCCGGTCGGCTCGATCATGGCGCTGGCGGACGACGGCGCGGTGGTCGGCTCGGTTTCGGGCGGCTGTATCGAGGACGACCTGATCGCCCGCTACAGCCACGCCCACGCGAACAACGGTCAGGGCGAAGAGGTGCCGCCGGGTGCGCCGCCCAAGCTCGTGAAGTACGGCATCACGGCCGACGAGGCGCATCGCTTTGGCCTGCCCTGCGGTGGCACGCTGGAGCTTCTGCTCGAATACGACCCCGACGCCGACTTGCTCGCCGACCTTGTAGCCGAACTCGAGCAGGGCAAGCTCATGCAGCGCACGGTCACGCTCGCCAACGGTGCCGTGCGGCTGAACGAAGCCGAGGCGCCGGACGAGCTCAAGGTAAACGACGCGGAGCTCACCAACACCTTCGGGCCCGAATACCGCATGTTGCTCATCGGCGCGGGGCAGCTGGCCGAATACTTGGCCACGATGGCCAAGTTCAGCGGCTTTGCCGTGACGCTGTGCGACCCGCGCGCGGAGTACCGCACCGCATGGTCGCTGCCCGGCGTGGAAATCACCACCGAGATGCCCGACGATGCGGTGCTGGCCTTCAGGCCCGACCGGCGCAGCTGCGTGGTCGCGCTCACGCATGACCCCAAGCTCGACGACCTGGCGCTGCTTGAAGCCCTGCAGAGCGAGGCTTTCTACGTAGGTGCGATCGGCTCGCGCCGCAATGCCGATGCGCGGCGCGACCGCATGATCGAGCACTTCGACCAGACGGCCGAATCGCTCGCGCGGCTGCGCGGTCCCATCGGCATCTACATCGGCAGCAAGACGCCGCCGGAAATCGCCGTGAGCGTGATGGCGGAGATTCTCGCGGTGAAGAACGGCGTGACGCTGCCGCGCGAAATGGAAGTGGCGCGCGCCAAGGGCCTGCAGCAGCTCGCGATGAGCTGAGGACCCGGCCGGCTTTTCTGCTCAGTTCAATTCAGCGGGCCCGACTTTGCCGCGGGTGGCACGTCGCCGCCTTTTGCCGCTCGCGAAAGAGTGCCGCGCGCATCAGGAAGATGGTGGTGATGGGAGCCGTGAGCGCAATGAAGAGAACGATCAGCACGGCGTGCAGGAACAGGCTGTAGCCCTGCACCGAGAAATAGACGATGGTGGCAATCGTCATGCACCATACGCCCACCGTGGCGCCGAGCGTGGGCGCATGAATGCGGCGGAAAAAAGTGGGCAGGCGCACGAGGCCGAAGGAGCCGATGGCGGCGAAGGCTGCGCCGAGCACCGCGAACACGGCGGTGACGATTTCGGCCCACAGCGGCAAAGGCCCAATGATGAAATCGTTCATTCGATGACCTCCCCGCGCAAGAGGAACTTGGCCATCGCCGTTGACCCGACAAAGCCGAACAGCGCCGTCAGCATGGCCGCTTCGAAGTACACATTGCTCGCATAAACGATGCCGAGCACCAGCATCATCAGCATGCCGTTGATGTAGAGGCAGTCCAGCGCCATCACGCGGTCTTGCGCGGTTGGCCCGGCCAGGAGGCGGGTAAGCGCGCAGAGCATGGCCACGGCCAACAACAGGAGCGCCAGCTTCAGGGCCCAGAAGAGTACAGGCGTCATGATTCGAAGATCTCCATCAGGGGGTGTTCGTAGCGCTGCTTGATCATGGCGACGAAGGCGGCTTCGTCGTCGACGTCGAACACGTGGATCAGCAGCACGCTGCTGTCGAACGAGATTTCGCCCCAGGCGGTGCCGGGCGTGAGGCACATGATCATGGCCAGCACTGCAAGCCCGTTCGGGTCGCGCAGATCGAGCGGCACATTCACGAACTTCGATT